>NZ_JBWXUO010000012.1:0-2334679 GCF_056711485.1 Acinetobacter sp. N1-1 | reverse complement strand
TATAATTAAAATGGACTTTAAATTCAAAATTTGGCATCGTGATATATAATTTATATAAATCTTGTGATATAAAAAATAATAACGGCATAAAGTTTGCTAGTACAATGAGGTTTGTTTATGAAGCTATCGCTTGGGCTAAAAGTAGCTAACTCTTTATCTTTGACACCTCAACTACAACAGGCAATACGCTTACTGCAATTATCTAATCTTGAGTTGGAACAAGAAGTTCAATTACAAATTGATAATAATCCTTTATTGGAGGTTGTTGATACTACATCTGAAGAAGATACCATTAGTGAAAATCAGGAAGCGGATTTATATGAGCAATTAAAGGCAGTTGATATTCCTGAGGATTTACCTATAGATACGCACTGGGATGATATTTATATACATCAGCCAACAGTTTTAGGCATGGCACAATCAGATGAAAGAGAAGTGCAATATTATAAGGATATAACACTGCAGCAATATCTATATGATCAAATTAATTTGTTAAAATTTTCTGAAATCGATCGACTCATTGCAACTTGTATTGTAGATGCATTAGATGAAAAAGGTTTTTTAATTGCCGAAATTTCAGAAATTAAAGAAGTTGCCTTAAAGTTGTTGTTAGACATTGGTTATGTTGAGCATGATTTAGAAGAAGATGAAATACTTATTGTATTAAAGTATATACAGCAGTTGGATCCTATTGGCGTAGGGTCACGGAATTTAGTTGAATGTTTGTCTATCCAATTAAAAGCATTATCAGACTCAGTACAGTATAAAGCTGAAGCATTAAAAGTTTTATTACATTATCACTTTCTTATAACGAACGATATTCAAAAGTTACTTAAAGCTACAGGCTTAAAGTTAGCGGAACTTAAAGCAACGATAAATTTAATTAAAACACTGAAACCATATCCAGGTAGTGACTTTGTAGAAAGTGAAATAGAATATCAAATTCCAGATGTTGTTGTTATTAAAAAGAATAATGTATGGAACGTAGGTTTAAATCCAGATATAGTTCCAAAACTGAGGGTTAATTCATATTATGCAAGTTTTATTAAACGTGCAGACCAAAGTGAAGATAATCAATACTTAAAAAATCAATTATTAGAGGCAAAAAATTTTATAAAAAGTATTGATGAAAGACATAAGACATTATTGAAAGTTGCAACTTGTATTATTAAATATCAGCGTGATTTTTTAGAGTATGGCGAAGAAGCAATGAAGCCTCTAATACTTAGAGATATTGCGGAGGAGGTTGAGTTACATGAGTCTACAGTCTCGCGTGTGACTACTAATAAATATATTTTGACACCTAAAGGATTATTTGAGCTGAAATACTTTTTTTCTAGTCATGTATCTACAATAACAGGTGGAGAGTGTTCCTCAACTGCTATTAGAGCAAGAATAAAAAAGTTAATTTCTGCTGAAAGTCCACAAAAACCTTTATCTGATAATAGTATTGCTAACTTATTAAAAGAAGAAGGAATTAATGTTGCGCGCCGAACGGTTGCAAAATATAGAGAATCATTACATATTGCATCTTCCTCAGACAGGAAAGTACTTCTTTAATATGATATTTCATTAATACTGAATAAACATAAACGAATAGCATATTTATATTAGATATGAGAATAGGCGACTTGTCTTAAAGTCTCATTTTGAATAAAACCTTTCATTTTTTTGTTTTAAAATTATTTAGACTTAATGAATTATTTTTATGATTTATAGTAAAATATTCGACTTTTAGCCGTAGGTCCAAAGCGAGGTCTTTGATAATGAATAGCGAACAACTCACAGAAATTTTAAAACAAGCATTTCCAAGTGCGGAAGTAGTTGTGAGTGGACAAGCAGGCAAGTTTGACCTACGAGTTGTTGATGATCACTTTGAAGGGAAACGTCCTGTTGTACGTCAGCAGCTTGTATATGAACCACTAAATAATTTTATTGCAAGTGGTGAAGTACATGCAGTAACAATTAAAGCAATGACAAAAGAAGAATGGCGTAAAGCTAGCATGTTTGGAGTATAAAATATAAATGGATAAATTTCTTATTCAAGGTGGTACGCAATTACGCGGTGAAGTGCGTATTTCGGGAGCTAAAAATGCAGCATTGCCTTTATTAGCTGCAACTATCTTGGCAGAAACGCCAATAACGATTACAAATGTACCTAATCTTAAAGATGTAAATACATTGGTTGAACTTATTGCAGGTTTGGGAGTTACGATCTGTTATGAAAATGGACATCTTGTTAAAGCAGATACATCAACATTAGATAATCAGTTTGCACCTTATGAACTTGTTAAGACTATGCGTGCATCTATTTTAGTTTTAGGTCCACTGTTGGCACGTTATGGTACAGCACGTGTTTCTTTACCTGGTGGCTGTGCAATAGGTTCTCGCCCAGTAGATCAACATTTAAAAGCTTTAGAAGTACTTGGCGCTACTATTGAAGTTGAAAATGGTTATGTAAATGCACAGGTTGATGGTCGCTTAAAAGGTGGCGAAGTCATTTTTGATATGGTAACTGTTGGTGGTACAGAAAACATTCTGATGGCAGCCGTACTTGCAGATGGCGTGACTACAATTCGTAATGCAGCAAAAGAGCCTGAAATTACCGACTTAGCCCAAATGCTAGTGAAAATGGGTGCGAAGATTGAAGGTATAGATACTGATACACTTATAGTAACGGGTGTTGATCATTTAAATGGTTGTGAGCATGCCGTTGTTGCTGACCGTATCGAAACAGGTTCATATTTAGCAGCAGCAGCAATTACAGGTGGATGTGTTAAAACAACACATACAGATCCAAAGCTGTTAGAAGCTGTTTTAGAAAAGTTTGAAGAAATGGGTGCGGAAGTCACACGTGGTGATGACTGGATTGAACTAGATATGCAAGGAAAACGTCCTAAAGCCGTGAGTTTTAGAACACTTCCACATCCTGAATTTCCGACAGATATGCAAGCCCAAGTTATGGCTGTCAATACGATTGCAAAGGGTTTTGCAACTGTTTCAGAAACGATCTTTGAAAATAGATTTATGCATGTACCAGAGCTTTCTCGTATGGGAGCAAATATTCAGGTAGAGGGTAATGATGCTGTTGTTACTGGTGTTGATAAATTATCAGCAGCTCCAGTTATGGCGACTGATTTACGTGCGTCTTTTTCTTTAGTTTTAGCTGCGCTTGCCGCCGAGGGTGAGACTTTAGTAGATCGCATCTATCATATTGATCGTGGATATGAAAAAATTGAAGAGAAACTTCAAGGCCTTGGCGCAAAAATTAAGCGAGTAAGTGAGTAAATAATGAATGACCTAAGAAACGATGATCCAAATTTTGATGTGATGGGGAATTTTGATCATGGTTTGACATTGGCATTGAGTAAAGGGCGTATTTTAAAGGAAACACTACCTTTACTCGAAACAGCAGGTATTAACTTATTAGAAGATCCTGAAAAGTCTCGTAAATTGATTTTCCCAACAACCCATAAGCATGTTCGTATTTTAATTTTACGTGCTTCAGATGTACCTACTTATGTTGAAAATGGTGCAGCAGATATTGGGGTGGCTGGGAAAGATGTGCTAATGGAACATGGTGCTCAAAATGTTTATGAACCATTAGACTTGAAAATTGCCAACTGTCGTCTAATGACAGCAGCAAAAGTGGGTATGGAACGCCCGAAAGGCCGTTTAAAAATTGCGACAAAGTATGTCAATTTGACACGCCAATATTATGCAAGCCTTGGTGAGCAAGTTGATGTCATTAAGCTTTATGGTTCTATGGAACTTGCACCATTGGTTGGCCTTGGTGACTACATTGTAGATGTGGTAGATACAGGAAATACCTTGCGTGCAAATGGTTTAGAACCATTGGAAGAAATTTGCCAAGTATCTTCACGTTTAATCGTAAACAAGGCGAGCTTTAAGCGTAAGCAAAACTTGTTGAATCCTATTTTACAGCAACTAGAACAGGCTGTAGCTTCAAAATAGTTGTAAAATTGATAAAATTTATGAGAGTAAGTCAAAAATATGATGAACTCTTATAAATTGAATGAGATATGTTGCCCACAAGTGACTTTAAAAAGGTTAAACTTAAGCCTTAATTGTTTAACTTGTGGGTAAATTGATGCGACGTTTATCGACTCAAGACCAAAATTTCAAACAGGTCTTTGCGGATTTATTGGCTTTTGAAACTGTCAATGATCCTGAGCTTCTTTCAACTGTAGATAAAATTATTGCCGATGTTCGTCAGTTTGGTGATGAACATGTTCTTAAATTAACCCAACAGTTCGATCGACATCCCGCGCATCATTTTTCTGAACTCGAACTGACTCAAGAACAATTAAAAACTGCATTTGATCATTTAGACCCTGATGTACGTAATGCATTAGAGCTTGCTGCAAGGCGTATCCGTACTTTCCATGAAGCACAGAAGCAAGATGGTTGGAGCTATATTGATGATTTTGGTAACACATTAGGTCAAAAAGTAACACCACTTGATCGTGTAGGAATTTATGTACCAGGTGGCTTGGCATCATATCCATCTTCTGTATTAATGAATGCCGTACCTGCACATGTAGCGGGTGTTGCAGAAATTATTATGGTTGTGCCTGCACCAAAAGGGGACCTTAATCCATTAGTACTTGCTGCTGCCTATCTTGCAGGCGTAAGCCGTGTATTTACAATTGGTGGTGCGCAAGCAGTTGCTGCTCTTGCCTATGGTACACAAACAATTCCACGTGTAGATAAGATTACAGGACCTGGGAACCGTTTTGTTGCAGCTGCTAAACGTGCTGTATTTGGGCAATGTGGTATTGATATGATTGCAGGGCCTTCAGAAATTTTAGTTTATGCTGAAGGTAATAATGATGCTAAGTGGATTGCAATGGATGTATTATCTCAAGCAGAACACGATACAATTGCACAAGCAATTCTCATTACACCCGATGAAAAGTTTTTAGAGGAAGTTGCACAAGCAATCGAATCACATTTAGCGGAACTACCAAAAGCAGAAATAGCGCGTACTTCAATTGAAAATCGTGGCGCTTTAGTTCTTGTTAAAGATAGGTCAGAAGCGATTGAATTAATTAACCAAGTTGCTCCTGAACATTTAGAATTATGTTTAGATGATGCTCAAGCGATGAGTGAAGAAATTCGCCATGCAGGTGCGATCTTTATGGGAAGGTATACACCTGAGGCAATTGGTGATTATTGTGCAGGGCCAAATCATGTTTTACCAACTTCAGGTACAGCACGTTTTTCTTCACCATTAGGTGTGTATGACTTTCAGAAGCGTTCTAGTTTGATTATGTGTTCAAAAGAAGGTGTAAAACCATTGGCAAAAGCAGCTGATATTTTGGCACAAGAAGAAAACTTAGATGCACATGCACGTTCTGCACGTTATCGCTATAAATAAGAAAAATAAGGTGGTCTGTAAGGCCACCGCACTTGAGATAAGTAAATGACTATGACAAATGAAAAAATGCGTTTTTGGAGTCCAGAGGTTCGTGAGCTTGAGCCTTATGTACCTGGTGAACAGCCTAAAATTCAGAATCTATTAAAGCTAAACACCAATGAAAACCCTTACCCACCTTCACCAAAGGTTGCACAAGCATTAGAGAAGCAGTTATCTAATCAGGCTGATTTATTGCGTTTGTATCCAGATCCTGATGTTAGTATTTTGAAGGCAGCAATCGCGAAACAGCAACATATTACCGCAGATTATGTATTTGTTGGTAATGGCTCTGATGAAGTGTTAGCACACATTTTTAAAGCATTCTTTCAACAACAAGAGCCTGTTTTATATTCAGATATTACTTATAGTTTTTATCCTGTATATAGCCAATTTTTTAAGATACAAACTAAGATTGTGCCTTTAAATGAAAAGTTTGAAATTGATATTAAAGATTATCGACAGCCGAATGGTGGGATTATTATTACGAATCCGAATGCACCAACCAGTATCGCATTACCTTTAACTGATATTGAAAAATTGTTACGTGATAATCCTAATCGTGTTGTGGTGATTGATGAAGCTTATGTCGATTTTGGTGCTGAGTCAGCAGTCACTTTAGTTGATCGTTATGAAAATTTAGTGGTGTGCCAAACAACTTCTAAGTCGCGTTCACTTGCAGGGCTTCGAGTGGGTTATGCAATTGCACAACCGCATTTAATTGCTGCGCTAGAAACTGTGAAAAATAGCTTTAACTCGTATCCGATAGACCGCCTTGCAATTGCTGCTGCAGTTGCTTCTTTTGAGGATCAACCATATTTTGAAGAGCATTGCCAAAAAGTTATTGTGAGTCGTGAACGGTTGATTATGGACTTAAAATCTTTAGGTTTTAATGTATTGCCATCTAAAGCTAATTTTATTTTTACTTCGCATCAGACTGAAAAAGCAAGTGTACTGGTAGAGAAGCTACGTGAACAAGGTGTTATTGTTCGCTATTTCAATAAGCCAAGAATTGATAATTTTATGCGTATTACGATTGGTACAGATGCTGAAAATAAACGACTTATACAGAGTTTGGAAAAGATTCTATCTTAAAGTAGTTTTAAATTATAAGTAGAAGAATAATATGAAAAAAATGACAATTTGTTTAAATATGATTGTCAAAAATGAGGCGAATATTATTGTAGAAACACTCAATAATATTCGCTCATTTATTGAAATTGATTATATTGTAATTTGTGATACAGGTTCATCTGATGGTACACAAGCAATAATTAAAAGTTATTTAGAAAAGCATAAACTGCGAGGTGAGATCCATGAACATGTTTGGAAAGACTTTTCTTACAACCGTAATATAGCGCTAGATTTATGTAAAGGTAAGTCGGATTATATTTTAGTTTTTGATGCCGATGATCGATTTTACGGAGATTTTATATTACCAACGACATTATCTCATGATATTTATCATCTTATTTTTAAAAGTGTTGAACGAGATTTCTTTTATACACGTAAATTACTTTTTCGAAATAATGAAATTGTAAAGTGGGTAGGCGTATTACATGAAAGTATCGTAAATGTAGAGCCAAATCTATCTGAATTAGAAGTTCAAGGAAATTATTACATTCAAACAGGTCATTTTGGTGCAAGAAGCCAAGATCCTCAAAAATATTTAAAAGATGCAGAGGTGCTTACACAGGCATTTGAGGATGAAAATGAAGATCTTCTTTTAAAAGCAAGATATGCATATTACGCCGCAACAGCATATTATAGTTATAACGATATTACTCAAGCCATTTTTTGGTTTAAGAAAAGAGTTGAATGTATACCTTTAACATCTAATAATTTTGAAAGTTATTTGGCTTGTCGTTATTTAGGTACTATTTATAAAGAACAGCAGTGTTTAGATCAAGCCATATTAGTTTGGTTGAAAGCCTGTAATATTGAGCCTTTATATCTTGAGTGTTTTTATGAGTTAAGTTTGCTCTATTCTGAGCAAGGCGAATATCAAATTTCTTATGATTTTATTTACTTAGCAAAACAAAAGAAAATACAAAAACAAGCTACAGCATCAGAGCGACTCATTCTAAATTATGGTATAGATTATCAGCTACTTACGATGGGTATTAATGTTGGTGAATACGATTGGGCTTATCAGGCATGGAAAGACTTACTCAAACAACCTTTCTATTCGAAAACGTTATCTGAAATAATCTTGAACCATCATGAAGTATTTCACTCTCGATTGCTCAAAGAAGACATGATAGTTAAGACATTTATACAAGAAAAATTAGAGTTACATAGAGGCTATGTTTGATACCAAGTGTTGATAAGATCAATCATGGCATTGACCTTATCAAAGCACTCTTGATATTCAGCTTCTTCTTCTGATGCAATAGTGATACCACCACCCGCCCAAATAGAAAGCTCATCTTGGTATTTTTGAATAGAACGTATCAGAATATTCCAACAGCCTGTACCATCTAAGTTGAAATATCCAAGTGAGCCACAGTATGCACCTCGTGGTTTTTGTTCTAACTCTTCAATAATTTCCATTGCTCGAATTTTGGGTGCGCCTGTAATTGAGCCACCCGGTAATGCTGTAAGTAGCATATGTAAGGGAGATGTTTCAGCAGTCAGAGTTGCTTGAATTTCACTTACCATATGGTGTACTTGCTTAAAACTTTCAATCTCAAAGAGTTTTGGGGTTTTTACTGATCCATTTTCAGCATACACACTTAAGTCATTACGTAGAAGATCTACAATCATTAGGTTTTCTGCTTGATCTTTTTCAGAGTTTTTTAATTTTTGTTTTGAAATTTCATCTTGGGTTTGATCTAAAAATCTTGGCATAGTGCCTTTAATTGGGCGCGTGCGTATTTCTCGATTGTTATGGAATTCAATAAATAATTCTGGGGAGCAACTGAGTAGCTCAAATTCATTTAGTTTGAGATAACCTGCATACGGTGCTTTTGTAAGTTGCCAAAAATTATCTGCTGTGGCAAGTAAGTTTCCTTGCGCTGTTGCTGAAAATTTTTGTGTAAGATTAATCTGGTAGCAGTCACCTGCACGTATATATTCTTTAACTTTTCGAAAAATTTGATTGTATTCTTGTCTTGACCATTCAGGTTGGCAAGATGTTTCGAGTTTGAATATTTGCTGAGGAAAAGATGCTGTAAGTTTTTTTATTACGAGATCATAGATTTCAGGTGCGTGTATTTCTGTACTATAAAAAACCCATTGATGATTTTCATATTTTAAGTATGAGTGATATAGGCCTAAATATGTAGCAGGTTGCTTATGCTGAGGATATGAAATACTTTGTTGGGCAGCATAGTCATAGCCTATAAATCCCATCCATCCGCCTGAAAAACCATGCGTATTTTTAGAGGGGTGCTGTAGCTTAATAAAATCAAGTGGGCTTTGATCATCTATAGGCTGATAAGAAAAGTCATTCTGTCTTTGAAAGAAAAGAGACTCATTTTGTACTAACCAATATTTTTCAGGTAAGAATCCGATTACGGGCTTGCCATAGTCTTGTAAGAAGATAATGCCATGCAGTTCTTGTAGTTGTTGCAGTACCTGTGCAGGAGAGAGTGTTAAGTCTGAGAGATTTTTTTGCATAACAAGATCTTAGCCACATTGTAGTGGCTATTTTACAAAGAATTGATAGTCTAGGGCAACATAAGTAATTAAAGCTTATGTGTTTCAGGATATATGGTTTCAAAATGTAGAGGGTATTGCTGGTTTTCTCTATCTTTGAAGTAATGAATGAGAGTTTGTTTTACACTTGGAAATGCTAGTGTATCCCATGGTATATTTTCCTCTTTGAAAAGGCGGGTTTCTATAGTTTCAGGCCCTGCTCCAAAAGTACCATTTTGAAGGTTTGCCTTGAATAGTGCATAGATTTGTCCGATATGTGGGATATCGTACATACAATATAAACCTTCAATATTAATCTTTGCTTCGGCTTCTTCAAAGGTTTCACGTGCTGCACCTTCAGCCATTGTTTCTGCAAGCTCCATATATCCAGCAGGTAATGTCCATAGCCCATAGCGAGGTTCGATGGCTCTTCGGCAAAGTAGAATTTGATCTTGCCAAATAACTAATGCCCCACAAATAACTTTGGGATTTTCATAGTGAATATTTCCACAAGAAAGACAGACTTGACGTTTTTTACTGTCACCTAATGGGATTTTTTTAATTGTTTCATGTCCACATTTTTGGCAGTAGTGCATCATCGTATTTCTTCTATATAGTTGAATTAATTTGCCGAATTTTATTATTTTGGCATGTCATCTAAAAAAAGTCAGCAATATTCCCGTTACAGTGATTGCTTTAAAATGAATAGAAATAGTTTTTGATTTATATAAACGATTTATTTGTTGATTTATAGTTAGAATTTAGCGTTTTTATTATGACTTAAATACTTAGTAGAAGTATCTTAAAACAATAGAAAAGGAGAAAAATAATGATGTATAAATATAATGGTTATGTACCCACAACTGCATGCACTCCTTGGGATGGCTGGATTGAAGAAACCGCAAATATTATTGGTGATGTTCATTTAGGGAGTAAAGTGAATATTTGGTTTGGTGCAATTGTAAGAGGAGATACAGGCAAGGTATGTATTGGGCATTATAGTAATATTCAGGCTTATAGTATTTTAGATATGGGATGTGCAGATCATTTAGATATAGGTCAGCATGTAAGTGTAGAACACCATGCAACATTACGTGGTTGTAAAGTTGGTGACTATACATTAATTGGTATGCACAGCATCGTTTCAGAAAATGCCGTAGTTGGAAGTTATTGTATAGTTGAAGCGAATACAGTAATAGAGGAAGGCCAGATTATTCCTGACTATTCAGTCGTTGCTGGTATGCCTGCAAAAGTCATTGCCAACGTTACAGAGAAAGATATACAAAGGATCCAGCATAAAGCATATGCTTCTTTTGAAGTAATTAAAAATTATAAAGAGATTGAGCCTTATTGGTTTAACGATAACGAATAATTATAAAGAGGGTATCGCAAAGCTTTTTAGAGTTGCGTATGATACCTTAAATTTTTAAGTTTCTCTCACAATAAGGGCATGCATGAAACTGCTAGCACTCGAAACCGCAAATGACCAATGTTCTGTTTGTTTGATGCGTGATCAAGATATTTTATTTAAAGTTTTAAGTGATCAAGCAAGAATGCAAACACAAACCTTACTCCCTATGATTGAGCAAGGCTTACAAACCTGTAACTTAACGACTGAAATATTAGATGTAATTGCATTTAGTCGTGGACCAGGATCTTTTAGTGGCGTTCGTATTAACGCGGCTGTTACGCAGGCACTTGCTTGGGCAAATGATTTGCCTGTAATTGGTGTATCTACGTTACAAGCATTGGCACAGGCAGCATATCGTGAGCATGGTTTGATGGCTGTTACTGCTGTGATTGATGCAAGAATGAAAGAAGTATATATCGCGAATTTTGAGTTGGATGATCGCGGTGTGATGCAAGCTGTGGACGCAGAACAACTGTTGAGTTATGCAGACGCAATGCAACATATTAAATTTACACCTGTAGGTTCTGGTGCAAACTTGTTGCAAGAAAATGCGATGTTTACTCAAGTTAAAGCAACTGCTGAAGATATTGCAAAAATTGCCATGTCGCTTGCTCAAGAAAAAAAATGGGTGAGTGCTGAAAATGCTCTGCCTGTATATTTACGTGATAATGCATGGAAAAAAATTTCTGAACAAGGCAAGTCTTAATTCATGGATCTTATTTTACTTTTTAAAGCCGCGATTATGGGCTTGGTGGAAGGTATAACCGAATTCCTACCAATCTCTAGTACGGGGCATCTTATTTTAACTGGTCAGTTACTCGATTTTTGGACACCTGAAAAGCGAGATATGTTTTCTGTTGCTGTGCAAATTGGTGCAATTGCAGCAGTTATTTATCAATATTGGAATAAGCTTTGGGGGGCACTTATTGGTGCGCTCACAGGTGATGAACAAGGACGCCGTTTAAGTATTAATTTGATTATTGCGACAATCCCTATTATGGCTGTGGGATTAACATTTGGCGAAACAGTAAAGTCCTATTTATTTAACGCAATAACAGTCGCAATTGCCTTAATTGTTGGTGGTTTTATTATTTTATGGGCTGAAAAACGACAACATAAAACAGTAAGTCATGAAGTAGAGCAACTTAGCTTTAAACAAGCTGTACTTATTGGTCTTATTCAATGTTTTGCGCTTATTCCAGGTACATCACGTTCGGGTTCTACTATTATCGGTTCTCTTTTTCTTGGTGTATCACGTAAAGCAGCCGCAGAGTTCTCTTTCTTTTTAGGGATTCCTGTTCTTATGGGAGCAGGATTACTCGATATGTATAAAATGCGCCATGATTTACATGTTGAAGATATGGAGGTTTTAGGTGCAGGGATTATTGTCGCTTTTATTTCGGCATTATTAGTGATTCGTGCATTAATTCGTTATGTGTCTAAACATGACTTTAGTGTGTTTGCTTACTATCGTATTGTGTTTGGTTTATTTATTTTAGTCACTTGGTGGACGGGCTGGGTAAATTGGTAATGCAATTTGTTTGTTGGTTTGAACAAGCGTATGAACAAAAAGCAAGCGAGATTGTAGATCGTCTACAATCTCGTGGTGTAAATGTCGATTTGCAACTTACTGAAAAAGTTAATGCAAAATTTCTTCGTTTACATCCTGAACTTGCTTTAGTTATAGATCGTGATGGTTTGAGTATTGCAGCACAAGGCATGAAAATGCAACCAGATTGGTATGCAGAAATTCCACGCTTAAAAAGAGCATCATTAAAAACAGAAATGTTAGCACGAGCGACACAGTCAAATGAACAGCCTATTCTTGTCGATGCAACAGCAGGTCTAGGTCATGATTCATTGCTTATGGCAAAATTTGGCGCACAGGTTAGGCTTGTTGAGCGTCATCCTATTTTATTTACGTTGCTTGAAGAAGCCTATGAAAGTGCAAAAAAAGATATATTTTTAGCATCAATAGCTGATAAAATTCAGCTTATATTTGCAGATTCAGCAAGCTATTTAGAACAGTTAGCACAGATGAGGCAAAGTGTTGATGTTGTTTATTTAGATCCCATGTTTCCACAAAGAGATCAAAACCAACAAGGACAAAAAAAACAAGCACAGGTCAAAAAACAAATGCAGCTTTTGCATATGCTATTGCCCGAACATGGTGAAATGGATTTAGGCGACCACCTACTTATAAAAGCAAGGAAAGTTGCAAAAAGAGTCATTGTAAAACGACCGCGTCATGCAGTATTTTTAAATAATGAAGAACCTAAGCATCAATGGTTAGGAGATGCATGTCGTTTTGATGCCTATTTCAATATGGACACATAAACAAGTTGTTGTTCGTTTTTGTAATGTAATGCCGTACAGCGTGAGATATCGATTAGACTGCATATACAGTGAATGAGCAATAACGTAAAAGCAACGTGATGTTGCTGGCCAGCAAAATCCTATGATAGATCTTAAACCTTCTATTAACTTTTGGCATGATTTAAAAAGTAACCAAGTCGCAGGCTTATGGCTATTTCTTGGTTCACGAAAATCATTACAAATCGTACACCCATCTATTTTTCAACTCCTTTTTTGGGGAGCTGTCGCTGCGAGTGTAAATACACTTTACAGTTGGATGGTTGCTGGTCAGGTTGGACATTTTAATTCACAAGGGCTTGTAAGTTATGCACTTTGGCCGTTTATTGCTTTGATTGTTGGGATTTTACTCTCGCAAAGAATGAACAACCCGAGATTGATGCTTGTTCCTGCATTGTTGTGGTTAGTACTAGACAGTAATGTGCTACTTATTCAGTGTTTTTTGCAGTACTTAGGCGATAATAACTTATTAAATTTCTTGCCAGACAGTATTTATAACTTTCTACCTACACTGTTTATGGTGTTTTTTGTATGGCAAAGTTTAGCTGTTATTTGGGTATTTTCTCGTGAGCTGAAATGGCCTTGGTGGGAAAGGGCACTGATTATGTTTGCTACAGTGTGTACTTTGGTTGTGTGGCAAATGTCCGTAAAACAACAGCCGATTTGGAAAGTTGATGATTCACCACCAACAATTTCAGAAGATGCACTATATGCTCAAGGAAACTTGCTTCGTCAAACACTAGAGCACATACAACTCGGTGACTTTTCACAAACGCATTGGTACTTTTTAGGTGTTGCGGGTGATAGTTATGATTCTGTTTTTAGCTCTGAAGTACAACGGATTAAATCGCAATTTGATACGCGATTTGGAACTTTAGGACGGTCTGTTCAATTAGTTAATGATCCTGATACACGCACAAAAATTCCTATTGCATCTGAAACAAGCATTCAGTTGGCACTTAATCGAATTGGCCAACAAATGAATAAAGATACAGATGTCTTATTTATGTACTTAACATCGCACGGTCTAGCCAATCATTTTGAACTTGAAAATGCACCTATTGATTTAAATCAGATCAATCCACAATGGCTACGAAGTGCTTTAGACAAGTCGGGTATTAAATGGCGCGTTATTGTAATTTCTGCATGTTACTCAGGTAGTTTTATACCTGCATTACAGTCTGATAATACGTTAGTAATTACAGCTTCTGCTGCTGACCGTTCATCGTTTGGTTGTAATAGTGAGTCGGATTATACTTATTTTGGTAGAGCCTTCTTCGATCAGGCGATGAGAGAGAAAAGTACGCTGCATGATGCCTTTACTGATGCACAAGCGACTGTTTCAAAATGGGAGAATGCGCAAGGTTTCGAACCTTCAGAACCACAATGGTCTTTAGGAAAAAATATGGAGCTGATGTTACCTCAGTTAGAAAAACATCTTTTCCCAAGCCCGATCAGCCCTAATCCAATGCCGTCGTCGACAACGCCTTAGGAAATTAAAATGAATTTATTACAGAAAAATTATTGTTTTGATGGTGAACAGTGTACTTATGAAATGTCATCTACCTATTTACAAGGAATAGCAAAATTTTCTGTATATATTCCACCACAAGCAAAACAGGAAAAATGTCCTGCTATTTTTTTTCTAGCAGGATTAACCAGTAATGAGGAAACTTTTGCAATAAAAGCCCATGCTCAAAATATGGCTTCTCAGCTTGGTTTAATACTTGTTATGCCAGATACATCACCACGTGGCGAAAGTGTGGCTGATGATGAGGCTTGGGATATCGGTCAAGGCGCGGGATTTTATATTGATACGCAACAAATACCTTGGAAAACACACTTTCAAATGGAGAGTTATATTGTTGAAGAGCTATATGCACAATTAATTAAAAACTTTCCAATAGATGCACGCCGTATAGGTATTATGGGGCATAGCATGGGTGGACATGGTGCGTTAACACTTGCATGGAAGTACCCGAATTTATTTAGATCGGTTTCTGCTTTTGCGCCTATTTGTGCAGCAAGTGAGTGTCCGTGGGGAGAAAAGGTTTTTTCTGCTTATTTGGGTAAAGATAGAAGTATTTGGAAAAATCACGATGCTGTTGCTTTGGTTGAGAAGCAAGGGGCATTGTTTTCTAATATTCTTATTGATCAGGGTTTGGCAGATCAATTCTACTCACAACTTCAACCTGAAAAACTAAAAGCAGTGTGTGAAAAGAAAGGACAGCCTTTAACCCTTCGATTCCATGATCATTATGACCATGGGTATTATTTTGTGCAGTCATTTATTGATGATCATTTGAAATTTCACTTTGACCATCTAAATTAAACTTCCGTATGTTGCCATGTCACATCAAAATCTTGGTGTGCCATACGGTTCAGATGGTCAATGACAACTTGCTCTAAACGGGCGAAATCGACATCATTACTTCCTTCAATAGATATATCTAAAGTTTTTTCTTTCGGGTAAAGAAACACTTTTGCATTTGGAAATGGAATAAAAAAAGCATTTTCCGTTTCTTCTACTTCAAACTTATGTTTCCAATGATTGAATAGTCTTTTTGCAATACGTCGTCCTTCTTCAGTATGAACTTGAGTAATGCTTTTCATGTCATATCCTTGTTTTAAACGAGAATTAATCTTAACAAGATAATGAGGATGGCGTGTAATAAAAATGTATTTAGGTGTTTTTATAAAAGATGCTGTCTAGATTTGTTATAATTGAACCATATCTGTTCACTGTTTGGGGTTTCCATGTCTAAGCCATATCTTATTGCACCATCTATTTTATCTGCTGATTTTGCTCGTTTAGGCGAAGAAGTTGAAAATGTTTTAAATGCAGGGGCAGATGTTGTTCATTTCGATGTTATGGATAACCATTATGTACCGAATTTAACGTTTGGTGCAGGTGTATGTAAAGCACTTAAAAACTATGGTATTAAAGCACCAATTGATGTGCATTTAATGGTCTCTCCAGTCGATCGTATGATTGGTGATTTTTTAGATGCAGGCGCGGATATTATTACGTTTCACCCTGAAGCTTCAGAACATATCGATCGTTCATTACAGCTTATTAAATCTGGTGGTGCAAAAGCAGGTCTAGTATTTAATCCTGCAACACCATTACATTATTTAGACTATGTTTTAGATAAAGTTGATCAAATACTACTGATGAGTGTAAACCCAGGTTTTGGTGGGCAGAAGTTTATTCCAATGACGTTGGATAAGTTACGTCAAGCACGTCAAATTATTGATGCTAGTGGTCAAGATATTCGACTTGAAGTGGATGGTGGTGTAACACCTGCAAATATTCGTGAAATTGCAGAAGCAGGTGCAGATATGTTTGTTGCAGGCTCTGCGATTTTTGGTAAACCAGATTATAAATCGGTTATTGATGAAATGCGTGCTGAATTAAATAAAGTAAATAAAATTGAAGTTTAAAATATAAAAAATATTATATCAGTCCTTATTTAATGGGCTGATATAATAATATATGTTCTATCTATAATTAAAATATATATAATGGACTTTTTACATTAGGGGAAAGTCATGTTTTTATCTAAGCACTATTCTATTTGTATCGCTTCAATTTTATTTTTGAGTCAGCATGTATCTGCAAATGCAATAGAGCAGCCTTCAATAGCCGGTTCATGGGTACTTGAAAGTTATAAGGTAGAAGATCAAGCAACACACCAGTTTATTCCTGCTATGGGCGATCATCCAACAGGTCGAGTTATTTTTACCGAAGATCATCGCATTAATTTTGTGCTTACAGGTGATAATAGAAGTAAAACAGCAACAACAGATACAGAAAA
This sequence comes from Acinetobacter sp. N1-1, assembly GCF_056711485.1. Taxonomy (NCBI): domain Bacteria; kingdom Pseudomonadati; phylum Pseudomonadota; class Gammaproteobacteria; order Moraxellales; family Moraxellaceae; genus Acinetobacter; species Acinetobacter sp. N1-1. The sequence continues at coordinate 2,318,001 of NZ_JBWXUO010000012.1, read as the reverse complement.
AGCAGCATTACTAGACTCTCTAATTGCATATACAGGTAGATGGTCTTTAAAGGAAAATCAATGGTGTACAGATGTTGAGTCTGCATGGAACCCAAAATGGGTAGGTACTCAGCAATGTAGAGAGTTTCATATACATGGCAATACATTAGATGTTTTAACGCCGTGGCGCCAAATGCCGAACTGGCCTGGTACAACACGTTCAATTATTACATTTAAAAAAGATATTTAAGTTTGTATAGTATCGCTTTTGCTTATTGCATAGGCGATACTAAATAATTTTTGTTTGAAATACGATCGTTTAAATCAATTTATAAATCACTATTCATTATATTGTCATAATTTTTACTAAGGTATAATCGCATTTTATTAAAATTAAAGTAAATATATTATAAATAGATATTAATTTATATTTTTATAGATTTTAAAGTAAATTAAAAATAGATGTAACAAGGAAGTATATATGTCCAGACCTTCATTCATTAATGACCCCTATGCAGGCTATAAAGAGCTGACATTACGAGGTGTTCTTTTAGGTATTATTATTACTATTATTTTTACTGCATCAAATATCTATTTGGGTCTTAAGGTGGGTTTGACCTTTGCATCATCAATACCTGCTGCTGTACTGTCTATGGCATTACTGAAGTTTGCAAAAGGTTCTAATATTCTCGAAAACAATTTAGTCCAGACACAAGCCTCGGCAGCGGGAACATTATCTTCGGTTATTTTTGTTTTACCAGGATTGTTAATGATTGGATATTGGCAACAGTTTCCATTTTGGCAGGTTTCCTTGCTGTGCTTAGGTGGTGGGATATTGGGAGTCTTATTTACTATTCCATTACGCCAAATTATGGTAGTAAAAAGTGATTTGCCTTATCCGGAAGGGATTGCAGCTGCTGAAATTTTAAAAGCGGGAACAGCGGGCACTGTTGTCAATGAGCAAGGGGTTGTACAGGAAGGTAAAGAAACAACACATGCCAAAGAAATTCTTTATGGTGGTGTGCTTGCTGCGGTGGTAAGTTTCTTTAATAGTGGGTTACGCGTGATCTCTGACAGTGCAAGCCTTTGGCTAAAAAGTGGTAACGCAATATTTCAAATACCTATGGGGTTTTCTCTTGCACTTTTAGGTGCAGGTAGCTTAATTGGGATGTCAGCAGGTGTGGCAATACTTGTTGGGGTTTTTATTGCATGGGGTATTGCAGTACCTCTGCTGTCGAGTTGGGCACCATTGCCTATCGGTGCTGAAATGACACAGTATGCACATCAACTTTGGGCTTCAAAAGTCCGATTTATGGGCGTGGGTACAATCGGTGTTGCATCAATTTGGACTTTAATCATGCTGTTTAAGCCTATAGTTGAGGGAATCCGATTATCTATACGTGCATATCAACAAAAAGATGAAAATGTAACGTACGTTCGTACGGAGCAAGATTTAGCGCCACGTCATATATTTGTTATTATGCTTGGAACAGTTTTTATTCTTTTTGCAACATTTTATTATTTTATTGTCCATGCTTATATTGCTGTGCCAATGGCATGGCTATTTGTAGTTTTAGTGACATTTATCACTTTTATTATTGGTTTTTTTATTGCTGCTGCTTGTGGTTATAGTCAAACAATCAAAAATATAAGACAATATGGAAATGAGTTATTCAGAACATTTTAGACGAAAAGTTATAGCGAAGCTTGAGGAAGGACATTCCATACGAGCGGTATCGACACAATTTGAGATTGATAAAAATACAATTTTGAGTTGGAAAAAAAGAATTGAGGTTAAAAGAACTCGCCCACGGAAACCTTTTAAAATTGAGGATGATGCACTACGTGCTGATGTTGAGAAATATCCAGATGATTATCAATATGAGCGTGCTGTACGCTTTTCCTGCTCAGCTGCATCTATTGGTTATGCATTAAAACGTTTAGGAATCACAGTGAAAAAAAGACCTTACGCCATCCACAAGCAAAAGAATCCCTCAGATCCGCATTCACCAAAGCTTTAGATCATCTTCAAAAAAAGCATCCCATTGTTTATCTTGATGAAAGTGGGTTTAAATCACACGATTATCGACCTCATGGTTACTCTCCTAAAGGAGCACCATGTTATGGATTATTTAATTGGCAATTAAATAATCAGACCAATGCCATTGGTGCATTGTATGAAAATAAGTTGTTTAGCGTTGGGCTATTCAATTGTAAAATTAATTCAGATGTATTCCATTTCTGGGTAGAGCATTTTCTTATTCCTGAATTACCTAGACACAGCATCATTGTGATGGATAATGCGACGTTTCACAAACGAGCAGACACACAGGAGTTACTAGAACATCATGGGCATCATATTTTATGGTTACCGCCTTATAGTCCTGATTTGAATTCCATTGAAAAGACATGGGCATGGATTAAGAAAAAGAGAAAAGAATGGCAAGAGGATTGTATTGATCGACTCTTTCAGATGTTTTTTCATGTCTGTATGAGTAATTAGATTGTTTGACTATATATGGCAGGCATTGTAGGTTCATCTTCAAGTCCTATTTCAGGCATTGGTATTTTATCTGTCTTGGCTATTGCAACGGCATTACTTGGGCTAGGGCATGTAACACATATTTTGTCGACAGCAGATGGGATAAAGTTTTTAACAGCATTGACATTATTTGCGACGTCTGCAATTTTGGCGATTGCTACTATTTCGAATGATAATTTACAGGATTTAAAAACTGGTTATTTGGTTTCAGCAACGCCTGCAAAACAGCAAATTGCACTGATTATTGGGTCGATTATAGGGGCATTGGTCATTGCACCTGTGGTTGAACTTTTATACCAAGCATATGGCTTTACAGGCGCAATGCCTAGAACAGGTATGGACACAGCCCAAGCATTGGCTGCACCGCAGGCATTATTGATGACAACCATTAGTCAAGGTATTTTCTCGAAAAGTTTAGACTGGTCATCGATTGGTTTGGGTGCAGTGTTGGCAGTAGCATTGATTATCTTAGACTTCTTTTTAAAAAAGGCATCAAAACAAAAGCTATCACTCCCCGTTTTGGCTGTAGGTATGGGAATTTACTTACCTCCAAGTGTAAATATGCCACTTTTTATTGGCGCATTTATTTTTTGGGGAATGCAAAAATATATTGCTAAGAATAAAGATGAAGATACGGTTAAAAGAATAGAGCAAAAGGGAACATTGTTTGCAGCAGGACTTATTGTTGGAGAAAGTCTGATGGGTGTGATTCTTGCAGTTATTATAGTTTTTTCTGTGAGTGCTGGTGGCTCTGATAGTCCATTGGCCATTCATATACCCGCATCATGGAAGAGTCTACAGGATATTTTAGGTTTTATTTCTTTTGCTGTCGTGAGTTTTATTTTTATTAGACGATCGTTAAAACTTTAAATATTAATGGCTATGAAAAATGTTTGAATCATGCCTTAATGTCTATTATCATCAAGGCGTGATTTTTCTCTTATTTTATATATGCGCATGTCAAATATCTTTCAGCTTGCATTGAGGTTGCTTATTGCTTTTGCAATTGGCTGCTTTGGCATGGTGAATGCAAAAATGCGAGTTGCATATATTGATATTGAAAAAAATCATGAAATTTCGATGCAGCATCATAAAATGATGAAAGTGCATTGTGTAGATAAAGAAATGGTTAAGCAACCTCATGAACATACAATAAGTTGCATAAACTGTCAGATTTTACATTGTCAAAATATTAATTATGCATTAGCAGATCATGAGGCGGTACTTCAACCGTTATCTACACATATAAAGATTTTAGAAAGTCCTCCAGTTGAGTATTACTTAGCCACTTTGAGTGGTCATTTACAAGAGATTCTTCGCCCTCCAAGAGTATAGCCTTTTTATAAATCTCTATTTTTATTAAAAGGTTATATTTATGTTGCATCAATTATTTCGCCTATTTATTATAGGTTTCTGTAGTGTGCTGTCACAGTTTTGTGTTGCGGCAATTAAAGAATATCATTTAGATATTAATGAAAAAACTGTCAATCTTACAGGTAAATCTGTCCCTAAAATTACTGTCAATGGTGAGTTGCCTGCGCCTAATTTAACCTTTACAGAAGGTGATGAGGCAGTAATTCATGTACATAATTCTTTAAAGAGTAAGCCAACCTCTGTGCATTGGCATGGGATTTTATTGCCTAATGATATGGATGGTGTACCAGGGTTAGGTGGTTTTAAAGAAATTCAGCCAAATGGGGATTTTACATATCGTTTTAAACTGCGCCAAAGTGGCACATATTGGTACCATGCGCACAGTGAAGGGCAAGAACAAGATGGTTTGTATGGTGCTTTTGTAGTCTATCCAAAGGACAATAAACCTTTAACGACAACTGAAAAAGTACAACAAGATTATGTGGTGATGCTGTCAGATTTCCATACATCTTCAAGTAAAACGATTATGAAGAATCTTAAAAAATCGCCCGATTATTATCAAAATCAGCGTGAAACAATGACAGATGTACTTCATCAGGTACAGCAACAAGGCATTAAAGAGACTTGGCAAGACCGTAAAATGTGGAACCAAATGCGTATGCTCAAAACAGATTTGAGTGATGTAACAGGTTATACATTTTTAATGAATGGCGAGACACCTCAGCAAAACTGGACAGGGTTATTTGAACAAGGGAATCGTATTCGCTTACGTTTTATTAATGCTTCAGCAATGTCTTTTTTTGATGTGCGAATTCCAAACTTAAAAATGACGGTTGTGAGTGCAGATGGACAGCCTGTAAAACCTGTAAGTGTAGATGAGTTTCGTTTCGGTGCGGGTGAAACGTATGATGTGATTGTTGAACCAAAGGAAGACAATTATCAAATTCAAGCAGAATCGATTGATCGAACAGGTTTTGCAATTGGAAATTTACATAATAAGGCATCGAAGCGTGCCGATTTTGTGATGCCAAAGCATAGACCACGAGCATTATTGAATATGCAAGATATGGGTATGTCACATGATGAAATGGCAGGCATGAATCACTCAAAAAATAACATGGATATGTCTAAGCACTGTATGAAAGGTATGGATATGCCAAATGATACTATGGGGCAAATGGATATGTCAGAGCATCAGATGCACATGAGTCATATGAATATGTCGGGTCATGAGATGCAAAGCATGAGTATGCCAGAAAAAACTTCATCGGATATGGTCAAATATGACTCTGTGGATGGTTGGGACAATGCTTCTACACCTAAAGGTTTGAAGATGTTACAGTATCAAGATTTACAATCTTTAATGCCTCAAAAAGATCAACGACCTGCTGATAAGACCATTGTCATGAATTTAGATGGCAATATGGAGCGTTATATTTGGGAAATTAATGGTAAGAAATATAGCCAAGCGACGCCATTTAAAGTGAAATATGGGGAGCGTGTTCGTCTAACTTTTGTTAACCATACAATGATGGCGCACCCTATGCATTTACATGGTATGTTTTTCCAGCTTGAAAATGGTCAAGCAATGCAAAATATGCCAAGTAAACATACAGTGATAGTTCCTCCTGGAAAAACAGTGAGTGTGTTGCTTACAGCAGATGAAGCAGGTGAATGGGCATTACATTGTCACTTGTTGTATCACATGGCCGCAGGCATGATGAATACATTTATTGTGGCTACGCCTGACAAATCATCACCATCACAAGTGATAGAGCCTCCTGTAAATCCTGTACAAAAAGAACAGCATCAACACCATGCAGATATGGACATGTCTGACAGGATGTCTATGCCAATGGGAGATCACCATGCACATCATTAAAGCATTTCAATTGTTAACTGTCGTGAGTCTTGTCTTGTCTGCAATGCAAACATGGGCGGGTGATATGGAAATGATGGATCATCAACATGGTGGAGCGATATATCAGGCGACAACGGTTGATAGTGAGTGGCTTATGAATCGCCGTGGAGAAGGGCAACTCAATGCGGGGCTAAAAACTTGGGTTGGTACTGATGAAAATAAACTTGTCATTGAAGCTGAGATGAATAAGGATGAGTCAGAGCGTCATGCTTATCAAATCTCTGCTTTATATAGCCGTAATGTTGCAACTTTTTGGGATGCTCAAATTGGTGCAAGATATAGAAATGATCTTAATAAACGTGAGAATAAAAGTGTTGTCGATGGCGTTGTTGGCTTACATGGACTAGCACCTTATTTCTTTGAAACTGAAGCTTATTTGTATGTTGGTCAAGATAATTATGTTGCATTGTCTTTAAATAGTAGCCGTGATTTTTTACTTACACAAAAATTGATTACTCAACCGTATATTAATGCGACTGTAGTCGTGAGCGATAAAGCAAGAACTGCGCAGAAAACTGGTTTATCTGAACTTACTACTGGTATTCAAACACGCTATGAAATTACAAAAAATGTAATGCCTTTTATCGATTTAGCATATAAATATGATAAAGGTTTGAAGCAAATAGCTTGGCAAAGCTATACAGAGGCTGAAGAAAGCTTTTACTATGGTGCGGGGCTAACATTTAAGTTTTAACTTTTTATTAAGTATGGTCGTTCTTGAGCGACCATACAATTTAGGATGAAAGGCAAATGGATTTATTTGAAATGGGCATGGATAGCCCTTTAGGTAAACTTAGACTAATTGCACATGATTGTGCTTTGGTTGCAGTATGTTGGCCAGATGCTAATATTAGCATGTTTGCAAAGAAACAATTCACTGTTCAAGATAATCATCCCATATTAAGCTTAGCACGATGTCAACTTAACGAGTATTTTGATAAAAATCGCCAAGTTTTTGATATACCATTAGATTTTTTAGGTGGAACACCATTTCAACAGGCTGTATGGCGTGCACTTATGAATATACCTTTTGCAACAACATGGAGTTATTCGGATGTTGCATCTTATTTGAATAATCCTTTGGCAGTTCGTGCAATTGGTGGAACTATTGGCAAAAATCCACTTTCGATTGTTATTCCTTGCCATCGTGTGATTGGTAAAAATGGTAAACTTACGGGATTTGCGGGTGGCTTAAACCGTAAAAAAGATTTATTCGAAATTGAAAACATTAGAATTGATGTATAATAAATCACTGAAAATTTTGAGTTAATTTATTCCGTGTTGTTTTATTTATTTATTGCTGTTCTTGTCTTTGTTGTTTTAGGGGTTATTTCTTCTCCCAAATTTAAGGGAAAAGTAGGCGAAAGTATTGTTCATTTACATTATAAAAGGTATTTAGATAACGATAAATACGTACTTATTAATAATTGTACATTGCCAACGAGTAATGGTGGAACAACCCAAATTGATCATATTTTATTAAGTCCTTATGGTATTTTTGTCCTTGAAACAAAGAACTATAAAGGGTGGATTTTTGGTGATAAATTCCAGAAACAATGGACACAATCTTTTCCTAAAAGTAAACATCGTTTTCAAAACCCATTGCATCAAAATTATAAACATACCAAAGTTTTGGGTGAATTGTTAGAAAGCCAAATGTCTTTTGATTTAAGTCATATCTATTCAGTTGTGGTATTTGTTGGAGAGTGTGAGTTTAAGACAGAAATGCCTGAAAATGTTTTACATGGCAAGGCTTGGGTGAGTTATATTAAACAGTTTGATGCACCTGTCTTATCGCAAGTTGCTATGAGAAAAGCACAATATTTAATTGAAGAACATAGTTTAGAGCGTAGTAGAAAAACCGATAAATTGCATGTGAGTAACTTGAAAAGTGCGCATCAAGGCAAATGAAGCATAAGTAAATTATGCTTCATTTTTATTTAGAAGCGTTTTGGTATTTTTTGTCCATTAGCTACGGGCGTTTCAGCATTTTTAAGCACACCAAATAACCATGTTTCTGCATGATGAACAGCCTGTTTGATATGATCTCCCTGAGCTAAGCGACCTGCAATAAAGCTTGCTAAAGAGCAACCTGAACCATGAAACTCACCCTCTAATCGAGGGCAACGTGTTTCAGAGATAACCTCGCCATGAATGTAGAGCGTATTTAAAATATGGTCAGGGGTATCTTCATGCCCGCCTTTTACAAGCACAGCTTGCGCACCCATTTTAAATAGTGCCTGTGCTGCTTCATGGATGTCATCTAAGCCTGTAAGGGCTCTAAGTTCGACTGTGTTGGGGGTAATAATAGTTGCAAGTGGAATCAGTGATTTAAACGCTTGTACGAGAGTTGCTTGATCACCTAGTGAGCCACCACTATTGGCAACTAAAACAGGGTCAAGTACATATAAATAATTGGGATGCTCATTCAAAAAATGTGCAAGTGCAAAGATGTTATCTGTTGTACCTAACATTCCTGACTTTACACAACGAATGGGTAAGTCTTTAACAACTGCATTAGCTTGTGCAAGGAGTAATTCTTTAGGTGTTGCTTCAAAGCCAAATACCTGTTGAGAGTTTTGAATAGTAAGCGCTGTACAGGCAATGGCTGCATGTGCGCCACTTTGCCCAATGGCTTCAATATCTGCTTGTAGTCCTGCACCGCCTGAAGGGTCTAAACCTGAAAAACAAAGTACTGTAGAACGCACGTAGAGATCTCCTTATTTGTTACACTTATGGCTAGTATAGGATAAGTTAAAAAAAACTTCTGAGTTCTTTTAAGAGAGTAAAAGGTGAGGCATGAATCAGGTCAAGTATATATTGTTGGATTTAGATGGAACACTGACAGACCCTAAGCAAGGAATTCATGCGTGTATTCATCATGCAATGAATAAGCTGGGTGTTCCATTAGCTAAAAATACTGATTTAGATTGGACGATTGGACCACCCTTGAAGCATTCATTTGAAATTTTATTAGATGTTATGGGTAAAAAAGAAGATGCAGAACAAGCACTTATTTTTTATAGAGAGCGTTTTGCAGATATAGGATTATTTGAAAATCAAGTTTATCCTAAAGTAAAGGAAACATTAAACATACTCAAAAATAAAGGCTATGTACTTTATTTGGCAACCGCAAAACCACAAATATATGCACAGCGTATTTTGGCACACTTTGAATTGTTGGAATATTTTAAATATGCGTATGGTAGTGAGTTAAATGGCGACCGTACCAATAAAGCAGACCTGATTGCTTATATATTACAAGAAGAAAATCTTGATGCATGTAAATGTATAATGGTGGGTGATCGTCAATATGATATTTTGGGTGCAAGACACCATCAAATAGAGACTATTGCAGTAGATTATGGTTATGGTACAGCAAAAGAGTTAGATGATGCCTCGCCTAAATATAGAGTGCAAAGTTTCAATCAAATTATAGATATTTTATGATTCGTTTTGTGTGTGCTTGCTCTTTTTTCTTTTAAAGAAGGAGGGGTGTAATTCACTGAGTAGTACACCTAAGATAACTAGGATGCTTCCAAAAATTGCGTACTCAGACAGTCTTTCTCCTGCAATGCGTCCAATAAGCCCTGCCCAAACAGGTTCACCTGCATAAATAACGGTTGCACGAGCGGGGTATACAAATTGTTGTGCCCAGTTCATTGTAAATTGAATAATTGCACTTGCTAAACCAATGCAGATAATAATTAAAAGTAGTGTCCATGAAAAATTAGGTAAATGGTGTTCTCCTACAAGTGGCATGCTTATAAAGGCAGCCAATGAGGTGAAAATAAGTTGAATAATTGTTACCCGTCGTGGATTGACTTTATTTGCAAATAATCCAATAAAAATAATTTCAAATGCAGTTGCAACTGCACCAAATAAAGTAAGTAATTGCCCTTTATTAAGTGAGATATTTAGAGAGTGGTTTCCTGTAAGTAAAACCAAACCCATAAAAGCACATATAATACCAACCCATGTCATAAATCTTGGTGCTTTTTTAAAGATGATCCACTGAAGTAAAGGCACCATAGGAACATAAATCGCGGTTAGAAAGGCAGACTCTGTACTGAGAATCGTCTGTAAACCTAGAGTTTGTGCACCATATCCAACAGCCATCATTAGTCCAATACACGCGCCTGCAAGAAAGTCGAGCCATGTCACTTCTTTTAATGTTTTCCATGAGATGAGACAAATAACAACTGAAGCAGCTGCAAAACGGCAGCCAACAAAAAACATTGGGCTACTTAGGGTAAGCGCATACTGTACGGTTAAAAATGTACCACCCCAAATAAAGGTAATAAAGATAAGTGTAAGTTCGGGAAAGTGTGAGTGTTGCGTAATACGACGCATTAAAGCGATCTCAATTAAAATTTAAATCTTAGAGGTATTATATCGTTTTTATAGTTCGTGTAGAGAGTCGGTTTATGAAGCCACTGACTGTTTGAGTGGCTTCATAAGAGAAAAATTATAAGAACATATTAGGTTCTTTAGCTGCTTTTGCACGTGCTTCATGAAGCTTCTTATAGCTATCAATTAGGCGGAGGTGACGATCTAGACCTTCAAGTTTCATACTCGTTGGTGTTAAACCATAGAAACGAACGTCACCTGTGATAGAGCCAAGAGCAGCATCCATTTTTTCGTCACCAAACATTTTACGAAAGTTTGTTTCGTAGTTGCCGAGTTCTAATTCCTCATTTAATGTGACTTCTAAAACAACGTTGAGTGCTTGGTAGAATAGACCACGGTCTACTGTGTTAGTGTTGTACTGTAGAAATGCTTCTACTAAGTCTTTTGCAGTTTCAAAATCTTGTAGTGCAACATAAATAAGTAGTTTGAGTTCTAAAATAGTAAGCTGACCCCAAACCGTGTTGTCATCAAACTCAATACCAATAAGGGTTGTAATGTCGATATAGTCATCAAGTTCACTTTCCTCAAGGCGCTCAACCAGCGCTTCAAGCTGTTCGTTATCTAAACGGTGTAAGTTTAGAATATCTGAGCGGAATGCTAAGGCTTGGTTGGTGTTATCCCAAATGAGATCCTCTACTAAATATACCTCAGAGTAGCCAGGTACTAAAATACGGCAAGCAATTGCACCTAAATCATCATAAACAGCCATGTACACTTCTTTGCCAAGATCTTTTAAAATCGCAAATAGCTTTTCGGCTTCTTCTACATTCGATGCCTCACCTTGGTTTGAGAAATCCCATTCGACAAAATCAAAATCAGATTTTGAGCTAAAGAAACGCCAAGAAACTACACCGCTTGAGTCGATGAAGTGTTCTACAAAATTATTTGGCTCGGTGACAGCATGGCTTCTAAAGGTTGGCTGTGGTAAGTCATTTAAACCTTCAAAGCTACGACCTTGTAGTAACTCTGTGAGACTACGCTCTATAGCAACTTCTAAACTTGGATGTGCGCCAAAAGATGCAAAAACACCACCTGTACGTGGGTTCATAAGCGTGACACACATCACTGGGAATTGACCGCCTAAAGATGCATCTTTAACGAGTATAGGGAAACCTTGCTCTTCTAAAGCTTTTATACCTGCTTGAATGCTTGGGTATTTCGCTAGAACATGCTCAGGAACATCAGGTAAACTAATTTCTTTCTCTAAAATTTCACGTTTAACTGCACGTTCAAAAATTTCAGATAGGCATTGTACTTGTGCTTCTGCTAATGAATTTCCTGCACTCATTCCATTACTTAAGAATAAGTTTTCAATTAGATTTGATGGAAAGTAAACGGTTTTACCGTCAGACAGACGCGTATAAGGTAATGAACATATGCCACGCGCCGTATTTCCTGAGTTTGTATCGTATAGATGTGAGCCGCGAAGTTCACCCTCAGGGTTATAAATATTTAAGCAGTGTGCATCTAAAATTTCTTCAGGTAGTTCATCATCATGCCCTGGTTTAAACCAGTGTTCATTTGGATAGTGTACAAATTCTGCATTAGCAATATCCTCACCCCAAAATTGATCATTATAAAAGAAGTTACAGTTTAGACGTTCAATAAATTCACCAAGAGCAGAAGCAAGCGCACTTTCTTTTGTTGCACCTTTACCATTGGTAAAACACATCGATGAATGAGCATCTCGAATGTGTAATGACCATACATTTGGTACAATATTACGCCATGATGCAATTTCAATTTTCATGCCGAGGTTTTCCAAAATACCTGACATGTTTGCAATGGTTTTTTCTAAGGGTAGGTCTTTACCTAAAATATATGTCCCATTGTTATTGTCTGTACTTGGAATTAGTAGTGCTTGAGCATCTGCATCTAAGTTATCTACTTCTTCAATAATAAACTCAGGACCATTTTGAACAACACGTTTTACTGTGCAACGATCAATCGATCTTAGAATACCCTGACGGTCTTTTGCTGAGATATCTGCAGGTAATTCAACTTGAATTTTAAAGATCTGCTGATAGCGGTTTTCAGGATCTACAATATTATTTTGTGAGAGGCGAATATTTTCAGTGGGAATATCTCGAGTTTGACAATAAAGCTTTACAAAGTAGGCAGCGCATAAAGCAGAAGATGCAAGAAAGTAGTCGAAAGGTCCCGGCGCTGAACCATCTCCCTTGTAACGGATGGGTTGATCGGCAACAACTGTAAAGTCATCAAATTTGGCTTCAAGTCGAAGATTGTCGAGAAAATTGACCTTAATTTCCATACTGGCACCTAATATTTCTTCACCAAATAATGGTTTAGTGAAAAAGTTAATTTTATAAGGAGAAGATAAGCGTAAGTTTTGTCATGAAAATGACAGCTTCAAGTATAAAAGGAACTGAAGGAATTATCATGGATAGATGAGGGTTATTCATCTTGTTTGTGTTACTTGTGGTTAATAAGTAGACGTTTTTCAAAGTGTTTGATGAAATGTGTTATAAAAAAATTATATTATTTATTTTAAGTACCAATGCTGAATGACGATAGCACTTCTATAGGTTAAACAGTCAAAGGTATGGTAAGCCAATATTTTTATACCAATGGTTTAATAGCAAGCCTGTAGGTTTGATGTGTGCTGAATTATCAGGAGACTTTCACTTGGGAGATTTTAGGCAGCCAACTTGCAAAAGTCCTCTGCCATTTGATTTGGTGTCTTAAAATCCAAACCTTTTTGAATTCTTCGTTGATTATAAAATAACTCTATGTATTTTGTAATCTCCGCTTTGGCTTCTTCCCTCGTTTTATAGCTATGATGATGCACCAATTCGTTTTTGAGTATGCCCCAGAAGCTTTCAATCGGTGCATTATCGTAACAATCGCCACGCTTGCTCATTGAACCCTGAAAGCCACATTTTTCAAGTAAGTTTCGATATTCATGACCGCAATATTGGCTGCCTCTGTCTGAATGCACAATGAGGTCCTTAGTTGGTTTTTGATTGCGAATAGCCATATTCAATGCATCACAAACAAGCTTGGCTGTCATACGCTCATTTAAGCTGTAGCCAACCACTTGTTTCGTGTAAAGGTCTTTTACAGCTGCTAAGTACAACCAGCCTTCAGTTGTCCATATATACGTAATATCACTCGACCACGCTTGATTTGGTTTAATCATTGAGAATTGTTGTTCAAGCAAATTTGGATAGATCGCTCGGTTATGGTCACTGTTCGTTGTTCTTTTGAAACGCTTGTGGCGCTTACAATACAGCTGATTTAACTTTTTTATCTGACGAACGGCATAGGCACTAATTTTTACGCCCTGAGCCTGTAAATGCTTGGTTAAACGAATATAGCCATAGCTCTGTTTCGTTTCCTCATGTGCTATTTTGACCAAAATTGCTTGTTGATTTCGCTGAATTGATTGTTTACTCACACCTTGTTTTAGCCAATCATAAAAGCATGAAACTGATACGTGAAGTAAGCGAGCCATCAAAATAATAGGAAATAAGTGTCTTTGCGATTTCATATAGGCGTACCTTACTGACTTTCTTTGGCAAAGTACGCTGCTGCCTTTTTTAGAAATTCACGTTCCATTTCGGCTGTTTTAAGCTGCTGTTTAAGTTTTTTATTTTCTTCGAGTAAAGCATTTAGATCAGGTGAATACTGTTTTGTACCGGCTAAAGTCCCTGCCTTTGCCTTTGTATTCCAGTTCGAAAGGGTTTGCATGGAAATGCCGAGTTCTCTAGCTGTTTGGGATACATTGCCTTGATTGGCTTCTATTGCTTTGATCGCTTCAGCTTTAAATTCTGCCGTATACGTCTTGTGTTTCTTGCTCATGGTAAACTCCTGATGAGTATGTATAGTTTACCAAGTTAAACCCTCCTGTTTTTTCAGCAGACATCAGTTCTAACTTGAAATCAGAGTAGGTGCTTTTTCTATAAAGTTAGATGTAATTTGATAATGATAAGATGTACCAGTAACACTACAGGACGTTTCACCTACAAGTTATGTAGTAACAAAACGATGTATATGACAAAGCTTTAAAATATAGATAAGACAGTAACTTATCTTTAATTTTTACACTTTAAATATTTTAATTATACTATCGATTCAAACTCTGTTGAAAAGACATGAAAATAATGAAGAGTAAGAAAAAAGAAGAGTAGAGTAGTAAGAGTATTATATTGTTTGATTCTTTTATATATAAAGAGATAAATATTTTTATTGTAGTGTATTTATAAATTTAGATATTTTTTCTAGAGTTGCTATTTTACAAGTTTATATGTAAAAAAATATATACAGCTGTTCTACATAAAATACTTTAAATTTTTGCAATACTTAATAAATCTGCCATATATTTCCTCTAGATTGCTATAAAATCAATTTTATTTGTGGCTATGGTTAGGCCTTTTTGTTGCAAAAAAGTGACAGTTTTATGATTATTTTATGTAATGATCACGCTAAAATAAGTGTAGAAAGTCTATTTCTTTTGAAAGGTCATTTTTAGTTAAATCGAAATGATTGTTTAGTAAAATGAAAAATAAATACGCCAATATTGAATATTTATTCGGCTTAAGAACCATTTAAGCGTTATATTATAACATTTTCAATATGTGTTTATGCGTCCTAAATATGACTTTTGGAAAAACTAAATAGCCTAGTCATAAAATACTTAATTATGAATGGAAACCGTATGCTTACTCGTTTTTTAGGTTCAGTCGTTGCAGGCTGTGTCAGTCTAGCTATGCTGGGTCTATCACCTTCTATATATGCAGCTAAGAAACCCCATATAAGCCCAACGACACTGACAGTGATTGGGTACCATGAAGTGACCAACCAAGCGAATGATGCATTAATTCCATTTTATGCGGTGAGTACTGAGAACTTTGAAAAACAAGTAAAGTGGTTACAGCAAAACGGTTTTCACTTTATCTCTGTGAATGAGCTGATTAAAGCACATGCTGGTAAACTTACACTACCTGCTAAGCCAGTACTTCTTACAGTTGATGATGGCTATGAATCTTTTTATAGCAATATCTATCCATTTGTAAAAGAGAATAAGATACCTATAGTACTTGCTGTTGTTGGCTCATGGGTAGATACACCTGCTAACCAAGAAGTACACTTTGGTGATGATGAAATTAGCCGTAACAAGATTTTAACGTGGCAACAAATTAAAGAAATGAGTGATAGTGGTTATGTTGAAATTGCGAACCACAGTTACGACTTGCACCATGGTGTGATAGGTAACCCACAAGGGAACTCTGAACCGGCTGCAACCACACGTATTTATAATGCAACGACGAAGAAATATGAAGGTGATGGTGAATATAATCGACGTATTTACAATGATCTGAAGAAAAACAATGAGGCATTTAAAACCAATGGTATTCCTGTACCACGTGTAATGGTTTGGCCATATGGTCGTTACAACATGGAAACAGTGCGTATTGCTAAACAGCTAGGTATGCCAATTACCATTACTTTAGATGATGGCCCTGCATATTTGAAAAAGTCACTAGGTGCATTAAACCGCATCTTGGTTGAACATGACATGACTTTAGATGATTTAGGTCGAGAAATTGAAAGCCGAGAAAAGAATCTTGGGGATAACTATCGTCCACAAAAAATCATGCATGTTGATTTAGACTACATCTATGACAAAGATGAAAAACAAGAAGAGAAGAACTTAGGTGCTTTACTCGATCGCATCCAAAAAATGAATGTGAACACAGTTTACTTACAAGCGTTCTCAGATCCAGATGCCAATGGTTCAGCGGATATGGTTTACTTTCCAAACCGCTACATTCCAATGCGTCAAGACTTGTTTAACCGAGTTGCTTGGCAAATTGCATCACGTACCCAAGTACAACGGGTATATGCATGGATGCCACTACTTGCATGGGAGCTTCCAAAATCTAATCCTGTTTCTAAAGACCTAGTAGTTACACAACAACCGAAGCATAGTGACCATTTAAATATGGGTTATATTCGTTTGTCACCATTTTCAGCACCTGCACGTAAAGTTATTGAAGGTATTTATCAAGATTTAGGAAAGTCAGCAACGATTGACGGTATCTTATTCCATGATGATGCGACATTGTCTGATTATGAAGATGCCAGTCCTGAAGCGTTACAGGCATATAAAAAAGCAGGATTGCCAACAGATTTAGAAGCGATACGCAAAGATGACAAGACGCTACAAAAATGGGCAGCATTTAAAACAAACTATTTAGACAACTTTGCGTTACAATTAGCAGCAGAAGTTAGACAATATCAACCTGCATTACACACAGCGCGGAATATGTATGCGCAAGTTGTATTAAACCCGAATGCAGAGACATGGTATTCTCAATCACTTGAACAGTCATTAAATCGTTATGACTTCACAGCTATCATGGCTATGCCTTATATGGAGCAAGCCAAAGATAAAACTAAATTCTATTCAGATATTGTTAAACGCTTAAAGCAGTATCCAAATGGGATTCGCAAATCTGTCGTTGAATTACAAGCGGTTGATTGGAGGCAGAACAGTAAGCCGATTCCATCACAGGAGTTAGCAGATACGATTAAGTCTTTATATCAGCAAGGTGTTATGCATGTTGCATATTATCCCGATGATCCAATTACAGGTCATCCCGATCCAACGATTATGCGCCAAGCATTTGATTTCAAACACAGTGATATGCCTTAAAACTTAATTAAAAAAATTCTAAAAAAGATAGCCCTGCTTATAGTGGGACTATCTTTTTTATTATCTTACTTTTTTATAAAATATATAAATATCAATAATTTAATGTAAAAAATACGCTTACAAAACCAACTTCCCATGCTATATTGATAACAATTATCATTATTTTTATGGTTTCAGTATGATAAAAAATCGATTGTTACTGAGCATTGCGGTATTGGTAAGTAGTTTTTCAATTGCGATGGTAGTGAGTGCGGCTGATCGTGAAAATATAAAACTCACACTTACAGATAAAGGTTTTATTCCCAATAAAATCACTGTTCATCAAGGGCAAAAGCTCTTAATTCAAATGACGAATACTACGCAAAAAGTTGCAGAGCTTGAAAGTTACGATATGAAGTTCGAAAAAATCGCAACGCCAGGCGGAACCATTACTGTATTTGCAGGCCCATTGAATGTTGGTACATATACTTTCTTCGATGACTATAGTTCAACGGGTGTAAAAGGCACTCTACAGGCCACTCCGTGAGGTATCTCTATGTTTGCGACACTGTTAATAGTTTTTAGAGAAGCTTTTGAAGCAGGACTTGTAATTTCAGTCATTTTGTCTGCTTGTAAAGGTATAGATATTAAGTGGCAGGTTATTTTAGGAATAGTTCTAGGGCTAGTTTTTGCCTGTATTCTCGCAGGATTTACCAACACCATCGAGAATCTTTTATCTGGTCGTGGTTTGGAAGTTTTTAATGCGTGTTTACTTTCCCTAACCGCAATTATGCTGACATGGCAAATTACATGGATGTCGACGCATGGTAAGGAAATTGCAGAGAAAAGCTCTAGCCAAGCCATAGATATTATAAAGAATCAGAGTAATAAGTTTTCAATAGCCGTTATTGTCATGGTTGCTGTAATGCGTGAGGGTTCAGAGGTTGTTATGTTCCTCTATAGCATTATGGTTTCATCGGGTACAGGGGTAAAAAGTATTGTCATTGGTGGTCTGCTTGGCATATTACTTGGCGCTATTGTTTCTTGGATTATGTATAAAGGTCTAGTTCTTATCTCTATTCGTAAAATATTCCTATATAGCAATATTTTACTTTCTCTTATTGCTGCGGGGCTTGTTTCACAGGCAACAGGTATTTTGGCATCAATCGATCTACTGCCTGCATTAGGTTACAACATTTGGGATACGTCAAATGTACTTTCCGATAATGGATGGCTTGGTAATGTGATGCGCGCACTTTTTGGTTATACATCAACTCCGATGGGGATACAGTTATTATCATGGGTAATAACTCTCCTTGTCATTATTTCACTTACTAAAATATTTAAGAGGGCGGCTACAAATGCAAATTAAAAGTTTATTGGCAATTGGGGCATTAGTTATTGCGGGACCTACTTTTGCAAAGGAATATCCTGTTGGTGGGCCTGTACATATAAATGGTATGGAAATTGCGTCATCTTATCTTTTAGATATTGAAACTGATCCTATGCCGATGTCTATGGATATGGGTAAAGATGTTATCCATCTTGAAACAGATGTACATGCAACAGCTGATAATAAATGGGGTTTTCCTGCAGATGCATGGATTCCTTATTTAAGTGTTGATTATGTTGTGCAGAAAGTCGGTGATAGTAACTTTTTAGAATTTGGTCAAATGTTACCTATGTCTGCGGCAGATGGTTCTCACTACGCACACAGTGTAAAAATGGGTGGGCCGGGAACATATAAAGTGACACTTAAATATACAGCACCAGATGAAAAAGGTTATGAGCGTCATGTAGACAAAGCAACTGCTTTACCGCAGTGGTTTAAGCCATTTACAGAAACATTCACATTTAAATACCCACAATAAGGGGTTGTTTTGTGGGTAAGTTTTTACTGCTTACCCACAATAAATATTAATAATAATATATGATTTATTCTTGCAAAAAAAAATCCTATAAATTTGTATTTAAACAATGTATTTGACACATATTTAACAGCCAAGTCATCGTTTCTAATAAATCTCATCTAATCTATGAGAGGCGATATTGAACCTATTACTGAATAATTTTGTGAAATGATTTGTCCTTAAATGTATGTAAACAACACATCTACAATATTTCCATTAACTATAAATTCAGTTAAAGTACATGCAGAAATATGATTATTTAATTTGGAATAGATATGGCAATAAAATCTGATCGTTGGATTCGGGAAATGAGCCGTGAACATGGCATGATTGAACCTTATGCAGAAAATCAGGTTCGTTTTAATGATCAAGGTGAAAAACTCATTTCATATGGTGTTTCTAGCTATGGTTATGATGTGCGCTGTGCACCTGAATTTAAGGTTTTTACAAATGTTCATTCTGCAATTGTGGATCCTAAGAACTTTGATGACAAAAGTTTTATTAATATTGAATCAGATGTTTGTATCATTCCACCGAACTCGTTTGCTTTGGCTCGTACAGTAGAGTATTTTCGTATTCCACGAAATGTATTGACGGTATGCTTGGGTAAATCAACTTATGCGCGTTGTGGAATCATTGTGAATGTCACACCGCTTGAACCAGAGTGGGAAGGGCATGTTACTTTAGAGTTTTCTAATACAACAAATTTGCCTGCTCGAATTTATGCGGGTGAAGGTGTTGCGCAGATGCTCTTTTTTGAAAGTGATGAGGTATGTGAAACATCATATAAAGATCGGGGTGGTAAATACCAAGGTCAGACAGGTGTGACATTACCTAAAGCATAAAAAAACCGCTCATTTTGAGCGGTTTTTTCTGATTATACTTTTAGTTTTTCTAAGAGTTCATCTTTATTTAGGTTTATAGAACTTTCATCTCTACGGCCTTTATATTCAAAAGTGCCAGCATCCAAGCCCTTTTCACCAATAACAATACGGTGAGGAATACCTGTTAATTCAAGATCTGAAAACTTAACACCAGGACGCTCATTTCGGTCATCAAGTAAAACGTCATAGCCGAGTTCGAGTAATTCTTTATAGAGTGCTTCCGCAGCTTCTAAAGTACGTGGTGATTTATGTGCATTCATTGGCACAATGGCAACTTCAAAAGGTGCTAGCGCTTTTGGCCAAATAATACCTTTATCATCGTAGTTTTGCTCTATGGCAGCAGCCAATACGCGTGTAACCCCGATACCATAGCAACCCATAGATACCGTTGCAGGTTTGCCATCTTCGCCAAGAACCGTACAATTTAAAGCTTCTGAATATTTTTGACCTAATTGGAAAATATGGCCAACTTCAATACCGCGTTTAATTTGTAATGTACCTTGACCATCTGGCGATGGGTCACCATCTACAACATTACGCAAGTCATATGTTTCAGAGAAGTGAGCATCTCTTTCCCAGTTTAAACCGATCGTATGTTTATCAGAAATATTTGCACCTGCAATAAAGTCAGAAAGAACTGATGCTGCTCTATCTACAATGACAGTAATGCCTTTTTCTTTTAGACCTTGTGGGCCAATAAAGCCAGCAGGCAACTCAAGAGCTTTTAATTGCTCTTCAGTGGCAAATGTGAGTGGGGTCGCAATAAGTGGATGTGACTCAGCTTTAATCGTATTGAGTTCATGGTCACCACGTAAAAAGAGTGCTACCACTGGAGTATCTGAGTTTTCATCAGCTGCTATACCTTGTACCAGTAATGCTTTTACAGTTTGGTTAGCAGGTACTTTGAGATATTCAGAAACTTTAGCAATTGTATTTTGTGCTGGCGTTTCAACTATTTTTATATTTTGTTGTGGTGCAGGTTTTTCCCCAACTAGAATCGCCTCAGCTTTTTCAACATTGGCTGCAAAGTTTGATTCTGTAGAAAAAACAATAGCATCTTCACCACTTGATGCTAATACATGGAACTCGTGTGATGCAGAACCACCAATAGAACCTGTATCTGCTTGTACTGGTCTAAAATCTAGCCCAAGACGAGTGAAAATACGACAGTATGTTTCATACATCGAATTATAAGTTTCTTGTAGTGACGCTTGATTAATATGAAAGGAATAAGCATCTTTCATAATGAATTCACGAGATCTCATTACACCAAAGCGAGGTCTAACTTCATCTCTAAACTTGGTTTGAACTTGATAAAAGTTTAAAGGAAGTTGCTTATAGCTTTTTAGCTCGTTACGTACTAAGTCTGTAATGACTTCTTCATGTGTTGGTCCAAGAACAAAGTCATTTTGATGACGATCTTTGAAACGTGTTAGTTCCGGACCATATTGTTCAAAACGACCTGATTCTTGCCATAAGCTCGCAGGCTGTACGACTGGCATAAATACTTCTAATGCACCAGAGCGATCCATTTCTTCTTTAATGATTTTCTCAATTTTATTCAGGACACGTTTACCTGTGGGTAACCATGTGTATAGTCCTGATGCAAGTTTACGAATCATCCCTGCTCGAAGCATGAGCTGATGTGAAATGATTTCAGCATCGCTCGGGTTCTCTCTGAGTGTTGCAAACAAAAAGCGACTCGCGCGCATTTGAAGTTGTCCTAATACCAAAAAATAAATACACACTTTACTTTGATTAAAAGTAAGGCGACTGTTAAACCATCAAAGTCTAAGCGTGCAGTGTGGTAGAAAATGACACAGAAGTAAATAACTTCATGCTAGTGTTCTTCGAGTTTTTTTAATCTTGAGATAATCTTGTCATATTGTTGTTCAGTTTGTTGGTACTGTGCTTGTAGTTCAGTAATCTTTTTTTGCGAGAGAGCTATTTTATAGCTTGTATCTTCAATAGACTCTTTTAAATGTTTAGGGACACTCTTTTTATCATATAACAATTCAAACTCTTCACCACGAAGGTCCCTTAAATAATCTTGTAGAGAGTCGTATTGCTTTCTTTGAAGAGAAATCTGATCTTGAATACCTCTGAGCAGATTTTTTTTTCTTTTTTCTGCGATATTACTATGCGTATAAATTTGTTGCATACGATTATCTATAGCTTCTTGTTCAGCCTCTTTTTCTTTTTTTTGTCTTAATGCCTCGGTGTTTTGTAAAGGCGGAATGTGGCGAATAGATTCTAGATCGTTATTGATAATATCATAGCCATAACGAATATGTTCAGGTGAAATAGATGTACTAATAGTAGGTACACCTTGGCGGTCATAATATCTATACCAAGTTGTCGCAGCGCTCATTTGATTAAAACTAAAGAAAAAAAATGAAACAAAAAAAGAAGACAAAATGGTTCTGCTTAAATGACGACGACTTTTTAATGAAAAAACGTGTTTTAAGTACATTACAGTCTCAAGAAGAATAAATAGAGCAATAAAGGAGCTATTATCAACTGAATGCTTTTTAATGCTCAAGTGTTATTTTAAAATAAGTAAAAATAGTTTGAGTTGTCAAAAAATATTAATTTATAAATGATATGCTTACACATTATAGATGAATTTATTTATTGAAAATTCAACTAAATGAATGTTTAATATTGTCTTAATTAGCCCTAAAGTTGTTGGCTGAATAAAGCAATTGACCAGATGAGTAACGGCATCATTGAATTTAAGGGGATAAGATGAGTAGTCTAAAAGTAATGGTTATTGATGATTCAAAAACTATTCGCCGTACAGCCGAAACTCTGTTACAGCGAGAGGGTTTTGAAGTAATTACAGCAGTTGATGGTTTTGAAGCATTATCAAAAATTACAGAGACCAAACCAGATATTATTTTTATTGATATTATGATGCCGCGTTTAGATGGTTATCAAACGTGTGCTCTGATTAAAAATTCGGAGCAATATAAAGATACGCCAGTTATTATGTTATCTAGTAAAGATGGTTTATTCGATCGTGCTAAAGGTCAAATTGTTGGTTCAGATGAATATCTGACTAAGCCGTTTAGTAAAGATGAGTTAGTGAATGCCATTCAAACTTATGTGAAGTAATATTGTTTATTTTATTTTGGGGGAACAAATGAAACGTATTTTAATTATTGATGATTCACCAACAGAAGTATTTCGTTTTAGAGAAATTCTTACTAAATATGGTTTTGAAGTGATTGAAGCAAATAATGGTGCAGATGGTGTAACAGCTGCGGCAGCAGAAAAGCCTGACCTTATTTTAATGGACGTTGTGATGCCAGGTGTAAACGGGTTCCAAGCAACACGTCAAATTTCACGTTCTGAACATACAAAAGATATTCCAGTTATTATTGTAAGTACAAAAGACCAAGAAACTGATCGTGTATGGGGCAAGCGCCAAGGTGCAAAAGACTATTTAACTAAGCCTGTAAATGAGCAAGAATTGATTGATGCAATTCACTCAAATCTTGTATAAGGCCTAAAGTTAGCGATGGCAGCAAGAGGCTTTCTTGAATTACTACGTCTTGCGAGACAAGGCGATAAACATCAGCAAGCTATTGCTGATAGTGTAAATAGATGGTCTGGTATTGCCTTTGAAATACAGGGGCAGTCCTTTGTTGTGCCTTTAGGAGAAGTGGCAGAGGTTATTTATTGTCCTAGCCTAACGCCAATACCTAATGGGGAACCTTGGTTAAAGGGGTTAGCAAATATTCGTGGTCAATTACTTACAGTAATTGATCTACAAGAATACTTGTTAAAAGTGCCAACAAAACGTGTAAGGCAACAAAAACTTTTATGCCTACAGCATCAAGATCACTATATTGGTTTGATGGTTGATCAGGTATTGGGGATTCAGCACTTCAATAAGCAAAGTTTTTTCTCATCTACATCAGATTTAAATCAATCTTTAGAGAAATATTGTTCTGGCTGTTTTAATTATGATCAGAAATATTGGCATGTTTTTTTATTTAGCCAACTGATTAAAGACTTTAAACAGGTTCATGCAGTACTAAGTTAGAAAATTAGCATTTGTATTATTACATATTTGTGATTTCAGGGGGAGCCAATGGGCTTTAAAAATCTGGTGAGTAGTAATAGCACCGTTAAGAAAGTAAATATATACTTAGATGGGCTAAGTCATAGTTTTGGAACGCAAAAAAAAGTTAAGCCTCTTCTTTTGTTAAGCTTTTTTAGTATTATTTTTACATTAATTGTTTTGTTATCTATTTTTTATAGTACAACAAAGCATAATGCTGTTACGCAAAGTCTTTCAGATTTGAAGCTCATATCTCAAGTTGTTTCTCGTCAAGTTGCGGATATTAACTCCTCAGGAGCTGATACATCATTTAATAAGCTAAAAGAAAGTAATGAAGATTTTTATCATAATCTAAAGGTAGTGCAAAACTCATCTCAAGTTACTGGTGATGTGAATAAGATTGCACAGCAATGGAATGATATTTCTCAAAAAATTGAGATGATTACAAGCAATAAAACCATTTTAAATGAGTTGCGTGCAACAACAATTCAAATGGACCAAATTATTCCTGGTCTACAATCTCAATATAATGCTGTTGTTGATGATATGGTGAAGCGCCATTTGCCAACAAACCAAGTTGCTGTTGCTAAGGATCAAGTGATAGTTGCTGAACGTATTTTACGTTCAATGCATGATGTTTCTGCAATTACAAAATCTGAAAATACAGATGCTGCAAATGAATTTAAGGACAATACAGAAACATTTGGCACATATTTAGATGCTCAACTTAATGGTGATCCAGACTTTGGGGTTGATAAAGTTGTTGATCCAGATTTACGTAGTAGATTAATAGATATTAAAAAAGAATATGATCAAGTTGTAAAAGCCAGTGCAGCGATTGTTTTTAATAACTCACATAAAGTGACTGCAGTTCAAAAAGCATCCGTATCTATTTTCCAAGACTCTGATACATTATTACAAAATTTAGATGATTTATCGGTTTCATCAGTTTTAACTGTATATTTACCACGTTTTCTATTAATTCTTGGTTTTGTAGTTTTCTTAATTTCTTTTTATAAACTTGTACAACTACGTGGTGAAGAAGATAAAAAGCGTATTCAAGAGTTACAAGATGAATATGATCGTAACCAAGGCGCTATTTTACGATTACTTGATGAAATTGCTGACTTGGCAGATGGTGACTTACGTAGTTATGCAACAGTATCGGAAGACTTTACAGGGGCTATTGCCGATTCGATTAACTTTGCGATTGATCAATTACGTGACCTTGTTTCGCGTATTCATGCAACATCACAGGAAGTTGCACGTTATACCCAAGATACACAGAATGTAACCAATGGTTTGGCCGAATCATCTAAACAACAGTCGGATGAAATTTTAGGTGCTTCTAAAGCAATTAATGAAATTGTAGTTTCAATTGGTGAGGTATCAACGAACGCTACAGAATCTACTGAGGTTGCGAAGCGATCAGTTGAAATTGCATCTAGTGGTGCTGATGTCGTAAATCGCTCTATGCATGGTATGGATACGATTCGTGAACAGATTCAGGAAACATCTAAGCGTATTAAGCGCCTTGGTGAATCTTCACAAGAAATTGGTAACATTGTCTCGCTGATTAATGATATTGCTGACCAAACAAACATTTTGGCATTGAATGCAGCAATTCAGGCATCTATGGCGGGTGAGGCTGGTCGAGGGTTCGCAGTTGTTGCTGATGAGGTTCAGCGTCTTGCGGAAAGATCTGCATCTGCAACAAAACAGATCGAAGGCCTTGTACGTACCATTCAGGCTGATACAAATGAAGCTGTAATTTCAATGGAACATACAACATCTGAGGTTGTACGTGGTGCGAACTTAACGAAAGATGCGGGTGTTGCCCTAGATGAGATTCAAACAGTATCTACATCACTTGCACAGTTAATTGGTAACATTTCTAGTGCAGCACAGCTACAGTCTGTTTCTGCAACTAAAGTTGCTGATACGATGAATGTTGTACAAGAGATTTCAGCTCAAACAACTTCCGCGACCTTTGATACAGCAAGATCTGTTTCTGAGCTTGCAAATATGGCAGAGTCATTAAGAGAGTCAGTAAGTGACTTTAAACTACCTGAATAAGTAGCCTCTTATATTCTCTAGTTATCTTATAAATTTTAGCCGCTACATTGATCTATGTATTTATAGATCAATGTGCAGTGAGCAAAGGCTAAACAGATAAATTTTGAGCGAGCGATGAACGAATTAGTGCAAAAGCTAATAGCTGATGTTCCTGTACCAATAGATAGCTATTTAGATCAAGATGCAGAAATAATCGATATTTTTATTGAAGAAGCTGCAGAAATCATTGTAGAGCTTAAAAGCCTGTTTATAACTTGGCAGGAAGATCTACATGATATTGAAACCATAAAAACAATACGCCGTCATTTTCATACCTTAAAAGGTTCGGGTAGAATGGTGGGAGCAAATCAGGCAGGCGAGCTTGCTTGGTGTGTAGAAGATCTATTTAATAGTATTCTTAATGATACTGCTAGAATTACGTCAGAAATCCAACAATATTGTATTCAATGTTTCAGTTTCTATATGACTGAGGTCTATCCCCATATTGAAAAATATGAAGCATTAGACAAGGTTGATATTCGTCCTTTACTGTTTATTGGAAAACAGCTTAAAGATAAGAAGGAAATAGATCCTACACTGCAAGTATTATATCTTAACGATACGCAAAATAATGATCAAGAATCTGAACCTACGGAGTCTTCTACAGTTGTAGCTTCTATTGCTGATAGCAATAATATGGTTAATGTAGAAAGGCTTTATGTAAATGGGATAAGTATATCCCCAGAAACGCTTGTGATTTATTTAGATGAAGCATATGAGCATCTTGCAACAATTAGAGCCTATCTTAATGAATCAGTTCATACTGAAAAGCAAACGGTATCTTTAATCCGTAGCATACATACCTTAAAGGGTAGTTCTGGTATGGCTCAGATTGAACCTTTGTGTGAAACAAGTGCAAATGTTGAATTGTCATTAAATCAAGAGCTACAAGAAACAGGTGAGTTACATCTTAGTCTAGACCTGTTGAAACAGTTCGCTGAGTTTTTGAGTCATTATTTAGATGGCCTGAAAAATAATAATGTGTCTTTAAGAGAGACTTGTTTAGAGAAATTCAAGCTAACTTGGGAACAATATTCTCAGTATATTAAAGTTGTTGATGATAAAAAGCCTTTAATTAATGAAATTGTTGGTTTGGGAATTGACAACTTACTAGATTTAAGTAACGACTTTACACAAATCGTTTGGGACTCAGCTGAAGACTATCTCACTAGCCTAGTTGATGAAAGTGACATACTTATTCAATGGGCAAAAACAAAACATCTTTTTGATACAGAAGATTATCTTATTACGCTGAGAGAGGGCTATGTTCTTTTACTGACGATTGCCTTTACTGACTATGATTTATTAAAAAAAGTATCGCCACTTTTAGATGATTTTCATGATAGCTTAATTGTATACTTTGATTATATGGCATCTGGACAAAGTACCCAGATTCTTTTGCATAAGAAAAGTGAGCTAAAAGAAGCACTTAAAGAAATAAATCATTTATATAGTCAATCTGAATATTTTGAAGATAAGTCTAAAATAGCATCATCTATTAAAGATGAAAATATAATACATCAATCAGTTCAAAAGTTAAGTTTGGATAAGCAAACTATATCTGATACTGCACCAAATGTATTAGATGATTCTGAACTCATCGATATTTTCTTAGATGAGGCAGAAGAACTGGTTGAACAAATTGAAGCTGATTTGTCTACATTCCAAAGTAACTTTGAAAATATTGATGTATTAAAGAATTTGATGCGTTATTTGCATACTTTAAAGGGTAGTGCAAATATGATTCAAGCTGAAAACTTTGGCTTGATAGCTCATCATTTAGAATCGGTTTATGAAAGTCTAATTTATCAAAAGCTTACAGCGAATGAATCAATGTTGAATATTATTCGACTTGTTCAAGATCAATTTGCAGAGAGAATTGATTTTATTCGTCATTCAAAGATAGATTATTCATCTGCACATACTGTTAGTGTTATTACTGGCTTGAAAAATGGTACCTATGTTTATGATACTGAGTTTGAAAGTGTTAGTGCTAAAGAATCAGAAATAGCTATTGAAAAGGCGATAAATGAAGAGCTTGCTTCTGATGATGTAATTGATTTATACAAAAATGTTACATCAGAGTTTAAAGCACATGCCCTTGGTCAGCTTAATAACTTAACTAAAGCATTTGATGTGTGGTGTGAGGAACGTCAGAATCGAAGCTTATTGCTTGCACTTCAGCGTGTTGCACATATTTTATATGATGATGCAAAAGCAATTGAGAAAGGGACTGTTTTTGAATTATCAGAGCTGCTTGTTGATACATTTGAAAAATTTGCTTTATATCAGGTTAAAACAGATATTTATGATGGTTTAATTTTAACTAACTTTGCGACGATAGAGCGTATTCTTACTGGAGAAAAGCCAGCTAAAGAAGAAGTTGATAAAGTTATCAATGATCTAAAATATTTGCAGTTTAATGTTGATAGTGCAGATAATATTGATGAGTCCTTTATTGGTTTGCAATATGCTGTCGGAGATGGTACAGAACCGCCATCAATGATGGGGCAATGGGCTGATAGTTCAGAGCAATCTCAATCTAATGAGATGATTCGTGTATCATCTACATTGGTTGAAAAAGTATCGAACCTTACTGCGGAAAGTTCAATTAACCGCTCACGTGTAGAGATGGGCTTAAACCAATTCACCTCCACACTTTCGGAAATGGAGCTTGCAATTAAACGTCTGTCGGATCAGTTACGCCGAATGGAAGGTGAGCTTGAAACGCAAATTTTAGCAAGACATAGTATTGAAGGTACTCAATATGAGGAGTTTGATCCGCTTGAAATGGATCAGTACTCATCACTGAACCAATTATCTAAATCTCTTGCCGAATCAGCTTCTGATTTACTCGACTTTAAGGCAACTTTGGCTGATAAGGTGCGAGATTCAGAGTCTCTTTTATTAGAGCAAGCACGTATTCAAACAGATGTTCAGGATCAGTTAACACGAGTAAAATTGGTTAAGTTCTCATTGATTGAATCGCGTTTACAGCGTTTGGTTAGACAAACTTCAATGACTGTAAATAGATCGGTTAATTTTGAAATTATTAATCCGCGTTTGGAAATTGATAGAAGTATTTTAGATAAGCTAGTTGCTCCATTGGAGCATATGATCCGTAATGCAATTGATCATGGTATTGAAAGTGTAAGAGAGCGCCGTCAAAGTGGTAAAACCAGTGAGGGTAATCTTAAAATATCGTTATCACGTCAGGGTACAGATATTCTCATTGATATTACAGATGATGGTAAAGGTATTGATGTTGCTCGTGTTAGACGTAAAGCAAAATCTTTAGGTTTAATTTCAGAGTCTGATAATGTGACAGATGAAGATGTATTGCAGTATATTTTCCACTCAGGTTTTTCTACGGCAAGGGAAGTAACACAAGTTTCTGGACGTGGTGTAGGGTTAGATGTTGTAAGAAGTGATATTCGAGCTATGGGGGGAAGTATTTCTGTAGTTTCGGTTGCTAATGAGGGAACAAAGTTCTCGCTTCGTATTCCAACCATTGTTGCAGTGACCGATGCACTTATGGTCAAAGCAGGTGAACAGCAATTTGCATTACCATTGTCTCAGATTGAGCGTATTGTACGAGTTGACCCTCAGGTGTTACAGAGATACTTCTCGAGTAGTTCTGAGTTTTGTCGGATTGAAGGTAGTAGATACCGTCTACGCTATATTTCAGACTTTTTAGGGTATGCTAAAGAACCTAATTTAAATACAACAGAGACACTACCTGTCTTAATTATTAAAGATCATAACAATCAGTCTATTGCACTACTTGTAGATCAATTAATTGGCTCTCGTGTTGAAATTGTAGTGAAACCACTGAATAGTCACTTGAAAGATATTGAAATTCTAAGTGGTGCAACAATTTTAGGTGATGGTAAAGTCTGTTTAATTTTGGATGGTCAAACGATAGCGCGTACAGTACAAAATAGCCAACGTCGCCTTAATCTTACAGCTGCAAATGTACAGCATCAAAATACAGATATTCGACATTTAGCGATGATTGTCGATGACTCGGTAACTGTGAGAAAAGTAACTTCACGCTTATTAGAGCGCCAAGGTTATGAAATTGTGACAGCTAAAGATGGTGTTGATGCAGTTGAAAAGTTAGAAAACATTCGTCCTGATATTATGTTACTTGATATTGAAATGCCACGAATGGATGGTTTTGAGGTTGCAAACCAAGTACGCCATCATGCAATTCACAAAGATCTTCCTATCATTATGATCACATCTAGAACTGGCGAGAAACACCGTGAGCGTGCGTTAAGTCTAGGAGTGAATTATTATATGGGTAAACCTTTCCAAGAGGATGCGTTGCTTGAGCAGATGGATGTTGCTTTGAAAGAATCTAGGGGTAAAAAATGAGTAATAGATCAAATATGCACAGTGACTTGAATATTGCATCTGCGCAAGGACTAAGTGATCTAATAGCTGTTTCAACTGGTTTTGTAGACGTTTTTAAAATTCAATGCCATGAGCAACCTGACATTTTAATTCCACAAAACTTAGTTCTATCTGTACAGGTACATCTGACAGGTAAAAAAGTAATGAAATGGCATGATTTGGAGCTACCAGTGTATGCTGTACATCAACCCGATTTAGATGAAGTGACTGCTTTAATCATTGAGGGTGAAATGCCAAGTCGACGTTTTGCTCTTTTGTGTGATGAAATGCCTGAAGCTGTACGTTTACGTATTTCTGAAGTTGTAGATGTCGATCAGGAAGTTAAAGAAAACTCTGGGATTTTCCAATACGTCAGTATTCGAGAGGAACTTTGTCAAATTCCTAATCTAGATGATATTTACGAAACTATAATTCAAGATTAAAAAAGGGCTTTAAGCCCTTTTTTTTATGTTAATAGTTGAACTAAGATTTCCTCATAAATTTCGGATAATGGTTCAAGATCGGCAACATTTACATGTTCATTTACTTGATGAATAGTTGCATTTAATACACCAAGTTCTATTACTTGTGCACCTGTTGGTGCGATAAATCGTCCATCAGATGTGCCACCACTGGTTGAAAGCTCGGTTTCATAACCACAAACTTTCTGAATAGCTGTTTGAGTTGCTTTTACCAAATCGCCTACAGGTGTAATAAAAGGTAGTCCTGATAGATTCCAAGTAATATCGTAGTCTAATTGGTTCTTTTCTAAGATATCAATAACACGTGCTTTTAACTCATCTGCCGTAACTTCTGTAGAAAATCGGAAGTTGCATGTGATCTCTAATGTATTGGGAATAACATTTGTTGCACCAGTTCCTGCATGAATGTTTGAAATTTGAAATGATGTTGCAGGAAAATATTCATTTCCTTCATCCCAAGTGGTCGAGCATAAAGTTTCAATTGCAGTTGCTGCTAAATGGATTGGGTTTTTTGCAAGATGAGGATAGGCAACGTGCCCTTGCTTACCTTGTACAATAATTTTTGCATTTAATGACCCACGACGACCATTTTTTACAATATCACCTAATTTAGTTGTGCTTGAAGGTTCTCCAACTAAGCACCATTGCATTTTTTCATTACGAGCTTCTAATGTCTCAATGACTTTTACTGTTCCATTTTTTGCAGGGCCTTCCTCATCTGATGTAATGAGATAAGCAATTGAACCATTGTGATTTGGATATTTTTTTACAAATCGTTCAGTTGCAACAATCATAGCAGCAATTGCAGTTTTCATATCTGCACTACCACGCCCGTAGAGCTTATTATCGCGAATTTCAGGTGCAAAAGGTGCAGAATCCCATGCGTCTAGGCTACCCGTTGGTACAACATCTGTGTGGCCCGCAAAACAGAAGACAGGTCCTTGTGAGCCACGACGTGCCCAAATATTATCTACTTCTTCAAACTTCATTTTCTCTATTTTAAAACCAACTTGAGAAAGTCTTTGGGAAATAATATCTTGGCAAGTATGGTCATCTGGTGTAACCGAAGGTTGTTTTAAAAGTTCTAAGCTCAAATCGAGTGTTGCTGAAGACTGCATAAAAGAATCAATAAAGTATAAAAAATAGTTAACTTATTATAATAAAGAAGAATTTAAAAGAGGCAATGGCAAAATAAAAAAGCCCTACTTTATGAGTAAGGCTTCTTTTGCTCTTTATATTAAATTATTTCATTTGAGATTGAGCTTTTGTTGCAGTATTTGTTACAGCATGTCCTGCGCTTGAAACATCTTGTCCAACCCCACGAAATGTATTACAGCCTGTTAAAATAAGAGTAACTGCAATTGAGGCAAAAATAACTTTTTTCATGATTTTCTCCAAGGTATGTCATTTATTTTAGTTAACTTTCAATGTAAGCATAGCGAAATACAAAACAAAGTAATGTTCATTTTTTATAACTCAATTGTGGTTAAAATGTAACCCGCTATATTGTTATGAAGGGGGAAGAGCGAAACATATAAAATATTTCTTTATCTATATGGCGGTATAAACCATTACGCCACCATTTAGACCTTGAATGAGATATAGGGTTTAAATAATGAGTAATCCATTCATGCCGTTCAAGCCTATAAAACTGCGGTAACACCGCACTTCCCCAAAAACCTATTCTTCTATTCTGATTAACCCAGTGGGGTAGTGTAGATAAGTTTGTCCCACTTATAGAGGCAGGAATGAAGAGTTGTCCTTTTAATACTGCAAATTTATGGTCAATTTTATAATTCAGTGCATGGTTAAACTGAAATTGTCTATTTGTAAAATAAGAAAGTTTCTTTTCTAATCGATCACTTCTATTCAGCCCGAACCATTGATTAAGTTGATATTGATCTTCAGCTAGATAATATTTTAAAGCAACTTCCCAGTGTTCAACTGCTTGAGTCTTTTTGTTTAATATTAAAAAGTCGAGTTCACCGAGTGTAAAAGGTCCTTCAATTTTTTGTATGCTATGACCTAAAAGTTTAAAATGATGGAATTCTTCATCTAATAGCCAAAACCATAAAAACATTTCAAAACGTAAACCCAAACGTGTACTTTTAAGCTGAGCTAAAAATTCAATTAACGGTTGTGGATTAGTCTCTAACTCATTTAGTCGCGGTTGGTATCTAAAAAATAAGTCTAACCACTCCTGATCGCTATGTAGCATAAAATGATTTGATAGTGTCATTTCAGGGGGGATGCTTTGAATCGTATTTGGACTTGCTATACAAAAAGCAAGTTGTCGAACTGCGGGGTGATGATATGATCGCCAAGGCTCGAAAAGGTGATGTTGTCTTGTAAAATTAAGCATGATTTTAAGGATGAGCTTGATTTTAAGTATAGATAGATCATGAAAGCATAAAAGGATTCATCTTGTCATGAAAATATTATTTTGGCGCATATTGGTCGTATTTTTTATATTATTAGGTGTAATAGGGGCTATTTTACCTGGTATGCCCACTACAGTTTTTCTTATATTGGCAGCATGGGCAGCTTCAAAAGGATGGCCGCAAGTTGATGAATGGCTAATGAATCATCCTAAATATGGTCGGTCACTAAGAAACTGGCGAGCAACAGGAAGTGTCGCTAGAAAGGTGAAATGGATGGCATGTTCAATGATGCTATGTAGTGGCATTATTATGATTTTCACATCAGCACCAGTATGGGTGAAAATTTTCACCGATATTATAATACTCATCGTTGCAATATGGCTCTGTTTAAGGCCTGAACCAAAAGATAATATAGGGATAGGTATGCAATATAATCAAAAAGAAATTGATATTTTTATTGATTTAAAAAAACAGTTATTAACTCTTCCTAAGCTAGGAAAAATATTTTCTGTTTCAACTGCACTAAATGGCATTGGTGAAGCTGAAAATAGTGGGAAAACACCAAGAGGATGGCATGTCATTGCAGAAAAAATTGGTTGTGACGTAGAAAAGAATAGTGTTTTTGTAGGAAGGAAACTGACTGGAGAAGTTTATTCTTTAGAATATGCAGAGAAACATCCTAATCGAGATTGGATATTAACCCGAATTCTATGGTTAAAAGGGCTAGAGTCTGGCTTTAACTTAGGAGAGGGGGTCGATACATATAATCGCTATATTTATATACATGGGACACCTGACAATAATCCAATGGGAATACCTCTTTCACATGGATGTATTCGCATGCATAACGATGACTTAATAGAATTATTTAATCTTGTAGATGAAAATTCATTGGTATATATCTCTGAAAATGGCGAAAAAACAAATAATATTGTATAGATAATCAACTATGACTTATTTTTTAATCACTTAAGCAAAAAAAATGGTAAAGAATAAGAAAAGCGTTTGACTCTTAGAATAGATTCTCTATAATGCACCTCACAAACGATAAACACGTTAGAGGGCGCTTAGCTCAGTTGGTAGAGCGTCTGCCTTACAAGCAGAATGTCGGCGGTTCGATCCCGTCAGCGCCCACCACTCTTACGTTGAATCTTAAGTGCAGCGGTAGTTCAGTTGGTTAGAATATCGGCCTGTCACGCCGAGGGTCGCGGGTTCGAGTCCCGTCCGCTGCGCCATTTAAGTTTTTGTTTATCGCAAGTTTTCCTGTAAGTGCAGCGGTAGTTCAGTTGGTTAGAATATCGGCCTGTCACGCCGAGGGTCGCGGGTTCGAGTCCC
The DNA here is from genome assembly GCF_056711485.1 of Acinetobacter sp. N1-1. Taxonomy (NCBI): domain Bacteria; kingdom Pseudomonadati; phylum Pseudomonadota; class Gammaproteobacteria; order Moraxellales; family Moraxellaceae; genus Acinetobacter; species Acinetobacter sp. N1-1. The sequence goes on along the minus strand of NZ_JBWXUO010000012.1, from coordinate 2,283,543 downwards.
GTCCGCTGCGCCATTTACAGATAAAGCTTGGGCGCTTAGCTCAGTTGGTAGAGCGTCTGCCTTACAAGCAGAATGTCGGCGGTTCGATCCCGTCAGCGCCCACCATAACTTATAAGAGAATAAGTCCTCTTATTAGATTATGCAGCGGTAGTTCAGTTGGTTAGAATATCGGCCTGTCACGCCGAGGGTCGCGGGTTCGAGTCCCGTCCGCTGCGCCATTTAGACTTATAACCTTTAGTCTTTTTAGACGAAAAGGGCGCTTAGCTCAGTTGGTAGAGCGTCTGCCTTACAAGCAGAATGTCGGCGGTTCGATCCCGTCAGCGCCCACCATAACTTATAAGAGAATAAGTCCTCTTATTAGATTATGCAGCGGTAGTTCAGTTGGTTAGAATATCGGCCTGTCACGCCGAGGGTCGCGGGTTCGAGTCCCGTCCGCTGCGCCATTTAGACTTATAACCTTTAGTCTTTTTAGACGAAAAGGGCGCTTAGCTCAGTTGGTAGAGCGTCTGCCTTACAAGCAGAATGTCGGCGGTTCGATCCCGTCAGCGCCCACCATAATTATAAAAAATATATTTCAATTTCATATCCATATCGTTTTTAATATACCTTTATACCTTTATACCTTTATACCTTTATACCTTTATACCTTTATACCTTTATACCTTTATACCTTTATACCTTTATACCTTTATACCTTTATACCTTTATACCTTTATACCTTTATACCTTTATACCTTTATACCTTTATACCTTTATACCTTTATACCTTTAAAGAAAGTGCAATTAAAAAAGTCGAGCAATATTACTCGACTTTTTAGGTAATTAAATTTCGTTAGTAAACATCTCTACGATAACGATCTGTTTCTCTGAGCTCATCTAGTTTGGACTCGCCTAAAATATTAATTAAAGTTTGTTCTACATCATATGCCATGGTATTTATACTACCGCATATATAAATGCTAGCATCATTAGCAACCCAATCAATTACTCTCTGTGAGTTTTTCTGTAATTCATGTTGAACATAGTAACTATTTTCAGAATCTCTAGAAAAGGCAAGATCTAAATGAGTAAGAAAACCCTGTTCTAAAAGAGACTCAAGCTCAGTTTTATAAATAAAGTCTTTTTCACGCTGTCTTTCACCAAAGATTAACCAATTATTTTTATATCCATAAGATTTACGCTCTTGGAGTAAGCTCATTAATCCCGCAACTCCAGTACCATTTCCAATGAGAATAATAGGATTACTATTATCAGCTAAGTGAAAGCTCTCATTTCGTCTAATACGTAAATTAATTATATCTCCAATGGCTATATGTTTACAGAGCCAGCCTGAACCTAAACCAATATCTCCTTTTTCTGAAATTTTAAGGCGGACAACAAGCTCTAATTTGTTTTGTTTAGGAATGCTTGCGATAGAGTATTCACGATGTGGAAGCGCCGGTAATTGTTTTTCTAAGGTATCAATTTTAGCATCTTGTAAAGTAATGGCATGCTCTAGATTTTTGTTTCTAAGCGCTTTATAAACACTAGTACTATTCAGGTCTATATTATGTTTTATCATAAAGTCTTGAATTCTTTGCTTAGTGTTCATTGGTTGGATTTCGGCAATATCACCGGCTTGCCAATCAATTGTTTTAGGTGTATTAATTTCTAAAACATAAATAGGCGCACCTAAACTTCCTACATTAAGATGTTTACGATTAACTAGGGTACACTCATCAAAAGCATCAAGCATTTTTACAGTTTTTAAGTTCAGTTCAGTTACTTTAGCTAATGCTTGATACCAAGAGGAAATATCTAGTGTATTCGCATCATCTACTTCAATCATTGGAAATAGAGGGTTTGCTTTCTTATATGAAAGCCAAGCATCAATTTCACGACCAAACTGGCAATAGGTATCTGCATATTCTTTAGAGCCTAAAGCCAATACAGCATACTGAGTATCTGATAAATCAAATGGAGTAGGCATAATCTTTTTTACAAAGCTTGTTGCTAAATCAGGAGCTTCACCTGTACCATATGTACTTACAATAAATAAGATACGTTTGTGCTGTGTTAGGTCTTCCTGTGAGATTTTATGAATAGATTTTACGACAACGGATTCTTTTTGCTCTTGCAAGCTTGAAGATGTTTCCCAAGCAAGTTGTTCTGCTGTGCCTGTTTGTGACGCATAGACGATTAGCCATGTTGAAACATCAGATTTAACTATCTCAGAAGGGATAATTTGTCTTGCTTGTTTTGTTAAATTTTTCTGTTTCCGTCTTTTTAAGTAGAGTAAAATACCTGTAATAAAGAATAATGGCATTGCAAGTGAAGCAAGCATTGCTAAAAAATGCCATACTGGGCCAAAGAAACTTCCTCTATGTACAGGAAGCATGCTTGACATAATTTTCTCATTTAGAGGCTTATCGTCATATCTTTTTATAGATTCTAATGTTTTTGATTGATAATCATATATGGCACTATTTCTAGCTCTTTCATGTTGAGGCGTAGTATCAAAGAAACTAAGCTCTACTTGCCCGTTTTCTTTTTTAGGTATTGTAAGTGTTAAGCTAGAAAAACCATATTTATAATCTTTATTAAAGCCAGTCCATGTTTCTTGTAATGCTTGGCTAATTTGTAAGTTAGAAAGTTTTTCATCGTCTTTTGTTTTTTTGTCATTCACCATTCTCATAGGTTGTGGTCTATCGACTCTCATCACTTTAAACATGCCATCACGCCACCAATCATAAGACCAGAATAAGCCTGTCATTGCAAAAACAAGATAAAATATAATGACCCATGTACCAACTACGGAATGTAGATCCCAAAGAAAATTTCGCCCTCTTAATTTTGGTTTTACAAATAACCATTGTTTGAGTGAGTGCTTTTTAGGCCAACGTAGGTAGATACCACTAAGAACAAAATAAATAAGCATGAGTGCACATGCACCAGTAATTTGAGTCCCAAATGGTTTCTCTAATGTAAGAGAACGATGTAAATTTAAGATAAACTGAAAGAAGTCTTTACCTTTAATAGCAGGTAGAATCTCAGCAGTATAAGGGTTCACCATAATATCTAACCCTCTACGTGCATCAGCTTTTTTAATATTTAAAATAGAAGAGGCATTGGCTTCTTGCATTATTGTAATGCTATTAATTTGAATTTTTGGATTTTGCTGTGTAACCCTTTGGTAGATTTGGTCTGGTGTAAGTTTAGGAGTATTTTCCACTTGAACAACATAACTTTTTTGATTTAGCCAAGTTAGAATTTGTTGGTCATAAGAGTAAATAGCACCAGTAATACCGATAATAGATAAAACAAGACCTGCTGTAATCCCGCAGAACCAATGAAGTTGGAATAGGACCTTTTTGAGCATAAGAAAATACTGACGATGAATAGGTAGATAGTAGGTGTATAGTTAGGATTATAGCGAATAAAGCCACACTAATGCTATTGTTTTACATATAGTATTAATTATCATTTATTTTTTATTTAAAAAAACTCCTTAAGAAAAGGAGTTTGATTATTGGAAACTAAATATTTTTTGCTTCGCCAACAGACTCTTTTAAGTGTTTACGAATTGTTGAAAAGGCAAAGTTTTTGCTATCCATACGTTTTGGTAAAATATAAGCCCCTTGCTGACCTTTTAACTTAAAGTTAACGAGTAGAAACTCAGGTGTATCGTACCATTCATACATATCTTTCCAACCTACAGAACCTACACCTTCTTGTAGGCCAACTTTTTGGCGCATCACAATACCAGTAGGTTGAACGCCTAATCGAATGCCTTTAATTTCTTGTGTAGGCATTTCATTCATTTTGCGTTTTACATACCATTCAAGTCCGTATTTACGAACAAGAAGATAAATTGCAACGCAGGCGAGCGCAACCCAACAAAAAATTGTTGAATAGTTTTTTATTAAAACAATACCTAAAATCGAAAGCAAAACGACAATACCCATAATTGCCCAAGCTTTTAAGCCAATTTTATTTGTGCTACGCCAAATGGTGAGTTGAGCATTTCGTTGTTCTGCTTCAGACACTTCATAACTTACTGGTTGTAAAGTGTATGCATATAAATTTTTAGCTGTCATAGTGGATCTTTACAGATATTAAACTTTAAAAAGTGTACCATTAATCATGTACATGAGTGAGCATCTTTTAAAGAGATGCAAATGCACTAGTATCATCATGTTCGTAACTTAAACTTTGTTTAAGTGTTCTAAGCTGTCCTAGAATACCAAACATCAGCGATAATTGCTGTAAAATGATAATTGAGAGTTGATCATTTGTATTATCTTGTGAAAGTCGTTCTCTAATGGTTTGTAAGACATTCGTGACAGTCAGATCAGGCATTTCGTCATAAAGTAGTACGCCTGTAATATCGCTCACAGCTTGATCAAGTAGTTTGAGTATATCTGAATCTTCTATTTTTTCACGATGTGCGCCAAGTGCTGCAATATAACTGAGTAGAGTATGGTTTAAGCATAATAGATCAAAAGACTGTGTTTTTTTACTGATGTTATAGAAAGGCTCAGTGGCAAGAGTCGATATTACTGAAGCGAGTTCAGCATCACTATTGTGTGCTGTTCTTCGTATAAATCTATAATCTAAGCTGTTATTTTTACCATGATGGTATTGTTTAACAACTTCATTTAAATAGTCGCATTGGGCTTTAAATGCTTTTTTAATATTTCTAGGAAGTCTGCGAAACTTCCAATCAGGAAATATAAACATGACCCCTAACCATGCAAAGAAACATCCAATAATGGTATCTAATATGCGCGGGAAGGCTGCGGTATACCCTAAACCACCATCTAAATTGAAGTTAATGAGTGCTAAGATCGTAATAAAAGCAGTTGCTTGAGCATATTGCTTACTACGAAGCTCAAAGAATAAAATTCCACTAATAATAAGTAAAAGAAGTTGTCCTTCAGTAGAAGGTACAAAGAATAAAATACAGAAACCAACCAAAACACCGATAATTGTTCCTAAAATTCGTAGCTTTAGGCGTCGTTTAGTGGCATTAAAGTTTGGTTGACTAACAAAAAGTGCTGTAAGGAGTACCCAAAAACCATAGGTAATATGTGTTGTTTGGATAAAAATATATGAAATGAAAAGAACTATGGAAACACGAATTGCATGTCTAAACAGTACAGATTCAGGCGTGAAATTTTGTTTAATACGTAAAATTATATCTGAGAACCCTTTTAGGTCATCATCTTTTAAAAGGCTTTCTTGTTGCTCACTTTCTAGTGTAATTGCTTGTTCTGTTTCTAGGTTTTTAAGTTGACTATCAATAGATTTTAAATTTTTATAAAGAGAGTAGAGTGCATTTATCCAAAGTGGGTCGCTTGGGTAGCTTTTTCTAAGTCTTTTTAAAGATAGGTTTAGATTGTCAAAAGCTTGTTTAAAACGAATATTATGCTCGTATTTTGTACGGTGGCGTATGCTGTCGCTTAGGTCTTTGCATGCTTTTCCTTGCAGAGAAAGAATACGTTGAAAACGAAAGATAATATCACTATGTTTAAAATGTTCTACTAGAATTTGATAATCGATATGAGATGAATCTGCACGTTCATGAATGTCTTGTGCAACAAAATAATATTGCAGACTTCGCCGTGTACTTTTTCTACCTCGATCTCCTTTTAAGCGTGTGAGCAATGAAATTTTCATTTCATTAAAAAGTTGAATGAGCTTACTATTTTCCATAGAAAGATCAATCAAGCTTTGTTTGTAGCTCTTTTCAGTCATATCTACATCAAATAAGTTTGCTTTAGAAAAAAGAAAATTTCCTAAAGATGAATAACTTAAAGCTAGTTTTTCTTGTACGGGACGAATTGGAAATAAAAGATAGCTAATTGTAGAAAGTATACCGTACCAAATTGCACCAATGACTAGGAGTAATGGTTGAATATACCAAGCACCAAATAGGTGTACACCCAACATGCTGTATACAGAAACGACAAGGCAACCATAGGAAATAGTTGCATAACGGCGTCCAAGTGATCCAAGCAGTACCCAGCCAATACATGCAAATAAAAGGCTAATTGCAAATATTACAGGATATGGAAATAGAAGCTGAATAGCACTTGCTGCAATAAAGAAGCCTAAGTATGTATAGGCTTGATTCATGATACGAATAGTAAAGCGATCATCGATATCGCTTAGGCCTGCTGCGACAACACCTAAAGTAAGAGGAATCGTTGCGATTTGGAAATTTAAAAAGTATGGGATAAAGGCAGTACCAATAAAGGCAATTGCCATGCGAATGTTATAAATTAAAGAAGTACGATATTTAATTTGCTGAAGACGCTTTAGCCCAATGTTCAATGACGTAATTCCTAATAAAAACTTCTTTTAGATGTTAAATAGCATGAATAGTATAGCTGAAAAAAAAGTTAAAAATTCTTTGGAAATTGCTTTAAATAATATTCGAAAATTGTTATTCAGTTAAGAATGTTGTAAAGTTTTCTACATGCTCACGTGGAGTATGAAACGTATTTACAATTGCATTTGGGTCGGCATAACCAAGCGCAACAGTGCAGACGAGTTCTTCATCATCATGTGCATTTAAAGCATCAAGAACAATAGTGTTAAAGTGGTTCCATGCTGCTTGAGGGCAGGTATCCAATCCTCTTGCTTTAGCACTAAGCATTATATTTTGTATCATCATTGCAATATCCATTTTTGCACCAACCCCCATTATTTTATTTACTGTAATAAATATACCTACAGGCGCATCAAAAAACTTAAAGTTTCTTAATTGTTGTGCAGCCATTTTTTCTTTTTCACCACGTTGAATGTTTAATAAACCATAAAGTCCCCAACCATTTTCACGTCTTCTGTCTATGTATGGAGAAATCCATTTTTCAGGATAGTAAGAAAAAGTTTCTTTATATCTATCTTTTAATGTTGGGTCTTTTAGTATCTCTTCTTGAGCTTGACAAACCCGTTTTATAATCTCATCTCGTTTTGCTTTTGTGACAACATATACCTTCCATGGTTGTGTATTTGTACCTGATGGTGCGCGTGAAGATACTTCTAAAATTTCATGAATTAAAGCTTTGGATACTTCTTTATGGGGTAAAAAAGCTCTTACAGAGTGTCTAGAAGTTATTACTTCGTCAATGTATTCTACTTTGCTCATTTCTCTCTCAATTATTTCATTGTTACATCATCTTTTGTCTAGTCTAATCGACAATTGAAGATAAATTTACGCTTATGAAGAACTTTAATTATTAAAAATTGTTTCAATATTTGTCATCTATATGTTGATATGTTTTTTTTCTAAAAAAGTCCTTTGTTTTTATTAAAGTCTTTGTTTTATATGTATTTTTAATTTGAACTATTATGTTTTATATATTTTTTAATGAAAATGAATTTAAGGTTTTTTGTGATTTAAAGTACTTGCCAATTACTAGAAAGCATGATCAAGTTAAGAAAAAAATTTTGTTTGAAGATTTGTATGCGTATAATTGCGTGTTTTTTACGTTTAAGGTGTTTTTAAATTTCGTAACTATTGTTATATATTTATATATATCAATAATATTTTTTGACCGTAGATTTTGGTACAAAAGAAGTTTAAAAACAGGCTTTTCAAATTTTGGCTAAATGTTTGATGAATACTTTCTGATAGCGAGTAGATCTATAACATATTTTATCGAGTACAGTTCTACGTTTGTTGAGTTTTTGCTAGGTTAAATGCACTACAAAAAATGGCACTAAAGATCATCATTAATGAATGTGAGCATTACTTTAGTGTGCCACCTTAGGTATGAATATTTTCGATAGCCACGTTTATATAAGGACGGATGTCTGAATGAATCAGGAATTAAATGATTTACTCATGGGTTGGATCAACCACTTAAATGATCCACTTTGGGACTTCTTAATTATTTTCCTACTATCTGTGGGGATTATTTATACAATCGCAACAGGTGGTGTACAAATCCGAATGTTTTTAGAAAGTATTCGGGTAATGAAAGGCAGCCGCAATGAAAACGAAGGCGGAAAAAGACATGGTCTGACCCCATTCCAAGCATTTGTAACAGGGTTAGCAAGTCGTGTAGGTGTTGGAAATATTGGTGGTGTTGCAATAGCGATTGCAATCGGTGGTCCAGGTGCAATTTTCTGGATGTGGGTAACTGCACTTGTTGGAATGAGCTCTGCATTCGTTGAATCTACACTTGCACAGTTATTTAAAATACGTGATCCAAAAAATAAACGTTTCCGTGGTGGCCCTGCTTACTATATTACTAATGGTTTAAAAAGTAAGTCATTTGGTATTGTTTTCGCATTGGCAATGATTCTTGCTTATGGCTTTGTATTTAACTCTGTACAAGCAAATGCAATGATTGACGCTTCTTCTCATGCTTGGGGATGGGATAAATATAATATTTCAATTCCTTTAGGCAGTTCTAGCTTTCCAATTTCTTGGGTAGGTCTTGCGCTAGTATTCCTTATAGGTATTGCCATATTTGGTGGTATTAACCGTATTGCACGTTTTGCTGAGTTGTTTGTTCCATTAAAAGCAGGCTTATACTTAGGTGTTGCTTTTTATATTGCGATTATCAATTATGAGCAACTCCCTCATTTATTTGGTTTGATTTTTACAAAAGCATTTCAATTTGATGCAGCAGCTGGTGGTTTCTTTGGTAGCATGGTATCAATGGCATTGATGCAAGGTGTGAAACGTGGTCTGTTTTCTAATGAGGCAGGTATGGGGTCTGCACCAAATGCAGCAGCGGCATCAGATGTTCCACATCCAGTAAACCAAGGTCTTGTGCAAATGTTGGGCGTTTTTGTAGATACATTTATTGTATGTACAAGTACAGCAATGATTATTTTAATCTCTGGTGTTTATACGGAAAAAGGTTTTATTGGTGTACAGCTTACACAGCGTGCTTTGGAAAGTCAGTTAGGTTCTTGGGGCGGTGATTTACTCGCTTTCTTATTATTTCTGTTCTGTTATTCTGCTATTTTGGGTAACTATGCTTATGCAGAAGGAAATATGCAGTTTATCAAGAATAATCGCAAAGTCATGTTAATCTTCCGCATATTAGTATTATGTATGGTTTATTTCGGTGCAATTACGAGTGTTCCGCTTGTATGGGCTATGGCTGACTTGTCTATGGGTATTATGGCTACCTTGAATTTAGCAGCTATTTTGCTACTAATGCCATTTGTAATGGCATTGCTCAAAGACTATCGTAAACAACAAAAATCAGGCATTAAAGATCCTGTCTTTAAATTAGATGATCATCCTGAATTAAAGAAAAAAGTAAAAAGCGATATTTGGTAATATAAAAAAGCTCCCTTATGGGAGCTTTTTTATGCATCTCTGGCAAGAAAAAGTATAAAAAACGAAGATCAAACTAGAAAATAATATTGCTATTGATTATTATTCTCAAATAAAAATTATTTACATAAAGATATAGTGCCTTTTGATTTTAATAAGCAAATTTCTTTGTGTTATTAATGTAAATGATTATCAATTAATTAATAAGTAGTCGAGTTTTAAATGTCTAAATTATCTGTAAGAGCGATGAAACCTAATTACTTAAATTGCTGTATAGCATTGGTTCTAGCGGGTATTTCACTATCAGTAAATGCTCAGGAAAGTGGTGTAAAACTACCTGTGATTACAGTATATGCTGAGCAAAATCAAAAAACTCCTGAATCATTAAGTGTCATTAGTGAGCAAAACTTAGAGCGTATGGGAGTGATGGATATGGCGGGTATTATTAAATATCAGCCATTGGTGAGTGCACCACAAACAGCCGTTGGTTCAGGAAATGCTTGGGATGGATCAGGGACAAGCAGTTATAATATTCGTGGTATTGAGGGTAATCGAATTGCCTTAGATGTAGATGGAGTAGCACTTTCTGATGCAGCTCCAGAACCTGACAGCGGTAAAGGAAATAGCTTTAGTTCAGGGCGAGACTTTATTGATCCTGAATTATTTAGCCAAGTGATTATTCAATCTGGAACGACTAATGTAACTAGCGATGGTATAGGAGGTAGAGTCGCTTTTAAGACAAAGTCACCTCAGGACTATTTAAAGAATGGAAAGAAATTTGCGGGAGAAGTGAAAGGTGGCTATAGCTCTGCAGATGATGCATGGTTTAGTTCTGTAGCAACAGCGATTGGAAACGATACACTAAAAGGATTGGCGATTTATTCTCATAGAGATGGACATGCAACAGAAGGAGAGGGAAAATTACCCACTAATCCTGTAACTTGGAAATCTAATGCTGTTTTAGCCAAGCTATTATGGAATATTTCAGATTATCAATCGCTTGAAGCAACATTTGATTTTTATGAAAAGCAAACAGACCGTTATATTAGCTCTGACTTATTGAGTAGTCTTTATCCTAATGGGGCAACACAAGATGTAGATGCACAACGAATACGTTATAGCTTAGATCATACATTAAAAACTGAAAATATAAGTTTATTTGATGAGCTAAAGACGAATTTGTTCTACCAAACAACACAAAGTAATAATACGACACACGCATTTTATGCGGGTAGGGCAGGAAGCGGTAATCGTACAATTCTTAATAATTATACTGAAGATAATTTTGGTATTAATTTAGGTGCAAAAAAACAATTAAATTTACATCACTTTAATTATGGGCTTAATTTTAGCCAGCAAAATAGTGATCGTCCATGGCAACAACTTAATGCCGATGGTAGTGTAACTATTCAAAATAGAATGGTGAAGTCGAAGACAGATAAATATGCTGCTTATATCTCTGATGCCATGCAATGGGAAGTTTTAGGTAACTCTCTTGTGGTGACTCCTGGATTACGTTACCAGTTTGAACAATTTAAGCCTCAAAATGCCAGCCAAGTTCTAACATCAACTGCAAAACAGAATCAAATTTCTAATAAAAATAATGCATATTTTGCACCTAATTTAGCAATTAGCTATGAGTTTTCACCAAATTATTATAGCTATGTAAAATATAATAGAGGAAATCGTATTCCTACGGCTGCTGAAATGTCAGGTGCATATGACCCAGGTCGTGGGTATTCAATTATTGGTAACAGTCAGTTGAAAAAAGAAACAAGTGATGCTTTTGAAATTGGTTTAAAAACGACGCCAATAGATGGTATTAAGGTTGATCTTACTGGATTCTATACTAAATATCATAATTTTATAGATTACCGAATGCTAAGTACCCCTATTTCTGGGGATAGTAGTATGACTTATCAACTACAAAATATGGCAAATGCCAATATATGGGGTGGGGAAATCTCTACACGTGTTGATTTAGCACAATTTTTATCACATGCAGAGGGTTTGAGTCTTGCATTGGTTGCAGGTAAAACAAAAGGAAATGCCACAAACACAACTGGACAAAAAAGTAGCATAAACTCGGTTCAGCCTGAAAAAGCAAGTTTAACATTTTCATATGATGCCCCTGATCAACGCTATGGTCTTGGATTTACAACGACAGCCGTTGGTAGTAAAACAGCTTCAAAAGATGTGAGTGTTGCAAATATTGCAGGAGCAACTCAAAACTATACACGTGTTCCGGGGTATGTTGTACATGACTTATCCGCATACTGGAAAACAAGTGAATTTATGACAGTGAATGTTTCTCTAAATAATATCTTTGATAAGAAATATTGGGATTATGCAAGTGTTGGTACCTTAACAAGTGCAAGTCTAATTGATAGAGCGACACTTCCGGGAAGAAATGTAGTTGCAAGTTTGACATTTAAGTTTTAATAAACAGGAATTTTCATGAAAAAATATTTAGCAATCATTTCTTTATGTACATTGGCATCATGCCATTTATTGGCCTCAGAACAGGTTAAGGATACCCGTCTTATATTTACAACGGGTATCGAGGAGTCACCTCAAATAACAAACAATAGGTGGGTCAAGTTATTTGCAGAAGATAATGCAAATGAGATATCTAAAAAACAATTTGTTCAGAGGTTTACAACACAATATGACAGCTTATTCAAATCTAGCAATCATGTAAATCGACAACAGTTTGTGGACTTTGAGCTAGAAAAATTTGATCAAATGATGCAAAGTCATAGAAGTATGTCAGTAAAGCAGGCTCATGTACGCTTTAATATACTTGATGAAAATAAAGACCAAAAATTGACGCTAAAAGAGTTTCAGGATATTGGTTTAAAGACATTCAATAGCTTTGATAAAAATCATGATGGTGTAATAAATGATCAAGATATTAAATTGGACGAGAAAAAAGTAACATTACATGGAGGTGCTTCATTTAAGACTCCAATGTCTATGCCTATGCCAACAGATACGACATCATTTATTGAACAATATGGTGAGGGAAAGGGCTATGTGACGTTGGCTATGTATTTGACAGCGCGTGAAAAACAATATGTTCATATGGATATAAACCATAATTGGTATGTGACAGAAGATGCTTATGTAAATGAGTTTACACAACGTTATGATGAGTACGCTTTAAATGCGCGTTCAAAAATGAGGTCATTTGATGAGTCTCGTTTTGATTATATTTCACATGGTAAGACTACAATAGTTAGAAAAGATATCAAACAATTTGCAACTCAACTTTTCCAATATTGGGATAAAGATAAAACAGGAAAAATTGTATTTGCTCAGCCTTAGTATATATTTGAATATTTGGTGAGCACTCGAATAGATAGGGTGTTGACGTAAAACGAATAAATATAGATAATGCACGCACAAAATGGCTATGTAGCTCAGTTGGTTAGAGCACAGCACTCATAATGCTGGGGTCACAGGTTCAAGTCCAGTCATAGCCACCAAATTTAAACTTATAGAAATATAAGTTATAAGCCCCCAAAGAGTATATCTATTGGGGGCTTTTTTATTTAGCTAATCTATAAGTAATTTATATATTTAATATTCGTAATAATTTTACCGCTTATATTATGGGTATTTTTCTTGGCAGATGATATTACGATGAATCGGATTTTAGGTTAGGACTCCCTTTAAATAAAAAGAAGCCTAACATTTAGTTAGGCTTCTTGGTTAAGAGGTTAGATACCTGCTTTCCAACCATTCATAATTGGGTAACGTCTTTCACGACCAAAAGCTTTTGAGCTAATACGAGGGCCTATAACACCTTGACGGCGTTTATACTCATTGTTATCTACAAGATTAATTACTTTTTCTACGATTGCTTTGTCAAAACCACGTGCAATGATGTCAGTTTGGCTTTGATCTTCTTCAATATAGGCATAAAGAATACTATCTAAGACATCGTAACTTGGTAGAGAGTCTTGATCTTTCTGATCGGCACGTAATTCGGCAGAAGGTGGACGAGTAATGACACGCTCAGGAATAACAGGCTGTTCAGAAATGCTGTTACGGTACTTTGCAAGCTCAAATACGATGGTTTTATAAACATCTTTAAGTACAGCAAAGCCGCCAACCATATCGCCATATAGTGTGCAATAACCAACAGCAAGTTCTGACTTGTTTCCTGTAGAAAGTACAAGGTTACCAAATTTATTAGATAGTCCCATAAGCAGCGTACCGCGTGCACGTGCTTGTAAGTTTTCTTCTGTTGTATCTGCTTTTGAATTGCCAAAGAAAGGGAATAGTGTTTGTTGGTAGCTGTTTACAATTTGGTTGATTTCAGCAATACCAAAAGCAACACCTAAATTTTTCGCTTGTGTTGCTGCATCTTCTACACTAATTTTTGCAGTATAAGTATAAGGCATCATTACAGCTTGTACTTTATCTGCACCGAGAGCATCAACTGCAATTGCAAGTGTAAGTGCAGAGTCAATACCTCCAGAAAGCCCTAAAATAACGCCTGGAAAGCCTGAACGCTGTACGTAGTCACGTGTTGCTATAACTAAACCTTGGTAAATTTCAGCCATGGTTTCAAGTGGAGCATGTTGCTCTGAACTTTCAAAACATGCTTTTTCAGTTTGATATGTCGTGTAGTAAACCTTTTCTTTATAGCTTTCTGCTTGTAAAGCAACATCACCATTTTTATTGATGACAAACCCTGATCCATCAAAGATTAAATCATCTTGTCCACCAACTTGGTTGTTATAGACAATATTAATATTCAATTGCTTTGCAACTTCTTGTAATGTTTTTACACGGTGTTGTGGTTTACCCACCTCGTAAGGAGATGAGTTCAATACTAAAATGCTATCTACATTCAATTTGGCAAGTTGTTGTACAGTGTTTAAGTTCCAGACATCTTCACAAATAAGTACGCCAAATTTATGACCAGCATATTCAAATATAAGATGTTGGTTACCTGTATTGAAGTAACGTTTTTCATCAAACACGCCGTAGTTTGGTAGGTTTTGTTTGTTATATACACCTAAAACTTGCCCGTCTTTCATAACCGCAGCAGAGTTAAATGTTTGACCATCCTCAGTTTGATGAGCGAAACCAAAAACCATAATAATGTCTTTAACATGACTTAGTTTCTCAAAAGCTTGTTTCGTTCTTTTTTTAAGGCTTGGGCGTAAAAGTAAATCTTCAGCTGAGTAGCCAATTAAACTAAGTTCAGGAAAAATAATGAGGTCAGCATGCTCTTGTTTTGCTTTGCTTGCCTGTTCAATTATTTTTTGGGTATTACTTTCAATATTGCCGATATGTGGAGAAAACTGAGCAAGCGCAATTTTAAAATTTTTCATTTAAACAAAATCCTATTCCTATAAGGATGAACAATGGGCTGATTTTTTGGATTTAATTATTCAGCTCATGGTCGGTTACACATTGATATAAGGGAATAATTCGGTAGATGCTACTATATACGAAACTACACGAATATTGAGCTTTTCACGTCAAAAAAATCTGTATTTTTGAATAAAACTACAGATAACCAATAAGTTTGCACAATTTTTATCTATAGGTGCTTCACCATGCTAATTTCTATTTGGCAAAAGCTAAATCAAATTTTTATTGTACATAAACGCTCATTAACTTCTGGTGAAAAACAACTGATACAGTCTGTTTTTAATAACCATATTGTTTTAGAGAATGTAGAGATTATTGCACATAAAGCAGTTATGAAAAACTACGCTATGAGTCCAAATGGTAAAGTTTATTTTAATCCTGTAAATTGGGTTGAAGATTTTTCAATATTAGATATTTATAAACAATCTTGGTTTATTCATGAAATGGTGCATGTTTGGCAGTTACAACAAGGCGTAAATGTTGTGTTTGGTGCCATATGTAACAGGCGTTATCGTTACAAATTGAAATATGGCAAAGCATTCAATTGTTATGGGGTGGAGCAACAGGCACAAATGGTGCAAGACTATTTCTTAAAAAAGAAACTTGCCTTGCCTTGTGATGATCTTAAAGAATGTATTCCATTTTTATGCTTAATGCCTTAAATTATTCTTTTGGATATCTGAAAGCACTTGTTTCGCATGTGTTTCGGTATTTATACTTTGATAGTGATAAATAATTGTACCCTGTGGGTCTATAAGAAAAGTTTCTCGTTTGGCAATTTTGGTAATTCCTAAATTGCGTACAATCCCTAATGCTGCTGTTAATTTACTTTGATTGTCCACCAATATTGGAAAAGGTAATGAAAGTTTATTTGAAAACTTTTCATGTGATGCTAGTGAATCTAAACTTACGCCAAGTACACTTGCATTGCTTTTTAAAAACTGAGGGTAGAGTTGTTTGAATTGGTTGGCTTCTTCTGTACAGCCAGAGGAGTTATCTTTAGGGTAGAAATACAACACTAACCATTTGCCTTTATATTGCTCAAGTGTATGCCATTTTCCATATTGGTCTTGTAAGTTAAACATTGGCGCAGACTTTCCGACCCATTCCTTTGTATCTGCTTTTGAGAAACTAGACATTTCTGCATGACTGATAGATATGCTAGACACGCTGATAAAGAAAAAATATAAACATCTGAGAATGAACTGTTTTGTAGTATTCATATGCATTTTAATATGTGTAATAAATATAAAATTTATTATGACGTATTAAACAGCAGTTGTAAGCTTTTTTAGCTTACAACCATGATGAGAGTTATAAATAATCTAAACCAATATCTAGGTAGCGTGCGCTGTGTGTTAAATAGCCAAGTGCCATAAAGTTAACCCCTGTTTCTGCAACGGCTTTAGCAGTTTGAGGAGTAATACCACCCGATGCTTCTGTTGCTGCTTTGCCTTCACACATTGCAACAGCTTTTTTGAGTATTTCAGGAGACATATTGTCTAATAACACCAGTGATACGCCTTCTCGTAATACAAGTTGAAGCTGTTCTAGTGTATCTACTTCGACTTCTACAGGGATTAGATGTCCTGCATATGCTTTGGCTTTTTGGATGGTGGAAACAATATCTCCACCTGAAAGTGCAATATGATTATCTTTAATTAAAATAGCATCATCGAGTCCCATGCGATGGTTCCGCCCACCACCTATACGTACGGCATACTTTTGAACATCTCTTAATCCTGGAATTGTTTTTCGTGTACATGTTAAGCGTGTAGATGTATGGGAAATACTACTTTGGATTTCGTGGGTTGTGGTAGCAATACCGCTGAGATGTGTAAGGAAATTCAGTGCTGTACGCTCTGCACTTAAAATGGCATGTGCATTACCTTGAATAGATGCAATAATGGTATTGGGTGCAAGTGCAGCACCATCTTCGAGGTGTGCATGAAACTCAAGGTGAGCATTCATGGTTTTAAAAGTAAGTCGTGCTAAATCTATACCGCATAGAACACCTGACTCACGAGCCACAATATGCAGTTTTGCTTCTTTCTGAGCAGGAATGACTGCCGCAGATGTTACATCGCCACGTCGTCCTAAATCTTCTCTTAAAGCTGCATCTACAAGTGGTTGTAAAATAACGTCAGGCAATGCGTAATGCATAGTAAATCTCCAATATATGCTCATATAGAGTATATGTTGGAAATTTATAACGGTGCAATCTTTTTAATTATTGGCAGCAGGGAGTTTGTAGCCCGAAAGCAGACTTTCTTGGAGTACATTATTTTTAAAGCGGTAAAGCTGAGCAGGTCTGCCACGTTCTACAATGGCTTCTTTACCTGTTGCCTCAATCAAATTTTGATTGTGTATAAAGCGCCTAAAGTTTTGTTTGTGAAGTTCAATACCTGTAAGTGCTTCCAAGCTTTTTTGTAATTGTAAAAGTGTAAATTCAGATGGCATAAGATCGAAAATAATAGGGCGATATTTTAACTTTGCACGTAGCCGTGTCATGGCTGTGGCAAGTACTCGGCGATGATGGTTGTGCATTGGTTGTCCTGTAATTTTTTCAGGCAACTGGTGATTAAAATATGGAGATTCGGCAATAAGCCCTGCTTCATACATGAGTTCATAGCGTAAAAGTACATTTTCTTCTTGCCAGTCATGGCCATTTAGACCCCAACACAAATTCATACGCTGAGTACGTTGTAGATGTATTTCAATATTTGAAGATGAGTCAATCCAGTCCTGTATTTTATTGATAATTAATTGATTTTTTTCACTAGATTGGGCTATTCGTTTATCTTCCCAAGGGAAATAGTCATACCAGTCATGCCATTTGGCATCTAAAGCGAGTTTTTCTTCATCTGCTTCTTTGACAAGGCCTAAATAACTGACATATACCACAGGGTAGCCAATGGTTTTTGAGCGTTTAATATCTACAAAAGTGTATAGCTGCTCCATGTAGCCAAGAGGTTGTCTTGTTTGTTGCTGTACCCATGTACGAGCACCTGCTTGTAGTGAGTGATGAATAGGTGTAAGTGGGCCAAAGGGCAATAGATCTCCCTCATGAATTGTTAAAACACGTGCTGAAAAGTGTGTCACTGCAATAAGTACAGCAACAAGCTCGGTGGTTGTTTCTTGAACCATATATATTTTATGTTCTCTTATATCGCATTATTGAATTTCATCGTGTTTATTGTATTTGAAACAGATGACTTCTTGAATACTTCTGAAAAAATTAAAAATATTATAACTTTTAAAATTAAAAATTATATATATCAGTACTTTAATTAATTTATACTCAAGTTGAGTAAAAATGATTTGAATTTATATACTCATTATGAGCATAATTGGCGAAGAAGTAATTTGGATGAATGTAATGAAAAACGCTATTGAGCATTATCTCTATGAAAAGCCATCGTTGGATTTCATGCAAACGTATTTAACTGATGCCAAAGAACAGCAAGCTGAAAATAGCTGTACTTTGCATAATGCGTGGGCGAAAGTGCCACAACCAATAGAGCAAGAAAAACAACAACAATATATTGAAGAAATTAAACAATTACTCAAAGAGCGCCGTGCAGTGATGGTTGCACATTATTATGTTGAGCCTGAATTACAAGATTTGGCTTTAGAAACGGGTGGAATGGTAGGTGATTCACTCGAAATGGCGAAGTTTTGTAAGTCGCATCCTGCCGAGACCCTTCTTGTTGCAGGTGTTCGCTTTATGGGTGAAACGGCTAAAATATTAAGTCCCCATAAAACAGTACTTATGCCTGATTTGGATGCTACTTGTTCACTCGATTTGGGTTGCCCAATTGATGAATTCTCAAAGTTTTGTGATGATCATCCCGACCGTACAGTTGTGGTATATGCAAATACCAGTGCAGAAGTGAAAGCACGTGCAGATTGGATTGTTACATCTTCGATTGCTATTGAAATTGTGCAGTATTTACATTCACAGGGAAAAAAAATTATTTGGGGGCCTGATCGTCATTTAGGAAGCTATATTCAAGCAGAAACAGGTGCAGACATGCTGTTATGGCAAGGCTCCTGTATTGTTCATAACGAGTTTAAAAGTATCGAGCTTGAGCATTTAAAGAAAAAACATCCAGATGCATTGGTTTTGGTACACCCTGAGTCACCTGCTGAAGTTGTGGCACATGCAGATGTTATTGGTTCGACCAGTAAATTACTTAAAGCAGTTACAGAGTATGAGAACCAAACATTTATTGTTGCTACAGATTTGGGCATTTTACATGAAATGCAAAAACAAGCACCTGAGAAACAGTTTATTGCAGCGCCTACAGCAGGTAATGGTGCAACATGTAAATCTTGTGCATTTTGCCCATGGATGGCAATGAATGGTTTGGAAGCATGTCTAAATGTATTAGAACATCAGCATAATCGTGTTGAGTTAGATGCAAATTTAATTGTAGCAGCCGAAAAACCAATTTTAAAAATGCTAAATTTTTCTGAAAAATATCAGAAATTTAATCAAGAAAATAAACAAGCTTTAAACGCAGGAGCGCAGTCTTTTAAAGCATGGCTAGTGGAGCAGCAACATGGTACAAAGTTTTGAGTATGACGTTGTTATTGTTGGTGCAGGTTTAGCAGGTTTAACGGTTGCATTGTCTTTGCCTCAGAATATGCGTGTGGGTTTGTTTTTAAAAGATGACATTCATGTTTGTTCAAGCTATATGGCGCAAGGTGGTATTGCAGCTGTTTTGGCTGAAACGGATACGATAGAAAATCATGTCGAGAATACGTGTATAGCAGGTGCAGGTTTATGCCATGTCGAGAATACCCGAAAGATTTTAGAGCAAGCGCCTGAAGCAATTGCATGGTTACAGCAACAGGGTGTGGTATTTGATGTAGACTCAAGTCTTGAGACAGACGTATTACATCTAACCAAAGAAGGTGGGCATGACCATCGACGTATTGTGCATGTTGCAGACCATACAGGAAAGTCGGTTATTCAGGCTTTGGTAAAACAACTTGAAAATGCTGCACATATTGATTGCCTGATTGGCTATGATGTTGAGTCTCTGATCACGAGTGAAAAGAATTGCCAAGGGGTTGTTTGTCGCAAAGATGATAAGCAACGCACATTTATTGCAAAGTATACAGTCCTTGCAACAGGCGGTGTTGGGCAGCTATTTGAAAGAACAACCAATCCAATTACCTCAAAAGGCGAGGGGGTTGCATTGGCTTGGGAGGCAGGTTGCCGTATTGCAAACTTAGAGTTTATTCAGTTTCATCCGACAGGACTTGCTATACCAAATGCAGATGGTTTTCTTATTTCTGAAGCATTGCGTGGGGAAGGTGGAATCTTGCGTAATGTTTATGGGCATCGCTTTATGCCAGACTATGATGAACGTGCAGAACTCGCGCCAAGAGATGTTGTGGCGCGTGCAATTTCTAAGGAAATATTAAAACAAAATCAGCAACCCGTGTTTTTAGATATGACTCATTTAGATGCCGAGTTTATCCAAAATCATTTTCCTGCAATTTATGAAAAATGTCATTCATTGGGTTTAGATATTTGTCATGAAATGATTCCTGTTGCACCTACAGTTCATTATAGTTGTGGTGGTGTTCTCACAGATGCACTGGGGCATACCGATATTGAGCATTTATATGCTGTGGGTGAGGTGGCATGTACAGGTTTGCATGGCGCAAATCGTTTGGCGAGTAACTCATTGCTTGAATGTATTGTTGTTGGTCGTTCTGCTGCAGAAGATATGGTTGAACAAGCAGTGTGGAGTATTCCTCATCTAAATGAAATACAAGTGCTTGAACAAAAATCATTGAAGATTGCCACTACATCAGAATTAACTTTTTCTCATGAAATGCTTCAACAATGGATGAGTCGTTATTTTGGTATTGTTCGTACTCAAGATGGCTTAATGAAGTTGTATGCTCAATTGGTTACTTGGAAGAAAGCATTTCCTAAAAATAAAATGATTACGACGGCATTACTCATGGTTACGGGAGCACTCAATCGTAGAGAAAGTCGTGGTGCACACTTTAATCAGGAGTATCCAAGTATCATGCAAGACGTATTTTATACGATATATAAATGCATGTAAGTAAATAATACTAAATTTATTTTCATGTATATTTTTGTCATGTTTTTGTCAAATTTATATCGTATCGTGTGCTCAACATAAATATCTACTTTAAGAAAATAGAACGTATGAAAACTAAAACACTTCTTTGTGCTGTAATGGCTTGCATGAGTTTCTCAACATTCACGTCTGCGGCAGAAACACCTTCTAATTCTTTCTTACAACCAGACCAAGCACCTGATAGTTTGGCAATTATTCCACCACCACCGGCATATAACAGTATAGATTTTTTACGTGATAAAGCTGCATATGATCAAGCACGTAGTATGATTGGTACGGAACGTTGGAAACAAGCGGCGGAAGATGCAGATTTGTCTGATGCAAATACAGGTAAGCCATTTTCTGAAGCACTTGGTGTAGAAATTTCACCAACAAATACACCAATTACGTATGAGATTTTAAGAAAATTACGTACGGATAGTGGTAATTATGCGACGAAAGCAGCGAAAGAGCATTATATGCGTTTACGTCCATTTGTATTCTTTGGTTCACACTCTTGCACACCAAATGAAGAAGCTGCTTTAAGTAAAAATGGTTCTTATCCATCAGGCCACACAACAATTGGTTGGTCTACTGCACTGATCTTGGCTGAGATTCGTCCTGAGCGTCAAAATGAAATCTTAAAACGTGGTTATGAGTTTGGTCAAAGTCGTGTGATTTGTGGTGTACATTGGCAAAGTGATGTAGATATGGGTCGTATTACAGGTTCTGCAGAAGTTGCACGTTTACATGCAGACAAAAACTTTATGAAAACATTAGAAGAAGCAAAACGCGAAATTCAGAAGAAAGTAAAATAATTTAAGTTTTATTGTTTTAAAACCCCTCTAGATGTCACTTTATCTAGAGGGTTTTTTTTATTGTAGATAGGGCTACACTATAGATTATAAATTTTGACGTGTAATCATTTTGAATGAAAACAGCATTAATCATCAGTGGGTGGGGGGTAAGTAAAAACTTACTTGATCCATTGGCAGTACAGCTTAAAAAAGTTGGATACCAAGCGACGGTTATTGATATATTTGACCCGTTTAGTGAAAAGATATTTAATAAAATATATGCTTTGGCATTTAAATCTGATGTGATTGTTGGATGGTCATTGGGTGGGCAACTTGCAATATGGCTAGCTTTAAAAATATTTGAAACAGAAAATATTCGTAAACCTGTGATTTGTTTAGCATCTAATCCAAGTTTTGTGCGCCGTGAAAATTGGCACTATGCAATGCCATTAAGTGATTTTGAATCATTCAGAAATGGTTATGATGCAAATGAGAAAGCGACACTAAAACAGTTTTATTTAAATATTTGCCGTGGTGAAGAACAATTAAAACAAAATTGGCAATTTATATTAAAACATGTAGATACCTTATCAATTGACCAGTTAAAGATGGGTTTGGGATTGCTTGAATCTTTAAACTTAGTTGATAATTTGAAAGACACTTCGCTTAATATACATTATATATTTGGTCATGAAGATACATTGGTTCCTTGCCAAGTTGTTGGAAATATTGCGAAAATGCTTGCCAAATCTATAACAACTACAGTATTGCAAAATGTCAGTCATGCGTTTCCTATTTTTCATGTGCAAGAAACTTTGCAGGCTATTCATAAATTTTTATGTTCTCTAGAATAATTGTGAAAATTTGAAGTATCTAGCAATAGTTTTTCGATTTAAAAAAAATTAGTATGCCATGATCTTGTAAAAAAAAGGTGATGGGATGACAGACCAATTTGATAAAAAACATTTATGGCATCCATATACATCTATGCTTAATCCTTTACCAACATTTAAGGTGAAATGTGCTTATGGCTCTACCATAGAGCTAGAAGATGGTCGCACTATGATTGATGGTATGTCCTCTTGGTGGTGTACTATTCATGGTTATAATCATCCAGAATTAAATCGCGCAGTTAAAAATCAATTAGATAAAATGTCGCATGTGATGTTTGGTGGTTTAACGCATGAACCTGCTATTGAGCTTGGTAAGTTATTACTTAAAATTACGCCGCCAACGCTCGATAAAATTTTCTATGCAGATTCTGGCTCTGTATCGGTTGAAGTTGCACTTAAAATGGCTGTTCAGTATTGGACAGCGCAAGGAAAGCATCAAAAAACTAACTTTGTGACGACGCGCTCAGGCTATCATGGCGATACATGGAATGCGATGTCGGTATGTGACCCTGTAACAGGGATGCATCAAGTGTTTGGTAGTTGTTTACCTATTCGGTATTTTGTACCTGCACCGAAAAGTCGCTATGGTGAGACTTGGATTAAAGAAGATATTCAGGCATTGGCAGATACATTGGCAACACATCATAAAAATATTGCAGCCATGATTATTGAGCCAATTGTGCAAGGTGCGGGAGGTATGCGTTTTTATCATCCTGAATATTTGCGTCAAGCCAAAGTATTGTGTGAGAAATATAATGTACTCATGATTTTTGATGAGATTGCGACAGGCTTTGGGCGAACAGGAAAAATGTTTGCTTGGGAGCATGCCAATGTGGAGCCTGATATTATGTGTATTGGTAAAGGGCTAACAGGTGGATATATGACGCTTGCAGCAACTTTAACAAATACGCATGTTGCAGAAGTGATTTCCTCAGGTGAGGCAGGTGTGTTTATGCATGGGCCAACATTTATGGCAAATCCTTTAGCATGTGCTGTGGCACTAAAAAGTACCGAATTACTGGTGTCTCAAGACTGGCAAAGTAATATTCAGCGTATTGAAGCGACTTTACTCAAGCACTTACAGCCATTAAATGATTTAGATACAGTTGAAAATGTACGTGTTTTGGGTGCGATTGGTGTTGTTGAAATGAAGAATGCTGTAAACATGGCAGTTTTACAAGATGAATTTGTACGCCGTGGCATTTGGGTTCGTCCATTTGGGCGTTTAATATATGTCATGCCACCTTATGTGATTACTGATGATGAATTGGTATTTTTATTAACGCAACTTGCTGAAATCATACAAAATCAGGTGAGCGCTTAATGTCTATTTTAAAACATTACGAAGAAAAGTTAGATTTATTAAAATCTACAGGTAATTTTAGGCAGTTTACTGCCAATCAGCAAAATGATTATTGGATTACGATCCAAAATAAAACCATGCTGAATTTATCTTCGAATGATTATTTAGGTCTTGCTTCAAAAAGGCATTTGACTGAACAGTTTTTGGATGAAAAATCTTACTACTTTAGTTCATCATCCTCACGATTACTCACAGGTAATTTTGAAGAATATACGTTATGTGAGAAAGCGCTGTCTAATGCATTTTTAGGAAGATCTGCACTATTATTTAATAGTGGCTACCACATGAATATTGGTATTTTACCTGCACTTGCAGACAGCCAAACACTTATTCTGGCAGATAAATTAGTTCATGCGAGCATTATTGATGGCATACGTTTAAGTCAAAGTAAATATCTAAGATATAGACATAATGATATCGAACATTTATCACAACTGATTGCAAAGTATCATGATAGTGTAGAGATTGAACGGATTATTGTTGTCACCGAAAGTATTTTTAGTATGGATGGTGATGAAGCAAATTTAAGACAGTTTGTGAAACTGAAAAAACAATTTCCAAAAGTCATGCTGTATGTTGATGAAGCACATGCGATTGGTGTACGAGGTCATTTAGGCTTAGGGTGTGCAGAGCAGTATCAAGTGATTTCAGAAATCGATTTTTTGGTTGGAACATTTGGTAAAGCAGTGGCTTCGGTCGGTGGATATCTAATTTGTGAGCCAGTTATTCGTGACTATTTAATTAACACAATGCGCCCACTTATTTTTAGTACAGCATTACCACCAATAAATATTGCTTGGACAACGTTTATGTTTGAGCATATGCAAACCATGCAAAGAGAGCGTCATATACTTGGCGAAATAAGTACTTACTTACAGTCTGAAGTTATTAAAAAAGGCTATAGTAGCCCTTCTACGAGTCATCTCGTCCCTATTATTATTGGAGACAGTTTAAAGGCTGTAAATCAGGCAAAAGAAATGCAGGCACATGGCTTTTATATCATGCCTGTAAGACCACCGACTGTACCTAAAAATACTGCAAGATTAAGAGTTTCTCTTACTGCTTCAATTCCAAAACAGGCACTTGAAAAGCTGGTAGATATATTGTGAGTATTTCTAAGCAACAAGTACAACAACGTTTTGCACGTGCTAAAGATAGCTATACACAGCATGCAACTGCACAACATGAAATATGTGAATATTTGGCAGGACTAATACAAAGTTATGTAGGCAAAGCATTGCCACAGCTATTTGAGGTTGGTTGTGGTTCAGGAATGCTCACTCACAGATTATTAGATCGCTTGCATGTTGATCGCTATATTGTGAATGATATTTATCCTGAAGTAGAAGGGTTTTTTCAAAATGTTCCTAATATGGATTTTTATATTGGTGATGCAGAAACGATTGCCTTTCCAAAAGAAAATAATGCAATTGTTTCTAGCTCAGCGTTGCAATGGATGCATGATTTACCGCAATTCTTTCAAAAGGTTCATGAGTATTTAGAGGCTCAAGGTTGGTTTATATTTTCTATTTTTGGGCCAGAAAATTTAAAAGAAATTAAAGCATTGACTGGACAGGGCTTGGCATATTCATCTTCAGCTTATTTAAAGCAGCAGCTTATACAACATGGTTTTGATGTATTGCATATTGAAGAAAATAAAATTGTCTTAGATTTTTTAAAGCCTTTATCGGTATTAAAGCATTTGAAAGCAACAGGCGTAACAGCAAATACCAATGGTTTTGCTTGGACTAAAAATACTTTAAAGCAGTTTGACGCTGATTATACCGATCAATTTAGCTATAACGGATTAGATAATCAAAAACATTATCCATTAACGTATCATCCTATTTATATTGTTGCTCGGAGAGTCTAATGAGCCGTAAAGTTTACTTTATCAGTGGTATAGATACCGAAGTTGGAAAAACTTATGCAACAGGCTATTTGGCGAAACAATATTTGGAAGCAGGTCAGTCTGTTATTACACAAAAACTGATTCAAACAGGCAATGAAGCGTATTCGGAAGATATTTTAAAACATCGTGAAATTATGGGGGTGCCACTTTTTGAAGAGGATCACTTAAAAATAACAATGCCTGAAATATTCAGTTATCCTGCATCACCACACTTGTCTGCAAAGTTAGATCAGCGTCCTATTAATTTTAATAAGATAGAAAATGCTACACAGCAACTCGCAGAAAAGTTTGAGATTGTACTATTAGAAGGTGCGGGTGGTTTAATGGTGCCACTGACTGATGACTTACTGACAATTGATTATATTCAGCAACATGAGTTTCCCGTTATTTTAGTAACATCGGGTCGACTCGGTAGTATTAACCATACGCTGTTAAGTTTAGAAGCTTTGAAATCTAGAAACATGAATTTACATGCCATTGCATATAATTTATATGATGAGTCTGAAGACCAGACGATTTCAATAGAAACACAGCGCTATTTAAAGGAATATGTTCAAAAACAATTCCCAACATCGCTATGGTTTGATGTTCCTAAAATTTAAGCAATAAAAAAGCCTCATTATTGAGGCTTTTTTATATTAATTAACGCTGTGGATCGCGTTTTTTAAAAGTTGGCTTTTTTGTCACATTTAATGGTCTTTTTGGACGATCTGATGCATTTGAAGGCTTACTATTTGCCGCCCCTTCACTTTCATCTCTACGCTGTTGACGTAGATATCCACCACGACGAGCTGCCATTGGTTTTTCAGTCATACGGTCTGCACGACGTTTTGCAAGACCAAATAACCCCGTACCTTGGCGTGGTTTAAGTTCAACCAGTTTGGCTAAAATGTCGATGTCTTGTTTATCAAGTTCAATCCAACGACCTGTACGTAGTTCTCTTGGTAAAATGACTGAGCCATAACGTGTACGTAGTAAACGACTTACTTTTAACTCTTGAGATTCAAAGAGGCGACGTACTTCACGATTACGACCTTCTTTCACCACAACTTGATACCAACGGTTAATTCCTTCACCGCCTAAATCTGTGATTGATTCAAACTTTGCAGGGCCATCTTCAAGTTCTACACCTTTAATTAAAGTTTGACGCATTTCTGGGGTAAGATCACCCATAACGCGTACAGCATATTCACGCTCAACTTCATTGGAAGGGTGCATTAAGCGGTTTGCGAGTTCACCATCATTTGTGAACAGCAATAAGCCAGTACTGTTTATATCTAAACGGCCAACCATAACCCAACGGTCATTTGCAATTTGTGGGAGGTTGTCAAATACAGTAGGTCTTTGTTCAGGATCATTTCGAGAACAAATTTCACCTTCAGGCTTATAGTAAACAAGCACACGACGACGAATTTCTTCTTCTAGTTGAAACTGTACCTTACGACCATCGATACGAAGTTCATCGCCAAGCTCAATGCGTTCACCCACTTGAGCAACTTTACCATTGACGCTTACACGGCCAGCAGCAATAACTTCTTCCATGTAGCGACGCGACCCCAAACCAACGCGGGCTAAAACTTTTTGTAACTTTTCACTCATAACAGTAAACCTTAGAATTAATCAAGCAACAGTCCACCTATTCACGACTTTGGTGCATTGGCATCCAGTGTCATGAAAGCTTCCTTGGCATCCTGCAGGGGAGGCAATTGACCTAAAGATGACAGGCCAAAAGCATTTAAAAATTGGGGAGTGGTAATAAGTAAGGCAGGTCTTCCTGGAAGTTCACGGAAACCTGATTCTCTAATCCAACTCCAATCAAATAAATTTTTCAATATTTGACTATTATTTGTTACACCACGAATTTGTTCAATATCTGCACGTGTAACAGGTTGATGGTATGCAATTACAGCAATTGTTTCGAGCAGTGATGGAGATAACTTTGTCGGACGTTCTGGCCATGTTTGCGCAATAATATCACGATATTTTGCACGAACTTGAAACCGAAACCCTTGTGCTGTTTCAACCAATTCGATCGATCTGCCATGCTGTAATAGGGTTAATTGTTTTAAAAAATATCTGAGCTGTGTTTTATTATATTGATTTTTAAATGCTTCTTTCAAGCGTGCAATTGAGACAGGTGCATCACTTGCAAAAATAATAGCTTCTAGCTGCATAATAACTTCATGCTGATTCTCATCTTCTAAAATAGTTGTGATATCTGTCATGTTTTATGCCCCTCGAATTGCCAACGGTGTTTCTTCGCCATTTGAAATAATATTGACTTTACTTTGGCGTGTAAGCTCTAAAATTGCCATAAAGGTCACAACCATTCCCATTTTTCCTTGGCTTGGTTTAAGCAGCGTATCGAAAGTAAATGTCTTACCTGTATCTAGGCAGTATTGGACATACGCAATTCTTTCTTCTAGCTGTACAGGTTCTTGTTCTATTTTATGTGTGATGGGTTCTGGACGGTTAAAAACACAAAGTAAAGCAAGCTTTAAAGATTCCGCATCATAACCTTCATAGGTCTTAGATGTATTATTGACTGTTACATTGGTGGGGAAAGTATCACGCTCGAGAATATTTAAAGCATCAAGTTTTTCTGCTGCATCTTTAATGCGTAAATACGTTTCGAGTTTTTGGATTAACTGCTGTTTAGGGTCTTTTTCTAAATTTACTGCTTTAGGCTTAGGAAGTAATAAACGTGATTTTAGATCTGCTAGGAGTGCTGCCATCACCATATAGTCGGCAGTAAGCTCAATGTTCATGGACTTCATGGCACTTATATAGGTGAGATATTGTGTTGCAATAGGGGCAATATCTAACTGTAATAAGTCAAAACCATTTTTTTGAATGAGATAAATTAAAAAGTCGAGTGGACCTTCGAAATGTTCTAACAGAATTTCAAATGCTGATGGTGGAATATATAAATCTTCAGGAATAACTTCTTGCCATTCATCCATAACACGGATCGATGTAGAAGTATCCATCGATGGAAAGATGGGAGAGTTCATATCGTATTTGGCCACGCGAATTTTCAAAAGCATGATGAAGCTCAACTGATACGAAGTTGAGTCACTTAGATCTGCATTCTAACTGAATTATTTGTGTTAATAAATTAAAAAGGTGAAAAATATTTAATTCAGTTAGAAAAAATAGCTCTACTCAAAAGCACTTACATCTGCAAACCCATGACGAATAACAGTGGGTTGGTCACCTGATAGGTCTACAATACTCGTCACATGAAGTGTACCAAATCCACTATCTAAGAAAACATCTACACGTTTTTCTAACTGCATTTCAATTTCATAAGGATCATCAAGTGGATCATCTTGATTTGGTAAGATGAGAGTGCTAGTAAGCAGAGGTTCACCAAGCTCTTTAAGCAACATTTGGCATATTGTGTTGTCTGGTACACGAAGACCAATCGTTTTTTTCTTAGGGTGCATTAAGCGACGAGGAACTTCATTTGTTGCAGGTAAAATAAATGTAATGGTTGAAGGGGTATGCGACTTGAGAAGGCGATAGGTTGCATTATCTACTCTCGCAAAGTTTGCAAGATGTGATAGATCGCTACACAGAATTGTATATTGATGTTTATTGTCTAACTGTCTAATTTGAGCAATTCTTTCTATTGCAGCTTTATTACCAATTTGACAACCAATAGCATAGGCTGTATCTGTTGGATAGATAACGACTTCACCGTTACGAATTCTTTCCACGGCTTGCTGAATCAGTCTAGGTTGTGGGTTATCTGGGTGAACTCTTAAGTGAAGCACTTTTATCTCCAAAATAGTCTTCAGTAGAGGTGTATTATGTATCTAATGCTTAAAATTTACCAATAAATTGTAAGCATTTATTTGACTTCAGCTAGTCAAGCTCTTCTCGCTTAAATTCATCGAGTGAAAGAATTTTTCCATTTCTAGTACTCTGACAAATATAGTAGATGAAGTATGCTGCATCCTGTGGCAACTTTGTTGTTCCTAGAAAAAAAGACTCAATCTGTTGGAATACATTATTTTTAAAATATCTACTGTCGCCTGCATCTCCTGTTAAATTATCAAGTGATACGCGGAATCGTCTGCCAAAGGCTTTTGCAAACAACCACTCAATCGCTTGAGGTTTTACTTCAACTTGTTCAAAAACAGCCTGTTGTTCTTTGGTTCGCCCATCAGGAGCATACCAATAACCTAAATCGGGAAGTGTTCTACGATGTTTACCCGCAATGGTCCAATGGCTAATTTCATGTAAGGCACTATTAAAGAAACCATGAGCAAATTGTATGCGTGCAGGAGTCTGATTTTGTGCTGGAAAATATTCAGGTTCATGATCTCCCTTAATTAGTTTGACATTATGGTGGGAAAACCAATGATTAAAGTGTAAAATAAGCCAATCCACTTGCGATTCTTCAGTCGTTAATGTATGCCAAGGCGATAGCTGTACCTGTGTTGCTGGTAGGCAAGAGTCCAAGTTGGTTAGGGTGTAGACAAGTAATGACGAATGAGTCTTAGGTTGCTTTAGCAACGATTGCATGACTTAATTTACCCGATAGTTCTGTTTTAAAGTGGGAAATTGTATCTTAAACTTTGACAGAGTTCAGATGAATTTGTAGAATTGCCGCCTTAATTATGTCAGCAAATACCTTTCCGGCACAAATTGAGCCGTTTAAATGGGCTGAACAAGGCTTTACATGGTCAGGTAAACTGCCCCTGTCTCGCTTTGCTCGAATCGCTCGTGAAGCCGTTGAATCTGTTGATAATCAACAGGTTCAAATAAACTGTAAGCTATCAATGGACGCATATTTACGTCTAGTATGGTTGGATGTGCAGGCAGAAACGCAAGTACCTTTAGAGTGCCAACGTTGTTTAGGTACTGTAGAGGAAGCTTTAGTTTCTCATGTTCATTTGGCGCTAGTCGAAGATGAGTCACTGATAGAGCGCTTGGATGAGGATGCTGATTTCGTCGTTCTAGGTGAAAATGAGTCTTCAACAAAGGGATCTTTCGATCAACCTGCTGTTGTTGATTTACTTGCACTGATAGAAGACGAGTTATTATTGTTGTTGCCGTTGTCTCCTAAACATGCTGTTTGTGAGCATAAGCATCAACCTACCGAGCAGGACGTTGTCGAAGAAAAACGGGATAACCCGTTTGATGTATTGGCAAGTTTGAAGGGTAAACTTAACTAAAAAGTATGCTATACTTGGTGGTTAAGACAACTATTTTGTTCTGATCCATTTTTTCGTTTTTTGTAAGGAGCCATCATGGCCGTTCAGCAAAACCGTAAAAGTCGCTCTCGCCGTGACATGCGCCGTTCACATGACGCTTTAACCGAGAATGCATTAACTGTAGACCAAGCTACTGGTGAGACTCATCGTCGCCACCACGTAACTAAAGACGGTTTTTACCGTGGTCGTCAATTATTCGCTAAAGCAAGTGCTGAATAATTGAAGCTATTAGGCATTTGCTTAATAAAAAAAGGGAGCGTAAGCTCCTTTTTTTATTGCGTGAAATGTTCTATTTGGCAATTAAAAAGTATAAAAAATAATGATAAATTGCATCCCGTAACTTCAAAAGAAGATAAAAAAGGATTCTTATATGTCTGCTAAACAACTTGAGCAAGCTGCTCAAGCAGAAAGAACGGCATTTGTTTTTCCTGGACAGGGCTCACAAAAAATTGGAATGCTTGCAGAGATGGCTGACCAATTTTCTGAGGTGAGAGAAACATTTGCTGAGGCATCTGATGCTGTAGGCTTTGATTTGTGGAATATTGCACAAACAGGTGAGGGGCTAAATCAAACTGAAAATACTCAGCCTGTATTACTCACAGCAAGTATTGCGCTTTGGCGTGTTTGGTTGTCTTTAGGAGGTGTTGCTCCAAAGTTTTTAGCAGGTCATTCCCTAGGTGAGTACAGTGCATTAGTTGCAGGAAAAGCCATTACACTTACAGATGCTGTTAAGTTAGTAAATTTACGTGGTCAACTTATGCAACATGCTGTTCCTCAAGGTGCAGGTGCTATGGCTGCTATTTTAGGATTAGCAGATGAGCAAGTATTAGAGCTTTGTCAGCAAGCTTCTCTTACAGGAGAGGGTAGTGTTGAAGCAGCTAACTTTAATACTAAAGGACAGGTTGTTATTGCTGGTACAACAAATTTAGTTGAACAAGTAATGGTAACTGTGAAAGCTCAGAGCGGTAAAGCAATTGCATTGCCTGTTTCTGTACCTTCTCATTGTTCTTTGATGAAACCAGCTGCAGAAAAGTTCGCAGAAGCTTTGGAACAAACTGCCATTGAGTTACCTATTGTTCCTGTAATACAAAACGTAAATGCAAAAGCTGCACAAAGTGTTGCTGAATTACGTCAAGCTTTAACAGAGCAATTATATAAATCTGTTCAATGGACAAGCACAATTCAGCTTTTACAAGATCAAGGCATTGACTATATTGTTGAATGTGGACCAGGAAATGTTTTAAGTAATATGGCAAAGCGCTTGCCAAATATTGAGAAAACATTTGCGCTTGATAATAAGTCTCGTATGGAAGATGCCCTAAACGCAATTTTAGTGGCAGAAGGAAAAATTGCATGACTCAAGAACAACGTAAGATTGCTTTAGTAACAGGCGCAAGCCGTGGTATTGGTGCTGCAATTGCTGCACAGCTTATAAATGATGGTTTTTTTGTTGTTGGTACAGCGACATCAGAAGCTGGCGCTGAAAAACTGACTGCACAGTTTGCAGAAAATGGTGTTGGCGCTGTATTAGATGTACGTGATGCAGCTGCAATTGATACATTAATAACGCATATCGAAAAAGAATATGGTTCAGTACTTGTTCTTGTAAATAATGCAGGTATTACACGTGATAATCTTTTATTGCGTATGAGCGAAGATGATTGGGATGATATTTTAAATATTCATTTAAAAGCAGTATATCGTCTATCTAAGCGTGTATTAAAAGGCATGACACGTGCTCGCTTTGGTCGAATTATTAATATCAGTTCTGTAGTTGCACATTTTGCAAATCCTGGACAAGCAAACTATTCTGCCGCGAAAGCAGGTATTGAGGCATTTAGCCGTAGTTTGGCTAAGGAAATGGGAAGCCGTCAAATTACAGTGAACAGTGTTGCACCAGGTTTTATTGCAACAGAAATGACAGATGAACTTAGCGAAGAAATTCGTAAAAAAATGACTGAACAAGTCGCTTTGGCACGTCTAGGTAACCCCCAAGATATTGCTGATGCGGTCAGTTTTTTAGCTGGTGAAAAATCTAGTTACATTACAGGTACGGTATTACATGTAAATGGTGGTCTATACATGGCTTAATGCTGTGCTAATAAACTTTCAATATTTGTTTTATTCCATTAAACTAACGGCATTTAAACGCCACAAGCAATGAGGAGAATTTCCTGTGAGCGATATCGAACAACGTGTTAAAGAAGCAGTTGCAGAACAACTAGGTATGCGTGCTGAAGAAATCAAAAACGAAGCATCTTTCACAGATGACTTAGGTGCTGACTCTTTAGACTTAGTTGAGCTTGTTATGTCTTTTGAAAATGATTTCGACATCACAATTCCTGATGAAGATTCAAATGAATTGACAACTGTTCAATCAGCAATTGATTACGTTACTAAAAAATTAGGTTAATTCCTATTTTTTAAAAGCCACGGTACTCGTGGCTTTTTTTATTCATAATTAATGGTAATTGTTGCAAGTCCTTGTACTTGTCCAGGAGTGACTTGTTCTTTTGTTTGTATATAGCGCGCTTTCAATGGAATTTCATAGGTTTGAGTATCATTTGAAACAACTGAGCCAAGCACATAATTATAATTATTTAAAACGACTTCATTTTTATCATTCCAAAGTAGTTGAAGGTCAACTCCAGAGGCGGGAGAGTTGGTTGATGTATTCTTTATAGCTTGTGAATTATAATCTGAAGGTGTGTAATTAAAATTTACGCCAATTTGATTCTGCTCAGTATAGGATGTGAGATTGTCACCTCCATTACATAATACATTAACTTGAAAGTTTTGTTCTCCTTGCACCGAACCTATACCTCTGAAACTTGACCGAGTTACATCATTTAGTTTTACAGTGGTATTATTATTTGTAATTAAGCAAGAAGAGGATGCGATTGTTGTTGAGTTAAGATCTACAGTTAATAAAGGTTTACTTTTGTTGTTATCCGTATAGTAAATGGCATAGCGTCCAGAATTTAGTGTACCTGATTCTGTACTATTGTCTGTTTTAATAATTTGAACTTTAAGTGAGTAAGTCTTGTCTAATGAATAACGATAACCAAGATCAAGAAGTGAAAAATATTGTACATAAGTATTAATTAATGTACTAAATGGGAAGTCCTTTTGTGTATCACCTTCTTGTATAGAAATACGTACACCAATACCACCTAAGTTTGTTGAGTAAATATTATTACCAAGACTACTTAATGGACGACGTTGAGATAATTCTCCTTGGGCTAAATATGAGTCTATGCTGAAACCACAAATTAAATAGCTTTCTTTCTGATATATTTGGCTTGTGTATTCTTTAAGAACTTGTCCAATTTGATCAGAAGGTTTTACAACAATACGACCTAAGCTTATACTTTGTTGTACAGGAGTAATCGTAGAAGTAACAGTAAATATTCCATATGGTATACATGAAGCATAACTATGGGTTGTGAAAAAACAAAAGAATAGCGCGAGGTATATATAACGAATTATTGGCATGTTGCTTCAACCATAAACATATTAAGTTGGGTATTTTCTACTCTAGGTTTAAGTGAGTAATGGACCCTACATTGATCTATTGCATTTTCACCCCATTTAACTCTAAGAATATCATTTGCTAAAGGAGTACGTGCATAAATTAGACTTCCCTGAGCAACTATTCCAACAACTTCACCTTTAGAGTTATATACCTGTGCAGCAAAAGGTAAAGGCTGTCCATTAGGCATTTTGCTATGTATATAAATGGCATACCCTTTGTCTGTAGAGAAAACAATTTTTGTGATGGCACCTGCATAAGGTGCAATTCTATGACTCGTTTCTTTAAGTTCTACACGGTTTGACATTTTTTCAGGGTCAATATAGATATCATTCAATCGATAAGGATTTAAATATGGGATAAGTGCATATCCATATTTATTAATGAGAATATTAGGGTTGCTATTAATGGTTGCTCCTGTTGCATCTGGTGCATAAACAATACCCATCGTTTGTCCTTGTTCAGGACTGAACAGTACACCATGCGAATGTAAAACGACATCTCCACTTAAATTAAGCATGGTTTGTTTATAACTATCAGATTGCGCATAGCTTATGCCTATCGTGGCTATATTAGTTTTATAGCTTGTATTAAGGCTTATACTTTTCTGATTAAACTGATTTGCCAGTGTTGTACTGTAACTTAATCGATCTCCTATTAATCCATTAACTCCGACTGTTTGATTGTCTTGAGAAAAACTGGCATTTGTATTGAGATAATATTTTTTTAAATTAAGTGGAAAGGAAAGAGAAAGTAAATACTCTGTATTATGGCCAAGTTTTTGATTTGCATACTGCAATTGTTGACTTGTTATAGACATTGAGTAGCTTAGACCTTTATATATATTATTATAGCCAAATTGATATTCTTTATTTGGGGCTTGATTCCCAGAATAGTTGACCCATAAGCCTGTTAGATAAAAACTGCCGAACTGTTTAGGTAAAGCCTGATTGAAATTCACTTGCAATTGATTTTTTTGGCCACCTAAATTATTAGTTGTGAAATAACTCGTATGCTGTATATAGTCTTTTAATGCAATTGCATCTTTTAAGGTGAAATAGTTACCACTCAATTTTTCTGAAGCTGAAATAGATATTTGGGTGTTGGTTGGTTCTATAATCCGATTATAAGTTAGATTTAGTGTTTTTCCTGAATAAGACTTTTGATTTATTAGATTATCCTTGCTATATGTAATGTTTGCCGACAAAGCACCCAACTTAGTTGAAAGAGCGGTACCTAAACTTAATGCACAATAGTTATTTGATAATTGTAAGCCAGTCAATGTTGTAAAATAATTATTTAAGCCATATTGGAATACGCCTTGAGAAAAAAGAGGGTGAGCGTTTAAAGTTTTTTCCCCAACCTGACCCAGTGTTAATGAAAACTTTTTACGTTGAGGTCTAAGCATTTGTATAGAGGCAGAATAAGGGATAGAGAATTTCTGTATATAGCCATCAGATTCTAAAATAGCAACATCAAGGGTTCCTCCAAAACCAGTTGGATATAAGTCATTAATTTCAAAAGCACCAGGTGATACCATAGTTTGGTAAATAAGCTGTCCCCGTTGCCGAATTTCTACTTTTGCATTTGTTTTGGCTATACCATGAATTTGTGGTGCATATCCTTGCATACTAGTAGGGAGCATACGGTCATCACTTGAAAAATCGATACCTCTATAGCCAATAGAGTCAAATATATTGCCTGAAGTGAAACTCTCACCGAGTGTGACCAAACTTTGATATTTAGGAATTGCTTTTTGTAAATAAGTACTCATGGGGGTATATGAAGTGTTTCTACTATTACTCCATTGCCATTGTCCACTATGGCGTAGTTGCCATGTATTAATATTTATTCCTGTTGATAAACTAATAAAAGCATTTGAATTTTTATTTTGTTTAGTAATATTATTTTGTATCTCATATGTATTGGCATTATATGATAAAAATCCTGCATTAATTCCATGATCCCAAGAGTTAGGATCAACATAGTCTCGGACTTTTGTTTGCATTGCTATTTGTGGAATAAAAATATCTAAACGCTGAATAGATGTATCAAAATCATAGTAAGCATCAGGTATCCATTCCGATAGAGAGGCACACATTAAACTATTCTTACTACTAAGGTGCTGTAGTGCTGAATATTTCACATGATAATTAAGAAGATTATTAAGTGTAAAACAAGTAGATGCGTTATCTTTTTTTAATGTTGATTTAAAATCGAAATTTTGCTTTCCTATCCATTTATTATTCACATATACATCTAAATAATATGTACCGGGTAAAATAGGATTTCTATATTTAAATCTTGATATATCAATATTATTTTTTGTATTTCCCATTAAAAAATTAGTATCAAATTCAGCTTCTTGAGGTTCTTTTTTTGCATATATATTAGTACTTATTAAAAATATTAACACTATGGTAAAAGCTGATTTATTATTAGACATAGTAAAAATATATTCAGAAAACAACATCTTCTTCTGAAGGGCTACCATAATCATTAATGGTAATAAAACGTAGATTAACTTGTTTTTCTGGTTTTTCTATAGAGTATTCAGAGTAGGGGGATATTAATACTCCTTTAGGTGTAAGATCTATTTTTTTATTTTCTTTAGAAAATATAGATGTGATAGTAATATAAAAAGGAGTTGGATTTTTGATAATTATTTTATTATCTTCATGTCGCCAAATTAATCTCCTAGGTGCACTAGCCGAATTCTCTTTGATAGAACTAGGACGATAAATAAATTTAATACGTGAACGAATAGCTAGCTGCAAAAAGTTTTTATTATCTTCAGATGATTGAGATGTCGGTTTGGGTGGAATATCAAGTACATTAAGCCAAAATAATGATTCATGTTGCTGATTTAAATCATGGCTATTCGGTAGAGCAAGTATACGTAATGTCTGACTTTTTTCAGGATCAATACGTGCGATAGGTGGTGTAATTACAAAAGGTAATTGAATTTCATCAGGGGCACTATTTGGATTTCCATTGTCAAGCCAAGCTTGAATAAGCGAAGGATTGCTACCCTCATTACTAATTTGTAAAGTTGTTTCTGTACTATCAGATGGGAATATAACTCGGGTACCATGCAGAATAATTTCTGCATGGTTATTTATGCTTATCATATACATACATAAGAATATGATAGGTGATAAAAGATTTATATATTTCATTTTAAATTATTGATATATAACAGTATATTCTACACTGGTAGACACATTACCTGCTGTCACACTACCTAATTTAGAAAAGTACTCTGCATAGTAGTTCAGATCTGCTTGACCACCTTGCTCAACTGAAACCCATTGAGAGTTTTTTTGAGCGCCTGTCGTTGTATCTGTTGCGCGAATATCAATAACTTGATTATTACTACCTAAGAGTTGTACTTGAACATTTGTAGCAGGATTATCAGTGCTAGCATTATTTAGTAGACCTGTTGAATAGTCAACGTTTGGACCTGGTTCAAAGTATGTTGCAACATTTCCAGCACTTTGACATTGACTCAAACTAATTTTGAAAGGTGTACGACCTGCTGTGCTTCCTGCCGCTTGAAGTGTTTGTTTAGAAATAGTTGGCAAAGTAACACTGATATTTTCAGTTGAAATTTTACAAGTATTATCTAATATTTTTCCTGTAATAGTAATTTTACCGTCGCTAGCATGCGTTGTAATAGTCGTACATAAACTTAGCATTAATGGTAAAAAAAACGACTTCTTCATTTTATTGACCTAAATTGGTTTTGGGGATAATAAACTAAAAGCGTGATATTTATCACATTGTAATTATTTTAACCAGAAATTACAATGTATAATTAAAAAATATACAGATATACTTTATTAATACTAAATGGATTAGTTTCTCTCAATTAATAATATGTTACTGTCAAAATATTATTTTGAGTTTCTTCGGAAGCTAATTTTTTAGTTTCTATTCTTCTATTTTGTTTTATATTATCTATTAATAAACAGTTATTTGTAGAGATATTTGTTTTTATATTACATGAATATTCCACTATATTTCCTGTAATATTAATTGTATTTGCTATTGTTGGATTAATTATTAAAAAATGACATATTATATATATTATATACTTCATTGATATTACTCTTTATAGAGCTTATATATATTGGTATATCAAATATAAATTTTTATGTATAGTGATATTTATTTAATTAATTTAATATAAACTTAAAATTTGTACTTTTAATTTTATTCTTTAAAATCATTTACTTGTGTGCTTATAGTTTTTTGGTTGTAGCGGGCATTAAAATATAGGAGTATACTAATGCCCAAGAAATTTTAAATATATTTTACGCTAACAATTTCATATTCTACTTCACCTTGGGGTGTAGTAATTTTAGCTTCATCGCCTTCACTTTTTCCTAAAAGACCACGAGCAATTGGTGAGTTCACAGAAATCTTATTAATTTTAAAATCTGCTTCATCATCACCAACAATTTTATATGTTTTCTGTTCCTCTGTATCTAAATTTTCAATTGTTACAGTCACACCAAATACAACACGGCCATTTTTCTCTAACTCAGCCACATCAATAACTTGTGAAGCACCTAGCTTTGCTTCGATATCTTGGATACGTCCTTCACAAAAGCCTTGTTGTTCACGAGCTGCGTGATATTCAGCATTCTCTTTTAAATCACCATGTTCACGTGCTTCAGCAATAGCTTGAATAATACGTGGGCGTTCAACAGTTTTTAACTGTTGTAGCTCTTTTTCTAACGCAGTTTTGCCTTCAGGAGTCATAGGGTAACGTTGCATGTCGTCCCTCCAAAATAAAAAAATATCAGGTTTGAAAAATAAAAAATCCCGCCACCGAATAGGTGACGGGACCTTTCGGTAATGCGGATTAACTAGTAACGGTTAAATCTTGCAAACGGTATACATCCATTGGTAATTTTACGGCAAATGCTTGGCAAACTGCCTCAGCACCGCTAATAGTCGTCGTGTAATACACTTTACCTTGTAGTGCAGCACGGCGAATAGCAGCAGAGTCAAATTGTGCTTGTTTGCCTTCAGTTGTGTTTACAATAAGGTGTATTTCGCCATTTTTCAAGCGGTCTACAATATGTGGACGGCCTTCAGTGACTTTATTTACACGTTCACATGCAAATCCAGCCTCAGTTATGACTGTATGTGTACCACCTGTTGCAACAAGTTTAAAGCCATAGTCTGCAAACTGTTTTGCAATAGCAACAACATCTTTTTTATCAGATTCACGGACAGATAAAAACGCATATTTTGTTTCATTTTCTGTAGGTAAACCTGGAAGGCGTTCATTTGAGCCGAGAACCGCTTTATAGAATGCTTCACCAAATGTTTCACCAACACCCATAACTTCACCTGTAGATTTCATCTCAGGCCCAAGCATAGGATCTACGCCTTGGAATTTAGCAAATGGGAAAACGGCTTCTTTTACTGCAAAACGCTCAGGGATGATTTCTTGAGTAAAGTTTTGGTCAGCTAAAGAGCGTCCTGCCATACAGCGTGCAGCAACTTTTGCAAGAGATTCACCAATACATTTAGAAACAAAAGGTACTGTTCTTGATGCACGTGGGTTAACTTCAAGCACGTAAACATCATTTCCTTTTACCGCAAACTGTACGTTCATTAGACCAATTACACCAAGCTCTTTTGCCATGGCGATGGTTTGACGACGCATTTCATCTTGAATTTCTTTAGATAAAGAATACGGTGGAATTGAACATGCAGAGTCACCTGAGTGAATACCTGCCTCTTCGATGTGTTGCATAATGCCGCCAATGACTACATTTTTACCATCAGAGACGCAATCAACATCAACCTCAATAGCTGAGTTTAAAAAGTGGTCAAGTAGTACTGGGGATTCGTTAGATGCTTGAACAGCTTCACGAAGGTAACGTTTGAGCTCATCTTCATTGTATACAATTTCCATTGCACGACCACCAAGTACATAAGATGGACGAACAACCAATGGATAGCCTACTTTCGACGCTTCAGAAATACCTTCTTCAGCAGATTTTACAATACTGTTGTTTGGCTGGCGTAGTTGTAGACGTTGAATCATTTGCTGGAAACGTTCACGGTCTTCTGCACGGTCAATTGCATCAGGAGATGTACCAATAATTGGTGTGCCTGCTTCTTCAAGTGCACGTGCCAATTTTAGAGGAGTTTGTCCACCATACTGTACAATCACACCTTTAGGTTTTTCAGTACGAATGATTTCTAAAACATCTTCAAGTGTAATTGGTTCGAAGTATAAGCGATCTGACGTATCGTAGTCGGTTGAAACAGTTTCAGGGTTACAGTTAACCATGATCGTTTCGTAACCATCTTCACGCATTGCAAGTGCAGCATGTACACAGCAGTAGTCAAACTCAATACCTTGTCCAATACGGTTTGGCCCACCACCAATAACCATAATCTTTTTACGATCTGATGGGTTTGCTTCGCACTCTTCGTCATAGGTTGAGTACATATACGCTGTACTTGACTCAAACTCTGCAGCACATGTATCTACACGCTTATAAACAGGGTATATACCTAAATTCCAACGCTGTTTGCGGAATTGTTTTTGTGAAATACCCATTAAGTTTGCAATACGTAAATCAGATAGACCTTTACGTTTGAATGAACGGATATTTTCAGCAGTTAAATCACCAAAACCAAGTGATTTAATGTGGTCTTCAGTTTTAATAATATCTTCGATTTGAATAAGGAACCAACGATCAATTTTGGTTGCTTCAAAGATATCATCTAATGTGAAACCTTGACGGAATGCATCTGCAACATACCAAATACGCTCAGGGCCTGGAACTTTAAGTTCAAGCATGATTTTTTCTTTGGCATTTGGTGTTGTAGCTTCAATTTTTTCGTCGAAACCGCATGCACCCACTTCAAGACCACGAAGAGCTTTTTGTAATGACTCTTGGAAGTTACGACCAATAGCCATGACTTCACCCACAGATTTCATTTGTGTGGTAAGTACAGGCTCTGCTTGTGGGAATTTCTCAAAGTTAAAGCGAGGAATTTTAGTTACAACATAGTCAATCGATGGTTCGAATGAGGCAGGAGTAACACCACCTGTAATATCATTTTTGAGTTCATCGAGTGTATAGCCAACTGCAAGTTTCGCAGCAATTTTAGCAATAGGGAAGCCCGTTGCTTTTGATGCGAGTGCAGATGAGCGTGATACACGTGGGTTCATTTCAATAACAACCATACGTCCATCTTTTGGATTAATACCAAATTGAACGTTTGAACCACCTGTTTCAACACCGATTTCACGTAATACAGCAACTGATGCATTACGCATAAGTTGGTATTCTTTATCTGTAAGAGTTTGTGCAGGCGCAACGGTAATCGAGTCACCTGTATGTACACCCATTGGATCGAAGTTTTCAATTGAGCAGACAATGATACAGTTATCATTTTTGTCACGCACAACTTCCATTTCGTACTCTTTCCAACCGATGAGTGATTCATCGATAAGAAGTTGGTGTGTTGGAGAAAGTTCGAAACCACGTTCACAGATTTCTAAAAATTCTTCTCTGTTATATGCAATACCACCACCAGAGCCGCCCATTGTAAATGATGGACGAATGATTACAGGAAAGCCAAAACGTGATTGAATTTCTAATGCTTCAGGCATAGATTCGGCAACAGCAGCGCGAGGGCATTCTAAGCCAATTTTTTTCATTGCCTGATCGAAAAGTTTACGATCTTCAGCTTTTTCAATAGCGTCTTTTGATGCACCAATAAGTTCAACATTGTATTTGTGTAAAATACCGTGTTTATCTAAATCTAATGCACAGTTCAGCGCAGTTTGACCACCCATTGTTGGTAAAACAGCATCAGGGCGTTCTTTTTCAATAATACGCTCTACAGTTTGCCAAGTGATAGGCTCAATGTAAGTTGCATCTGCCATTGAAGGGTCAGTCATAATCGTTGCAGGGTTAGAGTTAACTAAGATAACTCGGTAGCCCTCTTCACGTAGTGCTTTACATGCTTGTGCACCTGAGTAGTCAAACTCACATGCTTGACCAATGACAATAGGACCTGCACCAATAATTAAGATGCTTTTAATATCCGTACGTTTAGGCATTATTTCGCTCCTTAATTACTTTTTAGATGCTTCAATGAGTTCAATGAAGTGGTCAAACAATGGGGCACAGTCGTGTGGGCCAGGACTTGCTTCAGGGTGACCTTGGAAGCTAAATGCTGGTTTATCTGTACGATGAATGCCTTGTAATGTACTGTCGAATAAAGATTTGTGTGTTGCTTTTAAATTCGAAGGTAATGTACTTTCATCTACTGCGAAACCGTGGTTCTGAGAAGTAATCATCACAGTTCCAGTTTCTAGGTTTTTCACAGGATGGTTTGCACCGTGGTGACCATGATTCATTTTAACTGTTTGAGCACCAGAGGCTAAGGCTAATAACTGATGACCTAAACAAATACCGAATACGGGAATTTCAGTCGTTTCAATAATGGTTTTCACAGCTTCAATGGCATAGTCACATGCAGCAGGGTCACCAGGACCATTAGAAAGGAAAATACCATCTGGATTGAGTGCAATTACTTTTTCAGCAGATGTTTGCGCAGGAACAACAGTAAGTTTGCAACCACGATCTGCAAGCATACGTAAAATGTTTGTTTTTACGCCGTAGTCATATGCCACAACATGAAATTTAGTTTCAGGTTGAGTAAAGCCATTTTGTAATGTCCATGAACCTTCAGTCCATTCAAAACCTTCAGGGTCACAGCATTCTTTTGCAAGGTCTAAGCCGTTAAGGCCACCAAATGCACGTGCTTTTTCAATAGCTTCTTCAGCAGTAATATTTTCACCTGCAAGAATACAGCCATTTTGTGCACCTTTGTCACGTAAAATACGTGTTAATTTTCGAGTGTCAATGTCTGCAATAGCAACAATATTCTGTTGTTGTAGGTAGTCTTCTAAAGACAATTCTGCTCTGAAGTTGCTATGCAGTAGAGGAAGATCTCGAATAATTAGACCATTTGCCCATACTTTATGAATGCGGCCAGATTCGACATCTTCAGCATTACAGCCTGTATTACCAATATGAGGATAAGTAAGCGTTACAAGCTGCTGTGCATAACTTGGATCGGTTAATATCTCTTGATAGCCAGTCATGGCAGTATTGAAAACGACTTCTCCAGTCGTAGATCCCGTTGCGCCAATAGAAATACCAGTAAAAATGGTTCCATCAGCAAGGGCTAAAATGGCGGGGGTGCTCAAGTCGAAGCTCCTGATTTTTAAGCTGTAAAAAAGCGAGGAAACCTGCGCTCAATAGGTAAATTTTACCTATCTCCGGGGCGACTCACTCGTAACTTAAAAACGTATTGTACGCATATAAGTAGAGAAAGTCTATGTAAATTATTGAACTGATTCTATATCTTTGACTTTTTGATCTAGTGTTTTGTTTAAATTAAACATTTGTTTTAAATGAAGTAATTTTGTTTTTTTATTTTTATTCTGTAATAGTGGAAATCTTGAGCAAAATTATAAGATAAAGAGGGTTTATTATCTGTTGAAATACTAAACTTCACCTAACTCTCTATAAAGGTTTGTATTTATAATGAAGTTCTAGTGATATGATGAATAAAAATACAAATCAACGGAAATATTTATTATGTCTATTCAAAATAACAATTCAAGTCACGATGATAATACGCTACACGCTAGCGAACTTAAAAAAAATCTTCAACATCTGAAAGAAAATATTATGAACCATTTAAATAAACCCGAATCACGGATAAGAAATTATTTATAAGTCCTGAACTTTAGGTTTAGTCGCAGTACATTGATAAGCAATCAAAGTCGCATAAATATGAGCAATATACCCTCGCCATGAACGATGACGAGAGTTTTCTAATCCAAAGCTTTCTTTGAGCTGCCCATTCACTGTTTCAAGCAAGTTTCTTTGACACATATAATGCTCATCTTCTTTACGTAAAGGAGGTGCATCCATATTTGATCTTGTTCGTGTAATCAGCTCACAG
This sequence comes from Acinetobacter sp. N1-1, assembly GCF_056711485.1. Classification (NCBI taxonomy): domain Bacteria; kingdom Pseudomonadati; phylum Pseudomonadota; class Gammaproteobacteria; order Moraxellales; family Moraxellaceae; genus Acinetobacter; species Acinetobacter sp. N1-1. The sequence continues at coordinate 2,239,014 of NZ_JBWXUO010000012.1, read as the reverse complement.
CCTTGTTTTTCAAAGAATTGCTGATGGAATTTAGAAATATATCCTCGATCTGCAAATAATTTACCCTGAAATTTACTCATATTGAATAATGGATAGGCCACTTGGATATCAGCCCTTTTCCCCGTGGTCACTAAAGCAGATACAATCTCACAAGCACGGTTGACCATAAGATGTAGTTTAAACCCATAGAACCATCCCGTAGAAGATTTTCCTCGACTGGCTTTTTCCTTAAAGGTTCTATGTCTTGAAATTCTCATATTTTTACAAACCCGTAATGGCGTTGAATCCATGAAGTGAATGTGATCTTTTTTAGCTTTCCCTCGAATCGCTTCAAAGAATGCAATGATGGCATCTGCATATTGATTGATGAGTGCATTAATACGAGCATAGCAAGGTAGATATTTAAATGCTTTGCGATGGTAAAGTTGAATAAAGACAATGAATTGCTTAAATGTTTTAAATCCACTGAGGTGTGACCATACAGCTAAAAAAATGACTTCTGATAGCTCTAATAGTGCTTGACGAGAACGTTGTCTTACTCCAGATTCTTTCAAGGCTTCAAAATAAATAGGCTTAAATTGAATACAAAAGTCATCGATCAAGCAAAATAGTTCCGTATAATCGTACATAGAAGGTTGTCTGCTTACTTGTGTCTAGAAACTCAATAAAGTAAGGCAATCTTCTATTTTTTTATAATTCTTTAGCTTCGCTTATCCGTGATTCGGGTTAAATAAGGTAAGGGAGGATTATACCTTGTCAGAAGATGATTTTATTGAAATAAAGGAAGTTGCTAAAATTGAGTTGAAAGATTTAACAGCACAAATTGAAGAAATTAAAAGAGAGTTACAGGATAACTTGGAAAAAAGAGCATCCAAATAGATAATGGATGCTACCACGGTTATGAGTTTTAAAACTCATGTAACCAATCGCGCTTGTTGTGAAAGTCTGGCTCAGGACTGCTATGCTGAATCGCATAGTATTGAGTTCCTTGAGCAGTTTTAAATATTGCAGCAAGCCCGATATAAATATCACTCGCCTGTAATTGATGCGTTGTTAGAAACAATTGCAGATCAAGTACAGCATTTAGTCCATAATGTGTACGTTTTAGCTCAATAAGCTCAATGTCTGTTGCAAGTATTGGAGGAACATTTTCAGGGTAACGATACTCTTCAAACTGGTAGCTTTGCCAATTTTCAGACGGAGATAAGTTAATTTCTCTATAAAAGTCTTCATTTTTGACACCAATAAATATTTCAAAGCAGCTGTTTTCCCAAAGAAAATCTGCTCTTGCTAATTTATGTTGCGTACTTTCAGGCCATTCAATGAGTTGCATTGGGTCTCTAACCCAAAAGCCAACGTTTATGATGGTATTTTGTTGTTCAATTGCAGATACAAGATGAATAGCATCAAATCTTTTGAACGGCTGTAACTCGTAACTTGCCATAGAAGCCTTATTTATAAGTTATTTTGCTAAATGTGCATAACGCACTAAGTTAGACAATTTTTGGTTTTGTTGTTCAGCTTTTTTGTAAAGTAGAATAACCTTCCCAATTTTTTGAACAACTTCTGCATTCGTTTTTTGGCTAATAAGATCAATGACTTCTGCACGAACTTCTCGATCTTCTCCAACGATTTTTACTTTAATGAGTTCATGGTCATTTAAAGCACGAAGTGTTTCTTCAATAACATTTTCAGTGAGTCCTTGCCCACCAATAATGACAACAGGGGACAAAGAGTGTCCAATCTGACGTAGAAGTTTACTTTCTTGGGTAGATAAAGATGCCATGGGAAAACCTATATGAATGAAGCCTCACAGTATAACAAATCCAATCTGAGAAAGTGTAAGAAATGCAAAAAAATCATGTGTTCTATGAAAATAGATGATTCACATAAAAAAAATATGCTAGATTGATGAGGTTAGATGTATTGATATAGTTCTTTTAGATTTCTATATTAGATAAATTTATATGCCAAGTATTTTTAATTTTTATGAGTATTAGAATGTACTTTTATAAAAACGATTAATATGATTAAAAAAAACTTATTTATATATATGTAGTTCCATACTGCAAGAACCCTTTTTTTTGCGTACAATATAGCGATTATTTTTTATGAATTTTGATGATTATGGCGACACGCATTACCAATCAAAAGCTATCTAAGAGCAGTCGTGCGTGGATGAGAGAGCATTTGGATGACCCTTTTGTGAAAAAGGCGCAAAAAGAAGGCTATCGTGCACGTGCAGCTTATAAGCTTTTGGAAATTCAAGAAAAATATAAACTTATTAAACCAGGAATGACAGTTGTTGACTTGGGAGCTGCACCAGGAAGTTGGTCGCAGATTGCAGGAAAACTTGTTGGCCCTAAAGGTTTAGTTATTGCATCTGATATTTTAGAAATGGATGCATTGCCTGATGTTACTTTTTTACAAGGTGATTTTAGGGAAGAAGAAGTTTTTGAAAAACTGTTAAATATTTTAGATGGACGACAAGTCGACATTGTAATTTCAGATATGGCCCCCAATACATCAGGTAATAGGGCTGTTGATCAACCTCGTCAGATTTATTTGTGTGAACTTGCTTTAGATTTTGCACAAAAAGTTCTTGGGCCTAACGGACAATTTGTTGTTAAAGTTTTCCAAGGTTCAGGGTTTGATGAGTTTAGAAAACAGGTTGTCGATACATTTAATGTTTTAAAAACTGTAAAACCTGCTGCATCGCGAGCACGTTCAAAAGAAGTTTTTCTTATTGGACAGCAGCGTAAAGCACGTTAGACTTGCCAAGTTCGTAAAAATTGTGCATGTTTACAGTATTAGGTATTGAGTGTTGTCACTCACTTTCGTGAAAAGAGCTTACTTTCTTTAAATGAAGTAGGTTCAAATTAGATTGATGATATGGGAATAAAGCTTTGAGCGATCTCTTCAAAAACGCAGTGTTATGGCTAGTGATACTCGGAGTGCTGATTTTAATATTCAGCAACATCAGTGATCACAATAAACCATCGCAAATGAACTATTCAGAGTTTGTTGCTGCGGTAAATGCAGGCCAAATTAAGCAAGTCACCATCGATGGCGAAAAAATTACTGGCGAGAAAAAGAATGGTTCAGGTTTTGAAAGTATTCGCCCTGCGGTACAAGATCCTGAGCTTATGCCGAGTCTAATTAAAAACAGTGTTGTCGTTGAAGGTACAGCTCCTCAACGTCAAGGCGTTTTGATGCAATTACTCATCGCAAGTTTCCCAGTGCTTTTAATCATCTTATTGTTCATGTTCTTTATGCGTAACATGGGCGGTGGTGCTGGTGGTAAAAGTGGCCCAATGAGCTTTGGTAAATCAAAAGCAAAAATGCTTGCAGAAGATCAAATCAAAGTAAACTTTAAAGACGTTGCAGGCTGTGATGAAGCAAAACAAGAAGTTGTTGAAATAGTTGACTTCTTGAAAGATCCAGCAAAATTCAAACGTCTTGGTGCATCAATCCCTAAAGGGGTATTGATGGTTGGACCACCGGGAACAGGTAAAACATTACTTGCAAAAGCGATTGCAGGTGAAGCTAAAGTACCATTTTTCAGTATTTCAGGTTCTGATTTTGTTGAAATGTTTGTTGGTGTAGGTGCTTCTCGTGTAAGAGATATGTTTGAACAGGCAAAACGACATGCACCTTGTATCATTTTTATTGATGAAATTGATGCAGTTGGTCGTCATCGTGGTTCTGGTACAGGTGGTGGGCACGATGAGCGTGAACAAACCTTAAACCAAATGCTTGTTGAAATGGATGGTTTTGAAGGCAATGAGGGTATTATTGTTATTGCTGCAACCAACCGTGCAGATGTTTTAGATAAAGCATTACTTCGTCCTGGCCGTTTTGACCGCCAAGTGATGGTGGGCTTACCAGATATTAATGGTCGTGAGCAAATTTTAAATGTGCATTTGAAAAAATTGCCATCTGTAACAAGTGTAGATGTAAAAGTTTTAGCACGTGGTACGCCAGGTTTCTCAGGCGCACAGCTTGCAAACCTTGTGAATGAAGCAGCTTTATTTGCAGCACGCCGTAATAAAAATACGGTAGATATGCATGACTTTGAAGATGCTAAAGACAAGATTTATATGGGACCTGAGCGTAAATCTATGATTCTTCGTGATGAAGAGCGTAGAGCAACGGCTTACCATGAAGCAGGACATGCCATTGTTGCAGAAATTTTACCAGGTACAGATCCTGTGCATAAAGTAACAATTATGCCACGTGGTTGGGCACTTGGTGTGACTTGGCAATTACCTGAACAGGATCAAATTAGTCATTATAAAGATAAGATGCTAAACGAATTATCTATTTTGTTTGGTGGTCGTATTGCTGAAGAAATATTTATTAATCAGCAGTCGACTGGTGCATCAAATGACTTTGAACGAGCAACAAAAATGGCACGTTCAATGGTAACTAAGTATGGCATGTCAGATAAAATGGGCGTGATGGTCTATGAGGATGACAGTCAGCAATCTTTCTTAGGAAGTATTGGTAGCCGTACGATTTCTGAAGCAACTCAACAACAAGTTGATGCAGAAGTCCGTCGTATTCTAGATGAGCAATATAAAGTGGCATGGGATATTCTTGAGCAAAATAAAGATAAAGCTCATGTCATGGTTAAAGCACTGATGGATTGGGAAACGATCGATCGAGATCAGGTATTAGATATTATGGAAGGTAAAGAGCCAAGACCACCAAAGGTCTATGTTGCTGAGAATCCAGTATCAGATGAATTACCTAAAGATGGTCCATCATCTCCACCTCCATTACCTGCGATGAATTAAAAAATAAGAGTCACTTCGGTGGCTCTTTTTTATTAGATATTGAGAGAATTATGCAATTAACATCTTTGCCAAAAAAGCAAATCATTTGTAAGAGTCATGTTATAGATTTATCTACTCCTCAGGTTATGGGGATACTTAATGTAACACCTGATTCTTTTAGTGATGGAGGGCAGTATACCCATATCGATTCGGCTATTTTTAAAGCTCAAGAAATGATAGCTCAAGGTGCAAGAATTATAGATATTGGTGGGGAGTCTACAAGACCTGGAGCATCCTATGTTGGTGTACAGGGAGAGTTGGAGCGTGTTATTCCTGTTGTTAAGGCGCTTGCTAAATATGATGTTATTTTATCGATAGATACTAGTGAGCCTGAGATCATTAAGCAGGCAGTAGAAGCAGGGGCACATATCTGGAATGATGTGCGAGCACTAAGTCGTCCATTTGCTTTAGAAATGGCAGTAGAACTTGATATTCCCATTGTACTTATGCATATGCGGGGTGAGCCCACAATAATGAATCAACTTGCACAATATGATGATGTTGTAAGTGATGTAATGTATGAGCTTGAATTAAAAATTAAGAATGCAAAAGATATGGGAGTGCGTAATGAAAATATTATTGTTGATCCTGGGTTTGGTTTTGCAAAGGATATAAATCACAATATTATTTTATTAAATAACTTATATCGGCTACATGAGTTGGGTTATCCAATTTTATCGGGTTTATCACGTAAAAGGTTTATAGGTGCGGTAACAGAATGTGAAAATGCATCTGACCGTATTATTGGAAGTGTTGTGGGGCATTTATTTTCAATACAACAAGGTGCAAGTATTGTGCGTGTGCATGATGTTCAAGAAACATCACAAGCAATAAAGATGTGGAATAAGCTCCAAGATGCCGCTGCAAGTCGTAGCCCTTGAACCATAAAGTTCAAGGTGGACGCGACGCATACTTGCTGGGTTTCCCATTCAAGATGGGCATACACTCTAAATATGCAGAACGCAATCCTAAAGTGTTAGTATTGGCTCAGGGGAATCTGACCTGCTGGCGAACACCTCAGAGTAGCTAATATTATAACGAAAAACGCCCAAGATGCATACTGTTTCAGGTAGTGTTGTGTTAAGTTCCTTTTCACTTGGTGATGATTTATGCACTTATTGGAAAGGAACTTTTATGTCGTTTCTTGTTCGATACTTTCAAGTAGCGTCTTTAATAAATATTCACATTGTTCATATTGCTGTAAGGATTTATTTAAAGAGAGAACTTCTTGCATGAGCTCTAAAGCAACCATAACTACTAATTTATTATGTTCAATGCGAGGCGCTTTGGCACGAAATTCTTGAAAGCGTTGATTTAAAATATCAGCAGCTTTTTCTAAATCACCTCTTTCTTCCTCTGTAGTTGATAGGCGAAAAATTTGCTCAATAATACGGAGTTCAACAACGATAGATGTGTTGCTCATGATGCTTCCTCATTATGTTTAGATGGATGAGCAAGTTTTTGAATTTCTTGTGTGTTTTGGTCTTCATCAGTACCAAGAATAGCCAAACGTTCAATAATGGCTTCTACTTTTAGTTTCGCATGCTCATTTTTTTCAATGAGTTGTACACGCTCTTCTTTTAATGCTGTAATTTCTTGCTTGGCACTGGTTTGTTCATGCTGTAATTTTTCTTTAAGCACACGTAACTCATTGCGTTCGGCAAGAATTTCTTGAAATCTACTTTTTAAATCTGTACAGCCCTTCTCTAAACGACTATAACGTTCAGCCAATGTTTTCGCATCTTGATTGAGTGCGTTATATTGATCCTGTAAAGTATTTAGATTATTGGTTAGCGTATCAATTTTATCTTGTTTACTACGCAGTGTTGTTGTTTGTTGAGTTGTTTGTTCATCATGGTGTTTCTCCATTTCTTTTTTTTGCTGATGCAAAGAGGTGTTTTCACCCTCAAGATTTTTCAAACGCTCTTGAAAATTAGCAATATGCGTTTGAAGTCGCTTTAATTCTTCTAACATAACGTGGTCGCACAGTATTGCAAACAAAGGTAAGATATACGCAGTATAGACATTGGAAAAACGAATGCAAGATGATATTACAGGTTGGTCTGAATGGGATCGCCACTTTTCAAATATTGAAGAAATTTCAAGCCCAAGTGAGTTACATGGGTTACTTACTGGTATTGTTTGTGTGACACAGCCACCAACACGCGAAGAATGGACACTTATTTTATCCACTCTCAATGTGCCTGAACTGAATGATGATAGCTTAGCTACTTTAACCGATGAAACTGAAGATGTCGCACATGCACTTTCAGAAGATGATTTGGATTATTTGCCAATGTTGCCAGATGATCAGCACGTTTTAAGAGACCGAGTACAGGCATTGGCAGACTGGTGTGCAGGAGTTGTACTCGGTTTTGGCTTAGCTTCTGGACATATTCGTACAGATGAAAGAGAGCTTATCGGTCATTTACAAGATGTTGCGGCCGTTGAGTTTGAAGATGAAGATGATGACGAAGAGGGTGAAGAAGGCTATCAAGAGCTATTTGAATTTGTGCGCTTGATTCCTGTTAGTCTATCTATGGGGCGTAAAAAGATTGCTGTTGATGAAAGCTCTTTACTCAAGCATGTACATGAGCGTATTCAACCGGTAGGTGATACACCAGAATCGAACAATGTGGTTGAAATGTTTACACCACATCGTCCAAGTTAAAAAAGCATCTGTTAGATAATATAAAACTTAAAAAGGAGTAGGTATGTTGAAACTTACCCAAGCTGATTTTGCAGTACGACGTTTAGAGCTGGCACGTAAAATGGGTGCACATAGCATTGCTATTATTGCAACAAATGCGGTGAGCTATCGTAATAGTGATGTAGATTATAAATATCGTGCAGACAGTAGTTTTTATTATTTAACAGGTTTTCCTGAACCTGAGGCAATCGCTGTTATTCAAACTTTTGATGATGCTGATGAGTATGAATACACTCTTTTTTGTCGTGAACGTGATCCTGAGTTAGAAATATGGCATGGTTATCGTGAAGGGTTAGAAGGTGCAAAATCTTCATATCATGCAGATACTTCATATGCTATAGATGATTTCGATGAAGAGGTGGTGGTAGAGCTACTTTCAGATGTGCATAAAGTTTATTTTCGAATAGGCCATGATGCGGATTTTGATATACGTATTACGAGTATTATCCAACAGCATCATTTAGAACTGAGCTTATTACAACTAGACCCAATTATAGATGCTATGCGTTTGATTAAATCTGATAAAGAAATTGGATTAATGAAACGGGCTGCTGAAATTAGTGCGATTGCACATACGAAAGCAATGAAAAGTGCACGTATTGGCATAATGGAGTATGAGCTAGAAGCAGAGCTAAACTATGTGTTTGGTAAACATGGCTGTGTTCCTGCATATGGTAGTATTGTTGGTGGTGGTGAAAATGGTTGCATTTTACACTATGTAGAAAACAATAAAAAAATAGAAGATGGACACCTTGTTTTAATAGATGCTGGTTGTGAATATGAGTATTATGCATCTGATATTACACGGACATTTCCCGTAAATGGCGTATTTTCCAAAGAGCAGCGAATAATTTATCAGTTAGTTTTAGATGCGCAACTAGCAGCCATTGATGCGGTACGTATTGGTAATTCATATCGAAAACCACATGATATTGTTGTAAGAATACTTACTCAAGGCTTATTGGAGCTTGGTTTATTGCAAGGAAATTTAGATGATTTAATTGCTGATGAAGCTTATCGACAATTTTATATGCATGGTACAGGACATTGGCTTGGTTTAGATGTGCATGATGTTGGAGGCTATAAAACAAAAGAAGGTCCTCGCTGTTATGAAGCAGGTATGGTCGTAACGATTGAGCCAGGTATTTATATTTCTCCGCAAGATACAACTGTTCCTAAAAAGTGGCGTGGTATTGGTATTCGAATTGAAGATGATGTTGTGGTGACGTCTGAAGGGCCCGAGGTTTTAACAGCCAATGTTGTGAAAGAAATTGATGATATTGAAGAATTAATGAAATCTAATTCCACTAAATAGGAAATAATAATGCCACAGGTTGTAATTGTTGGTGGTGGGATGGTGGGTCTAAGCCTCTCATTGATGTTAGCGAAAGCAAATATTCGTGTGAAACTTTTAGAAGCGATTAGATATCCTGATATTTCAGATTCTGAGTTACAGGAATATCATTCAAGTTTTGATGCACGAAATAGTGCATTGTCACGACGTAGTGTTCAAATTTACAGTAAGTTAGGCTTGTGGGAAAGTTTACAGCAACATGCAACACCTATTCGACAAGTACATATTACGGAAGAAGGCGGATTTGGTAAGGCACGCTTGTTAGCTGAACAAGAGAATGTTGAAAACTTTGGGCAGGTAATTGAAAATGCATGGCTAGGGCGTGTACTTTTGACACAAGTAAAAAGTAATAGCCAAATTGAACTTATTGATGGGGTTCAAGTGACTGCGCTGACACAAGATAATGCGCAAGTGACTATTGATGCACTTAGAGATAATAAAAAAATTAAAGTTGTTTCTAAGCTAGTTATCGCAGCAGATGGTCGGGACTCTTTTTGCCGTCAAGCATTAGGCATTGATGCAGATATTCATGACTATGAACAAGTCGCAATAGTTACAACTGTACAAACATCTAAACCCCATGAGCATGTTGGTTTTGAAAGATTTAGTACTTTAGGTCCTTTAGCACTACTCCCTCTACCAGGAGAAAATCGCCGTTCGGTTGTGTGGCCTGTAAAAAAAGGCACAGAACAGCAATGGTTGGGTGCTGAAAATGATCAGAAGTTTTTAGATGCACTACAGCAGACCTATGGTGGGCGAGCTGGAAAATTTGAAAAAACGGGTAAGCGGTTTTGTTATCCATTGTCCCAGGTGCTTTCACACAAACAGGCGAGTGGTCGTGTTGTGCTTATGGGAAATGCTGCACACACCATTCACCCTGTTGCAGGACAGGGATTTAATTTATGTTTAAGAGATGCAGAAGTATTGGTAAGATTTTTATCTAATCATATTAAAACATCGGATGATATTGGTAGTCCTACACTTTTAAAACAATATGAACAAGCAAGATTAGTTGACCAAAAGCGTGTTATTAAATTTTGTGATGGTATTGTTAGAGGATTTAGTAATAAGAACCCGCTTCTAAAACTAATGAGAAATACAGGTCTCTTGGCTTTTGATATTGTACCAGGCATTAAACCAATGGTTGCGAACTATGCGATGGGATTGAAAGCATGATTTATCAGGAAAAGTATGATGTTGTTATTGTGGGTGGTGGTTTAGTTGGTGGATTAACTGCTTTATTGCTTGCAAAAGAAAATATCGATGTTGTTGTGTTAGATGCGGCCCCTTTGCTTGATTCAGCGCAAGTTCTAGAAAAGATGAATTCTAGAGTGCTTGCTTTAAGCCAAGCAACAATTCATTTATTGCAGATTGCAGGTGTTTGGAAAAATATTGAGAGATATGAACCTTATACAGCAATGCATGTTTGGAATAAAAGTGGTTGTGGAGATATTTACTTTGGTCATGAAAGTATAAATAGACCTCCTGATGCTAATTGGCTAGGTGTTATGGTTGAACCTAGTATTCTAAATTTGGCTATGCAAAAGACCATGTTAGAAAAAGTAGCAAACTACCGAACAGATATTCGTGTGAAGCGCTTAGAGCAGCGTATAGATGGCTGGTCGATTACACTTGCTAATGGTGAGCATTTAAATACAAAACTGGTTATTGGTGCAGATGGTGCAAACTCCTTTGTACGTCAAGAAGCTTTCATTGGGGTGAAAGTTTTAGACTATAAGCAGTCTGCAATAGGCTGTGCAATCCAAACTAACCAAAGAAATCATCATGTAGCTCGACAAATTTTTCTACCAACAGGGCCGCTTGCATATTTGCCAATAAAAAGCTCTATTTCAGAAGAAGAGGGATATTGGCAATCGATTGTTTGGACTTTACCGACACATATATGTAATGAGTATATGGCATTAGATGAAATAGCATTTGCAGATAGATTAACAAAAGAAAGTCTACATATGTTAGGTGGTGTGAAGGTTGCAAAAAATAGATCTTGTTTTCCATTAAAAGCACGCTCTGCTGAAAAATATGCAATTGAAGGGTTGGCTTTAGTTGGTGATGCTGCACATGTAATTCATCCTCTTGCAGGTCAAGGTGTAAATATAGGTTGTTTAGATGCTGCTGTATTATGCGATGTTTTATTAAGAGATATGAAGCGAGGGATATGGGCAAATATTCAGACATTAAGAAGATATGAATATTTACGCCGTCATCAGAATGAAGCAATGATGCATAGCATGTCTATTTTAGGTTGGTTGGAATCTTCTCAGTTGTATCCACTAATTTGGGCGAGAAGTTTTGGACATAAAATTGCAATGAGCAATGCTAAGCTAAAAGGTTTTTTTATGCATAAAGCAAGTGGCTTGGGATCTTTGAAAAATACGAGATATGCAAAATAAGAATAAGACTATTTGTACTAAAAAACTGTAAAAGATACAAATTGGAGTCTTGCTATTTTTGTGAAGATTGCTAAATTCCATATATCTCACTGAAACAGTGAGATATATCAATGAGACAGTGGAAGATGGGAGTTATCATGGTCGACTCAAATGATTATGATGAATCAGAAGATTCAGTTGTAGATGATGATGAAGCAAAAGCAGCAGAAAAAGGTGCAAGTGAACCAAGTGCTGAAACAAGTCAACATTCAGCAGATGTTGAAGAAGCAGAAAGCTTAACTGTAACTGCTAAACAGAAGCAGCGTTCAGCATTAGAGGATGAAGTTGCAGCATTTTTAGCTAGAGGTGGGCGTATAACGGAAGTACCACCAGATACAAGTATTGAATAACTTATGATCTATTCAAATATCCTTTTTGCGTCATTATTTTGAAATAAAATTTCTACATCTGCTATATTTACAGTGTATAATGCAGTGAGAAAAGTATATTAAATAATGAGAAAAATGATATATATGTTTAAAAACATAGGTTTGTATTAACTGTGTATAAAGCCAAGAGCATTTTTTTAACTTTTTATATTATTGTTATTAAAAGTTTAATTTTATAAGAAGCTCTTGTATTATATCTGTTCATTAGTTAAAAACTACTGAGGTAAAAAATATCTCAGTAAAATTAAACAAAAACTTTAGGCTGAGCTTAAAAAAAACAATTGTTATCTCTGGAGGATATCCATGAAATTGAGTCGTATTGCTCTTGCTACAGTGCTTGCAGCTTCTCCTTTTGTAGTTGCTAATGCAGGCGTAACAGTAACTCCATTACTATTAGGTTACACTTTCCAAGACAGTGCTCATAATAATGGTACACAAAATGTAAATGATAGTGCACAACACTTAACTAAAGGTCCTGAGTTACAAGACGATATGGCAGTTGGTGCAGCATTAGGTGCTGAATTAACACCATGGTTAGGTTTTGAAGCTGAATACTTACAAGTTAAAGGCGATGTAAAAGGTGCTCAACAAGGCGCTCAATACAAACAACGTCAAATCAACGGTAACTTCTACGCAACTTCTGATTTAATCACTAAAAACTACGATAGCAAAATCAAGCCATACGTACTATTAGGTGGTGGTTACTACAAGTATGATTTTGATGGTGTTCCACGTACGTCTTACCAAAACCGTGAAGGTGGTTTAGTTAACGTAGGTACTGGTGTTTTCTGGCGTTTAAATGATGCACTGTCTCTTCGTACAGAAGCGCGTGCAACATATAATATCAATGCTGATTTTTGGAACTACACAGCACTTGCTGGTCTAAACGTTGTTATTGGTGGTCACTTGAAACCTGCTGCACCAGTTGTAGACGTTCAACCAGTTCCACCTGCTCCAGCACCTGCTCCAGCGCCAGTTGTTCAACAACCTCAGCCTCAACCACAAGAGTTGACTGAAGACTTGAACATGGAACTTCGTGTGTTCTTTGATACAAACAAATCAAACATCAAACCACAGTACCGTCCTGAAATTGCAAAAGTTGCTGATGCGTTAAATCAGTATCCAAATGCAACTGCACGTATTGATGGTCACACAGATAACACTGGTCCTCGTAAGTTAAACGAACGTTTATCTTTAGCGCGTGCTAACTCTGTGAAAGCTGCACTTGTTAATCAGTACAACATTGATGCATCTCGCTTAACTACTCAAGGTTTTGCATGGGATCAACCAATTGCTGACAACAGCACTAAAGAAGGTCGTGCAATGAACCGTCGTGTATTCGCTACAATCACTGGTAGCCGTACAGTTCTTGCTCAACCAAAAGCACAATAATAGTAATAAGTAGTTTTTATTACGCATAAAATGGCTCTAAATGAGCCATTTTTTTATTTATATGAGTTACATATTTTTACGTATTGTTGATGTTTGTAAAATAAAAGAAGCAAATTTTTGTTATATTAAAAATACTAAAGCGAAAATATAACTACACAATTTAATCAGGAGATAACAATGGGCTTATTTGATTTTGTAAAAGGTATTGGAAAAAAACTTGAAGGTCAATCAGAGCAACCAGAACAAACACAAACTTCTGAACCAACAGCACAAGAAATTGCAAACCAACTTTTAGCACATATTCAAAGTTTGGGTTTAGCAATTACAGGATTATCTGTAAATTATAACAGCGACACAGATACTGCTGTTATTCATGGACAAGCAGCAAGCCAAGCAGACAAAGAAAAAATTATTCTAGCTGCTGGTAATGTACAACATGTTGCTCAAGTTGATGATCAAATGACTGTTGCAGAAACAGCAGAAGATGCAGATCAACCTGAAAGCCAGTTTTATACGGTACAGTCTGGTGATACCCTTTCTAAAATTTCGAAAGAAGTATATGGTGATGCGAACCAATACAATAAAATTTTTGAAGCAAATCAGCCTTTACTGAAAGATGTAAACTCAATTTTTCCGGGCCAAGTATTACGTATTCCACAATAATTTTTAATCTAAAGTATTAAGAATAAAAAAAACCTGACGGTTTCGTCAGGTTTTTTGCTCCTAAAGTGTTCATAGTATTTAAATTCCTATATTTCTAAGTTGTTTTTTCATATCTTTTCGGTCTCGACGATGCTGAGATTTAGGTTTTTCAGACTCATGCATTCCACCTTTATGTAATAAAGGGGAGAGTGCTACATGATTGCGTGACTTTATTTTGGGTAATGATTTAAGTTTCATAAGTTTTATCCTTTAATGCACATAACTTGTTTTAATGTATGTACTACTTCAATTAAATCTGTTTGATTTGCCATAACCTCATCAATGTCTTTGTATGCTGATGGAATTTCATCAATGACGTCTTTATCCTTTCTACATTCTATCCCCTCTGTTTGTTGAATAAGGTCTTATTGTGAAAACTGTCTTTTTGCTTTACTACGACTCATTTTTCGCCCTGCACCATGTGAACATGAACAAAATGATTCATTGTTTCCTTTACCTTTTACAATAAAAGATTTTGCTCCCATAGAGCCGGGAATAATGCCATATTCTCCTTGCCCTGCACGAATTGCACCTTTACGTGTCACAAAAACCTCTTCACCGAAATGATATTCTTTTTGAACATAATTATGGTGACAGTTAATTGCTTCTTTTGTCATTTGAAATTTAGGAAGCAGTAGGCGAATTGCCTCTAAAATTAAATGCATCATTTCACGACGGTTTTCATAAGCATATTCTTGTGCCCATTCAACAGCTTCTACATAATCATTAAAATTATTTGAGCCTTCAGCAAAGTAAGACAAATCTTTGTCGGGAACATGACCAAATCGATGTTGTGCCTCTTTTTTCGCATGCTCGATAAAATAGGTTCCAATCACATTGCCTAAACCTCGACTGCCTGAGTGAAGCATAATCCATACATCTTGATTTTCATCTATGCATAGTTCAATAAAGTGATTGCCGCCACCGAGGGTTCCGAGTTGTTTCATCCATGTACTGTCAAAGTGTCGTAACATTCTTTTTAAAGCTGGATGTTTAAGTGTGATTTGATTTAAGCGCTTATCTAGAGGTGTTAATGTAGAAGCTTTCGCACGAATTTGCTTATGCATTGAAAACCCTACAGGTACTTTACGTTCAATTGCATTACGAAGTGTACTTAAATTGTCTGGTAATTGACTTGCTTTTAAGTTTAATCGTAATGCATTCATGCCACAGCCAATATCGACGCCTACAGTAGCAGGAATAATTGCATTTTTTGTTGCAACGACACTGCCTACAGTTGCACCTTTACCGAGATGCACATCTGGCATCACAGCAATGTGTGAATGAATAAACTGTAGTTGTGACATTTTATGGAGTTGATCGATACTCTCTTGATCAATATCAGAGGTATAAATTTTAATGGGAACACCAAAATTTGCATTCTCATTTAGGGTAAGCTTTATGCTCATATCATATGTCTCAATATATTTTTATTTTTGTCCAAATAAAAAAGACCTAGCGAATGCTAGGTCTTTAAGGCACTCGGACAAGTTGATATGACACTTGTCCGTGAGCTGACATCGTGCCAAGATTTAAAGTTGTAGTAGTAATGGCATGATGTCCTCCTTAAATTGGGTAAATGATTAAATTTTCTGCATTCTACCCCATGATTTTAAAAAATCAAGATTTTTTTAGTGGTTTTACATCCATTTTGTCATAAGGAATGAGTTTGGTTTTGTATTTTATCTTGTACGTTAACCAGATGATTAAAAATACAGGAATCGTAATATAAGTTGATATAATACCTTTCCAATCTACATGATCACCCATAAATGCTTGGTAGTTTTGACCTAAAGTAATAAATAAGCAGAGTGCAAATGCAAACAAAGGGCCAAGAGGAAAAAGCTTTGCACGGTAAGATAAATCTTCAAGTTTATAACCTTGTGCAATGTAGCCTTTACGGAATCTATAATGCGAAACGGCAATACCTAACCAAACAATGAAACCACACATTCCTGACATATTCAGTAGCCAAAAATACACATCTTTTTCACTTACAAAGTATGTAAGCAAGCAGAATGCAGCAATAGTTGTGGTTGCATATAATGCATTCATGGGTACGCCACGAGCATCAAGCTTTGCAAATATTTTTGGGGCGCTTCCTTCTTTTGCCATATTCCAAAGCATACGTGTTGAGGAATACATACCTGAATTACCAGCAGAAAGTACAGCCGTAAGAATAACTGCATTCATTAACCCTGCTGCAAAAGCAAGCCCTGTTTTCTCATAAAGGAGTGTGAAGGGAGAAACCGAAACGTCATTGTTATTTGCTGCTTGTATAAGCAATGGATCATCATAGTGAATGAGTGTGCCAATAATGAAAATACAAAGAATATAAAACAACAAGATACGCCAAAAGATTTGCTTAATGGCTAATGGGATATTCTTTTCAGGTGATTCAGATTCGCCAGCAGCAACCCCAACCATTTCCGTTCCTTGAAAAGAAAATCCTGCAATCATTGCAACCCCAATCATGGCTTGTAATCCACCTACAAAAGGTGCATCTTTATAATGCCAGTTTGCAAACACTGCACTTGATTCACTTACCATAATCTTAAAGATCATGAAAATGCCTAGACCAATGAAGGCAATAATGGCAACGACTTTAATGAGTGAGAAAAAGAACTCACTTTCACCAAAGCCTTTCACAGACATGGCATTAATTGCAAAGATAATACTAAGAAAGGCAAGACTCCACCAAAATCCAGGAATATCTGGGAACCAAAACTTCATAATAAACTGAACTGCAACTAGCTCAAATGCAACAGTAATTGCCCAGTTATACCAATAGTTCCAACCTAAGGCGAAACCAAAGCCATTTTCCACATATTTATTTCCATATGTAAAAAAAGCACCTGTAGTTGGATTATGAGTTGCTAGCTCGCCAAGACTAGTCATTAAAAAGTAAATCATGACACCAATTACTGCATAGGCGAGTAAAGCACCACCTGGCCCTGCACTTGCAATCGTTGACCCCGAAGCAAGGAAGAGACCTGTGCCAATACAGCCACCAATTGCAATCATATTTAGATGACGTGCACCAAGCTTACGTTGTAAGTTCGCAGGTTGATTCTGTTCGCTCATCTAAATTCCTTTGTTTTAAAATTTTGCATTGTTGGCATATAACACCTTAAAACCTTGTTGATCTGCCATGACGGTACATTTACCGACATATTGTTCAATGAGTATTGAATAGTTTAAAAAACGATTCGCAACAATCCATAATTGACCATTTGCATTTAAGTGCAATTTTGCCTGTTGGCAGAGTCCTTCACTTGCTGCATAGTTGGTATGAATACCTTGGTGAAAGGGAGGGTTACTCACGATTGCATCTAGATCGCATGGTGCATCTTCGATACCAGTCACAGCATGTGTATGAAGTTGATGGGTAGGAATGTTGTTACGCTCAAAAGTAATCTTTGTTGAGGCAAGTGCAAAAGCATCTACATCGAGTGCGTATACAATATTGTTTGGATTTAACTTCGCTAAATAGCAGCTAATAATCCCTGCACCACAGCCAAAGTCGGCAAGTTTACCTGATTTTACTTGTTCTAAATAGGGGAGGAGTACGGCTGTGCCAACATCTAAGTGATTTTGACTAAACACACCTGGTAAGCTATAAACGCTAAGAGAAATATGATCATTAACGACGTCATATTTTTGCAACCAATCTGTCAGCGGCTTAGTAGGTACTATTTTTTCAAGTGTTGTTTGCCAAAATTGACAGTGTCTTGCGCTGTCTAGCTTCTTGGTTTGACCGTAGTTCTTTAACTGTTTTGCTGCACGTTCAACCCCACCTTTTTTTTCACCTACTAAAAATATTTGTGCATTCAGGGGTAAGTGGCTGGCAACTTCATAGAGTATGTAATTGAGTAACTCTTTAGACTTCGGAACAAAAATAACCACCTGATCATAGGCTTCTTCTGGAAAACTTGTACCAAAATGGCTTTTATATCCCTGTTTAATTTGGGCTTGGTAATCTGCATAATTCCAAGTCCAAATTGAACTTTGTACAGATTGATCAAGTGTTGATATTAAATTATCGCTTGGGGCGTGAATAAACAATACGCTCCCTTTGAGATAATCTTTCTGTCGTAAGACAACCTCACTTCTTGGATCCATAATTTTCTCTTTTGCAGACACATGCCCAGTGGATACTGGGCAGTGAAACTTTATTCTTTGTTCTCAGGCAATACAACATTTAATATTAAAGCTGTAATACCACCTGTTGCGACACCAGAACTAAAAATATTGCGTAGTAGATCTGGCATATGTTTTAGAAAATCTGGTACTTGTGCAATACCTAAGCCAAGTGCAAGGGAAATAGCAATAATTAAAAGCGCACGACGATCTAACTTTATGCCTGAAAGAATATTAATACCTGAAGCTGCAACAGCACCAAACATTACCATGACCGCACCACCAAGGACTGCTTGAGGAACTGCTTGAATAATACCCGCAATTTTAGGGAATAAGCCAAGTAAAACCAGTAAAGCTGCAATCCATAAACCAACATAGCGACTCGCAACACCTGTAAGCTGAATGACACCATTGTTTTGTGCGAAAACAGAACTTGGGAATGTATTGAATATACCTGCTAAGAAAGAATTGGCACCATTGACCAACACGCCACCTTTAATACGTTGCATCCAAATAGGACCGCTGACGGGTTGGTGTGAAACTTTACTTGTTGCAGTGATATCACCAATTGCTTCTAACGAGGTAACGAGATAAATAAAAGCAAGTGGTAGAAATAACGACCAATCAAATGCAATACCAAAGTGAAGTGGTGTTGGAATTTGAAAAGTAGGTGCTTTATGAAAAGCAGAGAAGTCTAGGTGCCCCATGAATCCAGCTAAAAGATAACCACTGACTAGTGCAAGTAAAATAGCTGAGCTTTTTACCCAAATAATAGGAATACGGTTCAACACCACAATAATTGCAAGTACAGTACAAGACATAATAAGGTTGTCTGTATTGGCAAAACTTCCATCAGCCATTGCACCATAACCACCGCCCATACTAATTAATCCCTCTTTAATAAGAGTAAGACCAATAAGTAGAACAACAACACCTGTAACAAGAGGGGTAATGAGTTTTTTTACCCAAGGTAAAATACGTGAAACCCCCATTTCAATGAATGCACCTGCAATGACAACACCAAAAATTGCGGCCATAACATGTTGATAAGGTGTACCATTTGCAATCATCAAGCTACCAATTGCCATAATTGGGCCAATAAAGTTAAAGCTTGTGCCTTGTACAATAAGTAAGCCTGCACCCAAAGGCCCTACTTTTTTACATTGGAGAAAAGTAGCAATTCCTGAAATAACCAATGACATCGAAAGAATCATGGTTGTTTCATGAGCAGGAACTTTGAGGGCTCCGCAAATAAGTAAGCCTGGCGTTAAAATTGGGACTAAAATAGCAAGCAAATGTTGCAGTGCAGCAAAGAGAGCAACGGATGATTTTGGGCGATCTTCTAACTGAAGAATAAGTTCAGATGAATTATCTTTACCCGAAGATTGTGGGTCTGACATAAAAGTGTGGTATAAATAGAGATGTCACTATTCTAATCGACTTACATGTCTTTACAAAATAAAACATGTTACTGCATTTAAAAAATGTAGCTGTCAATTAGATGTCACTACTAAATAGTAGAGTTTTTTTGTATAATTTGCCCTCAAATTTTAGGCGTATCGAAATTCATGTCATTAGATATTAAAAATCTCCGCAATATTGCAATTATTGCGCACGTTGACCACGGTAAAACAACGTTAGTCGATAAACTTTTACAACAATCTGGCGCACTCGGTGAACGTGCTGGCGAGATTGAGCGTGTCATGGACTCAAATGCGCTAGAAAGTGAACGTGGTATTACCATTCTTGCGAAGAATACTGCCATTACGTGGTTAGATAAACGTACAGATACAACTTACCGCATTAACATTGTGGATACCCCGGGACACGCTGACTTCGGTGGAGAAGTTGAACGCGTAATGTCTATGGTTGACTGTGTATTGCTTTTAGTTGACTCACAAGATGGTCCAATGCCACAAACACGCTTTGTAACTTCAAAAGCGTTTGCTCGTGGTTTGAAACCAATCGTTGTTTTAAACAAAGTTGACCGTCCGGGCGCTCGTCCTGATTGGGTAATGGATCAAGTATTTGATTTGTTCGATAACCTAGGCGCAAGCGATGAACAGCTCGACTTCCCAGTTGTTTATGCTTCTGGTTTAAACGGTATTGCTGGTCGTGAAGCTGATAACTTAGCACCAGACATGACGCCGTTATTTGAAACAATCGTAGACATCGTTGAGCCACCTAAAGTAGATGCAGATGGTCCATTCCAAATGCAGATTTCATCACTTGACTACAACAGTTTTGTGGGTGTGATTGGTATTGGTCGTATTCAACGTGGTTCTGTTAAATTAAATACACCAGTTACTGTAATTGATAAAGAAGGTAAGACACGTAACGGTCGTATCTTAAAAATCATGGGTTACCATGGTCTTGATCGTGTAGATGTTGAATCTGCAGGTGCAGGCGATATCGTATGTATCACTGGTATTGATGCACTTAATATTTCTGACACAATTTGTGATCCGAAAAATGTTGAAGCATTACCACCATTGTCTGTAGATGAACCTACAGTATCTATGACGTTCCAAGTAAACAACTCTCCGTTTGCTGGTCGTGAAGGTAAGTTTGTAACATCACGTAATATTCGTGAGCGTCTAGATCGTGAGTTAATTCATAACGTTGCATTACGTGTTGAAGATACAGACAGCCCAGACCGTTTCAAAGTTTCTGGCCGTGGTGAACTTCATTTATCTGTATTGATCGAAAACATGCGTCGTGAAGGTTTCGAGATGGGTGTATCTCGTCCTGAAGTGATCATGAAAGAGATTGATGGTGAAATCCAAGAACCATATGAAAACGTAACATTTGATGTTGAAGAACAACATCAAGGTGCGATTATGGAGCAGATGGGTAACCGTAAGGGCGAAATGACGAATATGGAGCTCGACGGTAAAGGTCGTATCCGTATTGAAGCAACTGTACCATCTCGTGGTCTAATCGGTTTCCGTTCAGAGTTCTTAACCATTACATCTGGTTCAGGAATTATGACATCAAGCTTCTCTCACTATGGTAAAGCGAAGCAAGGTGCTGTTGCACAGCGTCAAAATGGTGTACTTATTTCAATGGTAAATGGTACATGTTTAGCGTTTGCTTTATTCACTTTACAAGACCGTGGTCGTCTGTTTGCAGAGCCTCAGTTAGAAGTGTATGAAGGTATGATTGTGGGTATTAACTCACGTTCTGACGACATGACAGTAAACCCAACGAAAGCAAAACAGTTAACAAACATGCGTGCATCTGGTACAGATGAAGCATTAACATTAACACCTGCAATTCGTATGACATTAGAGCAAGCACTTGAGTTCATTCAAGATGATGAACTTGTAGAAGTAACGCCTAAGTCTATTCGTGTACGTAAAAAATTCTTAACAGAAAATGAACGTAAGCGTAATCGTGGTAAGTAATTTATTTTGATGTACAGAGAGCTATCCTTTTGGGTGGCTCTTTTTTATTAGGCTAACTAAAGAATTGTTCGTTTTAAGTATTTATTACTTTTTTTTGAATTTAAAACAGATTAAATTGGAAGCTAATAATAAATGCTTATTTTATTTATATATTAAACAATATAAAGTAAGTTCAATTAACAAATAAAAAATTTGGAGATATACATGAGTATAATGAAAGAGTTTAAAGAATTTGCTGTAAAAGGTAATATGATTGATCTTGCAGTAGGTGTAATTATTGGGGGAGCTTTTGGTAAAATCGTTGATTCTTTAGTTAAAGATGTAATCATGCCTATTATTACGATGATTACAGGTGGTGGCGTCGACTTTACACAAAAATTTATTATTCTTGGAAAAAATCCGAACAACTTGCAGACACTTGCAGAGTTACAAAAAGCAGGTGTAAACGTATTAACTTATGGTAATTTCTTAACGATTTTAATCAACTTCATTATTTTGGCATGGGTTGTATTTTTAATGGTAAAAATTATTAATAAAATGCGCCGTAAAGAAGAAGCTGCACCAGCCAAACCTGCACCTACACCAGAAGATATTCAGTTACTTCGCGAAATTCGTGATGAACTGAAAGCACGTAAAGATGCATAATCAGTAAACAAAAATAAAAGGCCGAACAGGCCTTTTATTTTTTAGAAGTCCATTCTAAATTTAACTTCAACCAAGTGATATCCAAACTTACTTTTAATGGGCCCCTGAATGACTTTTTCAGGTGCTGAAAATACAAGTTTATCGATGATAGGAACAAGTTGCCCCTTCTTAACTTCACCGAGTTCTCCGCCACGTTTAGCCGAATTGCAAGTCGAGTGTTGTTTAGCTAGTTTTGTAAAGTCGCTACCACGCGCAAGCTTTTCTTTGAGTTGTTTTGCAAGTTCGATATCTTTGACGAGAATATGTCTAACAATTGCTGTTTTCATTAAACGGCCTTTACTTTTAATGGCTGACACTGTGGACAAAATACACTTGCACGTTGTCCAAGTTTAATATTTTCTAAGGTCGTTTCACAGTTAATACACATTTCACCTGCGCGACCATATGCAAGTAGGGTCTGTTGGAAATACCCATTTTCTCCATTTGCATTGGTATAATCCCTTAGTGTCGAGCCACCTAGCTCAATGGCTTGTTTTAAAATCCTTTTAATTTCAATAACAAGTTTTTCAATTTGTGGGTGTGTTAGGGTATTTGATGGCTGTGCAGGATGAATGCCTAAATTAAATAGACTTTCAGTTGCATAAATATTACCTACACCGACAACAATATGGTTATCCATAAGTGCGACTTTAATAGGTGTTTTTTTAGTTTTTAGTTTTTCAATAAGATATGTCGTATTAAAGTGACTACTTAGTGGCTCGGGGCCAAGTTTGGAGATGAGATTTTTTTCTGTTTCTTCATTTAACCATAAAATACAGCCAAAACGACGTGGGTCATGATAGCGTAATTCAATATCTCCAAAGCCGATAATAAAGTGGTCGTGCTTTCTTAATACTTCACCTGTTGTACAAATTCTAAAACTACCAGACATACCTAAGTGCCAAAGCATATTGTCTTGTTCGAAAGAAGCAATAATGTATTTAGATCGGCGTGATAGGCCAGTAAGTTTCCGACCAATCAATATGTCTACATCTTCAGGTATTTTCCAACGTAGCTGAGATTGTCTAACGTGAACAGAAGTAACTTTTTCATTAATGAGTGAAAGCAAACTAATTTTCGTTGTTTCAACTTCAGGAAGTTCAGGCATAGGATAATGCAATAACATCAAAAGTGTATTTTAACATGTTCTAGGAATCATTATTTAAAAGCATAACACTTTATAAAAAATAATATTTTTGAACTCTATAGAAAATATGAATCATTTATCTTGAACGTTATATAAGTGTTACAATATATTTGATTTATTTTAAAATATATTCACAAGAATCTTAAAGGATCAATAATGCGTTCCCTGATAATTACTATGCCATGGAAAACACCTCTTCTTTTTATTTCAGTATGTATTTGCCAAAATCTTTATGCAGAAGATACTGTAAAAGCGATAAAAGACTTACCTACAATTACTGCTGAAGCTACAAGAACAGGCACAAGTTATTTAAATACGCCGGCATCTATTTACAGAATAGATGTACCTAAACAAACGGACAATATTGGTGTGAATTTAACTGAAGTAGTACAGGGTATACCTAGTCTTCAATTGAATAACCGTCAAAACTATGCACAAGATTTACAGCTTTCTATGAGAGGCTTTGGGGCAAGATCTACATTTGGTGTTCGTGGTATTCGTATTTATGTTGATGGTATTCCTGCAACAATGCCAGATGGTCAAGGGCAAACTTCAAATATCGACTTGAATAGTTTGAATCATGTTGAAGTCCTTACAGGGCCATTTTCTTCTTTATATGGGAATTCATCAGGTGGTGTGCTGCTTGCCGAAACAAAAGAGGGTAAAGGGAAAGACTCCATTACACTGAATTATGGCGGTGGTAGCCACAATAGTAATCATACGGGCCTAATTTTACAGGGTGGTGCAAAATTAGCTTCACAGCCTGCTTATGTCATTAGCTCTTCTTATTTTAATACAGATGGCTATCGCGACCATAGTGCTGCAGATAAAGTATTGAATAATGCTAAACTCACATGGAATTTAGACGATGGCAGTAAAATTAATTGGACAACCAATTACGTTAAAATTCATGCAGCTGACCCAATGGGTTTAACCAAAGCGCAATGGTTAAGCAATCCGAAGCAAGTCCAATCTGGTGTGTTGAAATATAATACAAGAAAGGATTTAGAGCAGACACAAACAGGAATTACATGGTCTAAACCAATTGATGACCATAACAGTGTGTACGTGATGGGATATATTGGAAACCGTCAAGTAACACAATATCAGTCTATTCCGAGTAAAACACAACGTGCAAATGAAAATCATGCTGGCGGTGTAATTGATTTTAATCGTACCTATTATGGTGCAGATTTTCGTTGGACAGGAAAAGATCTCTTACCAAATACGACGATTAACGCAGGTTTGGCTTTAGATGCAATGGATGAAGATCGTAAAGGTTATGAAAACTTTATAATGTCTAAAGATGATGGAATTTCCTCTTATGGTGTTAAGGGAAATATTCGCCGTAATGAAAACAATACATTATGGAATGCAGACCCTTATGTGCAAGCATCTTGGCAGTTTTTACCTGCTTGGCGCGTAGACACAGGATTGCGTTATAGCAATGTTCATTATAAATCTAAAGATTATTATCTAAGTAATAAGGATAATAGTGGTAAAACTGAGTATAACCATACTTTGCCTTCAATTGCGTTAAGCTGGAAAATTACACCAAATGTGTTGGCATATACCAGTTATGCAAAGGGTTTTGAAACGCCTACATTTACTGAAATGGCTTATAATACTGATGGAAGTGCAGGTTTTAATTTTTCACTAAAACCTTCAACCAGTGATAACTATGAAATTGGCTTAAAAGCAGATAATCAATTTGGTATTTTTGCTTTGGCAGGTTTTATGAGTAAAACAAAGAACGATATTGTTTCAGCTGGTACGGAGTATGGACGTGCAAGCTTTAGAAATGCAGACAAAACACTTCGTCAAGGTATAGAAGCCTCTTGGAGTAAAAAGCTATGGCGCGATTTAACTGCACAAGCAAGTTATAGCTACTTAAATGCAACTTTTGACTCTTATGTAGGGGCACTCTATACAAAAGAAGGTAAGTTAAAATCAAGCCCAATTCGAAAAGGAAATTATATACCTGGAATTGCAAAGAATCAGGCTTTTGCAAGTTTAGGCTGGAAACCTGAAATTGGTTTTCATGCAGGGGTAGATGTTCGTTATATGAATAAAATTTATGTTAATGATCAAAACACCGATGCTGCACCGAGTTATACCGTCACAGGTTTAGATGTGGGTTACGCATATAAATACAATGATTGGTCTTTAAATACATATGCCCGTATCGATAATTTATTTAATCGAAATTATATTGGCTCTGTCATTGTAAATGAGTCTAATGGTAATTACTTTGAACCTGCGGATAAACGAAATTGGAGTGCTGGTTTAAGTATTAGTAAGCAATTCTAAATAGAGTATATAACAATGAAACCATTGCTGTTTAAACCATTTGTATTAAGCGATCTTAGGTAAGATGTATTGCATCTATGTGTCAGTATGCTGTAAACCTTGAGGGTGAGATACAATTTTGGCATGAGCAGCAATGGTTAAGTTATACTCTTTCTAGTGCAGGATTATGCATTGTTGAAGCGTCTGCAAGTAATCCTGAAGGATGTATTAGTAATGCAGACCTTGGTTTATGGAATGATAGTCAAGCTCTAAAAATGCAAATGGTACTGAGTAAAATAAGTACTATTTCTCCCATGCCATTTGCTATACAGTTATCACATGCTGGGTGCAAGGCATCTGTAGAAGTTCCTTGGAAAAATCAAGATTCTACAAATGTTGATGGGGCTGGCAGACTGTTGCACCAAGTAATATTCCATTTCTTAGTAATGGTAAAACACCAAGTGCATTAGGTGCAGAAGAAATTATTAAAATTAAACAGGATCTTATTGAAGCTACCCAACGTGCTGTTCAGGTTGGTTTTCGACTCATAGAAATTCATGCGGTGCATGGTTATTTATTACATCAATTTTTGTCGCCACTTTCAAATATACGGGAAGATGAATATGGTGGCTCACTATAAAATAGATGTCGTCTGACTCTCGAGATTGTTCAGGAAATTAAACAAGTTTTATCAAAAGGTTTTCTACTTGGTATTCGCATTTCAGCAACAGATTGGATGAAAAATGATGGTTGGGATTTAGAGTCGAATATTTATTTGTCAGAGCATTTAGAACGATTAGGTATAGCCTATATTTATGTTTCAAGTGGTGGCCTGCATAGAGATTAAACGATTGATGTGAACCCAAATTATCAAGTTCCATTTGCTCAGGCGGTTAAGGCAAAAGTAAAAGTTCCTATTATTGCTGTAGGGCTTATAACAGAGCCTACACAAGCTGAAAATATTTTACAAAAAGATCAAACAGATGCTATTGCAATCGCAAGAGCGATACAATATAACCCTCGTTGGCCTTGGTACGCAGCACAAGTGTTAGGTAAGGAAGTTGCAGTTGCTCCTCAATATCTACGTTGTGAACCATATGGTTATCGCGGAAGGTTATTTAAACCTTTCTAGTGCAAAAATTAATCTATATACATAGAGAAAGAATGTGTTCCTCACAGTAATTGTACCTATATTATTCTTAGTATTAATTGGGTATTTGAGTGTTAATTGGGGGTTGCTCACCCCTGAACAAATTAAAAGCCTTGGCACTTTTGTGATGAAAGTTACATTGCCAGCATTTCTGTTACATGCACTCTTAGGTCAAACATTTGAAGAGGTATGGAAGCCTAAATATTTCCTTCTTTATGGTATGGGGTCCCTCAGTATTTTCTTTGTGTCTTACTATGTAATCAAACATTTTTTTCATCAACGTCTAACATCGGCAGTTATTTTTTCTTTTGGTTCTGCTATGTCAAATACAGGGCTTGTTGGAACAGCGATAGTACCTATGGTGGTGGGAAAAAATGCAGTTGCTTATTTAGCTCAGACACTTTTATTTGAAAGTCTTATTTTGACCACATTGGTTTTATTTTTAACGGACTCTCATGCATATGAAAAGACTGCCTTTCCTATTTTTATAAAAAAAGTTGTTTACAATGCATTGCACAGCCCATTGGTACTTTCTATTTTAATTGCATTTAGTTGCTTATTTTTAGAATTATCTTTACCAACAGCTTTAGATGAAACCTTTGAAGTATTGGGGCAAGCAGCAGCCCCTGTTGCGTTATTTATGATTGGTGGTGGTCTTGCAGGTATAAAAGTTAAGCATTTAGATGGACTAGCATTATGCCCAGTTGTTTTTAAAGTGCTTCTGATGCCAATAATGATTTTTGTACTATTTTATATCTTTAGTGAAGATAGAGAAATGATGCGAATTGCTACATTAATTGCAGTTTTACCTATGCCAACATTATTTCAAGTACTAGGACATATTTATGGCATTGAAAAAAGAGCAATTAATGCATGTATTTTAAGTACCGTGGTAGGACTATTTCTTGCAAGCACACTTATTATTCTTTGGTGGTCTTAGTTTCTAAACATTAGCGGGATTTTTTAAGTTGCCAAAAAATCCAACTTGCACAGATCGTTAATGCACCTAGGCATAAAAATGTATAGTGGAAGGATTGCAACATATTTTGTTTGCCATCTAGATGAATAAAGTTGTTGAGAACAGCCCCCCCAATTGCTACACCCATACTCATAGAAAGCTGTTGTACGACGGACAGTAATCCATTTCCGCTACTTGCATCTTCTTGTTTAAGGTCTTTGATGGTTACAGTATTCATTGCTGTAAATTGAATAGAGTTAAATATACCGAAAATAAAGAAATGAATAAGTTGCCACCACATCGGTGTATTGGGTGTAATTAGCGCAAAACTTGCTATACCTAATCCAACACATAGTGTATTTGTGACGAGAACTCTGCGATAGCCAAAACGATAGATCAGACGCGTGATAAACCGTTTAATCAGCATTGAGCCAATAGCAAGAGGAATCATCATTAAACCAGCAATTGTTGGATTAAACCCTAAAGCAACTTGTAGCATAAGAGGTATCATAAAAGGGATAGCACCATTGCCTAACCGAGCAAATAGATTTCCTAAAATACCAATGCTAAAGGTGTGTACTTTAAAAATACTTGGATGAAAGAGTGGTGAGTGATGACGTAAGGCATGTAGCCAATATGAAGCACCTGCTGATAGACCTATAACGATAAGTAAAATCATACTTGCTTGTGAGCGAGTTTGATCGACCATATTTTCAAGTACAAGGGACAAACTGACCATACTGGTTGCAACAAAAATAAAGCCAATATAATCGAAGTTTGCAAGTTGGGCTTGTTTCATATTGGGCAATACTTTAAGTGTAAAGCATGCACCAATGATGCCTATAGGTACATTAATCAAAAATATCCAGTGCCAACTCATCCATTCTACAATGAGTCCACCAAGACTAGGTCCAATGAGAGGACCAATAAGTCCAGGAATGCTTACAAAGCTAAGAGCAGCCAACAATTGAGGTCGAGGTATTACTTTCAAAACAGTTAACCTGCCAACAGGCTGAAGCAGTGCTCCACCAATGCCTTGAAATATCCTTGAAATAACTAAAGCTGTAAGACTTTGAGAAAGCGCACATCCAATAGATGCCCCACTGAATAAGATGATTGCAAAGAAGTAAGTACGTTTAATGCCATAACGATCTGTTACCCAACCACTAATAGGAATGGTTACTGCCATTGCTAAAACATACGCTACAATGACAGACTGCATATTTAATGGGTTTTCATTTAAGCTTTGTGCAATATTGGGCAAAGCAGTATTAATAATAGTGCTGTCCAGTTGTTGCATGAAAAAGCCCATTGCAACGAGCCATAGAATAGAGCGATATTCTTTGCCAATTGGTTCAGGGGCATCTTTTGTCTTTGTTCCTTGACTCATTATTTTTCTCTTATTTTAGGAGTTATGGCGCTTGTATATAACAAACGCCATATATTTTCTAATGTATTATTTAGTTCTTGCAACATCTTCGTTGAGTGGAGATGGTAATTCAATGACTTCTAAGAAAGAAGTTTCTTCTAAAGTTGTTGGTTTGGCAATAACCAGTGCCATATATCCATTATTTTTAGTATGAATCATATTGACGATTTGGATATTACCATCGATTTTATTACCTGCATTTGGAAGTTGTTGTGTGCTTTTTACGAGGTGTAGCCATTGTTTTGGTTGTGCCTTAAACCAAAGTCTTGCAATAATTTCCTGCCCCAAATAACAGCCTTTATCGTAGTGTACGCCGTTTCTCTGATGCAATCGTAATTCTTGTGGCTGAAAAAGGTGTTCAGTTGCTTGGCTAATCCAAGCCTGTCCATGCTCAATAGTATGCTGCTGCCAACGTTGTATATCTGAGGTAGTTGAAAGAAAGATTGTATTGTCTTCATGTATGTGAGGAAATACTTCACTAACCTCTACGAGAGTTGCTTTTGCAAATGCAGCATATTTTTTAATATGATTTGAAAAACTTTCTTTTTGATCTTCTACAACAACAATATCAAACTGTTCAGGATTGTGTTTGGTTAACCAAAGGCCAAAATGAACACGACCTTTTAGGTCACATATTGCTGTATATTGGGTCGAGTTTTCAGCAAGTCGCTCGACATGTAGAGTGACCTGACCTTGTAGAAACTTAGATGCATCAGCACCTGTAAAAGTATAGTGTATAAATTTTGGGTGACTCATGATTATTCTCAAATCGAATGTAATATATGAGTTATTTTGTCGGATTTTTAGAAAAAAATCAGCTTATGATTTAAAGTGTGTAGGCAATAGATTTTATATGTAATGTACTATTTGCAATCTTCTGCATAAAATATAAGAAAAAAATCAAAATGATTACAAAACAATCACTTTAAAAAGATTTAATCAAGCTTTATAGTAAATTGAAGTATCACATAATAAATGATTGGTACAAAAACTAAATAAATATGATGAGGTTCTTATGTCTGGTTGGTACGAAATTTCAAAAGCAAAAGATGGCCAGTTTCATTTTGTATTAAAAGCGGGAAATGGTGAAATTATTCTAACGAGTGAGTTATATAAAGCGAAAGCTTCTGCACTTAATGGTATAGAGTCTGTACAGAAGAATTCAATAGAAGATGGTAAATACGATCGTTTAGAAGCAAAAAATGGCAAGCCATATTTTAATTTGAAAGCAGTAAACCATCAAATTATTGGTACTAGTCAAATGTATAGCACAGTGCAAACACGTGATCATGGTATTGAGTCTGTAAAAACGAATGGTTGTACTACAAAAATTAAAGATCTAACAGAAGAATAATCTTTAATCTTGAGATAAGCATGTGAGATCACATGCTTATTTTTTCGATAATTTTATCAATTTGCTTAAGTCGTTTTACATCGTTCCAAAGTGTTTTTGCTTCAGGATAGGCTTTGCTCATCATGCCTAACCATTGTTTATATCGGCCTATCATACCAACTTCAGTTTTACTTTTTCCATTTAAAAAACGAATTTGTAATTCAACTAAGTCTTGCCAGCAAAGTAAGGCTCTGTCGGTATTTTGACGAATACATTGGGTTAAATCTGGTGTAGTTACCGCCCCACGACCAATCATTAAATCATGACAACCAGATTGTTCTATACAAGATTTGGCATGTTGGTTATTCCAAATTTCACCATTGGCAATTACATTAATTTTTAAGGCTTCTTGAATAGGATGAATTTTTTCCCAATATGCAGGTGGGGTATAGCCATCAGCTTTTGTACGTGCATGAACTGTTAACCAATTCGCTCCTGCATCTTCAATTGCATGTGCATTTTCTAATGTATGGTTTTCATCTAAATACCCAAGGCGCATTTTTGCAGATACGGGTATTTGTGAAGGAACAGCTTGGCGAACAGCTTTTACAAGTTCGTGAATAACGTCAGGTTCATCTAATAAAACTGCACCACCTTTATGTTTATTTACTGTTTTTGCAGGGCAACCAAAATTTAGGTCAATTGCAGGTGCACCTAAAGCAGCGGCGCGTTTTGCATTCTCTGCAAGCATAACTGGGTCATTGCCTAAGAATTGGACATGGACAGGTGTTCCAGCTGAAGTACAGCCATTAGATTTTAATTCTGGACAGTAACTATAATAAACATGATCAGGTAAAACACTATTTGTAACACGAATAAACTCGGTAACACACCAGTCAAAACTTCCAACATGAGTGAGTACATCACGCATGATTGGGTCTGTTAACCCTTCCATAGGTGCTAAAATGAGTTTCACTGTTACAAACCTCAAGCATTATTTAAAAAAGGGGTTATACGCAAATTAAGCAATACTGTCCATTAAAACTGTAATTAATGACCAAGTATAATTTCTAAAATAAATTTACTGCCGATAAAGCCTATGGCAAGTAATAAAAATCCTGCTAATGTGAAACGAATCGCTTTTTGCCCACGCCAGCCAAATTTAAAGTGGCCGACCAGTAGAAAACCATAAACAAACCAAGAAATAATACTAAATACAGTTTTATGAGCAAGATGCTGTTGAATAAAACTATCGACCATGAAAAAGCCTAAAAGTAAGGCAGCCGTAAGCATAATGAATCCAGTCATGAGCATATCAAAGAGTAATGACTCCATGACTTGAAAGGGTGGAAGTAAGTTTACCCACAGTCTTTTTTGTTTCTTTTTTAATTCTTGATCTTGAAACCACATCATAATCGCTTGAATTGTAGCCATAAGTAGCACTGCATAAGCAGATAGTGACAAGATAATATGAAGGTCTAGGCCAATTGAGTGACTATTTGCATATTGATTGGGCTGACTAAAAGTAAAGCCACAAATAAGCCCAATTGCAGCAACAGGAATACCTATAAGATTTAGTGCAGATACAGGACGATATGTGCTATATAGCACACTTAAAATAAGCATAAGCCCTGAAGTAAACGATAGTAGGTTGAAAACATCGTAATTGACCCCATTTGCTGTAAGCATATCATTATGCAAAACATACCCATGCAATAGGAGTCCGATGGAAATGATGACACTCATAAACCAGTTGTTTGGTTTATGCTTAGCCAATAAATGCATAAAGGCGTACCAAAAACCTGTGGTATAGGCAACTAAGGCGAGAACGGTGTACACCAATGGAAGACTGATCATGTCAAACCTTTGTTACAATAATGAATATTCATGCTAGACGATATAAATTTAGAGCGAACTCAAGTATCCTATAGCAATTAATACATAAATTTTCTATTAGAGAAAGATTTTTTTGCAACTAGCCATTTTAAGCGGAATCTGCAATGTTTGATACCTTAACAGAACGACTCACGCAGAGTCTAAAAAATGTTACCGGTTCAGGGCAACTGACCGAAGATAATATTAAAGATACATTACGTGAAGTACGTATGGCTCTTTTAGAGGCCGATGTTGCCTTGCCTGTAACGCGCGAATTTATTGCGAAAGTTAAGGAGCAAGCACTTGGTCAAGAAGTCTTAACTCAACTCTCACCAGGTCAAGCTTTTGTTAAGATTGTACATGATGAACTCACAAAAATGATGGGTGAGGCAAATCAGAGTCTTGATCTTGCTGCAAAACCGCCTGTTGTTGTCTTACTTGCGGGTTTACAAGGTGCGGGTAAAACAACGACTGCTGCAAAGTTATCACGTTATTTAAAAGAACGTCAAAAAAAGAAAGTGATGACAGTTTCTGCTGACGTTTATCGTCCTGCAGCAATTAAACAGCTTGAAACCGTATCTAATGAAGTTGGTGCTGAGTTTATTCCTTCTGATGCATCAGAAAAGCCAATTGATATTGTAAATCGTGCAATTGAGCAAGCCAAAATTAAGTTTGCTGATGTTCTTATTGTAGATACAGCAGGTCGTTTACATGTTGATGAAAACATGATGGACGAAATTAAAGCTTTACATGCTGCTGTTAAGCCTACAGAAACTTTATTTGTTGTTGATGCAATGACAGGGCAAGATGCTGCCAATACAGCAAAAGCCTTTAATGATGCATTGCCACTGACTGGTGTAATTCTTACAAAAACTGATGGTGATGCACGTGGTGGTGCTGCACTTTCTGTTCGTGCAATTACAGGTAAACCAATTAAATTTTTAGGTATGGGGGAGAAGTTAGATGCCCTTGAGCCTTTCCATCCTGAGCGTGTTGCACAGCGTATTTTAGGTATGGGTGACGTTCTTTCTTTAGTTGAAGAAGTTGAACGTAAAATTGATAAAGAAAAAGCCGAAAAAATGGCGAAAAAACTGCAAAAAGGTGGCAGCTTCAACTTTGAAGATATGCTTATGCAGTTTGAGCAAATGAATAAAATGGGCGGCATGATGGGCTTCTTAGATAAGTTGCCTGGAATGAGTAATGCAGGGTTACAGCAAGCAATAGAGCAAGCAAAGCCTGAAAAGCAAGTAAAGAAAATGGAATCGATTATTCAGTCGATGACTTTAAAAGAACGCCGTAATCCTGAGTTAATGAATCCAAGTCGTAAAAAACGTATTGCAGCAGGGTGTGGAATGGACGTTGCTGAGGTTAATAAACTCATTAAGCAACATGCACAGATGGCAAAAATGATGAAAAAATTTGCGAACCCAAGTGGAATTGGGAAAATGATGCGTTCATTAAGTGGTATGCAAAAACAATTTGGTGGCGGCGGTGGCGGTCCACTATTTGGTAATAATAATTCAAAAAAATAGTAAAAAAGGCGCATCGCGCCTTTTTTATTCGTTATACTTCCCCTTTGTATGAAATTAATTCATTCAACCATTGGTTGGATCATGGGGCTTTATGTGACGGATATATTACTTTCAGTAATGCTAGCGTATCCTTTAACAGTTTTTTTAATGGGAATTTTATTATTTCTGATTTACTTTTTAGTAGGTAAAGCACAATACTTAATTTATTTAAGTATTGCTTTTGCTGGAGTGAGCTTAGGGATTTGGCTGCAAATTACACATATACCTGAAAATGTCTCACTAAATGTAACGCTAAGTGGGATATGTTTCTTAATTTTTAGTTATTTTATTGCACAAGGGATTGTTGCTTTAGAAGGAAAAGTATTAGATCAAACAACTTGTTTTAGCCTCTTAATCTTATCATTTATTATTCGTTGTACTAGTGGCTTAATACCAAATACATCTTTCTCAGACTTTATACGCGTTTTTAGCGTTTATGGAGTTTTAATTATATTTTTGTGTTTTGCATTATGGAAAGTAAGACATCTTATATTTGGTGATATCTTAGAAAAAATTTGGTGTTTAGTCATTACTTTATGGTTTATTTCACTTTTATGGCGTTTAGTATATATATCTTATTCACCTGAAATGCTTAGAATTTTATTTTTAGAAAATAAAAATCCTTTTTATGAGCATTTTTATCGCCTACAGCATATATTTTATCTTTTAGTATTAATTCTTAGTATTTTAACTTTATTACTTGCTATTAAACGTCTTATTCGAGATATAAATGATAAAAGGCTTTTTGATGCTTTAACTGGTGCTTATAACCGTCTAGGATTACAACATTTTATTGAGTTTGACTTACCTAAATTAAATACATTTAGTTTGATAATGCTAGATATTGATTTCTTTAAATCGGTGAATAGTCAGTATGGGCACCCAATAGGTGACTTTGTCATTAAAACACTGGTGCATTTGATTAAAACCAATATGAATACTGAAGATAGTAAAGTCATTCGTTTAGGTGGCGAAGAGTTTATGATAGTCCTGCCATCATTTAATCAAAGAAAATTAATGAGAAAAGCTGAGTATTTACGTAAAGCAATTGAAACACATGATTTTTCAGAAATTGCTGAAGGTTTGATAGTTACGGTCAGTATGGGAGTGGGTGAGTATGATGCGACTATAGACTTTCAAGATATCTATACTGATATTGATCGGAAGCTTGCCGCAGCAAAAATGAATGGCCGTAACCAGATTGTGAGTATGATAAATTCTTAATATTGTAGATAAGTTTGTAATCCCTTTAAAAGTAAATCGGGAATAATTTCAGGATGATATTGAGCGAGATGTTGTGCGAATAGTGGAGCATCTCCTCCTGTTAAAATAAGATTTTTTTCTTTCCCCTGTTGCATAATTTTTTCAATACTGCTGACTAAACCAAGTAAAATACCATGATGTACACAATCTACAGTATTGTGGCCAGGTGTTAAGATGCTAAAAGCAGAATCTGGAATTTTAATTCCCTTAGTATTTTGTATAAGTGCATCACGCTGTAAATATAGGTTAGGAAGAATATAACCACCTAGATGCTGTTTTCCTTCAATCAGATCGATTGTTAATGCTGTACCACACCCAACAATACAGTAATTTTTTTTAGTTTCAGCAACAGCAAGCATTTGTAGCCAACGATCAATGCCAAGTTGGCTAACATCTTCATAGCCACAAATAAACTCTCTATATTGCTTATGCACTTGTGCAAAATGCATTGGACATTCTAACATTCGTAGTGTTTTTTCAATCTTTTGGTTATTACGGTTATCCAAAACAGAAGAAATACCAATACAGTTTAACTTTTGCTTTTTAAAATATTGTATAAGGCCTAGTAGTAAATCGGCAGGTGATTGTAAGTGTAGTTCCGCAAAATGATCTAAAACTTCACCATTCTCAGTAATCCAATATTTCAGGCGAGTATTCCCAATATCTAACCATAAGCATCTCATGATGTACCTTCCAAAAGACGTAATCGTCCTTGATAAAAATTATTTATTTTACCATCAACTTCGATACAAACAGCTCCATCAGGTTGAATACCAGTAAAGATACCTTGAACTTTTCCTTGAGCATGTTCAAACGTAACCACTCTATTTTTAAACATCGCGACATGATTGAATCGTTCAGCAAGGTTTTGAGAACCATAATTAAACCATTGCACTGCATTTTGTATAGCAATATACATTTGAGCAATAACTTCGGTTCTAGAAATATCTAAATGTGTGAGTTGTGTTAGAGAGGTTGTTTCTTGGTCTAAATTTGTAATAGATGCATGTGGAAACAAATTAATACCAACGCCAACAATAGCTTGATGTGTTGATGTAGGCTCTACAAGAATACCTCCCCATTTTCCTTGCTTACTATATAAATCATTGGGCCATTTTATATGAAGGTCTAAGTTACAAATACATGGCATATGTAATAAGTTTAGAGCAATTTCCAAGGCAAGACGACCATCAAGCGATGTGGTTGTATTTACAAGTGTACTGAAGTAAATGTTACCTTGAGGTGATTGCCATTCTCGATGATGCTGACCTCTACCTTGGGTTTGTGTTTCACTACAAACGAGGGCTGTTAAAATGCCTTGTTGTGCAAGGGCTTTTACATCATCATTTGTAGACTCTGTTGTTTGTTTTAATAATACAACTTCAGGAATATGAGCCGATAAAGATAATAATCTTTTTAATCTTTGAGTTTCAGAATCCATCTTAATACATCATAAGGAAATATGTATGGAGTTAATCATATATTTAATGATTGGTGCAATTGCAGGTTTTGCTGCAGGGCTATTTGGCGTTGGTGGTGGTTTAATTATTGTACCCATATTGTATGTGGTTTTCTCTCATCAAGGTTATGATCCAAATTTAATTATGCATATGGCTTTGGGCACATCTTTAGCCACGATTGTAGTGACTTCTATTAGTTCAGTCATGGCACATCATAAAAAAGGTGCAGTATTATGGCAAGTTGTAAAAAATCTGGCACCTGGACTTGTTGCTGGATCTTTTGCTGGTGCAGGTATTGCAGATGTACTATCCGGAAAAATCTTACAAGTTATTATCGGTATTTTCGCAATAGTCATTGCATTTAGAATGTTTACAGGTGCTTCAGCACATGTAGATACTTCACGCCAACTTCCTTCAAGACCAAAACAAATCACTGCAGGTGGAGTCATTGGTATTGCATCTGCTATTTTTGGGATAGGTGGCGGTTCTTTAACTGTTCCATATTTAAATAGGCATGGTGTTGTTATGCAAAAGGCTGTTGCAACTTCAGCAGCATGTGGTTTGCCTATTGCAATAGCCGGTGCAATAGGTTTTATGTTTTTTGGGCAACAACAGCATCAACAAATTAACCATGCAATTGGTTATGTACATATTTATGCCTTTATTGGTATTAGTATTATGAGTTTTTTAACTGCAAAATTGGGTGCAAAGGTTGCACATGCACTTTCTACAGTTATGCTTAAAAAGTGTTTTAGCTTTTTACTTCTCTTTGTTGGAATCTACTTTTTGTATCGTGCATGGTACAGTTAAAAAAAGAAAAGCCAACATTGAATGTTGGCTTTTGCATATAGAGGCTTTATTTTAAAAAATTATAGGCGTTTGCGTTTTGCAGCAATAATTTGTGATTGACGCATACGAAAGCCTTCTTTCTGTTTGTCTGTTGTTTTTTCAATACAGTAAACACATGATACGCCATGTTCATAAGTTGGCTCTGCAACTTCTTCAGGGGTAAGTGGCCAACCACATGCATGACATTTTGTATTTACACCTTCTTCCATACCGTGTTTCACGGCTGTACGACCATCGAAAACAAAGCATTCTCCTTCCCAAAGGCTTTCTTCAGCAGGCGTTTCTTCTAAATATTTTAGTACGCCACCTTTAAGGTGATAAACTTCATCAAAACCTTCTTGTAAGAGTAGAGAAGTAGATTTTTCACAACGAATACCACCTGTACAGAACATGGCAATTTTTTTATCTTTATGTTGTTCGAGTTCTTTTTTTACATATTCAGGAAATTCGCGGAATGTTTCAGTTTTAGGGTCAATTGCCCCTTTAAATGTTCCTGCTTTATATTCATAATCATTACGTGTGTCAATGAGAATTACATCATCACGTGCGATAAGGTCATTCCATTCTTTTGGATCAAGGTAATGACCAACTAAGTCACGTGGTTTAACTTCTACACCAAGCGTAACAATTTCTTTTTTAAGCTTAATTTTCATTTTACGAAACGGTTTATCAGAGCTATGAGACTCTTTATATTCCATCGCATTGAAGCCTTCACCCAATAAAAATTGATGAATGGTATTAATTGCATCTCTGCTACCTGCTACAGTACCATTGATGCCTTCACCTGCAACAATAAGAGTTCCACATAGGTCAATTGTTTTTACAAGATCTAAAAGACGTTGTTGCAAATCTTTAGGATTCGCTACTTCTTTAAATTGATATAATGCTGCAACAACCCAACCTGCGGTCGCTTGCTGTTCTACAGGTGCAAGCTGTTCTACAGTAGCGTTCATGGATAACTCCAATTGTATTAAGATATAGAAAATTTCAGGCGCATATTTTAGCGTGAAATGCATAGATATGCGAGAAATCCATATAAAAATTATGGGTTATTATTTGTTTTGGAGAGAATAATTTGAGTAATGAACATCATACACCTGCTTTAACCCCATGTGCAGGACGTTGTTCAACCGTTTTTGGTGATCATGTCTGTCGTGGATGTCGCCGTTTTAACCATGAAGTAATTAAGTGGAATAACTATACTGCAAAACAGCAATTGGCTGTATGGAAGCGTCTGGATGAGCAATTAGATAAAGTACTTATTCCTTTATTGCCACATATGACTTTAGAACAAGTCAATTTATTTTTAGAGCGTAAAGGCATACGTTTATTGCCAGAGGCGACTTTAGGTCGTAGGTTGTACCATGCATTAAAGCTTTGCGAAAAAAATAAAAAATTTTCTGAAGAAAGTGGCTTGGGTATATCTAGCAATCAAGTCAAACCATTATGGGATAACTTTGAAAATCGAATTTTAACTTTAGCAAATGCAAGTTATGAGCTGGCTTGGATTCGAGCAAATAGTATCGGAAAAAATTTAATTAGAATGCTTGAGGAAGAGTAGAGCAAAGCTATGAAAACTTTGCTCTAATTATATTATAGTCACTGACCATTAGCACTGATGTGTTATACGGTATTGAACCAACTCTTCAATGGTAATTAGTGTCAGTTGATTTTTTTCTGC
The DNA here is from genome assembly GCF_056711485.1 of Acinetobacter sp. N1-1. Classification (NCBI taxonomy): domain Bacteria; kingdom Pseudomonadati; phylum Pseudomonadota; class Gammaproteobacteria; order Moraxellales; family Moraxellaceae; genus Acinetobacter; species Acinetobacter sp. N1-1. The sequence goes on along the minus strand of NZ_JBWXUO010000012.1, from coordinate 2,199,943 downwards.
ATAGTCAAGTACTTGTTGTCCTGCAGCCATTGTCCCATCTGGGTTGGTTAGTTCACATAAAACACCTGAAGACTGATAGCCTGCAAGTCGTGCTAGATCAATGGTCGCTTCGGTATGTCCACGACGTGTGAGTACGCCATTTTCTCGTGCTCGTAGAGGGAAAACATGCCCAGGTCTGTTTAGATCTTCCGCGATAGCACCATGTTTGGTTGCAGCTTTAATAGTAGTCACACGGTCTTGTGCAGATACGCCTGTAGTTACACCATCTTTTGCTTCAATCGTAATTGTAAAGGCTGTATGAAACTGGCTTGAGTTATTTTGAACCATAGGTGGAAGTTTTAGATGATCTGCTAGCTCATGAGTGATACACATGCAGACGATTCCTGATCCATCACGAATCATTTGTGCCATGCAGGAAACTGTTAATGTATCTGCTGCAATAATTAAATCTGCTTCATTTTCACGGTCAAAGTCATCCATAACAAGAACAGGTTTACCTTGCTGAATATCTTTAAGTGCTTGTTCAATACGTTGTGTTGCAGGAGGAAGTGCTTGAAAGAATTGTGATGGTTCAACTAAAATAGACATTTGAAATGCTCCATAAAGAGTAGGAAAACATTTCAGGACTGAGAAATAAGGTCGTTACAATATTGTCAATGCAATAAGATTGAGAACGTCATCTTCTTTCATCCGGACTATAACCGTCGGCTTTGGGGTTTCACCAAATCTGCTAAATACCGATGTATAAAGCTCACGGGCTGACTCTTATAAGAAGATTACCGCCGGTGGGGAATTACACCCCGCCCTGAAGAGATACCTCAGAATTATAGACAGCAAATCTAACGAATTTCAATGGATTATAGCAATGTCTTATGCTTTATTTTTATAAAGCTTATTTGTCTGCTCGATATATGAGGTTTATAACAGTAATTTTTACTAGCAACAATATTTCCAACTTCGACCCTATGTGTGATGGTGAAATTCAAGGAAATAGCCCCTACTAAATGGTTGTCAGTACCAATTTAAAAATATACGCAAGAAATTAGGGTTTATAAGCATTAATTTGATTCATGGCTTGGGGGATATTGCCATTGATGAGTAAGTCAACTTTGCTTAGTGCATGGTGAATTGCATCATCCATTAGATTTTGCTCACTACTTGGTGCTTTACCAAGTACATGACTTGAAACACGATCTTTAGAGCCAGGGTGTCCAATACCTATGCGTAGACGATGAAAATTCGCACCAATATGAGGAACAATATCTCTAAGGCCATTATGTCCGCCATGTCCACCGCCTGATTTTAAGCGGATAACACCTGGGTTCATATCAAGTTCATCGTGTGCTATGAGAATAGATTCAGGGGGAATCTGATAGAACTTTGAGAAAGGTACAACACTTTGACCAGATTTGTTCATGAACGTTGTTGGTAGGAGAAGGCGCACATCTTGTCCATGAATTTGTCCACGTCCTGTAATACCAAAATACTTTGCTTCATTTTTAAGATGAATATTGTATTGTTCGGCAAGACGTTCAACAAACCAGAATCCAGCGTTATGTCTGGTTTGGGCATACTGTGAACCAGGATTACCCAAACCGACAATGAGCGAAATTTTATTCACGAAAAAACGCTCTTTTATCTATTACACGCGAACGAAGTCAGCGTGCATAGGTGTATTTTTAGCAGGGTGGCGCTGTAAAGCTTGGATTTTAACGCTTTCAGTTTTGTCACCAATTTTAACTTCTAAAGTTTCAGTGAAGAAACCATCTTCTAGTAGAAGGCGAGTTAATTCGCGAAGTTCTAAAGTAATTGTAACAGGTTCAGCTTCACCACCGTAGATGATAGCAGGAACGAGTGCTTCACGACGAAGGCGGCGGCTCGCACCTTTCCCTTGTAAATCTTCAGCACGTGCTTGAGCATTTAATACGAATTTAGCCATGAGATAATCCTCATTAAAATGAATAAAAACTAGATTTGCGACCAATCTAGTGATAGAAAAACCCTAACGTAAAGTTAGGGTTTTTTTAAGAAGTCAGTTATTACAGATAACTATCAAACATTGCGCTAATGGATTCTTCGTTGTTAATACGACGAATTGTTTCAGCTACCATGCTTGTCACAGAAACTTGGCGAATTTTTCCAAGTTCTTGTGCTTCTTGAGATAATGGAATTGTATCTGTGACTACCAACTCATCAATGACTGAGTTGCGTAGATTTTCAAGTGCTTTACCAGAAAGCACAGGGTGAGTTGCATAGGCAACAACACGACGCGCACCAAATTGTTTAAGTGCATCAGCCGCTTTACAGAGCGTTCCTGCAGTATCAACCATGTCATCAACGATGACACAATCACGACCTTTTACATCACCAATAAGATGCATCACTTGAGATACATTGGCTTTTTGACGACGTTTATCGATAATTGCAAGATCGATATCACCAAGTAGTTTTGCAACAGCACGAGCACGAACTACACCACCTACATCTGGCGATACAACCATAAGGTTGTCATGCTGCTGTTGACGTAAGTCAGCAAGTAGAGCAGGTGTACCGTAGATGTTATCTACAGGAATATCGAAGAAACCTTGGATTTGGTCTGCATGCAGGTCAATCATTACTACACGGTCAATTCCAACAGTTGTGAGCATATCTGCAACCACTTTTGCTGTAATTGGAACACGAGCAGAACGAGGACGTCTGTCTTGGCGTGCATAACCAAAATATGGGATAACAGCTGTAATACGTCCAGCGCTAGCACGACGTAGGGCATCCGCCATTACCAAGATTTCCATAAGGTTATCGTTGGTTGGTGCACATGTAGGCTGTACGATAAAGACATCTTTACCACGAACATTTTCAGTGATTTCAATAGCGATTTCACCATCTGAAAAGCGGGTAACAGAAGCAGAGCCTAAAGGCACATGTAAATGGCTTACAACTTTTTGAGCGAATTGTGGATGGGCGTTTCCACTAAAAACGACAAGATTGGGCATGAAGCACCCTTGGCGGTTGGCATGTTTAGAAGAATATGGCAGGGGTAGCTGGATTCGAACCAACGGATGGCGAGATCAAAACCCGCTGCCTTACCACTTGGCGATACCCCTAATGTGTGCAAAACTTTAAAGTTTTTATTCAATATTGTCAAGAAAAAATGACATTATTGAAAAATATGCACGCTGTTTTTGTATATCAAATTGGCAGGGGTAGCTGGATTCGAACCAACGGATGGCGAGATCAAAACCCGCTGCCTTACCACTTGGCGATACCCCTAGCATGATTTTTGTATTGGCAGGGGTAGCTGGATTCGAACCAACGAATGGCGAGATCAAAACCCGCTGCCTTACCACTTGGCGATACCCCTAGTATACAAAAATCTCAGGTGAAAATAATGGCAGGGGTAGCTGGATTCGAACCAACGGATGGCGAGATCAAAACCCGCTGCCTTACCACTTGGCGATACCCCTACAATTAACTTAAAGATGAATAAGTGGAGATTCTTCTAAACTATTTACCAAGTAAGTGTTACATGGTGAATTTTTTAAAATATGCTCTACATTCATACTTTCAGTTGTTTCAACAAAAACACAAGCACCTGTTCCTGTAAGCTTTGCATTTCCAAATTGGTTTAGATATTGCATTGCTTCATCAACTTGAGGGTAAAGTTTTTTCGCAAGATGCTCAAAACAATTTCCAAAATTCGATGGCTGTTGTTGATAGGCGCAAAATTTAGAGGGCTTTGAGTCTCTTGTCAATGTTTTTTGTGAAAAAAGCTTTTGGGTGCTGATAAAACAGTCAGGCTTGAGGATTATGTAACATTTTTTAGGCAAATTAATAGGGGATATTTGTTCTCCAATGCCTTCAGCCCAAGCATTTTTTCCATATATAAATATAGGGACATCTGCGCCGAGTTGTAGTGCTAAATGTGCAAGTTCGACTTTATTTAAGCCACATTGCCATATTTGATTAAGAACAATAAGTGCAGTGGCAGCATTTGAAGAGCCTCCACCAAGCCCTGCTCCCATAGGAATATTTTTTTCAATTTTGATATGCAAGCCATGATTATTTTTTGCATAAGGCTTAAGTAATTGAGCTGCTTTATAGATGAGATTATCTGTGCTATCGACTGAAGGTATTCCCTCTATAATGATTTGATCTGAGTCTATTTGGTTGAATGATAGCCAGTCATATAGGTCAATGAGCTGAAATATAGTCTGTAGCTCATGGTAGCCATCTTGTCTGCGACCAGTAATATGTAAAAAGAGATTAATTTTTGCAGGGGATGCGGCCTTGATCATTTTTAATTCATTGTCCTATTTTGAATAACCATAATAATGCGATTTTCCTGCTCATTTGGCAGTACTTGTTTTAAAATTAGTTTATTAGGCAATGTTTGGGATTCATTATAATAAATTAAACTTACATTCCAGCCATCCTCTACAATATTGATTAATCTACCTTGTGAGTCTGTTGTTGTTCGTGCTGTATGGGTTGCAGTTTTAGCTTGTACCCATTGAATAAGATCTGTAATAGGTGTTTGCCAACCAGTTGCTTTCTCAAGTAGTTCTTCAGGCGAATTTGCAGAAATAGTGCCTGTTTTTGCACTTGTTAGGGTAGCTTGTCCAAGTTGACCTTCGATATGCGTTTTTCCAATGCCTAAAGCGCCTGTAAGGTCGATATTGAAGTAGTTGTCTTGCTGAGTCCATGTGAAAAAGGCACTTCCTGATTGCTCAGCTGTTCTTACTCCAATTTTTCCATCGAGCTGAAATATATTTTTTTTTACAGGCTTTGAAGGCAATGTGTGAGTGGCTTGATGTGGCTGGACATAGTTTTGGCATCCACTAAGGGTAAGTATATTGCCCATGACGTAAGCAAGGCTAAGTTTAGTGATTAATCGCATTTTATTTACTGCTCATAGATTCTTGTTGGGGGAGTAATAGTGCTTGGAGTTGCTGAATATCTTTATTGTTAGGGAAGTCGATTGCCAACTGTTGTGCTAATTCGGTAAATTTTTTACTTTCATTGGTAAGATAGAATGCATGTGCTAAACGTAAAGCAGTATTTGGATTGTTGTTAAATAAATATGCTTTTTCTAATACAGGGATTGCTGTTTTAAAGTCATTTTGTAGAAATGCAATATAACCATAAGTATCTAAAATAGCTGCTTGATCAGGTGCATTGTTTAGTGCCTTTTCCACATATTCACGTGCATCAGAAAGTCGTCGGTTTTGTAGAGCAAGTGTATAAGCATAAGCATTTAAGTATGTTGGACTTTCTGGATCAAGCTCTAATAAACGATTTAAATCTTTTTCAAGTATATCTTTGTCTTGGTAAGGGTTGAGTAGTAAAACTTGTGCATAGATGAGGTCTGGATCATCGGGTAAGTTTTGTATTGCTTCACTAAGTAGTTCAATAGCAGCAGGCTTATTTTGCATTTTTTTGAGAATATCTGCTTGTAACTGATATAGGAAACTTGCGTACTGTGGGTAGTTTACTCGCTCTTGTGTAAGAAAGCGTAAAGCATCACTTAACCGATTTGTTTTATCAAAAATATTAATTAAATTGCGTCTAGAAACGGTATATAAGCTTCCATTGACTAGTCTATAATAGGCCATTGCTGTTTCGTAGTGCTGTTTACGTTCTGCATTAATTGCAAGGTAATAGTTGGCTTCATTTTGATATTGTTGTGAATTTTTTAACTCTAATAAAAAGTTTTCAGCCATGCTATATCGTTTTAAGTCAATGCTTGTTAGCCCAGCAATGAAAACAGCTTCATCTGAAGATGGCCATATGCGTACAATAGTTTGTAGCTTTTTTAGAGCGCGCTCGGCTTGTCCGATACGAATAAGATATTTGGCTTCAGCTAAACGTACTTCATAATTATAGCGATGAGATTGGATTGATTTGTTGTACCAAGCTTCTGTTGCGCTCTCATTGCCTGATGTTTCAAGTAAACTGGCTTTGAGTAGAATGAAGCTAGTAACATTTGGTTTTTTCTTTAGCGCTTGTTGTACATCTTTGAGTGCTTGTGGTAAGTCATTGTTTTGTGCTTCTAAGCTTGAAATGAGTACAAGAATTGAAGGGTTTCTTCTTGCTTTACTGTGTCGTAACGCATGAAGTAAAATATCTCTATCATGTTGATTATCTGGTGAAATTCCAGTAAGTATTTCAGCCAGATCGGCATCTGAATCAATACTTAGAATTTTATCAAGTGTTTCTGCTGTAAGTTCATATTTATGAGCTTTTAGTGAAATATGTGTGAGATAAAATAGTGCTGGTACATCCGATGGGTCTTGTTGTACCCAGTGTGATGCAATTGCTAGAGCAATGTTAAAGCTATTTGCTTCGAGTGCTACATCTAATGCACGTTGTTTGGCAATAGTTGAGTCTGTATGTAATGCAAGATTTTTATAGTTGTATACAGCAAGTTTAGGCTGGTTATAGTTGAGTGCAAATTCTGCAACCATGCTTTGTTTTAGTGGGAGAGTTTTATAATGTTGATTTATATTTTGTGCAAAGCTAGTGGTAGACAAGCCACTCAAGGCAATGCTACCTAACAGTAAGATTGTGTTAGAATATTGCCGAAACAATGTATTTGAGTTTTGGCGAATGGTTTGCTGCAAAGTTTCTTTATCCAAATATCTAGCTTATTATGACACTCATGATGCACAATAACACATGCAAAATTTTAGTTAAATGATGATATGACGACATGACGTTTTTTGCCCTTGGTGTCAACCATCATACAGCCTCTGTTGAATTACGCGAGCGTATTGCTTTTAATGCAGAACGCTTAAGTACTTTGTTGTCTAAACAAAGTGAACAAGAAGACTTAAATGATCTTGTTGTCGTTTCTACCTGTAACCGCACCGAAATTTATGCAAACGCTGAAAATATAGACATTTTATTGGCTTGGTTAGCACAAACCAATGATATTGATGTAAAGCAATTGTTTAATCATGTATACCGCTATGAAAATATTCAGGCTGTTTCACATTTAATGCGTGTAGCAAGTGGTTTGGATTCTTTAATGTTGGGTGAGCCTCAAATTTTAGGACAGGTTAAGACAGCGCTTTCATTGGCAAAAGATGCAGGAACTGTTTCTTCGGCTTTAAATGGTATTTTTGATTATGCTTTTTATGCTGCTAAGCGTGTACGTTCTGAAACAGCAGTAGGTAGTCATGCAGTATCTATGGGATATGCAGTTGCACAACTTGCACATCAGGTATTTAGTCATCCTGAGAAGCTGGTTGTACTTATGGTTGCAGCAGGGGAAATGAATAGTTTAGTTGCGAAGCATATGGCCGATATGGGTGTTGCAAAAATTCTTATTTGTAATAGAGGGCTTGAACGCGCTGAAAATTTAAGAGACGAAATTTCTTCCTTTGTTGATGTTGAGATCATACCTTTTGTAGAATTAGCTGATCATTTGTATCGTGCTGATGTTATTTCAAGTTGTACAGGAAGTTTGCATCAGGTGATTGACTATAAGGAAGTAAAAGCTGCTTTAAAGAAAAGACGCTATCAACAGATGTTGATGGTCGATCTCGCTGTACCACGAGATATAGATCCAAAAGTAGAAAACTTAGATGGTGTATATTTATATGGTGTAGATGATTTACAAACGGTAATTGATGAGAATCTTGCACAACGTCGTCAAGCAGCAGTTGAAGCTGAGGTTATGGTTAACCAGTTAGCAACACAGCTTGTATCTAAACAGAAAGTAAAAAGAGCGAGTGGGGTAATTGCAGCATACCGAGATGCAGGAAATCATGTTCAACAGCAGGAGCTGAGCTTAGCACTACAGCAGCTACAAAGTGGTGAAGATGCAGAAAAAGTACTAAATGACTTTTCACATCGTTTAACACAAAAATTATTGCATCCAACCTCATTACTTTTACGAGAAGCTGTTAAAGAAAATGATCCTGAGTATTTTGACTGGATGAAAGAAAATCTACAGCAAATTTTGGCAAACAACCGTATTCCTAAAAAAAATCATTAGATTGAGTTTGTGTTGAATAGGCACTTTATTACATGTCTTTCGTCAACTTAAAAGTTTGAACTGATAAGTCATTTTTTTATTTTTATTTAATATTTTGATTTTATTATATAAATAAATAATTTTGTTTTTGTTTTAATTAGACATATCTGTATATGTATTGGCAGAATAAATCATAAGGTTATAATAAAATAAATAGGATTTAAAATCTTCGATCTTTAGGGGTAAGTTGGTTTTATATCCATTATTGAATTCAGCTTTTTTCTATTTATAAATATCTTATAAGCTAAGATATAGGAGTCAGATATGAAACATATCGATGTAACTAACTTGCTATCGAAAGCATCTGATTTACCTCTTATTCGTCAAAGTCGTAGTTATCAACATCAAGTTTTTGTAAAGATGAATGAAAAAGCAACAGTTATTATTCATGATTTACCTGAAAAGATAAGAATGAATATACCGTCAATTTCAGTTGGTGTATTTGATGGAGAGTTTGAAGAGCAGCATAGTGTTTTAGAGCAGGTAAAAAAATTAAAAGTTCAGCAGTTTGTTCGTAGTAAATATAATCAATTTTTTCATTAAATTGTTTATGCTCAGGGCAAAGACTTTGCCCTGAAAAAACTTATTATAGAAGCTGTAAACTAATTTGCTTTGTAAGCTCATTGAGTTGTTTGCGAAGATGTTGTGATTCTTGTAATGACTGGGGTTTTTTCATTTTTCTACGTAAATAAGCACCTTTTAAAGTTAGGGTGTATTCCTGAGCAAGGTTAAATGCTTTTTCGGGTGTATCAACTAAACTAAATATATTTGTTCGTTGTAATAGTTCTAAAATAATATGATGATATTCACTTGTTGCGCCTAATATATAATACATTGCGGCATCTTGCTCTTCTGGAAGAGTGTTAAACAAAGCCTTTAAGATTTCTAAAATTTCAGAAAGTAATTCTTCTTTAGGAATATGTTCTTGTAAGCTTGAAAATTGTTGATATAAAAATGGATGGCTAATAAGTAAGGCTATGGCATAGTCTTCTATGCGTGTTTGAATATTAAAAGATAATGCAGCATCGTTACTTACTTTAGGGGTGAATCGTTTACCTAAGCCGAGTTTTTCTCGAAATGATTGGTTTAATAAATAACGGTAAGAACCTTTTTGTGGCAGTAAATTAGTGAGGCTGCGTAACTCCGCCATAACTTGGCTTTTGCCTTCAGGACTTGAAATGTCGTAACTATGACTAAGAAGCGCAAATAAAAAGTCAGAAAGTAAGGGGGATTGCTCCCAAAGAGCTTTAAATTTTTCTACACCTTCGCGTCGAATGAGTGAGTCTGGGTCATGTTCATCTGGGAGAATGAAGAACTTCAGCTCTCTCCCATCATTGAGTAATGGAAGTGCAATTTCGAGTGTTCTACGTGCTGCTTTTTGACCCGCACTATCGCCGTCAAAAGCAATTGTTATACGGTGATTTCGTCTAAATAGAATATTAAGGTGATCTGTATTGCTTGCTGTGCCTAGCGTTGCAACAGCACCGTGAATATTTGCTTGGCTTAAAGCAATTACATCCATATAGCCTTCAACCATGAGCCAATCTTGTGCTTTATTTTTTCCTCCTTCGTATAAGCCATAAAGTAGTTGATTTTTATGAAAAACATCGGAATCTGGTGAGTTAATATATTTAGGTTTAATTTCGTTATTTAGCGCACGACCACCAAAGCCGACAACACGACCTTTACTGTCTCTAATAGGGAATATGACGCGGTCACGCAATAAGTCAAAATCCCTTCCGTTATCACTTGTGCGAATAAGACCAATTTGTTTTATGCCCTCAATATCTTGTGGAAAAGCTTGCTCAAGATGTTGCCAACCTTCAGGTGCATAGCCTAATCGCCAAGATTGAATGGTTTGTTGTGTTAAGCCACGTTGTTGAAAATACTGCTGTGCATGGGGGTGCTGAGTGAGCTGTTGTTCATAGTATTGTGCAATATTTTCAAGTAGATCATATAGGTTTCCTTCTTGATGCTCTTTAGTGAAGCTTTCTTCAAGCACTGTGAAGTCATTTGCATGATCTGATTCAATAAATTCAAAAGGGTCATGTGCTGCTTTAAATGCAGGAGAGGTATCTGTGCTTTCTGCGTGTGTGTTTGGTTTAGTTTGAGTTTTTATATATGTTGGCTTCTTGGTATCAAACTGTTCTTTTGGCAATTCAATACTTGCGATACTTGCCAGTTCTTTAACAACATCGGGAAAGCCTCGGCTTTCATATTCCATTAAAAATCGGATTGCGTTTCCGTTTGCTTGGCAACCAAAGCAATGATAGTACTGTTTATCACGATAAACATGGAATGAAGGACTCTTTTCTTGATGAAAAGGGCAACATCCAGAATAGGTTCTTCCCGTTTTTTTGAGTTTGACACGTTGTCCAATAAGTTCGACTAAATCGATACGATCTAGAATTTGGTCAATAGTCTGCTGTGGAATAGCCATATAATGGACACATGCTTATCAAAAATGTGGCATTTTAGTTTATCAAATTTTTGATAAGCAAAAAATAAAAGGTAAGCATTTGCTTACCTTTTATGAGTATTTCGAAAGACTCTTCTTAGTTTACAACTTTAGACTTATCGATGAGTCCAAAAGATAGGCGGTTTAACCAGCTACGTTTTGGTGTTTGGCTAACGCTAGGTTGTGTTTCTACAGTTGGTTTTACGGCCTCATGATGGTCGGGACGGTCTAATAACCCAAAGCTTAAACGGTTTGTTAAACTACGAGAATTATGAGTAGTTTGACTTTTGACTGAGTTTTCTTCACCGCGACCAAAAATACCAAGGGTTGCACGGTTCAAGAAACTTCCTTCATGGCGAGCTGCTTTTAAGTTCACTGTACCATTTGCTTTAACTAAGTTAGGGTAGTTCAGTTTAAGTACATTAATATATTGATTTGCTGTCGTTTGATCGCCAAGAGCATTATAGCTATAAGCAACTGTTGCCAGTGCTTCAGGAATTTGAGGTGTTTCAGGATAATGTTCTATAACCCATTGACCACGATCGATAGCAGCAACCCATGCTTGACGCTTAATGTTGAATCTAGCGATTTCCATTTCGTGTTCTGCAAGTTCTTGTCCAATAAACCTCATGCGTTCAGCAGCATCTACTGCATATTGGCTTGAGGGGTAACGACGAATAAAATCAACAAAATTTTGATATGCTACTTTTAGATAGCTAACATCACGATGAGACTGTTTTAATGATGTATAACGAATAATACCGTCATAGTTTTGCTCCATATTTGCAACACCACGCGCATAGTAAGCATATGCTAAGTCTGCTTCAGGCGCATCTGGGTTGGAGCGAATAAAGCGTTCAGATGCCGAGATAGCACCTGGATAATCTTTCTGTTGAAATTTTATATAAATAAGATCAAGCTGTGCTTGTTCAACATGAGTTCCTGTTGGGAAGTATGTATCAATCGCTTGAAAATTCTTTGCTGCTTCGTTGTACTGACCTTTATCTAAAGCAGTTTGTCCAGCGCTGTAGTATGTTTCTTCGCTCATTTTTGGGCCAAGATCAGCTTCTTTTTTTGATGGATTACTGCTACAGCCCACAAATGTACAAGCAATGCCTAAAGAAAGTGCAAGCATCGTAACTTTATAACGTGGTAGCGACATAAAAATTCCTCAGTTAATACGGGCAATGAGCTACAATGGCACTATTAAACCATTAATTGTTCTAATGAGCCAAATGACTTCGATAAATTCTTCTCATTCTAATTCCACTGAAACAGATTTCAACTTACTTGAAGAGATTGATGATGCAGATAATCATAATTCTTCGGCAACTGCAACACATTTATCGTTGCAATTTCAGTTGGATGAACAGTATTTAGGTCTACGAATAGACCAAGTAGCTGCAACAGTATGGCCCGATTTTTCTCGTGAAAAGCTAAAGCAATGGATGAAAGATGGCCATTTATTAGTCGATGGAAATGTAGTTAAGCCTAAATATCGTTGCGAAGGTAAAGAGCTTTTAACACTAGATGTTGAACTAGAGCAACAAACTCGCAGTAAACCTGAAAATATTCCTTTAGATATTGTCTATGAGGATGATGATATTTTAGTCATTAACAAGCCTGTAGGTATGGTTGTGCATCCGGGTGCAGGGAATCCATCGGGTACATTGGTAAATGCACTTCTACACTATGCACCTAAAACAGCTGAGTTATCTCGTGCAGGTTTGGTTCATCGTATAGATAAAGATACTTCAGGTTTGCTTGTTGTTGCTAAAACATTGGAAGCGCAGTTCTCACTTTCTAGGCAGTTGGCACGTAAATCTGTTTATCGTGTGTATGATCTAATTGTCTATGGCAATATTATTGCAGGTGGTACAGTCGATGAACCGATTAAACGTCACCCTGTAGATCGTATAAAAATGGCTGTTCTTCCCGGGGGGAGAGATGCTATTACACACTATAATGTGAAGGAGCGGTTTCAACATTTTACAAGAGTACAAGCGCAATTAGAGACAGGACGTACACATCAGATTCGTGTACATTTTAGCTACATTGGATATGGACTAGTCGGTGATCCTGTATATATGAATCGTGTGCGTGTACCTGCAGGTGCATCTGAACGACTAACTGAAATGTTAAGAGGATTTCGCCGTCAAGCTTTACATGCTGCTAAATTGGGCTTGGTTCATCCAAGAACTCAGGAAGAGATGCTTTTTGAAGCGCCGTGGCCAGATGATTTTACTGCATTAGTAACAGTATTACGTGAAGAAAATAAAGCATACTAAAAGCATAGATTGCAAAAATATCAAAGAAGTACAAGTAGTCAGGTGCTTCTTTGATTTAAATAGGGATGAAGAAGATGATTCGATTTGTAGAGGGACTACCCAAAGGAATATATGTTGGACAAACTCGATTAGAACTTGAAAGTAGTTTGCCTGCAAAGCAGTCTGAATTAGATGGATTTAATTTGGCATTACATGTTGGTGATGATGAAGCACGTGTACATGCACATCGTATTGCATTGCTAGAGTATTTAAAGCCATTCCATGTGTCAAAAATGACATGGTTACAGCAAACACATAGTACCATCTGCCATGTTGTTAATGATGAAATTAAATTTTCCCCTCGTGTAGGTGATGGTCTTATTACGCAAATGCAGGGTCATGCACTAATGATTATGACTGCTGACTGTTTACCTATTGTATTTGGGAATGATGATGAAGTTGCAAATGTACATGCAGGTTGGAGAGGTCTTGCGGCTGGTATTATTGAAAGTACGATTAAAACAATGAAAAAACCACCGACATGGGCTTGGTTAGGTGCATGTATTGGTCAAAATAGTTTTGAAATTGGCCTAGAGGTTAAAGAAATATTTTGTAAAAAATATGCTATTGAGTCTGCATTTTTAACTAAAGAAAACATAGAAAATAAAGCATATGCTGATTTATATGCGATTGCTGCATATATTTTAAAGCAATTTGGTGTATTGCAGATCTTAGGTGGAACAGAATGTACTTTTTCACAAAATAAGGATTATTTTTCTTATCGGCGTCAGCCTAAAACAGGAAGAATGGCAACATTCGTATTTATAAATAAATTCATGGTAAAATAGTCGGGTTTAAACCACTTGTGTCTAATACCATGTCGGCATCTGAAAAAATCTTATCTATTATTTATCATAGTCCTTATGGCCATACTGCTAAGGTTGCAAGCTATATAGCTCAAGGTGCAGAAAAGATGGGTGTAAAAGTTTTTCTCATGTCTATTGAAGATATTCAATGGGAAATTCTAGATCAATCTCACGGTATAATTTTTGGCTCACCAACGTATATGGGGAGTGTTTCGGGCCCATTTAAAATGTTTATGGACAGTACATCAAAGCGTTGGATGTCACGTGCATGGCAAGGGAAAATGGCGGCAGGATTTACAAACTCAGGTGGTTTAAGTGGAGATAAACTTTCTGTATTACAGCAAATAAATCTTTTTGCAATGCAACATGGAATGTTATGGACGGGTTTACCACTGCTTGCTAAAGGACATACAGAGTTAGATTTAAACCGTTTAGCTAGCCATTTAGGATTAATGACGCAGTCGGATAATGCGCCTGTGGATATTACACCGCCTGAAGGTGATTTGAAGACAGCTTTATGGTTTGGTGAGTATGTTGCTTTGACTCTACAAAGAATAAAAAGCTAGAAGTGACCTACAGTGATCGTATTTAATATAAAAGCCCTCCATATGTAGAGGGCTTTTTATTATTTATGAAAGAGTCTTGCTTTGTCGCGTTTCCAGTCACGGTCTTTTTCACTGGCGCGTTTGTCATGAAGTTGTTTACCTTTTACAAGAGCAATTTCAAGCTTAACAAGATGACCTTTCCAATAGCATGCTAAAGGTACACATGAGTAACCTTTCTGGTTCACGGCTCCCATAAGTCTTTCAATTTCTTTTCTAGACAGCAACAGCTTTCTAGAGCGAGTAGCTTCTGGTACGACATGGGTAGAAGCTGAAAGTAGGGGCTGGATTTGAGCACCAAAAAGATATGCTTCACTATTTTTAAAAATAACATAGCTTTCGACAAGACTCATACGACCTGCACGCAAAGACTTTACTTCCCAACCTTGTAAGGAAAGGCCTGCTTCAAATTTTTCTTCAATAAAATAATCATGGCGGGCACGCTTATTCTGTGCAATTGTACCGCCATTATTTTTTTTAACTACTTTTACGTTCGCCATAATCTATATATTCCAAATCTGCATCTATTGTGCCGTAAACTTTAGACGAGGTGAAGTGTTTCTTATATTAAAGGCTGTTATGGAGTCCATTCTCTAAAAATCAAGTTTTTGTTAGAATGGTATGTTATATGAAAAAATTTGAGTGTAATTTGGATGTCTAAAAGCCGTATCATTTATCCTGGAACATTTGATCCGATTACAAAAGGTCATATTGATTTAGTTGTAAGAGCATCTAAGATGTTCGATGAGGTTATTGTAGCAATTGCTGCTGGACATCATAAAAAGCCACTTTTTTCTTTAGATGAGCGTGTTTCACTTGCACAGCAATCTTTTTCCGAGCTAGACAATATTAAGTTTATTGGTTTTGATGGTTTGCTTGTTAATTTCTTTAATGAACAAAATGCAACAGCTGTTCTACGTGGTTTAAGAGCAGTATCTGATTTTGAGTATGAATTTCAACTTGCCAATATGAACAGAACCTTAGATGCAAGGTTTGAAACAGTATTCTTGACGCCATCCGAACAGTACTCATTTATTTCATCAACAATGGTGCGTGAGATTGCTCGTTTAGATGGTGATGTTTCAAAATTCGTGCCTGAGCATGTTGTTCAAGCATTTCAGCGTAAGTATGCAAAAGGGTAATAAACGTGTCATTGTATATTACAGATGAATGTATCAATTGTGATGTCTGTGAACCAGTATGTCCAAATGAAGCTATTTATCTTGGTGATGTGATCTATGAGATTGATCCTAATTTATGTACGGAATGTATAGGGCATTATGACAAACCACAGTGTCAACTTTTTTGTCCTGTTGACTGTATTCCTAAAGATCCTGAGCATGAAGAAAGTGAAGAAATTTTACTCGAAAAATATCATCGTTTAATTGATCAAAAAAATACAAGCATTTCTGAGTAAGATTTGCTAATATGTGCGCCGAAGTGAGCTGGACGGTCGCTGCTATGGAGGTCTTCGTGACTAAAGTAGGGGAGGAAAGTCCGGGCTTCGCAGGGCAAGGTGCCAGGTAATGCCTGGGTGGCGTAAGCCAACGGAAAGTGCAGCAGAGAGTAGACCGCCATATTTATATGGTAAGGGTGAAAGGGTGCGGTAAGAGCGCACCGCATGTCTGGTAACAGTACATGGCATGGTAAACCCCACCTGAAGCAAGACCAAATAGGAATCCACATAGGTATGGCCCATACTGGATTCGGGTAGGTCGCTTGAGCGTATGAGTGATTGTACGCCTAGAGGAATGATCGTTCTTGACAGAACCCGGCTTACAGGCTCACTTCACAGATTTTAGAAAAAAGTGTTGACTATTCTTTTTTTAGCAAATAGAATGCGCAAACAGTTTTCGGCTATGTAGCTCAGTTGGTTAGAGCACAGCACTCATAATGCTGGGGTCACAGGTTCAAGTCCAGTCATAGCCACCATTTTATAGACCATGCACCCTTGTATGGTCTTTTTTTATGTCTTAATTATATATGTTTTTCTACAATTTTATTAATCTTAGTTTCTATTTATAAATAATGTAGTTATTTCTTTAAATTTAGAATAATTGACTAGCCTTAATAGTAACTAACTATTATTTAATTTAAAATAGCAATATTTTTAAATAGCCACGATAATAAATCAAAAAATTAATGGTTTTTTAGCTCGCAGATGTTGATTAATATTTATAGTTTATAAAGTTCTAATGACATTTGAAGTGCATGGCTAGGCCAATTGGCAATGCAAAAAATGACTAGAGTCAAATGCTCTATAATAAATATTATGGATGTGATTGCAGATAAACTTAGTCTATTCCATTAGTAGCTATACTAATGGAAGGAATGTCTAATCATAATTTATAATTATATGCAGTAGAAAACTTAGATAAAGCTAGAAAAAATACTAAATAAAAACACTATGGAGAAATATTGTACGAATTTAAAACTGCAAAGGATTTGAGACCAGTTTTATAACAACTTGGTTTCAGAGTCAGGTTTAAATTATGCTGAAGTGGTATTATAGATTGAAAGAGCAAGAAAGTAGCTAATGTATCGGTTGTGAGTGGGAGAAGATTGTTGTTGCTATAATTGCTGAAACCACTGCAAAAAATATAAGAACGCAACTTATATTTTTACAGGGTTCAGACTATATATACAATGGGTCATCTTCACCAAAAACCATAATGTATAAAGAGTATGGTTAGGTAGTTTATTGAAAAGTAAGTATATTTATATATCAATCATTTGGAGCTCTTTCTCATTATAACGTGCACCTGCAATATGTTCAGAAAGAAAGATGTTATCGATTTTTTGAATATTTTCTTGATCTAATATAATTTCACTTGCAGCAATATTATCTTGTAAGTGGTTCATTCTGCGTATTCCTGGAATAGGGACAAGGTGTGTATATTTATGTAGCATCCATGCAAGTGCAAGTTGTGCATTCGAACAATGATAGAATTGTGAAATTTGTTCTAGCTGTTGAATAAGATAATGGTTTTGTTCAACTGAATTTTTTTGAAATCTAGGTAGGTTTTTTCTAAAATCATTATCTGCAAGATTTTCTATGTGTAGTTGACCTGTGAGAAAGCCTCGACCAAGCGGGCTATAAGGTACAAAGCCAATATTAAGTGCTGTACATGTTGGTAATATTTTTTGTTCAGCTTCACGTGACCATAACGAATATTCACTTTGCACTGCAGTAATGGGGTGAACTGCATGTGCTTTACGTAAGGTATTCGCAGAAACTTCACACAGCCCAATATGCTGAATTTTACCTTCATGAATTAGGTCAGCCATTGTTCCAATGACATCTTCAATAGGTACGTTTGGATCTACACGATGCTGATAAAATAAGTCAATTGTTTCGCGACCTAAACGTTTTAAACTTTCTTCTGCTACTTTCCGAATGTTTTTAGGATGGCTATCTAAGCCACATACTTGATCAATACCTTCTTTGCTTGGGTCGAGTTGAAACCCAAATTTAGTTGCAATAAAGATGTCTTTATGGTCTTTAAAAGCCTTCTTCAGTAGTTCTTCATTGGTAAAAGGACCATAAACTTCTGCGGTATCGAAAAAATTAATACCGAGCTCTACAGCCTGATGAAGTATGTATATTGCTTCTTTTTCTTCTAAGCCACCATATGCTGAACTCATGCCCATGCAGCCCATACCAATACTAGAAACCTCTAACTCACCAATTTTTCGTTGTTTCATTGTGTTTATCTCAATTATTTACGGTATTATTAAAGTAAGTGAGCAAGGTTTGATTTACAATTGAGTTAAATTTAATGGTTTATTAAAAATAATTAAAGAATGAGTCGAATCCCAGAGTTTCATCAAATACATGTATTTATGACAGTAGCGAAGTATTTAAGCTTTGCACGAGCTTCAAAAATGATTAATGTCACACCACCTGCGATTACGACAACAATAAATAATTTAGAACAGCGCTTAGAGGTAAGGCTTTTTCATCGTTCAACACGTAGTGTGTCTTTGACAGAGAAAGGGCAAGATTTTTTAGAGAGTGTGACACCTATTTACAAGCAGTATATAAATGCCTGTGAGCAATTTACAACGAATGAAATTATACCTAAAGGAAAAGTAAAAATAAGCATCCCACGTATTGTACAAGATTTGTTTTTTGAACAAGTTTTTATACCGTTTAAAAAACAGTATCCCAACATCGAGCTTGAAGTTTTAGTTTCAGATGGGCTTGTGAATATTAT
Organism: Acinetobacter sp. N1-1; assembly: GCF_056711485.1. Lineage (NCBI taxonomy): Bacteria > Pseudomonadati > Pseudomonadota > Gammaproteobacteria > Moraxellales > Moraxellaceae > Acinetobacter > Acinetobacter sp. N1-1. Next base: position 2,181,495 of record NZ_JBWXUO010000012.1, on the reverse strand, counting down.
TGATGAAGGTTTTGATTTTGGTATTCGATTCTACGAGTCTATTCCTAAAGACATGATAGCAATTCGTTTCGAAAGTCATGTTTCTCTAAGACCATTTGCTTCACCTACATTTTTAAAAAAATATGGGTGTCCACAAAATATAGATGAGCTTTCATCATTTAATTGTATACAGCGAAAGTTCCCAAGTGGTGAAAATTATGCATGGGAATTTTTTGATGGGCAAAAGCATATTCATAAAAAAACGAATGGAAATATGATTGTAAATACAGATCAGATGATGATTCAGGCAGGTTTAAATCATCTAGGCATTATTTATGTTTATGATAGCTTGGTTGCAATATATGAAAATAGTGGAGAACTAAAACGTATTTTGAATCAGTATAACTATCCTAGCGCACCATTTTATTTATACTACGCAACTGGTAAAAATATTTCTCGTGCTGCACGATGTTTTATTGATTGGGTTCAGCAGTCGACTGGTGTAATGCATTGAAAAAAAGGATGCACATGCATCCTTTTCTTATTGGAAAATATTTTAGTATTTATAGTTTAAGCCAAGAGAGAGTAAAGAGTCTCGGCTATTACCAATATCTGCTTGAATATCTTTAATATTATAGCTTGCAGATGCTGCAAAGTGTTTTGTTAAATCAGTTGTTAATGCTGTTCTTGAACGGAATGTACGAGAGTCCTGACCAAATTCATAGCCTAAGTCTTGGTTGAAACGAACAGAAGGTGTAATTTTGTATTCATAGAACGCTGCCAGAGTACCTACTAATTCATTAGTTGTATCCTGTGGAGCAACTTTCTCTTTACTAAAACGATAACCGCCACCAATTTCAGTAGAAAGTGACTGTCTATCATCTTTAATTAAATTTAGACCTAAACCACCTGTTGCACTTAATTGATAGTCAAAGGCACTGCTTAAATCTTTTTCAGCAGTTAATTTACCGAATTGGTAAACAGTGTCTGAACTACTATGAGATACTTTTCCAGCAAGTAAATAGCGTTCGATATTGTTTTTTGCATTGTCATCATGCGTGCTGACAGCACTTGCAAGAACTTCTTGACCCCAGACACCTACTTGGCGTTGAAATAAGATACGTGCGGTTAGATTAGATTTATTTGTTGAGCTACCATCAGTTGTTTTACTATTGTTAAAGAGGTAACCAATATCACCTTCTAAGCGAAATGGTTTATCGTTATCAACTTTTATTGTACTTGCCCCACCTGTGCGTGTTGGTCCTAGGTCTGCAGCAAATAGTGAAGAGCATGCTAAAGTTGTTAAAATACCAATAATAATTTTCTTACGCATTTTAATCTCGTATTTTGATTTTGTTTGAGTAAAGATAGCTATATCTTCGGTTAATTGTGCTTTGATGCTAAACAATAATCAAAAAAAATTACATAATAGATACATGTAACTTTTTTTTAGTCGTTTTTGTAAATATATTTTGTGAAAATTAAATTAATGTTGTTTTATGATGTTTAAGACAAAATCTAATATTTAGATATCGCTATATAAGCTGTTATCTTATACAGCGATATAATTAACCATTCACCATAATACCGCCATTAATGTGTAATGTTTGGCCTGTAATGTATGAGCCATCTTCACTTGCAAGAAAAACAAAGCTTGGACCAACTTCATGAGGTAAGCCATAGCGTTGCATTGGTGTATCTTTACCTAAATCATCTAGCTTGGATTTATCTACATCGCTCCATGTGCCTTGAATAGGTGTAAGAATTGGACCTGGTGCAATAGAGTTAATGCGAATACCTTTATGTGCAACTTGATTAGAAAGCGCGCGAGTAAAGCTAATCATTGCACCTTTTGTTGATGAGTAATCGACCAATTCTTTTAAACCAATATAAGCATTTACAGAAGCAACGTTAATAATAGAATCACCTTCTTTAAACTGTGGTAAGAAGATTTTACTTAAATAGAACATCGCATCTAAATTGATGTTAAATGTTTTCTTCCACTGTTCATCGGAAATATCTGCAAGATTATTTTTTGGAAATTGAGCTCCTGCATTGTTTACAAGAACATCTACTTTTCCAAAGTCACGCAATACGTTGTTTGCAAACTCTTGTGTTTTTTCTTTATCTCCAAGATCTACTTCATAAACTCGGCATGTTCTACCAAGTTTTTCAATCCATTCTTTTACAGAAGCAGCTTGTGCTTGAGAGGATGTATAGCTTGTAATCGCAATATCTGCACCTTCAGTAGCCGCATGCATAGACATTGCACGACCAATGCCTGTGCCCCCACCAGTAATTACAACAACTTTCCCCGCAAGTTTACCTGTGCCTTTATAGTTCTCACGAATAAAATTGTGTACTTGTTCAACGCTTCTTAAATCAGGATTAGACATGGAAGTCCTCCGGTATCATTTTCATTAAAAGTGTTATTTTGACGATAAAACTCTGAATCATTAAATATAAGAATGAGTCAAAGAATATTTATGAATTTATTTCTTACTATATAAGCTTTCGTATCAGTATAAAGCGTTCTCTGAAAAATTGGTGAGTTGTTAAAAAAACGAAACAATAGGCTTATATGTGGTTTATGATGTGGGCATTCGTATTTTCGTATTAGGTGGTGCTCAATGAAAATTGTTGCAGATGAGAATCTTGCCTTTGCATCATATTTCTTTTCAGATATTGCAGAAATTCAATTACATGCAGGTCGAACATTACAAGCTAAAGATTTAGTGGATACTAATGCGTTGCTTGTGCGTTCTGTCACTAAAGTAAATGAAGATTTACTAAAAGATACTTCTGTTAAGTTTGTTGGAAGTGCAACTATTGGTACTGATCATTTAGATATAGATTATTTGCAGTCACAGCATATTGAGTGGAAAAATGCCGCAGGGTGTAATGCTCAAGCAGTAGCAGAGTATGTTGTTACTGCTTTGGCACACTTGAATATCAATTTATTAGATGCAAATAAGGATTTTACTTTAGGTATTATTGGGCTTGGAAATGTAGGTTGTCGTTTAGCTCATCTTGGAAGGTTACTTGGATGGAATGTCATTGCATATGATCCATTTGTAACCATAGATGGTGTTACACAGGTTGAACTATCGGTATTATTGCAACATGCAAATGCGATTTCAATTCATGTTCCTTTGACTAAAGATGGTGATTATCCGACATATCACTTATTCAATGATGACGTTTTTCAATCTTTACCTAAAGAAACCATTCTTATCAATAGTGCACGCGGTGCAGTTATTTCAGAACAGGCTTTACTTAAAGATGTAAAGCGTACTGGGCGTTTAGTTGTGCTTGATGTGTTTGAGTATGAGCCATTAATTAGTGAGGCATTACTTAAGCATATTAGCTTAGTGACACCACATATTGCAGGTTACAGTTTAGAAGGCAAAGCGCGAGGTACTCAAATGGTTTACGAAGAGTTTTGTAAATATTATGACTTCGTCCAAAATAAAGACTTTAAAACCCAGTTGTCTGCATGTGAGCAATTCTTTGAGGGGTCGAGTGATCTAAAAAGTGTTCTTAAAAAGTATATTTTCGAGATATATCCAATTTTAGAAGATGATCGGCGATTACGTGCATGTTTAAAAGATGGAATTATAGATCAGTACAGTTTTGATCAATTACGCAAAAGTTATCCATTACGCCGAGAATGGTCATCACATGGAGCACATATATAATGTCGTTAAGCTATGCACCTACGTGTGACATGAAAGCATTACAAGCACGTGCAAAAATGTATGCACAAATTCGTCAGTTTTTTAATGAAAGAGATGTATTAGAAGTTGAAACACCTATTCTTTCTGCAGCAGGTGTGACGGATGTTCATTTAGCTTCCGTAACGGCAAATAGAAGTTTAGGAGGAAAGGTAAATGAGCACTATTTACAAACTTCTCCTGAGTTTGCAATGAAACGTTTATTGGCTAGTGGTAGTGGGCCTATTTATCAAATCTGTAAAGTATTTAGAGATGATGAGCATGGTAAAAAACACAATAGTGAATTTACGATGCTTGAATGGTATCGCCCTAACTTTTCATTAAAAGATTTGATGCATGAAACAGCAGATTTATTACAAGTCTGTTTATCTGATCGATTTTCAGAAATTAGACCGCTTATTTTAAGCTACAAGCATGCCTTTCAAGATCGTTTAAATTTGAACCCATTAAAAGCAACAGTAAACGATTTAAAAGAAGCAACAAAGCGTGTGGGTATTCATATTGATTTAGCTGAAGATCGTCTTGCATATATGGATCTGTTATTTTCCCATATAGTAGAACCAAGTTTAGGCTTCGATACACCAGTATTTTTAACTGATTTCCCACCTGAAATGGCTTCTTTGGCAAAGACACGTATAGATGACGATGGGGAGGAGGTTGCGGCTCGATTTGAAGTATATATCGAAGGTTTAGAGCTTGCCAATGCCTATGATGAGTTAGTGGATGCTGATGTTTTGCGATCGCGTTTTGAAGAGGATAATCGAGCACGTGAAAAACAAGGCTTAAGTACAATGCCTTTAGACGAGCATTTACTTGCAGCATTACCTAATATGCCTGCATGTTCAGGTATTGCGCTTGGCGTAGACCGCTTATTAATGGTGGCACAAAATAAGTTTAAACTGTCAGAAGTAATTACTTTTCCAGCAGATATAGCATAGATTTTTGAGTTATTGAATTGAGTAATATGTTGTAATAGCTTTATATGTGCATAGTACCAATATACCAATTATTAATGAGATAATGTAACCGACGATACTGTCGGGTAAGTTGTTGGATATATAGTAGTATGCAAGGAGCATGAAAATAATAAACAGTAGAGTAGTCATTTTTATAATGTAGATTTTATGTTTACGCTAAGAGTATTCTCTTAGCGTAAACTACATGTTAGATAAAACCTATACTAATTTTGCTTTGAAAGAAACTTCTCTTTTAGCATTTCTAGTGCTTTGATCCGATAAGAAATAAGCATTTCTCCAATATCTGGGCCTTTAACTTCTTTTGGTAGGTCATGTGCTTTAATACTACGAACACATTGAATTGCTTGTCGCATATAATCTGCTTGAGGGTAGGGTCTATTTTCTAAACCTAAGCGCCCGCGTGCATCACACTCACATGCTTGAATAAACTCTTCTACCTTTTCAGGTCTTCTTAAAACATCTAGACGTTGTAGTAAGCGCCAAAATGTACCCGGTTTTAGTATTAAAGCCTGATGGCACATGAGATGTTCTTTACAGACTGAAATCGCAAGTTTTTTAGTATTTGTAGGAACTTTTAAGCGTTCACACATCTGTGTTACAGGTTTTACACCACGAGCTTCGTGCATAATATGACGAGGTAATATATCTTTTGGAGTCAGTGCTTTTCCAAGATCATGGACTAAAACAGCAAATCGAACGTCTAAACTATATTCATGCCTGCAAGCTTGTTGTAAAGACATGAGTGTATGTATACCACAGTCAATTTCAGGGTGATATTCAGGACGTTGGGGTATGCCAAAGAGTGCATCAATTTCCGGGAAAAGAACCTCGAGCGCACCACATTCACGGAGTACTTTAAAGTATACATCTGCATTTTTTTCTAAAAGGGCTCGAGATGTTTCCTTCCAAACACGTTCAGGTGTAAGGCTTTCAAGCTCTCCAGAATTTGCTAGTTTTTGCATCAGGCTAAGTGTTTCTGGTGCAATTGTGAAACCGTAACTTGCATAACGTGCAGCAAATCGAGCAATACGTAATACACGTAATGGATCTTCTGCAAAAGCATCTGAAATATGGCGTAGAATTTTATTTTCTATATCTTTATGACCATGGTAGGGGTCATAAATTTGACCTGTTTTTTCATCTTGAGCGATGGCATTGATTGTAAGATCACGCCGTAATAAATCTTGCTCTAGTGTAATGTCTGGGTCGGTAATAAATTCGAAGCCATGATATCCACGACCTTTTTTTCTTTCTGTTCTTGCAAGTGCATATTCTTCTTTGGTTTTTGGGTGTAAAAACACAGGAAAATCTTTCCCTACAGCTTGGTATCCTTGTTGAATAAGCTGTTCAGGGGTTGCACCAACAACGACATAATCTTTTTCTTGATAGGGGTGGCCAAGAAGCTGATCTCTGACAGCGCCACCAACTAAATAAACACGCATGAAAAAACCTCTATTCTTAGCATCATCATGCATTAGAATAGAGGTTTGTACAAGTCTGAAATTCAAACCTTTTTAGTCAGAATGAATTATTTTCCTTGTTGTTGCTGAATCGCAGTCACTGTTACAGCAGTCATATTTACTAAACGACGTGTTGTTGCCGTTGGTGTTAAAATATGTACTGGTTTTGCAGCACCTAAAAGAATAGGTCCAATCGTTACATTGTTGCCAGTAGTTGACTTTAAAAGGTTAAAGGCAATATTTGCAGCATCAAGGTTCGGCATAATAAGTAAATTTGCTGAACCTTTATAGCGTGAATTAGGGAATGCAAAATGACGAATATTTTCATCTAATGCAGCATCACCATGCATTTCACCTTCAACGATAAGTTCAGGCGCACGCTCAGAAAGTAACTCATAAACTTTACGCATTTTTTGCGCACTTTCATCAGTTTGGTTACTACCAAAACTAGAATGAGAAAGTAGAGCAATGCGTGGTTCTATACCAAAGCGACGTACTTCTTCAGCAGCCAGTACAGTCATTTCAGCCAATTGCTCGGCATTTGGGTTTGTATTGACATATGTATCAGCAATGAATAGGTTGCGATCACCTAGCATTAGTGCATTGAGGGTAAAGAAGTTATTCATGCCTTCTTTAAGCCCAATAATATTGTTAACAAACTCTAAGTGGCGTTCATAACTGCTGTATGTACCACAAAGCATACCGTCAACTTTACCTGTTTTTAAAAGCATAGAAGCAATAATTGTTGAACGACGACGCGCTTCGCGTTGCGCATATTCAACAGTAACCCCTTTGCGCTTCATAACTTCATGGTAGTTTTTCCAGCACTCTTCGTATTGCGGGTTATGCTCTTGGTCTACAATTTCAATGTTAATACCATTATGTAAGCGTAAACCGAGTTTTTGAATGTTTGCTTCGATAACTGCAGTACGGCCCACTAGAATTGGACGTGCAAGACCTTCATCTACAACTACTTGAGCAGCTCGAAGTACACGTACATCTTCACCTTCTGCGTAAGCAATGCGCTTAGGCGCTTTTTTTGCTTGTGCAAAAATAGGTTTCATAATAAATGCTGTGTTATATACGAACTCAGATAATTTTTGATGATATGTATTCATATCTTCAATTGGACGTGTTGCTACACCAGAATCCATCGCTGCTTGTGCAACAGCAGGCGCAATTTCTAGAATAAGACGTTGATCTAGTGGTCCAGGAATAAGGTAGTCACGACCAAATGCAGTAGGCTTTTCACCATAAGTAGAAGTATCAGCTTCGACATGTGCCATGCGTGCAATGGCATGTACACAAGCAACTTTCATTTCCTCATTAATTGTAGTTGCACCAACATCAAGCGCACCACGGAAAATGTAAGGGAAGCAAAGTGCATTGTTTACTTGGTTTGGATAGTCTGAACGACCTGTAGCCATAATTACATCAGAGCGAACTTCATGTGCATGCTCTGGTAAAATTTCAGGATCTGGGTTTGCAAGAGCAAAGATAATTGGATCTTGCGCCATTTTCTTAACCATATCTTTTGTTAAGATACCAGCTGCTGAAAGCCCAAGGAACATATCTGCATTTTCAATGACTTCATGCAGCTTAGTTTCAGGAATATCTTGCATATAGCGTTTCTTAGATACATCTAGGTTCTCTCTAGATGTTGTAATAAGACCGCGAGAATCTGCAACAATGATATTTTCTTTTTTAGCACCCAAAGCACATAATAGGTCTAAGCAAGAAAGTGCTGCCGCACCTGCACCCGATGCAACAATTTTTAATGATTCAATTTTTTTACCATTAAGTTCTAATGCGTTGAGTAGCGCTGAACCTACAATGATACTTGTTCCATGTTGATCATCATGGAACACAGGAATGTTCATGCGTTCACGGAGTTTTTTCTCGATATAGAAGCACTCAGGGGCTTTAATATCTTCTAAGTTAATTCCGCCAAAAGTTGGTTCAAGTGCTGCAACGATATCTACAATTTTATCAGGATCGTTTTCAGCAATTTCAATATCAAAAACATCAACACCAGCAAATTTTTTGAAAAGAACGCCTTTACCTTCCATAACAGGTTTGGAAGCCAATGGACCAATATTCCCCAATCCTAAGACTGCTGTTCCATTACTGATAACAGCAACTAAGTTACCACGTGCAGTATATTTTGCTGCTGTAGATGGATCACGTGCAATTTCTAAGCAAGGTTCTGCCACCCCTGGAGAATAGGCTAATGCCAAATCACGTTGATTGCTGAGCTGTTTGCTTGGCGTAACGCTAATTTTTCCAGGAGTTGGAAATTCATGATAATTTAAAGCTTGTTGTTTAAGTGTTTGATCGTCCATTTGAATCTCTTTAGTACAGTTTAGTCTAGTGATTTATAAGACACTAGAACACATACAGTTTGAATATAGCATTAGTTAAAGATTTAGCACAGCGATAAACAGACTAAAACTAAAAGTATAAAGGAGCCTTAATAGGCTTGCCTATGGCAAATAAGTTACTGTTTTGAGAAAAAGGGTTTTAAATGAACAGTTATAAGGCTTAATAATTAACCAATACATATAAATATTCACTACTATCAATCTCTTAATTGTATTTAAATATCATAGAAGTTATAAAAAATACCTTTCTAGTCCCTTATATTCCCGTTATGAAAGTTGCTTATCTTATTTGTTAAAAGTGAAGTTTAGTATAGATAGAGCAACAACTGGGGCAGTTTCAGTACGTAAAACACGCTCGCCAATACACCAATTTTGAAATTTTTTCTTATTTGCTTGCAGAATTTCATCTTCCGAGAGTCCGCCTTCAGGACCAATGAGTAAAGCTATATCGGGTGTTACATGTTGTAAGACATCTACTTGTGCTTTATTGGGTGCAAGTACAAGGCGAGTAGAAGGGAGTTCATCATTTAACCAGTCTTGTAGGTTCTTGGGTGGCAATACTTTGGGAACTAAATTTAGTCCGCATTGCTCACATGCTGCAATGGCAACAGCCTGCCAATGGTCTATTTTTTTTTGATCTCGATCATATTTTAATCGCATTTCACAACGTTCACTGGTAAGTAGTTGAATTGTATGTACACCTAACTCAACAGCTTTTTGTATTGCATAATCCATACGATCTCCTTTAGACATTACTTGTCCTAGAAGTCCATTAAAGCGAGGAGATCTATTATCGGGTGAAAATGTTTGTACATCTACAAAGGCATTCTTTTTATTAATTTCTACAAGGCTGACTTTATATTCTCCACCTTTGCCATTAAAAAAAATTGCTTCCTCATTTAACTTAGCGCGTAAAACACGTACCCAATGGTGAAAAACCGTTTCTGTAAGTTCAACACGTGTATCTACATTTAATGCTGTATCTATATAAAAACGGTTACTCATGAGGCGTAGGACTCTTAAATATATATTTAGATTAAAGAATATCTTAACCCAATATTTTGTTGGGTAAATGATATTTATAGTATAAACATGTGTGCTTAGTACGCTACCCTTAATCATACGTTCGTATAACTTTAGTACAGTTTAATAGGTTTAATTCTGAGTATGTTTATAATTATTATTAGATTTTTAAGAAACCAGTTTATACCTGAAAAAAACTAGGGTTGTGGATCATTGAGATGCTTTTATACGATTAGCTTAATTTATAAATAGATATTATGTGTATTATCTTCAAATGATTATTCTGGTTGGCTTTCTATCTAGAGTTAAATTTGAGGAGCTGTGAATGTGCTCCTCAAGTTAAGTTTAGAAATATTTTAGAAGAGTAATATGTTTATTATTATGCTTAAATTTTGAAAATGCATGAATTGCAGGGTAAAGACAAATGCATAAAATAATACTTACAAGCCAAACTGTAGAAATATCATTAAAGCCAAAGTATTTACCATGATTTAAGCCAAAGAAACTTACTGCAATTATATAAAGTATTTTAAGTACAAAAAGATGAAAAATATAAAAAAACATGGGTACAGAACCAAAAGTAATAAGGGGTTTAACCCATGATTTATTTTGATTTTTTTCTAAAAATAGAAGTAATAAAAGCCCAATACCACCATTCCATAAAATGAAGAATAAAGAGGGCGGGTATTTTGTTAAATTTAGAAAACTCATAAGTGTTTCTAGCAAGGTTGGCATATGTTGCCATGTTTTATCGCCGTAAATATTGATAAATCTAAGTACAATAAACAGTGATAGACTGATAACTGCAGTCGTTAGAATCATTTTTTGTCGTTGTTTTACTTGGATATTTTCTTTAAACCATGTTTGACCAAAACAATAGCCTAATAAAATGAGTCCGATCCATGGCAAAATAGGGTAGGTTGTACGAATTCTTAAACCATTTTCAAAAGTAATCCAGCCACGTTCATGAAGAATATTCCAGATGGGTTGGAATGATGTATTTGCAAAGGAAATATGATCTAATAAATTGTGACCAAATATAATGAGTAGTGCAATAGACCACTGACCTATTCGAGGTAATGTAATTAGACCTGCAAGACAGACCATACTAATACCAATTGCCCAAATAACTTGCAAATAAATTGTTTGAGGTGGGAATTGACCTGTCCATGCAAAATTTACGATCACTAATTCTAATACAATGAGAAATAATCCTCTTTTCATTAAAAAGGATTGAGTAAGCTGAATGCTATTATTTTTTTGTTGGTAGAGATAGGCGGAAAGACCTGTAAGTAATACAAAAACAGGTGCACAGATATGTGCAAGTGTTCTACTTAAAAAAAGAGAAGGTTCTGTTTCACTAATGATCATGGGATCGGGCACTTGATGGTGCAAGAAAAAGGTTTCTCTTACATGATCAAGCATCATAATAATAATGACCAAACCACGAAGTGCATCTATAGCATATAGTCGTTGAGAGAGTTGAACTGACATGAATTAAATAAGATGAAATTTAAATGTTATAAGATAACATAACACTTGTATGAATCCTATTTTATCCTTTTATTTTGATAAATCACTCTTTGAAGCGAGAAGAAACTAATATAATTTAGTTATTCATTGAAAAATTATAGAGATAAATGTGGAAATCAATACTTTTAAAATTGAAACTGAGCAAGATATTTATGATTTAGCTGAGTTGTTTAATGCTTATAGAGTTTTTTATAAACAAGAAAGTAATTTTTTGGCTGCGTATCAATTTATTGAAACAAGACTGAAGAATAAAGATGCCGAGTTTATTATTTATAAGAATAATGAGAATAAAATAGTAGGTTTTATTCAGCTGTATCCTATTTTTTCATCTGTTTCGATGAAAAAAGCTTGGATACTAAATGACTTGTATGTTCATGATGGTTTTAGAAGGCAAGGTATTGCTGAGTTTTTGATGCAAGGGGCAATTAATTTAGCACAGCAAACTGATGCAAAATTTTTAATGCTAGAAACGGGCATGACCAATAAGAGTGCACAAAATTTGTATAAGAAGATGGGTTTTACAGAAGATAAAGAGACATTATTTTTAACATATAGTTGTCAATAAAAGACAAAAGGAGTGCTGTCAGCTTTTGTCTTTTATAGTCTGAAAATATACTAGATTAAGCGATAGTATTTATAGGTTGCATTGCCACTATAAACGGCATAGCTATTTTGTTTAAAATCTGAGACCCAGTCAGACCCTGTGTAGCCGGCAATATGACCATATTCATGTGATCGTGTACGATTGATAATATAGATATCACCTTTACGTGGGCTATCAAAAGCAGGAGAAATTTGTCTATAACCAATTTTTTCTAGTGTATGTCCCCAGTCTGCAGCAGCAACTGGATGGCTTGTTACATTAGCACCCGCAGACTCTAAAGCCAAGCGCACATGTTTAGCACATTTTTCTGTGCTTTTACGGCGAGCACTTGCTACAAGCGTATGCGTAAATTTATTTACATTAATATGGTTGTGACTTGGTTTATTTGCTTGTGCACGTGCATTAAATGTATGGTGATGTGCTTTTTTCTTTGACGTCTTGGCTGTATTCTTTTTAGTAACAGCTTTATGAGTCTTAGATTGAGTAGATGTATGTTGCTTATGCTTGTTTAGACCACTATTTTTACTAGCGGATGAGTGAGCATGAGCAACAATGTGTGTATGAGCGCTGTGGTGGGCGTGGTCTTGGTGATGCGTATGGTGGATCATTGCAAAAACATTCTCGGTAACACATGAATACTGAGTAAGCTTTTTTATACTCAGGGCGAAGTTAAGGTGTATGCAATACTATAACATTGATATATGACAATCTATCTTAAATTGACCAAAAGAGAAAAAATGACGTTACAAAATGTTAATAGTTAAAAAACACATAATAAAATAATATATTGATTCTTATAAAAATAATTAATAACAATGGCTTATAATTTTTATTTTAAAAAAAATTTTTAAAATTACTATAAATTAAGTTAAGTCAATATTCTTTGGCACCTATTTTGCTTTGTATTTTTTATCTAAATACTCATAAATTTCTAAAAGATAAGAGTGATATAACGAAGGTAAGCAAAATGAAAAAAAATAATATGAGGTATCGGTATTCTATTTTTATGCTGTTGTTTGCTCTTATTCTCATTAACTATATTGATCGTGGTGCACTTCCATTTGCAATTAATGATATTGCCAAAGAATATAGTTTATCTAAGGTACAAATAGGTGCTGTACTTGGTTATTTTGGTTTTGGTTATTTAATTGGAGCACTGTTAGGAGGTGGATTAGCCGATCGTTTTGGAACAAAGAAAGTATGGCTGTGTTTTGGTCTAGCATGGTCGGTTATTGAAATATTTACGGCTTGGGCAGGAAATATAGGCGTTTTCTTTTTTGGGTCATCTTTAATGGGTTTTGCAATGTTTAGAGTGCTATTTGGTATTGCTGAAGGACCTGCATACCCTTTATTAAATAAATCTATTGCCAATTGGGCACCTAAAAATGAGCGAAGTTTTTCATTAAGTTTAGGGTTATTGAGTACACAAGTTGCTGGATTGCTGACAGCACCAATTGCAGTTTTTTTATTGATGACAACACATAGTTGGAGAACGATGTTTGTGCTGTTAGGCATAGTTTCTTTTATGTTTATGGTGGTTTTTTATTTTAGATTTCAAGATTCACCTGAGAAGCATCTAAAAGTTACAAAAAATGAGTTGGCTGAAATTCAAAAAGATAGAGAAGAACAGGCGGAGAAACTACCGTGGTGGACATTTTTTCAGAATCGAACACTGGTGCTTAATGCTTTTGGCTATTTTGCATTTCTATATGTCACATTTACAATTATGTCTTGGGGTCCGAAATATTTACAAGATACCTTCCACTATAACTTAAATGCACTCTGGTATATGGCTATGATTCCATGGGTGGGGTCTACCATTACTGTGGTATTGGGTGGCTATATTAGTGATTTTTTGTATAAAAAGTATCATTTGAAAATTGCGAGAAATATTTTTGCTATGGTCATGCTGGCTTTAACTGCAATATGTTTTGCAATAGTACCTTTTATGCATACTGCAACTACAATTATTCTTCTTATTGCATTAGGGAATGCATGTAATGCAATGATTAACAATGTTTATTACTCAGTTGTAATGGATGTTTCTCCTCATCAAAATATTGGGGTGTTCTCTGGTGTAACACTTGCGATTGCAAATGGCTCAGCCATTCTTTCTCCTTTACTTTCAGGTTGGCTTGCACAATATTATTCATACCATGCCATTTTCTATGCAACTGCTTGTGTTGCAGGAGTAAGTATGTGCTGTATGGCCATGCTACAGCCGCATAGAAAAATTAAAGTAGATTTACCACAAAAACATACGATTCCTGCTATTCATTAGTTTATTTTCTACGTTGGAGTATAACCGTGAAGCACTTACAAGATGCGATTTCAATTGCTGAACAGTTTCAGAAAAAAACACTTAACCCTTTGCAAGCTTTAGAAAATGCATTTGAAAAAATTCAGCAAACAGACAGTGTGTATATCCAACTTTGTGAAGCACGTGCTTATAGAGAAGCAAAATCTGCTCAGGCAAGATGGGAAGCAGGTCAGCCCCTCTCAATTTTTGATGGTGTACCTATTTCATGGAAAGATTTATTTGATATTCAAGGCTATAAGACAACTGCAGGTTCTCCAGTTTTAAATGAGAGTAAGATAAAGACAGCCGATGCGAGTATGGTTGCAACATTAACTCAGAAAGGTATGGTAAATGTTGGTAAAACAAATTTATCTGAGTTTGCATATTCAGGATTAGGACTAAATCCTTTTTTTGGGCATCCTAAAAATATATATGACAATAATTGTGTTTCGGGAGGTTCTTCTTCTGGCGCTGCCATTTCTGTAGGCAGAGGCACAGTACCACTAGCTATGGGTTCAGATACAGCAGGTTCTATTCGTATCCCTGCTGCTTTTAATGGCTTGGTGGGATATAGAAGTAGTTATACGCGTTATGCAAAAGAAGGTGTATTTGAGCTTGCAAAAACTTTAGATACTTTAGGGCCTTTAGCACTTAGTGTACGTGACTGTAAAGCACTAGATAATTTATTACTTGGAAAGAATATTTTAGAGATTCCTCAAATACAGATAAAACCACAGCAAATGAGTTTTGTTGTTGATGAGCGTGTTTTCTCACATCCTAAAACCTCAGAAGATGTAAAAAATAATTTTGCTCAAAGTGTAGAAAAACTGAAAGAACAAGGTTGTTTAGTGGAGTATCGACCAATTGATGCATTTCAGCAAAGTTTAGATTTGGTTGATGATGGGTTGTGGCTTGGAGCGGCAGAAGCATTCACATTACATGAAGATTTACTCAATTCTTCTGATGCAGAAAAAATGGATCAATATATTCGCTCAAGATTGGAAACAGCGCGTCATTTCCCTGCATCGAAGCAAATTAAGTTATATTTCTTGAAGCAAAAATTACAGCAACAGCTTCGTGTTGAATTGAATGGTTCTTTACTGCTTACACCAACAGTAATGCATACAGCACCTGAACTGGCGCCATTACTTGAAAGTGAAGAAACTTTTTTTGATTGGAATAAGCGCAGTTTACGTTTAACTATGCCAGGAAGTTTTTTAGATACACCAGCGATTACCGTGTCTAATGGTTTTTGTAACCGAGGGTTGCCAACAGGATTACTTATTTCTTCATATTCAGGAGATGATGAAAGTGTTTTCCGTGCAGCACATTTTTTTGAAGGGTTGTAACTATCATTTGAGAAAGAGACCAAACTTAAATGTTTGGTCTCTTATTTATTAGGCTTCTATTGTCTGTACAGCAATTTTTTTCGCAGGATCTACTTTTCTGCGTACTTGTGGCACAGGTTCACCATAGTACTGACGGTCTGCAAAGTAACTTGAGCGCACCATAGGAGCAGACCAAATGTTTCTAAACCCAAGTTTACGACCATGTTCTGCATAACGCTCAAATTCTTCAGGCGTTACAAAACGTTCAAGTGCTGCATGTTCTTTTGACGGCTGTAGGTACTGACCAATCGTCACATAGTCCACACCGTGCGCATGTAAGTCATCCAATAAAGAAATAACTTCTTCTTCAGTTTCGCCAATACCTACCATTAGTCCACATTTTGTTGGAATATCTGGGCGCATTTCTTTAAAGCGCTGTAGTAGCGTCAAAGAGTGTTGATAATCTGAACCCGGACGCATGGCTTTATAGAGTCGAGGTACAGTTTCAATATTATGGTTAAATACATCGGGTGGGCATGCTGCCATAATATCGAGGGCAACATCCATACGACCTCTGAAGTCGGGTACTAAGATTTCAAGCAGTGTCGTTGGGCTAAGGGCACGTGCTTCTTTGATACAATCAACAAAGTGCTGTGCACCACCATCGAGCAAATCATCTCTGTCTACAGAGGTGATCACAGCATATTTTAAATGTAAATTGGCAATTGTTTCTGCCATATGGCGTGGCTCATCTGCATCTAGCGCATTTGGTCGTCCATGTGCAACATCGCAAAATGGACAGCGACGTGTACAAATATCACCCATAATCATAAAGGTTGCTGTACCACCACCAAAACACTCAGGTAGGTTAGGACATGCTGCCTCTTCACAAACGGTATGTAATTTTTGTGCGCGTAAAGTCGTTTTTATACGTTGAACTTCTTCAGGTGCTGTCATTTTTACCCGAATCCAATCGGGTTTGCGTGGCACTTCAACCGTAGGAATAACTTTTACAGGAATTCTAGCGACTTTATCTGCGCCGCGAAGTTTTACCCCCTGTTCTGGCTTACGGTTTTTCGTCATTTTCAACATTTCCACTGTTTGACAATTTTAAATGGCTCTTTGCTATACAGTAGCATTATAACGAAAAATGTGCCATTGAGGGGAGTAATGGATATTTGTTAATAAGAAAGTATAACTTGCTGAAAATAACGCAAAGTAGCATCTAAAAGAAACTGAATTAGGCTAAAATAAATGAAAACAATGGAAGGAGTGATATATGTCACGTAAGAAAGAAGTGATTAGAGGGAATTTTAGTAAGTATGATGCCATTGTATTAGGTTCAGGCCCTGCTGGTGAAGGGGCTGCCATGAAACTAACTAAGTCAGGTAAACGGGTAGCAATTGTAGATATGCGTGGTCAGCTTGGTGGGAATTGTACCCATGTTGGTACAATTCCAAGTAAGGCACTACGTCAGACTGTTTCAAGCATTATGCGTTATCAGCGTGACCCATTGTTTCAAAAGGTAGGTGAGTGGAAAAAGTTCACCATGAAACAAGTATTAAGTCATGCACATCGTGTTATTCAAAAACAAGTTGCAACACATAGCCGTTTCTATGACCGAAATAATATTGATGTGTTTTATGGTCGTGCTTATATTCAAGATAAAAATACTGTGGTTGTATTTACACCAGATGGTGTGAAAGAAACTATCTTGTTTACTGAGCTTGTGATAGCGACAGGAAGTCGTCCATATCATCCACAAGGTTTAGATTTTAATCATCCGCGTGTATTTGATTCAGATAAAATTTTAGATTTAGATTACACCATTAAAAAAATTATTATTTATGGTGCTGGTGTGATTGGTTGTGAATATGCTTCTATATTTATTGGTCTGAATCATAAAGTAGATTTGATTAATACACAGCCAAAATTATTGAGTTATTTAGATACTGAAATTTCAGATGCTTTGTCTTATCATTTGCGTGAACAAGGGGTACTAATTCGCCACAATGAGCAAATCGACCATTTGGAAACATCTGATGACTATGTGATTTTGTACTTACAAAGTGGTAAGAAGATTAAAGCAGATGCCATTTTATGGTGTAACGGTCGTTCAGGAAATACAGATGGTTTAGGGCTTGAAAATATTGGTTTAACACCAAATAGCCGTGGTCAGCTTTCTGTCAATGAGTTATATCAAACATCAGTAGAAAATATTTATGCTGCAGGTGATGTTGTTGGATGGCCATCTCTTGCATCGGCTGCTTATGATCAAGGGCGTTGTGCAGGGTCAAATATGAGTGGTGAGGAAAATGTAAAACCTGTTACGGACATTCCAACAGGTATTTATACGATTCCTGAAATCTCATGTTTTGGTAAAACAGAGCAAGATTTAACAGAAGAGAAAGTGCCTTATGAGGTTGGGCAGTCATCTTTTCGTCATTTGGCACGTGCACAAATTACGGGTGACACGGTAGGTGAGTTAAAAATCTTATTTCATCGTGATACTTTGGAAATTTTAGGTATCCACTGTTTTGGCAATAATGCATCTGAAATTATTCATATTGGACAAGCCATTATGCAAAGCCAAAATAATTCACTGAAGTATTTTGTTGAAACAACATTTAATTACCCGACAATGGCAGAAGCGTATCGTGTCGCTGCACTCAATGGGCTCAATCGTTTATTTTAGTTTGAAAGGGTAATGTCGAATATTTATCGGCATTACCTATTTTGATAGATGATGATTTACATTTTGCTTAAAAAATATGATAACAATTGTTATTGCTCTGTTTTAATATGAAACATATGCTCGATACAGAATAAAATTTGAGCTATTTTATAACCATAACGATTTTAAATTCCATTGTTCTATACAAGAGGATACTATGACAACAAAGAGTAAAACATTGGGTCGTGTTTATACACGTAATAACCTTGATGAAAAAATTAAAGAATCTACATTAAAAATTTTAAATCAGATTTTATCTAATTTGATTGATTTATCTTTAATTACTAAGCAAGCACATTGGAATATGCGTGGCAGTAATTTCATTGCTGTCCATGAAATGTTAGATACATTTAGAACATCGATTATTACACATTTAGATAATGTTGCTGAGCGCGCAGTACAAATTGGTGGTACAGCTTTAGGAACGACGCAAGTTGTAGGTAAAGATTCGCAATTAAAAGCATATCCAACAGATATATATGATGTGCAAGATCATTTAGTGCAACTTGCAGATTGTTACGCTGTGGTTGCAAATCATCTTCGTTCTACTATTGAAGAAATTGAAGATCCAATTTCTGAAGATATTATTCATGCTGCACTTGAAGATTTAGATCAGCATTTATGGTTTATTGAAGCAAATATCGAAAAAGAAAAGTAAGCTGTATGATACATAAAAGCCAACTCTATTTAGGGTTGGCTTTTTTACAAATTTAGTATGTTTGAAATGCAATAAGAATCATAAGAAATATAAAACGATTACGAACTATTCATATTTATCTAGGGTAGTTCCTACAAAATAAATATTGTTCAATATTGTATTTAGGTTTTCTATGAAACATTTTTGGATTTCCTTATTGTGCATTTTATCTATTACAGGTTGTATTGTCGTACCAACGCATGCAGGTGTAATGCCTATACAGATTTATAGTGACTTTCCTCATTTGGTAAATTCAACTTTAGATAATGGATTTTTTGATGATGATGGCTTAGAGCATCAGCCACCATCACATGAGATTCATCAAATGATTACAGGGGTTAAACTATTTAAAGAACGTGAAAAGTATGAAGATGACGATGAGTAGTTATGTATTAGGACCTTTTTTGGTATAGACCTGCATGTACTGTTCCTGCTTTGGTTTCTTTAATTTTTTGCCATGAATTGGGTAGTTTAATTTGTGCAAATGGAATATCTGCTTCAATATAAATAAAGGCATTTAGATTTAGTAAAGGGTCAATCATTACAGATAAATTTTCCCATAATTTTAAGCTGTAAGGTGGATCTAGAAAAACAACATCAAATGTTTTTTTTAAGTTTGGCAATACATCTTCAGCTATTTTGCAATGAAGTTCACACCTATCTCGAATATTTAGCATTTGAATATTTTCTAGTAGAAATTTGGCTTGCTGTTTGCTGGGTTCGATGAGCGTGACGTGTGAAGCACCTCGTGAAAGTGCCTCAAAAGCCAGTGCACCAGAACCTGTACATGTATCTAAAACAGAGGTGTTTTGAATATCCCACATGAGCCAATTGAAAAGAGTTTCTCTAACTCGATCGGGTGTTGGTCGTAAACCTTCAATGGAAGCAAAAGGAAGCTGTCTGCGCTTCCATTCACCACCAATAATACGTAACTGATTTTTCATATAATATCTATCTATTCGCTAATATCTGTATCTGGAACATCACCTGTTGCACGATCGGATGTCACAGCAGGTGTTGATATAGGCTTTACAAGGTGGGCAACTGGGCTAGTTGTTGCAATTGCATTTGGGTCAGCCTCTAGCATTTTACCAATACTTGGCAGTTGTCCAGGCTTTAAGCCCGCAGTCATTAAACCACCATTGACTTGTTGGGCAGTTGGTTTAATTGGGTTAGTCTTACGTTGCACCATCCAATAGTCAAATATTGGTTTAGCAATATGTGCAGCAGCACCACCATGGCGACCATTTTCCCAAATAACAGCAAGTGCAATTTCAGGGTTTTCCGCAGGTGCAAAGCCTACAAATAAACCATGGTCATATTCTCGTTGTGTCAGTAATGCTTCATTATATTTTTTACCTTGAGCAATACTTTTAACCTGTGCTGTACCTGTTTTTCCTGCAATTTGATATGCATTGGTTCGAATACTGCGACCTGTACCATGATTAATTACATCTACCATGGCATCACGCATTTTTAACCAATCTTCTTGTGTACCATTAAATTTGACGTTGCCATCTGTATCGTTATGAATAGGGTGAGGAAGGGCACCTTTTACAGATGAAAGTACGTGAGGGGTAATGTGTTTACCTTGATTTGACAAAATTGCAATAGCCATTGCAAGTTGTACAGGTGTTGCTGTAAATGCACCTTGACCAATACTTACTGAAATTGTTTCACCACGTAGCCATTTAGACTTGTAGTTTTTCATCTTCCATTCAGGGTTAGGGTAAATACCAGTACTTTCACTTGGTAAGTCGAGTCCTGTCTTTGCACCGAAACCAAATTGGCGCATCCACTCATTCATATGCTCGATACCCATTTGGTTTGCAAGTATATAGAAGTAGGTATCACATGACTCTTGGATGGCTTTGTTCATATTTACAATGCCATGCCCAGTTTTTTTCCAATCTCGAAATTTATGTGGATCACCTGGAAGCTGGAAGTAACCTGGGTCGTGAATTGCTGTTGACCAATCAACGACACCATAGTTAATACCACCCAACCCCTCTACAGGTTTAATTGTAGAACCGGGAGGGTATGTCCCTTGCACAGCACGGTTATATAAAGGTTGGTCTAAGTTATCTCTGAGTGCTGCATAGTCTTTTCCGCTAATCCCTGTAACAAAGAGATTAGGGTTAAAGC
The DNA here is from genome assembly GCF_056711485.1 of Acinetobacter sp. N1-1. Lineage (NCBI taxonomy): Bacteria > Pseudomonadati > Pseudomonadota > Gammaproteobacteria > Moraxellales > Moraxellaceae > Acinetobacter > Acinetobacter sp. N1-1. Next base: position 2,160,601 of record NZ_JBWXUO010000012.1, on the reverse strand, counting down.
TTGGGCTAGATACAAGTGCTAATATTTCTCCAGTTTTGGGATTGATTGCAACAACAGCACCACGTCTTCCTGCCAATTGTTCAGAAGCAACAACTTGTAGGCCGTAGTCTAAAGATAGGTAAAGATCATCACCTTGAGCAGGTTCCTTACGTCCTAAATGTCTTAAAATATTGCCATGTGCATCAGCTTCTACGGCTTCATTACCAGGAATACCATGAAGCAGATTTTCATAATATCTTTCAACACCACTTTTACCAATAAGGTTTGTACCTGCATAGGTGTCTTTATTAATGCTCTTTAATTCACGGTCATTAATTCGACCTACATAACCAATAATATGTGCAAAAAGTTCACCGTAAGGGTAATAGCGTGTCATTTGCGTTTCAATTTGTACACCAGGAAATTGATACTTAGTTTCACTAAAACGTGCAATTTCGGTTTCATTAATATTGAGTTTTAAAGCAACACGTTCGGTCTTTTTTGCTGTTTTTATACGTGCATTAAATTTATCAATATCATCTTCTGATAAGTCTAAAATAGGTTTTAAACGCTGTACTGTATCATCAATATCATCTACATCGGCTTTACTTAGCGTTGCAGTAAAAACAGGATAGTTGTCTGCAAGTAAAATGCCATTACGGTCATAAATATAACCACGTGTTGGGGCAATAGGTTGTAGGCGAATGCGGTTACTGTCTGATGCAGCTGAAAAATCCTTATAGTGCACCACTTGAAGATAGAAGTACCGCGCAATAAGCATTGAGAAACATACGAGTACTAAGCCAACAGCAATAAATATTCGATTGCGATAAATGCGTCTTTCTTGTTGTACGTTTTTTAAAGGAAAATGTTGCTTCATATAGACGATATCAGCAGAAGGTAAGGTGAAAAGCGTACTATTTTAACCTAAGCGACGTGTGAATAAAGACTGTATTGAATTTATTGTGTAAATATTTCTTTAGATGTTGTTGTATTGTGGGCAACTATACTATGAAGTTTCAGTATAGTTGCCTGTGTTATATAATTAGAAAATACCCTGCGCAATCATAGCATCTGCAACTTTTACGAAGCCTGCAATATTAGCACCATCAACATAGTTGACGAATCCATTTTCTTTTGTACCATATTTTACACAGTTATTATGAATATCACGCATGATATCTTGCAAACGAGAGTCGACTTCATCTCGTGACCATGACAGTCGGATTGCATTTTGCGACATTTCAAAGCCTGATGTTGCTACACCGCCTGCATTAGATGCTTTTCCTGGTGCATATAAAACTTGAGCTTGAATAAATTGTTCTACTGCCTCAAGCGTACATGGCATATTTGCACCCTCTGCAATACAAATTACACCATTTTTAATGAGTATTTGGGCATCGTCACCTGTTAACTCATTTTGAGTGGCGCAAGGTAGAGCAATATCTACAGGAATATGCCATGGTGTTTGTTTTTCAAAATACTCAAAATGATGCTTTTGGGCAAAGTCTGCAATACGCCCGCGTGTTTCATTTTTAATTTTCATAACATCGGCAAGCAACTCTGATGTAAAACCTTCTTTAATGTAAACTGTACCATTAGAGTCGGAGAGTGTAACAACCTTTGCACCAAGAGAAATTGCTTTTTCGGCAGCAAACTGGGCAACATTGCCTGAACCTGAGATAGAAACTATTTTATCTTTAAACGACTGATGTTTTGTTTTGAGCATTTCTTCTGCAAAGTAGACTGCACCATAGCCTGTTGCTTCGGGACGAATAAGGCTACCGCCAAATGAGATTCCCTTACCTGTAAATACTGAAGCGGTATCATTACTTAACTTTTTCATCATACCTGCCATATAACCGACTTCACGTCCTCCAACGCCAATATCTCCAGCAGGAATATCAGTGTTAGGGCCTAGATGGCGATAAAGTTCGACCATAAGTGCCTGACAAAAGCGCATAATCTCATTGTCTGATTTTCCTTTAGGGTTAAAGTCTGAACCACCTTTACCGCCACCCATAGGTAAGGTTGTCAGAGAGTTTTTGAAGATTTGCTCAAAGCCTAAAAACTTTAAAATAGAGAGATTTACAGATGGATGAAATCTCATTCCACCTTTAAATGGTCCAAGTGCAGAATTGTACTGTACTCTAAATGCGCGATTTACCTGAGTTTCACCTTGGTCATCTATCCAAGCAACACGAAACTGAATGACTCGCTCTGGTTCTACTAAGCGATCTAAAAGACCATGTTTGGTATATTGAGGGTTTTTCTCAATAAAAGGCCATAAGCTTGTCATCACTTCTTCAACAGCTTGTAGAAATTCGGGTTGATGTGGATTGTTTTTTTCTACTGCTGCTAGAAATTCTTTAAGGCTATGATATTTCAAAGTATTGACCCTTATTCTAAATTATGGCTTAAATCGTATTTTTCTCACGAGAAAAGTGAGTAGATATATCAACAATGTAACGTAGTTGCTGTCTGTATGAAAAGGAAAAAAGAAATCTTAGCCTATTTTTTGAGTACGTGATCTGCTTTAAAGATTGCCATAGATACAGTTTTTTGAGCATTGCAACTTGTTTAATTCTATTGGGTTAAAAGTATTCCTATATGATAAATACATACTTTCGTATATCTTTTAATTTTTATCTTTGCGACTCAGTGCTTTTAGCATGTTAATATATCAAGGTGCATAAAAATAATTTTTTAGGCTTCCGATTTCTTGCTTGTATGCCACCTTTAGATTGGTTTCTAGGTAGTGCTAACACGGTATAAAATTTATTATATTTCATGTAAATAACTAGAGAGTGTTTCATGTTTGAGTATTTTAGTCATTTGTGGCAACTATTTTTGCTTCGTCCAGACCATTTGGCGGTGCTAAGTATTATCCCTGTGACTGCTTTTGTAACATGGGCACATGTGTGGATGGCACTACGTATGGTGTTTTATCCAATACATTTTTTTGGTTTCCATATTGGACGTTTGCCTATAGGTTGGCAAGGCATTGTGCCACGTAAGGCTGGACGAATTTCAGGAATTATTACAGACAATACATTAAAAAAAATTGGTTCATTGGGTGAGTTTTTAGATGCAATGGATCCCGATGAAATGGCAAATATTATTGGGAATCAGGTGGATGCACAACTTGAGAATCTGATAGATGAAGTGATGCATGACCGTAATGCTGTATTATGGGAAAATTTACCTTACTCTATTAAACGCCGTATTTATGAGCATGCACATAAACAGTTACCAACGGTATTACATGATTTGGTGATTGATTTAACCTCACATGTCGAGTCTCTTGTAGACATGAGAGATATGGTTGTACATCAGATGGAAAATGACCGCCGTTTAATGGTGACTATGTTTTTAAAAGTAGGGTCGAAAGAAATAAATTTTATTTGGCATATTAGCGCCCTTATTGGGTGTTGTTTTGGTTTTATCCAAATGCTGGTTTGGTTTATTGTGCCTTGGCATTGGACAGTACCGTTTTGGGCATCTATTTGGGGATTACTGACCAATTGGATTGCAATTTGGATGGTTTTTAATCCAATTTATCCACATTATGTTCGCTATCCACAATTTTTTAGACGTACTACAAACCATCAATTTCCATGGCTCGTGCCTGTTGTACCAAGAATAGGTACTTATAACATTCAAGGTGCATTTATGAAGCGCCAAGAAGAAGTTTCAGATGTGTTTGCAAAAGTGGTAACAGAAGAGCTTATTACTTTAAAAACGATTATGATGGAAATGATGTATGGCGATAAAAAAGAGAAAACACGTCAAATTGTAAAGAAATATATTAACCCAATTATGGATACACCGTTAGTTCGTACAACTTTACAGCTATCATTAGGGCCAAAAGAGTATGCAAAGTTAAAAACAGACTTGATTGACCGCTCAATAGAAATTACGATGGTGCCTGTTTGTGATCCTGCATTTAATGCAAGTCGCGCACGTAAGATATTTAAAATGTTTCGAGATCGTATTCGTGATCTTACACCGCACGAGTTTCAAAATTTATTACGTCCAGCATTTAAAGAAGATGAATGGATTTTAATCGTGTTGGGAGGGGTAACTGGTTTTATTGCTGGTACAATACATCTTTTTGTTGCTTTTTTATAAGACAAAATCATCTATTTTTAATTTTTATAAAGTATGTTGATTTGGTCAATTTTTTGTTAAATGAGGATTTATTAGATGCGCATTATCTTACTCGGACCACCTGGAGCAGGTAAAGGTACACAAGCTCAGTTGATCTGTAAGCGCTATGATATCCCACAAATTTCAACCGGTGATATGCTCCGTGCTGCAATTCGTGAAGGAACTGAACTTGGCCTAAAGGCAAAAAGCGTAATGGAATCTGGCGGTTTAGTTTCAGATGAACTTATTCTAGGCTTAGTTAAAGAGCGTATTGCACAACCTGACTGTGTAAATGGTTGTATTTTTGATGGTTTTCCACGTACGATTCCACAAGCTGAAGCACTAGAAAGCGAAGGCATTGAAATTGACCATGTTATCGAAATTACTGTTCCTGACGAAGAAATTGTAAAACGTCTGTCTGGTCGTCGTCAGCATCCTGCCTCTGGTCGCGTATATCATGTTGTATACAACCCACCAAAAGTGGAAGGGAAAGATGATGTAACAGGTGAAGACCTTGTGCAGCGTCAAGATGATCAAGAAGAAACGATTCGCAAACGTTTAACTGCGTACCATGCAGAAACTGCACAACTTGTTGGATTCTATCAAGCGCGTGCAACTGCAACAGAAAAAGCTGCGACTTACAATAAGCTTGATGGTTTACGTCCAATTGAGCAAGTTCAAGAAGAGCTATTTACCATCTTGGATAAATAAATTTTATTTTGAAAAGTTGAGGAAAGACCTAGCTATTCTAGGTCTTTTTGTATTAGGAAACTATTATGAAATTTGCGCTAATTGCTTTGGTTGGTCTTAGCTTCATTTTATTAATTGGGCTATTATGGCAAAGTAAAAAGATGCTGAGTGATGTTGTAAAAGAAAATACACTACGACCTAAGCAACCTCGACCACGTCAGTTACACCCAAAACTACAAAAGAATAAGATAAAATAAGCGATTAATTTATTTTAGTGCACCAAATTCAAAGCGATCGGGCCAGTTACAAACATCTGAAACTATACATTCACTGCATTTGGGTTTTCGTGCAACACAGCAGTATCGCCCATGTAAAATAAGCCAATGGTGGGCATCTACTATAAATTCTTTTGGAATGACTTTTATGAGTCGTTTTTCAACCTCAAGTACATTTTTACCCATAGCAAGCCCTGTACGGTTCCCCAAACGAAAAATATGTGTATCAACTGCCATAGTGGGCTGACCAAATGCTGTATTTAAAACAACATTTGCTGTTTTTCTACCTACGCCCGGAAGTGCCTCAAGTGCAACACGTGTATTGGGAACTTCACTTTGATGCTGATCAATAAGAATCTTACAGGTTTTAATAACATTTTCTGCTTTTGAGTTATATAAACCAATGGTTTTTATATAAACTTTTAATCCTTCTACACCTAATGCATAAATACTTTCTGGTGTGTTAGCAACAGGATAGAGTTTATCTGTCGCTTTATTTACACTGACATCGGTTGCCTGTGCAGAAAGCATAACTGCAATGAGTAATTCAAAAGGTGAGGAATAGTTTAACTCTGTTTGAGGATGCGGTCGTTGTGCTTGTAAACGTGTAAAGAAAATTTCTATCTGTTTACGTGTCATATTTTTTGTAGTCATGCAATCTCACCTTGTAACTCGGTCAATTCAGCTTCAAGTAACTGTAATTGATTACGTTTTTTTTCATCTTCTCGTACACTTAATTGTTTTTCTAATTTTTTAATTTGTGTACGTAAACGAGCAAGCTGAATAGTTGTTTTCGCACTAATTTCAGTTTTTTGTGGCTGATCTTCAATAGAAACTTCTACTTTAGGTACGTTGTTTACATGGTTTGAAAAGTCTGCAAAGAGAGAAGTATCTATTTCTGCACGTACTATAGGCCCTCGTCTAGCAATATTTCTTTTCTCTTCCCGTGTAATATGAGAGTAATAACGTGTACGAAGGTTTTCTTGTAGTAGCACTTGTTCCTTGGGTTGTGGAATGGGGCTAGTATCTTCAATAAGGTCGATACAGTCTACAGGACAAGGTGGAATACATAACTCACAGCCTGTGCAAAGGTCTGTAAAAATGGTGTGCATCAGCTTTCCACTGCCTACAATGGCATCAACCGGACATGCACTGATACATTTGGTACAACCTATACATTCTTCTTCACGAATAACAGCTTTCATTCGTTGAGGACGACCATCACTTTGAGTTGGCCATATACTTTCTTCTGCTTGTAGCTTAGGGCGACTGAGTAATGTTGCAAGTTGATCTGCAACAGGTTGTCCGCCAGGAATACATTTATTTGCAGCTTCACCTTCAGAAATCGCTTTAGCATAAGGTAGACAGCCATCACGATGACCGCATAAACCGCATTGCGTTTGAGGGAGTAGTGCATCAATTTGCTGGATGAGAGGGAAATTTAAACTCATGTGGCTCGTTAATGTATGTGCAAAACAGGGGATTGTGCAGAAAAATAGCACTCAGGACAAGCCATTCTAACAGATATGTATGATAAAAAGCCGATGACTGTGCATCGGCTTTTTATATTTATATTCAGTGATATTATTTTTCTACAAAAGCGCGCTCAATAACGTAGTCACCCATTTCACCCATACGAGGCGATTCTTTTAAACCGTGTTCGTCAAGTAAGGCTGCAACATCTTTTAAGAATGCTGGGCTACCACAAAGCATTGCGCGGTCAGTTTCACGGTTAAAACGAGGTAAACCAATTTTTTCAAAAAGTTGACCACTTTCAATGGCTGTTGTTACACGACCTTGGGTATGGAAATCTTCACGCGTAACAGTTGGGTAGTAAACGAGTTTCTCTTGAACACCTAGCTCTTGGAAAAATTCATGGTTTGGTAGTTCATTTAAGATAAGGTCTTGGTATGCAAGTTCACTTACGTAGCGTGTACCATGAACAACAATTACTTTTTCAAAGCGTTCATAGGTTTCAGGATCACGAATAATTGATAAGAATGGTGCTAAGCCTGTACCAGATGATAAGAGGTATAGATTTTTACCTGGCAATAGATCGTCGTGAACAAGTGTACCTGTTGGTTTTTTTGAAATAAGAATTTCATCACCAACTTGTACTTTTTGTAAGATTGAAGTGAGTGGACCGTCTGCAACCTTAATTGAGAAAAATTCAAGTTCTTCTTCATAATTTGCACTTGCAATAGAGTAGGCACGCATTAATGGTTTGCCATTGACCTGTAAGCCAATCATGACGAACTGACCATTCTTATAGCGCAAACTTTGGTCACGTGTTGTTTTAAAGCTAAATAATGTGTCATTCCAATGGTGAACGTGGGTAATACGTTCAACGTTAAAAGCAGCCATTTAAAGGTCCAATTATGAATATTAAAAACACTTTCTATTTTAATCTAAAATTAATCCCGATAAACTGAATATATTTAATTGTCTTTATAAGAAAAAGTGATGAAAGTTTTTGATCTGATTCAATTCCCCGTCATTGGCGTAATGCATTCACCTTTTCGTGAAAAGTTTGGTATACCACGTCAGCCTAATTTAGTTGATGTAGAAAGTTATATTGAATTTTTTTCACCTTATAATGATCTTTCAGCTTTTGAAGGTATAGAAGAGTTTAGTCATTTGTGGTTACTTTGGAATTTTCATGAAAATAAACAGGCAAGTTCTTCTAAATTTAGACCTCAAGTGAGACCCCCTCGTTTAGGGGGGAATGAGAAGAAAGGGATATTTGCAACAAGAAGCATGTATCGACCTGCTCCAATAGGAATGTCTGTTGTAAAACGAGTACGATTAGAAAAATATAAAAATACGGTGCGCTTATATGTAAAAGGAAGTGATTTACTGCATGGCACACCCATCTTAGATATTAAGCCATATATTGTCTACTCAGATGCAGTCACAGATGCTTTAAGTGGTTATGCAATGGATGAACCTATTAGAAAAGTTGTAATTTGGGAAAGTGTCGCAAAACAGCAGCAGGAGATATTCATAAGAGAAAATTACCTGACACCCAAAATGATTGCTTCGATTGAGCAAGTGCTTTCTTTAGACCCTCGGCCTGCATACCAAGATGATGAGCAACGGATTTATGGCATGAAGTTTGATATGTTTGATATCCGTTTTAAGGTAATTTGTGATTATGTATATATTGTGAATATAATCACATAAAATTTAAATATATTGCATTTTATCTCAATTTATTTTGCTAACTTTGATAGTTTTCGGTCTTGAAAGGCACTGTAGGAAGCCTTAATGTGCATATTAACTTCATCATATTTGAAAATTTAGTGCAGCGTAGGCACATATTTAATTTGGTTTATTATTGGGATTTTTTATGTATAGTCGGTCATCAGCAAATTTTTCGTATTTAATTGACTTGCAATGGTGCTTAGAGAACTTAATGCAAGATGGTTTAATGAGTGAGAGAGACAAAATACTTATTCAAACCACACATCGAAAAAGAGAGCAACTGAGTTTGCATCCGTTGCAGTGGATTGCTGAGTTTAATCTTCCCAATAAGTTAAATGTAAACCAAAAACTTAATTTGACTGTACTCGGTCAGTGGTTGGCGAATAAAGCTGGTGTAGGGTTATTCACAATTGATCCTTTAAAATCAGATGTTGATTCTCTAACAAAGATTATGTCTGAAGAGTTTGCAGTTCATAATCGTCTTTTGGCCGTAGATGTAAGTGATACTGAGGTTGTTATTGGTACAGATCAGCCATTTATGACAGATTGGCTAAAAAGCTTAGAGCAAATAGTAAAGCCAAAACAGATTCGCCGTGTCTTTGTGAATCCTGATCAGTTACAGCGATATTTAATTGAATATTATCAGGTAAGTCGAGCAGTTTTTTCTTCAGAAAAAAATAAGAAGAATGACAATAAGTCAGTCGAATCTCTACTTCAAATTGGAGATATGCAAACTCAAAACCCTGATGCGAATGATCAACATATTGTAAAGCTTGTTGATTGGATTCTACAATTTGCATTTGAGCAGGGTGCCAGCGATATTCATTTAGAGCCTCGAAAAGAAAAAGGCAAAGTGCGTTTTCGTATAGATGGTGTTTTAACGACGATTTATCAGATGCCTGCAAATACTTTAAATGCCGTGATTGCACGTATAAAGATTTTGGGAAGAATGAATGTTGCAGAAAAAAGAAAACCGCAAGATGGTCGTTTAAAAACACGAACACCAAGAGGTGTTGAAACAGAACTAAGACTTTCAACTTTACCTACGGCATTAGGTGAGAAGATGGTTTTACGTGTATTTGATCCAGAAGTACTTGTGAGAGATTTTAAGCAGCTAGGTTTTAATGAAAAACTACTCAATGATTGGACAACACTGACCAGTAATACACATGGAATTATTCTTGTGACAGGGCCAACAGGATCAGGTAAGACGACCACGTTATATTCTTCTCTAAAGAAATTGGCAACAGATGATGTGAATGTTTGCACCATTGAAGACCCAATAGAAATGCAGGAAGATAGCTTTAATCAAATGCAAGTCAATGCAAATATTGATTTAGGCTTTGCAGATGGTATTCGTGCATTAATGCGTCAAGATCCAGATATTATTATGATTGGTGAGATTCGAGACAAAGATACTGCTGATATGGCAATTCAAGCTGCTTTGACAGGGCATTTGGTACTTTCAACATTACATACAAATGATGCACCTTCGAGTTTAGTACGTCTGCATGATTTGGGAGTACAACCTTTTTTAAGCTCGGCAACACTGTTAGGAGTACTTGCACAACGACTTGTAAGATGTTTGTGTCACTGTAAGAAAGAGATGACAGTTTTCCAACAAGAGTGGGAGCAACTGACAGCAGGATACGATTTACCCATACCCCAAAAACTTTATGAACCTGTCGGGTGTGAGGAGTGTAGGCATACAGGGTATAAAGGTCGTGTTGGTTTGTATGAGTTTATGCCAATGTCATTGGTACTAAAACAGCTTGTGAGCGATGGTGCTAAGTTGGCGGATGTAAAAGCTCAGGCAAAAAAAGAAGGCGTTGAACCACTGCGTATCGCAGGTGCAAGACAAATTTTATTAGGTACAACCTCTATAGAAGAAGTACTTCGAGTTGTGCCATTAAGCTAGATTTATATTTTAAAACAGTAATTATATGTTTGATATAATTACTGTTTTTCCACGCGTTATATCCGCTACTCGTTAAATTAGCTTATTATTTTGTTAAAATTAGACGGTTATTACGAGTTAGTCTTAGACGATATTCTTCCCCAGCATGCATAATGCGAATTTCACGACCTAAAGCAAATAAGTTGTTAGAGTGAAGCATTGGTAAGTTTTGATTTGATTCTGTACTGCGAGTAAATAAGTTAAACGGTGCGTTCATTTCTATTTCTCCGTGGAGTTGGCTAGTGTTTTAAATGATAATCATTATCGAATAATACTGTCAATTATAATTTGTGCTTTTTCATAAAAAACTTAGAAACAGTTACAATATGTAAAATTTACATAAAATAGCGGAGAGAATTAATATGGCTAAAGAGGAAGTTAATGTTGCGATTGGGCTATTATTCTCACATGGTAAAGTTTTAGTTGGTTGGCGAAATAAAGAACAGCATCAGGGTAATAAAAATGAGTTCCCAGGTGGAAAAATAGAAAAAAATGAAACGGCAATTCAGGCTTGTCGTAGGGAAGTGAAAGAAGAAGTTGGGATTGATATTGAAAAGTGGTTTCAGTGGGATGAAGTCAGGTATGAATATGATGATGTGATTGTTCGCTTATTTTTATTTTATAGCTATGTATCTGATAATTTGTTACCAATAATTCAATATCCTTGGCAATGGTATTCACGTTATGAGCTAGAAGCACTTAATTTTCCGAAAGCAAATGATCCGATTATCCAAAGAATGCTATGGTCGCCATATATTAAAATTAGTACAGAAATTTCAGATATAGAAAAACTAAATTTAAATACGATGTTATATGTGCAAAATATTGCTGTAGAACAAGCTAATCAGTTGAATAAAGAGCTTTTATCTAAGTTTATTTTGAATATAGATTTAGCACATGCTTTAACAAGAGATGAGCAGAGGGAGCTTGGAGCCATTCATATAGAACAGCACCAGTTAAAGCAATTAACAGCAAATGACTTGCATTTAGGGTGTCGGTATATAGCTACTTGCCATGATTTAGAGAGTGTTTTGTATGCAGAGAAAATAGGGTGTGAAGCTGCCTTTTTAAACTCAGTAAATATAACAAATACTCATATTGATGCTATGCAACTGAGCTTGGGAGCACTTAAAAGTATTGCTCAATTAAGTCATATATTGATATTTGCATTTGGTGAATTGACACCTAAAGACCTGACAATCATGAAGGATTATCAGGCTTATGGTGTAGCAAGTATTTCCGTGCCTTAGTTTAAATTATTTATAGCTGTTAGTGCCTTATTCATTAAATCAGCATTTTGTTGTTGTTGTGCGGATTTATAAATTACTTGCCAAAACTGTTTCTTTGTCGTTTTATCGATAGCAAAAATCATACCTCGTTGAGATAGTGATTGTGCTTGAGAAAACTGTTTTTTCTGTAGTGCAATTCTAGAAAGCATGACATAACTGCCAGATGCTTGTGGTGCAATACGTTGAGCAAGTGTTGCAAGATGCTCAGCTTTATCTAGCTGTTGTTGTTGGTAAGCAATTTGAGATTGATTAATTAGGTTACGAAAAGCAGGCGGTTGAGCATTGCTAATCGTAATTGTATTGCTTACTTGTTGCGGTTGTGGTTGCAGTTGCGGTTTAGATGGTGAAGCCTGCTGTGGCTGTGGCTGTGGCTGTGGCTGTGGCTGTGGCTGTGGCTGTGGCTGTGGCTGTGGCTGTGGCTGTGGCTGTGGCTGTGGCTGTGGCTGTGGCTGTGGCTGTGGCTGTGGAATAGGCATAGATTCTTGCTTAATCTCGCCAGGATTATATGGTGTGACAGTTACGCCATTGATAGGTTGTTGTAGGTTGGTAGGTGTCATTTGCTCACTCACAACTTTAGGCGCTACAGTAGAGCGTATAGGCTGTTGTGTGTGATGAATACTTGGTAACTGACTACAGCCAACCATTCCAAGTAGCATGAGGCTACTCGTTAGCAATTTAATTTTCATAATTATTCTCCCAAACTTAATTAAAGCTGCCTGAAGAAATCACCTGAGGTGGTGTACTTGGGGCAGTATTATTAGGATGGCTTTCAGTTGTTTGATTAATTAAGTTTTCTAAAGGGTCATCTGGTGATGTTGTTGGTGATGAAACATTGTTATTAGGCATTGGCTGATTTGGCATTGCACATGGTGTAGATTGTGTTGGTACATGACCTGCTAAAAGAGGAATATACATTGCATTGCTACAACCTTGAGCCGATAGATTACCTGTTGGAACATCAATCCATTGCCATTGTACATCGTCGGGCTGTGTCAAGTTCACAGGCTGTTGATGTAATTGTTTCATTACATTTGTCCAAACAGGAAGAGCGCCTGATGAACCTGTTAAACCAATAACTTTATTATTATCTAACCCTAACCAAACAACAGCAACATAATTACCTGAGTAACCTGCAAACCATGAGTCACGTGCATCGTTTGTTGTACCTGACTTACCTGCTAAATTAAGATTGTTTGGTAAACTACGATAAGCCGCTTGGCCTGTACCTGAGTGCATGACTTGTTGTAAACCATAATTCAGAACATACGCTGCGGCAGGGTCTATGGTTTGTTGTACGTTTAAGCTATAACGATCAAGTACTTTACCATTCTGATCTACAACTGAACGAATAGATTTAGTTGGGTATTTAAAGCCACCTGTCGCAAAATTACCATAAATACTTAATACTTCCATTGGTGACATATTTACTGCCCCCAAGAAAGTTGAAGGATATGGTGGAATATCGCTAGTCACACCAAATTTGCGTAAATTGTTGGTAAAAGCTGAAACGCCAAACTCTTGCCCCATGCGTACAGCAGCAAGGTTATAAGAGTGTTCTAAAGCTTGTACCATAGGTACCATACCATGTTCGCCACCACCATAGTTTTTAGGTGTCCATGTCTTACCATTTGAACCAATACTAATATAGGTGTCAGGGATTAAAGTAGCCCAATTATAACGGCCAGACTCAATTGCATTAATATAAATTGCGGGTTTAAGTAAAGAACCAACTTGACGTTTGGCATCAATTGTACGGTTAAACCCTGTAAAGTCTTGTGAGGAGCCGACTGCAGCAACTAATTCACCATTATCTGGTCGTTGAATAAGTACTGCACCTTGTAAATCATTAAGTGCACGAGGGTTACGTTTTGTTAAGTTTTCAATACTGTCTTTAAAGGCATTTTGAATATTAGTTTGTGCAACTGGGTCAAGTGTTGTGAATATGCGAAGTCCTTGATTTGTTAAGTCAGAGTCTTGGTATTCAGCACGTAGTTGGCGACGAACAATGTCCATAAAGTCTGGGAAGCGTGTTGGGCCTAATGATGGCTTTTCGATGACGCCAAGTGGTCTAGTAATCTCTTTATCATATTGTTGTTGAGATAGATAACCCGTTGTAAGCATATTATTGAGTACAACATCGCGTCTCTCTTTCGCACGCTCAGGGTTACGCCATGGATTGTATAAAGATGGACCTTGAACAAGACCAACTAAGAAAGCTTGTTGAGCAATATTTAATTCACGTAATGGCAGTCCAAAGTAAAACTGAGATGCAAGGCCGTAACCATTAATTGAATAGTTACCATTTTGACCTAAATGAACTTCGTTTAGATAGGCTTCTAAAATCTCAGATTTGCTGTAATGCATTTCAAGCAAAATTGCCATAAGTGCTTCATTGATTTTACGCTTATATGTTTGCTCAGGAGATAAGAAAAAGTTTTTTACAAGCTGTTGTGTAAGAGTAGAGCCACCTTGTCTACGCCCACCTGTAATGTTACTCAATATTGCGCGTGCTGTACCACGAACAGAGATACCATGATGGCTATAAAAATCACGGTCTTCTGTAGATATAAGTGCATCAATGAGCGGTTGCGGTACATCTTTTAATTTAATAAGTACACGGTCTTCATTATGTTGAGGATAAATTCCCCCAATTAGTAATGGTTCAAGACGTGTCATGCCTGTTTCGCTAGGTTTAGTTGTTTTGACATCAATAATTTGATCTTGTGCAAATTTGAGGTCAAGAACTTGCTCGGGTTCAGTGCTATTGTCACCAAAGTCGAAACCACGTGTGTGAATTAAAACATTATTTCCTTTTAGAACAAATGAACCAGGATGCTCATAGTTCTCAGCTTTATGATAGCCAAGCATGTTCAACTCTTGAATAAGGTTAACTTCGCTTACAGGTGCTTGATTATAAATCTCTAAAGGACGTGCATAAACTTTTGCAGGAATATCCCAACGTTGACCCTCAAATTTTGTACGTATAACGTTATCTAAACGAACAATGTAAAACCCAATGGCAATACAACCAGCAATAATTAGGATCAAAAAGATCACTAGAAAAAAACTAAGACCACGTTGTGACTTCATAAAAAGTGATAAGCTATCCAAAACAAACCCTACAATCATGCGAATGTTTTGCACATTTTGCAATAAGTATTGCTGTAACGATACAAAAAATATGCGTTAAAACAGTGTTCAATCATCTAAATAACAGCATATTTTTCATAGAGTGTGCATGATATTATAAAGCTATTCTTGTATGGAGTGCTGAATTTAGTGAAAATCTCCCATAGGTCGTTTCGCAATATAGGACTCATTGGCCGACCAGATAAGTCTGCTGTAGTAGATACATTATGCCTAATTCATAATCATTTACTGACACTTGGGCTGCATCCTATTTTCGATGAAGAAACAGCAGCGCTTGTGCCTTATCAAAATTGCCAAGTGGTTAGTCGGAAAATGATGGGTGAGGTTGCAGACTTGGTTATTGTTGTGGGTGGAGATGGTTCATTACTTCACGCAGCACGTGCATTGGTAAAATATAATACGCCGGTTGTTGGTGTAAATCGTGGGCGTCTTGGTTTTCTGACCGATATTAAACCATCTGAAGTGCTTGCGAAGCTTGATCAAGTATTACAAGGTAACTTTTTACTTGATAAGCGGTTTTTACTTGAGCTTGAAATTCGAGCACAAGATCAGGTGTTATATAAGGCAATTGCGTTAAATGATATTGTGTTGCACTCAGGTAAGTCAGTTCATATGATTGATTTCGAACTTGAAATAGATGGTCATTTTGTTTATAGACAACATAGTGATGGTTTAATTATTGCTACACCAACGGGTTCAACAGCTTATGCGCTTTCTGGTGGTGGGCCAATTATACACCCGAGTATGGAAGCAATTTCTCTGGTGCCAATGCACCCTCATACGTTGTCATCACGTCCTATTATTGTTGGTGATCAGAGCGAAATAAAAATTACATCGAGAGAGTCCCGCTGGATGCCAATGGTCAGTGCAGATGGTCAGCCAAGTGTTTCTTTAAATGATGGTGAATCATTACATATACGTAAATACCCTTTTAAACTTAATTTGCTGCATCCACCAGGTTATGACTTTTATATGGCTTGTCGTACGAAGTTAGGGTGGAATCAAGATTTTGAAGCATTACAACAACAGGAAGATGAATGAATATAGAGCATATGTTATCTGTTTTAGATCCTGAAATTGTACAGCGACTAAAAACAGCCGTAGAAATAGGTAAGTGGCCTAATGGAGTTGCACTTTCAAAGGAGCAGCGTGAAACGTGTATGCAGGCTGTATTGGCTTGGGAATATACACATTTACCAGAAGAAGAAAGAACGGGATATATAGATAAAGGTAAGAAAAAAGAGGGAGATGTTTGCAATGATGATACATCTCCTCAACCAATTCGGTTTACCTAAAACTTACTATTGATGTCTATTTTCCCATAAGTATCTTGCTGTTTGCATTGCCTTGGTAAGGCTTTCAGCTTGTTTCATGGTGTAAAGCGCAATACCCATTGTTTCAATAATTGCAATTTCACCATATTCATGATGGATGTTCCCTTCCCACACATCTTTAAATACAGAAAGGTTTAATTCTTCTTCTGTAGGGCTTCGTTCAGGTGTTAGCTTTGGAAGTTCATGTTCATATAGCTGACCATCTTGAATTCCACAGATGAGGGTTTTTGCATCAGGATTTCTTTCAAATTCACCACCTTCACCTTTAATAACTGCACTATTTTTATAGCCTAATTGTAAGGCTGCATGTTGATGTGAGGTTCTATATGCGGGATGGAATATAGATTGTAGGGTGGCTTTTGCATTAAAAGGATTAATCAATCGAGCGAGTGTGTGAATTGGAGATCGTAATCCCATGACATTGCGGAGTTGAATTAAGTCATCAAGAGCGGGTGATAGTTGTGCCAGAGGAATATAAGCAAAAGCGTGTTTATTAAGTTCTTTCTCAATTTCAGCTTGGCTTTTACAAATAGGCAAGCCAAAGTATTTTAAAACTTCTTCTGTATATACACGGTTGAGCGTATGACCTGAAGCACCATGCATAACGATACGGTATCCATGTTTGGCTAAGGTCAGTGCTGAAAGAATAAACCAAGGGTAATGCTTACGTTTTCCTGCATAAGATGGCCAATCTAAATCAACATCTATAGCTGAAAAGCTAAGCTTATCTTTTGTGGCTTGAACGAACCCTGTAAGCTCATTAATGGATTCCTCTTTAACACGAAGTAACATAAGAAAAGCACCGACTTGCACATCAAGAACTTCTTTTTCTAAAATTAAACAAAAAGCATTATATGCTTCTTGTTGAGTAAGTGAGCGTGAACCCGTCTTTCCTTTACCAATAATACGAATATATTGTGCAAAAGGGTGTTCTATATCTTTATACAAGTTGCGTTTGGTATTCATAAATGAAATTTTTTCAGAGTCTACTTTTTAATATATCAGCTTCAGCTCTAAGAAGTCATTATTGTAGATCGAGTTGTTCATGACACGTTTCTAAAGAATTACAGCTTGTGAATAAAATCGCTTTGGGTAAGGTTGAGTAAAGGTTCATAATATGTTGGTCACCTGGCTGTATATATGTCCATGTGTTTGTATTCTTTACAGTAGAAAATAGTTTTTCTCTCATCTCTTTCGCATGATGAATTGTATCCCCACTTGGTCCAGCACTTTCATTTGAACCAAAAGTAATCATAAGCATTTGATTATTTTTTAAAGTTAAAGGTTTATCTAGTAGTTCATATTGATTGAACCAAATAGATGGGCTAGCAGCTATAAATCGGTTAAATACATTATTTTTTTGAGATAAAAGATGTAATACAAATAAACCACCGAGAGAATGACCATAAATAGCTTGAGCTTGGGTATTAATAAAATATTCATGTTCAATACGAGGTTTAAGCTCTTTTTCAATGAATTTACTAAACTGTTGTGCGCCGCCATATACGATAGGTGGATGAGCATGCTGTTTATTGTTGGGGGTGGGTGTATAGTCTAAAGCTCTTTGTATTGGATTAAACCCATTTTTTGTGTTGATATAACCAATTGAAACAAGTGCGACTGGGGTTGTATTGGTTGAAGATTTTGGTGATGTGGTTAAAATATTGGTAATAGTTTTAGCGGTATCTATAATTGCGTTACCATCGAGTAAATAGAGGACGTGATATCCTGAAGAAGGTAATTTTGAACTCGGTGGAAAATAGACATCAATCTGGTATTTTTGGTGTGTATATTCTGACAGCATTGTAAAAGAGGTACTTTGGGTACTTTTCTCCATAGCATTATCAGAATCCTGAGCATAGCTCCTTGGTATAATATTGAAGACTATACATAAAAATAATGCAGTAAGTATATGCTTTTGAGAGTAGTTCATATTTTTCTTAAATGGTGTTTTTATAAAAGATAATCATTTTCACTATTAAAGTCCAATGAAAGCATGATTAGAATTTTTAGCAAATGCAAATAGCACTTATGATTTGAATGTGGTTATACTTGTAGAAATGCTTATTTATTATATGTGTGGGATGACTTGAAATGAGCCATGACGGTAAAAACAAACCTTCTTTGAATTTGGAACAAATTCGTTCAGATATTGATGGTGTTGATCAGCAAATTCACTATCTGATTAATCGCCGTGCTAAGTTAGCAGAGGCTGTTGCACATGCTAAGTTTGCAGAAGAAGAAAACCCTTTGTTTTATCGTCCTGAACGCGAAGCTCAGGTACTGCGTAAGGTAATGGAGCGTAATGAAGGTCCATTATCTGATGCAACTGTGGCACGTTTATTTCGTGAGATTATGTCAGCTTGTTTAGCATTAGAAGCACCACAGAGTATAGCTTTTTTAGGTCCTGAAGGAACATTTACGCAAGCGGCGGCATTAAAGCATTTTGGACAAGATGCTGTGGTACGTCCAGTTGCAACGATTGATGAGATCTTTCGCGAAGTTGAGGCGGGCATTGCAAATTATGGTGTTGTCCCTGTAGAAAATTCATCTGAAGGGGTGGTAAATCATACGTTAGATTGTTTTAAGTCATCACATTTGAATGTGATTGGCGAAGTCGAGTTACGAATTCATCATCAATTTCTCGTTTCAGAACATACACGTAAAGATAGTATTAAACAAATTTATGCACATCAACAAGCATTAGCGCAATGTCGTCACTGGTTGGAAGCCAACTATCCAGGTGTTGAATGTGTAGCCTTAAGTTCTAATGCAGAAGCAGCACGCCGTATTCGTAGTGAATGGCATTCTGCTGCCATTGCTTCAGATGTAGCAGCAAGTACATATGGATTAGAAATTTTACATAACAATATTGAAGATAATCCTGAAAATACAACACGCTTTTTAGTAATTGGTCGTGAAAAAATTCCACAAAGTGGAAATGATAAAACATCACTATTGATTTCTGCACATAATCGCTCAGGTGCACTACTTCAAATTTTAGAGCCTTTTTCGAAGCACAATATTAGTTTAACAAGTATAGAAACTCGACCTGATTTGCATGAAAAATGGACATATGTATTCTTTGTTGATTTAGAAGGACATATTGAGCAAGCAAATGTTAAAGCCGCGATCGAGGATATTCGTCCGTTTGTCAAAGAGTTGCGTATTTTGGGTTCATACCCTCTTGCTGTAATTTAGAGTTAACTTTGTGAATAGGATATTGATCGTGTTTTTAAAAGAAGCAGGTGGGGTGATATGACATCTGTATTGTTTGATAAAGTTGCTTTTATTGGTTTGGGACTTATCGGGTCTAGTTTGGCACGTGTAATTCGTGCTAAAAAAATCGCAAAACAAATCGTTGCTTCAACGAGATCTGTGAAAACATTGCAAGATGCGGAAGCATTGGGTCTGATTGATGTTGGATATACTGATGTGAGAAATGCGGTAAAGGATGCCGATTTGGTTGTGCTTGCTTTACCAGTTCGTGCAACTGAGCATGTTTTGCAAATGATTCATCCATATTTAAGTCCAAATGCAGTTTTGACAGATGTAGGTAGTACAAAAGGAAATGTCGTCGATGCTGCAAAAGCAGTATTTGGTGAAAAACTACCAGAAGGTTTTGTACCTGGTCATCCAATAGCAGGTAGTGAAAATACAGGTGTGCATGCAGGTAAAGTTGATTTATTTGCAAAGCATAAGGTTATTTTGACTCCTTTAGAAAGTAGTGCTACATGGGCTGTAGAAAAGCTTACACAGCTTTGGCAAGCAGCCGATGCTGAAGTCATTTGTATGGATGTTCAAAAGCATGATGAAGTCTTAGCGCATACTAGTCATTTGCCACATCTGATGGCATTTAATTTGGTAGAGCAGTTAGCAACGCGTGAAGATAATTTGGATATATTTCGTTATGCTGCGGGTGGATTTAGAGACTTTTCAAGAATAGCTGCCTCTGATCCTCAAATGTGGCACGACATTTTCTTTTCAAATAAAAAAGCAATTTTGGATGCGGTAGATGGATTTGAGACACAGTTAAAAACAATTCGCCGTCTGATTGAAGAAGATAACTCTTTGGCTTTAATGGGGTTACTAGAGCATGCCCAAGCTGCAAGACAACATTTTAATCATATGCTCGCTAAAAAAACTGTAATGGAGAAAGAATTAGTGACTCAGAAATTTACAATTTTGCCGAAAGAGCACCAGTTTAAAGGCACTTTCTCTATACCAGGAGATAAGTCAGTTTCGCATCGCTCAATTATGTTTGGTGCAATTGCTGAAGGTACAACCCAAGTTACAGGGTTTCTAGAAGGTGAAGATGCTTTAGCCACATTACAGTCTTTCAAAGATATGGGTGTACAAATTGAAGGCCCTGAAAATGGCAATGTGACAATCCATGGTGTGGGTATGTCTGGGCTAAAAGCTCCCGAAAAAGCATTATACATGGGTAACTCTGGTACAAGTATGCGTTTGCTTTCGGGTATGCTTGCAGCACAACAGTTTGATACTGTTATGACAGGTGATGCTTCTTTGTCTAAACGCCCGATGGAGCGTATTGCTAAACCATTACGCTTGATGGGTGCGCAGATTCAAACCACAGGTGAAAAAGGTACGCCTCCTGTGAGTATTACAGGAAAACAGTTGTTAAAGGGTATTCAGTACGATTTACCAATGGCATCTGCACAAGTGAAATCAGGTATTTTACTTGCAGGTTTATGGGCTGAAGGTGAGACATCAGTGATTGAGCCTGAGCCAACACGTGACCATACAGAACGTATGTTACGTGCATTTGGTTATGAAGTAAAAACAGAAGGCAATAAGATTAGTTTAGTGGGTGGTGGTAAATTAGTAGGAACAAATATTCAAGTCCCTTCTGATATTTCATCTGCGGCATTCTTTATGGTTGGTGCTGCAATTTGTAAGGACTCAGATGTTACGCTTGAGGCTGTTGGTATTAATCCAACACGAACAGGTGTTATTGAGATTCTGAAAAAAATGGGTGCAAATATTACTGTTCAAAATGAGCGTATTGCAGGTGGAGAGCCAATTGCGGATATTCGTATTCGTGGTACACAAACATTGAAAGGAATACATATTCCTGAAGATCAAGTTCCATTAGCAATTGATGAGTTTCCTGCAT
Source organism: Acinetobacter sp. N1-1 (assembly GCF_056711485.1). Lineage (NCBI taxonomy): Bacteria > Pseudomonadati > Pseudomonadota > Gammaproteobacteria > Moraxellales > Moraxellaceae > Acinetobacter > Acinetobacter sp. N1-1. The sequence goes on along the minus strand of NZ_JBWXUO010000012.1, from coordinate 2,139,437 downwards.
TGTTTGTTGCAGCTTCTTGTGCAGAAGGAAAAACTGTACTTACAGGTGCCGCAGAGCTACGTGTTAAAGAGTCAGATCGTATTCAAGTGATGGCAGATGGTTTACAAGCTATGGGTATTCAGTGTGAACCTACAGCTGATGGTATTGTAATTGAAGGAAAAGGAAAAGCTGGCAACTGGGACCCTATCTTTAATGGTGCAGATATTCAATCTCATCATGATCATCGTATTGCAATGAGTTTCAGCATTGCAGGGTTGCGTGCAAGTGAAGCCATTACCATTCATGGTACAGAGACGGTGGCGACGAGTTTTCCTACATTTACACAGTTAACAAATGAAGCAGGCTTTAGCATTCAAGTTGTTGACTAATTTTAGCTTGTATATGCGTATATGCATAAAAGAGTCAGTTAAATACTGGCTCTTTTTTTTAATAAAATTAAATTTGTGACTTATATAACATAATTTACTAAAAATAATATTTTATCCATTTAATTGAAAAATATTTTTATTTTGTAGCATAGAAAAAGTTAAAAAATCCATAATTCAGGTAAAAAGCGTAGATATAATGATAATTGTTTACATTTATTATGTTTTGGGTAATATCTAAATGCAATTTATGAGAAAGCAACTATGTGTTGCAATAGTCGGGATTCTTTATATTCCATTAACACATGCAAATGACACATCTTCTACAGATGTACTTTTGCCCACATTAGCGGTAAAAGCAAATAAAGTATCTAGACAAGAAAGCTCGGAGAAAACGAAGTCTTATATTATTGAAAATACCAGTAGCGCAACAAATCTAAATTTATCTGTAAAGGAAACACCACAAACAGTTAATGTAATAACAAGACAGCAATTAGATGATTTTAGTTTAAAAACAACTAGAGATATTCTAAATAATACTCCAGGTGTTACTGTTACAGGCCTTGAGACAAATAGAACAACATATACAGTGCATGGTTTTGATATTTCAAATATTTTATATGATGGTATGGGTATTCCTCAAGTCGATAGCTATAACTATAATCTTTGGGATCCTGATAGCTATCTATTTGATCGTGTTGAAATTATTAAAGGAGCAGATGCTCTTACGAATGGATTAGGTGATCCTGGTGCGACAATTAACTATATAAGAAAAAAACCAACCAAAGATTTTCAAGCATCTGGTGGAATAAGCTATGGTTCGTGGGACACTCAGCGTTATGAAGCTGATGTTTCAGGTTCACTTACACAAGATGGTCGTGTAAGGGCAAGGTTGGTTGGCTATGAAAAAGCAGGAAATTCATACTTAGATAAGTATTCAGAAGAGAAAAATGGCGTACAACTGATTGTAGATGCAGATCTTACAGACTCAACAACAGCTTCTGTCGGCTACTCGAAGACCAATCAGTTAACCAATGGTTCACAGTGGGGTGCACTACCACTGACTAACTCGGCAGGTCAACAACTGAGCTATTCGCGCAGTTATAACTATGCACCTTCATGGGCATATTATGACTGGTCGATTAATAATTATTTTGCAAGTTTAGAACAAAAACTTGCGGGTGATTGGGTTGCCAAATTCAATTACGATGAACGTATTTCTAAAATTCAAGATCAGATGTTGTATTTGAGTGGTAATCCGAGTGCAACAGATAATACATCAGGTATTTATCTCTATCCTGATATTTATAATCAAAAATATAGAGATCGTACTTTTAATTTAAATACTACAGGTACATATAGCTTATTTGGTCGTAAGCATGAAGCAAATATTGGCTACAAATGGTCTCAGAACATCACACAGAATAGTAATGCTTATGGAAGTAGCCTTGGCGTATATACAACTGATTTAGCAAGTTGGTCACCTGAATCTCAAACATGGGGTGCAAGTACCTCCGATCCAACAACAGCTTTAATTTTACGCTCTTTATATGGTGCAACACGGTTACATTTAACGGATAATTTAAAAGTTTTATTGGGTGTAAATTATGCCGAAATTAATTCTAGAGGCAATTATACAAAAAATAAGACATTGCCTTATGCGGGTATTACTTATAACTTTACGCCAACCTATACAGGATATATCAGTTATAGCTCTATTTTTAGACCGCAAACAGTCATAGATTCTTCTACAGGAAAAACGGCAGTACCAGTGGAAGGTAAGAGTTATGAAATAGGAGTAAAAAGTTCATGGTTGGACAATAGGCTGACAGGTTATGTGTCTGTGTTTAGAACTGAGCAAACGAACTTTTCACTTTCTCCAACATTTAGTATTTCGGATAATTTGTACCATTCACAGCTTGGTACAGTGCGCTCTCAAGGAGTAGATATAGGGCTTGCAGGGAAAGTGACTGATGCACTTGAAGTATCGGGTGGTTTTACCAAGTTTAGTTTGAAAAATCTAGCGAATGGAGTGAATCCACGTCAATATAACCCAACACAAACATTTAATCTTTTAGCAACTTATACTATTCCACAGTATCCTAAGCTCAAAGTTGGTGGAAGTTTAAAGTGGCAGAGTGCAATTCATGATCCTGCATCAGCTTCACATGCAGGTTTAATTACACAAGATGCCTATGCACTTATTGGGTTAATGACTAGTTATGATGTAAATAAAAATATTAGATTACAGTTGAATGTGAATAATATTACCAATGAAAAGTATCTTACTGGCTTGAAAGATGGTCAGGGTTATTATGGCGCACCGACGAATTACAATTTGTCGGCCAACTTTAAGTTTTAATGTAAGTTAGATTGGTATGAAGGAGCATGCAATGATGTACAGGCTAAATATCACATGTCGTATATTTATTGCATGTATCCTTGGTTATGTGTGTACACGTTACGCCACATTACTTCTTACAGTCGCTTTGACGAGTTTATTGCCACGTGCTGAGGCTATTTTTTTAGCAGCAATGTTTGGTATTTTATTTTTTCTTATTTTTTTTCTAAGTGTTTTTATTTTTCAGTCAGTCAAGAAGACCATATTATGTAGTGTTGTCATGACATGTATATTCTATGGGCTTGCTCAAATTATTGTGTGATGCAATATGTATAAATCAATACGTCAATCAATGGCTTGGTTACACTCTTGGGTTGGATTACTCTTAGGTTGGTTGCTTTTTACGATTTTTCTTTTAGGAACGTTATCGTATTACAAAGACAATATAAATTTATGGATGCAACCTGAGTTTAACCAAATACATTTTACTCAAGAGCAAGCCATACATAGTGCTTTAGAGTATGCAGCTAAGCAAGGTAAGGAAAGTAAGTCGTGGTATATCCAAGTTGCTTCTGAAGAGCACCCTGTTAATCAGGTCTTTATTCAAACGAAATCAGAAGGGTTTATATTTAAAACACTTCATCCAAATACAGGAGAAGAAGCACATCTGTCGCCTACACAGGGTGGAGAGTTTCTCTATAATTTTCATTTTCAGCTATTTGGTGTTCCAATCATTATTGGACGGCTTATCGTTTGCTTTGCTGCATTTATTATGCTTATTGCATTGATCTCAGGCGTTATTACACATAAGAAAATATTTACCGACTTTTTTACTTTACGTACATTTAAGTCTCAACGCTCTTGGTTAGATTTTCATAATGTGGTTTCTGTTATTGCGTTACCATTTTTTTTAATGATTACTTTTACAGGGCTAGCTATATTCTTTTATTTATACCTACCATCAGGTATTGAAAAATATTATGGAAATAAAAAGTTAGATTTCTTTAATGAGTTAAATACACCTACGAATTTGATTATGGACAAAGATAATCAGAAGTCTTCAAGTATGATAGGAATACAAGAGATTCAATCTAAAATGAATCAGGTTTGGCCTGATCATCCTGCTATTGCAAGTATTGAAGTGAAGCAACCTTACACCACAGTTAGTCAGATAATTATTAAAGAAAAAGAAGATAAAAGTATTACTTTAACACCAGCACAAATTATCTTATCTGGTGTTACGGGTGAGGTTCTCTCACAAAATTTTCATAAAAGCTCTGTGCAAAATATTTATGGTGGTATTTATAGCTTGCATATGGCACCTTTTGCCAAACCTTTACTGCGTATTACATTATTTATTTCAGGAATTTTGGGTTGTCTAATGATTGCATCTGGTTTATTACTATGGAGCTTGAAAAGACAATTAAAAAATAAAAATAATATATTTCATTTTGGGCATTATATGGTGAATCGTTTAAATGTGAGTGTATTGGCTGGTTTACCCATTTCTATATTAACTTATTTTTATAGTAATCGTTTTTATACATTATCTCATATCAGTGAACCCAACTTAGAAATATCTACTTTCTTTTATGTATGGGGGATAGTATTGGTCATTGCATGTATGCTGTCTGAGAAATATTTGTGGCAAGTGTATCTCACTATTTTTACTGTACTTGCAATTTTTCTTCCTATTGTGAATGTTGCATCATTGATGCGATGGGGTTATATCAATCAATGGTCTGATTATAGTCATTATATGGGACTGGATTTGATGGTGTTATTGATCGGAGTTTTTGTATTATTTCTTCTAATGAAAGTGAAGTTAATTAAACATCAAGTTTTTAAAAAGTACGCGAAATAGGAAATCGGCTTATATGATTATACTTCTTGTGTTTTTGGGAATATATAGCGGTTTCTTCTTTCTATTTTTATTAAATCAAAAAAAGAAGAAAACACAATTTAGATTGGTATATCAATATCCTAGAGTATTTAAAATACTATCTTTAACTCTCTTCCTTTTTAGCTTTTATCTATTGGTATTAAAGTATGGGTTTTCTATTGGTTTTATTAGCTGGTGGGTATTTGCAACCCCCACCATATTATTACTCATTTTATTAAACAATCCAATGCGAGAAAAATTGAATAAATAATTTATGAATTTTGGAGATATTGAGCAAGATATTGACCTGTTAAAGAATTTTTTACTTTGAGTAAGTCTTTTACATACCCTGAAAAGATAAGCTGACCACCTTCACGACCTGCAAATGGCCCAATATCTATAATCCAATCTGCTTGCGTCATAATATCTAGATTATGCTCAATCGTAATAACAGTGTTACCTTGATCCACCATATAGTTTAAAAGTTCAATAAGTTTAAAAGTATCTGATGGATGAAGTCCTGTACTTGGCTCATCGAGAATAATGATATGACCATTTTGTTTTAATTCTTTGGTAAGTTTTAGACGTTGTCGTTCACCTCCAGACAGTGTGTTTAAGCGCTGTCCAAGTGATAAATAATCTAGACCCAAATCAATTAAAAGCGTTAGTTTCTCTTGAATTTTTTCTTCATCAAAAAACTGAGCGGCTTCCTTGACAGTTAGCTTCATAATTTCTGTAATATCTTTATTTTTATACTTATATTTTAAAACTTCTGGTTTGTAACCTGTACCATTGCATACCTCACAAATCATTTCAATGTCATCTAAAAAAGCCAGCTCAATTTTTTCTATACCTAAACCTTTGCAATGGGGGCAAGCACCTTCACTGTTATAACTAAAAAGCTTAATGCTTACATCGTTTGTTTGGGCAAATTGAGTTCTAATATAGTCTGAATGATGTCTGCTGAAAAAACAGGAGGGTTTAACTTGGTAAACTATACATACTCATCAGGAGTTTACCATGAGCAAGAAACACAAGACGTATACGGCAGAATTTAAAGCTGAAGCGATCAAAGCAATAGAAGCCAATCAAGGCAATGTATCCCAAACAGCTAGAGAACTCGGCATTTCCATGCAAACCCTTTCGAACTGGAATACAAAGGCAAAGGCAGGGACTTTAGCCGGTACAAAACAGTATTCACCTGATCTAAATGCTTTACTCGAAGAAAATAAAAAACTTAAACAGCAGCTTAAAACAGCCGAAATGGAACGTGAATTTCTAAAAAAGGCAGCAGCGTACTTTGCCAAAGAAAGTCAGTAAGGTACGCCTATATGAAATCGCAAAGACACTTATTTCCTATTATTTTGATGGCTCGCTTACTTCACGTATCAGTTTCATGCTTTTATGATTGGCTAAAACAAGGTGTGAGTAAACAATCAATTCAGCGAAATCAACAAGCAATTTTGGTCAAAATAGCACATGAGGAAACGAAACAGAGCTATGGCTATATTCGTTTAACCAAGCATTTACAGGCTCAGGGCGTAAAAATTAGTGCCTATGCCGTTCGTCAGATAAAAAAGTTAAATCAGCTGTATTGTAAGCGCCACAAGCGTTTCAAAAGAACAACGAACAGTGACCATAACCGAGCGATCTATCCAAATTTGCTTGAACAACAATTCTCAATGATTAAACCAAATCAAGCGTGGTCGAGTGATATTACGTATATATGGACAACTGAAGGCTGGTTGTACTTAGCAGCTGTAAAAGACCTTTACACGAAACAAGTGGTTGGCTACAGCTTAAATGAGCGTATGACAGCCAAGCTTGTTTGTGATGCATTGAATATGGCTATTCGCAATCAAAAACCAACTAAGGACCTCATTGTGCATTCAGACAGAGGCAGCCAATATTGCGGTCATGAATATCGAAACTTACTTGAAAAATGTGGCTTTCAGGGTTCAATGAGCAAGCGTGGCGATTGTTACGATAATGCACCGATTGAAAGCTTCTGGGGCATACTCAAAAACGAATTGGTGCATCATCATAGCTATAAAACGAGGGAAGAAGCCAAAGCGGAGATTACAAAATACATAGAGTTATTTTATAATCAACGAAGAATTCAAAAAGGTTTGGATTTTAAGACACCAAATCAAATGGCAGAGGACTTTTGCAAGTTGGCTGCCTAAAATCTCCCAAGTGAAAGTCTCCTGATAATTCAGCACACATCACTTTAAGTTTTTTATTTAAATCGAAATATCCTGAATATGCATATCGTTGCCAACGCCATGCTTCGGGTTGGTAAGTTGGAAAATGGATCGCTTCTTCATTTAATGACTTTTCTTGATCTAAAATTTTATAGATGTCTAAAGTATTTTCAAAACCAGTACCTTCACATTTGGGGCACATACCGTCTGGATGATTAAATGAAAAAACCTGAGAGTACCCTACAAAAGGTTGACCCAAACGAGAGAAAAGGAGTCGTAAGCTGGCATATATATCTGTCGCTGTTCCCACAGTTGACCTAATACTGCCAGATAAAGGCTTTTGGTCGATGATAACGGGCACGTTTAAGTTTTCTATTTTATCGACATCTGCATGCCCCATATGCTTTAGGCGATTGCGTGTAAAACTATCTTGTGTTTCATTAATTTGACGTTGTGCCTCAGCCCCAATTGTTTCGAAGACCAAAGAAGATTTCCCTGAGCCAGATACACCTGTAAAGACAACAATTTTGTGTTTGGGAATTTCTAATGAAATATTTTTTAGATTATTTTGGCGAGCGCCAATGATATGAATGTTTTTTATCATAAAAATTTACTCGGTATTATTTTGTTTATATTTTTAAAATAGAGTATGTATTATCAGTTATATATTTTTTTGCGATAAAATTGAACAATAGATATGTTAATTTATGAAAAATGCTGCAATTTATTACAATAAATTGCAGTGTGAAAAGACTATGCAATATAACGAGATGGTTTATGATTCATTGCAATAATGAAGTTTAAAATAACTGCTCCAAGAATAGATACTCCCAGTACATGCCAATCAACAAAGAAAGCAGATACAGCTAAAATTGAAATATCAATGCCCATTTGTACTTTACCAGCAGCAATTTTATAGTGGCTTTGTATGAAAAGTGCCAATAAATTAATGCCACCTAAACTTGAGCGATGGCGGAAAAGTATAAGAAAACTTACACCCATAAGAATATTTGCAACAATTGTTGAATAGAAAGGGTTGAGATCTTTAATATGAAAAAATTGGGGAGTAAACTCTGAAAATAATGATAATAAGCCAACGGCAATAAAAGTTTTGACGACTAAAGCAATGCCCATCTTCTTATAAGCAAAATAATAAAAAGGAATGTTAATTAAAAAGAAAACAGTTCCGAACTTTAATCGTATAATATAATGAATAAGTAAAGCTAAACCTGCTGTACCACCCGTCATAATACCTGAAAATTGAAGTAAGTTAAGAGCAAATGAAAGTACAAATGTGCCCATCATCATTGCAAGTATATCTTCAAACGTTGTGTGTTTGTCTATGGGTGATAATGGTGCAATATTAGATTGAGGGTTTCCATTTTTTGGAGTTTTTGTATCCATAACAGGTGTTCTCTAAATAACAAGTAAAATATAGCTATGCATAATTTATGCAAAAATAATGCCATTTAGAGATTTTTAACTATTTTATATTGTAAATTGAATTATTATCCTAATAAGTTGAAATATTTTTAATTTTTAAAAAACTTAATAAAAATAATGCTTTAGTTAATAAGCAGTTGTTGTTAATTGGTGCGACCACATATTTTTGCACTAAATTAGTGCAAAATTCAAAATAAAACCTATCGATTTCTTATAAATAAATATGATTAATAATTGATCGAATTCTCTTTAAGCTTTTCTAAAACAATTGAGGTGTTGAGATCGCATATACAAAACTCATTTGATGAAAGGCGTGAAATTAGATGGCTCATTTCGTTAAAGTCTTTTACTGCAACTTTAAAGATAAAATCATAGTGTCCTGTCAGTTTATAGATATCTTTGATACTGGATGTTGTTTGTGCAAAATTTATAAAATTCTCATAATTTTCATGGTTATAGTTTGTAATTTTTAATTCAATAATACCTGTAATTGGAGTAGGGTCTGCAATAGGTGATATTTGTGCATAGTAACCCGCAATGATATTTTTTTGCTCCAAAAGTATTCGTCTACGTGAACACTGGGATGTGGATAGCCCAATCATTTCCGCAAGTTCTTGATTGGTAAGGCGACCATTTTTTTGTAAATAATGAATAATTTTACAGTCATATTGATCGAGTTGTATGCTCATTGCTTACCCACTTGCAAGATTATAAAGTTTTTATTCTAGAAGATTTAAAAATCAATAAGCAAACTTTTTAAAGATATTGTATAAGATATATGGAATATTGTTCTTAAAATAGTCAATAAATGCTTTTTAATCCTATTTATTGGTTAAATTTAGAAATAATTGGTTGTTTTTTGTGTATTTAGGCATGATTTTTGCATTTATTCTATTGTTAAAATGTACGAGCTGAATTCGATGCAAGATCAACATCACCTTAAAAAGAAATTATCTAATAGGCATATTCAACTAATTGCTTTAGGTGGAGCAATCGGTACTGGATTGTTTTTAGGAATTAGTCAAACTATCCAACTCGCAGGTCCATCTGTAATTTTAGGCTATGGTATTGCAGGGTTTATTGCATTTCTGATTATGCGTCAATTGGGTGAAATGATTGTTGAGAACCCAGTAAGTGGTTCTTTTAGTCAGTTTGCCTATGACTACTGGGGAAAGCTTCCAGGATTTATTTCAGGATGGAACTATTGGATTTTATATATCCTTGTTGGAATGGCAGAATTAAGTGCGATAGGGGTATTTGTTAATTATTGGTGGCCTGACTTTCCTAAATGGGCATCAGCACTTATATTTTTTATGCTTATTAATATTATTAATTTTATTAGTGTTAAGTTCTTTGGGGAAATGGAATTTAGTTTCTCGTGCATTAAAATTATTGCTATTCTTTGCATGATTTTCTTTGGGATATATCTATTAATTAGTGGTGAGGGTGGTGAGCATGCCACAATAACTAATTTATGGGCGATTGGTGGTTTCTTCCCAAATGGTCTACACGGCTTAATTATGGCAATGGCAGCAATTATGTTTGCTTTTGGTGGCTTGGAATTGTTGGGTATTTCTGCAGCAGAAACGGCTTCTCCTGAAAAGACTTTGCCAAAGGCAATTAATCAAGTTGTATATAGAGTACTGATCTTCTACATTGGATCAATTGCTGTTTTATTAAGTTTATATCCGTGGAGTAAGGTTGCTGAAGGAGGAAGTCCATTTGTAATGATTTTTCATTCCTTAAATAGTAATCTGATCGCAGGGATTTTAAATTTTGTAGTATTAACCGCGGCAGTATCTGTATATAACAGCTGTGTATATAGTAATAGCCGTATGCTACTTGGCTTGGCTCAACAAGGTAATGCGCCTAAAGCACTTGGGAAAATCAATAGTAGAGGGATTCCTGTACAAGCACTTGCATTTTCATCACTATGTACTGTGGGATGTGTTGCAATCAATTACTTTGTACCTGACAAAGCATTTTCTATGCTTATGTTATTGGTAGTAGCTGCATTAATTATTAACTGGTTAATGATTTCAATAACACATTTAAAGTTTCGTAAGGTTAGAGAGCAAGAAAACAAAAAAAGTAAGTTTCCAAGTTTCTTGTATCCACTTACTAACTATATAACGATTGTGTTCATGTTAGCTATATTGGCAATTATGTTGTTTTCTGATGGTATGCGCATTGCTGTGTTTATGTTGCCTATATGGTTAGCCGTCTTATCTATTGCCTACATGGTTAAAGAAAAGAAAGCCTAAGATTAAATACTGAGGCAATATACACTTGCTGTTTTAATTAAAAAAAGACCAAATTTTGGTCTTTTTTATTTATAATTGAATGTATCGTTGCATTGCTGTACGTATTTGCTTTAGGTAGCCTGTAAAGAAATGGTTGGCACCAGGGAAAATAGTAATTGCATGTTTTTGTGGCTTTGCCCACGCAATAGCATCAGAAAGTAAAGTTACATCATCGGCCTCACCATGAATTAGCAAGATATCACCGCTAATTTCTGGGGTTTTGTAATGTCTTAAGCCTTGAACTGTTGCTGTTGGTAAGCCACACAAGATGAGTTGTTCAGGGCGTAGCTGTTCATTGAGTGTATGATAAGCTTTTGCCATAACATGTGCGCCAAAACTAAAGCCTCCTGCAAAAAAGCGTAAGTTGGGGTTTTGCTGGCGAGCATATTTAATGACGAATAGAATATCTTCTGTTTCACTAAATCCCTCATCGTGAATACCTTCACTTTGTCCTGAACCTCTAAAGCTTGGACGATAGACGACACAGCCACGTTCTTTTAAAATTTGTGCCATAAGTGCAGGGACTTTATGATGGGGCGTACCGCCTTGCAATGGGTGAGGGTGACATACAACGGCAAATCCTTTTGCAGTACCTTCTGGATAGTCTACAAATACTTCGATTTTACCTACGGGGCCATCTAAAAAGATTGTATCTGTCATAAACTTTTTATGTGTGTTTAAAAAGAAAGGCTTATGATACCGATAATTGTCATTAAAAACACAAATTGGCTTTCAAAATAACGTACTGTTATAGTTATATCATAGAAAATAATGATTAGGATCTACAATGCTAGCGCTTGTTTCCCCAGCAAAAACATTAGACTACGAAACATATTTACCAACAGATCAATTTACACAACCAAGGTTACTTGAGCAGTCTGAAAAATTGATTGATGTTTGTCGTCAGCTTTCAGCATCACAAGTTGCAAGTTTAATGAGTGTAAGTGAAAAAATAGCTCAATTGAATGTAGAGCGATTTAGAGATTGGCAAAAAGATTTTGATTTTTCTAATGCTCGACAAGCAATTTTTGCGTTTAAAGGAGATGTCTATACAGGTCTAGATGCATATAGTTTATCGGATACAGATCTTTCTTATGCACAAACTCATTTTAGAATGCTTTCAGGGTTGTATGGTCTATTACGCCCATTTGATTTAATGATGCCTTATCGCTTGGAAATGGGTACACGATTAGTAAATGATCGTGGTGCGAATTTGTATCAGTTTTGGGGCGATCGTATTACACAAGTCATTAATCAAGACTTAGAAAATGCAAATGCTAAACTTTTGTTAAATGTTGCTTCAGACGAATATTTTAAAGCAGTCAAAACAGCAAAAGTGCAGGCAGATATTATTAAACCTGTATTTCTTGATCAGAAGAATGGACAATATAAAGTCATTAGCTTTTATGCAAAAAAAGCACGTGGTCTCATGGCACGCTTTATGTTGGAAAATAAGATTGATCAAGTCGAAGGTCTGAAATCATTTAATGTTGATGGATATTATTTTGATGTAGATAATTCAAGCCAAAAAGAACTTATATTTAAAAGAGATGAGGTGAGTAGATAGAACTACTCACATTTTTTAAAGATTTTTAAATGCAGATAAAGCACGTTCACGACTTGCCTTTAAATCTACAATAGGTTGAGGGTAGCCAGATACCTGCAACTTGGGTGCATGTATCTGCTTATTATCTAGATGTCGAAGCTCAGGTATCCATTTTCGAATATATTCACCTGTCGGGTCAAAGCGTTGTGATTGTGTGATTGGGTTAAAAATTCTAAAATAGGGAACAGCATCTGTACCTGTAGAAGCTGACCACTGCCAACCTCCGTTATTAGCAGAAAAATCACCATCTAGTAGATGTTGCATAAACCACTTTTCGCCAATACGCCAATCTATCAGTAAGTTCTTACTTAAAAACATTGCACAAATCATTCTTACCCGATTGTGCATCCATCCCGTTTCTTTTAGCTGGCGCATACCTGCGTCGACTATAGGAAACCCTGTTTCTCCATTTTGCCATTTTTTTAGGTCTTCTAAGCTGTTTCTCCATTTAATTTTTTGTGTTTCTTTTTTAAATGGTAGGTGTTTACATATATGTGGGAAATCCACCATAACATGTTGATAGAATTCACGCCATAAAAGTTCATCTATCCATGTTTGTTGACCTTTGTTTTTGATTGAAAAGATGTAGTCATTTTCTTTGAGTATTTCTTCTAAACATTGGCGTACAGAAATAGTACCAATGTTAAGATAAGGCGATAACTGGCTTGTACCATCTATAGAGGGAATATCTCTTTTTTCATCATAATGGCTTATTTTATATTTTATAAACTTATGTAATTTTTTTTGTGCTATTTTTTCACTGATCTCTAATTGGAATGCAAGATGAGTTTTATCATGCTTAAAGTTAGAAATGAGGTCTGTAATAGATTCATTTTCAATATTACTGAGATCTACTTTGGTTTGGCTCTTAGGTAGTGGATAGCATCTAGGTATAGAGATGCTGAGTCGTTCATAGCATGTCTTTTTAAAAGCTGTAAATACTTTATATGGTTCGCCAGATTGATTGCGAATACTTTGTGTTGGAAATAGTGTTCTGTCTTCAAATAGGTGGAAGCTCTTTTTAAATTTAGCCAAATCCATTCTGACTTGACTATCTCGTTGTTGCTCATTGAATGCTAATTCGGTGTTTGCGTAGACGGTATCAATATTTAACTTTTGACAGAGCGATGAGATATAGTCAAACAATCAAAAATATAAGACAATATGGAAATGAGTTATTCAGAACATTTTAGACGAAAAGTTATAGCGAAGCTTGAGGAAGGACATTCCATACGAGCGGTATCGACACAATTTGAGATTGATAAAAATACAATTTTGAGTTGGAAAAAAAGAATTGAGGTTAAAAGAACTCGCCCACGGAAACCTTTTAAAATTGAGGATGATGCACTACGTGCTGATGTTGAGAAATATCCAGATGATTATCAATATGAGCGTGCTGTACGCTTTTCCTGCTCAGCTGCATCTATTGGTTATGCATTAAAACGTTTAGGAATCACAGTGAAAAAAAGACCTTACGCCATCCACAAGCAAAAGAATCCCTCAGATCCGCATTCACCAAAGCTTTAGATCATCTTCAAAAAAAGCATCCCATTGTTTATCTTGATGAAAGTGGGTTTAAATCACACGATTATCGACCTCATGGTTACTCTCCTAAAGGAGCACCATGTTATGGATTATTTAATTGGCAATTAAATAATCAGACCAATGCCATTGGTGCATTGTATGAAAATAAGTTGTTTAGCGTTGGGCTATTCAATTGTAAAATTAATTCAGATGTATTCCATTTCTGGGTAGAGCATTTTCTTATTCCTGAATTACCTAGACACAGCATCATTGTGATGGATAATGCGACGTTTCACAAACGAGCAGACACACAGGAGTTACTAGAACATCATGGGCATCATATTTTATGGTTACCGCCTTATAGTCCTGATTTGAATTCCATTGAAAAGACATGGGCATGGATTAAGAAAAAGAGAAAAGAATGGCAAGAGGATTGTATTGATCGACTCTTTCAGATGTTTTTTCATGTCTGTATGAGTAATTAGATTGTTTGACTATATATGTAGGGATATTATCCCACCATGGAGTGGTTTTTATAATTAAGGGAATATTTAGCCGTTCTAACTCGGTTTGAAGATTTTGAAGTTGGCGTAAATAGAGATAAATTTTGCTTGGTGCATCGTCATGGCTATGCCACTGTTGTGGAGAAATAATGGCGAGAGCAATGCAATCTTGGCTATTTTGAGTTGCATGCCATAAGCCTACATTGTCATTTAAGCGTAGGTCTTGACGAAACCAAAATAAGTGTCTAGTCATTTTTATTTTATTGGAAAAAGGTGGGTTGATATATTTTATGTGGATATAAATAAAAAAAGCAAAGCTTGCGCTTTGCTTTTTAGAAGAAACCAACTTAGTGTTGGTGACCGCCTGCACCATGTACATGACCGTGCTCAATTTCTTCTTCAGTTGCTTCACGTACGTCTGCAACTTCAACATCAAATGTTAAGTCTTGACCAGCAAGTGGGAAGTTCGCATCTACAAGAACTGTATCGCCTTCAACACCTTTTACAGTAACGATTTGTACACCGTCATCTGTTTGTGCTTGGAATTGCATACCAGGCTCAATTTTTTCAACGCCTTGGAACATTTGAGCAGGAACTTGCTGTACTAAATCTGGGTTGTATTCGCCATAACCTTCAGAAGCAGGTACAGTGATTTTGAATTTATCACCAGCAACTTTACCTTCTAAAGCTTTTTCTAGACCAGGAATAATGTTACCTGCACCGTGCAAATATGTAAGTGGTTCACCTTGAGATTTATCAAGTGTTTCACCCTCAGCATTTGTTAGTGTGTAGTGGAATGAAACCACGTTGTTATTTGCAATAGCAGTCATATTGTCTATCCAATTTGTGTTTTAAGTAAATACCTCAACATAAAAACAGCAACTTTACAAGGTTTGCCATATTTTATTTATAAAGAAGTATTGCTCATTTACTTTAATAGTATGAGGGTCATATATAAAAAATCAATGAAACTATGATCTAAAAGTGTACAACCTATGTTTTTTAAATGAATATTAACCACATAGGTTGTAAAATTTCACTTAAAAATTAGTACAGTTTGATTTTTGGGCCAACTCGGCGAGTTACAAAATCTTTTGTCATCATTAAACCAGCTTGACCATAACCATGAACATTTGCTTGATGAATGCGGTATAAAGATGCATACATAGAGCGTGCAAGTGCGCCATGAACTTTTACTTGTCCCAAAATTTGTCCTATAGCTTTGTGGCGACTTAGAGAAACTAAAGAGCCTTTGTCTGTAAAGCTGAACATTGGAAGCTGTGCACCACGTAACCGTGCAGCAAGTGCTTGGGTTAAGAAAGTCGCTTGTTGGCTTGCAACTTGTGCCCTCGGGCCTAAAGGTGGTTCTTTTGCATCAGGTTGGCAGTGTGCACAATCGCCAAATGCAAAAATGTTTGGATCAGTCATCGTTTGAAGTGTTGCGTATACCTTAAGACGGTTAATTCTATCTTTTTCAAAGTTGCTGAACTGTTCTAAAACTTCTGGTGCTTTAACACCTGCTGCCCATACTTTCATACTTGCAGGAATTGTTTTTCCATCTGCAAAAATAATAGAGTCGGCAGTGACTTCACTTACTTTATGATTAGTAAGTACTTCAATTCCCATTTTCTCTAAAGTTTTTTGTGTTTGTGCTGAAATAGCTTCAGACAAAGCAGGCAAGATACGCTGAGTTGCTTCAATTAGCGTAATCTTTACTAGCTTTGGATCAATTTTATTTAAACCATATTGATGAAAGTTTTCTTTAGCATCAATAAGTTCAGCAGCAAGTTCAACACCTGTTGCACCCGCACCAATAATTGCAATATTAAGTGCAGATACGGTTTGACGATTTTGTGCATTTAAATAAAGGTGGAATAAGTCTTGCTGGAAGATTTCTGCTTGTTCTCTGTTATCTAAGAAATAGCAGTTGTCACGAACGCCTTTGGTATTAAAGTCGTTACAGCGAGAGCCAATCGCCATCACCAGTGTATCGTAGTTGATTTCTGTATAGCCATCTTGACAATACTTTTCAGAAATTTGAGGGGTGCTAATTTGAATCTTTTTCTGTTCACGGTCTATAGTTTCAAATTGACCTAGAATAAATTGATAATTGTGTTTTTTTGCATGAGCAAAATAGTTGGTTTCTTCAGCATGAGGATTAAGCGTACCAGCCGCAATTTCATGGAGAAGAGGCTTCCAAATATGAGATAAAGATCGGTCAATTAAGATGATCTGTGCTTTCTGGTGTTTACCAAGAGTATCTCCGAGTTGTGTTGCTAACTCTAAGCCCCCAGCTCCTCCACCAACGATAACAATACGGTGTAGCGCCTTACTCATAACTTGCGTTTGCCTTTATGCTTGAATGATAAAAGATGACATCTTAAGGTTATTAAATGTCATCTTTTAATAAATGTAAACGATTATCGTTTATTTGATCGGATAAACGATAGTTTCCGCAGTATTATCAGAGAAGAACGGCAAAATATGCTTTAACCAATGAATAAAACGTTCAAAGAAATTGGCACGTTCTAGTTCAACTTTTGCTGACAATGGAAAATCTTCAATTAATTGATTATTTTGGAAAACTTTAACATTTGCAAGGTTCATTTCCTGATTTAATGGCGCAGTGAGTTGTTTTTGATCAAGTTGTATTGATAGCTGTGTTTTTGTGTCCTGTAATGGTGCAATAGTTTGGCTGTCTATACTAATTAAGCCACTGGTATTGCTAAAATTTTTCATATTTATTGGGCTGTTTGAGTCATATAATGATGTTGTGATGATCTTTGTGCTATTCGCCTTTAAAGTAAATGTATTCTGTTTTCCTTCAATAACAGGAAATTGGGCAATTGGTTGGTTAGCCTTAATTGCGACTTCATCACGTGTATAGTTAAACGCCATGTTCATGAGCTCATAAGCAACTTCTGCGCGTTTATAAGCACTTTTTGTACCCATAACAACGACAATAAGACGACGCTCGGGAAGTTGTGTATTAACCGTTGGTCTTTTTGCAGTCAGTGCAAGGTTATAGCCTGCGGCTGCTGTATAGCCTGTTTTTAAACCGTCAACAGTAGGATCTTGTTTAAGTAGAATGTTGGTTGCATGGTGAGTATGCCCATTCCATGAGTAACTCGTTTGTTTAGAGTAATATAAATATTGTGGATATTGTTGTATGAGTATGTTTGCAAGCTTGGCTAAATCTGCAGCAGATGCATAATGACCATCCATAGTGATACCAGCAGGGTTGGTAAAGTGAGTATCTGTCATTCCGAGTGCTTTGGCTTCATTATTCATCATTTCCACGAAATGGGGAATGTCTCCACCTAATTGCTGTGCAAGTGTTACAGCAGCATCATTGGCAGACATAACGATGAGGCCACTTAAAAGTTGGTCTATAGTAATCTGTTGTCCTTGACGTAAGAACATCTGAGATTCATCTGGTTGAACAATATGGACGACATTTGATGCGGTAATGACATCTGTTGTTTTAAGTTTACCTTCTTGAATTGCTTTGAGCGTAAGGTAAGCAACCATCATTTTAGTTAAAGATGCAGGAGCACGTTGTGCATGACTGTTATGTTCAGCTAAAGTTTGTTTAGACTGTGGATCATAGATAATCCATGAAGCGGCTTCGACAGAGTCTGGATTAATTGTTAGAACACTGGCATGTATAGTTGTTGTGCATAGTAATGCCATGAAACTTGTGAGGAGCAGGGTGAAACGTTTCAAAAGAGCCGCCTTAAGGATGAGCTAGAGGTGGAAAAATACTATATAAAACTTAAAAAGAATTAAAATTTAGGTATGTATATAGAATCCGTACGAAGTATGCGATCTTAGAATAAAAAAATGCTAAGCTAAACCCTTGCTAAGCGAGATTAGGATTAGAATTCTGACTTATGTTGCACTATCAAATAGAATTTGACGATTATAAACAACACCTTATTCATGTAACATTACGTTTTTTGGCAAATCCATCTCAGGTTTTATGGATACCTACTTGGATTCCTGGTAGTTATTTAGTCCGTGAATTTGCCAAACATATTGAGTCTGTAAAAGCATATGATGAGGCTGGTCGTAACTTAACAATAACAAAATTTGAAAAGAATAAATGGCGTTTACATAATACCGATCATGAATTAATAACCGTTGAATATGATGTTTATGCATATGATTTGTCTGTACGTGGTGCATATGTCGATCAGCAACGTTTGTATATCAATCCAGCATGTGTATGTTTAGGTCTAGAAAAACAAGAAGATGTTGCCTGTGAAGTTGAGGTTTTTGTTCCTGAAGCACTAAAACATTTTTCACTTGCGACAGGTTTAAAAACAAAGAGTTTAGTATCGGGTAGACATACGCTTTATGCAAAAGACTATATGCAGTTAATAGATAGTCCTTTTGAGCTAGCAGAGCAAGACCGCTTTGTATTTAATGTCGAAAATATTCCACATGAATTTGTGCTTTCAGGCAAACACTCAACGAATTTAACGCGTTTGCAACAAGATATAGAAAAAATTTGCCGAACTGAAATTCAAATGTTTGGCTCAGCACCATTTCAAAATTATGTTTTTATGACGATTGCTACAGGCAATAGTTATGGTGGGTTGGAGCATCCGAATTCGACAAGTTTAATAACCCCACGTGATGATTTGCCCAAGATGAATGAACCAGAGGAGCCTTCAGCAGCGTATCAACGCTTTCTTGGGCTTTGTAGTCACGAATATTTTCATTCTTGGTTAGTGAAATTTATTCGCCCTGAAAATTTTACAAATTATGATTTAAATAAAGAGGGTTATACTTCTTTACTATGGATTTTTGAAGGATTTACGTCGTATTACGATGATCTTATTTTGTTACGCAGTGGTGTGATTTCTCAGGATAGTTATTTAAAACTGTTAAAGGCTCAAATTGACCGTTATTTACAGAATCCGGGGCGCTATATTCAGTCTGTGACAGAGTCGAGTTTCGATACATGGATTAAATTTTATAGACCTGATGAAAATACGAATAATGCAGGTACAAGCTACTATAATAAAGGTGCTTTGGTTGCACTATGCTTAGACTTAAGCTTAAGGAATTATGGGTCTAGTTTAGATGCTGTGATGCGCTGTTTGTATGAGAATGCACAGCAAGGTAAGCAAGTCAATGAGAAGACTATTTTTGAATTATGTCAAAAATTAACAGGCGAAGATTGGACAGAACGTTTGAGCTTCCTTATTCATACGACAGAAGAGCTGCCAATTGAAGAGTTATTATCGAGTGTAGGGGTTTCTTATAAACTAGAAGCAGAAAAAAGCTTACCATTTGGTATAAAAACTATTGAAAAACCTGAAGGGGTTGTTGTTCAGCAAGTGCGCCGTGATAGTGCTGCTGCCCACGCTGGTGTATCTGCACATGATGTGATTATTGCTATTGATGGTATTAAAGCTACTGATCAGAAATTGATAAGCTATTCACAGCAACAAGAAGCATTAGAATTGCATCTGTTTAGACGTGATGAACTGCTATGTTTATCTATAGAAGGGCAAAAAGTAGATTTAAACACAGTGAAACTTACTGTTGTAGATGAGCAAAAAGTCAAAAGCTGGTTGTCTTAATGTATAAAGAGGCATAGAAAGAGCTATGCCTCTTTTACTAATCAGCCGATTTATATGTGGAATAACCATATTGGCTAATTGTGAGAGGAATTTGATAGTGGTCTGTACTACCATCAATCACAAATACGATCGGAATTTCAGTGTAGAAAGCACGCTGATTCTTATTTTTAAACCAATCACCTGTTTTAAATGTAATTTTATAAATGCCTTTGTCTAGCGTTGTTTTTGTACTTGGGTAAAGTGTATCTAAATGACCTTTGTCATCTGTTGTACCTTCACCAATTTTTGTCCATGTATTATTTTGTTGAGCTTCAAGTTCAACATTCATTTGTGTTGCAGGGCCACCTGTCTCAAGGTTTGTGACTTGTACACTAATTGGTGTAATTGCAAAAGCCATGTGAGAAAAGATGAGCCCTGTCATCAGTGTGATTAGTTTCTTCATCGTTATCCTACATAAGTTAGGTTTACAATCTATCATACGGTTTCTTGCAAAAAATGCCGATATGAAAATGTAACTTCACAAATAAGACGACTAAATGAAGGAAGTGATCACTATTTTCTAGATCTACCTCTACCTTTCTTTAAGTTTGGACGTGTGGTGCCATTGGTAATACGACGTGGTCGTTTAGCATCTGTTTTAAAGATTTCAACAAGAACTTCTTCACGCTTTTTATTTTGCTTTCTCTTTTTAGGATCTTCACGTTTCCCTGATTTTTTAGCTGGTGCTTTAAGCTTTTCTATGACTGCTTTGTATTCAGGATAAAGCAAAGGCTCAATTGCGCGTTTTTCTCCAGGGAGTAAGCCAAGTTCAATGAGATCAACTGAACCTATTTGTGTACGAATAAGGCGTAGTGTTGGAAAGCCAACAGCAGCAGTCATACGACGAACTTGGCGGTTACGACCTTCTGATATTTTAATTTCTACCCATGTAGTTGGAATGTTAGCACGGTAGCGAATAGGTGGGTTTCTTTCCCATAGCCAAGTTGGTTCTTCGATGATACGGACTTGAGCTGGTCGTGTTGGACCGTCATTTAACTCTACGCCTGCGGTCAGTTTTTGAATTGCTTCCGCACTAAACTCACCTTCTACTTGAGCAAGGTAGGTTTTATGTTGTTTATTTTTGGGGTGAGTAATAAGCTGATTCAATCCACCTTGATCTGTAAGGATGAGTAAACCTTCTGAGTCACGGTCAAGACGTCCAGATACACGCAAGTCAGGGTCTGTAATAAACTCAGCCAGTGTGGGGTGCTTTTCATCCTCTCTAAATTGAGAGAGGACATTAAAGGGTTTATTCAGTACAGTGATTTTCATGGGAATATCTGCTTTAACAAGAATGGTATATATGTATTGATTTTTTAAATGTAGATTATTTCTAAGCTAAATAACATATTGTGTATATTTACTTTAGAATGATGGCACATTTAAAAAAATGAAAATTGTTCGAAAGACAATAATGTAGTTCGCCAAATATAAAAGGGAGCCTGGCAAATGGGTTATGAAAAGATTGTTGTACCAACAAGTGGTGACAAAATTACCGTAAATGCAGACCGTTCATGGAATGTTCCAAACCGTCCAATCATTCCTTTTATTGAAGGTGATGGTATTGGTATAGATATTACACCTGCCATGAAAGAGGTTGTTGATGCTGCAGTAGAAAAGGCTTACGGTGGCGAACGCTCTATTGAATGGATGGAAGTATACTGCGGTGAGAAGGCAAATGCTAGCTATGGTACATATATGCCAGAAGAAACTTTTGCCGCGATCCGTGATTTTGTTGTTGCGATTAAAGGCCCATTAACAACACCAGTAGGCGGTGGTATTCGCTCATTAAATGTAGCATTACGTCAAGAGTTAGACTTATATGTTTGTTCGCGTCCAGTGCGTTGGTTTGAAGGTGTACCTTCACCTGTAAAGCATCCTGAACAAACAAATATGACTATTTTCCGCGAAAACTCTGAAGATATTTATGCAGGTATTGAATGGAAAGCAGACTCTGACGAAGCGAAAAAAGTTATTAAATTCCTGCAAGAAGAAATGGGTGTGAAAAAAATCCGTTTCTCTGAAGGGTGTGGTATTGGTGTTAAACCTGTATCGAAAGAAGGTACACAGCGTCTCGTACGTAAAGCAATCCAGTTTGCAATTGATAATGATAAGCCATCTGTGACGTTAGTGCACAAAGGCAATATTATGAAATACACAGAAGGTGCTTTTAAAGAGTGGGGCTATGAGCTTGCACAAGAAGCATTTGGTGGTGAGCTAATTGATGGTGGTCCATGGGTAAGTATTAAAAATCCAAAAAATGGTAAAGAAATTATCATTAAAGATGTTATTGCAGATGCCTTCTTACAACAAATTTTAATGCGTCCTGCTGAGTACTCAGTAATTGCAACATTGAACCTAAATGGTGACTATGTTTCAGATGCATTGGCTGCACAAGTAGGTGGTATTGGTATTGCACCTGGTGCAAATATTGGTGATGCAGTGTCTGTTTATGAAGCAACGCATGGCACTGCACCAAAATATGCAGGTCAAGATAAAGTGAATCCTGGTTCAATTATTTTATCTGCCGAAATGATGCTACGTGATATGGGATGGACAGAAGCTGCCGATCTGATTATTAAAGGTGTTTCAGGCGCGATTGCTCATAAAACAGTGACTTATGACTTTGAACGTCTTATGGATGGGGCAACACTGCTCAGTTGTTCAGCATTTGGTAAAGCAATTGTAAAAAATATGGATGCTTAAATCTGTATTAAGTCTGAAAAGCTCTATCATTTGATAGAGCTTTTTTATTCTTATAAAAATTTAAACTAAGCTTAGTAAGAAAAAAGAATAACGATATTTTTATGTTTTTTGTGTTTTTAAGATCTTGTTTTTAAAATAAAAAATAATATTATGAAAATAAAGGCTAATTATATTAAAATTTTGAAGAAGAGAATGGCTCTCGTTATTTATCTATTTACTTTATAATAAATGGTAATTATATCTGATTTTGAGAATAGCCATTTGGCTAGGAGTTGCGATGAGCATGCCACTTATCATAAACACTGTGGTGTTTGTGATTTTACTATTGTTGCTTGCACAAACACGTAAAACAACATGGAGTCTTTCTAAGAAAGTACTTTCAGGGCTAGTGCTGGGTGTGCTGTTTGGATTAGGACTACATTTAGTTTACCCGACAGGTGCTCAAATTTTAACTGATTCGATTAGTTGGTTTAATATTGTTGGTAATGGTTATGTGAAACTTTTACAAATGGTTGTTATGCCACTGGTTTTTATTTCTATTTTGAGTGCAGTGGCAAAATTGCATACAGCGACGTCTTCTTTGGGAAAAATAAGTTTTCTTAGTATAGGTACGTTGCTTGTAACCACATTTATTGCAGCTTTAGTTGCTGTTTTTGTGACGCGACTTTTTGGTTTGACTGCAGATGGTCTAGTACAAGGTGCAGCTGAAACAGCACGTTTGAGTGCATTACAATCTGACTATGTTGGAAAATTGACTGATTTAAGTGTTCCCCAGTTTATTTTATCTTTTATTCCGACCAATCCATTTGCAGATTTAACAGGTGCAAAACCAACTGCAATTATTAGTGTAGTCATTTTTGCAGCATTTTTGGGTGTGGCAGCTTTACGCTTACTTAAAGATGATGAAGCAAAAGGGAAGTATGTTTTAACAGCAATAGATACTGCACAAATGTGGATCATGAAGCTTGTTCGTTTAGTGATGACATTAACGCCGTATGGTGTTTTTGCACTGATGACAAAAGTTGTTGCAAGTTCAAACTTGGCAGATATTTTAAAACTTGGTGGCTTCTTAGCAGCTTCTTATGTTGGTATTGCTATCATGTTTGTTGTACATGCGCTTATCTTGGCAGGCTCAGGAATTAACCCAATTCGTTTCTTTAAGAAAGTATGGCCTGTGATTACTTTTGCATTTACAAGCCGATCTAGTGCTGCAAGTATTCCAATGAGTATTGAAGCACAAACTAATCGTATTGGTGTACCTGAGTCAATTGCGAGCTTTTCAGCATCGTTTGGTACAACAATTGGTCAAAATGGCTGTGCAGGATTATATCCTGCAATGCTTGCAGTGATGGTTGCGCCAACAATGGGGGTAAACCCTTTAGATCCTTTATGGATATTAACTCTGGCTGGTATTGTGACCATGAGTTCAATTGGTGTGGCAGGTGTAGGTGGTGGAGCAACATTTGCTGCACTTATCGTATTACCTGCATTAGGGTTCCCAATTACATTGGCTGCATTACTTATCTCAATTGAACCATTAATTGATATGGGAAGAACAGCATTAAATGTTAACGGCTCAATGACAGCAGGTACTTTTACGAGTCAGGTCATGGGACTGACAGATAAAAATAAATTTGATCAGGAAAATGATAAAGATCTCGTAAATAGTTGATCATTTGAAGTATATTAAAAGAGCAAATGTTTTTAGCATTTGCTCTTTTTTTTGAGGATATAATAATGAAGATGTACCAAGTTGATGCATTCACAACACAATTATTTAAAGGAAATCCTGCGGCAGTTATTGTATTAGATGATTGGTTAGATGACGGTTTAATGCAACATATTGCACTAGAAAATAATTTGTCTGAAACAGCATTTGTAAAGAGAAATACATTAAATAACTATGATATTCGCTGGTTTACACCAACAGATGAAGTACCATTTTGTGGACATGCAACATTAGCCAGTGCATTTATTTTATTCCAAGAAGTTGAAGGGCTAGAATATATCGAATTTGAAACACGTGAGTTAGGAACTTTCTATATTCGACAAAAGAATGAAAAAGTTGTCATGAATTTTCCAATTTTAAGAGCAAAGAAGTTAGAAGATTATCCTAAAGCATTAAATACCGCATTTGATATTCCATTTAAGCAAGTGCATTTAAATAATCAGGCCTATATTATTGAATACGAAAATGCTCAACAGGTTTTAGATGTACAGCCAGACTTTTTAAAATTACGAGAAATTAGTTTAGCATCAAAAGAAATTTACGGTAAAACACGTGATATTGTTATTACGGCACAGGGTAATAAAGACTATGATTGCATCAGCCGTTATTTTGCGCCTGCAATTGGTGTAAATGAAGATCCAGTCACTGGTTCAATTCATACAGCTATTATTCCACTTTGGTCTGAAAAATTGGAAAAAGATGTAATTATTGCTTATCAAGCATCATCTAGAGGTGGTTGGTTATATGGTGAAATTTTGCCAAATGATCGTATAGAAATTTCTGGTCAGGCAAAATTATATATGATTGCAGATATTCATATTTAAAAGGAATAGCATATGGCTGAAGTGGTGTTACCTATTGCACAAGATGGTGAAGGTATACTTAAACTCATTGCAGCAAAGGTAAGTGCAAAGGAGTTTGGTTCGTTATGGTTGCGGCAGCTTGTACAAGCAATGCAAACAACTATGAGGTATCATCATGGCGTTGGGATTGCAGCACCACAGGTCTATGTTTCAAAAAGAATTATTGTTGTCGCATCAAGACCAAATCCACGATATCCGAATGCACCAGAAATGCCTGAAATTGTTATGGTTAACCCTGAAATTATTACCAAATCTAGAGAAAGTATTTTAGGGGAAGAAGGGTGTTTGAGTGTGTTCGGAGCAAGGGGAAATGTTTTACGTGCAGATAAATTAGTTGTTGAATACTATACGATTAGAGGTGAAAGAATACAGCAAAATTTTACTGGATTTCCTGCACGAATTATTCAGCATGAAATAGATCATTTAAATGGGGTTTTATTTGTAAGCTATTTATAGATATTTTCATTTTTCTGAAATATTTATCGTGCAAATTAAACAAAGTTAAATGAAATGAGAGACTTAATTTGAAGTTTTAAATAGTAATCAAGTTTTATGTGAAAATAACAATTTAAATAGGTATTTTTTTAGTACACTTTTTGCTCTTAAAGGAGGCGGAAGGTGGTCTTTTAGTGCATAATAAATAAAAATGTCATATAACTGTCATAATTTAATTAAACAATATGGCCACCTATAAAGTTTCGTCATACATGCAGCATGAAAATGAATACATCTTCTAAACAAGATTCCGTACCTCCTGATGCGATGAATAGTAAAAATGTAAATGTGCCTACACCTAAATTCTTCATGCCGGTGTTTCTTACAATTATTATTTCTACACTTGTTTATATCGGATTTCAGCTAAATGCTGATCTTGCAAACGTTCCTCCCCTGAGTCTTTATTCTGTCATTTTACTATCTACAGCACTTTTTATTGCGTTAGGCTTTGAGTTTGTAAATGGTTTTCATGATACAGCCAATGCTGTTGCAACAGTGATTTACACAAATGCTTTGCCTGCACCAATTGCTGTTATGTGGGCAGGTTTTTGTAATTTTCTTGGTGTGTTATTAGCAAGTGGTGCAGTGGCATACGGCATTATTGCTTTGCTTCCTGTTGAACTGATTATGAATGTAGGTAGTGGTGCTGGCTTTGCAATGGTATTTGCATTGTTAATCGCTGCAATTCTATGGAATTTAGGAACATGGTTCTTTGGTATTCCTGCTTCAAGTTCACATACAATGATTGGTTCTATTTTAGGTATTGGTCTTATGAATCATATCCTAAATACTGCAGCTGAGGCTGGAACTAGCGGTATTGATATGGAACAAGTCATGAAAGTAGGTAAAGCACTTCTATTTTCGCCATTAATAGGTTTTGCACTTGCTGCTGTTGTATTCTTACTTGTTAAGTTTGTTTTTAGAAAGCAATTAGAGTTATTTAAAGCACCTGAAGGGAGCAAGCCACCACCTTTAGTTATTCGTGCGTTGCTTATTTTTACATGTACAGGCGTAAGCTTTGCACATGGTTCAAACGATGGTCAAAAAGGAATGGGGCTTATTATGCTTATTCTGATTGGCTTAGTACCACTTGCTTATTCATTAAATAAAAATATTGATAGTAATCAGTTACAAGCGTTTAAGGGATTATCTCAAGAAGCAGCTCTTATTATTTCAGCAGATAATACGCAAAAATATAATCGTAAAGAAGCAAAAGATATTCTGACACGCTATATTCAAGACAAAAAAGCAACCGCTGATGTTTTACCTGCACTTGCAAGTATGACTTACGGTTTAGGGCAAGAGCTGGCACCTTACAATTCTTTGAAAAATATTCCTGAGCAAAGTGTCAGTGATATTCGCAATGAAATGTATTTAAGCACGACAACTTTTAAAGCACTTGGTAAACAAAAAGCTTTACCACAGTGGAATGAGGCTCAACAGAAAACAATTAAATCTTATCAAAAAGGTTTAGATGGTTTCTTACAATATATTCCAAATTGGGTGAAAGTTGCTGTTGCGTTGGCATTAGGTTTAGGCACGATGGTTGGTTGGAAGCGTATTGTTGTGACTGTTGGCGAAAGAATTGGTAAAGATCATATGACATACGGGCAGGGTTTATCTGCTGAGTTAGTTGCAATGACGACAATTGCTGCCGCTGATGGTCTAGGTATGCCAGTTTCTACAACACATGTTTTAAATAGTGCTGTTGCGGGAACAATGGTTGCCAATAAGTCAGGTCTACAATGGTCAACGATTAAAAGTATTATTTCAGCTTGGGTACTGACATTGCCTGTAACAATTATCTTATCAGGCAGTCTATATTGGTTGTTTCTACATATTTTTTAAATACATGAAAGGGCTGATATCAGCCCTTTTTTTTAACTCAAAAAAGGAATGTGAATGAGCTGATTAATAAAGTGAGGAATAATTTTAGGTTCAATAATAATGGTAATAATGATGCCATAAGCTGCACCCCAAAGATGTGCACTATGATTGATGTGATTATTATTACGTTTATTCGACCATATTGTATAAGCGACATAAAGAACAGCAAAAATAATTGCGGGGACAGGTACAAAAAAAACAAAAATTAAGTTCCAAGGCTTAAAAAGAATATATGCAAAAAGAACAGCAGAAACAGCACCAGATGCACCAAGACTTGCCCATTGGAAGTCATTTTTATGCTTTAAATAGCTTGGAAGAATAGAAATAATTAATCCACCTAAATAAAACAGCACAAAGCCCATGTTAAAGGCATATTGACGGTAAAAAATCTCAATTGCACTACCAAAGAAGAATAAAGTGATCATGTTAAAGAGAAGGTGAGCACCATCTGCATGAACAAATCCATGAGTAATGAATCGATCAAATTGTCCTTTTCCTATGGCAGGAGGCCAGAAAATAAGACGATTCATAATATTCTGATTAGAAAATGCCAAAAGTGAAACAATGACAGTAATAATAATAAGTGTAATACTATGGTTAAATGGAAGGTCTAGCATAATATGACAAAGTAGTTAACTTAACTTATCATGACATAAAAAATATAAGATATGAAATTAAAATAAATCCGACGAAATGCATTGATTTTTGGTAATTACCCCATATCTTCAGTTAAACTAAGTACCTTCAGGTTGAGGAAAGATAATATGTCTATGGAAAATGTCGGCACGACTCAGGCAGCAAGTGAAGATATACCAAATCTATTAATTACTCCTTCTGCACAAGAGTACTTAAGCGAATTATTGGCAAAGCAAAATACGCCAGGTATAGGTGTACGTGTATTTGTAGAAAATGCAGGAACGCCACGTGCTGAGTGTTGTATGGCATATAGTGCCCCTGATGAAGTCGTTGAAACTGACTATAAGCAAGACTATCCTGACTTTCCAGCATTTGTTGATGCGCCATCCATTCCATATCTTAAAGATGCTGTCATTGACTATAATAAAGATCGCTTTGGTGGACAGCTCACATTTCGCGCTCCAAACTCTAAAGTACCTCGTGTAGGGCCAGATGCTTCTATGGAAGAGCGTATCACTTATGTATTACAGTCTGAGATTAATCCTGGATTGGCAAGTCATGGTGGGAACTGTAGTTTAGTTGCTGTTGAAGAAAATGAAGAGCATGGTTTAACGGCAGTTCTAAAATTCGGTGGTGGTTGTCAGGGATGTTCAGCAATTGATGTAACTTTAAAGCAAGGTGTTGAAACAACATTGAAAGAATATATACCTGAATTACAACGTGTGGTTGACGAAACAGATCACTCTAAATCTGAAGGTGCTTATTATAAATAAGTAGTTAACGAGAAAAGGCGCATATTGCGCCTTTTTTATATCTGTTTTAATAGCTTTAAGGTGTCTTCATTATAGTAAAAATCTGCTAAAAGTGTGTATATTCGTGACTTTAGATAGCCTTCATCAATAAGCTGTTCAATAATTGGCTTGAACATAGATGTAAACTCCTCCTGAAGAAATGCTTCATCTATATTTAAACTTTTAAATAAGTAACTGAAAGTATGATCTTTGTTATGGTTGTACCATGTATGTAGGCTGTCTTGTAATCCTATTTTCGCATAATCTGTTTGTCTAAAAGTATTCCAAAACTCATTTATAATATCGACCAACTCGGTCAGGTTGTCTGTAGATAGTGGCTTAGTTACTTTAGAAAGCGTCGTATCTTTAATTTGGTGCCACAGCTCTGCTTGTAAATGATAGAGTCGATCATTTGTTAAATGTTTATTTAAAACATGTTCGCTCATATGACCTAATTTTAAGATATTTTTTTCTACATATTGAGCGATTGTCTTTTCTAAAGTTGCATCAGTCATATTTTCAAAAACTGATTTTCCAACTTTCATGATTTTACTCATGTTCGATATTTTTGAAGATAAATTTTCGTCAAAATATTGTTGAATGGCTTGCTGAATAAGTTGTGCCATGATTGTAGAAAAAGAAGGGTGATTGATAATAAAATGTATAAATGCTTGTCGAGATGTTTCTTTATTTGCAATAAACTGGGCTAAACGGTCGACTGTCATGACATCTATAATGTGTGCAATTTTAGTATTATTATTGACTGAATGGACGGCTGAAAAGTGAAGCTGCTGTGCAAAGTTTTTTAAAAGTATAGAGGGGAGTGCTTTATCTAACATCTTTTTTTTAATACAAAGATATATTGGCTCTGGTGTTCCAAAGTCTTTAATTTTTTTGGTTGATAACCAATGATATAGTGAAATTGCTTCATCATTAATATATGTTTTTGAATTTAAAACGTCTTCTAAAAATGCAATTTGAGATTCTATAAGTTGTTCAATAATAGGGTTTTTTAGACGATTGTCCATATGAGAGGTCTTATTGTAAGTACAATTTATTTATAGTATAACGTGCTAAGTTGATCAGGCTATAGTTTTCCGTATTTAAAATAGCATTTTGTATAAGATTGATAGGTATAAATGTAGTGTGTAGACCTTTTTAGTCAGTGACAAGCATGCTGTCGCCACCTAGAATATAGCCAATTTATTATTTTGATAAAACGAGATAGGAAAAATCATGCTGACAGCACAAGAAGCACTAGATCGCTTAAAACAAGGAAACCAGCGTTTTGCAAATGGTAAATCATCTATTCCAGACTTAATCTCTCAAGAGCATCGCTCGCAGTTAACAGCAGATCAAAATCCATTTGCGATTATTTTAGGGTGTTCAGACTCGCGTGTACCTGCAGAAATTATATTTGACCAAGGGTTAGGGGATCTTTTTGTAATTCGTGTCGCAGGGAATATTGTTGCACCATCACAAGTTGGAAGTGTAGAGTTTGCTGCTGCAAGTTATGATTGTGCTGTTGTAGTCGTGCTTGGTCATAGTCATTGTGGTGCTGTTAAAGCAACAATTGATACACTACGTAATCCAGATCAGCCACCATCAAATAATCTGATGTCGATTGTCAATCGTGTACGTCCATCTGTTGAAATTTTAATGCAAACAGAGTTAAAAGATGATTTACCAAAACTATGTGAACATGCTGTAAGGTCAAATGTATTTGCTTCTGTAAATCAGTTGCGCCATGGTTCATCTGTACTTGAAAATTTAATTGCACAGGGTAAATTAAAAATAGTAGGTGCTGAGTATTCATTAGAAACAGGTGAAGTCACTTTCTTTGATTTCTAAAATATTTTAAACATATTAAAGGCTTAAAATGAGAGCCTTTAATATGTTTTTAATTATTATGTGAACTTAATCATTATTAATTAAATGGATTGCTATTTAAAATATCTATCCATAGCTGATAAACTCCTTGTACTTCATGTTTGCAATATAGGTATATTATAATATTAAGAAAACCACCAAAAATAATAGCCAAAATAGGTTTTGGTAATTTGTAAGTATTTTTTTCGAGTAAATACCAAATAAAACTTAATAATGCCCCCATAATAGTTCCACCAATATGAGCCATATTATTAATATTGGGTGTAAATAAGCCAACACTTAAATTAATAAGCATAACAATAATAAGTGTTTTTTTACTTAAAATAAATTTTTGTGTAGATGTTGGTGGGAAAAATGCCAGTAATGTGAGGGCACCACCAATCCCCATAACTGCACCTGAAGCACCACCATTAATGGTGGGTACAAGATTTTGAGAAAATTTTTCTAGTAATACATAGCTGTTATGAATGCTAAGCCACTCAGTAAATAAGCTACCTGTAATTCCTGCAAGAATGTAAAGTGCAATATAGTAGCAACGACCATATATCTGTTCTGCAATTGAACCAAAAATATAAAGTGACCACATATTTAGAGCTAAATGAATAAAACCAAAATGAAAGAATAGGCATGTGAATATTCTATATGGTTCAGTGGTCATTGTAAGAGGGGCATAGTCTGCACCCCATTGAATAGCATCTATTGCGCTTGGTGTACTGCTATTGACGCCTGTACTAATTTGCAAAGTGTAAAGTAGTGTATTCAAGGCAATAAGAAGTGCCGTAACCCACCATAATTTAAGCCTTAATTTACTTTTATAAAATAAAGGTTGTTCCATTTTATACATGCTATGCTTGGCAAATTTTTAGTCTCAGCTTAACAGAACCTGTGCTTTGGAGAAAGTTACATTCATGAAGAACATTTTTTTAAGTATTATTAAATTCTTAAGTATTTTATTTATTCTTGTTCAAATGTGGGTTTTTATTTCTTTATATTGGTGGTCTGATCATCCTGTTGAAACAACAATGTTCATGCGTATTGATGCATGGGAAAATAGTGTAACTGAAGTGGATCATACATGGGTCAGTTATTCGCATATGAGTCCTTATATAAAACAAGCAGTAATAACTGGTGAAGATGGCAAGTTTTTAGAACATCATGGGTTTGATTGGGATGGTATGCAAGTGGCTTTAGCGCGTAATGAGGAAAATGGTAGTATTGTGGCAGGTGGGTCAACAATTACGCAACAGTTAGCAAAAAATCTTTTCCTTTATAATCAACGTTCTTATTTTAGAAAATTTCAAGAAGCCATTATTACTTTAATGATGGAAAAAATGTGGTCTAAAAAAAGAATATTAGAAGTATATTTGAACTCGGTTGAGTTTGGTGAGAATTTATATGGAGTAGAGGCAGCTTCGCAATATTATTTTAAAAAAGAGAGTAAATATTTAACCAAGCAACAATCAATATTTTTGGCTGCATTATTACCTGATCCTAAATATTTTCAAAACCATCCTAACGATAAAAAGTTACATTTTCGTGAACATTTTATTGTGAAGTATATTAACTCTACACAAATACCATAAACAAATATTTAAATGTATTGTTTGTTTATGAATTACGCATTTCTTTATGAAATTGCCATAAATATAACGCATAATTAGAAAAGAAAATCGCATAATGCTTATTATGGAACAGTATATGAATACAGAGGCGCATGCTGTGGAAAATTACGAAGAAAATACCTATTTCCCAGAATATACTTATAATGAACGATATATTAATCGTGAGTTATCTATTTTAGATTTTCACTTAAGAGTACTAGAGCAAGCTGTTGATCCTCTCCATCCTCTCCTTGAAAGATTAAATTTTTTGCTTATTTTCTCACGCAATATGGATGAATTTTTTGAAATTCGTGTTGCTGGCGTTATGGAGCAATTAACTTTAGGGAATGAAAGTCATACACCCGATGGTCTTACACCTAAACAAGTTCTCGAACAAATTTCAAAAACAGCGCATGAAGCAATTGAGCGCCAGTATCGAATTTTAAATCAGGAAATTTTACCTAAGTTAAGAGAAGAAGATATTTGCTTTTTGCGTCGAGGAGAACTATCTCCTGCACAAACTGCATGGGTGAAGAAATATTTTCATGATCAAGTTGCCCCAGTTTTAACTCCGATTAGTTTAGATCCAGCACATCCATTTCCTCGTTTAGTGAATAAAAGTTTAAACTTTATTGTAACTTTAGAAGGAAAAGATGCCTTTGGTCGCCAAATTGACTTAGCTGTTGTTCCTGCACCTCGTTCATTGCCACGTGTTGTGCGCTTACCTGATGAATTGACGGATGGCAAAGAGCATCATGTGATGTTGTCTGCAATTATTCATGAGCATGTTTCTGATTTATTTCCAGGCATGACGGCAACAGGCTGTTATCAGTTTAGGGTAACCCGTAATGCCGATTTAGAGCTAAATGAAGATGTTGAAGACCTTGCAATTGCATTAAAAGGTGAATTAAGTTCACGCCGTTTTGGTCGTGCTGTACGTTTAGAGGTAACTCAAAGTTGTCCAAAGCATATTTACCAGTATTTACTCAATGAGTTTGAACTGCATGAAGAACAGTTATATAAGGTTGATGGCCCTGTAAATCTTGCACGTCTAGTTTCTAATTTCAAACGTCCTCATTTGAAATATGCAGCATATACGCCTGTTATTCCAAAAGTACTTCGTAAGTCAGAAAATATTTTTTCTGCAATGAAAAAACAAGATATTTTATTACACCATCCATTTGAATCTTTTGCTCCTGTAATTACTTTACTGAGAGAAGCAGCGCGTGATCCTAAAGTGCTGGCAATTAAACAAACTTTATATAGAAGTGGCCCTGATTCAGAAATTGTACAGGTACTTGCTGAAGCTGCAAGAAATGGTAAAGAAGTTACAGCTGTTATTGAGTTGCGTGCCCGTTTTGATGAAGAATCAAATATTGCTGTTGCCAATGTATTGCAGGAGGCTGGAGCTGTTGTTGTCTACGGTATTGTAGGCTATAAAACACATGCGAAAATGATTTTGGTTATTCGTCGTGAAAATAATAAGCTTGCTCGTTATGCACATTTAGGTACGGGAAATTACCATGCGGGTAATGCACGTATGTATACAGACTATGGTTTATTAACAACAGATAAAGAACTATGTGAAGATGTACATCGTATTTTCCAAGAGCTTACTGGTATGGGCAAAATGGCAAAACTCAAGAAGTTATTGCATGCGCCATTTACATTACATAGCCATTTACTTGGGTTTATTGATGATGAGATTGCTCATGCCAATGAGGGTAAAGAAGCGCATATTATTATTAAAGTAAATGCACTGACAGAAGTTCAATTAATTAATAAATTGTATGAAGCCTCTCAAGCGGGTGTAAAAGTTGATTTAATTATTCGTTCAATTTGTTGTTTACGTCCGGGGTTGCCAGGACTATCTGAAAATATTCATGTACGTTCGATCGTTGGACGTTTCCTTGAACATACACGTGTGTTTTATTTCAGCAATAATGGGAATGCACGTATTTATGGTTCAAGTGCAGACTGGATGAACCGTAATCTGTTTAATCGTGTTGAAGCATGTTTTCCTGTTGAAGATCCAACATTACGAAAATGTATTTATCAGCAAGGTTTATTAAACTATTTAAAAGATAATGAGCGTGCTTGGGTATTAAGTGGTGATGGTTCTTGGGCACGAGTACAAAGACAAGAAGGCGAGGTTCCACATAACTCGCAACAAGTACTTATAGAAGCATTTCGCTAGATTATAAAGTCTATTCATCAATAGCTTTGAGTTTGTATTAAAGCTATTGATGGCTTCTATTTTCCTTTGCAGAATATCCAAGCGTATTTTAGTGATTTCATGGATTATAACTATTTTTAAAATGAGTCAGTGTATGCAAAAAATGGGAGTGGTTACTTACTTATTTTGCATAGTTGGATATAGGCGAGAACTAAGAAAATAAAGCCACTGATACTTAAAAATATCAGCTTAGGTATAATTATTTCTGTCGGTACACCCATTTGGTTTAATTGAATGAACATTTGAATTGCATGGGTAGAGGGGAGGCATAAACTAAACCATTGAAGTGGCAGAGGCATTGCTTGTAGGGGCCATGATGTACCACTTAAAAGAAATAGTACAATAGATGTAGGTACAAGGATATGACCAACACGTTCAGGCATATCGAAAAAGCTAGCAATAAACATACTAAGTGCAATAATACAGCTAATAAATATGGGTACAGCGATGAGCATGCCTAAAAAGTTTCCACCACGTGGATAATCGTATAACCAAAATATAAAACCAAATAAATAAAAACTGGTTAAACAGCCAATTAAAAATATTGCTGCAAAAAAACCGAAAAACTCATTAGGCTGTGGTTGCCATCTTCTTTTTTCTCTATAGCCAGCAATAAGCATACCTACACCTAGTAAGATGGTTTGATGAATAATTAAAGGTGCAACTGAAGGAAAAATGTAGCTGCCATATCCTGACAGGGTATTAAATAAAGGAATTTGATGAATCGGTAGTTTAGGACTAAAATGACTTACTTTACTGAAGCGTTGTAGATAGCTCTCTATAATATTTTCTAAAGATATTGCTAAACCTGATGTAATTTGTTTCACACGAATTAAATATGCCGAACTGATATAAAGACCAATCCCTGTATTTTTTGGGTCTGTAAGTAATTCTGAAGATAACTTTTCGGGAAGGAGCAAAATTGCATCTGCTTTTTGTGCTTGGACTTGTTGTTGTGCCTCCAAAAAGTTCGTTGTAATTTGAGTAATTCTAATATTGGGGTTCGAGTTAATTGTGTTAATGATCTGATTGGTTAAAGCACTTTGGTCTTGATCTACGATAATAACAGGCAGGTCTTCTGCTTGCTGTGCTTTATATGCTGTTGGATAGAAAAAACCATAGAGTATAGAGCCTAAGATGAGGGTTGTAAAAACAGCAGAAAAGCCTTTTATATCTTTAAAGGTTTTAAAGAAATAGAACAGGAATGACTTCATGTTTTAGCCTCCTGACTTACTTTTTTTAAGCTAATAACTGACAGTAAATAACCAATAAAACAAAAAAGAATAAGTAATAAAAAGGGGGGTGTAGAAATATATGTAGGACTACCAACAACCCATTGTTCCGTTTGTAGTTTTACATAAGGTGTATAGGGAATCAGGTTTGACCATAACTGTGTGAAAAATGGGGCATTATTTAAGGGAAGTGTAACACCTGCAAAACTTAAAGATGAACCGCCATAAATTGCAATTACACCAAAAGTACGTGTTAAATCTTTGATGGCAAGTGTTACTGCTGTGATCAGTAGCGCATAACTTAAGTAAAGTAAAAATAGCGCGACCAATAGCAGTAATAAGTTTCCAGCTATAAACCAGCCACGAATGACTGTAAGCCAAAATAGCCATAAAAGTGACCAACTAAATAAAATACTACTATGTATAAGACTTTTTGCAAAAATAGCTTGGCTTAATGATATGTTGTCTAACCATTGAGGTATGGTTTTAAACTTCATTTCTTGCCCGACAGAAAATGCAATTGAGCAGCAAATAATGAGGTGAAGGAGTGCAGGGATTAGAAAAGGTTCTAAAAATAACTCATAGTCTAAAGTTGGGTTAAATAATGGCGAAACCTTTACATGTGGTGCAGAAATATCTAAGTAAGGAATATTGTTTTTGAAGTGGTTTTTTTCTAAAAAATCAATCGTTGCTTCTGCTGTAGATGTAAGCATTGCTGATGAAATTGTATTTCCAATACTGAAAAAAGATTGATTGTATGTAATTGCAATCTGAGCATCTTGACCACGTACAAGACGTTTCTCGGCACCGTAGGGAATAAGGACATAACCCCAAACTTGGGTTTTATTTAAACTTTTTTCAGCATAGCTTTGATCGGCTGTTTGTAGTTGTATATGTAGTGAGTGATTTAATGCCAAGTAATTGGTGATTTTTGCACTGAGCTGGCTTTGATCTTGGTCAATAATTGCAATAGGGAGCTGCTCAGGTTTTCCTTGCATGAGCATGCTGCTGAAAATAAGAATAATCAGCAGTGGTGCAATGGTAAGCATAGAAAGATCCCATTTGTGTGTTCGCAAGTAGTGAAGCTCTCTCCATAATGCTTTATACATTAGTGTCCCTCTTCTACCTTAAAGATGACACTCATTCCTTCTTTAATGGGAATGTGACGATCTTCAGGCGTTAGGTGTAGCTTAAAGCTACGAATATCGTACCCTCCTGTTTGGCGCGTTGTTTTAATCGTGGCAAAGTTGCCTTGAGGGTCTATATTCTCAATTTTAAAAGTCATATTTTGGTTAAGTGCAGGCACAAATCCCTCAATACTATTTTTATTATAAATATTTGAATATTGGTCTTCTCTAATATTTAAACTCACCCAAAGATGTGCTGTATCTACGATATCAATGACGGGTACGCCTGTTGCAACAAGTTCAGACGGATTACCATAAATATTTGCGATAGTTCCATGAATTGGGGCGAGTAACTGTGTTTCTGATTCCAAAGACTTTACTTCATTTACGGCAGCCTGAGCAATTTCTACTTGAGCATCTGCCATTGATTTCTGTTCGGTTGTACTTCCATCTTTTGCACGTTTATATTGTTGGTAGGCAGCTTCTGTCATTTGTGCAGATGATTGTTGTGCAGCAAACATTTCATCTCGACGTTGTCTAGAAATAACACCTTCTTGATAAAGATTTGCTCCACGTTGATAAGTCGTGTGTGCAAGTTGTTGTTGTGCACGTAAGCTTTGCCAATTTGCATATAGGCTAGCAAGGTTTTCTTCACGTGTACCACGATTGGTCGTTGCCTGTAAGGCTAAAGCAGACTGTAAAGAGGCAAGAGCTTGTTGTTTTTTTGCATCAATTTCAGGACTATGTAAGCGAGCGAGTGGTTGTCCTTGAGTGACCACTTGCCCTTCAGAAACGTAAATATCATCGATACGACTAAGTAGTTTAGTACTGACATGAATAACTTCGGCTTCAACACGACCTTGAATAGATACCTCTTCAGGTTGATAGCTTTTCCATAGTCCAAAACCAATTAGAGCTAAGATGAGAAGTAAAATAATTACTAATATAATAATTTTGATTAATTTTTTTTGGAAATTATTTTGCTTCATTTCGGATGTATGTTCAGACGAAGCATTTTTCTCATTATTTTGTTCGTTCATGGAGTTCTCTTGCATGCATTAATGAATAAATATTGTATTTGATTGATTAATATATTGAGGAAATTGCTTAATTGAACCATTGGCTTGTAACAGTGCTGCAAGGGCGAGTATGTATTTATAAGCATTCATGGCAGATTCAGCTTGCATGGCATGATAGATATTTTCCGCATCTACCACTTGAGTGGCTGTGCCCATATTCTCTTTAAAAGAAAGTGATTGAATGCGTAAGTTTTCTTGAGCTGCCTGCATATTTTCTTGTAGTAAGCGTTGCGTATGTTGAGCACCTTCCATGGTGGTATATGCTTTAAAAATTAGATTTTGTAGCTCTTGCTTAGTACGCTCGGTAGCAAAGGTGCTAGCGTCTCGTTGTAATTCAGCAGCTTGCACTTGCTTTTTATGGTCTATTCCTGAAAAGAGGTTATAGCGTGCAGCAATGCCAATCACCCAATTTTCTTTGTTGTCTATCACGTATTCACCAAATGCATATAGGCTTGGTTTTTGCGATGCACGCTGAATTTTAATGTTTTGATCCGCAAGTTGGGTATCCATTTGCATTTTACGTAGTAGTGTAGATTTATTATCAAGTTGATTATAAATGTTGGTAAGAGGTTGGCTCATTGAGCTATTGATAAAAAGTGCTGTGGTGAGGTTTAGAGGCTGTTGAGTTTTGACAAGTTGTTGTAATGCAAAAAGGCTTTGTTGTAATTGAATTTGTAAGTTGTCTAAAGCTCTCAGCGAGTTATTGTAAGCAACTTCAAATTGCATACGTTGTCCCTTACTGATGAAGCCTTGCTGTTCAAGTTTGATTGCATTATTGACATGCTTTTGCATGGCATTGGCATTAAATTGTGCGATATCAACTAATTTTCTTTGCAATTGAACATTAAAATAATTTTGAATTACTTCAAATCGCTGATTATCTTCCTGCTGTTGTACAGTGATTTCACCACGAGAGGCTTGTAGTGATGCAAGCGCTTTTGTGCTTGATATTAGTCCGCCTGTATATAGAGGCATAATGACTGAAATTGTTGGTCGAATATCGTGGTCTTTTACAATAACATTGGTCTGATCGGGAATGAGGTTATTTATGCCATCAGAGATGTTTTGATCAGCAGCTTGGCTAATTTGCGAGATTGCATCTGCATTTATTCCGAGTTGCGATCCCACATTTGAGATTTGACTATTTAAATTTTGTGAAATGCTTTGGCTAATATTATTCTTAATACTTTTTAGAGAGATATTTTGTTCTGCATGAAAACTATATGCACGCACATTTAAGTTAATACTTGGAAGCCCAGCATGTTTTACAGCTTCTGCATTCAGTTGTGATGCTTGCTGTAATCTCTGACTTGCTTGTGTGCTATAACTAGTATTTAGTGTTTGTTGTTCTGCTTGTTGATAGCTTAAATCATAAGAAAAACTATGCTGTGAGTATATGAAGCCGAAGGTAAGCAAAAGATATTTGGAAATATCTGATGTTACTTGAAGATTTAAAAAGCGAAAATTTTTCATATTGTCATAGATCTTTAGTTTTGATCATTATTCTATTTTCTAGAAACAACACTATATTACATGTAATAAAACCATTGTATAAAATTTTACTATTCATCAGAAAGTTGGAAATTTAGAGTCGAAGTGCGTAAAATCGAGTTCAGTTACTATTTCGGCTTGAGGCATCTATGCGAGGACTTTATCTCATTACTAATGATGATCCTTTTCGAGTACTTTTTGAGAAATTAGAGATTGCTTTAGCAACTCAGAAAGTTCAAATCTTACAATATCGCCGTAAAAAAGTTGAATATGAACAGCAAATTGAAGAAATTAAAGAAATTAAGATTTTATGCGAGCAGTATCAAACCCCATTTGTAATTAATGATAACTTAGCACTTGCGTCAAAGTTTTCTTTAGGTGTTCATTTAGGGCAGGGAGATGGGGAGATTATTGATGCAGTTCAGCAATTACAAAAGCATAAAAGGATTATTGGAAGAACATGTAAAAACTCTTTAGATTTCGCACAAACTGCAATAGATGAAGGCGCGACCTATGTGGCTTTTGGCGCTATTTATGCAACTGCAACAAAACCTGAAGCAGGAAGCTTTGGCGTTGATGTTGTAAGACAAGCACGAAAACGATTTAACGTACCTATTTGTGCGATTGGTGGCTTAACTGTAGAAAATGCACAACCTGTTATTGATGCTGGCGCAGATTTATGTGCTGTGATTAGTGATGTATTAGGACGAGATATTCAAGATATTCCTGCACGTATTGATGCATGGACAAAACTATTTCATATTGAAGAAAAGTGAGTAAAAAATGGGACTTTCTACAAAGCAAGTACAGCTATTTGAACAGGCAAGTAAGCATATTCCTGGTGGCGTAAACTCTCCTGTGCGTGCATTTAATGGTGTAGGTGGCACACCTGTATTTATTGAAAAAGCAAAAGGTGCATATCTTTGGGATGTCGATGGTAAGAAATATGTTGACTATATTGGTTCTTGGGGGCCAATGATTTTAGGTCATGCACATCCTGATATTATTCATGCTGTACAAACTGCAGCAGAGGACGGTCTAAGTTTTGGTGCGCCAACGGTGCATGAAACTACTCTGGCCGATATTATTTGTGAAGTTGTACCTTCTATTGAAATGGTACGTATGACGAATTCGGGTACTGAAGCGACAATGTCAGCGATTCGCTTGGCACGTGGCTATACTGGGCGTGACAAAATTGTAAAGTTTGAAGGTTGTTATCACGGTCATTCAGACTCATTACTTGTGAAAGCAGGCTCGGGGTTACTGACGCTTGGTGAACCAACATCAAAAGGTGTTCCTGCAGATTTTGCAAAGCATACGATTACATTGCCATATAACGACATAGAAGCATTACATACATGCTTTGAAAAATATGGATCAGAAATTGCAGGTGTGATTGTAGAGCCTGTTGCTGGAAATATGAACCTTGTAAAACCTATTGCAGGATTTTTAGAGGCAATTAGAGAAGTTTGTGATACACATCAATCGGTATTTATTATTGATGAAGTGATGACGGGTTTTCGTGTTTCATTAGGTGGCGCGCAAGCATATTATGGTGTTACACCTGATTTAACAACGCTTGGAAAAATTATTGGTGCTGGTTTACCTGTTGGTGCTTTTGGTGGTAAACGTGAAATTATGGAATGTATTGCACCGTTGGGTGGTGTATATCAGGCAGGTACGCTTTCAGGAAATCCTCTTGCAATGCGTGCAGGGATCACCATGTTTAAACACCTGCGCGAACCAAGCTTTTATGAGAACCTAACTAAAAAGCTGGAGGCATTACTTGTAGGATTGCAGCAGGTTGCAGATGAGGTTGGTGTGCCTTTTAAAACAGAACAAGCAGGCGCAATGTTTGGCTTGTACTTCACAGATCAAACTGAAATTACAAGCTTTGATGATATTCTAGAATGTGATGCGGAAGCATTTAAAGTATTTTTCCATGGTATGTTAGAGCGAGGTGTTAACCTTGCACCATCGGCATTTGAAGCGGGCTTTATTTCATCTGCACATACAGATACAGATATTGAGTTTACTGTGAAGATGGCAAAAGAAGTCTTTCTTACAATGAAAAAATAAGGTTAAAAAAAGGGGGTGATCCCCCTTTTTTTTAAGTTGTCAAAATTCTTTGAGGAGCTTTGCATGAATTGTTGCAAAATACTCTCTGAACCATAAGTTATAACGTGTAAGTAATGGTGTCGAAGCGCTGACCATGTATATATGAGAATATCCTTGTTTCTCTCCGATTGCTTTTGAGCGAGGTATGTGAAACTCACTTGTTACGACAGCTAAGGGCATTTGCTTTGTAATATGATATTTTTCCATAATGACAGCACTATTTTGAAAGTTAGTAAAAGTGCTTGTACTTTGATTTTCTAAGAGCATACGATCATTTCTAATATTATAGTTGCGCTTTAAGTATTCGGCCATAACTTGTGCTTCGCTAAAGTCAGGATCAGTTGTGTATCCACCTGTTAAAATAATATGAGTATAGGGCTGTTGTAGAGCAATAGCGGCTGCACGGTCTAAGCGCTGTTGTAATGTAGGACTTGGCTTACCATTGATCGTGCCACATCCTAAAACCATAATATTATCTACATGTGGAACATGTTTAGTTGCTAAAACATTTTGCTGGATTTTCCAAAAAAATATACCGAGTGTAATGAGCCATACAAAAAAGAATAACCATGCAAGTCGCCATGCTTTTTTAGTGTACGAGTGTTTTGTAAGAAAGCGTTGAATGGGTTTCCATATAATACTGAGAATAATGAAAAGTATGCCTAACATTAAGGGTGCAAGCGTACTTAAATCTCGTTTTTGTAATGAAAGAAGGTAACTATTTATTGAAACCAAGATAATACCAGCGAGCATAAGTGGTACTTGGTTAAATAGAAAATAAGGTGATTTTTTTAGGATTTTCATTGGATTAAACAATTCTGTAAAGAAAAATAATAAAACAAAATAGTGAAGACAGTAGAATAGCGTATCAAATATTTTTCAAAAACTTCAATTTGTAGTAGTTCTATATGAAAAAGTGGGCTTTTATACTAATTTCTTTTATCTTTTTGCCATTGGTGGCTATAGCCCAACCGTCTATAAAATTGATACCTGTTGAGCGAATTCAGACCATTGAAACTGCTGAAGCGAGACCAAGTTTTTATAATTTTCATCTCGAAAAAGAAAAAAAGCATAAGCCTATTATTGCTTTAGTATTGGGTAGCGGGGGAGCAAGAGGTTATGCGCATATAGGTGCAATTGAAGCATTAGAAAACCAAGGAATTCGACCAGACTTTATTGTTGGCACAAGTGCTGGAAGTATTGTAGGTGCAATGTATGCAAGTGGAAAAACTCCAAATGAAATGAAAAATATTGCATTAAATATGAGAGTGAATGATGTTCGTGAAATTACACTTACGCGAAAGGGTTTTTTAGATGGAGAAAAAGTTTCAGATTTTGTAAATAAACAGATTAATTATTTACCTTTAGAAAAAATGAAAATTCCTTTATATATTGTTGCAACTGAATTAAAAACAGGAGCAAAAACAGTTTTTGATTATGGCAATACAGGGCAGGCAGTACAGGCGTCAACAGCGATAC
The DNA here is from genome assembly GCF_056711485.1 of Acinetobacter sp. N1-1. Classification (NCBI taxonomy): domain Bacteria; kingdom Pseudomonadati; phylum Pseudomonadota; class Gammaproteobacteria; order Moraxellales; family Moraxellaceae; genus Acinetobacter; species Acinetobacter sp. N1-1. The sequence goes on along the minus strand of NZ_JBWXUO010000012.1, from coordinate 2,096,273 downwards.
CTAGTATGTTTGTTCCAGCCAAAATTGCAGGTAAAGAATATGTGGATGGTGGACTTGTAAGCCCTGTCCCAGTTGATGTTGCACGCCGTTTAGGTGCAGATATTGTTATTGCTGTTGATATATTGCAACAGCCACAATATACAGAAACAACAAATATGTGGGGGTTATTTAATCAAAATATTAATATTATGCAGCAACAATTATCTCAAAATGAGTTGAAAGAAGCAGATATTATTATACAGCCAGATATTCGTGAGAAAGCACATATTTTTGATGTAAAAGCACGAGATAATACAATGATTGCAGGTTTGCTTGCTGCACAAAGTAAGATAGATGAGCTGAAAGAAATAATTCATCAGAAGTCACTTATTATGCAGGAAAAGAATACAGAGATGTTTTAGCTCAAGTCATATAAATTATTTTATTTCTATTTTAAAAAGATACAAAAAAACAATATTTTCTAAATTAAATATTAATTTTAAAAGATGTGTATAAATAACTGGTTAAATTTAATATTTATTCGACTTATTTTGGATATAAGGGTTTGTTTAATTGGATTGATGAATATCCTTTAGTATCTAGGTTGAAGTCGATATAATAACGGTAAAGAAAAGATGCTTTAATCAAGGATGTAAGTAATGCCTGAATTAGATCAACAAGTGGTTCCCTCATCAGAAGACCAATCTGAGTTAACGATGACCGTTTTGATGACACCAGATATGGCAAATTTTTCAGGAAATGTACATGGTGGTACAATTTTAAAACTGTTAGACCAAGTTGCATATGCATGTGCAAGCCGTTACTCAGGTAGCTATGTCGTTACACTGTCTGTAGATCAAGTGACTTTTAAAGAACCAATACATGTAGGGGAGCTTGTAACTTTTTTAGCTTCAGTAAATCATGTTGGTCGTACATCAATGGAAATTGGTATACGTGTAGAGGCACAAAATATTCGTACACGTACACAGCGACATACAAATAGTTGTTATTTCACAATGGTTGCTGTAGATGAATCAGGGAAGCCACAAGTTGTACCTAAACTTAATATTGAAAATGAATGGCAACGTTGTCGCTTTGATGCTGCTGAAGCACGTAAGAAAATGAGACTACATCAGCACCAAAAAAAATCATGTAGTTTAACGTACAAAGAGAAAAAATAGTCGTTTCTAATAAAGTGTACTTTGCTTAGGAATATAACCTTGTGTATCCATACCATGAAGTGCGCCGTTTAAATGGTATTGGATTGCATGAGGATCTGCTGTAATAACATTTGGCTGATGAATAGGATTTAAGTCTGCTAATTTTTGTAGTGAGATATTACTGTGGTGTTTTTTGTAGATATGCTCACAAGTATGAGTAAATGCTGTGCTTGCTGAAAAAGTTGATGATGTTGCAAATATATCTTTTACATTTTTCATGGCAAATATCCTTTACTTCTATATATGAAATAATGACGTATGTTTAATTAAAACCATGTATTTATACTAAATGAAAAAAATCATCTATTTCGGATAATGACAAAAGTTAACGCAGATTTTACTTCTAATATACATGTAGCATATATTTGTAATTGCGCTGTGAAGTATTTTTTTTAAGCCGTAAATATAGAGGTAAAAGGTGTAAATGATATGGTTATTTTTTACCCTAATAACTTACATTTTATTTACAAGATCTATGCTTAAACAGTTTGTAAGCACTGCTTCTATCTAAATTTTATGAAGTCATTTATGATGTGTAGCAATCAATACATGAAGATATAAAAAGATATGCAAGAACTTGAAGTAACAGATATTAAAGAAGGAACAGGCAAAACTGTTGTTAAAGGTGCACTGATTACAACGCATTATATAGGTTGGTTGGCAGATGGAACAAAATTTGATGCTTCTTTAGATCGTGGACAATATTTTGAATGTGTTATTGGAACAGGTCGTGTGATTAAAGGTTGGGATCAGGGGCTTATGGGTATGAAAGTTGGTGGTAAGCGTCATTTAAAAGTTCCTGCACATCTTGCATATGGTGATAGAAAAATAGGGAAAATTATTCCTAAAAATGCTGATTTAACGTTTGAAATTGAATTGTTTGATGTAAAAACAAGAGATGAATAACACTATTAAATACTGCATTCATAGCCTTAGTCTAATTTGTACAATTTGTATCTGTTAAAAGATAAAAAAAATATAAATAAAGCTTATATTTTAGCTAGCTTATTCAGATAAATTCGCTACAATCTCGCCTATCATATCATCATGAATTGGTTGTGAAGGCTCTTGGTGTTTTAAGCTTAAATTCAGTTTAACTTTTGACAATATATAAGAGTTACTGATTAAAAGTATGTAATGAGGAAGTTAGTTTGCGCATGGATGTGGCTTCGATCTAATCAGTAATATGAAATTTATAAACGGAAACCGTATGCTTACTCGTTTTTTAGGTTCAGTCGTTGCAGGCTGTGTCAGTCTAGCTATGCTGGGTCTATCACCTTCTATATATGCAGCTAAGAAACCCCATATAAGCCCAACGACACTGACAGTGATTGGGTACCATGAAGTGACCAACCAAGCGAATGATGCATTAATTCCATTTTATGCGGTGAGTACTGAGAACTTTGAAAAACAAGTAAAGTGGTTACAGCAAAACGGCTTTCACTTTATCTCTGTGAATGAGCTGATTAAAGCACATGCTGGTAAACTTACACTACCTGCTAAGCCAGTACTTCTTACAGTTGATGATGGCTATGAATCTTTTTATAGCAATATCTATCCATTTGTAAAAGAGAATAAGATACCTATAGTACTTGCTGTTGTTGGCTCATGGGTAGATACACCTTCTAACCAAGAAGTACACTTTGGTGATGATGAAATTAGCCGTAACAAGATTTTAACGTGGCAACAAATTAAAGAAATGAGTGATAGTGGTTATGTTGAAATTGCGAACCACAGTTACGACTTGCACCATGGTGTGATTGGTAACCCACAAGGGAACTCTGAACCGGCTGCAACTACACGAATTTATAATGCAACGACGAAGAAATATGAAGGTGATGGTGAATATAATCGACGTATTTACAATGATCTGAAGAAAAACAATGAGGCATTTAAAGCCAATGGTATTCCTGTACCACGTGTAATGGTTTGGCCATATGGTCGTTACAATATGGAAACAGTGCGTATTGCTAAACAGCTAGGTATGCCAATTACCATTACTTTAGATGATGGCCCTGCATATTTGAAAAAGTCACTAGGTGCATTAAACCGCATCTTGGTTGAACATGACATGACTTTAGATGATTTAGGTCGAGAAATTGAAAGCCGAGAAAAGAATCTTGGGGATAACTATCGTCCACAAAAAATCATGCATGTTGATTTAGACTACATCTATGACAAAGATGAAAAACAAGAAGAGAAGAACTTAGGTGCTTTACTCGATCGCATCCAAAAAATGAATGTGAACACAGTTTACTTACAAGCGTTCTCAGATCCAGATGCCAATGGTTCAGCGGATATGGTTTACTTTCCAAATCGCTACATTCCAATGCGTCAAGACTTGTTTAACCGAGTTGCTTGGCAAATTGCATCACGTACCCAAGTACAACGAGTATATGCATGGATGCCACTACTTGCATGGGAGCTTCCAAAATCTAATCCTGTTTCTAAAGACCTAGTAGTTTCACAACAACCGAAGCATAGTGACCATTTAAATATGGGTTATATTCGTTTGTCACCATTTTCAGCACCTGCACGTAAAGTCATTGAAGGTATTTATCAGGATTTAGGAAAGTCAGCAACGATTGACGGTATCTTATTCCATGATGATGCGACATTGTCTGATTATGAAGATGCCAGTCCTGAAGCGTTACAGGCATATAAAAAAGCAGGATTGCCGACAGATTTAGAAGCGATACGCAAAGATGACAAGACGCTACAAAAATGGGCAGCATTTAAAACAAACTATTTGGACAACTTTGCGTTACAATTAGCAGCAGAAGTTAGACAATATCAACCTGCATTACACACAGCGCGGAATATGTATGCACAAGTTGTATTAAACCCGAATGCAGAGACATGGTATTCTCAATCACTTGAACAGTCATTAAATCGTTATGACTTCACAGCTATCATGGCTATGCCTTATATGGAGCAAGCCAAAGATAAAACTAAATTCTATTCAGATATTGTTAAGCGCTTAAAGCAGTATCCAAATGGGATTCGCAAATCTGTCGTTGAGTTACAAGCGGTTGATTGGAGGCAGAACAGTAAGCCAATTCCATCACAGGAGTTAGCGAGTACGATTAAGTCTTTATATCAGCAAGGTGTTATGCATGTTGCATATTATCCCGATGATCCAATTACAGGTCATCCCGATCCAACGATTATGCGCCAAGCGTTTGATTTAAAGTCAAATGGTATTGAGCCTTAGGAGTTTGACAATATGTCAGCATTACAGCACTTTTGGAAATCAGCCTTAGCTTTTGTTTTCTACTATCCACTTTTTATGTCTTATTTGTGGATGATTGGTGCAATTATCTTTTACTTGAAAGAGAAAAAAGATCCACCATATACACAGCCTAAACCATTACCAGCATATCCTAAGGTTGCTGTTCTTGTTCCATGCTTTAATGAAAGTGATAATGCAGAGGAAACGATTAGCCATGCTTTACAGCTTGACTATCCAGACTTTGAGGTAATCGCTATTAATGATGGTAGTTCTGATAATACTGCTGAAGTATTAGATGAATTGGCAATGAAGTATGAGAAACTAAGAGTAGTGCATCTTGCCCAAAATCAGGGGAAAGCGATGGCATTACAAGCAGGAAGCCTTGTAACAGAAGCTGAGTACCTTATTGGTATAGATGGTGATGCATTACTTGATAAGCATGCGGCAACTTGGATGATGCGCCACTTTTTAGCAGATCCTACCGTAGCAGCAGTAACGGGTAATCCTCGTATTAGAACGCGTTCTACATTATTGGGGCGTATTCAAGTTGGAGAGTTTTCTTCAATTGTTGGTATGATTAAACGAGCACAACGAGTGTTTGGTCGTTTATTTACAGTATCTGGTGTAATTACTGCGTTCCGTAAAACGGCAGTACATGAAATTGGATATTGGTCGCCTGATATGTTGACAGAAGATATTGATATTACTTGGAAACTACAGAGAGCAGGGTGGGATGTGCAATTTGAGCCAAATGCTTTGGTTTGGATACTCATGCCTGAGACATTAAAAGGTCTTTATAAGCAACGATTACGCTGGGCAATGGGTGGTGCGCAAGTCCTTATTAAGAATTTTGATGTTTTATTTAGACCAAGTTTAAACTTTTTATGGCCATTAATGATCGAACTTTGTCTTACATTGGTTTGGTCGTATTTGATGCTTATCATGGCAGGTATATGGTTGTTTAATCTAATTTTTCCAAACCATGTGCTTCCTGCAATGAGTTCACCATTTTTCCCAGATGGGATTGGGATCTTACTTGGTGCGACATGTTTATTGCAGTTTGTCATGAGTAAATGGATGGATAGTCGTTATGAGCCTCGACTATTTAAAAACTATTATTGGATGATTTGGTATCCATTTGTATTTTGGCTCATTACCGTAACAGCCAGCATTATTGCTTTTCCAAAGGTGCTAGCTAGACGCGATGGAAAACGAGCACGGTGGGTAAGTCCTGACCGTGGTGTCCGTTCTAAGTCCTAATATTAAAGGTTTTCCTTATGAGTACTAGATCATTGATTATAGATTTACGTCAGCAGTTACCTTGGCATAGACGTTATATGTCAACTACGACAACAGCGCTTTTATGGGGCTGTTGGTTTCTGCTGTGGCGTCCAATTCTACTCATTTTAATGTTTATCATTTATAGCACGCCATATGGCTTAAATAAGCTATGGAATGCATTTTGGCTTGGTCTACAAGTAGATATGGTTTCATTGCTCTTATGTGCAGGTGGTTTATGTCTATGGTGTAAGTTAATACCTGCGCATACCGTGAAGCAGGTCGCGACTAAAACGACACAAGATTATGCACGACATTTTGCATTACCTGAACAAGAAGTTGCACAAAGTCGTCTGCAAAAAGTTACAACGGTATATCACAATGAGCAAGGAAAAATTATTCGTGTAGAGTAATTAGTTGGTAGGGATTGTGTTGTTTTGCTTGCAAGTTACACAAGCTCATTTATTATGCTTCGTTAGTTTGATATCTGCACTTTCCCTATGGCTAAATTAAATTCTGCTGAAAGTATTCGTGGTTTAGCCTGCTTGGCGGTTGTTTTTTCCCACCTGAGCTTAAGCTTTTATCCATATTTACACCAATTTTCTCCCGAGGACCGCGCGCGCGGTGCTTGGGATCATTTTATGCATCATTCACCATTTACGTTTTGGTATTCTGGTACAGCTGCAGTATTTGTATTCTTTGTTTTAAGTGGATTTGTTTTAAGCTATGCAATTTTTAGGAATGCGAATATTCCACGAAAAGTTGCTGAAATGGCTATTAAGCGCTATCCAAGATTAGCAATCCCTGCATTTTTTTCATGTATATTGGCATGGCTTGCGTTATCCTTTACGGATATTGACAGTAATTTAGTTAATGGTTGGTTGCAAGCATATGCAACAGAAACTATTACATTTAAGCAAGCAGTTTATGAAGGTAGCCTAGGTGCTTTCTTTTTTGCTAGCAGTACAACGAATTGGGTACTGTGGACAATGCAATTAGAGTTCTTCGGTTCATTATTGCTTTTTGCATTGATATTAGTCCATCACTATAAGCCATCTATGTTTATTCTTGCTTCGTTAGTATTACCTTGTCTTACATTATGGATGGGTGAAAGTTTCTTTCTTGGTATGTGTAGCTTCGTTATTGGTTGCTATTTGTATTTATATGGCCGGAAAATTCCTTTTTTTGTTGGAATTATAATGCTTATTCTTGGGCTATATTTTGCAGGTGCTCATAATAATAGCCATGCATATCATTGGCTATATAGTGTTTTGGGCAAAAGAACGTATGAATATGGCAACTTTATTGCAGGTATTCTCATTGTTTATAGTATTTTAATGACCCCAAGAATTAGTGAAGCATTAGATAAAAAAGCCTTGGTGTATTTAGGCAAATTGTCATTCTCAATTTATTTACTACATATGATGTTTATTTACTTAACATGTATACCTGTCTTTAATTATTTGAGACATTTACATTTGAGCTATGATGCCTCTGTTGTAGGTGCAGTATCCGTTTGTTTGGTTTCAGTGTTTATTGCATCTGCGATTTATAGTAAATATATTGATCAATTCTCGGTAAAATGCAGTAATTATATTTCAAGAAAAATACTGGGATTGTAAAAGTAAAACATTGGTTGAAATGCAATTGCTAATTTTTTTGACAGGCTTTAGCATAAGATTACTCTCTATCTAAATCTTATTCGCATGTCTAACTTGGAAATATTTGCAGTTCTTGTAAGTGTCATTGGTGTGGGACTTACAATTCTTCGCCATATGTGGTGTTGGTGGTTTAACCTTTTAGCTTATGTTCTCTATGGCTATCTATTTTTTGAATATAAGCTATATGGAGAGGTGATTTTACAATTTATTTTTTTAATAATGAATTTCTATGGTTTTTATTTTTGGTTAAAAACAAAACAAGAACAGCTTGATATTCGTATTGAACCTTTGGCTGTTAACCAACTTGTTTTACAGTTGATTCTTGCAGAATTTTTTGGTTTATTTTTTGGTTTTGCATTAAAAACATTCACGAATGCTGCTGTACCTATGTTAGATGCACAGTTGGCTGCATTTAGTCTATTAGCAACTTATTGGACAAGTCGTAAATATATTGCTACATGGCCTTTATGGGTAGTTGTAGATATAATTTATGTTGGTATGTTTGTATATAAAAATTTATATTTAACAGCGGGATTATATGCTGCATTTGTAATTATGGCATTTTATGGGTGGAAGAAATGGAAAGCTGTAAAAGAAAGTCAATCTAACGTGGTATTATTATAAAAATAGTAAACTTAATAAATGTAAGAATATTTATAGTGGAATGTTAATAAAAACAAAGGCATAAAAATGGGCTTAATCTTTTATATCTTCTTATTAGTAAAATTAGTGATCGCATTTACTATTATTATTTCGTACATGAACTTTATTGGAAAAACACAGCTTACACAATTCACTGCAGTAGACTTTATTGGTAATTTTATTTTTGGTGCGGTGGTTGGTGGTTCTATCTATAATGATGGTTTAAGAATTACAGAATTTGTGTTATTGCTTTTGATCAGCGTAACTTTTATGTATTTTTTAAACTATTTATCACATCGTGTTTTAAGGTTTAGAACAATTGCTGTGGGTCAATCTATTCCAGTAATCCGTCATGGTAAGTTTCTGCTTAATGATATAGAGCAAAAACGTCGAAAAATTGATATGTTAAGAATTCTTTCACAGTTACATTGTATGGGCTATCATTCATTTCAAGAGGTTTATTATGCTGAAATTCAACCTGATGGTCAGCTAGCGGCAGTAAAGGATAGTGCAATCCCTCCATCGGAAATCTTTATTCTAAGAGGACAGTTATTTACTACCCTTATAGAAGAACAGAGTATTGATCGTGATGGCTTGGAAGAATTTTTATTAAATCATCATCTAGACTTATCAACTATATTTTTAGGCGAATATTATGATGATCATTTATTGATTACATTTAAAGATGGTAGTGAGAAGAAGTTTGATATCTCTGCAATTAAAGTTAAAGAAAAAGAGCTGTGACACAGCTCTTTTTTATTCGTGTTTATGGTGATGGAATTCTTCATTTTTTCTAAAGCGTAGATAGCTTTCAAACTGTTCACAATATTCATCATAATTGTCTTCAAGCATCATGTGAAACTGTTGCATGAGATATGAAATTACATCATCTTTTGAATTATGCATTTCTTCACTATTTTGAAATGTATTTGATGCCACCCATGTGTTAAAGCGTGCACTAGCAAAAAGTAATGATGCGCTAACTTCGCTTCGTATTTGTGCTGGACTTTTAGACTTTTTCTTATCAGGACGACAAAACTCATTTGCTATTTTTATAAACTCATCTGCACGCTCAAAGAAAACAGCATTTAATGCTTCTTCTTCAGTAATATCTGTTGCAATTATTTTTTGTGTCATTGTTTATATCCATACAAAAATAGATTTTATTATAACAAATGCTTGCTTAAACATAACCATTCACTTAATCTGAATATGAATAGCCTAAGTTTTTGGTTTATATAATTATGTCAGATGCAATAGAAATTCAAAATTTAAAGCAAGATATTCAACTTTTAAGACAAGAGTCATGGCCGCCAAAAAATATAGCATTTGTTGAAGGATTACCAATTTATTATGCTCCACAAAGAGATGTCGAAGCATATTATCAGCAATGGAAGCCTCTTATTGAGAGAGCAAAGCAGTTATGTCAACCCTTTATGCAAGATGATGTTGTAGATGATATTCATTTGCCAAGCCATCTTAATTTACCTTTATTTTTTTTTCATGTAGATCGTATTCGTATTAATAAAACAAGGGCAAAAGAATCTAAAACTTTTCGTAATGTTGTGACTCTTGTAGATAAATGTGGTCAATTTGACGATGCTGAATTATTTGCAATGAAATCGTGGATAGATAGTGATGATACGGCAGCATTGGTGGCACATAGAGAGTTTATCGATTTAAGGACTTATGTTTTTCAGTACGGTAGAAGTGATTATACAAGAACTCGTTTTTATATGAATGGAATTGTTTTAGGTGTAAAAGAGCATTTTAAATTAGTAGATGCTCGAGATAAACCTCGCAAGCAACGAAGCGATAGCTATAGTGACCCAATCGCAGATAATGGCATTTGGAAAGTATTTGGAAAATATAGGTAACTGGCTTTTGTGTAAAAGCCAGTTAACCTTTAATAATTATTCTTGAGTAGAAAGTCTATTCATAAGTTTATGATAGCGTTTTAGAATTTTATCTTCTCGTCCACTAATCCATCCTAAAAAGAAAAATTGTTCTGTTTTAATAGCTTTCACATGCTGTAAAACAACTTTTCTAGTAAGTAAATGATTTTTATATAAATCATATATTTCTGAGAAGTAATCTTTATCTAGTTGAAGAGGTAAAAGATTTTTATGAGAGTGATTTAGACAATATTGGAATTGAGAGATCAGCATTAATGTTTGAGCATCTGGCTCACACTCTTCATTCTCTGAATGAACTGTTTGAGAAAGTTGTTGTTTTAATAACTTATATCTTTTCGTAAGTATTTTTTCAAAACGTGGGCTTTCATCCTTTTGTTTTGTTTTTTCTAGAGGTAAGCCCAGTTTCATGAGTTCTAAAATAAGGCAAGTAAATGCAGGAGAGCGCACCGTTTTAGAAAACTCTAAACGATATTTATCTAAGACTCGATCAATATTTTTAAATTGATACGCTTCTACAGATTGTAATGTTTCATGTTTAAGATAATGAAGTACTGTAAAATCAATAAGCTGATTATTTAAGTCTAAAAGTATCTGCTTATTTTCGCTTATTGTATTTGGAACATGCTCAATGAGTAAGTCTAATGTATGGCAAATATTTTCTATAATAAGTTGAGTCGAGAAGAAGTGTTTTGCATCGGCAATTTGGTCTGAAATTACTGCAATATTTGGAAGTAGCTGTTGAGTGTATGATGCTATAATATTTTGTAATGCTTGTTTACCTGAAGCTTTTTTTTCAAGTGTAGTTACTTCAAAGTTTTTTGCAGTATTGTTTGTCATATTACGTGCAAGTAAATTTCCACGTTCTGCTTTACTACGTACATCTAACCAAATGTGGTACTTTTTAACCCACTCTTGAACAAGATTAATAAGCTCATTCGTTTTACCTTTTTTGAGCTCAAATTCTAATTCGTAAATCTCTTGCGAAATATCTTTAGTATCGCCAACTGTGCCAATATCAAGACAAATTTCAACTTCGGTATTTTCGTGTTGTATAAGTTTAAAGTCTCTTTCTACAATCGTTTCAAATTTTACTTGAAGAGGTTGTACTTTAGCTTCTTTTAAAATGGTTGAGAGTATTTTTTGTGCAGCCTTGTCATTTTTATATAAAGATAAATCAACTTTAGGCACAGCATCAGAAATGCCTAAATTTATTTCATTTTCATAGCGAGCAAGAGCATTTTTTCCTGCTTTAAGTGTTTGTACCCAGTTATTATTTTCTTTTCTTAAACGTAATGCAGCAAAGTTCTCTGCAAATAGAAATTTTTCTGTATCTAGATATTGTGCATGTAATGATGCGTGCTCGGGCGAAAGCATATGAATCGCTTTTTTTACAGTCAGCTTTTTATGCTGAGGAATTTGTAACTTTAGCTCGACTTCATACATTAGAAAATCCTTAAAATATTAGATAGCTATATCTTAGTTTACTTGCTTTAAGATATATATCGAAGAAATGCATAAGTAACTTACAAACAATTACATAAAAATTAATGTTTGCTTTTAATTTTTTGATTAAAAAGTAAACAAATGGTAAAATCTACTATCTATGATAAATTAGAGCTAAAACTTTAATAATTCATGTTTTTTTCATAATTTACATATTTTAAGTAAAAAAATAGATTGAAAATTAAAGTAAATATTCTAATAATTTGCGTAATTTTTTATTGCACCTTATGCAATTCACCTAATTTGGGATATGAAATATCATGAACAAGCTAACATATATGATTGCGCCTGTCGCACTAGCTTTAGTAAGTGCAGCAGTACATGCAGAAACTACAGATGGAAAAAACATTGCTGTTTCAGCAGGTTGGGCACATATTATGCCACAAGGTGATAAACAAGGTGTTTATTCAACCAGTAATAATAAACTTGTAAGTTCAACAGGATTTACTGCAAATGCTGGTTTTGATTTAGAAAAAACAAATACAGCAGAATTTAAGATTGATTATCTTGTTAATGATAATGTGAGCTTAGGATTAATTCTCGGTGTACCACCACGTCTAGATATTAAAGGTAAAGGGTCATTATTAAATGGAAAACTTAACCTAGATAAATTTAGTAAAGTTGGTGACATCAAAGTTTATAGCCCAGTGATTGCAGGTAAATATCATTTTGGCGCAGTTACCAATAAATTTCGCCCATATATTGGTGCTGGTTTAATGTATGCTCACTTTTCTGATTTAAGATTGGATTCAGGCATTCAAAATGATTCATTGTTAAAAGCAACAAATGGTTCTATCACAAATGTGAAAGTTAAAGATGCGATTGCACCAGTTGCTTTCTTAGGTGCTGACTATAATATAAATAAAGATTGGTTCATTACTGCATCTGTAAGTTATGTTCAGCTAGAAACACATGCAAACTTAACTGTGTCAGGAAAACATCCTTTAGCAGGAGCATACACTGTAAAGGGTGATACAAAAATTGAAATTAACCCAATCGTAACTTATTTAGGTTTTGGTTTCCGCTTCTAATTCATATCCTATTTCGGATACATTCAAATAGTTGGGTGTATCTGAGATTTCATATTAAAAATATTAAAAAAAAATGTATTTTCGCTTTATTATCGTTTATATATAAGAATCTAAACTTAGTAAGTTTTGAACTTACTGTCATATCTCAAACACTTTCGTATTGAATATATAAAAGGAAATCTTATGCGCGCGTACAATTTCTGTGCTGGACCTGCTGCATTGCCCACTGCTGTCTTAGAAAAAGCTCAACATGAGTTATTAAATTGGCAAGGTAAAGGTGTTTCCATCATGGAGATGAGTCACCGCAATAAAGATTATGTTGCAGTTGCCGAGAAAGCAGAGGCAGATTTTAGAGATTTATTGAATATTCCTGATAACTATAAAGTCCTTTTTTTACAAGGTGGAGCAACACTTCAATTTTCTGCAATACCATTAAATCTATTGGGAAAAAATAGTCAGGCAGATTATATTTCTACAGGAATATGGTCAGAAAAAGCCATTAAAGAAGCACAGCGTTATGGGAATATCCATACAATTGATGCAACTTTCCAAAAAGAGGGTAAAACAGCCATTTCAGATAGTAGTACTTGGCAGCTATCTGAAAATGCAAGTTATGTACATTATTGTGATAATGAAACAATTGGTGGTATACAGTTTAAAGAAGTTCCTAAAACAACAGCACCATTGGTTGTAGATTTATCCTCTAGTATATTATCTGCACCATTAGATGTTTCTAAGTTTGGTTTGATTTATGCAGGTGCTCAAAAAAATATTGGTCCTGCGGGTTTAACAATTGTTATTGTTCGTGATGACTTACTTGATCAGGCAAAACCTGAGATTCCATCATTATTAAAATACTCTGCACAAGCAGATAATGGATCTATGCTAAATACACCTGCGACTTATTCTTGGTATCTCGCAGGGCTAGTATTTGAATGGTTAAAAGAGCAGGGCGGTGTTGAGGCCATTCATCAGAAAAACCTTGAGAAAGCTAACTTGCTTTATGGCTATATTGATCAGAGTAATTTTTATGATAATCCAATTGCACAATCTAATCGTTCTATTATGAATGTGCCATTTACTTTGGCAGATAGCACTTTAGATAAAGAGTTTTTGAAACAGGCTGAAGCAGCTCATTTATTAAATCTTGCAGGTCACCGCTCAGTGGGCGGTATGCGAGCAAGTATCTATAATGCTGTGCCATTAGAAGGTGTACAAGCACTTGTAGACTTTATGGAGCAGTTCGCAAACAAACATTGCTAACATGCCATAGAGAGACGCTATCCCTTTTAAATAAAAGGGATAGCGTGTTTTTTAATTAGTAAATAGAATGTAATAAGAATACAAGCATAAAAATACCAAGAAAAAAGAAGCAAATTGCACCTGCATCAATTCTAATCTTTGGCTGTGCATGATGGTGTTGTACAAGGGTATTTATTTGTTCTGGAGCGGTTTTCATTTATAAGTTCCAAATCATATAATATTCATTATATGGTTATTATTTACTCTCGATTGTAGAATAAATATTTGCTTGAATCCATATGTTACCGCGAATATATTCGCCTACTTCATAATTCTTATACAAATTATCTTTAGTAATGATACGAATAAGGGTTGCTTCTTCGTTGTCTTCGAGTAATAGCGTCACGTCATAGAGCGTATATACTTCATCATTGAAGTCTAAATAACTTTTACCAACAACTTTACCTTGAAACCATGCTTCATCTTCTTGACCAATGTTTTCACCATATAGGTAAGCAACCATTTTAGAAAAATCGACAGTAACGGGTGCTTTGTCATCTTCTGTTTCGGGTTGCCATTGATCAATTAACTCTTGTAGATTAGCAGGAGCTACGCCGTTGTGCTTTGCTAAAATATCATTTAAAGCACGATGATGTTTTATTGATGCAGGATCATCAACAACAATATGCTCATCAGGGTTAACAGTATTTAGTTCATATGCCCATGCTGTAAGGGATACAGCATAAGTTTGTGCCGCATCATATTGTTCATGATTGACAGCATATAAATTGTCAAAAGCATAAACCGTTGCATTGTGACCTACATTTAGACGTAAAACGGCTTGGCTATTATTTTCACTACGAATAATTCTTTCAATTTTTGCAGCGGTTTTAAAAGGACTTTCAAAAACTGGGAAGGCTATTTTAACGGCTTTGGGTTGATTATTTTCAACAGCAATAACTTGCGTAATTTGAATTTTAGATTCACTTGGTCCTTGGATAAGCCAACAATTCTGATCCATATCATTTTCTGTTGAGCATAGCCCCATAGGCATAATAGGGGAGTTGAGTGCTTGACCTAACCACTGTGGCACTGTTTGAGTGGGATCATTGGTAAGAAGGCTCCAATGTTCAACATGGCTACCAAAATTTTTATCTTCAACAGTGATTGTTTCAGGTCTATTTTTTTGTATATTCATAAGCACGCTAAGTTTTATCCCTTTAGCTCACTATATCGTGCATTTTTCTCTATTTTTCAAGTCATTTGTATGAAAACTTCGTAAAATTTAAACGTATATGCATATTATATAATCACTTTAAGCAGATTTTAGTGAATAAATCTTTAAGACATTTCTTAAGATATCTTGCTAAAATAAATTTATTTAAAATGAAATGATTGATGTGTTGAAGTTTAAGTTATGGGTAGATGCCGATGCATTACCAAGAATTTATAGAGATATTATTTTTAAAGCATCTGACCGTTATCAATTAGAAGTAATTTTTGTAGCTAATCAGCCCTTAGGAATTACGCCATCTATCCGTATTAAGTCTATACAAGTTTTAAGTGGTGCAGATCAAGCTGATAAGGAAATTGTTCATCAGATGTGTGAGGGAGATATTGTCATTACACAAGATATTCCACTTGCTGCAGAAGTGATTGAAAAAGGTGGTGTGGCGA
This sequence comes from Acinetobacter sp. N1-1, assembly GCF_056711485.1. Classification (NCBI taxonomy): domain Bacteria; kingdom Pseudomonadati; phylum Pseudomonadota; class Gammaproteobacteria; order Moraxellales; family Moraxellaceae; genus Acinetobacter; species Acinetobacter sp. N1-1. Next base: position 2,080,892 of record NZ_JBWXUO010000012.1, on the reverse strand, counting down.
TTCATCCACGAGGTGAGATTTATACCATTGCAAATATAAAGGCACGATTACATTTGCGTGATTATATGGATACATTACGTGGGGCAGGTGTACAAACGGGTGGACCTAAACCACTTGGGGAAAGAGATAAACGAGAGTTTTCTAGTGCTTTAGATCAGACAATACAACGACAAAAGCGCCGTTGTTTGTAAGAAAGATAGATCTAGGTAACATGCTTTGTACAATTGAATCGTATATGGTATCTGTAATATGGTTTTAATTTATTTGAAATAAAGATAAGATTTTGCCAATTTATTGATCTTTTCCCAATTAAATCATCTTAATATATTATTCACTTTATGAGTTTATTGTTTGGAGTAGTTCAAAAAGGTCATTAGTATCTTTTAAGGATATTATATTTTCATAAAGGATTGGATTATAAAATCTTAAGCAGTTGCGATATATATTGTTGCTGTATTTGTTCATAAATACTCGGATTTAGGTCGTATGTTTAAACCCATCTCGCTGTACATCGGTTTGAGATATACTCGCGCTAGGCGCAGTAATCACTTTATTTCTTTTATTGCGCTTGTTTCAATGATTGGGCTTACGCTAGGCGTTGCTGTGTTGATAACAGTACTTTCGGTCATGAATGGTTTCGACCGTGAACTGAAAACGCGTGTTCTTGGTATGGTGCCACAAGCAACAATATCTTCAAGTGAAATTATTACAAATTGGCCGAGTTTAGCGGAAAAAGTTGCAAAGCAAGAGCATGTAACAGGTGTTGCACCATTTACACAGTTACAAGGAATGCTCACAGCCCAAGGTCAAGTTTCTGGACTTATGGTGACAGGTATCGATGCTAAGTATGAGAAGAATGTATCTATTATTCAAAATCATATGGTTGCGGGCAGTATTGATAATTTAACGAAGGGTAGTTTTGGTATTGTTATTGGGAAGCAACTTGCTGACTCATTTGGGCTCGGTCTAAATGATAGTGTGACTTTGGTGTTGCCTGAAGCTACACCATCGCCTGCAGGTGTTGTTCCTCGATTTAAGCGGTTCAAAATTGTGGGTATATTTAGTATTGGTGCAGAAGTTGATTCTAGCATGGGCTATATCAATTTATATGATGCATCTACTTTATTACGTTTGCCCGATGGTGCGCAGGGGATTCGTTTAAAGCTTGATAATTTATTTCTTGCACCGCAAGTGAGTCAAAATATTGTACATCAGTTACCACAAGGTTTTTATGCATCTGATTGGACATATACACATGGTAATTTGTTTAGTGCAATTCAAATGGAAAAGGCAATGGTTAGCCTTTTATTATTTTTAATTGTGGTTGTTGCCGCTTTCAATATTGTATCTTCTTTGGTAATGGTGGTAACTGATAAAAAATCAGATATTGCAATTCTAAGAACACTTGGGGCTTCTCCAAGCACGATTACACGTATTTTTATGGTGCAAGGTACGATTATTGGTGTTGTTGGTACACTTACAGGTGCAGTACTCGGTGTTATTCTTGCAACAAGTATCAGTAATATTATTGATTGGTTAAATACTCGTTTAGGTTGGCATTTATTTGATGCTTACTTTATTAATTATTTACCCTCTTATTTAAGATGGCAAGATGTTGTTCTTATTGTAACAGTGTCTTTAATATTAAGCTTCTTAGCAACAATTTACCCTGCATTTCGTGCATCAAAAGTACAACCTGCGGAGGCTTTACGCTATGAGTAAAATTGTATTAGAAGCAAAAAATATTTCAAAAACTTTTAGTGAAGGCAAATCGCATGTTGAAGTATTGAAGGGTTTATCTCTTCAAGTTCATGCAGGGGAATTTGTTTCTATTGTAGGTTCAAGTGGATCGGGTAAAAGTACGTTACTTCACGTTTTGGGTGGGCTAGACCGTCCCACGGAAGGTGAAGTGTTTTTAAATGATAAGCGTTTTGATGACTTGAATGAAACTCAGCGTGGAAATTTAAGAAATGCACATTTAGGGTTTGTATATCAGTTCCATCATTTACTCCCTGAGTTTAGTGCGCTTGAAAATGTAGCTATGCCTTTGATGTTAAGAAAAGGTACGCAATATAAAGAAGTAAAGGAAAAAGCAGAATACTTATTAGAGCGTGTTGGACTATCACATCGACTCACACATAAACCAGGTGAGCTTTCAGGCGGTGAAAGACAGCGTGTTGCTTTAGCCCGTGCTTTGGTTGCTAAACCACAAGTGATGCTTGCAGATGAGCCAACAGGAAATTTAGATAGACATACAGCAAAAGGTATTTTTGAATTATTAAATGATTTAAAGGCTGAGTTTAATATGGCAATGTTAATTGTTACACATGATGAAGGTCTAGCTCGATCTGCCGATAAAATTTTGCATATGCAAGATGGGATTTGGATTTAAACTTTATACAAATATATTATATAATTATTAAAGTTCACAAATGTGGGCTTTAATTTTATGTATTTTAATTATGAGTTGAATGTTATATACAGCACTAATTGCATGGGTTTTAGGGCATGCATATATAGGTTTACCCATAATAGAGCCAATATCTTATACACGACTGATAGCAATTGCCTTTATTGCACTATGTATTTTTATACCTATTGGGTATGGTCTAAACTTTTTAAAATTATATCAAAAATTTATTTTTCAAGTCAGTATCAGCTTAACGATTGCTATTATCATTTTTTTATTTGCACAGACACATGCACATAATGCCTTACAAGATCGATTGAAAAATCGGATTATTGCAAAAGATACTGTGAAAGTGTTGGTATATATTCAAAAAATTGATCAGCTAAAAGAGCAGTCTATCCAACAAGATATACATGTTTTTACACCTCACTCAAATAGAGATTGGAGCGATTGGCGTACAGGGTTTTCTTTAAAAAAATATAAAGAAAACCCTTTAAAGCTTGGTCATTATTATTTTTTAGAAGGTCAGGTTGATAAAATTCAGGGGTATGCCACGCCGTATGCATTTGATAAAGAAAAATGGCTAATTGCACAGAATATTATGGGTACATTACGTATTACAAGTATTCAAGAGGCCGATGAGCACATACTTAAGCAAGATTATAGATATAAGTTATTTGTTCAAGAGCAAAACCATTGGTTTTCGCTTTGGCAATTAGCTATAGAAAAAAAGCGTTTGCAGTATCGCCAGTTTATTGAGCAACAGTCATTTAAGCATTCAGGGTTATTACTTGCTTTATTAACAGGTGATGAAAGTTTAATTACCAGCCATACGCAGGAACAGTTTCAATATTTAGGAATTAGTCATCTTTTGGCAATTTCAGGGCCACACATTCTTATATTTGCAAGTCTTATCACTCTCTTAATACAAGTAGTGATTTATTTTGGATTTCCAAACCTGTATCTGAAATATCCGAGAAAATATGTGCTCGCAATCCCTTTTTTCTTAGGAGTATTATTTTACTGTGCATTTGTTGGCTTTGAAATTCCAGCAGTACGTACATTGATTACGGTTGTTATTTTCACTCTATTTTTATTCTTAAAGCAAAAAGTATCTGCATTTTTTACAATTCTATTCAGTGCATCTGTAATGCTTTGGTTAGATGCTTTAAATATATTATCGGCTGCGTTTTGGCTATCTTATGGCGCATGTTTTGTTTTAATAAGAATTTATCAGATTACTGAACAAAGAGCTCAAATTAAGTGGTTCAATCGTGTATTTAAACCTTTTATTTTTTCTCAGTGGCAAATTTTTATTGTATTGCTTCCGATTACACTTATATTTTTTCATCAAATTTCATGGTTTGCACCCTTTACCAATTTGGTCGCAATTCCTGTACTTGGGGGGATTATTGTTCCCCTTATTATTTTGGCTGCATGTTTATTTAATATTGTACCTGCTATAGGTTTCTATTGTTTTAAAATTGCAGATTGGATTTTAGATATTTTTTCTAAAATTTTGATCTACTTAGAAAAGCTACCATTAGCCACTGCTTATATTCCCTTGAATACTTGGCAAATTGCATTGTGTGCAATGGGTATATTTATATTGTTCCTTCCCAAAAGAACTTTACCAAAATTTTGGGCATTGGTATGCTTTTTGCCATGTATTCTACCTATAAAGCAGGATAGAGATTTTGAAGTTAATGTACTTGACGTTGGGCAGGGACAGTCAATTTTTATACGACACCATAATTATAATATGCTAATCGATACAGGTGGACATTTTAATGAGTCACAGTTTAGTTTAGCTAAAGCGATTTTACTTCCGTTCTTGATGAAGAAAGGAATTGCTGATTTAGACCATGTATTACTATCTCATTTAGATCAAGACCATAGTGGGGCATTCCCTGTATTAAAACAAAATATACCTATAAAGCATGTTATGAGTAATCATGCGCCTGATGATTTGGATGGAATCAAAAATTTTTCCTATTGTCAGGAAGGACAGTTTATTTATTATGATCGCCTAAAAATTCAAATTTTGTCACCAAATTTGGATGGTTTACAACATGTTGAAAAATCAGGAAATGAATATTCTTGTGTTGTTTATTTGTCTTATGAGAATGACAATAAAAAGATATTAAACTTTCTAGTAATGGCTGATGTTGGTAAGGAAACAGAACAACGTCTAATGAAAGAGTATCCAAATCTACCTGTAGATATATTGGTACTTGGACATCATGGTAGCAAAAATAGTTCTTCCGAAGAGTTTTTGAGATTCTATAAACCACAGATAGCGATTGCCTCGGCTGGGTATAATAATCGCTATGGGCATCCACATATAGATGTTGTGCATCGATTAGAAAAACTAGGTGTTCCATTATGGGTGACAAGTGAAACTGGGGCTATACAGATCACTTTAAAGCAAAACGGCCGCATAGAGTCTCAATTCTATCGTGATTCTAAAAATTGGTTAAAATACGTAAAATAAAGTCTTTAATTTGGTTCTCGTAAATTTTGAATACGGCTTAAAGCCTCTGCTTGTGGGATGTCGTAAATGTTATGTAGCTTAGGATTTGCTCTAAATCGTTTGTAACTCCAATGATAATGTTCAGGATGTTTTTCAATGAGTTTTTCTATCATTCTATTAATTTTTCTTGTACCTTCTACATCTGAACATTCGTAAATAGAAGAATGAATAGGCTGAATGACCATGTTAAAGCCAAAATTTTCATTGCGAATAGCATATAAAAATAGGGCACGTGCTTTAGTTTTTTGAATCAGTTTTGCTGAAAGTGTGCTAGAGGCCAATGGAATATTAAAATAATCTACCATTGTGCCGCCAATATGTGGTGTGTGGTCGGGAAGGATAACTGTTGTACCACCTTGTTTTAATGCTTTAAAAATTTGCCTTACACCAGACTCATCAGTTGGAACGAGCGTGGCACTTTCTCGTCCTCTCGCTTCACGTACAAAGCGGTCTGCCTCAGCATTTTTAATGGGTTTATACATAATCGTCATATTTGTATATTGAGCAAACCATGCATTCATAATTTCCCAAGTGCCAAAATGAGGAACAATAAGGATAAGTCCTTTATTTTCTGCTAATGCATCGTGAAAATAATGTTCGCCTTCGATATGATGTATGCGTTTAATATTTTTTTGAGTACTTGCACCCCAAATATTAAAAAACTCAAAATATGAAATCATTTCATTTTGAATGGCACTTCTAATAATCATTTGCCGTTTTTCATCTTCAAAATGAGGTAATGCAATCTTAATATTTAAATGTGCAGACTTTGCAGTTTTAGAAATTTTAATATGGTTGACAATGATCGCCAAAAATCGTGCAACTATACGTGTAAGATGTAAAGGTGGCTTACTCATGAATTTAAGTAAACGATAAGTAGATGAATTTTCTGCTTTAGGATTTGACATCAGATAGAGGCAAGGCATTCAGAATTATTGTGTATGGCGTTGATTATAAGTGAAAATGTAGAAATTAGACAGTATTCACCAATTGAGAGTATATAATAAGGTATTAATTTTAACTATTTTGGATGTGATATATGTCCGATTGGCCACCAAAACCAACAGATCAATCAAATTCGCAAAGAGAGCAGAAAGGTAATGAATGGGATATTTTAGAGAAAGTTGTTTTATCTTCTGTCAATGAACAAAAGAAGACGAGAAAATGGGGCATATTTTTTAAAAGTTTAACTTTCATCTATCTTTTTATCGTACTTGTATTTTTTATTAAAAGTTGTTCAATTTCAAAAGATATGGACAGCGATAAGTCGGTTGGCAATCATTTAGCGATTGTAGATATTCAAGGAACTATTGGTTCAAGTACAAAAGATGTCAATAGTGCTGATACTATCAAAGCATTAAAAGCTGCTTTTAAAGCAGAGAATAGCAAAGCGATTGTTCTAAACATTAACTCGCCAGGAGGTTCTCCTGTTGAGTCAGATAATATTTGGCAAGAGATTCGCTATTTAGAAAAAGAGCATCCAAATAAGAAAGTATATGCTGTTATTGGAGATATGGGTGCATCAGGTGCTTACTATATTGCATCAGCAGCAAATGAGATTTGGGTTAATCCATCAAGCCTTATTGGTTCTATAGGTGTGATTATGCCGAATTATGGTGTAGCAGGTTTAGCACAAAAACTAGGTGTTGAAGACCGTACTATGACATCGGGTGCAAATAAAGATATTCTCAGTATGACAAAACCGATTAATCCTGCACAGAGAGAACATGTACAGGCAGTTTTAGATGATGTCCATCAGCACTTTATAGATGCAGTCAAAGAAGGTCGTGGAGATCGTCTTAAAAATGCAGACCCAAGTGTATTCTCAGGTTTATTTTGGTCTGGAAGTCAAGCAATTAAGATTGGAATCGCAGATCATGCTGGAAATTTAGAAAGCTTGAAACGCACGCTGAAAATCTCTAAAACAGTTGATTATACTGTTGAGCATAATCCATTAGAGTCTATCTTAGGAAAAATGGGAGCAGAGATGGGGCAAGGTTTAGGTGCTTCATTGACACAACAGCTAGAGGCTAAACAGCAGGCAAGTTTACAATAATCATTATCATATAATAAAAAAGGCGCATCTTCATCGATGCGCTTTTTAGTTAAATTGAACAAACCTGAAAAGGTTGTGTTAATTTTTTTCCATTTAATGAAATATAGTCTGCATTTGTATAGGCTAGCTTTTCTGTACAAATCCACTCAGTAACCATTGGGTAAATACGATGCTCTAGTAAGTGCACACGCTGAGCGAGAGTATCTTGTGTGTCGTGAGGTAAGACCTCAACAACACCTTGAGCAATTGCCTGACCTGCATCAAGTTGTGGTGTGACAAAATGTACAGTACAACCATGCCACCGATCGCCTGTTTGAAGAACACGTTGATGTGTATGCATACCTTTATAGGCAGGAAGTAGAGAAGGATGAATGTTTAACATTTTCCCTTCCCATTGCATGACAAAGTCCGTGCTTAGAATACGCATAAACCCAGCTAAAATAACAAGATCTACATTCCATTTGCAAAGCTGTTGATGCATTGCTTGATCAAAAGCTTCACGTGTTGGATAGTTCTGATGTTCAATGACACAAGTTGCAATATTGGCTTGGGCAGCACGTTCTAAAGCAAAAGCATTTGCTTTATTTGAAAGTACGCCAACAATTTGACCTGATAGATTTGCATCAATAAGTGCTTGCAAGTTACTGCCATTGCCTGAAACTAATACTGCAATTTTTTTCATTCGAAAATCACACGAATTTTTTCGTCTGCACCTTCAACTGATGCTTCATTCTCTTGAATGTAGCCAATTTCCCATGCTTTTTCGCCTTGCGCATTTAGAATTTCAATCGCCTTTGCTGCATTTTCTTTAGCAAGTGCAATAACCATTCCAACACCACAGTTGAAAGTACGATACATTTCAAACTGTTCAACGTTACCTTCACGTTGTAGTAGATTGAAAAGTTCAGGCCATTGCCAAGAAGATTCATTGATAACAGCTTGTGCACCATTTGGTAACACACGTGGTAGGTTTCCTGGTAAACCACCACCTGTGATATGTGCCATCGCATGGATATCAACTTGTTTGTAAAGCTCTAAAATTGGCTTAACGTAAATACGTGTTGGTTCCATAACTACATCTGATAATGGGCGACCATCTATAGTTTGAGTAAGATCAACATTTTTTACATCTAAGATTTTACGTAAAAGAGAGTAGCCATTTGAGTGTGCACCAGATGAAGCAATACCAATAAGTACATCACCTGATTTTACTTTTGAACCATCAATAATTTTACTTTCTTCAACAACACCTACTGAGAATCCAGCAAGATCGTAATCTTCGCCTTCATACATGCCTGGCATTTCTGCTGTTTCGCCACCTACAAGTGCACAACCTGCAAGTTCACAACCTTTACCAATGCCTGTTACAACATCAGCAGCAACATCTACATTAAGATGTCCTGTTGCATAGTAGTCGAGAAAGAAAAGCGGTTCAGCACCACAAACAAGTAAATCATTTACGCACATTGCGACAAGGTCTTGTCCAATGGTGTCATGTTTTTTAAGGTTAAGCGCAAGGCGTAGTTTTGTGCCTACACCATCTGTACCAGATACGAGTACAGGTGATTCATAGCCTTTAGGGATTTTGCATAGTGCACCAAAGCCACCAAGTCCACCCATAACTTCTGGGCGAGTTGTACGCTTTGCGACTGATTTAATGCGACCAACAAGGGCATCACCTGCCTCAATGTCTACGCCTGCATCTTTGTAACTTAAACTGGTATTTTGGTTAGAAGTTGAGTTGCTCATGTATGAAGTCTCCGCTTTGCCCGCACAATTATAACCTATATACGAAACTGTTATGTTATTTATCCAACAAAATGTTATCTTTAAGTGCATTATCCTTATAAATATTTCAAAATTCTAATAGGCGAGTCGCAATGGTTGATCGTACGTTGAGTCGAATTTTTATATTGGCTGGGTTAGTACTCTTTTTTTGGTTGGTTTTTATACTTAAACCAGTAGTCATTCCTTTTGTTGCTGCTTTTGTAATCGCATATCTTTTTAGTGGTTTAGTAGGAAGGCTAACTAAAATTGGGTTACCTCGTTGGCTCTCTACAAGTATTGTATTTATAGGTATAGGCATAGGTATATTTTTTGCGACTTGGTATATTATTCCTGTATTGTGGAAGCAGATCATTTATGCAAGAGATGGTATTCCTAATGTGATTCATTGGATTAATCATACGGTCTTACCATGGGCAACGCATACTTTTCATTTAGAACCAATGTCTATAGATACAAATCAAATTACAGATACCATTATGCAATATGTTCAAACGAACTATAGTGTTAATAGTATTCAAAGCTTAGTTTTACGCTTGGCGCAATCAGGACTCAATTTTATACAATTGGGTGGTACAGTTGTTCTAATACCAATTATTTCATTTTATTTTTTGCTTGATTGGAACAGAATGTTAGAGCAAATTCATCGCTTGATTCCAAGACCTTATGAGCGTGTCACAATACAAATTGTGAAAGAGTGTCATGGTGTATTAGGTGCATTTGTAAAAGGTCAATTCCTTGTTATGTTTTTGCTTGGCGTTGTTTATGCTGTCGGTCTTCAACTTATTGGTTTAGAAGTTGGGCTAATGATAGGAATGATTGCGGGTTTGGCAAGTATTATTCCATATCTTGGGTTTGCTGTTGGTATTATTTCAGCGGTTGCTGCAACATTTTTCCAATTTGGCTTAGACTGGATGCAACTTATTTTTGTTGGAGTTGTCTTTATGATAGGTCAAGCAATTGAAGGATATATACTCCAGCCATTTTTATTGGGAGATAAGATCGGTCTATCTCCAGTTGCTGTTGTTTTTGCAGTACTTGCAGGTGCACAGCTTGGTGGAATTTTAGGTATGCTTATTGCACTACCTGTTGCTGCAATCCTAGTTGTGCTATTGAAGCATATACGTGATTTTTATGAAGGTTCTTCACTATATGGCCAAAAACATGACTTTATGAATATGTCAGTAGATAAAGATATGCATATCTCATCCGAGGAAATTGAAATTAAAACGAATACTCGCTTAAATAAAGATAAAAAATCTACAGATCGTGAATAGGTTGTGTCTAAATGCGTCAACTACAATTAAATATTGAACCTCAATTAGATGCACGTATTAGTGATTTTTCAGGCCCAAGTTGGGGAGGTGTCATTGATGCTGTACGTCAATTGCATACAGGGCTTATTCAGCAATTTTATATTTATGGTGAAGGTGGTGTAGGTAAAAGCCATCTACTATCTGCAATTTGTGACTCTTATTTAGAGTTAGGAAAATCTGCAATACATGTTTCTTTACTGGAACTACTAGATGCGCCAATAGAGGCCATTACATCCCTTGAAAAATATGATTTGGTTGCTTTAGATGATATTGAAACAATTAGTGGTGTTAAACATTGGCAGAAAGCTGTTTTTCATTTGATTAACTATAATAATCAAGAAGGTGGTCAGCTTATTTTTTCGTCAAGATGTGCACCTATTGAACTTAAACTAGAGCTTCCTGACTTACAGTCACGCCTAATGCAGGCGGTGAGTGTTAGATTACCTGATGGTCAATCTTATTTAGATAGAGCAGCTTTAGTAAAGTCAGTTTTAAATAGGAGGGGAATTCTTCTTGATCCAAAAATAGTTGAATACTTACTAGATCACGGACCTCATAAAACTGCATTGTTATTACAGATCGTTGAAAGGTTAGAAAGCTTATTAAAAGGCGAAAAAACAAAGCTATCGAATGCAACTTTGCGTCAAATCTATGCATTTATTGATGAGTATTAGTAAGAGGCATAGATACCTCAGTTGAATCTTGTTGAGCAATAACTTGATACTTATTTAAGTAGTTTTTGCGGATTTGATCTCTTTCCTCTTTTGAACTGGCCAGTTGCATTTGTTTTTTCATCTGCTGTCGCTCGGAAGTATTCATTTGTTGCCAAGCTTCTCTCATTTTTTGCTGTTCATCTTCAGGAAGCTGAGTAAACCAATCCATTTTTTGTTGTAATGCACTACGCTGTGCCTCAGGGATATCTTTCAGGCTTTGATAACGTTGTAGTAAACTTTCTTGTTGTTGTGTCGAGAGCTCACTCCAGTTGTCATCTACAGGTGTGATATCATTTTTATGAGTAGAAAACGGCCAAAAAATGTCAAAGCGAGCAGAGCTTGTTTGTAAAAAAAATAATGTACCAAACATGAGTAGTAGCTTTTTAGCTTCCATGAGTATGACTATCCTCGCCAAATACCATAACCATTTCTAAATCATCCACCATTTGTGGTGAAAGTTTCGTTGTACTCGTATTCATCATTGTTTGAGCGTTATGTCCTTTCGTTGTTAGGCTTATTGTATTTGGAAAAATAACAATACCTGCAAGTGTGGCTGCAATAGCAAAACCTGTTACTTTCCAAATAGGCGCTAACTTTTTGGAAGGTGTTGCTATTTCTTTTAAGACACTTTCCATAACACGTTGTTTGTTTTGATGTGAGTGTGCAATCTCATCAAGTTTTTGCGTTACATTTTTTGCAAAATCATCTTTATTATTCATGTGATGATCCTCCATATTCGTTATGAAGATGCGATAATTTTTGTTTTAAACTCTGTATCGCACGGTGATAATGTGTTTTGACACTTCCTTCAGTACATTGCATGATTTGGGCTGTTGTTTGCGTGTCAAATTCCTCCCAAGCGCGGAGCATAAATGCTTGTTGCTGTCGGGTGGGTAAGTCTTGGATTGCGTTTCGAATTTCTTCAATTGTAGCTGTTTTTACAAGGTGTAAAGATGGCTCAACTTGTTGTTCATCAGTGATATTGATTTCTTCATCAATTTCATCTTCCGATGGTGCCTTGCGAAAAAAAGAGAAAAGATTAGCATGCCTTTTTTCTTTTCGTCTCCAGTCGTGTAACTTATTATTTAAAATAGTATAGAAGAGAGGGTACCATTCATCTAAGGTCTTATCAGGATAAGCACGGTGTAAAGCAATAAATGCTTCTTGGACTAAGTCCATAGCAATACCTTGTTGATTTTGGGTTGCAGTTTCCATCATAACAAGTGCACGGCCTGTAACATCATGCATAAAAAACTTCAGGCGCTGTTCTACGGAAGTTTTTGGATGGTACACCAATGCTTTGGTTGGTTCATTCTCACTTGGTATTCGATCCATAGAGATGGAGTATCCTGTCATCCAATCCCCATCCTGCTTAATCTAATTGTTCAATATAACGTTAGAGAAGCAGAATAGGTTGACATAATAGAAAGATTTTTAATTTTAAATGATTTCTATATGTGAATAACTTTTTTATACAATAAATGCACGAATTTATTGTCTTTGTCTGACCATTTCAAAAAAACAGATTGAGCCTGCAATCGCAACATTTAATGATTCTTGACCACCAGGTTGTGGAATTGCAACAGCCTGTGCATTCGCTAGAGCATAAGTTGATGCACCTTGTCCTTCATTACCGAGTATCCATGCACATGGTTGAACTAGGTTCTGTGTGTAGAGGCTCTGAGGTTTATGAGAACTTGTAACATAAACTGGAATATTAAATTGAGGCAAAATGTCTTCAAGGTGAATATTTTCAAAGCATTCTAGAGAAAAATGTGCTCCCATACCTGCGCGTAATACGCGAGGTGACCATAAAGAGGCAACACCTTTTGTGCAAATGATCTGTTTAATATTTGCAGCAGCAGCAGATCTAAGTAATGTGCCTACATTTCCTGGATCTTGAACATCATCTAAAATGAGTGTATCCACATTAAAGTTTAGAGGTGAGTTTTGCTGAGGTGTTTCAATGACAGCAAGACAAGGTAGTGTTGTACCCAAGGTACTTAAGTCACGGTACAGCACTTCACTTAAAATAAAAATATGACCTTTATAAAATTGTTGGATCTTTTTTAAATCTATATGTTCAAGAGCAGCTTCAGTTGTAAATAATGAAGTAATAGCTTGATCTTGCTGTAACCAAGCGAGACTTAAATGTGTGCCTTCTAAAACAGTTTGTTTATGTTTTTTACGATAGTTGTTAAGCTCGATTAAAGCGCGTAAATGCTTGATTTTGGCATTTTCTTTTGATTCAAGATAAATAACTGACATAGATAGAGAATACCGATTAGATGTAAAACAGATACTATTTTACATCTAAGTTAAAAATTAGAAAATTAGTGATAGCTTTCGACAAGGCTAACTTCATCTTTTGCACCTAAAATAACAGGAACACGTTGATGTAAGCCTGTAGGTACGACATCCATGATACGCATGCGACCTGTTGATGCGATACCTCCAGCCTGTTCAATAAGCATACTCATTGGGTTTGCTTCATACATTAAACGTAAACGACCAGGTTTTTCAGGATTTTTTAAGTCATATGGATACATGAAAATACCACCACGGCTTAAAATACGGTGAATATCTCCAACCATACAAGCAATCCAGCGCATATTAAAGTTTTTACCACGTATACCAGTTTTACCTTCTAAAAGTTCATTAATATAGCGTTTAACGGGTTCTTCCCAATGACGTTGATTTGAAGCATTAATCGCAAATTCTTGTGTTTGTGCAGGAATAGTGAGTTTTTCCTGTGTAACCACAAATTCTTTGATATCAATGTCATATGTAAATAGAGTAACGCCATCGCCAAAAGTAAGTGCAAGCATTGTTGATGGACCATACATCACATAACCTGCTGCAACTTGACTTGTACCCGGTTGCATGAAGTCTTCTAAATCTGGAATGCTTTTTTTAGCAGGGAGCACAGAAAAGATTGTACCAACACACATATTAATATCAATGTTACTTGAACCATCTAATGGATCAAACAAAACAAGATATTCGCCATTTTCTTGTGCAGGTGTAAATTCTTCTAGCTCTTCTGATGCAAAAGCACCCACATTGGGGTGCTTTTGTAAGGCATCAATGAACTGTTGATTAGAGAAGATATCTAGTTTCTTTTGTGTTTCGCCTTGTACATTTTCATGTTCTGCACTTCCAAGAATACCTGCGATAGCACCTTGTTGTAGATTGTAGTCAATAACTTTACAGCATTGTGCAATTGTATCTATGACACTCGCCAGTTTAGGTGTTAATGTTCCCGTTTTTTGTTGTAAGTATTGGGATAAAGTTGTGTTCGACATACTGAGAATGCTCCAAAAACTGTGCAATTTTTTCTTGGCTAAATAAAAACTTGGCTATTTTAGATGAGATTTGTGAAAAATAAAATTTTTCTTAGTCATATTATCAATTTTTTTATACTTACAGGGTCTAAATAACATGCTATGTTAAATAATCATCGCAATTTACCAATGCGGGAGAATATCATGACAGTAAAAAAATTTGATGCAGTACCAACACCATCGGAAGCTTTAGACTTAGAAGGTATATCAGAAGAGTCTATAAAGCTTGCTTGGGAGAGTTATGAATCAAAACCTGAGTATAAATTATTTAATAAACATGACATGATTGAATTAATTCAAACTAATATCCATCTAAAAATAGATGAGAAGACCTCAAATTAAAAAGCGCCCAAATTGAGCGCTTTTTTATATTTTAGCGTAATAAAGGTGGTACTGCTTCGTAGTTAATTTCTACGCGGCGGTTTTCAGCCCAAGCAGCAGGAGTGTGTGCTGGATTAATAGGCATTTCTTTACCATAACTGATTGCTTCAAGTTGGCTTGGACTTACACCAATTGAAATAAGGTAACTTTGAACTGCTTTTGCGCGGCGTTCGCCTAAAGCCATATTGTATTCACGTGTACCACGTTCATCTGTATGACCTGTAAGTGCAACGTGTGATGTTGGATTTGCTTGTAAGAATTGAGCATGTGCTTGTAGTGTTTGATAGTCTTGTTGTGAGATAGAGCTACTGTCAAAGTCAAAGTGTACAACACGGTTAGCAAGGAATGCTTTATTTTCAGCTGTAACCCCTTTAGATGATGCACCAGTTAAATTTTTTGCATCAAGTGCAGCATCATCACTTAGACCATTGGTATTTACAGGCATAATAGGTGCTGCTGTAGATGGGTTCTGTGTTGTTGTCGCTTCTGTTGCAGGTTTACGACTTGCACAACCTGTAAAAAGGAGTGAAGAGGCAATCATCGGAATCACTAAATATTGAACTTTCATGTTATTCTCCATGTATAAAATAGGTTCTTATCAAGTTATTTAGGTGCCCAAGCAGGCTCTCGTACTTCTCCTTGTTCACTTGGCAAGTTCATTCGAAATTGCCCATTAATTGAAACGATAGATAATAAACCACGACTACCTTCTTGGGTTGCGTAAACAACCATTTGCCCATTTGGTGAAAAGCTAGGTGATTCATCTAATGTTGTTGGGGTTAGTATATTTACAACGCCACTATTTAAATCTTGAACAGCAATTTTATAATCGCCATCTGCCTGACGACTGACCATCGCAAGTTTACTACCATCTGCATTTAATGTGCTACGTGCATTAAATGAGCCTCTAAAGGTTAAACGTTTGCTTGAACCATCTGCAAAGTTATATCTGTAGATTTGTGGAGAACCTCCACGGTCAGAGGTAAAGATAAATGATTTACCATCTGGTGCATATCTTGCTTCGGTATCAATTGCAGAATCATTGGTAAGACGTTCAATTGCATGTGTTGCAAGGTTCATCTGATATATATCTGGATTGCCATCCATTGAACCTGTAAACAACATGGATTTACCATCTGGAGAAAAGCTAGGTGCGCCGTTTAAACCTTGATAATGGGTAAGTACTTGGCGTTGCCCTGTAGAAAGGTCTTGTAAATAAATACGAGGACGTTTTGTCTCGAAAGATACGTAACCTAGCTGTTTTCCATCGGGTGTCCATGTTGGAGATAAAATAGGATAGTGAGAGGATAAAACTGTAAAAGGTCTTTCGCCGTCAGTATCGGCAATTTGTAATGTATAGCGTTTGTCTGGTGTTGAAGCATTTCGTAGTACGTATGCAATACGACCGCTAAAGCTTCCAGGAACACCCGTTAGAGCTTGATATATTGCATCACTAATTGCATGTCCTGCTTGACGTGTACGTGAAGTAGGTGCAGTTAAAACTTCATTCAATAAGTATTTCTGATTATTGACATCATAAAGTTGATAGTGAATTTGGTTTGTGTTGGCATCTAATGCCGTAACTTTACCAACGACAACATAAGGAATATTGGCATTTTTCCAGCTATCTGCATTAATTTGACTGAGCTCTGCCGTTGTTGGTAAGCCTTGAGATGCGCTTGTAAATCGACCTGAATGGTTTAAGTCATTTTCAACAATAGGATAAATAGTCTGGTCGGTGGAGAATGGCACAATAGCAATTTTAGGTGCAGCATCCGGTGCTTTGGCAATTTCTAGATGTAGTTGAGCAGACGCAGTTTGTACAAAAAGAGGGGACGTCGCTAAAATAACTAAAGCCAGTAAAGATTTACGATTCATTTCCATAATTATTGTGCACACATAATGAGGTTTTGAATAAATGATTTTAAAGTAACATCATTTACATGACTGTAAATGATGTTACACCAATAAAGTATTACTTTGCTGTAAACGTTGCACTAAAAGAACGTGCATCACGTCTAGCGTCAGGGTTGCTTGGCATTGGGTAAGGTGCAGCCTGACGAATGGCTGCTTCGACACTGGCTTGTACATCAGGGTCACTTGAGTTTACTAGTACAGAAGTAACACTTCCTGAATCACTGAGGGTTACACGAACACTTGCGGTTTTTCCTTTTGAACCTGTTGGTACATCCCAAACATGGTAAATCTTCTGTTGAAAGTCATGCTTAGCTGATGATGCGATTCTTCGAGATTCAGCCTTTTTATTTGCTGCTGCCTCAGCAGCTTTCTGCTTGGCTTCGGCAGCGGCTTTTTCTTTTGCTTCAGCCTTTTGTTTAGCTTGTAAAGCTTCTTGGTGTTTCGCGTCAGCAGCTTTCTGCTTGGCTTCTTCAGCAGCTTTTTCTTTTGCTTCAGCGGCAGCCTTTTGTTTAGCTTGTAAAGCTTCTTGGTGTTTCGCGTCAGCAGCTTTCTGCTTGGCTTCGGCAGCGGCTTTTTCTTTTGCTTCAGCGGCAGCTTTTTGTTTAGCTTGTAGAGCTTCTTGGTGTTTCGCGTCAGCAGCTTTCTGCTTGGCTTCGGCAGCGGCTTTTTCTTTTGCTTCAGCGGCAGCTTTTTGTTTAGCTTGTAGAGCTTCTTGGTGTTTCGCTTCAGCAGCTTTCTGCTTGGCTTCTTCAGCGGCTTTTTCTTTTGCTTCAGCGGCAGCCTTTTGTTTAGCTTGTAAAGCTTCTTGGTGTTTCGCGTCAGCAGCTTTCTGCTTGGCTTCTTCAGCGGCTTTTTCTTTTGCTTCAGCGGCAGCTTTTTGTTTAGCTTGTAGAGCTTCTTGGTGTTTCGCTTCAGCAGCTTTCTGCTTCGCTTCGGCAGCAGCTTTTTCTTTTTCTTCAGCATCAGCCTTTTGTTTAGCTTGTAGAGCTTCTTGGTGTTTCACGTCAGCAGCTTTCTGTTTGGCTTCGGTAGCAGCTTTTTCTTTTGCTTCTAAAGCTTTTTCCTTAACTTGTTCAGCAGCGAGAAGCTGATTTAAATTAGGCTGTGGTGGTGTATCAGGTTTTGATTCAGGAGGCGTTGTAGGTTGAACCTGTGGAGATGGTTGGCTCTCTTTATTATTGTTAGTGTCTGCAATTTGATCGGCACTGACTAAATATGTTGTTAATTCTTTTTTAGGTTTAGGTGGTGGTGTTGTACCAAAATAGAGCAGAGCAATAAGAGCAACCGCATGTACACCAAGTGTAAATCCGATTGCTTTAGCTTTTTGCTGATCAAATGGCTGTTTATCAAATTTTTTCATATTACTTTAGATTACTTAGCAGGGTCGGTAAGTAGGCCAACTTGAGTCAAGCCTGCATCTTGTAAATTTGCCATAAGAACAACAACTTCACCATAAGGTCGAGATTGTGTACCATTAATGAGTACACTAAGTTCCTGCTGGTTATCTTGAGCATGCTGTTGTGCTTCAGACAATGTTTGCTTTAGCTCATCTAAAGACATCTTTTCATCTTTATGTTCATGATAGCGGAGTAAGTAGTTACCGCTTGCATCTAAGGTAACAATTGCAGGTGTATCTTTAGACTGAAATGGTGAGCTTTTTGCTTTAGGAAGATCAACCTTTAAACTGCTAGAGATCATTGGCGCAGTTACCATAAAAATCACAAGTAAAACGAGCATTACATCAATATATGGTACTACATTCATATCGCTTTTTAACGGCTTTTTGATGCGGCCAAAACGCCCACTACGCTGTATTGCCATTTTATTCAGACTCCTGAGAAGAGCCCATAGATTGACGTTGTAGTAATGCAACCATTTCTTCAGCAAATAATGCACGGTCTGAGTAAACAGCTTCACTTTTTGCAGTAAAGTGGTTGAAAGCGAGTACAGCAGGAATCGCAGCAAATAAACCAATTGCAGTTGCAATAAGTGCTTCAGCAATACCCGGTGCTACTGTTGCTAATGTAACTTGCTCAACACCTGCAAGACCAATAAAGGCATTCATAATGCCCCAAACTGTACCAAATAGACCAACATATGGTGCAACAGAACCAATACTTGCTAGACCATTTAAACCTGATTCAAGTGTGCCTTGATCGCGACTTAAACCGACACGTAGAATTCTTTCTGTACCATCTATTTTTTGTTGGATTGATGCCTGACGTTTTTTAAGTTTTAAATACTCTGAATAGCCTTCATAAAAAATATCTTCTAATCCACGGCGTTCTGAGTTGAGCTGTGCATTATTATAAAGCGTATTTGTTTCTGCGCCTGACCAAAACATTTTTTGGAAATGGTCATCCTGACGCGTCGCTTTTTTAAAGCCCATAGATAGTTTAGCAATAACATACCAGCTATATATTGAGGCAAGAAAAAGTAAAAGCATGACCAGTTGTACAACAGGACTTGCTTGTAAAATCAAATTGGTTATATGCAGTGTTGTTTCTACGTTTTGAGTGGTCATATCTAAAAAGCCATTGATGCCTAATTTTGTTCCATTTCTTTTTTAAGCAATGAACTAATTTCTTCAGGGAGTCTACGTGGCAGCATATTTTTATTTAAGCAAGCCAGTTCAACTTCACCCGTTGCAAGCAAGATTTCACCACGATAAATATTCTGTTGCAATATAAAAGATGCAGCTTTACAAGAAATAACACGAGCAGTTACAGTAATAAGATCGTCCATTAAAATTGGGCGTAAGTATTTTAGGCTAATTCCACGTACAACGAAATTATAGTCTTTTTGGTGCCAATAGTGATCTATGCCAGATGCACGTAACCATTCTGTACGTGTTCTTTCCATATATCGAATATGATTTGCATGATAGACAATGCCACCTGCATCTGTATCTTCAATATAAACACGAATTTTAAATTCAAAATGGCTAGGCATGAAAATTTTCCTATACAATAGGTTGAGGTTAAATATTTGAAAATAAATCAAATATTTACGATTTATTGGCGATATGTTTCTGCTTGCATTGCCCATATTTTAATATTATCGGTTGAAGCAGAATGCATGTAGAGTTATGTCTGTAGCCTGATGGATAAAGGATATATGTGTATATACTTTATTGGTGGGGAATTCTAACAGAATCCGTTGAGTGGACTATGGCACAAGATATCAATATCTTTGAGTGATGAAGCGATGTTTGGTGGATTTTTTAAGGTGAATAACAATATTTTTGGTTTTTTTGAGTAAAGAGATACATCTAAAATTACAAAAATATTTATAAATATGGTTGAGAGGTAATAGCTACTTTTTTGAGTTATGTAATAACGGAAAATTAAATAACCTAAGATTTACACATACACAATCATTTGAAATTTCAATTGACCCAAAATAATAGCTATTTATTTGAAGAACGGCGGTAGTAAGCTGATTTAATTGTATGAAAAGTTTCAACCGCTATGAACAATAGTCATAACGGTATTGCTTGAAATTTAGGATGCTTTAGGGTCTTCAGGAGGCGTAAGACCAAATTGCAAATAAGATTGTGTTGTAGCAATTCGTCCACGAGCGGTACGCATTACATAACCTTGCTGTATAAGATAGGGTTCAATAACATCTTCTAATGTACCGCTGTCTTCGGCCATAGCGGCTGCAAGTGCTTCAACACCTGCAGGGCCACCATTAAAACGTTCTAAAAGCATAGTTAAATAACGGCGATCTAACGTATCTAATCCTGATTTATCTACATTTAACATGTCTAATGCACGTTGAGCCATGTCTTGAGTAATTTCTCCTGTCCCCTTAACTTGAGCATAGTCGCGTACTCGGCGTAGTAAACGGTTTGCAATACGAGGTGTACCACGAGAACGACGTGCGATTTCTTGTGCACCACTACTTGTAATACCAACATCCATTAACCGAGAGGAGCGCTCAACAATATATGTAAGGTCTTCAACTGAGTAAAACTCTAGGCGTTGAACAATACCGAAACGATCACGCAATGGTGAGGTAAGTAGCCCTGCACGTGTTGTTGCAGCAACGAGAGTAAATGGAGGCAAGTCAAGCTTAATAGAGCGAGCAGCAGGCCCTTCACCAATCATAATATCTAATTGGTAGTCTTCCATTGCAGGATAAAGAATCTCTTCAATGACTGGTGATAGGCGGTGAATTTCATCAATAAATAAAACATCGCCTTCCTCTAGGTTTGTGAGTAAAGCAGCAAGATCACCCGCACGTTCTAAGACAGGCCCAGAGGTAGATTTTAGACTTCCACCCATTTCACGTGCAATAATATTGGCAAGGGTTGTTTTTCCCAAACCGGGAGGGCCAAAAATAAGCGTATGGTCTAGTGCTTCACCACGACCGCGTGCAGCACCAATAAAAATTTCCATTTGCTCACGTACAATGGGCTGACCAATATAGTCGCTTAATGTTGCAGGTCGAATGGCACGGTCAATTTGATCTTCAGGTTTTTCATGTCCGTTAATGAGTCTGTCTTGCATAACTTAGGATTTCATCATTGATTTAAGTGCAGCACGAATAATATCTGCAACTTCTGTATGTTGATCTTTGACGCTTGCAACCACTTTTTTAGCTTCTTGAGGTTTATAACCTAAAGACAGTAGAGCAGCCTCGGCTTCGGCAACTGCTGAGTTGACAGATTGTTGTAAAGGCATAGTGGTATTATTTGACTGATGAGGTGTATCTTGTTGTAAAGATTTTATACGATCTCTTAACTCGATAAGTAAACGCTCGGCTGTTTTTTTACCCACACCTGGTACTTTAACGAGCGTGTTAATATCATCATTTTCAATGGTTTGAATAAGTAAATCTGCACTAAGGGTAGAAAGTATACCAAGAGCCATTTTAGGGCCAACACCATTCACTTTAAGTAGTGTTCTAAAGAAAGTTTTTTCGCGTAAATCTAAAAAGCCATACAGAAGTTGAGCATCTTCTCTAACTGCAAGATGTGTCCATAAGGTAACTTTTTGACCTTTTTGTAGTTGGCAGAAGGTAGAAAGAGGTGTATCTATTTCATAACCGATGCCATTTACATTTAAAATCACGGTAGGAGCCTCTAATGCGAGGACTTCACCAATAAGGCAACCAATCATTTATTTTCCTATGAAGTAAATGCAGGGCGGTGACCCTGTAGTATTTGTGCAAGATGATATGCTTGATGATCGGAGAATTTACCAATAATGTCGAGAACTTGCATAATATTTTGGTAGTGATTGTCCCCAAAATGAACACCAGATTGTTCTAGCATAAGCATAAACTTACGGTCTTTATAACTTGTCGATTTATTTGGCAGGGTGAGTGGCATAAATGCATCTAAAATGTGCTGTAAGCTCATGTGAGCAATGACTTCTAAATCAATTTTTTGGCGATGACCGAAAATCTTTTGTCTTGCAAGGTCTTTGGCTTCCTCAATACCTGCTGAGATATCTGTTGGGCAGTATTGTAGTAATGTTCCTTGCAATTGCCCCATAAGAATTGTTGTTTGATGGCGTGAGAAAGCATTTGTTACTTCTTCTACAAGTCGTTTCATTGCACGACCACGTAATGCAGCAATTTTCTGTTGCCATGTTGTCCAAGGTAAAGACAATTCATTTGGAATGCCATAGTCGGCAATCAGTTTTATAAAAATAGGTTCAACTTCTTCATAAGTTAAAATATTTAAGCTAATCGCATCTTCAAGATCAATCAGTGCATAACAAATGTCATCGGCTGCTTCTAACAGGTAAGTAAGCGGATGGCGACAATAATGATATTCAGCAATTTCAATAAGCCCTAAGCGATTTGCAATTTCGCCAAGAATGTTTTTCTCACTTTGATAACAACCAAACTTAGCACGATTTTGTGCAGATTCATTTTCTTGAATAGGTTTTGAGAGCCAAGGATATTTAAGATAAGCACCAAGTGTTGCAGCAGTTAGGCGCATGCCACCGTCTTCGGGGTGATGGTCTACACGAGTGAGTAGGCGTAAGCCTTGCGCATTGCCTTCAAACTGTCTTACATCGGCAGATTCTTCGGGAGATAGTGCATCAAGAAAATTATTTTGCGCTGCCGCATCAAACCATTCTCGAATTGCATATTCACCTGCATGGCCAAATGGAGGATTTCCAATATCATGTGCTAAACAAGCCGCTTGAATAATTGCACCCAGATCAGCAGATGAAATCCAAGAAGGAAGATCATCTTTGATTTTTTCGGCAGCAAGCATTCCTAAAGAGCGACCAACGCATGAAACTTCTAAAGAGTGTGTTAGTCGAGTATGTACACCATCATTTTGTGTGAGTGGGTGAACTTGTGTTTTACGGTTTAGTTGTCTAAAGCTTTGCGAAAATATAATTCGGTCATAATCTTTATGGAATGGGCTTCGACCAAGTTCGTTTTGATTTTTTTTACTTCCTAAACGGGTCGCTGAAAGTAGTTCTAACCAGCGCATTTCTTTCATTCGTCATAGAATCAATTGTTGAGTTTCATCCATCATGCCAAAAAAAGGATCGATTCTCTAGTTACACACGTCAAAGGTTGTCGTTTCATTTGTGATTAAATGGTAATTTTTGCCTGATCTATTTGCATTTAGATCATTCAAAAATCACGCTACAATAAAATATACAATTTATTATTATAAGTAGAGAAAAAAGATGTCTCGTCATTCTCATCATGAAGAAAATCATTATACAGAGCGTTCGGGATGGTTACGTGCTGCGGTACTTGGTGCAAATGATGGAATTATTTCAGTAACAAGTTTAGTTGTTGGTATTTCTGCAAGTGGAGCATCAGTACACACACTTTTAATTACATGTATTGCGGGCGTTATTTCAGGTGCTGTTTCTATGGCAGCAGGTGAATTTATTTCTGTGAAATCTCAGCAAGATATCGAAGATGCAGATTTGAGAATGGAGGCTAAAAGTTTGCATTTATCCCCTGATTTAGAGTTGTTGGAATTAACTAAAATTTATATTCATCGTGGTTTAGATAAAGAATTGGCTTTTGAGGTTGCTAAACAGCTTACAGAGCACAATGCGCTTGCTGCCCATGCAAGAGATGAAATAGGTATTAATGAAGAAACAGCAGCACAGCCATTTTTGGCAGCTTTTTCATCTGCAATTTCTTTTTCTTTGGGTGGGTTATGTCCATTGTTAGCGATCTTATTGTTACCAAGAGATCACTTTGAATATGGAATTATTATCGTTGGTATTATTTCTTTGGGTGTGCTGGGTGTTGTTTCAAGTTATGCAGGTGGAAGTAATATGATTAAAGGAGCAATTCGTGTCATGTTATGGGGAGTTGTTGCTATGACATTTACTTTTTGGATTGGTTCTTTATTTAATGTTTCTTTGTAGATTTTAATTAATTGATTTCTATTATAATTTTTTTGTTAATTTAGGGTTTGTTGTATTTTTGTGTTAGAGTTTGTGCCCACATAATTAGCTTAATGCTTATCACAAGTGATTTGAGCGATGTAAGAGTTATCTTTCTAATTCAATACAGGGTGTTTAATGCAAACAGCAACTGATAAAAGTAATGAAGTGGGACTCGACGATATTAATATTGTCGAAAGTGCCAAAACAAAAAAAGCAATTACAGCCGCTGCTTTAGGTAATACCATTGAATGGTTTGACTTCGGTGTATACGGCTATGTCGCATATGTATTAGGAAAAGTTTTTTTTCCTAATGCATCTGATGGGGTTCAAATTATTGCAACGCTTGCAGCATTTTCTATTCCTTTTCTATTTCGTCCTATAGGCGGTATCATCTTTGGATTCTTAGGTGATAAATATGGTCGTAAACATATTCTTGCAATTACGATTATGATTATGACGTTAAGTACTTGTGGTATTGGTCTTATCCCAAGCTATGAAAGTATTGGTATCTGGGCACCAATTTTATTGCTTATTGTAAAAATTGCACAGGGTGTATCTGTTGGTGGGGAATATGCAGGTGCAGCAATTTTTGTTGCAGAGTATTCTTCAGACCGTAAGCGTGGTTTTATGGCCAGCTGGTTAGACTTTGGATCAATTGCAGGCTTCTTAATTGGTGCTGGTACAGTATCACTTATTAGTTTAATCGTAGGTGAGCATAGCTTTGCAGATTGGGGATGGCGCATCCCATTTGTATTGTCTTTACCACTGGGTCTGGTTGGAATGTATTTGCGTAATACATTGGAGGAAACGCCTGCATATAAAAAAGCGACTGAAAATGCAGAAAAGAAAATTCCTTTTAGGGAAGTGCTCACCACACACAAGCGCAGTCTTTGGGTATGTGTGGGTATTGTTGTAAGTACAGATGTTGTTTATTACATGCTACTGACGTATTTACCAAGTTACTTTACGCATAACTTGCATTACCCAAGTGATCGTGGGGAAATGGTAACAATAGGTGTTATGTCCGGCATGCTATTTTTACAACTATTGATCGGTTGGTTGAGTGATAAAATTGGTCGTCGCCCATTCATTTTTGCAGGTAGTTTCTCACTTATATTTTTATCATATCCAGCATTCATGCTTATGACATCTGGTGTTGAGTCTTTAATGTTTGTAGGGCTATTTATTTTAGCACTTTCGGTAAACATGCTATTGGGTATTATGGCTGCGACAATTCCAGCATTGTTTCCGACAGATATTCGTTATTCTGCACTTGCTGCCGCATTTAATATTTCCATTGTATTTGCAGGCTTAACACCGACAGTAACAGCATATCTTGTAGAATGTACAGGCAATTTGATGATTCCTGCTTATTATCTTATTGTTTTTGGTTTTGTTGGTTTAATAACAGCATTTTATTTTAAAGAAACTGCAAATAAGCCACTTTATGGTACAGCACCAATTGCAGAAGATCATCAAGAAGCACAAGAGTTATTAGATGTGTTTCATGAAAATATTGAAGAAAAAGTGCAAAAAATTGATGAAAAGATGGATCAACTGAGTCAAAAGCGTGAAAGGTTGGTGAGTCAGCATCCTGAACTAAAATAGTATATTTTTTAAATAAATATTTTGACCGATCTCATTCCGATCTCATTTAAAAATAGGTGAGATCGGTTTTTATTTGGCTGAATATTAGAGTTATCTTTATTAATTTTAATAAATTTTCATATATCTTTTCGATTATGTTGGTTTGAACTAGCTCAATAGACGAATAAGCAGTATTATAGACGCTCTTCTCAAAGTCACATTGCGGTAAGGTGTTAAGACTTACCCGTGGAGCCAAAATCAACATGTTTATCGTGGCCGGTGCGGTAGCACATTCTACTTTCAAAAAAACTCAACTATTATCACGTTTATCGTCTCTTAGTTCTGTTCAATCAATCGAAAGCCAGTGGGTTTATCTGTTTGATCAAGCGCTCAACGAACAAGAATTACAAGCAGCTCAACAGTTATTAAATGATGGTTCAAGTTTTGAACTTCACCAAGCTGCAAGTGATGAAGTACAAATTTTAGTAACACCACGTGTGGGTACAATTTCACCTTGGTCTTCTAAAGCAGTCGATATTTTTAAAAACTGTAATACGCCTGTTCATCGTGTTGAACGCGGTATTTTGTATACGCTAAAAGGTGTAAATACTGTAAGTGATGCGGTAAAAGCAATTTTACATGACCGTATGACTGAAAATGTATTTAATCAGGTAAATGATGCGCAGGTACTATTTAGTGAAACTTCGCCAAAACCATTAAATACGATTGATGTACTTGGTCAAGGAAAGTCTGCACTTGTTCAGGCAAACCAAGAGTTTGGTTTTGCACTTTCTGAAGAAGAAATTGACTATTTAGTGGAAGCATTCACTCAGTTACAACGCAATCCAAATGACATCGAACTAATGATGTTTGCTCAAGCAAACTCAGAGCATTGTCGTCATAAAATCTTTAATGCAGAATGGACAATTGATGGTGAAAAACAACCATTGTCATTGTTCAAAATGATTAAAAATACGTATAAAGAATCTCCAAATGATGTGTTGTCTGCATATAAAGATAATGCATCTGTAATTGTAGGCTATGACACAATGCGTTTTTATCCAAAACCGGATGAAAATGGTCATCATGTCTATAAATATAAGAGTCAAGCCGCTCATATTTTAATGAAGGTGGAAACACATAATCACCCAACTGCAATTTCTCCATTTGCAGGTGCTGCAACAGGTTCAGGCGGTGAAATCCGTGATGAAGGTGCAACAGGTCGTGGTGGTAAACCAAAAGCAGGTTTAACAGGCTTTACTGTATCTAACTTAAATATTCCTGGTTTTGAACAGCCATGGGAAGAGCAGTATGGCAAACCATCTCGTATGGCATCACCATTACAAATTATGATTGATGGCCCACTTGGTGGTGCTGCATTCAATAATGAGTTTGGTCGTCCAAACCTAAACGGTTATTTCCGGACATTTGAACAAAATGTAAATGGCGATGTGAAAGGTTTTCATAAGCCAATTATGATTGCAGGTGGTTACGGTAATATCCGTCCAGATCATGTTGAAAAAGATCCAATTCAACCGGGTGATTTACTCATTGTGCTGGGTGGCCCTGCGATGCTAATTGGTTTAGGTGGTGGTGCTGCATCATCTGTAGATAGCGGTACAATGGGTGAAAGCTTAGACTTTGCTTCTGTACAGCGTGAAAACCCAGAAATGGAACGCCGTTGCCAAGAAGTTATTGATACGTGTTGGCGTTTAGAGAATGAGAACCCAATTGTTTCTGTACACGATGTAGGTGCGGGTGGAATTTCAAATGCAATGCCTGAGCTTGTGAATGATCATGAGTTAGGTGCTGTATTAAACTTACGTAAAATTCCATCTTTAGAACCGGGTATGTCTCCAATGGAGATATGGTCAAATGAAGCGCAAGAACGTTATGTTTTGGCGATCCGTCCAAGTTCTTTAGCTGAATTTGAAGCAATTTGTGAGCGTGAACGCTGTCCATTTGCGGTGTTGGGTGAAGCCACTGAAGCACGTCATTTAACTGTAGAAGATCCATTATTTGAAAATAATGCGGTAGATATGCCAATGCAAGTGATGCTTGGTGGTACACCGCGTATGCAACGTAGTTACAAAACGACTGAACGTATTGGTAATACTTTTGATACTGCAAAAATTGATCTTAAAGATGCAATTTTCCGTGTATTAAAAAATCCAACGGTTGCTTCAAAATCGTTCCTAATTACGATTGGTGACCGTTCTATTACAGGTATGGTTGCAAGAGATCAGCTTGTTGGTCGTTGGCAGGTGCCTGTAGCAGATGCTGCGGTAACAACAACCAGCTTAGAAGGTTATACAGGTGAGGCGATGGCAATGGGTGAGCGTCCACCTGTCGCATTGTTAAATCCTGCTGCATCTGCACGTTTGGCAGTTGCAGAAGCAATTACCAATATTGCATCGGCAGATATTGAGCAGTTAGCAGATATTAAATTATCTGCGAATTGGATGGCTGCTGCAGGTCAAGAAGGTGAAGATCAAGCCTTATTTGAAGCAGTAAAAACCATTGGTATGGAAATTTGCCCTGCGTTAGGTATTGCGATTCCTGTAGGTAAAGACTCATTGTCTATGCGTACGACATGGCAGGATGAAGGTGAAGACAAGTCTGTAACATCGCCAATGTCATTGGTAATTACTGCATTTGCACCTGTAAATGATGTACGTAAAACATTAACACCTGAGCTTAAAGCAATTGAGGATACTGTACTTGTACGTATTGATCTTTCTAAAGGTCAGCACCGTATGGGTGGTTCGATTCTTGCGCAAGTTCATAAAGCAATTGGCACAACTGCGCCAGATGTAGACAGTTTTGAGGATCTAAAAGCATTCTTTGCTTTAATCCAAGACTGGAATACACGTGGACTCATTCAAGCTTATCATGACATTGGTGATGGTGGTTTACTTGCAACGGTAAGCGAAATGATGTTTACAGCACGTCTAGGTGTAAACTTAGAAGCACTGTCTGTAGATAGCTTATTCTCTGAAGAAATTGGTGCAGTCATTCAATTAAAAACGTCTGATTGGAAAGCTTTAGAGGCTGAAATTGCTGAATCTCCATTAAGAGATGCAATTGAAGTTGTAGGTCAAGTGAATACATCTGATGCATTGACTGTAAATGGTCTTAAATTGAGCCGTACAGAGTTACAGCAAGCATGGTCTGAAGTATCTCATCAGATCCAACGCTTACGTGATAATGCAGAAACAGCTGATCAGGAATATGCCTTAATTGCAGATCAAGCACATAAGGGCTTAATTGCAGAACCAACGTTCGATTTAAATGAAGAAGTTGAAGCACCCTTTTTGAACTTACGTCGTCCAAATATGGCGATTTTACGTGAGCAAGGTGTGAACGGTCATATCGAAATGGCAGCAGCTTTTGATAAAGTTGGCTTTAATACTGTTGATGTGCATATGAGTGATCTGCTTGCAGGCAGAATTAGCTTAGAAGACTTTGAAGGTCTAGTTGCATGTGGCGGGTTCTCATATGGTGATGTGCTTGGTGCAGGTGGTGGCTGGGCGAAGTCAGTTTTATTTAATGAAAAACTGCGTGACCAGTTTGAACGTTTCTTTAACCGTAATGAAACCTTTAGCTTAGGTATTTGTAATGGTTGTCAGATGTTATCGCAACTTGCACCGCTTATTCCGGGTGCAGAAGCATGGCCTCGTTTTCATCGCAATACCAGTGAAGTATTTGAAGCACGTAGTATTAACGTGAAAATAGAAAAATCTAAGTCTGTATTATTACAAGGTATGGAAGGTTCTATTTTACCAATTGCTGTTGCACATGGTGAAGGTCGAGTAGTTGCGCCTGAGCAAAGCATTGCGAATTTAAATGCGAATGATCAAGTTATTTTACGTTACGTAGATAGCCATGGTCAGCCAACGCAGCACTATCCAATGAATCCAAATGGTTCGCCTGAAGCAATTGGTGGTGTAACATCTACAGATGGTCGTGCAACGATTATGATGCCTCATCCAGAGCGTAACTTCCGTGCCTTACAGCACTCTTGGTCGCCTGAATCGTGGGATAAAGATGGTGCTTGGTTACGTATGTTCCGTAATGCACGTAAATTTATTGGTTAATTTTTTAAAATACCTTGCAAAAAGCATGCCTTAGGGTATGCTTTTTTTATGTCTATAATAAAGTAAAACAATATGATAAAACTATATACCACTGCGCTTTCAGGGCATGGACATCGTGTAGAGCAGCTCTTAAATTTATTGGAGCTTGATTACGAAAAAATAGATGCACCCCATGAAGTAAGAATAACGACAGAATTTTTGAAGATTAACCCACTTGGGCAAATTCCTGTACTCATTGATAATGAAGTCGTTTTAAGTGATAGCAATACAATCTTACTATATCTCGTACAAAAGTATGATCTTGCCTGTATGTGGTACTCAAAGAATATAATAGGACAAGCAGAAATTCATAGATGGTTATTTATTGCATCGGGGGAAATTGCATTTGGTCCAGCATTAGCAAGAAGAACTAAGCTGTTTAATGGTGATGCAAACTTAGAAGAAGCACAGGCTCGTGCATATAAAATTTTAACCTTTATGAATAGTCATTTGAAAAAGTATACTTGGCTTGCACTCGATAAAATCACAATTGCCGATTTGGCTTGTTATCCTTACATTACCGTCGCAGATGAGGGTGGAGTTTCTTTAGATGAATATGAACATGTAAAGCGTTGGATTAAACAGATTGAAGAAATACAAGGTATTTCACCTATGCCAAGAATAAAGCAGTAGTCTATTTATCATTGGCTCAAAGTGTAGTAGTTGCGTACATTAAAAGAGACAGATATTGATTTTCTTTATAAAGCCCTCATATTATGGAATATATTCATAAAATTATTCGGGGAATGTATGTTATTCCAACTGCCTAAATTACCAGCAGAAATTCATATAACGCATTTAAATGCACGTTTAAATGAGCAAAAGAAAAAACTTGCTTCACAAGGAAGTAGTACAAAGTTTTCAATAGGCAGTTTAATTAAAGCAACCAAAGCACGTAAAAAGTCTAAAGATAAAGTCTATGTTATTGACTTTAAAGGTGATGTCCAGGCTTCTGCTGTCGCAAATTTACGTGAAGAAGTGACACTGATTATTGCTGCAGCGGATGCAAGCAAAGATAAAGTGGTCATTCGTCTAGAAAGCCCAGGTGGTATGGTACATGGGTATGGTCTTGCAGCAGCACAAATTGTTCGCTTAAGAGATGCAGGCTTCTATGTAACGATCTGTGTTGATAAAGTTGCTGCAAGTGGTGGCTATATGATGGCATGTATTGCCAATCAAGTGATTGCTGCGCCGTTTGCGATTCTAGGATCTATTGGTGTTGTTGCACAAGTACCAAACTTTAACCGTCTTCTAAAAGAGCATAATGTTGACTTTGAGTTGTATACAGCAGGCCAGTACAAGCGTACGGTTACGATGTTTGGTGAAAATACAGATGAAGGTAAAGCAAAGTTTGAAGAAGAACTACAGCAGACGCATCAGTTATTTAAACATTTTGTTGAAAAGTACAGACCTCAATTGAATGTAGAGCAAGTTGCCACAGGTGAGCATTGGTATGGTGAAGATGCTGTAGAATTAAATTTAGCAGATCAATTACATACTTCAGATCAAGTCATTTTAGACTTAATTCATGAAAATGATGTGTATTTGATTAGCACACGCCGTAAACCAACAGTAGGTGAGAAGTTAGGTCTACAAGCAGCCCAAATCGCAGATCATGTCGTACCAACAGTACTAGATAAGCTGACGCAATATGCAACAAAAGCCAGTCAGTCATTGGTGCAGTTTAAAGACCCGAAAGCATAATAAAAAAAGCCAGCAGTTGCTGGCTTTTTATTTAAAAACAATATTATTTCTTGAGTGGTTCTTCCCATGCTTTTAGAGTATCTTTACTCCAAGCACCATAACTAGAGTTTGGTAAAACAATCCAGTCATGTCCAAAATGGTGTTGGTTCTTGAGAACACCTTGTTCGCGCTCAACTTTACTTTGTTTGCTTGTAAAGTCACTTGAGAAGTCAGGTAAACTATCGCCAAGAAGCATAATAATATTATAGTCTTTAGCAATTTTCTCGCGACGCTGTTGTTTTGGTGAGTCATAAAGTAAGACATTATCCATGCTTACTTGCGGTAGCTTTAATTCTTTTAACGTCGCAACTGTCGATGCTTTATGTTCTTGTGTACGATCAGAAACATAGAAAATTTTAATACCACGCTCATTTAAAAAATTGAAGAAAGCAAGGCTACCTGGAATAAGTGTCGGGTGACCATTTATTTCCCAATCATTCCAAGTATCCCATGTTCTCCAGTCATGACACTGTTCTGTATCTCGTACAAGTAAAGCACTATTGTCGAGGACTGTTTCATCTAAGTCAGTTACAACTGCAATATTTTTTGCATTTGGATGCTGTTGTAAATATTGTTGAATACGTAGGGTTGCAAGCTCATAGCTTTGAAGTTGTAATGCATGAATCTCAGCAGATTGCTGTTGGTATTTTAGCCCCATAATGTATTGTTGCATTTCTGCACATTTATTGTTGCTTACATTAGGTGTTTCTGCTGCATGTACTGCTGTACCGAAAAATGCAGTCAATAATAAAGGTAAAATTGTTTTGGTTGCTTTAAGTCGAATAGACACTTAAATCTCCAGAGTTCAGGTTTTTATATAAAAAATAAGCCCAGAAAACTCTGAGCTTATTTAAGAATAATCTATAATTATTCCAAGAATTTGACAATTGTACCTGATTTTACTTTTCTGCCAAGATCATTTGCATCCCAGTTGGTAAGACGAATACAACCATGTGAAGCTGTTTTAGATATTAAGGATGGGTTAGGTGTGCCATGTATACCAAATGATTTTTTACTTAAGCCAATCCAAATATTGCCGACTGGTGTATTAGGGCCAGGTGGTAAAGAAAGTGGTTTTAAGTTATTACCTTGAATATAGTTACTTGGTGAGTAGCTATACCAAGGATTTGGAGTTACACCTACAACTTTATAACTACCTGTTGGAGATGGTGTATCAGAGCTACCAATAGTGGCAGGGAATGATCCAACCATTTGATTTTGTGAGTTAAAAAGATATAGTTGTTTTGCACCTTTATGGGCAACAATTAAATGAATATTTTCAGGCAAGTTATTGCGAACGCTCGTAACAATAATTTTTTGTCCGAGCTGATTAAAATTCGCTTTTGGATTGAGTTGCTTTAAGAAACCTTCATCCATATGGAATTTTTCACCAAGCATTTCAGGTACACTGGTATAGTATAAGCCTTTCATTTTTGCTTGTAGTGCGTAATCATGTGGAATTTCTTTCGCATATGGTCCTTTCAAGTCATCTTCTGAAATAGTGTATTCTATATATGCTGGTTTGTCCCCTTGAGAGGCAAGCAATGCATTCCATGTATCTTCATCTAATACACCAGTTGGTTGAATACCATGCATTTGCTGAAAAGAAGCAATTGCTTTTAGGGTGTTTTTACCACTAGAGCCATCAATTGCGCCCGGTGAAGCATGTGCGTTATTAAGCATCACTTGCGCGCGCGCATAGATAGGGAATTGACCTTTTCCAATATGACTATACCACTCAACATTATTTAGGTTATCTAAAGTCCACGCTGTTTTAGCGAACTTAGTTGCCGATTTAGTTGTTGATTTTTCAGGTGTATTATCAATATTTTTTACAGTCTTTGCGACATCATTTAGATTGTTTTGTTCTTGTGTAGTAATTTGAGCTTCAGAAGCACTTACAACATCAGATGAAGAAGTATCTGCAGCACCAGCCATAATCTCAGATGCACTTTTATTATCTAAAGATAATGGATCTATTGGATCTGTTGCTGTAGGCGTTGAAGCAACTTGTTCAGATGTTCCTGCTGCTGATTGCGCCACATCAGAAGCGGCAAAAGCAGTATTGATCATCAAGTAGCTTAAACTCACAGCGAGTAATGAGCGAACAAACATGTAGTAAACCTTAGAATTATATTGTTGTAAAACGTGCTCAGTATTACAGAGTTTATTATTTTCTGCATTAATTATTTCGTACATGTATAGTTTCAATAATCATTATTGGTAGGCTCGGTTATCTTATGTAGATGCTTTTTTGCTATAATATATTGAAATAATTCAATGATTGAGAAAGGCATGACGACTTTAAAAAATGATCGTTTTTTGCGTGCATTATTACGTGAATCTGTTGATACAACACCTATTTGGATGATGCGTCAGGCTGGTCGTTATCTACCGGAATATCGTGAAACACGAGCAAAAGCAGGTGATTTTTTATCTTTATGTCGAAATACTGAATTTGCTTGTGAAGTGACATTGCAACCACTACGTCGTTATAATTTGGATGCAGCTATTTTATTTTCAGATATTTTAACTGTACCTGATGCATTGGGTTTAGGGCTTTATTTTGAGACTGGGGAAGGACCAAAGTTTAAAAAAACAATTCGTACAGAACAAGATATTCAAAATTTACCAAAAGTTAATGTCAATACCGATTTAGACTATGTCATGAATGCGGTAACGGCAATTCGTTCAGCATTGGGTGGAAGTGTTCCCTTAATTGGTTTTTCGGGTAGCCCTTGGACACTTGCAACGTACATGATTGAGGGTGGTTCAAGTAAAGATTACCGTTTTACCAAAGAAATGCTTTACAAAACGCCAGAGCTTTTGCATGCATTACTTGATCGTTTAGCAGATGCTGTCACTGATTATTTAAATGCGCAAATTGAAGCGGGGGCTCAAGCGGTTCAAATTTTTGATAGTTGGGGTGGTGCATTAGCACATCGTGAATATATCGACTTTTCACTGAATTATATGAAGAAAATTGTGAATGGTTTGATCCGTGAAAAAGATGGCCATCGTATTCCTGTCATTTTGTTTACCAAGGGCGGTGGTCAATGGCTAGATGTCATGTTAGATACTGGGGCGGATGCTTTTGGATTAGATTGGACAACACGTTTAGATGAGGCTCGTAAACTTGTTAACGGTCGTGCAGCATTACAAGGTAATTTAGATCCTGCAACATTATATGGGTCTAATCATACTATTGAAAAAGCAGTGAAAGCAATGCTTGATGATGCTTATGCGAATGGAGAAAAAACAGGATATATCGCAAATTTAGGCCATGGTATTACCCAATGGGTGAATCCTGACATGCCAAAAATATTTGTAGATACAGTGCATGAGTATAGTGCAAAATATCTTTGATAAAATAGAAGTTATTAAAAAAGGATAAGTAAAAACTTATCCTTTTTTGTTTCTAAGTTATATTTAATAGCTTTCAGGAACAGCACTTAAAAACTCACGACGAGTTTCTGTATTTGTTTTGAATTCACCGACAAATGAAACGGTTCTTGTTGTTGAACTTTGTTTGCCAACGCCACGCATCATCATACACATGTGTGCAGAGTCGATGACTACAGCCACACCACGTGCACCTGTGATTTGTTCAATAGATTCGGCAATTTGTTGCGTTAGGTTCTCTTGAATTTGTAAGCGACGAGCAAACATTTCAGTAATGCGCGCAAACTTTGAAAGCCCTAATACTTGCCCTTCAGGTAGATATGCAATATGAACACGACCGTAAAAAGGTAGTAAATGATGTTCACATAAAGAATAAAATTCAATATTTTTGACTAAAACCATTTCACGGTTATCTGAAGGGAAAACCGCGTCATTGGTAACTTCTTCGAGTGTTTTATTATAGCCTGACGTCAAATACGAAAATGCTTTTGCGGCACGAAGAGGTGTGTCTTTGAGGCCCGGACGTTCAAGGTCTTCACCAACGGCTTCAAGAATATTTTCGTAGGATTGCTGCATAGACATAACAGGTGTTCACTTACACAAATTGAGCAAGGGCAGTATTGTAGCAGAAAATTTTCTTTCTAAAAGATTTAATATTCATATCAATTACTGCTGTTGATATTTAGGGTTTTTCTCTGCACGTTTTAAAAGTACTAATACAGCACCTGTACCACCTTGGTTTTCAGGAGCACTTACAAAGGCCAGTACATCTCTATGCTGTCGAAGCCAGCCATTAACGTAGGTTTTTAGTATTGCTTCTGGTCCTTTGCCATGCACAATTTTAACTACATTCTGGTTTTCGTTTTTTGCCATTTGAATGATTTGTAAGACAGCTTGACGTGCTTCCTCTACAGTACAGCC
The DNA here is from genome assembly GCF_056711485.1 of Acinetobacter sp. N1-1. Lineage (NCBI taxonomy): Bacteria > Pseudomonadati > Pseudomonadota > Gammaproteobacteria > Moraxellales > Moraxellaceae > Acinetobacter > Acinetobacter sp. N1-1. The sequence goes on along the minus strand of NZ_JBWXUO010000012.1, from coordinate 2,045,260 downwards.
ATGTAAATCGACTGCTTCAAACCAGCGTATTTTACCTGTTTTTAAGTCTTCAAATATACGATGTTGTAATGTTGCAATACGATAGCTAAGAGTTTGTTGACTTCCTACAGGGTTGAGGGCAGCTTGTGTATCTGACAGTTCTGCATGATCTTGGGTTGCATCTCCTTCGGCAGCAACTCGTTTTGCTAAAATTTGTGCATTTACTTTCTTTGTTTTGGGCTTAGTAATAGGAGCAATATTGGCAGGATCTAATTTTTTTACACCTTGTACTGCTTGTTTAAATAAAGCAGTTGCATCTTCTTCTTGGGGAGAAGTAGTAATGGGTATCTCTTTTTTTATAGAAGTGTCTTGAGATGAGTTAGCATGAGGGTATTGAATTTGTTTGCGAAATTGTTTTAAAAGACTTCGCTGTTCTTTCGAAAGAAAACTATCTGAATTACTCATAGTTAATCATGCTCAATAACAAATGAAAAAAATAAGACTGAAATAAAAAGGCAGCCATATGTTATGGACTGCCTTTTTATTGTATATAGTCACGATTATATAAGAGAAGGTACGCCAAACAAATCATAAAATGCTTGTTGAGGATTTTCTTGTTTCATAAAGCTTTCACCAACGAGAAAGTGGTGAATATGATGCTTTTGCATTTGAGCTACATCTTTTGGTGTTGCGATGCCACTTTCTGTAATAAGCATGCGTTCAGCAGGCAAGAGTTCTTTGAGACGAATAGAGTTTTTTAGATCAACTTTAAAAGTTTTAAGATCACGATTATTGACACCAAGTAAACATTTTTCATTCAGCTTTAATGCACGCTCAAGTTCATGTTCATTATGAACTTCAACGAGTACATCTAGGCCATACTCGAAGGCTGTTTTCGACATTTCTTCAAGTTGTTGATCCGATAGACATGCAACAATAAGTAAAATACAGTCAGCATGTAAAGCACGTGCTTCAACCACATTATATGGGTCGATCAGAAAATCTTTTCGCAGTGCGGGCAAGTTACAGTTTTGTCTTGCAATATGAATATTTTTATCTGCACCCTGAAAGAAATCTTGATCTGTCAGTACAGATAAACATACTGCACCTGCTTGCTCATACTGCTGTGCAATTTCAGCAGGATCAAAATTTTTACGTATAATACCTTTCGATGGTGAAGCTTTTTTAATTTCAGCAATAACGCCCGGTGTTTTGCGATTGAGTGCTTCTGAGAATGAACGAATTGGGCTGGCATTTTTTGTAAATTGTTCTAAGTCATATAAAGTGTATTGCTTACGACGTATAGCAAGCTCTTCAACTTTACGGTCAATGATTTTACCTAAAATGGTGTTGGAGATATCCATAAGCTTACTCAGTTGTTGTTGGATCAACAAGTTTTAAAGTTTTTGTATATTCGGCAAATACACTCATTTTCTCAAGAGCTTGTCCGCCGTCGATAATGTCTTGTGCGAAAGCAACACCTTGTGCATAGTCTTTTGCAAGTCCAGAAACATAAATACCAGCACCTGCGTTGAGTGCAATGATGTCTGCCGCTTTTTGACCTATTTCAGACTTTTTACGACCAAGTGCATCTTTAATGAGTTTCAGACTATCTTGAGAGCTATCTACACTTAATCCGCTTAATGTTTGTATTTGAATACCAACATCTTCAGGGTAAATTTGCCAAGTTGTTATTTCACCGTTTTTAAGCTCAGCAACGGTTGTTTTTGTGGCTAGGCTAATTTCATCTAAACCATCTTGTGAATGTACAACCATAACATGTACCGCACCAAGGTTTTTCAGTACTTCAGCAATAGGAATACATAACTCTTCAGAGAAAACACCTACAACTAAACGTTGTACACCAGCAGGGTTTGTAAGTGGTCCTAAAAGGTTGAATATAGTGCGAATACCTAATTCTTTGCGAGGAGTAATGGCATATTTCATTGCTTTGTGATGGTTAGGTGCGAATAAAAAGCCTATCCCCATTTCATTTAAACAGCGCTCAGTTTGAGAAACTGATAGATCTAAATGAATACCTGCTTTTTCAAGTAAATCTGACGATCCAGAGTGACTTGAAACACCTCTGTTCCCATGTTTGGCAACAGTTGCACCTGCTGATGATATGACAAAGCTTGCAGCCGTAGATACATTAAATAGGTTTTGTCCATCGCCACCTGTACCTACAATATCGATAAGGTGTTTAGTATTCTTAGGTTTAACCTGAATAGCAAGTTCACGCATGACCTGAGCTGATGCTGTAATTTCTTCGATAGTTTCACCTTTTAAACGTAAACCCATCAAAAATGCACCAATTTGGGCATTAGTCGTTTCGCCTTGCATGATGCTATACATTACATCTTTCATTTGGGGTTTAGTCAAATGGATGTTTTTTGTCATATTTTTTATAGCTTGTTGAATATTCATGATGTCACTTGTATGTCTCTAAAAAGTTCTTGAAAATTTGATGTCCATGTTGGCTTAGAATAGATTCAGGGTGAAATTGAACACCTTCTATAGGAAGTGTTTTGTGTTTTACACCCATTATTTCTTCTATTGAGCCATCAGATTGATTTGTCCAACAAGTAACTTCTAGACATTCAGGAAGTGTATCTTGATCTATAACAAGTGAATGGTAGCGTGTTGCAGTAAAGGGTGAAGGTAGATTAGAAAAGATACCAACATCTTTATGGTACATCTCTGATAGTCTGCCGTGCATAACTGTTTTGGCTCGAACAGTATTACCACCAAATGCTTGTCCAATACTTTGATGCCCTAAACAAACACCAAGTATTGGAATTTTTCCAGCGAAGTGCTGAATGGCTGCAATTGAAATACCTGCTTCGGTTGGAGAGCATGGCCCAGGACCAATGACAAGGTATTGAGGTTGCCATCGTTCGATATCCTCTAATGATATTTGGTCATTGCGAACAACTTTAACTTCTTGGTCTAACTCGCCAAAGTATTGGACGATGTTATAGGTAAAGCTATCGTAGTTATCAATCATCAGAAGCATGTTAATGGCAACCTTTTGAAAATTAAAATATTATTTGCAGTATTTGTGTTTATTACCCGTTCTATTACCCGTTTTGGTGAAAATTACAGGCACATGATAATAAAAAAGCCACTTGGTTAAGTGGCTACTATATCAGATTTTTTATGTTCTTCTACTTTTTGCTTTACATACGATGAATACCAAAAAACATCCCTTTCAGAAATCTTAATCGGGCTTTGAATATCACCTTTATTAATTAGCTCGTAAAACTTGTATCTAGTAACACCAAGAAAGTACATAAACTCTTTTGCTCTAATTCTGCGATCAATCTCCATTTCACACCTCACGCATACCGATAACTAACATCATTACATTTCTTCACCCAAGGCTTGAAGCGTTGCTTGTAACAGTCTTTGCAATTCGATTCTAGAATTTGGGTGCCATCTTTTTTAATACGACCAGTGCCGTAGAAAAACTCTTTCGTAGCAGGGAAGTACTCACCGCAGTGAATACATTGTTTTTCTGTGCCGAGTTCGGTTTGGATGTATTTAGTCATGTTCTACAACCTTATATGAAACATGGCATCCAACCTCAACCAATGTCCCTCCACCACAACTTTGGCAATTAATTTCTATGACTGCACCATCATGAAAATAACCACAATGGGCATGCTCATTAGCAACTTCGCTTACATCAATTGCTCTGTTGCAATGGCTGCACTCTATATACTTTTGTGTACTCATATGCTTGGCTCTGCTTCGACCATGGACCGTTGCAATCTTTTACGTTCATAAAGCTCACCAAGCTTCATTGCTTTTGCAACAAGCATTTCAAGTTCTTCTTCACCATTATTAATGAGTAAGTCTGCTATAAGTTCATTTGACTTTTGAGTTATTTCTGCATCAATCAAGTTTGTATCATCATCAGATACTTTTATGCCTAATAGTTGTTTCGGCACCAAAACAAACTCACCACTTTCAATTTTTTCGAGTTTTTGTTTTAGCTCGGTGATTTTGTTCAAGCAGTCACTTAAAACAACATCTATATCCGTATCTCTTGGTGGAACGTGCATTGCATCTATTTTGCTACAATACATATCCATCGCACTTTCAATTCTTTTCTCTAAATCAATCATTTCCAAAGCTCCTAACGTCCGTATCCATAGCCCTGACTAGGGTTGCCATAGTTATTATTTTGCTGACCATCTTGACGCTGACTATCTAGCATCTGCATTTGATCACCCCGAATCTCCGTCGTATATTGAGTCTGACCGTTTTGATCAGTCCACTGACGAGTACGAAGAGAGCCTTCAATGTAGACCTTTGAACCTTTATGCAAATACTGCTGTGCTATTTCACCAAGGCGATTGTTTAGAACGATACGTATCCACTCAGTATTTTCTTTACGCTCACCGCTATTTTTATCAACCCAGCTCTCTGAAACAGCAATAGAGAATTGGGTAATTGAACCACCATTAGGGAAACTCTTAGTTTCAGGGTCTTTACCCAACGTCCCGACAAGAATTACTTTATTTACGCCACGCATTATTCAGCCCTCAATACTTAATCGAAATATGTGGAATTTCATTTTTATAAATGGCTTTAATCAATCCCTGAGCCTGTTCTTCAGATAAACCTAAGTTGGCCATAGCCAAAACAATGCTTTTATTTACAGAACGCATGTGCTCTTTATCTGCAATTCTTTTTGCCTCAGCCTTTTGTTCAGCTTCTAGTCGTTGCTGTGTTTCACGTTCAATGCGAATACGTTCAGCCTCAACCGCTTTCTGTTTGTCAATTTCAGCCTGTTTTTTACGCTCCTCAGCCTGACGTTGCAATTCAATTTCACGTAACTCAGCAGCTTCTTTCTGGGCTTTTAGCAGTTCTTCACGTTTCAATGCCTCAGCCTTTTCACGCTCTACACGTTCAGCCTCAGCCTTGGCTTTCTTTTCAGCTTCTTGCTTGGCTTTCTCAACTGCTTCACGTGCAATGCGTTCATCATGTTCACGTTGTAGTCGCTCAGCTTCTTCTTTACGAACACGTTCTAATTCAACTTGTTCAGCTTCATACTTCTCACGATCTGTTAGGGCAGTGCGTAACTTCTCAAGTGTTTCGTATTTAGCAAGTTTGGCTTCTTGTTCAAATTCTTCATATCTTGAATCAATAATTAGATTCTCTATGAAAGCTAAATCACCTTTGATTTTCAAAAGGGTAGTGTTTAAAAAATCAGTTAAGGCATAATTTTTAATAAGCTGAATAGCATCTTTATGCTTGGCTATACGGTCCTTTTCTGCTTGCTCCCAAGCATCACGAGGCGCTAAGATTTCAGCACGTAAAGCATCAAACTTTTTAGTCACCGAAATACGGTCATCATCAATCATTTTGATTTGTGCTTTCTGTTCAGCAACAAGCTCTTTGCCATGCTTTTCAATTAGTGTTTTAGTCTTGCTAACTTTCATTGCAAGAGAGCCAATAGCATCACGACCTTTTTTAGTTGTCACGTCGGGAACATAAGAACGTGCTTCTGTTGCAATACGTTCAAACAGTTCATCTGTACCACCACGTTTTGCGAATGCTGAAACAATTGCATTCTGTTCAATAATTTGTAATTCGTTCATCTTCTTATCCCAAAAACTATATATGTATAACAAGCGACACATCGACCTTTCGTATCTGCTTGCATGAGTTGCTTACAGTGGAAGCAGTATTCAAATTTCATCTAAGCGTTGCCGTGAGCTTGAATTAATGACTGCTTCTTATTGCCACAAGCACTCACAATTTCTGCTTCATAATCTGTGTTTTTGAACTGTGAGTAGATAATTCCAAGTTCAGCTACATCTGATGTTTTTTCTATGCGTTGAATTGCTTCATCGAATGCAGCTTGCATCGCTTCTTCTTGGCTACGACCATCATTAAGCCAAGCAAGAATACGTTCACCTGTTTCAGCTGTAATAACTTCACCATTTGTGCTGAATAGCTTGGTACGATCTTTTGTAGGCAGAGCAGAGTGACCATCATGAACAACATCAAGTGCGACAGTTAATTCATACTCAAAACCATCGCGTTGCTCAGCTTTCATACCCAGCTTAAGAATCTTTTTACCCTCACCTTGTACCGTCTCAGTTTTGGCACGTGTTGTGGTGATGATATGCATATCCGTTTGAAGTAACGCATCAATAAACTTGCGATGGCGTGGCGTAGTTTCAGACCATGCACTCCAAGAGTTTCCACGGAAACGTGTTCTAGCTATTTCATCATTGATTTCTAAACAACCACCTGTACCAGTCCATTCGTGTGTTACGGAGTCAATAATAAGAACGTCATAACCCATGTTGTGTGCGGTTTGGATCGCACCGACATATCGCTCAGGTGTGTAGGGTGGGCGTAGTGGCAACGTATCAAAAACAAACTCATTGGCGTACAAAGAAGCCGATTCATTTTCTGTATCAATAACTGCAATTTTCTGACCTAAACCACTTGCTAAAGTAAGTGCAGAGTAGGTTTTACCACTACCTGATGGGCCATTTAAGTTAAGCTTTAATTTCGCTTTTTTGCGCTCAGCCTTAGTAAATACAAAGTGTTCCATGATTAATCCCCTTTATATTTTCTTGATGAGTAGATTTCAGGTTTTTGAGTAGATCTCTCAGCCAACTCCTGGGAAACACGAATATAATTCGGATCTGAAACAGGTAATCCTTTTGCATTACGCCATAAACTATAGATAGCCTGTGTCTTAGGATTTCCATAAACCAAGTTGTCATGCTTATGAAAATCTACATGAAGCTCGTATTTTCTATATGTAAGCTCAAACTCAGCTTGATCAGGAGTAACAACATCAAGTGATTGAATGTGTGATTTAGGGATAACCTCACCATCTAGGTTTTTGAAGTTCCCACTCTCTTTTACAGCTTTGATAAATTCATAGCCTGTGAGTGCAGTAGTCACTAGATACATTTTCATGCGTACACCTCACCAAATAGTTCAGCTTCTTCCTGTTGACGCACCTGGTCTTTAATGTGCATCGATTCTTGGGTGAGCTTGGTATGCTCAGCATTGGTTAAGTGACCAAGCATGTAGAGTGTTTCGACAACGGCTTGTTTTTCTTGCCACGTATCGTTTTTGAATACGTTAAGAACGTGTTGTGCTTGAGAGTCTTGAACATTCATTAGAAATTCACTCCTAAAAACACAGCGATAGAAACCAAAATAGAGAAGGCGGTTAGAGTTTTAGCATCCTCAATCAGACGCTTTTTAAATAACTTCTTGTTTTGACTGCGGATTAGCTTTTTAACTAATCGCTGTTGATTTGCTAGATTGTTCTGTTGCATAATTACCTCGTTACGATGGAAAGCCCATGTTTGATTTCGAAGGTCTACATGGGCTTTTTATTGTCTTGGTAATGCAATTATGCATAAATGCATTAAATAATGCAATACTAAATTATGCATAATTGCATTATTTTGTTTTTTTCATTTATAATACCCAAAAGAAAGCCCCGCATAGTGCAGGGCTGAAGGTGTGTTAATAATTTATTTTAAAACTCAAGATTTCCTTGTCTTACTATCTTATGTTCTAAGACTTCAATAATTTCATAATCTATTTTTAGTTTGCCATGCGAGAACTTTTGGCTTGTTCTTAGTTTAACTTTTAATAGATCGCCTTTTCCAAATCTAATTTCTCCATTATCAATATTTTGAAGAAATAGGTCATCTAAGATCGAGGCACTAATAGTTGTGTCGCCATAAGCAAATTTCCATTTATTTTTTTCTCTAAAAGTAAGGGAATCTATTTGCAAATAAGAGATAGAAATATTTTCTCCTAGATCATCTTCAGTATCTTGGAACTTAAAATATGGAACTTCATCACTTGAAATAAAGAGGGCGACATTTTCTTTATCATCATCTTTTACAACATAAAATGAATCAATCCCATCTTTATCTAAAGGTTCTAGCATTTTCTTTAAGTCTGATGCGATTGTTTTATTGCGATATAATCGTAATACCTCTTTGGAGACTTCCATGTACTCTGTTTCACTATAGAATACTTTAGCTCCATTCAAATTTTCTTCAATTTTTAAAGGTGGTTCGCCTTTGAGTTTTTTATAGAGGGCGATTACACCACCGCCAAATAAACCAATCAAACCAATTAAACCGCTTGCGTTTGCGGCTGCTGTAACAGCATCACTAAGCAAAAGATGCTTAACTTGACTAACCCAGTGTAGGTGCTCAATAAACTCAATTCCAAAGCTACCTTGTTTAAAGTTTGCCTTAACTTTAAGCTCGACTTTAAGTTTATCTCCATTAATTTCTTTATTGGCATTAGTCAAAAGGTCATTAATAGCTAACATAGCAGGTGCAAGATCACGCACGTCCATTACGTGAGTATCCAATGCACTACCATCATAAACTATATGAAATCTCTGACTCATATCTTCTTCAACCACGCATAAATCTTTAGCCATATTATTTTAACCGTTAAACTCAAGCAAATCCTATTTAGTTATTTCTTTTTCAGCAATTGGTATTCAATTTCTTCTATCACGTTTTGATCTTGAACCACCGAGTGGTCTAAATGCATCAATTACTAAACCAACCAATTCAGCACCTTCTTCAAATTCAATAATATTCGGCTGAAAATTAGGATTAAGTGCTTGTAAGTATTTGCGCCCATCAGTCTCTATAACTAATTTTTTAAATGTGGCATCAGTATTGTGGCGAACAACAATTAGATCACCTGAGATAAGCTCTGAGGCGCATAGGGTGGGATTTATAAGAATGTAATCGCCTTCCATGTATGTTGGGAAATTACTAATGCCAACAACTCTTAAATAAAAACACTCTGCAGGATCATCCATGCTTAAAGGTGGTAGCCATTCATTAATTTCTGATCTGTCTACTGTCTCAACAGAAGTCATTGAGCCTGCTTGTACCCAAGAAAGTACAGGCAATAATTTTGATGTTACTGGGACGACGTTGTTGTCTAGCTTAGCGGAGTTTGATTCGTCTTTGCTCTCTACACTTAAGTCTTTGTCAAATAAGTCACTAATAGATATTCCTGCCCATTGAGCAAAAGGCTCCAGAGTTGATCTTCTAGGGTCTTTTGTTACCCCTGTCTGAATGCGAAATATAGTGGATTGCTTAATCCGAGGGTTTTTTTGCTCAAGATCGTTAGGATTGGTTTTGTACTTATTTAAAAGAAATTCAATATTTGATACTAGAAAGCTCATATCACTACAGCCATTGTTTTAATACATTTTATGCTAAAAAGCATAAAACTAAAGTAATAACTCACTAATGCATTGACAATTATGCAAACATGCATAAAATAGAAAAATAAAGTGAGAGGAAATAAATCATGACTTTGAAAGAGAAAATAGAATTTCTGCACTCAAAAGGTTACACGCAACAAAAAATCGGTAATGAAACAGGAATTGGGCAAAGCTCAATCTCAAGAATTTTGCGTGGTGAGCAACAGAGTGTTGGATACGAAAAAGGTAGGAATCTTGACTGCCTTGTTGAAAAAAACCAAACATCATTTTTAGTGGCTTAAGGAAAAAAATATGAGTCTTGAAAAGAAATCTACACATGTTCGGTTGTCTCCTGAAATCCATAAGCGAGCCAAAGTTATGGCCGCCATTAAAGAAAAAGATCTTGCTCAATATCTAGCATTTCTTATTGAAAAAGAAATCGTTGGCGAGTGGCATGTACTTAATTTACAAGCAAAAGCATTTGAGCGCTTGGGATTAGGAGCTTTAATGCGGGAGTTGTCCACAGAAGTTGATCTTCAAGAGGAGTCAGAGGGGATTCATGGGGATTCAGACAAAGAAAAAGCCTGATGTCGAAGATCAGGCTTTTGGTATTCAAACATAGAGGCGAATGAATATGAATAATTTAGCAGAAAAAACTTTACAAGAAAAGGTTTTAAAAGTGCAAAAGGCTTTTGCTCTATTTTCAGAGCAACGGACTTTAGAAAATGCCCAAGCCTTATCTGTTGCAGAGTGGGAATTATGTGCATATGTGACTGGGAGTATGAAATGAGTCATTATGAAACGCTTAAAGGGCTTGGACGAGCTGTAGCTTACTATCCGAAGCTCGGTAACATGCTAGGCAATCCACTTGCAGGCATTTTTCTATGCCAACTGGTTTATTGGAATGATAAAACGGACAATAAGCTTGGTGTGTACAAGACGGCTGAAGAGTGGAAAACAGAAACAGCTATGTCGTATAGCCAACAGAGCACAGCAAGAAAATTACTGCGCTCACTTGGTATTTTGATTGAAACAGAAAAGCGTTTAGAGCACAAAATATTCTTCAAATTAGACGTTGTTGCTTTCGATAAATGGTTTCAAAAAAACCTAGAAAACAATGATAAAGAGCTAGATAAAAACAGTGAATCTCGCGAACAACAAAACGTTAATTCCCGAAATGATGATTTCGAGTTCGGGAGTCAAGGAAACGTAAGTTCGGGGGCACTAAATTCTAATTCCGTTATACACAAGATTACTTCACTAGATTACAAACACAAGAATACAAGTAAAAAACATGGGGGGTATTCAAAAACCTTTGAAAAATTCTGGTCAAGTTATCCAACGTGTAAACGCAAATCTGATAAATCGGGAACAGCAAAAACTTTTGCAAAATACGAATCGAGTGTTGATCTTGATTTACTGATTTCTGTTCTTGAAAAACAAAAACAAGATGCATCTTGGATAAAACAGGATGGTGAGTACATTCCATCACCGTCAGCATGGTTAAACCAAAAACAATGGGAAAATGATTTCTGGGTTACTAGAGCCAATGGTTCACCTGAAAAACAAGAAGCCCAAGGAACAGGATTCACTTTCCAACTTCCTACCAAACCAAAAGGTTTTTTAGGAGGTAATCAATGATTGGCTCAAAAATTCATAACGTACAGATCGAGCAGTTTGTTTTGGCAACACTGATGTCGGTTGAAAACTCATACGGCACGGTTGAAAACCTACTCACTGAAAACGAATTTTACTCAATGCGTCACCAAGAGATATTTAAATCAATCGTAGCGCTTGATAAACAAAACTCATCATACGATGCAATGATCGTTAAACAGTACCTTGAGTCACATCAAAAACTAGAATCTGTTGGTGGTGAGCAGTATTTGATTGAATTGCTCAGTGAAGTACCTGCAAGTGCATCAAATCTTAAATCGCATGTTGAGCAACTTAAAAACCTCTCTGTATGCCGTGCTGTAGAGTCACAAGCTGAGAAGATTATGCAACAAGCGAGAAACCTCACAGTAAGCCGTGGTGACTTGGTGATGAATGCTCAGTCGGCTTTTGCTGAAATTACAGCAGAGCAAGAAACAGAAAACTTATTCCATATTCATGATGCTGCTGCAAACACCTTTGAAGAAATGGCTAGAAAAATGGAATTGGCAATTGAAGGTAAATCTGCGATTACAGGTATTCAAACAGGAATTTATGATTTAGATAAAAAACTCGGTGATGTTGAAAAGGGTTCACTTGTTGTTTTAGCTGCACGTCCTGCCATGGGGAAAACAACCATGCTTCAGACAATCGCAAGTCATGTATCTATTCACCAAGGTAAGCCAACACTCATCATGTCAGGCGAAATGCCGAAAGAACAAATTGCAATGCGTCTGTGCTGCTCAATCGCACCTGCCAATATCGGGCTTGTACGCAACACACCGCACCTTTTGCCTAAAGAGGAGTACTCGGCATACACACAAGCCGTAGTCGCGCTTAAAAACGTTCCTATGGAGATTAACGACACGTCTAGACCGTCAATCTCAAACATTCGTGAAGCTCTAAGAAAAACTAAGCACAAATACGGGTCTGTCGGTGCAGTGTTTATTGATTACTTACAGATTATGAAAACAACCAAACAGTTCGCACGTGAAGATCTAAAGATTGCATATTTCACTGGTGAGTTGAAAGCCATGGCGAAAGAATTTGATTGCGTTGTTGTTCTACTTTCTCAGCTCAACCGTAGTTTGGAAACACGCAACGATAAACGTCCACTCATGTCGGATTTACGTGAATCTGGAGCAATTGAGCAAGATGCAGACCAAATCATATTTCTATACCGCGATGAGGTTTATCACAAGGAATCGAAATACCAAGGTATTGCCGAAGCGATTGTGGGGAAAAATAGACATGGGGAAATTGGTACTGCAATGATGCATGCACAATTAAATTACTGCCAATTTTCTAATTTAGATGCAATGGCACTTGAGCAACTACATGGGGAAGCAGCATGAAAACAATCCAAGTCACTGAGCTAGATTTGAAATCAGATGATTTAGATTTATTTGCTAAAGCAGCTGCGAAATGCAAACACGGTGCTGGGTATTGTCAAGTTGATGGATTTTGTTGGGCAAATGGAGTGTGTTTTAAAGAACCATCACATGAGGATGCATTGGTGGAAATCGAAAAGCTAAAAGCTGAACTGTCTGAGATTACAGTCAAATATAACCTTTTAAGGTTTTGTCACGCTCGAATTATTGATGTCTTAGAAAAAAATATTGCAGAAAGAGTAAATAAAAAGGACGACAAAGTATTCTCTTTGAAGTTTGTTCTGAATTTGGTTAAGAGGGAATTGGCATGAAAGCGAATGAATTAGACAATCGTTTGATGGGCATGAATTTAAGCGAATTACAACAAGAACATGCCGAACTATTAGCATTCAATGAAAAGCTAGACCGTGAACGTAATCAGTACCGAGATCAGGCAACTAAGTATCGTAGAAAAGTGGAAATGATAGCTGGTTTATTTGTCGCACCAGGTGATGACCATGAGCTAACACTTAAAGCTATAAAGACAATAATTGATACGGTGGGTGGGTAATGAGTGAATTTAAGGTGGGTGATTGGGTTTTTGATGTTCTGCTTGATGATGTAGTTAGGTATCACAGCGGTTATGACAACCTTAGTGATGCACATAAAGACATGGTGCTAAGACATGCTACACCAAAAGAAATTGAAGAAATCAAAGCAGGGAAGCGATTGCCATGAGTGAAGATAAATTTTTAATAATCATGATAACGGTGATTATCTCAGTAATGATGATTTCTAGTACGTGTGTGGCGATTTGGGGTAAATAGCCATGAATAAGTTTAAGAAAGGTGATGTTGTTGTACATACTGAATTTGAAGATTTATGGCCAGACATCTATGAGGTTACTGGGGTGTTTGATCAAGATATGCGTCAAACGGTTTTTGTAACTAATCATCGTAGTTTTGAGATTGGATTTAGAGCTGAACACTTGCGTCATGCTACATCCGAAGAAATACACCAAGGATATAGAAATGACTGAATATAAGGTGGGTGATTTGATTTGCCACAATAAATACCATCGTGGATTATTAGAAATTATTGAAGTGCATGATTGGTATGTGGTTATTGGTAAGCATTCAAGAGTGGTGTTAAGCAAAAATATGATTAGACACGCAACCCAAAAAGAAATCAAAGCAGGGAGACGGTTGCCATGAATAAACATGACCAAACAGAGGCAGACAATGCGTAGAGCTGCCAAAGTCGATGCCAATCAAACAGAGATTGTTCAGGCATTACGTCAGATCGGGTGCACAGTAGAACACTTGCACTCGGTGGGGCGAGGTTGTCCCGATTTGTTGTGTGGATTTCGGAACAATAACTACCTACTCGAAGTGAAGGACGGAAGTAAGCCAAAATCAAGTAGAAAGCTAACACCTGATCAGATGGTATGGCATGAAACATGGCGAGGTCGGGTTTATGTGGTTGAGAGTGTAGATCAAGCAATAACAGTAATACAAAAAGGATAAGGGTTAAAGATGAACGCAGTTGCAGAAAAATTTGAAAACTTTGAGTGGTATATGAAGGGGTTGACTGCTTCATCTCCAAACTTTGAACCAAACATACACGGTACAGGAGCAAAACCTTTGGATTATCAAGACCGACTTGGCGTAATTGCTAAGATTGAAACACAACTTGCTAAGTCGGTGGCTTCGCTGGTGTTATTTGGGTATAAGTCGCAGAGTGATTATGAATATGTGCGTAATCATTTGGCGAATGTGATGATTTTAAATGCGACACAGGATAAGAAGCGAGAGCCACAAGGTATAGCTATGTATCACATGGCATGGTTGGTTGCACGTATGGTGATTGACTTTGCCTTAGATCCTGAATTAGAAAGTGCTTATACAGCAAAAGGGCGTTTGTTCTATGCAGGTATTAGAGATAATCAGATGACTCATAATGTGTATCGCCTTACATGGAAGCCATATGAGGAACTTATGGTTTTAGCTTTAGAGAGTGCAATCGAAGAAGCCAATAAAACTATGGTGGAATATAAAAAAGAAACGATAAAAGAAGCAAAAATATAAGCTATCATTTTTGTGATAGGTAAGGTATAGTTTCACTAAGATGGTCGTATTATTAATTATACTTAGTGGTTTGATTAAACTGCGGTCATCTACTTCGTTTTGGCTTGGATATCCGAGCGCCTGAAAAGGTTGCACTGTGATTTAGCAGTGGGCGGAGAACAAATAGGCTCACTTTATGTGGGCTTTTTTATTGCCTATAGATTTACCAACTATAGAACATGCCATCGAGTAAAACCCCTCGAATTCGAGGGAATTAAAACTAGGGCTATTGGTATGCCCGACCATAAAAGGAACGAAAGCAAGTAAAGCAGACCGTGCATGTTAGGTTTGTGTGATTGTGAGTAGCGGTGTATTAGCAGTTGGCCGAGCTAATATGTCGAATGCTAAGGCTGTCATGAATGGGGACGCAAAATAATTATGCGTCCCTTTTTTTGGCTTTAATCTGGTGTAGTTCCACCATTTTAAACCATCCAAATTAAAGGGTGTGGCAATCCGCCACATGCTTAGAACTCACTCAGCGCAAAGTTGCGCCCAGTCAAACCAATACATGTTTATAAAAACCTAAAAAATCGACATGACAGTTAGAACGTGTCGATAGGATAAATACAAGGAGTGCTTATGAACATCATAGAAGCACGTAAGCACTTAAAAAAATACCAAGTAGAACTCAACAAATACCAAAGCTTATCTCGTGAATTAATGGGCTATGACGATTTAATTCATACAGACAAGAAGATTACCTATTTCAAGAAATGCATAGCGAACATTAGAGAACAGATCAATGCTCACTAAGATATTCAGCATATTCGCATTCTTCATACAGTTTTTTAAACCCCAACAAAAGGAAGTCATCATGACTGATTTAGAGCAACAACCACAAACAGCACAACCAGTAGCAGAGCAATCTGCAGAAAGCACAATTACGACTATCGCAACAGAAGCAGAAAGCGTAATTAAAAAAGGTGTTGAAGATTTAGAAAAGGCTTATAACTTCATTCAACATGGTGTTGATCTGCTAGGCCCTGATGCTAAGTCTGAACTTTTAACACTTGCAATTAAGTTTCTTTAATTCAACAACTGCTCAAGGACGAGCAACTATGCGAAGTAATCAACGTTTAAACGCGGTTAGATCATTGCCTTGTGTGAAGTGTGGTAGTCCTTACTCTCAAGCAGCACATAGCAATTTTACCGAGCATGGGAAAGGTCGAGGTATTAAGGCCAGTGATGAATTTACGATACCGCTTTGCCATAAGTGCCATTACGAGTTTGACACGTACTCAAGTATGAAACGCGATGAGTCGAAGTTATGGTTTGAACAGATGCTGATTAAGACGAATCGGATGTTAGCGATGGACGAGAGTGAGATTTTCTAATGTTAGAAGTACCGAGTGTTTTATTTTTACTTGCTATAGCATTCTTTGCAGGTTTTGCATATTGCTATGCAGATTTTAGAGAGTCTGCTGAAAATGGAAAGACTATCGTATTTCATGGCGAACCTTATAAGATCGTAAAGCAACAATTAGAAGACAAGTAATTGGGCAACTAAACGTGGGGAAATGACGATGGACCTAAAGCAAATATTCGTCATTAAGTCCTTTACTGATGTAATGAAAGTTCACTCATTTTTAGGTCAGCACCATAGTGAAGCAGTGAGTGATAGCAAGCCTCTAATTGTGAGAGTTGATCAAAAAGAAGAAACACGTACTAAAGCTCAAAACAGATTAATTCACATGTGGTTTGGTGAGATAGCTAAACATACGGGTGATACACCAGAGCAAATGAAGTTCCTAATGAAAAAGAAATTCTTTGCGTCAATTATGGTTCGGGATAATGAAGAATCAAAAGAGCAATACGACTCGGTGATTCAGTTTAAAAAAGTGATTGAACGATTAGGTGAGAATGAGCAGAAGCACTACTGGGTGCAGTACAACAATCTTGTAAAAATGTTTGTTAAAGATCATCTAAAAACCAGTACAGCAAATACGAAGCAACTGTCAGAGTTTTGCGACAAGATACATGACTTTGCATCGATTACTTTAGGGTTATATTTGACATGCCCAGAAAATTTGAAGTGGGCTGTAGAATAATTAATATTAAATGATATATTGTTTGTTTTAAAAAATCAGAAGGAATAACAATGTATATCAGACAAGATGATACTTTGATTAACTTACAGCAAATAGACCTTATTAGACTCAATGAAAAATTGCTTAAAGTTGATATGCACTATGATGCAGATGCACCACGAATAAGAAGTGATTTTACTTTTCAATTTGAAAATATTGATCAATTTAATGAGTTTGTTGATAAAATATTGAATAGTTAATAATAACCACCTTCGGGTGGTTTTTTATGGGAAAAACAAAATGACAGACGCAACACAAGGCGCTGAACAACTTAAAAATGAGCGTCATGAGTTGTTCTGCCAAGAGTATTTAAAAGACTTGAATATTTCACAAGCTGCAGTTCGTGCAGGGTTTAGTGAGCGCTCAGCTAAACAGCATGGTTTTGATGTTTATAACCGTGAAGAAGTTCAAGAGCGTATCCAGTATTTAAATGGCCATCGTTTAAATCGAGTTCAGGTTGATGCTGATTATGTCTTACAGCG
Organism: Acinetobacter sp. N1-1; assembly: GCF_056711485.1. Lineage (NCBI taxonomy): Bacteria > Pseudomonadati > Pseudomonadota > Gammaproteobacteria > Moraxellales > Moraxellaceae > Acinetobacter > Acinetobacter sp. N1-1. The sequence continues at coordinate 2,028,326 of NZ_JBWXUO010000012.1, read as the reverse complement.
TTTGGTCGAAATTGACCAGATGGATGCATTAGACATTATGGATGATAGCGGTAAATTGCTACCACTAAGTGAATGGCCAAAGATTTGGCGACAGTACATTTCTAACTTTGAAAGCATCGAATTGTCTGATGCTAATGGTGCTGTTAAGAAAATAAAATGGCCAGATAAAGTTAAAAACCTTGAGCTACTCGGTAAGCACATTGCAGTTGGTGCATTTAAAGATCGCTTAGAACATACGGGTAGAGACGGTGGGCCTATTGAACACTCTGTAGAAGCTAAACCAAAACTTACACCTGAAGAACTATCAAAACTCACAGCACAAGAGTTATCTCGATTAGCAATTAATGGGGAGATTTAATGTATGCACTTGAAGAAATTACACCTCTCTTAAAAGACTGGACAATCAATACAAGACTTCCTGAAGTCATTGCTGAGATGACTAGACGGTACTACTACAAAGCAGTCACTGAGCAATCAGAAGAATCCAAGAAAGCAGAAATCGAGAAATGCAGAAAAGACCCTATTCATTGGTTTAACCACTGGATATGGACTTATGATCCTCGTGGTATGGCTTATGGCTTGCCAGCGAATCTGCCTTTTGTACTTAGACCTAAACAAGTTGAATTGGTTGAATGGTTACTTGATCGAGAGAATACGCAGACCAGTGGTCTAATTGAGAAGTCACGAGACGAAGGTATGTCTTATGTAGTTTTGGGGTTCTTTTTACATCACTGGTTGTTTGTTGATGGTTTTGCTGCAGGTGTAGGCAGTCGTAAAGAGGATCTAGTTGATAAGAAAGGCGATCCTAAAACACTACTTCATAAGTTTAGAGATATGTTCTCTAAGATGCCCTCTTGGATGAAGCCCAAAGGTTTTAGTGAACGAGACCATGACAATTATTTGCGTATTGTAAACCCTGATAATGGGGCAACGATTACAGGTGAAGCTGGCGATAATATTGGTCGTGGTGGTCGTACCTCAATGTACTTGCTTGATGAATGGGCATTTACAGAGCGTCAAAATGCTGTAGATGCTGCAATATCTCAAAACACAAATGTGCACATCAAAGGTTCAACGCCAAACGGTATTGGTGATCGATTTTATCAAGATCGTTTTAGTGGTCGTTATCCTATTTTTACAATGCCTTGGCGTGATAACCCTGATAAAAATTGGTCGGTTGAATACAAAGGTAAAAAGATTCACCCATGGTATGAAAAGCAACTTGCCACATTGGATGATGTTGTCCTGGCTCAAGAGGTAGATATTAACTATGCAGCTTCGGTTGAAGGTGTGCTTATTCCTGCGGAATGGGTTCGATCTGCAATAGATGCTCATAAGACGCTAAATATCGAGCCGACTGGCGACAAGATTGGTGGGCTTGATGTAGCAGATGAAGGTAAAGATAAAAACTCATTTGCTGGTCGTCATGGGATTCTACTCAAACGCTTAGATACATGGTCAGGCAAAGGCGATGATATTTTTGGTACAACACAAAAAGCTATGGATATTTGTGTTGATGATACCTACTCAACATTATTCTACGATGCTGATGGTTTAGGTGCTGGGTGCCGTGGCGATGCCCGTGTGATTAATGAGAAAAACCGAGAGATTGGAAGATCAGAAATTACAGTTGAGTCATTTCGTGGTTCTGCATCGGTACATGATCCAGATGGGGAAATGGTAGAGAAACGCTTAAATAAAGACTTCTTTGCAAACCTTAAAGCACAGTCTTGGTGGTCTTTGCGACTACGTTTCCAAAACACGCATCGTGCTTTAAATGGTCGTGACTATGATGCAGATAATCTTATTTCACTTTCTAGTGATGATCTTGATAAGAATGAGATAACACAGCTCATCATGGAATTATCACAACCGACATACAGTAAAAATGGTGTGGGGAAAATACTTGTAGATAAGCAGCCTGATGGCTCGAAATCACCTAACCGAGCTGATGCTGTAATGATCTGCTATAACCCTCAACTCTCAAACATTGATGTTTGGAGTAAGCTTTAATTCGAGTCTTATATGAATATCTTAAAACGTACTACTGATAGTTTTCAGAACTTTGCGGCTCGGGTTGGCTTGGGCACAGGAAATCAGCATGACGATTCAACGTATGGCTTTAACTTTCTAAGTCGTAACCGCTTAAAACTTGAAGCAATGTATCGCTCAAGTTGGGTGGTTGGTCAAGCGATTGATGTTGTTGCTGATGATATGACCCGCGAAGGCATTAATATTCGCGGTTTAGATGATCCAAGTGAAGCTGAGATTATCAATGACACGATGGATCAACTAGAAGTTTGGGATCGTCTGAATGAAACCATTAAATGGGGGCGTTTATACGGTGGCGCATTGGCAGTCATGCTTATTGATGGACAGGACAACTCAACGCCACTTAATCCAAAAACTGTCGGTAAAGATCAATTCAAAGGACTGCTTGTTCTTGATCGTTGGATGGTTCAACCCACATTACAGGACTTAGTTACTGAGTATGGGCCACATTATGGCAAGCCTAAATACTATGATGTGTTTTCTGATTCAGTTGGATTATGCAATGAGCGAATTCACTACTCACGTGTGATTCGTATTGATGGTGTGAAACTCCCATACTGGCAGTCAATTGCTGAAAACTTATGGGGACAGTCTGTTATTGAGCGCCTAGAGGATCGTTTAACGATTTTTGATAGTGCGACACTTGGTGCGGGTCAACTTGTCTATAAGGCGCATTTACGCACGTATAAAGTGGATAAATTGCGCGACATTATTGCGACAGGTGGTCGAGCTTTTGAGGGCTTGGTTAAGCAAATTCAGCAGATCCGTTTATGGCAATCCAATGAGGGCTTGACCCTGATGGACTCCAAGGATGAGTTCGCAACCCACCAGTACAGCTTTGCAGGCCTTGATAATATTTTGATCCAATTTGGACAGCAGTTATCAGGTGCGCTAGGTATTCCGTTAGTTAAGTTGTTTGGACAATCTCCTGCTGGATTTAATGCAACGGGCGAAAGTGATCTATCTAACTACTACGATGGGATTAATCAATCTCAAGAAGGTCGATTAAGAACACCGCTGAATATACTTTTAGAAGTTATTTCGATGTCCAAGCTTGGCAAACCATTGCCTAGCTCATTTAAGTTTGACTTTGCATCGCTTTGGCAAATTGATGATGAGACTAAAGCAAATGTTGCAGATAAGGTATCCACTGCGGTTTCTCGTGCTGTAGAAGATGGATTAATTTCTCGTCAAACAGCATTGAAAGAGCTACGTCAATCATCAGAAGTGACCAACATTTTCTCTCATATTACTGATGAAGAGATTGATCAAGCTGAGGATGATCCACCACCTCTAAGTGAGATGACAAATGAAAAACCAACTGACGCGGATCAATCCCCATCGAGCGAGGAAGGTGGAGATACGGTACGGCCAACAGCTTCGAAAGATAGCGTTTTACATTGATACGATTGTTAAAGGGTTTGATTTAAATAACCTAGATAATTATCCAATCATTGCAAACGCACTTAACCAGTATGCATCGACATTGCATGAATGGGCTGTAAATACCGCAGGTCGCATCATGATGGATGTGGCTTTGCGGGATCAAAAGACATGGCTTATTTATGCAAAGGATATTTCAAAAGGCGTTCAGCATGAAATACGGAATACGCCTATAGGTGCAACGTATCAACAGCTACTTGATGAGCAAGTTAATCTCATTAAATCTTTGCCTTTAGAATCTGCCCAACGTGTTCAAGATCTTGCAACCAAAGCCGTCATTGGTGGTGGCCGCACAAAGGAGATTGTCGACATGGTTATGGAAACTGGTCATGTTGCAAAGTCTAGAGCAAATACAATCGCACGAACCGAGATAAGCAGAGCACAAACGAGCTTTACGCAAGCACGTGCTGAGCATTTAGGTTCTGAAGGTTATATCTGGCGTACAAGTAAAGATTCTGATGTTCGTCACAGTCATCAGGAAATGGACGGAAAATTTGTACGATGGGATAGTCCACCAACGTTAGACAATATGACAGGTCATGCTGGATGCTTTCCGAATTGTCGGTGTTATGCCGAACCTGTTATTCCTGAAGATTACTAGAGCCGAAAGGCTCTTTTTTATTGCCTAAATTTAGGTGAAACATATGTTTAGAAAGAAAACGAAAGATAGTCGAACACTAGATCGATCAAATCTTTATACCACTGGCAAGATTGGACGTACACGCGAAACCACACCTGAAGGCTATTTGCTATGTCGTGATGTTGCTGTCGCACGAATTGGTGTTCTGCAGTATGGCAAAGGTGAGGTTCCTGTTACTGCTGACAATACAGGTTTGATCTTGATTGAGCGTGGTGAGGATGAGTTGTTCGATCCAAAAACGATTTCAAGTTTTGAAGGCAAGTCAGTTACAGATGATCATCCTGATGAATGGGTGAGTCCTAAGAACTGGAAGCAACTTACAGTAGGTACAACACAAAATGTTCATCGTGGTGAAAGCCCCGATGATGAATTTTTGCTTGCCGATCTACTTATTACAGATAAAGCAACCATCGATAAAGTTATGGATGGGAAGGTTGAAATTTCTCTTGGCTACGATGCTGACTATCAAGAGGTTAGTGTGGGTAAAGGGGTTCAGAGCAACATTTTAGGTAATCACGTTGCATTAGTTGATAAAGGGCGTTGTGGTTCGCGATGCCGTATAGGAGATAGTTTTATGGCGACAAAGCCTAATAAAAAACGAGTAAGTATTGGTGATCGAATTCGTAGCCTTGTTTTTACACGTGATGCTGATGAAGCAGAAAAAATCGCTAAACAGGTTGAAGATGAAGAAAACCGAGACCCTGAACAGGATCGACCCACTTCAGATGAAGAGCCTGAAAAAACTTCTGATGAAGAGGAAGAAGGAAAAACCAAAACAGGTGATGCAGCACTTCGTAGTGATATGCGAAAACTGATGAAAACCATGGATGCTTTCATTCGTTCACAGGCAAAAGATAAGACCAAGGATGAGGGCGAAGAGGGTAAGGAAACTTCTGATGAAGATGGCGACCCTAAAGAAACCAAAGATGATGGTGACTTAACAGAACCAGGCGCAGGTAAAAAGCTCTCTGATGAAGGTGTTCGTACATACACAGGCGACTCTCTTACAGAAGTATTGTCTCGTGCAGAAATCCTTTCGCCAGGCTTTCGCACCCCAACATTTGACAGTGCAAACAATGGTAAGGCTGTATTAAACACAAAGCGCCAAGTACTAAAACAGGCAGTTAAAACACAAGATGGATTAAGTGCAATCACACCATTTACAGGTGGTAGTACTGATTTTGACAAATTGCCAAGCCATACCATTGATGCTGCGTTTGTTGGCGCATCAGAACTCATTAAGCAAAAAAATAATGCAAAAGGTATCCGCTCAGGCATTTCAACCAAAGACTTTGGTCGTCAGCCAATGAGCATTGCCGATATCAATGCAAAAAACCGCGAATTTTGGAATAAATAAGGACTCTATAATATGGGCAATTCAATTCTATACCGTATGCCTTCAGGTATTCCGGGTGATGTTTCTCGTAAATCACAATCAACTATCGAAGCACATCGTTTAGGTGCACAGCCTGATGCACAGTTTGCATCATGTGGCTTGTTTGGAATCATTGATGCAAATGGGGATTTTGTTCCACCAACAGCAAATACAACTCAGCCATATGGGTTATTGGTTCGTGCTTATCCATTCCAAGGACAGGCAACATCACTCGGTTCATCTGCTCCAACATCAGGAACAATTAATGATGTTCTTGTTCGTGGTTATATGACTGTACTTAATAATGCAGGCGTTGCGAAAAAAGGTGCGCCAGTTTATGTGCGTGTGACCAATGCATCAGATGCCAAACCACTGGGTGGCATTGAGGCGATTGCGACAACAAATGAAACTATTGCAGTCAATGCTCACTTTATGTGTGATGCCGATGCTGATGGCAATGTAGAAATCGCTTACAACATTTAAAAAATACCAAATATGCACAGCACCGAAAGGTGCTTTTTTTATGTGCGGAGACAAATAAATATGAGTTCTTTAATTTTACCCAAAACTCGCGCCCAAACACGTGATGGACTCCAAACCTTTGATGCAAAGACCGTTGATAGTACTGGTGCATTTGTTGTTGGTGAGTTAGAACGACTAGATCAGACCATGCATGAGCCATTGGCATCTGTGACTTGGACTCGTGACATTGATTTGCGTGAAGATGTATCGATTGCTGATGAGTTATCATCATTCACAAATTCTCGTTTTGCGGCACCAGGTAGTGCATCGCCAAATGGTAAGAATTGGATTGGTAAAGAAACTGATGCGATTCAGGGCTTGGCATTAGATATTGGTAAAACAGCTAATCCATTAACATTGTGGGGGATGCAATTAGGCTGGACACTTCCAGAACTTGCATCAGCTCAACAGGTTGGCCGTCCAATTGATACGCAAAAATATAACGGCATGATGCTGAAATACAATATGGATGTTGATGAACAAGTCTATATTGGTGATGGTATTTTAGGTGTCGAAGGCCTTGTAACTAGCACTAAAGTTGGTTCAACCAATGTTCCTGTAGGCGCATCAGGCAAGGCAGATTGGAAAAATAAGACTGCAGATGAAATTCTTGCAGATGTAAACTTGATGCTTAATCAGTCATGGGTTGCAACAGGCTTCGCAATTGTTCCTGATAAACTTCTGATTTCACCAACACAATTTAGTTTATTGGTCACTCGTAAAGTATCAGAAGCTGGCAATATTTCAATTCTTGAGTTTTTGAAAGCAAACAGCTTGTCAAACAGTGCTAATGGTCGTCCTTTAGATATTCAACCGTTGAAATGGCTATCAGGTCGTGGGGTTGGTGGTACGGATCGTATGGTTGCTTATACAAAAGATAAAAACCGCGTTCGATTCCCATTGGTGCCACTACAACGCACCCCGCTTGAATATCGCGATTTACGTCAGCTTGTGACTTACTATGGTCGTTTAGGTGTTGTCGAATGGGTATACCCTGAAACAGCATTCTATGCAGATGGCATCTAAGGAGTAAGACATGTCAAAAGTACAGATTCTTTTATCCAAAGATTTGCTGATCCATCTTTCTGCTGAGGATTCAGTCGAACTAAAGTCAGGGTTACAGGAGGTCGAGCAAGAAATTGCCGAACATTGGTACGTCAAATCACACTCTCAGCCAATCACATCAGATGCAGTTAAGGATGATGCTCATAAAAAAGAGGTTGAATCTTTAAAGGCGGAACTTGCTGCTGCACAAAAAACGATTGCTGATCTGCAAAAACAAATCGACGATACGAAGGCGAAGTAATCATGTTAACAGAATCATCTTTTCGTGAATCAATGCCGATGTTTGCGGATGTAAATGCCTACCCACCATCACAGTTTAATTTTTACCTAAATTATGGTGTGAAATTGTTGCCTGAGAATCGTTGGGATGATCTGTTAGATGAGGGGTTAACCTTCTTTGTTGCTCACTACCTAACACTATATAAACGTGCAATCGGTGCTTCACAGATTGGTGCGGATGCAGGAAAGGTTGTGGGCAATGAGACCTCCAAGTCTGTTGATAGTGTTTCTAAGTCAATGGATGTTTCAGGCGTAACGCTTGATGATGCAGGGCAATGGAATCAAACAACATGGGGCATTCAATTTCTGCAACTTGCTAGAATGGTGGGAGCAGGTGGTGTTCAATTATGAGTGGTGTCACATCAACAGGTGTGGGGCTAATTGATATTTTAGAAGCAGTCTCACAGCTCTCAAAAACAGATGTACTTGTAGGTGTTCCTGATAGTGGTGCTGAAAGAACAGATAGTGAATTAACCAATGCCCAAATTGGTTATTTGCTAGAGACTGGATCACCAGCAACAAACTTACCGCCTCGTCCTCATTTGGTGAGAGGTGTTGAGGAAGTTCAGGACTCTATTTCGCAACAGCTTACAAAGGCTATAGATGCAGCACTCGATGGCAACCAAAAGAAAATGTATTTCTATTTGAATACTGCGGGCATGAAAGCAATGAGCAGTGTTAAAAATATCATCAATGAAGGTGATTTTATTCCACTTGCACCGGCAACGATTCGTAATCGCTTATCTCGTGGTAGAACTTCAACAAAACCGCTTGTAGACACAGGTCAATATAGAAACTCTCAAACATACATTGTCATGGATGGGGATAAGGAGGTGAATCGTGCCCAATCTTGATGTATCTGATGTATTGCTTGATCCTGACTTTATGACGACTGATTTAATTTGCAATCGTATTCAGGTAGTTCCTCAACAAAATGGTACTGCTAGTACATCAATACAAAGCACTCCATTTGCAGGTGTTGTGACGACAAATAATGGCCTGAATATGGATCGTAGAGAAGATGGTACTTTGATTAAAGGTGCTATTAACATTCATACACAGTTCAATCTCACTTCAGGTGATAGCTCGACTCGTGCTGATGAGATTCAGTGGCGAGGAAAAACCTATATTGTTTCACAAGTACTTTCAAATGCTCACTTTGGACAAGGTTTTGTTAAAGCAGTTTGTGAGCTAAAACCACTCTCAGGATAGAACATGACAGACTCCACAACTGGTGGCTACATTGTGCCAACGGGTGGGGTTGCTTACGATCAAGAGTTAAGAGACATATTTCAAGCTTTCATTCGTGCAGTCGTTGCAATGGATGGCACTTTGGTTCGCCCACGATGGCAACAAGTTCCCTTACCCACACCTGACATCAATACAGATTGGTGTGCTTTTGGTGTAAAGGTTACAGAGCCAAACGATTCTCCATACTTTGAACAGCAAGATGATTCAGCCGTATCTATTCGGCATGAGTCTATACAAGTGCTGATTTCATTTTATGGCCCATCATCTGAAAGCAATATCAACTTACTCAAAGATGGATTAGCAATTCCACAAAATATCGCCCAACTCAGTCAATCTCAAATTAAGTTCGTTTCTGTTGATCAAATCATTGCTGCACCTGACTTTCTAAACCAGCAGTGGGTACAACGGCATGACATGACTGCCACGTTTAGACGTAAAACACAACGAACAGTTCCAATTCGCACATTTGAAAACTTTCAAATTAACTTAAAAAATAGCTAGGAGTCATCAATGACACTCCCTACTTCTAATGTCGTAAATGTCAGTGTTTCTATTGCTGCTTTAGCGGCAGGGCCACGATCATTTGGCTCTCTACTTATTTTGGGTACCACGCCAAACGTAATTAGTACAACTGAGCGCATTCGCCTATATTCGGATGCTGTATCTGTGGGTAATGATTTTGGTACGGACTCACCTGAATACAAGGCTGCGGTTGTTTATTTCTCTCAGTCACCAAAGCCACGCACGTTGTATATCGGGCATTGGGATAAGACATCTGCAACACCTGAAAAGGTTACTGATGCCGTATCTGCATGTTTGGATTCCTTAAAATGGTATGGCCTTGTTATTGCAGACGATCTTGTTGATAGCGATGTTCTATCAGTTGCATCACTGATTGAAGCTGCAAGCCCAAGCCGTTTATATGGCCATACAACACAAGATGTAAATGTGCTTGATAAGACAAACACTGACAACATTGGTGTGAAGTTATCTAAAGCAGGGTACAAACGTACATTTTGGATTTACTCAAGTTCTTCTAAATATGCTGATGTCTCAGTATTTGGTCGTGCTTTTACTGTGAATTTTGAGGGTACAAATACCACCATTACCCTGAAGTTTAAGCAACTACCTGGTATTGCTCCCGAAGATCTAAAGGTTTCACAAGCAGCCAACATCACTGCAAACAATGGCAATGTCTTTGCTGAATACAACAATGACACGGCAATTCTGCAAGAAGGCGTAATGTCTAATGGCTCATTCTTTGATGAAGTCCATGGTTTGGATTGGTATCAAAACGCCTTAGAAACTGCATTATGGAATCTTTACTACACATCAACCACCAAAATTCCGCAAACACCTGCAGGTGTAAATCGCCAATGTGCCGTACTTGAAAAAGTAAGTGAGCAAGGTGTTACCAATGGATTGCTTGCAGGTGGTGTATGGAATGGTGATGAGTTTGGGACACTTAAATCAGGTGACTATCTCACAAAGGGTTATTACGTCTTTGCCAATAGTTTAGATGATCAACTTCAAGCAGATCGTGAAGCGCGTAAATCACCAGTATTCCAAATCGCATCAAAACTTGCAGGTGCAACACACTTTGCTGATGTGATTGTGTCAGTAAACCGCTAGGAGAAAAATAATGTCAACTTGGTCTTTTATGGACACACATGCCACATTGGTTAGTGATGATGGCTCGATTGACTTGGGGTATGGTGCTGCGATTGCAAAAGAAGGCATCACCATTTCCATGTCAGAAAACAAAAACACGATGACAACTGGTGCAGATGGAGAGGGTATGCACTCTCTACACTGTAGTAAGTCCGGGACGATTACAGTACGTCTTTTAAAAACATCACCTGCCAATGCCAAACTGATGAATTTGTATAACACGCAGTCGGCAAGCTCTAAAAAATGGGGAAAAAATAACTTTACTTTAAACAACGATGCTTCAGGCGATAACGTCACAGGCACTAAGCTTGCTTTTCAAAAAGCACCTGATTACAACGCAGCGGAAGATGGTGCAACAGTTGATTGGGTGTTTGATGCAATCAAAATTGATATGAAATTGGGTACATACGAGTAATTAGATATGATGACTTTAGAAATTGGCGGACAAATGTACGCGATTAAAAAGCTAAATGCATTTGATCAACTACATGTATCAAGAAAAATATCACCGATGACACCGCATATCATTCCTGTGATTTCTGAAATTATGCATGGTGGTTTGGTTAAAACACTAAAAAAAATTGATGAAGAGCTAGATATTGAAAAGCTTGACATTAACAACATTGATGACCTGCTTAACAAAGTTGATCTCAAATCCTTAAATGGTCTATCCGGTGCACTATCTCCACTTACAAAATCATTTGCTGAGCTTCCTCAAGAAGATGTGGACTATGTGATTCACAAATGTTTATCAGTTTGTACTCGAAACGGTGCAAAGGTTTGTCAAAACAATGCAATCATGTTTGATGATTTGGAGTTGGGGCAGATGCTTGCGCTCGTTGTTGCAGTAATTCGTGACAGCATGGGAAATTTTATTCAAGGGCTGCTTACCAAGGCGAGAGCTTTGCAGGAGCAGTCCACGTAAATTATAAAAGCTTGCCTGATGGTGAAGATTGGTTATTAAGACCAGTCATGAAAGGCATGTGTAAGTTTGAGTCATTAAAAGATGGAACTATCGATTTACATGATATTTCATTAATGAATGATGCTTTAGATGTTGTTGCTGACAATGAATACCTTGTTGAAAAAGCGAGGGAGAGAGAAGCAGCGAACAAGTAGTTTGACGACCACCTTCGGGTGGTTTTTTATGGGCGATAGATATGGCACAAGCAGCTACAATTAAAGATTTCCTTGTTGCATTGGGATTCAAAACAGACAATGCAGGTCTTGCGAAAATGCAAGGCGCATTACAGGGTGTTGAGCTTAAAGCTAAATCCCTCAATATGGCTTTAGGTGCGCTTGCTGTTGGTGCTGTTCTCGCAGTCCGTCAAACGGCAAGTGAACTCGATAAACTTTACTTCTCATCAAAACGCATTGGTGCAAGTGCTGAAAACATTAATGCGTATGGTAATGCTATTTCTCAAATGGGTGGTAGTGCAGAGGACGCGATAGGCACTTTAGAAAGTCTTGCTGAGAAAATGCGTAACTCTCCTGGATACGAGGGTATGCTTAATAGTCTTGGAGTAAAAACCAAAGACTCAAACGGTGCATTGCGAGATCGTGTTGAAGTCATGAAAGACTTGAGTGCAACACTTGCTAAAATGCCGTCATACCAAGCCAATGCTTACGCAAATTCTTTAGGGATAGATCAGAAAACACTTTTAGCTATGCGCGATGATAAATTCATCGGCAATATGGAGAAGTACAAAAAGATTCAAAAAGAACTTGGTATGAATGACAAACTTGTGAAGTCGGGTAATGATTTCATGAGTGAATACCGTGATTTGTCTATGATTACTAAGACAGGGTTTCAAGTCATTGTTATGCAGGTCGGTAAGGCGCTTATTCCAGTGCTTAAAGGTTTGAATCACCTTGTTCTTATGGGGGTGCATGCTTTTAGTCAAATGAATCCTAAAATTAAAGAAGGTTTGGTGATTGGTCTTCGTTTTGCGCTACTGGCTACGGTATTTAGTAGTGTGGCAAGAGCATTTGGCTTGTTCCTTCGGTTCATAGCACCATTGAAATTCTTTATTCGCCTTCTTGGTTTACTGCGGGTTGCTTTCCTTGCTACCCCACTCGGTATTATTGCTGCTTTAGCTGCGGGAATCCTTGCGCTCTATGATGATTATAAAACATGGAAAGAGGGTGGGAAGTCTTTTCTTGATTGGTCTCAATGGACAAAAGAAATTGATTGGGTAACCCAAAAAATTAAAGATTTTATGGATTTGATATCTAGTCTTACTGGTAAGGCAATTGAGTTTGTTCAAAAGCTTGTACATGATCCAAAAGGTGCACTCAAGGATATAAAGGATGGTACAGTTCATTTAGCACGTGATTTTATAAACTGGACAAGAGGTACTGCCCATGCTGCGGTTGGTGGAGTGAAAGGTGCTGCAACCCAATATAGTCAAAATTACACAAGTAAAAACTTTACCAATGAAAAGGCAAAAGTAATTCAGGAAACAGCGAAAAGAATAGGTGTTGACCCAAATGATTTAGCTGCGGTAATTTCATTTGAAACAGGTGGGACATTTAGTCCTAGCGCAAAAAACAAAAAGTCATCGGCTACAGGGTTAATTCAGTTTATGAAAGGCATTGGTGGCGTGAAGAATAAATATTATGGTATGACTCGCGATCAATTCTCATCATTATCTTTTGCTGAACAAATGAAATATGTCGAGCGGTATTATAAGGAGAGAGGATTCAAAGAGGGTGGGTCATACTCTGTTGGAGATGTTTATGGTGCTGTTACAGGTTGGGGGTATAAAAAAGGGACAGCAGCATATGATTTAAACAAAGTTTGGGACTCGAATCACGATGGTATAATTACTAAAGGGGAAATGGTGCAGAATCCATCCTTTAAGGCTCATCAAAGAAGTTACTTCTCCAAGCCCAACTTTGGTATTGGCAGTCCGCAAATAAATAGTTTTGCCCCACCAAGAGGTAATCCTAATAAGTCACAAATAAACTCTACTAAGTCATCTGCATCTAATGTTACTATTCATCAAGAATACAATACAACAATGACAGTGAATGGCGCTAAAGATCCACAAGAGTCTGCTAATGCTGTAAAGAGAAGCCAAGATAATGCCAAGATATTTCTAGCACGAAATACTAGGGGCGTAATGGCTTAAGGTGAACAATATGAAATACTATCTTCTAGCACTACTCCTTTGCGGGACTAATGTATTTGCACATGATTTTCCAAATAAAAAAGGCATATGTACTTTCAATGGAAGTGAGCCAACACCGTGCACTATCGAAAATGGTGGCGGTGCTGGAGGTAGTTATTACATTTTAAAATCAAAAAAAGATTCTATTTATGTCGAAAGCGATTGTTCTGGTGATAACTGTGCACTATCTATAGGTGCAAATTCTGATAATACTGTGGATGCCAAGGAGTTTAAAAAAGATGGTTTTTACTGTACATCTAGTAATGATAATAAATTAACTGGATGCTTTAAGATAACATGAGAAAAATAATTACTGCATTAATAGCTACCTTACCAACCCTATCAAATGCTGATTTTAATCAATCTCAAAAGCTCTTACTTATGAATGATATGGAGGCTTGGCTCTCATCAGGGAGTTCGCTTTTTAATTGGTCGGGTATTGCTCAGAAAGATATTTCACTTGATCCGGATATTGAGTCCCCAATAGAAGTTTTTGCAAACTTTCAGAAAAATTCATTTTCATCAGAAAAGATGTACCGTCAAAAATATCAACGAATAGTTGGTAATTTTGAAAGCATTCAAAAAGATAGCTATGGCAATCCTATAGGTGTTTTTGATGTTGGATATTTAAATCACTTATACATTAGTGGCCTAACAAGGAATGAAGCTGAAGACATAGATTTAAGCAAACCTATAGCATTAATGTGTAAAAGTGTAGTTGAACAAGATGGTGATTTAATAGCGAGATGCTCAATGTTTAAAAGCCCAACAAGAATGTTCTCTGTAGATTATTTTCAAGATCATCTAAATGACTTCGCACTAGATAAAGTAAGTAAGATTGTTGCATCAAATGAAAAATTAGCCTCAATTATGAAAACAGCATCAGAAGTCGATTTGGGGAGTGATTGTGATTTAATAGACAGTAAGAACTATAGCTACTGTCTATCAAAGACTGAGAAAGAAGTTGGGAGTAGAATAAAAAGAGATTAGTTGTTATGCCTGATTGTTGTCGATATATGTAGAGTTTCGCTTGGATCAGTACTGTTTGCAATACTTTGTTGTTTCTGCTGTTCAGCACGTTTGTAATCTTCAGCTGTTGGTGTATAACCATGCGCTGCTATTTCAGCATCTTTCGGAAAGTCTTGATTTACAGCAACTGTACTTGCAGGCGCAGGTGTAGCAATTTGCTCTTGTGGCTCAGAGACTGTAGATATTGGTGCTAACTCTTGATTTGCAACAGGTTCACTCGCTATTTCTTGTGTAGTCGTAGGCTGTGTGTCTGCCTTTTTATTAGATTCACCAAAAAAGAAATGATAACCGCCATATACGGCAGCAGCTAAAATAAGTAGTCCAAATAAGGTGCTGAAAAAGCCACCCTCTTTCTTAGGCTCAACTTCATCTATAACAAATTCACTACCACACTTTTTGCAGTCGTAGCCATTTTGCCAATCTGAAAGAAGATCTGGATCAGATGGTCGTGGATATTTATTAGGTTGTGCCGGCATTCTTTTTACTTGAATGCTTCCACAGTATGGACAATTTACTTTAGGTCTATAGGTTTGCATTTTATTGCTCTTTCTTAATATATTTAAGGTGCTACAAGATGTTAACAGGAAAGTGACTAATCAATATAGTAAAGCATATTTTGTCAAGGGTAAGGCTGTGCTGAAAATGCTATATAAATGTATAAGCAATAAGTTACAAAATAAGTAATCAAAATTAATTAAGCCACCTTCGGGTGGTTTTTTTATCTCTCCAAAAAAGTAAAACCCCTGATGCGACCAACATCAGGGGTTTTTTGTATCCACCTTAATAATAAGGGAAACAATAAATACCTATGTATAAAAGTATAGCAGTAATTCTACATAAAGTAGAGGTGATTATGGAAAAACATGGATTTTGGAAAGTAACAGGAGTTTGCTTATTTGCAATTCTCTTATGGCAAGCACCAAATATTATTAATGCAATTGCTAAATTAATAGAAGTTGTGAAGTAAAAATTAGCATCTGAATGGTGTTTTATAGGTGAAATATGGGAATAGAGTCTTTACTAAGTTCAGCTTACAGCACTGCTTCGAGCTCACCTTATACAGAAAAAGCTGCCTCTTTATTGCTTGCCGGCAAAGGCAGAACAATTATGGGGTTGTTTGCCGATGTAACTATTGAAGAAAAGCATAAAGATGAAGTGCAAATTACAGAGCATCCAGTTGAAACAGGTTCTCCAATCTCTGACCATGCCTACAAAATACCGCCTGAAGTCTCAATTAAGGTAGGTTGGTCTGAAAGTGCTGGTCGCTTAAATAGTCTAGTTGGTGATTCATTGCTGTCAGGGAGTACGGGCCTTGTCGCAATATATGAGGTACTTCAAACACTTCAAGATAAATACATACGTCTTATCGTTTCTACAGGTAAGAGACTGTACACCAATATGATTATTAAAACGCTTGAGTGCACAACGGATCCTGAAACAGAAAATGTTTTGATGATCGATATCACATTTAAAAAAGTGAATATCGTGAAAACATCAGAAGCAACGGTACTCCTAGAGCAACAAGCCGACCCATCTAAGACTTCACAGGTTCAAGACAATGGAACGGTACAAAAGCAAGCAACAAATGAATCTTGGTTGTCCCAAATGATGGGTGGAGCTAAAGGTGGCGCATACACATTGCTTAATCCTTTTGGGAGTTAGTTATGGCTTATTTTAATATCCCACTCACTAGCAACAACCAAAAACTGAATGTAGTTTTGGGAAGTACAACTTATAAACTCCGCTTAATCTATCGTTCACAAAAATGGTTTTTAGACATATTGGATACTGCTGAAAATCCACTAGTATTGGGTATCCCAATGGTGATGGGTGATGATTTACTTGTTCAGCATCAGCATGTCCTACAAGGCTCTTTATATGTCGTCAATGTGAATGACAATGAAGCACAAAACTTTAGTGACTTGGGCGATAAAATTACCCTGTACTGGAGTGATAGCTAATGGAACAATGGATTCGGCAATGTAGGCTTACTGTTCAAATCAATAAAGATCAGCCACAAGCACTTGATCTATCCGAGTTTAGAATTGTATTCCATGTAGCGCAGCCAACAACGGAACAGCCCAAATATGCTGAGATATATATTTATAATATGTCTCACAAAACAATGAATACGCTTGCGGGTGAGAATAGTCAAAATAAGGATACTCAAGTCATTCTTGAAGTTGGCTATAAATCAGGGCCATTAGAAACTCTATTTAGGGGGACATCATTTCAGTTTAGAAAGGGTAGAGACAACCAAACAGATACTTGGCTGTGTATTCTTGCTCAATGTGCTGATACGGTAAAAAGCGCTGCTGTTATAAATAACTCATTACCAGCAGGAACATCGCTCAATGACATGCAGCAGTTCATTCTCCAACAGTACAATAGTTATGGTATTGATATTGGTGAAACACCCCAACTAACTGAACAAAGATATCCAAGAGGGCGAGTGTTTTTTGGGTCTTTAGATCGTCATGCCAATCAATTCTATAAAGACAACAACACCAGTTGTTCTGTAGATGACGATACGTTTAATGCTGTTCCACTTGGTAAATATAGTGTTATTCCAATGCTGTCTCTGAATAAAGAGAATGGAATGATCGGCATGCCAAGGCTCACAAGTGAAGGGGTGCAAGTAACTTCACTGATTAATCCTAAGTTCAAACGTAATGGTCGAATACAAATTGATTTATCCAATCTACAGACAGAAAGCTACGATGTGCAATATGGACAACAGGGTGTTGATCAGCCATTTAAAAACCAAAACCTAGCAACCAATACTCAAGGGACATTCATTATTGTTTCTGTAGAGCACTATGGTGATATACGTGGCGATGAATGGTACAGCACACTTATTTGTGTCGGTGTTGATACGGTTGTTCCAAAATCAGGTCTATTGATATCGGGAGTAGATGACAATGGCACTTAGTTATGAAGAACAGGCCCCAACACATCTCAATATCATTAAAGAGTCGATACGAGATGAAATAGCGCACCTATGGACTTGTTTGCCTTGTGAGGTTATGTCTTATAACCCTGATAATGTCACAGTCGATGTTCAGCCATTGATTAAGATTCCAATTAGACAGCAAGATGGCAGTATTCAAACAGTCAATTTACCAATGCTACTTGATGTACCTGTAATGTTCACTTGTGCAGGTGGTTTTACTATTACTCATCCAATCCGAGAAGGTGATGAGTGTCTCGTTAATTTTGGTGATAGAAATATTGATTTGTGGTGGCAATCAGGTGGCATACAAGACCCATTTGACATGAGAAAGCATGACCTATCAGATGGTTTTGCATTCTTCAGGCCACAATCTCAGCTCAATAAAATATCTAATATATCAACAGATAATTTAGAAATTAGAACTGATGATGGTAGTTGCAAGATACAGATGACTCCTGGTGGTGAGATTAACTTCTTTGGTCAAAAGGCAATATTCAACTGCCCTGTAGAGATGGCTCAAACCCTGACTGTAACAGGAATTATTAAATCACTTGCTGATGTGATTGCAAAAACAATCAGTCTGTTTAGTCATAAACATGGTGGGGTTCAAGGCGGTGGATCAACCAGTAGTGGGCCACAATAGTTTTAATCAAGATAGAGGGGCGCGAAAGCGTCTTTTTTTATGCGTTATAGAAAGCAAGATCAAGACGGGGACCACGTATTTGGTTCTAGTGCAAACGACTTCTATGTTGATTCTGCTGAAGCGGTTGCACAATCAGTGAAAACACGGCTTAACCTTTGGATTGGGGAGTGGTTTGCAGATACTTCGGACGGTACAGGCTGGAATCAAAGCATACTTGGTAAGAAAGCTGGGAACTTATACGAGCTCGCACTTAGACAGCGTGTTTTAGAAACGCAAGGTGTTTTGAGTATTGAGGACTTTGAAAGCCAAATTGATCCAAACATAAGAAAGCTCACAGTCACCATGACGATAAACACAGTGTATGGCGAATATTCATTGGATGAGGAAATTAACAGATGACGTTAACCACAATAGCTCCTCAAATTACAGACTCAGGCGTATCTGCACCCACTTACTTTGAAGCATTAGATTACCTAAAAGACCAATATAAAGCGATTTATGGTGATGATGCTTATCTAGAGAATGATAGCCAAGATGGGCAGTGGCTTGGTGTAATTGCTCGTGTTGTTTCGGACTGCGGTGCTGCATGTATAGATGTATATTCAACATTCTCACCAAAAACAGCCACAGGCGATGCACTTTCAAGAAATGTCGCGATTAACGGCATTAAACGTGCACTACCTACTTATTCAACTGTTGATCTGACTATTACAGGTACAGCAGGCACAGTGATTACGAATGGCTATGCAGTGGACAAGAACAACAATCAATGGATGTTACCAACGACAGTAACCATTCCATCGAGTGGTTCAATTGTAGTGACTGCAACAGCATCTCAAGCAGGTGCAGTACTGGCAATGGCTGGATCAGTAACAACCATTGGGAAGCCAACAAGAGGGTGGCAGAGTGTAACGAATGTTGCATCATCTACACTTGGAACAGCAGTGGAGCAAGATGCTCATTTAAAGCAACGACAAGCCTTATCTGTTGCAATCCCATCTCAGTCTAAAACAGACAGTATTAAGGGTGCTTTATTCAGCCTCGCAGGTGTATCACGCTGTAAAACCTATGAGAATGACACCAAAAAAACTAATGACCTTGGATTGCCTCCGAATACGTTATGCGTGGTTATTTCAGGTGGTGATGCGAATGCCATTGCCCAGACTATGCGCTCCAAAAAATCATTGGGTTGTGGGTGGTATGGAAACACCAATGTTTCTGTCAATGATAACTTTGGTGAAGCAGTCACTGTACAATTTTATCGACCAAATGTTAGAAGTATTGGTTTCATCATTAGTGCTCAAAGCACTGTGGACTATACGAGTGATATTGGCGATTCAATCAAGCAAGCGATAGCCAACTATGTGAATCAGCTAGACATCGGTGACAAGATTGCACTCAACAAAATCTATGTTCCTGCAGGTTTATATGGTGGTCTAGATTCAATGACCTACGATATCTCATCAATCATAATCACAGTTGATGGGAAACAAATTTCAGGTGACTTCTTATTAAGTTTTAATGAAGTGGCATATTGTGAAACAAAGAACATAGATATCAGTATCGCAGGGGGATAAATGGACTCATCAAGTTTCTTATCTCTCATCACAAGCCAACATCGATCACAACCAAAATTTAATGCAGCAGTTCGCGTATCAATTGAGCCGATTATAGATGTCATCAACTGTTTCCAGTCAATGAATGGAAAGTTTGACTTGGCTAATGCAACGGGTGATCAATTACAGATTATTGCAGATTGGGTTGGTGCACCAAATGCAATACCCAATGCAATTCCTATCCCATTCTTTGGTTTTGATGATCAAGACGGGTCATTAACTTTTGGTGAACTAGATGATCCTACAGTCGGTGGATATTGGCGTGAATCAGGTATGAATGACTCCACCGCAAAGGTTATGGATACCGGTCTATTTCGCAACGTGATTTATGCCAAGATTCTTTTAAATCAATCTGACTGTTCAGAGCAATCTGCAATCGATATTTTGTCATTAATTCTAACTAAAAAATTCAAATTTATAGATAACTTGGATATGTCAATCACATTCACCTTTCTTGATAGCTATGAAGTATGGGAAAGAGAGCTAGTGAGAATGATGTTTCCATTGCCTTCGGGCGTAAAACTAATATTCGAGGGTGAAAATGAGTATTGATAAACTACCTGATTTCGCTACTGGCTCTACGGCATCAAAAGGTACTGATAATTTAAATCTGCCACTTGGATTTCCATCACGTATACGCCCAGCTAGACAGTGGTTTAATTATTTGTTCAATGCAACTTTCTTAAAGATAAATGAAGTTATCGATAAGAAGTTGGACGCAGATGCGAATGCTGTATCAGCGACAAAGTTACAGAATCAGAGAAATATAACTCTTTCTGGGGTTGCCTTAGGTTCGGTGAGTTTTGATGGTACAGATGATGTAGATATTCAACTATCAGCAAATACTGACCCATTAAGAGTTGTGAAAGGGAATAATTACACCATCACATACGATGATGCACGACGTATCGCAATTATTGAAATGTCACTTTGGACAAACGATAGCGTTATTAATCAGACGGCCAGTGATAATAGTCGTTCAAACTGTCGAGTTGGAACTTTCTCGCTGCCAATTACGCTTAAAAAGCGAATGTCTGCATCAATTCAATTGAGTGAAGAGGGAACAACGGTGGAGTACTTTGTTGAAGCCATGGAGTGGCTTATTAATGTCATGTATGACGGTTATAGAAATGTAGATGCTCAAAAGCAGTTATGCGCTCGGTTTGAAAGGTGGACAGGCTCTAGCGATGAGCAAGTAACAGCAAAAGCTACTATTGTGGGGATTTTCTAAAATGGCGACGAATTGGAATACAATCCTAAGCAACACCAAAAATTTAAATGATGTATTGGCTATTTTACGAAAAATTTTGGGGCAAACTGATAAATTATCTGAATTAGATATTGATGGGATTCTAGCAAATATCAATGTTCAGGTTAATCAAGCAACAAGCAACTTTGACTCAAAACAGGTTGATGCACTTAATGAG
This sequence comes from Acinetobacter sp. N1-1, assembly GCF_056711485.1. Lineage (NCBI taxonomy): Bacteria > Pseudomonadati > Pseudomonadota > Gammaproteobacteria > Moraxellales > Moraxellaceae > Acinetobacter > Acinetobacter sp. N1-1. The sequence continues at coordinate 2,007,187 of NZ_JBWXUO010000012.1, read as the reverse complement.
TTAAAAACAACACTTGAAGTAGCGAAGGCTGCTGGTGCTGGGGAACATGGCTGGATCACAGATATTGTTGCAACCAAAATAAGTGATGCAGCAACTCAAGACTTATTCAACCAAAAAGGAATTACCACAGTAGAAACATTTGCTGATCTAGCAAAGTTAGATACATGGGACCTACGACTTGTTTATGTGAGTGGTGATGGGCAGTATTATTACTCTGCGGCACAAAAAGCATGGTTGAAAGATGAGCCATATGCCATATTCGATTTTAAAAATGAACAACCTATTCAATACTATTTCAATAAACTTGGAAATTGGGACGATGCAATATTTGAAGCACAATGCAATATATATAGAAAGGGTTTTTCAAGTATATTAAGACTCCCTATGGGTAATATTGAAATAACACGTCCAATTTATGGTGGTCGTGGTCTTATTGAGTATATAACTAAAAATGCTCCCGATATAGACACGAGTGGGCAATGGATACCACTAACGCTTTTAGGCTCCCCAAGGTCTACAGAAGGCAGGCCTGAAAATAATCTTGGAACTCAAATTGTATTTAAAGGTATTAAATCTGATACGGACCTAACGTGGGCAAATTATGGAATAATCCATAGTGCATCGTTAGATTATAAAAATATGCAAACAGGTGATCAAGATAACCCCGGTTCAATAACTTTGCGTGATATGAATATTAGACCAGACAATATTAATGCTGGTCAGTCATCAATTCACGGGATGGTGGTTCGAAATGGTAGTAAACATTATCTGCAAAACGTAACATTTTATGGGTGTTATGGGTCAGGTTTCTACGGGGACTGGATTTTTGATAGTCAATTCGATCAGGTTACATTTATGCGATGTGGTCGAATGTCCCCTGATTATAAGAAATTTATGGCTGATGGCAATCTCGATATTCGATATCAAACTTACGCTCCTTTACAGATTACTCATACTTCAACAGATGCAGATAATTCTAATTTTATTTTTTTCCATAAAACTCATTTTGAAGATAATACATATGGCGCTGCTGATATTATTATTAATGGAGATAGCACACCAATTGTTATGTATGACAATCACCACGAAACAGAGGGCAATGGCGTTGCATCAAAAAATAAAAAGGTTTGTGTAGCATTAGGCGGATATGGTGTTAAGTATTTTGGTCAAGATCAGGAAAATGGATTTGATTATACTAATTTTGATAAGCAGACTAGAGCTGGATACATAACTCTAGCGAATACAAGAGTATATTCTCCAGGGTATGAATATTTAAGCAAACAAACAGCATGGTGCACATCAACATATAATAGTTGCAATGTAGGAGGTTTACCTGTTTATGCATATTCATACAATTCAGGTGGGGGAGTAACCCTTAATGACACACCAATCGGTGACTTTATACATGAAGGTTTTAGTGATAGAGGTTATTTATTAAGGGCGACTCAGGGAACAATTGGAGATATTTATCTAGGTAAGGATAATGGCAGTGGTGGCAGTGTTTCATTAGTAAATTGTGACTGTGGCAATATGAGCATTGGTTCAAACTCTGATGGTTCATGGGCTAGCTCTATTGAAATAAGAGCGACAAACACATCATTTAATTCAATTACTGGCAAGTATCCAAACTTTTTTGGAGATATCAAGATAACATCACCAGACACAGCAAGTAGTTTCACAGTAATAAATAAGGCTGACTTAGATATTCGATCTTATAATTTCTTAGAGACATCTGGAGTATAAAATGGGATACAAGATAATCAAGATTGGCTCAATTAATAATATTGATAAAGCATACATGCATGGTTACTACAATATTAGTGGGTCATCATACGGAGTCCCAAATGGCTCTGAAACTACAGTACATACAGTAAATGTTGGTTCAAATACAACAGCACAAATAGCTTTTCAATATCAAAATTCTGTTTATGCTGGACGTTGCTATTTCAGAGTTGGTGCTGTTCCACAAATATCAGACGGCACACCTAGTAGCAATTGGCAGTCATGGATTGAATTACATGGAGTGGGGAAGCCTTATTCAGCAAATATTGTATTTGACAAGACAGCGACTAGAAATATCGGATCATCATCGAATACAGTAAATAATCTATATATGCAGAATGCAGTTACAGTTGTATCTGATGAAAACTATAAAACAGAGATACAAGATATCCCTGATAACGTTTTAGATGCATGGTCTAAGGTTAACTTTCAAATGTATAAGCTCAATGCTGCAGTACAAGAAAAAGGGGGGGATGCTCGATTTCATTTTGGTGTAATTGCCCAAAGAATTAAAGATGCATTCGATAGTGCCGGTCTAGATTTTAATGAATATGGATTATTGACCTATGACAAATGGGATGCGATTCAAGAAGTTAAGTATCAAGAGGCTACTTACGATAATAAAGGCAATGAATTGACTCCTGAGGTACAAGAAGTTGAACCCAGAGAGGCAGGTGAGGTCTATATGGTTCGTTATGACGAATGTATGGTTCTAGAAATGGCCTATCAACGTAAACGCCTTGCAGATATAGAGGCAAAACTTAAATCATAAATAAGATTATAAAAAATGACCCGCTAATTAGGCGGGTTTTTTATTACTAAAAATCATAAAACAGAGGGAAAAATGTCGGACCAACAACCACTTGTCGATGTAGCAAGTTCAGTTATTGCTAGTAAATCAACAACACTCACAAGCTCAGCAACTACGGTTGGCTCTGGCTTTATCGCACTTATTTCACAACATGACTGGATAACCATAATCACTACATGCACGACAGTAGGTGGTTTTTGTATCGCGGTTATTAGTGTTTGGTCAAATTGGAGATTTAAAAAACGTGAAGAGCTAAGAGCTGAAGAACGCCACAAACTTGAAATACAAAAGCTACTCAAAGAGTCGAAGGAATTAGATGATGGGAAATAAGCATAAGATTATTATAGGTTTACTCACCGCATCAAGCGCACTGTTTTACGGTGTACGAACAGATGAAGGGTTCACCTCCAAACCTGTTCGTCCAACTCAGGGAGATGTACCTACTATTGGTCATGGCACTACGGTTTACCCAAATGGTAAGTCTGTCACGATGCATGACAAGCCCATCTCAAGACAAACTGCTGACTACTACTTAAAAGACCATATCTCAAAAGTAGAGAAGCAGTTTAAGCACTCCATTCCGAATGTAAAACTCGCTCAAAGTGAATATGACGCTTACATCGATTTCGTATACCAATTTGGCATGGGCACTTTCAATCAATCTTCAATGAGAACCAACTTACTTCAAGGTAACTACGTCCAAGCCTGTAAATCACTTCTGAAATATAAATACGTGGCAGGGCGTGATTGTTCAATCCGATCCAACAACTGCTATGGCGTGTATGTACGTCAAAACAACCGTTATGAGAAATGCATGGAGTCAAACCAATGACCTATCTATTACTGGTCCTAAAGTACTGGCGAGAGTGCTTCATTGCATTACTCGCTTTTTTAATCCTGTGCTTACTTATGATCTTGAACCATAAAGATGAAGTGATCGAAAAACAGAAGCAAGAGCATATTGCTTATATACAGGAACAAAAACAAAAATATTTAGAAGCTGCTCAACAACAGCAAATTGAAATGAACAAGGTGAGTGCAGACTATGAAAAACTTAAAACTGAGCAAGCAACTAAAGTTGAATACGTCACTAGGACAATCAATAAATACATTGATCGTCCTGTCTATCGTAATGTGTGTATCGATGATGATGGTCGGGTGCAGCTCAATGACCTCATCAAATCAAGTCAAACCACCAGTACAGATACCAAGTAACCTTTTACAGCCTTGTCCTGATCTTCAAACATTAGATGAAAATACAGGTAAGGCATGGATTCTTTGGTCGGTGGATACGGTGAAGAAGTATAATGAGTGTAAAGATAGGCATGATGCACTTATTAGGTTATAGATTAAATTCACTTTTTAGTAATATACAAGTTTGCCAAAGGAACTAGTTCTTTAAAAAACACATCTTCTAGCTTCTTAAGGTCATTAAAAAAATTCACAATCAATGGAATAGAATCATTTATATCCATTTTTTTATTAAAATGTAACATTACTAATTCCAAAGATTTATTTAGCTTACTTGTTTCTTGAATAATTATTCTTGGTATATCTGTATTGGAAATAATATTTGAGAAAAATGATGCGTTGTGCTGCAACACATCTATTTTTTTAATTATATTATGTATTTCTTTTAAATATATTTCACATGTTTCTATGGAATCATGCTGAGGTGTTTCTAATGATTTCTCAGCTTTCGTAATTATTTTATCTAAACTGTGTATATCATAAGATATGGATTTTATTGATTCAAGGATTTCTAAAGCAAACCTTGAATACATATTAGTATTGTGTTGTTCCTTCCAATCATTAAATAAATATGCAGCTATAATACTAGCACTTATAGTTGCTATTGCTGAAAAAAATGACAGAGTATTAGATGTAACATCCTTAATATCTGGTGGATTGGAGGCACTTCCAGTAAACAAATAATATTTCAAGAATAAGAAAAATACGAAAGTTAATATAATGCCGCTACATACAATCCAAAATAGAAATACATTTAATTCTTTTTTCATCACTTCCACCCATCAACCATATCAGCCCAATCCTGTAGCATCTTGCGTCTATCCTCTAAATATTGAGCATGGTTGTATGATGCTCTTGTTTTGTTTTCTTCAGCATGTGCCAACTGTTTTTCTATCCAATCCTGACTATAGCCTTTTTCGTTTAACATAGTTGATGCAGTTGCACGGAAGTCGTGAGCAGTAACTTCACTTAACCCAATATAATCTAGCATTCGATTTAATGTTGTAGCAGATAGCATTCCTGTTTTATAGACAGAAGGAAATACATACTCTTGGCCACCTGTAATTTTTAATTGCTCTTTTAGAATGTCTTCAATTTGTTTTGAGAACGGTACAAGATGCAGTCGATTTTTTTTAGTTGTTCGTTCACTTGGATTTCTTTTTGATGAAATTGGAAAGGTAATTACACGTTGCTCAAAATCAACAAAAGACCATTTCATACGTCTAATCTCAATTGTTCTAAGCATTGAGTAGAGTAGACATAATCCTGCATTTTTAACAGTTGTTGAGCCTTTATAGCTATCTAGGTTGCTTCTTAGTTTTGACATCTCAGAGCGATCTATTGGTTTTGCATGCTCTACATCGGGTCTAGTAACATAATCTTTAACGGCATAAGTTGGGTCGTATTCAGCTCGCAGCGTAACAATCGCATATCTCATTACAAGACCAATAAACTTACGGTTTTGGATAGCGGTCACTTCCCCTGAACCATAATTGGTTTGTGAGCGCACTCTTTTTAAAGTATTCTCCATAATCTTCAGAACATCAGCAGATGTTACTTTTGAAATATCTTTTGTGCCAATGACTCTAAAGACATCTTTTTCCATTGCACTATCAAATTGATTAATATAGCCAACGGATCGGTTTGCTAGTTTCTTTTCTTTATACTCTTGAGCAATATCTTTAAATGTTGTTGACGAGGATTCTTTTTGCTTTGCCTTTTTCTTTTCGTCAGATGGGTTGAGTCCCTGTGATAGTTTTACCTGTTCAGCCTGTTTTAATCGTCTTGCTTCAAGTAGTGAAATAACTGGGTATTCACCAAGACTAATAGATCCTTCTTTTCCATTTAGTACATACTTGAAACGCCATATCTTTTTGCCACTAGGGCGAACTTCTATATAAAGACGCTCAGCATCAAGGATGCGGTATACCTTATCTTTAGGTTTTAATGTCTTTATTTTTGCATCTGAAAGCATACGGGTAACTTGTACTATTTTTTAAGATTACCCGTTAGAGTACCCGTTTTTTTGTCAGATTAAAACAAACTATATAAAACTAACAAACACTAATAGTATTACTATATATGGACTTTGATGGAATTAATCAAACTAATTAGCACTATATAAAACTAAAATACTTCTTTTCAATCATTAGAAGCATATTAATGGTAACCTTTTGAAAATTAAAGTTTATTTACTTTATGTGTGATTGGTACAGATATAGTACTCAATACGAAAAAGTGCTAACCACAGAAATAAAAAACCATTGGTTAAGTGGTTAATATATCAGATTTTTTGCTTTCTTCTAGTTTTGATTTATTTATAATTTTGTTTTTTAAATGAAATATATTTTATCGTGTGAAAGTTAATAACTTAATTAATATATTTTATATATTAATTTTGACATATTATTTTGTTTTTTGGTATGTAAGTTTTTAATATTTAATATTTAATATTTAATATTTAATATTTAATATTGAGAAGTTTATTTATAATCTTTTAATAGGAAATACTTTAATTTAAAAAATATTTTAATTGCATATTTGTAAATTCTATTTATAAAAATTTAAAAAGATATTAATTTACAGGAACTTATTTATTTTTATCTTAAGTGTGATATATATTTTTTAGTTGATTTTTTTTACTATTTTCGTATTCTTGTATTTATATAAAACTAATCAAACTAAAGAATGTGTTTAGGTTCTTTAAGTTATAAAAAATAAACTTCATAAAAGCGAGATTATAATGACGAATGTGCAAGTTGTATCTAAAACAAGTCATAAAGTTTTAGAAGATGTAAATAGTAATAATATTAATATAAATGAAAATTCAGTTGTCAAAGTTAATGTGAAATATGAGGATGTTGCAAATATTTCTCGTACTGATAACTCTTTAGTTATTACATTGAAAAATGGTGAAAAAATAACAGTAGATAATTTCTATACATCATCTTATCCAGATAATAGCCTTGTTTTTATAGATAATAATCATAATTTTTTGATAATTGATCATAGTGCACAAGGTGTTGTGAATTATGAGCCAATAAGCTCTATTGAAGGACTTTTATATGATTCAGGGGCAGCTGGGGTATTAGGTGGGGCTGGAGTTTCAATACCTTTAGCACTAGGTGGAGGGGCATTGCTTGCTGGAGGTATTATTGCTGCTAGTACACATGACAATAAAAATAGTGATTCTGAAAAGATATCAGCAAGCACACCAACAGTTAAAGCAAATGCTAATGGTACGATTACAGTTGAGGGAACCACATCTGCAGGTAGTACAGTAACGGTAACTTATCCTGATGGTAGTAAAGGGACAGTAACAGCTAATAGTAATGGTAGCTATAGTTTGACATCTACGACGCCTCAGCATTCTGGAAGTGTAAGTGTAACTGCAACAGATACAGCAGGAAATACGTCAGGTGTTGTGAGTAGTACTTATAAAGATACTACTGCGCCAGAAAATCCAACAGATACAGCCGTACAAGCAAATAGTAATGGTACATTAACAGTAACAGGTAAAGCGGAAGCTGGTAGTACGGTTACAGTGACGTATCCTGATGGTACGAGCAGTAAAGTAACAGCAGATAGCAATGGCAACTATAGTGCGACTTCAAGCACCCCACAAACCTCAGGAAAAGTAGATGTTACAGCAACAGATGCAGCAGGAAATACGTCAGGGCAAACAACGACAGATTATAAAGATACTACTGCACCAGAAAATCCAACAGATACAGCCGTACAAGCAAATAGTAATGGTACATTAACAGTAACAGGTAAAGCGGAAGCTGGTAGCACGGTTACAGTGACGTATCCTGATGGTACGAGCAGTAAAGTAACAGCAGATAGCAATGGCAACTATAGTGCGACTTCAAGCACCCCACAAACCTCAGGAAAAGTAGGTGTTACAGCAACAGATGCAGCAGGAAATACGTCAGGGCAAACAACGACAGATTATAAAGACACCACTGCACCAAGTAATCCAACAGATACGAATGCCCAAGCCAATAATGACGGCACACTCACAGTAACAGGTAAAGCTGAGGCTGGTAGCACGGTTACCGTGACGTATCCAGATGGCAGTACAAGTAAAGTAACAGCAGATAGTAATGGTAACTATAGTGTGACTTCAAGCACCCCACAAACCTCAGGAAAAGTGGGTGTTACAGCAACAGATGCAGCAGGAAATACGTCAGGGCAAGCAACGATAGATTATCAGGACACTACAGCGCCATTAAACCCAAGCCAAACACATATTGATGCCAACAATGGTGTGCTAACAGTGACAGGTAAGGCGGAAGCTGGCAGTACCGTTACAGTGACGTACCCTGATGGTACAAGCAGTAAAGTGACGGCAGATAGTAATGGGAACTACAGTGCGACTTCTGCAACGGCACAGCAAGTAGGTACGGTCAAAGTAACTGCGACAGATGCAGCAGGAAACACATCAGGTGTTACAGGCAGTGAATATACGACAAGCACTACCGCACCATCGAATCCAACTGTAAGTACGCAAGCCAATAGTGATGGTACATTAACAGTGACAGGTAAAGCGGATGCAGGCACGACTGTTACGGTGACTTATCCAGATGGTAGTACAAGTAAAGTTGCTGCAGATAGCAATGGCAACTACAGTGCAACATCACAGACACCACAAACCAGTGGTACAGTCAGCAGCACCTCAACCAATGGCATGGGGATTACTTCAGGTGTAACGAACAGTGCTTATAAAGACACCACTGCACCAAGTAATCCAACAGATACGAATGCCCAAGCCAATAATGACGGCACACTCACAGTAACAGGTAAAGCTGAGGCTGGTAGCACGGTTACCGTGACGTATCCAGATGGCAGTACAAGTAAAGTGACTGCAGATAGCAATGGTAACTATAGTGTGACTTCAAGCACCCCACAGACCTCAGGAAAAGTGGGTGTTACAGCAACAGATGCAGCAGGAAATACGTCAGGGCAAGCAACGACAGATTATCAGGACACTACAGCGCCATTAAACCCAAGCCAAACACATATTGATGCCAACAATGGTGTGCTAACAGTGACAGGTAAGGCGGAAGCTGGCAGTACCGTTACAGTGACGTACCCTGATGGTACAAGCAGTAAAGTGACGGCAGATAGTAATGGGAACTACAGTGCGACTTCTGCAACGGCACAGCAAGTAGGTACGGTCAAAGTAACTGCGACAGATGCAGCAGGAAACACATCAGGTGTTACAGGCAGTGAATATACGACAAGCACTACCGCACCATCGAATCCAACTGTAAGTACGCAAGCCAATAGTGATGGTACATTAACAGTGACAGGTAAGGCAGATGCAGGTACGACTGTAACAGTAACCTATCCTGATGGCAGTACGAGTAAAGTTGCTGCAGATAGCAATGGCAACTATAGTGCAACATCACAGACACCACAAACCAGTGGTACAGTCAGCAGCACCTCAACCAATGGCATGGGGATTACTTCAGGTGTAACGAACAGTGCTTATAAAGACACCACTGCACCAAGTAATCCAACCGATACGAATGCCCAAGCCAATAATGACGGCACACTCACAGTAACAGGTAAAGCTGAGGCTGGTAGCACGGTTACCGTGACGTATCCAGATGGCAGTACAAGTAAAGTAACAGCAGATAGTAATGGTAACTATAGTGCGACTTCAAGCACCCCACAAACCTCAGGAAAAGTGGGTGTTACAGCAACAGATGCAGCAGGAAATACGTCAGGGCAAGCAACGACAGATTATCAGGACACTACAGCACCATTAAACCCAAGCCAAACACATATTGATGCCAACAATGGTGTGCTAACAGTGACAGGTAAGGCGGAAGCTGGTAGTACCGTTACCGTGACGTACCCTGATGGTACAAGCAGTAAAGTGACGGCAGATAGTAATGGGAACTACAGTGCGACTTCTGCAACGGCACAGCAAGCAGGTACGGTCAAAGTAACTGCGACAGATGCAGCAGGAAATACATCAGGTGTTACAGGCAGTGAATATACGACAAGCACTACTGCACCATCGAATCCAACCGATACAGCGGTACAAGCCAATAGTGATGGTACATTAACAGTGACAGGTAAAGCGGATGCAGGCACGACTGTTACGGTGACTTATCCAGATGGCAGTACAAGTAAAGTTGCTGCAGATAGCAATGGCAACTACAGTGCAACATCACAGACACCACAAACCAGTGGTACAGTCAGCAGTACCTCAACCAATGGCATGGGGATTACTTCAGGTGTAACGAATAGTGCATACACGGATACCACTGCACCAAGTAATCCAACAGATACGAATGCCCAAGCCAATAATGACGGCACACTCACAGTAACAGGTAAAGCTGAGGCTGGTAGCACGGTTACCGTGATGTATCCAGATGGCAGTACAAGTAAAGTAACTGCAGATAGTAATGGCAAGTATAGTGCGACTTCAAGTACCCCACAAACTTCAGGAAAAGTGGGTGTTACAGCAACAGATGCAGCAGGAAATACGTCAGGGAAAGCAACGACAGATTATCAGGACACTACAGCACCATTAAACCCAAGCCAAACACATATTGATGCCAACAATGGTGTGCTAACAGTGACAGGTAAGGCGGAAGCTGGTAGTACCGTTACAGTGACGTACCCTGATGGTACAAGCAGTAAAGTGACAGCAGATAGTAATGGGAACTACAGTGCGACTTCTGCAACGGCACAGCAAGCAGGTACGGTCAAAGTAACTGCGACAGATGCAGCAGGAAATACATCAGGTGTTACAGGCAGTGAATATACGACAAGCACTACTGCACCATCGAATCCAACCGATACAGCGGTACAAGCCAATAGTGATGGTACATTAACAGTGACAGGTAAAGCGGATGCAGGCACGACTGTTACGGTGACTTATCCAGATGGCAGTACAAGTAAAGTTGCTGCAGATAGCAATGGCAACTACAGTGCAACATCACAGACACCACAAACCAGTGGTACAGTCAGCAGTACCTCAACCAATGGCATGGGGATTACTTCAGGTGTAACGAATAGTGCATACACGGATACCACTGCACCAAGTAATCCAACAGATACGAATGCCCAAGCCAATAATGACGGCACACTCACAGTAACAGGTAAAGCTGAGGCTGGTAGCACGGTTACCGTGACGTATCCAGATGGCAGTACAAGTAAAGTAACTGCAGATAGTAATGGCAAGTATAGTGCGACTTCAAGTACCCCACAAACTTCAGGAAAAGTGGGTGTTACAGCAACAGATGCAGCTGGAAATACGTCAGGGAAAGCAACGACAGATTATCAGGACACTACAGCGCCATTAAACCCAAGCCAAACACATATTGATGCCAACAATGGTGTGCTAACAGTGACAGGTAAGGCGGAAGCTGGTAGTACCGTTACAGTGACGTACCCTGATGGTACAAGCAGTAAAGTGACGGCAGATAGTAATGGGAACTACAGTGCGACTTCTGCAACGGCACAGCAAGCAGGTACGGTCAAAGTAACTGCGACAGATGCAGCAGGAAACACATCAGGTGTTACAGGCAGTGAATATACGACAAGCACTACCGCACCATCGAATCCAACCGATACAGCGGTACAAGCCAATAGTGATGGTACATTAACAGTGACAGGTAAAGCGGATGCAGGCACGACTGTTACGGTGACTTATCCAGATGGCAGTACAAGTAAAGTTGCTGCAGATAGCAATGGCAACTACAGTGCAACATCACAGACACCACAAACCAGTGGTACAGTCAGCAGTACCTCAACCAATGGCATGGGGATTACTTCAGGTGTAACGAACAGTGCTTATAAAGATACCACTGCACCAAGTAATCCAACAGATACGAATGCCCAAGCCAATAATGACGGCACACTCACAGTAACAGGTAAAGCCGAAGCTGGTAGCACGGTTACCGTGACGTATCCAGATGGCAGTACAAGTAAAGTAACAGCAGATAGTAATGGTAACTATAGTGCGACTTCAAGCACCCCACAGACCTCAGGAAAAGTGGGTGTTACAGCAACAGATGCAGCAGGAAATACGTCAGGGAAAGCAACGACAGATTATCAGGACACTACAGCACCATTAAACCCAAGCCAAACACATATTGATGCCAACAATGGTGTGCTAACAGTGACAGGTAAGGCGGAAGCTGGTAGTACCGTTACCGTGACGTACCCTGATGGTACAAGCAGTAAAGTGACAGCAGATAGTAATGGGAACTACAGTGCGACTTCTGCAACGGCACAGCAAGCAGGTACGGTCAAAGTAACTGCGACAGATGCAGCAGGAAATACATCAGGTGTTACAGGCAGTGAATATACGACAAGCACTACTGCACCATCGAATCCAACCGATACAGCGGTACAAGCCAATAGTGATGGTACATTAACAGTGACAGGTAAAGCGGATGCAGGCACGACTGTTACGGTGACTTATCCAGATGGTAGTACAAGTAAAGTTGCTGCAGATAGCAATGGCAACTACAGTGCAACATCACAGACACCACAAACCAGTGGTACAGTCAGCAGTACCTCAACCAATGGCATGGGGATTACTTCAGGTGTAACGAATAGTGCATACACGGATACCACTGCACCAAGTAATCCAACAAGTACCTATACTCAAGCAAATAACAATGGGACAGTAACAGTAACAGGTAAAGCTGAAGCTGGTAGCACGGTTACTGTGACGTATCCAGATGGCACGACTACAAAAACCGTTGCAGATAGTAATGGGAATTATAGTTCAACTTCTAATACACCACAGACATCTGGTAATGTGAAAATTACAGCAACAGATGCAGCAGGAAATACGTCAGGACAGACGACATCTTATTATAATGATGTAACAGCACCATCAAGTCCAACAGGCGTTATTCATGTTAATGATAATGGTACCTTAACAATTACTGGGCAAACAAATGCAGGTAGTACAGTAACAGTAACTTATCCTGATGGTAGTAAAGGGACGGTGACCGCTGGAAGTGATGGTAGCTATAGTGCCACTTCAAGTACACAACAAACGTCTGGTAATGTTTCAATTACAGCATCTAACTCCGTTGGAAATACATCAGGTGCAACGAATCTATCGTATCAAGATACAACAGCGCCAACTAACCCAACGGTAAATGCGCAAGCAAATACAGATGGTACATTAACAGTTACAGGTAAGGCTGAAGCTGGTAGTACAGTTACAGTGACGTATCCAGATAATACAAGCAGTAAGGTTGTAGCTGATAGTAACGGGAACTATAGTGTTACTTCAAGCACACCACAAACGACTGGAACTATTACTGCGACAGCAACAGATGCAGCAGGAAACACTTCTAGTCAATCTACAGTAGATTACAAGGATACAACAGCGCCAACTAACCCAACGGTAAATGCGCAAGCAAATACAGATGGTACATTAACAGTTACAGGTAAGGCTGAAGCTGGTAGTACGGTTACAGTTACATATCCTGATGGTAGCAAGGGAACAGCAACAGCTGGAAATGATGGCAGTTATAGTGTGACCTCTACTACACCACAAACGACAGGAACTGTTACTGCGACAGCAACAGATGCGGCAGGCAATACGTCAGGGCAAGCAACGACAGATTATAAAGATACTACAGCACCAGAAAATCCAAGCCAAACACATATTGATGCCAACAATGGTGTGTTAACAGTGACAGGTAAGGCTGAAGCTGGCAGTACCGTTACAGTGACGTACCCTGATGGTACAAGCAGTAAAGTGACGGCAGATAGTAATGGGAACTACAGTGCGACTTCTGCAACGGCACAGCAAGCGGGTACGGTAAAAATAACAGCGACAGATGCAGCAGGAAATACATCAGGTGTCACAGACAGTGAATATACGACAAGTACTACCGCACCATCGAATCCAACAGTAAGTACGCAAGCCAATAGTGATGGTACTGTTACTGTTACAGGTAAAGCAGATGCAGGCACGACTGTTACGGTGACTTACCCAGATGGTACTACAAGTAAAGTTGGTGTTGATAGTAATGGTAATTATACTGCGACATCACAAACACCTCAAACAAGCGGAACTGTTAGTAGTATCTCAACTAATGGTATGGGGGTTGCTTCAGGTGTAACGAATAGTAATTATACTGATACAACAGCACCATCGAATCCAACTGATACATCTGCGCAAGCCAATAGCAATGGTACCTTGACAGTGACAGGTAAAGCTGAGGCTGGTAGTACGGTTACAGTGACATATCCGGATGGTAGTAAGGGAACAGCAACAGCTGGAAGCGATGGCAGTTATAGTGTGACTTCAAGCACCCCACAAACCTCAGGAAAAGTGGGTGTTACAGCAACAGATGCAGCAGGTAATACCTCTAGTCAATCTACTGTAGATTACAAGGATACAACAGCACCAGTAAATCCAACTGATACATCTGCGCAAGGTAATACGAATGGTACGGTGACGGTAACGGGTAAAGCTGAGGCTGGTAGTACCGTAACGGTAACTTATCCGGATGGTAGTAAGGGAACAGCAACAGCTGGAAGTGATGGCAGTTATAGTGTGACTTCTACCACACCACAAACCTCTGGAAAAGTTAGCGTAACAGCAACAGATGCAGCGGGTAATACTTCTGGACAAGCAACGACAGATTATAAAGATATTACAGCACCAACAGCACCAACAGCTACAACACAGTCACATGATAATGGCTTGCTCACTGTTACAGGTAAGGCCGAGGCTGGCAGTACGGTTACAGTGACATATCCGGACGGTACTAAGGGCACAACAACAGCTGGAAGTGATGGTAGTTATAGTGTAACTTCTACTACGCCACAAACGACAGGAACAGTTACTGCGACAGCAACAGATGCAGCAGGTAACACTTCAGATAAGTCAACTTTAAATTATACAGATACAACTGCTCCATTCACGCCTAACAGTACAGCTGTACAAGCCAATAGTGATGGTACTGTTACTGTAACAGGTAAGGCTGAGGCTGGAAGTACGGTTACAGTGACATATCCGGACGGTACTAAGGGCACAACAACAGCTGGAAGTGATGGTAGTTATAGTGTGACCTCTACTACACCACAAACGACAGGAACTGTTACTGCGACAGCAACAGATGCAGCAGGTAATACCTCTGGTCAATCTACAGTGGCGTATAAAGATACAACAGCACCTGTTGCACCAAGTGATGTTTCTGCAAAAGCTAATGATGATGGTACTGTTACTGTAACAGGTAAGGCCGAGGCTGGCAGTACGGTTACAGTGACATATCCTGATGGAACAAAAGGAACAGCAACCGCAAGTAGCGATGGCTCATACACTATAACTTCTGCCAATAAACAATCTTCTGGTACTATTACTGCAACGGCAACAGATGCGGCGGGTAATACATCTGTATCTTCTGAACTTACCTATAATGCTTCTAGCTCAGGAAGTTCATCGGTAAATGTACAAGCAGCCGATAACAATGTTTCATTAAGTGCTACCGTGACTGGAAAGCAAGAAACCTCCTCTACGACTAAATCTGGGCAGTTAAAATCTTCTGTTCTAGGTATAACAAGTGGGGAAGATCCAACTTCTAGTTTCGTAATTCAGCCAAATCATGTTGCATCGGTGACTACCGTACTTCAAAGTAGTGGATTAAGTGTCTCTTTATTTTCAAATTATGTTGTTACTGTTCAAAAGTATGACTCTTCAACAGGTAGTTGGACTACAGTCTCGTCAAGTAATACCAATTCTTCTAGCATTAGTCTAACCCCAACAAATGGTAGCTTAACTGCAACGATTAATAATTTAAGTGCAGGAACTTACAGAGTTACATTAACAAGTTCGTCATTACTACAATTAAATGCATTGACGACCTATACTTTAACAACAAATATTTCAGAGATTAACTCTACAATTGTAGCGAGTGTGGCTGGAAATACATCTGGAAATGTACTAACAGATACGGATACTACAGCAGGTAAAGATACAGTTGATTCAAATACCGTTGTGAGTTCGGTAACATCAAACAATGGACAGACTACAAATACAGTTAATGTATCATCTAGTGGAGATACTGTTATTACAGGACAGTATGGCACATTAACAATCCATCAAGATGGTAGTTATAAGTATGTTTTAACTAATACAGCTGGTATAGGTAAAACGGATACCTTTACTTATACAATTTCGAATACAACAGGCTCATCATCTGCAAATTTGAATATTTCAATTAACGCTGGTACTTATAGTGCACAGCATTCGAATGCAGTTTCTGATGCGGTGGATGTAGCGGATACAACAGCATTTGCAAGCGCTACAAATGCTACTGTACAAACAGTAAAAGTTAGTAGTACAGCATCTACAAGTGGTAGCTCATATACCGATTCAAGTCAGACAATTACTGTTGGTACAGGTAAGCAGTGGTCAAATATTAGTCTAAACTTGACTTTAACAGATACAGATGCAACGAGATATGTAACAGATAAGGTAGTTATATCTCTTGTTAACTCATCTGGGCAGACAGTTTGGACGAGTGCGAGTACCACAGTTCAATCTGCATTGGCATTAGGAATTATTACAGGTGCAACAGCTACGCTCAGCTTATCAGGAGTATCTTTGGCTGCTGGTACATACAAAGTAGTCGTTGCAAATAGTGCATCTGCTTCTCTTGGACTTGGCAGTGTAGACTATACATTAACAACGGCTGTTTCAGCGACTGAAACAGATACCACTCATTTGTATACAACCTCTACAAGCGTTACAGGAAATATTTTAACGGGAGTAAATTCTTCAAGCGGAGTTGCCGATACAGTTGGATCTACATATACCAAAATGACTGTATATAGTGATACATCGAGTCATACAGCTTATACGTTGTATCAAGATGGAAATATTAAAGATAGCTCAGGTACAACCGTTTCTAACACATCTGTTTATTTAGAGGGCAAGTACGGAACACTAAGTATTGCTTCTGATGGAAGCTATACATATAAGTTAAATGCTGGCGTTGATATTTCTACAATTACAAGTAAAGAAGTATTTGATTATAAATTAACGGATATTGATGGAACGACATCTAGTTCGCAATTAACTATTAATCTTAAACTTGCAATCAATGGTAGTAGTAATCCTGATACAGTCACAAGTACGCCTTATGATGACACGCTTACTCTTGGTTCAGGAGCTGATACACTTGTGTACAAACTCCTAAACAGTTCAGATAGTACAGGTGGTAATGGTCATGATACTTGGACAGATTTCTCTGTAGGTACATCAGGTGATAAAGTCGATGTAACTTCGTTGTTGTCTAGTTCATCAACGTCTTATAGTACATCATCTTCAGATGCCAATTATATTGGTAACTATATTAAGACATCTGTTGTAACGAATTCTAGTGGTGGTAAAGATACTATTATTAGTATAGATAGAGATGGCAGTGGAACAAATTATCAGGCAACTGAACTTTTAACACTTAAAAATACCAATACATCTTTAGATGAGTTGTTGAAAAACCATCAACTTTTATATTAATTTAGGCGAAAAAAAGGGGAGAGCTTAGGCTCTCCTTTTTTATAATCATCTTATTTAAGCCAATTTAATAATTGGCTTATTTTTATTGCAGATTTGATAAGTAGATAAAGATACACTTTTTCTTTATTGCCTACTAAGTCTTTAAGTACGTCTAATTCATATAGGTCAGCTTGCAACCCATAGGTATAGTCATATTTTATATGAATATGCAAGAAGAAAAGGTTGGTGATTGTGATTGACTCGAATGGTCTATATTGGTTTAAAATTGCGTATCTACACTGTAATCATATTAAAAAATGAATCAGAAAATATAGCAAAAATTTCAATTTAAAATTATTTTTTGATGAGTTTCTATTACGTTATTCAGTAAATGCTAATAAATATTTGCTTAATAAAAGAGAGTCTTCTGACTCTCTTTTATTAAAATAATTTTATCTCTCTCGTAAAGCCTCTTTGGCTTTATTAAATGGTTTTAATAAATACTCTAAGACGGTTTTTTGCCCTGTTTGAATATCTACTGTTGCAACCATACCAGGTGTAATTGGGAAGGTATGCCCTAACTTATTAACGAGCTTGTCAGAATTAGTTCGAATATAAACACGATAATAAAACTGATCTTGTTTTACTTCATCACGAATCGTATCGGGTGAGATAATTACTACTTTCCCTTCAAGCCCGCCATAGATGGAATAATCATAGGCAGTGATTTTCACTAGAGCACGTTGATCTGGGTGAATAAATGCAATATCTCGTGGAGAAATTCGTGCTTCAATTAATAGTTGTTCATCTAAAGGTACAATTGTCATAATTTTCCCATTTTGAGGAACAACTCCGCCAATGGTATTGACATCTAACTCTTTAACTATGCCATGTAGAGGCGCTCTAAAAATAGAACGTTTTACAGCATCATCACGTCCATTAATAACTTGTTGTAATGATTGAATATCTGCATTGGCTTGTGCTAAATCTTCACGTGCTTTGACATAGTATGTATTGCGTTTGTCATTCATTTGACTTTGGAAGTTATTAATATCTTGCTTAATTTTAAGCACTTCAACTTCAGAAGCAGCACCACGAGCAACCAAAGGAGCAGTCATCGCCAGCTGATTTTGAGAAAGCTGTAAGGCTTGTGAAAGTCCTTTAAGCGTTTGTTCTAAGTCTTCACGTCGTGAATGATACAAAGCCGTTTCTGCATGTACAAGATTTGGGTTTGCCATCACATCTGCTGGGAATTTTAACGGTGTACCATTTACTTCTGCCGTGAGTCGTGCCGCTTTTGCTTGAGAGGCAAGCAACTTAGAACGGCTTTCTCCCACTTGCGATTCAAAACGTGTTGGGTCAAGTTGAGCTAATATTTGTCCTTTCTCAACAATATCACCTTCTTTTACATCAAGTTTAGTAATGACACCACCATCCAAAGATTGAATGATTTGGTCTTTAGACGATGGTACTACTTTACCTGTTCCTGTTGAGACTTCCTCAAGTTTAAAATTGGCTGCCCACACGACAAACACAATAATAAGCAAAGCAACCACCCAAATCACGATAGAGTAGCGTGGAGTATGAGAACTTTGTAGTTTAAATGATTTTTGCTTTTGCTGTGGTTGAGTAGGTAGACCTATATTTGGAGAAACCTGTTGAATCTCATTCTTTTGATGATCACTCATGACGGATTTCCCTCTGTTAAAGGTTTATTCTGATTGAGAAAGAGTTCATGTTTGGGGATATCTTGAACAATTTTTCCATGATGAACGACTAAAACACGATCAACAAGTTGAAGGATTGGTTGACGATGAGTTGCAACAATTAAAGTTTTATGACTAATCCATTTTTTTAAGTTTTCAATTAACACTTTTTCAGATACATCATCAATAGAGGCTGTTGGTTCATCAAGCAGAACAATATGTGGGTTTTTTAAGATGAGTCGGGTGAGTAAAAGTGCTTGTTTCTGACCACCTGAAAAGCCAAGACCACCTTCTAGAACCAAATGATCTAGACCTTCTTTTTTTTCAAGCACAAAATTTAAAGCATTGGTTAATTGGAGTGCTTTAATAATTTCTTCATCTGAAGAAAGGGGAGCACCTAAGGTTAAGTTTTCACGAATTGTACCAAAGAAGAGTTGTGAGTGTTGGTTTAACAATCCCATATCTCGACGTACATCATCAGGGTCTAAGAGGGTCATATCTAAACCATCTAGTGTAAGTTGTCCTGAGTCAATGAACTGCATTCCTGATAAGAGTTGGAGTAAAGATGATTTGCCCGCACCATTTCGACCTAAGATCGCAATTTTCTCTCCTGCACGAATAGTTAGCTTTTTAATTGCAAGTGTTGGTTCAGCAGCATCTTCTGCATATCTAAACATGGCATGATTTAGCTCGTAATGACCAAATAGTGCGGTTTTATGAATGAGCTGAGCACGTTCTGGATGATCAACGGGTTTTTTCATGAGTTCATCTAAACCATTTTTTGCAACCTTTGCATTTTGCCATTTCAATAAAATATTATTGATATTTGAAATAGGGCCGAGCATACGAGAAGAAAGGATGGAGCATGCAACCAAAGCACCTGTTGTCATATCTCCTGATATGACGGCAAAGCATCCAACTAAGATAACTAGAACATAAGTCAAGTTTTGGATTTGCATTGTCCATGAAGTTAAAAAACCAGTAATTTTACGTTGACGCATACTAATGTCTGCGGCAGTTTCATTCATATGATTCCATTGATTTTGAAATCTTGCTTCAGCACGTAAAAGTTTAATATCTTCAATATTTTGTACAGACTCAACTAACATTGCATTACGAATTGAGCTTTCACGCATTCCTTCATTTGCTAAAATTTGTAATTTCTTTTGATATAAAATTGCAGGTAAAATCATTAAAGGAACAACAAAGACGACAACCCAAAAAACATGGCTACCAATAAAGCAAAGAATAATTAAAAAGAAAAAGAAAAATGGAAGATCAGCAATCGCACCTATGGTCGTGGATGTAATCATTTCTCGGATACTTTCAAGCTCTCTAATTTGTGAAATAAAAGAGCCTGTGGATTTGGGACGATATTTATTTTTAATGCGTAATGCATGTCCGTATACACGGTCTGAAACACGTAAGTCAGCTTGTTTACCAATTTTGTCTGACAGGTAGGTTCTACACATCCGTAATGTCAGCTCAAAGATTGCTGCAATGAGTACACCACTTGCCAGTACCCAAAGCGTAGGATAAGATTGTGCTGGAATAACACGGTCATAGACATTCATAGAAAAGACAATGGCCGCCAAGGCAAGAATATTGGCAATTAAAGAAGCCAACATAATATCAAGATAGCGTTTCCAATCGGTAAGTACGATCTTCCAAAACCAATTCTTTTCAAAAGGTTTAATATATTCATCAACACGAACATCTTGCACGGCATGTTCAGGTCTAAAAATATATAAAGCAGTCGCATGCTGTTTTAATTCATTGAAAGATAGTGTTTGCGCTAAGCCCTGATCTGAACTAAAGCGAACCAATACATTTCCTTCTGCATCTAATTTTTCAATGACAGCGACTTGTGTATGATCAAGTTCAACCACTAAGGGTAAAAGCCAAGGGCTAAACTCGGTTTGAGATAAATTTAATTTTTTTGATGTTAAGCCAAGTTGTTTTGTGGCTAAAGAAATCACTTCATCTTTATTTTCGGGTTGATTCCATTGTAACTCTAAGCGAAGACTCTCTTCTGCAATATCAATACGATAGTGATGAGCAATCATCATTAATGCATGTAGCCATTGTTGTTGGTTTGTATTTTGACTCATGGCTGAAGCTCAACCCCCTGAATATTCATGTTGTTAATTTGATAAAGTTCACGTGCTTTGCCTGTGGCATTAATGTATTTTGCAAGTGTGTCATCAATACTATAAATGGCTTGTGCTTTATCCATTTGTGCGCTGTGATAAGATTGCTCCGCAGAAACAAGGTCTAGAATTGAGCGAGTTCCCAATTTATATTGATCTTCATAAAGTTCACGGGTTTGTTTTGTTGATTCTTCTCGACTATTGAGGAAGGCAATTTGTTGCTGTGTATTGTCAATAATCGCTTTAGATGTTCTAGCTGTATCTAAAATATCTAGGTAGGTTGCGTTGAGTTTTGCTCGTGCAGCATCTTCAGCATAGCTAGCAGATTGTTGTTGAATTTTTGTTTGCCCACCTTGGTAAAAATTACTACTCACTGATAAATAAATTGTAGAGTCTGTACCGTTATGCTTTCCTGTATCTGGGTTCGTCCCATTTACCGCAGTGTTCACATCACCAACTAAAGAAATTGTTGGATAAATACTTTTTTGTATTTGCTTTTTCTGTGCAGCAGCAACATTAATTTCTGCTTGGGATTCAATCATTTTAGGAATGCTATTAAATGTAATTGGCTCATATAAACCTGCCTGTTGAATCATATTTGTGGGTAAATTAAATTGTGTCTGTGAAACATCAATGCCAAGAAGTGTTTTTAGTTTTTGTTCGGTTTGGCGTACATTGCTTTGCTGTGAAATTAAATAAGATTGTGCATAGGTGACGTAGCTTTCTGCTTGTACTGGATCGGCTTTACTACTAATACCTGCTTTTGAGCGTAAAAGGGCAATTTCATAGAGTCGTTGCATGCCTATTATTTGTTGCTGTGCAATTGAAACTAGGTGACGATAATATAAAAGTGCCAATATATTACGACTGGTTTCTGTGGCAATATCATCAATTGAAGCCAAGGTGCTGGCTTGTTCTGTAATGAGTTTTGCTTTTTGTAAGTCTACGCTTGATTTAACTTTGCCAAAGTCATAAAGAAGTTGGGTCGCTTTAAGGGTATAAACTTGTTGTCCACGGCTCGATGAATTAAAGTTTCCTGTGGTTAGACCTGCAGAGAGTTGTGGGTAATATCCTGTTCTTGCATAGTCGATATTTGAATTTTGTTCAGCAAGCGTTGCTAATGATTGACTGATTGTCGGATTACGTTGTACAGCCAGAATAACAGCCTGTTGAATACTCATCTGCTGTGGTGGTGCATTTTTGATGAGATGATCTGATAAATAATCTGTACTTGAGGAATTAGAACGTCCAACAATTGGCAGGTTTGTATTTTCTTGCAGTTGTTTATCCGGTTCGAATGTAAACTGGGATAGTTTACCCATATTTATTTTTTTATAGTCATCATTGGGCTGAGGTTGGATCAGGCTAGAAGAATGTATATCTTTCCAACTCATTGTTGAGTCTGCATGGACGTAGACTATAGGGAGAATGAGGCTAAAAGGGATGAAGTACCTTGATATGACCGTCTTAATCATATGATCTTTTTTTCCTTATGTTTTTCATTTCTTATTTAATAAGTAGTAGTTCTGCTTTATTTCTCATCATATATATGTCATTTTCAAAGTCAAATAGCTTTTATGGCATATAAATTTAATGAGAATAAGGTAAGACTGTAATTTAATTTTAGATCTATTTTGGTGCAAATATATAATTTATTTTTATTTTTGCACTGTTTTTTACTGGTGTTAAATCCGTATATACTATTTATACATAAATATTGGTATATATTAAGTATATCATGTTCATAAATTGTTTTACTGTAGTGCAATGACTAGCATCAAAAGAATAATTATTTTATTGTAATTCGAATAAAATAATACTGTATTAGATAGATTGGTATTGTAACATTCTCATATTAGACTAAAGTTGGCATGAGAGTTGCTTTCTAACTATTAACTGTAACACGCACTTCATAAGTGCAATAAAATACTTCATATTGGAGCAAAGAGCATGGCGAACAAGGTTCTAGAACTCATTCAAGCAACAGGCGCTAAATGGGTTGATTTTCGCTTTACAGATACAAAAGGGAAAGAACAACACGTAACGTATCCTTCACATTCTGTAGATGAAGATAATTTTGAAGATGGTAAGATGTTTGATGGTTCTTCAATTGCTGGATGGAAAGGCATTGAAGCATCAGATATGATTTTACGTCCAGATGCAGAGAGTGCGTTTCTTGACCCATTCTTTGCAGAACCAACAATTGTTGTTACTTGTGATGTTGTAGAGCCTGCAACAGGACAAGGCTATGAACGTGACCCACGTTCGATCGCACGTCGTGCAGAAGAATATCTAAAATCTACAGGAATTGGCGACACAGCATTTTTTGGCCCAGAACCTGAATTTTTTGTATTTGATGAAGTGAAGTGGGACATTGATATGTCTGGCGCACGTCATACATTGTTTGCTGAAGAGGCTGCATGGTCTACAGGTAAAGACTTTGATGCAGGTAACTCGGGTCACCGTCCACGTGTAAAAGGCGGTTACTTCCCAGTTCCTCCTGTAGATTCTCATCATGACATGCGTGCGGAAATGTGTGCAAAACTTGAAGAAGTGATGGGTGAAGGCCGTGTGGAAGTACACCATCACGAAGTTGCATCTTGTCAGTTAGAAATTGGTGTAAGCTTTAATACATTGGTACGTAAAGCTGATGAAGTGCAACAGTTTAAATATGTTATTCATAATGTTGCTCACCAATATGCAAAAACAGCAACCTTTATGCCAAAACCAATGGTAGGCGATAATGGTTCAGGTATGCATGTACATATCTCAATTGCAAAAGATGGCAAAAACTTGTTTGCTGGTGATGAGTATGCAGGTTTATCAGAAACTGCACTTTACTTCATTGGTGGTGTAATTAAGCATGCACGTGCACTAAATGCTTTAACAAACCCATCTACAAACTCTTATAAGCGTTTGGTTCCTCACTATGAAGCGCCAATCATGCTTGCTTACTCTGCACGTAACCGTTCAGCATCTATTCGTATTCCTTACGTTTCTAGTCCAAAAGCAAAACGTATTGAAGCACGTTTCCCTGATCCAGCAGCTAACCCATACTTAGCATTCTCTGCATTATTAATGGCAGGTCTTGATGGTATTCAAAATAAAATCCATCCGGGTGAAGCAGCAGATAAGAACTTGTATGATCTTCCTCCTGAAGAAGAAGCAAAAATCCCAACAGTGGCACACAGCTTAGAAATGGCTCTAGATGCGTTAGAAGCAGATCAAGAGTTCTTGTTAAGAGGCGGTGTATTCACGAAAGATATGCTTGATGCGTATATCGAGTTAAAAACTGAAGAAGTTCGTCGTTTAAATACGACCACTCATCCAGTTGAATTTGACATGTACTACAGCGTTTAAGCATTAAATAAAAAAGCCTGCTTAAGCAGGCTTTTTTATTTTTTACTCAAGACTATTTTTCTTATTAATAGAATAAATTTTATCAATAAATGTAATATGTAAATATTATTTTATTCTAATCATTGTACTGTTCAGTATTCACTAAACCCAATAAAATAAAAAATTATAGTAAATATATATTTCTCTTAGGATGTCTTTTGAACTGGCAATATATTTATAGTGTCGCACCTCAATTTGGACATGCGATATTAACAACTTTAAAAATCTCAGGCATGAGCATTATTTTGGCAGTGCTTTTAGGGTTGCTGTGTGCAATTGTTGTGACGTATAAAATATATGTTTTAGATACAGTTGCAAAAATTTATATTCAACTTTCTCGCAATACACCATTACTTATTCAGCTATTCTTTCTTTATTATGGTTTACCTAAAATAGGTATAAAATTAGAAGGGTTTACGTGTGGTGTTATTGGTTTAAATTTCTTAGGCGGAAGTTATATGGCTGAGGCATTTAGGGCAGGCTTACAAGCTGTTCCTAAAGGTCAAATTGATGCTGCTAAAAGTATAGGTTTAAGACCTACCCAAATATTTAGATATATCACATTTCCTCAAGCATTCGCCATTTCTGTACCATCAATTGGTGCAAATTGTTTATTTCTTATTAAAGAAAGTTCGATTGTAAGTGCTATTGCTGTTGTCGAGTTGTTATTTGTCACTAAAGACTTAATTGGTATGGACTATAAGACGACAGAAGCTTTGTTTTTACTGGTGAGTTCTTATTTAATTATATTATTACCTGTTTCTTTAATCACAAGTTTTCTTGAATATCGTAGTCGTAAGGTGAGTCATGGTGCTTGAGTATTTATTTCAACCAGCTCACCTTGAACGGTTGATGTTTGGTCTAATTGAAACAATTAAAATATCATTTATCTCAATATTTTTTGCAGCCATTTTGGGTGCAATATTTGGGATTATTATGACATCTAAAAGTCTGATAGTTCGTAGTGTCTGTCGTTTATATCTAGAATCTATTCGTATTATTCCAATATTGGTGTGGTTGTTTATTTTCTACTTTGGTTTTGCAACATGGTTTAATTGGCAACTTTCTTCTTTTAGCGTATGTATTTTGGTTTTTATTATGTGGGGAACTGCAGAAATGGGCGATCTTGTTCGTGCTGCGATTTTGTCGATTGATAAACATCAACGTGATACCAGTTATGCATTAGGAATGACGCATTGGCAAACGCTTTATTATATTGTTTTACCGCAAAGTCTGAAGCGTGTGACCCCAGGAAGTATTAACTTATTTACACGTATGGTGCAAACAAGTTCTTTGGCTGTGTTAATTGGTGTGGCTGATGTAATTAAGGTAGGACAGCAATTGATTGAGAACTCTCTATTGGTTGTGCCAAATGCATCGCTATGGATATATGGCTTTATTTTTATTCTATATTTTGCAATATGTTACCCATTATCAAAGTTGGCTGCATATTTAGAAAAGATTTGGGAGTAGGCAAATCATGGCTTTATTATCCATTCAACAGCTACAGAAATCTTTCGGTGCAATAGCTGTACTCAAAGGCGTAGACTTAAATGTACAGCGTGGGGAAGTTGTTGTTATTTTGGGTCCATCGGGTTGTGGTAAAAGTACTTTACTACGCTGTATAAATGGTTTGGAAACGATACAAGGTGGTCAAATTGTTTTAGATGGTAGTGGTGTACTTGGAAAAGATATTCGTTGGGAAAAAGCACGTGCCAAAGTGGGTATGGTTTTTCAAAACTATGAATTATTTGGTCATATGACCATTTTAGATAATATTTTACTTGGCCCTGTTAAAGTCCAGAAAAGAAATGCAAAAGATGTTGAAAAACTTGCCGATGAGCTTTTAACGCGTGTAGGACTTCTGCATAAAAAGAATGCATACCCTCGAGAGTTGTCAGGTGGGCAGAAACAACGTATTGCAATTGTACGTGCTTTGGTCATGAGTCCTGAAGTGATTCTTATGGATGAAATTACGGCAGCACTCGACCCTGAGATGGTGAGAGAGGTATTAGATGTTGTGCTTGAACTTGCAGAGCAGGGCATGACGATGTTAATAGTGACGCATGAAATGTCGTTTGCACGAAAAGTAGCAGATCGTATTATATTTATGGATGAAGGTCATATTATTGAGGAGGCATCGCCAAAGGAGTTTTTTGAACATCCAAAAACAGAGCGTGCACGTAACTTCTTAAATATTTTGGCATATTAGTGTTAAAAATATAACATTTAAAAGGTATAAGAGTATGGGATTTATTCGTGGTGCAAAGGTGCTTGTTGTAGCATCATTACTTGCTATGGGAATTACAGCATGTAGTAAGCAAGAACAATCTGCAGATGCAAATTTGTCATCAATTGATCGT
Source organism: Acinetobacter sp. N1-1 (assembly GCF_056711485.1). NCBI lineage: Bacteria > Pseudomonadati > Pseudomonadota > Gammaproteobacteria > Moraxellales > Moraxellaceae > Acinetobacter > Acinetobacter sp. N1-1. The sequence continues at coordinate 1,980,227 of NZ_JBWXUO010000012.1, read as the reverse complement.
ATTAAGAAGAATGATGTGGTGCGTATTGGTGTATTTACAGACAAGCCACCATTTGGTTATTTAGATGAAAAAGGCAATAACCAAGGTTTTGATGTTGAAATTGCTAAACACGTTGCAAAAGATTTATTAGGCGACGAGAAGAAAGTTCAATTCGTTCCAACAGAAGCCGCAAACCGTGTTGAATATCTAAAATCGAATAAAGTAGATATTATTTTTGCAAACTTCACAATTACGCCTGAACGTAAAGAAGTTGTAGATTATGCAAAGCCATATCTTAAAGTAGCTTTAGGTATTGTTTCTCCTAAAGATCATCAAATTACAGATTTAACACAACTTAAAGATAAAATCTTACTTGTGAATAAAGGCACAACGGCAGATAACTTCTTTACCAAGAATCATCCTGAAATTAAGCTACAAAAGTATGAGCAAAATACTGAAACTTTTGATGCATTAAAAGATGGGCGTGGTGCGGCACTTGCACATGACAACTTATTGGTACTTGCGTGGGCAAAAGAGAATCCAAACTTTAAAGTCGGCATTCCAACGTTAGGTCAGCATGACTTTATTGCTCCTGCGGTGAAAAAAGGCGATACAGCATTGCTTGACTGGCTAAATAAAGATATGGATAAGCTGACGAAAGAAGGCGTAATGCAACAAGCATATGAAAAAACCCTGAAGCCTGTATATGGTACAGATATTTCAGAGAAAGAATTACTTGTTGAATAATTTTACTCTCCTAAACGAAAGCCCTTATTTGAGATAAGGGCTTTTTTGTATGTGAGGATGGGATACAAATATATTTCTTATTTTGTAGTAAACTGCTATGTCTAATTTGATGCGTAAAGTGAGTTGTATGATGTTTGAACAAGATGAATTATTAAAATTAGATAACCAGTTTTGTTTCGCCGTCTACTCTATAAACTTGTCTTTAAATCAGACATATAGGAAGTTGCTTTCACCGTGGGGGTTAACCTATCCACAATATTTAGTTTTGTTGGTGTTATGGGAAGAAGACCATTTAACTGTTTCAAGTATTGGTAAGAGGTTATTTTTAGAGTCATCTACACTTACACCACTGCTAAAACGATTAGAGTCTTTAAAGTGGTTGGTACGTAATCGGTCAAAACAAGATGAAAGACAGGTTGTTGTGTCTTTAACAGAAGAGGGTATTCAATTAAAAGAAAAGATGAAAGATATACCGCATCAAATACAATGTGCCTCTGATTGTGATTTACAAACAATGATAGAAATAAAACAACAGTTGAATGCAGTGCGTGATAAGTTAAATCAGAAATAAGGAAAAATAATGTCAAGGGATAGTTGACGGGTATTTTATATCGTGTACGATATAATAGTAAGCAATCATTATTAGCGGTGGAGTAATAACAATGTCATTGGAACAAGTCGTTTATACAGCAAAAGCAAAAGCAACGGGTGGTCGTGATGGTCGTGCAACATCAAGTGATGGTGTACTAGATGTTAAACTTGGTGTACCAAAAGAAATGGGTGGTGCAGGCGGTGAAGCAACTAACCCTGAACAACTTTTTGCAGCAGGCTATTCTGCATGCTTCCTAGGGGCAATGAAGTTTGTATCGGGTCGTGACAAAATTGCGATGCCAAAAGATACTTTTATTGAAGGTGAAGTAGGCATTGGTCCAATTCCAAATGGTTTTGGTATTCAAGTGACATTAAATATTCATTTGCCAGAGATGGAGCAAGAAGCTGCTCAGAAATTGGTAGATGCTGCACATATTGTATGCCCATACTCAAATGCAACTCGTGGCAATATTGATGTAACACTAAATATTGTCGCTTAATGATTTGAATTTACGTTAAAGTACCCACCATTATGGTGGGTATTTTTTTAGGGGTATTATCGCTTTATCTCCAATTTGGTATAGTTGTTATCAAGCAGTTGAAGCTCAAAAGAAATCTTTTAATTTTGATATGGATTTTCCAGAAAATTTTGATCTACTGCGTTTACATGACATTGAATATAAAACGCGTAGTACAAGTGAAGACGAGGAATTTCATTGTCTAATGAAAGCATCCATTACAATTCACGACGCTTATTTAAACTATGAACCATTATCTATAGAACATGCACCAACCCGAATGTATACCTCAGATCCTCGTTCAGAAATTAAAGACATTCACCAAGAGTTTCATGGTTTTTTCAAAACACTAGATGGCTATAAAATATGTACTGAAGAAGGCTATCAGCTCATTCAACAATTTAACTTAGGGCAAGGGACGCAGTTTTTTCCAATTCGTTTATATCATTATGAAACCAATCAACCGGTAAATAATGAAACCTATTATTTGATGTGCTTGACCGATTGGCGTAATTATCTTCTGCCTGAGTTTTGTGAGGGTGAGCTAAAAGATCGTCAACGTCTCAAAGGAAACGTAACTTCATATCGACTTCTTCACGGTGATGAATTTAACGATACAATTGCACTCTCAAGTGAGGCATCAAACTGTGATTTAGATTTATGGCACGATCCTGCATTACATGGTTCTTTATTTATGTCTGATCGCTTAAAACAGGCTTTAGAGCAGGCAGGTTTTCTTCGATGATGGAATGTACTTTCAACTGTGCTTATATATAAACAATAAAATTGTGGATGGCGATCAAATCATTTTCAGTTACACTAACAGCGTTTAAAATAATATGTAGTGATATGCAACAGAAGCGTCGTATTGGTAAAGCTCAAAAACCGCTCAAAAATATTCCTCCTTATTTATATGATTGGTTATACGCTTCGGGCTCTTTAACTCAGCAGTTAACACGCCTTGCATATGGGAATTTTCATGTTGAACCGATACACTCGTCTTTTGAGCGATTAAATCTTAGAGATAGTACATGGTTAAAAATGCCAAGCTATCATACCTCGTGGGTCAGAGAAGCATTTTTGTTTGGTTGTGAAGATATACCATGGGTAAAAGCAAAAAGTATTTTTCCTATTTTAAGTTTACAAAAGAAAGCACGTATTTTTAGACATTTAGGGACAAAGCCTATAGGCTTCTTTTTGTTTCAGCGTACATTGCCTTTATGTGAACGCCGTGTGGTCTATTTAAATGAAGGGTGGACGAGGCAGAGCTGTTATACATGGCATGGTTGTAAGTTTATCGTACAAGAAACGTTTCTACCTGCATTTGAAAATTTTATTCAAGAATATGAGTATAGTAAGGCCTAATAGTGGTGAATAAACAAATAACATGGGCTGAACGCCTAAAAGCATATTATTACTTATGTCGTTTTGACCGACCAATTGGTACAGAGTTGGTACTTTGGCCAACATTGTGGGCATTATGGGTTGCAGCAGGCGGTATGCCAAACTTTAAAATCCTTATATTAATGGCACTTGGTGCTATTTTTATGCGTGCAGCAGGTTGTGCTATTAATGACTTTGCAGATCGTAAAGTGGATGGTCATGTTGAAAGAACCAAAAACAGGCCTTTAGCCACGGGAGTGATTACGCCCAAAGAAGCGGTTGCTGTATTTATTCTTCTTGTTTTAGCCAGTGCATGCTTACTTTTCTTTTTGCCAATTGCAACGTTTTATTGTTCTTTTGGTGCACTATTTCTAGCGTTTATTTATCCTTTTATGAAACGCTATACGCATTTGCCCCAAGTCGTTTTAGGTGCGGCATTTTCTTGGTCTATACCGATGGCATTTACAGCAGTGGGCAGACCTTTAGACTTAACTTGTTGGCTTTTATATTTTGGAAATTTAACGTGGACGGTGGCATATGATACTCAATATGCCATCACAGATCGTGTTTATGATTTAAAAATAGGTGTAAAGTCTACAGCTATTTTATTTGGTCGTTACGATGTGCAAATTATTGCATTATTACAACTCGTAAGTTTGTTTCTCATTGGTTGGGCTTTGTTTCGTGATGATATTTTGCACCCATATGGTACGATAGCACTTTCATGTGTGCTGATTGATTATCTTTATCAATGGTATCAAATTAAGGATCGTAACCCACAGCGCTGTTTTAAAATGTTTTTACATAATCGGTGGGTGGGTATTATGGTATTTATTGGAATATTTATGAGTTTGCTTTAAGAGAGTAGTAAGTATGAGCGAAGATATACGTACAAGAAACCGCAAGCGTTGGATTATTTTTTCTGTTGCTCTGCTTATACCTATTTTATTGGTGTTGCTTTTATTTGTAGCTGCATCACAAGATGCAAAAACTAATAAAAAATATGCATCTGAACGAGCAGGCTATGCTGAAAAGTTTGCGCAACAAGATGAAGAGCGTGCCCTTGCATCAGATCCGGAAGCAACTACAGCAAGTAGTAATCAAAGTCATTAGATCATATGAATAAAATGCTTTCAAAAAGCATTTTATTTTTTTATATGCAATAAGAAAAAACCCCATATATTCTTATATATGGGGTTTTTAGAATCTTGGCTCTCCAACCTGGGCTCGAACCAGGGACCTGCGGATTAACAGTCCGTCGCTCTACCGACTGAGCTATTGGAGAATCTGATACGCATTCTATGTTTGATTTTGTATATCGTCAAGCATGCATTATGAAATATTCACTTGAATGTTTTAAAATTAATCATTTTTAGTAAGAAACACATATTTTGTCTTTGAAATTATATATATTATCTAAAATATTCCTCATTTTTTGTAAAAACAATAAAAAATAAGGATTTCTACAGATGCTTTTACATTAATAACATAATTACTTCATGAAATTATTGAATAATATCGTTAAATTATCTGTTTGAAACATTATCCTGCTTTAATTTGTGCAGAAAATATTTTAACTCTTTTAAGGTTTTATTATGTCGCGAAAAATTAAAACGATCTTTATATTCTTGATCTTAATTGTTGTGATTACAGCGGCTTATTTTTTTATTAAATCAAAATCTTCTAGTCACTCGCGTGGTATGCCTGAATCTATGAGTACTCCTGTACAAGTAGGTGTGGCAACTACACAAGCTGTTCCTGTGCTTGTAAATGCTCTTGGAACAGTTACAGCAAATAAAACAGTGACAGTGACTAGTAGAATAACGGGGAATTTACAAAATATTTATTTTAAAGAGGGACAGTATGTTCATGAAGGGGAGTTACTTGCCCAAGTTGATGTAAAACCATCTCAAGCAACATTAGAGCAGTATGAAGGCACACTGGCTCAAAACCAAGCACAACTAAAAAATGCACGTTTAACTTTAGCAAGATATCAAAGGTTATATGAAAAAGAATCTATTTCTAAACAAGATTTAGATACACAAATTGCAACAGCAGGACAGTATGAAGGTGCAGTAAAAGCAGCACTTGGACAAATTCAAGCAGCTAAGCTTAATATTGGTTATGGGCGTATTGTTGCACCAATTTCTGGGTATATTGGTTTAAGAAAAGTAGATATAGGAAATGCTGTAAGTGCAGATAGCACAGCGATTGCAGTAATTACGCAAACCAAGCCTATTGCTGTTGTATTTAGTATCCCACAAGCACAAATTGTAGATGTAATTAAACCTTTACGTGACGGAAAAACATTAACAGTAAGTGCCTATGATCAAAGCGGTAAAAGTAAGATTGCTGAAGGTAAAGTTGCTGTGATTAGTAATGAAATTGATAGCTCTACAGGAACGGTTTCATTAAAAGCAATATTTGAAAATCAGACAGATCAATTATTTCCCAACCAATTTGTGAATGTTCAACTGACAACTAAAACTTTAGATGATGCAATTGTTGTACCGAGTGCTGCTATTCAACTTAGTGATGCTGGTAAGTATGTCTTTATTGTAAATAATCATTCTGAAGTGAAGAAAGTAATCGTTAAAACAGGTCCTGAAACGAATGATGGGAAAACAACAATACTTGAAGGTGTAAAATTGGGTGATCAGGTAGTAACCACGGGAACGGATGCCTTAGGCAATGGTTCGAAAGTGAAAGTAGTTACACCTGAAAAAGTAGATACGCGTATTTTAGATAATGCACCTGCACCTCGTCATCACGGACCACGCTAAACTATTATGAATCCATCTCGTATTTTTATAGAACGGCCTGTTGCTACATTATTGTTAATGATTGCACTTATTTTAAGTGGAATTTTGGCATATAAAAATTTATCAATATCGGCACTTCCTGAAGTGGATTATCCAATTATTCAGGTAACGACTGAATTTCCAGGTGCAGGTCCTGAAGTTATGACAACGGGTGTTACAGCACCTTTAGAACGTCAGTTAGGTCAAATGGCAGGCTTAAAGCAGATGTATTCCACGAGTTCAGGTGGAGCATCTGTAATTACACTTAAATTTAGTTTAACGATGTCTTTAGATGTTGCAGAGCAAGAAGTACAGGCAGCTATTAATACTGCTGATTCTCTATTGCCGAGTGGTTTACCCAATAAACCGACATATAAGAAAGTGAATCCCGCAGATGCACCTATTTTAACGATTGCAGCAACTTCAGACACGTTACCGCTCATTAAAGTACAAGATATTTTAAATAATAGAGTTGCTCTGAAGTTATCACAGATCTCGGGTGTGGGGCTTGTAAGCCTTGCAGGTGGACAGCAAACGGCAGTACGTATTCAAGTTAATCCTACTGCGCTAACAAATCATGGTTTAACACTTGCTAATATTTCTACCGTCATTAGTAACTCAAATGTAAATGGTTCTAAAGGTGGGTTTGATGGTCCAAGTAAGTCTGTAACTATTGAAGCCAATGATCAGCTTAGAAGTATTGATGATTATAAAAATTTAATTTTAAAGTATGAAAATGGAAGTGCGATTTACTTGCGTGATGTGGCAACGGTAAGTGAAGCACCACAAGATCTTTATCAATCTGCTTCTGCAAATGGAAAGCCTGCCATTATTATGAATGTGCAGCGTCAACCAGGGACAAATGTTGTTTCTATTGCAGATGATATAAAACAGCAGCTTCCTGAAATTCAAAAAAGTTTACCTGCATCAATCCATTTAGATATTTTATCAGACCGTACACAAACCATTCGAGCATCTATTCATGATGTGCAGTTTGAACTTATGTTATCTATGTGCTTAGTGGTCATGGTTTCATTTTTATTTTTAAGAACTTTTGCAGCAACATTTATTCCAAGTGTTGCTGTACCGCTGTCAATTATAGGCACATTCGGTGTGATGTATTTGTCGGGGTTTTCAATTAATAATTTGACATTAATGGCACTTACTATTGCTACAGGGTTTGTTATTGATGATGCGATTGTTGTTGTAGAAAATATCCAGCGCCATATTGAAAATGGTGAAAAACCAATGCAGGCTGCTTTAAAGGGGGCGCGTGAAATTGGTTTTACGATTATTTCACTTACAATCTCATTGGTTGCTGTATTAATTCCACTGCTATTTATGGGTGATGTAATTGGACGTTTATTTAGAGAATTTTCGATTACACTTGCGGTAGCTATTTTTGTATCTATGTTTGTTTCTTTAACGCTTACGCCAATGTTAAGTGCTTATTTGCTTAAGCATATTCCTGAAGAAAAACATAATGCTGTTGCACGTAATTTTGGTCGTGGTTTTGATCGTATATTGCATGGTTATGAGCATTGTTTAAAAGTTGTATTTCGTCATCAGCGGTTAACGCTAGTGGTTGCAATATTTACTTTGGTTCTTACTGGTCTTTTGTATGTTTGGATTCCAAAAGGTTTTTTCCCATCACAAGATACAGGTATGATTCAGGGGATATCTATTGCACCCCAAAATGTATCTTTTGCTGAAATGTCGAGAAGACAGCAAGCACTGGTTCAAGTGTTGCAAAAAGATCCTGCTGTTGCTTCAATTTCTTCGATTGTAGGCATAGATGCAACAAACAATACCACCCTGAACACAGGGCGACTACAAATTAGTTTAAAAGATTTTTCTGAACGAGATAAGGCTGATGTAGTAATTGAGCGTCTAAAGGAAGAGGCATCACATGTGGCAGGAATTAAGTTGTATGCTATTAAAAATCAAGATTTGAGCGTTGATGACCAAGTAACACCGAGTCAGTATCAGCTCACGTTAGATACACCTGATCAGAAAGATTTAGAGATATGGGCACCTAAGCTTGTTGAAGCAATGCAGAAAAATCCAATTTTTTCAGCAGTAAATCAAAACTTGCAGAATAAAGCCAATATTGCATATTTAGAAATCAATCGTACTGCGGCAGGCCGCTATGGTATTACAGCAACTGATATTGATACGGCTCTTTATAATGCATTTGGTCAGCGTTTAATTTCTACTATCTATACACAGGCGAATCAGTATCGTGTGGTTTTAGAGGTTGAAAAGCCGTACCGCCAAGACTTATCTGATTTTTCCAATATTTATGTTTCAGGTACTGCTTCAACCACAACGAATTCAGATGGAACAGTAACGACTTCATCGACTTCTATGGTGCCTCTGAGTAATTTGGTGACGGTATCTGAAAAAATGGGCTATCAGGGGTATACCAGAATTAATCAGACTCCAGCTACAACATTATCTTTTAATGTGAATCAAGGTTATACCTTAGAGGAAGCAAAAGCAGCCTTTGAACAAATTAAACAAGAAATTGGTCTACCTAAAACGATTAATGTGAAGTATCAAGGTGCATTACTTGCTTATAGTACTTCAGGTTCAAATACATTGTGGTTGATTTTGGCTGCATTACTTACAATGTATATTGTACTTGGTATTTTGTATGAAAGTTGGATTCATCCAATTACAGTACTTTCAACGTTACCATCTGCTGCAATTGGTGCTTTGCTTGCACTTCGCTTAACCAATACAGAATTTTCACTAATTGCATTGATTGGCGTGATTCTGCTCATTGGTATCGTAAAGAAAAATGCGATTATGCTGATTGATTTTGCTTTAGAAGCACAGCGTGAAGGGAAAAATGCAACTGAAGCAATGTACCAAGCTTGTATTTTAAGGTTTCGCCCTATTTTAATGACGACTTGTGCAGCCTTGCTTGGTGCTGTTCCACTTATGCTTGCTTCTGGATCTGGTGCAGAGTTACGTCAGCCTTTAGGATTAGTCATTGTTGGTGGGTTGCTATTAAGTCAAGTACTTACGTTGTTTACTACACCAATTATTTACTTGGCATTTGAACGACTTGCTCATGGTAAACAGGCTATAGGTCAGGAGAAATAAGTTGAATTTCTCAAAAATATTTATTCTGCGTCCTGTAGGTACATTACTCATTAGTTTGGCACTGACTCTATTGGGAGTCCTGTCTTTTTATCTAATGCCTGTTGCACCTATGCCAAAAATTGATACGCCAACTATTGTTGTGCAAGGTAGTTTGGCAGGTGCAAGCCCTGAAACGATGGCTGCGACGGTTGCAACGCCGTTAGAGCGTGCTTTAGGACAGGTTGCAGGCATCACTGAAATGACCTCGAACAGTGGGCAGGGGTCGACCAGTGTGATTGTGCAATTTGACTTAGATAAAGATATTGATAGTGCCGCACGTGATGTGCAGGCTGCAATTAATGCTGCAAGAAGTCTACTTCCCAGCAGTATGAAAACATTGCCAACATATCGAAAGGCAAACCCTTCAGATGCACCAATAGTTATTTTATCTTTAACGTCATCACATTTTAATCGTGGTCAGCTCTACGATTTAGCTTCAAGTAAACTGCAACAAAAGCTGGCACAGGTGCAAGGTGTTGGACAGGTTTCTATTCGTGGAAGTGCACTACCTGCTGTACGTGTTTCATTAGAGCCTAAGGCACTCGAAAGTTATGGAATATCTTTAGATACAGTACGTGCAGCAATTAACAATGCAACAACCAATATGCCTAAAGGGCAATTGAATGGGAAAGATTATAATTTATGGATTGATGCCAATGGGCAGTTGACCAGTGCAAAGCAGTATCAAGAAGTTGTTGTTGCCTATAAAAATGGCACAGCCATTCGCCTAAAAGATGTAGCGTCGGTGAAAGACTCGGTACAGGATTTATATGCGGCAGGTTATTTAAATAATGAGCCCGCTGTAATGATTTCGATTACGCGCCAAGCCAATGCCAATATGTTAAAAACGATTGATGCAATTAAGGCTGAAATCCCTGTTTTAAATGAAATGTTACCAGCTGATACACATTTAACGTTTACCATTGATCGTTCATCTTTAACACGTAGTGCTTTGCATGATACAGAAATGACACTTGTGATCGCCATTCTTTTGGTTATTGCTGTGGTATTTATATTTCTTAGAAATGCACGTGCTTTACTCATTCCTGCTGTTGCCTTGCCTATTTCTATTATTAGTACGTTCACTGCAATGTATCTATTGGGTTATACGCTAGATTCTTTGTCTATGCTTGCATTGATTATTGCAACAGGATTTGTAGTAGATGATGCAATTGTTGTACTTGAGAATATTAGTCGTCATTTAGAGATGGGTAAAAAACCTATTCAAGCTGCTTTAGATGGTAGTCGTGAAATAGGTTTTACAGTACTGTCTATGACAGCTTCTTTGATTGCTGTATTTATTCCATTACTTTTAATGGGAGGTATGCTCGGTCGTCTTTTTCGTGAGTTTGCAGTCACGCTTTCTATTTCTCTTGTTTTTTCTATGTTTTTGTCTTTAACATTAACACCAATGTTATGCGCAACGGTCTTAAAGCATGATATAGAGCAAACACAGACTAAAAATAAGTTTTATTTGTGGATTGAACGGCTTTTAAACCGAATCCATGATGGATATGTAAAAAGTTTGCATGTTGTTATGAGGCATAAGCGCTTAACTATACTGACATTATTACTGACCATATTTTGTAATATATATTTGTACACAGTCGTGCAAAAAGGATTTTTCCCAGATCAGGATACGGGAATGCTTATGGGAATGGTTCGAGGAGATCAAAATACAAGTTTTCAAGCATTTGAACCAAAGTTAAAAGAAGTTGCACAGTCTTTGATGCATGATCCGAACGTAAAATATGTGATGTCTTCGACAGGTGGTGGAGGTTTTGGTGCACGTAATACTGGGACTTTTTTTATTCGTTTAAAAGATCTAAGTGAACGTCATCAATCTGCAATGGAAATTGCAAATATATTGACTATGAAAAATAAAAATATTCCAGGCGCATCGGTATTTCTGATGCCTGCACAAGATTTACGTGTTGGTGGAAGAAGTGCAAATGCAACGTATCAATATAGTTTGCAAAGTGATGATCTAGGAGTGCTACGGCAATGGGCACCAATTGTTTATGCGGCATTAAAACAATTACCTCAACTGACAAGTGTAGATACAGATTCACAAACAGGCGGGCAAGAAGTAAGGATTGTGATTGACCGTGAGGCTGCTAAACGATATGGACTGAATGTCAATGATATAGATACATTTTTGAATAATGCATTTAGTCAACGACAAATTGCGACACAGTATCGAATGCTAAATCAATATTATACGATTTTGGGTTTATCTTCAGATTATACGCAAGATCCAAATGTACTGAATGAGTTGAAGGTAATGACAAGTAATAATCAGGCAGTTCCTGTGTCTGATTTTGCTCATTTAAGTTATGGTAATACCTCATTGTCCGTTGCACATCAAGATCAGATGGCCACGACAACTATTGCCTTTAATTTGGCTGATGGTGTTTCATTGGAGCAAGCACAACAAGCAATTAATGAAACAATCGCAAAAATTGGTATGCCGGACTCAGTTCATGGTGGCTTGCAAGGAACAGCGAAGGTTTATGAGTCGTTGGTCAAGAATATCCCATGGTTGATCCTTGCAGCATTGGCAACGATCTATATATTACTGGGTATTTTGTATGAAAGTTGGATTCATCCCATTACCATTTTATCTACTTTGCCATCGGCAGGCGTAGGGGCCCTTATTCTACTTATTCTTACGAACACTCAGTTTACAGTGATTGCATTTATTGGTGTTTTACTACTGATTGGAATTGTGAAAAAAAATGCAATTCTTATGGTTGATTTTGCACAAGATGCAGAAAGGAAAAGAGATCTTCATCCAGAACAGGCAATTGTTGAGGCATGTTCGAAACGGTTCCGCCCAATTTTAATGACTACTATGGCTGCTTTTTTTGGTGCAGTACCTCTCATGTTGGAAACAGGTGGTAATGCAGAGTTACATCATCCGCTTGGATATGCTATTTGTGGTGGACTTGCCTTGAGCCAAATTTTGACACTTTATACAACGCCTGTTGTGTATGTTTATTTAGATCGCTTTGGAACATGGGTGAAAGGACTATGGCAGTCTTTTTATCACTCTACAACAAAGGTTACAGATGAGTCTTAGTATGCTAAAAAATAAATTGTTGTGGTCGCTTGTTGTATTTTTACCTATTGTGACTGGGTGTACTGTTGGGCCAAATTATCAAAAACCTGTAATTAAAACGCCACTTGAGTTTAAAGAAATAAAAGGATGGAAAGTTGCAACTCCATTAGATGCTCAAGCAAAAGGAAATTGGTGGGAGGTCTATCATGATCCGATTCTTAATCAGCTAGAAGAACAAGTTGTAATTTCTAACCAAAATATTGCTCAGTATATTGCAAAATATCAGCAGGCAGCAGCATTAGTTGATCAATCACGGAGTAGTTTATTTCCAAGTGTGACACTTGGACCAAGTGCTACACGTTCAGGAAAGACGGCAGGGGTTACAAATAGTTATACAGCTAGTCTTGGTGCATCATGGGAGCTAGACCTGTGGGGAAAACTCAAAAGACAGGTACAAGAAAATACAGCCAGTACACAAGCGAGTCTGGCTGACTTGGCAAATGCAACACTTAGCGCGCAAACTACTTTAGCACAGAGTTATTTTGCACTCCGTGTGCTTGATCAGAGAATTCATTTGTATGATCAGACCATAGAGGTTTATCGCAAATATTCACAGGTATTAAATGCAAAATATAGTGAAGGGATTATTGCAAAATCTGATCTTACGCAGGCAGAGCAATCTTTGCATAGTAGTATTGCATCTCGTGAAGATTTAATTTGGCAAAGGGCACAGTATGAGCATGCAATTGCAGTACTTATTGGGAAAATGCCTGCTGATTTTAATTTAGAGAAGCAAAATAAAGCGGTTTCTATTCCAAATATTCCTATCGAATTGCCAAGTGAATTATTAGAGCGCCGTGCAGATATTGCAGCAGCAGAGCGCCGTGTGGCTGCTGCTAATGAGGCGATTGGTATTGCAATTGCTGGTTACTTTCCAAGTTTAAGTTTATCAAGCAGTGCAGGCTATAGTAGTAGTCATTTATCTGATCTCTTTTCTGCTGCAACATCTATTTGGTCTTTAGGTGCATCTGCGAGTCAAAGCATACTAGATTTTGGTTCGAATAAAGCTAAAGTAGCTTCTGCACGTGCGGCATATGATGAAACTGTTGCAAGCTATCGTCAGACAGTTTTAGATGCAATGCAAAATGTAGAAGATTATTTGGTGAAATCGACAAGCTTAGAAAAAGAGTTTGCTGCACAGCAAAAAGCATTGGCGGCTGCAACTGAGTCTGCAAGGATTATTCGTAATCAGTATGAAGAAGGTGTAATTGACTATACAAGTGTGGCAACAACAGAAGCAACACGTTTGAGTAGTCAGCAAAGTTTATTACAGTTACAGTCTACTCAGTTGCAAAATAGTGTAGCTCTTATTAGTGCTTTAGGTGGTGGGTGGTCAAACTAAATTCTTGAGGTTTAGATGAGTACTGTCTGTCACTCTTCTAAATTTATATGAGCTCTATTTGCATACATCTAAAATTATACAAATAGAGCAAATTGAAATGTAGAGTTAAGAACAAGTCACATTATTTATTTGAGATGTGCCTTTTTCTACCGCAATAACAGTGTCTGAAATGCTTGTTGTTACACGGTTAAGTGCTACCTTAGACGAGGTGACAATATCAGGAAGACTACTTATATTCGTGATTGGCTGATTAAATGTCATTCTACAACTCAATGTTCGATGAATAGATGGTTTTGTTGCTACGGCTATTTGTATTGGTTCTATAGGTTTGATGATCCAACTTACCTCAACTTCTACATCTCCCTTGTTTTGTTGAGGGGAGATAGATTTGATAATATCAAAACGCGAAAAATCAATTGCAATTCTATAAACGGTATTTGTGCTTGGTACGCCACTGCTATAGCGATCCACAGCATTTAACTGTTGTTGAAGCCCTGAAGAAAGGCTGTCATGTAGTTCTGTAGATAGACTTGAAGTCCATCTGTCATTGTCTAAAATAGTAGCCTGACCTTGTTTGGTATTAATCATGATTGGTATACGATCTAAACGATCGGGTAAGCTAACAGGTAGTACCTCAATCATTCTAAGCGTTGCTCCATGAGCAGGTTCGACACTTGGCGCAAGGGTATAGTAGTTAGGTGTGATTGAGCTTGCACATCCAGTTAAACCTAATATAGATATACTAAGTAAGGCAGATAAGCGTATTAAGCTGAAAGGCTTTATTTTATTTTGCATTTTTAGTCTCTCCTCTTTTTCCACGAATCAATGATTCAGGGTGCTGCTCAATGTAATCTGACATCAGTTGTAATGATGCAGCTGTACGTGTCACTTGTTGTAATACTTTACGTAAATCTTGTTGCATTGGGGCATCACTTGACAAAATTGACTCTGTCGACTGCATCGTTTTACGTGCATCGTTTAATGTCGCTTGAAAATCAGGTGCTACTTTGGTATCTAGCTGTTGAACCAGTTTATCAGTTGAATTAATCGTGCTATTCATATTTTTTAGTGTTTTACGCACATCGTCACCAATTTCATGGATTGGAAATTTACTAATTTTATCTGCAATCTCAGAAACTTGAGCTTGTAAACTATTCAGCTCAGGCGGTGTTGTTGGAACTTCAACAATCCCATTATCATGTTGTATTAAGTGAACAGGTTTGGCTTTATTAAATTTATCAAATGCTATGTAGTTTTGTCCTGTTAGTAAGTTACCTGTGCGCATTTGTGCGCGCCAACCTTGCTGAATAAAGCTTCTGAAAATTGTACCTGTAGGAATTAACTCTTTACCATTTGCTAGACGTGATGGATATAAAACTGCATTTACACGCATACGCAATTTACGATAGTTTGGATCAAACTCAACATTAATGGCTGTTACATCCCCAATATTGATACCCATGAAGTCGATTGGAGCGCCAACAGTTAGACCACGTAATGAAGTATCAAAGTACATGATAATTTTACTTGGCTTACCATCTGGAATTTTTAAGGCATCTGTTCGAGAGTTCCATAAAGTGAAGTGGCTTTGTACAGGTGCTATAGCAGCATTTGAATTATCTGGATAGCCAAAAGCAATACCTCCTGCAACAATACTTGCAAGAGACTGTGTGTTTAGGCTGAAGCCAGAAGCATTTAGACTTACATCTATACCACTAGCTTGCCAAAAACGAGCATCTGTGGTGACAAACTTATCATAAGGGCTACGAATAAATGTTTGTAGTTCAACATGCTTTCCATCTTGAGATAAGTTGTAGGCAGTAATTTGTCCAACATTAATTCGACGATAATATATAGGTGAACCAATATCTAAAGATCCCAGATTATCGGCTGTCAGAAAAAATATTTTTCCTGGAACATCAGAAGGTACAACTGGGGGTGTTTCTAGCCCTACGAAATCAGTTTGTTTCTCAGCATTTTTACCGCCATCAACTTCAATATATGAACCCGATAAGAGGGTATCTATACCTGAAATGCCTGTTGTACCAATGCGTGGACGTACAACCCAAAATCGAGTATCTTTGGCAGCAAAACTGCTACTATTTTTTGTTAGTTCAATTTCAGCAATAACATGTGTTTTGTCTGGAGAAAGTTTAATTTGACGTACTAACCCAATATTCACTTGTTTGTAGCGAACATTGGTTTTTCCTGCTTCTAGTCCATCTGCTGTTTTAAAGCTTACTTCAATAGTTGGACCTCTTTCCCAAACAGCTTTAGCGGCCAATGAGAGAGCTATGAGTAAAGCTACAATAGGAATAATCCAAATAAGGGAAATCTTATGATTTGGCTTTTTTTTCTTGGGCGCAGGTATGTCTTTTAGCTCATGCTCTTGCTGGGTCGTTGTATTATGATCTAAAGCATCATTTTTTATATTGTCGGACATATTATCGTTCATTCAATGATTTGGAATTGGATGTATAAGGTAGAGTTTTTGAATGTGTTGAGTTGCTGTTTACTTCAGCTATTGCATAGTAGTTGTCCCAGATCATGCGTGGGTCAAAACTAAGTGAAGCAAACATTGTAAGAATGACGACAGCACCAAAGGCAACAGCGCCAGGACCAGCCAGTATTGTTGCTAGTGATTGAATTTGAATAAGTGCTGTTAGTAGACTCACAACAAAAACATCAATCATAGACCACCGACCAATAAGTTCTACGACCCTATATAAAACGCTGCAATTTTTAGGGCTAAAAGTCCATTTTTTTATGGATTGCATATAAATCGTAAATAACAAAAAGCTGAGAATAAAAAGTTTTAATAGTGGGATAAAGATACTTGCAGCAAAGATTACGGTAGCAACAAGATAATCATGCGTTTCCCAAAAATAGATTACACCACTCATAATAGTATCTTTTTGACTGCCAAATACTGAATTGGTGATTGTCATGGGTAATATATTGGCTGGAATATATAAAATAGTTGCTGCAATTAAAAAGGCAAAAGTTTTTTGTAGACTTTGTGGTTTACGAAAATGTAATGCTGAATGACATCTTGGGCAATATTGAGGATGTTCAGTTTCATTAGAAGTATTTGTCTGACTCAATAACCCACAGCAATGGCATCTTAATAGGGATAAATCACATGCACGAGTGTAGTATCTTTTATCTTTCATGATAGATCCCGATCTATTGCATTCCATATATCTTGTACTTTAATTGCATTGAGATACACCATGAAAAGACTAAGTACGGCAAATGCCCAAAGAGCAACCTCAGGAATGACAATAACAATATTAATAAGCTTAACTAAAGTGACAAGAATACCAATTAAGAATACTTCAACCATTGCCCAAACTCTAAATAGATAAAGTATTCGCAATGCAAAAACCATAAAATATGGTCGTCTTTTTAGTAGACCAACGTTGAAGAATATATAGGTTAATAAAATTAGGTTAATGAGGGGAATAATAAATGTGGTGAGGATTAAAAGAATACCAACAAATTCTCGATGAATATCAAACATAGTGGCTGCTGCACCAAGCAATGTTGTTTGTAGCGCATTACCTTGCACTTCAACTTTTATGATAGGAAAGCTGTTGGCAACAATGAAAATAATAAGTGCAGTTAAAACTAATGCTAAAATTGTATTAAAAGGTTTTATATCATTGTAAATTTCTGCACCACAACAGAAACAGCAGGCTTTTTCTCCTTTTGCTAAAGGAACTTGAATATACAACGTGTCGCATTCTTCACAGCTTGAAAGTTGTTTTAAATCTTTAATTGGTTTTTTATTTACTAAAGCTGTATTTTGATAAGTTTTGGTCATGTAATCGACATACTCTTATTGATTTAGTTTAGTTAGATCGATTGTTGTGTGTTCTATTAAAGCATAAAATTAATCAGACTTGTTAGTTATATAAAATTGGATTTTACTAAAATAGAATAGCTAAATTTTGAAGTTATTTACTTAAAATGTAGAGCAGACCTGTGGAGGTTTGGTTTAATATTTATATGTAAATATAGTCTAGCGAGTGATAGCAAGATTTTAGATTATCATACGATAAGCATTAAAAAACCCTCAAAGATTAGTGCACTTTGAGGGTTAGTATTTGGCTCTCCCACCTGGGCTCGAACCAGGGACCTGCGGATTAACAGTCCGTCGCTCTACCAACTGAGCTATGGGAGAATAGCTGGCTCTCCAACCTGGGCTCGAACCAGGGACCTGCGGATTAACAGTCCGTCGCTCTACCGACTGAGCTATTGGAGAATCTGATGCGCATTCTAGGGGGGATATAAAAATTCGTCAAGGATATATTGAAATAATTTGATTCTTTTGTATTATTTATAAGCTAAAGTATGGTATCTGTTATAATTTTAATCAAAAAATAGGAATATCCCATAAAGCTGTGAGATATTCCTTATTATTAATTATTTTTCAACGCCTGCTGCTTCACCAGCAAGTTTTGCATTTGCATAGTCCCAGTTTACTAGGCTCTCTAAGAAAGTAGAAATGTATTTAGGACGTGCATTACGGAAGTCGATATAGTAAGCATGTTCCCAAACATCAATTGTAAGTACAGCAATTTTACCATGTGCAAGCGGTGTGTCTGCATTTGCTGTTTTTAAAATTGAAAGATCGCCATTGATTTTATCTGCAACCAACCACGCCCAACCTGAACCAAATTGTGTTGCAGCCGCATTTGCAAATTCTTCTGCAAATTTTTCGTAAGAACCAAAAGCGGTATTGATTTTTTCAGCAATTGCGCCAGTAGGCTGACCACCACCATTTTTCTTTAAGCAGTTCCAGTAAAATGTATGATTCCATACTTGAGCAGCATTGTTAAATACACCTGCTTTAGCAGTATCTTTTGCTGTTGCAACAATAATTTCCTCAAGCGTTTTACCTGCAAGGTCAGTACCTTCAATCGCTTTGTTTAAGTTCACAACATACGTATTGTGGTGTTTATCATGGTGAAACTCTAATGTTTCACGGCTGATATGTGGTGCTAAGTCGTCATAACCGTAAGGTAGTTTTGGTAAAGTAATCGTTGTCATGTTTTTCATTCCTTGCATTATGCTGGGTGAGAAAGTTTTGTCATATTTCAGATGCATGTTATCCACGCTATCGTATACATAGTATGTAAAAAAAATAAATATTCAAATGTTTAAACAGGGTTATCTTGTTCGAAATAGTGATATGTGATTCCAAATTGTTCAGCAAGTGCTTTACCAAGTCGTTGTACACCATAGCGCTCTGTTGCGTGATGTCCACATGCAAAGTAATGTATGTTTAATTCTTTTGCTTCATAAAAAGTTCTTTCACTCACTTCACCTGAAATATATGCATCACACATTTCTTCAGATGCTTTACTAATAAAGTCTTGTGCTGCTCCTGTACAATAGCCAATGCGTTGAATTTTTGAACGATTTGCAGGTAAGTGTAAGATATTAGGATTAATTTTTGTTTGTAATAGTGTTTGGAATTCTAGCGCAGAAAGGGGGCGAGGCAGTCTACCTATATTACCAATTGGATGCTTTTCCTTTGCGTCAAGTGGTGTAATATCTTCAAGTTGAAGTAAATCTGCTATAGCAGCATTGTTACCAAGTGTTGGATGAGCATCTAAAGGCAGATGGTATGCGATGAGTGAAATATCATGCTGAATCAATTTTTTAATTCTTTGCCCACGCATACCCGTAATTGGATAAGCTTCTCCTTTCCAAAAGTAACCATGGTGGACTAAAAGTACATCTGCACCATGTGCAATGCATGCATCAATTGCATCTTGTGATGCTGTAACAGCACAAAGTATTTTTTTTACTTCTTTTTTGCCTTCAATTTGGAGTCCATTAGGTGTGTAGTCTTTAAATTCATTCGTTTTTAAAGTCTGATTACACCATTGAATAATATCATTGAGGTTTGCCATAAAAATCCTAAATTAATGTGCTATATATATGAAAATATGATGATATATTAACTAAAGCTAGACAAAATCATGTTAACTTTTAAAGTCTTTAAATCAAATAATGATTACAATAACCTATAATTTCTTCATTACATCAATGAATTAAAGTATTTACAGAGGGATGATAACGTGCGTAAAGCATTGATATGGCTACCTTGGGGGCTACTTATTCTTGTCATTTTAGGCTTTATTGGATGGCAAAGACTACATCAAACAAATACTATAATTATACCTAAAAAAGTTGCACCTCAAGCACCCGTTGCTTCTGATGGGGTAAAAATGCCTGCTGAAAAAGTAGAACCATTGGTTAATGCAAAAGCTGGTGCATTTGACTCATATAGTAGTGCAGTCAAAGCTGCTGCACCTGCGGTTGTCAATATTTTTACCACGCAAAAAGTAAGAAAGAACAGTAAAGATATTTCTAATGCAGATGCTCTGAGAGAGTTTTTTGATAGGCAGTCGCCAGAGTTAAAAAGTCGTAATGAGAATAATCTTGGATCTGGTGTCATTGTTCGTTCAGATGGGTATATATTGACGAATAATCATGTCATAACACAAGCAGATAAGATTATTGTTGGGTTGAGTGATGGTCGCCGCGCTGTTGCAAAAGTGGTTGGTACGGATCCAGATACAGATTTAGCAGTGATTAAAATAGATTTAAATAATTTACCTGTTGTCCCATTTAAATTAAGTGGCAATGAAGTGGGTGATGTTGTTTTAGCGATTGGTAATCCATTTGGAGTTGGTCAAACAGTAACACAGGGAATTATATCTGCGCTCGGTCGCTCAGATTTAGGTATAAATACTTATGAAGATTTTATTCAAACAGATGCTGCAATTAACCCTGGTAACTCAGGTGGTGCATTAATTGATGTCGCAGGAAATTTAATTGGTGTGAATACTGCAATTTTTTCTCAGTCTGGAGGCTCACTCGGAATTGGTTTTGCTATTCCTGCAAAGGTTTGTCAGCATGTCTTTAATTCTATTTTGAAAGATGGAAAAGTTATTAGAGGGTGGTTAGGGCTAAGTTTGGCACCACCAACATATAATGATGATGTGAATACTGTGCCTAATGGTGTTGTGATCGCAAATATTTTACCAAATGGGCCAGCGGCACAAGCTGGGCTTGAACATGGTGATCGAATTGTTAAAGTAAATAATACAGCGATTAATTCTGCATCACATTTAATAAATTATGTTGCATTGCAAGCACCAAATACGATTGTAAAAGTTGAGATTATTCGAGATAACCAACCTTTAACATTAGATGTTGTTGTAGGTGAGAGAGCGCCACAAAGAAACACCTCGCAATATATTCCTTTGCCAAAATCTTCGCGTTAATTTAATTATAATATATGCTCATTAAGAATGATGAGCATATAAATTATTGTGATGCAGTTTCCAAAAATATAAAATAATTAAGGTTGATTTAATACTTTGGTGTATTCTTTTGTAAAGAAATATAAAAAATGCTTTTATTCATTTAAGACTTAGATAATATTTATAAATATAAAAATGGTGTAAATCATCATTCAAGTAGAAAAAATTGCAATATAACAATTAGCTTTAATGTAAATCTAGGAAACAGTAAGTTTATGTCTAATAAGCAAATCTACCAACTGACAATAACAACTTTGAATCATCCTTATGCAATTACAAAAAGTGCGGAAACACTTAAAGCATTTTATGTAAATGAGCAGCAGGAAGTAGAGTGTTCTGATAAAGAGTATAAGATTTTACTTAAATTAATATCAATCAGTGATCGTGATATTGCAAACTGGCATAATAACTGTGCGCGTATCAAAAAGCTTCTGTCAAAAGAAAATATACCTTATATATTTGATATCCAACTATTAGATATTCACAATGTTACGAAATATAAGAAAACAGTATTGAATACAAGTATACATAAACAACAAGTATTTGAAGGTGAATATCATTTTACTCAGCAAGATGAGGATTTTTTCTTGCAAATGTATAATGCAAAAGCGTCTTAAAATATTTTACTTATAAAAAAAGCCAGTTATAACTGGCTTTTTTTATTGGAAAAAATTAACTCTCGACTTGAATGCCTGCAACAAGCCAGTCTTGTTGTGAGTTTATAGGTTTTACAAAGTGCCAAATTTCGGAGAATGGTTTAGGTGAGCTATTTAGGTCTTCTGAAACCATACCAGTAAAGCGTACACTTGCAATATATTGACCGTTTTCAGTTGCAGTATCTGCAAGTGTTGCTGTTAGGTTTTCGAACTCCGCAACATCTTGTTCTTGATTTGCCATAACATCTTGGTACATAGAGTTATACAGATCATTCGTAAGATAACGGCGAATCTCTTCAATGTTCTTTGCACTGTTAATAGACTGAATATGATTGAAACGCTGGCGAGCAACGCGCAAAAATGAAGCTTGTTCAGTACCATCAGGTAATTGATTACCATTGTTTGTGAAAGGAGCTTGAGTATTCATACTTGTTCCACCGTCAACATTTTGTCCAAAAATATTGGTGTTGTTATCATTTGTTGTAGAGTTTGATCCAAATGATGAACCACCATTATTGTTTGGTGAGTAAGGATTATTATTACTCTCTAATTTTTTTTTTGCGCTCATTTTACGGAAAATGAAGAATCCTGCACCTGCAATTAAAATAATCCACAACCATGGTAAACCACCTGATTTTTTCTCTGCAGGTTGTTCAGCTTGTTGTTGCTGATTATTATTCTGCGTTGCAGTTGCATCGTTTGCACTTGCTGTACCAGTATTTGAAGCATTGCCATTATTGGCAGGAGCTGCATGGTTATTATCTGCAAGCGCATGTGTTGCAAGCGCGCCGACAGCAGCACCTGCGGCACCTGCAGCTACCATCTTACCAATACCTGAACCTTTTTGTTGCTGTGGTTGAGGTGCTGTGTTGTTGTAACTTGGGCTAGGCTGTGGTCTAACACGTTGTTGTTGCTGAATAGACTGACTTGGTGCGACTGAACGTTGCATGCCTTGGCTTCTGCCACCACCTGCACGTTTTGCATCGACCAACGGCGAAACCACCAAAGTTGCCATTAAAATACTTGCAACTAAGCCACGTTGGCGTAATTTCATTAATTTTTCCTATAATTAAAAATTAAAGTGAGTAGGTTATATTTATGAAGGCAAAGTAAATAAAATTCAATAGCTAATCGTAAATTTTGTTAGTAGAAATGAAACAATATTTTGAAAATATTATTATTAATTAAGGTTATATAAATAGTTTAAAAAATAAAATTATATGTTTTAAATAGTTTTTGTGTTGTGCTGTATAGATGGCTATAAGAACTATATGTGTCTATACAGCGTGTTTGTGGGTCTATTTCAAGAAGCCGAAAATAAACTTTAATGTCATTTTTCGAGTTGTAGCGCTTCAGCAAGTGCTTCGTGTAGTCTTGCAACAGCAATTACTTTTACACCACGAATAGGTTTTTGTGGTGCATTTGCTCTTGGAACAATAATATATTCAAAACCATGCTTTATTGCTTCTTTTAATCTTTCTTGTCCGTTAGGAACTGGGCGTATTTCTCCTGAAAGTCCTACTTCACCAAAAACAGCTAGTTGTTGAGGTAGTGCTTTACCTCTTAAACTTGACGCACATGCAAGTAGCACAGCAAGGTCGGATCCTGTTTCAGTAATTTTTAATCCACCCACAATGTTTACATATACATCTTGTCCTGTGGTTTGAATACCACCATGTCTGTGCATTACAGCAAGGAGCATATTAAGTCGGTTTTGATCTAATCCTAGAGAAACGCGCCTTGCTTGGCCATGAGCATCATCAACGAGAGCTTGTACCTCAACCAAAAGTGGGCGTGTTCCTTCACGACTAATCATTACAACAGAACCAGGAATGGCTTCATCATAACGACTGAGAAAAATGGCAGATGGGTTTGAAACCTCTTTTAACCCTTTGTCTGTCATACCAAAAACGCCGAGCTCATTTACCGCACCAAAACGGTTTTTTACTGCACGAATCATACGATAGCGTGAGTCGGATTGCCCTTCAAAATATAAAACGCAATCTACCATATGCTCGAGTACTCGAGGCCCTGCAAGAGCACCTTCTTTAGTAACATGACCAACAATAAAAAGGGCTGTACCACTGTTTTTAGCAAAACGAGTAAGAAGTGCAGCAGACTCACGAATTTGGGATACGCCACCAGGTGCAGACTGTAAGGTTTCGGTATAAAGCGTTTGAATTGAGTCAAGTATAGCAACGGCAGGGCGTTCTTGTGCCAGCACTTCACAGATACGTTCTACGCATGTTTCTGCCATTACTTTAAGATGGGTTGTTGGTAAGTCTAGTCGTTGAGCACGTAAAGCAACTTGAGATAATGATTCTTCGCCCGTTACATATAAAGCTGAGCGTTGGCTATTTGCCATATAAGTTGCAGTTTGTAATAAGATAGTAGATTTGCCAATGCCAGGGTCACCGCCAATGAGTACTACAGAACCAGTGACAAGTCCACCACCAAGTACTCTATCAAATTCACTAATACCTGTAACAAGCCTTGATTCTTGTGAGATAGAAACTTGATTTAATGTTGTAATATTTGATGCTTGACCTGCATAGCCACCACTGACTTTAGGGCGCGCACGATGAGGTATTGCCGTTTCTAAACGAACTTCGAGTAAGCTATTCCATTCACCACACTCGCCACATTGTCCTGCCCATTTAGAGTGATCTGAACCACATTGTTCACAGCGATATACGGTTTTAACTTTACTCATATAACTTTTTTACTCAATCTTGATACATCTTTTTCAGGTGCAGAGTATAACGAAAAATGTCAGATAGTTTTCAGTTTTACTTTTATTTCTAGCATATTCAATTAAGTGAAATTGCGTAAATTTTCTAATTTGATCAGTAAAATAAGAGAATTTTAGACTTTTTTAAGTAGAAATTATGATTTTATTTTTATTTTTTGACGAAATTACGGTAAGTTTGCTCAATTGTTTTTAAAAGCTATTAAAAAATGTCTGATCAGAATATTAATGGTTCTCATCACAGTGGAGAATTGCAGAAGAGTTTATCAAATCGACATCTACAACTGATTGCAATTGGTGGTGCGATAGGAACAGGACTTTTTATGGGCTCAGGAAAAACGATTTCTTTAGCTGGCCCATCTATTTTATTTATTTACATGATTATTGGTGTGATGGTATTTTTCGTCATGCGTGCTTTAGGTGAGTTGCTACTCTCTAATTTAGAATATAAATCATTTATTGATATTACGACAGATCTTATAGGCCCTTGGGCAGGCTACTTTATTGGCTGGACATATTGGTTGTGTTGGATATCAATAGGTATTGCAGATTTATCAGCGATTATTAACTATCTGCAATTTTTTAATAATGGGGTGCCATTTAGCCCTCAAGAAAGTGCATTTATCTGTGTTGCATCTATTTTCTTCATTATGGGACTGAATTTAGTTACCGTGAAGCTCTTTGGGGAAATGGAATTTTGGTTTTCTCTTGTTAAGATTGTTGCAATTGTCGTACTTATTGCCGTGGGCTTGTGGATGGTCTTTATCGGCTTTACATCGACTTCTGGTGATATTGCATCATTTACACATTTATGGAATAACGGTGGTTTATTTCCTAAAGGCTTAGATGGATTTTTAGCAGGCTTTCAAATTGCAATGTTTGCTTTTGTTGGTGTGGAACTGGTCGGAACAACAGCTGCCGAAACGCACGACCCAGAACGTAATTTACCAAAAGCAGTCAACTCTATTCCTGTGCGTATTATTATTTTTTATGTTGTATCGCTCATGATAGTGATGTCTGTAACACCGTGGAATCATGTCAATCCAAATATGAGCCCATTTGTTAGCCTGTTTAGTCAAGCAGGTATTGCTGCTGCAGCAATTATTATGAATTTGGTAGTGCTTTCATCTGTAATGTCATCAATGAATAGTGGTGTTTTCTCAACGAGCCGTATGCTGTTTGGTTTATCTAGAGAAGGGCAAGGGCCAAAACTATTTGGAAAGTTGACTTCACGTCATGTTCCTGCCAATGCACTTTATTTTTCTGCACTGTGTTTACTTGGTGGTGCTGCATTACAGTATTTTGTTCCTGATACAGTGAAAGCATTTACTCTTGCAACCACACTTTCAACCGTTTTATTCATTTGTGTCTGGTTAATGATTATTTGGAGTTATATTATTTATTATAAGACACGACCACAACTTCATGCACAGTCGAAATTCAAAATGCCAGGTGGGTTATTTACCTGTTGGATTGTGATTTTATTTTTTATCACGATGTTATATGTATTGTCACTTGAGCCCGATACATTTGAAGCATTAAAAGTGAGTCCAGTGTGGTTTATTATTTTATGTATTGGTTATTTCTTTTTAAAACCAAGAAAATAATATTACCATTTTAAGATATTTAAAAAGACATTAAAGCTGAAATCTAAGATTTAAAAGCCTTTTGCATCAATGTATACTGCATTGAACGATGATAAAAAGGTAAGGTTATGCGCAGTCTAATAGGCGTAATGAGCTTAGTGGTATTTGTGAGTTTAACGGGCTGTGGTCAAACTGGTGCATTACAGCTTACGAGTGATCCACATTTAGATAAAAGACCTAAGTATTTACTTTGGCACAACAAGCAAGGTGATGTGAAAGCAGATGAAGCATCTAAAGCAAATTCTGAATCATTAGCAACACCAAGATATTAATTTTAAAGGATTTTATGATGACATTTAACCGCATTCAAGGGGTTTTGCATGCTGAGCACTGCTCTTTAGAGCAAGTTGCACAAGAGTTTGGTACACCGTTATATGTATATTCTAAAGCTGCTTTTGAAAAACATTATAATGAGCTAGATAAGGCATTCTCTTATATAGACCATCAAATTTGCTATGCAGTAAAGTCAAACTCTAATTTAGCGGTTTTAAATGTACTATCTAAGCTTGGAGCAGGGTTTGATATTGTTACAGGTGGTGAGTTAGCACGTGTACTTGCCGCAGGTGGCGATCCCAAAAAAGTTGTTTTTTCAGGTTTAGGCAAATCTGAAGCAGATATTCAAAAGGCGTTAGAGGTTGGTATTGCATGTTTTAATGTAGAGTCACATGCTGAACTTGACCGTATAGAAAAAGTAGCTGCAAAGCTGAATGTCAAAGCTCCAATTTCATTGCGTGTAAATCCTGATGTAGATGCCAATACACATCCATATATTTCTACAGGATTAAAAGAAAATAAATTTGGTATTCAAAGTGATGCTGTATATGAAACATATACATATGCAAAACAATTACCACATCTAGAAATTATTGGTATTGATTGCCATATCGGTTCACAGCTAACGGAAACGCAACCATTTGAAGATGCTTTAGCTCGTTTGATGGTGATGATTGAAGAGTTGAAAAAGTTAGGTATAGAGCTTAAGCATATTGATATTGGTGGTGGTTTAGGTGTTGTATATAAAGATGAAACACCACCTACAGTAGAAGAGTTTGCTCAAGCATTAAAGCCTGCTTTAGAAAAACTGGGCTTAAAAGTGTTTATGGAACCGGGTCGTAGCATTAGTGCAAATGCAGGTGTACTTTTAACAAAAGTAGATTTATTAAAGCCAACGAGCCATCGTAATTTTGCGATTGTCGATGCTGCAATGAATGATCTTATTCGTCCGTCATTGTATCAAGCATGGATGGATGTTCAGTCTGTAACTGAGCCTAAAAAGTCGAAATCTAAAGTTTGGGATATCGTAGGCGCAATTTGTGAGACAGGCGACTTTCTAGCAAAAGACCGTAAACTTACTTTAAAAGAGAATGATACGCTTGCAGTGTTTGGTGCAGGCGCATATGGGTTTGTCATGAGTTCAAACTATAATACGCGTGGTCGTGCTGCCGAGGTGATGGTGGAAGGTCATAAAGCGCATTTGATTCGTGAGCGTGAAACGATTGAGTCATTGTGGGAAAGAGAACGTTTATTGCCTGAGGAATAAAAAGTGTTACTTGAATTTACAAAAATGCATGGTCTTGGTAATGACTTCATGGTGGTGGATCTTATTAGTCAAAAGGCTGAATTAGATACTCTAACCATTCAGCGATTAGCAGATCGGCATTTTGGTATAGGCTTTGATCAGCTTCTTATTGTTGAAGCACCAGATTTACCTAATGTTGACTTTAAATATCGCATTTATAATTCAGATGGCTCAGAGGTAGAGCAGTGTGGTAATGGCGTACGTTGTTTTGCAAAGTTTGTCCATGACCGTAAACTTACACGTAAAACAAAAATTCGTGTTCAAACCAAGTCGGGTATTGTAGAGCCTGAACTTGGTCCGAATGGTTGGGTGCGTGTAAATATGGGTATGCCTAAGTTCTTGCCGAATGAAATTCCTTTTGAGGCTGAAGAGCAGGAAGAGCTTTATGATTTGTCATTGGCAGATGGCTTAATTGTAAAAATTGATGTGGTGAATATGGGGAATCCACATGCAGTGACGGTTGTTCCTGATGTGCTTAATGTAGATGTACCGTTGCTTGGTCCACAAATTGAAAGGCATGTGCGTTTTCCTCAACGTGTGAATGCTGGTTTCTTGCAAATTTTAGATGAAAAGCATGCACGTTTACGTGTATTTGAACGAGGTGTTGGTGAGACACTGGCATGCGGTACAGGTGCATGTGCAGCAGCAGTGAGTGCCATGCGCCGTGGTCTTCTTGCAAGTGAGGTTGAAATTGAGCTTGCAGGTGGGCGTTTGCACATCGCTTGGAAAGAAGGCGGTGTTGTTTGGATGACAGGTCCAACAGCAACCGTTTATGAAGGGCGTTTAGACTTACGCTATTTCCAAGGTTAAGTTAAATACATTTAAAAAAGCACTGTTCTACAGTGCTTTTTCTTTGAGTTAGGGAAATACGTGTGGATACAGTATGGCATTGGTTAGAAAATTGGTTAATTTCGCGTAGAAATCAGAACCAATCTATACAGACAATTCAGGCATACTCAAGAGATGTCACAGATTTCTTAAAGTTTTGTGAGGCAAAAAAGCTAGATATTTATGCGATTGAAACATCGGATTTACGTGAGTTTTTAACTTTTAAAGTTGAACAGGGTCGTTTAGGCCGGAGTAGTTTACAACGTCAACTCAGTGCAATTCGACAGTTTATGAAGTGGGTGAGTGAAAACCATTTAATTTCTCAGAATATTACCAAAGACTTTCAACTGAAACGCCATGCAAGACCATTGCCGGGGTTAGTCGACCCTGAAACGATTATTCAAATTTTAGAGCAGCCTGCACCAGAGAGTGAAGTACAGCGTCAACTTTGGCTGAGAGATAAAGCACTGTTAGAGCTGTTGTATTCAAGTGGTATTCGCTTATCTGAGATTCAAGGATTAACTTTTAAAGATATCGATTTTCAACGTAAATTGATTCGTATTACGGGTAAAGGCAATAAAACACGTATTGTACCATTTGGTGAAAGTGCAAAAAGTGCAATTGTGACATGGTTGCAGGTTTATCAGCTTTGGAAAGGAAAATTTAAACCAGATGATGCTGTATTTATTTCCCAACATAGTGGAGAGGCCTTGGGTGTAAGACAAATTGAAAAGCGTGTGAAATTTCAAGCACAGCGAGCTGGTGTAAATGTCGATTTACATCCGCACTTACTTCGACATTGTTTTGCAAGCCATTTACTGTCGGGTAGTGGAGATTTGCGTGCTATACAGGAAATGCTTGGGCATAGTAATTTAGCTACAACGCAAATTTATACTCATCTAGACTTTGACCGATTGGCTTCGGTATATGATCAAGCACATCCACGTGCGCAAAAGGTCAAAGTAGACACTTAGTTATTGATGTTGTGATAACAGATCTAAAAGATGTGCGTGTACGTTTGCCCATTCACCAGCAGTGATGCTATACATGACGGTATCTCGAATCGTGCCATCTTTTCGCAAGGCATCGCCGCGAATGACACCATCTTTTTTTGCCCCTAGTCGTTCAATTGCTTTTTGACTTTTTAGGTTGAAAATATCTGTACGTAGTGCAACAACATGACATTGCAATGTTTCAAAGGCATGTTTCATAAGAAGTAGTTTGCATGTTGTATTAACATGTGTACGTTGGACAGATTTTACATACCATGTATAGCCAATTTCCACACGTCTGACAGAAGCTAAAATGTCATGATAACTGGTTGTGCCCACAATTTTTTGTTGTGTTTCATCAATAATAACGAAGGGGAAGCGTGTGCCTTCTGCACGTTGTTGTAAGGCGAGCTCAATGTATTCTTTGACTTGAGTAAAATGGGGTGTTGATGTAATTCTAAGCTTCCATAATTCACCATCTTTACAAGCTTCTATAAGTCCTGCTTCATGTGAAAAGTCTAATGGCTCAATTCGAATATTGTTCATACGAAGTTGTATAGGTGATACGAAGCTCATGATGAATCCTTATATTTTATAATGGAAGTTGATAGCTCTGTTTAATAATTTGGCTAGGTAAGTCAGTTTTGACACTGGTAATGCCATTTTTTTTGGTGAGATGTCCCGACTGGAATTTTCGGTAACTTTCTAAATCAGGAACAACGACTTTTAGCATAGCATCGCACTCACCTAAAATAATATAGCATTCCATGACTTGTGGAAGCTCTTTCATTGCTTCGATAAAAAGATCGATAGTTTCTGCATCTTGCCCAATGAGCCAAATACGCGAAAAAAGAATGAGCTGTAAGCCAACCTTTTGAGGGTCTACAAGAGTGGTATAGCTTTGAATAATATTCGCTTCTTCTAAGATTTTAACCCGCCGTAAACAAGAAGATGGGGAGAGTCCAACGTGCTTGGCAAGGTCGTTATTTTGAATTCTTCCATTTGCTTGTAACTGTCGAATAATATTTTTATCGATTCTATCTAAGTTTACTAAAACATTTGATGACTTAAATTTCATTTTTTCGCAGATAATTCTAAAAATATGAATAATTATAGAATATTTGAAAGCCTATTTTATAAAGAAATTTAGATAATACGCACATTCAGGGGCAATAATCTGGGAAATGCAAATGTCTGATTTAATTTTATTTACGCTAACAATAATTCCATTGGTATTTACACCTGGCCCAGATATGATTTTTATCTTGTCACAAGTTGTAGGTAAGGATGCAAAAGCAGGGGTAATGGCAACACTTGGCGTATGCTGTGGTTATCTGATTCATTCTATTTTGGTTGCTTTAGGAATATCTGCGATTATTATTTCTTATCCTCTATTGTTTGATGCCATTCGCTATATTGGTGTTGCATACTTATTGTTTTTAGCTTTTCAGTTGTTTAAAACAGCATTTTCAAAAAATAAAGAGCTTCAATTAAATAAAAAAGTAGTTAAGAGTCCTATTAAAAAAGGTTTTTTTACAGCACTGCTTAACCCTAAAGGAATGCTTATTTACTTTGCAATTTTACCGCAGTTTATGCATCAGAATGGAAATACGGTGGTGCAAGGCTTAAGTCTATCTTTTATTTTTATTGGGCTGTGTTTTGTGGTGTATTCAAGTTTAAGTATGTTGATTGGAAAATTTGTGCGTCGTACTCAATTTGATGTAACAAAGCAAAAATGGGTTGATGTTGGCTCAGGAACAATGATTATGCTTGCTGCAACATGGTTGATTGCACATTAAAGAAATTATTATTTTTGAGTAATTTAGACTTTTTATTTTATATTTATACAGTGAATTGTTTTTATGTTTCATATCAGAAAAACTGATGTTATTGTTGAGAATCTAACCATTAAATTTTAACTAACATATTGTTTAATATATGTAAAACTTATACTTGATGATTTTAAAGTCTAAAAAATGATTTTTTTTATGTCTATAAACGTATGTTTTTTTACCCAAAATGACATATGAACAAGAATTGTGACTTGACCAGAAGATAGTGCGCAATGCAAGATAGGCAATGTAAAGACAAACTTAAAAAGCATTTTGCTTTTTCCCTCCATATCATTTAAACATAGCCGAGGATTACATGAAGGCTCTTGTTGCTGTCAAACGTGTTGTAGATGCCAATGTAAAAGTTCGCATTAAGTCGGACAACAGTGGTGTTGATTTAACTAACGTTAAAATGTCCATTAACCCGTTTTGTGAGATTGCTGTTGAAGAAGCAGTACGTCTAAAAGAAAAAGGGGTTGTTTCTGAAATTGTGGTTGTGTCTGTTGGAGCAAAAGAAGCTCAAGAACAATTACGTTCATCTATGGCATTGGGTGCAGACCGTGCAATTTTAGTTGAAACAAATGATGAAATTGGTGCTTTAGAAGTTGCAAAAGTACTAAAAGGTATTGTTGCTGAAGAAAAGCCTGAACTTGTACTACTTGGTAAACAAGCTATTGATGATGACTCAAATCAAGTGGGTCAGATGCTTTCTGCATTAATGGGATCGGGACAAGCTACATTTGCATCTCAAATTAATATTGAGGGTGGTAAAGCACAAGTTACGCGTGAAATTGATGGTGGTTTGCAAACAATCGAATTATCACTTCCTGCGGTAATTACATCTGACTTGCGTTTAAATGAGCCACGTTATGTAAAACTACCTGACATTATGAAAGCACGTAAGAAGCAGTTAGATGTGAAGTCACCTGCGGACTATGGTGTGGCAACAGGTACTAAGCTGAAAACTATTAAAGTTGAAAACCCACCTGAGCGTAAAGCTGGCGTACAAGTTTCCTCTGTAGATGAACTTGTTGAAAAGCTTAAAAACGAAGCGAAAGTGATCTAATACAAGGGATAGAACATGAGTATTTTGGTAATCGCTGATCACGACAACAAAGCACTTGGTGGTGCGACTTTAAATGTTGTTGCAGCAGCACAAAAAATTGGCAGTGATATTACAGTATTGGTTGCAGGTCATGGTGCAAATGCAGTCGCAGAGCAAGCTGCAAAAGTTGCAGGTGTAACGAAAGTTATTCTTGCAGATCAAGCTGTATATGCACATCAGCTTGCAGAGAATGTTGCAGCACTTGTTGCTAAAATTGCAAAAAGCTATTCACATGTTTTAGCTGCTTCAACAACAACGGGTAAAAATATTTTACCGCGCGTTGCTGCACTATTAGATGTAAGCATGGTGACAGATATTATCGCTGTTGAATCTGCGAATACTTTTAAACGCCCAATTTATGCAGGTAATGCGATTGCAACTGTGCAGTCTGATGAGGCAATCATTTTAGGCACTGTACGTACAACAGCTTTTGAAGCAGTTGCAAACGATACAGGAAGTGCATCTGTTGAGTCTGTTGCAGATGCAGAAAATGCCGGTGTTTCTACATTTGTATCTGAAGAGATTCTTGAGTCGGAGCGTCCTGAGCTTGCAGCGGCACGTGTGGTTGTTTCTGGTGGTCGTGGTGTTGGTTCTGCAGAAAACTATCATACAGTACTTGATCCTTTGGCAGATAAGCTAGGTGCAGCACAAGGTGCTTCTCGTGCTGCTGTAGATGCAGGTTTTGTACCGAATGATATGCAAGTAGGTCAAACAGGTAAAATTGTTGCCCCTGAGCTTTATATCGCTGTTGGTATTTCAGGTGCAATTCAGCATTTAGCTGGTATGAAAGACTCTAAAGTGATTGTTGCTATTAATAAAGATGAAGAGGCACCAATTAATGCAGTTGCCGACTACTGGTTAGTGGGTGATTTAAATGAAGTTGTTCCTGAGTTAGTATCAAAAATCTAAACAGCGGATAATTTAAAATGCCTCATTATGAGGCATTTTTTATGTATGCTTACAATAAAATATAAGCCTTAGAAAACGATCAACTTTTTTTGTAAAAAATATTACATTTTCTAGCCAAAAAAATAGATGAACTTGATGTTTCGGCACACAAATAAAATGGCAAATATGTTAAAATTGCGCGTTATGTTTTTAATTTTAGTTTGAGATTTTGAACTAAATTCTCTCTGATTTTTTGAAGATCCATGATTAGTCAAACTAATCAAAAAACAAGGAGTATGCATGAGCGTATCGGAAATAAGACCGATTGCCATTGAGGATGAACTCAAGCACTCGTATCTAGATTATGCAATGAGTGTGATTGTATCGCGTGCATTACCAGATGTGAGAGATGGCCTTAAACCCGTTCATCGTCGTGTGCTTTATGCTATGCACGAGCTGGGCAATGACTATAACAAAGCCTATAAAAAATCTGCACGTGTGGTCGGTGATGTAATTGGTAAATATCATCCACATGGCGATTCGGCTGTTTATGAAACAATTGTACGTATGGCGCAAGATTTCAGCCTACGTTATCAACTTGTAGATGGTCAAGGAAACTTTGGTTCTATTGATGGTGACAGCGCTGCTGCCATGCGTTATACCGAAGTTCGTATGACGCGTCTCGCACATGAGCTATTGGCTGACTTAGAGAAAGATACGGTAGATTGGGAAGATAACTACGACGGTTCTGAGCGTATTCCACAAGTTTTACCAACACGTATTCCTAATTTACTTATAAATGGTGCAGCAGGT
Source organism: Acinetobacter sp. N1-1 (assembly GCF_056711485.1). NCBI lineage: Bacteria > Pseudomonadati > Pseudomonadota > Gammaproteobacteria > Moraxellales > Moraxellaceae > Acinetobacter > Acinetobacter sp. N1-1. Next base: position 1,946,164 of record NZ_JBWXUO010000012.1, on the reverse strand, counting down.
ATTGCCGTTGGTATGGCAACCAATATGGCACCACATAACATGACAGAAGTTATTCATGCATGTCTTGCTTATGCAGATAATCCTAATATTTCTGTTGAAGGTTTGATGGAGCATGTAACGGGGCCAGATTTTCCAACAGGTGGTATTATCTATGGTAAATCAGGTATTGTAGATGCTTACCGTACGGGTAAAGGGCGTTTACATATTCGTGGTAAATACCATTTTGAAGAAGACAACAAAGGTCGTACTACAATTGTCTTTACTGAAATTCCATATCAAGTAAATAAAGCAAAAGTGATTGAACGTATTGCTGAGCTTGTAAAAGAGAAAAAAATAGAAGGAATTTCGGAACTTCGCGATGAAACTGACAAAGACGGTATGCGCATCGCCATTGATTTAAAACGTGGTGAAAATGCAGAAGTTGTTGTTAATAATTTATTCTTAAATACTCAACTTGAGAACTCTTTCAGTATCAATATGGTTTGTCTAGATAATGGACAACCAAAGTTAATGAACTTAAAAGATATCATTGCTGCATTTATTCGTCATCGCCAAGAAGTGGTAACACGTCGTACGATGTTCGAATTGCGTAAAGCACGTGAACGTGGGCATATCTTAGAAGGTTTAACAGTTGCTTTAGCAAATATTGATGCAGTGATTGAAACGATTCGCTCATCTGGAAATCCTGCACAAGCACGTGAACGTTTGTTAGAGCGTGAGTGGGCAGCGGGAAGTGTTGTTGCATTACTTGAAAAAGCAGGTTCTATTTCCGTACGTCCAGATGAGATTGAAGGTGAAGACCCAAGTCGTCCATTTGGCTTAACTCATAATGTTTATAGATTATCTCCTGCACAAGTTGGTGCAATTTTAGAATTACGCTTGCACCGCCTAACAGGTTTGGAGCAAGATAAACTGCATGCAGAATATAGTGAAATTTTGTCACAAATTGCAGAACTGACAGCAATTTTGAATGATTTTAATCTATTGATGAACGTGATTCGTGAAGAACTTGCACAAGTGTTGCAACAGTATGGCGATGCACGCCGTACCGATATTGTCGAATCGCGAATAGATTTTTGTCGTGAAGACTTAATTCCTGAAGAGCAAATTGTTTTAACGGTTTCTCAAACAGGTTATGCAAAAACACAGCCTCTTTCAGACTATCAAGCACAGCGCCGTGGCGGTCGTGGTAAGTCTGCAACATCGATGAAAGATGACGATATTATTCAGCATCTCATTGTGACTTCAAACCATTCAACTGTGTTGTGCTTTACCAATGTAGGTAAAGTTTATCGTTTGAAAGCATTTGAAGTGCCACAAGCCTCTCGAGGAGCAAAAGGTCGCCCAATCGTGAACTTATTGCCACTTGAGCTAAATGAAACGATTACTGCAATTTTACCTGTAAAAGATTTCCCAGAAGATCATTATGTATTTATGGCGACAGCTTCAGGTACAGTAAAACGTGTAGATCTTTCTCAGTTTAGTAATGTGCGTTCAAATGGCTTGCGTGCAATTGAGCTAAATGAAGAAGATACGCTTATAGGCGTTGCAATTACCGATGGTAAACAACAAATTATGTTGTTCTCAAACGAAGGTAAAGCAATCCGTTTTGCTGAAACAGATGTACGTGCTATGGGGCGTACTGCACGCGGTGTACGTGGTATGCGTGTAACACTTGCAAATGCAGCTACAGATAGTGAAGACATCGATTCTGATGTAGATGATGCAAATGATGATGCCTCAGATGATTCTAGCGAACTTAATTTAATCAGTCGTATTGTTTCTTTGGTTGTTGTGCCAGAAAATGGTGAAGTGCTTTGTGCTTGTGCGAAAGGTTATGGTAAGAGAACGCCTGTCGATGACTTCCCAACGAAGAAACGTGGCGGTAAGGGCATTATTGCAATTAAAACCAGTGAGCGAAATGGTGAGTTAGTTGGTGCAGTATCTATTGATGAGAGCAAAGAAATGCTTCTTATCTCAGATGGTGGCACACTCGTACGTACACGTGCTTCAGAGGTTGCAACAACTGGAAGAAATGCACAGGGTGTACGTCTAATTCGCTTACAAGAAGAGGTTCTTGTAGGAGTCGTATCTATCGAAGCAGTTATCAGTGATGATGAGGATGAAGACATTATTTCTGACGAGAGTGAAGCTGTAGTCGAACAGGTTGACTCTTCTGCTGTAGAAAAAACTCAAGAGTAATCTAATATCATTATAAAAAAGGAAGCAAATTGCTTCCTTTTTTGTTTAAAGCACTTAGTTAATCATGCTCTTTTATAATCTTTTGTAGAACTCGCGCAAGTACATCAAATTCATTATGTAGAGGCGTACTTTTACGTGTAACCAAAGAGATGGTTCTATTCGGTGCATTTTCAATACGTTTTACTTGTAAATCTGGGTGGTACTGTAAGATATTTCGGTTTAAAGAAATTTCAGGCAGTAGAGTATAACCAAGATTTGAAGAAACCATTTCAATAAGTGTTGGTAATGAACTTGCTTTTAAGCGATGATCGGACTTTCGGTCGCCAATAGGGCAAACACTCAACACATGATCACGTAAGCAATGACCTTCTTCAAGTAGCATTAGGCGTGACATTTCCAAATCATCTAAAGCATTTGCTTGTGTACATGCCTTATCTTGCTTGTTGTATACTAATACAAGATCTTCTTGAAAAATTTCTGCGACTTTAAGACCACGTGTATCAAAAGGTAAAGCAAGAATAATCATGTCTAGACTACCATGCTCTAATTTTTCAACAATTTTCTCACTTTGCGCTTCATGTAGGTGTAATTGAATCTTTGGAAGCTGTTGATGTACTTCATCTAGTAACTTGGTAAGAATAAATGGAGCAATAGTTGGAATAATTCCAAGATGAAGATCACCTGTGAGGGGCTCGCTCATTTCACGGCTCAAACGCATTAGGTCTTGTGCATCTGCAAGTAAAACACGCGCACGACCAACAACTTGTTCACCAAGAGGGGTTAAACGTACATTTTGTCGATCTCGCTCAACCAAGACACCACCAAGAAGGCGCTCTAGCTCCATAATGCCACCTGACAGTGTAGACTGTGTGACAAAAGATCTGCGTGCAGCTTCGGTAAAATGTAATGTTTCAGACAGGGTGACTAAATAAGAAAGCTGTCTTAAAGAAGGTAGTGCAGCCATAATGTCCTAATATTCTTTTTAAGATTTAAAGTGGTGTACGAATAAGTTACTTAACTGTGGGATAAGCTCAGTAGGAATATCATGCCCCATTCTTGAAATTAATTCAAACTTAGCACCGTTTATTGCTTTTGCAACGGCTCTTCCATGTTTGGCTGGAAGTAGTTTGTCACATTCACCATGTAAAACGAGTGTTGGTTGTGTAATTTTTTTATCCCACTTCTGTAAGGAGCCTGTACATAGTATTGCTAAAAGTTGCTGAAGTACACCCGTAGGTGCATAAGAGCGCTGATAAGCAATTTTAGATATTCTACGGATATCTGCAACGTTTATATAGTTGGGAGAACCAATAATTTTTGCAATTTTGATGTTATGTTGAATAACATCTTCTTCGTGTGCCGATTTTGCTCGTCCAAAGAACATTTGTAACTGTTTTAGTCCTGGTGGAGGAAGAAAACGTTGATTATTGCTTGTGAAAAGTAATCCTATTTTTTTGACATATTGCGGATATTTGGCAGCTAAGATTTGGGCAATCATGCCTCCCATAGATGCACCAATCACATAACATGCAGATATGTCCAAATGTTTAAGTACCTCAACTGCATCATCGGCCATGTCTTCGAGAGAGTAGCTTGCAGGTGGGTTTTTCAAACCAAGTTTGAAGCGAATCATTATTTTAAGAAGATTAGGTTTTATGGGAGATAGTTTTGTTTTTGAGGAAAGACCAATATCTCTGTTGTCAAACCGCACAACGTAAAAACCTTGTTGAATGAGTGCCTGACAAAATTCATTTGGCCAATGGATCATCTGTCCACCTAAACCCATAATCAGTAAAATACATGGATGATTTGGATTGCCTCCCGCTTCGACATGAATTGATACGCCATTTTTCATGTTTACCACGGTCTCACTCATAAAATCTGTATAAGGCGATGGCTGAAAAAGGTCTAAGCGGGTCGTCTGCATGTATATATTACCTAAAGTTATTTTTCTATCTTCTTATGATAGTTGCTTCTCAATTTGAGGTGGAATCCAGTCAGGTACGAGTTTTGTTAAAACCATGCGCTGTTTTGCAGCAGTTACACCAAGTAGAATGAAACCCATTAAGTTATTTTCTGAATCAAATGCTTTTGCAATGAGACCATCGTCTAAATTTTCATTTGTCCATGTGAGCCCAATTGAGTTTTGTGGTGGAAGAATTGTAAGTGATGCTGTAGGTGTTTTTATCGCAATAGGCATTGCAGGGTAGTGTAAATGGGTTGGTATGCCTGATAGGGTTTTTGCAAGAGCTTTCGCTTGCTGCATAATTGGCATGACATAAGGAAGCACAAGTCCATTAATCTCTAAACAATCGCCCATAGCATAAATATGTGGTTGATTGGTTTCGAGTAAAGAATTGGTTTTAATTCCTCGATTAGATTCGATACCTGCTATTTTTGCAAGTGCTGTATTGGGTTGTAATCCAATCGCACATAAAACGGCATCATATTGAACTTGATTATTTTTATTGGTTGTTAGGTAGTCTGCTTGTATATCTTTAACTGTAGTATCACACATAAACTGAATACCAAGAGAAGATAGTCGCTCTTGAAAAACATGTGCAATATTTTCAGGTAGTAAGCCTTTTAAAAGGCAATTATTTTTTTCAATAACAGTAACGTGATGTCCTGACTGTTGTAAGTCATGTGCAAATTCACAGCCAATGAGTCCACCACCAACAATTGCAATACGCTTTTCAGTGTTTGTATCAATAAAAGATCGGAAAGCAATATAGTCTTGTAAGGAGTTTACACGATAAACAGCGGGTTGATTTCTGAAGATATCAGGCTGCATTGCTGTTGCGCCTACGGCTAGAACGAGCTTACTATAAGTTAAAGTTACTGTTTGATTATCTTTTACATAGAAAATTTCATGTTTCTCAGCATCAATTTTTTCGACAGTCGCATGTGTTTCAATATGCATGTTTAATTGCGCTGCCATTTTTTCTGCTTGAGCTAGTGCAATCTTTTCAGGCTGTTTTTTTGTGGCAAATGCATTTGAAAGTGTTGGCTTTGCATAGTTTTGTGCATCATCTGCGCTAATCATGATGAGTGACTGTTCTTGATCCTGTTTGCGTAGCTCACGTGCTAGGGTGTAGCCTGCCATGCCTGAACCAATAATTATAATTGGATGTGTCATATAAGATCCTCATCATTGTATAAAAAAGAAAGACCATGTTGAAACATGGTCTAACGGAAGCTTGAAATCAAACTTCAATCATTTCAAAGTCAACTTTAGTTACACCACAGTCAGGGCATGTCCAATCTTCGGGGATATCTTCCCACTTTGTTCCTGCTGCGATACCATCTTCTGGCCATCCTTCAGCTTCGTCATAGATAAAACCACAAACGATGCATTGATATTTTTTCATAAGTTTCTCCAAGTGCTGATGGGGAATTAGAACAAGTGCCTGTCAGCAAATTGTCGTATCTTTAGGTAATTATACTGTGTCTAAGTATAAATATTGCAGCAGATTTTCACTATGTTTATGAGAAAAGTAAAGTAGATCATTCTCTTATGGTTATGTGACTAAAACTTTAAATTAGTTTTTAGGCTATATTTGTGGTTAAAACAAACATTTAAGAGATAAAACGGAGTTTTTTGTTAAAAAGCTAGTCGAGCAGATAGTTTTTTATTGGATTGACACATAAAATTAGGGCAATTTGTTTTATTTTTTGAAGACGATGAACCTTACAGAAACCCTTTGGTCACACATTCGTACTGTACCTGACTTCCCACGCTCAGGGATTTGTTTTTATGATTTAACTCCTTTATTTTTAGATCAGATTGACGCGCTTACAGATGCTTTAATACAGAGTATGCCTGAAGAAAAGCTCGCATTGGTTGATAGCTTTATGGCTGTTGAGGCTAGAGGTTTTGTACTGGCAAGCTTTTTGGCACAGCGCTTAAATAAGGGATTAATTTTGGTTCGCAAGGCAGGAAAGCTTCCACCTCCTGTTGTTGGTGTTGAATACAGCTTAGAATATGGTACTGACAAATTAGAGCTTTCAGCGAATATTCAACCACAAAAAGTCATTTTAGTTGATGATGTATTGGCAACAGGTGGAACGCTAAGAGCAACACAGCAGTTAGCAGAAAAAAGTAAACTTGATGTGCTTGGTACATCTGTACTATTAGATTTAGAACTGTTAAATGCACCACTAGATATGGATGTTTGGTCGGTACTACAGGAAAGTTCTAAGCCATAACTTTTAAGAAGAAAGCCAATTCTTTGATTGGCTTTCTATATATGAAAATTTTCTTTTAGAAAAACAATAAGCTTATTAATGTTTTCAGGGTGTTCTAAGCGGTGATATCCACCTGAATGCGTTTCAATAAACATGAAATGCTCTAGAAAACGTTGGGTTTTATGCATATCTACAAGTTCATCGCCGAGTTCTAGGTAAGCAACTTGTGGAATGTCATGATTTAAATCAGCTTCCTCTAGTTTAGGATAATCCTCTCTAAATGTTGGGGTTAGACTAGGGTTGGCCACAATCGTAGGAAGTTGAAATAGGTAAGACATTTTGAGTGCCCAATAGCCGCCAATACCATGACCAATGAGTAAGTCTGGTTTTATTTTTTGAATTGTGTCCTCGTAAAAGTGTTGTACAGTTTCAAAGTTTAAGTTTCTATAATCAACATTAATACAAAACTTATTTTTAGATGCAATTAAATGAAATTTTGTTGACTCTTTTGATGAATCAAGTCCATGTAAAAATAATATTTTAATATCGTATGTCTTCATTTATAAGTACATCTAGTAAGAGTATTGATGACAAACTATATTTTTAATTATAGTTAACCGTGTTTTGAGTCATTTTAAGAAAAAAACTGACCTTTGAAAGCTAGCAAATAGTCTAAGGGTAGTAAAAAATGAATATTTTTTGCGTTCTTAGTCAAGAATAGATTAGAAATGAAAGTGAATTCTGCTATTCTATAAAACTTCTTTTTTATTATTTTTTAGAGGCAGAGATGACGCAAAAAAACGCTCAGTCGAGTTCTGAACAAGCTATTTCCGAAAACGATTTAATTGCACAGCGTCATGCCAAGTTAAAACAGATTCAAGAGCAAGCCAAGGAAAGTGGTGTAAGCCCTTGGCCAAATAGTTTTAAACGTGAACATTATGCAGCTGATCTACAAAAAGAATTCGAAAATAAAGATAAAGCTGAAATTGAGGCATCTGAACGTGTATATGTAAAGGTTGCTGGACGTATTATGTTGAACCGTGGTTCTTTTATGGTTTTGCAAGATATGACAGGGCGTATACAGTTATATGTTGATCGTAAAGGCTTACCAAAAGAGCAACTCAACGCAATTAAAAGCTTAGATTTAGGTGATATCGTTGCTGCAACAGGCTACATTGGTCGTTCAGGTAAGGGTGATTTATATGTTCACTTAGAAGCATTTGAGTTACTGACAAAATCATTGCGCCCATTACCAGATAAGTTTCATGGTTTAAATGATACGGAAGCGAAATACCGTAAGCGTTATTTAGATCTGATTGTAAATGAAGAAACACGTAAGACCTTTGAAATTCGTGCACAAGTTGTTGCAGGGATTCGTCAGTACTTGGTTGCTGAGCGTTTTATGGAAGTTGAAACGCCAATGATGCATATTATTCCAGGTGGTGCTTCAGCAAAACCATTCGTAACGCATCATAATGCGCTAGATATGGACTTATTTTTACGTATTGCACCTGAGTTGTACTTAAAACGTCTTGTTGTTGGTGGTTTTGAACGTGTATTTGAAATTAACCGTAACTTCAGAAATGAAGGGGTTTCTACACGTCATAATCCTGAATTTACCATGATCGAATTCTATCAAGCATATGCTGATTATAAAGATCTAATGCAATTGACTGAAAATATGCTTGAAAAATTGGCAATAGATATTTTAGGTACAACGGATTTACCGTATGGCGATGAAGTTTATAGCTTTAAAGGCCCATTTAAAAAAATCTCTATGTTTGATGCAATTTTAGAGCATAACCCAAGCTTTACTGCAGAAAATGTTGCAGATCGTGAATTCCTTGCGAACTATGTACGTGAAACTTTAAAAGAAGAAGTGAAGCCAAGTTTTGGTTTAGGTAGACTTCAAACCATCGTATTTGAAGAAACTGTTGAAACTGAGTTAAGACAGCCTACATTTATTACAGAATATCCTGCGGAAACTTCACCACTTGCACGCCGTAATGATGATAACCCACATGTAACAGACCGTTTTGAGTTCTTTATTGGTGGTCGTGAGTTGGCAAATGGTTTCAGCGAGTTGAATGATCCGATTGATCAAGCTGAACGTTTCCAAGCACAAGTTGAAGAAAAAGATGCGGGTGATGATGAGGCAATGCACTATGATGCAGATTTTATTGAAGCACTTGAGTATGGTTTACCACCAACAGCAGGGCAAGGTATTGGTATTGACCGTTTGGTAATGCTATTTGCAAATGCACCAAGTATTCGTGATGTATTGCTATTCCCACATATGCGCCGTAAAGATGTTTAACTTATAGCATATGTGTGTAAAAGCCCTCTTTCAGAGGGCTTTTTATTGGTTTACTAGATTATAGTTATAAAAACAATCGGTTTTGTACTTATTGAATTGTCATATATGCTGTTTTTATTTTTATAGGCAATTAAATGGCAAAGACAATACACTCATTAAATACGCTGCTGACAGAAATGCAGTTACCCCATGAGCTGATACAGGGTAATGAAAAACTTGATCAAGTAGTTGAGATGAAAGGTTTTATCGAAGCATTAACTTTATTACAACAGCAGTGGCATTAGAGAAAAAATTTATTTATTTGTCATGATTAAAATTTATTATGGAAGTCTAATATTCTAAGAATGAATTTTAATGTTAAAACAGATATTTGCTTTTTTAATCAGTGCAATAATGTATGCGACAGTCGCTGCAAATCCGTTGGTTATTGCACATCGTGGTGGTACGGCAGATGCTCCTGAGAATACAATCAATACAATACAACAAGCTTTAAATAATAAGGCTGATATTATATGGATCACGGTACAACTGACTAAAGATAAAGTTCCTGTATTATATAGACCTTCAAACTTATCAAGTCTTACCGATGGTCAAGGCTTGGTTTCTTGGTATGATTATAATCAGCTAGAAAAACTAAATGTTGCGTATACTTTCAATCAACAGCATCAAGTAGATTTGCATGAAAAAATACCAACATTAGAACAGGTTTTAGACCATTTCCCCAACACACGATTTTTTATAGATATTAAGTCCCCTGATGCCAATCCAACCGAAATTGGGCATGTTCTAGAGCAGGTCGTTACAAAGAATCATGCAGAAAATAAAATTCTTTTTTATTCGACAAATAGTGCGTTTTTAGACCATCTTCCAGTGAGTTTGCATAAATTTGAAACAAGAGATGAAACACGAAGCTTACTCACTCATATTTTACTCTCAGATGGTCAATGTCCGATTGATAAGCAAAATAATCATTCAAAATGGTATGGGTTTGAGTTAAGACGTAAGGTAGATGTAGTTGAGAAATTTACTTTGGGTGAGGGGCATACAGCAGCTGAATTGGTTTGGAATAAAGCGGCGGTAAAGTGTTTGCGTTCGGGAGGTGCATCGGTCGTATTATTCGGTGTAAATAATCCTAAAGATTATAAACTAGCGAAAAAACTACATGCTGATGCAGTAATGGTCGATTCTTTAGTAGATTTTAATCATAAAAAGTAGTATTTCTCGCTTTAACAATCGTGTGTTAAAGCGAGAAATATGTTAATTTTCTTTTTCTTCTATCGTTTCTTTAGGAAGTAATGGTATATCCATGATACGTGTAACTAAAAGCTGATCTATTTTGTAGTGATCTACATCAACCACTTCAAATTTAAAACCATTAAATTCTACAAAATCTGCTGGACGTGGTACTTTGCGTAATTTATACATCATAAAGCCTGCAACAGTTTCATAGTTTTCTTCATCGGGCATTTCATCAATATCTAAAGAGTGTTTCATGTCTTCAATAGGAGTACTGCCTTCGATGAGCCAAGAGCTATTATCACGTTTAATAATCTGTTGCTCTTCATCCATTGGTGTGACCCAATCACCCATTACGGTACTCATAACATCACTTAAGCTAATAACACCAACGACCCAAGCATATTCATTGATGACAACTGCAAACTTCTCTTTACTCGCACGGAATCGGTCTAAGACTTCTGAGAGTGTTAGCGTATCTGGAATTGTTAAGACTGTACGAATAGTAGATTCATTTAATTGGTTGATCTTTTGATTGTTTAGAATTCTTACCAAAATATCTTTAGCATCAACATAACCAATGACTTGGTCTATACTTTCATTACAAACTAAAAACTTAGAAAATGGATACTCGGCAAGTTTTTGACGAATACTTTCTTCAGATTCATTCAATGTAAAGAAAATAACATTTTCACGTGTTGTCATACTTGAAGGTACAGTTCGTTCTTCAAGCTCGAAAACATTTTCAATAAAGTGATGTTCTTGTTTGAGTAAAACACCTGCTTGAGCACCTGCTTCCATGACTGCTGCAATATCATCAAAGGTAATATTGTCTTCACGAATCGTATTTACTTTAAAAATACGAAATAAGAAGTTTGTAATTGAGTTGATGATCCAAGCCAGTGGCTTACATATTTTGATATAAATAAGCGTGGGTTTAATCACTGACATCGCAATTTTTTCAGGAGCGATCATTGCGAGGCGTTTTGGCATAAAGTCGGCAAATAGAATAAATGCCAATGTTACAAATAGGAATGATAAACCGAAAGCCGCGTTTTCAATCCAAGCACCTTCAAAAAAGTGATTTAAGATTCTAAGAGATAGCTCACGAAAAGCTGGTTCACCAACAATACCACCTAAAATTGCAGCTGCATTTAAGCCAATTTGTGATGCTGCAAAAAAATCAGCAGATTGCTCTTGAATATCAAGGACTTTTTTAGCACGCTCATCACCAGACTCTGCTAAAATTTTTAATTTAACTTTTCTTGCGCCTGCTAAAGCAATTTCAGCAAGGGCTAAAAAACCACCTCCTACAATGAGGAAGATGACAATAATCATACTTTGGAAAAAGCTCACAATGCACCTGTGTTTATAAGTTTGGCATCATTTAGTTTGTTTTTAACACAAAATCATGCAAGTTGGTAAGAGATACCAACTCTTAAAATAATTAATAATGTAAATTTTTTGAGTGATTGGCATACAATTCACGATTCTCTTCTTCAACCATTTGGCGAGCAACATATAAGATCAGCTGTCTTAACCAACGATGAGCAGGGTGATGGTGAAGTAAAGGACACCACGCCATTTTTAGTTCAATATCAGGAATGTAAAATGGTGGTTCTTTAAGCACTAAACCTTGATGCTTTGCCTGCTGTCTTGCAATACGTGTTGGTAACGTTGCAATTAGATCGACATTTTTTGTAAGTAGAGCAGGCATTTGATAGTGTCTTGTAAATATTGAAATTTTACGCTTTTGACCAATTCGTTCTAAAGCTTGGTCAATCCAGCCTAAGCCCGCTTGTTTATCTGGGTTTACACCAAAGCCAATTCCCATTCCTGTTTTAGATACCCAAATATGATGTGCATCTAAATAATTTTTAAGATTTAAATTATGGATATTGGCATGATTAGGGTTGAGTAAACATGAAAAACTATCACGCCATACAAGTACTTGATGAAAGCTTTGCGGTATTTCATTAAAGCGGTTAATTGCCAGATCGACTTTTCCTTGCTCCATATCTCGATATGAAACATCGCTTGGTGTTAAAAAGTCTAATACAACATTTGGCGCTTCTGACCGTAAAGCTTTAACAAGCCGTGGTACAAGTGTTGCTTCGGCATAATCAGAAGTCATAATTCTAAAAACGCGATTACTTTTATATGGTCTAAATTCTGTACGTGGCTCTAAAATCATTGATAAATCTGAAAGCACATCACGAACACGTGGTTGAAGCTCTAAAGCTCTTTCAGTAGGTGTCATGCCTTCAGATGAACGAATGAGTAAAGGATCGTTAAATAGTGTACGTAAACGACGGAGAATATTACTCATTGCAGGTTGCGTTACACCCAATTGTTCAGCGGCGCGAGTGACATTTTTCTCACGTAATAATACGTCGAGATAAATAAGTAAATTTAAATCAACTCGCTCAAGATTCATAAAATAAATACCGCTTTTAAAGCCATAAAACTAATTGATATTATGCCATAAGAGAAGTTATTTGTGTGAAAAATAGAAAATATGGGGCTATTTTTACTAGGACTATGGCTATTGGCTAAGTTAATTGGTTCTCACAGTTATATCGCTTTTAATTCTATGAGTTAAATAATATTCATTTTGCATAGAATTGACTATTTCAATAGATATTATTTACACGATATATGTATACTAAATTGATTTAAAATGTAAAGTATTTGCATTTATGTAGTAAGAGATATGTTAAATATAACATGAATAATAAGCATATATTTTCTGTGGATGTAATTAGAGGATTTTCAATTATTCTTGTTCTTTTGCACCATTTTAATATTCCATATAAATTACATTTAGCTTGGTTTAATATTTTATGCCGTAATGGAAATTATGGTGTAACAATGTTCTTTGTAGTTTCTGGATTTCTAATTACGCGTAATAGTCTTAATAGATATGGAGATATTTCAAGTATTGAATTTAAGGATTTTTATATTCGACGAGCAGCAAGAATTCTACCATGCTTATTTTTATTATTTGCATTAGTATCATTACTTGTTTGGGCGAATTTTCCGGTCTTTATAAATCATGAACCTAATGGTATACATGTTTCTTATGCAGTGACTATTTTAGCGGCTATCACATTTTGTATGAATATTTTGGTTATTCATTATGGTTGGGTTAATTACGTATTAGGTGTTTTGTGGTCTTTGTCTATTGAAGAAGTATTTTATATTTTATTTCCAGTTATATGTTTTGTTCTAAAGAAGCGTCAGTATATAAGTATTCTATTAGCTTTTACAATTTTGTATTCTATATATTATAGATCTATTTTTTATTTAAATACTAATGAAGCATATTTATATCATTATTTTTCAAGTTTTGATGCAATCGCAATAGGATGTTTATTAGGTCTATTTTTTGATGAGAACAAATATAGTTATTTTTTTTATAATATTAGATATATTATTATTTTATCAATGGTTTTTTTATATTGTTATACACCAATAAAGTTGGTGAGTACTTGGAGTATGACAGTATTTTCTATTTTAACAACACTGTTAATTTTTTCTTTACAGAATAGGCAAGGCACCAAAAAAATATTTTATCCATTTATATGGTTAGGTCATCGAAGTTATGAAATTTATTTATTTCATTTAATTATACTTGGATTGATTAAGATGAATTATATTCCAAATACAACTAATAATTTAACAAAATGGTTTATATGCATTCTCTATTTGTGTTTAAGCATGATCTTAGGTGCATTGATTGAAAAATATTATTCACGTCCAATGAATCAAAGAATTAGATCAAAATTTATAAAACTAAGTTGATACCTCAAATAAGGTATCAACTTTTATATTAAGAAAGGTGATTTTTTAATTTTATTTTCTGTAAGGCTGAAAGTAAGTATTGTTGATCAGATGAAGTTAAATGTTTAACTTTAACTTCATTTATAAAATCATTTTGATTAAAAATATAGCTGGGGTTTGTTTTTAGTGTCAAAGCGATTTCTTTTATCATTTGTACAGTAAGATTAGAAATATGTGTTCTTACATGGTCTAAACTTTCAGGGTGTAATTGAATATTTGGTTCTGAGAGCCAATCGGCAATATAACGATACTGTATTGCTTTTGCGACATTCATTTGTGCCACAATAAATGGTTTAACGCTTTCTGTATCTAACCCTTCTATATCTGCAATATTGAGTGTTTTTTCAAGAACTTTTTGTTCTTGATCTAAAACCTCTATAGGTTGATGTGTCTGATATTTATTGGCAGCTACATCTGGCATGAATGCCAAACGTTGGTTCATTAAATTAAATAAAGGTAAGGACGTTTGTGCAAAAGTATGCACTGAAAATAGAACAGAGCAGAGAAAAACAAATAATTTATACATAATAAGTACTTAAAGGTAGAATCTGAATATAGCAATATTTTTACTGTGTTAAAGCTATTCTATCTATTGAAACAAGAGGTCGAAATAATGATTTCGACCTCTTATTATTAGCTACTGACCAAATCGACTTAGGTTCTCTTCTGGGCGAGGTGTTAGAATTTCAACACCTGTATCCGTGACTAAAAGCGTATGCTCATATTGTGCAGACAATTTATGATCTTTGGTCACAACTGTCCATTTGTCACCTAATGTTTTTGTCTGCCAAACACCTGCATTTACCATTGGTTCGATGGTGAATGTCATACCTGCTTCAAGGCGCATACCGGTATTTTTCTGACCATAATGAAGAATTTGTGGTTCATCATGGAATGTTAGACCAATACCATGACCACAGTATTCACGAACGACACTGAATCTCTCAGATTCAACATATTTTTGAATAACTGCGCCAATATCGCCAACATAAGCGCCTGGTTTTACGGTTTCAATGCCGCGATAAAGGGCTTCTTGTGCCACAGTACAAAGGCGATTTGCTAAAATTGAAGTTTCACCACCAACAACATACATCATGTTTGTATCACCATGATATCCATCTTTGATTACAGTGACATCAATGTTTAGAATATCTCCATTTTTTAATTTTTTATTTTCAGATGGAATACCATGACAAACAACATGGTTAACAGAGGTGCAAATAGAATGCTGAAATGCAGCACGACCTGGTGCAGCACCATAGCCTAAACATGCTGGAATTGCATTTTGAACATTCACAATATAATCATGACAGATTTGATCTAATTCAAGCGTGCTCACCCCAGCCTTGATATGAGGTTTAATCATATCAAGCACCTCTGCCGCCAAACGTCCCGCCACACGCATTTTTTCAATTTCATCTGGTGTTTTGATTAGTCGACGCGGAGCTTCGTAAGTACTATTCATGATCTCTAAAAACTTTTGGTAATTTGTGTATGACTATGGTATAAATACGCACCCGTTTTATCAAATGCTTTTCGTGAATAAATTGATATTCTCATAAGTAAATGGCAAGACGTTAAGAAAAAATCCGCACATATGTCGACACATTGCTCTGGGTGCCCAAAGTTGGGTGGAGAATGAGGACATATGGAGGCCTAACCCAAATTTAAAGGTATTAAAATGGCAGATTATAACGTAGGTATGCGCGACCTTCTTCAAGCAGGCGCACACTTCGGTCACCAAACACGTTTCTGGAACCCAAAAATGCGTCAATACATTTTTGGTGCACGTAATAAAATTCACATCATTAACCTTGAGCATACTGTTCCTGCGTTAAATGATGCTTTGAACTATGCAAACCAATTGGCTAGCAAAAAGAACAAAGTTTTATTTGTGGGTACAAAACGTGCTGCTGCAAGCATCATCCGTGAACAAGCTCAACGCGCTGGTCAACCATATGTAGATCACCGTTGGTTAGGTGGTATGTTGACGAACTGGAAAACACTTCGCCAATCTATCAACCGTTTAAAAGACCTTCAAGTTCAATCACAAGATGGTACTTTTGCTAAACTTACTAAACGTGAAGCATTAGAACGTACTCGTGAAATGGAAAAACTTGAGCGTGCTTTAGGCGGCGTTAAAAACATGGGTGGTTTACCTGACGCATTATTTGTAATTGACGTTGATCACGAAGCAATTGCAATTAAAGAAGCTAAAAACCTTGGTATTCCTGTAATCGGTATCGTTGATACAAACTCTAACCCAGATAATGTTGACTATATCATTCCTGGTAATGATGATGCGATCCGTGCAGTAACACTTTATGCTTCTGCAATGGCTGATGCGATTCTTGCTGGTAAAGAATACGCTCAAACTCAAGCGAATGCTCAAGCTAAAAATGAAGAAGCAAAAGAAGCTGCTTCTGAGGCTTAATGCGTTTTGACGTAAGCTTGTCATTTTTGCGACATGTAACGATGGCAAATTAAGCGTCGAGAGAAAGCAAACGGCCCATATCTTTTTTGGGCCGTTTTTCTTAAAAGATTTACTTTCTACCTTATTTAGGAGAATAACATGACTGCAATTACTGCAAGCATGGTAAAAGAATTACGTGACCGTACTGGTCTTGCAATGATGGAATGCAAAAAAGCTTTAACAGAAGCGAATGGTGATGTCGAAGTTGCGATTGATAACCTTCGTAAATCTGGTCAAGCAAAAGCTGCTAAAAAAGCGGGTAACATTGCTGCTGATGGTGCAATTACAATTGTTCAAAATGGTAATAAAGCTGTATTAGTAGAAGTAAATTGCCAAACTGACTTTGTTGCAAAAGACGAAAACTTTGCAAAATTCTCTAACCAAGTAGCTGAAATTGTTTTAGCGACTGGTGAAACTGATGCTGCGAAACTTGCTGAAGTTAAGTTTGATGAAACTCAAACTGTTGAAGAAGCACGTATTGCATTGGTTCAAAAAATTGGTGAAAATATCCAAATTCGTCGTGCAAAAATTGTTGAAGGCGAAAACCTAGCTGTTTATAAGCATGGTCTAAAAATTGGTGTTGTTGTATCTTACACTGGTGATGCAGATACTGGTAAAGGTCTAGCAATGCACATTGCTGCATTCAACCCTGTTGCAGTAAATGCAGAATCTGTTCCTGCTGAGCTTGTTGCAAAAGAAAAAGAAATTGCTGAAGCAAAAGCAATTGAATCTGGTAAGCCTGCAAACATCGTTGAAAAAATGGTTACTGGTTCAGTTGAAAAATACTTGAACGAAGTTACGCTTGAGCGTCAAATGTATGTAATCGACAACGACAAGAAAGTTGCTGATGTTCTTAAATCTACAGGTACGACTGTAGCACAATTCGTTCGCTTTGAAGTAGGCGAAGGAATTGAGAAAAAAGCAGAATTAAGCTTCGCTGAAGAAGTTGCTGCTGCACAAGCTGGCGCTAAATAATTTAGCCTAGTAAAAAAAGCCCCGTTATTGGGGCTTTTTTTATATAATATTGGTGTGTTCAGAGGTTGTTGAAATGAATAATAATAAAAATATTATTATATTAATTTTAGTTTTAATTATAGGTATTTTTGCATATAAATCTTTTCAAAAGATGCATCAGCCACAGCCTAAAACAAATATTGTTTATGAGCGACCACAAGCTAAGCAAAATGCATTTGGAAATGAAACAATTCAGCAAGCTTATAAGAATCGTCAGAGTAATGTTGTTGTTGAAGGTAAGGGTGTTGTTAAGAAGGTATTACGTACAGATAATGATGGTTCTCGCCATCAAAAATTTATTCTAGATGTTGGAAATAAAATTACGATTCTCGTTGCACATAATATAGACCTTGCATCTGAGATCCCTAAATTAGCAGTTGGTGATACCGTTAAATTTAAGGGAGAGTATGAATATAATGAAAAGGGAGGTGTTTTACACTGGACACACAAAGACCCACGTCATAAGCATGAAGATGGATGGCTAAATACTGCTGGTGCGATATATCAATAGTTTAGATAAAATTAAAGCCACAAATTCAGTGGCTTACGTCAAATATAATATAAAAGAGATTACTATAATAAAGTTTTTCCGTGAAATATAATTATGAGTTTGGTCCATCTACGCGTTCGATACTTACTTTCGCTGTACCTTCATTTGTTAGACCAATACGTTTAGCTGCACCATATGAAAGGTCTAAGACACGATTACCATGAAATGGACCTCTGTCATTGACTTTAACCACAACGCTACGACCATTATCTTTATTAGTTACACGGATATAACAGTTAAGGGGAAGGCTTCGATGAGCGGCAGTGAGTGCATTCATATCGAATGTTTCACCATTGGCAGTTTTTCGACCATGGAATTGACGACCATACCAAGATGCAATACCTGTTTGTGTAAAGCGGCGTACTGTGTTCGATGCAACCGTATTTAAGCGATCGATCATTGATGGCTCATCTTTAGGTACAGTTACTTTTGATGCAAGTGTCTGAGTACGGATACGGTCTTCAGAATTCGAAAATCGATTAAAAGATGGAATGTATCTGTTTGAATCATTGTCACGATTAACAACACGTGCGGCTAGGTTTTCACTTTCGTTATCAGCATTATTGAAAGATGATTGAACTAAGTCGGCTTGGGTTTGTGACAGTACTAACCCGAAGGTTACTGCCACAAGGGCTTTCACGGGGAAGCGCATGAATAATCTCCTAGAAGAGTTTTATTTTTCAATATAAATCATTGAAAAATAATAACATCTGTCTATAAATAGACTTCTGCTACTGTATTTGACGTAGCATGAATGATATGCGTCAAATACAATCAGTGTCTACTTGACTATACGGTATAGTTACAAAAAGTCTGAAGTTAGGAGTTTTTTTGATTATATTTTAACCTAATTTGTAATTAAATATTTCAAAATTGGTATTTGAAAGCTAGTTTTAATATTTAATCTCATTACCTAATAGCCATACAGCTGTTGCATACATACGGCTACGATTGTAAGTCGTGATAACCTGAAAGTTCGGGTAGGTAATATAATAAATTGGGCCATATTCCCCTTGTAATTGTATTAAACTAACAAGCTCTAAGTCGTCTATTTTTACTAAAGGGTCGATGGGTTGAACTCCTTGCTCTTTAAGTAATCCATAAGGTAAAGGATTACTTAAATTTTGTGAGATCACGGTATCTGGATTATTCCCTTTATATTGCGCAAGAAATCCAATAGGCTGATCTTTTTGCCAACCTTGTTGTGCTAAATAGTTCGCAATTGAAGCAATTGCATCTGGTGCAGAGTTTCTTAAGTCGACATGACCATTTCCATCATAGTCAACACCATATTTTGCAATGTTACTTGGCATAAATTGAGGATAACCAACAGCACCTGCATATGAGCCTGTAATTGAAGAAATAGCATCTCCATCTTTGTATGCCCATGCGATGAGCGCACCTAATTCATCACTAAAGTAATCAGCACGTTTAGGATAACCAAATGCAAGTGTTGCAAGCGCATCACGGGTGATGATTGATCCTTTATTGCTACCAAATCCAGTTTCTACACCAAGTATTCCTAAAATGATAGATTGAGGAACACCAAATTGTTGTTCTGCACGTTGTAGTGCATCAGCATACTGATTTTTAAATTGAATTCCTTTTTGAATGGTTCCTGAAGTTAAAAACATACTTTGGTATTGATACCATGGTTTGCTTTCTCCTGGGCGTTGCATAATACTTAAAATATTTGGGCGTGCTTTTGCATCAGCCATTGCTTGGTCAATTTGATCTGAACTCAAGCCATATTTTTGCATTGCATTTTGTTTAAAGGCATTGTAGTTAGGTGCATTTATAAAATCATTTGCCTGACAAAAAGAGGTACAAAAAAAAGCAGTACTTAAAATAGTAATGTATTGACCAATTTTATTGAGTTTTTCTAGCCACATAGTTTTTCCAATATATTATCGATGTGTATGTATCGACATCACAATTCCAAATGTTGTCATGAGTGTAATAATTGCTGTTCCGCCATAACTCATAAATGGTAAAGGTACGCCTACGACGGGTAAAATACCACTGACCATTCCTGCATTAACAAATACATATACAAAAAATGACAAACCATAAGTGCTTGCAAGTAAGCGTCCATAGTTGTGAAAAGAATTCATTCCAATTTGAAAGGTTCGACAAATAATTGCGAAATATAGAAGAATGAGTAAGGTTACACCGATAAGTCCAAATTCTTCTGAATATGCAGCAATGACGAAGTCGGTATGCCCTTCGGGGAGGAAGTGTAAATGGGATTGTGTTCCATTTAGAAAACCTTTACCTGAAAAGCCACCTGATCCTATTGCTGTTTTAGATTGAATAATATTCCAACCTGTACCAAGTGCATCTGCTTCAGGATTTAAAAGAGTAAATACACGTTGTTTTTGGTAATCATGTAATAAAAATTCCCAAGCGATAGGAATAACAATACCCGCTGCTGCGATTGCTGCTGCAATAAGTTTCCATGATAAACCACTTAAGAACAACACAAAAATACCACTTGCTAAAACAAGAAGAGATGTACCTAAATCAGGCTGTTCAGCAATAAGAATAAAAGGAACGAAAATGAGAATGAGAGTAAAAAAAACACTTTTAAAACTAGGTGGAAGAGGGTATCTAGTTAGAAACCATGCTGCCATCATTGGCATACCAATTTTCATAAACTCACTAGGCTGAACACTTCCTATACCAGGGATATTAAGCCATCGCTGTGCACCTAAACGAATTTCACCAACGGCTTTGACTGCCGCTAAGCAAACAATGCCAAATATATAAAAATAAGGTGAGAATGTTTGGAACACTTTTGGTGGAATTTGTGCAATGACAATCATAACAACAAAGCCAATACCAAAACTAATTGCTTGTTTTGTTACAAGTCCCATATCTTGAGCAGATGCACTGTACAGGACAACAAGACCTAAGGATGCACAAAGGAATAGGAATAAAAAAAGCCATGGATCAACATGAATTTTTTGCCAACGTGATGGGCGCATTGCTGTACTAAGACCATCACGCGGTGCTTGTCGTAAGAATTTATATTGTGGGCTTGGTGGCATAATATTATCTTAGTAGGTGATGATCAGCATAGCTGAATGCTAACATGATCAAGATATTTTCTTATCTGATAAATACAAAAAAATAGCAGAAATTAGGGAGTGTTAAAGAATAGCTGGTCATGATGGTATGCAATAATTTTTAACTCTTCCTTATTCAAACGAGGAATAATTTTGTCTATTGCAATATGAACAGCTTTAGTAATGCCTGTACAGCCAATATCAGCTGCTTTTCTTTTAATCATGCCTAAGTCAAGTGTTTGATAAAAGTCATGCATATAATAACGAATGGTTTCATCTGCAAAGAGTTTGTAGTGTTCAGCGAGTAATAATAAATCGACTTTTTCTCCTTTTTTAAGTTGAGAAAAGTTTTCTTTTAGATTAATGGTAATGTGGGATTCTAATTGCTCACCAACATAGTGCTGTTCATCTACTTTAAATAGGCTTTTTTTTGAGAATTGAATGGATTGCTGAACTGTTTTATTAGGGGCTTTGCCAAGTAGCTGTTTAAGTAATACAGAGACACTTGACTCAATAAAATGAGCTAGTTTTTCTGCAATATCCCGCTTTTCGTTTTTTGGAAAGTCTTCGATGACATTAATAAGAAGAGCTTGAATAATTTCTTTATTAATGAGCAAGGCAATATCATTTCTTAATGGGTAGAGTTCTTCTGAGTCATTTTTTTTTCGAATAATTTCTTGAATTTTTGTGAGTAAAATGGTGGATGGAATAAAACCAAAATGTGCCATGAATTTATCACTCTGTTAGTGGCATAAAATGGTTTGTATTATAAGAATAAATAAGCGATGAAGTATATAAAAATTCAGAGATATCCTTCATATTTAAAGCATATCTCTATTTACTTATGTAGATTATTGTCTAGATAGGCGTAGGGGAGTTTGAGGAAGCCATGATAGGTGAGAAACACGGCAAGGATTAATGTCTAAACCACCTCTCCGTGTATATGCTGCATAAACCATTAACTTGCTTGGCTGAAGATTTTGCCAAATTTCTGCAAACATTTGTTCTACACATTGTTCGTGAAAGCCATTATGTTGTCTAAAAGAAATGATATAGGCTAAAAGGCTTTCATGAGAGATTTTTTTACCTTCATATCTAA
This sequence comes from Acinetobacter sp. N1-1, assembly GCF_056711485.1. NCBI lineage: Bacteria > Pseudomonadati > Pseudomonadota > Gammaproteobacteria > Moraxellales > Moraxellaceae > Acinetobacter > Acinetobacter sp. N1-1. Next base: position 1,924,174 of record NZ_JBWXUO010000012.1, on the reverse strand, counting down.
TAAAAACTGTTCCCCAGTCAGGTTGTCCTGTAACAGGGCAGTTACTACGTAATAAATTTGAATATAAATATTCTTCAGTTTCTTGACCTGATGTTGAGTCTAATTCAAGTAGTGATGCATCAGGGTGCTGTGATAGCTTCTGCGGTGCTAAATGATCTAAGCAAGTGCCTTCAGGTTGATTTACTAATAAGTCATTTGGATGGATGAGCTCTAAAGTAATCAGTGCTTGAGCAGCTTGAGAAAGATCTTTTTCAATAGTTTGAATTAATTCATTATTATTTGCAAAGCAGGTGAAATTTAGGCTGTTAAAATACAGTTTTAAAGACTTGGACTCAATTAAATATTTGGAGCTAGCAGGAATATTTAAGCGCCCAATTGCAACTTGTGGAATATGCTGTGAATTTAGCCATGATAGCTCAAAAACATGCCACCAATCATTGCCCTGTTGCACTTCTGATATAGAAGCATATGCCTCGCGAGATGGCTCGCGAGGAATTGGAAATAAAATATCAGGTTGATATTGGGTAGGATATTGGGTTTCTTTACCTAGTAAAGACTGTTCGACACTCATTCACGTATTCCTGAACCACGAGATAATAAATAGTAAGCAAATGCATAAAAAATTGCGCAAAATAGTGTAATGACAAGTAACGATGTTGTCACGTTTACATCACTATGCCCTAAAATCCCATAACGAAATGCATTGACCATGTATACAATAGGATTAATTAAAGAAAGTTTCTGCCAAAAAGGACTAAGTGTACTAATTGCATAGAATACTCCACCAAGATAGGTGAGCGGTGTAAGTACGAATGTTGGAACAATTGATATATCATCAAAAGAGCGTGCATATACAGCATTAATAAAGCCAGCAATAGAAAAAAGAAGACTTGTAATAATGACTGTATAAATGGTAATGAAAATGTTATGTATTTCAAGATGGGTGAAAAAAAGGCTGACAATAGTAACAATTAAACCAACCAATACACCTCGGCAAATTCCACCAATCACATAGCCCCAAAGCACTAATGAGAGTGGTACGGGACTTGTAATTAGCTCCTCAATACTTTTTTGAAACTTGGCACTAAAGAAACTTGAACACACATTAGAATAACTGTTGGTGATGACAGACATCATAATTAGGCCTGGTACAATGAATTGCATGTAGCTAAAGCCACCCATTTCTCCAATACGTGAGCCGACTAAGTTGCCAAAAATCACAAAATATAAGCTCATTGTAATTGCAGGTGGTAGAAGTGTTTGTGGCCAAATGCGCATAAAACGTCTGACTTCTTTGGTTACGAGTGTCCAAAGCGCGATCCAGAGCTGATTCATATTCATGAAGATGCTCCTTGTAAGTTTTTCTCTACCATTTTAACAAATAGCTCTTCTAATCGGTTCGATTTATTGCGCATACTTCGGACTTTTATACCTAATGCTTCAAAAAGTTGGAAAAGTTCATTGAGAGCATGCGCTTTGTCCATTGTTACTTCTAAAGTCATGCTATCTACTAAATTGAACTGAATACCAATAATTTCGATAGATACGGGTTCAATAGCTTCTTCTAAATCAAAAATAAAGGTTTCTTCATTCAATTGGCTTAGAAAGCTTTTCATTGAAGTATCTTCTTTAATAACGCCATGGTCGATAATTGCAATGCGCCTGCATAGCATTTCTGCTTCTTCTAAGTAGTGTGTAGTAAGAATGATGGCAGTACCATTTTCATTCATTTCGCTTAGAAACTCCCACATAGAGCGTCGAAGTTCAATATCTACGCCTGCGGTGGGTTCATCTAAAATAAGTAATTTTGGTTCATGCATCATTGCTCGTGCAATCATTAAGCGGCGTTTCATGCCACCAGAGAGCATTCTTGCTTGCATGTTTCTTTTAGACCACAAGCCTAATTTTTCTAAGTAATGCTCTGCACGTTTCTCTGCAATTTTTTTTGGAATACCGTAGTAGCCGGCTTGAGTAACTAAAATATCAAAGGTCTTTTCGAAGTGACCGAAATTAAACTCTTGAGGGACGACACCTAAACATTGCTTTGCTTGTGATGGATGTGTATCTAAGTCATGACCAAATATTTCTATATTGCCAGCTGTTTTTTGGGTTAATGAGCTAATGATGCCTATAGTTGTTGATTTACCTGCGCCGTTAGGACCAAGTAGCGCATAAAATTCACCCTCAGGTACCTTTAAATTGACACCTTTGAGTGCCTCAAAACCATTTTTATAGGTTTTCGATAACTCGTGAAGCATTAAAGCATCAGTCATGAATTTCTCACGTTATAATTAGATACGATATATTGTGATTGATTATTTTCAATAAACCAAGTAGTCATGTTGTAATTCAGACTTTCTAAAAAATAACGATTAAATGATATACATAAGGATTTATTAATAATTGAATAGACTGTATTTTCCATTTTTTTTTGTTATTATGGCGTCGAAAATATAATAACGCGCCTATAGCTTAACTGGATAGAGTACAGGTTTCCGAAGCCTGTGGAGTGGGTTCGAGTCCCGCTGGGCGTACCAATTGACAATCCCAACTCTTCTCAAAAACATTGAAATATAAAGAATACAGCGTAACTTGTTATCATGATTTCTCGTAATTTTTGCGATAAGTGGCTAATCATGAAAAATGGGTACCGTAAACAAATACATATTAATCCTGTAGTTTCGAATTTTAAAATTTACATCCATGTAATTTTTAAAAATATAACCATTAATTATGAGTGACTAGCTTCTAGTGCCTGTCTTAAATATGTATCTAGTTCGGTTTGCTTTAATAGCCATTGAACATAGTCTTTAGGTAAATCTGCAATGGCTGTACCTTTATGTTTTCCAAAATTAAGCATTTTGGGAATACGTGCTTCTTCAGAAGCTTTATAAAGTTCTTCGATATTATTTACACCTGTATGTGCAATAATATGCATTAGAATATTTGCAGTTAAAATAATATCAGCGTCTGCTCTATGAGCACCTTTTAGTAATTCTCTTGCTTTTGAACTGCCTTTACTAATTTGATAAATAAGCGCTGAAATATTATGTGCTTCTGCATCTGGCCATATAGCACGTGCAAGAGCTAGGGTACAAACAGGCTTAATATTTGTAGTATCTACTCCACAGCAAGAAATTGCTTTAATGTCATAATCAATATTATGCCCAATGATATATGTTGTTTCTTTTGGTAGTTGAAACTCAGTATAAAAAGGCTGTTGTTCAAGATCGGATTCTAAAATATGGTGAACAGCCATAGATGCATATGAAATTGGTTCACCAACTTGATAAAATTGATCAAAAATCTGATCTTTATATAGCGTGAGTTTTCCCGCATTGAGCTCAATAGGTGCATAAGCAATTTCTATTGGGAGGCCATTTAAGTTGTGTGTTTCAGTATCTAATATAATGCTTCGCATACGTTTAAAAGGTCTAAAATTTTATCTTATATATTAGCATTTTTATAATATTGAGACATGAAATAAAAATTTTCTGTCACTCTAGAAAAATCTAAGCCAAAAATGTTTGTGTTCTTTAATATAATAAATTACGAGTATTGATTAATTTATTTTAAAGAATCATATATTTAAACATAAAATTAGAATTTATAAAATATATAATTGAAAAAACTAATTAATGTATAAAGATGAAAGACTTTTATTGCATCTTAATGAAACTTCATGCAAAAAATAATAAAAGTTCGTGTTAGAATAAACTTCGATTTTAGCACGGCTTAAAAGCCCTAATTAATAGGACCCTCGCTAATGTTTGACAACATCTCAATTTCTGAATTTGATCCAGAATTAGCAAAAGCAATTTCTTCTGAAGATGCTCGTCAAGAAGCTCATATTGAACTTATTGCATCTGAAAACTACTGTTCTCCTGCTGTTATGGAAGCACAAGGCAGTAAATTAACAAATAAATATGCAGAAGGTTATCCTGGTAAGCGTTATTACGGTGGTTGCGAATACGTAGATGTAATCGAACAAATGGCGATTGACCGTGCAAAAGAACTTTTTGGTGCTGATTATGCAAACGTTCAGCCACATGCAGGTTCACAAGCTAATGCAGCAGTATATTTAGCATTACTTAATCCAGGTGATACTGTTCTTGGTATGAGTCTTGCACATGGTGGGCATTTAACGCACGGTTCTAAAGTAAACTTTTCGGGTAAGACATATAACGCGGTTCAATATGGCTTAAATCCGGAAACTGGTGAAATTGATTATGAAGAAGTAGAGCGTTTAGCATTAGAGCATAAGCCTCGTATGATTCTTGCAGGTTTTTCTGCATATAGTCGTATTGTTGATTGGCAACGTTTCCGTGATATTGCAGATAAAGTAGGTGCGTACTTATTTGTAGATATGGCTCATGTTGCTGGTTTGGTTGCTGCTGGTGTTTATCCAAACCCTGTGCAAATTGCAGATGTAACAACAACAACAACACATAAAACATTACGTGGTCCGCGTTCAGGTCTTATTCTTGCGAAAGCAAATGAAGAGATTGAAAAGAAACTACAGTCAGCAGTATTCCCTGGTAATCAAGGTGGTCCATTGGTTCACGCGATTGCAGGTAAAGCCGTTTGCTTTAAAGAAGCAATGACGCCTGAATATAAAGTTTACCAACAACAAGTTGTTAAAAATGCGAAGGCAATGGGCGAAGTTCTAATGGAACGTGGTTATGAAGTTGTATCTGGTGGTACAGATAACCATTTATTACTTGTTTCTTTAATTAAACAAGATATTACAGGTAAAGAAGCAGATGCATGGTTAGGTTCTGCACATATTACTGTAAATAAAAACTCTGTTCCAAATGACCCACGTTCTCCGTTTGTAACATCAGGTATTCGTGTTGGTACACCTGCTGTGACTACACGTGGTTTTGGTGAAGGCGAAGTAAGAGACCTTGCTCATTGGATTGCTGATATTCTTGACAGTAAAGGTGATGACGCTGTAATTGCTGCGGTAAAAGATAAAGTGTCAGAAGTATGTGCTAAATTCCCTGTATATGCTCATTAATTATTAGTATAGACGCAAATAAAAAACGGTCATTTTGACCGTTTTTTATTTTAATAGTGAATTATGGGTGTTGAGGGCTAGGAGGTGTAAATGCAAGGGCACATTTACCAGTAAAGTTCTGACCAGCAATATTTACGCTTTTAGATGAAGGGTCTGTGCTACATACGCTTGATAATTCAGGTTCATCGCCTTTGAGTGCTTTACTTGGTTTAGCAGGGATAAATTGCGCTTGGCAAGTACCATTCCAAAGAATACCATTTGCTGCAAAAGAAGCAGGCGCACCTACAGTTTTTCCTCGACAAACTTGTGCAAAACGCTGTGGATTGTAGTTATTTTCATTATGCTCACGTGCTTGAGCCATTGTTGCTAGACCAAGCCCAAGGCTTGCACATAATGCAGCGGTTAAAATTTTATTTTTCATTGCTATTATTCCTTATGTGATCTGTTTGTATTTAGATTTTAATGCGTAAATTTAGTATAAAAAAACAGCATAGTGATGTCACCCATTTTTAGTAAAATAAATGTACTTCTTTGTGAACAAATGATATTAAATGCAAATACATGCTATTTTGTGTGATTTCGATAAAATGAAAATGTATTTCTAAAAAGCATCTTTCAAGTAATATTTCTGCTATAATATTGGGTCTTTTTTATTTCTGACGCTAATATTATGCATTATCCTAAAGTTTACGATGTTATCGTTATTGGTGGTGGTCACGCTGGTACGGAGGCCGCACTTGCAGCAGCTCGTATGGGCCGACAGACGTTGCTACTGACTCATAATATTGAGACTTTAGGGCAGATGAGCTGTAACCCTGCAATTGGTGGTATTGGAAAATCTCACTTAGTTCGTGAAATTGATGCATTGGGCGGAGCAATGGGGCTTGCAGCAGATAAGGCAGGTATTCAATTTCGTATTTTAAACTCTAGAAAGGGTGCAGCAGTAAGAGCAACACGCGCGCAAGCTGACCGCGTATTATATAAAGCTGCGATTAGAGATACTTTAGAAAACCAAAAAAACTTAGATATTTTTCAGCAAGCTGCTGATGACATTATTGTTGAAGGTAATACTGTTAAGGGTGTTGTTACTCAAATGGGTATCCATTTTGAAACCAAAACCGTAGTATTAACAACAGGTACATTTTTGGGTGGTGTTATCCATATTGGCTTGCAAAAATCGAGTGGTGGTCGTGCAGGAGATCCACCCTCAATTGCATTAGCAGATCGACTTAGAGAACTACAATTACCCGTTGGTCGTTTAAAAACAGGTACACCACCACGTATTGATGCACGTTCTGTTGATTTTTCTGTAATGACAGCACAACCTGGTGATTTTCCATCACCAACAATGTCATTTATGGGCGATGCATCTATGCATCCAGAACAAGTGAATTGTTATATTACACATACCAATGAACAAACTCATGACATTATTCGTAGTGGCTTAGATCGTTCGCCAATGTATACAGGTGTAATTGAAGGTGTAGGTCCTCGTTATTGTCCTTCTATTGAAGATAAGATTCATCGTTTCGCAGATAAAGATTCCCATCAGGTATTTATTGAACCTGAAGGTCTAACTACACATGAGTTATATCCAAATGGTATTTCTACTTCGCTTCCATTTGATGTTCAATTTAAATTGGTTCGTTCAATCCGTGGTATGGAAAATGCACATATCTTACGGCCAGGTTATGCAATTGAATATGACTATTTTAATCCGCAAGCATTAAAATTTACGTTAGAAACGAAAGCCATTAATAGCTTATATTTTGCTGGTCAAATTAATGGTACAACGGGTTATGAAGAGGCGGGTGCTCAAGGTCTTCTTGCAGGATTAAATGCAGCGCGCCGTGCGTGGGAACAAGAGGAATGGACACCAAAACGTGATGAGGCCTATATGGGTGTTCTGGTTGATGACTTGATTACGCTTGGTACTAAAGAACCATATCGTATGTTCACTTCACGTGCTGAATATCGTTTAATGCTTCGTGAAGATAATGCGGATCAGCGTTTAACAGCTATTGGACGTGAGATGGGTCTTGTGGATGATACAAGATGGTCAGCTTATTGTGAGAAAATGGAAGCAGTTGAAACTGAGACAGCAAGATTGCAACATCTATGGGCAGCACCGAATAACCCAATGGGTAAAAAATTCGTAGAAATGACTGGTGCAGATTTAAGTAAAGAGTGTAGTGCAATTGATCTCTTAAAGCGTCCAAAAGTAAACTTTAAGCAAATTGCAGAACTTACAGGTTCTGAGGTAACAGAGCAAGTAGGTGAGCAAATCGAAATTGCTGTAAAATATGCAGGATATATTAACCGTCAACAAGATGATGTTGCTCAGTTAAAACGTTTAGAAGAAACTAAAATTCCTGTTGATTTTGATTATGATATTGTTTCAGGTCTTTCAAGAGAAATTACTCAAAAGTTAAAGGCTGTTCGGCCAGAAACTTTAGCACAAGCAAATCGTATTCCTGGTGTAACGCCAGCAGCAGTACAATTAATTATGATTACGATTCGTAAAAATAATAGTTCGCGTAAAATTGCATAAACTTTTAAAAAACCTGCATTATTGTGCAGGTTTTTCTTCTTCTACTTCATATACTTGTTGTGCTACTATATATGGTTCTATATGAAGAATTTTTTTGCCAAAGCTTCTGAGCCACCATACGAGTTGAGAAGTGAAAGGTACTGTTGCAGAAACTTCAACAATATTTTCATCTATAGGCTCAATTTTTTGGTCTAGGCTTAATTTACTTTCGTAAAAAGTCTGAGCCGTATTTTCAGTCATTTTGAGTTTAAGCTGAATATTTTTTGTAGGCTGATCATAGTTAACTCTAAAACCAAGTGCACCTGATTCTATATATTCATCAATGTTAAAATTAGCAGGGTGTAATGCACGACGATCTAATACGATAGCTGATTTAAATCGATGGAGCGCAAAAGTACGAACATCTGATTTGTCATGCCGAGTACAGATAAGATAAATAATTGCTCCTTTTTGCACGAGAGCCAAAGGATTGAGTATATAAGTTTTATTTTCCCCCTGATTTCTACGTGCCTGATAAATACATTCTAGTTGTTTATCTTGTAGTAATCCCTCATAAATTACTTGTTGAGCAGTTTTATTGACAATAGGTGGTATAAGTGGTTGCGATGCAGGTACGATACGTACGCGATTAATCCACTGTCTCACATTATTTTGTGTAGATAAGCTATGTCTTGCTAAATCAAACCAAGGGTTCATTTCTTCAATTAAGCTTTGTGGTAGTAGATGTCTTAGGTGTTCCTCAACCATCATAAAAGTAACAGCTTGGGAGCTTGTCATCTGTGGTAGGCTTTGAATAGGTGCATTTGCTTGCCAACGCCATCCCTGAGGTATCTCTCCATTATTTTCGATAGGGAATCGTTGGGCAAGTTGGTTTAAATCACGTTGAATAGTACGTAAACTGATGGCAATACCTTCTCGTTCTAATATTTCTTGTAGTGTTCTAGTACCAGTCCATGTGCCCGCTGTAAGCCGAGATAAAATTTGCCATTGTCGGTATAAGCTGTTGGAGGTGTCTTTTTCTTGTGTAGACATAATTGATGAATAATTAAGTGAAAATGTTAGATTGTGTTTTAAAATATTACGCTAAAAAGATGAGAGGAGGCTAGTAGATTTTAATATGATACTTAAAGGTGAGGGTGACTTTATCAAATAATAAAGCCACCTCGTTAGTTATTCATCATCATCAAATTGATTGTAATACTCAGGCGATAAGTTACTAAATCGAGTATATTGACCCTCAAAAGCAAGTCTAACAGTGCCAATAGGTCCATTACGCTGTTTACCAATAATAATTTCAGCAGTACCAGCTTCTTTAGATTCTTTATTATAGACTTCATCTCTATAAATAAACATAATTAAATCGGCATCTTGTTCAATTGCTCCTGATTCACGTAAATCTGACATAACAGGACGCTTATTTGGTCGATTTTCCAAACTACGGTTGAGCTGAGATAGTGCGACAACAGGGCAGTTCATTTCTTTTGCCAATGCTTTTAGGCTTCGAGAAATTTCTGAAATCTCACCAACACGGTTGTCACCCATACCAGGTACTTTCATAAGCTGTAAGTAATCGACCATAATACAGCCAAGTTTTCCACCATGTTGTTTTGCAATTCTACGCGCACGTGCTCTTAATTCTGTTGGTGGAAGAGCAGAGGAGTCATCTATATACAGTGATTTTTCTTGTAGCTGTAAAATTGTTCCTGTTACTTTTGACCATTCATCACTGTCTAGTTTTCCTGAGCGAAGATGCCCCTGATGTACTTTGCCATAAGAAGAAATCAAACGCATTGCAATTGAGTCGGCAGGCATTTCCATAGAGTAGACTAATGCAGGCAAATCTGAGTTAAATAAAACACTTTCAATGAGGTTCATTGCAAATGTTGTTTTACCCATAGATGGACGTGCAGCAACAATAATAAGGTCTCCTGCTTGCATACCAGATGTTTTATTATCTAGCTCTAAAAACCCTGTAGAAAGCCCTGTAATATTGCCTTCCATTTGGGAGAGCTCACTCAGTTTATTAAATACGTCTGAAACAACGGAAGTGATTGGTTTTGGACCTGCACTCTTTTTATTGTTGTTATGCTGTTCAGCAATAGAAAAAATATTTGTTTCGGCAAGATCGAGCAAGTCTGAAACAGTACGACCTTTTGTATCATAAGCATTGAGTAAAATTTCATTACTTGCTTTGATCATGCTACGTAATGTAGCAAATTCTTTAATTTTATGGGCGTATGTTTCTAAATTGTAGAAACTAGAAGGTGAGTCTGACATTAATTGCATTAGATAGTCTTCTCCACCTACAGTATCAAGTAGACTCTGTTTTGTTAGCCAGTCATGAACCAATACAGCATCATATGGAGAGTTATCTTTTGCAAGTTTATCTATTGCACGAAAGATGTATTTATGACGTGTTGCGTAGAAATCTTCTTCAGTGAGTGTATCACCAACTTGCTCAAATGATTCGGCAACAGTCATTAATGCTGCAAGTACAGCCTGCTCAATAGCCAAGTTATGGGGTGGTGTACGAAACTCTTTGAGTTGATTTGACTCTAATGAGTTTTTGTTATCATTTTTTAATGATGATGGTGCAAGTGGGGCATTCGCCTGAGACATAAATAACCTTAGCGTTCATATAGAAAAGCAGAGAGTTGGACGAGTTATTTTAACGAGAAATGATACAAAATTATAGAACTATAAAAACAAAAAAAGAGCATGCAAAGGCATGCTCTTTTTTATGCAGATAAATTACTCAGAAACGATAGTAACGAGAACTTCTGCAACAACATCATGATGCAATTGGATTGCGATGTTGAATTCACCAGTGTGGCGAAGCGCACCATTTGGTAAACGAACTTCAGCACGGTCAACATTTAGACCAGCATTTGTTAAAGCATCAGCGATATCGCGAGTACCGATAGAACCGAATAGTTTACCTTCATCACCAGCTTTTGCAGTGATAACGATGTTTACTTCGTTTAATTGGTCAGCACGTGCTTGAGCAGCAGCTAAAACTGCAGCTTCTTCTTTTTCAAGTTCAGCACGACGAGCTTCAAAAGCAGCTGTGTTTGCTTCAGTAGCAGCAACAGCTTTACCTTGAGGAATTAAGAAGTTACGACCATAACCAGCTTTAACAGCTACTTTGTCGCCTAATTTACCAAGGTTTTTAATGCGTTGTAATAAGATAACGTCCACAGCTCACCTCACTTATGGTTGTCAGTGTACGGAATCAAAGCCAAGAAACGAGCTTGTTTAACAGCAAGCGCTAATTGACGTTGATAACGTGCTTTTGTACCAGTGATACGGCTAGGAACGATCTTGCCGTTTTCAGTGATATACTGTTTTAAAGTATCGATATCTTTATAGTCGATGTATGCAACATTCTCAGCTGTAAAGCGGCAGAACTTGCGACGACGGTAAAAACGTGCCATTGATGTTCTCCTTAAGCTTCAGCAGATTCTTGAGTTGCTTGTTGTGCTTCTTCACGTTGAGCTTTACGCGCACGTTTTTCTTCAGCACTTTTAGCAAGCAAAGATTCTTCTGTAATTGCATTATCACGACGGATAACTAAATTACGAATAATTGCATCGTTGTAACGGAATAATTCGTTTAATTCGTCAAGCGTAGTTTGACCACATTCAACGTTCATTAGAATGTAGTGTGCTTTATGAATTTTATTGATTGGGTAAGCCAATTGGCGACGGCCCCAATCTTCTAAACGGTGAATTTGACCTTCAGCTTCTTTGATGTGAGAGATATAGCGTTCAACCATACCTACCACTTGATCGCTTTGGTCTGGGTGTACCAGAATTACGATTTCGTAGTGACGCATTGTCAGCTCCTTACGGTTTATGCAGCTTTTAAATAAAATATTAATTAAAAGCAAGGAGTCATACTGCGATTACAGTATGTCGCAAAAGCGAGTTGTGGATTTTATATAGTTTTTTATCAAAATTCAAGGTTAATTTGCTTTAAGATAGAGTGAAGCAGCACTCTATCTTAAATTAGAAAATAGGTAAGAATGGTGCGGGAGATTGGTAGCTAAAGCTAAAACTAATACTTAATGCTGTAATTAAAATCACAGAATAAAGAAAATAGCGTTTTGCCCAAATTTTCTCACCTTCATTATCCATTTTTTTGAAGCCAATAATGGATAAATATAACCAATAAAAACAAAGTGCATTAAAAGTAATTAAGAAAAAAACATTTGTATAGTGAAAACAATATAAGCCATTTAATACAGCTGTAAACAGTATCACATATATTAAACATTCTAATTTTGTTCGAGCAATTGAACGTGCAACAGGCAAAATAGGGATGCCTGCGCGTTTATAGTCATCAAAACGATAAATCGCAATTCCCCAAGAGTGAGGCATTTGCCATAAACCATAGGCAAGGAATACAAGTAATGCTGCAATATCAAATTGATGTGCAACAGCTGTATAGCCTATAACAGGTGGGCAAGCACCTGAAATACTGCCAATAACTGTTTGGTGAATTGATGTTCTTTTAGACCATAAACTATAAAAGAATACATAAACAATGAAACCAAGTACTGCAAAACTAAAAGCATAGATATTTGTAAAGTACCATAAGATAGCCAAGCCAATACTACCTAGAACAAAAGCAAAACATAATGCGATAGATGGTTTGATAACTTTAGTGACCAATGCACGATTTTGTGTGCGTTGCATTTTAGGGTCAATATCTTGGTCAATGAAATTGTTTACAACACACCCAGATGCTACAACTAATGTTGTACCTATAAGAGTGAGTAGAAGTAACAGGATATTCACAGAGCCTTGGGTGGCTAAAAAGAAGCCACCCAAAGTGGTAACGAAGTTACCAAATAGAATCCCTGGTTTTGTCAGGAATATATATTGTTTCAGCATGACAACCAGTTTAGATCATCATGTTGTAATGTAAGTAGTTCATTACCCAAACAGAACCAATAAGAAGAATTGCAACTGTTAAAATTGTGTAAATAAAAGCAATTACATTCCAACTTTGTTCTTCTGATGAGTTCATGTGTAGGAAGAAAATCAACTGTACAAGAACTTGAACAATACCTGTAATACCTACCACTGAAAGCAATAGAGTATGGCTAAATCCACCTGTCATCACCATACCAAATGGGATAATGGTAAGGATAATAGAAAGGATAAAACCGATAGTGTATTGCTTTAAGCTACCATGTGATTGATTATGACTCATGAGATAACTCCCATTAAGTAAACAACACTGAATACACAGATCCATACAATATCAAGGAAATGCCAAAATAGACTTAAGCATGCAAGACGGCGTGTATTAGGAAGTGTTAAACCATTTTTCTTAATTTGGAAAATTAAGACAAGCATCCATACAAGTCCAGAAGTTACATGGATACCATGCGTTCCAACTAGTGTAAAGAAAGCTGATAGGAAAGCACTATGTGTTGGACCATGACCTGCCATAACTAAGTGATGGAACTCATTAACTTCCATACCAATAAAAGCAGCACCGAACAGGAAGGTGATAATTAGCCATGTAATTACACCGCTTGCATTGTTTTTATATCGTGCAAGAACCGCAAAGCCAAATGTTACAGAAGAGATCAAAAGTGCAAATGTTTCAACTAAAACATAGCTTAGTGATTCACTGAATAGTTCAGTTGGAGTTGGTGTACCTGCTGGTACATGTGTATGTAAAACAACATAGGCAATGAAGAGTGTACCAAATAGGATAAGATCACTCATCAAGTATGCCCAGAAACCAAAGACAGTGATATCAGTATCATCGTGGTGATGATTATCATGTCCATGTTGATGAAGTACTTCAGCCATTGTTTTAGTCCTTCTTCAAATGTTTTTCTAAAAGGGCATAGCGTTCATTTTCAATACGTTCTACTTCTGCAGCAGGAACATAGTAGTCCACTTTTTTAGTGTATGAACTTCTAATGAACGTAATGATAGTTGAGGCAAATGCGACAACCACTAACCACCAAATATGCCAAACTAATGCAAAGCCCATAAGGGTAATTAGCAATGCTAGAACAATACCTGCAGCTCGGTTAGTCGGCATATGAATGTCTTCATACTTTTCTGGTTTGATATAGGCAACACCATTCTCTTTGTCCAACCAGAAACGATCGATATGTTCACCATTTGGAATATAAGCAAAGTTATAAAATGGTGCAGGAGAAGATGTTGACCATTCAAATGTACGGCCATCCCATGCATCGCCAGTATAGTCAATATTATCATTACGCTGTAAGTAGCCAACGACAATTTGCATTACAAAGCAAAGAATACCAATTGCGACAAGGACTGCACCAATCATTGCAATTGATAGATACGGTGTCCATTCTGGGTTGTCATATGTGTTTAAACGACGTGTCATACCCATGAAGCCAAGGATATATAATGGCATAAATGCAAAGTAGAAACCGAAGAACCAGAACCAAAAAGATGCTTTGCCCCATGCTTCATTTAATTTCCAACCAAACATTTTTGGCCACCAAAATACAATGGCTGCAAATAATGCAAAGACCACACCACCAATAATTACATTGTGGAAGTGTGCGATAAGGAATAGTGAGTTATGTACTAAGAAATCTGCTGGTGGAACGGCCATAAGTACACCTGTTAAACCACCAATACCAAAAGTCACTAGGAATCCAAGTGTCCAAAGCATTGGCGATGTAAAAGTAATACGACCTTTATACATGGTAAATAACCATGAGAACATTTTTACACCAGTTGGAATTGCAATTACCATTGTCATAATACCGAAGAAGGCATTGACATTTGCTCCTGCACCCATAGTAAAGAAATGGTGTAACCAAACTACTAATGAAAGTACAGCAATTGCAACTGTGGCATATACCATAGTTTTATAGCCAAAGAGTGCTTTACGTGAGAAAGTAGGAACAATTTCAGAGTAAACACCAAAGGCTGGTAATACGAGGATATAAACTTCTGGGTGACCCCATGTCCAAATTAAGTTTACGTAGAGCATAGGACTACCGCCTAACTCATTCGTAAAGAAGTGGAAGTCAAAATAGCGGTCTAGCGTTAACATTGCTAATGTTGCTGTCAACACAGGGAATGTTGCAAGTACAAGGACAGAGAACATGAATGCTGTCCATGTAAAGATTGGCATATCCATCAGCTTCATACCTGGCGCACGCATTTTGATAATGGTGGCTAAGAAATTGACAGCTGTGAGTAGTGTACCTAATCCCGATATTTGTAATGACCAAATATAGTAATCGACCCCAACCCCAGGAGAATATTGGATACCAGAGAGAGGAGGGTATGCCATCCATCCTGTTGCTGCAAACTCACCAACAACTAAAGATGCCATAACTAGCCCTGCTGCACCAGCAAAAGCCCAAAAACTGAAAGAGTTTAGTAACGGAAAGGCAACATCACGGGCACCAATTTGTAATGGAACTGCGATATTGATTAATCCTGCTACCAGTCCCATTGCTACGAAAAAGATCATAATCACACCGTGTGCAGTAAAGATCTGATCATAGTGGTCTGGATGTAAGTAACCAGGGTTACCATTGCTTGCAAGGAATAGTTGAAGTCGCATCATAAATGCATCTGCAAAGCCACGAAGTAGCATAATTACAGAAACAAATATGTACATGATGCCTATTTTCTTATGGTCTACAGATGTAAACCACTCTTTCCAAAGGTATCCCCACTTTTTAAAGTAGGTAATTCCGCCAAGAACAGCGATTGCTCCAATTGCCATAATAATAGCTGTGACAATTACAATCGGTTCTTTAGGAACTGCACCCCAGCCAAGTTTACCTAATAGCATATCCATATTTTATTCTCCTGCAGAAGCCATGTGTTGCATGTTAGCGTGAGAAGAATCCGCTTGCCCTGCACCATGATAATTGCTCATGTATTTGTCGATGACTTTTCTGAACAATTGTGGTTCAACTGAAGAATAATATGTTACTGGATTCGGTTTTGTAGGGTATGGACCCATACGTTCAGCTTCTTCAGCAATTGCTTTTTCTTCAGGAGTTTTTGCATCAGCAAGCATACCCTCGATTTGGTGTTTAGAACGCTCACCATCACGTAGGTTTTGCAATGTTTCAAAGTCCAAAGTGCTTTTTTGAATCGCAGTAGTATTATCTTCTGTACCTTTTCCAGCTTTTACATCGCTTACCCATTTATCAAATTCTGATTGAGTAATGCTATGTGCTTTAAAGTGCATTTGAGAGAAGCCATAACCACTGTAGTTTGAAGAGAAACCACGGAATATGCCTGTTTCATTCGACAGAACATGTAGGTGGGTTTGCATACCTGCCATTGCATAAATCTGACCTGCTAACTGCGGAATGAAAAAAGAATTCATTGTAAAGTCAGAGGTGATATGGAAATGTACTGGAGTCTGTTCAGGGAAACGAATTTCATTAACAGTAGCAATTTGTTGTTCTGGATATACAAATACCCATTTATATGGTTCCGCAATCACTTGAATGTCTAAAGTCTTTTTATCTGACTCAGCACTTAGAGGGCGGTATGGGTCATATTGGTGAGAACCCCACCAAGCAATCCATGCTAAAATAGCGATAATAATTATAGGGACGCCCCAAACAACAATTTCAATTGATGTTGAGTGAGCCCATGTAGGCTTATAGTCTGCATCTTTATTTGACGCGCGATATTTCCAACCAAACCAAAGTGCCATAATGATAGATGGGATTACCACCAATAGCATAAGGTAGATCGCAGTCATCATGAGGCCACTAAGACCTGCTGCAACTGGACCTTTTGAGTTTAGAAGTACTAAATCACCACCACACCCTGTTAGAAGTGTAGAAATCGCAGATAAAGACAATACAGCTAATATTGTTTGTCTCATTTTACAACCTCGGTGAAGAGTCCCATTTATATTTTATAAGAACGGGATAGCGATTATAGTGACGGATGTCTTTAAAAGTCAGTGACACCGCTACTTTATAAGGCATTATGCCTTATATTAAGTAGGTACGCTACATTTACGAGGTGTAAAAAAAGACAATTTAAATCCAACATAAAAAGTTGGATTTTTAAAAAAAATACTAAATTTTACATAAAAAACAACATGTTGCTTGTTTTTTTGTGTATTAAAATTATTTTCCTTTTGTTTGTTTTTTATTCATTTTTGTGGCTTTTGTAACTTTTGTTTTGGCTAATCTATCGTGTAATGTCTGTCTTTTATTACTAAAGCCTAGAGCGTAATCTAAAATAGTAATAATAGGCATTGCAAATAGATTTAATATAATAAAAACAATGCTTCGGATTAAAAAAATTCGAGTTAAATTTACGTGCTTTTCTGTTTCTGCATCAACAATTTTAATTTTAGTAATGAGCTTGCCAATACTTTGTCCTTTGTAATTTAGTAAAATAGCTTGAACAATGAGCATTACAATGATGTATATTCCCATTGCTTGCCAGCCTTGAACTGGAATTGCATTGAGAAGTTGCTGTTGCACTTCAGGGCTAAAACTGCTTCCTTGAAACTTTTGAAGTTGATTTGCTGCTTCTTTGGTTAAAAAGAATGATGGCAACATAAATGCGGGTAGCCATAGTAATAAATCTATGATTTTTGCTAATGCACGACTATTAATTGTTGCCAGAGTTGTACTTTGATGTACAAAGTTATACTCATCATCTGTAGTTTGTTGAATCTCTTTTCGTGTGTAGCCTTCTGGTTCATATTTAAGCTTGCCGCGTGTAAGTTCGCCAAGAGGATGCCATTCATTCATGCCACTATGCCATGCTAAGTCAGTCAGTAGCACTTGTTGTGTTGCTAGCATTTGGTTGACTTGTTCTAATGTATAAGGTCCAGCTTGCTGATTGTTACGTGCTAAATAAATTTGCATAATGACTATCTCAAAATAAAAAAGACCCTATAAAGGGTCTTTTTAACATGTTTTTAAGCTAACTAAAAGTTATTTAACTTCTTCATTGGCTAGGAAGAACCACGTGTCAAGTACAGAGTCAGGGTTTAGAGATACAGACTCGATTCCTTGCTCCATTAACCAACGTGCAAGATCTGGGTGATCTGAAGGGCCTTGTCCACAAATACCAACATATTTTCCTGCTTTACGACATGCTTGAATTGCCATAGAAAGAAGTGTTTTAACAGCCTCATCTCGTTCATCAAAGAGTTGAGATACAATGCCTGAGTCACGATCTAGACCAAGTGTTAATTGTGTTAGGTCATTAGAGCCAATAGAGAATCCATCAAAATGCTCTAAGAATTGGTCAGCTAATAGTGCATTTGTTGGTAACTCACACATCATAATAACTTTTAGGCCATTTTCACCACGTTTTAGACCATTTTCTGCAAGTAGCTCAATAACACGTGCTGCTTCTTTTACTGTACGTACAAATGGGATCATAATTTGAACATTAGTTAGACCCATTTCGTCACGAACTTTCTTCAATGCACGGCATTCAAGTTCAAAGCAGTCACGGAAGTTATCAGAAACATAACGACTCGCACCACGGAAACCTAGCATTGGGTTTTCTTCTTCAGGCTCGTAAAGCTTACCACCAATAAGGTTGGCATATTCGTTTGATTTGAAGTCAGACATACGAACAATAACAGGCTTGTCACCGAATGCTGCTGCAAGAGTAGATACGCCCTCTACAATTTTTTCAACGTAGAATTCTACAGGTGAGTTATATCCTGCTGTACGTGCAGCAACTGCAGCACGTGTTTCACGAGGTAGACTGTCAATGTTTAGTAATGCTTTAGGATGAACGCCAATCATACGGTTAATGATGAATTCAAGACGTGCTAACCCAATACCTTCATTTGGAACTTGAGCAAAGTCAAATGCGCGATCTGGGTTACCAACATTCATCATAATTTTGAATGGGAGTTTAGGCATAGATTCAATTGAATTACGTTGAATCTCAAAGTCTAATAGACCTTCGTAAATGAAACCTGTGTCGCCTTCAGCACAAGAAACGGTAACAGCTTGACCATCTTTTAAAAGTTCAGTTGCATTACCACAGCCTACAATTGCAGGAACACCTAATTCTCGTGCGATAATTGCAGCGTGACATGTACGACCACCACGGTTTGTGACGATTGCCGCAGCACGTTTCATGACTGGTTCCCAGTCTGGATCTGTCATGTCTGAAACAAGAACATCACCTGGTTGTACTTTATCCATTTCATCAATTGATGTCACGATACGTACTTTACCTGAGCCAATACGTTGTCCGATAGAACGGCCTTCAGCAATAACATTACCTTTTTGTTTAAGTAGGTAACGTTCCATTGTACTTGCATTTTGACGGCTTTTTACTGTTTCAGGACGTGCTTGTACGATGTATAAACGACCATCATCGCCATCTTTTGCCCATTCAATATCCATTGGTGAGCCATAATGTGCTTCAATGATCATTGCTTGTTTTGCAAGTTCGTGTAGTTCTTGATCTGTTAAAGAGAATTCTTGGCGATCTTGCTTTTCAACATCTACAATAGAAACAGATTTACCAGCAGACGCATCTGTACTATAAATCATTTTCTGATGTTTAGAGCCAAGGTTACGACGAACCACTGCATGTTTTTCATTTTGTAATAGTGGTTTAGACAAGTAGAATTCATCTGGGTTTACAGCACCCTGTACAACCATTTCGCCAAGACCATATGATGAGGTAATAAAGACAACATCACGGAATCCAGATTCAGTATCTAGTGTAAACATTACACCAGCCGCACCTGTTTCAGAGCGAACCATACGTTGAATACCTGCTGAAAGTGCAACAAGTTTATGGTCGAAGCCTTGGTGTACACGATATGCGATTGCACGATCGTTAAATAAAGAAGCAAACACTTCTTTAATGGCAATTAAAATATTGTCAATGCCACGAATATTTAGGAATGTTTCTTGTTGTCCTGCAAATGATGCATCAGGTAAATCTTCGGCAGTTGCAGAAGAGCGTACAGCAACAGCAATATCTGGGTTACCACTAGAGAGTGTAGCAAATGCTTCGCGAACATCTTTTTCAAGAGATGCCGTTAATGGTGTATCAATAATCCATTGGCGGATTTTAGCACCTGTTTCTGCAAGTGCGATAACATTGTCAACATCAAGTTGATCGAGTTCTGCTTGAATTTTTGCATTTAAGCCACTTTGCTCAAGAAATTCACGATATGCTGCAGCAGTTGTGGCAAAACCACCTGGTACAGATACACCTGCATTAGAAAGGTGGCTGATCATTTCTCCTAAAGATGAGTTTTTCCCACCTACGAGTTCAACGTCATGCTTTCCTAATTTTTCTAGACCAATTACGCGCGATTCCAAAGTAGTCTCTCCACTTCTGCAGTATGTGATTCGTTATCTGCTCATGTTAAAAACATAAAAGAGCTTAGCTTTTTGGTGTGAAGCAAGCCATTGTTATGTAAGATGGCTTACTATAAAGAATATAGCGGCTTAAAACAAATATTTGAGGAGTTTTTTGATGCCTGAAAGTAAACAAATTGAAAGAAGTGTGTTTTTTATTTCCGATGGCACGGCAATTACAGCAGAGACTTTAGGTCATTCACTGTTAGCACAGTTCCCTAATGTTGATTTTGATGTGCGTATTATTCCTTATATTTCTTCTGAAGAAGCCGCTTTAAGAGTCGTTGAAGAGGTTAATGCTTGTGCGCAGGAAAAAGGCAAATTGCCATTGGTTTTTGATACTTTGGTTGACCCAAATGTTAGAAATATTATTAATACTGCAAATGCGGTAAACCTAGATGTATTTGAAGGTTTAATTAGTAAGC
The DNA here is from genome assembly GCF_056711485.1 of Acinetobacter sp. N1-1. Taxonomy (NCBI): domain Bacteria; kingdom Pseudomonadati; phylum Pseudomonadota; class Gammaproteobacteria; order Moraxellales; family Moraxellaceae; genus Acinetobacter; species Acinetobacter sp. N1-1. The sequence continues at coordinate 1,903,820 of NZ_JBWXUO010000012.1, read as the reverse complement.
TTGAACAAGAGCTAGAAACATCGCCAACCACGCTGATTGGTCAAACTCATGCTGTAACTGATACTGAGTATTATAAAGCGAGGATAGATGCTGTCCACTTCGCACTTGATAATGATGATGGTGCGCGTACAAGACATTATGATAAAGCAGATATTATTTTAATTGGTGTTTCTCGTTCGGGTAAAACACCAACCTCCGTTTATTTATCACTACAATTTGGTATTCGTGTTGCGAATTATCCGCTAACAGAAGAAGATTTGGATGATAATCGCTTGCCGAAAGTGTTAAGAGAACATAAGCATAAGCTTTTTGGTTTAATGATAGATGCAGATCGTTTGGTTGCGATTAGAACAGAGCGCCGAGCAGGTAGTCGTTATGCGAGTTATAACCAATGTCAAATGGAGTTGCGCGCTGTAGAAGGAATCTACATTTCTGAAGGTATTCCTTATTTGAATGTTTCAGAAATGTCTATTGAAGAAATATCGACTCGTATATTGCAAATTACAGGTTTGAAACGCCGTATTAGCTAATATTAAGAAACAAAAGGGGAATAAATGAATACTACGAGTAGTCATTTTTAAGGAAGTCTACTCGTTACATACTTACAGCTATTTTCAATCAGATTAATTCTTAATGGTTATACTTTCTTGGTTATGTCATGTTGTAGCGATATCGATCTAAGTTTCTAACTGATGAATATTTTGTACCTGAGATTGGGGTTGCCTCAAGGTTTGATTATGTACAAGTATGTCATGCTAAAAAATAGAAGTGATTTATATAAGTTTCTTTACATCTCTTTGGATAAATTGATATCAATTTTCATGGTGTATTAAGTAAGATAATTCTATATGTGAACGGTAGCGCAACTTTCGTATTTGCATATGTGATGATGATTGGTTAAATATAATACTGCTTAATGTTGTTTAGTAACATTAAGCGAGTGATTTGAGTGTATTACTCGGGGATAATTTCTCCACACAGTGAGCTGTGCCAAGAGTGACTATAACCCCATGTACGGTAGCCAAGAGTGTCTATGTGAATTTGCCCAGATTCGTATACACCGAGTCCCATGTTAAATGCTTTACCATTTTGTTGCCAAAAACGACATAGTTTCATTTTAGTATTATGAATGAGGATTTCATCTTCTGGTGTTGGCTGTTCAGGGCCTATTCTAAAGTCGATAGCAGCATTTTTTACATGACTTGATGTTTTGGCTCCACCTGCACATTTATTTAAGAAAGGAGATCTATAACTAGATGTTACTTCAACATTGGGAATAATACCTTGTTGGTGTAAATAATTTAGTAGTTTGAGTGTTGGGACTGCATTTTGCCATACCTCTGCTGGTGGCACTTCATATTCTGTATAATTACATTGTTGCCAATCTCTCGCAGAGCGGAGCATTTGATAATCAGGAACAATAAAATCTGCCTGATTTCGGCTCAAAAAAGCTTTATATGAGTTTACAAGTTGTTGATGATCAACCTGATTTAACCATACGACATATGTTTCAGGAACAGGCTGTCTAATAGTTTTTTGTACTGTGAGTGTAGGTGGCGACTCAATAGTTTGAGGTGTTAACTGTGTAGTTAGAGTCGATGTAATTGTAGGAATTTTTTTTGGTGTAGCAGTCTTAACTATCTGTTCAGAGCTACAGCCATTCAGGAGTAAAAAGCTTAAAAAAATACTAAAAGAGCCTAAAGATATAAATTTCATTGGACAATCGAGTCGATATATTTATCAATAATATGTTGGTTATACTATAACAATTTTTCAAATGTCGTTTATTTATGTTTAATTAAGTGATTATACGTTGCATTTTAACAGATGAAATTTTATATGAGTATATTTACGTAAGCCTTACCTTTGCAAAAGTATTTATTCTTTGGTCTCTAAGATTTTACTGTTGTCTAAAGAATATATAGTCAAACAATCTAATTACTCATACAGACATGAAAAAACATCTGAAAGAGTCGATCAATACAATCCTCTTGCCATTCTTTTCTCTTTTTCTTAATCCATGCCCATGTCTTTTCAATGGAATTCAAATCAGGACTATAAGGCGGTAACCATAAAATATGATGCCCATGATGTTCTAGTAACTCCTGTGTGTCTGCTCGTTTGTGAAACGTCGCATTATCCATCACAATGATGCTGTGTCTAGGTAATTCAGGAATAAGAAAATGCTCTACCCAGAAATGGAATACATCTGAATTAATTTTACAATTGAATAGCCCAACGCTAAACAACTTATTTTCATACAATGCACCAATGGCATTGGTCTGATTATTTAATTGCCAATTAAATAATCCATAACATGGTGCTCCTTTAGGAGAGTAACCATGAGGTCGATAATCGTGTGATTTAAACCCACTTTCATCAAGATAAACAATGGGATGCTTTTTTTGAAGATGATCTAAAGCTTTGGTGAATGCGGATCTGAGGGATTCTTTTGCTTGTGGATGGCGTAAGGTCTTTTTTTCACTGTGATTCCTAAACGTTTTAATGCATAACCAATAGATGCAGCTGAGCAGGAAAAGCGTACAGCACGCTCATATTGATAATCATCTGGATATTTCTCAACATCAGCACGTAGTGCATCATCCTCAATTTTAAAAGGTTTCCGTGGGCGAGTTCTTTTAACCTCAATTCTTTTTTTCCAACTCAAAATTGTATTTTTATCAATCTCAAATTGTGTCGATACCGCTCGTATGGAATGTCCTTCCTCAAGCTTCGCTATAACTTTTCGTCTAAAATGTTCTGAATAACTCATTTCCATATTGTCTTATATTTTTGATTGTTTGACTATAGTATAATTATTAAAAATAAAAAGATTTTTTAATTCATTGTCTTATATGTATTTTTCTACTTTCATTATTACCCAATCGACTGGAAATAGGTTAATTAATTTATGCCACCATCTAAAACCTTGAATACTAAATTTTTATATAAAACACATATACAGCGTCGTGCAACACGGCTTAGTTTTTTTAATCTAGGTTTTGCTATGGCATCGTGGGCACCGCTTATACCATTTGTGAAGCAACGTTTGGGGCTAGATCATGAAGATTTAGGTATGCTCATTCTATGTATTGGTATTGGTTCTATGCTTGCAATGCCTTTGGCGGGTATGCTTATTCAGCGAGTTGGGTGTCGTTTTATTATTTCGCTTGCATCAATTATTTTTGTATTGGCTTTGCCTTTAATTGGTAGTCTAAATAGTACTATTGCTATGGCTATTGTGCTTACAATGTTTGGTATGGCTTCTGGTGCAACGGGGGTGGCTATTAATTTACAAGCCGTGCTTGTCGAAAAGAAAAGTGTTAAACCTTTAATGTCGAACTTTCATGGTATGTGCAGTTTAGGTGGTTTGATTTCTGCGTTAATAATGACAGGTTTACTCTCAATTCATTTGAGTGCCTTGCATAGTGCTTATGTGCTTAGTGTACTTGTTGCAGTGATTGCATTATGTTCTGCACCTGCAGGCTTAACTCAAGTTGCAGACTCCAATACTCAAACAGATGAAACAACAGCCCCTAAGAAAAAAAAGATGGGATTTCCACATCCTATTATTTTAGTGTTAGGTATGATGTGTTTCATTACTTTTCTAACGGAAGGTGCAGCACTCGATTGGAGTGGCGTGTATTTAACAACAAATTATCAAGTACCGCTTTCAATAGCAGGCTTAGCATATGGTTTCTTTGCTACAACAATGACGCTAGGGCGTTTCTCAGGTCATTATATGATGAGAATTTTGGGCGAAAAAAATCTGATCTTATTTAGTTCAATTTGTGCTGCTGTAGGTATGGCAATGGTTGTGATTGCTCCTGTGTGGTATTTAGTATTACTTGGCTATGCTTTAGTTGGATTAGGTTCTTCAAATGTTGTACCTGTGCTGTTTTCTAGAGTGGGTCGTCAAAATTTTACCCCGAAAGCACAAGCATTATCATGTGTTTCTAGTATTGCCTATTCGGGGGTATTGTGTGGCCCTGCATTAATTGGTTTTGTAGGACAGCATGTTGGGCTTACAGTGGTCTTTACAGGTATAGCTGTATGTTTATTGCTTATTGCCATTTGTAATAAGTTTACAATGGTGGGAGAGGGCGAGCCTCATTAATAATGAAATATTTCTTGAATTAAAGTGTGTAGTATTTTGTTTTTATTACACAATCTGATAATTCTATGATTTTAGAGGAAGAATCGTTAAACTATGCGCAATAAATAATGTCTGTGCATGGTTTTCCATCACATTTTGATTTGAGATTGGTACATAATGAAAGAGTCGCTACGTCTACGATTAGAACAACTTTCTGATAGACACGAAGAGCTAACAGCACTATTGGCTGATGCTGAAGTGATTTCTGATAATAAACGCTTCCGTCAGTTATCACGTGAACATAGTGATTTAACAGAATTGACAGAAGTTTGGCATAGCTATTGTCAAGCTGAAGCAGATATTAAAACTGCTGAAGAGATGTTATCTGACCCTGATTTTAAGGAAATGGCACAAGAAGAGATCCGAGAAAATCAAGCGATTATTGCTGAGTTAGAAGATCGTTTAAATATTCTTATGATTCCTAAAGACCCAAACGATGCTAATGCAGCTTATTTGGAAATTCGTGCAGGGACAGGTGGTGATGAAGCTGCTATTTTCTCAGGTGATTTGTACCGTATGTATAGCAAGTATGCCGAAACTCAGGGTTGGAGAGTAGAAGTACTTTCTGAAAATGAGGGTGAGCATGGTGGCTATAAAGAGGTAATTTGCCGTGTAAATGGTGAAGGTGTTTACGGTCGCTTGAAATTTGAAAGTGGTGCGCACCGTGTTCAACGTGTTCCTGCGACTGAATCGCAAGGTCGTGTGCATACTTCTGCATGTACCGTTGCAATCTTACCTGAGGTAGATGTTGATACGACAGTAGACATTAATCCTTCAGATTTAAGAATTGATACATACCGTGCTTCAGGTGCAGGTGGGCAGCACATTAACAAAACTGACTCAGCAGTACGTATTACGCATATTCCAACAGGTGTGGTTGTTGAGTGTCAGGAAGAGCGTTCACAACATAAGAATAAGGCAAAGGCACTGGCTTTACTTGCGTCTCGTTTAGAAAATGCAAAACGTCAAGAGCAAGAAAATGCAACGTCTGAAATGCGCCGTGACTTGGTTGGTTCGGGCGACCGTTCAGAGCGTATTCGTACTTATAATTATCCTCAAGGACGTATGACAGATCATCGTATTAACTTGACTCTCTATAAGTTAGAGGCAATTGTTGAGGGTGATTTAAATGAGTTGCTTGATAGTTTGCATAGAGAGTATCAAGCAGATCAGCTTGCTTTACTTGCACAGCAAAATGGTGGCTAGTTGATGATGAAGATTGCACAAGCACTGAACCTTTATGGAGAAGTAGATAGTTATGAGCGCCAAGAAGCAGTTTGGTTGCTTGAGCATATCTTGAAAATAAATGCATTTGAGTTAAAAATGCGTTTAGATGAATTTTTGACAGAATCTCAAATACAAGAGTATCAAGCTGGATTAAAAAGATTATCTGCAGGTGAACCATTGGCTTATGTTATTGGTTCACAGCCTTTTTGGACACTTGATCTTAAAGTAACAAAAGATACTTTAGTGCCCCGTCCTGATACAGAAATTGTTGTTGAAACAATTCTAAATGATTTGAATCTACCAAATTATGCATCAGTTATTGATTTGGGAACAGGGTCTGGAGCAATTGCACTGTCTTTAGCAAAAGAAAAGCCCGATTGGTCTGTATTGGCTACAGATATTTATGCACCTACACTTGAAGTTGCAAAAGAAAATGCATACAAGCATGCACTTAAAAATGTGAAATTCTTATGTAGTGAGTGGTATGCTTCTATTCCAAAGCAGAAATTTGATTTAATTGTTTCAAATCCACCTTATATTGCAGAAAGTGATAGTCACTTATTGGCTTTAGAAACAGAGCCATATCGAGCATTGGTCAGTGCTAAAGATGGTTTGGCTGACTTAATACAGCTTATTCATGGTGCTGAATCTTGGCTTAAGCCTAATGGTTGGATTGTACTAGAGCATGGTTATGACCAAGCGGGATTGGTACAAACATATTGTAAAAATGCTAATTTTTCTCATGTGCGTACTGTAAAAGATTATGGTGGTAATGATCGTGTAACGCTTGCTCAATATCTTACTTAAAAGATAAATCTTATTTTTTTATAATTATATTTAAGTTTTTGTTTATAAATGGAATTAAAATAAAACAATTTACCTACAGGTTTTATTTTACATATTTATGATATACTTACATAAGTAATACATTTGCCGTTGAATGATCATTGAACGCTATGTAGAAGGAAAGAGCTGCGTTTTTGCAGCTTTTTTTGATATATGCCTTAATAATCATTTTGCCAAAATAGTGTTTATATTTTAGATGGCATCAATTTTGCTATGCAGTAAGCAAATTCGTTTCGTAACTGAAAGATATATTCGCAGTGAGAAACAAGTAAAACTTAACAGAGGCTTTTTATGGCGATTCCTCAATCTTCCGCCGGTTTATTTGAACGTCTGTTTAAACTGACAGAAAACAATACTTCTGTAAAAACAGAAGCTGTTGCAGGTTTAACAACGTTCCTAACCATGTGTTATATCATTATTGTGAACCCTCTTATTCTTTCCGCAACTGGTATGGATCATGGTGCTGTATTTGTTGCAACCTGTATTGCAGCAGCAACAGGTTGTCTTGTTATGGGCCTACTTGCAAATTATCCAATTGCGCTTGCACCAGGTATGGGATTGAATGCTTATTTTGCATATTCTGTCTGTCTAGGTATGCACATTCCATGGCAAACGGCTTTAGCTGCAGTATTTATGTCAGGTATTGTATTTATTGCAATTAGCTTAGTTCGTATTCGTGAAATTATTGTGAATGCAATTCCAATGTCATTAAAGTTTGCAATTGGCGGGGGAATAGGTTTATTTCTTGCGCTTGTTGCACTTAAAAATGCGGGGATTATTGTTGCGAATCAAGCAACAACTGTTGGATTAGGTGATGTAAAAGACCCTAAAGCATTACTTGCAATGTTAGGTTTATTTTTAATTGTAGCTATGCACCATTTCCGAGTGCGTGGGGCAATTATTATTAGCATTCTTGTTGTGACTGCAATTTCAACATTTATGGGACTAAATCAGTTTAAAGGTGTTGTTGGTGCAATACCATCTATTAGTCCAACCTTATTGCAAATGGATTTTTCAGGTTTATTCTCTGGAACATTAATTGGTGTTATCTTTGTCTTTTTCTTAGTTGATCTGTTCGATTCGACAGGTACATTGGTTGGTGTAGCACATCGTGCAGGTATTATTAAAGATGATGGTAAGATTCCACGTTTGAAAAAAGTACTTATGGCAGATTCAACAGCAATTGTTGCAGGTGCTGCTCTAGGTACATCATCAACAACGCCATATATTGAGTCTGCATCGGGTGTTGCAGCTGGTGGTCGTACGGGTTTAACTGCTGTTGTTGTAGCAATCTTATTTTTAGGCTGTTTATTTCTTTTTCCTCTTGCTCAGTCTGTACCTAGTTTTGCTACAGCGCCAGCATTACTGTTCGTTGCAGTACTTATGGTGCAAGGTATTACTAAAATTGATTGGAATGATATTACAGAAGCTGTACCTGCATTTCTAACAATAGTATTTATGCCTTTTGCATATTCAATTGCAGATGGTATTGCTGTTGGTTTTATCAGCTATGCAGTCATTAAACTCTTGACAGGAAAAGCTGCATCTGTACATTGGATGGCATGGATTATTGCTGGCTTATGGGTATTGAAGTTTACACTTTTTGGTGGCTAATATATCTGTAAGATAGGTAGTAGGGTGTAATGATGATTACACCCTTTTTTTATTATGAGGATTTTCAATGAATCAGCAAAAATTAATTCAATCATTACCGAAAGCTGAATTACATGTACATATTGAAGGGACTTTTGAACCTGAATTGATGTTCGAAATTGCGCAAAGAAATGCAGTAGATATTCCTTATAAAACTGTTGATGAAGTTAAGCAGGCATATAATTTTCATAACTTACAATCATTTTTAGATATTTATTATGCAGGTGCAAAAGCACTGATTCATGAAAAAGATTTTTATGATTTAACATGGGCTTATTTTAAAAAATGTAAAGAAGACCATGTGGTACATACAGAAATATTTTTTGACCCACAAACGCATACCGTGCGTGGAATTACATTTGAAACAATTTTTAATGGTATTTTTAAAGCATGCCAAGATGCAAAAGAAAAATTAGAAATTTCATCTGAACTAATTATGTGCTTCTTACGCCATTTGAGTGAGGAAGAAGCATTTGAGGTGCTGGAACAGGCGTTGCCATTTAAAGCGAATATTATTGGTGTTGGTTTAGATTCTAGTGAGTTGGGACATCCACCTGTAAAGTTTGAACGTGTATTTAGTAAAGCAAAAGAAGAAGGATTTCTCATTGTTGCACATGCAGGTGAGGAGGGACCAGCTGAGTATATCTGGCAAGCTTTAGATTTGCTTCAAGTTAACCGTATTGATCATGGAGTACGTTCTGAAGAAGATCCAAAGTTACTTAAACGTCTTATTAAAGAAAGAATGCCTTTGACAGTATGTCCACTAAGTAATTTAAAGTTACGCGTTATTGAAGATATGAAGGAACATAATATTAAGCGACTACTTGATTTAGGCTTATGTGTTATGGTGAATTCAGATGATCCAGCATATTTTGGTGGGTATATGAATGAAAACTTTTATGCAATTGATGATGCTTTAGATTTAGGTGAAGCTAGAATTAAACAATTGGCAATTAACTCTTTTGAAGCATCTTTCTTACCTGAGCAAGAAAAGAAAAAATGGATTGAAAAAGTCAAAGCTATGTAATGGAAAAAGGCACTTTTAGAAGTGCCTTTTTTATTTTAATCTTTTGCTTGAGATGTCATACTTTTAAGCACGTTGTCACGGTCAATAAAATGATGTTTTAATGCCGCAAAAATATGTCCGATAATGAGTAAACCTGCAAACCAAGATAGGTATACATGAATTGGCTTTAAGATTGCCATAATATGTGGATTAGGTGCGATTAGGGTTGGTAAGTTAAATAAGTAGAGTACAGGTACAGGATGACCAGCTGACCAACTAAAGAAACAGCCTGTAATTGGTAAAGCAACCAATATAATATAAAGAATCCAGTGAATAATATGTGCAATTTTTTTCATAGGTGCAGACATGCTTGCAGGGAGAGCTGGTGCTGGATGAGTATAACGCCAGAAAATGCGTATAACGATAAGAAAAAGAATAAGAGTAGCAATATTTTTATGTAGTGTAATGACTTCCCCTTTAAAAGCACCATCTGTGCTATAACTTAAAAAATTACCACTATAAAATCCAATAAGCCATGCAGTAATAAAAATTGTGGCCATAAGCCAATGTAAAATTTACGCCGTACGTGTGTAATATTGCGGTCTGGCAGACATTCTGAGTTCTCTAGAGAAAGGTAAGTAATTGTTTACATAAGATATAAACTAAAATATCAAATATCAACATACAAATTTACAACGGTGTGTTGCAGAATATGTAACGATAAAACGCATCTATTTGGCTTAAATATGGACGAATTAAATTGAAATCTATATTTTATTGGGTTGAATTTCGTCAAAATAGATAGTTCAATTTGGGATAAGCAATAATGAAAAATATATTATTATTTGTAGTGCCTATGGCACTGCTACTCAGTGCTTGTGTGACAACAGGTAATGGAACATCTGCTGGGTCAAGTACAGCAACAGCAGAAGGAATGACGCAACAGCTTGGCATGACTGCATTAAAAATAGCCATTGATGCTAAATGTGTGAGTGAAATGAATAAAATGCCTGCGTGGCAAGTGGCAAGTAAAGTTATGAGCAGTTCACAGCAGCAAAGTGTACAAAGTAGTACTTGTGGTTGTGTGAGTGATCAAGCACCTCAAAGTGTTACTGTAATGGATCTTGCAAATGCTGCTTTAGATCCAAATGCTCGTATAACACTTGCACACCAAGTTATTCAAAAAACAGTGACTTCATGTATGGCGCAAGCATTAAAATGATGAATATTGCAGGTGTAGATGAGGCGGGAAGAGGTCCTTTGGTTGGATCGGTAGTCGCTGCTGCTGTAATTTTAGATCCGAACAATCCGATTGTTGGTTTAAATGACTCTAAAAAGCTGAGCGAAAAAAAGAGAGAGAAACTCTTCATTGAAATTCAGGAAAAAGCACTTGCATGGTCAATTGCTGAAGCAACATGTGATGAAATAGATCAGCTAAATATTTTACAAGCAACGTTTTTAGCCATGCGTCGAGCTGTAAGTAATTTAAATACTAAGCCAGACCAAGTGCTTGTGGACGGTAATCACTGTATTAAGGGTTTAGATATTGAATGCCATGCGGTGGTTGGTGGTGATAGTTTGCATGCTGAAATTAGTGCTGCGAGTATTCTTGCAAAGGTAACAAGAGATCGTCAAATGGTTGAGCTTGATGCTATATATCCTCAATATGGATTTGCAAAGCATAAAGGTTATCCAACTAAAGCGCATTTATTGGCAATTACTGAACATGGCATTATAGAGGGATATCGAAAAAGTTATGGCCCTATAAAAAGGATAATAGAGCAGTAGCAACTATAATATTAAAAGCGACTTTAAATGTCGCTTTTAATATATTGACCCAATTGTTCAATCAAGATGCAAGCTTTAGCGGTTAAATTTATCTTGATTGTACTCATCAAAATATGATGGTTGATAATCTTGATCTATGTGCTGTAGATGTTCATGCATTGCTCTTTCATGTTGAATTCGTTGATATATTTCTTCACGATGAACTGATACTTCTTTTGGAGCATTGACACCTATACGTACTTGATTTCCTTTTACACCAAGCACTGTCACACTGACTTGATCCCCAATCATTAAAGTTTCTCCGACACGTCGAGTCAGAATCAGCATGTTTATCTCCTTGCTAAGCGCTAAACCTGCAGCTATTTTCACCTACTTAATAGGAAAAGAGAACTACAACCTCTAGGACATTATTTTGTCATTTAAATTTATAATGAATATTATAATATATGGCAAAATATTTCCAAAATATTTATCTAATATAGCAGAGCCGCTCCATATAAAATAGAGCGACTTTTTAGATTTATAAAAAATCTTAAGATAGGAAAATTAATAAATCTTTATAATTTACGCGCGAGCGCTACTTTCACCATGTTCACGGTCTAAACCAAAAGCAGTGTGTAAACAACGAACAGCAAGTTCTAAATAGTTTTCTTCAATAAGAACAGATACTTTAATTTCTGATGTAGAAATCATGAGAATATTAATTTGCTCATTTGCAAGTGCTTTAAACATTTTACTTGCAACACCAGCGTGTGAGCGCATGCCTACACCAACGATTGAAACTTTTACAATATTATCACGACCAGAAACTTCACGTGCTTTAATGTTTTTTGCAGTGGTTTCTAAGATATTTTTTGCTTTAGCATAGTCAACACGGTTTACGGTAAAGGTGAAATCTGTTGTTCCATCTTCTTCGATATTTTGAACAATCATATCTACTTCGATATTTGCATCACTAATTGGTGATAAAATTTTAGATGCAATACCTGGCTCATCAGGAACGCCCAAAATTGTTAATTTTGCTTCATCACGATTAAATGCAATACCTGAAATAATAGGTTGTTCCATGTTGTCTTCTGCCTCAGTTGTAATTAATGTACCTACGTTTTGTTTAAACTCATCGTCAAAAGCACCATCATTGTCATTATCAAAACTTGATAAAACACGTAAAGGAACTTGGTATTTTCCTGCAAATTCAACAGAGCGGATCTGTAAAACTTTTGAACCTAAAGATGCCATTTCAAGCATTTCTTCAAATGAAATACGATCAATTTTCTTTGCTTTAGGTGCAACGCGTGGGTCTGTTGTATAAACACCATCTACATCGGTATAAATTTGGCATTCATCTGCTTTTAAAGCAGCAGCAAGTGCAACACCTGTTGTATCTGAGCCGCCACGACCAAGTGTTGTTGTATTACCTTCAGAATCAATACCTTGGAATCCTGCAACAACGATTACACGACCTAAATCTAGGTCGGCAGCAGCAGCTTCTGTATCGATAGATTCAATACGTGCTTTTGTGAAAGAATTATCTGTTTTAATACCAACTTGGCGGCCTGTGTATGATTTAGCTTCAACACCAATAGAATTAAGTGCCATAGCTAACATGGAAATTGTCACCTGTTCGCCGGTAGAGACCATCTGATCTATTTCACGCGGATCAGGTGTTTCTGTAATGGCTTTCGCGAGTGAGAGGAGGCGATTTGTTTCACCACTCATTGCAGATACAACCACGGCTACTTTGTGCCCCTGATCGTGCCAACGCTTTACACGACGAGCAACATTTAAAATGCGCTCGGGCGTACCCATCGAAGTTCCACCATATTTTTGAACGATTAATGCCATAATGATTCCATATAAGCCATGACCCTGATAGGCATTCAGGGTCAGTTACACAAAAGTAAAGTCTTAACGCTGGTTAAACCATGCAGGTAAATCTGCAATAACCTGATTAAACTTCTCGTTCAGTGGCGCGCCACCTTGTGCTAAGTCAGGTTTACCACCACCTTTACCACCAAGTTCTGATGCCAAATGTTTGATGATATCACCTGCTTTTAAGTTAGCTGTGTATTGCTTTGCAACAGATGCAAGTAAGCTTACTTTATCATCTTGTGTACCTGCTAAAACAATAACTGCATTGTCTAACTTAGATTTTATGCTGTCATGTAAATGACGAAGTGATTTCGCATCCACATTGTCAAGTGAAGCAATTAAAGTTGGGCGATCTTGAATTCTCTGCACTTGTTGTAGAAGCTCTATAGCTTGTACATTTGCAAGTTTCTGATTGAGTTGTTCAATTTGTTTTTGCAAGCTTGTTGCATGTTCAACTGTGGTTTGAACTTTCTCAATAGTTTGATCTTTTTGTGCTTTGAGTAAGCCATTGATGTGGTGAATAGTGCTATCGGCTTTTTGCATATTTATAATAGCTTTATTGCCTGTAACTGCTTCGATACGTCGAACACCTGCTGCAACACCACCTTCAGATGTGATTTTGAATAAGCCAATTTGTCCTGTAGAACCTACATGGATACCACCACATAGTTCAATAGAGAAAGGTTTTTCATCTTGTACTGTACCCATCGTAAGTACACGTACCGTTTCACCATATTTCTCACCGAATAGCATCATTGCACCTTTAGTTTTAGCAGTTTCAATGTCTAAAACCTCAGTGACAACAGGGGTGTTGGCAATAATTTCTTGGTTTACAAGGCGCTCTATTTCTTGTAGTTGTTCAAATGTCACAGGCTGATCATTTGAAAAGTCAAAACGTAAAACATCAGATGCAACAAGAGAACCTTTTTGCTCTACATGTGTACCCAAAATTTTGCGTAGTGCTGCATGAAGTAAGTGTGTTGCAGAGTGATTACGTGATATTGCTTGACGTAGCTGAGCTTCTACATTTGCATTCACTTTCTGATTTACACGTAAATGACCGACAGTAATCACACCTTGGTGTATGAAAGCTGTACCCGATTTTTGTGTATCTAAAATCTCAAAGATACCTGTATCATTTTTAAAGATTCCTGTATCACCAACCTGACCGCCACTTTCTGCATAAAATGGTGTGTGATCTAAAATGATAAGTGCTTCATCACCTTCTTGTACTTCATCAACTTGTTGGCCATCTTTATAAATTGCAAGAATTTTTCCTTGACCTTGAGTGGCTTGATACCCTTCAAATTGGGTAGGGGTATCTACTTTAACGATATTGTTATAGTCTACCTTGAATTTACCAGCATCACGTGCACGTTGGCGTTGTGCTGCCATCTCAGTTTCAAAACCTGATTCATCAATTGTTAAATCGCGTTCACGTGCGATATCGGCAGTTAAGTCTGCTGGGAAGCCGTAAGTATCATAAAGTTTGAATACAACCTCACCCGGAATAATTTTTCCTTTTAATTGGGCAAGCTCGCTTTCAAGAACTTTAAGACCTTGTTCTAGTGTTTTAGCAAACTGTTCTTCTTCTTTAATTAATGCACTTTGGATACGATCATGGTTTTCAACCAATTGAGGATAGGCATCTCCCATAACATCAATCAGAGGTTGTAGCATTTTATAGAAGAATGTACCTGTTGCACCAAGTTTATGGCCGTGGCGGATTGCACGACGTATAATTCGACGTAATACGTAACCGCGTCCTTCATTGCCCGGTAAGACACCATCGGCAATAAGGAAGCTACAAGAACGAGCATGGTCTGCAATTACACGTAAAGATGGCTGTCCTTCATCTTTGATACCAACAATTTCAGCAGCAGCTTGAAGTAGGTGTTGGAATAGGTCAATTTCGTAGTTTGAATTGACATGCTGTAGTACAGCTGCAACACGTTCTAGCCCCATACCTGTATCGACTGATGGTGCAGGAAGAGAATGTAATTCGCCATCAGCAGTACGGTTGAACTGCATAAAAACAATATTCCAAATCTCAATAAAACGGTCGCCATCTTCTTCAGGTGTGCCCGGTAGACCACCCCAAATATGGTCGCCATGATCATAGAATATTTCAGAACAAGGACCACAAGGCCCTGTATCACCCATTGTCCAAAAGTTATCGGATGCATATTTCGCGCCTTTATTATCGCCAATGCGAATAATACGGTCGCTTTCTATACCAACTTCTTTATTCCAAATATCGAATGCTTCATCATCTGTATGATAGATGGTCACATAAAGTCTGTTTTTTTCTAATTTTAAAGTTGAAGTGAGGAACTCCCAAGCAAATTTAATGGCATCGCGCTTAAAATAGTCGCCAAATGAGAAGTTACCTAGCATTTCGAAGAATGTATGATGACGTGCCGTGTAACCGACATTGTCAAGGTCATTATGTTTTCCGCCTGCACGGACACATTTTTGTGCAGAAGTGGCGCGCGTGTAACCTCGATCTTCCAGCCCAAGTAAACAATCTTTAAATTGGTTCATTCCTGCATTGTTAAACAGTAATGTTGGGTCATTGGCGGGAACGAGAGAGCTCGATGCGACACGTGTATGACCTTTGGTTTCAAAGAAATGCAAAAAGGCTTCACGAATTTCAGCTGACGTCATACGTGTACTCACAACAAGTCACTCCATTTAGTTCTGTAGTATGGCTATATAGTGCGAGCAGATGAGCGAGCTACCATATAGTCGTTGAATTTTTTAAAGGCTTAAAAGTATAACGAAAAATACTTATATGACCAATGATTTTGCGGTGAAAGGGTTATAAATATGGCAATAAGTAAAATAACTTGATTCATTATTATAAAAGTTGCATTAACATAGGCTTGTTTTTAGATGGCTGAGTAATAAAAGGGTTAATCATGCAACGAATCGCAATTAATGGGTTTGGACGAATTGGACGTAATGTTGTGAGAGCATGGTTTGAAAATCCCAAGCAATTTACATTTGATATTGTTGCAGTAAATGATATTGCTGATGTTGAAACATTGGCACATCTATTTAAATACGATACGACGCATGGCACGTTTCAAGGTAGTATTACAATCATTAATGAAGCAGATGAAACTTTTTTAGCATTGGCATATTTAGGACAATCACTAAAGATTCGTTGTTTGAATATTAAAGATCCACAAAATCTACCTTGGGATAGCCTAAGTGTTGATGTTGTTTTGGAATGCACAGGCTTATTCCGCTCAAGAGAAGGGGCTGCAAAACATCTAAAAGCGGGTGCAAAACGTGTAATTATAGGAGCAGCACCATTTGATCATGTAGATGCTGCAATTGTATATGGTATAAACCATCATGATGTGAGGCATTCAGATCAGATTATTTCAAGTGTATCTTGTACGACTCAAGCACTTGTGCCACTTGTAAAAATTTTAGATGACCAATTTGGCATTGAAAGTGCCTTGATGACTGAGATCCATGCCGTGACAACAGATCAGGCGGTATTAGATCATGCACATCGCGATTTACGCCGTGCGCGTGCATCAGGACATAATATTATTCCAACAACATCGAGTGCATTGGGTGCATTAAAAAGGGTTTTACCAAAAATGGAAAATAGAATTGAAGGCTATTCAATTCGTGTGCCTACCTTAAATGTTGCTGCTATTGATTTAACATTTATTGCTCAGTCAGCAATTTCTATTGAGTCATTAAATAAAGCATTTAAAGATGCAGCATTAACGCAATATGCTGAAATTATGGCATGTACTGAAGAATATCTTGTATCCAGCGATTTTAACCATTTGCCTTATTCACTCGTTGTAGATTTAACGCAAACGATGGTTGTTGGGCGACAAGCAAAAGTATATGCGTGGTATGATAATGAATGGGGTTATGCAAATCGGTTATTAGATTTATGTGACTCTTTTAATAAGCATTAAACAAACGGGGCAAGTTGCCCCTTTTTTATTAATTAAACAAGTAATAGTCGAAGAAGTGCTGTTGAAACCATACTAATAACTACTGTTGGTAGTAGTGAAAAACGTGTTGCGGCAAATACTGTAATGACAATTGCAACTATATCTGAAACATGGCTACTTACAAAATAGGGTGCAATAACAGAAATAAGAACACATCCAGGTATAATATCTAATACTTTTTTTTGTCTTGGCGATAACTTACGGTTTTTTAAAAGTAAGTAACCGAGTATACGTGTTGCATAGGTCGTGAGTGCGATCAGGAGAATAGCAATAAGCGTTGTACTATGAATCATTTTTCATCTCCTGTTATAATGATTGCAGCAATGATTCCAGAAATTGCACCAATAGGAACATACCAACCTTGTGGTAAGTAAAGATAGGCGATGATCGCACCAATTAAACTCACAAGCCATGGTATGGAATTTCGTACACCTGTCCACATGCCTCGAAGAAGAACTAAGAATACAGCAGGGAATGCCATATCGAAGCCCCATCTTGTAATATCTCCAAGCACAGAGCCAATAACACCACCTAAGGTCGTGAACGCTACCCACATGATATACAATGAAAAGCATAGACCAGCATAAAAAGAAAAGTTAAAAGCATCTTCAATACGGCTTCGATGATTTCGTTTGGCATCGGCAATGCCTAAAGCCCAACTCTCATCACACATAAAGAATAATGCAGGTAAAACTTTCTTGTTAGGAAGATGTTTTAAATATGGAACTAGGCTTGCACCCATTAAAAGATGGCGACTATTTACAAGAAATGTAATAAAAATCAGCATCATCATTTGAGGAGGGTTAGTCCATAATTCTAGAATGGCGAACTCTGAACCACCTGCAAAGTTAAGACCTGTAAGTAGCGGAATTTCTAGTATGCTGAATCCTTTTTGAGTTGCTTGTGTACCCAAAACGAGTGCAAACGGAATGATCCCTAGTAAAACAGGGATAGACATTTTTATGCCTCTTTTAAATGAGGCAAAGTCAGAGGTTTCTTCATAAAGTGTTTGACTTGTATTTCTAGATGTAAGCATGGTCTTTGAGTGTGTGTGAAAATGACTTTTTAGCGCTATATTCTATGTTTTTATTATGAATATTTGTCGCTTAAATTAGCTTTAAAAAACTCTAAAATGGTATATTATTTTAAAATAAATGTATTTTTTGGCATTTTATGCTTAGAGGTGGTTGTGGATAAAACGGATATAAGGATTTTACGTGTTTTACAACAAGAAGGAAAGCTACAAAATAATGAGCTTGCAATAAGAGTAGGGCTTTCAGCATCACCTTGCTTACGCCGTGTTAAGCAGTTAGAAGATGATGGTGTAATACAGCGTTATGTGGCATTGGTTGAGCCATTACGAGTAAATTTAGGTTTGACTGTATTTGCAAGAATTTGGTTAAAGGGGCAAGATGAAAAAACGGTAGATCAGTTTGTAGATGCAGTAAAAAATTTGCCTGAAGTGGTGGAGTGTCAACTTATGTCTGGAGATTGTGATTTCTTTTTAAGAATTGTTGTTGCCGATCTAGATGCTTATCGTAAATTTCAGATTCAGCATTTGAATAAAATTTCAGGCATTCAAAATGTAAAAACTGAGATTCCATTACAAAAAATTAAGCATACAACTGCACTACCACTTTAGTTTGGGGTAAATTTGTAAAATTCTCAGGTGCATGGTCAAAAGTATCATGTTACACTTGAAAAAATCGGGTGCGTCCCGGTTTTTTTATGTGGATTCGTTCCGCCCTGCACAGAATTTAGGTTTGAAGCATGTCAATTTCAGAGACTTGGTTGCTACCAGATGGGGTAGCAGATGTATTACCAGAACAAGCACAAGTAATTGAGTCACTTCGTCGACATTCATTAGATTTCCTCGCAAGTCGCGGTTATCAATTGGTTTATACACCATTTATTGAATATATCGAATCGCTTTCATCTTTATCTGAAGCGAACCAAGACTTAGACCTTGTTAGTTTTAAAGTGATTGATCAACTCTCTGGACGTTTACTTGGTATACGGGCAGATATGACGCCACAAGTTGCACGTATAGATGCACATGTAAGACCTGCTGAAGGTGTTGCACGTTATTGCTATGCAGGAACTATTTTACATACAAAACCTCAAAATTTTAGTGCATCACGTACACCACTACAGCTTGGTGCAGAGCTCTATGGGCATCAAAGCATTGAAGCAGATGTTGAAATGATAGATGTGATGCTAGGCTTGTTAGAAACAACATGTGGCTTAGAAAAAAATCATCTAGATTTAGGTCATGTTGGGCTATTTAAAAGCTTGGTAAAATATGCTGAACTTGATAAAAATAATGAACGTCTGTTACATGATCTATATCAGCGTAAAGCTTTGCCTGAACTTGAAGAAGTAACGCAAACACTACCATATGGTCAAGATTTTTATAACTTGGGTAGGCACTCAGGAAATCTTACACTACTTGAACAAAATTTAAGTAAAGAAGTCTTGCAAGATGCTGCCTTTAAAGAAGCATTTGAAGGGCTAAAAACAACTGTTTCTGCAATACAACAGCGTTGGCCAAATTTATCTATTGGTTTAGATGTCGTTGAACTACGTAGTTACCATTATCATACTGGCTTAATGTATGCAGTATATGCACCGAATCATGCGGCACCATTAGCACAAGGTGGTCGATATGATGGTATCGGTGAACATTTTGGTCGTGCTCGTCCTGCAACAGGATTTAGCTGTGACCTATATGGACTATGTGAAGGTCAATTTAAAGAAATAGAAACGATAGTTGCTCCAAAAGGGTTGCAACCAGATTTAGTAAGCGCAATTGCTCAAGCACGTCAACAAGGGTTATGTGTTGTGCAATTGTTAGGTAATGATGATCTAAGTTCTGTTCCATCTGCAACGCATCAACTTGTATTGCAAAATGGAGTATGGGCAATTGAAAAAATTGAGTCTATTTCAAAATAGATTTGTGATTTTAACAGCATGATGTAATGAGGCTATTATGGGCAAGAATGTTGTGGTACTTGGTACCCAATGGGGCGACGAAGGTAAAGGTAAAATCGTCGACCTGCTCACTGATCAGGCGGCTGCGGTTGTACGTTATCAAGGCGGTCACAACGCAGGACATACTCTTGTAGTAGGTGGTAAAAAAACTGTATTACATCTCATTCCATCAGGGATTTTACGTGAAAACGTGTTATGCCTTATTGGAAATGGTGTTGTACTTTCACCTGCAGCTTTAATTGAAGAAATGGCAATTTTAGAAAAAGAAGGGGTTCCTGTAAAAGAGCGTCTACGTGTTTCTCCAAATTGCCCATTAATTTTACCAAACCACATTGCATTAGATCAGGCGCGTGAACACAAGCGTGGCAATGCAAAAATTGGTACAACAGGTCGTGGTATTGGCCCTGCTTATGAAGACAAAGTTGCACGTCGTTCTGTACGTGTTGCTGATGTTGTTCGTGGTGGCGAAGCACTTGAGCAATTGCTTAAAGAGATGCTTGATTTACATAACTTCCAATTAACACAATACTACGGTGTAGAAGCTGTTAAATTTGAAGATGTATTGGCACTTTGTAACGAGTGGAAAAAAGTACTTGAACCACTTGTAATTGATGTTACTGAAACATTGCACCAATTCCGTAAAGCGGGCAAACCAATTATGTTTGAGGGTGCGCAAGGTTCATTACTTGATATTGACCATGGTACATATCCGTATGTAACAAGCTCAAATACAACAGCAGGTGGTGTGAGTTCTGGTTCTGGTATGGGGCCTTTACATTTAGATTATGTGCTTGGTATTACAAAAGCATATACAACACGTGTAGGTAGTGGACCATTCCCAACTGAACTTGTTTATGATGCTGCAAATGATACAGGTGATACTGTAGGTAAACACCTCGGTGTTGTAGGGCATGAGTTTGGTGCGTCAACTGGTCGTCAACGCCGTTGTGGTTGGTTTGATGCAGAAATTTTACGCCGTTCAGTAGATGTAAACTCATTAACAGGTATTTGCCTAACTAAACTTGATGTTTTAGATGGTCTAAAAGAAATTAAGATCTGTGTAGGTTACGAAGCTGTTGATGGTGGCTGTATTGGTTCATCTGATGCGATTGCATTTGAACAATTGAAACCAATTTATGAAACTTTACCGGGTTGGGAAGGTTCAACTGTTGGTTTAACAAGTGTAGATCAGTTACCAGAAAATGCGCTTGCTTATGTAAAACGTATTGAAGAGCTTGTAGGTTGTCCAGTTGATATTATCTCAACGGGTCCAGATCGTGATGAAACAATTATTTTACGTCATCCATTCTCTGCATAAATAGATTTATAAAAAACCGTAGTATAAACTACGGTTTTTTATATATGGGGTTCAAATTAGTTAATGGTGTTTTTATCCCAATATGCATATCTTACTTGAGGCATATTGTTTAATACTTCTAAGATTTTAAACATATCTTGTTGTTCAATAGATGTAGAAATAAGTGTTGTTTCAATTTCAACATCTTGCTCACCAAAAGGTTCAATTTCTATATCTTTTGCAGGATAGTTATATTGTTTGAGCGCAACATTAATTTGCTCAATTACTTCTTTACTACGTAGTCGATCACAAACAACATAAATAACATTGAGCAGTTCAGTTTCAACATCAAGTGGACGTCGATCCATAAAGTGAACGATTGGTCTAAGCAATGTATTTGCTGCGAGAATAAATAAAGTCACAATAATTGACTCTAAAATAAGGTCTGAACCTGCCGCTGCACCAATTGCAGCAGAGCACCAAAGTGTCGCGGCAGTATTCAAACCTTGAATATTACCGCCTTCACGCATAATGACACCAGCACCTAAAAAACCAATTCCTGAAACAACATAAGAAATTACTCTGACTGCACCAGAACCATTATCTAATAGCATAGCAGTATCGACAAATGCTGCAGCACCAAGACAAACAAGTACGTTTGTTCTTAGTCCTGCTGTACGTTGACGATATTGTCGTTCAAAACCAATCAATCCACCTAACACAAATGCTGTTGTTAAACTAATAAGTGTACTAACTAAGTTTTCAGTGTGAAGGTAGTTTGAAGTTTGCATTTTAAATTACTGCCATCCATAACGTTTAACATATAGCTTTTTAAGAAGCTGAGTAAGTACCATATATGCCAACAGAATTATTGGTAAATAGATAAAGTATGTTAAAGGTAAAGCCTGTAAAGAGAAGTAGCTTGCTAGAGGTCCCATTGGTAGGAAAATACCAATCATAATAATAACTGTTGTCATAACAAGAAGTGGCAGAGCAGCACAGCTTTCAATAAATGGTATCTTCTTCGTACGAATCATATGAACGATGAGTGTTTGAGTGAGTAAGCCTTCAATGAACCAACCTGATTGGAATAAAGTTTGATGATCAGGTGTATTTGCTTTAAATACATACCACATAAGTAAGAATGTTGTAACATCAAAAATAGAACTGATTGGTCCAAAGAAGATCATGAAACGACCGATACCATTAGCTTCCCAACGTTGAGGTTTTTCAAGAGATTCTTCATCAACATTATCGAAAGGTACAGCAATTTGTGATACATCATATAGTAAGTTTTGTACTAATAGATGGATTGGTAGCATTGGTAGGAACGGAATAAATGCACTTGCAATAAGAACAGAGAATACATTACCAAAGTTAGAGCTTGCTGTGATCTTAATGTATTTTAGAATATTGGCAAATGTACGACGACCTTCAATTACACCTTGTTCAAGTACCATTAAGCTTTTTTCAAGTAGAATGAGATCAGCAGATTCTTTTGCAATATCTACAGCTGTATCTACAGATATACCAATATCTGCTGTACGTAATGCAGCAGCATCATTAATACCATCACCTAAGAAACCAACGACATGATCATTTTCTTTTAGTTGAGTAACAATACGCTCTTTATGCATAGGGTTTAGCTTTGCAAAGATCTGATATTTTTCAACAGCTTCTTTAAGTTCGTTAGCTGACATGCGATCAATATCTTCACCAAGTACAATGTGTTCACTTGGTAAACCAATTTCTTGGCAAACTTTTTGTGTAACAAACTCATTGTCACCTGTAAGTACTTTAACAGTGATGCCATGTTTATGTAATGCTTCAATTGCTTTAATAGAACTGTCTTTTGGTGGGTCTAAGAAAGTAAGGAATCCTGATAAGATAAGATCATGCTCATCTTTAATACTATAAGTCTTATCTTGTTCAACTTCACTATCACGATAACCAATTGCAATAACACGTAAACCATCTTTATTATAGTTTTGGCTATTGGTAATAATTGTTTTTGCAAGTTCAGGGGTTAAAGGAACAATTTCATGATTGATCTCAACATGGCTACAGATGTTGAGCATTTCTTCCACAGCGCCTTTAGTAATAATACGTGCTTGTTTTTTTGGTGTTTTTACAACTACAGACATGCGACGTCTATTAAAATCAAAAGGAATTTCGTCAAGCTTTGTGTAACTGAGCTTTTCCATTTTGATATCAGGACTTGCATGCTCTAAAATGGCAAGATCGAGTAAGTTTTTAAGACCTGTTTGATGATAGCTGTTGATATATCCGAGTAAAAGAACAGGCTCAGATACTTTACCCATCACATCGGTATGTTTGGAAAGAATGATTTTATCTTGTGTTAATGTACCTGTCTTATCTGTACATAAAATATCCATTGCACCGAAATTTTGAATTGCATCTAGACGTTTAACAATTACTTTTTTACGAGATAAAAACACTGCACCTTTCGCAAGAGTTGACGTGACGATCATTGGCAGCATTTCTGGTGTTAGGCCAACAGCTATCGCAAGGGAAAATAGGCAAGCATCTGTCCAATTGTGTGTTGTAAATCCGTTTAAAAGCAGAACGATAGGTGACATGATAAGCGTAAAGCGAATAAGCAACCAGCTTACGCTATTTACACCTTTTTGGAATGATGTTGTTACTTGATCATTGTCTGTGACACGCTTTGCTAAAGCACCGAAATAAGTTTGATTTCCTGTCGTAATTACAATAGCAGTTGCTGTACCAGAAATAACACTTGTACCCATGAATGCAATGTTATCAAGTGCCATGGTATCATTATTGTTTTCAGACTGATGTGTTGCAAACTTTTCTACAGGCATAGATTCGCCAGTCATAGCAGCTTGTGAAACAAATAAATCTTTTGTTTCAATCAGTCGACAATCGGCTGGGATGAGGTCACCTGCTGATAATTTAATAATATCGCCTGGTACTAGGTATTTTGTTGGGATATCAAATAAATCTTTGCTTTGTTGAGAAGCATTAATTACTTCTGCTTTTGTAAATTTTGAGCCAGTATTTCTTCTGAGAACAGAGGCGTCATTACTTACCATAGATTTAAGTGCATCAGCTGCTTTATTTGATTTTGCTTCTTGCCAGAATCTTAATACAGTCGAAATCACAACCATTGATGAAATAACAATTGTACCTCGTACATCGTCTGTAGATGCACAAATAATTGCTAAAATAGTTAATAAGATATTGAAAGGGTTTTTGTAGCAATACCAGAGATGTTGCCACCATGCCAGCGGCTTTTCAGATTGAAGCTCATTCAGCCCATATTCTTTTTGGCGTATCTCAACTTCTTGTTCATCAAGCCCATCAATATGAGAATTTTTTTCACAAATAAGTTGTTCGACAGTTGTTTCTGAGGCATGTTTTAAAGTCGTTGTAAGTTGTTCACTCACTTGTTGTGCATAGCTAGATTGTTGCAACTCATCAAATGAAGCAGATTTTGAGAAGTAACGTGTAAGGTGATATTTTTTTAAAAAGCGTGAAAATAGCTGTTCCCATAGATTACGAATCATGTGGGTTCTCCTTATTTTAGACAGCAACTGTCTGTAAGGCTTAGTTTTTATTTAAACCTTAGGATAATGTGAAAAGTATTACGTCTTAATTAAATTGCTAAACTTAAACCTAAACCAAACCAACGTGATGCTGATGATGCAAGGCTTTGGCCATAAGATAGATATAAACTTGTTTTTTCTGGAATGATATCAATACCCCAAACAGCTTGAAGTTTGGCTTTTTCGGGAGGTTGTTTATAATATTCAAGCCCAATTTGCTGTCTTTCAGTGATAGGTTTGATTGCAGCAATAGCCCATGATAAATGACCTTGGTTGTGTTCTTCTTGTACCCAGCCAAGATTCGCATTTATTTGTACATTGCCATACAGGTTATAAAAAGAGACTGGAAGGTAGATGCTCCATTGATTATCTAAACCATTTTGAGATGGCTGATAGAGTCCACTTAAAGCAACACCAAATTTTTTAGATGCATAAAAAGGGTGTTTTAGCTGAGCTGCATACGTTGTTTGATCACTATCTTTTGTGATAGGCATAGTAAGCTCTAGATTTTTAAATGTGCAGGCAGGACTTAAATTGAACTGCGGATTATGATTTGAAAAGTTTTGACCAATTTCTAATTGGCAATATTTTTCAGGTGTAATTTCTGCATCATCAGTATTGTATAGAGGTGTTGCTTGTGCTAAGCGAGTAGCAACAGCAATACAAATAATGCTGATATATAGTGACAGTGTGAAAATATAGTGAAACATGCTCCGTTCCTCATATCTGAGGCGGAATATAACCTGAGTGGTAAGTAGTAATATTATTTAAAACAGACATGAGAGCGCACAGAATCTATATCTATCGAATATAGCTGCTGTAGGTTCTACTTATTTAAATAAAATTTGATTTAGTAATATTTTGATAGTGCTATCTCATTGCAAGATAGCATTTTCCCAAAGAGGTGTTGTTGCTATGCTTACAAGATTAATTTATCAATGTGTAATAATTACACCTAAACCTCGAACAACTTCCCACAGAGGGTCTCCGCATCTCTAAAAATTGCCTAAAGTATACATTGTAAAAAAAATTATACAATAGAGTTTTTTACATTTTTACAAGCAGATCTTCGATTAATTTTTATTTTATAAATATTTTAATTTATTGACTTAATATTCTAATTTTATGAAATTTTTAATATTAATTTAAGAAAATTATAACTTCAATTTTTAATGATAATTAGTGCTGAAAATAAAAATAATATAATATTATGTGCCATTATTAATGAGAGATAGATATTGTAAATGAAGTTGTTATGATATGAGTTTATTAGAAATACTTCGATAGATGATAGAAATTAAAACTATAGTCAAACAATCTAATTACTCATACAGACATGAAAAAACATCTGAAAGAGTCGATCAATACAATCCTCTTGCCATTCTTTTCTCTTTTTCTTAATCCATGCCCATGTCTTTTCAATGGAATTCAAATCAGGACTATAAGGCGGTAACCATAAAATATGATGCCCATGATGTTCTAGTAACTCCTGTGTGTCTGCTCGTTTGTGAAACGTCGCATTATCCATCACAATGATGCTGTGTCTAGGTAATTCAGGAATAAGAAAATGCTCTACCCAGAAATGGAATACATCTGAATTAATTTTACAATTGAATAGCCCAACGCTAAACAACTTATTTTCATACAATGCACCAATGGCATTGGTCTGATTATTTAATTGCCAATTAAATAATCCATAACATGGTGCTCCTTTAGGAGAGTAACCATGAGGTCGATAATCGTGTGATTTAAACCCACTTTCATCAAGATAAACAATGGGATGCTTTTTTTGAAGATGATCTAAAGCTTTGGTGAATGCGGATCTGAGGGATTCTTTTGCTTGTGGATGGCGTAAGGTCTTTTTTTCACTGTGATTCCTAAACGTTTTAATGCATAACCAATAGATGCAGCTGAGCAGGAAAAGCGTACAGCACGCTCATATTGATAATCATCTGGATATTTCTCAACATCAGCACGTAGTGCATCATCCTCAATTTTAAAAGGTTTCCGTGGGCGAGTTCTTTTAACCTCAATTCTTTTTTTCCAACTCAAAATTGTATTTTTATCAATCTCAAATTGTGTCGATACCGCTCGTATGGAATGTCCTTCCTCAAGCTTCGCTATAACTTTTCGTCTAAAATGTTCTGAATAACTCATTTCCATATTGTCTTATATTTTTGATTGTTTGACTATATAAATATTTACCATTTATTTATAGTTTTAATAGGTGAGTTATTATATAAATTGGTTTAATTGAGTGGTAAGTGTAAGTGACTAATTTTAATATTTTAGAAGTTAGATGATTTATTTTATTCGAGTCATTCATTAAGTTTATATTTTATACTAAAATAAATAATTTATTTGCTACTTTTTTATTGAATATATCTCATATATTTTATTTTTTAAAAAAGCAAATCCTGAGATTTGCTTTTTTAAAATTTAACTTTCTTTAATCTCATCAGATGAGCTTTCTAATGCACTATCATAGATTAAGATTGCTTTACCTTCTGTTTCTATCATACCTTGATCTTCCAAGGTTTTTAGAACTCGTCCAACCATTTCACGAGAACATCCAACGATACGGCCAATTTCTTGGCGTGTAATTCGGATTTGACGACCATTAGGTAAGAGCATTGCAGCAGGCTGATGCGCTAGGTCAATTAAACAACGTGCAATACGACCTGTAACATCAATAAATGCAAGGTCTGTCATTTTTCGTGTTGTATTTTTTAAACGACGTGTTAGCTGAGCAAAGATAGCATAATTAAGGTCTGAATATTCCCTACTTAGTTTGGTAAAATTCTCGTAAGAGATTTCTGCAATTTCACATACTTCACGAGTGCGTACTTCAGCAGTACGATGTGGCTCATTATCAAAAAGACCCATTTCACCAAAAAAGTCTCCTGCATTTAAATATGCAATGACAATTTCACGTTCATCATCTTCACGTAAGACAACTGATACTGAACCTTTTAGAACAAGGTAAAGTGATTTTGATTCTTTACCAGCTTCAATAATAGTTGTACGTTTTGCATAACGATTAATATTAGCCAGTTTTAATAAGGCTTTGATTGACTCAGGAAGCTGGTTGGGAGAGAGTGCATCATTTGCAAAAGGGAAGAAGTTAGCTACCATGATTCTTTATTCCAATATTTAGTATAAGACATAACATGCCTTTCATTTATGACTGAATGTCTGGAAAATCCTTGTGAAAGAAAGGGCATTAGTGTACTTTTAAACGAATATGTAATCTATATTTTTTTTTAGGTACTTGCAATGCAGTCAACAGTTCAATGGCTTGGAAATGTTGCATTTGAAGCCAAATCAGACAGTGGTCATACAGTATTAATGGATGGTGCGCCGAGTTACGGTGGTGAAAACCGTGGTGCAAGACCAATGGAATTAATCTTAATGGGATTAGGGGGATGCGCATCATTTGATATTGTGACTATATTAAAAAAAGCGCGTCAGGATGTGACAGATGTGCAGTGTCAGTTAAAAGCAGATCGTGCAGAAACTATTCCTGCTGTATTTACAAAAATACACTTACATTTTGTTGTGAGTGGTCGAGCAGTGAAAGAAAAACAAGTTGCAAAAGCAGTTGAGTTATCTGCTGAAAAATATTGTTCGGCAAGTAAAATGCTTTCCGATGGTGGTGTTGAAATTACACATGACTTTAAAATTGTCGAACTCTAATAAAAAAGCAGCGTAAGCTGCTTTTTTTATGATTTATTTTAAGAATAATTGTGGGTCTACGCGCGCATCATTTAAACTCATTCCCCAATGTAGATGAGGGCCTGTAACACGTCCTGTTTTACCCACTTTAGCAATTTCTTCGCCCTGATGTACAACTTGTCCTTGATGTACTTCTATTTTACTCAAATGGCAAAACATACTAATGAGTCCTTGCCCGTGGTCAATTAAAATCGTATTGCCATTAAAAAAGTAATTTCCTATACCGACTACCGTACCATCTGCTGGTGCAATAACTTTTTGTCCAATAGGTGCAGGAATATCTAAACCTGAGTGTGGTGCACGTTCTTCATTATTAAAAAATCTTTTTCTACCAAAAGAGTTTGTAAATTTACCTTGTGTTGGTGCAATAAAGTTTGGAAAAGTATGCCATGTATTTGGGGTAAATGATGTGTAAATATTATTTTGTTCTTCAGCTTCTTTCTTATAACGTTTAAGTTGCTCAGTAGATGGCTCTACAAAGCTGGTATTTTTAAGTTGAATATGTTGCTCTGCATATGGGTAAGATTGAATCTGTATTTGAATATTCCCTTGATTTGTTTCAATATCTGAAATGCCGAGAGGTGTAGAAAGCGGAATACCGACAACAGCATATTTTTGCCCATTTTCTTCAGTCGTTAATACACGGTGTTTTTGGTAGTACACATCTTGTACATCATTTTGAATAGGCAAAACTGCAATACCACCAGGTCTTAATGAGTTTTGTGGTAGCGTTGCAAATAGCGACGTACTTGGAACTATTGCAAGCAATATACATATTTTTCTTAATTTTTTTTTATACATTCGTTATAAGTATCCATAATGATAGGTATTTATTATTTAACGATAAATTTTTAATTTTGTCTTATTGTTTTAGTTTTAAATTGTTATAAGAGTAAAAACAAATATTACGATGAGTTGAATCTATCGTAATATTTGCACATTAATTAAAATTCATAATTTATTCGCATAATAAAATTGCGAGGTGTTCCAGGCATTGTAATTGAACGCCAATAAGATCTATTAGTTATGTTGTTTACCGCTGCGGTGATACCCCAATGCTCATTTTTATAACCAACAGCAGCATCTAGGCGATTAAAACCTAAAATTTTAGTAACATTGGTGATTCCTTTATATTGTGATCCAACATAAGTTATGCCTGTTTCTAGGTAAATATTGTCTGTAGGTAAATAACGAATAAATAGGTTGCCTGTGTTTTTTGCAACTAATGGCAAAGTATTTCCAATATTTGTAGGTATCTCTTTATCCTTTTTTACTTTTGCATCGGTATAACCATAGCCACCACGGAATTTTTTTAAGCTAATTTTAATATTTATTTTTTCATTATTATAGGGTGTACTATATTTTATAGTTACGCTGGGTTAATGAACTTAAAAATCCTTACCTATATTGTGTAAGTGAACATATGTTTAATAGCTAGAATTTCATTTCAATGTACTTTTAAAGCTATGAATATCAAAGATGTAGTTATTTAGGTTGTGTGATCTTTAGTCTAACTGAGTGGAATAATAACTTTGGGCTCTTAATAGATTTTAAGGTATTGATATTTTTATTATTTACATCATTTTAATGGTTTTTCTATCATATTCGTATAAGTGTGACTGAAGCACCATATATTGATAATATCAGTCTAGAGATAAAAAATATTTTTCAAATTCTCAATATTTCTTTACGGTTTACAATAAGTTTTTTAAGTTAGTTTATGTATGCTTATTTTAACTAATTATTAGACTTATAATTTCTATAGATTGCTCATTAAATTTTGTCATTCCCTCTTGAAAAAATAGGGAATTGTACCTATATCTATATAAGTCCTTATTTTTATTAAGGGTAAAACTATTTAATTGAAATATAAAAATATATTATTGAAATATTGGATCAAGACCTTATATATAACCTAAATGAAAATTTGTGAGGATAAAAACAATGCAATTTGAAAAATTCACAAAAGGGCTAACCAATGCTTTAACGACAGCACAATCGTTAGCAACAGGTAAGGATCATACAGCAATAGATGCCATACATATTTTGGCAGTATTACTTGAAGACTCTGCAAATATTAGCCTTTTACAGCAGGCAGGTGCTCGATTACCTGAGCTGAAAGAAAAACTAACACATGCTTTAAATAATGCGCCAACAACTGCAACACCAACAGGTGATGTTAATTTAAATCCTGATGCGGTAAAAGTGCTTAACTTAGCAGATCGGCATGCGCAGAAAGCAGGTGATGGGTTTTTATCAACAGATTGGGTTTTACTAGCGATGACAGAAACAGCTTCTACAAAAGCAATTCTGTCAGAAGTGGGTGTAAAAACAGTAGATTTACGGCGTGTGATTGAGCACATTCGAGGAAATGAAAAAGTCATGAGTGACAACTATGAAGAACAACGTGACTCATTAAATAAATATACAATTGATTTAACAGAACGTGCATTGGCAGGGAAACTTGATCCTGTGATTGGCCGTGATGAAGAAATTCGTCGTACGGTACAGGTTCTTTCACGCCGTACAAAAAATAATCCAGTTTTAATTGGTGAACCTGGTGTGGGTAAAACAGCAATCGTTGAGGGCTTAGCTCAACGTATTGTGAATGGTGAAGTACCTGAAGGGCTAAAAGGTAAACGTGTACTGTCTTTAGATTTAGGAGCATTGCTTGCAGGTGCAAAATATCGTGGTGAATTTGAAGAACGCTTAAAAGCTGTTTTGAATGATCTTGCTAAACAAGATGGTCAAGTTATTTTGTTTATAGACGAATTACATACATTGGTTGGAGCAGGTAAAACAGATGGTGCAATGGATGCCGGCAATATGCTTAAACCTGCGCTTGCACGTGGTGAGCTTCGTTGTGTAGGAGCAACAACACTCGATGAATATCGTCAATTTATTGAGAAGGATGCTGCTTTAGAACGTCGTTTCCAAAAAGTGTTGGTAGATGAGCCCAGTGTAGAAGATACCATTGCGATTTTACGTGGTTTAAAAGAGCGTTATGAAGTCCACCATGGTGTAAAAATCTTGGACTCTGCAATTATTTCAGCAGCAAAAATGTCACATCGCTATATTACCGATCGTCAGTTACCAGATAAGGCGATTGACTTGATTGATGAAGCAGCATCACGCATTAAAATGGAAATTGATTCTAAGCCTGAATCTTTAGATCGGTTAGATCGCCGTATTATTCAGTTGAAAATGCAACTTGAAGCAGTCAAAAAAGATGAAGATGCGGGTAGCCAAGCAGAGGTAAAATTACTCACTACACAGATTGGTGATTTACAGCGTGAATATGATGATTTAGAAGAAATTTGGCGTAAAGAAAAAACACTCGTTGAAGGTACAAAGCAAGCACAAGTCAAACTGGATCAAGCACGTATTGCACTTGAAAAAGCACAACGTGAAGGAAATTGGGCTGAAGCTAGTCGTTTGCAGTACGGTGAAATTCCTGAACTTGAAAAAGCATTAGAGCAAGATGAAGTTATTGAGGAAAATGAAGAACCGAAACTCATTCGAACTAAAGTAACTGAAAATGAAATTGCAGAAGTTGTTAGTGCTGCGACAGGTATTCCTGTAGCTAAAATGCTTCAAGGAGAGCGAGAAAAGCTACTTCAAATGGAGTCATTCTTGCATAATCGTGTGGTAGGACAAGATGAAGCAGTACATGCTGTTTCAAATGCGGTACGCCGTTCTCGTGCAGGACTTTCAGACCCAAATAGACCAAGTGGTTCATTTTTGTTTTTAGGACCAACAGGTGTGGGTAAAACAGAATTGACTAAAGCATTGGCAAATTTCTTATTTGACAGTGATGATGCAATGATTCGTATAGACATGAGTGAATTTATGGAAAAACATTCTGTAAGTCGCTTGGTTGGTGCACCTCCGGGTTATGTAGGCTATGAGGAAGGGGGTATTTTAACAGAAGCTGTACGCCGTAAACCTTATAGTGTTATTTTGTTTGATGAGGTGGAAAAAGCGCATCCTGATGTTTTTAATATTCTTTTACAGGTATTAGACGATGGCCGCTTGACCGACTCGCAAGGTCGTATTATAGACTTTAAGAATACGGTTATTGTGATGACTTCTAATTTAGGTTCGCAAGATGTACGTGAGCTTGGTGATCATGCTTCTGAAGATGAAGTTCGTACTGTAGTTATGAATGCGGTTAGCCAACACTTCCGCCCTGAGTTTATTAATCGTATTGATGAGCTCGTGATTTTCCATGCACTGAAAAAGTCACAAATTCGTGGAATTGCAGATATTCAACTCTCTCGTTTGCGTTCACGTTTAGAAGAACGTGAGATTGGTTTAACGGTAGATGACAGTGCATTTGATGTATTGGTTGAGGCAGGTTTTGATCCAATTTACGGTGCACGTCCATTGAAACGTGCGATTCAACAGCAAATTGAAAATACCTTGGCGCAAAAGATATTAGGCGCAGACTTTCAAGCGGGTGACAATATTGTCATTCGTAGCGAAGATGGTCATCTTGTTTTCGATCGTGTGAAACTAAGTTAATTGTTTTTAAAATCCCACTTCATTGTAAGTGGGATTTTTTTATGGTTTCTCATTAACTAAAGAAAAAAACGTAATTATGATGATTGTGTTACACTAAAAAAATCAGAAAGCAGCAACAATAAGAGATGGACATGCAAAATATTTCATCTGAGGTTGACCGTTTTATAAAAATAAAAAACTTATTAAGTACGTTTATAGAAAAGCATGATTTTCGCAGTGTGAATCAGTATTATCTCGTCATTTATCAGAGTAATTTAAAATATATTGAAAAGTATGATCTTCCATTATATGAAGATGCAGTGTTACTTAGAAGTTTTGATATTTTATTTTCTAATACTAATTTAGACCAAGAGTCTTATGTACAGTTATTAAATACATGGTCAATGGCTGATAATGGTTTCCTAATTTGTGTTCTTTTGGGGGACTATTGGGCAGAAGCTGCAATACAGTATGGTCATGAAAATTCTGATTTTAGTGAAATAAGAAAACTTTTTGTTGAGGTAAGTACATATTGGTATTTAAAGGCTTTAGAACATAATATTTTTGCACCTGATGTTTATATTTCTTTAATGGATTTATATGAAAAAACATTAGAAGTTTGTGATTTAAAAAAAATATATAAAGATTATGTATTTAATGTTGATAAGTATTCAAGTCAGGCATTAAATATTTTTTATCAACAATCGGGCAGACTGCCTTGCATAGAACCACTGAATTTAGTGCTTAGAGAACCAGCGGATGATGAGTATAGTAATCCTAGTCTGTATTGGTTTAATCGAAGTATTGAACATAAAGTGTCAGTTATGGCTTTTTCTCATTACTGTTCTAATTTATTGAATAAATATAATGGTAACTATAGAGATATTGATCTTTTTTTATATCAAGATATTTGTCAAAAACAATCTCATTTATTATTACAACAAATTTATTACCTTCGTTATATGCATGAGTTTAAACAAATAATTTCCTCATCTGAAAAATTGCATGTAGAAGAAATAAAGAACGCTCAAGATTTAATCGAATATTTTAATACATTGATTTTGTCTAGACGACAAATCGTCGATTGCTATATTCAACAGATTTTATTTTATCAAGCTTATTTAAATAGTGAATATGTAGAAATATCAGAAAAAGGGCAGATAAAACAAAAAATATATCAATTGGCAAAAAGAATTATTTTGGATTATGCGCCAGAGTTTCAAAGTGATGTGCATTTACATCATACTTTTTTTAAACAGCTTGTTCTATTATTTGCAGATAAAGTACCATTTTTTATAGATGAATTTCATCTTCGAGGTCAAGCATTATCATTAATTTGTATGTGGCAATATAACATCACTTTTATGACATTAAGCCTTGCCCTAATAGATATACCAGAGTGGGGGGTAAGTCAAGACCTTCAAATTAGTTTTGAAAAAATTTGGCAAAGGAGAACGCACCATCAATTTAATGCACAACTAGAAGAAGCATGGCAATATTTATTATTAAGTAGTGAGTATGACGCTTTAATAAAACAGCTTATACAGTTTGCAAATGCAGGACATACACCAAGTATGATGCATTTATTTAATATATATTCAGGAATAATTTTTCATTTTAACTTACCTCAATATATTAATTTAAAGCATGCCGAGGATTGGTTGGAAACAGCACTTTTATGTAAGGATATAAATGCTTTAATGATTCAAGGACAAAGACTCTTAGAAAAGAGTCTAGATGACGTATTAAATGAAGAGTTAAAAAGCCAGTTTGCACAAGAGGCATTGAAATACTTAGAAAAAGCAATTGACCATAACTTAGTTCAAGCTGAGGTAAGTTATGGTCACGCAAAATTTATATTGCAAGATGAGCATGAAAAAATACGATTACTTAAAATTTATTTTCCAACATTATTAGAAAAATATAATTTTAATAAAGTTATACTTGCGCAAATAGCATATATTTATGCATATGCGGCATATTATGGGTTAGGAATCGAAAGAAATCTTTATTTGGCTTATTATTGGGGTAAGAATGCAGTTTCTCTAAACTCAACGAATGAGCATTATCAAATATTGTATTCAAAGTTAACTCAACCAACTGGTTGGTTTATCAAAAAAATACAGTATAAGAAAAGAATAAAAGTTTCTAGAGATAAGCTACCACTATGGATGAAACAAACGATTCCAATTTTTGAGAGACATTTGGTGTTTTAAAGTAACTTAGTGAAAATTCACCAATGAAAATCAATTGAAATTTTTAATTATTTTGCGTGGCATACGAGAAAAATGGTTTTTTATTGTCTTGTTCTTATTAAGTTTATTATTGGCTTTTTCATTGTTATTGTTCACTTGAATATTTCAGGGAAAACACAACTTTCTCAAATGACACCAGTCGATTTTATTGGGAACTTTGTATTGGGGGGAATTATTGGTGGTGTTATTTATACGCAGGAAATTCCTTTGTATGAATATATTCTTGTGCTTTTAATAGGTGTTTTTTTAATTTCTATTCTAAATTATATTTCTAAGCATGTTTATTTATTAAGAAATTTTACTATTGGCGAGCCTATACCGATTATAAAAAATAGTAATTTTCTGATGAATAATATTCTGAAAAAGAAAAATAAGATTGATATTATTAATATCATTTCACAATTACATTCACAGGGAATATATTCTTTTGAAGAGGTCTATTATGCACAAATTGAGCCGAATGGTCAGCTTACAGTAATTTGTGATCCATCAAAAATGCCTTCAGTTATTCTTATTAAAGAAGGTACTTTAAGAACCAATGAGCTAGAGCATATTAAAAAAAATGAAGAGTGGCTGATGATGCAAATGGCTCAGTTTAACTTAGATTTAGAAGATATATTTATTGCGGAGTTCTGGAATAAGAAGTTACGTTTTATTTTAAATGATGGTTCTGTGCATGAAAAAATGATCTAACTGTGGATTAGCATTCTTTAGAGTTATAAAAAAGCCGAATCAGTTGATTCGGCTTTTTTATTATTTATACAGAGAAATGTCTAATTTTCCATGAGCGATGGATCTTTTGGTTGCGTTTGAAATCTTGCCCAATTGTTTCATTGGTAATTTCAACAACATCGAACATGCCTTCGATTTCTTCATCCATCTCAAAGCCACGGTAGTTATTTGAGAAATATAGCGTACCATCTGTCGTTAAACGATTCATCGCACGTTTAAGTAAAGACAAATGGTCACGTTGTATGTCGAATGTGCCATAGAACTTCTTAGAGTTAGAGAAGGTTGGTGGATCAATAAAGATTAGATCATATTGCTCATGACCTTCTTTGAGCCAATCGAAGCAATCGCTAGCAAAGAACATATGTTGTTCATCTGCATGGTCTACAGTCAAACCATTTAAAACAAAGTTCTCTTTAGACCAGTTTAAATACGTGTTTGAAAGGTCAACACTGGTTGTACTCGCAGCACCACCTAAAGCAGCATGTAAGCTTGCGGTTGAGGTGTAGCTATATAGGTTAAGGAAGTGTTTTCCTTTTGCTTCTTTTGCGATACGTAAACGCATTTGACGATGGTCTAAGAACAAACCTGTATCTAGATAGTCTGTTAAGTTGACTAAAAGGTTGGCACGACCTTCTTTAACTACAAAGCGTTTAGATGCTGTACTTTGTTTTTCATATTGCGTTTTACCCGATTGGCGCGCACGTGTCTTAATAAAGATTGCATCACGGTTAAGCCCTGTGACAGCGCGAATGGCTGCTAGCGCAAGGTTGAAACGTTTTTTTGCTTTTTCAGGGTCAATCTGTTTCGGAGGCGCATACTCTTGAACATGTAAGCGGTCGCCGTATAGGTCAATTGCAACATTGAAGTCAGGCAAGTCTGCATCATATAAACGTAGACAATAGATATTTTCATTCACAGCCCACTTTTTCAAAGCTGTCATGTTCTTTTGTAAACGGTTGGCAAAGTCCTGCGCACCTTCAATTTCAACAGGTTGACTAGACCATTTAGCAAGGAATGGCTGACTGTTTAGCAGCGGTTTGATTTGCCCAAAACGTGTATAAATTGGTAATTTACCATTCATTAAACGTAATGTTTGTGTTTCTTCAAATGCTAGTACATCGGCCTGTTCAATTTGCGCTGCAATAACCGCAGCATGTTGGTTAGGGAATGTTTTTTGAAGTAAAGCAGAAATACCTAAATATAATGCGCGATTTGATGCTTTGTCACCTAAACGTTCACCGTAAGGTGGATTGGTAACAATAAACGCTTTTTCATCGGTTTCTAAATCAAAAGTAGGCCAGTCCGCAAGTGTACGTTCTTCAATTTTGATGTTGTCTAGAATACTTTCAAAACCTGCTGCAATAAGGTTTTGTCGAGTTGCTTTTACGGCATCCCAATCGGCGTCATATGCATAGAATTTTGGTAATGGTTTTTCAAGAGCATCTTGATGTCTTTGAGCAGCTTCTGCTTTTAAGTTCATCCAAAGCTCGTGGTCATGACCATGCCAACCATTGAAACCAAATCGTCTTACCAAGCCTGGTGCACGGTCGGTCAGAATCATGAGTGATTCGATAATAAATGTACCTGAGCCACACATTGGGTCGAGTACAAGGTTTGGTTGAAGATCTTTTAATTTTGCCTTGTGTAAAATTGCAGCAGCTAAGTTTTCTTTAATTGGTGCATCTGTCATAACCTGACGATAGCCACGTTTATGTAGAGAGTCACCCGATAAATCTAAGCAATAATAGTGTTTTGTTTTTCCTGCAAGAATGTAGAGTGTGATTTCAGGTTGTTTAATGTCGATGCTTGGGCGGCGTCCTACAGTTTCCATAAAACTATCGACCACACCATCTTTGACACGTAGGGTTGCAAACTGTGTATTTACCTTAATTTCACGTTCTACGTGAAGGCGAATTGCAAATGTACTTTGTGGTGCAAAAATTAAAGACCAATCAAAGTTCACAGCACCTTCAAATAGCTCTTCTGCTACATCACGTACGTCATGTGAATGTTCAATTGCATGCTCATAAATTGGCATGACAACGCGAGATGCAAGGCGTGACCACATGCAAATACGATAAGCAGTCTCTAACGTTCCTTTGAAAATTAAACGACCAGCTTTACGTTCTACATCGGTCGCACCTAATTGAGCAATTTCTTCTTCTAATAACAGCTCTAAGCCATCGGCACAAGTAACCCAATAAGTAGATAAACGTTGCGGTGAATTCATGCAAACTTCCAAACCAAAACAAGCAAACAAAGATTTTAACGCATTTTGCCCTACTTTGGCTTGTGTTATTTGTGGCTTTTTTACATAGAGGTGACTGCGAATTATTCTTATTTTCCGATACAATATGTCAACTTAGCGCAAGACAAAGGAATCATTGATGCATTTCGCAAAATTGCATACTCCAAGTCAGATTCAACTTAACCAATATGGTCATTTGAAACACTTCGTAACTATCGAAGGGCTATCGAAAGAAACCTTGACTAAAATATTGGATACAGCCGAAACTTTTATTAATGATAATAACCAATTAATTACATCTCCCGTTTTAGACGGTAAAACGGTGATGAACCTTTTCTTTGAAAACTCCACGAGAACAAGAACCACTTTTGAAGCTGCTGCAAAGCGCCTTTCTGCTAATGTTTTAAATATTGATATTGCCCGATCAAGTACGTCTAAGGGGGAAACATTACGAGATACCCTCTGGAATTTACAAGCCATGGCGGCTGATATTTTTGTCGTGCGCCACTCCTCATCGGGAGCGGCGCATTTTATTGCCAAAGATGTTTGTCCGAATGTTGCAATTATTAATGCAGGGGATGGTCGTCATGCGCATCCAACACAAGCCATGCTTGATATGCTCACGATTCGTCGAGAAACAAAAAAGCCTTTTGAAGAGTTAAGTGTTGCAATTATTGGTGACATTAAGCACTCACGTGTCGCACGTTCGGATGTGGCTGCATTACAAACGCTTGGATGTCGTGATATTCGTGTGATTGCACCGAATACATTACTTCCTTATGGTTTTGAAGAATATGGTCCAGAAGTACGGCTATTTAAAGATATGAATGAAGGTGTGAAAGACTGTGATGTGATTATGACTTTACGCATTCAAAATGAACGTATTGACTCGCCCGCACTTGCTTCTCAACTTGAGTTTCACAAGATGTATGGTTTGAATGATGCACGATTGGAACTAGCAAAACCTGATTGTATTGTAATGCATCCGGGACCAATGAATAGAGGTGTGGAAATTACTTCTAAAATTGCCGATGGGTCACAAGCAGTGATTTTAAATCAGGTAACTAATGGTATTGCTGTGCGTATGGCTGTGCTTGCATTGTCTATGCAAGGACAGCTTCAAGAGCAAGGTCTAATCGATTCAATTGCACTTTAAGGAATAAAACATGACAACTGTAAAAATTGAAAATGTACGCGTTCTTGATCCTGTTACACAGACAGATGCAATTGAAACGGTATATCTGAAGAGTGGTAAGCGAGTTTCGCATTTAAAAGAAGTTGAACATCTAGTTGATGGGCAGGGCAAGTGGCTCATGCCAACTATGGTCGATTTATGCGCGCGTTTAAGAGAACCAGGGCAGCAACAGCATGGAACACTCGCTTCTGAAGGCAAGGCAGCACGTTCTACTGGTATTTTACATATTTTAACGCCACCAGATTCACAGCCGATTGTGCAAGATAATGGTGCATTGATTCATGGTTTAGTTGAAAAAGCATGGAATGATGGAAAAATTCATCTTGCAATTATTGGGGCACAGACTCAAGGTTTACAAGGAAAGCAGCCTTCAAATATGGCAGGGCTTAAAAAAGGCGGTTGTTGCTTTGTATCGAATGCAAATGCACCTTTTGCTGATGATGATGTGGTTTTACGTACGCTTGAATATGCAGCAGGATTAGATTTAACAGTTGTATTTTATGCAGAAGAGCCACAGATTGCGAAAGATGGTTGTGTGCATGAAAGCTTTGTTGCATCGCGTCAGGGTTTACCCATGATTTCGCCATTGGCTGAAACAGTTGCTGTTACAAAATATCTATTAATGATTGAAGCAACAGGTGTAAAGGCACATTTTAGTTTGTTGTCTTGTGGTGCATCTGTAGACTTAATTCAAGCTGCAAAAGAAAAAGGGTTACCTGTGACCGCTGATGTAGCCATGCATCAATTACATCTGACAGATGACCTGATTGATGGATTTAATGCATTAGCACATGTACGACCACCTTTACGCTCGTTAAATGATCGTGAAAAGCTTAGAGAGGCAGTGAAAATGGGTGTTATTGATGCGATTTGTACACATCATGAACCTTTAAGTGGGGCAGCTAAACTTGCACCATTTGCAGAAACTGAAGCAGGTATGAGCACTTTTGATAGTTATTTACCATTAGGTATTCAACTGATTAAAGAAAATGTGCTTACGCCACTAGAGTGGGTGGAAAAAGTTACCCTCGCACCTGCAATGATTTCTAATATGCTTGAACAATGGCAAGCGACTGCAGGTTGGATATTGCTTGATCCAGAATTATCTTGGGAATTAAATGAAGATTCAATTATTTCTCAAGGGAAGAACACGCCGTTACTTGGTCAAACTATGACGGGTCGTGTGGTTGAAACTTTCTATCCGTAAATGATAGATAAGCCCATAGATCTTATAAGAAATATGGGCTTAACTGATTAAGTTGCTTCGGGTAATGTTATGAGTGGAGTAATAGAGTTTTAGGAATTAGTCGTTATCGTTTTAGAAAAATATTGTTTAGTTTTTCAATCAAGATCATCAACTGCAACTACTATTGAAGTCATATAATTTCTAGGCATTAGAAATGTAAGAAAAAGAAATTGAATTCAAATGCAGTCAGAGTAATGTAAAAATCAATTTCAATTCTATCTATTGTTTGTAATGCTTTTATTGAGAATAAGTAGTATCACAGATTCATAAGGACATCGCTACAAAACCAATGTCCTTATGACTTAAAAATTATTTCTTTTTACGTTTTATGCGTTTGAAAAGGGCTGAATTTTCAGTTACAGCAGCTTCTTTCGTCTTTTTTTCTTTTTTCTTCTTTTTAGGCTTTTCTTCCTCTTCTTCAATTTCACCATCTTCAATGGCCTGCCAATAATTCAATTGATCCATTACTGCTGCATAAATTGAACCCTTGGTGTATTCGCCTTTTTTATCCAATTGACCAACAGGCTGTGCCATTAAAATTTCTAGTGCCTGGTCAATGGTTTCTATGGCATGTACATGAAATTTACCTGCTTTCACATCATCAATAATATCTTGACGTAGCATGAGGTGTTGCATATTTTGCCAAGGAATAATAACTCCTTGTTTTCCTGTAAATCCTTGTAGACGGCAGGCATCATAAAAGCCTTCAATTTTTGCATTCACACCGCCAATCGGCTGAACTTGCCCAAGTTGGTTCATAGAGCCTGTAATTGCCCACGATTGATCAATAGGTAATTGGCTGATTGCAGAAATGAGAGCTGAAAGCTCCGCAACAGTAGCGCTGTCACCATCGACTTGTCCATAGCTTTGTTCAAATGCTAAAGCAGCAGAGAAGTGTAATATTTGTTCACGTCCAAAATGTGCCTTTAGGAAGCTAGACATGAGGAGAACACCTTTAGCATGCAATGAGCCACCTAGCTCGACACTACGCTCGATGTCTAGAATATCGCCGCCACCTTGATATACTGAAGCTGTCAATCTTGATGGTAGACCAAACTCAACATCTGCATAGTGAATAACAGAAAGTGCATTGATTTGACCTAACCGATGCCCTTGAGTTTCTATGAGTTGTGTACCACGTGTTAAATCTTGCCAGTAGAGTTCTCGTAAGTAGCCTAAACGATATTGGCGATGTTGTAATGCCATATTAATATGTTCGCTACTTACCGTCTTTTCATTGGCTTGTAAGGCATGATGATGTGATTCACGAATCAGATCGCCTAACGTAGATGCGTGTAGAGAAAGAGAGCTTTGATCTTCTGCTTGTCGACTTGAATCTGTGAGTAATGCTGAGAGTGCAGAGCGGTCAAAAGGGAGAAGCTTGTCGACCTGTACGTAATCTGCAATGAGCTGCATATACGCTTTTTCGTTTTCTTCATTACGTTCAAGTGTATCTGTGAAGTCAGCACGTATTTTAAAAACACTACCTAATTCAGGTTCGGCTTCTAAAATTTCATAGTAAATTTCAGGTTCTGCAAGTAGAACAACTTTAAGCTGTAGTGGAACAGACTCTGGTTCAATAGATATACTACCTGTTAGGGTAAGCATATGTTCTAATGAGGACAGTTTGAGCTGTCCTGACTTCAATGCGCGTTTAAGACCTTGCCATGCATAAGGTTGTTCGAGTAAATGCTCCGCTTCTAGAATGAGAAAGCCACCATTTGCACGGTGTAATGCACCGGGACGAATGAGTGTAAAGTCGGTGGTAATCGTTCCATTTTGTGTGAGCTGCTCTACATGACCAAGCAAGTTGTAATGTGTTGGAAAATCTTCAAAAATAACAGGTGCACCGCTATTTGGTGTATTGCTTACAATGACATTGGCTTGATAACGTGAAGGAATTCTGCTGAATTGAGCAGGTGAGAAGTCATCTTCATTCTGTTCTAAAATAAGCTCGACATGATCGATGATATCATTTGCATAATGTTCTAAGTAGTGATGTAAACCTTCTACATGTTTATATTTTTTAAATATTTGCTCAATTTTAGGAATAACAATTTCTTGAGCAACTTCTTTATTTAAGTCTGAAACACGATCTCGTGCATCATCTTCAAGATCACCTAAGTGTAAGCCAAGTCTTTCGAGTTTTTTGTCCATATAACGGAGATTTGTTGAAATTTCTGCACGCTCTTCATGGCTAAGTGCATCAATTTCTTTTTGGGTCATTTCATGGATTGCATTATCTTTAATATGAACCGGTACAAAGCAATTTTGTTCATTGCGTGAAACAAGCTTCATACCCATTGTTTCACCTTCTTTCGTGAGTTCTATGAGTGCTTCTTGTTGTTCTTTTCCTGTTTGTTGGCGAATTTTATCAATACATTCACGATAATTTTCAGAGCTAAAACGACGCTCTAAATGCTTCAACATGGTTTGCCATGTTTCTTCTAGTTGTTTTTGAAATTTAATGGCTTGACCTGCAGGAAAACGTAGAACAATAGGTTGTCTAGCATTTTCAAAGTTATTTAAATATACCCAGTCATCAGGTGTAGGCATTGTTTTGGCATGCTGTTTGAGTAAGCGTTTAATCATTGTGCGCTTGCCTAAACCTGCTGTACCTACAGCAAAAATATTATAGCCTGAGTATGGTAAAGCGATGCCTGCTTCAACGGAAGCACGGGCACGGTCTTGCCCTAGAAAATTATTTAGAGGTTTAATGCGCCGTGTAGAGGCAGGTATTTTATTTAATT
The DNA here is from genome assembly GCF_056711485.1 of Acinetobacter sp. N1-1. Lineage (NCBI taxonomy): Bacteria > Pseudomonadati > Pseudomonadota > Gammaproteobacteria > Moraxellales > Moraxellaceae > Acinetobacter > Acinetobacter sp. N1-1. The sequence continues at coordinate 1,860,741 of NZ_JBWXUO010000012.1, read as the reverse complement.
TTGGTATATGTGTGAGTTGTTCTGGTTTTAAAGCCGTCTTTTTTAGTGTTTTTTGAATACTTGATTGATCAAAAGCGGATTTCAAAGGATGTTGGAGTTCTGAGTTTTTTGTCACGGTGTTGTTTACGGGTAATACTGAATTCATCTGATCACATCTATGAGTAAGTAAGAAATCCAAAACTAAACATGAATTGGTTATGTTAAAGGTATACAGATTTTATATTAAAGATCAAGAAAACGAAGTGAAAAAAATAAATTTAACAATTGTACGGTTGCAACACTTCAGAGAAAAGTTTTGAATATCAGCTTTATATATTAAATATTACTGATAGATAAGATGAAAACTTCTAGCCAAGACTGGGCTCAGGCCTTTCGGGCATTTTTGGATCGCCGTGCTTTGATTATGCTTTTTCTCGGATTTTCAGCAGGCGTTCCAATTTTACTTATTTTTTCGAGCTTATCGTTGTGGTTGGGAGAGGCAGGGGTAGATAAAAGTGCAGTCACTTTTTTTAGCTGGGCTGCATTGGGCTATTCATTTAAATTTGTTTGGGCACCACTAATTGATGAGCTTCCTGTACCCATTTTAACAAGAATATTGGGGAGGCGTAGAGCATGGTTACTTATCGCGCAATTATTAATCATTGCATCAATTGCAATTATGGCATGCTCAGATCCTTCTTTAGGAAGTAGTTATCTCGTTCAGATGGCTGTGGGTGCTGTTTTACTTGGATTTTCAGCAGCAACGCAAGATATCGTTATTGATGCCTACCGAATAGAGCTTGGTGATGCACAAATGCAAACTGTGCTTGCATCAACCTATAATGCAGGTTATCGAATAGGAATGATTGTTGCAGGAGCAGGGGCTTTATTTCTTGCGGGATGGTTAGGTACATCAAAGGGTAATTATATTTATAGTGCTTGGAAATATACTTATTTAGTGATGGCAGGAGTCATGCTGATTGGTGTGCTCACAACATTATTTATTCGTGAGCCAAATGTACAGAGAAATCATAAAAATTATCAAACCACCGATTATTTACGTCTCGTTATCGTATTTTTTATTGCAGTTTCTAGCTTTGTTGTAGGTTATATTTATTTTGGACAACTTGTCGAATCATTAAATAAATTATGGTCTATTCATGATGGTGCATTATTATTTTTAATTGAAATGATCCGCTTTATTCTTTCAGTAGTAGTTGCACTTTCTATAGGCACATGCCTTGTTAAATTTGGTGTAGTAAAGAAGAAAATGGCGATAGATACATGGATTACGCCAGTACAAGACTTCTTTCAGCGTTACGGTATTAAACTCGCATTATTTTTACTTTTACTTATCGGGTTTTATCGTATATCAGATATTATTGCGGGTGTAATTTCAAATGTATTTTATCAAGATTTAAACTTTACCAAAGAGCAGATTGCAGAAGCAGTGAAAGTTTATGGTGTTATTTTCTCGTTATTGGGTGGTTTTTTAGGTGGACTACTTGCTCAACGTTTTAACATTATGAAATTGATGTTCATTGGTGCTATTTTTGCAAGCTCAACAAATTTAATGTTTATTGGTCTTGTAAAGTCGGGGCAACCTCTCAGTGATGTACATATTCAACTTGGACAGCGATCTTTTACAGCACAACCTGATGACGTTGGATATTGGCATGTAGATATTCCAAGTCCTAGCTTTAAGAATGAGGATGCAATATCTGTCGAGGCTGCTTATCAAGCAAAGCCTGAAAGTATGATAAAAGTATCACTTCCATTTTTGGTAAGTGGAGATTCGCAAAAACAAATACAATTATTGCCACTTCCACATCAGAATGTTTTAAACCAAAAAGAAACTGCCAAAGAGATTGTGATTAAAGGGCAATATAATATTTACTCTTCAGACCACAATGAAGGTAGTCATATTAATATTTATATTGGCGAAGGTAACTTTCCTGCAAAGTTAGATAATCATGGTGGTTTTTCTGTGGTAGTTGATGGGCAATATTTAGTATCAAAGAATAGTAATGTTATAGAAGCGGTTTTATACAATCGAGAAAATCAAGCGGTTGCAAAAACACAATTAAACTATCAAGTATCTTCGCTAACAAGTTCTGATCTTGATATAGATGTTAAGCCATTAAGTATCGTGAATGTAGATCAATTACAGCCTATTCGAGTTGAAGGTAAGGTTGTTAAATCGTATAGCTCTATATGGCTTTATTTTGCCATTATGATTGATAATTTGGCTTCAGGACTGGCGGGCGCTGCTTTTATTGCATTTTTGTCAAGTTTAACCAGTGTATCTTTTACTGCTGTACAATATGCAATATTCAGCTCATTAATGACTTTGACACCCAAAATTTTAGGTGGCTATTCAGGAACAATAGTGACTTATATTGGTTATCCTAAATTTTTCTTAATGACAGCAATGCTAGGAGTTCCTATTTTAGTATTGGTTTTATGGGTTGCCAAATTATTAAAAGAGCATGAGATGATGAAAACTGAAAAAGGATAAGTAATTATGCGAATGTTACATACTATGCTACGTGTAGGCAATTTAGAGCGTTCATTGGCTTTCTATACTGAAGTACTTGGTATGAAACTGCTGCGTCAGCGTGATTATGAAGAAGGGCGTTTTACTTTAGCATTTGTTGGCTATGGTAATGAAGATTCACATACAGTATTAGAACTGACATATAACTGGGACCAAAGTGAGTATACGCTAGGTGATGCATATGGTCATATTGCAATAGGTGTTGATGATGCATATGTTGCATGTGATAAAATTAAAGAAAAAGGTGGTCGTATTGTACGTGAAGCAGGGCCAATGAAAGGCGGTGTAACAGTAATCGCCTTTGTTGAAGATCCTGATGGTTATAAAGTTGAATTAATTCAGCAAGATCATAATGCACGAAATAATTAGCTTCTCATATAAGAAACTAAAAAATAAAGTTCGCTAAAGCATATAAAAGCGCGTATAATAGTCGCACTTGTTGAGCCTTGCCCTAACCAAATGTGTTTCGGTGGGCCCAAAAGAATGGTCTGTTATGGTGTTGGCCTGTATTCTTTAGAATACCTTTTCCTCTAATATTAGAGAGTGGTCAATTGCGATGACAGCGTAGCCTTTCTTAACTTAGGAGTAATCGACCATGCGCGCCGGTATTCACCCAAAATATGAAAAACTAGTTGCAACTTGTTCATGCGGTAACGTTATCGAAACTAAATCGTCAGTAGGTAAAGATACACTTTACTTAGACGTATGTTCAGCATGTCACCCATTCTACACTGGTAAGCAGAAGAGTGTTGACACTGGTGGTCGTATTGACAAATTCAAACAACGTTTCTCTGGTATGTCTCGCTCTATCAAGCGTTAATATCTTAGAAATTAAGTTAAAAAAAACGGGCATATTGCCCGTTTTTTTTATTCGTCTTGTTTATCTAATAGTCTGTCTAGTTTCTTTTGGAAGTAACTTCCTTGTAAGAAACGAGCATCTACATTCCAAGCATTAGCAAAAGTATTCATATTATTCAGCTGATTTAGAACAAAGTTAGTTCGTTCACTTCGTTCTGCGTAATAAACCAAATGCTCTTGTAGTTTTACTAAGTCTTCCTCATTTTCGAGTGCAAGAGTAAGCTGATCATCTAAGTAGCATAAGCTTGGTTGTAATTGTTCAAGTAGTTGACCATGTGCTTGAATATTTGTGCCAAATTGACGAAGCGCAATTTCAATTCCCATGCTTTTTAGTGTTTGCCATATTGAATGTGATGCTAGATCTGCTGCAATAATGTCTGGTGCACTAAATTTAAGAATGAGAGAATTACTACTAGCATGGCTAAGCATAGAAAGTATTTTCTTCAATAATGGAATAAGTTGGTCACCACCAGATAAAATTTGTGTATTTAGGTTGATAATAAGCTTTGTTTCAGGATGTTGAACGGAGTAGTTACCGAGTTGTTTACATGCTTCTACAATAACCCAACGGTCTAAGATAACAGAAAGTGCTTGAGACTCACGTAACTCACTTAAAGTAATTAAGTCTAACCAATCATTTTTATGAATAATTCCACTAAATACTTCATAAGTATACAGTTGAACATCAAGTTTGTCATAGAGCTGCTGATATTTTAGATGAATGTTTCCATCAGCTAATGATTGTTTAATATTATCAATAATCTTTTCTTCAACGACGAATGCTGAAGATGCAGCTTCGCTAATTTCAGATATTTCTATGTCCGCATTAAATTTAATCTCAGACGTAATTTCTGTATTTTCTTTAAATGACAGCGGAGTGGTGAATGCTTGAATATAATATTGATTGAATTGATCTTGTGATTCAATAGGTTTTGTAAGAGTAGCAGTTCCAATATTAAATGAAATCGTGTAATTATTTTTATTAATTTCAATTAGATTTTCTTTGCTTAGGTGTTCAATATTCATCAGCTTAGAGTGAAGTTGACTTTCGTTGTTTGCTTGTACTAAGCCAATATAAGTAGATGGTGTAAGCTTGATGACCACATTTTGAATTTGTTCATGCAGAAAAGTATTTATTGCAGTAATGTATTTTTCAGCATCATTTTTTGGAAGCTGAGAAAGGTGTGTTTTTTCATCAGAAGATATATTTAAACAAAAAAGAACCAGTGTACTAAATGCTAAACTTTCATTTTTAATTTTATGGTTGATAGACTCATAGCTAATCGCTGATGAGTTACTTCTTTGAGTTATATCTTCTTGGTTGATAATTAAGCGTAAACCATCATCTTCATTATTTGGAATGAAGTTCAAATGAAGTTCGCGATTTTCTAATGCATTATTCTTTGATTGAACAATAAAGTTTTCTGCGGATGGATTCGGTTGATTTACTTTTTTAAAGCTTTGTTTGAAACTTTGAATGTCTTCGGGTTGTATTAAATCTAATAGTGGAAGACCAATAATTTCATCTTCAGTATTAATGTTGAAAATCTTCAAATATTCCTCATTTGCTTCTATATGAATGCCTTCTTGTATGAGTGCAATTGCATTTGAGTTTTCTCTTGCAGTGGTTTTAATTTGAGCATTAAATCGCTCTAATTCATTTTCTAATTGGTGCTGAGATTGTGTGGTTTTACTAAATGAAAAAGTTCGTAATAATCCAACATAGAACTGATTTGGATCATCTAGACTAAATAGATCATAAACCCCCTTATTAATATATGAAATATATTGTTCTGAATTATAATTTTCTGGATTTAAAAGAAGAAGAGGGAGTTGAGGTTGTTTTGATGCCTGTATGAGTGTAATTGCTTGCTCAACTTTAAAGTCATATGCACGACCAAAAAGAATAATATCCCATGACAAATTCAGTTGTTTTTCGAAACTATTAAGATCATCTAGTAGGATTGCTTTGACTGAATGTTTTTTATCTAAAAGTAATTGAGTAATTTGATTATACCGGATTTGGTTATCATCAATAATGAGTAATCGTATTTCAGTATGTTTTAACTTGTTTGGTAAAAAAGAATTTCTCATTTAAGGCTATCCCATAAATCCAATTTCTTAATAGATTCAGCATGCCACTGAATAAAGGAGTTTAATTTAGTTGTATCAAGATCATCGAGTAAATCAAAGTCTAAAAGTGTGAAACTTTGATTGATTAGCTTTGCATTTGTTAGGTAGATTTTAATTTCATCTGTTCCTAGGAGTAAAGTAATACTTTGCTGTTCTTTAAAAAGTTGTGAGCCAGGAACAATGATTGATAAAGAAGTTTCATTTAAAACATCTTTTTTTACAAGGAGTGCAGGGTGATAAGATGTAGATAATTTATTTACAAATAATTGAACAGCACATGGGGTAATATCCTGTGAGAGTATTTCAACACCAAACTCAATATGCTGATTATCAACTTGCTTTAACCAGCGAATAACACCAGCACGACATGGACTCTGTTTATTTTCTTGAACAAGTATAAGTTCCCCAGTTCGGAGTTGTTTAGGAGTATTTCCTGACCATTTCATGCGGTAACCATTCACACTAATATCAATAATGGTACAGCTATAAATTTGTCGCTTGTTTTCATCCTCTAAAATAGGTCTTCTCAATTTAGAGTTAGAGTTTTTTGTCGCTGTTACTTTATCTGGTTGTGATTCAATTTCCCATGAAGATTGTATATCTGCCTGTAAAGAGGAAAAAAAATCATATTCTGAATTTGTCTTACAATCTCCTTTTTTTTGTAATGTGTCTTCAAATTTGGTTGCATCAGAAAGATAGTAGTGAGCTGATTGTATACTAAAGGTAACTTGAATTTTTGATGTGAAGTTATAGCGTTCAAAGCGTCTTTCAGATGAGTTATTTAGTATATTCAGTATGTGAAATACTAGTGATGGTGTAAGGTTGTCTTTTTCTAGTTTTGACAGCGAATTATGGCCAGGTAGATTAACTAGATTGATGTGTTCGTAGAGCGCTTGAGTTTCTAAAAATAATCTTTGATGATCAATTTCATTTTGAAAGTTATTAATAAGAGGAGGAAAGTCCTTATTTAAATTAATAACATACCTAGATAGTGAATTTTCTTTTACCGTAGCTTTAATGAGTTTAACCCATTGAAAACTACATTGATAAAGCTCATGAATTTCAACAGGACGTAGCTGGTGGGTATTTAACAAATCAAGTAGATTGATCTGTTTATATAAGTCGAGAATTGTATTGAATGATGTAATACTAGATATAAAATCATTTGTTTCTTTAATTTCTTGGGTATCAATGCCATGTTGTTTAGCTAGATTATATAGTTGATGGGCACAACGCCATTGACCAATTTTTGAATTTTTATAAAGAATAAGTTGTTGATATTTTAGTAAGTTTAATTGTTCAAGTGCTAAATATAAGCTAATTAAGCGAATTTGCTGTAGTTTTTTTCTTTTAAAAATTGAAAAAATTGAAAAATTGGTATTTTCTAATATATCACTAAGCTCAAAAGTAATATGGTTATATATTTTTGCTAAATAGCTTCTAAAAAGCTGTGTAAGGTCAGTTACATTTTCTTGATAGCTAGAGTTTACTATGTAATCGGATATAAATTTTTTCTCTAAAAAGCCAATGGTTTGCTCTAATAGTGGGTGTAAAATTTGCGTAAGCTGATACTTAGTATCAGCTTCGCATTGTAGTTCAGAGATTTCAATAAGTGCATTCAGTAATGCTTTAGATGAGTCTCCAAGTTGTGATGAGTTAAGTCGCTCAGCCCATTGTTGGAGGCTTTTTACATTTGTATCACAGAAGCTTAGAGTTTCGCGATTTATTGTAGCTGCTGATATCGCAAAAAAATCCGGAGATAAATGTTGAGTGTCCATACTTCACCAATTTATGCTATTGAATTCCCATATACCCATATATAGGAGTTTTATTTCGTTCCCCCGCAACCTCACGAACTAATTTAGGAACTAAGTAGCCCGGTAAATTTGCAAGTACTTCAGTATAAATACTTTCAATATATTCAGAATCTAGATCGAAGTGATGTGCACCTTTAACTTTATCTAGTACATGAAGATAATAGGGACTAATATGAGCATCAAAAAGACGATAACTTAAATTTACCAATGTTTGGGCTGAGTCATTTACACCTTTCAATATGACGGCTTGATTAAGCATCATAATATTAGGATGTATAAGGGGTTTTAATTGATTAACTGTAAAGTCATCTAACTCATTTTCGTGGTTACAGTGTAACACGAGTATAATACGTAGCCTACTGTTTTTTAGTAAATATGTGAACTCGTTATCAATTCTTGATGGAAGAACAATGGGGGTACGTGAATGTATTCTTAATATTTTAATTTGCTGAATAGATTCAATACGTTCTAACCATACCGATAATTTTTGATTTGTGAGTGTTAAGGGATCTCCACCACTTAAAATAATTTCATTAACCTCAGGATGAGCTTCTATATATTGTTTAATGTTTTCCCAGTCTTGCGTTTTAGGTAAATTCTCTTGATAAGGAAAATGACGGCGAAAGCAGTATCTACAATGGACAGCGCAAGCACCAGTAAGTGTTAGAAGAAATCGGGATTTATATTTGTGTAAAACACCTGGGAGTTGATTTGCATCTTCTTCACCAAGAGGATCTACAACGTAGCCTATATGTTCTTCTAGCTCTAAATGATGAGGTAAAATTTGGAGTAGTAAAGGGTCATATGCATCACCTTTTTTCATTTTTTTAACAAAAGATCGAGGTACTCGAAGCTTAAATGCTTTTGAAGCGAGAATGGAACCTGACAATAATTGATCTTTCGAGAGCGACAAAGTGTCTAGTAGCTCATTTGGGTCTGTAATTAAGTTACTTAGTTCAGTTTTCCAGTTTTGCTCTTGGTACAAATAGTTTATCATGCCACTTGCTGAAAAAAATGCTAGTCTAGCATTAATTTATTTAAGTTAGTAAGTTTGGAGTGAGCCAGTCATGGCCAATTATTCTACAAATGAGTTTAAGCAAGGCTTAAAAGTCATGCTTGATGGTAATCCATGTTCAATTATGGAAAATGAATACGTTAAACCTGGTAAAGGTCAGGCATTTAACCGTGTGAAATTACGTAATTTGAAAACAGGAAAAGTATTAGAAAAAACATTTAAATCTAATGAATCCTTAGAGTCTGCAGATATTGTAGAAGTAGAAATGGAATACTTATACAATGATGGTGAAATGTGGCATTTTATGGACCCTGCATCTTTTGAGCAAATTGCTGCAGATAAAACTGCAATGGGTGATGCTGCGAAATGGTTGAAAGACGATTCAAATGAAAAGTGCACTATTATGTTATTTAATGGTGTTCCATTAACAGTTAATGCCCCTAATTTTGTTATTCTACAAATTGTTGAAACAGATCCAGGTGTGAAAGGTGACACAGCAGGTACAGGTGGTAAGCCAGCGAAACTAGAAACTGGTGCTGTTGTACGTGTTCCATTATTTGTTCAACAGGAAGAAAAAATTCGTGTTGATACAAGAACAGGTGACTATTTAGAACGTGCATAATTCACATTTCTATTAGAACTGAGAAAAGGTGCTTAATGCACCTTTTTTCTTATATCGATTTGAATAATTGAGATAAGAAAATTTTAATACCTTTCACATTATTTTTTACAGCAAGTACCGCAAATGCAGTATATAGAGAAATTAAAAAAGGGCTTACAAGTCATTGAAATTGCTTGTAAACCCTTGTTTTATATTGGTAGGCATATCCAGATTTGAACTGGAGACCTCTACGATGTCAACGTAGCGCTCTAACCAACTGAGCTATACGCCTATATTCTAGTAATAATAGCGACAAGAAAAATGAAAGACAAGAGGAATCATTTTATAATAAATTATATGGATAATATTTAATCTAATTATGGAGTGAATTGTCATTCAATATCATTACATTATAATAATTTTCTATCACTTACAACTTATATAAATTATAAAATATTAGACCTTTTGAGAAATATAAATTTCAGTTATTATTTTCTTTCGCAGTGTATTATAGTTTGCGATAGATTGTTTTTTGACTCTCGCAAGACATCTATTATATGACTAATTATGTATCTGAAATTTTGCAAATACTTCCAAATAAATAGCTTTATATAGTTGGAAGCTGTCTCATAGTACATTAAGAATAAGCTATCAGGTATTTATAGATAGATCTATAAAAGGAAGATAGTGTAAAATAATTCTAGTAGCATTTTCTGATGTGTTTAATGTATTACATATATATCTTTTATGCCATTTTATAGAAAGAATTTTTAATACAAAAAATATCATTTAAAAAATGAAGAATATTCGATTCATCGATTTTAAATATGATTAAAAAACTTTTTTTGCTAAACTGAGCAGATTGCAACTAATCTTAAAGTATATGAAGAAAAGCCTATTGTTGAATGGTCTTCAATCTGTCGCCCGTATAAGTGAAACAACATTTATGGCCGCGAAGGCTGGAATTAAATATGCAACTGAAAAACCAAGTACAGCAAAATTAATGCGAGAAACGTTTGAAGAGCTAGGCTCAACGTATATTAAACTTGGGCAGTTTATTGCAAGTACACCATCACTATTTCCTAGAGAATTTGTAGAGGAATTTCAAGGTTGTTTGGATCAGACACCTAAACTTCCATATAGTTATATTGAATCTGTTCTGAAAGAAGAATTCCCTAATCAACCACTAAATCAAATTTTTTCATTTATTGATGAAAGCCCTCTTGCTTCTGCTTCTATTGCGCAAGTTCATGCAGCTAAGCTTGTAACAGGTGAAGATGTTGTTATTAAGGTGCAAAAGCCTGGGGTTGAAAATATTTTATACACAGATCTCAGTGTTTTACATTGGTCGACTAAAATTTTAGAGCGGTTTATACCAAAACTAAAATTTGCATCTTTAGCAGATATTGTTGAAGAAATAAAAAATCGCATGGTACGTGAAGTTGATTTTTTAGAGGAAGCCAATAATTTAGATGATTTTGTGCAATATCTTCATGCAACAGAAAACAAAGATGTTGTTGCACCGAAAGTATACAAACAATATTCAACACGCCGTGTTTTAACCATGCAACGTTTATATGGTGTCCCTCTGACAGACTTTAAACTTGTTGAAAAATACAGTAAAGATGCTTCACAAACTTTAATTACCATTATGAACACATGGTTTGGTAGTCTGATGATGTGTAAGAGCTTTCATGCTGACTTACATGCAGGCAACCTTATGTTGCTTGAAGATGGACGCGTTGGATTTATTGATTTTGGTATCGTTGGTGTATTAAAGCCTACAGTATGGCAAGCTTGTATTTCATTTATGGATGCATTACAGCATACAAAATATATGGATATGGCAGAAAGTATGCTACAAATGGGCATGACAAACCAAGAAGTAAACATTCAACAACTTGCACAAGATATTGAACGACTTTTTAATGGGGTGGCTTTGACCGATCCTCAAAAAATTCTTGCAAGTAATCCTGCAGATTTAAATGAAATTATGTTAGATATCGTGGGTGTGGGTGAAAAGCATGGTATTCACTTTCCAAGAGATTTTGCATTGTTATTTAAGCAAATATTATATTTTGATCGGTTTATGAAAGTCCTTGCACCATATGCAGATATTTATGCAGATGAGCGTCTGAAAATGCTCCAATTATCGTAGGTTGATACTCAATATGGATGTAATTTTAGTTGAAGGTCTAAGAGTGGATACAGTGGTTGGGTGCTTTGCTTGGGAAAGACAAATTCATCAGCCACTTATGTTAGATTTAACGATTTATCACGACTTATCGAATGCAGCGATCTCTGATGATTTAAATGACACAATTAATTATGCTCAAATTTGTGATTTGAGTGCGGAGGTTATACAGAAAACTAAGCCCAAACTGATTGAACATGCTGCACAGATTGTGTTAGAAAAGCTATTTCAAACATTTAATGGTATTGAAAAAATTACTATTACAATTCGTAAGCCTGCGATTATCGCGCAAGCAAATTCAGTAGGAATTCGCCTTGAACGCCAACGAAATGAATTTTGTACTCGCACTTGCGAGTAATTTGAATGCTCAAAATAATTTGACTTGGGCTTTAGAACAGTTAGAGAAATATGGGAATTTGAAACTTTCTAGCGTATTTCAAATTCCATGTAGGGATGGTGTTGGAGAGGATTATCTTAATTGTGCCTGTTTATTGAATACATCTGAACTGAGTTTGGAGTCTTTAAAGATATTGATTAAAGAGTTTGAGCATATTTCAGGGCGCATAAGACCATCTCATCAAATTTCCTTAGATATTGATTTAATTGCATGGAAAAATCTTAGTCATGATGGTGATTGGATCTTTAATGCTAAAAAAATGCCATTTGCGTTAGATGTTAAAATTCCAGCCTCCGAGCTTATTCAACATCCAGCGCTTATTTTTAAAAGTGAATCTGCATATCCTACAATATACTTACCATTTCATAAAAATATGAAAAGTTAGTCTAAACATAATAGCTTGTTTTTGTCATTAATTTAGATATTGCAGTCATAATGACACAGATAGGTGGTGGTAGTACAACACCGCCTGCTTCAAGTGCAGTATCACGATGATGCAGCTCATCTTCATTCATCTGTTCTAAAATTTTTCTAGATCTGATGTCTTGGGAGGGAAGTTGTTGTATATGGTCTTCTAAATGTAAACTAACTTGACGTTCAGTTTCTGCAACAAAGCCTAAGCTATATTTATCGCCAGCAACGCCAGCAACAGCACCCATCGTAAATGACAGTCCATACCAAATTGGATTGAGAAAGCTTGGTAGACTTTCTAGCTCATTTAAGCGATCTTCACACCATGCGAGGTGATCTTGCTCTTCAATAGCAGCTTGTTCCATTTCTTTTTTTACGTTCGGAAGTTTTGCTGTGAGTGCTTGCCCGTGGTAGAGTGCTTGGGCACAAACTTCACCACTATGGTTGACGCGCATAAGTCCTGCAACATGTCTAGCTTCTCGTATAGAAAGAGAAGATACATGGTCTTCGGCAGGATTTTTTCGGTGTGCGCTGGTTGCACCAGGAACAAGGCTGCGTAGACCCTGATCAAATGATTGAATGATTTTATCAATGCCTGAATAATGACGCATTAGTTTTAATCCTCTAAAGCATTTGTTTCTTTTAGTAGTGGTCGAACTTTTTTAAGTAGCCAAAGGCTAAATATAGCACTGAGTATTGCTGTAATACAGAACAAAAATTTCATGTCTATTTTTAAAACACTTAAAATGAGTATCGAAAATATTGCCGATGCAACCATAAATATTGCATTATAAATATTGTTTGCTGCAACAATACGTGCGCGATGCGATTGTGGTGAATAAGCCTGCATGAGTGCATATAAAGGAACGATATAAAAGCCACCACTAATACCTAGTAAAATAATTGCGAGCATGACATGGTAGTAAATAAGACCATGTGTAAATATATCAGTCAATTGTAATGTGATTGCTTGTTTAGGCACGAAGTATAGTGCAGCAGCAAGGTAAAAAGCGAATACAGTTAATCCTATAGCACCGATTGGAACCATTTTAATATTTACTTCTGAGCCGCCAATTTTTCTACAAAGTAAAGAGCCTATTCCTATACCAACGGAAAAAAATGTAAGGAGTAAGCTTACAACATTTTCAGAGGCGTTAAGATATCTGTGAGTTAATTCAGGAATTTGTGTTAAATAAGATGCACCGTAAAACCAATACCATGAGTTACCGAGAAGAATAAGATAGATGACAGGAATGCTTTTGGCATAAGACATGGTTTGCCAGCTCGTACGAAAAAAATTCCAATCAATATTAATCTGATGGTCATTAATTGGTTGTTTTACAATGAAACGACTAGAGAGATAACCTAAAAGAGCAATACTTAATACTGTAAGACACACCCATATGAGGTGATTATGTGAAAAAGAAATAACTGCACCGCCTAAAATCATACCAAACAAGATAGCAAGTGATGTACCCGTTTGGAAAAGTGCATTTCCTGTCATGAGTTCATTTGGTTTTAAAATTTCAGGCAGAATGGCATATTTAATAGGTCCAAAGAAAGTTGAATGTATACCCATTAAAAACAATGAAAATAGTAAGAGTGAAATATGACCAAGTAAGAAGCCACAAGATCCGATAATCATAATACCAATTTCAAACAGTTTGATATAACGAATAAGTTTGGATCGTTCAAATTTATCTGCAATCTGTCCAGCAGTAGCAGAGAAAATGAAATAAGGTAAAATAAATAGTAATGCAGCTAAGTTGTTTAAAATACTAATATTATTGGTAGTTTTTTGAATGAGCCCATAAGTAATGACAAGCAGTAAAGATTGTTTATACACATTGTCATTCAATGCACCAAAAAATTGTGTTAAAAACATTGGAAGAAAGCGCCGAGATGTCAGTAACGTTTGTTTTTTTTTCATATTGTAGATACGCTCAAAAAAAACTGTAGAATTATAGATAGATGGTGGATTATCTCATTATTAAAATGATGTATGATAGGTCAAACTTGATGAAACTGCCTCGTTGTGGCATGAATTGTTACAGATGCAGCATCATTCCGACAATAAAAAAATTGGTTGTTGCTTCTATGCTACTAAAGAAACATTTTAAAAAGCTGGTACTTGTTCAGCATGTACAAACTATATTAAAGGTGAATGGTCTTCAGCGCTTAATATGTACGAGTTTGTTGTTTGGTTTCTGTTCATATAGTTCTGCACAGACAACAGATGCGAATATAAATCAAAATGTACTATCTAGATCTTCAAATGACAATGTTTCTAATTTAAGTACAATAAAAAAAACATCAAATCTTGATAGCGTAGAGCTTTTACAGCAACAACAACAAAATCCTGCACTTACAGACTTTAAGAAAATTGATTTAAAAGACCTAGATGACATTCCTAGTTCACCTGTAGATGGGGGTATGGTACAAGAGATATTGAAAGATGCAGATCAGGCTAAAGAGCAAGCACAATTAAATAGAAGCCAGAGCTTACCTGTAAATACCAAAATTTCACCACAAACAGAACAGCAGTTGAATCAAATTCAAGATAGTACAGTCAATGTAAATGAGGTTATGCATTCTATTGAAAGTGCACATAAAGAAGATCTTACACAAGCACAAAAAAATGCAGGGCAGAATAAAGGTGCAATTTTTGATGATGCAACTTTTGAAGTGCAGCCAAAAGAAGAAGAGAAAGGATTTTTTAAGCGTTGGTTCTATCGTTTAAAACCACATAGTGATATGAATGCTGTATCTATTCCTAAGATATCTGCACAAGTAGAAGGTGCACCAACGCTTCTTGAAACGAATATTAAAAATAAACTATCAACTTTTACACAAGAGGCTTTTGAGGACTATAGCTCTGCATTGCCACAATTAAGAACACAGACGATGCAAGCAGCACAAGCTGTAGGTTATTATAATGCTCAGTTTAAGTTTCAGAAAATAAGTAATAATAAAGTGCGTGTCATTGTTACACCAAATAATCCAGTGAAAGTTGCTGAGGAAAATATTGATTTTACAGGGCAAGGTGCGGCAAAACCACAGTTTCAAATTATTCGACTTATTCCAGATCTTGATGTTGGTGATATCTTAAATCAAGGAAAATATGAGAAAACAAAATCAAGAATTGTGGAAGCAGCAAGTGATAATGGTTATTTCGATGCGTATTGGCGTTTACATGATTTAAAAATTGAGTTACCTGAGAATAAAGCGGATATCAATTTACGCTATGAAACGGGACAACGCTATAAATTAGCAAATGTCGAATTTCGTATGAGTGATTCTACAAAACCATTTCCTTTAAATATGAATGTATTAAAAAGTATGGTGCCTTGGGAAAATGGAGATGACTATACATTTTGGCGTGTGAATACTTTAGCAAATAACTTAACCAATAGTCGGTACTTTAACTCTAGTTTGGTTGAAACAGTGAAGCCAGATCCTATTGTAAAACCACTTGATCTCCCACCTGATATTCAATCTTTGGTTGACCAGCAGAAAATTACATTAAGTGAAGCGCTTTCAGAAAACACTTCAACCAAGAAGGAAGCCACCAATACGACTAGACCAACAGTAGACTCTTCTTCAAATGATTCAAAACAGCATGTTGTGGATGAACAGCAATTTGCAGGTACAGAAAAAAATAAAAAATTAGATGTTCAAGCTGACTCACAAGAAGTGCAAGACAATGAAAAAGAGCAATTAAAAAAACAGGCACGTGAAACGAAAGAAGTTCCTGTCATTGTCACATTAAATGCAGATAAGTTGAATAGCGCAGAAGCAGGTATTGGTTATGGGACGGATACTGGGGTGCGTGTGCGTACTCAATATCGCCGTGCAATTGTTAATCGCTATGGACATTCTTTTGATGCCAATATGGAGGTTTCGCAAGTTCGTCAGGCAATAGATGCACATTATACTATTCCATATAAACATCCATTGAATGACTATTTTAATCTAGTTTCTGGTTATGAACGTAATAAATTTGATGGTGTTGGGCCAAATATGAGTCTAACCACAGAAACGGCAATTGCAGGTGCAGAACGCATTATTCGTAATCCTTTTGGTGGCTGGCAACAATCATTTGGTTTTCGTTATCGCTTAGATAAAATTCATCAAATTGGGCAAGTAAATAGTAGTGATGTGCCTGCTGCATTTTTAAAACCTGGCTCTAGTCCTGAACAACAAGCCTTGTTACTAGGTTATCAATTGTCGAAAACCAATAGCAATGATCCAATTAATCCAGTAAAAGGTTTCAAACAAACATATAAGCTTCAATTGGGCTCTAAATCTGTTGTTTCAGATGCCAATATGGCAATTGCAAATGCAGACTGGAGCTTTATATATTCGTTAGGGAAAAACTATAATCATCAGTTTATTGGCAGTGCAAAGCTTGCTTATATTTTTACCGATGATTTTGCAAATGTTCCTTATAATTTAAGATTCTTTGCAGGGGGAGATCAAAGTCTGAGAGGCTTTGATTATAAAGCATTATCTCCTACAGAAGATGGTTATAAAATTGGTGGGCAAGGATTGGCTGTAGGTTCATTAGAATATAATTATCAATTTAAAGAAGGTTGGCGTGCTGCGATATTTACCGATTTTGGTAATGCATATAATAAGAATTTTAGTAATCCAATTGCTTATAGTGTTGGCACGGGTATTCGTTGGCAGTCTCCTATTGGACCAATTCGTTTAGATATTGCTTCAGGTATTTCAGATCCTGCACATCCAATTCGTTTACATTTCTTTATTGGCTCTGAACTTTGATTTTTGGATGAGAAAACGTATGACTGTACAAGAAAAGCCAAAATCAAGTTGGCTAAAAAGAATTTCTATTTCATTGTTGAGTATTCTTGTTGTTTTGTTGATTGCACTTGCTGTAATGTTTTCAACGGATAAAGGCAGTAAGTTTTTACTAGATCGTGTACTTTCAAATCAAAGTATGTTGAGGTATCAATACGAACGAGGTAGTTTTTTAGATGGTCTTATTTTAAATAATATTGATGTCAATTTAGACTCACTTGAAATCAAAATTAAACGTGCAGACTTAGTTATAGGTTGGCGTGCTGTTTTAGAACAAGAAGTTCATTTCTCTCGTGCAAATATTCAAGAACTACAAATTATTGATAAGAAGCCACCAAGTAATAAACCTTTTGAGTTTAGTGACATTAATATGCCTGTGACCTTGCGTCTAGATCAGGCAAACTTAGATGTATTGCGAATAAAAACAACAACATCAAGTACAGATTTAAAAGATTTACATTTGAAGAATACCTTATGGAAAGGTACGAAGCTTACATTTAAAGAAGCAAACTTAAAGGTTGGTGATTACGTTGCTGTAAATAAAGCACAAGGTATGATGGACTTTAAGCAAAAGTATCCATTAAATGTGACTGCACAAGTAGATATTCCATCACTACATACATTGAATATTAAAAATATTTTTGTCGATGCCAGAGGGACGCTAGATACAATTACCGCAGGTTTTGCAACAAATACCCCAGATTTAGTATCAGGGAGAATGATTGTTCATCCTGTACGTGATAATGTGCCGATGAATGGTCAATTAAACTTTAAAAATTATCACTTGCCATTTGCAACAGACCAAAAATTGTTTATTCCATCGGGGGTTGCCTATTTAAATGGTTCTGCTTCAGATATGTCTGTAAATTTAAATACTGAATTATCGGGTAAAGATATACCGAAAGGAAATTATAGATCAAATTTATATGTAGACTATGTACATCAAATGAAGATTAACCAATTTCAAGGTAATCTGATGGGAGGTATTATTAATCTCTCAGGTATCTTAAATTGGGAAAAGGCGCTTCGTTGGGATATAAAAGGACAGTTAAGTGGTCTGAAAGCATCTGATAAATCAATTCCTACTTCTATAAAAGACTTTTTGCCTCCTGATATGGATGGTAAGTTGGGTGCAACAGGTGATTTAGATAAAGGGACTCATCTCAATGCATTTATTGACTTTAATAAGTATGAAAAAATTAAATTTAAACTGATACAAGATGAACAAAGCACAGCAAATAAAAAAAGTGTATCGCCACTTAAAATGAATGTTTCATGGTCTGATATGAATCGTGCTATGCCTTATATTGGGTGGTTGAATAGCCCGAAAGGACAGGCAGATATTTCATTAGAAGGGCAAAAAACATCAGTAAATGCAAACTTAGATATTATTAAAAATCCAAAGGGAACGCTACCTACAGGGCAATATATTGCAAATGCATTATTGAATGATCATGATTTGGATGTTTCTACCTTTAAATATATTACGCCTCAAGGTGGGCTTATCGGTGATGCAAAAATATTACTGCCTACTGAAAAAAGACCATTGAAATGGGAAGCCAATTTACAGGCTAAAGACTTTAATCCGCAAACGGTAGCTGATGCTGCACCTGTAGATCTGCTTAATGGGGCATTGAAAGCAAATGGTTATGCTGAAAAAGATGCCCAAATTATTCAGTTAAAAGCGATTGATCTCACTGGAAAAATGGCTCAACAAAAAGAGACGATTCGTTTAACTGGTGAGACCACGGCATCTATTTTAATGAATGATGAAAAGCATGGCGGTGGTTTACGCGGTTATGGCGTAATTTATAATGGAAACTTGAAGTCTAGCCAATATCCAGATGCAGATGGCGCATTAAATATTAAAATTGCGGGTACGAAAGATAGTATTCAAGTGAATCAATTCCAACATGAAGGGACTGCTGGTAAAATTTTAGCCAATGGTGTTGTAAACTTACATAATGGTATTGGTTGGAATATGAATGCTTCATTGGTGAAGTTTAAACCACAGTATTTTGTATCTAATGTGCAAGGTGAAGTCTCTGGTGTGATTAAGACACAAGGAATATGGTCTGATCAGGCAAAGCGTATTTCTATAGAAGATTTGAACTTAGCAGGTATCATTAATCGCCAAATTTTGCGTGGTAAGGGGAAACTTAGTTTAGTTTTAAATACAAAAAATAATAGCTTAGTGCCACAGCAATTCGAAGCAAATGATTTGTTCCTTGCTTATGCAGGTAACCAAATTCAGGTTACAGGAAATGCACAAGATTTAGATGTAAAACTTAATGCTCCAGCATTGTCTAATATTTATAGTGGACTTTCAGGAAATGCTTATGGTGCAGTTCATCTAAAAACACAGCCAAATATTAGAGCAACTGCAAATATTAATGTAGATCATCTCACATATGCTGGAAAACTTAATGTTGAAAAAGTTCGTATTCGTGGAGAGTTACCAACTTCTGAAACAACACCAAGTACATTAAAAGCAGAGCTGACTAACTTAAATTATGGCAATAGGCAAGTTCAGTATGGTGGTCTTGTTTTATCAGGTACGCGTGCAGCCCATATTGTCAGCCTACAAGCTTGGAATAAATACTCTAAGTTTTATGTTCAGTTGGCAGGTGGTTTTAATGCCAATAATGATTGGTTAGGGCAAATTCAGAAAGGAACATTTGATTCTGTACGTGCTGTTTTAAACCAGCAGTCGAATGCAAATGTGATATATCGTACAGCGACAAAACAGCTATATGTTGGAGAGCATTGTTGGGCAAGTAATCAAAGTAAACTTTGTTTTGATAAGCCTGTACAGATTAATCCAACAAGTGGTGATGTTTCTTTTGTTGCTAATAACTTAAATTTGAATGACTTTTCAGCCTTTATGCCAAGTGGTTTAGCCATGACAGGAGAGGTTGATGGTTATGCGAAAGCGAATTGGTCCGACGGACATAAACCAAATATTGATGTAAGTATTATTGCAAAAAATGGAGATATTGGTGTTTCTTCGGATGATCCTGATGATCCTGCAACAACGACAAGCTACCAACAGATGAGTCTGATTGCTAAGAGTGTAACTCAAGGCTTATTAATGCGTTTTGATGTAAAAACAGCAAATATTGGTAATGGCTATGCAAGTGTGGTGATTAATCCATATGATGAAAATTTGCCGATGCAAGGTGAAGTTGCATTTTCGAAGGTTGATCTTAAATTTTTAAAACCATTTATTTCAGACGTAAGGAATATTGGCGGAACACTAGATTTTGCTGGAAAAATTAACGGAACACTCTCAAAGCCTTTAGCAACTGGAGATTTACGCTTAAAAGATGGCTCTATTAGTATGATCTCAGCGCCAGTCAATTTAACGAATATTCAGTTGTATTCTTCAATTAGACAAGATCAGGCAAGTATTATGGGAATCTTTAATAGTGGACCAGGTATAGGAAAAATTGATGGTTTTGTAAATTGGGCGGATGACTTACATATTCAGTTAAAAGTGCAAGGTGATAATTTACTTATTAGACAAACACCTCTTGCAACAGCACTGGTAAATACGAAGGTAGGTTTAGATATTTATCCAATGTCTAGAAGTATTATTGTTAATGGTAAAATTGATGTCCCTCGTGCGATTATTAATATGCCAGAAACAAGCCCTGATGTAATTAATGTATCTTCAGATGCAAGAGTTGTTCATAGTGGCGACGATTTAATTGCTATTCTAAAAGCAACAAAACCATGGAATATACAAGCAGATATTGATTTATTGTTAGGTGATCGTGTTATTTTTCAAGGATTTAATAGTAGAATTCCTCTAACTGGTCATTTGTATTTATCTCAACGTGGTACAGAAATTGCGATGAGTGCAAACGGAGCAATTGGGGTAAGTCAAAAGGTTAAAATTGAAGCCTATGGACAGTCATTAGACTTAAATCGCGCGATTGCTCGTTTTAATGGACCACTTTCAAATCCAACATTAGATATAGATACGACGAAGAAGATTTCGAATACAACAGTGGGAATTCGAATTACGGGAACAGCAACAATTCCAAATATTCAAATTTATAATGATGGCGGCTTATCTGAGCAAGAAGCTTTAAATGCTTTAATTACTGGAAGAATTAATGAAGGTAGTAGTAGTTTAAGTCAAACAGAAGGTTTTAAATCGGATGTAAATAATACGCTTGCAGCAGCAGGTATTAGCTTAGGTTTGGGTGGAACTCGCGCATTTACAAATCAGATTGGTCATGCATTTGGTTTGAGTGGCTTGGCTTTAGATGCTCAAGGTACAGGAAGTGATACGCAAGTGAGTGTGACAGGTTATCTTACACCTGATCTATACTTACGGTATGGTGTTGGTGTATTTACAGCAGTGAATACTTTAACACTACGTTATCAAGTCAATAGACGTCTATATCTAGAAGCGAGTGAATCTGTCGAACGTGCAGTTGATTTATTCTATAATTGGCGTTTTTAAAAATATGTTATTTTAATCAAAATCTTAGGATAAAAATTGATTAACTTAAATTCATAAATTGGTTTGGAGTTGGAATGAAGAAATTATTGTTTCTCGCTATTGGTGGGGTTTTATTGGTAGGCTGTAGTGAGCATAAGCAAGTATCATCTCAAGAAGCATGGCAAGGGTTTTGTAAGTCAATTCCAAGTGCTGCGTATAATATTATGACAGACCGCCAACAAGGTATTATAGAGAATGCTGCATTAGACAATGCTAAAAAAATTGAAGATGAGCATGCACGTAACTACGTGGTTAGTCTTGTGAAAGATGCATATAAAGTACCACTATATGAAAAGATGGTTGATAAGGAGAGTGCAATGACAGAGTTTAGTAAAGGGCGTTACGAGAGTTGTCTTGCACAGCAACCATAAGCGAAAGAAAGCACTCTATATGAGTGCTTTTTTATATATACCATTTCGATAGAAAATAACGAGCATCACAAACAAACACCTAAATAACATTAACTTTTTGAATTAACTTTAGTAAAATTTAAACAGTACATTACTTACAGCAATAGGAAGAGTAAGTAATTTTTGAGAAAAAAAGAGGAAGAAAACCGTGCTAAAAGCTTACCGCCAACACGTTGAAGAACGTGCCGCACTCGGAATCCCACCGCAACCATTAAATGATGCACAAACAGTTGAATTGGTTGAATTACTTAAAAACCCTCCAGTAGGTGAAGAAGATTATTTAGTTAACTTGCTAGAAAACCGTATTCCTGCAGGTGTAGACCAAGCAGCTTATGTAAAAGCTGCTTTTCTTGCAGCGATTGCAAAAGGTGATGCAGAATCTCCTCTTGTAACTAAAGAAAGAGCTGTATATTTGTTAGGTACAATGCTTGGTGGTTATAATGTTGCACCACTTGTAGATTTACTTGAAGATAAGCAACTTGGTGAGCTTGCAGCAACGGCATTGAAAAAAACATTACTCGTATTTGATGCGTTTCATGATGTTGCAGATAAAGCAAAATCGGGTAATGCAAATGCACAAGCAGTTTTACAGTCATGGGCAGATGCAGAGTGGTTTACAAGCCGTAAAGATGTGCCTGAAGAAATTAAAATTACTGTCTTTAAAGTCACAGGTGAAACGAATACCGATGACTTATCTCCTGCGCAAGATGCATGGAGCCGTCCAGATATCCCTTTACATGCAACGGCAATGTTAAAGAATGAACGTGATGGTATTCATCCTGAGAAGCAAGGTGAAGTCGGTCCAATTAAACAAATTAAAGAGTTACTTGCAAAAGGAAATCAAGTTGCTTATGTAGGTGATGTTGTTGGTACAGGCTCATCACGTAAATCTGCAACAAACTCGGTGCTTTGGTACTTTGGTGAAGATTTACCTCATATTCCAAATAAAAAAGATGGTGGTGTGTGCTTAGGTGGGAAAATTGCGCCAATTTTCTTTAATACAATGGAAGATGCTGGCGCACTACCTGTGGAAATTGATGTTTCTGATATGAATATGGGAGATGAAATTCTTCTTAAAGTAAATAAAGCTGAAGCAAAAGTTACAGCATTTAAAAATGGTCAGCAAATTGCTGATTCAGAATTAAAAACACCTGTATTACTTGATGAGGTACGTGCCGGCGGACGTATCAATTTAATTATTGGTCGTGGATTAACAGCCAAAGCACGTGAAGCATTAGGTCTTGAACCATCAACATTGTTCCGTCAGCCAAGACAACCACATGACTCTGGTAAAGGCTTTACGCTTGCTCAAAAAATGGTGGGTCGTGCTTGTGGTTTACCTGAGGGTCAGGGAGTACGCCCTGATACATACTGTGAACCACGCATGACAACAGTTGGTTCGCAAGATACTACAGGCCCAATGACACGTGATGAATTGAAAGATTTAGCATGTTTAGGTTTCTCGGCAGATTTAGTGATGCAATCTTTCTGTCATACAGCAGCTTATCCAAAACCTGTTGATGTTCAAATGCAACATACATTGCCTGATTTTATTATGAATCGTGGTGGAGTTTCATTACGTCCGGGTGATGGTATTATTCACTCTTGGTTAAACCGTATGTTGCTTCCTGATACTGTTGGTACAGGTGGAGATTCTCATACACGATTCCCATTAGGAATTTCATTCCCCGCGGGTTCGGGCTTAGTTGCATTTGCTGCAGCGACGGGTGTTATGCCATTAGATATGCCAGAATCAATTCTTGTGAAATTTAAAGGAAAAATGGCACCAGGTATTACATTGCGTGACCTTGTACATGCTATTCCTTATTATGCAATTCAAGCAGGTGATTTAACCATTGAGAAAAAGGGTAAGAAAAATATTTTCTCAGGTCGTATTCTTGAAATTGATTTAACTGAAATGGAAAATGAGCTAACAGTAGAGCAAGCTTTTGAGTTATCAGATGCATCTGCTGAAAGATCTGCTGCTGGTTGTGCAATTACTCTTTCTGAGGAAAAAGTTGCTGAATATCTCCGTTCAAATATTACAATGTTAAAGTGGATGATTTCGCAAGGCTATGGCGATGCACGTACAATGGCACGCCGTGTAGAAAATATGGAAAAGTGGCTGGCAGAACCAAACTTATTAAAAGCAGACCCTGATGCTGAATACACCAAAGTCTATGAAATTGATTTAGCAGACATTCAAGAACCTGTATTATGTTGTCCGAATGATCCAGATGATGCAAAACTATTATCTGATGTTCAGGGTGTGAAAATTGATGAAGTCTTTATTGGTTCTTGTATGACTAATATTGGTCATTTCCGTGCAGCAGGTAAATTGTTAGATAAAGTACCAAGTGGTTCACTTTCTACAAGATTATGGTTGGCACCACCAACACGTATGGATGAACACCAATTAATGGAAGAAGGTTTCTATAATACATATGGTCGAGCAGGTGCAAGAACAGAGATGCCAGGTTGTTCATTATGTATGGGTAACCAAGCACGTGTTGCACCAAATACAACTGTTGTTTCGACATCTACACGTAACTTTCCAAACCGTCTAGGTCAGGGAGCAAACGTATATCTTGCTTCTGCTGAGCTTGCATCGGTTGCGGCAGTTTTAGGTAAATTACCAACACCTGAAGAATATAAAACGTATGCATCGCAAATTGATAGTATGTCATCTGATATTTATAGATATATGAACTTTGATCAGATGAGTGATTATCAAAATGCTGCTGTGAAAGTAGATACTAAAAAAATTGCAATGGCTCAATTAACGTAGACATAGGCAGTTAAAAAATACCCACATTTATGCGGGTATTTTTTTAACTTTATATTTTATATTATACAGAAAGTAGTTCCACTTTAATTTCAACTCGTTTGTTTTTTGCACGTATTTCGAAATTTAAATTGATATGGTTTAACTCTTGAATATAACGAATTGATTCAATATCAATAATTTTGAAGAATTCACCAAAATGATTAAAATCATGGCTTAAATCTTTGAAATCATTTTTAAATTCTTCAACCAATACATGTTCAAGTGCGCATACTAGTGATTTATCTTCCGTTGTATAGCTAAGTTCTTTTATTTCTTCACTCTGAGTATCTGTAATTAAGCAATCTACTTTATAGGTGAGTGTTTCTCGGTCGTTTAAGAAAGCAGGATGTAGCATTGATTGGTCTGTATCTAAACTGAACTCGACAGCATATGTCCATAAGTTAAGTTCACCGCGAAATTGTTCCCAATCTTCTAAGAAAGCATCTTTTGATGTTGCTATATAGTCTTCGCCTAACGGTTGTTCTTTTACATTTTTAAAAAACTCAGGTAGGAAGCCCATTGCTTTTGCATTTTCTTCGCTAATGTCTTTAATTTGTTCTATCCAAACTTTTTCAACCCTAAGGTGAAGTCTAGAAACAAATTTAGGCATAGTTTCCGCAAGGCGCCATGTTCCACGTAAAGAAGCGGGACTACCTTTTGAGCCTTTTGTCCCAACATTATCGGCCTGATACCAATAGTTATCATCATCTAAGTTTGGGCTTTTACATTCTTCAGCAGATACATCATTATATGACCAATGTGCTGCCCAGTTTTCTTGGATCCAGATTTGATCGCCAACTTGAAAAGGAATGCTTAGTTTCGCGGCCTCTTCTGCATTTTGTGGTTGAGGCTGAATGGGTACACGTAGTTGTTGTTTTTCTTTTCTAAGAATAGCATTGACTTCACCCGCCATCAGTGGAATTGAAAATTCAGACATATTGTTATCCTAACAAATTAAATTTTAAGAATTAAAATGAATACGAGTATAGAATAAAAAAATCTTAAACTATTTTCATATTCATCTTGAAATATAAAATGTAATAAAACATATACCTTTAGGTTATATCACGACTAATACTAATATGTGTAGTGATATGGCACAGGAGATATCATTTTATGTTCTGATTAAGCAATAAATGATATCTTTATAAAATTTTAAACATTTAATTTTTTTGATATTTTAATTGAGATGAGCCAATCCAATGTTTTGAAAATTGATATGCTGCACGTCCTGAACGTTGTCCTCGCATTTGACACCACTGTAATGCTTGTAGGCGAGCTTCTTGACTAAATTCTAATCCGTTTTTTTCTAAATAATGTTCTACAATTTCTAAATACAGGCTTTGATCCATAGGATAAAATGATAACCACAACCCAAAACGGTCAGAAAGAGATATTTTTTCTTCAATGGCCTCTTGAGGGTGTAGCTCAGTATATTGTGGAACATCTACTCGAGTTGTTGGCGTATTTTCATGCATAAACTCAGGAAGTAAATGACGTCTATTACTGGTTGCATATACAATAAAATTATTATTTCCTGATTGTAATGAACCATCTAAAACACTTTTTAAACTACGATAATTTTCATCTTCTGCATTAAATGCAAGGTCATCACAGTAAACAATAAATTTTTCAGGTCTATCTTTAATTTGTGCTTGAATTATGGGTAGGTCTGCTAGGTCATCTCGTTCGATTTCAATGAGTCTTAACCCGTAATTTTGGTATTGAGTAAGTAAAGCCCTAACAATAGATGATTTCCCCGTTCCTCTAGAGCCTGTCAGTAAAATATCATTTGCAGGTAGGCTTTTTAAAAATTGCTCAGTATTTTGAATAATGACTTCTTTTTGTCTTTGGATGCCCTTTAGATCATCAAGATACATCGTTTTAGGTGAGTGAATAGCAATAAGTTGTTTATTTTGCCATTTATAGGCAGGTGCAGAAAAATCTGTTTCTTGCTTGAGTTCAGGTAGGGTTTGCTTAAGCTGTTGTAAAACGTGCGAAAGTGAATCAATAAGGTGATCAGGGAGTTCTATATGTGCCATAATTGTGTATTATCATTGATTTGTTTTATTACTTTTTAAAATATTTAAAAACAATTTACAAGTAAAGCATAAAAGTTGTATTTCAACTCTTTTTATATTTTATAAAATGTTTTATAGATACAGGTATATTTAGTTAATTTTGCTTAACTACGATCGGGTTAGGTGAAAATTTAGGACATAGAATGTTAAAGCTATTATCACAGCATGCGACAAATTTTCAGCACGCTTATAAAATAAAAAGATTAGAACAGCAGCTTGTACATGCAAATAATTATGAGGAATGGAAAGAAATAGCACAACAACTTGATGAAACATCAGATATACAAGCATGGAAAGAGGATAATGAGTCGACATACTTTGATCGTGATGTGATTACACATCGGTTATTTCTACTCAAAAAATATAAACAACAGGGGCGGATAAAAGACCTCCTAGGTATATTGCATGAGGGACTGACCTATGATGTGGCAAATATCTGTCATCCGATGCTTTTTGTTGTATCTTATTTAGGTACAAAAAAAATTATCGAAGACTATATTGATACTGTTGATCAAAGCCTAAAATATATTGCTGCTGCATCTGATGAAATAATTTCATTGGATGAAAAAGTTAAATTCTTTGAGCTATGTAAGACCGCATATGGTCAGCCTGCATTGATGTTTTCAGGTGGTGCAACATTAGGACTTTTTCATAGTGGTGTTTGTAAAGCGCTGAAAGAGCATAATCTTTTACCAAATGTATTGTCAGGTTCAAGTGCAGGCGCAATTATGACGGCAATGCTTGGTACATTAGACAGTGAAAAATTTAATGAATTGTCTACAGGTGATCAGTTTTATAGTCAGGTTTTTCAGTTTAAATCTTTAAAAATGCTTTTAAAAGATCCAAGCGGTTTTACGGATGTTAATTATTTGAAAAATTTCTTACAAGAACATCTAGGTGATATTACTTTTGCAGAAGCATATGAGAAGTCAGGTCTAGATATTAATATTGCGGTGGCACCTTATAATGCTTCACAAAACCCGCGAGTATTAAATCGTTATATGTCACCCGATTTAATGATTTGGAGTGCTGTATTGGCATCTTGTGCTGTACCTATTTTATTTCCTCCAATTGAACTGATTGCAAAGCGTTATGATGGTAAACACGTACCATTTATGAAAAATACCCGTTGGGTAGATGGCAGTGTAAGAAGTGATTTTCCGCAAGAAAAAATTGCGCGCTTATATAACATTAACTACAGCATCGCGAGTCAGGCAAACCCGCATGTTGTCCCTTTTATGCAAAGTGATGTTGAGCGCTATCGTCAAGATTTGTTAAGTTGGCCAGAGCGTATTGTCAGAAGGCAAGGGAAGGTCTTTGCTAAAGGTGTAATGGATTTTACACGTGAACGTGTTGGTGCTGTGCCACAAGTTCGTCGCTTGCTTGACCATGGTTATGGTATTGTTGATCAATATTATTATGGAGATATTAATATTATTGGTAAATATAACTTTCGCCATTATGGTTATTTATTACAGAACCCAACCCCTGAAATATTTAAAAAACTGCAAAAAGAAGGTGAACGTGCAACTTGGCCTAAGCTATCAATGATAGAGATCTATGCACGTATTGGGAAAGCACTTACGCAGATTCATGCAGATTTATTAAAAAATGAATCTTGAGTTAGTTTCAAAGTCACAAAGTTTAAAATATGGACGCCGTGTTTTTCGCTTTAAAAAAACAGATGGGTTTTATTATTTGAAGTGTCAAAGTGATGTCGGTCATGAACAATTGAGGCAAGGTTTTAAGCGAGAATATAGTTTTTATATTAAAAATCAGAAGAATCTTTTTCTATTACCATTTGAAAAAGCAAGTCTTACAACATTAGATACATTTGGTCTGTCAGAAAATAATTTTGGTTTTATTCTGCCAGAAGCAAAACCAGTTTTTTTAAATAGAAGCCCGAGTGAATTCAATCTTTATGAAATTGTAGAACACATTTTAAACTTATGTGAGCCTTTGCAAAAATTACATCAAGCGGGATATATCCACGGTGATATAAAAAAAGAACATTTTGTTGAATATGCCGAACGCTTCTGTCTTTTAGACTTTGAACATACGGTTTTAGCTTCTTCTGAAAATAGATGTAGTTTAAATGCAACGCCAAGATACATGGCACCAGAACTTTTTCATGGTAAAAATAAGACAATTCAAACAGACTTATATGCATTGGGTATTGTTTTATATGAATGGTTAATACAGCAGCGCTTAAGTGCATATTCTTATGAAGCGTGGGCCAAATTACATTGTCAGCAATATTTTTTTCAACTGCCTAAAGTTTATGACAAGCTACAATTTATAATTAATGGATTACTAGAAAAACAAAAAATAAATAGATTTCAAACTGTAGATGCATTTAAAGCGTCGATTTACTTAAATTTTATGTAGGTAAAGCATGCTAAGCTTATGTTTTGAATGTTATTTGTGCATGTAAAATAACTTTTGGAAAAAAATACTTGTCATATAAATGACTTCTCTATAATATACACAGCCATTGGGGGCGTGGCGAAATTGGTAGACGCACTGGATTTAGGTTCCAGCGCCGCAAGGTGTAAGAGTTCGAGTCTCTTCGCCCCCACCAGTTTTTAGTAGCAATATGTTATTAAAAATATAGAGGATTGGTGTAATGGTAGCATGACGGTCTCCAAAACCGTTCGTAAAGGTTCGAATCCTTTATCCTCTGCCACTTTTAGGAGTGATTCTAAAATCTGAGTAAATACTCAAAGGGGATGTGGCGAAATTGGTAGACGCACTGGATTTAGGTTCCAGCGCCGCAAGGTGTAAGAGTTCGAGTCTCTTCATCCCCACCATATATTAAGAAGCAAGATAATACTCTTGCTTTTTTATTACTGAGATTTGAGTATTAGAGGATTGGTGTAATGGTAGCATGACGGTCTCCAAAACCGTTCGTAAAGGTTCGAATCCTTTATCCTCTGCCATTATAGATTAGAAAAAATTCTGAAGTGTAAATGTTTAGGGGATGTGGCGAAATTGGTAGACGCACTGGATTTAGGTTCCAGCGCCGCAAGGTGTAAGAGTTCGAGTCTCTTCATCCCCACCATATATTAAAAAGCAAGACTAGAGTCTTGCTTTTTTTGTATTTAAGCGGAGCCGATCCATATAATAAAATTATGCTTTTAAGTGATCTTCAAACTCTTCGCCCAGTTGCATTGCTAATGAGTTACCAGCTAGATCGAAGGTTACAAGACCGTATTCTTTCTTAAAACTAAATGTAAAACCTTTATTGTCAGTTAAGCTTTTTACTGAGTACCCCAATTTTTCTAACCAAATTCGAAAAGCAATTAAGTTTTTTGCTTTAACAACCTTTTTCATGGATTATCTCCTTATTTGTCCTTTCTTATTTATAAGGTTGTATGGTTTATTTTTAAAGGGGGGAGAACTGCAATAAATATGAAAAAAATACGTTTCAAAAAAAAACGTTATAAAATAACAACACTGCTTACAATCTAACTGTAAGTGTAAAACAGACTATTTGTGCCAAAATAATAAATATTTCTATATAATCATATAATTAAGATTTATTCTAAAATCAAAATATTTTATCAATGTTACATTTACACTTTTTGTTATATTGTAAGTAAATATTGCAGTTCTATAGATTATCTTTGAGTGTACGCAAATTTGAAAACGATTCAACCGATTTTGCACGTAGAAATGGGTTGGTTTCTTTTTCTAGAGCAATTGTTGTTGGAAGTGTAATTTTATTGAGCAGTCTTAAATATTCAATGTGCTCTACACGCTCTTGTAATATAAAGTTATCAGGTTCTACAGATAATGCAAATTTTCCATTACTTAAAGTATATTCATGTGTGCAATATACCTGAGTAGTATTTGGTAGTTGTGCGAGTAACTGCAAAGAGTGATACATTTGAGTATGTGTCCCTTCAAAAACGCGACCACAACCCATAGCAAATAGTGTATCTCCAACAAATACGCAGTTTATGCTTGGAATATAAAAGACAATATGACCTAGGGTATGACCAGGTGATGTGTGCTGAATTATCAGGAGACTTTCACTTGGGAGATTTTAGGCAGCCAACTTGCAAAAGTCCTCTGCCATTTGATTTGGTGTCTTAAAATCCAAACCTTTTTGAATTCTTCGTTGATTATAAAATAACTCTATGTATTTTGTAATCTCCGCTTTGGCTTCTTCCCTCGTTTTATAGCTATGATGATGCACCAATTCGTTTTTGAGTATGCCCCAGAAGCTTTCAATCGGTGCATTATCGTAACAATCGCCACGCTTGCTCATTGAACCCTGAAAGCCACATTTTTCAAGTAAGTTTCGATATTCATGACCGCAATATTGGCTGCCTCTGTCTGAATGCACAATGAGGTCCTTAGTTGGTTTTTGATTGCGAATAGCCATATTCAATGCATCACAAACAAGCTTGGCTGTCATACGCTCATTTAAGCTGTAGCCAACCACTTGTTTCGTGTAAAGGTCTTTTACAGCTGCTAAGTACAACCAGCCTTCAGTTGTCCATATATACGTAATATCACTCGACCACGCTTGATTTGGTTTAATCATTGAGAATTGTTGTTCAAGCAAATTTGGATAGATCGCTCGGTTATGGTCACTGTTCGTTGTTCTTTTGAAACGCTTGTGGCGCTTACAATACAGCTGATTTAACTTTTTTATCTGACGAACGGCATAGGCACTAATTTTTACGCCCTGAGCCTGTAAATGCTTGGTTAAACGAATATAGCCATAGCTCTGTTTCGTTTCCTCATGTGCTATTTTGACCAAAATTGCTTGTTGATTTCGCTGAATTGATTGTTTACTCACACCTTGTTTTAGCCAATCATAAAAGCATGAAACTGATACGTGAAGTAAGCGAGCCATCAAAATAATAGGAAATAAGTGTCTTTGCGATTTCATATAGGCGTACCTTACTGACTTTCTTTGGCAAAGTACGCTGCTGCCTTTTTTAGAAATTCACGTTCCATTTCGGCTGTTTTAAGCTGCTGTTTAAGTTTTTTATTTTCTTCGAGTAAAGCATTTAGATCAGGTGAATACTGTTTTGTACCGGCTAAAGTCCCTGCCTTTGCCTTTGTATTCCAGTTCGAAAGGGTTTGCATGGAAATGCCGAGTTCTCTAGCTGTTTGGGATACATTGCCTTGATTGGCTTCTATTGCTTTGATCGCTTCAGCTTTAAATTCTGCCGTATACGTCTTGTGTTTCTTGCTCATGGTAAACTCCTGATGAGTATGTATAGTTTACCAAGTTAAACCCTCCTGTTTTTTCAGCAGACATCAAGGTGTTGCCAAAACTTCAATATTAAAATGATTAAAAGTAAACTGATCCTGATGCTGTAGTGGCTTAGATAAAAAAGGAATTTTCTTCTCCTCTAATTGTGGGCCATATATAGGTAGACTCACATCGTATTCTAATAGTCTTGGTACGCCAGCAGTGTGGTCTTTGTGCCAATGCGTAAGCCATACCTGTTTTATTTTTAAATAATTATTCTTACAGTATTCAATGACAATCTCTCCATCTGTTGGATCTACGACGACAACCTCACGTGTTTTTGTATCTTCAAGTAACCAAATATAATTTTGTAGACTATTTTCAACATCTATTACATGTATATTAAAATGTATCATTAACTGCAATCCTTATGTATTTGATAAATTATAGATGTAAAGAATTGGATCTATAAGACTTACTTATGTAACATAACTTTAATTTATTAAAAAATAAGTATTTTTATAAAAATAAGTATAAAAAATTAAACAAAGAATTTACACTATTAAAAAGTAAGAGAGGGTAGTTATGTTTTGTTTTAAAAATGGTGTAAGCGTAACTCATACTTCATTATTAGATCGTGCTTTTCAGTATGGAGATGGCTGTTTCACTACCATATGTATTGAAAATGGCAAAATACAGCTTTGGTCTAGACATTTAAATAGACTACGTCAATCTGCTGAATGTCTAATGCTTAATTTTGATGAAAATGCTTTAGAAAAACAATTGATTACATCTCTGTCAGAAATTCGGGACTTTAATGGCACTTTAAAAATAATACTTAGTCGAGGTGAGGGACAACGAGGATATGATTTCTCAAGAGAAAAAGAAGTAGATATTTATCTATTATTCTTCCCGAGTTATCAAAAGGTTACACCATATTCAATAATAGCAGCATCCAGTATTTTAAATAATAAAATTGGTATAACAATGCCAAATCTTGTAGGCATCAAGTCTTTAAATAGATTAGAACAAGTTGTTTTGAAAAGAGAAGCAACAGACAGAGGTGTTAAAGAAGCACTAGTTTTAGATATTCAAGATAGAATTGTTGAAGGTATAAGCAGTAATTGCTTTTTGTTGTTAAATGGACAATGGGTTACACCTTATCTTGGTTATAATGGCATACATGGTGTAATGCGTGCTGAAATATTAGATAGAATGAAAGAATCTCATATTATTTGCCAAGAGCGCGAAGTTTATATTGATGAAGTAATCAATATTCAGGCAATGTTCTTTTGTAATGCACTACATCCTATGCAAGCTGTTCAGAAAATAGATAACCACGTATTAGATGATCAAATAACTAAACAATTATTTGATCTATTGAAATTAGACCAAATGTAATAATGATGAATAGAATGGAAAAAAATAGACCTGAAAAGAAAAAAACCAATATACGCTTTTGGTTTGTTGCACTATTTGTCATTGTTGCTAGTTGTTGGATTATTTATGGTTTGAGTTTAGGGCGTCAATATCCTGTTGATGGACAAAAGCAATTTATTTCTATTAATCAAGGTGAAACATATACAGGCTTGATCGACCGTTTAGCACAGCAGAACAAAATTGATTTTCCAACCGTTGTAAAAATTTATCGTAAATTGATGGTTCATGGGACGCTTAAAGCAGGTGTTTATGAGGTTGAAAAAGGAATGACTGTAGTTGAGGTTTTACAGCTGATGTCTAATGCTGAAAATTCTCAAATGAATAAAATTATGGTAATTGATGGGACAACATCTAAACAACTTTTAGATAGGTTGCGTCAAGATCCATTTGTGACCAAAACAATTGTAAATTTACCATATGACCAAATGATGGCAGAACTTGGAATACCTTATAAAAATTTAGAAGGACTTTTAGCACCGAATACTTACTTTTTTAATAAAGGTGAAACAGATAAACGAATTATTTTAAATTTGTATCACCGTCAAATGGATGCTTTAGATCGTGCATGGGAAAATCGTGCTGGCAATCTACCTTATAAAAATAAATATGAGGCGCTGATCATGGCATCTATTATTAAAAAAGAAACAAGTGTAGACAGCGAACTTAATCAAGTTTCAGGTGTGTTTGTACGTCGGCTTCAGCAAGGTATGCGTTTACAAACAGATCCAACAGTAATCTATGGGTTGGGAGACCAGTACGATGGTTCAATTACAAAGCAAGATTTGCGGACACCTACACCATATAATACTTATACAATGAATGGTTTACCACCAACACCAATTGCGTTACCAGATACTAAATCTATAGAAGCTGCGATGCATCCTGATGATTCTAAAAATGTCTATTTTGTAGCAACTGGAAATGGTGGACATAAATTTAGTGAGACATTAGCGGAGCACAATGCGGCAGTTCAAAGTTATTTATCCGTTTTAAAAGCAAAGAAGAATGGAGCAACACCATAAATGTTTATTAGTTTTGAGGGTACAGAAGGTGTTGGTAAAAGCACTTTAATTAAACGTGTACATGAATATTTCTTAGAGAAAAATAAAGAAGTTATTTTAACACGTGAACCTGGTGGCACAGCTTTAGCAGAAAAAGTACGAAATCTTTTATTGCAGGTTGATGATACAGAGGTCATGTGTCCTGATACAGAGCTTTTACTCATTTATGCAGCACGTAGTCAGCATTTAAGTGAAGTCATTTTACCTGCACTTCGTGATGGGAAAGTTGTTTTAAGTGATCGTTTTACAGATGCAAGTTTTGCCTACCAAGTGAAAGGGCGCGGGTTGAGTGAATCAAAACTAGAAATACTCAATCAGACCTTTGTAGAAAGAATGCCAGATATTACGTTATGGTTAGATGCACCTATTGAAGTGGGTATGTCTCGTGCGCGTGCACGCGGTCAGTTAGATCGTTTTGAAAAAGAAAAACTTTCTTTTTTCTCTAAGGTGAGAGAAGGATATGCAGAACTACATCGGCAACAGCCTCAACGTATTTATAAGGTAGATGCGACACGTTCTGAGCAAGAAGTGTTTAGGCAGGTATTAGAAATTTTTGAATCTAAATTATAGTAAGCCGATTTCTTTAAATAATTTTTGATATGCTTGTGCTTTCTCTTGGAGCGCTAAAGGGTAAGCACGAGATGTTGATGGCATTCTATATAGTTTAATATCACGATTTATGAAATGTACATGACTTGACTGTTGTATTGTGGGTGCTTTCGCATAGGTAGGAAAATGTTGCATTAATATTTGAGTTGCTTTCTCTCCTGTAGTCATGATTGCTTTACAGTTAGGTATTGCTGTTAAAAGTGCAGTAAGACTGCTTGGTTCAATCACTTTTAAAAATTTATCCGATGCATTTCCTTTCAGACGTTTGACTCTGTATGCAGTATCAAAAATAGCAATATGATATTCATGAAGAAAAGCTTTAATTTTATCTAGATAAAAGTTTTTATTTGCAACATCTAAAAAGTAAGATACATCTTTAAAGAATAATAGCCCTATGATCCGCCACATATCATTTTGATAATTTGGATAATAAAAATCCATTTTCCACTTATTTTTAGGAGGTGGAAAGCTACCAAGTATAAGTAGTTTAGCTTTTTTAGGTAAAAAAGGATCTAATGGATGGATTTCGATAGTTGGTTGCATGTTATGATATTTTTAACTTATTTGTACTTGACTAACATTATTAATGATGCTGTAAACTCTTACAATACAACTATTTAATTATATCCAAATGAACCTAAATTTTAATATATAATTCAAATATTTAAAAACATAAACTAATTCATAACAAAAGTAGCCTGTTTTAAGTTGAGTGGTAATAAATATATAGTCAAACAATCTAATTACTCATACAGACATGAAAAAACATCTGAAAGAGTCGATCAATACAATCCTCTTGCCATTCTTTTCTCTTTTTCTTAATCCATGCCCATGTCTTTTCAATGGAATTCAAATCAGGACTATAAGGCGGTAACCATAAAATATGATGCCCATGATGTTCTAGTAACTCCTGTGTGTCTGCTCGTTTGTGAAACGTCGCATTATCCATCACAATGATGCTGTGTCTAGGTAATTCAGGAATAAGAAAATGCTCTACCCAGAAATGGAATACATCTGAATTAATTTTACAATTGAATAGCCCAACGCTAAACAACTTATTTTCATACAATGCACCAATGGCATTGGTCTGATTATTTAATTGCCAATTAAATAATCCATAACATGGTGCTCCTTTAGGAGAGTAACCATGAGGTCGATAATCGTGTGATTTAAACCCACTTTCATCAAGATAAACAATGGGATGCTTTTTTTGAAGATGATCTAAAGCTTTGGTGAATGCGGATCTGAGGGATTCTTTTGCTTGTGGATGGCGTAAGGTCTTTTTTTCACTGTGATTCCTAAACGTTTTAATGCATAACCAATAGATGCAGCTGAGCAGGAAAAGCGTACAGCACGCTCATATTGATAATCATCTGGATATTTCTCAACATCAGCACGTAGTGCATCATCCTCAATTTTAAAAGGTTTCCGTGGGCGAGTTCTTTTAACCTCAATTCTTTTTTTCCAACTCAAAATTGTATTTTTATCAATCTCAAATTGTGTCGATACCGCTCGTATGGAATGTCCTTCCTCAAGCTTCGCTATAACTTTTCGTCTAAAATGTTCTGAATAACTCATTTCCATATTGTCTTATATTTTTGATTGTTTGACTATAAATTATGAATTTTCCAAATATTGATGTATAGATATCATCAAATAGGGCATATCAAACATTAAAACTTGGGTTAGTGACTTAAATTTATTACTTACTATTGTTAACGTATCTTAATATCTATTGGTTGCTAAGTAACCGTATTGAAATTTTATTGAAACAATATTGATTAACTAAAAAAAATAGGTATAATAATTTTTATAGGTTAAATATATTTTCATAAAATATATTTATTGACCACCCTCTATTTATAGCCACGTTAATACCCCAATTGCGTGGTTTTTTTTATCTTTTAGAAAGCTAAATAGGTAGATGCAATGGTTTGAAACACTTTACTGCATCACAAATACGGTTTTCTATGGTATCTATAACTCACTTTAAAAGATGCATAGGAAATGTGAAGTGATTGTTACACTAGAAAAAGTATTGGATGGTTCTATTTTAAAGGTATTTACTCAGGAAGTAATTAAGAAAAAAACTAATGGTGATCAAGTAACTGTTGTGGAATGGTATGATGAAAATCAACAGTTAATTCAAGAAAATAATTATCTTGAAGTATTGAAGGAACCTGAGGTTGGAAAAGAAATAGGTTCTTTACTTCTTGAAACAAGATATAAAATTATTGATATTAAACACTAAGATTTTTATAAAATGCGTAAATTTTGCGCATTTTATCTCATCTATTTGGGGGTATTCGCAATATAGAATGAAGATACTCTATTAACAGCTTATACTGAACTATTGAGAATGGAATTTAATAAAGATGTATGAATATAATTATAGAACAGGATGGTCAGATGCTAAATATGATTTTAGTGCTGAATTAAATAGAGAGTTACAAACAACCGATGGGCCAATTACACCAGAGGAAGCAATGGAACGTTTGGGGTATATTTGTGATCCTAGTCTATATTTTAATCCTGAAAATTCCCCTAAATATATTACTGTATTAATAGCAAAAACTGTAAATGTGGATATGTATCAATATATTGTTATTTTCTCTTTATATGCTGATAATTTTGAGTATTTTGGTGTTTCAGATATGCCAAGTTTAATAGAGCTGCTTGGTAAACTTATTCCTATAGTCAGAGCATGATTTTGAAAAACTTGATGCTAATAATACAAACTTATAGATACCTTTAAGTAGTTTTTTACAATAAAAAAATCTATTCTATAAATATAAAAATATTCTACTGGGACATTTTACATGATTGAAATTTTAATTCCTTTTTTAATTGCAATTTGTATTTTAACAATTACACCAGGCTTAGATACAACTTTAATTATTAGAACTGCTAGTTTAGAAACAAAACCGAAAGCATTGAAAACTGCTACAGGAATTGGTTTTGGGTGCATTATTTGGGGAATAGTTGTTGCTTGTGGTCTTGGAGCATTACTTGCAACCTCTGAAATAGCATTTAATATTTTAAAGTGGATAGGTGCTATTTATTTGGCTTGGCTAGGTATAAAAATGATTCTTAATCCAAGAAATTCTCTTGAGTCTGTGAGCGATGTGACAAGTAATGGGAGTCAAAATTGGTTTATAAAAGGTTTTTTAACCAATATTTTGAATCCTAAAGTTGGAATATTTTATATTTCTTTTTTACCACAGTTTATTCCTGCAGGTGGACAGACTGAGGTTTGGGTAATGGCATTGGTTTCTATCCATGTCATCATAGGATTTATTTGGTCTTTTATACTCATTACTTTAATGCGGCCTATTGCAAAATATCTAAAGCAACCGAGTGTTATTAAGAGGCTAGATAGAATTACTGGATCAATATTTTTATTATTTGCCATTAAATTAGCGTTTACCAAACGCTAATATTTTCAAAATAGTAAGTCAAATTATGAGGCTTTTGTTTGACCTAGTATATAAAGTAAGAAATATGGTCAAATTTAGGAAAGATATAATTGTTTTAAAACACTACAACAGGTTGTTGATGCTGTCACATAAGGCATTTCAATATTTTTGAGCAATAGATGACAGAGTAATACAGTAAAAGCTTTTCTTTAATCGATCAGTTTTGGTACTATATGCTTTCGGTTAAGAATACTGCTAAAACAACAACTGTAGTTAGCTCTACCTATACAGTATTATTTCTTGCACCCAAACTTAGATCTATTTATTACTTTTATAAAAGCTTACATTATTTATAATTACAACATTAATTTCTCTTAGTTGATTGAGTAGTCGAATAAACTAACTTATGCACTTCTGTAGTTTTACTCTCTGAAATTATCCTTCGTCATATACTAGAGGTGATTAGCACCTGTATATTCAGTTAAGTTTTGGATTTGTTTTAGAGTGTTATAATATCTTGTTTTATATGATATGAAAGATAGTATTAGTACTTTCAATAGATGTTAGCTCTAGCAAAGGTTTATATGAATCAGGTGAAATATATTTTATTTTTCTAAGAATTAAATACTTGATATAGATATTTTTTCTAGCTTTTATAAAAGCTAGTCGTGAGAGCTTGAAACTCTAAACTTATTGGTAACTATTCGTGATTTGCGTAATCCTGAAAGAGAGTTTTTATATTCATTAATTACACCTTCAATATTTTGCCCCATACATATTCAGCTTCAGTATGAACTATAGTCAAACAATCTAATTACTCATACAGACATGAAAAAACATCTGAAAGAGTCGATCAATACAATCCTCTTGCCATTCTTTTCTCTTTTTCTTAATCCATGCCCATGTCTTTTCAATGGAATTCAAATCAGGACTATAAGGCGGTAACCATAAAATATGATGCCCATGATGTTCTAGTAACTCCTGTGTGTCTGCTCGTTTGTGAAACGTCGCATTATCCATCACAATGATGCTGTGTCTAGGTAATTCAGGAATAAGAAAATGCTCTACCCAGAAATGGAATACATCTGAATTAATTTTACAATTGAATAGCCCAACGCTAAACAACTTATTTTCATACAATGCACCAATGGCATTGGTCTGATTATTTAATTGCCAATTAAATAATCCATAACATGGTGCTCCTTTAGGAGAGTAACCATGAGGTCGATAATCGTGTGATTTAAACCCACTTTCATCAAGATAAACAATGGGATGCTTTTTTTGAAGATGATCTAAAGCTTTGGTGAATGCGGATCTGAGGGATTCTTTTGCTTGTGGATGGCGTAAGGTCTTTTTTTCACTGTGATTCCTAAACGTTTTAATGCATAACCAATAGATGCAGCTGAGCAGGAAAAGCGTACAGCACGCTCATATTGATAATCATCTGGATATTTCTCAACATCAGCACGTAGTGCATCATCCTCAATTTTAAAAGGTTTCCGTGGGCGAGTTCTTTTAACCTCAATTCTTTTTTTCCAACTCAAAATTGTATTTTTATCAATCTCAAATTGTGTCGATACCGCTCGTATGGAATGTCCTTCCTCAAGCTTCGCTATAACTTTTCGTCTAAAATGTTCTGAATAACTCATTTCCATATTGTCTTATATTTTTGATTGTTTGACTATAAAACAGCTTTAATATGGCTTGACTCTTTCAGTACTGTTGATGGTGCAACATCTTCAAGCCCAATAGATGGATCACCTTTTCTGCAGTATAGGGCATGATCTGAAAAATCTTGTCTTGTTAATGAATAGATATTTTTCTCAGAAATGATTAAACTAGCGAGGTAATTAAGTGTCCAAGTTTTTGTCCCTAGCGAAACCATCTGATTCTTCCAAATATTTTTTGATGAGATCAGTCAAGGTTCTGCGTTTAGCAGCAACTTCAGGATTTAATCAATCAGGGTTAACCAATATTTAGCATCACTTTCTTTTTTAAAAGTTCTGGTCTTATTGAATGTAGTTTTATCTGGTCTTTTAATTCGTATCTGTGCCGTGTAAGTAAATTTACCATCTACTTTTTGACGTTTTGTAATGGTTCCCATGCTGTTCGTAGCTAACTTTGGTACTAAATTTGTTTGTTGCTACAAATGCGAAAATTGTAGCATTATTTTAGCAATGAATAGCATAAAATCATTGAGAATGTTAAAGAATATAGGAAATTAAAAATTGAGTAAAAACAATGTAATTAGAGAATTGTTTGATAGATCAATAGATAAGAAGATTTGGGTTGCACCGATGGCAGGTGTAACAGATAGACCTTTTAGAACATTATGTAAATATTTTGGTGCAGGTCATGCAGTTAGTGAAATGATGACGGCAGATAAAACTTTAAGAATGACAAAAAAGAGTTTGTATCGTGCAAATTTTGATGGAGAAATTGCACCAATATCTGCACAAATTGCAGGCTCTGATCCATTAGAACTTGCTGAGGCAGCGCGCTATCAGGTTGCAAATGGTGCGCAGATCGTTGATATAAATATGGGATGTCCCGCAAAAAAAGTATGTAATAAGCTTGCAGGTTCGGCATTACTCCAAGATGAAAACTTGGTTGAGAGAATACTTAGTACGGTAGTTGAAGCTGTGGATGTGCCAGTGACATTAAAGACTCGACTGGGTTTCCTTAATGGTGAAGAAAATATTCTAAGAATAGCAGAGTGTGCTGAAAAATCGGGAATACAGGCGCTTGTATTGCATGGTCGTACACGTGAAGATATGTATTTAAATACAGCACGTTATGATTTGATTGCCCAAGTTAAAAATACCATTAATATTCCTGTAATTGCAAATGGCGATATAGATAGCCCTGAAAAAGCAAAATATGTTCTAGATAAGACTAATGCAGATGCTATTATGATCGGTCGTGCTGCACAGGGAAGACCATGGATATTTAGAGAAACTGCTCATTATTTAAAAACTGGGAAATATTTAGCTGCACCTGAAATACAGGAAGTGCGTAATGTACTTCTTGGACATTTAACTGAACTATACGACTTTTATGGTGAGTATTCAGGGTGTCGTATTGCAAGAAAACATATCGCTTGGTATACCAAAGGGCTACATTCAAGTAATGATTTTCGTCAACAAATGTATAAGGTAGATAGCACAGCTGAACAGGCAAAAGTTGTTGAACAGTATTTTAATCAACTATTGCATCATGGTGAAAGAATGAGTGATGTACAGATTGAGTGTATTTAGCTAGAAAAGATACTTGTATACACCGATCTATATATACAAAGTTAATTATAGTTATGGATGTTAGCTTGAGCGAATAAGTTCTAGTCTTATTGCAGCTTTGTTATATAAAAATTAAGTAGATAGGTGTGTTTATATTCTATAATAGATTATTGACCGTATAACGTAAAATTCCAATATATCAGATACAGTCATTGTGATTTTTTAACTCTATATTTTCTAATAGCAATCTTATTTGGAATTCTGATCTTATAGTTAAGTTTTTGGCTTAAATTCAATAGATGTTGCAGTAGATCATGAAACTGATTTAAAAAAATATTAATATTTGGCATCAAATATGACATAACTCGGTTAATATATACCATTATAAA
The DNA here is from genome assembly GCF_056711485.1 of Acinetobacter sp. N1-1. Classification (NCBI taxonomy): domain Bacteria; kingdom Pseudomonadati; phylum Pseudomonadota; class Gammaproteobacteria; order Moraxellales; family Moraxellaceae; genus Acinetobacter; species Acinetobacter sp. N1-1. The sequence goes on along the minus strand of NZ_JBWXUO010000012.1, from coordinate 1,818,764 downwards.
CATGGATAGCATATTGATGCAGTTTATACCCCAATCATCAATGTTTATTAACTAAACAGTTGCAAATTTATCATCTAGCAGTTAGCCAGATCGGTATATTTGCATATGATTTATCGGTAAAGGAAATTTAAGCATGACTTAGTCGAGATGACTAGATCTCATAATCCTGAGGAGGAAATATGTCTCTAGGATTAACAGCACTTGAATTAGCACGAATTCAATTTGCTTTTACAGTTTCTTTTCATATCATTTTTCCAGCGACATCCATTGGTTTAGCATGCTTTTTAGCAGTTTTAGAATGGCGTTGGCTACGTACAAGAAACCCTGTATATAAAGATTTGTTTAAGTATTGGCTTAAAATCTTTGCAGTTGCCTTTGGTATGGGTGTGGTTTCTGGCGTGGTAATGAGCTATGAATTTGGTACGAACTGGAGTGAGTTTTCAAGAATAGCAGGAGGTGTTACTGGTCCTCTACTTACTTATGAGGTACTTTCAGCATTCTTCTTGGAAGCAGGTTTCTTAGGTGTAATGATGTTCGGTTGGGGAAGGGTGAGCGAAAGAGCCCACTTTTTTGCAACGTTCATGGTTGCTATAGGAACTTGTATTTCGATGTTCTGGATTTTATCTTCGAACAGTTGGATGCAGACCCCACAAGGATTTGCTATTGAAAATGGTGTTATTGTACCGAAAGATTGGTTAGCAATTGTTTTTAATCCATCTTTCCCATATCGTTTTGTACATATGGCAATAGCTGCATTTCTTGTTTCTGCCCTTATTGTTGCAGGCTGTTCAGCATGGCATCTGTTACGTGGTCGCCGTGATGAATTGGTTAAAAAATCATTTTCTATGGCACTTTGGATGATTTTGTTTGCAGCACCAGCACAAGTTATGGTTGGAGATCAGCATGGTTTAAATACTTTGCACCATCAACCTGCAAAACTTGCGGCAATTGAAGGTCACTGGGAAACAAATACAAATGAGTCTATGCCACTCTATGTATTTGGTATTCCAGATATGAAAGAAGAAAAAACTAAATATGCAATTGGTATTCCATATTTAGGTAGCCTTGTACTGACTCATGAATTAAATGGTGTTGTTAAGGGCTTAAAAGAGTTTCCTGCAGAAGATCGTCCAAATTCAACAGTAATTTTTTGGACTTTCCGTGCAATGGCGGGTCTTGGTATGCTTATGCTTTTATTAGCGGTAACAGGTTTGGTACTGCGTAAAGGTAAGGCACTTTATGAGAAGTCTTGGTTCCACCGTTTTGCAATTGTAATGGCACCTACAGGATATATTGCATTATTAGCTGGTTGGATTACAACAGAGATGGGGCGTCAACCATGGGTTGTATATGGTGTATTACGTACATCTGATGCAATGTCGCCAGTATCTGCAAACCAAGTAGGTATTACATTAATTATCTTTGTGATTGTTTATACTGTAGTTTTTGGTACAGGTATTTACTATATCTTGAAGCTTATGCATAAAGGTCCTCAGTTTATTCATTCTAAAGCTGAAGAAGTTGGTGGTGTTGGTCATTTTAAAACACCTATGCGTCCTTTAAGTGCAGTTGATGAAGATATTGATGAAGATGACAGTCATGGTAACAAGGGAGGTAAACAATAATGATTGATTTATCTTTAATCTGGGCTGTTATTATTGCGCTTGGTGTTCTAATTTATGTAGTTCTTGATGGGTTTGATTTGGGAATTGGAATTTTATTCCCATTCATTAAGGATCAGCAAGAACGCGATGTAATGATGAATACTGTAGCTCCTGTTTGGGATGGTAATGAAACTTGGATGGTACTTGGTGGAGCTGGTCTATTCGGTGCTTTCCCAGTGGTCTATGGTACATTGCTTTCAGCATTTTATATGCCAATTATGCTAATGCTTGTTGCTCTTATTTTTAGGGGAGTTGCTTTCGAATTTCGTTTTAAAGCACATCGCTCTAAACCAGTATGGGATATGGCATTTATTGGTGGTTCTACATTTGCAAGCTTTATTCAAGGTGTTATTTTGGGTGGATATATCCAAGGTGTTAAAACTGAGAATGGGCTATATGTTGGTGGTGGTTTAGATTGGTTAACACCTTTCTCTCTATTTACTGGCGTTGGTGTGGTAGTAATGTATGCAGCTTTAGGCTGTGGTTGGTTAATTATGAAAACTGATCATGAGCTACAAGATAAGATGTATCGTCTTATGCCAAAGCTTATAATTGCAGTATTATTACTCATTGCAGCTGTTAGTTTGTACACACCATTTGCACACCATACAATTGCACAAAAATGGTTTACTACACCACAGCTTTATTACTTTATGCCTGTACCATTACTTGTAATTCTATTTGGTTTCCTTGCATGGAAGTCTTGTTTTGCACGTGATGACTTTAAACCATTCTTTTATACATTATGTATCATGTTTTTAGCATATACAGGGTTTATTATTTCGTTGTGGCCAAATATTATTCCGCCATCTTTAACAATTTGGCAGGCTGCAGCACCTAGAGATAGTCAACTATTTGCTTTAATTGGTGCATTGGTACTCATACCGATTATCCTTATGTATACTATTATGGGATATTGGGTGTTTAGAGATAAAGTTCGTGTAGGTGATGAAGGTTATCACTAATTTATGAGGGAAATATGAAAGGTTCTCAAATAAAATGGTTTGTGCTTCTATGGCTTGCTGGCGTTTTAGTACTTGCGGTTATTGCAGGCTTATTTAGAGGCTTGTTAATGCTTGCGTATTAGGTGTCATTGAGTTATTTGAATCAATATCCTTCGAAAAAAAAGCCGACTAATTTAAGTCGGCTTTTTTTATTTTAAATTTTGAATGGTTCAGGAGAGTCTCTTTTATGGAATATAGTTCTAGGTATATCTTCTATGTCAAAGAAAAGTATAAAATTTTGTAGTCAAAAGCATTTTAAGTGCTTGTAAAAATTATTTATTAGAATATTAAGTAAAAATGAGCATGTATTTTCTTTCTAAATATAAATGATACCCTTGCATAGAAAGGATACAAGGGTATCATTTACTTATTGATCTTCTAAGAAAAGATTAATTTCTTTGCGCCATGGTACAGAAGGTTGACCACCTGCACGAGTAACTGCAATTGCAGCGGCAGCATTGGCAAAGCGTGCAGCTTTCTCTGCAGTTTGGCCTTCTAGAAGAGCTGTAATAAAAGCGCCATTAAATGTGTCCCCAGCTGCAATGGTATCTATTGCTTGTACTTTAAATCCAGCAATCAATTGCCCTTGTCCATTTTGGCTAAGCCAAACACCGCGTGAACCCATAGTAATTACAACTGTTTTAATGCCTTTGCCATGTAAAATTTGAGCTGCATCATCAGCGTCTTTTTCATTATGTACAATTTTTCCAGTTAGGCTTAGCGTTTCTGTTTCATTGGGAGTAATAATATCTACTAAACTTAATAGTGTTTCAGGTAGTTCTCTTGCGGGTGCAGGGTTTAAAATAACTGTTACATTTGCTTCATTTGCAATTTTTGCAGCTTCTATAATACTTTCTAGTGGTGTTTCTAGTTGTAATAGTAGGGCATCAGCTTCAGAAATAAGTGATCTATACTGTTGTACGTATGAAGGTGTAAGGCTAGCATTCGCGCCTGCACAAATACCTATACAGTTCTCGGCAAGTGCATTCACAAAGATAAGAGCAACGCCAGTAGGTTGTCCATTGACTGATTGAATGGCATGTATATTAATATTATCTTTTTCTAATTGTACCTTAACACTATTACCAATCGCATCATTGCCAACACAAGCAATAAATGAAATATTTGCACCACTACGACCAGCAGCAACCGCTTGGTTTGCACCTTTGCCGCCAAAAGCAACTTGATAGTCATCTCCTGTCAAGGTTTGACCAGGGTGAGGGAACTGCTCTAACTTAAGAATATGATCTGCATTGATACTGCCGAGTACAACAAGTTTTTTATGAGATATAGAATTCATTAACAGCCCAAAATATAAAAAATTAGACAAATGATACCGTGTTTTTTTTAAATTTACTGTGAAGTTAACCTATGAATGGGCAAAATATATTCTTAACTTTAGGTTATAATATATATTCCTACAAGGAATAATTTGTAAGATAAGTAAAAAAAGATTCGATATTTTAGTAGAAATTTGTTACATTTACGCTAATTGAAGTGGTAAAGATAAAGTTTTTTATAAAAAACAAATACTTAATTTTAACTACTTCTTTTTTGTGCTTGAAATTTAGCATGAACAATTCGTTTTGAGTAGATTTTAGGGCATTTGCTGTTTAGTAAGGGGTGAATGCTAAAATTTACTGCAACATCAAGTTTAATCTGAGTTTTGTAATATAAGAAAAGTATTTGCGTAATCTATTTTTAAATAGGTGTGGATAGACTTGTGCTTATATTACGGAGATACGTATGTCTGAATACCGCGGCTTAATTGGGATATTGATTCTGTTGCTTATAGGTTTTATTTTTTCAAATAACAGAAGAATGATTAAGATACGTACCATTCTACCTGCATTGGCTTTGCAGTTTGTATTGGGGCTTTTAATTTTATATGTCCCTTTTGGAAAATATTTATTTGAACAACTCGCGGTAGGTTTTAATAAAATTATTAGTTATTCTGATTCAGGAAGTACTTTTCTTTTTGGACCACTTGTTGGTAGCAAAATGAATACAGTATTTGATGGTGCAGGATTTATTTTTGCTTTCAAAGTACTTCCAACGATTGTTTTTGTAACAGCGCTCATTACTATTTTGTATTACCTTAAAATTATGAATGTATTTATTCGTATTTTAGGTGGTGCATTTCAAAAAGTATTAAATATTAGTAAAGTAGAATCTTTTGCTGCTGTTACAACCATTTTTATTGGTCAAAATGAACTGCCTGCAGCACTTCGTCCATTCTTACTTAAAATGAATAAGAATGAACTATTTACTGTAATGTGTAGTGGTATGGCTGCTGTGTCTGGTTCGGTACTGGTTGGCTATGCTGGTCTTGGTGTGCCAATGACATATTTACTTGCAGCATCTTTAATGGCTATTCCAGGTGGTATCTTGTTTGCAAGGTTACTTAGTCCTGCAACTGAAGTTTCACAAGTAGAAGTCAAAGAGATCTCTTTTGGTGAAAACAAACCAACCAATATTATTGAAGCTGCTGCTAGTGGTGCAATGCTTGGTCTTAAAATTGCTGCTGGTGTTGGTACGGTGATTATGGTTTTTGTCGGCTTGCTGGCACTACTGAATGGTTTGGTCGGTGGAATTGGTGGAATATTTGGAATTTCAGATTTATCAATCAATTCAATTTTTGGTTATATTTTATCCCCACTTGCTTATTTAATGGGCGTGGATTGGCATGATGCTTCTCTTGCAGGTGCATTACTTGGACAGAAATTGGCAATTAATGAGTTCGTTGCCTATTTAGGTTTAGCGCCTCATTTAGTGGATCACAGTATTTCTTCACAGACTGCTGCAATTATTTCATTTGGTCTTTGCGGCTTTGCAAATTTTAGTTCTATTGGTATAGTAATTGGTGCATTTAGTGTTGTAGAGCCAAGTTTAACCCCTGTTTTATCTAAACTTGCATTACGCGCACTTTTAGCAGCAACGCTTTCTAATTTAATGAGCGCAACAATTGCAGGAATTTGTTTGTCTTTCACAATGTAATAATATTTTTTTTACTCAGCCAAACTATACAAAGTGTATGTTTGGCTTTTTTTATGCAAGTCGCTTAAAAAATTATATTAACTTCAGTTTACATTATGATATTTGCATTAGAATTATACAGGCTCGGGTTCACTTCATATAGGGTTCACGGTATAGTGCCGTGTCATTTTTAAGTCAATACAATAGTGTTGGTTTTTTGCTCATTGAAAGGTATTTACATGCGATCTACAACTCAAAAAATTATTATTGATACAGATCCAGGTCAGGATGATGGTGTTGCAATTTTGCTGGCACTTGCAAGCCCAGAACTAGAAGTTATTGGTATTACGACTGTTGCAGGTAATGTACCTCTTGCTTTAACAAGTCGTAATGCAAGAATGGTATGTGAGTTGGCAAAGCGTTCGGATATAAAAGTTTTTGCAGGCTGTGATAGACCACTCAAAAAGCCATTGGTTACTGCTGAAAATGTGCATGGTAAAACAGGGCTCGATGGTATAGATTTGCCTGAACCAACAATGCCATTACAAGAGCAACACTCTGTTGATTTTATTATAGAAACATTTCGTAATGCACCTGAGAAAACAATTACATTGTGTACACTAGGACCAATGACCAATATTGCTCAGGCTTTGATACAAGCACCAGATATTGCGACACGTATTCAAAAAATTATTTCTATGGGTGGTGGCTTCTTTGAAGGTGGAAATATTACACCTTCAGCAGAATTTAATATGTTTGTAGATCCTGACGCAGCCAAAGTTGTATTTGATGCAGGAATTGAAATTACTGTTGTACCATTAGATGTGACACATAAGGCTTTAACAAGTGCAACTTGGATTAAAGAGTTAAGAGCATTAAATACGCTTGTGGGTGAGGCTGTAGCTTCTTGGACAGATTTCTTCGAGCGCTATGATAAAGAAAAATATGGTTCGGCAGGTGCGCCGTTGCATGATCCATGTGTAATTGGTTATTTGATTGCACCACATTTGTTTACAGGTAAACAAATTAATGTGGAAATTGAAACAACAAGTGAGTTAACTATGGGGGCGACTGTTGCCGACTGGTGGAAAGTAACTGATCGTCCTAAGAATGCATATTTTTTAAATACAATTAATCGTGATGGGTTCTTTGATTTACTTACTGAGCGTTTAGGCACTTATACTGAGTAATTTACATTTTAAGAAACTCTAAGGCTGTCCATTTTATATAAAGTTGGTTACAATAGAGTTTCAAATTTATCTTAAAATGGATGTGCGACCAATTAGCACATAAGGATTGGAGTATTGGACATGCAATGGACTAAACCTGCATACACTGATTTACGTATTGGCTTTGAAGTAACTATGTATTTTGAACACCGTTAATTTAAAAGTATTTATTGATAAGCCCTAGAATTTCTAGGGCTTATGTTTTTGTAGCATAGGTAAATAAAATATGTATATTTATGTATTAGGTTCGGCTGCAGGTGGTGGTTTTCCACAATGGAACTGTAACTGTTCTAATTGTGATGGTGTAAGAAATGGCATACTCAATGCAAAAACCAGAACACAATCTTCTATAGCAGTATCTGAAAATGGTATAGATTGGGTGTTATTTAATGCCTCTCCAGATATCAGGCAACAACTTTTTGACTTTAAAGCAGCACAGCCTGCGAGAGCATTAAGAGATACGGGCATTAAAAGTGTTGTTCTGATGGATAGTCAACTTGACCATACAACAGGCTTGATTACGCTTAGAGAAGGCTGTCCAATCAATGTTTGGTGTACAGATATGGTACATCAAGATTTAACCACAGGCTTTCCATTATTTAATATGCTCAAACATTGGAATGGTGGTGGTTTACAGCATCACAAAATTGATCCTACACAGCAGTTTAAGATTGATGGATTTGAGAATTTAGAATTTATCCCATTAGTTATTCGTAGTGCATCACCACCATATTCGCCACACCGAAATGACCCACACGATGGTGATAATATCGCAATGATTATCAAAGATCGTAAAACGCAAAAGCAGTTATTCTATGCACCAGGGTTAGGAAAAGTAGATAATGAAGTTATGCAAATTATGCAAGCTTCCGATTGTGTAATGATTGATGGTACTTTGTGGACAGACCACGAAATGCAAACGCGTGGTGTAGGTACAAAAACAGGTAGAGATATGGGGCATTTATATATCTATGGTGAAGGTGGATCTTTGTCTTATTTAGACCAGCTTGAAGATACTCGTAAGATATATATTCATATTAATAATACTAATCCAATTTTGGATGAAGATTCAGAGCAGTTTGCAACATTAAAGAAACATGATGTGGAAGTCGCATTTGACGGCATGCAAATCGAGCTTTAAAACATAAAGATCAAGGAATGAAAATGAGTCATACGCAGACACCTTTTACGACTGAGGAATTTAAACAGACCATCTTAGATAAAGGTCAGTATTATCATATTTATCATCCATTTCATGTCATGATGCATGAAGGGCGAGCGACTCAAAAGCAAATTCAAGCATGGGTTGCCAATAGATATTATTATCAGATTAATATTCCTTTAAAAGATGCTGCAATTATGGCGAATTGTCCTGATCAGCGTGTACGCCAAGAGTGGATTCAGCGTATGATTGATCAAGATGGCGAGTATCCAGATGGTGGTGGGCGTGAAGCATGGTTGCGTTTAGCTGAAGCAGTAGGATTGACACGTGAGCAAGTTATTTCAGAAGAACTTGTTTTACCCGGAGTACGTTTTGCTGTAGATGCGTATGTAAATTTTGCTCGTCGTACATCTTGGCGTGAAGCAGCAAGTAGCTCCTTGACTGAGCTTTTTGCACCTAAAATTCATCAATCGCGTTTAGATTCTTGGCCAAAACATTATCCTTGGATTAACGAGCAAGGTTATGACTATTTTCGTTTAAGGCTTGGACAAGCACGTCGTGATGTTGAGCATGGCTTAAATATTACGTTAGATTCATTTACAACGTATGAATCGCAACAGCGCATGTTGGAAATTTTGCAATTTAAGCTTGATATTTTATGGTCAATTTTAGATGCGCTTACATTGGCTTATGTACATAATGAAGCACCGTATCATAGCGTGACAGATCAACCCGTATGGCATAAAGGATTATTTAAATGATTTTAGATACAAGTATTGTACCCGTATGGCAACGTGGTTATCGTTTTCAATATGAGCCATCACAGCAAGCACATATTATTTTGTACCCTGAAGGAATGATTAAGCTGAATGAGTCTGCTGCTGCGATTGCACAGCATATCGATGGTCAGTGTACGATTGCAGATATTATTGCAAACCTGAAGCAACAGTTTGGCGATATTGAGCAAATTGATACCGATGTGGCCGACTATATGCTTGTAGCGCAAAAAGAAAATTGGATTAAGTTAGACAAATGAGTGAGGTTGGTTTACCGCTCTGGTTACTTGCCGAGCTGACTTATCGTTGTCCTTTACAATGCCCATACTGTTCCAATCCGCTTGAATTTGCATCTATGCAAAATGAGCTAACAACAGAGCAGTGGTTCGATGTATTTAAAGAAGCACGTGAGATGGGTGCAGTTCAGTTAGGGTTTTCGGGTGGAGAACCATTGGTTCGCCAAGATTTGCCTGAACTCATTGAATATGCACATAAATTGGGTTTTTATACCAATCTCATTACTTCAGGCCTAGGGTTTAATGAAGAAAAAATTGCTCAGTTTAAGCAAGCAGGTTTAGATCATATTCAAGTGAGTTTCCAAGCCAGTGATCCTGTTATTAATGATATGTTGGCAGGTTCAAAACGTGCTTTTGAAAAGAAAAATGAAATTGCACGGCTTGTAAAAAAATATGAATATCCAATGGTTCTGAACTTTGTTATACATAGGCATAATATTGATCAGATCGAAGATATTATTCAGCTTTGTATTGAACTTGAAGCAGACCAAGTTGAGCTTGCGATTTGTCAGTTTTATGGATGGGCATACTTAAACAGACAAGGGCTTTTACCTACCAAAGAACAGCTAGTTCGTGCTGAGCGTATTACCAATGAATATCGTAAGAAGCTCAGTGATGCGGGTAATCCATGTAAGCTTATATTTGTGGTTCCTGATTATTACGAAGAACGACCAAAAGCATGCATGAATGGTTGGGGAAGTATTTTCTTAACGATTACACCTGATGGTACTGCATTACCATGTCATGCAGCGCGTCAACTACCAATGAATTTCCCTAATGTCAAAGATGAAAAACTCTCTGATATATGGTATCGCTCTACAGGGTTTAATCACTTCCGAGGCGATGCATGGATGCCTGAGCCATGTAAAAGTTGCCCTGAAAAGAAAAAAGACTTTGGTGGTTGTCGCTGCCAAGCCTTTATGCTGACAGGAGATGCCTCTCAGCCTGATCCTGTCTGCTCAAAGTCAGACCATCATCATTTAATTTTAAAGGCAAGAGAAGAAAGTGAACGTGAGCTTGCATTACATGAGCTGACATTTAGAAATAAAAAGAACTCTAAGTTGATCTTGGTCTCTAAAGGATAGTTTTTAATGCAAAAACCAAAGATATTCGATGGTCATAATGACCTTTTGGCAAGACTTTGGTTAGCAGATGATGAAGACCCATCATTTGCTTTTTTGCACAGTACGCTTACAGGACAAATGGACTGGGAAAGATGTCAAAAGGGTCAACTTATCGGGGGGCTTTTTGCTATTTTTGTTCCGCCATTTGAATATGTAAAAAAGAACTATCCACATAAAATTGATTGGACTTTACATCAAACTGCATATACAACGCAGCAAGTTGAACAAATCTGTTTTGCACAAATGTCCTATCTACTACAGATAGAGGCAAAGTCAACAGGAAAAATTAAGATTTGTCGAACTGTTGAAGAGATTCATGATTGTATTGCAAATGGGGTATTTGCAGTAGTTATGCATATAGAAGGTGCTGAAGTACTTGATGCAGATTTTCATTTACTTGATGTTTTTTATGCTGCGGGACTAAGAAGTATTGGGGCACTATGGAATGCACCAAACCAGTTTGGTTATGGCTTAAACGTACCTTTTCCTCATTCGCCTGATACAGGGTATGGCTTAACAGCATTAGGAAAAGAACTCATTCGCTATTGTCAACATAAGCGATTGGTTGTTGATGTTTCTCATATGAATGAAAAAGCATTTTGGGATACTGCAAGTATTTTACAGCAACCCATTGTAGCGACGCATTCTAATGTCCATGAAATATGTCCTCAAGCACGTAATCTCACCAATATGCAGTTAGAGGCAATTGCTTTGTCTAAAGGTTTTGTTGGTGTAAATTTAGATACTGCTTTTTTACGTGAGGATGGGAAGCGTAATGCAGATACATCATTTGAAATTTTAATTCGCCATTTTGATCATCTCATTGAATATTTAGGAGAAGATCATGTTGGATTTGGTTCTGACTATGATGGTGGCTTTATGTCAAATGCATGGGCTGATATTTCTTATTTTCCAAAAATTATAGATAAACTCTCAGCACATGGATATAACGATGATTTAATTGAAAAAATTAGTCATAGAAATTGGTTATGTGTTTTAAAAGGTATTTGGAAGGAGTGAAAAGTAAAAGAGCCTCAATATTTTGAAGCTCTTAAATACAGTTACTCTTCGTTACTCATTGCAGAGTAGAATTTTACACCGAGCTTAATACGGTCTCTACCTTGGCTTTTACGGAAGCGGTTTGTATCACGTAGAGAGTAAACGCAACCACAATATTCTTGCTGGTAAAATTCTTCACGTTTACTAATTTCAATCATACGGCTTGAACCACCGCCTTTACGCCAGTTATATTCCCAATATGTCATGTCCGGATAATGAGATGCGGCACGTACACCACAGCCATTAATCTGTTTCATATCTTTCCATCGAGAAATACCTAACGAACTTGAAATGACAGGAAAACCATGTTCGTGTGCATACAGTGCTGTACGTTCAAAACGCATGTCAAAGCACATAGTGCAACGAATTCCACGCTCTGGTTCTTCCTCCATACCTTTTGCACGTTCAAACCAGTTGTCTGTATCGTAGTCACAGTCGATGAATGGAATATTATGTTTTTCAGCAAATCGAATATTTTCTTCTTTACGAATGAGATATTCTTTTACAGGATGAATATTTGGGTTGTAAAAGAAGATTGAAAAATCAATTTCAGATTCGATGAGTGCTTCCATAACTTCACCAGAGCATGGTGCGCAACAAGAATGAAGTAATAACTTATCCGCCTTATTTGGCAACTCTAGTTTAGGTCTTTGCATAATAAAAAATCGTAGAACATTACATAGTAGATAAGCGGGTCATTATACGAGAAAAACAAACAGATGTTGATGGTTTTTTATGCTTTGACACTTTATTTTACGAAGCAACTGCGTATCTAAGAGGATAGATATGCTATTTGATGGTTTAGAAATTCTAGTCAAAAGATAACGTTGCCTTTAATGGCTTTTTAGATTGTGCCCAATAATTGGTATAACTAGATATATAGTAGGTTTTATTTAAACGTGCTTTTAAATCAGGATTTATTTGCATACTTTCATTTAGAGTAGTAGTTGTAAAAGCAGGTAGGTTTGTAACATTATCAGTATAGTTTGCATTGTGTAATGCATCTATCGGATATCTTTTTGATATTAAAACGATAATTTGCAGTAAGGTTGGCGCTATGTTTCAGTTAAGCATGCTGATTGTATTGAGTTGCATATTCTATCTCTACACAAAGTGTATTCATATGCATGAATTTAGGCATAAAAACTTACAAAACACAAGGCTTTGAAATATCAATGCAATTATCGTAAGTGATAAGCCAAGTTTTTGTATATACGTAAATATATTGTCAAAATATGAAAAGCACAGCTATCTTACTCTATAATGGTTAATGTATGTAAAGTAAAAAAGTATGTTGCTAATAAAATGCACCAAAATTTCTCATTTAAAAGTTTTATAGATCAAACTTTACGAGTCCTACATATATATGTGGGGCTTCTTGTTGCGCCATTTATATTTGTTGCAGCACTCACTGGAACGCTTTATGGATTAACACCTCAAATTGAGAAAAAGCTTTATGAGCCATACTTGATTGCAAAACATCAAGTGCATCAGCAGTCACACCTTTTAAGTGAGCAAGTCAAACGTGCTCAAAAGTTTTTACCATCATCTGCACATATTACTGCTGTTCGACCTGCAACAGATGCCAATACAACAACAAGAGTGTTGTATATGGATATGAGAGACCCAAGTAAAACTGTAGCTATTTTTATTAATCCTTATAACCTGACAATGCAAGGTAAATTACCTGTTTATGGAACAAGTGGGGTTTTGCCTATACGTACCTTTTTAGACCATTTGCATCGTGATTTATTACTTGGTGAGTATGGGCGTATCTATAGTGAACTTGCTGCGAGTTGGTTGGGTATATTTGCGATTACAGGTTTTATTCAATGGCAAAGAAGAAAAAGAAAAACAGCCAATGCGCATTTAAGACATCGGTCTATATATTGGCATGGTCTAATAGGTATAAGTGTTTTGCCGATGCTTTTATTTTTCTCGACAACAGGACTGACATGGTCAAATTGGGCAGGGGGAAATATCGCTAAATTTAGGCATTTAATGAATAGTGATACGCCTTCTTTAAATACTCAGTTAGGTATCCATCCTTTAGTAAGTAGAGATGAACATGCTGAACATCATATGGGTATGATGATGCATCATGGCAGTGAAATGACATTAAATAATCTGACTGATTTTGATGCTATAGTAAATATTGCACGTACACGTGGATTAAATGCATCTGCGCTACAAATTAAACCAAGTTATGATAAAAATCGTGTTTGGACAGTTGAAGAACTACAACATCAATGGCCAATAAAAATAGATGCGTTGGCCGTAAATGTTAAAGATAAATTGGTTGTGGATCAGATTCATTTTAAAGATTTTCCACTGTCTGCAAAATTGACACGTTGGGGTGTAGATTTACATATCGGTATTTTATTTGGATGGGTAAATCAACTATTTTTAGTGATGTCAGGGCTTGGTTTGCTCGTTCTCATTTTCTTTGCATACCGTGCATGGTTTAGTTATGTAAGGCCATTACATACACTTATAGAATGTAGTCATCAATTAATATACTGGTGTAGCCATGCACATACTAACCAGTTAGGTCTTTGTTTAGTCGTATTAGGCGTGATGTACTTTATTATGCCTATTTGGGTAATTAGTATTGGTCTGTTAAGCCTTTTTGTTACAGTACATGCAATGTATTTAAGGGTTTATGAAAAGCAAGGCTAAAAGGTTTAACCCTGCTTTAATTATTTAGACTGTAAAGTCATCACCTAAATAAACTTCACGAACAGTACTGTTGGCAAGGACTTCAGCAGCTGTACCTTCAGCAATAACAGCACCTTCACTCACAATATATGCCTTTTCACAAATGGCGAGTGTTTCACGTACATTATGGTCTGTAATAAGAACACCAATGCCACGATCTTTAAGACTTTGAATAATTTCTTTGATATCGCCTACAGAGATTGGATCAACACCTGCAAAAGGTTCATCGAGTAGCATAAATTTTGGGTCTGCTGCTAAAGCACGTGCGATTTCTGCACGACGACGTTCACCACCAGATACACTCATACCAAGGGAATCTTTAATGTGGCTAATTTTAAAGTCTTCAAGCAATTCTTTTAAACGCTGTTCGCGTTGTACTTTATTTAAAGACTTTCGTGTTTCTAAAATAGCCATAATATTTTCCCCAATTGTCAGTTTGCGGAAAATTGATGCTTCTTGAGGAAGATAACCTAAACCCTTACGCGCACGTTCGTGCATCGCAAAGTTGGAAAGGTCTTGGTCGTCTAAATAGATTTCGCCTTTATCCATGCGTACAAGTCCGACAACCATATAAAAGCTGGTTGTTTTACCCGCACCATTTGGCCCAAGTAGACCTACAATTTGTCCACTTTGCATTTCAAATGAAACATCTTTTACAACCCAGCGTTTACTATAGTTTTTCGCAAGGTGTTTGATTCGAAGTGTTTGTGGTGTCATTGCTGTACTCATTGGCCAACAGCTCCAGGTGCTGCTTTTGATGTGTTTGGGGGAATTATGATTTGTACACGACCTCGGTTCTCAGAAGCACTCGTATTGGTTGCCGTTGAATTGCTACTACCAATAGCTTCAATGTCACCTTTATTCATGCTATAGCGTAAAGTTTCACCTTTTACACTTGCACCATCTTGGTCGACAAAGGCATTTCCTGTGAGAACAATAATACCTGAGTCAGCATTATAAATAATTTTCTGCCCTTGGCCTTTAGCAAGACCTTTATTTACATCCATTTTTTGTTGGAAGCGAGCAGGGTTACCTGTTGCTGTAACCGTGCTAATCTGACGATTTTTATTAAGTTGTGCAATGACAGAAGCTGCTTGTAACTTCATTGTACCTTGTTCAATAATAACATTGCCTGTATATGTAGTTACGCCTGTTTTATCATTATAAGTTGCACGGTCTGCAACTAAAGAAATTGGTTGATTACGGTCGCTAGGTATAGCAAAAGTAGCCATTGCCGTGAGTGATAACGTACCTACCATAACGCATTTTAGGAAAGCTTTATAATGAGATTGTTTTTTAGGATTTAGGTGCATACTTTCCTCGAATATTAAAAAACTCATATTGTCCTGAATTAAGATCGGCATTTAAGCCCTGACTGACAAATTGGCTTTGTGTAGAATCAACATTTACAGTGCGGTTGGTTTCTATACGTTTTTCTTTTGGATAGCCTGTAAGCTCATCAGTTTTAAATGTAATCATACCTTGAGGAGAGTTTCTATTAACGACAACATCATCTCTTAAAACGAGTTTTTGGTTGTCATTATAGCCATCACCACGTGGGGCATAATATGTACCATTTTCTTGTCCATGACTATATGTTGTAGCATGTAAATTATACATTTGTGTGGTTGCATCTTGTTTGTTTTGTATAATTTGGTCTACAGATGCGCGTATTGAAACATCGCCTTTCTCATCAGTTTGAGTCAGTTGAACGTTTTGTGCAGCGTAAGTCATGTTGCGTGATGCATTGGTATCTAGCTTTTTACTATTCCCACTATAGTAATAGTAACCACCGCTTACGGCTGCAATCACAAGTGCAATGACATATAAGTTTTTTGTTTCCATAAGCGTAGTTTATCAAACTAAATCGTTAAGAGTCTTAATGAGATGTTGCTAAATATTTTTCAAGAAGCTGTTCGTAAGAGCCTTTCGCTTGGAGCAAAAGGTCACATACTTCACGTACAGCACCGCGACCGCCCATAGCTTGTGTGACAAAGTCTGCACGTTTGCGAACTTCTATATGACCATTAGGTACAGTCACTTTTATTCCTGCAATTGAAAACGCTGAAAGGTCAGGCCAATCGTCACCCATATATAAGCAATCTTGAGGGTCTAAAGAAAGTTGCTTGCATGCTTCTTGTAAAGCAGTGCCTTTATCTTCACGTCCCTGATAAATAAGGTCTACACCTAAGTCAGTCATTCTTTTAGTGACAATCTGGCTTTGACGACCTGTAATAATAATGACTTTGAGACCTGCTTGTTGCACAAGCTTCATACCAAGTCCATCGCGAATATCAAATGATTTAATTTCATCACCTGAATTAGTGAGAGTAACAAAACCATCGCTCAATATACCATCGACGTCTAAAACGAGTGCTTGTATCTCTTTTGCTTTTTCAAAGTATATTTGAGAAGTCATATTAGGCTACTCCTGCGCGAATAAGGTCATGCATACCCAGTACACCAATGACTTTATTTTCATCATCTACAACAACAAATTGATTAATCTTTTTAGCATTTAATTGCGTAAGTGCTTCTACAGCACGCTCATTTTCTGAAATTGTTGCAGGGTTTTTTATCATAACTTCAGAGATAGGTAAGTTTACATCAAAACCTTGTTGTTTATCGATCAGACGGCGTAAGTCTCCATCTGTGAATATACCCAGTAATGTATTATTTTTATCAACAACTGTAGTTAAGCCTAAACGTTTTTCTGTAATTTCAAATAAAACCTGTCCCATTTTTGTTTCAGGTACTACGCGTGGGAGTGCATCACCTGTGTGCATGAGATGTTTTACATGTAAAAGTAAGCGTTTTCCTAATGCACCTGCAGGGTGAGATCTTGCAAAATCATCTGAAGTAAAACCACGAGCGTCTAGTAATGCGACAGCAAGCGCATCACCAAGTGCCAGTGTTGCTGTTGTACTTGATGTGGGTGCAAGGCCAAGAGGGCAGGCTTCTTGTAAGTCACCTAATGTAAGTGCGACATCTGCATTTTGAGGCATAGGGCCTTGGTCTGTTGCACTAATCGTAATGAGTGGGATTTCTAAGTGTTTTACCAAAGGCATGAGCATCATAATTTCATCACTCTTTCCTGAGTTTGAAATTGCAATGAGAACATCACCTTTGACGAGCATGCCTAAGTCGCCGTGACCTGCTTCACCCGGATGCATAAAAAATGAAGGCGTACCTGTTGATGCAAATGTCGCAGCCATTTTTCTGCCAATATGCCCAGATTTGCCCATGCCTGTAATGACCAAACGGCCTTTACATGCAAGAATAATTTGGCAAGCACGAACAAAGCGATCGTCAATTTCATTCGCTAATATATTTAGTGCTTGTTGCTCTATTTTTAGCGTTTCTAACGCAACCTTTTTAAAATCAACTTCGTTGGGTAGATTTGGAAAATTCAAAGCAGATTACCTTATGCAACAACGGGTATGAGGATATACCGAAAAATCATATGCATAGTATCATATAACAAACAAATGCATGTTTTTAAATGTATATCTTTTCACAAACTTAGCATTTTTATTGTATAAGACTTTGTGAAAAACAATCGATCAGTTATGATGGAATATCTTTCGTTTAAACAAATTAAGATCTATGCAACCATTTGTTTTATATAATTCAGAGCAACGTAAAAAAGTTGAATTTGTCCCACGTAAAGATGGCCACATTGACATCTATGTCTGTGGTATGACGGTTTATGACTACTGTCACATTGGGCATGCTCGTACAGTGGTTGCATTTGACTATATTATTCGGTTTTTACGTAGCCAAGGTTGGAAAGTTGAATATATTCGTAACATTACAGATATTGATGACAAAATTATTCAACGTGCCAATGAGCGTGGAGAAAGTATTGGTGAACTGACAACAAAGTTCATTGATGCAATGAATGAAGATTTTGCCGCATTGGGTTGTGTACCACCAGATCAATCGCCAAAAGCAACTGATTATATTGATGAAATGCAAAATATGATTGGTACATTGGTGAAGAATGGTACGGCTTATGCTGCAAATAATGGCGACGTATATTTTGAAGTCGATAAGTTCAAACGTTATGGTCGATTATCTGGTCGTAAGCTTGAAGATATGCAAGCGGGTGCAAGTGACCGTGTAGATGTAGAAGTGGAGAAAAAGCACCCATTTGATTTTGTATTGTGGAAACATGCGAAGCCAAGTGAACCATTTTGGAATTCTCCATGGGGTAATGGTCGTCCGGGTTGGCATATTGAATGTTCAGCAATGTCTACATGCTGCTTAGGAAATCATTTTGATATTCATGGTGGTGGTGGTGATTTACCATTTCCACATCATGAAAATGAAATTGCACAAAGTGAAGCAGCAACTGGCGAGCAATATGTAAACTATTGGATGCATGTTGGTTTTGTGAATGTTGATGGCGAGAAGATGTCGAAGTCTTTAGGAAACTTTTTCACAATTCGTGATGTGATGCAAAAGTTTCATCCTGAGGTAATTCGTTATTTTATTATGTCTTCCCATTATCGTAGTCCGATTAACTTTTCTGATACTGCACTGAAAGAGTCTAAGGCTGCGCTGACACGTTTTTATAATGCGTTTAAAGTATTTGAACAGCGCTATGGTATGACGGTCTCTGAATCTACAGAACAAACGTATATTGATCGTTTTAATCAGGTCATGAGAGATGATTTTAATACAGCCGAAGCACTTGCTATTATTTTTGAGGTATCTCGTGAGTTGAATCGGGCAGTAAAAGAAGAAGCTGAAAATGAGGCTCGCCGTTATCATGCGACGCTGAGATATTTAGTTGATATTCTTGGTCTAGTACAGCATTCAGTCGATGACTTCTTAAAGTCAGATATTGGTCAAACTGCACTTGAATTATCTGATGCTGAAATTGAAGAACTGATTGCCAAACGTGTTGATGCAAAGAAATCAAAAGATTTTGCGAAAGCAGATGAAGTACGTCAGCACTTATTAGATAAAGGTATTGTATTAGAAGATACACGTCAGGGGACTGTTTGGCGTAGAGCAGATTAAAAACTCTTGACAAACGTTTTCCCTAATTTATAATATTGGCACATTGCGGGAATAGCTCAGTTGGTAGAGCATAACCTTGCCAAGGTTGGGGTCGCGAGTTCGAGTCTCGTTTCCCGCTCCAAAATTTTGAAAGCCTCAAGATAATTCTTGAGGCTTTTTTTATATTATATAAAAAAATTAGTATTTCAAAATAAGTCTTTAAATTTCAGAATCTTTTCTTATTTTTTTTAATTATTTCCGATTCTTTCTATTCATTGAGAATGATTATTAGTAATCTTGTGAAAAATTTTATGCTTGAATAGTTACAAGGCTCAAAATGAATAACGTATTAGGTTTTAAACTTTCGGTATTAGGGATAAGTATTACATGTGTGATGCTATCTCAAATAGTACAAGCATCAACAGAAGTAAATGATAACTATAAAGTTTTACCGGCAATTAATCTTGAAGCAACAAAAAATACAACAGATACAATTTCAGCGGGTCAAGTCAGTCGAAAAAGTCAAATTGGCATCTTAGGGAATAAAGATGCTATGGATACGCCATTTAGTACAGCAAGTTATACAGCAAAGTACATAGAGGATCATCAAGCAAAAAGTGTCGCAGAAGCATTGGAAAGTGAACCGTCTGTACGTGATTATTTTGGTGCAAATAGTTTGGGAGAGTATTTTAATATTCGTGGTTTAAATGTAACGACTGAAGAGTTTGCATGGAATGGCTTATATGGGTTAAGCCCACATAATCGCACACCAACTGAATTTTTAGAGCGTGTAGAGGTCTTACGTGGAACGAGTGCAATGCTTTATGGTATGTCGCTTGGAGGTAGTGTAGGAGGGACAGTAAACCTAGTACCTAAACGCGCAACAGATGAGCCTATTACACGCTTGACAACAAGTTATACATCAAAATCTAATGTTGATGCGCATTTAGATATTGGACGTCGATTTGGTGAAGGTAATAAGTTTGGCGTACGTGTAAATGCAGTTAAAGGCCATGGAGATACGACGCTTAAGGGGCAAACTGAAGATAGAACATTAGGATCAATTGCATTGGATTATCGTGGTGAAAAATTACGAACGTCACTAGATGCCTATTATATTAAGGAAAAGTATGAGGGTGGCATGCCATTAATGGCATACTTTAAAACATCATCTATTTTGACAGCACCTAAGGCCTCTACAAATATTATGCAGGGTGCATATGCAACCAGTGAAACCAAAGCAGTTATAGGACATGCAGAGTATGACTTCATACCGAATTGGACTGTATATGCAAGTGGAGGTACCAAGGAGCAAGAGTCCCATGGTGCAATTGCAAATAATGCACTATGCACAATTACGAGTACAGATGGGAGTTGTACCGCAATTGGGCGTAATATTACAAATATCACGCATACAAGTTCAGGTGAGTTAGGTGTACGTGGGCAATTTAAAACGGGTGCTATTGACCATAGCCTTGTATTAAGCGGAAATATTGAAAAACAAGATACCGATTCTGGATATAATACTGTTTCTTGGAAGTCAAATATTTATTCACCAGTAAATAATACTCTATTTGCAAGTGATCCAACTTTTGTACCAAGAACGAAAGAGGTGACACTTTCAGGTATTGCACTTGCTGATAATCTATCTTTCGTAGATGGAAAATATCAGCTAATGCTAGGGACACGATTCCAAAATGTAAATACGCATAGTTGGACAAATAGCGGTACCGCAATTACAGGAAGTGCATCTTATAAGAAAAGTGCAGTTACACCTGCTGTAGGATTCGTAGTTAAACCTTGGAATAATTCAATTTCCCTTTATGGCAATTATATTGAGGGCCTTAGTCAAGGCGACCAAGTTACTGCAACAACAGCATCAAATTATGGTCAAGTGTTCGCACCGTATAAAACTAAGCAATATGAGCTTGGTACAAAATGGGAAAATGGGGCATTTAGAAATACATTAAGTATTTATCAAATTGATAAACCAAGCATGATTTATGACAAATCGACCAATAGCTATAATGCTGATGGTGAGCAACGAAATCGCGGTATCGAGTGGACGACTGCAGGCAATATAACAAAAGATGTGCGTCTTTTAGGTGGTGTGACTTATATAGATGCTATTACAACCAAGACATCATCTGGAACATATAACGGAAACAGAGCTTACGGCGTTCCTCATTGGCAGTCTAACCTTGGTTTAGAGTGGGATGTACCTCAGCTAGAAGGGTTAACATTAACAACAAATACAATTTATACCGGTAGTGAATATGTAGATACAGCCAATACGCAAAAAATTCCAAGCTGGTTCCGTTGGGATTTAGGTGCACGCTATAACACGTTTATTGCAGGATATAAAACTACCTTTATGGGTAGTGTTGAAAATGTAATGAATAAAAATTATTGGGCAGGCGTCTATGGTGGTTACTATATAAGCGAAGGTACACCACGTACACTCAAACTTTCTATGTCATTTAATTTCTAATCAGTATTTGAGATATGGAATGTTGTGCATGAATGATAATAAAAAACCGTGGCCACTATTAATTAGTGTGTATACCACACAATATATTGGTATTGCTTTTATTATTTCTGCAGCATTTGCGATTTTAAGGCAAAGTGGTATTGCACTGGATAAATTAGCTTTAATTAACTTAGTTGCATTACCACTGTTAGGAAAGGTGCTGTATGCGCCCTTGGTAGATAGTTTTCGTCTTTATTTCCAAGGGCAATATCGCTCTTGGTTGCTTACGGCACAATCGATGATGACGCTATTATTATTTATTTGTGGATTTTTAGATATACAGCATCATTTTTCTACCATTTTAATACTGTTTATTATTTATACTTTTTTTATGAGTGTGCAAGATGTTGCAGTCGATGCACTTGCGTGTAAGATTTTTATTGCGTCTGAACGACAGTTTGCTAACAGTATTCAGTACTCAAGCAACTTAATGGGAAATATTATTGGTGGTGGGATATTACTTATTTTATATCCATGGTTGCAGTGGAAAGGAGCACTATGGATTTTAGCAATTTTAACAGCAGTATCAAATGTACAAATTGCATTTTATCGTGAGCCTGAAAGCGATTATAACAATCCACATAAAAAAGCTTCTGGACAGTTTAAGAGCTTAGTTCAACAAATTCGAGTTTTTGTAAAACAACATAGAACATGGTTTTTTCTGTTGTTCATTTATCCAATTGGTTTTACCGCCGTTTTTGGCATGCTAAACCCTTTATTGGTTGATGCTAAATGGTCACTTATGGAAATTGGTTTTGCAACAAAAATATTTGGTTCGATTGTTGGTGTTTTTTCAGCATTTTTAGCCAGCTTTCTTATTAATAAATTACGCCGTAAATTTGCCTTGCTCACATTAACTTTGCTACAGGGAGCTGCACTGCTGTTATTTATTCCGATCACTTTGGGATATACACAAAAGTGGATGGTTTATACAGCAATCTTTGCCTATTTCATTGCAAATCCCGGATTAATGTCTGCATTGTCTACGTTAATTATGGATAGAGCATCTTTAATGCCTGCTAAAGCTACTTTCTTTAGCTTGCAGTTTAGTCTTGTGGTGTTTATGGGATTTGCTTATTCAGCCATAGGCTTGGCCCTTGCACAGCATATTGGGTATACAACTGTTGTCATACTCACATTTATTTGTGCACTCATTGTGACGACACTGACATGGAAGTTATTGCCAGATTATACCGAAGGGTCACAGACCTAATCTAAAAATTTGGAAAGATGAAGATAAATATGATTAAAAAGTATACCCCTATTCAGGAGAAAGACCGTAAGCTCGATATTGTTGATCATGTCAATCAGGATCATACGAAAGAACTACGTATGATTGCTCAGAGCTATGGAAAAAATATGCATATCGATTATGCATATATTGTTGATATTTTTGAAGAGGGCATTTTACTTAAGGTACACGATTCCGAGTTAAAAAAATACGCTGAATTATTCGTTGCGTTTGAATTAAATGGCGATCTTGAGGAACAAATTTTATATTTGGCCTATAACTCATTTGTTAAGCAAAAAATTGAATTTAGTAATAATACCAAACAGTATTTTGAAATCACTCAGAAGTCGCAAATCACTAAAAATATCAAACGTTTAACCATTAAAAGTCAATTGCCTTTGCCTGATGACTATGCGGGTTATGCTTATGGTCTAGTATTGAAAGTTTTCGAGAAATCTCAGCCTCTAAAAGTGAAATCATCAAATAAGAGTGGTTGGATAAAAAATACTTTTGATCGAGGATTTTTATGGGTAATGAAGCATCTATCGAGTCAGAAAAGACAAAAGCTATTAGAGACGATGAATAAAGATGTTCGTTTATATACGTTGCGAAAATCTTTTAGTCAGAGTGATGATACAGTATTGAATTATGGTTATATTGATATTTTTACGCATGGTAATAGCGCTGGCAGTGAATGGGTCAAACAACTAGAAGTAGGCTCTATGATTTCGAGTCGAACTGAAACAGACGATAAACATACACATTTACACGACGGTCGTGCTGTATTAATTGCAGATGAAACAGCTTATCCCGCTCTCGCAGGTATTTTAGAATTTTGGAAAAATGAATACCCACCGACAGTGATTTTATTGTGTGCCGATGAGGCAGATCTTGACTATTTTAACAACTTTTCTTTTCCAAGAAACACTGTATTAAAGCAGGTTCATGGTGATGTGATATATCAAGCACAGCAAGTCATTCAAGTATTGGAAGAAGTTGAACATATAGAAAATGTTTGGGGTGCTTTAGAAAATAATGCAGCCAAAAGAGTAAGACATTATTTACGTAATCAAAGACAGCTTCTTGGAAAAAATAACCATATTAAAGGATACTGGCGCTTAATCTAAAAAACGTTTTAGGGTTCGTATTGATAAAAGTTTGTAAATACTTTTTTAAAATATTGAGCACTACTATAACCAGTTTTTATAGCGACATATTCAAGAGAAAATCCTTCTTTAAGCAAAGCTTGGGCATATTTCATTCGTGCTTTAAGAAGATACTCTCCAATAGTATAGCCTGTATTTTCTTTAAAAAACTGTTTTAAGTGGCATTCATTTATACCGACTTGTTTTGCTAAATTCCGAATCGTGATTTTTTTATAAAATTGCGTATCTAAAATTTCGATTGCTCTTTTAATTGGTAGGGGAGTTTCATGCTGATATTGTTTATGTTTCAATAATAAGCTAACCAGCTCTAAAGTTGCTCCCTCCAAATGAAGTAAGTCTAACAAATTCTTGGCAGTTGGTAAGTTAAGTAAGTGTTGAGCATGGTGATGTATATCTTTATTAGGGATTTCAATGATATGTATTGCTGATGAGTGATTACTTGAGAAAAATTGAATAAAAAAGTTTTTTGCATCTAGAGGCTTTAATTTTTCTAATAAATCCTTCCCAAAATCAAGTGTAATTAAAGACATTTCTTGTTTGGCTTGTAAATAAATAGTCTGTTTACCAATAATGCCACGACGTAATATGATCTTAGGAGATTCAATAATATAATCTTTATTTAGATCACTATTCTTGATGTAGTGTGTACCTGAAAGTAATAAAGTAATACCAAAAGAAAATAAATTTCTATTTCCTGTAATTTCTAATGGTCGGTTTAACCAATATTTTCCTTTACCAATGCATAAACGATTAAAGTCATATAACTCCGTAAATCCGTTACCTTCTATTGGATTAAATATATTGAGTTGATGGTTAGGTAAAGACGAGATACTATCGATATATAGTCCTTGCGAAGATTTTAAGATTTCTTTATGGATATCAATAAATTTAGACACCGTATAAGACCTTAATTTAAGAAAACAGTTGATAATGATTTTCATTTAGTTGTGAGCTAATGTCAATGGTGGAAATTATTTTGTGAAGTTATAAATGATGGTATTTATTGGCAGATAAATGTTAATGCGAGTCTATTATTTTGATTTTTCACAGTGGCATAAACGTATCCGATTACTTTTCTCTAAGTAATTCATGGAATTTTACTTAATTTGGTTTATGTATGTCTTGGCTTTTTAATGCTTAAATTATTTTGTACGGTTCAAGTATAACTTTAATTAGCAAATTATTCCGATACTTATAATATGGATATGCATCGTATGCTATGCCATTATTACTGTTATATTTTTATAGAGAAAAAGTGTAATTAATATTTAGAGATTGGCATATTCATTGCATTTTTAATGACTCATTCTTTGAGTTGAGTTAAAGAGGCATGGAAAAAAATGGTTATGTAGAGGAACGGCCAAATAAAGCAGCCAATGAAACATTAGAAGATTATACCTTGCGTTATGCCCCATATAGCTTTCGCCGTTGGAGTCCTAAGGTAGTTGCTATTACTGCGCTTGGAGGAATCGCATATTTAGCAGATTTCTCCATTGGTGCTAGTATTGGTATGACTTATGGTACGAATAATGCCATCTATTCTATTTTATTTGCTGCAATGATTATATTCATCACGGGTATCCCGCTGTCTTATTATGCAGCGCGTTATAACATCGATTTAGATTTAATTACACGTGGTGCAGGTTTTGGCTATTTTGGATCTGTAATTACAAGTATTATTTTTGCGAGTTTTACGTTCATCTTCTTTGCGCTTGAAGGGTCTATTATGGCGCAAGGTTTATTGTTAGGGCTAGGAGTTCCCTTATGGTTGGGCTATTTAATTTCAACCATTATGGTTATCCCCTTAGTCATTTATGGTATGAAAGCCCTTAGTAAGTTACAGGTATGGACAACACCCATTTGGCTTATTTTAATGATTGGTCCTGTAGCTTATTTAATTTATCAAGAACCGACTTTAGTTCAATCATTTACTATATTTGCAGGTCAAAAAGGTTATGTACCAGGCGATCTTGCGGCAATTATGCTAGGTGCAGGTATTTGTTTATCTTTAATTATGCAAATTGGTGAACAAATTGATTACTTACGATTTATGCCAGCAAAAATAAAAGAAAATAGTAAATCTTGGTGGATAGCAGTTATCTCTGCAGGTCCGGGTTGGGTAATATTAGGTGCAATCAAGCAAATTATTGGTGCATTTTTAGGTTTTTATTTATTTACAAAGATTCCGAATGTTGATGCGACTGAACCTGTGCAACAGTTCAATGCAGCATTTCATGATATGTTGCCGGGTTGGCTCGCACTTGCGCTGGCGATTATTTTAGTTGTTATTTCACAAATTAAAATTAATGTGACGAATGCTTATTCAGGCTCTCTTGCATGGACCAGTGCATATACACGCATAAGTAAAAAGTATCCAGGAAGAATCATCTTTGTTTTATTTAATTTAGTGGTTGCCTTGGTATTGATGGAAGGCAATATGTTTGCAGTATTAGGGAAGATTTTAGGCTTTTATTCTAACTTTGCAATTGCTTGGGTTGTGGTCGTCGCAACAGATATTGCAGTAAATAAATATGTACTTAAGTTATCTCCAAAAGAGCCTGAATATAGACGTGAAATGTTATACGACTTTAATCCTGTGGGATTAGTTTCCTTTCTGATGGCTGCTGGTTTGTCTTTATTGGCATTTTTCGGGTTTCTTGGCAGTTTTTTATCTTCATATTCGCCTTTAATTGCTTTGGTTGTAGGTTTTGTTCTTACACCAGTCATTGGGGTACTAACAAAAGGAAAATACTATATTAAACAAGAACACGATGGTATTCATGAGCCAAGATTTGATGAAGAAGGATCACCAACAGCAACATCATATATGTGTTTAGCGTGTGATCAAGAATATGAAAGACCAGATGTCATGTATTCACATAAACATCATGGCGTGATTTGTTCTCTTTGTAAAACAATGGAAAAGTAACTTAATTTTTTCATACTCAACTTGTATACGGTTATTCATTTAATTATTTGGCACATATTGTGCTTATTAAAAATATAACTTGTATACAAGATGGGATTCAATCATGACATTAGATCAGATTTGTGGATGGACAATCCAAGATTGGCAACATGCCTATAAAAGTAAAGAAATAAGAATAGAAGATTTAATTCAAATTATTCAACAGCTTAATTTAGAAGATACAGCATGGATTTCAATTGCATCGGATGAACAAATACAAGCTCAGATTCAAGATATTAAAAACTCTGACATAGACGATTCTGAAAATAGATACACACATTTTCCGCTGTATGGGATTCCTTTTGCAGTAAAAGATAACATTGATGTAAAAGGTTTTGTATCTACGGCTGCATGTCGTGCACTTAAAGAGATCGCTTTAGAAGATGCAACTGTGGTTAGCGCATTAAAGAAAGCGGGTGCCATTGTTGTGGGAAAAACTAATTTAGACCAGTTTGCAACAGGTTTAGTTGGTACACGGTCTCCTTATGGTGCAGTTCCTAATACGTTTAAGAAAGATTATGTCAGTGGTGGCTCAAGTTCGGGTTCGGCAAGTGTTGTTGCAAGAGGAATAGTCCCATTTGCTTTAGGCACAGATACCGCAGGCTCTGGGCGGGTTCCTGCAGGATTTAATAATATTGTGGGTTTAAAACCTACAAAAGGTCGTTTCTCTAATTTTGGTTTACTACCTGCATGTAAAACTATCGATTGTATTTCTATATTTGCTTTGACTGTCCAAGATGCAGCATACGTTGCAGATTTTATGGAAGCATATGATATGAAGGATAGTTACTCGAGAAAGAACCCAAATACAGCACCTGCAAGCTTTTCATCAAATCTAACATTTGCTATTCCTCATGTTTTAGAGTTTTTTGGTGATCAATATGCGGAAAAAGCATTTAATACGTCTATTGAAACATTAAAAGCTTTGGGTGTATCTATTGTTGAAATAGATTTTTCACCTTTTGAAAAATTAGCAAAACAGCTTTATCAGGGTGCTTGGGTTGCAGAAAGAACAACAGCCGTAGAGCACATTTTAGAAAATCATAAGCATGACTTTGATGCAGTTGTTCTAGAAATTGTTGAAAAAGGCTATGACTATAACGCAGTAGATGCTTACAAAGCGGAGTATTTAAAGCAAGACTTAACTCGTCAAATTCAAGAGATATTGGCGACAGTAGATGCACTCTGTGTGCCGACTTCACCCACAATTTATACCATTGAGCAAATGAAAAATAATCCGATTAAGTTAAATGCTCAGTTTGGTACATATACCAATTTTACCAATTTGGCAGACTTGAGTGCTTTGGCTTTGCCTTCTCATTTTAGAGAAGATGGTTTGCCCTTTGGTATTACATGTATTGCACCTGCTTGGTATGACACTGCATTGGCAGATTTTGGTATACGTTGGCAGAACCATCTTGCACTTCAACTTGGAGCGACCAGTAAATCCTATGATGTGATCGCAAAGGATTTACCTCTTTCTAAACATCATATTCGTGTTGCAGTAGTTGGCGCTCATTTAACAGGAATGCCTTTAAATTTCCAATTAACATCACGTCAAGCTGTACGCCGTGAGGTGACTAAAACAGCTTCAAATTATTCACTCTACGCATTAAATGGCACTGTACCACCAAAACCAGGACTGGCTAGAGATATTGAAGGTGGAAGTTCTATTGTTGTCGAGCTTTGGGATGTTCCTATGGCGAGATTTGGTGAATTTGTTGCAGAAGTTCCAACACCTTTGGGTATTGGAAATGTAGAGCTTGAAGATGGTCGATGGGTAAAAGGATTTATTTGTGAGCCTTACGGCTTAGAAAATGCAGAAAACATTACTCAGTTTGGTGGCTGGCGTGCCTATATTCAACACATCAATTCATCACATCAGGCATAAAAAGGGGTTTCAAATGTTTTATACTGTTCTCGTTGCAAACCGTGGTGAAATTGCTGTTACAGCAATTCGTACATTAAAAAAAATGGGGATTCGAAGTATTGCTGTTTATTCAGATACAGATCGCTATGCACAACATGTTTTAGATGCCGATATTGCAATTTTTTTAGAAGGAATAAAACCTTCTGATACTTATTTAAACATTGAAAAACTGATTCATATTGCACATAAAACAGGTGCACAAGCAATTTTTCCGGGTTATGGATTTTTATCTGAAAGTGCTGATTTCTCTCGTGCATGTGAAGAAAATAATATTGCATTTGTGGGGCCGACAGCACATCAAATTTTAGAGTTTGGATTAAAGCATCGTGCGCGTGAGTTGGCTGCCCTTGCCAATGTGCCAATGACACCAGGAACAGGGCTATTAAATAGTCTAGATGAAGCAAAAATATCTGCTGAAGAAATTGGTTATCCAATTATGCTTAAAAGTACAGCAGGAGGTGGAGGAATTGGATTAACACGCTGTGATAATGAACAAGAGCTAATCGATGCCTATGAAAGTGTTAAGCGTTTAGGTGAGCAATTTTTTAAAGATGCAGGTGTCTTTCTAGAGCGTTTTATAGATAAAGCAAGACATGTTGAAGTTCAAATTTTTGGAGATGGTCAAGGGCAAGTCGTTGCACTTGGAGAACGAGATTGTTCACTGCAACGCCGTAACCAAAAAATTGTTGAAGAAACCCCAGCTGCAAACTTACCAGAAGATACGCGCCAGAAACTACATCAAGCAGCCATACAACTTGGCCAGTCTGTAAACTACCGAAGCGCAGGCACTGTAGAGTTTATTTATGATGCCATTCGAGATGAGTTTTACTTTCTAGAGGTAAATACACGGTTGCAAGTTGAGCATCCTGTGACAGAAGTGGTGACAGGCTTAGATCTTATTGAATATATGCTTAAAGTCGCTTCACATGATGACATTGATTGGGAGTATTTGGCACAGCTTAAACCACAAGGGGCTGCTATTGAGGTACGTATTTATGCAGAAGATCCAGTAAGAAACTTTCAACCGAGTCCAGGTGTACTCACAGAGGTCTATTTTCCAGAAGATGTTCGGGTAGACACTTGGGTAAAAACGGGTACGGAAATCTCTCAATATTTTGATCCAATGATCGCAAAAATTATTGTGTATGAAGAAGATAGAACAAAAGCGATTTCAAAACTTAAGCAGACACTTGCAGAAACTCGTCTCAGTGGAATTAGTACCAATCTAGATTATGCGCAAGAAATTATTTCAGACCATCGCTTTAAAGACATGAGCATATGGACAAGAATGCTTGATAGTTTTGCGTATACGCCTAGAGTCATTGAAGTGATTGACGCAGGTACGTTAAGTTCTATACAAGATTATCCAGGACGTGTTGGCTATTGGGATATTGGTGTACCACCTTCCGGACCTATGGATGATTTTGCATTTCGACTTGCCAATCAAATTGTTGGTAATCCAGAAAGCGCAGCGGGCTTTGAGTTTACACTGAAAGGTCCGATATTTAAGTTTCATGCCGATACAGTGATTGCTTTAACAGGTGCTCCTTGTGAAGCAACAATTGATGGGCATAAAATTAATTTTTGGCAACCAATCAATATTAAAGCTGGGCAAAGACTTGAATTGGGTTATGTTTCATCAGGTTGTCGCACGTATTTATCTGTGCGTCATGGTTTAGATGTTCCATTGTATTTGGGAAGCCGTTCAACCTTTGCACTTGGAAACTTTGGCGGTCATGCAGGTCGTACACTCCGCATGGGAGATACGATTAAAATGGTACATCCAGAGTTACTTACTCATGATGTAGATGTGACGTATCAAGCACCTCGAGCAATCGCTGAAACGCTTATTCCTAATTATGGTAATGAATGGCGAATTGGCGTGTTATATGGGCCACATGGTGCGCCAGACTTTTTTAAACAAGAATATATTGAAGAATTTTTTGCATCGGAATGGACTGTTCATTTCAACTCAAATCGTTTAGGCATTCGTTTAACAGGGCCAACACCGAGTTGGGCGCGAGAAAATGGCGGAGAAGCAGGGCTTCATCCATCGAATGTGCATGACTGTGAGTATGCAATTGGAGCAATTAATTTTACTGGAGATTTTCCTGTAATCTTGGCAAAAGATGGACCAAGCTTAGGAGGATTCGTTTGTCCAGTAACCATTGCAAAAGCAGAATTATGGAAGGTTGGACAGTTAAAGGCAGATGATAAAATTTCTTTTTATCCCCTAACGGTAAATCAAGCAAATCAACTTGAAAGAGATCAGTTAACAGTTATTCAAAATTTCTCAGACAGTCAAGTGGGCTTAAAGGATTGTCTTGAGGAAAGTTTGGGAACAACAATATTGGCACAGAAAGAAGTGACATCCGTTTCTCCAAAAGCGATTTATCGTCAGGCAGGAGACAGTTATATATTGCTCGAATACGGAGAAAATGTTCTTGATTTATCACTTCGTTTGCGTGTGCATCAACTCATTCAAATGATTCGTGAATCAGATCTTGCT
The DNA here is from genome assembly GCF_056711485.1 of Acinetobacter sp. N1-1. Lineage (NCBI taxonomy): Bacteria > Pseudomonadati > Pseudomonadota > Gammaproteobacteria > Moraxellales > Moraxellaceae > Acinetobacter > Acinetobacter sp. N1-1. The sequence continues at coordinate 1,787,415 of NZ_JBWXUO010000012.1, read as the reverse complement.
GGTGTATTAGAGTTATCACCAGGGGTTCGATCTCTCCAAATTAAATATGATGGTTTAATCATTTCACAAGCTAAGTTAATTCAGGAGCTCATCTCTTTAGAAGATAAAATGGGAGATTTAAGCCAGATTAAAATCCCTTCTCGTATAGTGCATTTACCAATGGCATTTGAAGATAGTGCCACTTTAGGTGCTGTAGAACGCTATCAAGAAAGTGTATGTGCAAAAGCACCTTGGTTGCCTAATAATGTAGATTTTATACAGAGAATTAATGGTTTAGAACATAGAGATCAAGTCAAAGATATTTTATTTGAAGCAAACTATTTAATTCTTGGTTTGGGGGATGTTTATTTGACAGCACCTTGCGCTGTGCCTATTGATCCTCGCCATCGTTTACTCAGTTCGAAGTATAATCCTGCACGCACATTTACAGCTGAAGGCACTGTAGGAATAGGTGGAATGTACATGTGTATTTATGGCATGGATTCGCCTGGTGGCTATCAGTTGGTTGGTCGTACTTTACCAATTTGGAATAAATTTAAGAAAAATAAGCAATTTGAAAATAAAGAATGGTTTTTACAGTTTTTTGATCAAATCAAGTTCTTTGAAGTGTCGGAAACTGAATTAGATCAATGGCGTTCCAATTTCGAGAATGGTCTTATACACGTTGATATTGAGGAAACAACATTTGATTATGCGGAATATTGTCAGTTTCTAAAAGACAAAGAAGACAGTATTAATACATTTCAGAAGCAACAAAAAATGGCATTTCATACTGAAGTAGAGCGTTGGAAAGATGAGACTGTTGCCTCAAATGAAATCATTCAAGATAAATATATTGCTCAAGACTTTAGTCAATATACCGCAGTGAATGCCTCTATGACGGGAAATATTTGGAAAGTATTGGTTCATGAAGGGCAAAATGTGAAGAAGAATGACACTATTGCAATTATTGAAGCTATGAAGATGGAGTTGCCAGTATATGCATCGGAAGATGGTCAGATCAAAGCAATTGTTTGTCATGCTGGTCAAACGGTACATGGTGGAGAACCACTGATTTATATGGAGCCATAATGAGAAACAAAGAAATGCTTATACAACGCTCAGATAATTTATCTGAGCTTGTTTATCAAAGAATTAAAAATGATATTTTTGATTTTAAATTGATGCCGAGCGAACGTTTTACAGAATCAGAAATTGCTGAAGTATATAAAGTGAGCAGAACACCTGTAAGACAAGCACTTTACCGTTTACAACAAGAAGGTTATGTCGAAGTTGAATTTCGGAGAGGTTGGCAGGTGAGACCTTTAAATTTTAGATACTACGAAGAATTGTATGATGTACGAATTATACTAGAGAGTGCCGCGATTAAAATTTTATGTGCCTCTGAAATTGAGCCACCAATTGAGTTGGAAATTTTAAAAGAAAAATGGTGTATTCAACCAGAGAAGTATCTTAAAGATTTAAGAACATTAGCGCAGCAAGATGAGGACTTTCACTGTAGTCTAATGCGTGCAGCTGGAAATCAGGAAATGGTGCGTATTCATAGAGAATTGAGTGAGAAAATTAGAATTATACGTAGACTAGACTTTTCGAAAGAATACCGTGTAGAGGCTACCTATTTAGAGCATCAAAATATAATAAATCTTATCATTGCAAAAAATAAAGAAGAAGCGTTGGATAAACTTATTTTACATATAAAGCACAGCCGTGATGCAGTGAAAAAGATTACTTTACAAATGTTAGATCATAATCAGTTTGTTTAAAACAGTACTTTTCTTATAAAAGATATATTTTTTTAATATATATATACTATTATATTGCACTTAAATTTAACTAAGTTGTTTTTATATTTTAAGGGGAAACCAGTGAAAATTACTATTGTGATGGGGATCGCTTTAGCTTCTGCTCTAGCAGTAACGCAAGTTAATGCTGAGAGTACGTTAGATCGAATTAAAACATCAGGAAAGATAACGATTGGGTATAGAGAAAATGCGGATCCTGTTTCTTATTCTATAGATGGTAGACCTGCTGGGTATGCAATAGATGTTTGTCAAAACGTTGCAAATCAAATTAAGAAAAGTCTTCAAATGCCTCATTTAAATATTGAGTATAAAGCAGAGCATCCAATGACGCGTATTCCTGACCTAATTACAGGGAATATTGATTTAGAGTGTGGTACAACAACACATACGATACAAAGAGATGAAATTGTTGATTTTTCAACTGCTTATTTTATAACCGATGTTGGTGTGGCTGTTAAAGTTAAATCACATATAAATAAATTAGATGACTTAGTTGGTAGGCCAGTAATTTTGACTAAAGGTACAACATCTGAAAAATATATGATGTCATTAAAACGTACAGACGTTCTAAACTTTAAGAATCTTTATGGTGCAGATAATAAAGAATCATTTGATTCCTTATCTTCAGATAGAGTTGTAGGCTGGGCTATGGATGAGAATACATTGGTTACATTCATTGCAAAATCGCAAAATCCTACTGATTATAAAATACTTGATGGTGGTCTATCAAAAGAGCCATATAGTATAATGATGGCGAAAAATAGTCCTAAATTAAAAGCAATTGCTGATCAAGTTATTACTCATATGTGGAGCTCAGGCGAGATGGGCAAGCTTTATCAAAAATGGTTTCAATCACCAATTAAACCGAATAATATTAACTTAAATGTTTCACCAAGCTCATCATTTAAAGCACTTGAAAAACAACCAACAGATAAAGGCATTGATTTACCATAAAAAATATTCCTAGCATAAGAGTATTTTCCTCTTATGCTAGTTTATATATTAACCAAAAGGGAAGCCAAACTTTAAGACAAATTGATTTTTACCATGGTTATCAGATACTTTATTGTAACCTGTGCGTACGGAGCAGTCTGCTGTTCCATCGGCATAGCATTTTCCTTCTAATTGATAACGCCAAGCTGCTGTTGCCCACCATTTTTCACTTGCATAATGTACTGTTGGTCCAATAAAGTGAGCTGTCTGAGTATGTGTGTTCCAAAAGTAGCCATCATGATCGGTATGGTATCGTCCTTCAATACCTGCAGACCAGTTTGGTGCGAAACGGTAACTCGCACCGTAGAGGATATCTCCCATTGAATTACGAATTGTGCCTGCATCATCGTATTTTTCTTTTTCAGGCTCATATAAGAAGTTTAGTGTCAGAATTAAACGATCATCTAAGAAGTTTGATTGTAAGAGTAATCTCATTTCAAGAGAGTCTTCTAGTTGGCCTAAAGTGGGTTCAAGATATAAACCGACACCTACTGGAGAAGTAACTGGATTTAATATACGCCAAATAAGCTCTAAAGAACCACCATCAATTTTAAATTTATTATAAGAATCATTGTCATGGGCGCTACTTGGTACGCCAAAACCTGCTGTACATGGTTCACTATCTGTATGTCCATCACACATATCTGAATTTAGATAGTTTTTTTTCGCTTGAATAGAGTATGCATTTAAATAGCCAGCAACTTGAACATCGTCTGTTAGACCATACTCAATTTCCGATCTATACAGACCAAGATTATATGTACCTGTTCTTTGACCATGTGTTAAGTCGAAACGTTGTTCAAACTCGAAAGTCCCCTTAGGTTGCGTATCAAGTGTGTACGCGAATCCGAATAAACTTTCACCTGCATGGGATACTTGCCCCATACCAAGTGCTAAACATAGAGACAATATTGTTTTTTTTACAGAATGCATGTGCATTAATTGTTGCTCTTTCGTTAAAATAAAATATAATGATTATCACTTTTCCTTAAATTATTATTAAATTTAAGAAATATTTAAGATAAAATAATAAAAATAAAGTCTCTAAAAATAGGGGATTATTATGAAGTGGACATCTATAATGGGGGCAACATTACTTGTTACACCACTTGTTTCGCATGCAACAACATATTTAACAACTGAACAGGCAAAGCAAGTTATTTTTCCTAATCAGACGTTGATTCAACACAATATTCAGCTAACAAAAGACCAAGAAAAGAAATTAAAAGAACTATCAGGGATTACTTACCCATTAAAAACAGATCAAATTTTTAAAACGAAAGAGGGTGATTGGTTAATCATTGATCAGGTTTTAGGTAAGCATGAAATGATTACTTATGCTGTAGGTATTAAAGCAAATGGTTCAATTAAGCAAATTGAAATTATGGAATATACTGAAACATATGGTGCTCAGGTGAGAAATGCTTCTTGGCGTGATCAGTTTGTTGGTAAGACATCTAATTCTGCAATTACTTTAGGTAAAGATATTAAAAATATTAGTGGTGCTACATTATCCTCTAAGCATATTACAGATGGTGTTCATCGTATTATGGGCTTGTATGCAATGGAGCTAAAATCATTAAAGTAGTACGCTCGAAGCCACTTTTAGGTACATTTGTTGAAATTATAGTATACACAGATGACTCATTTCATATTTGTGAGTCATCTGTGCATCAAGTAATTAGTAGTGCTTATCAAATTATTGAAGATGTTCAAAAGATGATGAGTTTTCATGATGCTACAAGCGACCTTAGTTTATTAAATGCTTCCGCTTATCGAAAAAAAATTGAAGTACACCCATGGTTGTATCAAGTTTTATCTCGTGCACAGAAAATATATAACTTGTCCCAAGGACTATTTGACTGTACCGTTGCATCAAAATTAATCCAATTTGAATATTTACCATGTCATAATCAAAATAAAAAAGCTGTTATATCGCAGTCAGCTATACAATTATTAGAAAATAATCAAGTATGTTTTTTACAACCTATAATGATTGATTTAGGAGGAATTGCAAAAGGCTTTGCAGTAGATTTAGCAATAAATCACTTAAAAAGATGTGGTATTCCAAAAGCCGTTATTAATGCGGGGGGGGACTTGAGAGTATTGGGAGATGTTGCTGAAAAAATATATCTCCGAAATCCAGCACAGCCTTTAAAAACTAAGTGTATCGGTGAACTATCTGATGGCGCAATAGCAACATCTGCTAGCTATTTTACGGAAAAAGAATATAAAGAAAAGAGAGTCTCCCATCTTATCCATCCTTTAACAGGTGAAGCAATTGTAGAAAATATTAGCTTTAGTGTTATTGCTTCTAGGGCTTGGTTGGCTGATGCACTAACAAAAGTTGTTGCTGCAAGCTTAAATATAAATCATCCTTGTTTAACAAGATTTGGTGCGCGTGCAATACTGATTAAATCATTTTAGGATCTCTTGTGAAAGTTTCTATCCGACTTCCAAAAATTCAACAAATATCTTTATATGTAGTATGGACAATTTTAAGCATTACAGGTTTATATTTTGCTTATACACAAGATTGGAAAATGTATGATCCATCTGTATGGACAATATATACATTAAAGCTACATGGAATATGTGCAAGCTTGATGCTTATTCTTATAGGTACACTTATTCCTATACATATACAGCTTTCTTTAGAAGTGAAAAGAAATATTAAATCTGGTATTCCTATGCTTGTGACAATGTTATTACTTGCATTTAGTGGTGTTGCATTATACTACAGTGGTGAAGCTTGGATGACGATTGCGAAGATGACTCATATATGGATTGGTATACTTGTTATTATTATTTTGCCTGTTCACATTTTTATTGGCCGTAAGCGTAAGATAAAATAATAGCATTTATAAATTCTCCTTTTTATATAGTTTAAAGAAATAAGGCATTTCAAGTGAGCTGATATTTCTCAGACAGTTTATTTTCACTAGCTATTCACTTTATACTTTTTCATAGCAGATGCTATTCTAAAAAATAGTTTTGACGTATCACTACACTAACAAATTAGTATCACTTGATTATATTTTAAGGTACTAAATTGTTTTAAAAATAAATTGTAAAATACTTTAGTTCATGTTTATAAGTCATCTATTTATTAATATCCTTTAAATTTGATTGCATTCCATGCTAATAAAAGCCAACCTAGTATCATAAATAGCCCTCCAATAGGTGTAATTGCACCCAATATACGTGGAAAACCCAAACTCATTATATAAAGAGATCCACAAAAAAAGACAATACCAGTTTGAATGAATAAAAAACTTGTTTTTATAGGAAATGTTGGAGTTACTCTTACTAAAATACCTAAAGCGAGTAGACCTATAGCATGATAAAAAAAGTATTCTGTAGAGGTGTGCCACCATGTAAGTTGGTCAGCAGTTGCTCTTGCTTTTAAACCGTGTGCACCAAATGCACCAAGTATAACTGCAAGTGCTAAATTGATTGCTGCAATTGCTAACCACATTATAGTCATCCTTTTATAATTAATAATTATAACTTAGTTTTGGCATATCTTCACATAAGGAGACTATCAAGATGATAGTCTAAATATATAAGAATTAGTTTGAAGACATGGCAACTTTAATTTTTTCCATGGCATTTTTTTCAAGCTGACGAATACGTTCAGCAGAGACATTATATTCAGAAGCGAGTTCGTGTAATGTCGATTTATCATCATCTAACCAACGTCGCTGTAAAATATTTCTAGATCGGTCATCAAGTTGGCCCATAGCGCTATGAAGTGCTGAAGTGCTTTGTTCTTCCCAATCTTCATTCTCAACTAAGCGAGCAGGATCGTAGCGATTATCTTCTAAATATAATGAAGGAGAATAAGATTGAGTTGAACTGTCATCATCATCATCGTTTTGAGTTTCAAATGCGGCATCATATGCGGTAAGACGACCTTCCATCTCTAGAACTTGCTCAGGTGTCACATTTAAGTCTTTTGCAATAGACTGAGCTTCTTCTAATGTGAGTTTCTTACTAGATTTTTTTAGACTACGTAAGTTAAAAAATAATTTCCGTTGAGCTTTAGTTGTGGCAATTTTAACGATACGCCAATTGCGTATTACATACTCGTGTATTTCAGCTTTAATCCAATGTACTGCAAAAGATACTAAACGAACTCCCATATTCGGGTCGAAACGCTTTACTGCTTTCATTAGCCCAAGGTTTCCTTCTTGAATAAGGTCTCCTTGCGGTAAGCCATAGCCTGCATATGTACGTGCAATATGTACGACAAAACGTAGATGAGACATTACAAGCATTTTTGCGGCATCTAAATCTTGATCGTAAAAATAACGATCTGCTAACTCTTTTTCTTGGTCGGCAGAGAGTATAGGAATTTGATTGACAGTACTTATGTATGCGCCCAGATTTACGCCTGGTGCAGACAATGACAGGGGCATCAGTTGATTGCTGCTGTCAGTCATGAATGCTCCTTATTAGGATAGTCGTACCAATGTTAATAATGATAAAGTGCTTTCTTTATAGAATTAAGACGAAAAGGGTAGAAAAATGTAAAAAATATACGTTTGTGTTTAAAATAAAACCAAACTATGTGTTTTTCTCAATCATATAGCAATACTCCTTATCAGATGGCTTGGTTACATGACATGTAAGATGATGTATTTCACAATATCTTAGAATATCGATCTCACTATGAGGGTCAGATGCTTTAACATAGATCGGTTGTGGTTGTTTGTGTGATGAAATACTTTTCAATGCTCGTTTAAGCATAAGTAATGGCATAGGGCATGGTTTACCCATAGCATCTACAATAAAAATTGACGGTTGAGTCTGATTCATATAGCACAATATGAATGTTGATGAGTTTAAATCTATATTATCAAAAAAGATAAAATTACAAAAGACTAAAAAATAAATTGGATATCAATACCTTGTTAGATATTTTAATATTTATTGAAAATATTGTACCAATTACAGTGGAAGCATGTTAATCTCGAAAAAGTATTAGGGGCTGTGGTACGACCCCGTATTTAAGAACCTAGTACAATTTTGGATGTAACCGGGATTTTGTTGATAGTTTTACAGAATGATTACAAGCTTAGAAATTATAAATTTTTTTAAAACTTGTTTTGTTTACTCTGCTGTTCGCAACACCGGGTGGTCCTTTTTTCAATATAACTGAGGATTGACTTATGACAGTACGTGAACAAGGCGTAGTTAAGTGGTTTAATGACACAAAAGGTTTTGGTTTTATTCAACGTACAGGTGGTGACGATGTATTTGTTCACTTCCGTGCTATTCAAGGTGACGGCCACCGTTCTTTACGTGACGGCCAACGTGTTGAATTCAGCGTTGTTCAAGGTCAAAAAGGTTTTCAGGCTGAAGAAGTTCAACCTTTAGACTAATTATATTTAGCGAATAGCTAAATATAGCGCCCCAATTGTTATCTAATTGGGGCGTTTTTGTTATAATAAGACTCTGTTTTTGCCGACTTAGGGATTAATGCATAATGTCATCTGGTTTTGAAACCTTAAATTTACACCCACAGCTACAACAGGCGATTGATGCGCTTGGTTTTAAATCTATGACACCCATTCAGGAAAAAGTTTTAAAGTTTACATTAGCAGGTCATGATGCCATTGGTCGAGCGCAAACTGGAACAGGGAAAACTGCAGCATTTTTAATTAGTATTATTAATGATTTACTAAATAATCCAATTACAGAAAAAAGATATCGAGGTGAGCCTCGTGCATTAATTTTGGCGCCAACGAGAGAGCTAGCCTTACAAATTGAACAAGATGCCAAAGACTTGGTTAAGTTTAGTGGCTTAAATGTCATGACACTGCTAGGCGGTGTGGATTTTGATAAGCAACGTAAGCAGCTAGATGCAAATCCAATTGATATTTTAGTGGCTACACCTGGTAGACTGATTGATTTTGCAGAGCAAAAAGAAATTTGGTTAGATCAGGTTGAGTTTCTAGTCATTGATGAAGCTGATAGATTATTAGACATGGGTTTTATTCCAAGTGTGAAAAAAATTGTACGCTTTTCACCACGTAAGGAACAAAGACAGACGCTTATGTTTTCTGCAACATTTAGTTATGATGTTTTGAATCTTGCAAGACAGTGGTTATTTGAGCCTGTAACTGTCGAGATTGAACCTGAAAAGAAAACAAATGCAGATGTAGAACAGCGAATGTATGTTGTTGCAATTGAAGATAAATATAAGCTATTAAAAGATATTTTGAAAAATGAACCGATTGGGAAAGTGGTTATTTTTGCCAACAGAAGAGATCAAGTAAGAACGGTGTATGATCAACTTAAAAAAGATAAATACAAGGTTGTAATGTTATCTGGTGAAATAACACAAGATAAACGTCTTAAAATGTTAGATCAGTTTAAAAATGGGCAACATAATATTATGATTGCCACTGATGTTGCAGGGCGTGGTATTCATGTGGATGGTGTATCACATGTTGTGAATTATACTTTGCCCGAGCAGTCAGATGATTATGTACATCGTATTGGTCGTACGGGTCGTGCTGGAACAACAGGTGTGAGTATTAGCTTTCTTTCTGAAGAAGATGCATTTTATTTATCTGATATCGAGAAAGCCATTGGTCAAAAATTGCCTCTAACTCGCTTGGAAGGCTATTGCTAATGTTAAAAAAGCTCAGAATCTTCTGAGCTTTTTATTTTAATTACAATAATTTATATGAATATGTTTTTTCTTGCGAATGAGAGTGGAGTATGTTTTTAGGAGTATGCTACTCTAAAATAATCAAATAAAATTTCCAAGATTTATTATTATGCGATCATCAATTGAAGTAGTACACGACAATATTCACGACCGTCAATCTATTGGGCAACTTGTTACACCTGCACCAAATAGACAGCAATTAGAATTAGCATTTCAGGCTGCTTTAGCTGCACCAGATCATCACCGTTTAAAGCCAACTCGCTTTGTAATTGTTGAGGATGAGCAGCGTACAAAGTTTGGCGAGTTATTATCGCAGTCTATGGGCGATTTTGATGGAATTGATCCTGTTCAAGTAGAACGTGTTAAGAATCATCCTTTTCGTGCACCGACACTAGTACTTGCTTTAACGGAACTGATTGATCATCCTAAAGTGCCACATTATGAACAGATTCTAAGTACTGGTGCAGCAGTACAAAACTTTTTACTCTCATTGCAAGCACAGGGTTTCTCAACAATTTGGCGTACTGGTGCGGTTGTAGAGTCGAGCACACTTAAAAAAGCTTTAGGTTTACAGGAAAGAGATTTAATTTCTGCAATTATTTATATTGGAACTACAGATAAGAAAATTGCACCACGTGCGGAAATTGATACAAAATTGTATGTATCTAAATGGAATTTGAGTGAATAGAGAAGTATGTAATGACAGAGATTAACTTTTCTGATTTTGTGAATGCTATACCTGCTGAAGATAAAAATACTGTTGCTTTGCGTGTAACAGTATTAGGTGGTGGGAGTTTTGGGACAGCAATAGCAAATACTGCCGCGCGAAATGGGTGTGATACCACGCTGTGGATTAGAGATGCAAAGACAGCTAAAGAAATTAATGAAAAACATGTGAATACTCGTTATTTGCCAGATTTTAAACTAGATGAAAACTTAAAGGTATCATCAGATATAGAACAAGCAGTAAGAGATAAGGACTTAATTTTAGTCACTATTCCGAGTCACTCTTTTAGAAATGTACTTCAACAAATTAAGTCCTTTATTACTGCTCAAGCTGTCATTTCTTTAACGAAAGGCATTGAAGTTGACTCTTTTAAGTTCATGAGTGAGATTATTCGAGAAGAATTGCCTCAAGTACCTTACGGAGTATTATCTGGACCTAATTTGGCGAAAGAAATTGTTGCTGGTATGCCTGCGGGCACAGTTGTTGCAAGTCATTCAGAACGTGTACGTTTTGCGGTGCAAAAAGCCTTACATAGTGCTCTTTTTAGAGTCTTTGCAAGTGATGATGTACATGGCGTAGAACTTGGCGGTGCATTAAAAAACATTTATGCGGTTGCGATGGGGATGGCTGCAGCACATAAAGTTGGTGAAAATACACGTAGTATGATTTTAACGCGAGCTTTGGCTGAAATGAGTCGTTTCGCTGTAAAGCTTGGCGCAAACCCACTTACTTTTTTAGGCTTGTCAGGTGTTGGTGATTTATTCGCAACGTGTACAAGTCCTTTAAGTCGAAACTATCAGATTGGTTTTGCTTTAGGGCAAGGTAAAACACTTGAACAAGCAATTAAAGATTTAGGTCAAACGGCCGAAGGCATTAATACAATTATTCAAGTAAGAAAGCGTGCAATTGAATTGGATGTATATATGCCAATTACAAATGCCTTATATGAGGTGATTTTTGAGCAAGCTCCGCCGCTCAGTATTGCATTGTCATTAATGAAAAATGGTCATCGTAGTGATGTAGAGTTTGTGTTACCTCACCGAGATGTTTAGCTTAATTTTAAATGGATTGTAATATGCAACTAACATTAGTTCGACATGGTGAAGCAAAACCACCTGTTGCAGGGAATGATTATCAGCGTCCTTTAACCAATAAAGGGCATTTACAGGCAGCAAAGACAGCCGAATTCTTAAAGAATATACTGCATACACCTGATATTTTTGTGGTGAGTCCTTTACTGCGTGCACAAGAAACACTATCGTATTTAGAAAAATATTTTCCAAATATACCTGTTCAAATTTGCGATATGATTAAGCCTGATGATGATGCTAATTTAGCAATAGATTGGCTATCTCAATCTCAATTACAGTATGAAAACATTGTTGTAGTTTGTCATATGAATGTTATTGGATTTATTGATGAAAAAATTACAGGTAATAATTTTCATCCTTTTCAGCTTGCTGAAGCACGTGTTTATCAACAAGCTACCATTGCTCATGGTTTGAGCACAATCCATCATTCATTTATTCCTTATATTGAGGATTAAACTAAAATATATGTGTGTGATTATGTTTTTGCTATGTTTAAAGCGTGATATTTCACTTTTATGAAAATAAACATAGCAGAGCATAGTATTTGTATTATGAGATGGCCTATAATAGAGCCGTTCAAAACTAACAGATTTGATAGCATATGATGTATTCACTGGCTCGCCCTTTGTTGTTTTCCGTAGCACCAGAGCGTGCACATGAACTTACATTATCTTGGTTGCAGAAAGCGTATTCATTTGGTTTAGTTAATACTAAACTTATTGAAAAACCAACAATATGTATGGGAATAGAGTTTCCAAATCCTGTTGGTTTAGCAGCAGGATTAGATAAAAATGGTTCTCATATTGATGCATTAGCAGCTTTAGGTTTTGGATTTATTGAAGTTGGCACAGTCACACCAAGACCACAAGCAGGAAATGAGCAGCCACGATTATTTCGTATTCCAAAAGCAAAAGCTATTATTAACCGTATGGGATTTAATAATGATGGTGTAGATCAGCTTGTTGAGAATGTGAAAGCATCTAAATATAAAGGCGTGTTAGGTATTAATATTGGAAAAAATGCTGATACGCCTGTAGAAAAAGCTGTAGATGACTATCTTCATTGTTTTGAAAAAGTATATAACTATGCTTCTTATGTAACAGTCAATATATCTTCACCAAATACAAAAAACTTGCGAAGTCTACAAAATGGTGAGGCATTAACCCATTTATTAGAAACATTAAAAAACCGTCAAGCCGAACTTGCCGAAGAATATAAACATTATGTTCCACTCGTTCTAAAAGTTGCTCCAGATTTGTCAACTGAAGATATTGCATTTATTGCTAAACAGTTATTGCAATATAAAGTAGATGGTCTCATTGTAACAAATACCACTTTGTCTAGAGATGGTGTTGCCGATTTACCTTTAGGAAATGAAGCAGGTGGTTTATCTGGCGCACCTGTATTTGAAAAGAGTACAAAGTGTTTAAGAAGTTTTTCTGCTGTGCTCAAAAACCAAATTCCTTTGATTGGTGTTGGTGGTATCTTATCGGGTGAGCAAGCTTTAGCAAAACAAAATGCCGGTGCAAACCTTGTGCAACTGTATAGTGGCCTTATATATACAGGGCCAAAATTGATTAAAGATTGTATCCAAACCATGACATAGCCTAAATGAATATTTTAGATGTTGTTGTTGTTATTTTTATGGCGCTTGGAGGAATAAACGGTTTGCGACAAGGACTCATTCAAGCCTTGGCGAACTTAGTGGGTTGGGTATTTGCACTGTTTATGGGTGCAAAATATGCCAATGACTTAGCGCCAATGATGTCTGGATTAAGTCATGATTTTGTGGTGCAGAAAATAGCAGGATTTGCATTTATTGTACTTGTTGTCATGACTTTGACATGGTTGGTCTCTGCTATTTTAAATAAATTGTTGAAATCTCTAAAGTTAGGTCCATTAAATAGATTGGCTGGGGGGATTCTTGGCTGTCTAAAAAGTTTATTTGTTATGCTAATTGCAATGCAAGGTGCGGAGCCTTGGGTGCATACAGCACAGAGTTGGAAACAGTCTAAAATGGTACAGGTGCTGATGCCTTATGCCCCAATTGCGACTGAGGTTTCCAAAGAAGTTGCAACAGAGGCAATTCAGAATTTTCATGATAATGAAGCTAGAGTAGAACAGCATTCGAAAGAAATTGCTGAAAAAGTCTCTGCGCGGAAGAGTTCTTCAGAACATTCAGCGCAAAACCCTTTTAATTAATCCAAGCTTGTCTGCGAGGTTGCTATGTGTGGAGTTGTTGGGATCGCTGGAAAATCACCAGTAAACCAATTGTTATTTGATGCTTTAACGATGTTACAACATCGTGGACAAGATGCTGCAGGGATGGTAACCTGCGAAAATGATCGCCTATTCCTAAGAAAAGATAATGGTCTTGTGCGTGATGTTTTTCATACGCGACATATGCGTGCATTACGTGGTAACTATGGTATAGGTCATGTCCGCTATCCTACTGCAGGTTCATCAAGCAGTGCAGAAGCACAGCCATTTTATGTAAATTCACCATATGGTATTACGCTTGCTCACAATGGTAATTTAACCAATGCAGATGAAATTCGTCACTCATTATTTGAGACGGATTTACGTCATATGAATACCGATTCAGATTCAGAAGTTTTACTGAACGTATTTGCACATGAATTACAAAAACTACGTACATTACACCCGACTGCTGAAGATATTTTTTATGCAGTACATCGTGTACATCAGCGTTGTCGTGGTGCGTATGGTGTTGTTGCAATGATTACGGGGCAAGGGTTAGTTGCATTTAGAGATCCAAATGGTATCCGCCCATTAATTTATGGTTCTCGCCAAAGTGAATGTGGTAAAACTGAATATATCGTCGCATCTGAATCTGTAGCAATTACTGCTTTAGGTTTTAAAGTAGAGCGAGATATTGAACCGGGTGAGGCAATTTATATTGATACCAATGGTAACTTGTTCACAAAGCAATGTGCAAAGGATCCAAAATACTTTCCTTGTATTTTTGAATATGTATATTTTGCGCGTCCAGATGCAATTATTGATGGCATATCAGTATATAAAGCACGTTTAAAAATGGGTGAAAAGCTTGCACACCATATTTTAAAAGAATGGGGTGAAGCACACGATATTGATGTAGTTATTCCTATTCCAGATACGAGTAGAACATCGGCACTTGAACTTGCAAATGTACTTGGTGTGAAGTTCCGTGAAGGGTTTATGAAAAACCGTTATATTGGCCGTACATTTATTATGCCAGGTCAGCAGCAACGTAAAAAATCAGTACGTCAAAAATTAAACCCTGTAGAGTTAGAGTTTAAAGACAAAAACGTATTACTTGTTGATGACTCAATTGTACGTGGTACAACGTGTAATGAAATCATTCAAATGGCACGTGATGCTGGTGCAAAGAAAGTATTTTTTGCGTCTGCTGCACCAATGGTTAAGTATCCAAATGTATATGGCATTGATATGCCAGTGAAAGCAGAATTAATAGCCTCTGACCGTACTGTTGAAGAAATTCGCGAAATTATTGGTGCAGACCGCCTTGTATTTCAAGAGTTAGATGATTTGAAAGATGCTATACGCATACCAAAAGTTCCTGAAATCCAAGAGTTTGATTGTTCTGTCTTTGATGGCCATTATGTAACTGGAGATATTGACTCAGAGTATTTAACAGAGTTGGAGCAAAACCGTTCTGATCAAGCTAAGAAAGGAAATAAATATATTGATGTAAATATAGATGCTGCATCAGTAGATTTAACTGGTGTCACAGAAGCTTAAGCACTGCTATGCTTATAAAAAAAGCGGGATTTCCCCGCTTTTTTATTTTATTATCAATATAAATTGTTTAGGTCTAAATAGGGCTATTTAACATTGGCACTAAATAAAACATCATTCAGTCATCAGAAAAATTTATTTGTTGTGACGATTATTTGTATTTTTGCAATTGTCTTAACAATTATGATTTTGAATTTTTCTTTTGGTCTTATTATGTATTATGTGGATCAAAATCAATCTATTCTGTGGAATAAGCATAGTCCTTTACTGCTAGGCGCTGTTATTTGTATTATGTTTATTTCTCTATTTTATGAGCTTTATGTTTTTCGTGTTGGTGGGCATTCTTTAGCAAAGCAAATGCGTGCACGATATTTAAATACTTTAGAATGTACGCCAGAAGAAATTCGTGCGGTAAAACTTACAGAGCAGATTGCAAATAAATTTGGGATAATTACACCATCTGTATATGTATTACCAGATGAAATTGGTGTTAATGCATTAACAGCAGGTCAGAATGAAGAAGATACAGTGATTATTCTGACGTGGGGTGCCTTGCAGAATTTAGATGAACTAGAGCTTTATGGACTATTAAGTTATGCTTTTAATCAAATTATAAGCGGAGAAACACGTCAAAATATTAGATTAAAAATCCTTTTTAGTACTTTAACAAGCTTTAATCAATGGGGAAGTAAAATCGCAAGAAGAGGATTTAAACCTTACAATAATAAAAATAAGTTTGAAACAATGTTGGTTGCTTTAGGTGGTATTATTTGGTTGATGGGTAGTTTAGGGCTACTTATTTCAAGATTTGTAAAGTTTGTAACGTTATCGGGAAGGACCTTCAAAAATGATATAGAAACTCAGGAACTTATTTCCAATGATACTAATTTACAGACTTTATTAAGAATTTATGTGCATCATGCTGGCTCACAAATTCATAGCTCACATTCGGAATCTATTGCACATATGTGCTTTGCAAATTCACTAAGTCCACAAAGTTGGTTAAATATCCATCCTAATATTGAACGAAGAATTTACAAACTCGATCCGAACATATTAAAAGAAGTCCAATTGGAAAATTTAAAAAGAGTACAGACACAGTCATTATTTAGTCTTTTTCGACCATTTGGTGAAGAGCAGACGGAGGTAAGTATCGCTTGGGAACCACCTAAACCTTTTCCACTTATACGCTTATCTCCAATAAGTTTCCTCTCTCAAGATCAGCCATTAAGTCCACATTTTCGCCAATCTATGAAACAGCCAGAATTATTAAAACGTGCTTTGCAAACTGGGACTGGTGCAAGAGAGGTGATTGTTGCTATTTTAATGATTCGGCAGTATGGAGAATTTATCCCTAAAGATGTTCAGGTCAGTCATGCAATTGTAGATGCTTTGCTTACGGTAGATAAACGGTTACATGTTGAAGTTTTTTATAGCGCATGTCATAAACTTGTTCAGATGCCAATAAGTATTGCAAAACAGTTTTTAACAAGACTTGCACTTATTATACAAGCAGATGGTGAAGTAGGATTATTAGATATACTACTGTTGGAAAAAGTAAAAAGCCATCTTAATTTATTGCCGATTCATATGCCAACAGCTTATGATGATACAAAGTTTGAAATTGTACGTTTAGTTGATGCGTTAGTGCATGTTCAGAAATTAAATAGTCCTAATCAGCTTAAATGTAGAGATTCTATGCTTGAGCAATTACTGTCTAGTAAAGAAAGAAAAAAATATAAACATTTGTCAGATGAGCCTGTAAATTTAGGTGAAATTTTACATCACCTATCGGGTTTGTTATTAAGGGATCGTCTGAAAATATTGGGGGTTATAGAAAATTGTCTTAGTGAAGGGAGAGTCGTCACACAAGATGAATTAGATGTACTTGCACTATTATATTGGCGTCTAGGCTTTGAAAATAAAGAAGTTGTAGAGCAGGTATTAAAGCAAAATAGTTTAATGATTGTATAGCTTTTCTACAAGAAATAAGCTAACTCAATGTTAGAATATACTCCCTTTGTGGTATTAATAAAATATGAGTGAACAGCAATTGATACATCAACGAAATTTACTTTCGAATATAGGGATTGATATTTGGATTCCTAGGGATGTGGCTGTTTGTGAAAACTCTGCATCTCGGTTTTGGCGTGATGAAGTAACATGTGAAGAGCTGGAGCTCAAAGATGAGCCATTACAGGTTAATGATGAACACTTTATTGTAGCTCGAAAAGAAATTGCTTTAGAAGTTAAAAATGATATTGAGTTTAAAGTAGATAAAGAACCTTCGACTGATATCGCTCAAGTAGAAGAAATTGTAATAGAGCCGTTTGTATTGAGTGCATTTGTTTCCAGTAAAATTATTATTTTTATAAATACATTTGAGTTACCAAGTGAAGAAAGGCAATTATTAAATAGTCTTGTGATAACATTATCTTTATCACAATATAACTTACGATGGCCGATTCTGGAGAGCTTGCAAGATCAAAGCTTTTTATCAGTTTATATTAAAGGTTTTATTGATATTCGAAATAAAGCAGATATTCAATTGTCACAAATATTTTTAGGTAAGAAGCCGAAAGGCGTTTTATTGGAAGGTATTCAGGAGTTTGCTTCATTAAAAGAAATGATTGAGATGCCAAGTAAGAAAAAAATACTGTGGGAGTATTTAAAAAGCGTTTAAGCTGTCTTTAAATAAACGCTTTTTAAGGTAATGAGTTAGTTTAGCTTTGCTTTTACTTTTGAAGAAGCAATAGACGGGTCGGCACGTCCGGCTATGATCGGACGTAGAGAATTCATCACCTTACCCATATCTTTCATGCTAGTAGCACTTTGATCAGCAATAATCTGATCAATGACAGAATCAAGCTCTTCCTCAGTCATAGCTGCTGGTAGAAATTGAGATAGAATCTCAATTTCAGCTTGCTCTTTACTAGCTAAATCGTCTCGGCCAGCACCGGCGAAAGCCTTTACTGACTCTTTACGTTGTTTAACTTGCTTTTCGACAATTACAAGTACTTGATTTTCATCAAGCTCTATGCGTTCGTCGACTTCAATTTGCTTAATTGCTGCTTGCAGACTACGAATAACAGTTACAGTTGACATTTCTTTAGCACGCATAGCGCTTTTCAATGCATCGGTAATTTGGTTTTTTAAATTATTCATAGTCATTCAGCTTCAATCACAAATTAATTAGTAAAGACGAGTAGTACGTACAGATTCGCGAGCCAATTTCTTTTGGTAGCGCTTAACAGCAGCAGCTTTTTTACGCTTACGCTCTTGAGTTGGTTTTTCGTAGAATTCGCGTTTACGAACATCAGCTAAAACACCAGCTTTTTCGCAAGAACGTTTGAAACGACGGATAGCTACGTCTACTGGTTCGCCTTCTTTCAATTTAACTTGTGGCATGAAGAATCCTCAATATTATGGATAAAATCTAAAGCGGAATTGCTTTAGAAAACAAGTGAAGTGCGCTATTTTACTCATTTACATCTCATATCACAAGTCTATAATAGGGATTGTCGTAAATTGGACATAGAAATAGGCATTTAAATGATTGTTTTGGGCTTGGAAACTTCTTGTGATGAAACAGGATTAGCACTTTATGACAGTGAAAAGGGACTGCTTGGACAGGTGTTATATAGCCAAATTCAATTACATGCCGAATATGGTGGTGTTGTTCCTGAGCTTGCGTCACGAGATCATGTAAGAAAACTTATTCCACTACTAAATGAGTTGCTTCATCAAGCAAACGTAAGCAAAAAAGAGATTGATGCAGTTGCATATACACGTGGCCCAGGGTTAATGGGTGCATTAATGACAGGTGCTTTATTTGGTCGAACACTGGCGTTTGCATTAGATAAACCTGCAATAGGTGTACATCATATGGAAGGGCATATGTTGGCACCACTTTTATCGGATACTCCTCCACAATTTCCTTTTGTTGCACTATTGGTTTCTGGTGGGCATACCCAACTTATGGCTGCTTATGAAATAGGAAAGTATGAAATACTCGGCGAGTCGATTGATGATGCCGCAGGTGAAGCATTTGATAAGGTTGCTAAAATGATGGGGCTTGCTTATCCAGGTGGGCCAAATATTGCAAAGTTGGCTTTAGATGGTGATGCACAAGCATTTGATTTTCCGCGTCCGATGCTACATAAAGATCTTGTATTTTCTTTTAGTGGCTTAAAAACTGCTGTTTCTGTTCAGTTGAAAAAGGTTGAGGGGCAAAATAGAGAAGCCGATATAGCTGCATCTTTTCAAGAAGCAATTGTAGATACACTGGTGAAAAAATCGGTGAAAGCACTGAAACAAACAAAGTTAAAGCGTTTAGTCATCGCGGGTGGCGTAAGTGCAAATACTCGGTTGCGTGAAAGGCTTGAAGCGGAATTAGTAAAAATAAAAGCCCAAGTTTACTATGCAGAGCCTGCTTTATGTACAGATAATGGCGCAATGATTGCTTTTGCAGGTTATCAGCGTTTAAAAGGTGGTGCATGTGATGGCCTTGCTGTTACAACAACCCCACGTTGGCCAATGACAGAGCTAGAAACGCCAACCAATCTTTAAAATAAAAAAGGTGAACTTATAAGTTCACCTTTTTCTTAAAAATTTTCTCTTAGAAATTTGAAACGAGGCTGTAAAGTATTATCTAGACCAACTATTTGCTCTGTAAACATTGTTACAGGACGTACCCATAGTGAAAAATCATCATATAAGCATTGATAAATAACAAGAATTTCTTGTGTTTCACTATGTCTGGCAGTGCCAATAACTTGATAGAGTTTTCCTTTATAGTGTTCATAAATACCATGTGGAATATGCATTATTTATGCCTTAATGACTTTATATTGTAATTGTATATTAAGGCTTAGATACTTGTTGAGTAAATGAATCATTTTTATAAGTTTCTTTGAGCTATTTGCAAAATCATTTTTCTTTAATATTCAATTACGGTCACTCTCTTTCAGTATTATATATTGTGGTAATAGCGTTTAAAGTAAAAAATATAACTATTTTAATCATAGATATATTTTTTATAATCAATTCTTTGGATTCTTCTATATAGTGAAAATTTTCATGAGTTTTTTAGGGTTGTATTGCAAATTAGTATGCTGTAAATCTAAGCAATTTTTTATATAAAAATCTGCTTATTGCTAAGTAAGTACACCAAGTGTATGAATATTTTAGAGTTACTAAACACATAATATTTAGAGTTTAAGATGAAAGGGTTATAATTATTTAAATTCTACCATAATGAGTAAATATGCCTTTCACGATTCAAGAAACAATTGTTTATGAAGAGGATATAAAAAAAAGTCGCTTTCAAGCTTTTGCAATACCTGTAGAGACAGAAGATGATGTGAAGCTAGCTTTAGATGAATATAAAGATGTTTCGACAACGCATCAGTGTTGGGCATGGAAAATTGGTCATAACGTTCGGTTTAATGATGATGGTGAACCATCAGGTACAGCAGGTAGACCTATATTAGCAACCATCGAAGGTAATGAACTAACGAATATATTGGTTTTGGTTAACCGTTGGTATGGAGGTGTTAAATTAGGTACAGGAGGGCTTGTTCGTGCGTATGGTGGAACAGCAGGAAAAGCACTACTTCTTGCTGATAAAATAGAGCTGATAGAAAAAATCGAAGTTTATTTTCAATGTAGCTTTAGTGAATGGCCTATTTTTCAATATGAGCTTGCGCAACATCAAATAGTATATGTTGAGGATTATACTGCTGAGGGTGTAAGTATTGTTGCTAAAATACAGATTCATCAAAAAAATGAACTTGCCAAAAAAATTCAAGATGTAACGCGTGGTAGAGAGCAGTTGAAGGAAAAAAATGATGACTGATCCATTGTTAAAATATAGGGAGCAGCATAAACATCGTTTGAATTATATGCCGTGGCTATATTGGCGTTTAAAAGATAAACATAGAATTTGGGCTCAAGCATGGCAAGAAGAATACCAAGAGTATTTAAAAGAGATGGAAACGATTGAAATAGGGAAAAATTGTTTTATTTCACCATTGGCACATATTTTTGCTGAGCGTGGGCGAAAAATTTCGATTGGAGATAATACGTTTATTGCTGCAGATGCGACTTTACACGGACCCTTAACTATTGGTAATGAAGTTGCAATTAATCACCATTGTATTTTAGATGGCGGGAGGGCAGGTATTGTGCTTAAAGATCAAGCAAGATTAGCTGCATATACCCATTTATATGCTTTTGATCATGGTATGGATTTAGATCACCCAATTTATAAGCAACCTGTACGCTCAAAAGGCATTGAAATAGGAAAAGATGTTTGGTTAGGCGCGCATGTTGGTGTTAAAGATGGTGTAAGTATTGGAGATCATGCAATTGTAGGTATGAATAGTATAGTGACAAAAGATATTGCAGTGGCACATATTGTCGCTGGTAATCCAGCACAATTTATTCGTATTAGATATTAAATTATGACAAGCCTTAAGATTTTTTTAATTGTTATAATGTAACATTGTTAAGTTGTAGCTATAGATATATAAGTTGTGACGTATATCATAAATTATACAACTGGATGATCTAAAATACTTTGATAATCATTGTCCTAAAATTAGTACCTTTAAAACTTAATTAGTATGTAATGATTTATTGAAAATATTTTCACTCAATGTATTTAAATTGAAGTCTATATGTAATTGTCACTCCCAGAATGTATTTGATGAGATCAATATTAGTGAGAAGTACCAATTAAATCGTACGATCATCAAAACAGTATTTCACTTTTAATGGAAAAAATATGCTTAGTCAATTTCTGAATTCGCTATTTGTTGGATGTGTAACAACAGCGCTTTGTGGTGTTGTATCTGCTGCACATGCAGATGAAAAATCACAAATCAATCCAGAAACACTTACGGTTATTGGATATCATGAAGTAACGAATCAGGCAAATGATGCAATTATTCCACTATATGCTGTAACAACAGAAAATTTTGAAAATCAAGTTAAATGGCTACAACAAAATGGCTTTCATTTCATTTCGACGAATGATTTGATCAAAGCCAACGCAGGTACATTTAAACTGCCAACGAAACCTGTTTTATTGACTGTTGATGATGGTTATGAGTCGTTCTATAGCAATATTTATCCATTTGTGAAAGAAAATAAAATACCTGTTGTTTTGGCCGTTGTTGGATCTTGGGTAGATACGCCGTCAAATGAAGATGTTCATTTTGGTGATGCAGAAGTTAAACGAAATAAAATTTTAACTTGGGCACAAATTAAAGAAATGAGTGATAGTGGTTATGTTGAGATGGCAAGCCATAGTTATAACTTACACCGTGGTGTATTAGGTAATCCTCAAGGAAACTCAGAGCCTGCCGCAACAACACGTATCTATGACCCAAAAACCCAAAAATATGAGAGTGATAAAGCATATTATAATCGTATTTTTAATGACTTAAAGAAAAATAATGAAGTGTTCAAGGCACATGGGATTGCATCACCACGTGTAATGGTCTGGCCATATGGGCGCTATAATATGGAAACCGTAAATATTGCAAAACAGCTTGGTATGCCAGTCACGATTACATTAGATGATGGACCAGCAAACTATAAAAAATCATTAAGCTCACTCAATCGTATTTTGATTGAGCATAATATGACAACCAATGATCTTGAACATGAAATTGAGAATCGTGATAAAAACTTAGGTGATAATTATCGACCGCAAAAAATTATGCATGTCGATTTAGACTATATTTATGATAAAGATGAAAAACAAGAAGAAAAGAATTTAGGGTTATTGCTTGATCGTATTCAAAAGATGAATGTGAATACAGTATATTTACAGGCTTTTTCAGATACCGATGCAAATGGTTCTGCAGATATGGTGTATTTCCCAAACCGTTATATTCCAATGCGACAAGATTTATTTAATCGTGTTGCATGGCAAATTGCAAGACGTACTCAAGTAAGAAGAGTTTATGCTTGGATGCCACTTTTTGCATGGGAATTGCCAAAGTCAAATCCAGTATCTAAGGATTTAGTAGTCACACAGCAGCCTAAAAATGGTGATCATTTGAATATGGGGTATATTCGACTATCACCATTTTCAACGCAAGCTAAAAAGGTAATTGAAGGAATTTATGAAGACCTTGGCAAGTCCGCTGCATTTAATGGAATACTTTTCCATGATGATACAACACTATCTGATTATGAAGATGCAAGTCCTGAAGCACTTAAGGCTTATAAATCAGCAGGTCTATCGACTGATTTAAATGCCGTTCGAAATGATGACAAAAGTTTGCAGAAATGGACTGCTTTTAAGACAAATGCGATTGATGATTTTGCAATGAAAGTTGCAAATGATGTACGACAATATCAACCTGCTTTACTCACAGCACGTAATATGTATGCACAAGTTGTATTGCATCCATATGCAGAAAATTGGTATTCGCAGTCGCTTGAACAGTCTTTAAATCGTTATGATTTTACAGCAATTATGGCAATGCCATATATGGAGCAAGCAAAAGATAAAAACCAATTTTATCAAGATATTGTAAATCGTTTAAAGCAGTTCCCAAATGGTATACATAAGTCAGTGGTAGAGCTACAAGCGGTTGATTGGAGACAAGACAATAAACCAGTTCCCTCAGAAGAGTTGGCAGATACGATTAAGTCACTATATCAACAAGGCATTATGCATGTTGGGTATTATCCCGATGATCCAATAAAAGGGCATCCTGACCCTGCTATTTTACGACAGGCTTTTGATTTAAAGCCAAATAAAGTGCAGCCATAGTGGTGTAAAAGTGCATAAATTTCATTGATTTATGCACTACTTTGTAAATTTGTTGCAATAAAGCAAAATAAAAATACTTACAGAGTTGTTTACTTGTGTTAATTTAAAATAACTATAACGAATAGAATCAGAGTAACTCACTCAAAGAGAGGCAACAAATGAAACGAGTAATTGCTTGTGTTGATTCATCTCCTTGTATTAATGCAATTGCTGAAGCAGCTTCATGGATTGCAAAAAGAACGCAACGTGAATTAGTACTATTACAAGTTTTGGACTATTACCCTGCAAGTTATCATTTGGGGGAAATTAGTGGGGTCATAGGTTTTGAAAGTAATGCAATGCTTTTGAAAGAGCTTGCAGAACTAGAAGAAAAGCAAAGTAATTTAGCTGTAGATTACAGCAATAATTTACTTAAGCACCTTATTACGACCATTAAAGAAAAGCATGGTATTGATGCATCTGTTATTCAAGAGAAAGGTGACTTTTTAGAGCAAAGTCTAGGTGTTCTAAGAGAAGACGACATTGTTTTAATTGGTAAGGTTGGTGAAAGTGCAGCCGAAAAAAATAAAGCTTTGGGAAGTAATGTAGAAAACTTTATACGTGGTGCAAACTGCACAGTAATGACCGTAAGTGAGCATTTTAAGCCACCAACACGTTTTATTTTTGCTTATGAGGATTCACCATTATGCACACAAATGTTGGAAAATGTTGCTGCTAGTGAATTGTTTAAACAGTTGCAATGTCATTTACTTCATATAGGTACAGATACAGAGGTATTAAAAAAACCAGAAGCCTATTTAAAAGAAAAAGGTTTTGATGTTGTGGTTGCAACACGAGAAGGCGATGTGGCACAAGGAATTATTGATTACCAACAAGAGCATGGTATTCAGTTTGTTCTTCTAGGTGCTTTTAGTACAAACCGTATATCACAATTTTTCTTAGGTAGTATCACTACAACTGTCTATCGTAAGATTCATGTCCCAATTATTGTTGCAAAATAAAAAAAGTTATCCTAAGTTATCCGCACAAACTGTGGATAACTTTATGGATATGTGTTTTAAATATATATAAGTAATTGAAATTAAAGTAAAATAATTAATTGGTGATTTTTTGTTTACTTGACAATTGCAATCGCAAAACCATCATGTCCTTTGCTTCCTACGGTTTGTAGTGCAGTACATGAAAGTAATCTTGGATGTGCTTTTAATGCCTCAAAAGTTTGTCGAATACCTACAATACTTGGTTTTTGATTGTCAGGGTTAATGATATCGCCTGCACGAATAACATTGTCTAAAACTATAATTGTTCCTGAGTGAGCATGATTTAAACTCAACTCTAAATATTCAGGATAGCTGCCCTTATCTGCATCAATGAAAATAAAATCAAATGCAGGTGTATCAGAGGATAATGATTTTAAAACATCTGCTGCAAAGCCAACTTTTAAATCGATCTGCGTATTCATATTGGCTTCAGCAATATTCTTTTTAGCAACTTGAGCATGACTTTCTCTCCCCTCTATGGTGAGAAGGTAACCATCTTCAGGAAGTGCTCGTGCAAGCCAAATAGTACTATATGCAGCAAATGTTCCAATTTCTAAGACACGTTTACAATTATTCATCTGAATGAGCATTTGTAATAACATACCTTGATTTGGCGCTACCGCAAGATGGTTGGAAAGACCATTCTCAACAGTGTTATTCATTACTCTATTAAGTCGTTCATCATCAGGAATTAAATGTGAGTCAATATAGTTGTCTAAGTCAGTCCACATTTGTTGCATGGTTTTTTCACCTCGTTTACGATAAGTGAATTGTATAGATTTATACAGTTCATGCAATTTTTGTTATATATAAAATAAAAAGCGCCTATTTTAGGCGCTTTTTATAATTATTTATAAAGTGGTTGGTCGATATTAAGATGAACAATTTGCTTTTGTGCATCTTTTAAAAATTGGTTAAGTGGACAAAGTACACCAATGTTGGTTGTTTTACAGTATGAATATTTCAGTACATCTTCGTGTAATGGGTCTGTTTTAGACAGTGGTGTTAAATGACGCCATTGGTCTAAAGTACGTGCAGAGAACCCAATTTTAACGAAGTATTGTCCTGTACTTTTTTCTTTATATTTTTCAAAACTGAGCGTTCCTCCAGGTGGAATATCGTTTGCTAAATATTGGGGAAGCTGCCAGTTAAATTGTAAAAGCGTTTTAATTTCAGAAATATTGGTGTCATGCCCAACAAAAACCACAAGAGGACGGTGTAGGGGAGCTTCTGTTATTTTGTTATTGTCTAAGGCATCTAATATTTGTTGATACAGAATAGAGCCACCACGCTGTGCAAATAATGGTATTTCATTGAGATATTTATATTTTGCATCATGTAATACCATAAGTTTTTTCACATCATTGGCATTTTTGACATGTCCAAAAGCAACTTGAGAGAGTGGAAAGTTTTCGCTGTATTGCAGGCGAATTGTTTCTCCAATGTTAGAGCCTTCATCAGCAGGTCCACTTAATTTGGGTTGACCATTTTTATTTAGTTTAAGTTTCCAGTCTTTGTCTAAAAATTCACAGCTATTTGGTGCACAAACAGCTGCTTTTAACTGTTGATTCGACTGGGCGTATTTTTTTTGTATTGCATCTTGGCTTAGTATGCGTGATTTAAACTCTTTTTTAATTTCATCGAATTGCGCTGTTGCTGTACCCATTTTTAATGCATCAAATAATGGGTCATATTTATAGCCACTCACACCAACTTCGGGGTGGCATGTTTGTGAAATTGACTCAGAAATAGCATCGCCAGTTTTTCGTGTACGCTGGTCTGGTGCAGCCCAAATAAAGACCTGATTCTGATTTGAGCAGTTTTTTTGATTAAGAGAAATAGGAAGTCCAGCTTCTTGCCATGTTTTTAATTGGTATTGACTCTGATTTAGTATGCCATCATAACCACGCTGAGTTAAATAACCATCAGGAACTGACCATGTAGGCCAATCTTTTCCTGTTGCATTATTTAGTTCCTGTAGGTTGGTTTGAGGGCGAATACCGTGTCGAACGAGTGTGACGACTTGCTCTAGCTGATAATCATTTGTTGCTGCATGAACAGCTGTCCCTGTTATGGCGGTAATACTCGTTAGAATAGCGCAGATGAGTTTATTTTTTGTCATTTAATTTTTCCCAGTATTTAAAAGAATGAATAACTTATGCCTGTTTCAAAAATAGTTTGTCTTTTATCAGACTTGCTATTGATAGACTCATTGCGAATTTCAACATATGGTTTAAGTTTAGACGAAAGTTTGTATTCGACATTAAGTTTATGGCGGTAATCCGTATTTTTATTGTTAAATAATTTGCTGTCTTGACCATGGTAATAAGTATATTCATACGTAATTTTTGTTTTATCTATTTTTTTACTATAACCAGACTCGGCATAAATCATTTTTTTAGGTGCTTTACCATTGGTATAGTCGACTTTCTCGTCAACTAGTTTGATATAAAGCTTATCTGTTTCAGTGAGTGTAAAGTCGTTAATTGCTTTAATTTTATATTTATTGCCATCTGTTTTTTTGACATATTCTAGTTCAGGCCCAAGCGCATAGTATGGGTTGAAATCATATTTATATTTTACTTTAAATTTTTTTTCATAAAAGTTTTCATGGGAAAAAGCATTGCCTGCGCTTCCATCGGATTTTGCATCGGGGACAGCTTTCCATTCTGTACCGAGCGTAATGTTATTATTAAAAGTATGTTCAAGCCCTAATATATCTATATTTTTCTTTGTAACATCTTCGTAAGCATGGCCATAGCTAATACTAAGTGCATGTGCTGTGGGAGTAAGTATAATTAAGCCAAGCGAAAGAAATTTAATTACATTTTTCATGTTAACTTTTGTATCACTCTAGAAAGTAGAGCATACAATGCGATTTTTTTATGACAGTTTGGTTTACAGGATGTTAAGGTTTTATTAAATATAAATTGTTGTATTTTATGGTAATTTGATTTTATATATATTGTTTTTCATATTTATTATTTTAAATCTGCTTAAATGTGGGAATAATGTTTGATATTTTTTAGGCAATCACAGTTTTCTACTGAAATAAAATAATGAATCTCGTTATAATACCAAAACTTAAATATGTCTGATTATTTTTAGGAGATCACATGACGTTAGATGTCGCTGAAACAAATTCCAAAAACAACCATCCTGCGTTTCAGTTGGTACGTCAACACTATGTTGAGGCTTTAGATGTAAATGTAGCTGAGTATCGTCATCGTGTAACTGGGGCTATTCATTATCATCTTGAAAGTGATCATGATGAAAATGTATTTTTAGTTGCATTTCGTACCCAACCAATGGATTCTAAAGGTGCGGCACATATTTTAGAGCATACTGCATTATGTGGGTCAGAAAAGTTTCCTGTACGTGATCCTTTCTTTTTAATGATTCGCCGTTCATTAAATACGTTTATGAATGCTTTTACGGCAGCAGATTGGACTGCATATCCATTTGCAACACAAAATAAAAAAGATTTTAATAATCTACTTTCAGTTTATTTAGATGCAGCATTTGCAGCAAACTTGAATCCGCTTGATTTTGCGCAAGAAGGTATTCGTGTAGAAATTGAAAATGATAAACCTGTATTTAAAGGTGTAGTTTTCAATGAAATGAAGGGGGCTATGAGTTCACCATCAGATCAATTATACCACCAACTGGCACATCATTTATTTCCAGAAACAACCTATCATTATAATTCAGGCGGTGATCCTAAAGATATTCCAGACTTAACATACGAGCAGTTGGTTGATTTCTATAAGACACATTATCATCCAAGTAATGCAGTATTCATGACGTTTGGTAATATTCCTGCGGTTGAGTTACAAGAGAAATTTGAAACACAAGCATTGTCTAAGTTTGAGAAAGGTCAAACCATTTTCTCTAAGCCTGAAAAGCGTTTAACCGCGCCAGTTGAAGTTACTGAATCTTATGCTGTAGATAGTGAAGATTTAAAAGACAAAACTTATCATGTCATGTCATGGTTATTGCCTCAGGCAAGCGATATTAAACTTAGATTAGGAATGCGATTGGTTGAAGGGATTCTACTTGAAAACTCTGCATCACCATTACGTCACTATTTAGAAACATGTAATTACGCAGATTCTGCTGGCCCATTTATGGGTATAGATGATAGTAACTTTGAAATGACATTCTTTTGTGGTGTGCAGGGATCAAATGAAGAGAGTGCCACAGAGTTTAAGCAAGGTGTTTTGAATATCCTAACCGAGGTTGCATCTAAACCTGTAGATACAGCACTTGTGAATTCAATTTTGCATCAAATTGAATTACATCAACGTGAAGTGGGCGGAGATGGTTCACCTTATGGTTTAAGCCTTATTATGAATGGTATGGGAAGTGCGATTCATCATAGTGACCCAATTGATGTTTGGGATGTTGATGGTGCGATTGCAATGGTTAAAGAAGAGTTGAAAGACCCTATGTGGCTTTCATCACTTATTCAAACCTATTTGTTAGACAATCCGCATCGTGTGCAACTCACACTTGTACCAAATGCAGAAAAAACTAAACTTGATCAAGCAGCTGAACAAGCTCGACTAGATAAAATTGATGCTGAATTGACGAATGAACAGCGTGAAGATTTAAAGCAACGCGCGATAGATTTAAAGCAACGTCAAGAAACTGAAGATGACTTAAGCTTATTGCCTAAGGTTGGGTTAGAAGATATTCCTGAAGAGCTACATATTGTTGGTGGTGTAACAACTGCAATTGTTCATAATGATAAGGATATGCCATTACATATATACCATGCAGGTACCAATGGGCTGTATTACAATCAAATTATTATTGAAATTCCAAAGGAAATTTTATCTTCTCCTTATTTTAGCCTATTTAGCGTTTTAATGGGCGAGGTTGGCGCAGGAAAATATGATTACTTAGAGTTGCAACAGTTACAAACTGCTGTGAGTGGTGGCTTAGGTATGGGGGCATCATTACGAAGTGGTTTGAATGATAAAAATGAAATTAGTGCATTTTTAACGCTAACTACAAAAGCACTCGCAGATAAGAAAGATGCGATTGAACTGTTAAAGTTAGCTTTTGAAAAAATAAGATTTGATGAAAAAGATCGGATTATTGAGTTATTGCAACAAAGAAAAACACGTTGGCATGCCCGTGTAACAGGTTCAGGACATAGTTATGCAATGCAGATTGCTGCGCGTAATATGAGTGCACTTGCGAAACGTGATTATTTCAGCACAGGTTTGGGTGCTTTGAATTGGCTTGGAGAATTAATCCGAAAAGTCGAAGCAGATGAAACTGAATATCAAGCGCTTATTTCTGCATTTGAAGCCATTCATGAGCAATTGGTTAAAGCACCAAAACAGGTTCTTCTTGTATGTGAGGAGCAGCAAGCAGAAGATTTGAAAGCGCAAATTGCAACGGTTTGGAAAGCTACAGATTACACAACAAAAGATCTAACATTACCAGTTGTTGCAAGAGATGATGTAGAAGGTGATCAAGCATGGTTAGTGCAAACGAATGTACAGTTTTGTGCTGCATCGTATGAAGCAGTAGCATCGTCACACGAAGATGCAGCACCACTAATGGTCTTGGCTGGTTATCTAAGAAATGGCTTCCTACATAGTGCTTTACGTGAGAAAGGTGGTGCTTATGGTGGAGGTGCGATGTATGACGGTAACTCATGTGCATTTAAGTTCTTTAGTTATCGCGACCCTAGATTGTCTGAAACATTTGCAGATTTTGAAGAAAGTTTAAATTGGCTTATGACGAAAGAGCATAAAGCTCACCAACTTGAAGAAGCAATTTTAGGCTTAATTGCATCTATGGATAAGCCGGGCTCTCCAGCAGGAGAGGCGATTACAGCATGTTATTCTATGTTGCATCAGCGTACACCTGAGTTTAGAAGTGAAATGCGTGCTCGTATTTTGTCAGTTACTTTTGATGACTTAAAGAGAGTAGCACAGCAATACCTTATTAATGCACAGCCTGTTAAAGGTGTAGTTGCACCATTTGCAAAGCGTGATGAGTTACAGGCACTTGGCTTTAATATTAAACAATTAAACTAATAGTAAGTTGGTAAGACATATGGCGTTAAAAAATGAGAATCATCGCAGTTTATATTTGGGAACATTAACCGCAGTTGGTTCATTGTTTTTAGCCACAACGCCATATGCACAAGATGTGGCAAATGTAGGGTTTGCCCCCAGTACGGGGCAAGCTTGTGTAAGTATAGAAGATAATGCTGCACGTCTGGCATGCTACGATACTTATTTTAAGGTTCAGGTGAATACAAATACGCAGAGTAATGCTGAAACTATAGCTTCGTCGCAGAGTATAAAACCAAGTTATCAAAAACAAAGAGAATCGTTTTCAGATAAGCTGAAACAGTCGATAGGCGCTATTTATTCAAGTGATACAGATAGTCGTATTAACCCAACAGAATCTTTATTAGATAGTCGTTGGGAGTTATCTGAAAATAGTAAGTTAGGTACATGGAATATGCGGGCATATAAACCTGTATATATTTTTCCTGCATTTTGGACAAGCAATAAGAATATGATGCCATATAGTCCAAACCCTGATAATCGTGTACCAAAACAAGATATTGATTCAACAGAATTAAAATTCGAACTCTCTTTTAAGACAAAGGCATTTGAAAATATATTTGGTAATAATGGCGATTTATGGATTGGATATACTCAGTCTTCTCGTTGGCAAGCCTATAATGCGCGTAATTCAAGTCCATTTCGTGAAACTAATTATGAGCCTGAAGCAAGCTTAATTTTTAGAACTAATTATAAATTGCTTGGTTTAGATGGACGTTTACTCGGTTTGACATTTAATCACCAATCAAATGGTCGAGAGGATCCTTACTCTAGAAGCTGGAATAGAGTAATGTTAAATATTGGATTAGAGCGTAATAATTTTGCTGTAATTTTTAGACCTTGGTATCGTATGCCTGAATCGGCAAAAAATGACAATAATCCTGATATTAAAAACTATGTGGGTCGTGCAGATCTCACTGCATTTTATAAATTGAATGATAATAATTTTGCATTGATGGTACGCCATTCTCTTAAAGGTGGTAGCGCATCACATGGAGCAATGCAGTTTGAGTGGAGTTTTCCAATTAAAGGAAAACTTAGAGGTCAGTTTCAGTACTTTAATGGTTATGGTGAAAGCCTAATTGATTATAATCATCATGCAAGTTATGTTGGGTTAGGTGTGTCTTTAATTGATTGGTTTTAAAAGTGAGCCGATGTGACTCACTTTTAAAAGTTTAAATACTATTTTAAAAAGCGTTTATAGCCTAAGTTATTAGTTACTTCTTGGTAAGGATAGTTTGTGCTTTGAAGTTTTTGTATTAAGTCATCGTTTTTACTATTGTTTGTGTCTTCAGATTGGAGACCAACAAGTACGCGACCTTCAGCTGCACCATGATTACGATAGTGGAATAACGTAATGTTATGGGTTGGCCCTAATCTTTCTAAGAACGTGAGCAGTGCGCCAGGACGTTCAGGAAATTCGACACGAAATAAGCGTTCATTTTGTTGAGCATGCCCACCAATGAGATAGCGAATATGTAGCTTTGCGACTTCATCATTAGAAAGATCATCTACATCATAATGGGCTTGTAGCGTTTCTAAAATTTCTTGGCGCTCTGTGTCGCCATCTTTTAGGCTTACACCAGCAAATACTTGTGCAGTATGGTTGTCATTTACGCGATAGTTAAATTCGGTAATATTGCGCCCTTGTAGCGTACGACAAAAATCGAGAAAAGCTCCTTTTTGCTCAGGTATTGTAACTGCATAAATTGCTTCACGACGTTCACCTAATTCTGTGCGCTCTGCAATATAGCGTAAACGGTCAAAGTTCATGTTTGCACCACATACAATAGAAACAATATTTTTGCCTTCTAACTGATGTGTTTTTACATATTTTTTAATGCCTGCAAGTGCCATTGCACCAGAAGGTTCTACGATGCTGCGTGTTTCATCATAGGTATCTTTGACAGCAGCACAAATTTCATCTGTATTAACAAGAACAACTTCTTTATCAACAATAGGTGTACCATCACCTTTGGTTTTGCGTAACACCTCGAATGGTAATTCTCCGATGCGAGCAACCGCAGTACCATCTGCAAATAGACCTACTTGTGGCAGAGTGACACGTTCATTGGCTTCAAAAGCTGCTTTTAAACAAGCTGATTCTTCATATTCAACTGGAATAATTTGTACATGTGGTGCAATTTCAGCAAAATAAGCGGCAATTCCTGAAATAAGTCCACCACCACCAACAGCAACAAAAATATAGTCGACTTCACGCCATTGGCGTAAAATTTCGTTGGCAATCGTCCCTTGTCCTGCAATTACTAGTTCATCGTCATAAGGAGGGACAAATACAAGCCCCTCTGCTTCTGCACGTTGCATTGCATATTTGTTTGCAATATCAAAAGAGTCGCCGTGTAAAACGACTTCACCACCTAAGCGTTTTACTGCTTGGACTTTAATGTCAGGTGTTGTACTTGGCATAACAATAATTGCACGAATACCGAGTTTCTCTCCTGAAAGAGCTACACCTTGAGCATGGTTTCCTGCTGAAGCACAGATAACACCGCGTTTTTGCTGTTCTTTTGAAAGTTGGCTAATACGGTTATATGCACCACGTAGTTTAAAAGAGAAGACTGGTTGTAAGTCTTCGCGCTTTAAACGAATATTATTATTAATTTTTTGACTAATTCGTGGAGCTGCTTCGAGAGGAGATTCAATGGCAACATCATATACAGTTGCTTGTAAAATTTGTCTTACCAAGCGAAACAACATGGTTATCTTCCGTTTAACAGTTTAAAATAAGAATGAATTGTAATAAACACTGTATATGATTAGGTTGAATAATCAACCTAATTCTTTCATCAATCTGAAAAAATTGAGTAATCTTTTATGAGTTTATACGCAAACCAAGATGCAAAAAAACAAGCAGCAGCACAGGCTGCTTTAAAACATTTACCGAAAGGGGGCATTTTAGGTGTAGGTACAGGTAGCACAGTAAACTTTTTAATTGACTTATTGCCTCAGCTAGAACTAACAGGCGCTGTTGCAAGTTCTCAAGCCACGGCTGAACGCCTAGAAAAACTAGGTATTGAAGTTGTGGATATGAATCACGTTGGTGGATTAGATGCCTATGTAGATGGTGCTGATGAGATTGATCGCCATTTAAATATGATTAAAGGCGGTGGTGCAGCGCTCACTCGTGAAAAAATTGTGGCATCAATTGCTAAGAAATTTGTATGTATTGTAGATGACTCTAAATGGGTAGGACAGTTAGGTCATGATTTTCCTTTACCTATTGAAGTGATTCCGATGGCGCGCTCTGCGGTTGCACGTAAAATTGTCACATTAGGAGGTGATCCAGCATACCGTGAAGGTGTAGTTACAGATAATGGAAATGTAATTATAGATGTCCATAACTTAAATATTTTAGATCCGCTTGAGTTAGAACGTACAATTAATGATATTCCTGGTGTAGTTACAAACGGTATTTTTGCTTTAAATAAAGCTGATATTGCTGTTGTTGCAACTGATAGTGGTATTGAAGAGCGTTTTGCTGAGTAAACCTTAAAATGCCTACTGGGTTACCAGAAATTAAAATTATCCGACATGCAAGCGCAAAACAATTGCGTTTGCGTGTTTTTGTGAATGAAGTAAAATTGACAGTGCCTCAGCATTGTTCAAAACGTCAGATTCAGCAATTTTTAACTCAGTCAGAACCTTGGTTATATAAAACATGGCAAAATTTGATTTTGCAAAAAGATAATCAGTTATTTCCTGAAAAAATATTTTTATTCAATCGTGAAAATGCACTAAATATTATTGTTCGTCAGCAAAAAAAACCTTATATCCTTGATGAAGAAAATCATGTCGTATTTCTAAATGATCATAAAAATTTGAAAGAATTTATTTTGATGTATGCAAAAATACATTTATCTCAGTATTTAAGTCATGTGTCGCAAGAAATAAAGATACCTTATTCAAACTTGCAAGTAAGGTTTGTAAAAAGCCGTTGGGGAAGCTGTAATAAGCAACATAAAATAATGCTTAATGCGTTATTGGTTTTATTGCCTTTAAGTACTGTACGTTATGTGTGTATTCATGAACTTGTACATACTATCCATTTTGACCATAGTACTTCTTTTTGGCAACAGGTTGAAAAGTATGATGCAAACTATAAAGTACAGGTAAAACAGTTAAAGGAGTTTCAGTGGCCATGGTGGATGTTATAATATGTGTTGAGCGCAGTGCAGACTAAATTTTTTGTTGTGATATATTTTCTACTCGAAAAAAATAATCTTCCTGTCATACTAAGTGGTTTAGTAAATATATAATTTGAGGTAGTCGTCGTGATTTCAGTTGGGATAGTTGGTGGTACGGGTTATACAGGTGTTGAGTTACTCAGATTATTACTTAGACATCCACAGGTTACTGTACGTACGCTTACTTCACGAACTGAGGCAGGCAAGCGTGTTGATGAAATGTTCCCGAGTTTGCGTGGTCAAACATCACTTGAGTTTTCTGATTTTAATATAGATATACTAAAAGCATGCGATGTTGTATTTTTTGCAACGCCACATGGTGTTGCAATGAAACATGCCGAGGAGTTGGTTAGTGCAAATACAAAAGTAATTGACCTCGCAGCTGATTTTAGATTGCAAAATTTGGATAACTTTGAAAAGTGGTATGGCATGTCACATGCTTGTCCTGAGTTGTTGAAATCTTCTGTATATGGTTTATCGGAACTCAATCGTGAGCAAATTAAACAGGCTCAGGTTGTGGGTAACCCAGGTTGTTATCCAACAACTGTTCAACTTGGATTAGCACCATTATTAAAAAAACAAAATCTTATTCGAGAAGAAAGTATTATTATTGATGCAAAGTCTGGTGTTTCTGGTGCAGGGCGTAAGGCAAGTTTAGGCATAATTTATACAGAAAATGCTGATAATTTTAAAGCTTATGCAGTTGCAGGTCATCGCCATCAACCTGAGATTGTTGAGGCACTTGAAGCGATATCAGGTAAAAAAGATGTCTTTAATCACTTGGTTTTTGTACCTCATTTAGTGCCCATGATTCGTGGTATGCTAAGTACAATCTATGTAGATTTAACCGCAGAAGGTGAAGCAACAGATATACAAAAACTATATGAGCTATTTTATGAAAGTGAAAAGTTCGTTGATGTTATGCCTGTTGGTGCATTGCCTGAAACTCGTAGTGTGAGAGGTGCAAACGATTTAAGAATTGCTTTGTATAAACCACAGCCTAAGAAGTTAGTTATTGTTGTTGTTCAAGACAATTTAGTGAAAGGTGCAGCAGGGCAAGCGGTACAAAATATGAATTTAATGTGTGGTTTAGCTGAAGATACCAGCTTAACAGGGATTGCATTATCACCTTAAATTTGAGAAGCACTCATTACTTATGGTAGTGAGTGCATTATGTTGAGCATAAAAATGACACAAAAGACGCTTGAGAAGAATCCTTTAGATTCTCAAAAAACAAAAAAACCTAATTTTATTGAAGCCCATAAATTTCTTTTATTGGGCAGTACAATCTTGTTTGTTGGTGGAGGTGTGCTTGGTTATTCTGTTGGACATCGGCAAGGTTTAACTGTCGTTGGATATGAAGCTAATGCAGAAGAGCTCATGGAAATTGTACAAAAGCAAAAAGATACGCTTTCTACGCTAAATAAAAACCTAAATATGGCAGTACAAGAGCGTGATGTTGCATTAAGTAATACCGCACACCTTAGCCATGCATTATCTGAAGGAAAAGCTGATTTAGGTATTGCTCAAACTCAAAGCCAAATCTATAGACATATTCTGCGGCAAAGAGGTGGTGTAAGTCTGATGGTGCAAAACCTAGGGGTTAGACCATTGCCTGAAAATGTATTTGAATATCAGTTAGACTTATTGCAAGTGAGTCCACGTAAAGCATCGGGGACTGTAGAACTACGACTAATTCGTGGTGGAGATGTGCTTATTGTTCCTATGGAAGATAAGCATTTTGATTTTGAAAGTTTTCAACGTTTAACAGGTCGCTGGACAATGCCCAAAGGGTTTACTCCACAATTTATTGAAGTGCGCTTAAATGGTGGTTTATCTGAAATTAAGCGTTTCAATTGGTTAAGGGGTAAAGAGGTTGAAAGTCCTGCGGCCTTTGTGTCAGATATTCCTCAAGCTGAGGCCAAAGTTCAGTAATTATGAAATTAAACTCTATGCGTTATGTAAAAAAGAAATTAAATTTGAGTGAAGTTAAAGCTTCATTTCAACAATCAGGCTACACAGATTGGCATCTTAATATGTCTCATGCTGATGAGCATAATGATGATGCTGATAGTGATTTAGCTGTAAAAACTGCGCCACCAGAGTTTAAAGCACCTCCCTTATATACGGTTGTCTTATTGAATGACGACTATACCCCTATGGATTTTGTTATTGAAATTTTACAAGATTTCTTTGCAATGAATCTTGACCAAGCAACACAAGTAATGCTAACTGTACATTATGAAGGAAAGGGTATTGCAGGTGTTTATCCTAGAGATATTGCTGAGACAAAAGCCAATCAAGTAAATAATTATGCTCGGACACAAGGTCATCCACTATTGTGCCAAATCGAGCCAAAACAATAAGGGGATTGTATGCTTAGTCGTCAATTAGAAGTATCATTGCGTTTAGCTGTAAGTATGGCTAGACAAAAAAGACATGAATTTTTAACAGTTGAACATCTATTAGTTGCATTATTAGATAATGATTCTGCCGTAAATGCACTTAAATCTTGTGGTGCAGAAATTACGACATTACGTAAAGAGCTAGAAGAGTATGTTGAGAAACATACACCAAAGTTAAGTGAAAATAGTGAACAAGCACCACATCCAACGGAAAGTTTTGATCGCATATTACAGCGCGCAATTTTCCATGTGCAATCAAGTGGTGGAAATAGAGCAGTTGAAGGTGCAGATGTACTTGTAGCAATGTACTCAGAGAGAGATACTTTTGCAGTTTATTTGTTGAAACGTCATCAGATTAATCGTGTGACATTAACACAGTACTTGTCACATGGTGGAAACCAAGAAGAAGCCAAAGTTGAAAGTGAAATTGAGGATTTAGAAGGCGAGCAAACGACTTCTTCGCAAGCAAATCCGTTGGAAGTCTATACAGTTAACTTAAATGCTGAAGCATCTAAAGGAAAAACTGACCCTCTGATTGGGCGTGAAAAAGAAGTCGAACGAGCAGCTCAAATTTTGTGTCGTCGCCGTAAAAATAATCCATTATTGGTTGGTGATCCAGGTGTGGGGAAAACCTCTATTGCTGAAGGACTTGCTTGGCTGATTGTAAATGGTAAAGCTCCAAAACCATTAAGTGAAGCTGAAATATATAGTCTAGATATTGGTGCACTTGTTGCGGGTACAAAGTATCGTGGTGATTTTGAAAAGCGTTTAAAGCAGTTGTTGAGTGGACTGAAAAAAAATCCAAATGCAATTTTATTCATTGATGAAATTCATATGATTATTGGTGCTGGCTCAAGCATGGGCAGTACGATGGATGCCTCGAACCTTATAAAACCTGCTTTAGCAAATGGTACACTGCGTTGTATTGGTTCTACAACTTTTCAAGAGTACCGTCAGGTTTTTGAAAAAGATCATGCATTATCACGCCGTTTTCAAAAAATTGATGTGAATGAACCGAGTATCAGTGAAACTATTGATATTTTACGTGG
This sequence comes from Acinetobacter sp. N1-1, assembly GCF_056711485.1. NCBI lineage: Bacteria > Pseudomonadati > Pseudomonadota > Gammaproteobacteria > Moraxellales > Moraxellaceae > Acinetobacter > Acinetobacter sp. N1-1. The sequence goes on along the minus strand of NZ_JBWXUO010000012.1, from coordinate 1,748,773 downwards.
TCTAAAAACAAAATTTGAAGAGTTTCATCATGTTAAATATGACGACCAAGCATTGGTTTTAGCAGTTGAGCTTTCTTCAAAATTCATTAATGATCGCTTTTTGCCTGATAAAGCGATTGATGTTATTGATGAGGCTGGTGCACAGCGCCGTTTAAAAACAGAAGAAGAGAATACTCAAATTACTGTAGATAATATTGAAGATATTATTTCTAAAATTGCTAGAATTCCTGCAAAAACGGTATCTAAAGATGATAAAACTGTCCTTCAAAATCTTGAAAGAGATTTAAAACGAGTTGTTTTTGGTCAAGATGAAGCAATTACTGCTTTGGCTTCGGCAATTAAACTCTCTAGAGCAGGTTTAAAGTCACCTGATAAGCCTGTCGGTAGTTTTGTATTTGCAGGTCCAACTGGTGTAGGTAAAACTGAAGTGACCAAACAGCTTGCAAAATTATTGGGTGTCGAGCTTATCCGTTTTGATATGTCTGAATATATGGAAAGACATGCTGTATCACGTTTAATTGGCGCACCTCCGGGCTATGTTGGCTTTGATCAGGGTGGATTGCTCACAGATGCCGTACATAAAAATCCGCATAGTATTTTGTTGTTAGATGAAATTGAAAAAGCTCATCCAGATGTGTTCAATTTATTGCTACAGATTATGGATCATGGCTCTTTGACGGATAATAATGGTCGTAAATCCGATTTTCGTAATGTAATTTTAGTCTTAACGACCAATATTGGTGCTGAAAGTATTTCAAGATCTAGCATTGGATTTATGGAACAAGACAATAGTAATGACAATAAAGATGCGATGAAGAAAGCTTTTTCTCCAGAATTTAGAAACCGTTTAGATAGTACAATTCAATTTAAAGCACTACCTCATACGGTCATAGAGTCTGTTGTAGACAAGTTTTTAACAGAGCTTCAAGCACAACTTGATGATAAGAAGGTCGTTTTAGATGTTGATGAAAACGCGCGTAACTGGATGGCTGAAGAAGGTTATGACAGACTTATGGGTGCACGTCCAATGCAGCGTTTAATTCAAGAACATTTGAAAAAACCACTGGCTGAAATGATTCTTTTTGGTGAATTGGCAGAAAATGGCGGTAATGTTGCTGTAACTGTTAAAAAAGAAAATGATAAACGTGTTGGTTTAAAGCTTACGGTATTTGAAGATCAGGTGACGACACTTGCTTAATAGGTTGCTATGTTTAATCTAGATTTAATCCGAATACTGCATGTATTCGGATTATTTTTTGTTACTGCAATTGCAGAAATATTAGGATGCTATTTCCCTTATTTAATATTGAATCATGGTAAAACCAAATGGCTTTGGCTACCAACTGTATTCAGCTTATTATTATTTGTATGGTTACTTAGTTTACATCCTTCTGCTTCAGGTCGAATATATGCTGCCTATGGTGGTATTTATATTTTTACTGCATTGTTATGGCTAAGGTTTGTAGATCAAGTTCATTTAACACCATGGGATATTTTTGGTGGATTGGTCGTTATGCTGGGTACATGTATTATTATTTTACAGCCAACATAAATTCTAATTAAGTGACTTTTAACTCGCATCTTATACATAGTTTATTAAATTTCACAAATAAATTTTATAATGTTAAATAATTAACATTAAATCTAAGATACAATATGTTGAAATACTAAATTTATAGGTTTTTAGATGTCTAGCTGTATTGTCGAGCTATTAGAATCAATTTACTTAGAAAAAGAAGGGCTTGCACCTATCTTTTTTGATAAAGGTACTTTGTTTAAAGTTGTCTATAATTCAGTAAATAGTCATTTGGTACGTACTGATAGCGGTATGACATTTTCTATTGCTAAACAAGACCAAGATCAAGTATGGCGCTATTTAGATTAGATAGAGAATATAAAATTGACATAAAAAGATGAGGTTGTTATTTTTTACATTTAAAGTCATAACAACATTCTAATGCTTGTAAAAAAAAATCATTTTATATATTGTCCACCAACAGAACCTTTGCAGATATTATATGAAGATGAGCATTATCTTGCGATAGATAAGCCAGCGGGTCTTCTTTCTGTACCAGGACGACTACCTGAGCATCAAGATAGTGCTTTTTTAAGGGTGCTTGAAGTGTCGAAAATGGCAAAGGTAACTCATCGTTTAGATATGGCAACTTCTGGAGTTTTAGTATTTGCTAAACATCGAGAGGCAGAAGTTGAAATGAGTAAAATATTTCAAAAAAGAGCTGTAAAAAAACCTATATTGCATTAGTGCAAGGAAAAGTAGATGCTTTGGGCGAGGTGGATGTCCCTTTAATTACAGATTGGCCTAATAGACCGAAGCAGAAAGTAGATTTAATCGAAGGAAAGTCTGCTAAAACATGTTATCAATGTTTAGATTATAATGAGCAAAAAGATAGAAGCAGAGTCTTACTTACGCCAATTACAGGTAGGTCACACCAGTTACGTGTTCATATGATGCATATTGGTCATCCTATTTTAGGTGATCAGTTTTACCACCCAAGATCAACAGAATTTGAGCAGAATAGAATGGCACTACATGCGCATATGCTTTCTTTTCAGCATCCACTTTTTGATGGTGAGAATATAGAAATTGCTTCTAACGTACCATTTTAAATAAAAAACGCGATTTTTGAATCGCGTTTTTTATTGGTTAAAGCTGATTAATATCTTTATTTTTTGTTTCTTGAATGGCAGAAAATGCAATTAAAGAGAGAATAGCTGCAATGGATAAATAATATCCAACTGAAGATATACCGTAATTCGTTGCAAGGTTGTTTGCAATAAGAGGTGCAAAAGAAGCGCCTAGAATGCCTGCTAAGTTAAAAGATAAAGCCGATCCTGTGTATCGAATGGAAGTTGGGTATATTTCAGAAAGTATTGTACCTATTGGGCCATAGGTTAATCCCATAATAGATAAACCAATACATAAAAATAAAGTCATTAATATAGGTGCATTAGGTATTAAAAAATATTGAAAACTTAAACCAAATATTGCTACTAAAGCACAAATAACGATAGAAGTTTTTTTACGACCAAATTTTTCGGCTAATATTGCTGAAATAGGAATGAAAATACCAAAGCACACAGTTGCGATAAGTTGCATTTTAAGAACATCGGCACGCGAGTAGCCTAAAGCTGTTGTTCCCCAATTCAATGCAAATACAGTCATTAAGTAAAATAGAACAAAAGTACAAACTGCGCCAATTGTACCTAAAAATAATGTTTTACCATGATGTGAAAATACTTCTTTGAATGGAATATTTGTTTCTTTTTGCTTTTTTAAAACACGCTGAAAGGCAGGTGTTTCATGTAGTTTAAGACGAATGTAAAGTCCTAAGAAAACTAACACTGCACTTGCAATAAATGGAATACGCCAACCCCACTCTAAAAAGCTTCCATTTGGCATGGTTGCACCTAAAATAAGGAAAGTACCTGCAGCCAAAATAAAACCTATAGGTGCGCCGAGTTGTGGAAACATACCATACCAAGCTCGTTGTCCTTCTGGTGCATTTTCAGTTGCAAGAAGAACAGCACCACTCCATTCTCCACCTAATCCTAAACCTTGGCATAAGCGACAAATAATAAGCAATAATGGTGCAAATATACCAATATGTGCATAAGTAGGTAATAAGCCAATACAGACTGTAGATAACCCCATAAGTAAAAGTGCAGCAACTAGCGTTGCTTTTCGACCAACACGATCACCTAAGTGCCCAAAAATAGCAGCACCAATTGGTCGTGCAATAAATGCAACTGCAAATACAGCCAGTGACTGTAATGTTGCAGCACCACTACTACTTGCTGGAAAAAATAGATGTGGAAATACGAGAACCGCAGCAGTTGCATAAATATAAAAGTCAAAAAACTCAATTGTTGTACCAACTAAACTCGCAATTAATACACGTATTTTTGAGTTGTTACTAGTCGGTATAGAGTTGTCATTAGACGCTGAATATTCCATGAGGAACCACACTTATAAAAAATAAAAAATTTCTTTGCCTATGCAAGCTACATTTTTAGATGAGCCTAGATAATAGAGTTATGTTGCTATGTTTATTATGAATTATTTTAATAGGAATATATTATGCAATATTTTAGTGGTTTGAATTAAAAATAGGATTTTTTTCTAATTTATATTAAATAAATGATTTAATTTTCAATTGAATTACTCCTATATTAAAATTGAGCTATATGATGGTGGTAATTAAATTGTTTGTATATTTTAAGATTTTTACATGGACTTTTTTTATCTTGGACTCTGATATACGATAAAAATTCGTTATTTCTCTAAAAAAAGATTAAAATAGTAAAAGATGTTTTAAATGTTGTGACAAATATGAGTAGTAATAAAGCTAAAAAACCTGTGGTAAAACTTCCTTTTCCAGTTAAAAAAGATGAAGTAGAAGCGAATTCAGAAACCGCACATAATCAAGTTAGACCTAAGCCTGAACAGTATGCTGACCGTACGTGGATGCCACCCCGTGGAACACGCCGTTCTATGGGTAAGCGTTAGAATTTAAATTATAGAGGTTATTGAAGAAATCAATTCATCAACCTCTATTTTTTAACCTATTTATATGTTATGTTATAACATATAAATTTTAGGGTTAATTTTATGCAAGTATTATCATCTTTAAAAAGTGCAAAGCGTCGCTCAGCGGATTGTCAAATAGTTCGTCGTCGTGGAAAGCTGTATGTAATTTGTAAGTCTAATCCTCGTTTTAAAGCTCGCCAAGGCTAATAAAATGAGCATTGCTATTGAAATTAAAAAGTGAGCACGTACTCACTTTTTTAATATTTTTTCTTATACTAATCATACATTGAATGATTGATAAGAAGGTTTGTGAAAATTTATATAGTTATTTGATTAAAAGTTAATTATGTCCATCGTATAGTGTTACGTTTCATAGGAATTATAGGTAAAATTTTGTACCTTAAAATGACCTCAAATTTTCTACTAAAAAAGATTTAAATGATAATGGGAAAATTACATTGTTTGAAATTCCTTTAAATAAATAAGCCATTTCTAATTTGGAGCTTTCTTCTAGGTTACACCCTAGATCTGTAATAAAATAAGTTGTAGATATATGATTTTTTACATAAATTTTAAAATCATATATATATGAAGCAATTTCTTTAGTGGATAATGGTTTTAAGTATTCATCTAAAGTTGGTATTGCAAAACTTTGTCCAGCCCAACCACGACCAACGCCTTTAACTGCACCAAAGTATTTATGAGCAATCCGTGCGTTACCATCTTTATGTTTTCCTGCTAAGTCACTGCTAAATACAAAAATGGCATCGGTGGGTAATGATTTAACGATATGCTCATCATGGTATTGATATGTCATATGTGGCTACACCAAAATATTTTATTATTCATTACATATTGAGAGTGAAAAGGTCAATTCGTCAAGATATATCCTTGAAGATTTAAAAAACAGTACAATATATATAAAAGCTTATAAACAAAGAAAGAGAGATAATAGTGAATGATCATCAGTCCTTTGAGCTTGTGACAAACTATGAACCTGCTGGAGATCAGCCTCAGGCAATACAAAAATTGGTTTCAGGTGTTGAAGGAGGGATGAAAAATCAACTTTTACTGGGTGTAACAGGTTCTGGAAAAACCTATACCATGGCGAATGTAATTGCAAATTTGCAGCGCCCGACTATTATTATGGCGCATAATAAAACATTGGCTGCTCAGCTTTATGGAGAGTTTAAATCATTCTTTCCAAATAATGCTGTTGAATATTTTGTAAGCTATTACGACTATTATCAACCTGAAGCCTATGTTCCTTCTTCAGATACATTTATCGAAAAAGATTCTGCTATTAATGATCATATTGATCAAATGAGGCTGTCCGCAACACGTGCACTTTTAGAAAGAAAAGATGCAATTATTATTGCTTCTGTATCAGCAATTTATGGTTTGGGTGATCATGCTACTTATATGCAAATGATTTTGCACTTGGTAAAGGGTGATAGAACAAGCAGAGATAAGATCATTCATCGTTTAGTTGAAATGCAATATATACGAAATGATTTGGAATTTTTAAGAGGTACATACCGTATACGTGGGGACATTATTGATATTTTTCCAGCAGAATCAGACCGGTTTGTAGTTAGAATAGAGTTATTTGATGATGAGATAGATACAATATCTTGGTTTGACCCTATTAATGGCAAAGTAACCAAAAAAGTGCCTCGTGTAACTGTTTATCCCAAAAGTCATTATGTAACTCCAAAAGATAAATTACAGCGTGCTATTGGTACGATTAAAGAAGAGCTTAAAGAGCGTATCGAGTTTTTAAAGGCAAATGATAAGTTGTTAGAAGCACAGCGTATTGAACAAAGAACTCGCTATGATTTAGAGATGATGCAACAGCTTGGCTATACTAATGGTATTGAAAATTATTCACGTCATTTGTCCGGTCGTTCATCAGGAGAGGCTCCACCAACATTATTTGAGTATTTGCCGAAAGATGGACTACTTATTATTGATGAGTCACATGTGACTATTCCTCAAATAGGAGCAATGTATAAAGGAGACCGATCTCGTAAAGAAAATTTAGTTAATTATGGCTTTCGCTTACCGAGTGCATTAGATAATAGGCCAATGAAGTTTGAAGAGTGGGAACGTATTATACCAACGACCCTTTATGTCAGTGCAACACCAGCTTTGTATGAGCTTGAACATGCAGAACAGGTTGTTGAGCAAGTGGTTAGACCAACAGGACTTATTGACCCTGAAATTGAAGTACGTCCTGTATTGACACAAGTTGATGATGTTTTATCTGAAATTAATTTACGCCGTGATAACAATGAAAGGGTTCTAATTACAACTTTAACCAAAAGAATGGCTGAAGATTTAACATCTTATTTGAAAGAGTATGGTATTAAGGTTGCTTATTTACATTCAGATATTGATACGGTAGAGCGTGTTAAAATTATTCATGAATTACGTTCTGGTATTTATGATGTACTTGTTGGTATTAATCTATTGCGAGAAGGTTTAGATATGCCAGAAGTATCACTTGTTGCAATTTTAGATGCAGATAAAGAAGGCTTCTTACGTTCAGAACGATCTTTAATTCAAACGATTGGACGTGCAGCACGTAATGTAAAAGGTAAAGCTATTTTATATGCCGACCGTATTACTGAGTCAATGCGTAAAGCAATTGATGAAACTGATAGGCGTCGTGAAAAACAGCTAGCGTTTAATGCTGAACACGGAATTACACCACGTAGTACCGTTAGGCAGGTTGTGAAGGAAATTGATACAGGGGAAGCCGTTGAAGATGAAGCTTCTACTGATATTCCTATTGATACAAAATTGACCGCCGATGAGCAACATATTATTTCAGAACCTAAATTGTTAACGAAACATTTGGCAAAACTTGAAAAAGACATGTTAAAAGCATCTAAAGAGTTACAGTTTGAACAAGCTGCTAAAATTCGTGATGAAATAGTGCATTTAAAATCGTACTTATTGCAATAAGCTAAGAAAGATTTACATAAAATAAGTGGTCTAGTTTTATGTTTGTCGCTATGTTTTTAGGTATTAAAAAAGGAATATAACGATGAAAAAAAATCATAAAATTGTGGCATTGATAGCTGGTACTGTTGGTGTAATATGCTTTATGAATTTAGCTTGTGCAGATAAGCAAGTTAGCTATCAGCCTATACAAGCAGTTCAAAGGATTGATTTACCAAAATACTTAGGGACATGGTATGAAATTGCACGTAAGCCCATGTATTTTCAACGGAGATGTGCAAAAAATGTGCAAGCAAGTTATGCACTAAATGTGAATGGAAATATTGATGTTGAAAATTCATGTCTGAAGCAAAATGGTGTGCGTGATATTGCAAAAGGCGAAGCATTTGTAATGAACCCACCTTATGGTAGTCAATTGAAGGTGAGCTTCTTGCCAGACTCATTGCGTTGGTTACCTGTAGGACGAGGTGATTATTGGATCTTAAAAATTGATAAAGATTATAAAACTGTTTTAGTGGGAGATCCGGCAAGGAAGTATTTATGGCTACTTGCAAGAACTCCTCATATACGCGATGACATTTGGCATGAATATTTAGCTTATGCGAAAGAAATTGGTTATGATGTGAGTGATTTTCATTTAACTGAACAAACAGAACGATAATTTGTATTAGACTAAATATAAAAATCACACTATTGGTTTGAATTCAAAATTCTTATACTTTAAGTGCGTTAGGTTAAAATAAGCCTAACGCATTTTTTAATGTTATGTTGTGGAGTAGAGGTCATAATGCTTAAAGGGATTTTGCTATCTGTCTTAGCCTCTAGTGTATTTGGTATATTATATTTTTATAGTCAGCTACTACATGCTTTTGATGGATCTCAAGTGTTTGGTTGGCGAGTTATCTCTTTTTTACCATTTCTCACACTATTTATGTTGTTAAGTGGTGATTTGCACTATATTGCTGAAATTTTTCAACGTATTGTAAAACAGCCTTTACTTATTTTGGGCGTGTTGGGAACAGCAATATTAGGTGGCTTTCAATTATGGCTATTTTTGTGGGGACCAATGCATGGTAGAGGAATGCAAGTATCATTGGGATATTTCTTACTGCCATTGGTACTTGTCTTAATTGGTGCGTTATTTTACAAAGAAAAATTGTCACTCTTCCAAAAAATAGCAGTTGGTTTTGCCATCTTAGGTGTTGGTCATGAAATATGGAAAGTTGGGAGTATTGCATGGGAAACAGCATTAGTTGCTTTTGGCTATTCAGCATATTTCTTTTTACGTAAAATTATTAAAACAGATCATTTAGGCGGTTTTTGGTTAGATAATATATTGGCACTTCCAGTTGCAATTTATTTTGTATTGACACAGCAGGTAGAACCATTTTCATCTATTTTTGAGTCACATCTGATTCTTGTAATTATTGGATTAGGTATATTAAGTGCCATTGGACTAGGCTCATATATTTTAGCAAGTCGTTATTTATCTATGGTTTTGTTCGGATTGCTGAGTTATTTAGAGCCTGTGCTACTGGCATTCGCTTCACTTATGATTGGAGAGAAGATTAGTGCTGCACAGTGGTTTACATACACTCCAATTTGGTGTGCAGTGGGTATTTTGGTAATTGAAGGTGTTTACCACATTTATAAGCAAAAGCGTCGTCATCAAGACTTGTTGCTGAAAGTAGAAAAACTTCCTAAAAGAATTGAGCGTTCGCGTAAACGGCATGAAAAATCAGGTTAAAAAGATACTTTTGACATGAAATTGTTCTATTTATGAATGTTCGTGTAAATAGTATGCTGATATAAAAATAATTCACCATATCAATATTCATGAAATCAGGTACAATATGGCAAAATAGTTTGTTTTATAGAATCAGAGGATTGGCAGATGCGCTTTGTTGATGAAGCAGTCATTACCGTAGAGGCTGGCGACGGAGGCAATGGCGTGGCCAGTTTTCGCCGTGAGAAGTTTGTACCATTTGGTGGACCTGATGGTGGTGATGGTGGTAGAGGTGGCTGTGTATATATACAGGCTGATGAAAACACAGGAACACTAGTTGATTTCCGTTATACACGTAGATTTCGTGCAGAGCGTGGGAAAAATGGTTCAGGCGCGAACTGTGCAGGGCGTGGTGCACCAGATGTTGTTTTACATGTTCCTGTAGGAACAACCATTGTAGATACAGATTCAGGCGATATTATTGGCGACCTTACTGAACATGGTCAGCGAGTTTTAGTTGCACAAGGTGGCGATGGTGGCTTAGGTAATACCCACTTCAAATCGTCTACAAACCGTGCACCTCGTAAGTTTACTACAGGCATTAAAGGCGAATTTCGTGAAATTCGTTTAGAGCTGAAAGTACTTGCAGATGTTGGTTTGTTAGGTATGCCAAATGCAGGTAAATCTACATTTATCCGAGCAGTTTCTGCTGCAAAACCAAAAGTTGCAGATTATCCATTTACAACAATGGTGCCAAATTTGGGTGTTGTAGATGCAGACAGGCAGCGTTCTTTCGTTATGGCAGATATTCCAGGTCTGATTGAAGGTGCATCTGATGGTGCAGGGTTAGGCATTCGCTTCTTAAAACATCTTGCACGTACACGAATTCTTTTACATATTGTTGACGTTCAGCCAATTGATGGTTCTGATCCTGCACATAATGCAAAAGCAATTTTAAATGAATTGAAGAACTTTTCACCAACGCTTTCAAAGCTACCTGTGGTTTTAGTATTAAATAAACTAGACCAGTTAGATGATGCAACGCGTGATGAGTGGTGTGATTACATTCTAAATGAATTACAGTGGGATGGTCCAACATTTAAAACATCAGGCTTACTTTCAAATGGTACCAAAGAAGTTGTGTACTACTTAATGGATCAAATTGAGCAACAACGTGAACGTGAGCTTGAAGATCCTGAGTATGCTGCACAAATGAAGGCATTCCGTGATCAGTTAGAAGAAGAAACACGTGAGCAAACACTTGCCGCAAAAGAAGCATATCGTGCACAGCGTCGTGCGCAACGTCTAGGTTTAGATAATGATGGTGACGACGATGATGATGATAGTGAAATGGAAGTATATTACGTACGTTAAGTACGACTGAGGAGATATGATTAAGGTAGTAGATGGGCGACGTCAGCTTGAAGATTGCAAGCGAATTATTGTCAAAATTGGTTCATCTTTGCTTACTGCAAATGGACAAGGCTTAGATATTGATGCAATTACCCATTGGGTGCATCAAATTGCCAAATTGCATAATGCTGGACATGAAATTATATTGGTTTCTTCTGGTGCTGTTGCAGAAGGCATGGTTCGTATGAAACTCACTGAGCGACCCTCAGATCTACCAAGTCTCCAAGCATGTGCTGCTATAGGGCAAATGGGACTTGTGCAGACATGGTCTAGTGTTTTAGAAGAGCATAATATTCAAACTGCACAAGTCTTATTAACTCACGATGACTTAACCGATCGTCAGCGTTATCTAAACTCTTGTGATGCTTTACAGCATTTAATTGACTGGAGAGTCATTCCAGTTATCAATGAAAATGATACTGTATCGACAGGTGATATTAAATTTGGTGATAATGATACGCTTGCAGCCATGGTTGCAGGACAGGTTAATGCCGATTTACTGATTATTTTAACGGATCAGCAAGGCATGTTTAATGCCGATCCGCGTTCTAACCCAGATGCCCAATTGCTTTCTACTGTACCTGCTTTAGATGAAGAGCTATTTAGTATGGCGGGCGGTGGTGGTGCTTTAGGAACCGGTGGCATGGTAACTAAGGTAAAAGCTGCACGACTTGCTGCACGTTCTGGTTGTCCAACAATTGTTGCAAGTGGTGAGAAAGATGAAGTCTTGTCTAAGCTTATGACAGGTGATGAACTTGGAACACTATTTGTTGCAGACAGTGATCCAATTACAGCAAGACAACAATGGCTTGCTGCACATTCACAAACAGCTGGGTGTCTAGTGTTAGATAATGGCGCAGTTGAAGCAATTAGATTAAAGCATCGTAGTCTACTCCCCGTGGGTGTTCGCTATATAGAGGGCGAGTTTGAGCGTGGTGATGTTGTAGAGTGTGTTGATATTAAGGGCAAGAGGGTTGCCGTTGGTATTGTGAACTTTAGTTCACGTTATGCAGATATTGTTAAGGGGCTTTCATCTGAGAAAGTTCAACAGGTATTAGGTGAAGTCCGCTCATTTGAGATGATTCATCGTAACCATATGGCAATATATTAGATTTTAACTGGACCTATGTAAGGTAATTCGTTCATAGGTCACGATTTTTACTTTTTATTATGATAATTGACACTAATGTCAAAAATAGGGTTGCCTTGTTGATCATTAACAGTGACTGCACCGTCGTGAAAAATAGAAATGAGTGCACCTGTTAGTAGTAGACTATCATAAGTCACATCCTGTGAAGTATTTTGTCCATGTTTATCTTTTGAGATAAGATATATCTTGGCTTCTGTTTCTGATAAGTGTAATTTCATAAAAAATAAAGTTTTTTCGATTTTAAAATTATATAAAATAAAGTGATTTTTATAAAATAAAATTGTGTTTTTATTGAGCAATAAAAGCGATATACTTTAAGCATAAAAGCTTCTACAATGCCGAAAATCTGGCAGGTTATACCATCTTCTGAGTTTTGTTATTTCATATGAAAAATCTCTCTATATTTTTCCATTTTCCTTTATCTTTCATGCTATTTTTGAGTTTAACGGCATGTGGCAATCACTCATTATTATCACAAGATGATGAGGATACCATCATGAATGAAAAGCAAATTAGGCATTTGGTTCCTTCTCATGTTCGTCAAAGAGATTCATGGGCACAAGACATTGATAATATTATGGATACATTAAAAGTTGAAAAATCAAAAGAAAATGTCTGTAGTATTATTGCTATTGTAGATCAGGAGTCTAACTTTGTTGCTAATCCTCAAGTTCCTGGGTTGGGAGAAAAAGCAATTCGGGAAGTTCATCATCGTCTTGAAGAGAAGTTTACAGATAAGCTAGGGGATAAACTTGGAGGAGTAGTTGCTGTTTACTTTCAAGATGTTTTAAAGAATCAACCAACGCCAGAAAATAGCTATCTTAAACAGATGAAAAAGGTGAAAACAGAAAAAGATTTAGATATCCTATATCGTCAAATTTTTGATTATATGACGAAGCATTATCATGTGAGTGCAATAACGGGTGTTGCTAAATTTGTTGGACAAGATATTGGGGAAAGAATGAACCCAATTACGACATTAGGTTCTATGCAAGTCCAAGTTAGTTATGCGCAAGAGCATGAGCGTAATAATATGAATGTTTATCAGCTTAGAGATGACCTCTATACACAATATGGTGGTTTGTATTACGGTATTCATCGTTTAATGCTTTATCCAACAGAATATAGTAAACCAATTTATCGTTTCGCTGATTATAATTCGGGAAGGTATTCTAGTCGTAACGCAGCATTCCAGCAAATTTTAGAAAAATTAACGGGTATAGACTTATCTTTAGATGGTGACTTATTAGTATATAGTAAAGATGGTAAGCCACAGTCTACTAAAAGTCAGTCGGAAATCGCTTTGACTAAATTATTTAATGAAAGTGGAATCGTAATTACACCTAAAAAACTACGTGCTGACTTAAAAGAAGAGAAAGAGCAATCTTTCGAGAAGACGCAGACATATCTTGCTGTTCAAAAGCTATATACAGAAAAAACAGGTAAAAAAGCACCATATGCAATTATGCCTGAAGTGATTATTTCTGGACCTAAATTAAGTAAAGATTATAATACAAACTGGTATGCAACGCGTGTGAATACAAGGTATGATGCATGTATGCATCGGGTGAAAAATGTGCATTAAAAAATATGAAGAAAAACTCACTTGCCTTATTTGACTTTGATGGAACGCTTTACTTAAAAGATAGTTTTACGCGGTTTATTTTTTATGTATTGAAGTCACGCTATGTATTTAAAAAAGGTATCGCACTTATTCCATGGGTACAAAAATATTATTTAAACTTATATCCAGCATCAAAGATGAGAAAAAAGCTGTTTTATACCATGTTTGAAGGGTTTGCATTTAAGCATGTTGAGGCAGATGGTAGGAATTATGCAAAAACATTGTTAGCTGATTTAAATCCTGTTTTATTGGCTCAATTAAAGCAGCATCAAGAATTAGGTCATAAAGTAGTATTGGTTTCTGCATCTTTGGATCTATATTTAAAGCCATTATGTGATTTACTGGCCATAGATTTAATTTGTACTAGAACTGAAATTATGAATGATCATTTAACAGGTTTATATATCTCTGAAGATTGCAGTGGTGAAGAAAAAAAGAAACGAATTTTACAATCCTATCCACAAGATGAATATGAGTATGTCTATGCTTATGGAAATACTCATGAAGATTTAGCTATGCTTTCAATTGCAGATTTTCCTTTTATGGTTGGTGTGGATGAAATATTACCTTTATTGAATCGCTAGTAATGGTATGTAGTAATATTGATGTAGGATTAAATCAGATTGGAAAAATACAAGATAAATTTGATATTTAGAATAATATGGTGACATGTTTTTATTGTGGATCTAGGTGATTTAATGAGATATAAAAATCTGGACTTATAGGTTCTTTGGAGGGTGGTGGTTTCTATTTGATTGTACTTTGTATGTAAAATAATCTGAAACGACGAAACAATTTCCTATAAAATCTATGTTTTTTAAGCATAACTGTTATACTGTGCCGTTATTAAGATTTTATTTTTTTGCACATCATGGGTACTTTGCTAAATAAGTACGTGATTGTGTACATATATTTTGAGTGATCCATGGCTGTAACTAAAAAATCTGTAAAAATCAGTAATATACGAAACTTTTCCATTATTGCACACATCGACCACGGTAAATCTACTTTGGCCGATCGCTTTATTCAAATGTGTGGTGCGCTTCAAGATCGTGAAATGCAGTCGCAGTTTTTGGATTCAATGGATCTAGAGCGAGAACGTGGCATCACGATTAAAGCAGCCTCAGTTACGTTGTATTATACTCATCCTAAAAATGGCGAAGAGTATCAGTTAAATTTTATTGATACTCCAGGGCATGTCGATTTTTCATATGAAGTTTCTCGCTCCCTTGCAGCTTGTGAGGGTGCTTTACTTGTTGTAGATGCTGCACAAGGTGTCGAAGCACAATCTGTCGCCAACTGTTATACGGCAATCGATCAAGGCTTAGAAGTACTTCCAGTCTTGAATAAAATTGACTTGCCTCAAGCAGAGCCTGAACGTGTCATTCATGAAATTGAAGAAATTATTGGTGTAGAGGCAACAAATGCGCCAACCTGCTCAGCAAAAACAGGGATGGGTGTTGAAAGTGTTCTAGAAACCTTAGTTGATGTTATTCCTGCACCGCAAGGCGATCGTGAAGCAGATTTACAAGCGTTGATTGTCGACTCATGGTTTGATAACTATTTGGGCGTTGTTTCCTTAGTACGTGTAAAACAAGGTCGTATTAAGAAAGGCGATAAAATGCTAATTAAATCGACAGGACAGTCTCATATTGTGACTTCTGTAGGTGTATTTAGTCCAAAGCATACAGAAACTGGTATGCTAGAAGCTGGTGAGGTTGGCTTTGTTATCGCAGGGATTAAAAATATTTTTGGTGCACCTGTGGGTGATACAATTACATTAATTTCTACGCCTGATGTTCCATCATTGCCTGGTTTTAAAAAGGTTAAGCCGCAAGTTTATGCTGGACTTTTCCCAATTGATGCAAGTGACTTTGAACCATTCCGTGAAGCATTGCAAAAACTACAAATTAACGATTCAGCATTATTTTTTGAGCCTGAAAGTTCTGATGCGTTAGGCTTTGGTTTCCGTTGTGGATTCTTAGGCATGCTACACATGGAGATTGTACAAGAGCGTTTAGAGCGTGAGTATAATCTCGATATTATTACATCTGCACCAACTGTAATTTATGAAGCAGTAACGAAATCTGGTGAGACGATCAATATTGATAGCCCTTCAAAAATGCCCGATGGTGGTACAGTTGAAGACTTACGTGAACCAATTGCAGAATGTCATATCTTAGTTCCAAAAGAATATTTAGGAAATGTAATTACATTGTGTATCGAACGTCGTGGTATTCAAAAGGATATGAAGTACTTAGGTAATCAAGTTTCATTGACATTTGATGTGCCAATGGCTGAAGTCGTTATGGACTTCTTTGACCGTTTGAAGTCGTGTTCACGTGGTTTTGCATCTCTAGATTACAATTTTGTTCGTTTCCAAAGCTCAAGCCTTGTAAAGGTAGATGTGTTAATTAATGGTGATAAAGTTGATGCATTAGCAATGATTTGTCATCGCAATGAAGCACGCCATCGTGGTAATGCACTAGTCGAAAAAATGAAAGAGTTAATACCTCGTCAAATGTTTGATGTTGCCATTCAAGCGGCGATAGGTGCACAAATTATTGCACGCTCAACAGTGAAGGCAATGCGTAAGAACGTGTTGGCAAAATGTTATGGTGGTGATGTTTCACGTAAGAAAAAATTGCTGTCTAAGCAAAAAGAAGGTAAAAAACGTATGAAGCAAGTGGGAAGTGTTGAAATTCCACAAGAAGCTTTCTTAGCAGCATTACAAGTTGATAAAAAATAAGGTTTAAAAGTTCATGGATTTTGATTTTAATTTAATCCTCGTTCCCGTTACTTTAATTCTATTTATTGTATGGTTACTTGATAAGTTTGTATTTAGACAACGAGAAGCTAAAGGACGTGGTAATGAAAATTTTGTCATTACATGGGCTTATGATTTTTGGCCAGTACTCGCTGTAGTACTGGTTTTACGCTCTTTTTTCTTTGAGCCGTTTAATATTCCTTCTGACTCTATGGTTCCTACTTTAGAGACAGGAGATTATATTTTAGTAAATAAGTTTGATTATGGTATTCGTTTGCCACTTGCAAACACGAAAGTGATTAATGTAGGTGAACCAGAGCGTGGTCAAGTTTTTGTATTTCGTTATCCATTGCAACCAAGTATTAGTTATATTAAGCGAGTTGTTGGTTTACCTGGCGATCACATTCAGTATCATAACAATACGCTTTATATTAACGGACAACAAATTGCGTCAACGGCAACGCCATTTGCACGTGAAAAAGATAGTTTATCTTCTTTTAAAGCGAATTACACTTTGGAAACACTTGGTAATCATCAACATTGGGTACGTCATTTAGCAGACAGAAACCCACTGATTGAACAGTTTAATTATGCAATGAGTACTGGTAATCAATCACTCATTCCTTTTGTTGCAAAAGCAAATCAGACTTTCATAAAAAGTGATGGTAATGATTGGGAAGTAACCGTACCTCAAGGTCATTACTTCGCAATGGGTGATAACCGCGATGAAAGTTCTGATAGTCGTTTCTGGGGATTTGTGCCAGAAGAAAATCTGATTGGTCGAGCAGTCTATATTTGGATGCATAAAGAGCCTGGCTTACATCTACCAAGTTTTTCTAGAAATGGTACAATCAAGTAATTACTGTTAGAGTATCAAAATCGCCTATTTCTATTTTATGTTGAATGCTTAAAATAGAAATTTGTGGTTTTAGGCTGTTAGCTAAATGTAGTGGTAGAATGAGTATAAAACTCTTTTATGTAAAAGGTTAATTTAGATATTTGTATTAAATACTCAAAACCATTACAAAAGTATTAAGGACATAAAGCATTCGCTTTTAAGTATTCATTATTTAACCATCGAGAAAAGTTTTGACCAAAGGACAGTCCAAGCTAAATAATCAGCGTTTAGCTTTACAAATTGGTTATGAGTTTAAAAATACTGAGTTATTAAAACTTGCGTTAACCCATAGATCTGTAAGTCATAAGTATAATTATGAGCGTCTAGAGTTCTTAGGTGACTCATTGTTAGGTATGATTATCGCAAACTACTTATATCATACTTATCCTTATGAAAACGAAGGGCGCTTGACGCGTATGCGAGCAAGTTTAGTAAGACAAGAAGCTCTAGGGAAAATTGCAAACGATTTGAAACTTAGTCCGTATATGATTATGAGTACTGGAGAATTGAAATCTGGTGGTCATCATCGTGAGTCTATATTGGCAGATACTGTTGAAGCCATTATTGGTGCGATTTATGTAGATTGTGAAAGTCTCGATTTTCTTAAAAAAATCGTTCTAACTTGGTACAAACCTTATTTAGAACATATTGAGCCAACAGATCAACTCAAAGATCCTAAATCTAGGTTACAAGAGTACTTACAGGCACGTAAAAAACCTTTACCAATCTATGAAGTTACGGATATTCAAGGAGATGCACCAAATCAACACTTTAAAGTGGTTTGTCGTGTAGAGGATTTTACTGTAACAGAAGGGCAAGGTAGTAGTCGTCGGTTTGCAGAGCAAGCAGCTGCGGCTGAAATTTTGAAATTATTGGAGCAAAAAACTGCATGACAATGTCATCCGATCAGAACCATGATGATAACAATGCACCATCTGAAAAACATGATTTAATTGATCAGTTTTTTAGTTCACAGAATATTGAAATTCCTGCTGATTTTAAGAGTGGGTTTGTTGCTATTGTGGGCAGACCAAATGTTGGTAAGTCAACATTGATGAATCACTTGTTAGGGCAGAAGCTTTCAATTACTTCACGTAAGCCGCAAACAACACGTCATAAAATTGTAGGTATAGATACACGAGAGAAATCTCAGGCAGTTTATGTAGATACGCCGGGAATGCATAAAAAAGAAGTGCGTGCCATCAATAAAATGATGAATCGTGCCGCAAACTCTGCATTACGTGATGTGAATCTAGTTTTATTCGTAGTTGATGGGCACAAGTGGACTCAAAATGATGAGCTTGTATTAGAAAAGCTACAAGATGCAGAAATGCCTGTAATCTTGGTAATCAATAAAATTGATACATTAGAAGATCGTAAGATGCTTCTACCATTGATTCAAGAGCGTACAAAGTTAATGAACTTTGTGGAAATTGTTCCAGTTTCTGCACTACGTGGTGCAAATCTTGAACATTTGCGTGATACTATTGAAAAGTATTTACCATTTTCACAACCATTATATTCTTTTGATCAGGTAACCGATCGTTCTGAGCGTTTTTTAGCGAGTGAAATTATTCGTGAAAAAATTATGCGCCAATTGGGTGAAGAGTTACCATATGACTTAACAGTTCAGATTGAAACATTTAAAACGGAAGAACCTATTTTAAATGAAAAAACTGGTAAGCTTAAACCTGCTTGTACTTATATTGATGCAACAATTTTTGTAGATCGTTCTGGACAAAAAGCAATTGTAATTGGTGATAAAGGTACAAAGCTTAAAAAGATTGGTATGGAAGCACGCTTCGACATGGAAAAAATGTTTGAGCAGAAAATCATGCTAACATTATGGGTTAAAGTTAAAGGTGGTTGGTCAGATGATGAACGTGCTTTAAAAAGCTTAGGTTATAGTGATATATAAATTATAAGTAAAATAGGTGAAGTCATGACAAAATGGGTATGTTTAATTGCAACGATGCTGTTGTTGCAAGGTTGTATACAAGTGTTGTGACTTTACCTGTTAAAGTAGCATATAAAACGACAAAAGGTGTTGTGAAAGGAACAACAGCAGTCGTTAAGGCTGCTATACCAAATGGTGATGACGATAAGAAAGATTAAATGCGGAATGAGACTTTACATGGATATGTAATCCACTACCGTAAATATAGAGAACGTAGCCATATTGTACATTTATTTAGTGAGGAATATGGTCGAATAGATGGTGTATTAAGACGTTCTTTACCTCCTTTATTTCAACCTATACAGCTTTTAGCCTCAGGAAAGTCCGAACTTAAAAATTTTAATCAGCTTGAAATTGAAAATAAACCAATATTTTTTCAAGGCGATGCATATTTTTGTGGTTTCTATTTAAATGAAATACTTTTGAAACTTTGTTTATTAGAAGAGGCAATGCCGAAAACATACCTTCAATATCATTATACAATATACCAGTTACAATCTTTAGCAAGTCAGTCTCAAAAATCTTTGTTTATACGTCAATTACTTAGGAAGTTTGAGTATACTTTACTTGAAGAGTTAGGTTATAGGTTAGATTTTTCAGTAGATGCATTAGGGAAAAAGATTCTTTCTGATAAAAATTATATATTTAGCCTAAGCGATGGGTTTATAATATCAAATGAAACTACGGGAACATTTTTAGGTGATCATATATTGTCCATGACATCATACGATTTTAAAAATGACTTCAATTTATGCCAATTACAATTTCTGAACCAGTTTCACAGACAGTTAATAACATCTTTACTTGGTGATCGACCTTTAAAAAGTCGCCAATTATGGATTCAACATCATCAACTTCAAATTAAATAGGAATATTTATGTCTATCTTACTCGGCGTTAATATTGATCATGTTGCAACCTTAAGACAGGCGAGAGGTACAGCATATCCCGATCCTGTTGAAGCTGCTTTACTTTGTGAAGAAGCAGGTGCAGAGGGTATTACTTTACACTTAAGAGAAGATCGTCGTCATATCCAAGATGATGATGTTAGACGTATGCGTTCAAAATTAAAAACACGTATGAATCTTGAGTTAGCTGTAACAGATGAAATGGTTGAATTTGCTAAAGAAATTAAACCTGAGCATATTTGTTTTGTACCTGAACGTCGTCATGAGCTAACTACTGAAGGTGGATTGGATGTCGTATCCCAGTTAGAAAAAGTTAGAGCTGCAACACAGGTACTTAAAGAGGCTGGCTGTGATGTGTCATTGTTTATTGATGCAGATGAGAAGCAAATAGATGCTGCAATAGCGTGCGGTGCACCTACTATAGAGTTGCATACTGGTGCTTATGCTGATGCAGAAACTGATGAACAGCAATATACAGAGTTACAACGTATTATACATGCTACAAAATATGCAGCAGAAAAAGGTCTAATCGTAAATGCGGGTCATGGTCTAAATTTAAAAAATGTGGGGCCTATTGCAAGAATACCAGAGATAAATGAGTTGAATATTGGTCATTCGATTATTGCTGAGAGTGTTTTTCTAGGATTAACAACAGCGGTTTCTCAAATGAAGGCAGCAATTCTAGCTGAGAGATGAGTAAATATGTCAACCGTAAATTTTGATCAATTAATGCAACCTGTTATTCAATTTCTTGGATGTGAAACACCGAAAGCATGGCTTGATAAGGCAACAAATAACTTAGAGTTGTTAATGCAAGATCATGCAAACTGTGAAAAGAAAGCAGCCGGTACAGCAATGAATCTTATGTTTCGCTATAGCTTTTTTACAGATTTACAAGTCAAGCTAGCACAACTTGTACGTGAGGAAATGCTTCACTATGAACAAGTTTTAGGTTTAATGAAGCAGCGTGGACAAGAATGGAAAGCTTTAAGTGCAGGTCGTTATGCAGCAGGGCTTAGAAAAGATATTCGTACATATGAACCTGAAGCATTGGTTGATATTTTAATTGTTGGTGCTTTTGTAGAAGCCCGTTCATGTGAGCGATTTTATGCTTTATCGCCGTTAGTTGATGATGAGTTAGGGCGTTATTATCGTTATTTGCTTAAATCTGAGTCACGACATTATGAAGACTATCTTGCTTTAGCGATGGATGTTGCTAAAACAGCAAAGATGAAGAATCCTGAAGAAGACATTCGTGATCGTATTGCGCACTTTAGAGAGGTCGAAAAAAATCTAATTTTACAGCCTGATACAGTTCTTAGGTTTCATAGTGGAATACCTAAAAAAGCCGAGTAGTTACTCGGCTTTTTATCTTAAAATAAAAAAGCCCACATTTGTACAGTGGGCTTTTTGATATTTGGCTCTCCAACCTGGGCTCGAACCAGGGACCTGCGGATTAACAGTCCGTCGCTCTACCGACTGAGCTATTGGAGAATCTGTAGGCCATTATATAGATAATTTACTTTAGGTCAATGTAAACATAGAGATTTTTATTAAAAATATGTGTGAATGTATTTTATTTAAACATTGGTGAGTCAGTTATGAAAAATATTTGCATACTTATCTTAAATATTGGTAAAGTACGCGCAGTAATAAAACAAGTGTTTCAATTTTGATTGAAACAGTGTGGATTTAATCTAACTTGCCAGCACTAAAATGGCTAAAATGGAGAATAGCTTCTTATGTATAATTTAACAGTCCAATCTATTTTTGATAATATAGATTCATATAAAAGAAATTATATTCATATTCTTAAAAAACCTGAACAATATTATCAGTTGGTAGAGTGTGCATCTATAAAATTTTCAATTGTGAGTGATCAGAAGCTATATTTAGGCGATTTATTACAGCTTTGGTTTGGTCATAAGTGGACCTCTTCATTTGTAAAAAACTTACAAAGTCTTGATCATGATTTTTGGTATAATAATTCAACTATTGTGGATGAAGATTTTTACATTTATTCGTTAAAATATGATCAAAAAATAAAGAAAGTGGTTGCAACTGCATGGTTGGAAGATTTAAAAAGAGAAACTTGTCTTGAGCTAAATAAAGATTGCCTACCTTTTTATCTTAGTTTTATCGCATTAGAAAGACCAAGCCATATCTGATATTAAAAATGAGCACTATTCTGTGCTCATGTCTATGTATTTTAATTGCTCTTTAATTGCTTGTATAAACCATGTTCAATAAGGTGTAGACGTAGTATTCTACGTAATTCGAGTACAGCTTCAGGAGTTTCTTGAATGGAATGTCCTCCATGCACAATCTTTTCTGATTCAGCACCTGCAAGATGTGCGCTTTTGTAAGGTACAATACCATCACTAATTATATTAGGATCTGTACTAGGGGTAATATTTCCAATAACAGAATGATATTTTAGTCCAGACTTAGGCATAATATTTTCTGTTAATAACATAAACTTTGATTTATAGCTCAGGTCACTTGGTCCATTTTGTATAAGTCCATTATCAACAATTTTAATAAATTCTTTAGGGCTAATTTCGCCTTGAAATGAGTCGGCAACTGCCCCTAAGAAGGCTCCTGGAAGACGAATAACTTTACGTGCTGCGCGGGTAAACCAGCGGTCTGCATATTCTGTTCCTCGGTGAGGTGTTGCTAGGAAAATAGCACGATCAAAATTATTAATAGAGTGCATTTGTAGACGCTCTAAAACGATAGGGTCTTTATTATGCTTACTTAGTTGTTTTGATTTGATAAGTTTAAATGCATTTTGGCTAATATCTGTATTACTTACCAATAAGCGAGAAATGACTCCCCCCATACTATGCCCAATAAGTACTGCATCTTTTGCAGAAGGAGAGTTTTGATCTAACTGTCCAAATGCTTGGGTAATAAGTGCATAAATTTGATAACGGCTTTCAATCATTGGCATATTGGTTGAATAAAATATTTGCCAAACTTGGTAATGTTCTCGAAGAACTTTATCACCCATAATATCGTTTGTCAGTCGAACCCATGCTTCAGGGCTACTTGCAAGTCCATGTACTAAGACAATAATTTTTTTATTAGGATTATATGGTTCAAGCATATAAAGATGAGGCATGATAATTTGTTGATCTCTATCAATTAAAGATAGGTATGCAGCTCGACCTAAATTGTTATTTGCAAGCCAAAGACCATAAGGTGCAGAGAAATTTGCTGCAAGAGGATAGGATTGATTCTCAACAGTAATGCTTTCTTTTTGATAAGGGTCATAAAGCTTTATAAGTAGAGGTGCATTTGTCAACAGAGCATCGAGACTTGTATGTTCTTTAGGTTCAATAGCAATTGTTGTTGCTAAATATTGTGGTGGATGAATGTTTGGGTTTGCCGTATCTTTAAATGTATGATGCAATGGATCAAGGATATATTTATTCTCTTCAGGCATTTTAGGCATAGGAAGTACAGTAACAAATTCTGATCCAAAACCATCACGGCGATTAATTGAGCGTAATCCTGAGAAATTTAAGTTATAGCTTGATATAAAGTCTTCAATTTTATGATTTTGAAATTCAGGGTAGTCTGAAAAATCTATAATGTATTGATTATTTCCAATTTTGAAACTTTCATTTGATGTATTTGCTGGTCGTTGTGTAGATGAAAGCATCAATAATTTTGCGGTTGCCTGATTATAAAAGTCACGAACTTGGACTTGTCTATTATCGAAAATACGTTGGTTAGGTTGTCTTTCTGTTTTAAATAAGTATGCATAACTATAGCGGATACTGTGATCAAGCATTAGCAGCTCTTCATTAATACATTGGTTTTGCGCCGTTAATTTTTCTTTTTGTCTATCTGTTAGTACATTATTTTCTTTTATTTTTGATTTGCAGGCTGAGGTTTTTTCTAACGACATTGCTTTTGCGAGATATAACTCGCTTGCTGTTGAGAAAAACTGTTCATTTGGAACTTGTGGAATCTGTTTAATATCTTTTAAACATGAAGTTGGATCATTCATGCAAATCTTAGACTCTCTACCTGTCATAGAAAGTACATTTAAGCTTGCCTCACTGAGTTTATCATGTGTCAGTATGCTATCACGCTCATTGGTAATAGTAATATTAAATGCTTGCTGTTTTACACTAACAGTTTGACAGCCTCCAAAAGTAATTGTTGTAAGTACAAGCGATGATATGATGTATTGATATTTCGCTGTAAAATTAAGCATAAAGTTGAATAAGGAGATAAATAATTTATGGAATATACGCCAAATTGTAAAAAAATTAAATATAAAAGGCTACTCAATGGTAGCCTTATAATAGAGAGTAATAATATTTAGTGTCTAGTATCTACCTTTTTTCATGTCTGCAAGATTTTCCCAAACATTTGTACGACCTTGTGTTTGAATCTCTTTAATTAAACGATCGACAACTTGCGTTTCTTCAGGGTATTTTAATTTATAATTACGTAAGGTTGTAATTGCATTTTTATTGTGCTCTAAGTAAAGGTAATTATTTGCAGCAGATAGATATGCTTCTTGAACACCACCTTTAATTGCTTTATCTAAGTAGGGAATTGCCTCGCGCTGACCACCACCTTCAGATAAGTTAAATCCAAACCAAAAGTTTACTAAAGGATCATTTGGATTGATTTTTAATAAACGTTGACCGTAAGTTAATGACTTGGTTGTAAATTGTGGTCCTAAATCTAAGTTGCGTGCGAGCACACTCGTTTTAAAAGCACGTAATAAGATATCATAAGATGCATTGTCTTTATCTGCGTATTTATCTAATTCTTGACTTGTTTGTAATAGCTTTCTTTCAAAACCACGTCTGACATTTTTACTTTCAAATTGAGGTGGGTAATGGCGTGCTTGACCTTCAACCATTTGAATGAAGTCATCTATGGCTGTGACATCTAACTGATCGTGACCTGCTAAAGGTGCATAAATCATTTCAGAGTTTTTAACATCAATTGTTGGAATAATAAGATGGTTTACATCAAGTGTAACTGTCTTGGACGGATCTTGTTGGCTTGTAACAACCATTTTAGTTACAGGTTGAGCATCTGCTTTTTTTAAGTCCATTTCAAATTTTGATGGTGCATCATAGTCACTTGGATTAAGTGCGTAAAATGGTTTTGGTAATGCTGGTTCTTTAAAAATAACAGGTTGCTGAGTTTCGGTATTGGGTTCTGTTGTATGTGTATTATTATTTTTAGATGGGGTGATTGTACTACATGCAGATAATACAGAAGCTGTAATTAGTGTTGTTGCCAATACTTTAAATTTCATGAGTATGTCCGATATCAATATTGTTGTTGAAAGTTATTTAGCATGAGTCTAATGTAAAAGAAAATATTCATGCAATGTAAAGCATGTAACAAAGTTAAACTTTTGATTGCTGATTGTATGATTCACACTCACGTCGCACATTTTCTAAAATTTTTAACTCTTCTTGACTTAAAGGTGGAAGGTTTTGTGACTCTTTTTTGTAAGTCGGATCGAGTAAAGATAATCGTTGGCATAAAGTATTCATACGGTTTTCATTTTGCTGTAATCGGTCTAAGAGTACTCGCATTCCATCAAGAATAGGGTCCTTATAATCTGTAGATGTACCGTATTGCTGAAAACCAATACTTTTTGCATAGTCGCGTCTACGTTTTTCTTGTTCATCTTTATTAATTTTTTTTGAGATATAACGTGCAGGGCTACCCACTGCAGTCACATCTGCAGGAACAGCTTTAGTTACTACTGTATTTGACCCAATTTTAGCATTTTTCCCAACGGTAAATGGCCCTAAAATTTTAGCACCAGCACCAACAATAACGCCATCTTCAAGTGTGGGGTGTCGTTTTCCTTTATTCCATGTTGTTCCACCTAGGGTAACACCATGATATAGCGTAACATCATTGCCTATTTCAGCCGTTTCACCAATTACAACGCCCATACCGTGGTCAATGAAAAAGCGACGACCAATTTTTGCACCAGGATGTATTTCTATGCCTGTTGCAAAACGGCTTATAGCTGAAAGTGTTCTTGCACTTACTTTAAATTCTTTTTTCCAAAGCTCATGAGCCATACGGTGAAAAATGAGTGCATGTATACCAGGGTATGTAACTAACACTTCTAATGTATTTCGAGCAGCTGGATCCCGTGTGAAAACTGCTTGAATATCTTCTTTAAGCTGTTTTAGCATGATCAATCCTCATTGTGATTATTATTGTTTTTCCATTTACCATGACGCATCGCTTGCACGCGGCTAAATACCCCACGTAATAGATTATATTCCATACGGTCTAATTGTATACGGCCAAATAGTCTTCTTAAACGTAGTGGTAAAAGGCGTGGATTTTGAGGGTCTAAAAACTCAATATCTTCAAGCATTTTTTCCATGTGTGGGTAGAACTCTTGCATTTGTTTTTGTGTCACAAGAGGTTCATCCCAGTCCATGTCTGCCTGATCAGTAACAGGCATTTTATCTGTTGATGTATTGGTGGTTTTAGCCGAGCAAATATTGAGTGAAGCCATACGAAGTTCATAGCATACAATTTGTATTGCTTGAGCAACATTTAATACGCCATATGCTGAATTAACAGGGATGGTCATATGAAAGTTTGCGAGTGCTAATTCTTCATTGGTAAGACCACGGTCTTCACGTCCAAATACAATAGCAACTTCTTGTTGCTGCTCTGTTATATTTTTTAATGCCAATTCAGCAGCGGGTCGAACATCTAAGAGAGGCCATGGAATAGTTCGGCTACGAGCACTTGTTCCAAATACAAGGTGACAGTCTTCAATCGCTTCTTCTAGTGTGTCTACAACTTTAATTTTATCGATTAAATCTGTTGCACCTGCGGCAAGCGCATCAATATCTGGGTGAGGATATGTTTTTGGTGCAACTAAAACAAGTTGAGAAATATCCATTGTTTTCATTGCACGTAGCGCACTGCCAATGTTTGCAGGTAAGGTTGTATTTACCATGACAATACGAATATGACCTAAATTTGAAGAAGTGCTTGATTGATCAAAGTCTTGCATGTTTTGTCCTGATAAATTAAGAGTACTGGCTAACTTCGGCATGATAAAGATCCATTGCTTTATCCATGCTCATGTTGCTAGAAGTTGGCTGTGATGGTATTTTTTCCTGTACTGCAACTTTTGCAGCTTTCGATTTCACTTGATATTCGATATGAATTGTTTCTTTACCAAAATAATCTCTGAGCTTTGCAAGTACATCATCTAAAGGTGCAATACGCCAAGCGGGAGATAGGTGAATATCTGCCGTGGCATAGTCAAAATCGACTTTAAATAACAGTGGAATATGCTGACACATATCAACATTACAGAAAGGTTGAATGAGGTTTTTTAATTCGTTGGCAAAAGTTGATGTCATTAAGTTCGAGTTGAGCTTAATTTGAATATGTTGGGCACGTTTTTGACGAATTTCGTTTAAGCTAAATGCTTTTGAAAGGCGAGCCATTGGGCGGTCAAAGCCTTCACGCTCATATATTTCACCTTCCATGACAACGACATGATCTACTTGTATAATTTCTTTAAAACGTTGGAAGCGTTCATGGTTACAACTAATTTCTAAACGTGAAGTTCCATCATCTAATGTAATGAGGACACGATTGGGAAAGTTTGCAACATCTAAAACTAAACCTGCAAAAATAGTAGTTTGACCACGCCGTGTTGGGGTGATTTCATTTAATTTCGCTTGAATAAAAAATTTAAGTTCAGGGCGGTAAACATCGATAGGATGACCTGTCAGATAAAGACCTAGAGTATCTTTTTCTCCTTTTAGACGAATTTCATCTGCCCATGGTTTTACAGGTTTGGCAGGTTTTCTTTGAACTTCTTCAACTTCGCCAAATAAGTCCATAATACCTGTTTCACGGTTTTGTCGTGCTTGCTCGGCAGCTTGAACAGCTTCAGGCAGTTGTGCCATGAGGCTTGAGCGCTCTATACCTAGGCAGTCTAATGCACCTGCACGAATGAGTGCTTCTAAAGTTCTCTTATTAATTTTTTTGAGGTCGATACGATGGCAGAAGTCAAATAAATCTTGGTAAAGTCCATTCTTTTCACGTGACTCAATGACTGACTGCATAGCTTGTTCGCCAACACCTTTAATCGCACCTAATCCGTAAACGATGGTTTGGGCATCAATGGCATGGAAGCGATAAATGGATTGGTTGATAGATGGTGGCAGTACCGTTAACTTATTGTTGCGACAGTCATCAATAAGGAAAACAACACTGTCGGTATCTTGCATTTCTGATGTCATGACAGCTGCCATGAATTCCGCAGGGTAGTGTGCTTTTAGCCATGCTGTATGGTATGCAACAAGTGCATAAGCTGCTGCATGTGATTTATTGAAACCATAACCTGCGAACTTTTCCATAAAGTCAAAGATATGGTTTGCTGTTGCTTCATCTATATCTTTTTCTGCTGCACCTTTTAAGAAAATTTGGCGTTGTTTTACCATTTCTTCAGGTTTCTTTTTACCCATCGCACGGCGTAGTAGATCTGCTCCACCAAGTGTATAACCTGCGCAGAGCTGTGCAGCTTGCATCACCTGTTCTTGATAGACCATGATACCGTAGGTAGGTTCGAGTACACCTTCAAGAAGAGGGTGGAGATACTCAAATTCACCGCCATGCATACGATGTATGAAGTCGGGGATAAGATCCATAGGACCTGGTCTATATAAAGAAACGAAGGCAATAATTTCTTCAAATTTACTTGGACGTGCCTCTTTTAGCATGCGCTTCATACCTACAGATTCAAATTGGAATACTGCGGTAGTGTTGGCTTCAGCAAAGATCTTATAAGCTTTGCTATCATCTAATGGCACATTTGAAATATTGAGTGGTGTAGCACTTTGGATGCGTTTATTAATATTTTGAACTGCATCTTCAATCACGGTAAGGTTACGCAGTCCTAAAAAGTCAAATTTAACCAAGCCTGCGGATTCAACATCATCTTTGTCGTACTGTGCAACACGGTTAGTTCCATCTGCATCGGACAGTACAGCAGAGAAATCGGTAATTTTTCCGGGTGCAATAACAACACCACCTGCATGTTTACCCGTATTTCGAGTAATACCTTCGAGTTTAAGTGCCATTTCCCAAATTTCACTTGCATCGTCATTATCAGGGTTCGATGGGTTGGTTACAATATCTTTAAGCTGTGGTTCCATATCTATAGCAGTTGCTAAATCTACCCCAAGAGGCTTAGTGGGAACCATTTTAGAAATACGATCTGCCAGACCATAAGACTTTCCAAGTACACGTGCGACATCACGGATAGCACCTTTAGCAGCCATTGTTCCAAAAGTTGCAATTTGTGATACAGCATCACGACCATAATGACGTGCGACATAATCAATAACTCGGTCACGTCCGCTGATACAGAAGTCAACATCAAAGTCAGGCATTGAAACACGTTCAGGGTTTAAGAATCGTTCAAAAAGTAAGTCATAGCGTAAAGGGTCTAGATCTGTGATTTTTAAACTAAAAGCGACCAGTGAGCCTGCACCTGAACCACGCCCTGGACCAACTGGAACGCCGTTATTCTTTGCCCATTGAATGAAGTCCATGACGATAAGAAAGTAACCTGGGAAACCCATATTTAGAATAATGCCAACTTCATAGGCAATACGTTCATCATAAGGTTTTCTGATGTTTGGCCAATCTTCATCACGCTCTTCAACAGGATAAAGTTGATTTAATCGCTCTTCTAAACCTTCTTTAGATAGGTGCTCAAAGTAGGTATCAATGGTAAAGCCTTCAGGAATTGGGTATTCAGGTAAGAAGTATTTACCAAGCTGTAAACTGACATTGCAGCGTTTCGCAATTTCTACACTATTTTGAATGGCGCTTGGAATATCCGAAAATAGTGCTGTCATTTCCTCAGCAGTTTTGAAGTATTGTTCTGCACTATATGTGCGAGGTCGTCTTTGGTCTGCAAGTACATAGCCATCGGCAATACAGACGCGCGCCTCATGGGCTTCAAAGTCAGTCTCTTTTAAGAAGTGAACGTCATTGTGTGCGACAACCCCAACGTTATATTTTGCAGCTAGTTTTGTCGCTTCTGCAATAAACAATTCTTCATTTGGTCGTTGTGTGCGTGTAATCGCAAAGTAAACCCGATTACCAAATTTCGAATGCCATTCTTGAAATAGAGGTTCTGCTTTTTGAGGGTTAGAGGAGCAAAGTAATTGCCCAATATCACTATTGATACCAAGTAATACAATAAGATCTTCTTGTTGTTCTAAAATCCATTCTTTTTTGATGCAGGGAATATCTAATTGTTGTCCCTCAATAAATCCTCTTGAAAGAATTTCTGTGAGATTAAGCCAACCTTTATTCGATATTGCCAGCAATATTGCTTTGTGTTCAGCATCTTCGAGTCGAACTGTTGTCCCTAAAATTGGCTTGATGCCGTTGTTTTGACATGCCTTGAAAAATTTAACCGCTGCATGAATATTCGAAAGGTCTGTCAAGGCCAATGCGGGCATTTCTTCCTTAACCGCAGTTTTAATTAGTTCAGGTATACGAACAATTGATTCAGTAATTGAAAACTCTGTGTGGATACCAAGGTGAACAAACTGCATTAACGATTCCTTTTATTCAATCAGATTGTATTTTAGCACTGAATGGTACAAATAGATGATTTGCATCTATCAAAAAGTAGGCAATAGAAAGTATTTGATAATGATATATCTAATTTCTAAGTTTGCATCAACATTGAAAAAAATATGGGTATATAGAAAGTAATAAAGATGAAGTTGGCTTTGCTATTTTTTTGGGGGAGATGTAGTACACCTCTTGCGAAATAAAAATTAGCCTTTATAAATCTTGTATATGAGATATGGACATTTAAAAAGATATTTTGATACATAGTTCAAAAGATTGGTGGTATGCCTAAAGAGCTATTTTCAGGAATGGTTTCTGCCAGTCGTGATGCAGAATTACAAAAACATAGGCATGGTCGTCGCCATAGTTTAAGTTTGGAACATAAATTAATACTATATACTCGCGCAGCTTTCACTCTCTGCATCTTATGAGGTTGCATAAAGAATATGAATCGAACGATCTAGAAAATATTTTGGTAAAATATGCTGGTGCTCAAGTGAATAATAACAATTTTAAATATCCTAAATAATGAAAAAAAGGCCTTTATAGAAAAGGCCTTTTAATAATTAACGAATTGTTGCTAAGAAGCGGTCGATTCGTTGTATTGCTTCACGTAGCTCATTTTCGGCAGGTAAGAAAACAACACGGAAATGGTCTGGCGTTGGCCAGTTAAATCCTGTTCCTTGTACAAGTAATACTTTCTCTGCACGTAATAGATCGAGCATTAAACGTTCATCATCATGAATTGGATAAATTTCAGGGTCTAAGCGAGGGAAGCAGTACATTGCACCTTCTGGTTTTACACAGCTAACACCCGGAATTTCGTTCAGCATTTCCCATGCAATATTACGCTGTTCGTATAAGCGACCACCTGGACGAATAAGGTCATTAATCGTTTGGTAACCACCTAAAGCGGTTTGGATAGCAAACTGTGCCTGATGGTTTGCACATAAACGCATTGAAGCAAGCATGTTTAAGCCTTCAATGTAGTCTTCTGCACGTGTTTTATCACCTGTAATTGCCATCCAACCTGAGCGGTAACCTGCGATACGGTATGCTTTTGAAAGACCATTGAAGGTAATACAAAGTTGATCACCTGCTAAAGAAGCTACAGAGACATGCTCAATGCCATCGTATACAATTTTGTCGTAAATCTCATCAGCAAATAAAATAAGGTCATATTTCTTAGCCAATGCAATAATTTTTTCAAGAATATGGCGTGGGTATACTGAACCTGTTGGGTTGTTTGGATTAATAATCACAATACCGCGTGTACTTTGTGTGATTTTACTTTCCATGTCTGCAAGGTCAGGATACCAGCTATCTTCTTCATCGCACTTATAGTGAATAGCTGTTCCACCCGATAGGTTAACTGCTGCAGTCCATAATGGATAGTCAGGCATTGGAACTAAAACTTCATCACCATTATCAAGTAGCCCCTGCATTGCCATAACAATAAGTTCAGATACACCGTTACCGATATACACATCGTTTACGTGCATATCGCGAATACCCTTTTGTTGGTAATATTGGCAAATCGCTTTCCGTGCAGGAAATATTCCTTTTGAATCTGTATAGCCAACAGCATTTGGTAAGTTTAGCGCAACATCATTAATAATTTCTTGTGGTGCTTCAAAACCAAAAGGGGCAGGGTTACCAATGTTTAGTTTAATAATACGGTGCCCTTGCTCTTCCATTTCATTGGCGGCACGTAACACTGGTCCACGAATGTCATAGCAAACATGCTCTAATTTAGATGACTTTTTAATTTCGCGTGGTGTGGTGTTACCTATAACCGGCATAGTTTTGTCCAATTGTATGTATGTTAAGGAAAAAGAGATTACTTAATTTGCACAATCTATGTGAAATATTTCTAGCATTTTAGTCTTTGGTAGCGTAAATATAAAGAAAAGAAATTAGACTATTGAATTTTATAGATTGAAAGGAGTTCATCATGGGAAAAGTCAATAAAACTGACCGTGAATGGAAACGTGAGTTGTCTCCAGAAGAATATCGAATTACAAGAGAAAAAGGGACTGAAGCACCCTTTACAGGTAAATATTGGAATACAAAACAAGCAGGAGAGTATAAGTGCCGTTGTTGTGGCGAAGTGCTATTTTTATCTGAATCTAAGTATGACAGTGGGTGTGGTTGGCCAAGTTTTTATCAGCCAGTTAATCATGCTGTCATAGAGGAACATGAAGATTTAAGTTATGGAATGATGAGAACAGAAGTCATTTGTCATCATTGTGGTGCACATTTAGGTCATGTTTTTGAAGATGGTCCACAACCTACAGGGCTGCGTTATTGTATAAACTCAGCATCATTAAATTTACAAACAAAAGAAAAAAATGATGGAGAAACATATCCATGACAACGATTTACCAGCTAGAAGCAGAATTATTGAATGGACTTGAAAAAAAGTTTTCTGATTATGAAGGTAAGGTCTTGCTTATTGTAAATACTGCAAGTAAGTGTGGTTTTACACCACAGTTTGCAGGGTTAGAAAAACTATACCAGCAATATAAAGATCAAGGTCTAGAGGTATTAGGCTTTCCATGTAATCAATTTGGAGGACAAGACCCTGCATCCAATAACGAAATAGGGTTATTTTGTCAAAAAAATTATGGTGTAACTTTTCCTATGTTCGCTAAGGTTGATGTAAAAGGACCTGAAGCACATCCAATTTTCAGATTTTTAACTCGTGAAGTAAAAGGCGTATTAGGTACACATAATATAAAATGGAACTTTACAAAGTTTTTAGTGGGTCGTGATGGTAGAGTGCTGAGTCGTTATGCACCGACAACTAAGCCAGAAATATTAAGTAATGATATTGAATCTGCGTTAAAAAAATAAGATTTATACGTAAAGAAAGGAGTTCCTTTCTTTACGTAAAGTAAAAGTATCTATATATTTATAAAAATAATTAAAAAATCTTATTTTGAGAATTGATAACTAAAATTACAAAGGTTTAATTATTTTTTAAGACTATATTCTTACTTTGTATGTGTGGCTTAGCGTTATTAGTAATAAATCGCATATTGGAGATAGTCATTATGAATATGGAATATATACACAAAACAGATTATTTTTTCTTTGCACATAAATTTATTCGTTTTCTTGAAAACTATTTACAACAGCATCCAAATGAGCGTGTCATAGTACTAAACTTAAATATTATGGATGATATTTTTAACCATGATTTTGCATCAATGACAGTAAATTTAGACAGTATTCTTAATATTGTTGATGAGTACCACTTAACAACAAATGAGGGTGCAAAAACTTTAATACATCATCATGATATTAATTTAAAAAAACATTTGCTGACCATCTCATTTAATGATGATGCTGTAAAATGTTTACAGGCAGGGCAAGCCATTCATTATCCAAATGTCGCTTAAATAAAAAGTACTACTTTCATCAGTAGTACTTTTTTATATAATAATCATAATTAGATAAACAACATACGCTAAAAATGAAAGATGATCATATTGTTGGAGAAGATATAACAGAAACCATTGAGTGGTTGATGTATTACGATGATTGTTTTGATGAGTTGATATACAACTCATTTCGTCAAGAATGGACGGTAAAGCATGCAGCTGGGGAAGATGTACTAAGAGAGGGAATGTTTTTAACAGCAAAATATGGTCTTCTTGTGACATCATAAGGAACGCCGAACGTTCCTTATGACCTTAATGTACTATGCTGACATAGACATAGCATCAACTGACAGTTCTGCAACTGATGGCTTTGGTCTCTCAGGTGTTAGACCTAATTTTTGAAATAAAGCTTTATCTCTACCATCACCCGCATTTGGTGTTGTAAGCAGTTTTTCACCAGAGAAGATTGAATTTGCACCAGCCATGAATGCAAGTGCCTGATCCGAATCACTTAAAGATTCACGACCTGCTGAAAGGCGGATATAGCTATGAGGCATGATAATACGTGCGACTGCAATGGTTCGAATCCATTCAGTAACATCAAGTTTTTCAACATCTGCTAAAGGTGTCCCTTCAATAGGAACAAGCATGTTTATAGGTACAGATTCTGGGTGAATAGGCAATGTTGCAAGTTCATGAAGTAGACCAATACGATCATTTTTTCCTTCACCAAGACCAACGATACCGCCACTACATACTTTCATACCTGCATTACGCACATGATCTAATGTATCTAAACGATCATCAAAAGTTCTTGTACTAATAATATTTGTATAGTACTCACGAGAAGTATCTAGGTTGTGGTTATAGTAATCTAGACCTGCTTCATGTAAGCGCTCTGCTTGAGATTGGTTTAGCATACCCAATGTCATGCATGTTTCCATACCTAAAGATTTAACTTCTTTAACCATTTCTATGACATAAGGCATATCTCTTTCATGTGGATTACGCCATGCAGCTCCCATACAAAATCGTGATGAACCTGATGCTTTTGCTTCTTTTGCTTCAGAAATGACTTTTTCAACAGCAATTCGTTTTTCTGCTTCTAATTTAGAGTCATAACGTGAGGATTGTGAGCAATATTTACAGTCTTCAGGACATCGTCCTGTTTTAATCGACAAAAGTGTACTTACCTGAATGGCATTCGCTTGGAAGTTTTCGCGATGAACGCGCTGTGCTTCAAAAACTAAATCTAAAAATGGTTGATCATAGAGAGCTTGGATTTCCTTGCGATCCCAATCATTTCGTACAGTCATTTTCATTTTCCGTGTAAAATTCAATATGTCTATATTAGTCATGATACAGAAAACCATGTAGAGCTATAAGGCAAAATACTCCAAAAGTTTTAAAAAAGTGTATATAGTCAAACAATCTAATTACTCATACAGACATGAAAAAACATCTGAAAGAGTCGATCAATACAATCCTCTTGCCATTCTTTTCTCTTTTTCTTAATCCATGCCCATGTCTTTTCAATGGAATTCAAATCAGGACTATAAGGCGGTAACCATAAAATATGATGCCCATGATGTTCTAGTAACTCCTGTGTGTCTGCTCGTTTGTGAAACGTCGCATTATCCATCACAATGATGCTGTGTCTAGGTAATTCAGGAATAAGAAAATGCTCTACCCAGAAATGGAATACATCTGAATTAATTTTACAATTGAATAGCCCAACGCTAAACAACTTATTTTCATACAATGCACCAATGGCATTGGTCTGATTATTTAATTGCCAATTAAATAATCCATAACATGGTGCTCCTTTAGGAGAGTAACCATGAGGTCGATAATCGTGTGATTTAAACCCACTTTCATCAAGATAAACAATGGGATGCTTTTTTTGAAGATGATCTAAAGCTTTGGTGAATGCGGATCTGAGGGATTCTTTTGCTTGTGGATGGCGTAAGGTCTTTTTTTCACTGTGATTCCTAAACGTTTTAATGCATAACCAATAGATGCAGCTGAGCAGGAAAAGCGTACAGCACGCTCATATTGATAATCATCTGGATATTTCTCAACATCAGCACGTAGTGCATCATCCTCAATTTTAAAAGGTTTCCGTGGGCGAGTTCTTTTAACCTCAATTCTTTTTTTCCAACTCAAAATTGTATTTTTATCAATCTCAAATTGTGTCGATACCGCTCGTATGGAATGTCCTTCCTCAAGCTTCGCTATAACTTTTCGTCTAAAATGTTCTGAATAACTCATTTCCATATTGTCTTATATTTTTGATTGTTTGACTATAGGTATATTTTAAAAGTAGATATTTTTTTACACTTAAATATATCTATTTAGGTGCAATTTTTAAAATATAGCGCTATTTTAGTGCCTAAATTTGTACATTGTTCTATTTTGTATTAAGAAATAAGTATCATGTTTTTCCATATTTATTTGAAAAATTGTAACTATCTAGAAAATTTGAATGTTTTTATATATCTCAAATGTATCGTGTCTAATATAATTTAGCGACGACGACTAGATCGACTGCGGCCTCTTGCCATACCGCCAAGAGCATTTAAAACAGCCATTTTACTCATACTTCCTGAAGCATGTGCATGGCAAATTGCGGCAGCAAGCCCATCGGCAGCATCGGCTTGTGGTCGAATAGAAAGTTTTAAAATACTCATTACCATCATTTGAACTTGTTCTTTGTCTGCTGCACCATACCCAACGACAGACTGTTTAATTTGCCGCGCTGTATATTCGGCAACTTGTAGGTCTAGGTTTACAAGGGCTGCAATCGCTGCACCGCGTGCTTGACCAAGTTTTAGGGCAGAGTCAGGGTTTTGTGCCATGAAGACTTGTTCAACGGCTGCTTCTGTTGGTCCATGAAATTTTACAATCCTTTCAACACCTGCAAAAATTCGTTTTAAGCGCTCTGGCATTTCTTGTGTCTCTGTACGTATTGTACCTGCATCAACAAACTTTAATGTATTACCATCTTTTTCTATAATTCCATATCCTGTTAAGCGAGAACCAGGATCAATACCAATAATTAAAGACATAATAAAATAGAGCTATCACAAATATATATTTCTATGAATTATAGGTCTTTGCTGATTTAAAGTCTTAAATTTTATAGAATCTTTGGTTAAATTATATTTAGTAACTATAGAAATTGATAAAAAAGAATTCATTTCTCTTTAAAAATTAAAACTTGCCCATATATTTAGCAGTAATACGAAGTTTAGTGTGCATATGGTGCGCTAAATATTATGATTTATTGAAAGGGATAAGCTAAGTTTCATGAAAGTCGTTCTTCTAGTAATCATCGGAGCAATCTTAGAGATTGCAGTATGGGTTGGGGTTGCTCAATTCATTAGCGGATGGTATGTCTTTTTTTGGTTTATTCTTGCGGCAATTATTGGTTTTAAATTATTAAAATCAAGCACATCAAGTATTATGCCTCAGTTGCAACAGATGCAAATGACAGGGCAGCTTTCAGGAGATGCAGCAGTTTCTCGTAAAATTGCAACAGCTTTGGCAGGTGTGCTTCTAATTATTCCAGGTCTTATTACAGATGTAATTGCAGTATTAATTTTATTGCCACCTGTACAAAAGTTGGTTGTACAAGCATTAACATCAGCAATGGCAAAGCGCCAACAGTCTATGATGGAAAAAATGATGGGTGGAGCAGGTGGGGCTGGTAATCCATTTGCAGATCTCATGGAGCAAATGCAGAAACAGCAAGGTGGAATGTCTGGCGGTTCGATGGGGAAAGATACCAATGTAATTGATGGTGAAGCGAGAGAAGTGACACCCGATACCAATAAAATAGAACTGAAAGATGTAAGAAAAAAATAAAAGTTTTATTTAAAAAGCCTAACTAACGTGTTGGGCTTTTTTTTACCTCATTTAAGGTATCTTGTGTTTGATTTAGCTTTTCATCATCCTGTACGTATTGACGGTTTTTTTCTAATTGAGCAATATTGTTTTCAGACTTTTGGTAGCTTTGACTTCGGTTTGCACGTTCTCTAAACTTGCCTTTATTAATTAGTTTAACCATATAATATTACCTTTAAAGCGAACTAAGATTTTAACAAAAATATTTTATGAATTTGAACTATTTTGTTTAAAACAATATATGATAAAAATGAGTGTTGTGTAACTAAAATTAAAAAAGAGATAAATATAATATAGCAAACAAGAGGAGACATTGTGATGTATATATCTCACTACAAGTGCGCATGTTGTAATCAAAAAAGAAGACTACATCAGAAATCGTGTCCTCATTGTGGGTCGCATGCACTTAAAAGCCCTTTTGGCTTTTGGTCTTTTTGTATTTTTACCTGTTTTGGTGTGGCTGTTGCAGTCACAGCAAGTAATATATATTTTCATCAGAACGAAGATAAAAAACCAACAATTTCTAGTAGTATCGTTGGTTTCATGCAATAAAGCCCGTATGAACGGGCTTTATAGATATCTATTTTAGAACTGTAAGATTTATAGACCACTACTTTGGCGTAATGCTTCCACTTTATCTGTTTTTTCCCAAGTGAATGCATTATCTGAACCGTTACGTCCAAAGTGACCATATGTTGCTGTTTGCTGGTACATTGGTTGTACTAGGTCAAGCATACGCGTAATACCATATGGTCGTAGGTCGAAGTGTTCACGAACAAGTGCAATAATAAGCGCTTCGTCTATTTTTGCAGTACCAAAGGTATTAATAGAAATAGATGTTGGCTCTGCCACACCAATCGCATAACTTACTTGAATTTCACATTTATCTGCAAGCCCTGCTGCAACAATATTTTTTGCAACATAGCGACCTGCATAAGCTGCAGAACGGTCAACTTTTGATGGGTCTTTTCCTGAGAATGCACCGCCACCATGACGTGCCATACCACCGTAAGTATCAACAATAATTTTACGGCCTGTTAAACCACAGTCACCTACAGGGCCGCCAATAACAAATTTGCCTGTTGGGTTAATGTGGAATTTTGTGCTGGCATGGAACATTTCTTTAGGAATGACTGGCTTGATAATTTCTTCAATAACAGCTTCTTTAAGTTGTGCTTGGGAAATATCAGGATCATGTTGTGTAGATAAAACAACAGCATCTAAGCGAACGGGTTTGCCATTCTCGTAAGCAAATGTCACCTGACTTTTTGCATCTGGACGTAACCAAGCAAGCGTACCATTGCGACGAAGGTTAGCCTGACGTTCCATAAGTCTGTGAGCATAAGAAATTGGTGCTGGCATAAGCACATCAGTTTCACGACTAGCATATCCAAACATTAGACCCTGGTCGCCTGCGCCCTGATCTTCAGGTTTTTGGCGGTCTACACCCTGAGCAATTTCTGGAGACTGTTTGCCAATCATATTAATGACAGCACAGGTAGAACCATCAAATCCTAAGTCTGAGTGGTGGTAACCAATACCATTTACTGTTTGGCGAACAATTGATTCAACATCCACATTCGCAGTTGTTGTGATTTCACCGGCAAGTACAACAGCACCTGTTTTTACTAATGTTTCACAAGCAACCCGTGCATATGGGTCTTCTTTCAAAATAGCATCCAAAATAGCATCACTAATCTGATCGGCCATTTTATCAGGATGACCTTCGCTTACAGATTCCGAAGTAAAAACAGCGTACTCGCGCATGAAAGCCCTATTACAGTAATTTTTAAAAGACCCGATATATTACATCGACTTGTTAGGAAGGACTAGTAAAAGATAGATAAATTGAATAAATTTCTTGCAAATAGACTTTATTTTTACTTTTATTCAATATATAAAAAATAGATAAGCAATCGTTTAAAAGTAATTAAGCACTTTATTTTTGTATAAAGTGCTTAATTAAATTGATTTTACTGAACTGTAGATGGTTCTTTCCAAGAATCTATTTTATTTTTCATATCGTTTTTAGCATCATTAGCTTTCGTTTTTACTACAGCCTCATCGTGCTTAAAATCTTTTGATAAGTGCTCAGTTTTTTCTTTTGATATTGCTTTGGTGTTATCCCATTTTTTTTCTGCGTAATGCTTACCTTCTTCTGTTCTATGTTTTAATGAATGTTTGCTTTTATCATATGCATGTGGTGTTTCATGCTTGGCATGTGCATATTTTTCTTTTACATCTTTGTTAAATTCTTCAGTTTTACCATGTAAGTTATGTCCAAAATCTTTAGTTTTTATTTCAGCATTTTTGAACTTTTGACTTGCATCTTCTTTAAAGTCTTGTCCTTTTTCAGATGCTATATTCTTTATTTTTTCATAGCCTTTTTCAGTATTATCTTTGTGTTGTGTAATAGAAGTACGTAGATTATCTGTCATATTGCCTAAGTTACCGTCTGCAAAAGCAGAAACACTTGCAAGTGATAAAAGAGTAGTTGCAAAAAACACAGTTGTTTTATTCATGTTTTGCCTTTTTGTTTCTTTATGGAATCTATATTTATGTTATGTGGTTTTTATAGAAAATAGTGTAAAGGAATATAATGTAATTCGTTTATTGATATACTTATTTTGTTACAAGATGGTAATTAAAATAGCTTTTTCAAAAAAAAGTTAAGGAAATTTTGTAACTTATATTAGAGTCTGAGTCATAGTGTATAAATAATATGCTGTTAGGCTTTACCCCGTATGTTTTTTTTAAGACAATACACCTGTTTTGAATTTTTATTCATTTTCGTTAATCATTACTTTGGACTCTGACCTATGACGACCCCTTTAAATGAACGTCGTATTGCAAATGCAATTCGTGTACTCGCTATGGATGCTGTTCAACAAGCGAATTCAGGGCATCCTGGCGCGCCAATGGGGATGGCAGACATCGCTGACGTTGTTTGGCGTGAATTTTTAAACCATAACCCAACAAATCCACAATGGGTGAACCGTGACCGTTTTGTGTTGTCAAATGGTCATGGGTCTATGCTTCAGTATGCATTGCTTCATTTAACAGGATATGAATTGTCTTTAGAGGATCTTAAACAGTTCCGTCAACTACATTCAAAAACACCAGGTCATCCTGAGTTAGGTTATGCACCAGGTATAGAAACGACAACTGGTCCTTTAGGTCAAGGTATTGCAAACGCTGTAGGTTTTGCACTTGCAGAAAAAACATTAGCTGCACAGTTCAATAAAGATGATTTTAAAGTTGTTGACCATTATACCTACGCATTTTTAGGTGATGGTTGCCTTATGGAAGGTATTTCACATGAGGTGTGCTCTTTAGCAGGAACATTAGGTCTTGGTAAGCTTGTTGCATACTATGATGATAACGGTATTTCAATTGATGGTGAAGTTGAAGGCTGGTTTAGCGATGATACAGAAAAACGCTTCCATGCTTATGGTTGGCAAGTTCTGCATGTAGATGGTCATAACCAAGCTGCAATTCGTCAGGCAACATTAGAAGCAAAACAAGAAACTCAAAAACCGACATTAATTGTATGTAAGACAGTAATTGGTTTGGGTTCACCAAATAAGCAAGGTAAAGAGTCAAGCCATGGTGCGCCACTTGGTACAGACGAAATTACTTTAACACGTGAAGCTTTAGGTTGGGCAGAAGCGGAAGCTTTTGTAATCCCTGAAGATGTTTATGCAGCATGGGATGCAAAAGAAAAAGGTCAGCAAGCTGAGGAAGCTTGGAATGTTGTATTTGCAAAATATGAAGCAAAATATCCAACGGAAGCGGCTGAATTATTACGCCGTTTACATGGTGATCTACCTGAAAGTTTTGTAGCACAAGCAGATACATTTATTGCTGAAACCGTAGAAAAAGCAGAATCTATTGCATCGCGTAAAGCAAGCCAAAATACACTACAAGCTTTTGGCCCTAAACTTCCTGAGTTATTGGGTGGTTCAGCTGATTTAGCAGGTTCAAACCTTACGCTTTGGAAAGGTTGTGAAGGGGTTCAAGATAACCCTGCTGGTAACTACGTATACTATGGTGTGCGTGAGTTTGGTATGACTGCTATTGCAAATGGTGTGGCTTTACATGGTGGTTTTGTACCATATGTTGCGACATTCCTTATGTTTATGGAGTATGCACGTAATGCGGTACGTATGTCTGCATTAATGAAGCAACGTGTTATTCATGTCTATACACATGACTCAATTGGTTTAGGTGAAGATGGTCCAACGCATCAACCAATTGAACAAATTGCATCTTTACGTAATACACCAAACTTAAATACATGGCGTCCTGCTGATACTGTCGAAACGGCTGTTGCATGGAAATCATCTTTACTGCGTAAAAATGGCCCATCTGCTTTAATTCTTTCTCGTCAGAATTTACCATTCCAAACACGTACTGCTGCACAAATTGAAAATGTTGCAAAAGGCGGTTATGTACTTGCAGAAGAAAACGGCCCATTAAAAGCGATTATCATTGCAACAGGTTCAGAAGTAGATATTGCTATGCAAGCACATGCTCAATTAGAGGGTGTGCGTGTTGTGTCTATGCCATGTGC
Organism: Acinetobacter sp. N1-1; assembly: GCF_056711485.1. NCBI lineage: Bacteria > Pseudomonadati > Pseudomonadota > Gammaproteobacteria > Moraxellales > Moraxellaceae > Acinetobacter > Acinetobacter sp. N1-1. The sequence goes on along the minus strand of NZ_JBWXUO010000012.1, from coordinate 1,706,312 downwards.
TGAAGTATTCATGCAACAAGATGCTACTTATCGTGAAGCTGTATTACCTACACAGATTCGTGCACGTGTTGCTGTGGAAGCTGCACATGCTGATTACTGGTGGAAGTTTGTTGGTTTAGATGGAAAAGTTATTGGTATGACTACGTATGGAGAGTCTGCGCCAGCGAAAGCATTATTTGAGCATTTTGGTATTACTGTAAATGCTGTGGTAGAGGCTGTAAAAAGTTTTACTGCATAATAAGTTTTATTGAAGAAAAAGCCTTTAGATATATCTAGGGGCTTTTTTTTATGAAAAAAATTGATTTTTTAGCTATACATATTGTGTTACATGTTAGGATAGCCTACCTATTAATCATTTTTATGCCTAGATGTGATAATAAAAAATGAAAATTTTTCCATCTTCAGAATACGGTCAGATTATTAAATATGTGTGTTATTGGCTCTGTGCATCTATTGCGATTGGATTAGTTGCAGGGTTTACATCAACACTCATTTTTAGCTGTTTCGATTTGGCGAATAGTATTCGCTTTGAATATCCATGGTTAATTTTTTTATTACCATTTACTGGGCTGTTTATTGGCTATTTATTTTATAAATATGGCACTCCTATAGAAAAAGGTACACATTTATTTATTGATGAAATTCAACAGCCGAAGTCTTTTATTCCTAAAAGAATGAGCCCACTGATATTTTTTACTGCTATTTTAACGCAGTTGTTTGGTGGTTCAGCAGGTAGGGAAGCACCAGCTGTACAGCTTTCTGGTGCACTTACAGACCATGTGACACAAGTCTTAGGTGTTTCTCGTGATAATAGAAAAATATTTCTTATGGCGAGCATAGGTGCTGGATTTTCAGGAATTTTTGGTTTACCTCTTGCAGGTGCAATTTATGGTCTAGAAATTACAGCATTAGGGAGTCTGCGTTACTCAGCCGTCTTTCCTTGTTTTATTTCTGCTTTAATTGCGGCTCAAATACCTGCAATATTTCATGTTGTACATCCACATACATTTTATATTATTTCAAATTTTCCTGAGTTGAATATAAAAATACTATTCAGCTTGGTTGTCGCAGGTTTAATATTTGGTATAGCTGCACGTCTATTTATTATGACGATTCATTTAATTAGTAAACTATTTAAAAAAGCGATACCTTCAATGACGTTTAGACCATTTGTAGGTGGTGTTATTATTATGTTGTTAACATTACTGGTTGGGTCGCAGCAATTCAATGGTTTGGGTACAGATAAGGTTATCGCAGCATTTTATATACCGTTATCAATTTGGGATTCAATCAATAAAATTATTTTTACAGCTGTGACATTAGGCTCTGGGTTTAAAGGTGGAGAAATTACACCGTTATTCTTTGTTGGTACAACATTAGGAAATGCGTTAGGTGGTTTTCTACCTGTTCCTATTTCATTACTTGCAGGTTTGGGATTAATTAGTCTATTTTCTGGTGCAAGTAAAGCGCCGTTAACATCAATTATTTTAGGGTTAGAGTTGTTCGGAACTCAAATAATGACCTATGCCATAATTACTTGTTTGTTGGCCTATTTATTTTCTGGAAATTGTGGTTTGTATCGGATACAAAAGCCCAATCAAGATAATTAGAGTTTATCTAAAATCTTTAGGCGATACACCAATATTTTTTTTAAACATTGCACTAAAAATGCTTGGTGTGGCATAGCCAAGCAGTTCGGAAATGTTTGAAATAGACTTGCCCTCTGTAAGGTGACCTAGGGCAAGCATAATATGCATTTGTTGAATCCAACCTCTATATGGAAGTCCTGTTTCTTTCTTAAAAAGTCGCATTAATGTACGTGTGCTCGTTCCAATTTTTTCAGACCATATATTTAAATCGTAGCGAATATTGGGTCTATTGATGAGCTGTTCACAAATAAATATTAGACGCTGATCTTTAGGCCAAGGAATATCTATGGGGAGTGTTCTTGCTCGTTGAATTTCATCAAAGATAAGTAACTGTAATGAGGTTTTTAATTCTTTGTTATAAGGTGTAGATGTTTTTTCTATAATATCTATTTGATTGAGTCTTAAGACAAGCTCTTTTAATAGGTTAGACATTCTTAATAAAAAGCAGTTTTTACCTAAGATATCTGATGCATTTTTTTCAACAAGAGCTGTACTTAAGGTGGCAGTACTTAAAGATATAACGCTATGTTCAATAAATGCGGGAATCCAAAGGGCGCAATTAGAAGGAACGATCCAAATATTATCGGGAGTATTTACTCGTATTGTGCCTTGTGATGCATAAAGAAGCTGTGCACGACTGTGTGAATGGGGACTAAAAATATCTCCATATTTAGATTTAGAACCTTTGGAGATTACAAGCTGTTCTGAAGAAGAAGCCATAATTTTGTCACTTATACAATATTTTTTGGAATATATATGTTATTACGACAAATTATAATCAATTTGAATAAAGTCACAAGTTATAAAGGCATGTTATGCAATCTCCAGCTCAGACGACGACAGAGATTATAGATTCTCAAGTATCTCAAAATATATCAAAAATGGTATACCATATTATTTTTTATATTACTTTTGCTCATTTACTGAATGATCTTATACAGGCATCATTGCCAGCGATTTATCCATTATTAAAAAGTAATTTTTCACTCAGTTTTGCTCAAATTGGTTTGATCTCTCTGGTATATCAAGTGACTGCATCGTTGCTTCAGCCATGGGTTGGGTTATATACAGACAAAAAACCAAAACCTTATCTTTTACCTTTAGGTATGGTGGTAACACTTGTCGGAATTGTAATGTTGGCATTTGCACATAGCTTTTATGTATTAATCATTTCAGCATCTTTTATTGGTATTGGCTCATCTACTTTCCATCCTGAAGCCTCTCGGGTTGCTAGAATGGCATCGGGTGGTAAGTTTGGTACAGCACAGTCATTATTTCAAGTTGGTGGAAATACTGGATCTGCAATAGGCCCTTTACTTGTTGCTGTAATTGTACTTCCTTATGGGCAAGCTTCTTTTGTATGGCTGATATTGTTTGCATTATGCGCAATTTGGATTTTGTTTCGTGTAAGTAAATGGACAGTAACGCATACACAATCAAAAATAGTGAAGAGTCATGCAGGGGTATATCCTAGGTTACATGGAAAAAAATTAGTACAAGCTATTGTTGTCATTTCTATTCTTATCCTTACAAAGTTTACATATATTGCAAGTATCAGTAATTATTATACATTTTATTTGATTCATAAATTTAATATTTCTTTGCCAAGTGCACAATTGTACTTATTCTTATTTTTAGCAGCTATTGCAATAGGTACTTTTTTTGGTGGTCCACTTGGCGATAAAATTGGAAGAAGGGCTGTTATTTGGTTATCCTTTTTAGGAATGATTCCTTTTGCTATGGTTTTGCCTTATGTTAGCCTGTTTTGGACAAGTTTTGCTGCAATTATGGCTGGGCTTATTATATCCTCTGCTTTGTCTGCAATGATTGTGTACGTACAAGAGGCAATACCAGGTCGTGTAGGTATGATATCGGGTCTAATGTTTGGCTCAATGTTTGGTGTGAGTGGTATTGCTGCTGCGGGTCTTGGCATATTGGCAGATACGCACGGTATTGAGTGGATATTTCATTTATGTGCGTATCTACCATTATTAGGGATATTTACTTTATTTTTACCAAAGTCATATGTTCGAGATATTTGAGTGAAGTGAGATACTTTTAATTCATTTCGGAAACTAAAGTCTGCATTAATGCTGCAGCATCCAATGGGCGTATTTTAGAAACATTACAGCCAGCCCAATAAATAGGAAAGTTTATAGGATCTAGCATATTCAGTTGCTTAGCAATGTCGTAAGTAAAAGGGTATCCTGGGTCTTTGGGCTTTTCCGATATATCAATATCTGTATGCCAATGACTGAATAAACTTCTTGCAGGTCTACCTGATATACTCCGAGTGATTTGTGTATAGTTACTTTCAAGTAAAGCTTTTTTATAACTTTGGTTGGCTGCTGACTCTGCGCATGTAATAAAAGCTGTACCAAGCTGTGCAGCAGAGGCACCTAAATCTATCATTTCACTAATATCTTTGCCTGTCATAATGCCACCTGCTGCGACTATAGGCAAAGTAACGGATGGGTTTTCAATGAGCGCCTGAACTAAATCTTTTGTGAATATGGCAGGGTCATTATTTTCATTAAAGATGCCTCTGTGTCCACCTGCTTCAATACCTTGGGCAATAAGTATATCTATTCCATATGATTGTGCTTGTAAAGCTTCTGAAAGTTGAGTAATAGAAACCATTGTGATAATGCCTGCATTTTTGAGTGCCGCAATTTGTTTTTTTGAGGGTAGACCAAAATGAAAACTAATCACTTTTGGTTTTACATCTAAAACCATATTGGTAAAGTCATCGTTATTTGTGAAGCTTGAATATAATCTATGCAATTGGCTTGGTGGCGGTGCTCCTCGATGATCGAATTCTTTTGATAGAAATTTAATCCATTCTTTTTCTTTATCAATATCTAAATCATGCTCGTTATGGCAAAAGAAGTTAAGCTGAAAAGGTCTTTTTGTGAGTTTTTTTGTGAGTTTAATTTGTTCTATTGCATGATCAAGAGTGCTTGAACCTAAACCTAGCGCACCTAATCCGCCTTGATTAGAAACAGTTGCTGCCAATAGTGGTGTAGAAACACCTGCCATAGGTGCTAAAAATATAGGGTACTTTATCCCTAAATAAGATGTGAGATCCATTGGTTAATCTTTAATTCATTATTATTCTATGAATATATATGAAATTTTCTTATATCGGAAGTAATACAATTAAGGTTTTATATTTAATCTTTAGGATTTATATATGAATATAAATCATGTATTAATTTATTAACTAAGGGTTTTTAGACGTAAATTATGAGGAAATTTTGAAGTTGTGTAGTATGATTTTAAACTACTCAAATGCAATTTTCATTTGATTTCAATAAATTCATTTATTCTTGCGGATAAGGATTATCAAGAAATTATGCTCTCTCTATATTCTGATAACTTTTTGCCGAGCAAGCCTAAAAACGTTGTAGATTAGATCTTGTGCTAAAAATATATAATTGAGAAATCAATAAAAGAAGAATTGGGATTGGGTATGCCATTCGGTACATTAAAGAATTTCAAAACTCTAGCAGAACGTTATCGAAACAGAGGTAAATGACTTGGCTTAAGGTTCAATTTGATTGCAGGAATCTATAATTTAGAGCTGAGTAAAAGGTGATTTATGAAAGATCTCTAATGACGTATTTATATTTTTATGATTGGCTATCAAATATATAGGTATTTAAAAAATGAAAAAAATATATGTTTTTATTACATTTACCATAATTTCTTGTGGAATATTTGCTAGAGATTGCAATAATGCCATAAACCAATCAGATATGAATATTTGCGCAAATATTGCATTTAAAACGTCTGATAAAAAATTGAATAAGGTTTTTAAAGAAATTATATCTAATAAAGATGTTGAGTTTCAAAAGGTATTGAAGAAAGCGCAACGATCATGGATAAAGTTTAGAGATGATGATTGTAATGCACAAAGTTATCCAACACGTGAAGGTTCAGTACAACCAATGGTTTATGCAAACTGTTTAAAAGAAAAAACTGATTTACGAATTATTGATTTGAATAAAATATTGAAATGTGAAGAGGGTGATATGACCTGCCAATTACATTAATTTATCAAAAAGTGCTAAGTAAATATACACCTAATGAAGATGTACAAAGTGATTGTTAGATAATAATCACTTTGTAAAAAATTATTTTCCTGTCAGGAGGATATAGCTTAAAAAATCCTAATAACCCAAATCCTGTTTAAGCCGAAGCACCGATGATTCGAATGTTCGGCTTATTCTTATGACAAACCTGATACGCACACAAAGATGCATAAATTTCTGCTAAATAGCCTTGAACACTTCTCGCCTTACTTGTCACTAAGTTGTATTTAGCTTTCAACAAACCAAACAATGTTTCAATCTTATTTCGTTGCTTCAAATAGTGTTGATCTGTCTTAGATAACTGTATTACTTTCATATTTTTCCTATGATAGGTGACTAAGTCAATCTTTTGTAATCTCAGTTTCTCTTTAAGACTTTGGCTAATATAGCCACGATCTGCATAGACTGTCGCTTTAAAACCTCTGACTAAATCTTCTACCATTTTTATATCAGCAATGTGCCCATTCGATAATTCTGTACTGACCATATCTCCATCAGCATTCATGGCGACATGTAACTTACAACCAAAGAACCAACCCATTGAACTTTTACCTCGTGTGGCAATTTTGGATAGAGATTTATGACGAGTAATTCGTTGGTTTTTACATACAGGTAGCGTGGTTGAGTCAATCCATAAATAATCGCTTTGTTTATCTTTCATAAGTGCAGTATGCAAAGCATGTAATGCCAATTGATGCATACTGATCAGGTGGGTGATACGTTGGTAACATGGTAAGTATTTAAACCATTGTCTTTGATGGTTTTTTAATGAGAAGAAAAAGGCTTTAAAGTTGTTAAATTGAGAGGATTTATAGTAAATGGCAATAAATATGATTTCAGACAAACTGAGTTTTGATGGTCGTATTCGTTTGAAGTATTGATTCTGTTTTAGAAATTTCAAATAAGTGGATTCAAATTTTATAAAAAAATCATCAATGGTACAGAATAAAGCGGTAATATCAGTCATGAGGATTAGAGTGGTAAGTCGTGTGTCGTAACTCAACTTATGGCTCTAATCCTTTGCTTTTTCAAATAAATCCTTAAACAGGATTCGGGTTAATAGTATATTAGGTGTTTTATTTTTTGAATATAGATTAAATTACATTGATTAATCATATTTTTAAAAGTGAATGTAAATTATCAGATTTTTATTGTTCCAACTCTTACAGATAAAGGCCATATAATTTTCTTGTTGGAATCTGGATTTCCCCATAGCGCTTCTAGTTCTAGTTGTAAATGATGTATGGGATTGATATTTAATTTTTTTTGAGCATCTTTCACTGCTGACCAAGTATTAATATAGTTAACTAATTGATTCAAATTCCAAGATTCTTCCATATTCAACTTAGGAAATGGACACTCATGAAAAGGGAATAATAAATCTTTATAGCCATTTTCAACATGTTTTCTTTCTTTAGGCCAATATGGGCCAATAGTTTGGTAATAAAATTCTTGAATGATTTTATCTATTTTATGATCATCTATATGTAAGATGCCATAAGTAATGAGTGCTAAAATAGCATTTGGTTTGGCTATTCTTATTGCTTCTTTATAAAAATTTTCTAAATTTAGCCAATGTGCAGCCTGAGCTACACTTATTAAATCAATGCTGTGGGCATCTAATCTACTATTTTCTGCTGTTGCAGTTTTATAGATAATATTATCCTTTTGCTTTGCATTTTCTATTTGAGATTGACTTGCATCTGTTCCAATAACGAAGTCAAACTCTTCAGCAAGTAGTGTAGATAGTTGCCCTGTACCACATCCACAGTCTAAGGCTAATTTTGTATTTTTACAAAGCTTAGCAAGCTCAACTGCTAATGCTTTGGGATATGATGGTCTATATGTTGCGTAATCATTTGAGTGACCAGAAAAATAGTCTTTAAAATTATGATTATCCATTTTTAATGATTTCCGATACTAAATTAATTCCTTTATGAGAATATAATCTAATTTAGACGCTATTAATAAATAGGATTTGTAAATAACCCGAATCACGGATAAGCGAAGCTAAAGAATTATAAAAAAATAGAAGATTGCCTTACTTTATTGAGTTTCTAGACACAAGTAAGCAGACAACCTTCTATGTACGATTATACGGAACTATTTTGCTTGATCGATGACTTTTGTATTCAATTTAAGCCTATTTATTTTGAAGCCTTGAAAGAATCTGGAGTAAGACAACGTTCTCGTCAAGCACTATTAGAGCTATCAGAAGTCATTTTTTTAGCTGTATGGTCACACCTCAGTGGATTTAAAACATTTAAGCAATTCATTGTCTTTATTCAACTTTACCATCGCAAAGCATTTAAATATCTACCTTGCTATGCTCGTATTAATGCACTCATCAATCAATATGCAGATGCCATCATTGCATTCTTTGAAGCGATTCGAGGGAAAGCTAAAAAAGATCACATTCACTTCATGGATTCAACGCCATTACGGGTTTGTAAAAATATGAGAATTTCAAGACATAGAACCTTTAAGGAAAAAGCCAGTCGAGGAAAATCTTCTACGGGATGGTTCTATGGGTTTAAACTACATCTTATGGTCAACCGTGCTTGTGAGATTGTATCTGCTTTAGTGACCACGGGGAAAAGGGCTGATATCCAAGTGGCCTATCCATTATTCAATATGAGTAAATTTCAGGGTAAATTATTTGCAGATCGAGGATATATTTCTAAATTCCATCAGCAATTCTTTGAAAAACAAGGCTGTGAGCTGATTACACGAACAAGATCAAATATGGATGCACCTCCTTTACGTAAAGAAGATGAGCATTATATGTGTCAAAGAAACTTGCTTGAAACAGTGAATGGGCAGCTCAAAGAAAGCTTTGGATTAGAAAACTCTCGTCATCGTTCATGGCGAGGGTATATTGCTCATATTTATGCGACTTTGATTGCTTATCAATGTACTGCGACTAAACCTAAAGTTCAGGACTTATAAATAATTTCTTATCCGTGATTCGGGTTAAATAAGTCATTTAAGCATTTATTAAAAGAAATATCAGTTTTAAGTGAATGATTTATATATATGTCGATTGTTAGAGTAGTTAAAGAGGTGAGTAGGTTTTATTGTGTAAATCTAGGAATTATTTATTTCTTGTGAGTTGTGTACGTTTTATATTTTAAATAATAGAATAAATCGATTAATTTATGATTTTTATTTTACAGATGTGTAGTATTTTTTTAAATTAAAAATTCTTATATATTGAGTTAAGGCTAATTTTATTTGCAATAAGCATAGGATATGGTAATAGTGCGTAGTAATTCAACTACTCACTACTATATCTTATTTTTACCTGTGCTTTTGTTGGTATATTTAATATTTTGTTACATACTTGATCCTTTTGCGAAAGTAGATTGTTGGTGTGTTGAGATGTAATTTTATTAAGGAAACATAACTTATTTACAAATCTTTGATATTCATAGGTATTGAGGTTGCCTAAATAGTTTTGTGGTATAATGAATTAAATTCAACTAATAATAGTATTATGTTAGAAATTCGTCATTTAAGAACATTACTTGCACTGCGTGAGCATGGTTCATTGGTCGCTGCTGCAAGTGATTTATGTTTAACACCTTCTGCAATTTCTCATCAGTTAAAAGAGCTTGATCATTGGTATGGGGTAGAAGTAGTAAATCGTCGCAGTCGCCCTGTTCAATTTTCAAATGTTGGACAAAGACTTTTAAAGCTCGCTGATGATATTTTGCCACAGATCCATATTACACAAAGTGATATTACGCGAATTATTCATGGACAGACGGGACGTATTATTTTTTCATCTGAATGCCATAGCTGTTTTGATTGGCTTATGCCATTGTTAAATCAATATCGTCAGCAATATCCTGATGTTGATTTAGACTTTGCGCCAGCATTTGAGTCGAACCCGCATGAGTTATTACAAAATGGTGAGTTTGATTTATTAATTACAGCAGATCCTATTGCGTTAAAAGGTGTGGAATATTTTCCTATTTTTGAGTATGAGTCTCGATTAGTACTATCAAATACACATCCTTTGGTACGTGCAGAAAGGATCACGGTACAAGCACTAGCAGAAGAAACACTGATTACGTATCCTGTAGATAAGCACCGTTTAGATATTATGTCGCATTTATTTATACCTGCGAATATTCAACCAAAACATATAAGAACGACGGACTTAACACAAATGCTCATTCAACTTGTTGCGAGTGGTCGAGGAATTGGGGCATTACCTGATTGGGTTGTAAAAGAATATGAGCAAAAAGGCTGGGTGACCAGTCGCCGTTTAGACTGTATTGCACCACAAGGGTTACGCCGTACTTTATATGCAGGCTACCGTAGTGAAGAAAAAGAGAAAAATTATTTTGAAGGCTTTTTAAAGCAATTAGATAAGTTTTCTCAACAACGAAGTCAGTATTATTCTTCTTAACCTTTATAAATAAATAATGAAAGTATGCCTGCTGCAATCAGTGGGCCTACAGGTACACCACGCAATAAAGCAACGCCTGCAACTGTACCAATAAGTAAGCCTGCAACAACATCGGGCTGACTGCTCATAAGTTTAACACCGCGACCACCTAACCAAGCAACCAATAGTCCAATAATAATCGCTAAGATAGATTTGTAGCTTAAAAAAGATTTGAGCAATGTATCTCCTGCAATTTTCCCACTTGCGATTGGTGTGAGTACACCAATAGTGAGGATAGTAACACCAAAATTTAGCGCATGGCTTTGAATGAAAGGGAAGTATATTGAAAGTGGAGAGATCTTTATAACAATAAGAATCGCGCTTGCAATAGTCACAGAAGAGTTATGACTTAGCACACCACATACGAGTAAAACAATAAGTGCAACAAGGTTTAAGTCTAAAGAAGGCATAGCATCATTATAATGGGATAGAATTTAGATTTATTGTAACGGGTTTAGACATTTTTCTTCTATACATCTAAGAAAAATAATAAGTTCACTTGAAAATTGGGTAACATATTTAGAGTTATTGAAATATAGGAATTAGTAATATGCGTTTAGATAAGATATTACAATCACAAGGTTTTGGTTCAAGAAAAGTGTGTCAACAGCTCATTGTAAATGGTCTCGTTGAAATAAATGGTGAAGTATGTTGTGATCCTAAAGAGGATTTTAAGCCTCTTGGACTTGTTTTTAATGTTTCAGATGAGTCTTATGATTATGCAGAAAAGTTATATATTTTATTAAATAAACCTAAAGGGTATGAGTGCTCACATCAGGCAGTACATCATTTTAGTGTCTATGAGTTAATTCCTCCTTTATTTAATGCTAGAGGAGTACAGTCTATTGGACGTTTAGATCAAGACACAACTGGATTATTATTATTTAGTGATGATGGTCAGTTTATTCAAGCGCTAACACATCCTAAAAAGCATGTAGGAAAGCAGTATCTTGTTCAGGTTATAGATCCTTTGACAGATGAACAACTTAAACGACTTGAAGATGGCGTGAGTTTAAAAGGGGAAAAGGGTTTATTTGCAGCGACAGATGTTAAAAAAATATCAGATCATCAATGTTTGATGACGGTTCATCAAGGTGTATACCATCAGGTTAAACGAATGATTGCAGCAATTGGAAATAAGGTATTAACTCTACATAGAAACAAAATTGGATCATTTGAATTACCACAAGAGTTAAATGAGGGAGAATGGCAATATTTATCGCTTGAAGATATACAACGTATAAAAAGCTAGTTATGTTTTTGGCATTTGATCATTATTGCTTTCATTTAACAGTGCATTCAGTTCATCAAAGAAGTCTTCATGATTGTCATCATTTTGTGTTGATGATTTTGTCTTTTTTAGCTTAACAAATTGTTCCATATTGATATTTTTATTCTCAATAGAAAAAGGGATAGATTTTGTGAGTACAACTTGTTTGAAAAAAAGACGTACAGCTTGTGCTGGTGTAATTCCTAATTGTTTAAATACTGCAAATGCTTGCTTTTTTTCTTGTGAGTCAAGTCTGACTTGGTAGACTTCTGTTTTTCTCATTTGTTCAAGCCAAAGTAAAAAAGAATAAATGTATTAGGTAATATAAAATTAATTTGAATTAAAAGTCAATAAAAATGCCATTCTTTTGTCATTACATTAGAATGGCATTTTTAAATCTTGCTGTGAAAAAAATTGCATTTCCTCTTTTGTAATGGGATCTATGAAGCAGATTTTTTTGGCTAGAAGTTGTAATGGTTGACTAAAATCATCAGGTGCTTTGTGTTTTACGACTGGGTAGTAAGGGTCATTAAGTATGGGTATGCCTAAAGCATTTAAATGTAAGCGTAATTGGTGTTGCTTACCTGTTGTTGGTGTAAGGAGGTATTTCGCCCACATCTCATTATGTTCTAAGTATTCGATCTGTGTTTTGCTATTGGGTGTTTTATTGGCAACAATCTCCATCGTATAAAAAGGATCGCCTTTTTGCATGTGATATTGGGTGGTTGTAGGTAAAGTGAGGTGAGGATTATATTGAGCAATTGCATGATATTGTTTGAAGACTTGTTTGTGTGCAAAAAGTTGTTGGTAGATGGCTCTATTTTCAGCTCGTTTAGAGAACATTACAACACCTGCTGTTTCACGATCTAAGCGATGAATTGGTGTGAGTAACTCATTTTGTGTTTCATGCTTTAATCGTACAAGCAATGTTTCTTGTAAGTATTGCCCAGTTGGACTCATGGTTAAAAAGTGTGGTTTATCCACGACAATAATTTCATCATTTTCAAAAATAATGTCATGTTGATAAGGCACATGAAACTCATGGGCTAAAAAGCGATAGTAAAAAATCACTTCATTACTTTTATAAGCAGTATTGAGGGTAATTGGATTCAGATTTTGATCAATGATTAGTTGGTTTTGAATTCTTTCTTCCCATTCGGTATTTGTAATATGGGGGAAGTTTTCACATAAAAATTCAAATATTGTGGTGTATGACTGATGCGCAGGAAGATAAACACGACTTGGACTTACGCCATTTCGCATTGGTGGTGTTTGTTCTAGCATAGATAAGTACGGCTACAAGTAGGCGAAGAGTAGGTTTTACTGAAGTGCAATGCTATCATAGTCAGATGTTCTATTCTATTGTCTGTCACAATGTCAAATACTCTCAAAATTAATATTTCTTCTGAAAGTGATACTCAGGCATTTGCAAGTTCTCTCACACAATATTTCAATGAGGGTGTGCTATATCTTATAGGAGATCTTGGTGCAGGAAAGACTACATTTACTCGTTATTTTTTAACAGCACTGGGGCATGATGGTGCAGTGAAGAGTCCGACATATACATTGGTTGAACCCTATCAAATTCGTGGTAAGTCGGTTTTCCATTTCGATTTATATCGTTTAAATGATCCATACGAATTAGAGCTTATGGGAATTCGTGATTATTTAGAAACAGCTCATGCACTATTTATTTTTGAGTGGCCATCAAAAGGTGAAGATGAAATTCCTGAAGCGGACTTAACCCTCGAAATTTTAAGAACAGATGATGAAACAGCGCGAGAAATTACACTTTACTCTAAAAATAAAGCTTTGATCCAGCATTTGCAGGAACGGGTACATGCAACAAAACAATAATGATCAATATAAGAGAATACATACCCTTACACCTGCCTTAGCTAACCAAATTGCAGCAGGTGAGGTGATTGAGCGACCATCATCTGTGGTAAAAGAGCTCTTGGAGAATGCGATTGATGCAGGTGCAAATTCGCTTATTGTTCGGATTGAACAAGGTGGAAGTACACTTATAGAGGTGATAGATAATGGTGTAGGTATACATCGTGATGATTTATCGCTTGCTGTAATGCGACATGCAACAAGTAAAATTCAAACCTCTGAAGATTTGCATTCGATTGTAAGTTTGGGGTTTCGTGGTGAAGCTTTAGCATCGATTGCTGCTGTTTCTCGTTTAACGTTGACCAGTAGCCAAGATGATTCAGGTGTTGGTTATCAGGTTGAAGTCAATGGAACTGCATTTGATCATCAACAAGTTCAACCTACAGCAAGTTACCGCGGTACACATATTCGTGTTCAAGATTTATTTTTTAATGTTCCTGCACGCCGTAAGTTTTTAAAAAGACCATCAACAGAATATGCACATATTGAAGAAGTGGTTCGCCGTTTAGCATTAACGTATTTTGATGTACGATTTATGCTTGAACATAATGATCAGATTAAATTAAATTTGCCTCGTGCAGAAAGTGGAGCGTTACGTTATCAACGTGTCCAACAGCTTTTAGGGCGTTCTTTTATAGAAAATGCTTATGTATTTGAACGAGAGACAACAGCGTTGAAAATGACGGGTTGGCTTGGGCATCCATCCGATGCACGTCCACAAGCAGATTTGCAGTATGTGTATGTAAATGGCCGTATTGTTAAAGATAAAACGATTTCTCACGCACTGCGTATGGGATATGACGGGATTTTGCATGGGCAGCAGCATGCAGGATATTTGGTGTTTTTAGAAGTTGAACCTGATCATGTCGATGTAAATGTACATCCAACAAAACATGAAATTCGATTTTTAAATCAGAGAGAGATACATGAGTTTGTAAGACATACTGCAAAAGATATTTTAAGTCAGTTCCAAACAGCTTCAGCTGAATTGACTCAGGCACTTAAACCAGAAATAAGAAAACCTGAGCCAAGACTACAAGAGCAACTTAAACTGCATCAAAATAAGCATATAGATTATAGTACAGTAGAAAAAACACATGCAGATGAGGCGATAAGCGATGCGCTTATGACTGAGTTTGATAATGCAAAAGTTACGCCTTCATCTAATTACCATTATCAACAGCGTGATATTGTTTCTCATACATCTGATCAATTCCAAAATGCACTCAAATCTTATTTAACTCCACTGCGTGAAGAGGAAAAACAAGATGAAATTCATGAGCAAGCAAGGCAAAAAGATGAGTATCCTTTAGGGGTTGCTATTGCACAGTTGCATGGCATTTATATCCTTGCACAAAATACAGAAGGCCTCATTATTGTAGATATGCATGCAGCACATGAGCGTATTTTACTTGAGCAAATGAAAAAGAGTTGGGATCAGCCAGACTTTTGGGTTTCTCAGCAGTTACTTATTCCAAAGGTAATTAGCATTACATCTGCACAGGCAGATCGGCTTGAAGATCTAAAGTCACAGTTTTTACGGTTTGGTTTAGATGTTGACTTATATGGCGATACACAAGTTATTGTAAGAGGTGTTCCCGCTGTTTTACATAAAGCTGATCTAGGTAGTTTAATTCCCGAGTTGTTGAATGATTTAGATCCGAGTGATAAAGCGACTGCATTACAACAAAAAAGAGATCAAATCTTAGCGGGAATTGCATGTCATGGTGCAGTACGTGCACATAGGCAATTAGGTTTATCTGAAATGAACGCTCTGCTTCGACAAATGGAGCAAACGGCATTCGCAAGCCAATGTAATCATGGGCGTCCAACTTGGCGTGCCTTTCCTTTATCTCAATTAGATAAGTTATTTGCTCGAGGAGAATAGTGGTATATGGCGAGTTCATTACCTGTTATCAATTTAATGGGGCCGACAGCTAGTGGTAAAACAGCACTTGCATGTGAGTTGTATGAGCAGGGAGGTTTTGAATTAATTTCGGTTGATTCTGCGCTCGTATATAAAGATATGGATATAGGTACAGCCAAGCCCTCTAAAGAAGAGCAGGCACAATATCCACATCATTTAATTGATATTATTACACCATTAGAAGTTTATTCAGCAGCAGAGTTTGTACACGATGCAACTCGTTTAATTGATGAAATTCATTTAAGAGGTAAGACACCGATCTTAGTTGGTGGAACCATGTTGTACTTTAAAGCTTTACTTGAAGGATTATCTGATAATTTACCAAGTGCAGACCAAGGAATACGGAAACAAATTGTACAAAAAGCTGAGTATGAAGGCTGGCAAAGTGTATATGATGAGCTGGCACGTGTTGATCCAGTAGCAAGTCATAAATTTTCTGTAACTGATAAACAACGCATTATTCGAGCACTTGAAGTATACAAGCTAACAGGAAAGCCAATTACACAATTACAAGCAGAACAATCTAAAAACTTACCATATCGTTACACTTTTCATAATTACGCATTAATGCCAGATAGGTTAGAGTTGCATAAGCGAATTGAGCAAAGACTCAATGAGATGTGGAATAAAGGTCTTTTTGATGAAGTTTTATTTTTAATTGAAAAATACGATTTAACTTCTGAGGTGCCATCGATGCGTGCTGTAGGGTATCGACAAGTATTAGAATATTTAATAAATTGTGAAAAAAATCACAATAATAAGAAGAATATGGAGGATAAAGCATTATTTGCAACAAGACAGCTAGCTAAGCGTCAATTTACTTGGTTACGTTCATTAAGGGAAAAACATCAATTTATCACCTTTTTATCACTAAAACACGCACAAGAGTACTTGCGAAACTGTTACAGATGAAGCAAAATTTGCGGGCTGTCTTTTTTATAAATTTTTAAAAAACTAAAGATAGTTTTTGCGCTGATTACATTTTAATTTTTTTGGAGTAATAACATGTCTAAAGGCCAGACTTTACAAGATCCTTTCTTGAACTCTTTACGCAAAGAGCGTATTCCTGTGTCTATTTTCCTCGTAAACGGAATTAAATTACAAGGTCATATTGAATCTTTTGACCAATATGTTGTTTTATTGAAAAACACTGTCAGTCAGATGGTTTATAAACATGCGATTTCTACTGTAGTACCAGCAAGAAACCCTCGTCCAGCAGGTGCGCCAGCAGGTGGTAATGGTCAAGCTACAGGTTTTAGCAATAATAGCAGTCAAAGCAATGGCTTTGGTGGTCAAAGCAATGGCTTTAGTGGTCAAAGCAATGGCTTTGGCGGTCAAGGTGGCTTTGGCGGTCAAGGTGGCTTTGGCGGTCAAGGTGGCTTCGGCGGTCAAGGTGGCTTTGGCGGTCAAGGTGGCTTCGGTAGTCAAGGTGGCTTCGGTGGTCAAGGTGGCTTCGGTGGTGCAGCACAGCAACAACAAAACTCAGGATTTGAAAGCGGAAATGAATCTAAGTTTGAAGAAAGCCATCAAGAAGATGAAACGAACAACAATCGTTAATTAAGTTTTATCAAAAAAAGACCAGCAATCTATGCTGGTCTTTTTTATTGATTATGGTGTCTGAGCAATTGCCGAAGATTTCTTACGATCTAGTGATGGATCTTTGATTTGAACGTATGTATTGGCACGTAATTCACGTAACCAACCATCAAGTTCAGTGTCAAATTGTTGTTCACCTAAATATTGGCGTGCAAGACGACGTTGATATTCTTGTGTCATATCTTGTTGGCGAGTATCTAATACTTGAAGAATATGCCAGCCAAATTGGCTTTGGAATGGTTGGCTAATTTCTCCTTTCGGTGTGGTTTTCATTTCATCTTCGAATTGAGGAACCATTGTTCCTGGTGTTACCCAACCAAGATCACCACCATCTGCTGCTGAGCCAGGATCATTCGAGAATGTAGATGCAAGCGTTGCAAAATTTTCACCAGCTTTTAGACGTTTATAAATAATATCTATTTTTTGTTTTGCTTGCTCTGGTGTAAGAACTTCAGATGGTTGAATAAGAATATGGCGTACATGATATTGTTCAATCATCACTTTTTTATCACTTGCTTTACGATCAAGTAATTTTAAAATATGTATACCATCTTGTGCAGGAATAAGCTCAGAAGTTTGTCCTGTTTGGATCGCAGCTGCACGTGCAGCAAGCTCTGCAGGAATATCTGCTAGACTACGGTCTCCCATATCTGCACCTTCTACCGTAATCCCATCTTTAGTGAAACGACGACTAATTTCAGGAATATCATCTGATAGGGTAAGTGCTGATTTAACCTCATTGGCAACTTTTGTGAGTGTTTCAGAATTTACTCCATTTGCACCACTTACACGTAAATGTAAAAGGTGGGCTTGACTGCCGATAGCTGCTTGTCCCTGAGGTGTCTTTAAAAAGTTGGTAACATCTTGGTCACTAATATGGATACGTGACATAATTTGCTGTTGGCGCAAAATGTTAATAGCAAGTTGTTGAGAAATACGTTGGCGAATTGCTTGATATGCACCTGGGAATTGTGCATCTAACCGATTCTGAAAGCTATTAAGTGTTTGTACGCCTTGCTTATTGGCATAATCTAAAACAGCAGCATCAATTTCACTATCGCTTGGTTGAATGTTATAGCGTTTTACAAGTTCAAGTTGTGCTTGATTTAAAATAATTTTATTTAGCGCCTGTTGTTGTAGTTCTTGCTGAGAAGGAATTTGGAGTTTTTGTGCTTGTAATTGATGTTTTAGATCATTTGTAAGCTGATCTAAGTCACTTTTTAGAATTGCACTGTCACCTACAATAGCAACAACCTCATCACTTGTTGCTGCAAAAACAGGTACTGAGCTAGAAATTAATAGAGCAAGTGTTGTTGCTTTAAAAAATCGTTTAAGTTGTTGATTCATCATTAAGGTTGTGTCCAAGTTTGGTTTGATTTGCTAAAGCCTGTAATGCGTTGTTCAAGCAATGATGATAATCGGTTGTTGAATGCGCCAAGCCCTTTGAGTGTAAATTCAGCCATAATTGCATTGGTACGTTTTACGTTTGATTTTGTGACATCATCTAGATCATTAAAATATGAACGACCATAAACGGAAACAGCCCAACAGCATGACTCATAATTAACACCAAGTAAATATTCACGTGCTAAGTGGTTTGACAGGTCATATTGTACATGCCCGATTATTCTCCAATTTTCATCGATAGGTTGTATTAAAGATGCAACCACTTGGTCATAGCTTTGTTGTGAATTATTAATGGTTTCTCTTTTATAATAGCCTAAGTTGTAAATACGGCCGTTATATCCTGTGTAATAAGTTTGAAAGTTTGCTTGAGAAATATTTTTACCATCAATTGCAAAGTTTGAGCTAATTGTAAATCGATTACTCAACTGGCTAGAAAGTGAGAGGATAGGATCTGAAGATCTATTTTTCTGAATCGTATCGGTGGTAGAGAGTTGTACACGACGATCTGAAAAGTAAAAGCTTTGTCCAATAGCTGCTTTAAGGCGTTCTAAGCCTTTCTGATCGAATAGACTATAACTCACACCTAAAGATGCAAAATTATTATCATCTAAACGGTCATGGCCATAAAAACGGTATGGGCTAAAAAGCTGGTCATAACTAATTGAAGAAGTTGTTGTATCAAAATTAGGGTTGTTACTTTGGTTTTTATATGGTGAATATGCGTAAAACACTCTTGGTGTGATCGTTTGTAAATATTTACCATCTTTTTGGAAGTTTAATCCCGTATCTAAGGTAAATTGTGGAACGACAGTATTCTGATTTTTACGATTTATTTGACTCTCACTAAATACATAGTTTAAGGAACGTACAGATATTTCAGGAATGGCAAAGGCCCAAGGTGTTCTAAAGTTGTAGCGAGTTGCTATAGAGTTGTATATACGTGTGCCTGAGCTATAAGTATTTCGACTGCCTGCGTTATATAGTGTCTTTTGGAAATAGGCACTATCATTATGATATTCAAATTGAAATCCTTGCGGATCAGTGGTTTTATAATTTAGTAAAAACTGTGGTAGTCTAGCATATGGTCGATATTCTGCCGCCAGTGTTCTATCAAGAGTTTGATACTGTTCAATTTTTAATGCAGCATCTAAACCTGGAATGGCATTGGAAAAATTGACCTGAAAAAGACGTTTTTGGTTTAAGTCTGTTGAAACATTAGGGTCATTTGCGAGGTCATATAAGTAGTCAATATCTGATAAATAGTTATATTCAAAATTCGTTGAAAAGTAATTGTTAATTTGCCAGTTATGTAAAATTTTTAGAGATTTACGATCTTGGTTGTTATAGCTTTTATCATCGGGCAAATATCCCCCTGAAATACTACCTTGTCCAAAATCCTGTGTTTTAAATCTTACTTTTCCTTCAAGCATCGCACCATGTTTTTCTAAGTAGCGAGGGGTGACAGTAGCATCATAATTTGGTGCTAAGTTTAGGTAAATAGGTGCATCTAAGTTTAATCCTCCATTGCTTGACCACCCAAAAGTTGGTGTAAGTAGTCCAGTTGTTCTACGATCATCAATTGGGAAGTTATAGTAAGGAAGGTACATCACTGGTACATTTTTAATATAAAAAGTCGTATCTCGTGTTACACCTCTACCAGTGTCCTGATTTAAGTTAATTTTACGTGCATTTAACTTCCAATCGGGACTTTTGCCTGGTGCGCAGGTTGTATAACTAGCATGTTCTAAAGTCATTTCAGATGGTGAAGATTTATTAATACTTCCTGCATAACCATGTGCATGGTTTACTTCTGAGATAAAGTAACTGTTATTTAATGCGCCAGTTTGTTTTTGTAAGTCATAATCTATATCTTGGCTTTGTGAAATTAAGCCATTTTGAGCCATTTGTACATTGCCTTGAGCAAGTGCATGTGTTTGTGTTTTATCTAAAGTAAGTTTTTGTGCTCGAACTTCTCGACCAGGTTGTTCAACTACAACATTACCTTCTAAGACTGATTCGCCATTTGGATTATAATGTGCATAGTCTGCTGAAACATTGGTTGTTGCATCTGTTGGTGCTTTTGTTGGAGTATTTGGAGCAACAGGCGTAATCCAAGCTCCATGGCAGTAGCTTGCAAACTGAGGGTTCTGTTTGCGTGTTGCTACCTCAGGATTGTTTTGAGTGACATAATATTGATCGAAGAAAGCTTGCCCGGGATAGCTTTCATTAACTTGTTGCTTAAGCTCTTGATTATTGACATTTGATACGACTTCAGTTGAATTGGCAGCATAGCTTGATTGTATTGAACTACCACATAAGAGTGTCAAAATCGCAGTTGCTAAAGGACTAAATTTAAACTGTTGCTTCATTTGTTTCATTAACCAAGTATGCTTTTTTGCAATTAATTATTGTTGCATCATAGAGAAAAACTCCATAAGTGGCTACACTTATGGGCTTAAATCTCTGCCTGTATTTAGATATTTTGCAAATGAATAAAAAACGTGAACGATTAATTAAAGACTGGTTAACTAGTGTTCTGCGCTCAGATCAATTTGAAATCAATTACTTAGCAGGCGATGCAAGCTTCCGTCGTTATGCACGAGTTATCTATGATAATAAAACATTTATGTTAATGGATGCACCACCCGATAAAGAAGATTGTGTGCCTTTTGTGAGTGTTGCTGAATTTTTACACGAAAACAATGTGAGAGTCCCTATTATTGAAGCAAAAGATCTTCAAAATGGATTACTTTTACTTGAAGATTTTGGGGATACTGTACTTGCACGGCAATTAAATGTATCTACTGTTGATCAGTACTATCAACAGTGTTTTGAACAACTTATTCAGTTGCAGGCAAGTAATACACAAAGTGTTATTCCGCACTATAGCTACGAAAAGTTACTTGCAGAAATGGCTTTATTTATAGACTGGTTCTTACCTTCTTTAGAAATTATGCTTACAGAGCAGCAAAGCCAAGATATTCAACATACTTTTCAGTTGCTAGCAAATAATGCAATTGCGCAGCCTCAAGTTTTTGTTCATAGAGATTTTCATAGTCGAAATCTTATGAAGTTAGAAACTGGCAAAGAGTTAGGTATTATTGATTTTCAAGATGCTGTAGTTGGCGCAGACACATATGATTTGATGTCTCTTGTTCGTGATGCTTATGTGCAGTGGCCGCAAGCTAAAGTCGAAATATGGATTACCCAATTCTATAATTTACTTCCACAAAATACTCAAGCAGGTCGATCATTGGAGCAGTTTCATAAAGATGCCGATTTTATGTCGCTACAGCGCCATATTAAAATTTTAGGTATCTTTGTGAGATTATTTAAAAGAGATGGTAAACAGGGTTATTTAAAAGATTTGCCTAGAGTCATGTGGTATGTAGTTAATGAAAGCCAAAAGTATCCAGAGTTGGAAGCATTCCATCAGTTTTTGAAAAATCAAGTAATGCCAAAATTTGATCAAGTTTATGGCGTATATTGGGAGGTTTAAATGAAAGCAATGATTTTAGCTGCTGGATTAGGCAACCGTATGCGTCCACTTACGCTACATACACCTAAGCCTTTACTTAAGGTTGGGGGTAAACCTTTAATTGTTTGGCATATTGAGAATCTAGCACGTGCTGGTATTACAGATATTGTCATCAATACAGCATGGCTTGCAGAAAAATTGCATGAAACGCTAGGTGATGGATCACAGTTTGGCGTAAATATTCTTTGGTCTGATGAAAAAGAAGGTTTGGAAACTGCGGGTGGAATTATTCGTGCGCTTCCATTACTTGGTGAATCGCCTTTTTTATTGGTCAATGGCGATGTTTGGACAAATTTAGATTTTCGAAAAATGTTAGGTATTGAGCTAGGTAATCATTTAGCACATTTGGTATTGGTAGATAATCCTGAACAGCATCCAAAAGGGGATTTCGTTCTTGCCAATGATTATGTTTATACATTTGAACAAAGTGTTGAAGGGCAGGCATTGACATATAGTGGAATTGCTATTATTTCACCATGTATGTTTCATGATTTATCAGATGGAAAACGCCCTTTAGCACCACTGCTAAAACAAGCAATGCTTCAAAAGAAAGTGGTTGCGCATAAGCTAGATGCCACATGGGTAGATGTGGGAACCCCTGAAAGATTGTCTGCATTAGATCAACAGCTTCAGCAGTAAGAATATGCTCAAATGTGTATTCACTAATCAGCCAAGACTATGATTGGTTTAATAAATCGGTATACTTCACCTAAACTAAATAAGAGAGTTCGTTATGCATCTTTTTTTTCAAGAGTTAAAACGAGGCAGTGAAAAGCTAGGTTTGCAGCTCAGTGATGATGCCTTGAATTTATTGTTGAAATATCAAGATGCATTGGTGTTGTGGAATAAAGCCTATAACCTAACTGCTATTCGTGATCCAAAAGAAATGTTGGTTAAGCATTTGTTAGATAGCCTAAGTATCTTAAATGATCTTCCTGAGGGGCGGTTATTGGATATTGGAACAGGTGGCGGTATGCCAGGTATGATCATTGCCTTATGTCAGCCAAATAGAGAGTGCGTACTGTTAGATTCTAATGGTAAAAAAATTCGTTTTTTAAAGCAATTTATTGCAGATTTAAAACTAAAAAATGTAACGGCTGTTCAGACACGTGTTGAAGATGTAGATGCGATTGGTCAGTTGGGTAAATTTGATGTGATTACAAGCCGTGCTTTCGCGTCTTTAACAGATTTTGTTTCTGCTGCTACGCCATATATGCATAACAATAGCCAAATTTGTGCGATGAAAGGGTTAGTGCCAGTTGATGAAATAGAAAGCTTAAAAACAACATTTCAAAGCCAAATTATTCCATTAAAAGTACCTCGTTTAGACGAGCAACGCCATTTAGTTATTTTAAATAAATTGTTGGATTAGTAGTATGGCTCAAATTATTGCAATCGCAAACCAAAAAGGTGGCGTTGGTAAAACAACAACTGCAGTAAATTTAGCAGCCTCTTTGGCTGTTTTGAAGAAAAAAGTTCTTCTAATTGATATGGATCCCCAAGGTAATGCAACAATGGGGTCGGGTGTCCAAAAAAATGATTTACTTTATTCGGTAACAGATGTCTTACTTGGCGAAGTTGCTATTGAAACTGCAATTATTAAAGCAGAAGTTGGTTATAAAGTTCTTGCTGCCAATAGAGAGCTTGCAGGTGTCGAGCTTGCAATTGCAGAGCAAGAAGGGCGTGAGTTTATTTTAAAAAATGCGCTAAAAAGTATTGAAGATACATTCGATGTGATTGTTGTAGATTGTGCACCAAGCCTAAGCCTAATTACTGTAAATGCAATGGCTGCTGTACATGGTGTGATTATTCCAATGCAATGTGAATATTATGCTTTGGAAGGGTTAGCAGATTTAACGCAAACAATTGATCGTATTCAACAGGCTTTAAACCCGAATCTTGAAATTGTCGGGGTCTTAAGAACCATGTATGATGCAAGAAATGCATTAACAAGAGATGTTTCTGCTGAATTAGAGCAATATTTTGGTTCAAAGCTATATGAAACAGTAATTCCGCGAAATGTCAGACTTGCTGAGGCGCCTGCACATGGACTTCCTGTAATCTATTTTGAAAAGAGTTCTAAAGGTGCCGTTGCATATTTGAATTTGGCAGCTGAGTTTGTGAAAAAAAGTAAAGTTAAAAAAGGGTAAACACGAATGGCGGTAAATAAGCGAGGGTTGGCAAAAGGACGTGGCTTAGATGCACTGCTTGGATCAATACAAAAAGAAAAGTTAAAAATTGAAGAGCAGGCGCACGATCAAGGTCAGCTTAAAGTAGTTGATGTAAATTTACTCCAAAGAGGAATATATCAGCCACGCCGTACCATTCGTGAAGAGGAACTTGTAGATCTCTCTGCATCTATAAAAAAGCATGGGGTGATGCAACCTATCGTTATTCGTCCTGTAAATGATGGGCAACACCCCTATGAAATTATTGCAGGCGAGCGTCGTTGGCGCGCAGCTAAAATAGCAGGGTTGACTGAAATTCCTGCAATAGTTAGAAATCTTAATGATCAAGTGGCAATAGCCTTGGCACTTATTGAAAATATTCAACGTCAAGACTTAAATCCAATTGATCAAGCTTTGGCATTACAGCGTTTCCATGATGAATTTGGTTTAAGCCATCAAGAAATTGCTGATACTGTTGGTAAAGCAAGAACAACGATTAGTAATTTATTAAGATTACTTACTTTACAAGAGTTTGTGAAAGACCTTATGCAAGAAGGTGTGCTGGATATGGGGCATGCACGCGCAATTCTTACATTGAAAGCGAAAGATCAAGAGAAAATTGCACAAATTGTTGTAGATAAAAGCCTTTCAGTTCGACAAACTGAACAGTTGGTTCGTGAGTTTAATAACCCAAAAGAAGCCCATCAGAATAAATCTATCTCTGCCGATATTGAGCAGTTGACACAAAAATTAACCGATCGATTTAATGCGAACGTAAAAATTGATCATAATAAGCATGGAAAAGGTAAGTTAGTTATTCACTATCATTCTTTAGATGAACTTGATGGTATTCTAAATATTTGCTTGGCGGAAGATTAATCTTTCGCTTTATTTTGGTTGGGGTTATTTTATGTGGGAACTGATTCGAGCAGGTGGTTGGTTAATGCTGCCATTATTTATATGTTCTATTATTACAGTAACTGTAATTGTGGAGCGGTTTATTCGATTGCGTTCAGCCATAATTCTTCCAAATAAACTGAAACTTGCAATACAAACAAGTCCGCAAATGGTCGCACATTTGTTGCAGCAAAATTATCAGCATGCTAATAGTACCTTAGGGCGTATTCTACTGGCAGGAATTAGAAGCCAATCTGAAACAGAGCAGTTTGCGAAAGTACAAATGCAGTGTACTGCTTCTGATGAAATTCAATCCTTAGAAAAAAGAGTGAATGTTTTGGGTACAATGAGTGCTGTTTCTCCATTATTAGGATTGTTGGGGACTGTTGTTGGTATTATTGAGGCATTTTTAGTGATAGATGCAGGGACAAATATTAGCCCTACATTAATGATTCCAGGAATATCAAAAGCGCTTATTGCAACAGCAATGGGAATGGTCGTTGCTATTCCTGCATTGATTGCTTATCGGTATTTTCAGCGCTTAGTAAATGACTATGTCATAGATCTTGAAAAACAAGCTTCTTTATTCCATGCACAACTATTTTATAGAAAAGCAAGTGACATTTATGATAAGTCACTGGATAACTAAATAATGAAGTTTAAAAGAAGAGCGGTTAATGATGTCGAAATTAACTTAACTCCACTGATTGATTGTTTGTTGTTTATATTGGTTTTTTTATTGTTAACAACAACATTTTATCAGCAAAGTCGTATTAACTTAACTTTGCCAGATGCACAAGGCGTACCTGAAAAGCAGTATGATCGTAAAATTGAAGTCATTATTGATGCAAAGGGTCACTATACTGTAAATGGTCAGTCTGTACCGACAAAAGATATCTCTGATATTTCATCGGCAATAAAAAAGGCTGCAGAAGGAAAACATGATGCGATGTTCGTGATTACAGCCGACGCACAATCAACGCATCAAGATGTAATTCGTGTTATGGATGTTGCAGGGCAACTTGGTTTTGTAAACATCAATATCAGTACCAAAATGCCGACTTGAGGTTATTCGTGAAACAAGATTTTCAGATTTATTTTCGCTTACTTGCTTACCTGAAACCTTATTGGGGATATGCAATATTTGTTCTTATTGGTTTTGCATTAAGTGCATTAACTGAAGTTTCTATCGCTAAATTATTAGAATTCATCATTAATGCAATTCAACATAAAAACCATAATGAAACGTCATTATTTCCATTTTTAATTATTTTACTTATTTTTGTTAGAGGTGTTGGTTCATTTCTAGGTAATTACTTTTCAGCAGTAATTTCTAGAAATCTAATTTTTACAATCCGTGAACAAGTTTTCTCAAAACTCTTGCGTCTACCTACGAATTATTATTTAGAAAACTCAAGTGGGCATATTACATCAAAAATTCTATTTAATATTGAACAGCTTACAGCAGCATCTTCTGAGTCTTTACAGACGATTTTAAAGGAAGGTTTTATTACGATTGGTTTGCTTTCATATCTATTTTATCAGAATTGGCGTTTAACAATGATAATTATTCTTGTTGCGCCAATAATTGGATATGCAGTAAGAAAAGCTGGAAAACGTATGCGTAAGCTTTCTTTGCAAGTCCAAGAGAAAATGGGTGATGTAAACCATGTGGTTCAAGAATCAATCCTTGGACAGTCAGTTGTGAAAAGCTATTGTGGGCAAAAATTAGAAGAAAGAAAATTATATTATCATTCACTTGAAAGCCTGAAACGTGGGTTGAAGCTTTTGGTGGTTAATGTGCTAAATACCCCTGTAGTGCAGCTTATTATGGCATTTTCTATGGCCATTATTATGTGGTTAGCATTACGCCCAGAGATTTTAGGTAATACTTCTGCTGCTGAGTTTGTATCATTTATTACTGCTGCGGGTATGTTGAGTAAGCCAATTCAAAATTTGACTACAGTAAATGAGAAGTTACAAAGAGGGTTAGCTGCAGCCCATTCAGTATTTGAAGTTTTAGATCTTCCAGAAGAAGAAAATAAAGGAACACTTAAGCCAATACTGAACGGCAATATCCGATTTGAAAATGTAAGTCTAGTTTATCCAGATGGTTCGAAAGCTATTCACAATTTCAATTTAGATGTAAAAAAAGGTCAAACAATTGCGCTAGTTGGTCGTTCGGGTGCAGGTAAATCATCACTTGTAAATTTATTGCCGAGATTTCAGGGTTTGGCCACGGGTAATATTTATTTTGATGATCAAGCGATTGATAGTATTGAGTTAAACTATTTGCGTAGCCAAATTGCAATGGTAAATCAGCAAGTATTCTTATTTGACCGTACAGTGAAAGAAAATATTGCATATGGTCAACTAGAAAATGCTTCAGATGAAGATGTTATTGCAGCAGCAAAAACAGCCTATGCGCATAGTTTCATTACGGAGCTTCCAAATGGCTATGAAACAAAATTGGGTGCGCAAGGTTTAAATTTATCTGGTGGTCAGCGTCAGCGTATTGCAATTGCACGTGCTATTTTGAAAAATGCACCTATTCTTATTTTAGATGAAGCAACAAGTGCATTAGATAATGAGTCTGAACATTTTATTCAACGTGCTTTTGAACAAGCGATGCAAGAAAGAACGACAATTGTAATTGCACATCGATTATCAACAATTGAAAATGCCGATGTTATTGTTGTTATGGATCATGGTTGTATTATCGAGCAAGGTACTCATGAAGAATTGCTTGAAAAGCGTGGTGCATATTATCAATTGCACCAACGTAATTTTGAGGAATAGTATAAATGTCATTGGCGCAAAAGATACAAGAGGCTTGGAACAATCAGTCAAAGTGGTTGGTACTTTTGCGTCCTTTGTCTTGTTTGTATGGGTATGCCTTCAACCATAATAAGCAGCGCTATCTATTAGGGAAGAAAGATATCTATACTGCGCCTGTACCTGTCATGGTTATTGGTAATATTACAGTTGGTGGCAGTGGGAAAACCCCTTTATTAATCACACTTGTTAAGTACTTACGTAAAAAGAATATTAATGTAGGTGTGATTAGTCGAGGCTATGGAGGGAAAGGTCCTTTTCCCACGATTGTTCAGCCAACAGATACCGCACAACGTGTTGGAGATGAACCAGCATTAATTGTAAGTCTAACAAATATACCTATGGCAGTTGGAGCAAATCGTCAAAAAAGTATTGAGCTATTACTGGAAAAATATCCAAAATTAGATCTTATTATTAGTGATGATGGGTTACAACACTGGGCATTAGGTCGCCAATTAGAGTGGATTGTTTTAGACTGTAAGCGAGGGTTAGGAAATGAAAAACTTTTACCTGAAGGTTTTTTAAGAGAGCCTAAACAACGCTTAGAAAATAGTACAGTGATTCAACATT
The DNA here is from genome assembly GCF_056711485.1 of Acinetobacter sp. N1-1. NCBI lineage: Bacteria > Pseudomonadati > Pseudomonadota > Gammaproteobacteria > Moraxellales > Moraxellaceae > Acinetobacter > Acinetobacter sp. N1-1. The sequence goes on along the minus strand of NZ_JBWXUO010000012.1, from coordinate 1,678,009 downwards.
TTCCTGTAGTTATGCCAAATGTTGAGTTAAGTATGTATCTACAAGTTGGGAAGCCTTATTGTTTAAATAAGTCAAATGCTGTTTTTAATACGAAGCAAAAATTTCATGCAGTTGTTGGTATTGGTTACCCTGAAAGATTTTATCATAGCTTGCAGGAATGTGGTGTATCTAGCTTTACGAAACATGCTTTTGCTGATCATTATGACTATACAGTACATGATCTAGAATTTGAGGATAGTCTTCCAATTATTACAACAGAAAAAGATGCAGTAAAAATTAAATTGTTGCTGAGTGAAGCCATATCTAGAAAAAGAGAAATATGGGTTTTACCTGTTGAGGCTGTACTTTCTACTGCCTGTTATACTCATTTACAGCAACAACTAACTCAATTAAATATTCAAATTTAGATAAAGGTTCTGATGAAACACATTGTTATTCCAGCACGCTTTGCAAGTACACGTCTTCCAGGTAAGCCTTTATTACCAGTACATGGTAGAGCAATGATTTTACGTGTAGTAGATCAAGCAAAAAAGGTAGAAGGATTTGATGATATCTGTGTTGCAACAGATCATCAACAAATTGTAGATATCTGTCGTGCAGAAGATATTGATGTTATTTTAACTAAATCATCACATCCATCTGGAACAGATCGTTTAAGTGAAGTTGCTAAAATTAAAGGATGGAGCGCAAGTGATATTGTAGTGAATGTGCAAGGTGATGAACCTTTGTTACCAGCTAAACTGATTCAGCAAGTTGCTATTTTACTTGAAGATAAACCTCATTGTTCAATGGCAACACTTTGTGAAAAGATCTCTGAAATAAGTGAGTTTCAGAGAAATAGTATTGTAAAAGTGGTTAAATCTAATCAGAAAGAAGCGCTTTACTTTAGCCGAGCAACAATTCCATATGAGAGAGATGGGAAGCATGAATTACATAAGCATGCGTTGCGTCATTTGGGCTTATATGCCTACCGAGTAAAACTTTTACAAGAATATGTAACTTGGCAACAAGGCGATTTGGAAAAATTAGAATCTCTTGAGCAATTACGTGTCCTTGAAAATGGTCATCGTATTGCGATTGATGTTGCCCAAGAAAGCTTGCCGCCAGGTGTAGATACTCAGGCAGATCTAGATCGTATTAATGCGATGGATATATCAGTGTTTTCACAATAAACTGAGAGAAGATGTCAGAGAATTTCTTTAAACAAAATGAAGTATATCCATGGCAGAAGCCTGTTTGGGAAATGCTTGTCAATAGATTTCCCAATGTGGGGCATGGCATCTTATTTTATGGAAAATTTGGTGCAGGCAAGATGGATTTTGTCCAGCACTTCGTCGCATGGGTTTTATGTTCGGATAAACAACAATATAGTGCTTGCGGTAAGTGTGTAAGTTGTCAATGGTTGAAATCTGATACGCATCCAAACTATGTATATATCTCGAATGATGAAGATAGTAAAAAAAATAATAATCAAATTAAGATAGAAAAAATACGAGATTTACAACCTTTTGTTCAACAAACGGTAGATGGATGGCGGGTTATTGTTATACAACCTGCAGATGCATTAAATATTGCCTCTGCTAATGCACTGTTAAAGACATTGGAAGAGCCTGGAGAGCGTGTTTTAATTATTTTAGTTACTCAGCATTTTTTGAAGTTGCCCGCAACTATTCGTAGTCGATTACAGCGATATGCTTTAGATCGTATTTCAATGCAAGATGCAAAAAAATATATGCAGGATCAAGACCAAAGTTTAAGTGAGCAACAGGCAAATCTTTTATTAAATTTATCTAATGATATGCCACTACAAGCATTACATTTTAAGGATGAAATGTGGGTAATGAAACGTCAATTGTTTTTGGATGATTGGAATTCGCTTGTAGAAACGAAAAATATGCTTATGAAATATTCGACAAAATGGAGTAAGGAGCTTAGCTTTATTGAATTTGAGCAAATGTTTGACTATTTGTTGGTAGACCTTGTTGCAATCAAATTGGGACAAAAAATACGTAATATTGATTTGGATTTTCAAAAAATTGCGACCTATTACACATTAGAACAACTGTTTAATATTTATGAAACACTACAAAAAGCTAAGCACTATACTCAACAGAATGTTCAAGCACATTTAATTATTGATGATCTATTTGTATTACTGTTAAATGTAAAATAGACTATATACTTTGTGGTTTATTTATTTTTATTGGGGAAACTATAATGCAAACAGGTATGGGTGGAATTTTACAAGTTAATATTACAGACCGAGCAATGCTACAGGCGAGTTATATGCCATTCATTGTAGATGGTGGCTTATTTGTGGCTTCGAAGCAGGAAGTAAGGCTTGGTCAAGAGTGTTTTGTGCTTGCAACATTACCTGAGCGAAAGCAGAAAATTCCTTTAACGGGAAAAATTGTCTGGATTAACCAGAGACAGACAGGTCTAAAGCCACAAGGTTTTGCAATTCAACTTTCTGGAGACAAAGGTGTTTATTACAAGGCGGAAGCTGAAAAGCTCTTAGCAGGCAGAACAACGCAAATGAGCTATACAATCTAAATAGACGGAGCATATATGTTTACAGATACCCATTGTCATTTAACTATGTTGGATTTAACTCCTTATAATGATAGTTTGGATGAAGCACTTGCACAAGCAAGACAAGCTGGTGTGACAAAGTTTATGGGCATCTCTGTCGATATAGATGATTATATTGCACTAGATAAGATTGCATGCCGTCATGATGATGTTGGCTATAGTGTGGGGGTTCACCCTTGCGAAGATCCAGCGGTTATGAAGCGTGCTTCTGTTGAATATTTAGTTCAGCTCGCTACAAATGACAATGTATGGGCATTGGGTGAAACAGGGCTAGACTACTATCATAGTCAAGATTTTGTTGACGAGCAAAAAGCTTGTTTTGCTCGCCATATACATGCATCACAACAAGTTGGTAAACCTGTTGTGGTACATACAAGAGCATCACGTTCAGATACCTTAGATATTATTCGTGCAGAAAAATCTGAGCATGGGATTTTGCACTGTTTCACAGAGGATTTATCGACTGCAAAAGCAGTACTAGATAGTGGATATTACGTTTCTTTTTCTGGCATTATTTCATTTAAAAATGCCCAAGATTTAAGAGATGTTGCAAAGCATATACCATTGGATCGTCTTCTCATTGAAACCGATAGCCCATATTTGGCACCTGTTCCTTTTAGAGGGAAAAGTAATGAACCTAAATACGTGCCACATGTCGCAGCGGCCCTTGCAGCAGTGTATGGTTTAAGTAAAGAAGAAATTGGTCAAATTACCACACAAAATTTTGAAAATTTATTGAAAAGAATATAAATACTATACAGATTGCAGGGTTTAAGATGGATCGGCAAACTCAGTTTCAGGAAAGAGAAGTTACTATTTTTCGGGTGGCTGAGAAAATTTTATTAGAAAATGGGGAAACAGGATTTACCCTTGATCTCCTTGCAGCTGAATTGGATATTGCAAAAGGTACACTATATAAGCATTTTAAAAGTAAAAATGAATTATATATGTTGCTACTTTTTGCTTATGAAAAAAGCTTATTAGCACAACTTATTGCCCAAGAACATAAAAAGTTTTCAGAAAAAATTGAGTTTTTTGTTTTATATCATTTAAATAACTCGGAAAAAACGGTGTTGTATCATTTGCTAGAAGAGAAGCTAGCGACTAGCACAATTGGGTTGCAAAATTTATTTGCAAAGCTATATCAGATACGTAAGCAGCGTTTAAAAATGATATTACTTTCCATAGATGTTTATTTGGCAGAAGAGCAAAGTAAAGTATCTTCAAGGGATTATATTGCATTGGTTTGGTCTTTAGTCTATGGTGCATCCATGTTACTAAATTCTAGCTTTTATCAGCGATATCTAGGATCCAGAGAAACGCTTAAAAAAGCATATGTTAAGCAAGTTTTAGAGATTCCTAAAATACATCGCTAAATCAGTTTATGATGATCGAAATCTATCTCTTAGGAAAAATATAAAAATTCATTTATAATAATGAATTGTTTTACACGATTGAGTGAGGGTGTTGAGCCATGTTAATTCGCAAGCTATTTAAATTTGAGAATGCTCATATTGTTCGAAATTGTACCTCAGATCGTTGTAAACGTTCGATTCATGGTCATAGTTATAAAGTAGAACTTTTATTAAAAGCACACAGATTAGATCATGGTCAGATGGTATATGATTTTGGCTTATTGAAAGGTGTTATTAAAGATCTTTTTGATAGCTTTGATCATGCAATTTGCTTCTGGGATAAAGACAGTAAAGAGTATATTCAAGCATGCCAACAGTTTAGTGCAAGATGGGTAAGCTTGCCTGTTTCTCCATCTGCAGAACAGTTTTCACGTATTTTCTTTTATTTAGCACAACAAGTGTTGAATGCTACCAAAACCCAAAATGGTGAAGGTGATGTTGAAGTGTATTCCGTTATCGTACATGAAACAGATACAGGATATGCACAGAGCTTTATTGAAGATATTGAAAATGCACAAATGGGCATATTGAGTTTAAATGAGATTCAGTTTTCAGAACAAATCCAAGTAGAGTGGAATGACCCTGAAATGTGTGAAAAGTTAAAAACTGGTCAAATATTTAATAACCCTGAAGTTGAACTTCAAGTACAAACATCATAAATTTATAGGTATACGGTTTTTCAATGTCATTGACGCAACAGCAACAACAGAAGTTAGATAAAGTACAACTAGAGCCGCTTTGGAAAGAGGCGCTACAAGATTTTCTAATTGGTCCTAAAATGGATCATTTACGCCAATTTTTGTTAGAAGAAAAAAAGGCGGAAACTGTTGTTTATCCACCAAGCCATCTTATTTTTAATGCATTGAATTTAACGCCACTAAATAATGTGAAAGTTGTTATTTTAGGTCAAGACCCATATCATGGGCCAAATCAAGCACACGGTTTGAGCTTTTCTGTGCAAAAAGGTATTGCTATACCACCATCTTTGCGTAATATTTTTCATGAACTCAATACAGATTTGGGGGTGGAACCATCAAAACATGGCGATCTTACGAGCTGGGCTAACCAAGGTGTATTATTGCTAAATAGTGTTTTAACTGTTGCAGCTGGACAGCCCACATCACATCAAAAACAGGGCTGGGAAGATTTTACAGACTATATTATTGATATACTTAACGAGACAAAAGAGAATATTGTATTTATTTTGTGGGGTGCTTATGCTCAGCGTAAAGGGCAGCGTATTTTACGAGACAAACATCTTGTTTTAACGGCTGCACACCCATCTCCTTTAGCAGCAAATCGAGGCGGGTTTTTTGGCTGTAAAGTATTTTCAAAGACAAACAGCTACCTTGAAAAAAATAATATGCAACCTATTTGTTGGCAGCTAGATATATGATAAAAGCCATAGAATTGTGTCATTACCATAACGACATTTTGGTCGAAAAGCATATTAATGGTTGGGTGACGATTCGTTTAAATCGACCGAAAACCTTACATGCACTAGATATTTCTTTAGTTACGGCACTTACACAAATTTTTACTGACTTCCAATATGATGAGCAGGTAAGTGCAATATGGTTTGATTCAACAACACCAAAGGCATTTTGTGCAGGTGGTGATGTTAGAAAACTAAGACAGCTCATACTTGAAGATGATGAGATTAGTGCAGAAAGCTTTTTTGAGAAAGAGTATGCATTAGACTTGCTGTTACATAGCTATATTAAACCTATTGTTGTATGGGGTGAAGGTTATGTAATGGGTGGTGGGCTTGGTTTGTTTATGGCAGCACCATTTAGGCTTGTTACGCCTAACTCTCGTCTTGCAATGCCTGAAATTAATATTGGTTTGTATCCAGATGTTGGTGCAAGCCGTTTCCTTGCAGATAGAGGCTCAATTGGCTTATTTACTGGGTTAACAGGCTCTATTATGACATCGGCAGGTGCATATGCAATTGGCTGGGCAACACATATTTGTGAGGCAAGTAGGGAAGTTGTACTGAATAAGCTTCTAAATATTTGCTGGGAAGACTATCCTGCTGGAAAGTTTAGAGCATTAGATGATGTTCTAAATAGTATGCACTGTCCTGTTGCTGTTGGGCCATTACAAAGTTCATTGGACGCAATACATATGGTTTGTCGTGGGCATCATTTTGAACAAGACTATGACGCTATTGTTGGCTTAAGTGAAGCAAGAAGTGATTGGCTAAGGCAAGCAAGTGAGAACCTACAAAAAGGATCTCCTGCAACAGTTGCTATTACTTGGTTATTGTGGAAATGGGGGCGTCAAGGGCACTCATGGGCTGAAGTTTTTGCTTTAGAGAAAGAAATTTCTGCATGGAAGATTAGACATTTAGATTTTGTAGAGGGTGTTCGAGCACGTCTTATAGATAAGGATTTATCTCCTCAATGGCAAGCAATTAAAGAATATACACTTATGGGTATTCTTGCTTCGTGTCCACCTGTGACTACGATTGAAAGTTGGAATACTCTGCTAAAGCAGTACGATATTATTTAATGAACGAAGAGTTTAGTGTAGAAGATTTTCAGTGGATGCAGCTTGCTTTTGAGCAAGCAGAAATTGCTGCAAATAGTCAGGAAGTTCCTGTAGGTGCTGTTATTGTAAGTGAGCATAAGCTACTTGGCATAGGCCGAAACCAACTGATAACCTCTCATGACCCTACAGCACATGCTGAAATTCTTGCAATTCAAGATGCTTGTAAGAATATTCAAAATTATAGATTACCTAAAGATGCTGTGCTTTATGTGACATTAGAGCCTTGTACGATGTGTGTTGGTGCACTGATTCATGCAAGAATAAGTAAAGTTATTTTTGCAACCCCTGAGCATAAAGCAGGTGCATTAATAAGTGCTCGGGCTTTATTAGATGAAGGTTATTATAATCATAAATTTGATTTTCAATATGGGTGTATGGGGCGAGAGTGTTCTACACAACTTAGTAATTTTTTTAAAATGCGCCGTGAACATAAGAAACTAGAACGGAAAAAATAATTTTTTATTATTTAGAATAGCCTAAGTATTTTGGAAATAGAACTTATGACAACACATATTATTACTATTGATGGTCCAAGCGGATCAGGTAAAGGAACACTTGCTGCAAAAATAGCGGCTCATTATCAATATCACTTACTTGATTCAGGTGCATTATATCGCCTTTTAGGTTTGGCGCTAGTGAAAGAGAATCGTTTAGATACTTTAACTGATGCAGAGAATTTAAAAATCTGTATTGAAATTGCAAAAAGCTTGGATATTCAGTTTAATCCAACAGAACAAGGGGTACTTGTAGTCTTAAATGGTGAAGATGTAACAAAGCTAATTCGAACTGAACAAGTGGGTGAATATGCATCTAAAGTTGCAGTTGTTCAGGAGTTAAGACAGGCTCTATTAAGCCGTCACTATGCTTTTGTACAAACACCAGGTCTTGTTGCAGATGGTCGAGATATGGGAACTGTAGTATTTCCAAATGCAATTGCAAAGATATATTTAACAGCATCTGCCAAATCTCGAGCAACACGTCGATATAACCAGTTGCAGGGAATGGGTATTGATGCTAAAATATCTGCCATTTTAGCCAACATAGAAGCTAGAGATAAGCGAGATACGGAGCGTGAAGTCGCGCCGTTGAAGCCAGCTTCAGATGCATATATCATTGATAGTTCAGAACTAACTATTGATGAAGTGTTTCAAATCATGAAGCAATATATCGATAGCTTGTTAGCGTAACGAATTAGTTTGTATACTGCTCGATCAGTAACTTAGTAGATAGTGTATAAACGTAACTAAACCGGCCTTGACTGATCCAAGACCGCTGACTTTATCAGGTATATCATGACCGAATCTTTTGCAGCCCTCTTTGAAGAAAGCGAATTAAACTTAAACGTTGAAAAGGGTGCAGTCATCCAAGGTGTTGTTGTAAACATCGATTCTGACTGGGTAACTGTTGACACTGGCCTTAAATCAGAAGGTATTGTTGACCGTGCAGAATTCTTAAATGACCAACGTGAGCTAGAAGTTCAAGTTGGTGATAATGTAGATGTTGTTGTTGAAGCACTTGACAACGGCATGGGTCAAACAGTTCTATCACGTGAAAAAGCGAAGCGTGCTGAAACTTGGACTAAACTTGAAAAAATCTTTGAAGATGGCGAAATCGTTACTGGTGTTATCTCTGGTAAAGTTAAAGGCGGTTTCACTGTTGACATCGGTCCTGTTCGTGCATTCTTACCAGGTTCATTGGTAGATACTCGTCCAATCCGTGACACAACTCACCTTGAAGGTAAAGAGTTAGAGTTCAAAGTAATCAAACTTGATGCTAAACGTAACAACGTTGTTGTATCTCGTCGTGCAGTAATGGAAGCTGAATCTTCAGCTGACCGTGAAGCATTACTTGCTCAACTTGAAGAAGGTCAAACAGTTACAGGTACAATTAAAAACCTTACTGACTACGGCGCTTTCGTTGATCTTGGCGGTATTGATGGTCTTCTTCACATTACAGATATGGCTTGGAAACGTATCAAGCATCCTTCTGAAGTTGTTGAAGTTGGTCAAGAAGTTACAGTTAAAGTACTTAAGTTTGACCGCGAGCGTAACCGTGTATCACTAGGTCTTAAACAACTTGGTGAAGATCCATGGTTAGCAATCATGAGCCGTTACCCTAAAGGTTCAATTGTTAAAGCACGTGTAACTAACTTAACTGACTACGGTTGCTTTGCTGAAATTGCTGAAGGTGTAGAAGGTCTTGTACACGTTTCAGAAATGGATCACACAAACAAAAACATCCACCCATCTAAAGTTGTTCAGATTGGTGATGAAGTTGATGTTATGGTTCTTGAAGTTGATGAAGAACGTCGTCGCATTTCTCTTGGTATTAAACAAACTCGTGCTAACCCATGGGAAGAGTTTGCTAAGAACCATGACAAAGGTGAGAAAGTTTCTGGTACGATTAAATCTATCACTGACTTCGGTATCTTCATCGGTCTACCAGGTGGTATCGATGGTCTAGTTCACTTATCTGACATTTCTTGGAACGAGCAAGGCGAAGAAGCTATTCGTCGTTACAAGAAAGGTGACACTGTTGAAGCAGTTATTCTTTCTGTAGATGCTGAAGGTAACCGTATCAGCTTAGGTATCAAGCAGTTAAATAGCGATCCATTCAATGACTTCCTGGCTACAAACGAACGTGGTGCGTTGGTTAAAGGTACAATCACTGCAGTTGATGCACGTGGCGCTACTGTTAAACTAGCTGACGAAGTTGAAGCTCAATTGAAAGCTTCTGAAATCAACCATGATCGCGTTGAAGATGCAACTAAACTTCTAGAAGTTGGTCAAGAAGTTGAAGCTAAAATTGTAAACGTTGACCGTAAGTCACGTACAATTAACCTTTCTGTTAAAGCGAAAGATGAAGCTGAACAACGTGAGGCTGTTGCTAACTTACGCCAAACTAATTCGTCTCAAGACAAAGGTCCTAAGACAATTGGTGACTTAATTAAAGCACAAATGAAGTAATTCAAAAAAGTTGATATTAGTGTAACTAATTGATACTTTATTGGTTAATTACTGTAAACGGTAGTGTAGTATAGACTTACTACGCTACCGTTTTGTATTTAAACAGGTTATTATAAACTTACAAATAAAAGTCGCTAGAAATCAATGAGGTCATAGATGACTATAGAAGCACTAAATAAATCTGATTTAATACAACGAATTGCTTTAAAAAACCCCCATCTTGCAGAACCTTTGGTGGAGGAAGCGGTTAAGATCATGATTGATCAAATGATCGATACATTATCCTCTGATAATCGTATAGAAATTCGTGGTTTTGGCAGTTTTGCATTACATCACCGTGATCCTCGTGTTGGGCGTAATCCTAAAACAGGTAAGTCTGTTGAAGTTGCTGCAAAGGCTGTACCACACTTTAAGCCAGGAAAAGCCCTAAGAGATGCAGTAAATGATTCTCTAAATAACTAAAATTTAAAATAAGCATGGTGAAATTATGATGCGCTTTATACTAATTATTTTATTGATCGTCATATTTGCATACTCTTTGGGGCTTGTTCTTATAAATAGTACACCTGTTACTGTGGATTTATGGTTTACCCATGATATTCCTGAAATGCGCTTAGGGTTACTTGTTTTAATTACATTAGCGCTAGGTGTTGCAATTGGCTTGTTGCTTGGTGTTCAAGTATTCCGAGTTTTTCAGAACCGTTGGGAAATTAAACGCTTGCATAAAGAAATTGAACGTTTAAGAAAAGAGCAAATTGAAATTGCAAAAACTGCCGCAGCAGATGCAGTTGCTCAAACTCGACATGAAAAAACTGTATTAGATATTAACTCAAACAATCAAAGCCCATTATAATGGGCTTTGATATTATTTAGTTAGGGCTAAACCTTTGAGTATTATTGTTGCCTTAGATGCAAAAAGTGAAAAAGATGCTTTAACGTTAGCAGATCAGCTTGACCCTCAGCTTTGCCGATTAAAAGTTGGCAAGGAGCTATTTACACATGAAGGGCCACAGGTTGTTAAATCACTTCATCAACGTGGTTTTGATGTATTCCTAGATTTAAAGTTTCATGACATTCCAAATACAACGGCGCAAGCTGTTTGTGCAGCTGCTGATTTGGGTGTGTGGATGGTTAATGTTCATGCATCAGGTGGCCGAAAAATGATGGAAACCTGTGTTGAGCGTTTAAAAAATGGTAATTACCAAACACAGCTTATTGCTGTGACCGTGCTTACTTCTATGGAACAAGAAGATTTAAGAGAAATAGGTTTAGATGTTAATCCTATGGATCATGTAAGACGTTTAGCACGACTTACAAAAGATTCAGGTTTAGATGGTGTAGTATGCTCTGCACAGGAAGCAACTTTTTTACATGATGAACTTGGTTCAGATTTTTCATTGGTTACACCTGGAATTCGTCCTGTAGGTACAAATACAGATGATCAAAAAAGAATTGTTACGCCAAAGCAAGCCATAGAAAATGGTGCTACACATTTAGTAATTGGTCGTCCTATTACTCAGTCAGAAAATCCAGGGCAGACTTTGGTAAACATACTAAATTCTATTGCCTGAGGTAGATTGTTAAGCCCACTTTTATGTGGGCTTTTTAGACAATGGATTGTTTAATTTAAAGAATTGATTTATGAAAATATTATCCCCTATAGCTTGTTATGAGGATGCAATTGCATCAGGGCTGTTTATTGCAGATGAAGCACAAGAAAATGCAGTAAAAGCACTTGATATTGTATGGCATCAACTTATAGAACAAGAAAATACATCTAAAAGCTTCTTTTCTTTCTTTAAGAAAAAAAGTTATCCAATGGGTGTGTATATGTGGGGAGGTGTAGGGAGAGGAAAAACTTGGCTAATGGATCGTTTTTTTGAAACATTACCATTAGAGAAAAAAATAAGATTACATTTTCATCATTTTATGCAGTATGTTCATAAAGAACTTCATAAACATACGGGAAAACAGAACCCTTTGGATATTGTGGCAGATCAAATTCATAATGATGCGACAGTGATTTGTTTTGATGAATTTTTTGTATCTAATGTACCCGATGCAATGATCCTTAGTGATCTGTTTCAGAAGCTTTTTCAACGGGGATTAACACTGATTGCAACATCAAATATTGCACCTGATGGGTTATATAAGGATGGATTGCACAGAGATAGATTTTTACCAACGATTGAAATGGTGAAAAGCAACTGCCATATCCTTAACGTAGATGCTGGCGTAGATTATAGATTGAGAATACTTAAACAAGCACAATTATTTAAGACTCCATTAAATGAAGAATCTAAACTGTGGATTCAAGAAAGGTTTAATGCATTAACACAGTCACAAAAAGAATCAAATGAAGTCATAGAAATAAATAATCGTCAAGTAAAAACACTTGGCTTAAGTGATGATGTATTATGGTGTCACTTTTCTGAGCTATGTTTGCAGCCTAGAAGTCCATCTGATTTTATCGAAATTGCAAATAGATATAAAACAGTTTTATTAAGTGATGTACCTCATTTAACTGATAATTTGAATGATGCAACAAGAAGATTTATTTATTTAGTTGATGAATTCTATGATCGAGGTGTTAAGTTATTATTAACTTCGGATGATTCAATTATTAATTTGTATCAGGGGGAAAAGCTTGCATTTGAGATTGAAAGAACACGATCTAGATTATTAGAAATGCAGTCTGATGACTACTTAAATGCCACACATAAAGTAGGCTAACATAAGCTATTTAGAGTTTTTTACGATTAAATTTAGGGTTTCGGTATTTTTTTAATGTGTGCTAATTTTAAACCAATTACATGCTTGCAGATAGAAGAACTTGGGTTGCCAGCAATTACGTTCCCGTATCCTGATGAAGTATATCCGATGGGTGAGTTGCCATTTTTATTCCATTCAGGTCGTGGCTTTGAGTGGAGAGAAGTACTATTTGGTTTAGTCCCTAAATGGGCAACATATGAACAAATTGCTAAGAAGACATATAATGCTCGGCAAGAAACCTTATTGCAAAAACCGAGTTTTCAACAGGCTTTGCAACGTAATAAGTTTGGCGTTATTCCCGTTACTGAATTTTATGAAAGTAAATATATAGATGGAAAAGCTCAGAGATGGGGTGTAAGACGTAAAGATGGGCAAGCTTTTTTTATTGCAGCACTTTATGAAATATGTCAAATAAATGAAAAGATTATACGATCTAGCACAATGCTCACTATGGATGCTATAGACCATCCAATGATGAAAGATTTTCATGAGCCGGGAAATGTAAAGCGATCCGTCATTGTTATTCCACATCATCGTCTCTATGAATGGCTTACATTAAAGACTATAAATATTTCAAGCTTTATAGAAGGATTTCCCGTAAATGAGTTTGAGTGTTCACATGTACCAAAAGAAAAAATAGTGAAAGAAACACCTCAATTGAATATGTTTGGTTAGAATTTTTTCATTACTACAGATTCAACGGTATAGCTTGCAACATCTGAAATATTTTCTAAAAATGTATTAAGTTCTGTATGTGTAAAGTGACTGATAATTATATAACATGCATGACCAGAAGTTTTATCAAATGATTGAATCTTTTGGTTGGAATATATCTTTTCTTCTAATTCTTTGGATAATGGCGATTTTAGAAAAATCCTAATAAACTGCTGCTCAGAAGCATGAATTTGTATTGTATATTTTTCAATAATACCAATATCTATTAAGCGTTGTACTCTAGCACCTACAGCTTGCCCAGTACGATGCACCTGCTCGCCTAGTTCTTTATGTGTTAATCGCGAGTCTTGCGATATAATTTAAATATAGGTGGTAAAGCAATTATTGTTGAAAAGCAATATCCAAATAGCTTTTTTAAAACGAACTTACTTGAAATTTTAAAAGCTCATGAGATAGAAACACTAGTAATTACAGGTATGATGACACATATGTGTATTGACTCGACAACAAGGGCAGCCAAAGAATATGGTTTTAATAATTTACTTATTCATGATGCAACTGCAACAAGAGATTTAGTGAGTCCTAATGGTAAAAAAGTTCAAGCAATAGATGTACAAACTGCTTATTTATGCGCTTTAATGAATTTTTCTAAGATTTTGTCTACGAATAAATTTTTAGAAAATGAATAAGTTTCTTTTTAAGGTAAGAAGAACATCATAAATATTATATTTAAGATTATCTAAATAATTAACTCCACAAAAAACTCATTTTATGCTTTTTATGTGGGGTTAAAGTTAAGTTTATCTAAATAATAATGAATTTTTTTAAACATAAAAATGATAAAAATTACAACACAGTAAAATTATAAAACATATTCTAAGCAATTGGACTCACATTATTCGAATATTATTTATTCATGAAATAATAATGGATGATTCAAAATGAATAAATTTGATATACATGCACAACAACAAGAATTGCCAGGAAGTGATGAACAGTTAAAACCTCATGCAGAGTTTATTCATGAAAGCTACTTGGGTAGCCATAAGCTACAGGGAAAAGTTGCACTTATTACAGGAGGTGATAGCGGTATTGGTCGCTCGGTTGCCTTACATTTTGCGAAAGAAGGTGCAACAGTTGCTATTACATGTCTAGACACAGAGGTAGAGAAAAAAGATGCTGAATGGGTAAAATCATGGATTGAAGATATAGGAGGTAATTGTAAAATTTACCCTGTCGATTTAAGAAGTAGTGAAGCATGTAAAAAACTTATACAAGATGTATTATTGGATTTCAAAAAAATAAATATTTTGGTAAATAATGCAGGAACACAATTCCCTAATGAAGATTTAGCGACACTTTCTGATGAGCAGTGGCTTGATACTTTTGCCATTAATATTCATGCCATATTCTATTTAACAAAAGCCCTTTTACCACAGCTTTCTGCTGGCGATACAATCATTAATACAGCATCAGTCAATGCATATGTTGGACCAAAAGCACTTGTTGATTATTCAGCAACAAAAGGTGCAATTATTTCCTTTACGCGTGCTCTGTCAAACCAAGTCGTGAGCAGAGGTATTCGGGTAAATGCTGTTGCGCCGGGTCCTGTTTGGACACCATTACAGCCTGCAACATGGGGACAAGTCGACCCCGAAAGTATGGAAAACTTTGGTTCTGATACACCAATTGGACGTTGTGGTCAGCCGAGTGAGTTAGGGCCTGCATATGTGTTTTTAGCAAGCCAAGATTCATCATTTATTTCGGGTCAAACGATTCATCCAAATGGCGGTATGATGGTAGGTGGTTAATTATAAAACTATAAAAATAACAGGATGAGAGTGATGAAACTACTGACGAAAGTAAGGCATAGCTGGTTAAATCAAACTGCACATATTGATTGGTTAAAGATGCAGACACTGAATTTACTTGATTTTTATCAGGATGCACAGTGTCAATATGGTGGGTTTGTTGATTTAGACCGTTATGGTTTACCATTACATCAACGCCCAAATACGCTGAATACGGCAAGATTCACTTATTGTTATTCACTTGCTGCGATTCGAGGTTATGCTGGAAGTGTAGAGCTTGCTGAGTGGGGGGTGAAAAGTCTAAATGAACATTTATTTGACCATAAGCATGGTGGATGGCTTTCGTCTTTAGCTGATGAGAGTCCTAATGATCGTAAAAAGTCATATTTGCATGCATTTGTTTTATTGGCTGCAAATAGCGCAAAACAAGCAAATATTGCAGGTGCAGATGCGCTTTTTGATAAAGCAGTAAATATTTTTAATGAATATTTTTGGTCAGAAGCTGAAAATTGTGTTTTAGAAAGCTATGCACCAGATTGGTCTGATCTAGAAAACTATCGTGGTGCAAATTGTAATATGCATTCTTTAGAAATGTTTATGCAACTTGCAATTACAACGCAAGATTCAAATTGGCTTAAAAAGTCACTTGCGATTGTAGAAAGAATTATTCATGAACATGCAAAGAATCATGATTATAGCGTAGTTGAGCATTTTGATGAAAAATGGAAACCAAATTATGAGTTTAATAAAGATAAACTTATTGATGATTTTAGGCCTTATGGTGTGACACCAGGACATGGTTTTGAATGGTGTCATTTGCTTATTAATTTAGAACAAGGTCTTCATGCTATGGAGCTTGATGTACCTAATTGGTTACTTGAAGATGCTCAGGGACTTTTTGATACAGCATGGAAAAATGGTTGGCAAGAGAAGCCACATCGTGGAATTATTTATACGTATGACTGGAAAAGCGAACCTGTAGTAAAAGAGCGGTTGCACTGGGTACATGCCGAAGCAGCAGTTGCTTCAGCAACACTCATGAAACGGTTAAATGATGAAAAATATGAGGTCTATTATCGAAAAATTATAGGCTATATTCATCATACTTTAGTTGATGAAAAACATGGAAGTTGGTTTCAAGATTTAGATAAGCGTAATAACATTTCCAATTTAATTTGGAATGGAAAGCCAGATTTATATCATGCATTTCTTATGACGCTTAAATTACCAATGCTACTCGACCAAGTATTACTACAGCAACTTCAGCCTGTAAAAATTAAATAGATTGAATATTTTCTTCGCTTAGACTCTCAACGAGATAGTCTATAAATACGCGAACAGCAGGAAGCATGCCTCTACGTGAGGCATACACTGCATGTAAAATACCATGATGAACCTTCCAATCACATAGTAAACGTACTAGCTCACCACTTTTAACAAATTCTTGAGTAATTGAGTTTGGTAATAAAGAAATTCCAGATCCTTGTCTTGTAAGCTCACGTAACATAAGCAGATCTGAAGCCATAACTATTGGGTTTACTTTAATTTTAACAGGAATTTGTTGATCATTATAAAGTATCATGTGTTGATCTGTATGTTCATCTGACATACTTAAAATTCTATGTTGGCTTAGCTCTTCAGGATTTTTTATATTTCCAAACTCGTTTAAATATGCTTGGCTAGCAAATAAATGTAATTCTTCTCTTGAAAGTTGTCGGGCAATTAAATTCGGATCATCATCTATGTTAGCACGCACACGTAGTGCAACATCAATATTTTCATTAATAATATCTACACGACGATTACTTACTATCATTTGTAAGCGAATTTCAGGATATTGCTTGAGAAATTGAGGCAAAATTTTTGAAAATGCATTTTGTGCAATAGAAACAGGTACACTGACACGTACAATACCTCTTGGTTTAACACTAAGATGATCTACCATGTCGTGTGCTGCTTGCGCTGCATTGAGCATTGTTTGAGCATGGTGGTAGACGTTTAAACCAATTTCAGTCACGGTAAATTGTCGTGAGCTTCTTTGAATTAAGCGAACACCTAGATTTTCTTCAAGGTTATGAACACGGCGACTAAGTTTGGATTTTGGAATGTCTGTAGCACGCTCTGCTGCACTAAAACCACCGTGTTCGACGACTAAAGCAAAACAATAAAAGTCGTCTAAATCGCTCAACATGGGGTAGGCCTTTTTAATATTTTAACAATATAAGAACGATAAATGTTCTAGGTATTAAATACAATATCTATACTCCTGCAAGTAATATCTCCTGTACTTTTTGATATTCTTGTAAGCGTTTTTTATCTCGAAGTGTAGGGTTTTTTATACGAGTTAAATCCATATTATCAGCAATATCTGCTAACTTAACTTCACGTGCAATCGTATTTTTTACAGTACGAAAAGCAGCCTCTATTCGACTTTCATTATTTTTTTTGGTGAGTGCAAGAACAGCATCAATAATATGAGGTGCAAAACCTAGAGAGATTAGATCAACAACTGTAGTATCTGTATCTTCAAGTACATCGTGTAAGACAGCCACAATTCTTTGATCATCATCTTTCATTTTTAACATAATACGAAGAGGATGAAGAATATAGGCTTGTCCTGCTTTGTCTGTTTGCCCTGCATGTTTCTTTGTTGCCAAAGCAATGGCTTTTTCTAGATTGGCCATTGGGTATCCTTTAAAAACGAATTTGATGAATAGGGTTTAAGGTTTAATGCGTAGAATCTATACCTCATACATGAAAATTGCAATGCAGTGACCATGAAAATATCTTACAATATTTTACAAAGTGTTTAATTAGATGAGAAATGAACTTTAAATTAAAGGAATTAGACAGCGCAACAGAAAATGTGTTTTGTCCTATATGTAACCATATTGCGTTGAACTGGTCAGAAGAACAGTATATTCAGCCTTGTGAGCATACAGCATTTATAGCGCTAGATTTAGGTTTTGAATATGTTGCTGATTTTTTTGAAGATGAAATGCAGTCTAGTGTAGATGAAATTCATGATCAATCACTCAATGTATTTGATGCTATAACAACAGCACATTGTAGTTTAACAATCTATAAAATGCCTTTAGGGGTAGCACATTATAACCGTTATGTTGGTTTTGTAATGTAGCGAACGGATGCTCGCTACATTTGCTAATGATTAAACCAGTTTTGCATCTAATAAAATTTCTGCATTGAATAGTCTTGAAACAGGACAGCCTTCTTTCGTTGCCGTTGCAATTTTTTGGAAGGTTTCATCATCAAGGTCTTTCACTTTAACATGACTTGTCAGGTGTACTTGTCGAATAAAAAAGCCTTTTTCATCTTTAGATAAAGTTACGGCAGCTTCTGTATCAATTGCATCTGCTGTAAAACCTGCTTCTCCAAGCTGTAACGAAAGTGCCATTGAGAAGCATGCTGAATGTGCAGCACCAATAATTTCTTCAGGGTTTGTTCCTACTTTATCTTCAAAGCGTGTATTGAAACCATAAGGTTGCTGAGAAAGTGCACCACTTTCAGTAGATACTGTACCTTTACCTTCTTTGATTGATCCTTCCCAATGTGCAGAACCTTTTTTAATAATATCAACCATTTTTATTGTCCTTAGTTGTTTGTGTTGAGGTGAAAATATAATCTACCATTTTGGATGGTTTGGCATGTGATAAGCCAGTTTTGTTTTTGTTTTAATTTGTTTATCTTTATCTATAGGCTTTAATCTTGATTTATTGATGATTTAGGCATTATCAATAATGTGAAAACAGGCTAAAATGCAAGATATAGCCTTAATAATGATTACTTGGAGTAATGCGTGGAGCGATTGACTATTCTTCCTGAAAACTTAACAGAAGCTGCTGAAAATTTAACAACAATTCGAGATTTCATCCGTTTTGGTGTAACAGCTTTACGTCAATACGATGCGCACTTAGGTCAAGGTACAGAAGATTTTTTTGCAGAAAGCTCTGCTTTAGTATTGCAAACATTGGCATTAGATTGGGAAGCAAATAACGAAATTCTAGATGCAAAACTTTTACCAAGTGAAAAAGCACAATTTTTAGAGTTACTTGCACGCCGTATTAATGATCGTATTCCAACATCATATTTGCTTAATCTGGCTTACTTTTGTAATAAACCATTTTATGTAGATGGAAGAGTACTTATTCCTCGTTCACCAATTGCAGAATTAATTAATCAGCGTTTTGCACCTTATTGTTTAGATGAAACAGGTAATATGCGTGAAGCGTTAAATGCACTACCGACGTCAGACACGCCAAAAAAACCACAGCGTATTTTAGATATGTGTACTGGTTCGGGTTGTATTGCAATTGCTTTAGCATATGCATATCCTGAAGCAGATGTTGATGCAACGGATATCTCGAGAGATGCACTTGAAGTTGCAGCATTAAACGTTGAACATCACAATATGCAGTATCAAGTTGCACTATTAGAGTCGGATTTATTTAGTAAAATTCCTGCTGAAAACCAATATGATTTAATTGTTACAAATCCACCTTATGTTGATGCTGAAGATATGGCGGATTTACCTGAAGAGTTTTTATATGAGCCTGAGCTAGCACTCGCTGCTGGGCAAGATGGTTTAGACTTGGTACGTAAGATGTTAGCAGAAGCAGCTGACTATCTTACAGAAGATGGGCTTATTGTGATTGAGGTTGGTAATTCTGAGTGGGCAATGCGCCAAAACTTTAATACAGTAGACTTTCATTGGTTAGAATTTCAAAAAGGCGGTTCTGGTATTTTTGCATTAACTGCTGATCAATGTCGCCGTTATAAGAAAATTTTTCAGGATGCTGTAGGAATTTAAAGGAAAGTAGTAATGGCTGGAAATTCAATAGGACAGTTATTTCGTGTAACCACCTGTGGTGAGTCACATGGTTTAGGTTTAATGGCCATAGTCGATGGCGTACCTCCTGGTATTACTTTATCTGAAGCAGATTTACAAAAGGACTTAGATCGCCGTAAACCTGGTACTTCAAAGTTTGCAACACAGCGTAAAGAACCTGATCAAGTGAAAATTATTTCAGGTGTTTTTGAGGGTAAGACGACAGGCACATCTATTGGCTTGCTTATTGAAAATACTGACCAAAAATCAAAAGATTATGGCAATATTGCGCAAACGTTTAGACCGGGTCATGCAGATTATACCTACACACAAAAGTATGGTTTTAGAGACTACCGTGGCGGTGGGCGTTCAAGTGCGCGTGAAACTGCAATGCGTGTTGCTGCAGGTGCTATTGCCAAGAAGTATTTAGCTGAAAAGTTTAATATCGTTATTCGAGGTCATGTTACTCAAATAGGAAATGAGCTTGCTCATCAGTTAGATTGGTCTGAAGTTGAAAATAATCCATTTTTTTGTGGTGATGTTAATGCTGTTCCAAGATTTGAGAAATTAGTAACATCTTTACGTGAACAAGGTACAAGTTGTGGTGCTAAACTTGAAGTGATTGCTGAAAATGTACCTGTTGGTTGGGGTGAGCCTGTTTTTGATCGTTTAGACGCAGATTTGGCACATGCATTAATGAGTATTAATGCTGTAAAAGGTGTTGAAATTGGGGATGGTTTTGCGGTTGCAGGGCAGTTTGGTCATGAAAGTCGTGATGAACTAACATCAAGTGGTTTCTTAGCAAATCATGCAGGTGGAATACTTGGAGGTATTTCTTCTGGGCAGAAGATTCGTGCAGCAATTGCTTTAAAACCAACAGCAAGTATTACCACTGAAGGTAAAACAATTAATTTACAAAGAGAAGATACGGATGTTTTAACAAAAGGGCGTCATGATCCTTGTGTTGGTGTCCGTGCAACTCCTATTGCTGAAGCAATGATGGCGATTGTTCTTATGGATCATTTTTTACGTCATCGTGCGCAGAATGCGGATGTGATTGCACCATTTGAACCTATTTAATCTATATTGTGTGAATAAAAGCCTCAAATGAGGCTTTTATTTTTCTTACCGTTTGGCTGAATTAATAAATATTAAGCAAATAAGAAAAAATAATGTTTTCTTTGATGGGAAAAACTGTTAAATATAAAAATAAAGTGCCTTAAAAACTTGGAGTTATAAATGAAAACAATCGTGAAGTATATTGTACTCAAAAGTAAGGAATATCAACTAGGTAGCCAATTACCTGAAGTTGAACTGAATGAGTCAGCGGATTATTTTGATCATATACCAGATATTATCGAACATCAGAATCATAAATTTAAAGTACTTTCTAAAGAACTTAGCCGTAAAAAAACTTTAGATGATGATATTGAGGAGTTTCAACAGATAGTTATAAAAATGGTTGCTGTTGTTGCATAAAAAAAGAAGTGGCAAGCCACTTCTTTTTCACTTTAATCAGATTTTTTATCTGATACGGGTGCTTCTAATTGCTTCAAAAGATGTTTTTCAAGATAGTGAATATCCATAGCATCCTCACAAAAAGCTTCATCTTTTAAGATCAAATCTTTATGAAGAGGGATATTTGTTTTTACACCTGTCAAAATCATTTCATCGAGTGCTTGGCGCATACGAGCAATGGATGTTGCACGATCTTTACCATGTGAAATGAGTTTTGCAATCATTGAGTCATAATATGGTGGAATGCTGTATCCTGGATAGATATGAGAGTCTAAGCGGATACCAGCACCGCCCGGTGCATAGAATGTTTCAATTTTACCTGGAGAAGGCATAAATGTTGTTGGGTCTTCGGCATTGATACGACATTCGATTGCATGACCTTTAACTTCAACATCATCTTGTTGAATGCTTAAACCAAGTCCTGCAGCAACACGTAACTGTTGTTCGATAATATCTACACCAGTTACCATTTCTGTTACAGGGTGCTCAACTTGAACACGTGTATTCATTTCAATGAAGAAGAACTCGCCATCTTCAAATAAAAATTCAAATGTTCCTGCACCACGGTATTGCATGAGTTCACACGCATTCACACAAGCTTTTAAGATATCTGCACGCGCTTGTTCTGGAAGTCCAGGCGCAGGTGCTTCTTCTAAAACTTTTTGGTGACGGCGTTGTAGTGAGCAATCACGGTCATATAAATGAATTGCTTTACCATTACCATCTGCAAGTACTTGTACCTCTACATGGCGCGGCTTTTGTAAAAAGCGTTCCATATACACTGTATCATCACCAAACCACATTTCAGCATCACGCTGTGCAGCTTGTACAGACTCTAACAGTGTATCTATACGCTCTACAATACGCATACCACGACCACCACCACCAGAAGCTGCTTTTACAATAAGCGGGAAGCCAATTTTTGCAGCTTCTTCTTTTGCATTTGCAGGAGTAACTGCATGTTGTGAACCTGGTACAGTAGGTACGCCAGCTTTACGCATTGCCGTAATTGCTGAAACTTTGTTACCCATTAGGCGAATATGTTCAGGGCGAGGGCCAATGAATATATATCCTGAGCTTTCTACCATTTCTGCAAATTCGGCATTTTCAGATAAAAAGCCGTAACCTGGATGGATAGCGTCGGCACCTGTAACTTCAGCTGCTGTAAGTAGTGCAGGAATGTTTAAGTAACTTTCACTCGTTGCACCTGGGCCAATACAAACCGCTTCATCGACGAAGCGTAAATGCATGAGATCTTTATCTGCATTGGAATAAACGCCTACAGTTTTTATTCCAAGTGTTTTACAAGCACGTGTAATGCGTAGAGCAATTTCACCACGGTTTGCAATTAATACTTTTTGCAACATTATGACACTCCGTGCTTATGCGCGGTAACGGAATAATGGTTGACCGAATTCAATAACTTCGCCATTTTTCACAAGGATTTCTTCAATGACACCGCTTTGAGTTGCCTCAATTGGGTTCATAATCTTCATTGCTTCGATGATACCTAAAGTTTCACCCGCTGAAATGGTTTGACCAACTTGTACAAAAGGTGCTTCACCAGGGCTTGCTGCTGAGTAAAACACACCAACCATTGGTGCGGTTTCTACGCTACCACGTGATGTTTTTGCAGCAACAGGAGCAGCTGATGGGCTTGCAGGAGCAGCAGGCATTGAAGCAATAGCAACAGGCTCAGGATTACGGCGAGTCAACGCAATTGATTGATCGCCTTCTTTAACTTCAATACCTTGAAGATCAGATTCGATCATTAAATCAATAAGTTTCTTGATTTTACGAATATCCATAGTATTAATATTCCTTATGAAAATTAATGAGAAGATTGAAGGGTACGAAGAGCATAATTAAGTGCAGCTTGATAGCCATAAGCACCGAGTCCACAAATAACACCTTGTGCTTTATCGCTAAGATAAGAGTGATGTCTGAATGTTTCGCGGGCATGGACATTTGACAAGTGCACTTCAATAAATGGAATATTTACACCGAGAAATGCATCACGTATAGCGATTGAAGTATGTGTGAATGCTGCTGGATTGATAATAATAAATTGAATATTTTCTGCGTATGCTTGGTGAATGCGGTTAATAATTTCACCTTCGGTATTGCTTTGAAATACCTCTAAAGCACAGTCATTTTCTTTTGCATGTTTTACCAAGTTCTGATTAATGTCATTGAGTGTTTGATGACCGTATACTTCGGGTTCTCGCTTTCCTAACAAATTTAAGTTCGGTCCATGAATAACCAAAATATTAAAAGTCATGTAACTTGCTCCGATGAAAAGACACTAAGTTTTTGCAAGATATCTGCAAAGTTACTCTATTATGAGAGCAAAACCTACAATTTATATGAAATTTTATAAAAAATTGCAAACTTGCATAGTCAAAAAGTGCGTATATCTTGTAAATTTTTGCTTCAATTGACAATGTTAAAAAGTGCCATTTTTTGCAGATTATTTGATGTTTTTGAACAAGTATCGATAAAAAATGACTTTTTATGGGCTTTACTTTATAAACATTCTTAATAAAGTTTTTTGTAGCCATTTTCCATAAGGTGGATAAACCAGTTTCATGAAACTTAATTTAGGTCTAGCAAATACAGCTTTAGCATGGCTAAAGGTTTTAAAGCCCTCATGGCCATGATAATTCCCCATACCAGAAAGTCCTACACCACCAAAAGGTAAGTCTTCTTGTCCAACATGTATAATTGTTTCATTAATGCAGACACCACCACTGTGCGTGTTTAAAAGGACTTTTTGTTGCTCTTCAGCTTTATATCCGAAGTAATATAAAGCAAGTGGTCTTGGGCGTTCATTGATATATTGAATGGCTTGATCTAAGGTTTCATAGGTAATAATAGGAAGAATAGGGCCAAATATTTCTTCTTGGCATATTTTAAGTGAAGCATTTGTATGTGTAATTACGCAATGTGGCAATTTTCGCCCATCTTTTTCATTGGATAAATAATGTACTTTTGCGCCATATTCTTCAGCTTCTTGCAAATAAGATCGAAGACGAGAGAGCTGAGAGTCGTTAATAATAGCTGTATAGTCATTATTGTTTTTTATACTTGGGTAGAAGCCTCTAAGCGCCGTAAAATAGGAATGAATAAAGTCATCTTGTCGTGCTTCGGGTATAAGCACGTAGTCGGGTGCAACACAGGTTTGTCCAGCGTTAACACTTTTTCCAAAAGCAATACGCTGTGCGCTTTCGAATAGATCTGCATCTTGTGCAATAAGCGCAGGTGATTTTCCTCCAAGTTCCAGTGTTACAGGTGTTAGGTTATTAGCGGCAGCCTGCATGACTTGTTTCCCTACATTTGTCGAACCTGTAAAGAGTAAATGGTTAAACGGAAGTGTAGAAAACTGCTTTGCAATATTAGCGTTGCCTAGAGTAATAGAAATGAGATCTATTGGAAAATTATCTTGAATAAGTTTCTGAAAAAATAAAGAAAAATTTGGCGTGAACTCACTCATTTTTAGCATGACACGGTTGCCTGCGGCAATGGCTTGGCAGAGTGGGCCAATGGCAAGGAATAAAGGGTAATTCCAAGGAACCATAATGCCAATGACACCGAGTGGCTGTGCAATGACATAAGCTTTAGCAGGCTGAAAGATGACAGAAATATCACGATAGTCAGGTTTTATCCATTTTTTAAGATGTTTCAAACAATATTTAATTGCTGAAAGGCTTGGAATAATTTCTACGAGCCGTGTTTCATCATGACTTCGGTTTGAAAAGTCCTTACAAATAGCATCGGCTATTTTTTCCTGATTATTTAGAATAATTTTATAAAGCTGAGCTAGCCGCTGTTTACGTGTATCATACGTGGGATATGTTTCATTTTGGTAAGCGACTTGCTGTTGTTTAAATATAGCATTTAAAGCATCTGCTTTTAAATTGTTATTCGTATAATCAGGTGTGGGCACTCTAGTCTCTTATCATCATAAAGCAATAGTTTATTTTAGCGTATAAAAATAATCATGTATTGTTTGTTCTGTTATATTAAGTTGCACTCTCTAGTTATTTAGAAGGGGGATTGGGTAGTAGAAAAGAAAATAGAACAAAAAGTATTGTCTTATTCGTTAGATTTTTATGTTTTTGTGTTAATTTGAATAAAGTTTTATAAATACTTAATAAAAGGCGCATATGAAGCAATTATTCACAGCAAGTCTATTGCTTATAAGCTCGACAATCATCTTTGCTGCAAACTCAGCTCCAATAGCCAAAAGTAAGCTTTCACCTGTTGATAATACAAACGCAACAGATGATATTACGATAGTTACTCGTCCTGTTATCTATGGCTTATGGGGGATGGAAGTTCCAAATAATAAAAAATGTACGGAATTTTATAATTTTAAAACTATGAATCAGCTTGTTATAAATAGTTCTGCTGAGTGGGCAACAGGGGTATATGAATACCAACCATCGCCCGATAATGACATCAAGTCAGGTGCATTAGCAATTCAAATGCAATTTGATAATAATCAACCTGATTGTTCAGGGCATAGAACTGAGATGAATGCAGATGTTTCTCAATATTATATTCATTGGAAAGATCAAAATAGTATTCAGTTCTGTACATCTGCCGATGGCGATCATTGTTTTGCAAATTTAAAGCGTATTCTTCCTTAAATTCAAAGACAATTTGCAGGTTTAGGTACACCTGCAATTCGACTAAGCTGGCGTGCCACTAAACCTGTATTAAATGCTTGTTGGAGTTGAGTATTTGTAATTTGACTATCTACGGTTTTAATTAAAAACTTAATTAAAGGTCTGGTTGAAGGTGAATAACCAAATTGTTGATGGAATGCGCGTACGCCGTTTAATATTTTAAAATGCCATTCGTTAAGTTGAATATTTAAACTATCTGCTAATTGCTGTGCAATTGTTTCATTCCAATCTGTGTAATTAATCAAATGACCATCTTGATCGAGTTCTAAATACATGAAATTTCTCTAATTTAAACGTATACACTGTGTACTTTGTAATACAATTTTAGCAAATTGTTTATAATCGATAAATTTTAAGTTTAAAGGTAATGTTTTTGAGTTTACTAACAGTTTTTCTGCTGGAAGAATATATATATTTTCAAATACTTGAAGTGAAGGTGAGTTATAATGCAAAGCAGCATCTCCCATGAGTAAAATAGGGTCGCTTTGATCTGCAATTTGGGCTAAAGAAGATAGGTGTATCTGCGTTTTTAGATAATCGCTTTGTATTAAATAGACTCTTTGCATATAAACTACCAGTATAAGACATGGTGAAATTTTTTCAAAAATTCTGAATTTAGCTCAATATAATCCAGATTTTGTGATGTTTGTTGAACGAATGGGTGATCTTTGTCTTTTTCTTGAATGTAAATAGGGTCTATATCATAAAATTCAAAACTTTCCCTCATATTTGATCCAAATTTAAAAGAGTTTTCTTGCTTATGAAAATGTAAGTCATCTTGTAGTAGGGAAAGAGCTCCATCTTTGAATACAACAGTTACATGACTACCAAAAGTAGCTAAAACCATTGCAATGGATAAACTTTCATTGGTTTTCAAATCAGTTACGTTTGCTTGTGTTAAAATGATGAGTATTTTCTTCATAAATATCTTTTAAAAATTAGCGAACTAAAAATAAATTAGAACTGTATAACATGATCACTTGATTCGATAGCATCTGCTAGTTCCCCAAGGCCAACAAGCTCAAATGATTCTGCAAGGTTGTTGTGTGTAAGCTGATGACGTATTGCATTATCTTGATCTGTAATTCCTCTATTAAGCGCTGCACTAACACAAACAGGAAGGCGAATATTCAGTTTCTGCCATTCATGTGTGAGATTGCGTTGATCATCTGGAAGCCAAATTAATGCATTCGCAATATATACAGCATCTTGATAAAAAAACACACTAAAAGGCGTATCCTCTTTTTTAAAAGCTTGTGCAAGTCCTAGTGCATGCCATGCCATTATCGAAGATGGTGAGGATGTCATTAAAATGAGGGTGCTCATAAATAGTTAGGCCGTTTGTCAGACTTGTGCATTAAGCACTTTAGTAAAATATCAGTATACAATTATAATAAATAAATGAAACATATTTGAGATTAAGAAAAATAAGTTGTTTTCATATAAATTATGGCGATTAAAAAATACCCATAGAATAACTTTTTATTAAAAACCTATTCATTATCATTTAAAAATTAAGTTGATTATGTTATATGTATTTAACATTTAAACAATAAAATAATAAAGAAGATATCAAATGAATAGTAATAAATTTATTGTTCAAGTAGTTCTCGCGAGTGACTTTAATCATAATGTAGCTAAGAAAAGTTTCTTATCTATAGATACAAAAGAGCTTGACCAGCATGATATTTGCATGTGTATGACTACAGGGCAGAATGTCACTGTCTTTACTAAAGAAACCTTTAAGCAATGTTTGCAGTGCATTAAGCGGAATTTAGATACTAGATATGGTAATCATTGGCGATTGAAGCCTCTAATGATTAAAAACTTATCATCATAAATAAGTAAAACAATTTTTAGTATTTATAAAAGGAAAAGCGAGAAGCTTTTCCTTTCTTATTTTTAATAACCAAAAGTATAACTAAAATGACTAAAACCCATTCATTTAATATGCGAATATTAAACCTGATCTACTAGGTATATTTGGACTAGTTTTATCTTAATTTTTACTATAGTGCCAAATAATCATAAGTAATTGATTATAATAAGGAGTATCCAAATAATGATTTTAATTACTGGTGGTCTTGGTTTTATAGGTTCTCACCTTGCATTGTATTTAATAAAACAGGGTAAAGAAGTTGTTTTAGTCGATAATTTAGTAAATAGTAATGTGCATATGTTAGATAGATTACAGTATCTTGCAGGCAGATACATTCCATTTTTTGATGGTGATTTAAGAAACACACCAGCATTAAATAAATTTATCGAACAATATTCAATTGAATTGGTTGTGCACTGTGCAGGCTTTAAGTCTATTGCTGAATCTTATCTGAAACCTATAGAGTATTATAATAATAACCTTAGTTCGTTAATTAGTTTAGTTCGTGCAATGCAACGAGCGGGTATACGAAAGCTAATTTGCATTTCTAGTCTAATGGTTTATGGTCAATCAGAGTTAAACTTATTTGAGAAAACTACATTTAATTATGAAACAACAAATCCATATATTAAATCGCAGCAGATGATAGAACAGATATTAAGGGATGTTGTTGCGACTGATGCTGAATGGAAAATAATACTACTTAGAGTATCAAATGTAGCAGGTGCCTTTGAAGATGGCTATGTGGGTGAGTTTATTGCTACAGTCCCTAAGAGTATTTTTGGATTTATGATGCAAACGGCAAAGCATGAAAGAAGCCATATTGATTTATATTTAAACAACACCACAAATGATTATTCAGATGAACGTAGTTTTATACATATATTAGATGTATGTCAGGCGATTTCTAAATCTATAAAATGGTTAACCCCTAATACGGATTATCATATATTGGAAACGTTAAATATTGCACATGATAAAACACATAGTATTTTCGATTTGATCCATACCGCTGAAAAAATTATTCAAACTAAAATTCCTGTTATTTCTCATCAGCCTGACTTAAATCTATATTCTGATCATGGTATTGCACAGCTTGGTGCAAACTCTCAAAAAGCAAAAACGATGTTAGATTGGCATACGCAATATGATTTGGATGATATGATCTATCATCAGTGGAATTTTTATACATGTTAATGTAAATAGTTATTATTTACTATTTGGCGTGAGTTGATTATTATGAAATAACAGTATGGATATAAGTAAATAGTGAGGAAGTAATGGCTGTGCGTATAGAACATGACACAATGGGTGATGTTGAAGTTCCAGAACAAGCTCTTTGGGGGGCACAAACGCAGAGAAGTTTACAAAACTTTAAAATAGGGCAAGAGCATCTCCCAAGAATAATGATTCGTGGTATGGGACTTGTAAAAAAAGCAGCAGCTCTTACAAATGCATCTTTAAACCAAATTCCATCAGAGCTTGCCGAACATATTGTAGGGGCTGCTGAAGAAGTAATAGGTGGAAAATGGGATGAGCAGTTTCCTTTAGTCGTTTGGCAAACGGGTTCAGGTACTCAAAGTAATATGAACTGCAATGAAGTTATTGCCAATATTGCGAATCAGAAGTTAGGTAACCCATTAGGTTCACAAAAACCGATTCATCCTAATGACCATGTAAATCGTGCGCAGTCTACCAATGACTCTTTTCCAACTGCAATTCATGTTGCGGCAAGTTTGCATATTAATGAACTGCTTATTCCTGCTGTTAAAGCATTAAGAAATACATTGGCGAAGAAGTCAGAAGCGTTTAATAGTATTGTTAAGATTGGTAGAACACATTTACAAGATGCTACGCCGTTAACACTTGGGCAAGAGTTTAGTGGGTATGTATCACAACTTGATCATGCACTTGTTCGTTTAGATCAGGCTTTAGCTGGATTATATGAGCTTCCTTTGGGGGGGACGGCTGTAGGAACAGGGTTAAATGCACATCCTGACTATGCAGAGCAATCTGCTGCACAGTTAGCTAAGCTCACAGGGTTACCCTTTGTGACAGCACCGAATAAATTTGAAGCTCTTGCAGGTAGAGATGCTGCTGTTTTCGCTTCAGGTGCATTAAAGACGCTCGCCGTCAGCTTAAATAAAATTGCTAATGATATTCGCTGGCTAGCAAGTGGACCCCGCTGTGGTTTTGGTGAAATTTGCATTCCTGAAAATGAGCCTGGCTCAAGTATTATGCCTGGTAAAGTGAATCCTACACAGAGTGAAGCGATGACTATGGTTGTTGCACAAGTATTAGGTAATGATACAACCATTAATATTGCAGGTGCATCGGGTAATTTTGAGCTAAATGTATTTATGCCTGTCATTGCTTTTAATCTTGTACAATCAATTCGTCTATTAGGTGATGCATGCCGTAGCTTTAATGATAACTGTGCTGTGGGTATAGAACCAAATCACGATAAAATAGAATACTTCTTGCAGAATTCTTTAATGTTGGTTACGGCACTTAATCCTGTTATTGGTTATGAAAATGCAGCAAAAGTGGCAAAGACTGCCTATAGGGAGGGAAAAACACTTAAACAAGTTGCTGTTGAATTAAATCTAGTTACGGAAGAGCAATTTGATCAAGTTGTTAAACCTGAAAATATGGTTTCACCGAATGTGAAATAAGCATTAAGGTCATCAGTAGTTTTGAATCATCTTGCTTATGTTTTACAATAGTAACAATTCTTAATTGCTGATGATCAATTTATGCTTGATATATATTTAACAGATGAAAAACAACATGTTCAATTTCAAGATTATCCTGGTGATCATCCTGTCAAATTTATATTAAATTTTAAGAAAATTTTTCCTTGTGTAATGGAACTATTGTTACCTGTCTTACCTGAAGATAATGATTTAGAGAAAATGAAATGGGAGTCTAATCAAAAAGACTTTAAGATATTTCAATTATTCGTACGTGGTTGGGGGATTGTTGAACTACGCTTAACTGCACTTGCACAGTTTAAAGATCGAACTTATGCAGATAAAATTGTTAAAACTGCAAAAGCTAAGCGTCAGGAATATAGTAAAAAACATCCACAACTAAAAACAGTTGAACTTGATTATTTGTTTTTGCAAAGTTTACATGCTTTGATTGATGCTGATTTAGTTGAAATTGGTGAAAAGTTTTACTTACCAACATTGCATGGCTTATGGAAGGATTATCTATCTCAGAAAGTATTAAATGCAACTTTGTAAAAATAAAAAACCGCCGTTTAGGCGGTTTTTTATTTTCGGTTTTTAATTAATCAGCGTGGTGTTGCTTTAAAACACGATCACATGTTTCTTTGTCTAAAGCATTGTCCCAACGCGCAACAACGATCGTTGCGCATGCATTACCAATAATATTAGTGATTGCACGGCACTCAGACATAAAGCGGTCTATACCTAAAATTAAAGCCATACCTGCAACAGGTACATCAGGAACAACAGAGAGTGTTGCAGCAAGTGTAATAAAGCCAGCACCAGTAACTCCAGCTGCACCTTTAGAACTAATCATGGCAACAAATAATAATGTGAGTTGCTGACCAATGCTTAGGTCTATATTACATGCTTGAGCAATGAATAATGCTGCCATAGTCATATAAATGTTTGTACCATCAAGGTTGAATGAATAACCTGTAGGAATAACAAGACCAACGATAGATTTTTCACAACCTGCTTTTTCCATTTTCTTCATAAGGTTTGGTAAAGCTGCTTCAGAAGAACTTGTACCAAGGACTAACCATAGTTCATCTTTAATATAACGAACAAGGTCAATAATAGAAAAACCATTATATTTCGCAACTGCACCTAAAATAATAACGACAAATAGAATAGATGTAATATAGAAGGTGGCAATAAGTAATGCTAAATTACCAATAGAGCCAACGCCGTATTTACCAATTGTAAATGCCATTGCACCAAAGGCACCAATAGGTGCGAGTTTCATTAACATACCAACCAGTTTGAAAATGGGTACGGTAAGTGTGTTCAAAAAATCGATAATAGGTTGCGATTGCTTGCTAGTTGATGCAAGTGCAATTCCGAAAAGTACTGCAACAACAAGAACTTGTAAAATATCACCACCAACAAGTGGGCTAATTAATGTTTTTGGAATGATGCCCATTAAAAAGCCGACAACTGTAGAATCATGTGCTTTTTCTACATATTGAGCGACTTTATCGCCTTGTAAAGAAGATGGATCGATATTTAGTCCATGACCTGGTTGAATTACGTTCGCTACAATCATACCTATAAATAAGGCAAGAGTAGAAAATGTCACAAAGTAAAGCATCGCTTTACCTGTGACACGTCCAACACTACCCATATTATTCATACCCGCAATTCCTGTAACAACAGTTAAGAAAATAACAGGAGCAATAATCATTTTGACAATATTGATAAACGCATCGCCTAAAGGTTTAAAACTTTCCCCAATAGCAGGGTAGAAATGACCCAATAGAATGCCGAGCGTAATTGCAAAAATTACTTGTACATATAATATTTGGTAAAATTTAGGCTTTTTACTTGGTGTATGAGGATGAACATCCATTATTAATCCTAATGTTTTAGAAACATAAAATAACTTAAAGGTAATTTTACTTAAAAAACTATTACAAGTCGAAATGTTCGTCATTTAAAAAATAAATGGATAAAAGAGGAAAAATAGATTACATAAATAATTTATTTATTTATTATATTAAAAACAGTTAGTTATATAGTTTAATTGATAAGTTAAAGTTTGCTAAATTGTGCTGTTATACTTTAGTCGAAATTAATAAATAGCCTAAGTATTTTATTTAAAAACATAAAAAAGCCTAGAAAATCTAGGCTAAACAAGCTAATTTAAACGAGAAATCATCTTTCTAAGGTTTGTTTTAGCATCTATAACTGTCATAAAAGTATATGCACCAATAAACTTACGGCTAATAAACATAAACTCTTTAGGGGGGATGCTAAAATAACGAGAGGCCATAGACTTACTTGCTCGTTGCATTACTCTATTATGTAGATGACTTAACTTCCAGTCATATCTATCTTCTTCATCCATTATTCCTTCAGGAATATCTGGATTATTTTTTAAAGAGCTAAAAGGTTCTGTCGCAATTAAAAATACTTTCGCCATATCAGGTTTAATATTTGTAGGTATCTGTTCAAAGAAAGAGTAGCCACGCATTGCAAGAACCATTTTATCTAAATCATGATCGTAACCCGCTAAAATTAAATCATGTGCAACAGATAAAAGATTCTTATCAAACTGACGAATTGCACCAAAATCTAAAAGTACTATCTGATCTTGTTCATCACTTTTTTCTGCTAATCTGACTAAATAATTACCAAAATTAGGGTCAGTTTGCATTTCTCCCCAAACAAATAATTCATTAACTGCTATTTCTAAGGCAGATTCACCAATTAAGTTACGTCTTTCTTGAGATAATGTTAATACATCAGGACTATTTACAGAGATTCCACTTTCATATGTCATGCATAAGACTTGACTAGAACAATAGTCATCAATAATTTTTGGTACAACATAACGATTATCATCTTTTAAATAATAAGCAAACCGTTTAGTCGTTTCTGCTTCTAAATGATAGTCTACTTCACGATGCATCATCTCACGTACTTCTTCAAACCATTGATCAAATTCACGTGTTTGTGGAAGTAGGTGAGTAAGTTTAAGCATTTGCTTAAATAAATTCATATCAGAATCAATAGCACTAGCTACACCAGGATACTGTATTTTAAGTACAATATCTAAATTATCAGACTTTCTTTTTGCACGATGCACTTGGGCAAGGGAGGCTGTACCAATTGGATTTGGATCAATTTCTAAATCTAAAATTTTTGAGCCAAGCTCATTTTTTAAATGGGGATAGATAGAATCCCAATCGAGTGCAATTGTTTGGTTATTTAGCGTATTTAATTCTTCGGTAACTTCACGAGGTAAGAAGTGCTCACCATAGAGTGCCATCATTTGACCAATTTTTACAATAGAGCCTTTTAGTTTTCCGATTTCAGAAACAAGATACCTTGCTTGTTCTCGTAAAACTTGTTTTCTCTTTTTTTCCTTTTCTTCTTCACTTGAAAAGAAAGAAGTTGCATTTGATGTTGCCCAACGTGTCCCTGCAAGAAATGATGCCTTTGCGATAGATAATCGTCGATCAATAGAAGATGTTTTTAAGTTTTTTAATATATCTTTTTGATCAGACATAGCGAAAATCCTTTAGTTGGGTGTACTGATTTAAATTTACGGATATATCAGTACATATCTACTTTCTTATATTGTATCGGAAAAAGTATGATATATCCGTATTAAAAAACCTCAGTTAAACTTCTATTACAATAAAAATAGCCTAAGCATATTTTTATTAAAATTTAGATGGTAATAGGCTACCAATGTTAGGAACTTTCGGGAAAAGATAAATAATGGCAAGACCTAATGCAACAAGCCCATAAACCAAATAAGGTACATGAGTCAGTTCAGGTAGCTGTGCAGAAAAAATTAGAATTGCGAGAGCATTTACGAACCCAATAACAACAGATTTAGAAACAAATCTCATCAGCTTAGCAAGTTTAATCTTTCCAATAATAATCTGAAAAATACCTGTAAGAATCGTTGTTGCGAATAAATACTGTAATCCATGCTCTTTAACTAATGTCACCATTAATAATGCCATAGCACCAGTTGCAGCAGAAATCATTGCAGGTCTACCACCCATAAAGGCAATAACTACAGCCATAGAAAAAGAGGCATATAGCCCAACACTTGGATCGACACCAGCAATAATTGAAAAAGCGATTGCTTCAGGAATAAGAGCTAAACCAACAACTAAGCCAGCTAGTACATCTCCTCGAATATTGGAGAACCATTCTTTCTTATAGTTTGCAAGCATATAAAAACCCGTAATAGAAACTGTACCAATAGTATGTTTACTATTAGCATATTCATCATTTAAGTAATTTGATTTTAACCGAGCGGTTATAAGGTAATTTTGACCCACTTCTGATAAGCGATCGAATATAAGGTGCGAAATTATCATAACATGATTTTTAGGCATCAGATCATCTAATTTCTTTAAATGTAATTTAGAATTACAGAAAAGTATAAATATTTCACTTTAGAATGGATTGTCTTTATATAAAAAATATCGTAATGTTATTGATATTAATTATTATTTATATTCAAGGATGTAAAAATGGCATATACATTACCTAAATTACCGTATGCGTATGATGCACTTGAACCAAATCTTGATGCACAAACTATGGAAATTCATCATACAAAGCATCACCAAACTTATATTAATAATATCAATGCTGCAATTGAAGGAACAGAATGGGAAAAGCTAAGCGTAGAAGATCTTGTTTCTAAAGTAAACGAAGTTCCTGAATCACTAAAGAATGTTGTTGTTAATAACGGCGGTGGTCATGCCAATCATTCTTTATTTTGGACAGTAATGAGTCCACAGGGTGGTGGTGAACCTACTGGTGATTTAGAAAAAGCAATTGAAAGTGATATAGGTAGCTTTGAAGAATTTAAAGAAAAATTTACTAAAGCTGCACTCACTCGATTTGGTAGTGGTTGGGCTTGGTTAAGTGTTACACCAGAAAAAAAATTAATTGTCGAAAGTAGTGGTAACCAAGACTCTCCATTGATGCATGGAAATACACCAATTTTAGGTTTAGATGTATGGGAGCATGCATACTATTTAAAATACCAAAACCGTCGCCCTGAATATATTGCTGCTTTTTATAATGTTGTAAATTGGGATGAAGTTGCAAAACGCTATAAAGATGCGATGGCATAATTTATTTCACCATAAAATAGAGGGCAAAATTTTGCCCTCTATTTTTAGATATTTTTTCTCATACTTTCAAGCCACGCATTTACGGCGGGT
The DNA here is from genome assembly GCF_056711485.1 of Acinetobacter sp. N1-1. Taxonomy (NCBI): domain Bacteria; kingdom Pseudomonadati; phylum Pseudomonadota; class Gammaproteobacteria; order Moraxellales; family Moraxellaceae; genus Acinetobacter; species Acinetobacter sp. N1-1. The sequence goes on along the minus strand of NZ_JBWXUO010000012.1, from coordinate 1,642,358 downwards.
GAAGGTAGAATATCTTTACGCCATGCCATCACTAAATGCCATTCAATATTGGGGGATTGTAATGGAATAGCAGAGAACCGTTTATCTAACATATCTGTATAGTATTTTGGGAGTAGTGTAATTCCCATACGTGCGAATACCATATCTGTTAATAAATTCCATTGACTACTTTTACATACAATGTTGGGTACAAAATTGTGTATTTTGCATGCATCTAGTATGCGACCATTTAAAGAAAAATTATCTTGAAATAAAAGAAAGGACTGATATTTTAATTCATCTAATGCAATAACTTCTTTCTTTGCCCATTCAGAATCTTTTCTAACAACAACCATCAATGGATAATTACATATTTCCATTTTATAGAATTGTTCGTCATTAATTGGCTCAAGCAATACACCTACATCAAGTTGGTTACTTAAAAGTGCTTTTTCTATTCCTTTTGATCCTACTTCTAAAAATGACAATTCGATATTTGACCATTTTTTATGAAAATCAAATAGTGTTGATGTCAATAGTTGTGCCCCGAGCGGAGGAACACCCATACGCAGCACTCCAACCTTTAAATCTCTATAGTTCTGAATATCTATGAGTAAGTCATTTTGATTATTTAAAATCTTTATTGCATGTTCATAAATACGTTGACCAATTTCTGTAAGGTGAATGGTTCTTTTCTTAGCCAACTCTGCTTTAACCAACAACGTCACATCAAGCTCATTTTCAAGTTGATAAATATTTTTACTCACCGTTGGTTGTGTAATATGAAGCTGTTCAGCAGTACGTGTAAAACTCTTTGTTTCCACAAGTGTAGTAAAGCACTTTAGTAATTTAAGTGAAACCATGTCATAGAACTCTATCATTCTTATATTTATTATTATGCCAAAATAGAATAATTTTTCATTATATAAATCATGTAGTCTATAAGTATGTTCAATTAGAATAAGTACATAGGTCGTTAATCAGATTAGGTAAGATCATGAATATCAAAAATTTAATGATAACCTTTATACAGCTCTTAAGCTTACTCGGTTTTTGGTTTGTGGGTGGGCTCATTCAAAAAACATTACATTTGCCCATTTCTGCAGGCATATTAGGTATGTTTCTTTTACTATTTTGCCTATTTTTTAAAATACTGCGCATTGAACATGTAGAGATTGGTGCAAATGCAGCTTTAAGAGAGCTGGTACTTTTCTTTTTACCTATTATTGTGGCAGTGGTTCAATATAAATCACTTTTTATTAATGAAGGATGGCAACTTGCAATTTGTATTATTTCTGGAACGGCGCTTGTGATGTTAAGTACAAGTCTAACCATTCACTTTATATATCGACTTAAAGACCGAAAAAATAATAAAGCATTAGAAGCTATCAAGTAATAGGAAAATAAAATGAACATTTGGTCTATTCTTTGCCTAATATGGACAGTTGTTGCATATGTATTTGCTAAACAAATTTATAAGAAGCATACCAAAGCTTGGTTATCACCAGCACTTACTGTACCTACAGCGACTATTATATTAATGGTAATCTTTGGTATCTCATACCAAACTTACTCACAAGATACACAATGGATTGTCAATTTACTTGGGCCTGCAACAGTTGCATTTGCTGTACCTATCTATAGATATCGTGAAACAATCAAACAGCATATTGGTGTACTAACCATTGCAATTTTTGTAGGGATGAGTGTTGGCGTTTTTAGTGCTTATAAAATGGCTCAACTCTTTGGATTTGACAGTGAGGTAACACACAGCTTAATGGCGAGATCTATTTCGACACCATTTGCAATTGTGCTTGCCGAAAATATTCATGGTTCAGCTACACTAGTTTCATTATTTACTGCACTTACAGGTCTAATCGGAATGATCCTTGGTGATTTAATTCTCGCAATTACACGAATTAAATCCAATATTGCTAACGGCGCAGCATTTGGGAGTGGAGCACATGGTTTTGGTACAGCACGTGCACAACAAAGAAATAATGAAGAAGGCGTCATTGCCAGTTTAACTATGGTGATATCTGGGATATTAATGGTGGTTATTGGACCTGCATTAATTAATTTGTTTTTTTAATTAAAGATTCCATTTCTTACGATATCGCCATAAAGTACTACGACTAATATTTAATTGTTTCAGCGTTTCCTGAATATCAAATTCTGTTTCCTGCAACGTTTTGCTTAACAGTGCTTTAGATATTTTAACTTTTTCTTGCGGTTTGGCTAAACTGTTCGTTGTAGATGTATATAAGGAATCTAATAAAAGCTCTTGAGGTAAGTCTTGGGTAGTAATTTTATATTCCCCATATGCCATCGTTAACGCATAAAGTAATGTATTTTTGAGTTCCCTAATATTTCCTGGCCAGTCGTAAGACTCAAAAACATTAAAAACCGCAGGGTCAATAACAGGTTGGGTAGGATAGTCCTTTGCATATTCAGAAATAATCCTTTTCGCCAATAAAGGAATATCTTCCTTTCTTTCTCTAAGCGGAGGCACAAAAATTGGAATAACCCTTAGCCTGTATAGTAGATCATATCGAAATCTTCCATTTTTTGCTTCCTCTCTTAGTGCTCTATGGGTTGCAGTAACAATACGAACATCTGTGACAATGGTTTTTTCTCCACCTAACGGCGTAAACTCACCAGTTTCTAAGACCCTTAAAAGCTTTGCTTGTAGGTTTAAAGGAAGTTCTGCAATCTCATCTAGGAATAATGTACCTTGATTTGCACGTTCAAAAACACCTTTATGATCACGGATAGCACCTGTAAACGCACCTTTGACATGTCCAAAGAGCTCACTTTCTAAAAGATTTTCATTCAGAGAAGCACAGTTAACACTAATAAAGGGTGAGTTAAATCTTTTTCCAAACTGATGGACTAATTGCGCAACTTTTTCTTTTCCTGCACCTGACTCTCCGCGAACCAATACTGGAAAAGAGGTCTTTGCTACTTTTTTTAATATATTAAACATTTTTTCCATTGAGGGAGACTGACTTGTTAAATACTTAGTAAGTTCTTTCTGACAATCACCTAAATACTCTAATTTAGAGATCTGAGGAATAATGCATAAATATCCGTGATTTAAATTATTAATATACACTTGAGCTTGAATATAATTCTCTAAAAGTACATCTTCTAAAAGTTGCATAGACTTTGGATAGAAAACATAGAATATTTTATTATCTTTTTGATGTTTTTCTAAACTTAATTCATTATTTAAGACCAAATATTGAGTCGTAAAATCTTGAAAAGATAAGATATTAGCAAAATAAATCTGTTTCATGTTTCATAATTTTGTTTCATGTTTCAATATATAGTACCTTTCTTTAGAATAAATATATACTTTAAAAAATAAGTAACTGATAAATATGATAATTAAATTCATTGAAAAATTGGCACAATGTATGCATTAAACTGAATAGATATATTTAATATTCTTATATAAGAGGCACTATGTTCTTAAAACAATTCTTTGAAGAAAAAAGCTCGACATATACCTATTTACTTGCAAGCACTCAGTCTAAAGAAGCAATTATTATTGACCCTGTACTGTCAGAAATAGAACATTATTTAGATATCATTAATGAACAAGGTTTCAATCTTCTCTATATCTTGGAAACGCATATTCATGCAGATCATGTCACGGCGGCTTCTGAGCTTAGAGAAAAAACAAAAGCGAAATCTATTGTTCATAAAAATGCACACATCAGTTGTGCAGATATTCTCATTACAGATGGCTGCGTAATTCGATTTGGTGAGTATAAAATAGAGGCACGCTATACACCTGGTCATACAGATGCTTGCACAAGTTATTATATTGAAGAAGCAGGTATCATATTTACAGGAGATACTTTATTGATTAATGGCTGTGGTCGAACAGACTTTCAGCATGGAAGTGCTGTTCAGCTTTATCAAAGTATTCATAACAAAATTTTTACGCTTCCCGAAAATACAGTAGTTTACCCAGCACACGATTATCGTGGAGAAAAATCATCAACTGTTAAAAAAGAAAAACAAGAAAATGTAAGATTAGGACAGGGGAAAACCCAAGATGAGTTTGTAGAGTTAATGCAAAACCTTAATTTACCATATCCTAAACAAATAGATACTGCATTACCTCTAAATCAGACTTGTGGTCAAGATAAAGACGCTTAATACCATGATGCTTTTAATAATAGAAGGTTTATTTATAGGTACTTTGTTAGGAATGACAGGTGCAGGAGGGGGAATTTTAGCAATCCCCATTCTAATGTGGTCACAAGGTTGGAGTATCCTAGAAACAGCACCTGTTGGATTAATTGCGATTACAATTTCAGCTTTTGTGGGTACTTTACAAGGTTTAGTTGAAAAAACAGTCAGATATAAAGCTGCTATCTGGATTGCAATCTTTTCCTTACCATCGGTTTATATTGGGCTAAATCTGAGCCATATATTGCCTATATTATGGATCACAATACTTTTTTGCCTAGTTATGCTTATTATTGGTCTAAAACCTTTAATATTTAAATCTAAATGTTCATCAACAGCTTTGTGTAAGACAAATCCCCAAACAGGGCGTTTCATTTGGAATTGGAAAACAAGACTTTCTTTAGGAGGTATTGGCATATTATCGGGAGTGCTTACAGGGCTACTTGGTGTTGGTGGTGGATTTATCATTACACCATCATTACAAAAGATGACAAACCTTAAGTTTTATAGCATAACCAATACTTCTCTCATGGTGATTTTTTTGATTGGTTCAATCACCTTAATCATGCATATAATGCAAGGGTATCATTATCCTTTATCAGAAACCTTTATATTTACAAGCACATGTATATTAGGTTTAGTTATAGGGAGATTACTTTGTAAATATATCCCTGTTCAAATTGTAAAAGCTGTATTTTCTTCTACACTTATTTGTATTTCTTTGCTTCTCGCATATAAGACAATTGGCTATGTATCTTAATTATATAAGATCCAATATTATATAAATATGGCGTAGTCAAACACCATATAAAGAAATCATAAGGAATATGAAATGAAAAAATATAGTGTAATTATTGGTGCAATTATAGGACTTAGTGCAATGAGTATTCATGCGAAAACATATGTACTTACAGATACTCAAAACAATATAGAAATTGGAAACTGGAAAACAGCAGGTCAAAACTATACGATAGAACAAAAGGTACTACACGGCGGAAAGCAAGAAGGGAGTAAAGTTATTACCATCACAAGTCCTGATGGATTAACTATCGCAATTTCCCCTACAAGAGGTATGGGGTTGCTTCATGCTGAAGGCAAGGGTATCCATCTTGGTTGGAAGTCTCCTGTAACCGAGGTTGTTAATCCTGCATATATTAACTTAGATAGCCGTAATGGATTAGGTTGGCTTGAAGGATTTAACGAAATGGTTGTTCGCTGTGGATATGAGTGGACGGGACATCCAACAACGATTGATGGTCAAATATATTCATTGCATGGTAAAGCCCAAAATACACCTGCATCATATGTTGCAGTTGAAATTGATGATAAACCACCTTTTGCTATACATGTCAAGGGCTTAATTAAAGAAAGTACCTTTAAAAAAACTGATTTGCAAACAATGACACAGCTAACATATATTCCCGGAGAAACTTCATTCAAATTACATGATGTGCTGACAAATCATGCAGATTATGCACATGATTATCAAATTATCTACCATAGTAACTTTTCTCAACCAATACTAGAAGACGGTGCAAAATTCTTGGCACCAGTCAGCGAAGTCAGTCCTTTCAATGATTACGCGAAGAAAGGTCTAAAAGATTGGACAACATATTTAGGTCCAACTAAAGATTTTGATGAAATGGTGTTCAATTTAAAGCCATTATCAGACAAAAATGGTAATACAATTGCTGCATTAGTTAATAAAGATAATAGTAAAGGTGTTGCAATTGAGTTTAATACAAAGCAACTTCCTGTACTTACTTTATGGAAAAATACAGATACTTTAAAACAAGGTTATGTTACAGGTATTGAGCCTGGAACGAGCTATGCATATCCTGTGAATATTGAAAGAGCTCAAAAAAGAGTTAAAAAAATTGAGGCTGGTCAAAGCGTAAGTTTTGATTTAACGTATTCATTACTTAGTGATCGTTCACAAGTACAAAAAATTGAAAATAGTATTAATCAAATCCAAGGATCAACTACAGTAAAACAAGTTGAGACTCCTATAGCTAAAGAATAGTTTTATAGCCAGCAGCAAGTTTGAGTTGTTGTTGGTTCTTATACAGAAGTTCGTATAATCAATATTATGTTAAATAGAGTCTATTAGTATTAAATACTCTCAAATACTTTTACGATTTCATCAATTACAATACGAACTACTTTTGTCTTATAGCTATCTTTATGCATTGCTAACCAAACTTCATAATTTTGTTTACGTTTTTTATTTGGCCAAATGCGTTGAAGATTATTCTTTTTAGCAAAGTAACTGCATAGCTCCCCAATTGCTGAACCTGAGCTAATCATATGCATGAGAAAAACTAGAATTTACCTGAGTAATCATATTGGAGTGATCCATCACTTCACCAACTAGCCTATCATTTTGATATGGCAAACAGCAGTTGCTTCAGGTATATTGGGATTTTTACAAATAGGTACTGCTGGCGTTACTTCTTATTTAATTAGTCATATTTTTGGACAAAGTATAGAAACCTTAGGTCATTCAATATTCGTGCTTAGCAGTTTATCAATAATTCTTTTTATCTTTAAGTTGTTTCGGTATAAATTATTTTTTCTTTAAAATGACTGTGAAGATATCCCAAAACTTGATTAGGCCACTTGCCAAAGGACGTTCCTCTTGCAAGTGGTCTAGATACACAATATCAAAGTATTCGCTAAAAATCCTAAAAAATACATGTGGAGATTCTTCTACCCAAGCATCATTTATACCTAGTAAATTGCATGCAAAAATCCCATTCTTGGGTAAAGCTTTCTTTATATTTTCTAAAACATCAAAAATTGTTTTTCAGGAACAAAGAAAAGACTAAAAAATGCTGTAATGAGACTAGCTTCAACAAATGGATAGTCATGAAACAAGTTATTTGAAAATATAAAGCGATTAGCATATTTAAATCTTGTTCGACAAATTTCTTCAGCCTGTTTAGACTGATCAAAATCATGGACTGTAAAGCCCTGATCTAGTAGAAGAAATTGAACTTCATTTCCTGCACCACAGCCACAATCTATTGCAACTTTAGGTAAATTATTATTTAAATAACCTAATACGACTTCTAAAACTGGCCTATGCCTCATATAGAGTGTCTGTTCGGCAAAGCTTTTCTGCATATTTACGCTACTCAATTTTTCTTTTTGTGCTTCTATAAGTTTTATCTGTAACCCATTCATCACCTTGCAATTCAAAGTCTTCACTTGCTTTCACATACTCGATTTGAGCACTGTACTGTTCCATATATATTTTTTTAGCCAAAGCCTCTGCTAATGTTTCTGCACCCTTTGCAACACCACCAATCATACCAACCAAAGGACCTTGACTCATATGTGCATTATAGTTAAAACAATATAAACGAGATACGTCTAAACTTTCAGACACTTTAGGAGTAAACTCAAAGTTTGGACTAAGATATGGATACTCCCCCATTTCATCATATGATTGGCTTTGTTCAGGGGTATAAACTTCTTTCCATTTTTTTACCTGATGCTGTAAACGTTCAAGCCAAATATTTTTTGTCCAATCTAGCTTAAATCCTGTCGCAAAAATTAAGTAATCAAGAATAAAGTGATGATGCTGAGTATGAACATGTAGCTTATTACCCTGTACGATGACTTTATCAATTGTTTCATTAAAATTGAAATACACATTTTCATGTTTAGAGACACGCAATGTACTTCCAAAAGGTGGCGGTGTCCCTTCTTTCTTTAAATAGTATTGAAAATCCCATTTTTGGGTATCACTCCAATATGCATAAGAAGAAAGATAACCTTGATTAGAAGCAGCCTTACTTCGATTTACTCTAGGAAAATCATCTGTACGGCAGAGTATTTCAACTACTTCTGCACCATGCTCTAATGCAGTTGCAGCACTGTCCATTGCTCCTGCACTTGACCCAACAACCCCAATATTTTTACCCTTAAATTGAGTGTAGTCTGTTCCAGCATAGCTATGTTCCCAAAAATTTTGAGGTAAATGGTTTGCATAATCGGGTATATTTGGAGAGCTTAAGCTATCAATACCCATTGCAAGCACACAATGTTCTGCAGTGTATATTTGTTCTTCATTTTCTGTTTTGAAGGTCAATTTAATACTTTTTCTTTCTATAATTAAATCGATTAATTCATGTTTATAATAGATTTTGGGAGCTGTTATGGTTTTAAACCATTGTAGATAGTGATGCCATGTAACACGCGGAATCTTCTCTAGTTTATCCCACTGTGCTGTACCAAATTGTGCTTTATACCAAGCTTGAAATGTCAATGATGGAGAAATTAAAGCAGGTCCTGTTAAATTTTTAGGAGATCTCAAATTTTCCATAAGCGCAGGACTCAGCCAAGGTCCTTCATGCCCCTCTTCTTCTTTTTCAAATAGAGTACATGGAATCCCTTTTATTTTTAAAGCAAAAGCTAAACATAAGGCAGACATTCCTGCACCAATGATCACAATCGGTGGATTATTATTTACAGAGCTTATCCAGTCTTTAGGTGGAATATTAAAATTTTCTAAATCTATCTTTATTTGTTTTTCGAGTTCTTTTAAATTATTTTGTGGGTACATAAAACGCTTACCTAACTGAAATTCCAAATAAAAACGCCCTATTGAATAGTATAGATGATATTATATCATTTACTTTTTATAATATCTGATGAGTATTTCATAAAAAATGCTAATTGAATAATTTTCCTTAAATTTATTCTTTTTACACTGATATTACTTTTATTCATTAATATATGTATTTTTATTCATTTTAATTATTTATAAAATATTCTATAACTATAAAAGAAACAATTTCAGTTGATATATTGAGCTGTGATATATATTCTTATGACTTTAGAACTTTTTCTGATATAGAAATCGTTAAAATAGATATGGAGACCCTAAGGACATGAAACAGCAAATTTACTTAGATTATGCTGCTACAACACCAGTTTACCCTGAGATTATAAAAAAGATGGCAGACTGTTTATCCTTCGATGGTCTCTTTGGTAATCCTGCATCAAATGGTCATTGTTTTGGTACAGATGCAAGAAGTCAGATTGAAGAAGCAAGACAGTATGTTGCAGACCTTATTGGCGCAAAAGCAGATGAAATTATTTGGACGTCGGGTGCAACAGAATCGAATAACCTTGCATTAAAAGGAATAGCTGAGCGTTATGCACATCGCGGTAAGCATATTATTACCAGTCAAATCGAGCATAAAGCAATTCTAGATAGCTGTATAAAGTTAGAATCCCTTGGTTTTGAGGTTACCTATCTTCAACCTGAAAAAGAAACAGGTTTAATTTCTCCTCATTCTGTACAAGAAGCACTTCGACCAGATACGGTATTGGTATCACTCATGATGGTAAATAATGAGATTGGTACAATTACAGATATCGCTCAGATTGGTAAAATAACGAAAGCAAAAGATATCTTTTTCCACGTAGATGCTGCACAAGCTGCAGGTAAGCTCCCTATCAATGTTCATGAGCTTGGCATAGACCTTCTAAGCCTTTCTGCACATAAAGTTTATGGTCCTAAAGGAATTGGTGCACTTTATGTAAACCATGAAAATTCATTTGAGATCGAGCCACAGATTCATGGTGGTGGACATGAACAAGGTTGTCGCTCAGGTACACTAGCAACACACCAAATCGTTGGTATGGGCGAAGCATTTAGACTAGCCAAAGAGAATTTAGTTACAGAACAGGCGCGTTTAAAAATTTTACAAGAGAAATTGTTTAATGCCCTTAACGATCTCACAGACATTATATTAAATGGTGATAAAACACAACGCGTTGCCAATTACTTAAATGTATCATTCTTAAATGATGATGCATTTATTATTATCAATGCAATTAAAACTTTAGCAGCTGTTTCAAGTGGCTCTGCATGCAATTCAGGGCATGGTGGACCATCACATGTATTGGTTGCACTCGGTAGAGATGAACAAACTGCTAGAAATGCTGTACGATTTAGTTTTGGTAAATATACAACTGAAAAAGATATAGATACTCTGATTGATCATCTAAAACAAGAATATCAGTCAACAAATTTTGTGAGTTTTGCTTAATTTTAAAAAAGGTCAGTAAAATTACTGACCTTTTTTTATTTATGCCGCTTTATAAAATGGTACATCACCATTAATTGTTGCTCTATGCATAATTCGATGCGCATCTCCATAATCAAAAAGTGCTTTATGCTGGGTACAACGGTTATCCCAAATAGCAACATCTCCTTCAGCCCACTGCCAGCGCACATGTAAATTGGGTTGTGTTGAATGTTCAAATAGGAACTTTAATAGTTCATCACTTTCAGATGTTTCTAGTTCATTAATTTTTGTTGTAAACCCTTCGCTCACAAATAGAATAGGCTCTTTTGTTATAGGGTGTGTTCTTACCACAGGGTGAATAACAGGTGGATTTTTCTCAAAAATTTGAAGTAACTTTTGTCTGTCTTCATTGGTTTTTGCATAACGCTCAATAGGAAATGATTGGCGAATATCGTGTACCGCCGTTAAGCCCAATATTTTATGTTGAATTTCTTTAGGTAATGTATGGAAAGCACCTATACCTGTAGACCAAAAGGTATCGCCACCAAATGCTGGAATTTTTTTAGCTTGTAAAACGCAGCCTAAAGGTGGTGTTTTACTAAATGTTACATCTGTATGCCAAAGCTCGTTATCTCTCAAATCTTGCTTCAAGCTATCCAAAATAAGAATTTCAGGTACATCTTCTACATTTGGAAAAATAGGATGAATATGTAGTGAACCAAAACTATTTGCTAAATTGGCCTGATTACGTGGCGATAAATTCTGATTACGAAAAAATATGACTTGATGGTCGATAAGTGCCTGATGAATTTGCACTAAATTTTCATCATTGAGTTTATTTAAATTTACGCCGTGAATGACTGCACCAATCGCAGGTTTAATTTTTTCAATTTGAAGTTGCATTTTTTATTTCTCCTACAACTGTTTGCTATACCAAGGCGCGAGTTCTTTTTGTAACCAACGTAAAAATAACTCAAAGCTGACAGCAACAACAGCAATAACAATAATGCCTAAAATAACTGTATCTGTAATTAAGAACTGTGCGGCAGATTGCACCATGAATCCAATTCCTTTATCTGCTGCGACCAGTTCCGCTGCAACTAAAGTAGACCAACCAACCCCTAGCCCAATACGAACACCTGTAATGATATGAGGTAAAGCTGTAGGTACAATTACATACCAAAATACCTGTGAACGGCTTGCACCAAGTGAGAGTGCTGCTCGCTCTCTATTCTGTTGATGACTTAACACGCCATGTGTACTACTAATAATAATTGGTGCCAAAATTGAAAAGAAAATAAGTAATACTTTTGTTGTTTCACCAATACCGAACCAGATGACAAGCAATGGTAAGTATGCTAAAGGCGGAATAGGTCTTAATAGCTCAACTAATGGGTCAATGATTGCTCTTGCCCATTTATTCAATCCCATCCAAAGCCCAATAGGCACACCAATAATAATGGCTGCTACAAGTGCAACCAGTACACGGCTAATACTCGCAGCCAAATGCTGCCACAACGTTGCCTTCATAAATCCATGTTGACTCACTTCAATAAATTTATGAAAAACTGCTTGAGGGCTCGGTAAAAATAATGGAGATATTAGTCCTAAAGTAGTTACTAGAAACCAAATGACAATTAATGTTGAAACACTCAAAATACTTAGAAGTAGACTCTGATACTTTTCCCAAAAATTCTCATTTGATGATGTTTCTCTTTTGCCTTGTGCCACACTATGCCCTTTTTTTTCTTTATCCCGAGTATCTACGATGCTACTCATATCTGCGACTCCACTTCATGGCTAAGCTGTGAGAATAATTGTTCGCGAAGTTCAATAAATTGAGAATCAGATTTAATTGAGCGGATATTTTCTCCATCGCGATAACGATGTGAAAAGTCCAATTGCAGTCTTTTCGCTACTCTTCCTGGTTTTGCTTGCATAATAATAAGCTCTTCACTCAATAGAAGTGCTTCTTCAATATCATGTGTAATTAGAAAAAAACTTTTATTCCGCTTAGACCATAAATCGAGTACGAGTTTTTGCATATTTTCTCGTGTAAATGCATCAAGTGCAGCAAACGGCTCATCAAGTAAAATAAATTTTGCATGGCTAATCAATGCACGAGCAATGCCAACGCGTTGTTTCATTCCGCCTGATAATTCCCAAATATTGGATTTAGCGACATGACTAAGCCCAACAATTTGAAGAATTTCTGTTACTTTCTGTGCAATTACCTGTTCTTTCTCTTTTTTTATATCTAGAGAAAATGAAATATTTTCCTCTACATTTAGCCACGGGAATAATGCATGCTCTTGAAAAACCACAGCCCTCGTTTCATCAGGTTCATGTAGGATTTTTTCATCGAGTAAAATGTGTCCAATAGTCGGTTTCTGAAATCCTGCCAATATATTTAATAAGGTGGTTTTACCGCAGCCAGATTCACCGAGTACAACAGTAAGAGAGCCTTCTGAAAGACTTAAATTAATATTTTCAAGTGTTGGTATTTCTTGTTTGGCAAATGTTAGTCCAATATTTTCAGCAACTAATGTACTCATCATATTCTCCTTATTTATTGCAAAAATGCTGTAGATACATTGTCGTTATAATCGGATTTCACTTGATCGACTTTGCCTTGCCCCTTTAAAAATTGCGCCGTATCTAAAATGTTTTTAGAAAATTCATTTGACAGCGTTTCAATTTGCTGTTTTCTACTCAGGTAAGTATTTCCTGAAAGAAGCAATGCAATATCTGCAGGACTAGAGCCTGTTAATGTTGAAATTTCATTTATACTTCTCTCGTCATGTGAAAATGCTTCAGGATTCTGGTTATATTTCTCAAGCTGAGTTAATGCAGTGTTCACAAAAGATTTTAAAAACTCAGGATTTTTTTGTGCAAAATCTTTTCTTACAACCCATAAATCATAAGTTGGTGCACCCCATTCACCTACTTGATGCGAATCGACGAATACATTACCTGTTGCTTTAACCTTACTTAAAGCAGGCTCCCATACATAAGCAGCATCAATATCACCACGATTCCAAGCAGCAATTATTTCAGGTGGACGTAAATTAATAATTTTGACTTTATTTTCAGGAATATTCCAATGCTTTAATGCAGATAACAAACTGTAATGTGTGGTTGATACAAATGGTACAGCAATGGTTTTACCAATTAAGTCACTAGGTTGTTTAATACCTGACTTTTGATTCACCACAAGTGCTTCAGAGCTTCCTAATTTTGCTGTGATTAGAAATGCCTCAATCGGCACACCTCTACTTGTTGCCGCAGCAAAAGGACTTGAACCAATATTTCCAATAGAAACATCGCCAGATGCTAGTGCATTAACTACATCAGGTCCTGTATCAAATTTTTTCCACTCGATGGGTTGATTACTATTCTTCTCATACAAGCCTTCGGCCTGCGCAACTTTACTTGGATCAACACCTGTCTGATATGCAATTATAACTGGCTTTTTACTTGTATTTGCTATATCTATATTTCCACGCGTTTGATATACCAAAAAACCAACAAGCGCAGCCAATACAATAATTGTTGTAAACAGTGGTTTCTTATATTTTTTTCGCATGGTCATAGTGCTAAGTTATGAATAATACGTATATATTAGAGCCAGTATAAGTAAGACAAAAATAAGAAAAACTGTATTACTTATTTAAATTTAATAAATAGATTTTTCTAATATGCTTCTCACAAAATGGGCTAAAAACAGTTTTTTTAGTAAAAACCCCATTGAAATTTATGAATTAAATCTAATTTATCTAATCATGGATAAGTTAAAAAATGATGGTGAGAGCGATTTAGAAAAAATATAACTAATATGCATAGCTAAGTAATTATAGTTAGTTTCTAAAACTTATTTGAGATTGTATTTATTACTATAGCTAATTCATCATACCTTTCACACAGTATTTTGAAGCGTAACCAAAACCGTTTTAATATGTATCAGCTAAGATATAAATTTATTTTACAAATGAAGTTTTATAAACTCTTTAGCTTAAAATTAAATGTGACGATTACTTTAATTTTAGATTCCTCTCCAATCAATGCGTGCATTTCGTTCAGTGTCATAGATTCTTTGAACATATCTACCAAGTGCAGTAGACTGTATAAAATCTTGCATATTTAATGATTCTTGGTTTTGTTTACTCTCCAGTATTTCCCAAGGTGTTCCATAAATATTCATCATAGGTGCTAACATTGAGCATATAGATATGTCTGCTAGTGTAAGATGTTCACCTACTAAATATCCTTTTGATGATTTTTCAAAGTGTAGATCTAGCTTCTCAATAATTTCAATAATTCTAAGATGATCGTATTCAACTTGTTCATTACTTAAATGAAGACTTTGACTAATTATGTTTTTAAGTACTGGTTTAGAATATTTCTCAAACTTTCTAAAATATCCTCTTTCATTAATCATATTATCAATCGTTTTTTCATCTATAAGAATTATATTTTGTAATGTCCAACGCCGTACATGTTCTCCAAGCTCATTTGCTATATTGTTAAAATAGTAAACTGGTTCTTTTAATAAGCGATTTTGTGGAATGAGATTTTTTTCAGGATATATTCCATCTAAATATTCTGCGATTTTTGTTGAATCGTAAATCCACAAATCATTGTCTTTTAAAATAGGTAATGTATTTTGCTTGGTTTTCAACTTAGAAAATGCACGATGTACAATAGGTGTTAAATTTTGCGCAACATAGTCTAATTCTTTATAGTCTAATAACCAGCGTGCTTTCTCGCAAAAATGAGATAATGGGAACTGGTAAAGAATACGCATAAATAATAACCTACCAATCTATAATATTTCTTTACTTTAGAGGGCACATATTAAAAAGGCAATGATCTTTTCATCCTATTTCTTTTAAAATTATTCTTGTATGAATGATTGCCTGACTTTACTTAAACTTTAATGTAAAATCGAAAACAATTTTATATAACATCTTTGTGAGTATTGCATGGGTTTTAATTGCGGTATTGTAGGTCTTCCAAACGTTGGTAAATCAACTTTATTTAATGCCTTAACAAAAGCTGCTATTGCTGCTGAAAATTTTCCATTTTGTACAATTGAACCAAATACAGGTATCGTGCCTGTACCAGATGAACGTTTAGATAAACTATCTGCAATTGTAAAGCCACAACGTATTCTACCAACAACAATGGAATTTGTAGATATTGCGGGATTAGTTGCTGGTGCCTCTAAAGGTGAAGGTTTAGGTAACCAATTTTTAGCAAATATTAGAGAGACAGATGCTATAGCACATGTTGTACGTTGCTTTGAAGATGAAAATGTTATTCATGTAAATGGTAAAATTGACCCATTAGATGATATTTCTACTATTAATACAGAATTAGCACTGTCAGATTTAGATACTGTAAGTAAATCTCTTCTGCGTCTTACAAAAAATGCAAAGGGTGGTGATAAAGAAGCAATTGCTACAAAAGCCGTTCTTGAAAAAATATTGCCTCTTTTAAATGAAGGTCGCCCTGCTCGTGCTGCAGATTTATCTGATGATGATAAAAAAGCCCTTCGTGGTTATGGTCTACTGACATTAAAACCAACTATGTATATTGCAAATGTGGCAGAAGATGGGTTTGAAAACAACCCTTATCTAGATGCTGTACGTGAACTTGCAAAAGAAGAAAATGCTATCGTTGTTCCTCTATGTAATCAAATCGAAGCTGAAATTTCTCTATTAGAAGATGAAGACCGCGCAGAATTCTTAGAAGCGATGGATATGGAAGAACCAGGACTTAACGTTGTAATCCGTGCAGGATACGGGTTGCTTGGTTTACAAACTTACTTCACAGCTGGTGTTCAAGAAGTTCGTGCATGGACTGTAAAAGTTGGTGCAACTGCACCTGAAGCAGCTGGTGTGATTCACACTGATTTTGAAAAAGGCTTTATTCGTGCAGAAGTTGTGGCTTATACAGATTTCATTCAATTTAATGGTGAGTCTGGGGCTAAAGATGCTGGTAAATGGCGTCTAGAAGGTAAAAGTTATATCGTTCAAGATGGTGATGTAATGCATTTCCGTTTTAATGTTTAATTAAAAGTATATTTTAGAAGCAAGTTTTAAATATAAAGCTTGCTTAATAACTAAAAAAATAAATTATATATTTGTATTTTTTTGTGAAATAGGTCACAATTATTTGAAATTTTATTGTCTTAGTTTGGTTTTTAATGTCTAAAAAATATTTAAGGTTTTTACCTTCAACTGATATGGAAAATCAGGATTTTTTATTTTTTCACTGGGTTACTCAAGTGTATGCACAATATGTTCAAGGCGTTGATCATGTACTTAAGAAATACGGGATTGATCATTCTCGACAACGTATACTAAATGCTTTACTTATTACACCTCATGCAAGCATTTCTGAAATTTCAGAGATGCTTATACTTAAAATGTCGACAACAACAAAGATTATTTACCGCTTAAAAAATGAAGGATTAGTTGACACCTACTCATGTAATGATGATGGCCGTATTACACGTGTAAATATTACAAAATCTGGTTTAGATATTTTAAATAAAACAAATGATTTAACGAATGCAATTTTAGTAAGAACATTTGATGGATTAACCCCTCTTCAAATTGAAAAAACTATGGGTAATTTACAATTAGTATTTAAGAATTTGAAATATTAATTAAAAATTCTTATGCTTAGGCTATTTTAAGTTTAAAGCAAACAATCGATGCTTTTAAGCATCGATTGTTTTAAATTTTAGAGTAAGTTCCTGTTCCTTCAGGCCAAGGAGTTAAAAGTTCAAAGCCGGACTGGGTTACAACGATCATATGTTCCCATTGTGCAGATAATGATTTATCTTTTGTAACTACAGTCCAACCATCTGATAACTCTTTTACACCAGCTTTTCCTAGATTTACCATTGGCTCGATAGTAAATACCATTCCCTCTTTTAGTTTTAATCCGTGACCTGCACTTCCATAATGAAGTACATTAGGCTGCTCATGATAAACTTTACCTATTCCATGACCACAATATTCTCTAACAATGCTATATCCATTTTTCTGTGCCAATGATTGAATAGCATGACCAATATCCCCTAAAGTTGCTCCTGGCCTAACTTCGTAAATCCCTGCTTTCATAGCTTCGTATGTCACTTCAATTAAGTTCTTTGCCTGTGATGTAATTTTTCCTACAGGATACATTCGACTTGTATCTCCATAATAACCATCTTTAATAATTGCAACATCAATGTTTATAATATCACCATCTTTTAATATTTCTGTTTTTGACGGAATTCCATGACATACAACTTCATTTTTAGATATACATGTTGTTTTAGTATACCCATAATATCCTACATTTGCAGGAATAACTCCCAAAGTATTTACAATATAATCATTACATATATCATCTAAATATTCTGTACTTACACCTGGTTTAACATGATCTTTAATCATATATAAAACTTGCGCAGCTAGTCGTCCAGCTATACGAAGTTTCTCAATTTCCTCTGTTGTTTTTATACTTACTTTAGGGTTATACATCTCTTTACCTTGGTATTTGTGAAAATAATTTCTTTCCTAAAATATTACGCTTAGGCTATTTGAAAAGAAATATTAATTACTTTCCTCTATAGTAAAATATTTCCCTTTTTTTTTAAAGAATTAAACAATAATTTCAAAATACTCCCTTTTGCACTACAATATAACATTACTTTTTATTATTGTTCGATGTTATGACTAAACTTAGTATTAGGGATATCATTGCTTTGGGTTTTATGACCTTCGCTCTTTTTATTGGAGCTGGCAATATTATTTTTCCGCCTATTGTGGCACAGCAAGCTGGAGATCACGTTTGGTTAGCTGCCTTTGGTTTCTTAATTACAGGTGTTGGTCTTCCAGTTCTAACAATTATTGCTTTAGCTCGTGTTGGTGGATCTATTGAAACATTAAGTGCACCTATTGGAAGATTCGCGAGCCTTATTTTAACAATTGTCTGTTACTTAGCGGTAGGCCCTCTATTCGCTACACCTCGCACAGCTACTGTTTCATATGAAATTGGATTATCTCCATATTTTGGCAATTCATCATCATCTCTTGTAATTTACAGCGCAATTTATTTTATTATTGTAGGTATCGTATCTCTTTATCCAACGAAATTATTGGATACCATCGGTAAAGTCCTTGCACCATTAAAAATAGCTGCATTAGCAATTTTATGTATTACAACACTTATATTACCTATTATATTTGTTGCACCACCAATTAATAACTATGCTATCCGTCCTGTATCTGAAGGATTAGTGAATGGCTACCTGACTATGGATACTCTAGGTGCTTTAGTATTTGGTATTGTTATTACACAAGCAATTGCTTCACGTGGTGTAACTGACCATAAATTAATAACTCGCTATGCTATTATTGCAAGTATTATGGCAGGCGTTGGATTAACGGCGCTATATTTATGCCTATTCCGATTAGGTATTCAAAGTCATTCCTTTATTCCAAATGCAAGTAATGGTGCTGTTATTCTTCATGCTTTTGTCCAGCATTCATTTGGAAATTTAGGTTCGATCTTTTTAAGTGCACTTATTTTCTTAGCATGTGTTGTTACTGCAATTGGCTTAACATGTTCATGTGCAGAATACTTTCATAGACTAACAAATATATCTTATAAGTTACTTGTATTATTATTAGTTGGATTTGCCTTTATTATTTCAAATCTTGGCTTAACAAAGTTAATTGCTTTCTCTGTTCCTATTTTAACAGCCATCTATCCACCAGCAATTATTGTTATTGTTTTAAGTTTCTTTTGGAAATTCTTTAATAGATCTTCTTCTGTACTATTCCCTGTAACAGGTGTTGCACTTATTTTTGGAATTATTGAAGGCATTAAAGCATCATCTTTTGCTTCAATCGTACCTTCATTTTTACAAACATTACCTTTAGCAGAACAAAATTTGGCTTGGGTTATACCATGCGGAATTGTTTTATTAATTTCTGTGATTTTCGATAGAATGAATAAAAGCGTATAGTATGTATGCCACTCTGGCTCAAAAGTAATTTTTGAGCCATTTTTATTTCTCAAATCAGTTTATTACCTTAAATTTCCTACCGAAAAATTATCTTTATTTCTATATAAAGCTCACAGCTTTGGTGAGCTAAGTCAATAAATTTCACCGATTATTGTATTTGAAGCTAAATTTATTATGTATTTTTTAAAATTACTTAATTGTGTCATAATTTAGTAATAAAACTTTGATAGCAATAAATTGACTTTTCAATAATTCCAAGTAAAATACTAAACTTAATCTAACTTATCTGAAGATATTTTTTATCTAAGTATATATATTGGAGGCAATCATGAATGTAAAAATAAATCCCAATATTGCTATTTATGTGGTTATGACTGTAGCGCTTTTACTTACTCTAAGTATTCAGGGTGTTATTAGTGGTAACTTAAAAGCTGAGCAGTTTTTATATGCAATTTTTGCATCTATTGCTTTTTCTGTTTGGGCAATGGTTGATGCAAAATTTCGTCAAAAAAATGCAAATTCACAATAAAAAGAACTAGATTCATCTAGTTCTTTTAAATTACATTAAAAATAACAAATTAAAATCAATAAAAAAACGAGTTATTTCTTGCAGTTTGTATTTTTAATTGATTATCCTTATATTGTTTAAATATTTTCTATCCTATATAGGTAAAATACAATGAAAAAACTACTTTCTACTTCTATTCTTGCATTAAGCGTTGCAATACTAAGCGCAGGTGCGATGGCTTGCCCTAAAGGCTCATCTTTACAAGGTGGCACAGGCCCACATCATAAAGGTGGAAAATGTGTTGCTAAATCTGGTTCTAATGCAGCTAAATCAGACAAAAAAATGAGCCACGATTCAATGTCTAAAATGCCAATGAATCAAAAGTAATAAAATTTTCATATCCAAAAAAAGAAGGTGATAATCACCTTCTTTTTTTAACTGTTTCCTAACGAAGGATTATCTAGTGCACTTTTACACAAGCCTTTATTATGTAAGTAACTTTCCTTTTCATTAGCTTGAGAATTATCATTAGATTGCACAGCACGTGCCCATGTATCCAAACTAACCATTGCTTTTCTACATAATGCAAAGTTACCTTCTGCTACAGAGTCACCCATTTTTACATTAATCATCCATTGACTACCAAGCTCTCGCAAAGGCTTACGTACTTCACTATCAATTTTTGTCAACTCATGATTTTCAACCATTGGCTCAACTCGATTCATTAATTCCCAAGATTTTTTTGCATATGCTGTTGCATCTTTGCTCAAATTAGGTGCAGGCTTAATTTCAACCTTTTGACCATTGTTATTATTACATGCGGTTAACCCGAGCATCACACCAATGAGTGCTAGAGCCATATACTGTTTTTTGTACAACATCATAACGATTTCACTTCTTACTCATGCGATACACTACGCTATAAGATACATCAAATTACTGCAATATAAAAAATATGCCTAAATTGGTAATTTTATTCACAAATTATGCTTTTGGATACTTAACACTATTGTGAGTTCTGTTATTCTAAAATAACCTGAAACAAGGAATAATGACATGAGTATTACAATTGGAACGCCTCTACAATCATCAGCATTCAAAGTATTATTATTAGGCTCAGGAGAACTTGGTAAAGAAGTTGTTATCTCCTTACAGCGTTTAGGTGTTGAAGTACATGCTGCCGACCGCTACTCTAATGCACCTGCAATGCAAGTTGCTCACTTCTCACATACTTTAAATATGGCAGATCCAATTGCATTACAACAACTCATAGATGAAGTACAACCTAATCTAGTCGTTCCTGAAATTGAAGCCATTGCAACTGAGGTTTTACTTCATATAGAAAAACAAAATAAAACAACGATTATCCCTTCAGCAAAAGCGGTCAATCTGACAATGAATCGCGAGGGTATTCGTACCTTAGCAGCAGATGAACTCGGCTTACCTACATCAAATTTCCGTTTCGCAGACAATCTAGCATCTTTTCGTGCTGCCTGTGATGATATTGGCTACCCAAATTTTGTTAAGCCTGTGATGTCATCATCCGGTAAGGGACAATCTCACATTAAAAGTTTTGAGGAGGTCGATGCTGCATGGGAATATGCAATGCAAGCTGCACGTGTAAACCAAGGCAAAGTCATTATAGAATCGCAAATCGACTTTGATTTTGAAATTACACTACTTACCGTACGTGCAAAGAACCCTTCATCTGATGCAATTGAAACCCACTTTTGCAACCCCATTGGTCATCAACAACAAAACGGCGACTACATCGAAAGTTGGCAACCACAGCCAATGTCTCAAACTGCATTAGAGTCCGCACAACATATTGCCGATAAAATCACAACTGCATTAGGTGGCTGTGGTATTTTCGGTGTTGAACTTTTCGTAAAAGGCGATAAAGTTTGGTTTAGTGAGGTTTCACCTCGCCCACACGATACAGGCTTAGTTACCCTTGCCTCTCAATTTCAAAATGAGTTTGAGCTTCACGCACGTGCTATTTTAGGTTTACCTGTAAATACTGAACAGCATAGCACTGCTGCAAGTGCTGTAATCTATGCAGGTAAAAATAGTGCAAACCTTTCATTTAATAACTTAGATACAGCACTTGCAAACCCTAATACGGACTTACGCCTTTTTGGTAAGCCCGAGGGCTTCTTAAAGCGTCGTATGGGCGTCATTACTGCACGTGCAACAACAACTGATAGTGCTCGTGAAATTGCACGAGAATCTGCAAAACAAATAAGTGTAAAAGCATAAAGAAAAGGGCAAATACAATGGTAAAAATGCATGCTTTAACCGAATATATTCAACATGACCAAGATGTTTCTTCATTACAACAATGGCGAAATGATATAGAACAACAGCTTGATCAAAACTTTGAGGAATATGGTTACAGCATCCGCGACATTGTATTGGCTCGATCTAATGCAATTGATGATGCACTTACATTTTTATGGAAAATGACTAAATTCTCAGAAGAAACAACCATTTCTCTCTTTGCTGTTGGTGGTTATGGTCGAAGAGAAATGTTGCCTTATTCAGATGTAGACATCATGATATTATCTACATCTGAACTTACAACAGAACAAGAAGAAAAAATTTCAAAGTTTATTGCGCTCTTATGGGATATAAATATTAAACCAGGCGTCAGTGTACGCACCCTACAATCATGTATAGAACAATCAAAATCTGATCTTACCATTGCGACATCTCTTATTGAAGCTAGGCTTATTATTGGCAATGAAACTTTAGCGAAATGGCCACGGCGTACTGTTAATGATGTCTGGACCGATCGTGAATTCTTTGATGAAAAAATGCTAGAACAAAAGAATCGCCATGCTCAACATAACAATACTGAAAGCAACCTAGAACCTGATATTAAAAATGCCCCGGGTGGTATTCGAGATATGAACCAAATTGGTTGGGTTGCAAAGCGACATTTCCGTGTAAATCGTATTTATGATTTAGTTCACTTGGGCTTTATCTCTGAATTTGAACTAGAAATGCTAGAACAAGCCGAAACTTTCTACTGGGAAATTAGGCACCACCTACACAAACTCACCAAACGTGATGAAAATAGATTGCTATTTGATTATCAACGCGAGATTGCAGCAAAATTTGGCTATGCCCATCAAGAAAACCAACACCGTAACTATTCTATAGAACAGTTTATGAAACGCTACTATAGAATGGCACAACAAGTATTTACGCTAAATGAAATTCTATTAGATTATTTCAATCAAGTTGCAATTCAGCCAAGAGACCAAAATACAGAAAAAAATATTGTTATCCTGAATGATCGTTTTAAACTGATTGATGGAAAGATTGCAGTTCAACATCATAAAATATTTGCAGAACAGCCTAGTGCTATCTTAGAAATATTTTATCTTATTGGTATTCATCCTGAAATTACAGGAATTCGTGCACGCACATTACGTCTGCTTGTACTTTCAGCAAAAAGTATAGATGAAAATTTTAGAGACAACCCTGAACATCGTCATTTATTCATCAATATTATTCGCTCATCTACACGCCTCTACGAAACACTTTCACATATGCGGCGGTATGGCATACTCGGAAAGTATCTACCTGCTTTTGGCCAAATTATGGGTCTCATGCAATACGATTTATTCCATATATATACGGTAGACCAACATACGCTACTATTACTCCGTAATTTAGAAAGATTTCAAGAGCCTGAGTTTGCCAAATCATTTTCTGTTGTCAGCTCTGTATATCAGCGCCTTAGACGTAAGGAAATTATTATGATAGCTGCACTCTTCCACGATATTGCAAAGGGACGTGGCGGTGACCATAGTGAGCTTGGCGCACAAGATGCTTATGACTTTTGTGAAGCACATGGTATTTCTAAGCCCGATACAGAGCTTATTGTTTGGCTGATACAGAATCATTTACTGATGTCACTTACCGCACAAAAGAAAGATATTTCCGACCCAGATGTTATTAAAGCATTTGCAGATAAACTTGGAAACATAGATTATCTCAATTACTTATATACGCTAACCGTTGCAGACATTAACGCCACCAATCCTAAACTGTGGAATACATGGCGCGCTTCTTTAATGCGTCAGCTCTATACACAAACAAGAGAAGTCATTCGTCACGGATTAGATCGGCCTGTTGACTATCAAATGCTCATAGAAGATACAAAATTCACTGCCAGTGAGAAACTTGTACATGAGTTTTCACTTATAGAAGTCGAAAAAGTTTGGCAAGCACTTGGTGATGAATACTTCATCAAAGAATCTGCTGATGAAATTGTATGGCATACTAAAGCCATTCTTGAGCACGGCGACAACCCAACACCTCTTATACTCTTACGAGCACAGCGTCAGGCGGCTCAAGATGCCATTCAAGTATTTATTTACACACAAGATAAACCCAACCTATTTGCAACCACTGTTGCTGTACTCGACAGAATGAATCTTGATGTACAAAATGCACGAATTATTACATCAAATACAGACTTTAGTTTAGATACCTATATTGTATTAGACCGTTTTGGCACATTACTAAATGATCCCGAACGTCAAGATACCGTAAAAAATGCCCTTATCAAAGCACTTAGCCATTTAGACCAATATCCAAATTTAATGCAACGCCGTATTCCTAGACAACTTAGACATTTTAATATCGAAAATAAAGTATCTATTCGTTTTGATATATCACTACAAAAAAATATTGTAGAAATTTCTACACTTGATCATCCTGGCTTACTTGCAAAAATTGGTGGATTATTCATGATGCAAGGATTAGATATACACTCTGCTAAAATTGTCACACTTGGCGAAAAAGCTGAAGATATATTCTTTGTCACAAAAAAAGATGATATCCCGCTTTCTCAAGAAGAATCTAATCTTCTTACACAACAGTTAAAAGCTGCTTTAGATGAAGCATCTAATCAAGTTACTATTCAACATCGGTAAGCATATTTATGAATCATCATTTATCACAATTACACCCATATCCTTTTGAAAAGTTAAATAAACTTTTTTTAGATATTCAAACTGTCGACTTACCACTTATTCCACTATCTATTGGCGAACCAAAACATCCTGCGCCACAGATTGTTATTGACTCTTTAAACCAAAACTTTAAACACCTTTCAACATACCCAAGTAGCAAAGGTCTACCTGAACTACGCGAAGCAATCGCAAATTGGCTAAAAAAACGGTTTCATTTAAATACCATTAGCGCTGATGCAGAAATTTTACCCGTTTCTGGTACACGTGAAGCAATATTTTCATTCGTACAAGCAGTTATTAACCGTGAAGACAATCCATATGTAGTCATGCCCAACCCTTTTTATCAAATCTATGAGGGGGCAACAATATTAGCAGGAGGCACACCATACTTTATTAATTGTACAGCAGAAAATGGATATTTAGGCGATTTTGATGCAGTACCTGCAGAAGTATGGAAAAAAGCAACACTTCTCTTTATATGTACTCCAGGCAACCCAACAGGAGCAACATTTTCTAAAGAACAACTTCAAAAACTGATTAAACTCTCTGATCAATACAACTTCACAATTGCTTCAGATGAATGCTATTCAGAACTATGGTTTGAACAACCACCAGTCGGATTGCTTGAAGCATGTGCAGATATGGGACGCAATGATTATAAAAATTGTGTTGTATTTCATTCATTGTCAAAACGTTCAAACTTACCAGGGATGCGCTCTGGCTTTATCGCTGGCGATACAACACTATTAGCACCATACTTACAATATAGAACCTATCATGGTGCAGCAATGCCTGTACAACACCAAATCGCTTCTATGATTGCATGGAATGATGAAACCCATGTAGAAGAAAATAGAAAACTATATCGTCAAAAGTTTGATCTATTCCAAAACGAGCTAGGTCATTTACTCCCATTACAAAAACCAGATGCAGGATTTTACTATTGGTTAAAAGTAGATAATGATGAAACCTTTGCCAAAAAATTATTACAACAGGCAAATATTAAAGTACTTCCTGGGCGTTATTTATCTAGAGAAACTGCTCATGGTAATCCAGGAAAAAATCATGTACGTATGGCACTTGTCGCAGATATTCAACAATGTGAGGAAGTCGTCAAGCGACTAAAAAATATTTTATAAAGATATGGGGAGTTATACTCCCCATTTATTTTATTAAATATGACTCAACATACTATGACAATTAAACACATCATACTTTTTAATTACGAAACTCGAATGTAGTGCAGTCACATTGTCTATTTTTGCAATATGGCGCAGAAGAATTTCACTATAGTTTTCCATATCTTTAGCAACAAGTTCTACAATAAAATCTGCACTCTGTCCTGTTACCAAATAAGCATTAATTACCTCAGCAATCGATTCAATTTCTGCTAAAAAAATATCAAAAGTTTCACTGTCATGCTTACTTAAGGAAACTTGCAAAAGAATATGTAATTTAAAACCTAATTTTGCATAATTAATTTCTCTTTTTAAGCCTGTCATCACATTTGCTTCAATAAGTAGCTTAATACGGCGATGTACAGAACTAACAGATAAATTTATTCGCTCAGATAATTCATTTAAATTTAAATCTTCGTGCGTTAAAATTTCAAGGATTTGTTTATCAAAACGATCGAGTTGCATATTTTCCCTTATAGTTAAGATTTTTAAGGAAAATATATCGAGGTAGGTATAAAATTTTAAGGGTCAAGGGAAAACAATTAGTTTACTTTAAACAGCTCTATGTTGGTAACATATTACTGATACAGATCAACTTTTGGTTTACTGTGTTTAAAGCCGAGAACGAACCTTTTGAGTTAAGTCAGCAATCTCCCAATCTAACTGACGATATTCTCGATCCCCATCACACCCTGATTTATAATATAGCGCTAACCGAATCGAATTATTTTCCTAAATAAAATAAATATTGACTTATTTCTAGAAAAAATTCCACAAAAAAAACATTAATTACAATTTTTTCCCAATTGTTTTATTTACAGCCTATTTTTTTATTGTTTTTCGAAAAATACAGGGAAATATTTCTAGTAGCTATTTACATTCCTATACATCATATTAGATATTAAGATAATCTTTTAAAAAGGTATTTATCATGCATACAAATAAATATGATCAACCTATTGGCGAGCCTTTACCCAACTGGAGTGAGCGAGCTTATCCCCAAAGGAAAATACTTGATGGCCAATACTGCAAATTAGAACCTTATATCGTAAATCAGCATGCACAAGATTTGTATGATGCTTATAGTCAAGCACCAGACGATAGAGATTGGACATGGTTACCGATAGGGCCTTTTCAAAGTTTTAATGATTATCTTGAATATGCAAGACAATTTGAAATGACCCAAGATCCTATACATTATGCTGTAATAAATAAAGAAAGCCAAAAAGCCGTAGGCTCTATTGCTCTTATGCGTATAGATACAGCAAACGGTGTTGTAGAAATGGGGTATGTACTTTATTCACCTTTACTTAAAAAAACCACAATCGCAACAGAAGCTCAATTTCTCCTCATGCAATATGTATTTGACGAACTTAAATATAGAAGATATGAATGGAAATGTGACTCTTTTAATGAGCCATCTAAAAAAGCAGCACTACGTTTAGGATTTACCTACGAAGGTACTTTTAGAAAGCTCATTGTTTATAAAAATAGAAGTAGAGACACATCTTGGTTTTCTTTAATAGATAGTGAATGGTCACTCAATAAATCTGTACTTCAATCTTGGTTAGATCCAAATAACTTTGATCAAGATGGTCAACAGATTTTATCTATTCAACAAATACGTGATCAGAAAAATTTATAGTTTTTGATATGTCCTACACGTAATAGTGTGTATGACATACAAGCTATATAACCTCAAACTCTATACGTCTATTTTTCTTACGACCCTCTGCAGTTGTATTATCTGCCACTGGTTTTTCTGGTCCTAATCCATGCGCACTTAAACTTGATGAATTAATCCCCTTTGAAATCAGATACTTTTTAACTGATTCAGCACGATCATAGCTTAATAGCGTATTTTTCTTTAAATCACCTGAGCTATCGGTATGCCCAATAATTTTAATATTCTTACCATTTAGTTTTTGTAGAGCCAATGCCATTTCATCTAAAATTCGCTGTCCTGTTACAGTTAAAATAGCGCTACCAGATTCAAACTCAATAATTCGATTTTTTAATGCATCATCAACAATTTTTTGCTCTTTCACATCTATAGATAAATTTGAATTAAAATCAAACATTGGATCTATAATAGACTGAAAAGCTGTCCGAATAGCTTTATCATTTTGATCAGATATTTTACCTGTCAACTCAACATATGTACCTTGAACCATGAGTTGCCCCTGTTTCACTTTTTTAAGATCAGTATTAATTAATTTTTCAACAGCACTTGTCCATTCACTGGGTACAGATACCGATCTCACCTCAATTTGATCAACTACCTGATCATTTCCATATACACTATGTAATTTATCTAGCACTGTTTTTTTACTGGCTTCGTTAGGTACAACACCCTCAATAATAATTGGCTGTGTATGACCGAATTGGGTTACCCCTAAGCTTGCAATCATAATACAATTGGTAATTACTGACTTTAACATCAATCTGTTCATTTTTTTTCAGCCATATCTTATATAAATATCTGCATAAACATTTTTATGCCTTGTCTTAAACTCATCTGACGATCACACAAAGCTTGTTTTAATCGAACTAACCCAATATTTTGGTCGAGATACTGCTCAATCCATGCTGTATCTTTTAAAGTAACCCATCGTGATGTTGAAAAATCCTGAATTAATATGTCGCTTAATGCACGAATGTCTGTTCCCTGAAAGCCAAATAATAATACTGGGCTTTCTTGATGTAGAACTCCTATAAGAACATCCGTATTTTGTTTACCGATAAACTGATTAATGAGACCAACCCAAAAAGCCGAAATTTCATATTTATATGTGTCATTGAAAATTGGAATCACCAACACTTTATTCAACTTACCCGTTCCATGCTGAATAACAGGTTGTAATAGAAGTCCAAGTGCGATCATCATTTGTGCAAGCTCAGCCATACTCATATTCATGAGTTTTGCAAATGAATAGACAGTATGTTCATCTAAAAAGTCAGTATGACTGTGCGCAGTAAAAACCTCTATCTGTGTATTCAGATCAGCCAAACGCTCCAATAATTCTGTTGAGTTTGTTGCTTTGCGCAGTGAGATATTTTCTCGAAGCAAATTCAAAAGTACCTGTTTATAAGCATATGGTGCATATAACATGTTCTCTAGAGGTGATTGCACCTCTAGAAACTGCCCAAGAACCATAGGAAACTTTCTACCCGAACTGTCTTCACTCGCCACTAAATTTGCAACTAAAAAGTTCTTACCTTGAGGATTTGCAATAAAGAAATCTAAAGGTGCAAGGTTATTATAACGTACTGAAAAATAATCTGATTTTATGCAGATATCCAATGCTTGAGTAATCCATTGATCAATTGTTTGAGTTAATGCATTTTGACCTTTACTCTTTATAAAATCTCCACGAGATGGATTTTTTCCATAATAAAATGGTGTCGAGATTAAAGTTTGCATATTACTTTGCTCCTGCCATTGACTGTGCAGAAACCACTCTTGCAACTTTATTCGCCGTTACTTGATCAACAAGTTTTAATCCTGCATAACCACGCCCAGAACCTACATTACTGGTTGTATTCCCACTAATTAAACGGAAGTTTAATTTCACATAAAGCTCTGAGTTTTTAGGGTTTGCCCAAGTCATTTCCATAACACCGTCATGTTGATTACGTTGAGCAGAATCAATTAATCGATTAATCCCATATTCACCCGGTGCATCAAAAATAGTATGTACTTTTCCTTCAAGATCAACCACTGTGATACGCACACCCGGTGTTGAACCTGGATTTGGCCAAACAAAACTTACCCATTGTTGAATCCCATTTTCATAGAACATACGTTGACCATCTATGTCTAACGTATACGATAAAAGTGTTGGATTCTGTAAAGGATAAAATTGGAAGTTAGATTGATTAGCTGCAACAGGTGCCTGATTAATTCCGCCCGTAGCAACACCATTTGCAGGTGCAACGTAACTTTGGAAGTTCGCAATAAATTGTGGATTTAAATTAACCCCTAAATCTTTCCAAGTTTTAGATGAAATAACATAACCACGGCGTACAATTAATGAGTCTAATGTTTCTTTTACAAAACGTGCAATACTGCCATTTTCTCCAAATATTTGACCAATTTCCGCACTGGTTGCCTGAATATTTGCTGTGCCATTAAATGGATACTTCTTCGCCAAGTTCTGATTAAATGGCTGAACGATCTGTAAATTCCATAGTTTATTAACCTCATTTTGAGCAGGTGTAAGTAAGCTCTCAAAACACTGTATAAATGGACTCACGATAATTTTATGCACAATTTGTTGATTTTGTGAGTTAAGGCCAACTGTTAATTTTTCATCCATATTTTTTTGAACTGAATTAAAAATAGAATTCTGATCATTTAATGTTTGACTCACTGTCATTAAAGCATTTGGCCCAATGTCTCCAGTATTCTTAAGGTTATTAAACTTACTCCGTACCTGTGCCAAATTGTTTAAATAATCATCTAGCAATGACTTGTTTTGCTGATCATCACGTTTTCTCACAAATTCATAAAAGAACGTAAACTCTTGAGAAATATAACCTTGTGGTTGTTGGGCAACCTCACGTGCAACTACGTTAGAACTTGTTTGATTAAGCACTGTGCGTTTAAACCATGCGACAAATCCTGTTTGAGGTGTCGCGAGTTCAGCCTGAACCACAGGATTATCCCAACTCGTTTCCTGAGCAATTTTTTCCATTAAAATACGGATTGGACTACGCTTTTGCTCTCCCAAAACATCTATAAATTGAACAGCAGTCGTAAAGTCATCTGTTTTCGCATAATGAACCTCACCTAAGAATTTTCTCCACTCATTCACATAATCCTGTTTATACAATTGTACCAATTGCTTTTGAATTTGGTCTGGACTACCACTTAGAGTGAGATCATCTGCACGTACACTATTTAAAACCCAATCTTTAGTATCGGTTGGTTTATTTGCAGCTTCATCAATTGCTTTAGAAACATACTCTTCCCATGCCTTTTGCGTAAAAGCACCTGATAACTCATAACCACCAAAAATTGTTTTTTTATTGTCGTTCCCAACAATTTGCGCAATAGTTAACGGAGGAAAACGAACAGCAGCACGTGTTTTAATTTGGCTATAAACACGATTGATCGCTGGTGTTGCTTGTACAACTGAAATAAGTAATTGACGTGTCTGATCTATCAAATGTGGATTAGACTGTAAAACAGGAAAATGCTTATCTGTAGATAATGTGATTAAGTAACTGAGTACTTGTTCTGCTTTTTGAGTCGTTTCTGCTTTAGGCGCACTACCCTTATTCTCATCTAACCACGATCTCCAAAATCGAGTAATCTGATCACTCAAATGTGTAGGATCAATATATTGAGGATTCCCCATCATAATATAAAGTTTAAGCGCATTATAAATATCTTGAGGGTCTGTTTCAGATGGGTCTAATGATTGTTTAGCTTGAGTTACTTGTGGTGCTTCAGTATGTTTAAGTAATGTATCTTCTTTCCCTTTTACACGTTTTAAATAGTCTTCAACTCTTTCATTGGTTGGTTGCAAGATAATCTTTTGAATACCCTTTAAGTATTCAATTTTCACTTTTTCATATAGCTTTTCGCCTTGGTATAGACCAAAAGAAAACTTATAAGAAGATTGCTGATTTAAATCATCTAATTGCTGTAGTCTATTTTGTAGAATCAATAATGCATCAAGTTGAGTAGGTAAATCTCTACTAGATACTTTTTCTATTTTTTCAACTTTATTAAAATCTGCCTGAACATCTGCAATCAATTGTTGATTGTTTTTATAAGACCAAACCCAAAGCCCAAGTATAGTAGAAACTGCCAGTAATCCAACAATAAATAAAATATGCCTTTGGCGCTTTCTATTCGAGTTAATATGCTGTTTTACAAGATTCTTATCTTTAAGCACAACCTCAGAGAAAAGACTTTTCAAAAAGTAACCATGCGTTTGTAAGCCCGCTTTATTGCGATTTATACTTTCGCCTAAAGCAACACGCTGTAATTGAAAATCTTCTGAAATTTTGTCTGTCATTGGACTTTCAATATGGCCATCTTGTAATGCACTTGTAAAGTAAAAGCCACGGAATACAGGTTTGAATTGGTATGGATTATCTTCAAATAAAGCACCAATAAATGATTTTAAAGCAGGTTTAATCATTTTAAATTCAAGTGGAAAGGTCATTACACTTGGTGAAACATTATCTGCATGTCTGCGACTTAGATGCGTTGTACTTAAGTTCTTTAACCCATCATGCAAAATCGTATAATGCTCATCGAATAATTGCATTGCGTTTTGAGACGATTCTGCATCATAAGCCAATGTTGCCCCCCAAACCTGATCGAACTCTTTGCCTTCATAACATTCAAAGAACTCTGTGAAGCCAGCAATAAGATCCATTTTTGTAAATACCACATAAATTGGTACAATTACTTCTAGACGTTCGGTAATATCTTGAATACGGGCACGTAGATTTTTCGCAAGTTGCAATGATTTTTCAGGACTTTGACTAACCAGTTCAGCAACACTGACCACCACTAATAATCCATTAATCGGTGCTTTAGAACGATTTTTCTTTAATAAACCAAGGAAATCTAACCACTCTTCTTTATCTTCGGCATAAATTGAATAACGTCCTGCCGTATCTAATAAAATTCCATCAGTAGAAAAAAACCAATCGCAATTTTTTGTACCGCTTTGTCCAGAAGAAATGGCTTGCTGATGCTTTTCTTCGAATGGAAAATTTAACCCAGAGTTATATATTGCAGAACTTTTTCCAGCAGCAGGATTACCAATTACCATATACCATGGAAGCTCATATAAGGCAGCATTTCCACTTTTATCACCTAGCTTAGATTTACGAATCAACTGAATAGATTCCTTCATCTGTTGCTGAATTTGTGCCAACTCTTCTTTGTCTTTGGACTTGCTATATTCTTTTTCTGTTTCATTTTGAATAATGTTTGAAAGGTCTTCCCCTTTAGCAATATTTCTTCGACGATCAATCAACCAATAAATGCCGTAACCAATTAAACCTAAAAGATAAAGCCCCAATAACAGCCAAAAAATACGGCGTGGTAAAACACTATAAGAAGATATAAGTGAAATAAATAATGAAAGTGCAATAATTGCCTTTGGATTAGTGATGTACTGCCAAAGGTATCCTAAAATTGTGTACATTTTACTCTCGTGAAAATTGGGTTAAATATGTTCGTGATCGTCTTCAGGTTTTGGTTTAATCACAACCTGAACCTCTGGCAGATCTAGACTGTAAAAAAAACCAGTAAGGGTATGAGGTATGTGTAACCCCGCGAGAAATCCAAAAACTTTTGATAGTTGCTCAGTACTGCCTAAGCTGAATTTGGTATAGATCAAATGATGAATCTCAATAGGCGTACTTTCAAAGTTCTTAATGACTTTTTTATTGGCCTTAGGTGTTCTCATATCATCAGGGATAATTACAAAAGGTTCATCCTCTTCATACTGAGATAAATCAGTAAGATGAAATGTACTTAATGTTTGAGCCAAGTCTTTTTGCTCAAGCTGAATAAAGACTTGCTTTAAAACTGGTATATTTTCAAATACTATTGACGCAGAAGATATACAACAACTCCCAATAAACTCAGATGGTATGTAATCTGCACCAACAGACATTACTCCGTCCAATGTGTCTTGATCAATCTCAGACTCTACAGCCAAAATAAAAGAAATCTCACTTA
This sequence comes from Acinetobacter sp. N1-1, assembly GCF_056711485.1. Classification (NCBI taxonomy): domain Bacteria; kingdom Pseudomonadati; phylum Pseudomonadota; class Gammaproteobacteria; order Moraxellales; family Moraxellaceae; genus Acinetobacter; species Acinetobacter sp. N1-1. Next base: position 1,608,716 of record NZ_JBWXUO010000012.1, on the reverse strand, counting down.
AATCTTGTGTGTTTGATTGGCATAATTCCACTAACTTGTGATAAGCAGAGCGTTCACTGCAATAGTGATACTCAATATTGATTTGTTCAGATAAGATACCCAACTCGTCTAAATAGCTTTCACACATTTCCGTTGTTGCGAGCTCATTCCACGAATGTTGAAGTGTTGATGGAAGAAGTATCAATAAGTTTAATTGATCTAATTTTTGGACTTTTTCTGCGATAGGCTCTTCAATATCTTCGGAAGCATCATAGTCTTCACCGATCCAAGCAGGATGCATTTTGTATTGATATGCCAATTGAGTATCATAAAAAAGTGCAGACTCCTTCAATTGTTTTGCAATTGAAGAAAATATATTACGATTTTCTTTGAAATGCGCAGTGATTAGATTCATCATTCTAACTTGTAAAGGTAAAACATCTAAATGTTGTTCAGCGACATCTTCAAAATATGTTTCATCTATACGGTAACTGAGTAAACGTTCTCCATCGTGTCCAATAAGATCTTTATCTAGATCTGGTGCTACACCTTTAGCTATTTTTGCGACTAATTCTTCATTACTTCCCAATTGGCTGAGAAGTGAAGCTGAATATATATTTAATTCGATTTGCTCTACTTCTGTTTTAGGCAATGGTTCATTGGCTTCAACCGCATTTTTCGCCTCATTCTGAGCGATTTCTTCTTTTTGCTTCTTATGTTGATACCATTTCCAAGCCAAATAAGGCATTAAGACCAAACATGAAATACCTAAAGGTATACATAGAAAATAAATAAGAATATCTTTTGCTGTCGGATCAAAATGCAAATCCCTCCAGTAAAAAACCATAAGTAGTGCTGTGGCCGTAAAAATACTTAATACCGTACTTAAAATAATTTTTAACATTCAACATCACCCAACAAGGTATAACATGTTTCCTCATTGTCAGAAAAGTGATCTGCCATTAAGGAAGCTCCCCAACCTAAGCCAATCGAATCCGTCATATTCAGTTGCAGTGGTTTAATCGACTGTTGGTCTAAAATCAGTCGAAGATCTACCTTCAACGTTGGACTACACCACTGCTGTAAAATACTTTTAAGTTTTAGACTCTGTGCTTTAGACGGGAGATAATCTAAATAATCTTCATAGCTCAAAGGTCCAATCGTAATTTCAACCTTATCGCCAATTTGGGTAATGTATTCACCACAAAATGTATTCACACCTAATTGCATATGGCTATTTTTAGAACTAAGTATGGTTCTTTGATCTTTTTCTAACCGAAACTGCTCTTCTACAAACTCTTTCACATCTATAGATGGATGAAAAATAGCTTTTAGAACCTTATTCAGTGCATGTGAGTTATTATTCTGTCCCTGCATTAACCCTGAAAATTCAGCAAAATAATGCTCAAATTGAGCTTTCTTATCTTCATCTTTTACGGTATAACCATTTAATGCATGTACAATATTAAGATAATGATTTTCTTCATTAATCTCATATTTTATAGGTAAGTTATATGCCAAACTTGCATCGATATATTGTGATACCAACTTATGGTTAAATAATCCGATAAACTTTTGTGCTTCATTTCGATACGCTCGAGGAGCCTGTCTAATCTTATTTGTATAAACATAAGGAAAAGCGCCCTGTATACCTGTTAAGCCCACCATAAGATTGATAAGCTCAATTTTAGAATCGGAAATTTTTAAACTTTCAATTTCTGAAGTCGGAAATTTCAAATTCAATGAGCTTTCAAATTGAAATGCATCTGCCCAAAACCTATGTTGTTTCACATAGGGAGTATTTCTCATTAATCGTACAGACTGTATCAACTCAAAACTGGTTGAGTGATGAAATAATTCGTCAATTACAGAAGATTCTTGCCACCAGCGCTCTGTATGCATTGGTATAACTCCTGACTAGAATTCTGATCAATCACCACAACTTCAACGAAGCTGTTCATCTGTACTTTTAAATTAAAAATCTCACTTAAAAGCTGACTAAAAATATAGAGACTATGTCCTCGGAATACAGATGCATCGACGGTAATACATGCTTTAATTCCACGAACAAATATTGGAAAGGGATTTACACCCATCATTCGACTGGTAGTTTTAAATTCGGTACTTTTAATCGAATCTATGAGTAAAAAGTTATCCTGTGTCTTAGGTAAATTATAAAGTTGTAGTAACTCTCTAATTTGATTAGTAGCGTTATCTCCCATAATCGCCAACATATTTAAAGATAAATGGGAAATGACACGCCACTGCTCTTGTTTAGTTTGTTGAAAATGATGTGTTTTTGAAGGTCTTTTTAAGGCAAAAGCACGGCGTGCAATTGCAGTATCATTCAAATTAAAAATATTGTTACTTGCAACTAAAACCTCATGTGGTAGGTCACCATTCGAGCACAGTAAAGTTGCACTCATAAAATCAGACCTTACCTCATCTGGATTAAGTTGTTTTGAGATAATTGAGTACGTATTTTCAATTTTTTTACCATAACTTTGTTTTTGGTTTAGCGTATAAAAAAACTGATTACCGTCGTCGGCATAATGACTTAGTGCAAAAAATGGTAATACTGGTAAAGCAACTTCATTTTTATTCGTTTTCTCGCGAATCATCGTCATATTTAAAACAGAATATAATTTATAACATTCTGGGTGATGAACATCCGTAACTAATGGATATTCTAATTTTTTATGATTAATCTTCTGAGGTTCAGCCTTTTTCTCGAATAAATTGACAATTGGTGTGGTAAATAACTTAAAGTTTTCCGTACTTAAATCTGAGTAACTATGAACAATCGCCTCGTCATTCAAATTAAGATTTAAATGAATTTGTATTTGAAAAGAACTCTTACCTAGTGGTAGATTTTTTAAAAAATCTAGGTTCATATTGATGTAATTAAACTTTTCAGGAAAGCAAAAATACTCCATTAACAATCTATATGCATGATGCGTATATTGGTCGACAGGCAATAAGCTTTCTGACTCTGAAAAACCCATGACTTCAAATGGGTTTTGAATTGAAATAATTTTGTGATCTATTTTTAAGCTAAAATGCGTACCTGTACGGAATATACCATCAAGCACATGTAAGGCAAAATTAGAAATCGTATCTAAGTAAATAGGTAATTTCTTTTCTTTTAGCCAAATATGGGGCTGATTAAATAATTCAAACCCTAAAGTAAGCGTTGCATTATGTTCGGCCGTTCTATGCTGTCCAGGATTCGTACTAAACTGAATTGTATTTAATTGAACAGGCAGTAAATCTACCTGTGTACTAGTAATAAACTCACACTGTATTCCATTTAAGCTTCTTGACTTCAATAAAGTCTTTGCTGGTATTTCGCTGGCTTCCGTCAGCTGTTTTATTTTATTTTTATCTTCAAAACTTACAATACTGCATGAAGGAAAATGTCTCAAATATTGAGGAAACATAATTTCAAACAAAGATTTCGTAAACATGTCATAACTGTCAGCAAGTTTCTTATCCATTCTTGCTGCAATTAATGAGAAAGACTGAATGAGCCTTTCAATATGCGGATCATCTATTTGCTCTTGATTTAAAGATAGCCTTTGAGCAATTTTAGGATATTTTTCAGCAAATACTCTTGATTGTTGGCCAAACTCTTGTAACTGCTTTTCATAATAAGGCAATAAATCTTCAATCATGTTTTTTCCTGTATTATCCTTTCGCAGAAATTACATATTGTTGAGTAACAGCATTTAGTAATGCATCAAAAACAATGGGTTCGCACAATGGATGTACATTCAGGTATGCCTGAATACTTAAACATAATGAACCTACATTATTTCTATCCATTAGCATTTCAACTTGAATATTACGTAATCTCGGCTCGTGTGCAGCAATAGATTCTTCAATAGAAAAACAAATTTTGTCTCTATCTTTTGGATTGGCAGTAGACAGCCCCACAAAGTCAATAATGCCAAATTGAGCTATTGATGATTTTGCTAATGGAAAATCTTCAAGATCCTGACTTAATCTAATCATGCGATTATTTAATAAGTCTTCCAAATCTGTAGCAATCGATTCTCTAAGCTCTTGTAAAGACAGACCATGAAGTTCATCCGTTTGAGGAATTAATCGGTCAAACAAAGTTGGTCTAAATCCAAATGGAAATAATTGATCTGAGTTCATTTTAAATTCTAAAAAAGAGCAAACCGAAAACAACGAATTGCTTCCGATTTGCTGTCTCATTATTATGCAGTGTAAGATGCGGTGTTATTCGAAAGCGACCACTTCTTCGTGACCGCTCCTTTCGCTGTACCATTAATATCTTGCTGGTTATATGTCCATTCAACCGCAGCATATTTCAGTCCAAATGACTCAGTTGGAACCCCTTCTTTGTCTACAACAGGGTTCACACTTGAAACAAGAACGTGCTTGAGTTTAATTTGAAGATATTTAATACGCTTATCGCCATTTGCACGATAAAAATCGATTTGAACTTCGTCGAATGTATAACCTGCAGAGCATGCTTCCCATAGCTTAGGACTTGTTGCATCTAAATCTTTTACAAACACCATATCTGAATGTTCTACACGTTCAGCTGTATGACCACCTACACTAGATGATGTTGCAGATTTAGGTTGACGAATATTATGAACCCAAGAATTTACCTCTAACCAACCTTTATGCTCAGAGTCTCTTGACTCACCGTCAACTTTATATTTACCGCGAAATTCAATATATATATCTTTCATATCAATACCTTTTATAATAAAAAATGTTACCTTCTAATTAGTTAGAAGACTGAGGTAACTCGGTGACAAGTCTTAATGAAACGGAAAGTTCATCCAACTGGAAATGCGGTCTTAAAAATACAACTGACTTGTAATGACCCGGTTCTGCTGGATTTTCTACAACTTTTACAGATGCTTCACGTAATGGAAATTGTGCTTTTGCTTCTTGGGATGCGCCATCATCTAAAAGTACGTATTGTGCAAGCCACTCGTTTAAAAATGCCTCTACATTTCCAGCAGATGCAAAGCTTCCCACTTTATCTCGCATCATGGCTTTTAAATAATGGGCAATACGAGAAACTGCCATAATGTATTGAATTTGGCTTGACAATGCTGAGTTCGCATTTGCAGCATCATTGTCATATTTTTTTGCTTTTTGAGTCGATTGAGCGCCAAAGAACGCCGCATAATCTGTATTTTTACAATGTACTAGAGGAATAAACCCTAAATCACTCAGTTCTTTCTCACGACGGTCAGTAATCGCAACTTCCGTTGGACATTTAAAAGTAACTTCTCCATCGCTTGTTTTAAATGTATGTACTGGTAAGCCTTCAACTAGTCCACCACCTTCAACACCACGGATAGCAGCACACCATCCATGTTTATCAAAGGCATCAGTGAGTCGTGTTCCAAAGGCATATGCCGCATTCATCCACAAGTATTCATCATGGTTTTGACCTGAAACTTGCTCGACGAAATTAAATCCATCTGTTTGAATACCATCTTTCGGATCGTAAGGTAAACGACCAAGTACTCTTGGCATTGCCAAAGCCACATAACGAGAATCATCACTTTCTCTGAAAGAGCGCCACTGTACGTATTCAGCAGTTTCAAAGATTTTAGATACATCACGTGGACGATCGATATCTGTAAAAGACTCTAAGCCTAAAATGTTAGGACTCGCAGCAGAAATAAATGGTGCATGTGCAGCAGCAGCTACATGTGACATTTGCTCAAGTAGATAAATATCTGCAGGCGTGCGATCAAACTCAAAGTCTCCTATCAGAGTCGCATAAGGCGCGCCACCAAATGATCCGTACTCTTCTTCATATACTTTTTTAAATAAAGTACTTTGATCAAAGTCTGTTGCGCTTTGAAAATCTTTAATTAATTCTTTTTTCGTTGTATTTAAAATACGAATTTTAATTAAAGGATTCGAAGGTGACTCTTGACAGAAATAATATAAACCACGCCACGTAGACTCAACCTTTTGAAATTCAGGGTTATGCATGATCTTACTCAATTGTTTTGAGATCATTGCATCAATTTCAGCAATACGCTTATCTAATGCAAGCGTCATGTTATCGGAAATTGTTACCGTACCTGCCATGACTTCTTTAGCAAGCTCACCAATCAGACTTTTTGCACGTGTATGCTCTTCATCACTACGTGCAATATGGCTTTGCTCTACGATAGAGTCTAATAAATTAGTACTCTCCTGATAGTTCGCAGTATTTTCGCTCAGTGATGTATTACTCATCGTCTACTCCAGCTTCTTTGCTTAACTGCTGTAGCTGTGCAGTGTTTTTAAGAACATCATCCAATAAGTCTTCAAGCTTTTCACTATTCGAAATTTTGTTACGCAAATCCGTTAACTTTTCACGTGCATCTACAAGTTTTTTTAATGGATCAATTTGCTGTGCAATATTCTCTGGTCTAAAGTCATCCATCGATTTAAATGTTAAATCGACCCCCATCGAACCGCCTTCTTCAGAAATGGTATTTTCTACACCAAATGTAGCGCGTGGTGCTAAAGAGGTCATTACCTCATCAATATTTTCTAGATCTACATTAATAAACTTTTTATCTTTCAGCTTTATCTTTTCAACTTGCGATGCTGCGGAAAAATCTCCCATTACACCTACGACAAAAGGTAATTCTTTGACTTCTTTGCCATCTCCAACTTCCACATCATATGTTAGTTGTACTCGAGGTGGTCGAACTCGTTGTAATTTCTTTTGAGCACTTTCTCTTTTAGCCACGTTTAACTCCCCAGCTTTAATTTAGTGTTGCGAATGGATTGCTGCTTGGTAAAGCAGGTTGTGAATCGACTGGTTTAGTAGTGACTTGCTTAACTTTCACTGGTTTAGCAATATGTGTTTCTTGTCTTCTCTGTCTTACAACAGGTTTTACATCAGACTTCACCTCTTCTTTTAGTACAGAAGCAGGTTTGGCTGCATTAATGCTAGCAACTAACTCTTTTCCAGCCGGATAAGTTGATTCTGATGCAAGGTATCGCATCTCTTGATTTCTCATTTGCTGAATCGAATCATTGGCAATTTTTGTAGCCGCCATAAATTTAACGTCAGTTAAAGTATTGCTGTGGACATTCAGGGATTCTAAATAGTTCACTAACTCCAATGCTTTGAACGCTTTATCAATTTGATAGAAACGCTCTGCCGCCAGTACTAAATAGGCATTCTTTTGCTGGTCTTCATTATTTTTGTCACAGACCTGAGCATACTTACTTAGTAGGATTTGATCTGTTTCCCCAACTACCAAAGGGTTATTTTTTAGACATTTTCTTTTTAAGGTAATTTCATTATTGTCTTCTGCATGAACATAGGTTATCCCCATACATCCGACGGCAAACAAAGATAGAATAAATGCTTTTTTCAAGGTAATTCCCCATACCTATAGTGACAATATCAAAATGACTGCCAACTTCCTTAAAAGAATGTCTTATAGGAAATGACACAAATATACAAAACAAACAAAAATGCCAATTTGTTCACATTTTAATTCATTTTATCACACTTTTAAACAATTTTAATGTAAAATAAAACACAATTCGTATATTTAATTTATTACATGATTCATTTTTTATTTAGAGAGTAAATAAAATAATTTATGAAGCAGACTAAATTAACCAGCTCAAGTGCTTTAGATTTCAGTGGGAATTGATGTGAACAGTTTAAAAGTTTTAATTACAAAGCTATCTGCACCAACACGTGCAGCTTTAGAAAAGTCAGCCAACTATTGTATATCACAACAAAATTTTGAAATTGAAATTGAACATCTCTTTTGTGAGTTGCTTCGAGATACATCTATTGACCTACATTTATTACTTACAAAATCTAAAGTTTCTTCAAATACACTACTTAATGACATTCATCAGAGTATTTCTGGCTTACCCAAAGGCAATACAAGAACACCTATTTTTGCAACTTCTATTATTCGTTTATTAGAACAAGCTTGGTTAATTGCTTCGGTAGATCAAAATCCTATTATACGTAGTAGTCATCTACTCATCGCTCTTCTTACAGCCGATGATCTTTATCAAATTGCTATAAGAGCATCTAAGCTTTTTCAAAACATTCCTATCAATACGATTAAGCATACTTTTATCGAAGTATGTAAAGGAAGTACTGAAGACATTCATTCGCCTGAACAAGAATTATCAACAGAACCTAAAAATCAACATCAAGTAGATGCTTCTGCTTTGGCTAAATACACAATTAATCTTACTAAAAAAGCACAAGATGGTGGCATTGACCCTGTTATTGGTCGTGAGTATGAAGTACGTTTAATGCTAGATATTCTAATGCGTCGTCGTCAGAATAATCCTATCCTTACTGGTGAACCGGGTGTGGGTAAAACTGCAGTTGTCGAAGGTCTTGCATTAAAAATTGCTCACAATGACGTGCCTGATGCATTAAAAAATGTTCAGTTACACACATTGGATTTAGGGCTATTACAAGCAGGTGCAAGTGTAAAAGGTGAATTTGAAAATAGGCTGAAACAAATTATTCAAGAAGTACAAAGTGCTGAATATCCTATTATTCTATTTATTGATGAAGCACATACCCTTATTGGTGCAGGTGGACAAGCAGGACAAAATGATGCTGCTAATTTACTTAAACCAGCACTTGCACGTGGTGAGCTAAGAACGATTGCAGCCACAACTTGGGCTGAATACAAGCAATACTTTGAAAAAGATGCCGCTTTAAGTAGACGTTTCCAAGTTGTCAAAGTTGAAGAACCTTCTGAAGACGTTGCAATTGATATGCTACGCGCCATGATCCCAGTTATGGAACAACACTTTAATATTAAAATTGATGATGATGCGATTATTACTGCTGTTAAATCATCTAAACGCTATATTACAGGTCGTCAACTTCCCGACAAAGCGATTAGTGTATTAGATACTGCTGCTGCCCGTGTTGCATTATCACAAAACGCTCAACCCGCAAAGCTTGATCAACTTCATGCAAAATTACATAATTTGGGCTTAGAGCTTCAAATTTTGCAAGATGAACAAAAACAAAATCCGATTCATAATGATCGTATTAAAAACATTGAATCTGAGATTCAACAACTAAATGCTGAAATTGAAGCGACTCGAAGCCAATGGCAACATGAGCTAGACACATTAAATAAAATTAATGAATTACAAACCGATGTCAATGGTAACCATAGTCAAGAAATTGCTCAACTCCGTCAAACATTAAACTTACAACAGCATGAACCTTTAGTATTTGAACGTGTAAATAGCACTATTATTAACCAAATCATTTCAGACTGGACAGGAATACCTGTCGGAAAAATGGTAAATGATGAAATTAAGCAAATTCTTACCCTAGAAGACAAATTAGAAGAACGTGTAATGGGGCAAAACTATGCCTTAGAAAAGCTTGCTCAAGGGATCAAAACTTCTAGAGCAAAACTAGAAGATCCTAATAAACCTCAGGGTGTCTTTTTACTGGTCGGCCCAAGTGGAGTAGGAAAAACAGAAACAGCACTTGCTTTAGCCAATGAACTCTACGGTGGAGAGTCTCATCTTATTACAATTAATATGTCTGAGTATCAAGAAGCGCATACTGTATCATCTTTAAAAGGTTCACCTCCAGGATACGTTGGATATGGTCAAGGTGGTGTTCTTACAGAAGCAGTACGCCGTAATCCTTATAGTGTTATTTTGCTTGATGAAATTGAAAAGGCTCATAACGATGTTCAAGAGCTATTTTATCAAGTCTTTGATAAAGGTACGCTAGAAGACGGCGAAGGACGTATTATCGATTTCAAAAATACAATTATTCTTTTAACCTCAAATGTGGGGTCAAGTACAACTATGCAGGCATGTATTAATCGGCCTGTTGAAGAGTGGCCAGATGCAGATACACTTATTGCTCAACTTAAACCTAATTTATATCAACAATTTAAACCTGCATTTTTAGGACGTATGCAAATTGTTCCATACTTCCCACTACACGATGATTTATTGGTTCGCATTATCGAACATAAACTGAACAAGATTATTCAGCGAATTGAAAGCCAGTATCAAACACAGGTCGAATATAGCGATGAACTGACAGAACTTCTGCTCAGTCGCTGTACTGAAGTCGACAGTGGTGCAAGAAACATTGACAACATTTTAAACTCATCAGTTTTACCTGCCATTGCAACTAAACTTTTAGTTGCTTTAAGTGAACAAAAACTTCCAAAAACCATTTTAATTGATGTAGATGAGGACACCATCATCTATAAATTAGACGATAAAAAAAAGCCTCAAGCCAAGAAAGTAAAACGTAAAGTTGCAGGAGATGAGTAATATGCAAAATATCGATTTAGCTCCCCTACTTCAACCTATTTCTCCTGAAAACCCATGTGGGGACGATCATTCTTTTTCAAATGACTTTCACGAGCTCAAAAAAGCACAAGTAGAAGATGACCCATTACTTGATTTAGGTGAGTGGGTTACGGAACCTAAACAAGCCGACTGGTCTTTCGTTTCCACAAAAACTGTAGAGTTGTTGACCAATACCACGAAAGATATTCGTCTACTTACTTGGCTTTCTTCAGCTTGGGCAAATATTTACGGATTTAGTGGCATTACCCAAAGCCTTGAGTTGTCACATCGAATGCTCGAACAATATTGGTCTAACATTCACCCCCTGATTGAAGATGAAGATTTAGACCAACGTCTCGGTCTATTACAAGGGCTTGTCAGTCAAATTCCACTAGCATTTAAAAAGCAACCCTTAGTTAATACAGCACCTTTTTACTCAATTATTGATTATGAGAAAATGTTGCATCAGCAAAATGCTTTCCTTAAAAATCCTGACAATTTTGAACATGATGAACATAGCAAAGACTTAGAGCTATTTGAAAAATCATTGGCTACCATGTCACACGATGAGCAACTGAGTAATTATCAAGATTTTCTAAAAGCACTCGAGCACTGGGAAATTTTAAAAGTAGTTCTTGATCAATTCATGGGTTTAGATGCACCAAGTTTTGCACAAATTGACTCCCAATTGGAAAGTGTCAAAACAATGCTTTCAAAAGTATATAAAACTGAGCAAATGCAAACACAATGCATTACAGAAAATAATGATACGCCTACTTTCGGCAACGAAGAAGTAAGACCTCAAGCTATTTCACAACAGCAACCAACTTTTGGGGCATTTCAACCTTCACCACAAAGTCACTTAGAAAATCGGGAACAAGCTATTGCCGCGCTTTTAAAAATAGCGGAGTACTTTAAGACAAATGAACCTCATAGTCCTGTGAGCTATATGCTTCAAAAAACCATTAAATGGAGCAAAATGCCACTACACGAATGGCTCACTCATGTCATTAAAGATGATCATCATCTTGGATCACTTCAAGATATGTTAGATATTCCTCGCGATTCTTATTAATTATTGTATTGGTTATAGCTATGTTTAAAGCGCAAAAAGTCTTATGGGGCGAAGGTTTATTTTTACGTCCTCAACACTTTCAAGTTCAAGATACATATCATGAACAACATCTTAACTACACTATTCGTTCAACTATTCCATTTTCATATGGAATACAAACACTCGTATTTGACCAAAATCAACTAAATTTAAGTATTTTGGCTTTAGAACGTATAGAAATAATTTGGCAAGATGGAGAGGTATATTCTGCACCTATGCAAGATCTTCTTCCAGAACCATTGCTATTAGATGATCTTCATTTAAAAGGAGATATGTATATCTATTTGGCATTACCTATTTTACAAGCCAACAAACAAAATGTTGCCTATGAAGAAACAAATCAACCACATCGTTATTATTCACACTTAACAGATACGCACGATATTTTTACAAATGCGCCACCTTCGCAGATTACTTTATTGCGTCGTCGGGCAGAGTTTAAATTACTCGATATAGATGTTCACCCAAGTGAAGTACTTGATGGCTTTATTTATATGCCTATTGGTAAAATTAAACCTCAAAGTGGTGGTAATTTAGAGTTAGACCCTACATTTATTCCGCCTATTTTGCATATAAAATCGAATAATCACCTTCAAACCAATTTAAAGAAAACGTTAAATGTTATCAAAGCTAAAATTAAAACCATTCAGACCAATAATAGAGAAAATGAACAAAAGATTGTTGAGTTTCGTTCTGGAGATATCGTTTCTTTTTGGCTGATTAATGCATTAAATACAGCCTACGCAACGTTAAACCATATTTCATTAAATCCACAAATCCATCCAGAACGATTATTTAGTGAATTGTTACGTCTAACTGGCTCTTTACTTACCTTTACAACAGCATATGAGGTTGATCAACTCCCACACTATAATCATCATCAATTGCACAATAGCTTTTATCAATTAGATGTTATTTTAAGAGAGTTATTAGATACGATTATATCAAGTCGTTATATAAATATTGCCTTGAAAGAAAATAGACCATCTTATTGGGTAGGTAGTCTAGAAAGCGATAAAATTACCAAAGATTCAAGATTATATATTGCTGTTTCAAGTACGGCTATCCAAACCCACGAACTCATCCGAACCATACCTTTACGCTTTAAAGTCGGCAACACCACAGATGTTGAAAAACGTGTTATTGCCGCACTTCCAGCAATTCCTCTACATCATTTGGTGCAAGTCCCTACAGCAATTCCTGTACGTTCAGGCATCAGCTACTTTGAAATAGAACCACACGACGAATTGTATAAAGACATGTTAGCAGCACAGTCTATCTGTATTTATGTTCCTAAAGGTTTTGACGACATTAGTATAGAACTGATTGCCGTGACCAATCACTAAAAGGAAGAGATGAATATGCAAAATAGTACACCATCCTTGTTTGATGATGGTCAGATTGGTACGGGTACGGAATATACTCAGAATATTCCGTCTACCATCTCTCGTAATTTAATAGACTTACTTTACGATGGTTTTTATCTGGTTTTCTTAATTCGAAATGGCTATATATCACATCAACCTGAACAATTTAGATTCAAAGTTATACAGCTACTTGAAAAATTTGAACATCACGCAAAAAAACTAGATTACGCAAGCCAAGATATACAAGATGCCAAATATGCATTTTGTGCATTGATTGATGAAACCATTGCGATTCAACAGGATAGTTCATTTTTTGACTTACAAAACTTTTGGCTAAATGACCCATTGCAACTTAAATTTTTTGGTAATCAACTTGCTGGAGGACATTTTTTTGAAATACTAGAACAGTTACGTATGCATGGTAAAGAAAGATTAGAAGCACTAGAAGTATTTCATTACTGCCTATTGCTTGGTTTTCAAGGTAAATACCGCATAGCATCTCAAGACAGTATTAACCATATTATTTCTAGAACTGGAGACGAAATTGATTTTCTGCGAGGGAAAAAGCATGAGTTTTCACCATTTGCCGCCCTACCTGACCAAGTAAGAAATATTTTACACAATGAGCTTCCATTTATTTGGATACTAGTCTTATTACTTGTATTTTCAATCCTTTCATTTGCAGGTTTAAAATTTACACTAAATAAGCAAAGTACAAATGCTTTAACGCCTTATCAAAATGTCATTAGCACACCAGTTGAACTGGCACATATTACAATACATCTTCCTTAGGCATAGTGAAATATGCCATGAAGCTTATCTATATGAACGTATTTCCAACTTTAAGAAAGGTATTCTTTAAAATGCCTTTCTTTTTCATAACTTTCCATTTGATCAATCATTGTTTCAGTCTAACAAGCACATGATTACATTTATTATTATTAGTTTTATTACTTTGGTCTGTATTCTTAGCTTACTGTTATTTCCAGATCTTCGACAAAAAATTCTCTCTACACGTTTAGATTTTTTACCTCAGAGTAAAAAGATTTATCAACAGTGTCTTCAGTTTATCGGACAATTGAATCAAGCAACCACATCCAATAAGCTTCAAACCCATTGGTATTTACAACAATGGTGGATTTTAATTGCTGGATTTTTTCTTATTCTCAGTATTCTTGTTTTTGTTATCACCCGACCGGTAGATACGATACATACCGAAGCAAGCTATTTAAAGAATGTAGATCCTCAAGTATATGCTTTACTCAATGGTGAAATGCTTACACCACCACCAGAAGTAGATGATCAACTGGTTGATGCAGCAATTGTACAAGCAATGCAAATTGAAAAAAGTTATCAAAATACCAATGCACATGTCACTTTTGACAGCTTTACCGCAGGTAAAACACTGATTGATCGTAAATGGGAACATATAAACCCACGATTTAAACAGCGACTACTGATGGTGTTTAAGATTATGAAAGAAAAATATAACTATGAACTAGTACTGCTTGAAGGTTACCGCAGCCCAGAAAGACAAAATATGCTTTCAAGCAATATGAATACAACGCACGCTCAAGCCTATCAAAGCTATCATCAATTTGGTTTAGCGGCAGATATTGCTTTTAAGAAAGATGGAAAAGTTTTAATTTCTGAAAAAGACCCTTGGACATGGCAGGCTTATCAGACTTATGGCGATGTTGCCGAATCAGTTGGACTCACATGGGGTGGCCGTTGGAAAAATCTTCACGACTATGGACATAGCGAATACCGTATGCCTGGACTTCAAAAAACTGCTGAAATGGCTGAAAAATTGACAAATGAGGTTGAGTAATAGATGAAAATTAAACATTTAACGCTCTGCTTCATGGCAATACTCTCTCTCACTGCGTGTTCAAATGAGCAAAAACAGCAAAAAGGTATTCAACCTATGAATTTTGATAAACCTAAAACCGTATGCTTCGGTAGTGTTGAATTAGATGTACCACAAGAAACAACAGTATATATAGGAAGGTTTAACTACAACAGCAGTACGTTTACGATAAATACCGATATTCAAAGCTATGCTGAATATCAAAAGTTTATTGCCAACCGTATTCAAGAATTTAAAAGCCAACCGCATGAAACAGAAGGTACGTTACTCAGTAAAGAAATGTCGGGCCCAACTAAAGACGATAGAGGACGCAGTAATAGCCATATTATTATATTTAGAAATAATAAGTATGAAGATGGTATATATGATATCGAAGCCTATATATATATTAGACCCGGAACAATGTTGGTTCTTAAAAGTGGCGCAAGTACAGACTTACTGAGTGGTGCATTAAAGGATTTAGACTATAACCTCAAAAATACACACCCACGTACTGCCGAAAATCACAACCAACCAGGGTACTGTTGGGGAGACTTCTTTATTTTCGATGATATGACCTTAAATCATGTTTGGGGTGGCGGAAAAATAACTTTTGAATTTCCAAGCTACCCTCAAGTACGCATGGCAATGGAGCATCGTGTTCGACTCGAGTCAGATGAACCCCTTATTCAACTTATTAAAAAACGTACTGCTCAAATACCTGTTCTTGCCAAAGCCTATTTTAAATACGATAACCTGAGAGAGCAGGAAAAAACCATCCATGGCTTTGCGGGTGAAGAGTATATTGATCATATATCTAGACGTGGATACTTCGAAAGAGGTTATGAAGATGGTGCTTGGCAATATTTAGGCGACCTGAAGAACAATAATGACCCATTTATTCAATTAGAACTTGAAAGTGCAATACAACAAGGGAATGATCAACATTTAAACTCGACAGTAAGCCAAAAATCGGTACTGCGCTTGTACGATTTTATTCGCGATAGTATTCGGCTCTCTAAACCTAACCAAAAACGTGTACAGGAGCATACTCATGAGTAAGAGTACAATTCGTCCATCTTCGGTAACTAGCCCAAGTTGTAATAAGCTTGGTACACCTGTGGAAATACAAAACCCAGACACCATACCTATTGTTTTTATACCCGGCATTATGGGTTCTAATATTAGAACTAATGAGAATCCCAAAACACCTGTATGGAAACTCGAAAATACTCAATTAGATTTATTATTTGGTTCAGTAAATACTAAAAGAAAAAAAACACCTGCTCAGTTAGAGGCAGAGCTTAACCCACTTACAACAGAGGTAGACGATACTGGAGAAATTAATATTAATTATAAAAATTTAGATTATCAAACACTAAAAAAACGTGGTTGGGGCACAGTGCATTGGGGAAGTTATGGAGATATTTTAGTCTACTTACAAAATAAATTAAATGATGTGCATCTAGAAGAAAGACACTCTGTTTCTGCAAAATATGGGAGACTTAACTCATTTACTGAAGTTTCAGAATGGAGTCGTTTATTAAACACTGACGAGGTAAAAAATTGGGGAGCAACCTCTTCTTTACAATCTATAACTGCTTCTGAAATTGAGCATTTAAAAAAATTCCATTTCCCCGTATATGCCAAAGGCTATAACTGGCTACAATCGAATGAGGATGGCGCACAGAACATTGCAAAAGAACTAGATAAGATTAAAAAAGAATGGGGAGATAAGTTTCATAAATTTATTATTGTTACGCATTCTATGGGTGGGCTACTTACCCGTCGCTTGGTACAACTTAGAGAGGCAGATATTGCAGGTGTGGTACATGGCGTTATGCCTGCAGAAGGAGCTTCTTTAGCATATAGACGCATAGTTTCGGGATGTGGAGATGCAGGATTACTCCCCTCTTTTGTCATGGGTCCCCATACCGAACACACCACAGCAGTGATTGCTAACTCGCCAGGTAGCTTAGAGCTACTCCCTACCCCACGCTACAACCAAGGCAAACCTTGGCTATTTTTAAAAGGTAAAGACAGCAACCAAAACAATTATACGGTTACCCTACCTAAACAAGACCCATATAGCGAAATTTATAAGTCAGATCGGGTATGGTGGGAAATGGTTAAAGAAGACTTCATTGACCCTGCAAAGATTGTAAAGGTAGAAAACAATCAAAGATTAAAAGATGTTTATTTTAGAAAAATTGATGCAGTAAGTGATTTTCATAACCAAATCTCAGACCACTATCATCCATGTAGTTATGTTTACTATGGCCACGACAAAAAAAACAAAAGTTTTGAATGTTTAACTTGGACACTGAGCCAACCCGTAACAGGCTTAAATGAAATACAGTTGCACTATTTACCCCCTGCTAACGCACAACAGCATGCAACAAATCTTAATAAAAAATCCGAAGCAATTTTAGATAGCTTTGAGCAACACAAAAAACTTCCAAGTCTAACTGATATTGATGTTGGTAAAGAGAACGATGGTACACGTTACATTGCGCTGAGTAATGGCGAGCTGGCTCACTTTTCTATTTCCTCTTCCGACTCTTTTGGCGACGGCACCGTACCGCACGTATCTGCCAATGCACCACAAGGTAAAAAAGGCGTACAGCAGGTATTTCGTATAGAAGGTTTCGACCATCAAGGTTCTTATAACAACGCACATGTTCGACGCTCGGTTCTCTACTCTATTGTTAAAATTATTCATACAAACAATATTCAGCCGAAGTATCGATAATTTTTTTATTGCTTTTAGTTAATTATGCATATGCCATATCTTATGTAAATATAGGTCACAGTCATGTTAGATCCAGATACTATTTTCAATACCTTAGACAAACTTGGGTTTGGTATTCAAAATCATGCGATCCGAATTCAATTTTCAGATATTGAACTCAATGCTCAAGTCATGTTGCAACATATTAATGGTCAGCATCGTATTAACAATGGTTTGTCTGCCGAATTAATTTGTTTATCTAAAAATCCATTTCTATCTTTAAAACAATTTATTGGTTGTAGGGTTGCTGTCGATCAAGTTACAGATAAAAATGAGCTTATAAGAACTACTGGCATTATTACAGGTGCAAGTCAGGGCAAAAGCGACGGTGGAATGGCAGTTTATCGTCTGACTTTACAAGATGCGACAAGCTTATGGCATAAAAGAAGAAACAGCCGTGTTTTTGTAAGTAAAAGTGTGCCCGAAATTATTCAAATTTTATTTAAAGAATGGCAGTCAAAAAGTACGTTGTTTGCTTCTAGCTTATTACTAGATATAAGCGGACTAACCAAAACATATGACATCAGACCATTTGTCATGCAGTACAATGAAACAGACTATGACTTTATTACCCGTATTCTGCGAGAAGAAACAATTTGTTGGTTGGTCGATGAAAGTAACCCTTTCGGTATAGCTTCCCGACAAATTGAAGCACAGCAACTCAAATTAATTGATGAAAATAATCAATTTCAATCATTAAAAAGAAGAAATATTCGCTACCATAACAGAAGCCAAGCTACTGAAAAATTTGATTGCATTACTAGCTTTACCTCGCAACGAGAATTACAGCCTACCTCAACTTATATCCAACGTTGGCAGGCAGATGAGTTATTACAAGAAGATGGTAGCGGTAGTGTTTTAAGTGCGCATGTACATAGCCAACAACTCGACAATGTATCACTTAGCTTAGAACAAGCTTGGTCTATATCTCCAGCTTGGGTGTCGGATTTAAAAGGAGAAGATCAGGCAACGTCTTCAACACATAAACAAATTGAGAAAACCAATCAGCATTTTTCTCAGCTACATGAGTTGCAATCTAAGTATTTTACTGCTCATAGCAGTGTACGAGATGCGCAAGTGGGCTATTGGTTTAAGTTGGAAAATCATCCTGAATTAAATTGGCAACATGCCGAACACGATAAAGAGTTTCTAATTTTAAATAAAAAATTCTATAACCAAAATAATTTACCTACCGATATTCAAGATCAATTAGATCACTTATTAAAACTTAGTCATTGGCATATCACGAAAGACCGCCAAGAAGAGCGCCAGTTTAGCAAATTAACAGTCATTCGACGCCACATTCCTGTAGTTCCTGAATATAATCCTCTAGTTCATCGCCCTACTGCTCATATACAGCGTGCAATTGTGGTTGGAACTGATAATGAAGAAATTTATGTAGATGAATGGGGTCGTATTAAAGTGCATTTCTTATTTACACGTCCTGAAGATCATGCACATGATGGAGGTGCAGGTTCTAATAATACCGATACTGACTCTGCATGGGTCGATGTCCTCACACCTTGGGCAGGTGAAGGTCATGGTGTGCGTTTCCTTCCTCGTAAAGGAGAAATCGTAGCTATAGATTTTTTTGAGGGGAATATCGATCGTCCATTTGTTATTGGACGTTTACATGAGGCACATCGCTCTCCTACTCAGTTTGACACTATAGGAAAACTTCCCGATACGAAAAAACTTAGCGGTATACGTTCAAAAGAGGTTTTAGGTCAAGGATTTAACCAACTTAGATTTGACGACACGACTGGGCAAATTAGTGCACAAATTCAAAGTAGTCATAGTAGTTCTCAATTAAACTTAGGCCTTTTAAGTCATCCTAAATAAAATTCGGAAAGTGAAAGTCGTGGTGATGGTTTTGAACTTCGTACAGACGCTTGGGGGGCGATTCGTGCATCTAAAGGAATACTATTTACCACTGAAGGAGATGGGCAAGCCTTAGGTGCACAACTGTCTAGAGATAAAATCAAAAAAAATATTGAGTTCCATACAAAATTTGATGAACATTTTAAAGAATTAGCGAAAGCTTACGATATTGATGAACCAGATTTAGAAACACAAACACAATTAAATGAAAAATTAAATCAATATGACAAAAATACTGAAGGATTAATGGCACTGCATAGTGAGTCAGGTATTCTTATTGATAGTCAACAAGGTACATTTGTATCTTCTAAGAAAAATATTGATATGAGTACATCTGAAAATTTACAGTTTTTTACTGAAAAAAATTGGATTGCAAAAGCACTAGATAAAATTAGTATTTTTGCAAAACATGCAAGTATAAAAATCAAATCTGGAGAAGGAGATGTTGATATAAGCTCGCAAAAATCTAATATAAATATTTCCTCTCGAAAAAAGTTACATGCATATGCACTAGAAGACCTATTGCATCTTGAAAGTGGAAAAGGGATTCTTATCAATGCTCAAGATGCTTATATCAAAATAGATGGAGGCAATATTGAAATAGGTTGTCCAGGTAAACTTGAGCTTAAAGGAGCACAAGTAAAAGTCTCTCAGGGAAGTACGCTATCTAGCCAACTACCTACGATGCCTGAACATAAAACAACCTATGATGAACATTTTATATTACATTATCCAGACGGTACACCTGCAAAAAATGTCAAATATAGAATGACAGGTGAAGATGGACAGGTCCATGAAGGAGTTTCTGATGAAAGTGGTAAGACCAATATATATAGCAAAGATACAATAAGTGCTATTAGCTTGGAAATTTTACAATCCTAATACAACTATCTATTAATAGATAGAGTGTCCTACATGCTGTTATATATAGGACACTTTCTTACAATGAATAACGAAATTTTATGTTTATTCTACTATCTATAAAAGTATCATAAAACCACTTACAATGTGGAAAAACATCTGAAAGACTGACTAACCCATACATATGTCTTTTAAATAGCATTTAAATTAGAGTTCTAGATAGGTAGTTACAGAATTTGACATACTTATTTCTCTAATAATGCTTTTTTACACAAACTTAAACTATTCATAACTATAAGTTTTTATCCTGACTTTAACCAAATGAAAGGAAATCGTTATGGCTCCATGATAAACTTAATTTTGATTTTACTTAGCAATTCTGCATTAAATTTAATGCAAAAAATATCCAAGAAAAGCCGTTTTTGACAACCAATATACTACAAAGTCTAAGTCTCTTTTCTAGCTATTTCTTATCCTTAACTCAGGCTAAATAAATCTTAATCATTAAAAAAAGCCCTTTATAAGGGCTTTTTTAGAAATTATTTACTCACGATCAATACGTTTACCATGTTCAAGAATCCAAGAACGCTCAACATCTTTTTTGCTACGATACCTATAAGCCATATAAAGACCACCAAACCAAAGAGGTGAACAGTACAAAGCAATTCTAGTATCATGATCCAAACTCAGAACAATTGTTACAAATAAAAGAAATACCAAGCATAGCCATGACATAAAAATACCTGCTGGCATTTTATAACTAGATTTTTCATGAAGATGTGGTACTTTTTTACGATATGCAAGATATGAAACCAACATCATTCCATATACAAATATAACAAGAACAGTTGTTAATGATGAAAAAATGGTAAAAGCTGTCATTACATTTGGGATAATAAACAACATACTTGTACCAACAATAATACACCCCATTGAAAATAAAAGACTATTTACAGGTACTTTACCTTTAGAAAGTTTTTTGAAATATTCTGGTGCATCACGCTCAACAGATAAACCATACATCATACGGCTTGTTGCAAAAATACCACTGTTCGCAGATGACATTGCAGAGGTTGTTACAACAAAATTAACCAGAGTAGCTGCAATTGGTAAACCAATGAGTGTGAACATATGCACAAATGGGCTTTGACTTGGACTAACTTGTGCCCAAGAAGTCACTGAAATAATACAAACTAAAGCACCCACATAAAATAGTATAATTCTTATAGGAATTGAATTAATTGCCTTAGGCAATGTCTTACTTGGATCTTTAGTTTCAGCTGCGGTTGTACCGACAAGCTCTATACCAATAAAAGCAAATACTGCAATTTGGAAACCTGCTAAAAATCCAGAGAAACCATGAGGAAAAATAGATCCAGTTTCAATTATATGAGATAAAGAAGCTTTTACACCATTAGGAGAAGTAAAACCTGTTGCTATTAAATAAATACCAACCAATAGGAAAGTAACAATTGCCAGAATTTTAATCAGTGCAAACCAGAACTCTGTTTCCCCAAACATCTTAACAGTCAGTAAGTTTAGTATCGTTAATGTGCTTACTGTAATAAAGGCAGGTATCCATGCAGATAAGTTAGGGAACCAAAACTGAAAATAACCTCCAATCACAATAATATCTGCAATAGCAGTTATAATCCATAACATCCAATACGACCACCCCATAAAGAAGCCTGCCCATGGACCTAAATAAGCAGTTGCAAAATCTGCAAATGATTTATAGTTTGTATTTGATAATAATAGTTCCCCCATTGCACGCATAATAAAATAAAAGAAAAAACCAATAATCATATAGGTTAGAACAATTGAGGTTCCTGACAAACTCAAGGTCTTACCAGTACCCATAAATAATCCAGTACCAATAGCTCCACCAATAGCAAGTAATTGAATATGGCGATTCGTTAAGGAACGCTGTAGTTTCTCTTCCTCCTTATCAAAGTGTCCACCAAATAAATCACCTTTTATATCAACTGGTCGTTCTGTATCTTTATTCATACATGTTACCCCTTACATACCTACTAAATTAGGTTAAATATTTAAATACTGTATACCTAAAGCAATATTCATACCAAAAACCAAAAACCAAAAACCAAAAACCAAAAACCAAAAACCAAAAACCAAAAACCAAAAACCAAAAACCAAAAACCAAAAACCAAAAACCAAAAACCAAAAACCAAAAACCAAAAACCAAAAACCAAAAACCAAAAACCAAAAACCAAAAACCAAAAACCAAAAACCAAAAACCAAAAACCAAAAACCAAAAAGTGTTAACTTTTGTAAATTAATTATCAAATTATTGATTTAATTTTACACTTAAAATTAAGATAGAGCTAAATAAAATTAAAATAATTGTTTAACTTCAAAAAGTTAAGTAAAAGATGAAAATTATAATATTTTTTTAATATTTATATAATTAATGTCTAAGTAATATATAATATCAAATCAAATTAACTACCCCACAATAAAAAATATTTATAAAAATCATAATTTTATATGCTTTTATGCCAAAATAATTATCAAAATAAATATATCATATATTATAAAAAATATAATTTTATAACCTAAGTATATTAAATCCATTTTTTATACATAGATCTTTTGTATATTGTTTTCTATAGTCCAAACAAAGAAATAAAAGGTTTAAAAATGGAAGCAACATTAGATATGAGCATGAATGTCATCCGTAACCAGTCAGATGATATCGTTGTAATGCTAAAATCACTTGCAAACAAAGACCGTTTAGTTATTTTAAGCCACTTACTTGTAGAGGAGCTGAACGTTTCTGAAATTGAAGAGAAAACAAAAATTTTACAGCCAACCCTATCTCAACAATTAATGATTTTACGTAAAAATGGAGTTGTTGCGACAAGACGCGCTGGTAAACAAATATATTATTCTATAAAAGATCAACGTTTTAATACTATTTTAAATCGTTTCTCACAGTTCTATCAATAAACCTCTAATAGAGAGATACAGATACTAGAAAACTGAGTATCTCTCTTTTTTCAAATCTACTAATTTTCAATGTCTACAAATTAAAATATATATTTATTTAAATTATACCTACATTTCTATATATAATAATCTGCCTTAAAATAGTGCATAAATATTTTATTTCGCATAATTACGCACAAAAACCAAACAAATCATTTTAATTTGATTGAAATATATCTATTTTCTGAGTAAAAGTATTCTTCCTAATACTGTTCTCCGTTTACCGTTAGATAGAAGTCTCCAATATCAGCATTAGCTTGCTACTTTTTGGTGCTGTGAAGACTTAAAAGGCTCCTTTATGCTGTCAGCTCTTAAACGATTAAGCTTAGTGACTCGAATTATTATTGCAATTATTCTAGGTGTCATTATTGCATTTCTATTTCCTGATATTGCACCTTATTTTAGCTTGCTTGGTGATGTCTTCATCAAAGCACTAAAATCAGTTGCACCTATTCTTGTTTTCGTTCTCGTTATTTCATCTATTACCAACTTTCAAGCAACTCAAAGTGCTAAAAACTTCAAACCAATTATGGTGATGTATACCATTGGTATGTTACTTTCAGCATTTAGTGCGGTTGTTGCCGATAAACTTTTCCCAACCTCCCTTATTTTGCATCTTGCGGCAGATCAGAGTATACAGCCACCTGGTAGTATCAGCATTATCCTAAAGAATTTAGTATTAAGCTTTGTATCTAATCCAGTTGTTGCATTAAGTGAAGCAAATTTTATTGGGATTCTTGCATGGGCAATTATCTTAGGACTTGCATTCCGTCACAGTTCTCACACAACAAAAACTTTTATTCACGATACCTCCGCTGCAATAAATAAAGTTATTAAACTTGTTATTTCGTTCGCACCAATTGGTATTTTTGGACTAGTTACTGTTACTTTTGCATCTGCTGGTGTTGACACATTTAAAAGTTACTCACATCTACTCGGTGTATTACTGGGTACAATGTTCTTTGTAGCTTTTGTAATCAACCCTATTATTGTAGGTATTGTAATCAAAGGGAATCCATATCCTCTTGTTTTTAAATGCCTAAAAGAAAGTGGAATTACAGCATTTTTCACAAGAAGCTCAGCTGCAAATATTCCAGTCAATTTAGACCTTGCACGTCGTTGTGGCGTAGATGAATCAACAACCAATGTTGTTGTGCCTCTTGGCTCTACAATTAATATGTGTGGTGCAGCTGTAACAATTACAACACTCACTCTGGCAACTGTAAATACACTAGGAATTCATGTCGATTTCTCTACAATGCTTATTTTATGTATTGTATCTAGTATCTCAGCATGTGGTGCTTCTGGTGTTGCAGGTGGTTCATTACTCCTTGTACCTGTGGCATGTGGTCTATTTGGTATCTCATCTGAAGTTGCAATGCAAGTTGTTGCAATTGGTATGGTCATTAGTGTTATTCAAGATTCTACTGAAACAGCATTAAATTCATCTACTGATGTTCTATTTGTCATAGCTGCTGATCAAGGCTATAAAGATAAATAATCCATATCATTTACGGCGTAATTAACTTACGCCGTATTTATTAAAAACAAATTGTGCATGCTCACCTTTCTTTATTATTACTCATCCTTATTCGGTGCTATTATTACCCTTTGAAAGCTTCAATTTTTAAATGAAAATTTTTTTGGGTTAATTATGGTTAAGAATGCACTTCAAGCTCAGTTACTTAAAGCAGGTCTCGTAGACAACAAAAAAGCTAAGAAGCTGAGTAAACAAGCTCAGCATGAGCAAAGAACAGGACAAAGCAATAAAGATGAGATTAAAGCACAAATAGCTCAAAATCAGCTGTCTAAACAAGAAAAAGACCTAACATTAAATGCAAAGAAACAAAAAGAAATAGAAGCAAAAACACTAAAATCTAATATACAGCAAATGATACAACAACATAAAGTGAAGGAAACTGATGGAAACATTAACTACCAGTTCATTGATGAGAATAAAGTAAAGAAAATTTATATTCATCAACAAGCCTATAATGCACTTGTATCAGGCAGTCTTGTAATTGCAAAAGATGCTTCAAGTTATGCTCTTTTACCAAAAGCACTTGCAGAGCGCATAGAGCAAAAATTAGAAGGTTTTATTATTTGGAATAAATCCAATCAAAATACAAAAACGACCGATGAAGAAGATCCATATGCTGCATATGTCATTCCTGATGATTTAATGTGGTAAGTCCTCACCTAATCACATCACTTACAGAGAATATACTGTAAGTGATGTTCATTTCTAAGATAAGAATTAAAATAGATTAATACTACTGAGCAGGTTTACAGGCGGATATTTAAATTGAAAGACATCTCAAAGTTTTTAGAAGATCTATTCGGTTGGACAGATAAATTTCCTTGGTTAGATATGGTTATTGGGCTAATTACACTTATTCTTACTGCATATATTGCCAATTTCATTGCAAAAAAAGTTGTGGTTCAAGGTATCCGAAAAATTTTAATGAAATTACCTTCAGCCAAAAACTCTGCGTTAGCACATCATCATGTCATTCATAGATTTGCCAATATTGTCCCTGCACTCATTATTATGAATGGAATTGACTCTGTACCAAACTTATCCGAAAAGATTGTTCATTTAATTCAAATGATTGCTCAGACTTCACTCTTCCTAAGTATTACCCTAACAATTAGTGAGATTCTAAACGTATTTAACACAATATATCAAAAGAATCCAAATGCAAAAAACAAACCCATTAAAGGTTATTTACAACTTATAAAACTGATGATTTTTGTAGTCTGCGCCTTAATGATTTTAGGTACATTTCTTAAAAAAGATGTATTTAATCTGTTGGCGGGTTTTGGTGCAATGGCCACCGTTCTTATGTTAGTTTTTCAAAATACAATATTATCATTAGTTGCCAGCGTACAAATCGCATCGTACGACATGATACGTATTGGTGATTGGATTGAAATGCCATCACTCAATGCTGATGGTGATGTTATAGACATGTCACTACATACTGTGACAGTACAAAATTTTGATAAAACAATTACGACTATTCCAACAAATAAATTAGTAACAGATACTTTTCGGAATTGGCGTAGTGTTAGAAATGCAGGTGTACGCCGTATAAAAAGATCTATTTATATAGACCAAAGCAGTATTAAATTTATGTCTACCGAAGAAATGAGTAAGCTTAAAGACTTTTTACTATTAAATAATTACCTAAATAAAAAAGAAACTGAAATTACAGCTTTCAACCATACACTTATGAATCAGTCTAAATATAACCAACGACGTTTAACAAACCTAGGTACGTTTAGAGCATATATCGACTTTTACTTAAAACAAAAAGATGGAATTGCAAAAGATGAGTTAATACTTGTCAGACAAATGCAACCAACAAGTGTTGGTTTACCACTCGAAGTATATGCATTCACAAATACTACTGTATGGCTTGAATATGAAACAATACAATCAGATATCTTTGATCATCTAATTGCTATTTTACCTGAATTCAATCTGAAAATTTATCAGGCCTCCAATATCAGTTAAATTTTAAACTGTATTGTATATAAGACTGCCTTTGCTTGAAATCAGGTTTTTAAAAAATTATTTGATTTAGTAAAGCACGGTTTCAACAAATTTTTAAAATACCTAATATATTCATGGTTTCTTAAGCATTAGAAGTTGCATTTTTTATAAAGAGGTAACAAACCATCCATAGCATCATATTTCGATTGCTGAATATGACGCTATGGATTATGTGAATGTATTCTACTTAGTCTATTGTATAAACTCAAAATAAGAAATATTGAAGTTTATATATAATTTATTTATAAAGTAACTTATGGAATAAACTTAATATCTGTAGGTTGACCAATTTGTAAAGCTATACGAGTTGGAGTTAATGCACCAGTTTCTTTATTTCTCTTAAATTCACTTACCGTATGAGAATGCACATTAGATATAAGTAGATATTCTCCTGTTTTATCCATCGAGAATGCTCTTGGCTCTACACCACCACTCGCATAACGCCCAACAAGAGTAAGCTTTCCAGTAGTATTATCTACTCTATACGTTACAATTTCATTTACATCTTTACGATTCCCAACATATAGAAACTTATAATCTGGTGAGAATATTAATCCTGAAGCACTTTTTTGAGACTCGTGATCTTTTTTAGCTAATAGTTCTTTCTGAATTTGAACCATTTTTTTGCCATTTTTTTCAAAAACAACAACTTCCGCATTCATCTCAGAAGTTACATAAGCAAATTTTCCATTTTTAGAAAACAGCATATGTCGAGGACCACTACCCTTTGCAAAAATTAAATCCAACGTTGGATCAGCACGCAATGGTAACTTATCATTTGCGTTATATTCATATGCACGAACTATATCTGCTCCTAAATCTGCAGCATAAAGTACTTTACCATCTGGTGAGAAAGTGACTGAATGTGCATGTCCTGAATTTTGACGCCCCACAACAACATTACTACCGTCAATAAATTTAATATTCTGAACTGCATCACCTAAAGCACCATTTGGCAATATAGGAAGCACTGTTATACCTGATTTTTTTGGCCCAACCGAATAGTTTGCAACAAACAGGAATTTACCATCATTAGAAAGCGTCGAATGAGTTGGATGGTCACCAAGACTTTTCACATGGTTAATCTCTGCTAACTTCCCATTACTTCCCACAGACACAGCACTTACAGTACCGTCCGCTTTTTCATTTGTTACATACGCAAATTTATGGTCTTTCGAAAAAGTGATCCAAGAAGGATCTTGCATTTTTAATTCACTCAAAGGAAGTAGAGTTCCATCTCTATTCAATTTCACTGTATAAATTCCCTGACTTGCAAAATCAGCTGATAATTTCGAATTATCAGGCATACCTGACCAAGTACCTACTAGAAATTTTTGTTCTGGAACCATAGTCTTATTCTCTGCAAACGATATATTGCTATATAACAATGGTACACATAAACTTAATGCCACTACAAACTTATTCATTTTTTGAATCATAATAAAGCCCTGATAAGCTACTTAATTAAAGAATTTTTATATAAAATAAGTACATCTAAGATATTTTATACAAATATCATAGTTTTTTATTTACAAATGAACAATACTTTAATGCTTAAAATTAATATTTTTTTAAGGAAAATTAATTCTATAATTTAAATAATCTACCCAATTTTTCTGTAGCCTATATTATACAAATATATATAATTTTTTATTAATATTATTCGCATCAGTACAAACTATTTTTTTATCTATTATCAAAATAATGCAATTAAATATAAAATTATATAAGATAAGTCAATAACTCCCTTTAGGAAACTTAAATGAATCATCCCAATAATCTAAAATATGCACCAACACATGAGTGGGTAAAAATTGATGGTGATCTTGTAGTCACAGGAATTTCTGACCATGCACAAGATGCGCTAGGAGATCTTGTTTATATTGAAATGCCAAATGTAGGATCACATTTATCAGCAAAGATACAAGCAGGCGTTGTAGAGTCTGTAAAAACAGCATCTGATATTCACATGCCAATTTCAGGTACTATTGTTGAAATAAACACAACATTAGAAGATGACCCTGATTTTATTAATGATGATCCATATGGGAAAGGTTGGATTTACAAAATAAAACCTGACAATATTAATGATATTGATGAGCTATTATCTAGTGAAGCATATCAGGCGGGGCTTTAAAATATTTAAAAGTACAGGAATCATCCTGTACTTTTATATTTTTATTTTGCCAACATTGAAGCAATCAATACTGTCATTTTTTCGGTTTTATCCCAACCTAAGCATCCATCAGTTATAGATTGACCATATACCATATCTGAAGTAATTTTTTGCGCACCGTCAACCAAATGACTTTCCACCATCACACCCCTTACATCAGTTAAATGGCGTTCTTCAATAATCTGCTTTAATATAGCAGGCTGTTTAAGTGGGTCTTTACCACTATTTCCATGGCTGCAATCAACAATAAAGGTCGGAAGCTCTCCTTTAATACCTGATTTAATTTTACCAATTGATTCGGCATCATAGTTGGAGCCAGTATTAGAGCCTCTTAAAATAATATGGGGGTATGGGTTTCCATGACTATGTTTCAATACTGGCTTTCCTGTTTGCCCAAGTGCAAAAAAGTCATGTTCTGCAGCAGCAGACTGTATTGCATCTAACGCAATTTTAGCAGACCCATCAGTACCATTTTTAAATCCTACGGCGAAAGGCAAACTACTTGCAATCTCACGATGAATTTGGGATTCAGATGTTCTTGCACCTATAGCACCCCAAGTAATTAGATCATCAAAATAGCCTGTCACCATTGGGTTTAAAATTTCACTTGCTACGGGAATACCTTGTCTAATTAGTTCAATATATAATGCTCTAGATTTTTCAATACCCTGTGCTAAATCAGCACTACCATCCAATGATGGATCATACAAGAAACCTTTCCACCCTACTGTCGTTCTTGGTTTTTCAATATATGCCCGCATCACAATAAAAACTTGATCTTTCACTTGTTCTTGTAATTTTTTTAACTTCTGTGCATATTCAATCACAGCTTGAGGGTCATGAATTGAGCAAGGCCCCATAATAAGCAGTAATCGCTTATCATGTCCTGCCAAAATATTTTCTACAATCTTTCTGTGATTAAAAACTTGATGTTGTAGTTCTGACTCTAAAATGAGTTTCTTTTTTAATTTTTCAGGTGTTATAAGTTCTAGTTCTTGCTGATTAAAATTTGGTAAAACTAAAGTATTCATTGCTTTTTCCTTTAGGGCATTTCGCCCAATTCTATTTTTTTAACAATCGTCTTTGATGTAAATTTTCCACGCCAAAACCAAACCAATATTGACCAAAGAAATATGTATTAAAGTAATTCATCATCTTAATTTCCTAAAAATATTCGTAAAAAAAACCTGATTGGTGGTTGCCAATCAGGTTATAAATTCGATGGGCAACCTACTTATTTTGCCCACATGCGTATAGGGCAACTATCTAAAGTACCAAAAATACGCGTATGTAAAAGTAGGTTGCTGAAATAACATTGCTATTCTTTCTAAATTAAAAACGGCTTAGATTTAAAATAGCGTATTTTAAATGACATAGCAATCGTTTATATCCCATGATAATAAAAAAATGCCTCATCTGAGGCATTTTTTTATTATTTAATTTTTGCATTTGACTTTAAATAGTCAACATATGCAGCCATTTCTTGTTCACCACGTGCTTGTTGATACACTTGTTTCACTTGTTGTAGCTGTTCAGGTGTTAATTTCTTAACTGCATCTTGATCAACATGAGATACTGCAACTACGAGTAACTCATTTGGCAATACTGTTGTTCCAACAGACCACATATCTGCTTTTGGTACAGGCAATGTAAATGCAACATCTGCAATTTCTTTCTTCAAGTTCTGACGTGTAAAAATACCTGCTTTTTCAAATTTCAGAGTGCTATTTTTAGCCAATACTTGTTTTGCAGGCTCTGATGCAAACTGTTGTAAAGCCGCTGATATTTTTGCTTTTGCTTCATCTGAAGCTTTTTGGTTAATTAATTTTGCTTTTACTTCATCTTTCACTTGAGCTAAAGCTTGAACACCTTCAGGGTAATAATTACGTACTTTTACCCAAATTGTTTCACCATTATTTAAAGCAATGCTTGTAGAGACATTTCTATCGCCATTTTTCACATCATCATTAAATATTTTTGCTTTAACAGCAGTATTACTTAAGTATGGATCTTTTGTCCATAAACTTACATGATGGGCTGTTTCAATATGCGCTTCTTTAACTTGCTGAGTCACAACATCTAATGCATCTGCACTAATAACCGTATCGTTTAGATTATTTACAGTATCTGTATATACATTATTCGCTTTAGTTTTTAACACATCAGCACGCAGTTTCTCTTTCATATTATCAAAAGATGCTATTGTAGGTGCATCAGACTGTACTTCAATAATATGATAACCAAAATGAGTTTTTATAGGTTGTGATACTTGACCATTTTTCGCAACCTTAACAGCATCATCAAACTCGGTAGAGCCTAATGTACCTGGTTGATAATTCGCAAGTAGTCCACCCTGTGCTTTCGATGTAGGGTCTTCTGAGTACTGTTTTGCTGCATCTGCAAAAGAAAGACCAGCTTTAATTTTTCCTTCAACTTCATTAATCAATTTAAGTGCATCGGCATCAGAACGATTGTCTTCTGTAACCAGAATATGACGTACATGTTTAGTCACATTTGCTTTTTGTGCATCAACATATTGTGTATATGCTTGTTGTAACTCTGCATCAGTCACTTGCTGCTGATTTGCAGTAAACATTGATGGTTTTAAAATGACATAATCAACATCTACAGAAGCACTACGTCTAAAGTCATTTAAATGTTGCTCATAATACTTTTCAATTTCTGCATCATTCACAGAAATAGCTTTTTTATAATCATCTAGCTTAATACTCGCAAGATACAGCTCTCGTTGTTCAGCTTGTAAGTTTGCAAAGTAATTAATATCTGCATTACTTACAATTGCATAATTAGAGATCGTTCCAGATAACATTTTTAATGCATGGTCTTGGCGTAGATTTGCAATAAGCATATCTTTTGTAATACCCCTATTTTTAAGGTAATTACCAAACAACTCATTGCTAAACTTTCCATTTACTTGAAAATCAGGAAGTTGAGCTAGCATTTGCACAAACTGTGCATCACTCATACTAATATCTAATTTTTTTGCTTGCTGTAAAAGGAGTGTTTTTGCAATTAGTGTATTTAAAGCAGCCTCTTGAATTGCATGCGTATTCAACAGAGACTCATCTCCCTGAACATATTGCAAATACTGTTGGCGATATGCTTTCATTAACTCATCAAGATCTTTATTTGTAATATCCTGACCATTTACTTTCTTAGCTACATCACCTTTTGAGGAACTACCAAAGTAACCTTCTATACCAACCAATGCAACGGGTGCTAGAAAAAGTACCAATAAAACCTTCCCTAACCAACCCCTAATGAGTTTACGAAACGAGTCCATAAATATTCCAATATTTTATTTTCGTGCAATTCTAACTGAAATCTATAAATGAATGAATGTATTCGCTTATATTTTTAATACCATCAATAAAAAACGCGCCATAGGGCGCGCTTTTTCTTCTACTGCAATTATGCAACAGCGTCTTTCAAGCCCTTACCAGCTTTAAAGCTTGGCACTTTGCTTGCCTTAATTTGTAGCTCTTCACCCGTTTTTGGGTTACGACCTGTGCGAGCTGCACGCTCTTTAACATTAAATGTACCAAAACCAACAAGAGTTACAGTATCACCATCTTTTAGAGCTTCCGTGATTGACGCAATAGTGGCATCCAATGCTTTACCTGCATCAGTCTTAGATAATCCCCCTTTTGCTGCAATTGCATCAATTAATTCTGATTTATTCATGAAGATTACATCCTCTAATTTCGTTTGTTTAAGATTTAAGGGTTTATATATCTTACCGTAGTGCATTTATAGCAATGCTTTGGGGGGAAACGCAATACTGATTAATTGCTTTTATTGGATTTTCATTTCAAAAAACCTAAAAAGCACCAAAATATTGACATCCAACCGATAAAAAGTATATTTCTTAGCCAAAAACTAATATCATAAATTTACCAAACTATTAAATAGTACTAGAAGTTAAATATATATGGATCATGTTCTCATTTAATATGGCTACTTAGATCTGACCTAGATCACCTGTTGGAAAAATTCTCATTCTAATAGCATGGTATTTTTATTAAGTTATAAAATCTTACTATTCTATTAAGAAGTTTATATATGAAGCAGATTATCAATCTTTATCTGTGTATAAAATTTTCTTCATCTTTAACACTGTGAACCATATATCATAATAATGATACATTGCCGATATTAAATCATTTAATCTCTACTATGATTACTTAACTAAAACACATTCATTATTGAAATATTTTTTGCAATATATAAAAGACACCAGTGGTAAGCGATATAAGAAATATTCAAATTATCTAGCAGAATATATAACGTATCGGCTTTATCCTATAGATAAATTGATCGTTGCTCATATCATAAAGCTTAGATTTCGACCAATCTTATGTTTACAATGTCCAAATAGTCATCATCAATTGTTTAATCATTTTTCAACAGCTTGCTATCTAATCTATTTTCATTTATTTTGTCATTACATATTGCCTAGATTAGAATTAGAGCTATCTAAACTTATGCCTTATTCAAATAAGGATATAGAAATAAATCACTTATAAACTCTAATTCACTCGCTTAATTAAAGGTCTTTTAAAATGAGTAGATCGCAACAACAAAGGAAAAAACCACCTCATTTGTTGCTAAACTTAACAATGATCATTTTAGAAACATTTTATAGTTTCATATTTAATAATGATAAACTTGTTCAAAAACAAGCAAAAATCTTTATAGAGGATAACCTTATTCTCAAAGTAAATTGCTATATCCCCTATACTGATTTTTATGTACATTTCACAAATAAAGGCATACTTTTTAATACAGCTAAACCTGAAGAAGCCATTAACTTAGAAATTAGCAGTACCATTTTTAGTTATTTTCAAGCGCTGGTTTTAGGAAACTATAAAAGTATGCGTAGTATTAAAATATATGGTGACGTAAAATATAAAGATCAAATGCGAGATCTACTCTTACAGCTATCTCTTCCAAAAATTGCAAGCGACTGGAAAAACTGGTTACCTATTTCACATTTTCAAACAGATATTACCTCGTCAAAAACACGCGTATCAGACCTGTTAAACAAAATAGATTATCAACGTACAAAAATTGATAATTTGCAAGTTGCAATTAAGCAACACAAAAATCAAATACATCAACTTAAAACAAAACAGAGGCATCTAAATATATTATATATAAGTATTATTATAGGTTTATGTATGGTTTTAATGTACAATTGGTTTTATTAATTCATATAACTTAAATAAATCGTCAAAATTCGATTAAGTTGATGTATTAAAAACTTGACTATTTTAGTCAGGATTCATAAAATTTAAATATCTTATCTAAACATGTGTATCGGGTCATGCGCTTAACTACTCGCGGTCGCTACGCAGTGACTGCACTTCTTGATTTAGCTTTACAGTCACCTAAAGACACTATTACACTTGCAGAAATTGCAACACGTCAAACTATTTCTGTTGCCTATCTTGAGCAGCTATTTGCCAAACTAAAACGCAATGGCCTTGTCTCTAGTGTCCGCGGTGCAAATGGTGGTTACCACCTTGCAAAAGGTGCTGACGATATTACAATTTTAGAAATTATAGAAGCCGTAAATGAAACCGTCGATGCAACACGTTGCGACCATAAGGGAAACTGCCAAAATGGTGCAATGTGTTTAACACATGATTTATGGCAAGGTCTCTCACACCATATTGCCGATTATTTAGCAAAAATCACACTTGCTGATCTCATTTCTCAAAAAAATGTACAAACAGTGGCGCTGCGCCAAAATTCAGTGAATCGCGATTCAGCCCTATTATCGGTTACAGGTATTTAACATGAAACGTCCAATTTATCTTGATTATGCAGCAACAACGCCAGTAGACCCGCAAGTTGCTGAACGCATGATGGAATGCTTAACTTTCGATGGTACTTTTGGTAACCCTGCATCTCGCTCTCATGCCTATGGATGGCAAGCAGAAGAAAAAGCGGAATACGCTCGCGAGCAGGTCGCAAACCTTGTTAAAGCCGATCCACGTGAAATTGTTTGGACTTCTGGTGCAACTGAAGCAGATAACCTAGCACTTAAAGGCATTGCTCAATTTTACAGCTCAAAAGGCAAGCACATTGTTACAAGTAAAATTGAACATAAAGCAATTTTAGATACATGCCGAGAGCTTGAAGCAGAAGGTTTTGAAATTACTTATATTGAACCACAACCACAAACAGGTCTTATTACTCCTGAAATGGTTGAAGAAGTATTACGTCCAGATACTATTCTTGTTTCATTAATGATGGTAAACAATGAAATTGGTACAGTGACAGACGTTGCTGCTATTGGTGAAATTACACGTAAGAATAAAATATTTTTCCATGTAGATGCCGCTCAAGCAGCTGGAAAAGTTGAAATTGATTTAAGCACCATGAATGTTGACCTTATGAGCTTTTCAGGTCATAAAATTTATGGACCTAAAGGTATAGGTGCACTTTATGTACGCCGCAAACCACGCGTACGCTTAAAAGCACAAATGCATGGTGGTGGTCATGAAAGAGGTATGCGCTCAGGTACACTAGCAACACACCAAATCGTTGGTATGGGTGAAGCTTTTGAATTGGCTGGAAAGAATCTAGTTTCTGAACAAACTCGCCTACGTACTCTACGCGACAAACTATGGAATGGTCTACAAGACCTAGAACAAGTTTTTCTTAATGGTCATCCAGTTTACAATGTTGCAAACTACTTAAATGTAAGTTTCAACTTTGTTGAAGGTGAGTCATTAATGATGGCGCTTAAAGATATTGCTGTTTCTAGTGGTTCTGCATGTACTTCTGCGACTCTTGAACCTTCTTATGTATTGAGAGCGCTTGGTCTATCTGATGAATTAGCACATAGTTCAATTCGCTTTAGCTTTGGTAAATATACAACTGAAGAAGATATCGACCATGTAATCACAGTAACTAAAGCTGCAGTAGAAAAACTTCGTGAACTTTCTCCTCTTTGGGATATGTACAAAGATGGAGTTGATCTTTCAACGGTTGAATGGGCTGAACACTAAGTTCTGCCTTCATAATTTAATATAGAACTCAGGTACGTCCCAGGTTTGGAGAAGTCTCATGGCATATAGCGAAAAAGTAATTGATCATTACGAAAATCCTCGTAACGTTGGCGTATTAGATAAAAATGCGAACAATGTTGGTACTGGTATGGTGGGTGCACCTGCATGTGGTGATGTAATGCGTCTACAAATTCAAGTTGATGACAATGGTATTATTGAAGAAGCACGCTTTAAAACTTATGGCTGTGGTTCTGCAATTGCTTCTAGCTCTTTAGTTACAGAATGGCTAAAAGGAAAAACACTTGATCAAGCTCAGGCAATTAAAAATATTGATATTGCAAACGAACTTGCTCTACCTCCTGTAAAAGTACACTGCTCTGTACTTGCAGAAGATGCAATTAAAGCTGCAATTGATGACTATCGTACAAAAAAATCAAGTATTTAAACCATATCTGGAGTTTTCATGATCCATTTAACTGAAAGTGCGGCAACCCATATTCGCAATTTTTTAGAAAATCGTGGTAAGGGTGAAGGTATTCGCATTGGCGTGAAAACTTCCGGTTGCTCAGGTCTTGCCTATGTACTCGAATTTGTAGATGAAATTGAGTCACATGATCAAATCTTTGAGCAACATGGTGTTAAAGTATTCGTAGACCCAAAAAGTTTAGTATACCTAGATGGTCTAGAAATGGATTATGCGAAAAATGGTCTAAATGAAGGCTTCGAATTTAGCAATCCAAATCAAAAGGGTGAATGTGGTTGCGGTGAATCTTTTACTGTTTAGTTACATCCTTTCACTATTTTAAAATCAATAAAACTGTGACATACCGTTTTATTGATTTTTTCATCGTAGAATCATTGCTATGAATTATTTTGAATTATTCAATCTGCCTGTAGAACTTTCAATTAATTTAGCTCAGCTAAAAGCAACTGCGCTACAACTACAGCAACAATATCATCCAGATCGCGCTGAAGATAAAGACAAAGCACTGATTCAATCTAGTGAAATAAATCATGCTTATAAAGTACTTTCTCAGGTAGACAGTCGAGCAGCTTATTTACTTTCTTTAAAGAAAGAAGATCATGACTTAGATCAATCTATACGTGACTTATTTTTCTTGCAAGAAGCATTAGAGCTCAGAGAAGATTTAGAAAATGCAACTTCAGAAAAGCAAATTCTAGCTGTTAAAAATCAGGTTAATCAAGCGATTGAGAGTTTGACAACAGCATTTCAAGGTGACTACCACGACGAACAGTGGGATAGTGCTAGAGAAAATGTCAGAAAACTTCAATTTTTTCAGCGTGTCTTAAATGATACAAATAAAGCTGAAGAAAAATTATTTGATGATCAATTTGATCTTAACGATGATTTTTAAAATTTAATATCATAAAAATTTATTAAGGATTGTATTCAATGGCGCTCTTGCAAATTGCAGAACCCGGACAGTCAAGTGAACCACACCAGCATCGTGTTGCAATAGGTATCGATTTAGGAACAACACATTCTTTAGTTGCTGCCGTACGCTCAGGTGAAGCCAAAGTTTTGCAAGATGAACAAGATCGCGTATTGCTTCCATCTATTGTTCATTATGCTCAACAGCCAAACCAAATACAGTATGGTGATGATGCAAAATCTTTTCTGTTAACAGATCCTCAAAATACAATTGTATCTGTTAAAAGATTTATGGGACGCTCTAAAGCTGATATCAAGTTTCAACATCCCTATACTCTTCTTGGTTCAGATCATGAAATGCCAACATTTCAGACAACTTCTGGTGAAAAAACACCTGTAGAAATATCCGCAGATATTCTTAACCAACTCAGAATTAGAGCTGAAAAAACCTTAGAACACCCATTAAATGGTGCTGTTATTACCGTTCCTGCATATTTTGATGAAGCACAGCGCCAAGCAACACGAGATGCTGCAGAATTGGCAGGTCTCAAGGTTTTAAGATTACTAAATGAGCCTACAGCAGCAGCAGTTGCATATGGTCTAGATAAAGACTCAAATCTGGCAATTGATCAAAACTATGTGATCTATGATTTAGGCGGTGGAACGTTTGATGTATCAGTTCTAAGATTTAGTCAAGGTGTATTTGAAGTCTTAGCGACTGGCGGTCACACGGCTTTAGGTGGAGATGATTTAGATCGACTCATTGTAAAATGGTTCAAAGAACAATTACAAATAGAAGAGCTTAACAACGAACAGTATGCCAATTTTATACTTTCTGCAAAAACTGCTAAAGAAAAGTTATCAGATGATCATACTGTAAATATTTCTTTAGAAAATAAAGAAATTATATTAGATAGAGCAACTTTTGAAAGTATTATCCAAACTGCCTTAGATAGAACAATACATGTCTGTAAGCGTGTATTAAGAGATGCAAAACTTACCATTGATGACATTCAAAACGTTGTTCTAGTTGGTGGCTCTACTCGTTCTTACGCCGTACAACAAGCAGTGGCAGAAGTATTTCAACAAGAACCTCTATGCACAATTAATCCAGATGAAGTCGTTGCAATTGGTGCTGCCATTACCGCTAATCAATTAGTCGGCAACAATAAAGATGGTTCACTTTTATTGGATGTTACTCCACTCTCGCTTGGTTTAGAAACAATGGGAGGGCTTGTAGAACGTTTGGTTTCACGAAATACAGCAATTCCAGTCGCTCGTCGTCAAGAATTTACAACATATAAAGATGGCCAAACAGCCATGCTTATTCATGTTGTTCAAGGTGAGCGCGACCTTGTAGAACATTGCAGGTCTTTAGGACGATTTGTTTTACACGATATTCCACCAATGACGGCTGGCCAAGCACGTATTGAAGTTACATTTCAAGTTGATGCTGATGGTTTACTTTCTGTTTCTGCAAAAGAAACAACTTCAGGTGTTCAAGCAAAAATAGATATTAAACCATCTTATGGTTTGTCTGATAAAGATATGGAACGCCTGTTGGTTGAGGGTTTCCAACATGCGGAAGAAGACAAAAATTTACGTCATTTACAGGAAACTAAAGTTGAAGCAAAAAGAGAACTAGAAGCACTCACTCAAGCTCTAATTGTAGACTCTGACTTACTTAACCAAAGTCAGAAAGAGAAGCTAGATCACGCTCAACAGCATTTAACTAAGACACTAGAAACCACAGATATAAAAGATATTGAACAAGCGATCGAAACGCTTAAACTATATAGCGATGAATTTGCTGCTTTGCGAATGAATCGTCATATCGACAAAGCCTTATCAGGCACAAAACTCGATGATTGGTCAAACTCAAGCTCTGAATAGGTAACCATATGCCACGTATTAAAGTTCTTCCTCATGCACAATTTTGTCCAGAAGGTGCAGAGTTTGAAGTTGAAAAAAGTAGTAACTTATGTTCAAGTTTATTACAAAACGGAATCAAAATTGAACATGCATGTGATATGTCTTGTGCTTGTACTACATGCCATGTTGTTATTCGTCGTGGGTTTGATAACTTAGATGAAATGAATGATGTTGAAGCTGATTTATTGGATCGCGCTTGGGGATTAGAACCTGACTCAAGACTTTCTTGTCAGGTTATTGTAGAAGATGAAGATTTAGAAGTTGAAATTCCTAAATATACTATTAACCATGCTTCGGAAAATCATTAAAAAAAAATCTACTCCCATACTATTCGGTATGGGGGTCAACTATTTGATCTTCTACTCTTAAGCGCGCAACACCTTTTTCAGTCGTTATACTTTTCTGATTTTCTATTCGTGTAATTGCTTTTTCCAATACAGTAACTAAATTATCATACTCATAGTGCTGAACTTCTTCTAAATTTAATAATAAATGAAATCCTTTATATTCATAATCAAACCATTTTTGTGTCTGTGATTTTATTCCTGTATATTTATCTAGCACTTGCCAT
This sequence comes from Acinetobacter sp. N1-1, assembly GCF_056711485.1. Classification (NCBI taxonomy): domain Bacteria; kingdom Pseudomonadati; phylum Pseudomonadota; class Gammaproteobacteria; order Moraxellales; family Moraxellaceae; genus Acinetobacter; species Acinetobacter sp. N1-1. The sequence goes on along the minus strand of NZ_JBWXUO010000012.1, from coordinate 1,568,859 downwards.
GTATCTGTACTATTTTGTAAGCCTTTTAATTTAATAGACTGTTTAGGGATACAAATAAACTCATCTTTAATTAAATTATAAGTAGAATCTGCAATTAAAATTTCATCAATATCTGCAACACCCTGTAGTCTAGATGCTAGATTAACATCGTGACCAATAACAGTATATGACATCCTATAATCTGAACCATAATTTCCAACATGACAATAGCCAGTACTTACCCCCATACGTATATGTAGTTCAGGAAATCCCATTTTAAGCCATCTTTCCCGTAAGACATGCATTTGTTGACGCATACTAATTGCCATTTCGATGCAGTTTTTGGCATCTTTCTCAATACCATTACTATGTGGATCACCAAAAAATATAAGTACACCGTCACCAATAAATTTATCTAAAGTTGCTTCATATTTTTTTGCAATTTCAGTCATATGACTTAAATAGTCATTTAAAACAAATGCTAAATCATCAGGAATAAGTTTCTCTGATAACTCCGTAAACCCTTGAATATCTGAAAAAAATATTGTCATTTTTTTTCTTTTATACTCAATTTTTGCTTGTGTTTGCCCGCTCATAATTGATTGCCACAATTGATTAGGCGCATAACGACTCAATTGGGTAGAAAATTGAACATAGCGATTCATTTGTTCTTGATAGTAGTCTTTTGTATATTCTAAATAATGAATATATTGCTTATTAAAATAAAATCCTGAACCTAAATAAAGTAAAAAACAAACTAAACTATAAATTACTAATCTTAAGCTATCTAATTCAAAATAGTTTTCAAATCCAAAGAAAAAAATTGCATTTAAATAAATGACTATTAATGAAGCAATCAGTGCGCAACTGTAAGTAAAGAAGGATATTCTTGTTAAGCTCTTCACACACCAAAGTGTCGTAAATATTAAAGAACTAAATACAATAGAAAAATGTGTTGCAGTTAATGCAGCAGCAATAATTATTGCATCTAAAACAAAGAGAATCTGCCTCGCATAAAACTCATTAAACTCGTATTTAATATAGAAAAATAGTTTTAGTGATAATGGAAAAATAATGAGAGAAAGAATAGCTACAATTAAGTGCTGTAACCGCAGTGGTACAGAAAAATAATAAAGCAAGACACCTAAGGATAGCAATAAATATGCCATCAACCGATATAAGCTCTCAACAATAAAGCGGTTATTTATAATACGGTCAAATGACATTTTATTGCTGCCCTCTCACAACAGCGCTTTTCATTTAATTTATTAAGCTTAATCCATGCGCCAATCAAATGGCATATCGCCTTGTCCTCTCAGCGCAAGCATAAGTGTTTGGCGCATATGTGTAAGTACTTCATTATTATAAGGTACAGCTTCTTGACCCCATACAGGGTTCGGCCAAGCTGTATCATTTTGATAGCGCACGACATGATGAAAATGGAGTTGAGGAACGATATTACCTAATGCAGCAACATTCATTTTATCGGCACGAAATACACGTGAAAGCTGGCTAGATAACCAACTAGATTCGCGCAAGAATTGTTCTTGATCAGCTTGGCTTAACTCGTATAACTCTGTTACACCAGGAACACGAGGAATAAGCACTAGCCAAGGAAACTGCATATCATTCATTAAACGACATGTTGATAAAGGAAAGTCACCAACAAAGAAAGTATCTTGGGCTAACTGTGGATGCAGACTAAACATATCTTTATAAATTATCAAAATGAAAGTAAGTTAATCTTATCATATAGAATTTCTCATGAATATGAAGCAATTTCATTTGTATACACATTTAAATATATGTGAAGCCCTTTTCAGCACTTATTTGTTTTCTTAACGTGCAATATCTGAGGACAACTGCTTAAAGACATCCTTAATAAATTGAATTCGCTGATTATACTCTGAAAAATTCACCATAAGTTTAATACGCTGCCCACCATCCATACGGAAAAAATTTGGCTTATTTTGGATCATCTGAATAATACTAATCGCTTGAATAGGCGTATCTTGAGAAAATTCAATATAACCGCCGTGCATACTCATATCAATTTTAGTTACACCCAAGGATTCAGCTTCCAGACGTATCTCATGCACACTAAATAGTTGCTTTACTGTTTCAGGTAATAATCCGAAACGATCTATCAATTCCATCCGAATATTATTTAACTTTTCAGAACTATTTGTATTACTAATACGTTTATAAAACATTAAACGCTGATGTACATCACCTAAATAGCTATCAGGAATCAAGGCTGGCATATGCAGGTTAATTTCAGCAGTTAAGCTTAATGGCGCATCAAAGTTTGGTGTGCGTCCTTTCTGAATTGCCTTGGTTGCCTTTTCAAGCATTTCCATATAAAGACTATAACCAATCGCTTGCATTGAGCCACTCTGTTTTTCACCAAGTAACTCGCCTGCTCCACGAATTTCTAAATCTTCTGTCGCAAGCATAAAGCCTGCACCAAGATTTGATGCACGTTGAATTGCATCTAAACGCTTTTCAGCATCACCTTTTAAGCCTTTTATTGAAGGCACAAGTAAATATGCATATGCTTGATGGTGCGAACGTCCGACACGACCACGTAATTGATGCAACTGTGCTAAACCAAGCTTATCTGCGCGCTCAATAATAATTGTATTTGCATTTGGTACATCAATTCCCGTTTCTACAATCGTTGAGCAAACCAATACATTATAAGATTTATGATAAAACTGCTGCATCACATGCTCAAGCTCACGCTCACGCATTTGCCCATGCGCAACTGCAACACGAGCTTCAGGAATTAAATTACGAAGATTTTCTGCAGTTCGTTCAATAGTGTCTACTTCATTATGTAAGAAATAAACTTGCCCACCCCTCAGTAATTCACGCAATACCGCTTCTTTTATCGTTGCATCTGTCTCTTCCTGCACAAATGTCTTCACAGCTAAACGCCTAGCAGGTGGAGTCGCAATAATAGATAAGTCGCGCATACCACTAAATGACATATTCAATGTTCTTGGAATTGGTGTTGCCGTAAGCGTAAGCATATCCACATCTGCACGCATCGCTTTAATACGCTCTTTGTCACGAACACCAAATCGATGTTCTTCATCAACCACCATAAGGCCAAGGTCTTTAAATTTAATGTTCTCTTGTAAAATTTTATGTGTACCAATCACAATATCAACTTTACCCTCAGCCAAGTCTTCAATAACTTTTTGATGCGTTTTATTTGAACCAAACCTAGAAAGTACTTCAATGCGTATTGGCCAATCTGCAAATCTGTCTTTAAAAGACTCAAAATGTTGCTGCGCTAAAAGCGTTGTGGGTACAAGTACAGCCACTTGCTTATTATTTTGCACTGCCACAAAAGCGCCTCGCATAGCCACTTCTGTTTTACCAAAACCAACATCACCGCACACCAAACGATCCATTGGTTTAGCCTGTTGCATATCATGCAAAGTTGTTTCAATGGCATTTGCCTGATCTAAAGTTTCTTCATACGCAAAACCATTCGCAAACTGGCGATATAAAGACTCATCTAACTCAAAAGCAAAACTTGGCTTTGCCTGACGACGTGCTTGAACATGTAATAGCTCTGCTGCTACATCATGTATTTGTTCTAATGCCTTTCTTTTCGCTTTACTCCATGTATCTGTACCAATCTTATGAAGTGGTGCTAAATCGGGATCTCCACTGCTATAACGACTAATCAAATGCAAATTTGAAACAGGTACATAAACTTTTGCTTCGCCTGCATAATTCAATTGCAAAAATTCATGTTCTTGATTATCTATCTCTAAAGTGATTAATCCAGCATAACGTCCAACCCCATGATCAATATGAACAATAGGAGAACCAATATTCAATTCTGTCAAACTTTTAACTAGAAATTCTTCAGAGACCTCTTGCTGTCGTTTGCGACGCTGCTGCACAATTCGCTGTTCATAAAGCTGATTTTCAGAAATAATTGCAATATTTTTAGGTAAATCTAACCCCCTATCTAAGGGTGCATGTGTAATTGCAATTTTAGATGAATCACCGATAAATTCATTAAAAGAAATGACGTTTTTGATTTCACCAAAAATCCTTCTTAAAGAGTCTTTTAAAGACTCTCGACGACCTGCACTTTCAGCAACCAAAAGAACCCGTGATGATGTTTGATCAATAAAATTTTGAAGATGATAAAAAGGCTGATCTTGCCTTATATCTACAGGTAATTTTTGAGGCTGCAATGTCTCAAAGTTGACTACTCCAGCTTTGGGTTCACGCTTTTCTTCCGTAAATAAAATACGTCGGAATTGATTTAACTTCTCAAGCGTTTGAACAGGTTGAAGAAACAAATCCTCAGGAGGTAGAATGGGCTGGTCAATATTATGTCGACGATCTTCATACCGACGATAAACTTCTTTCCAAAACTGTGCTAAATCAGTATCTATTGACTCATTTGTAATGACAATAGCATTACTTGGTAAGTACGATGAAACATACCCTTGTTCGTTCATTACTTCTTTATCAAAAAATAAAGGAAGATAAAACTCTATGCCTGATGAAACAATGCCCTCTAATACATCTTTATAAATTAGGTTTTTTTTAGGATTTGCACGCGGAAAAGCTTCTGCATAACGATCTCTAAATGTGGAACGCGCATCTTTTAGAGGAAATTCTTTTGCAGGAAGGATTTGAAATTTTTCAAGCTGCTGTGTTGTTCTCTGCGTTTCTGGATCAAAAAATTTCAGAGTTTCTACTTCATTATCAAATAAATCTATTCGAATAGGTGATGTTTGCCCAGATGCATAAATATCCATGATACTTCCACGAACAGCAAACTCTCCATGATCATATACGGTATCTACTAAATTATATCCTGCTTGAATTAAATTCTTCTTTTGTTGTTCTAAGTCTAATCTTTGTCCTACACGAATATCAAAATGCTCACCTAACACCCAAAATGGCGGGGCAATTCGTTGTGTAAATGTTGCCGCTGTCATCAGCAATATACCAGTTGATGGCATATTCGATAAAATTGCTAAACGCTCCGAAACAATATCTTGATGTGGGGACAAGCGATCATAAGGTAAAATTTCCCAATCAGGAAATGTGACTGCCTTTTGACCATAAAACTCCAACTCACTCTCAAGTTGAGCAAGATGTTGATTATTTTTTGCAATAACTACAAATAACTGCTTTGGCTGATGCACCGCCATCTCTTTAAATAGCAGTGTACTTGACGAGCCAAATAGCCCCCCTAACCAACGTTTTTCATGTTGTTTAAATTTTGTGAGGTTTAGTTCTTCAATTTCTTTTTTAAAAATAGACATGGAATCAAGATTTAATCTGCATTTCATCATTTATAATTTTACTATAATTTTTGAAATACGTCTTAATTTTAGTAAGATGAATTAAACTTAGGCTATTTAAAATAAAGCTCACCATCATAAATAAGTAAATATTTGATGCTATCGTATTAAAAATTAAGCATCTAACTCTCATTCATGAAAATAATTACAATATAATGTTGTTTTTTTAGTCGAGTATTTTATAATTTGCATATCCTCTAAAAAATTCAGCAACCCCTTATAAGGGTTGACTTCATTGCGATGTTTCATCACAATATCGCACTTGTTTACGGGCTGGTTAAACAGTATTGAATTCTATTCAATATTATGCAGCCCGCCCAGACCAATCTAATTCAAGGAGTGCAAGAGTGGCAAACTCTGCTCAGGCTAAAAAACGTGCGCGTCAAAACGTTAAAGCGCGCAAACACAACGCAAGCTTACGTTCTATGGTTCGTACGTACATCAAACGTACTTTAAGTGCTATTGCTGCTGGTGACTATGCTGTTGCTTCAGATGCTTACAAACAAGCAGTTCCTGTAATCGACCGTATGGCTGACAAAGGCATTATCCACAAAAATAAAGCTGCTCGCCATAAGAGCCGCTTAAATACACAAGTTAAAGCTTTAGCTGCTAACTAAGTTGTATAAAAAAAAGCCCCTAAGTTAGGGGCTTTTTTTATAGGCTCTAATTTCTTCTACTGAAATACACCCCTTTTCCCCACGCCATATCCAATATATAAGACACGTATCAAATGAGCTTCCCTCAAACCAAATAAATACACCTTCCATCATATCTGGCCAATCACATTCTATTAAGTGAGTTTTTTTTGTAATAAATGCCAATATTGCAGCTAAAATTGTATCATGTGTTACTGCGAGTGCTAACTCGGCTTTATCCATTGGATGTTGGTTATATAGCAATTCTAAAATATCACACACACCAATCGATGCATATTTCATTCCTGGAAGTTCATTATTTATAAATCCATTAATAAACCCCAATGCTCCCTTTTCTTGAAAGAATGGTGAGGCTTTTCCAATATCTACAACTAAACTGCCAGGTTCTACAAGCAAACCTTGTGAAACCACTTCTACTTGTATCATACTTTGTCTATTTTCTTTAGCTCCTTCAATCATCAATGATGCCGTATCTAGACAACGCTCAATAGGACTAGAAATACATGAAACAATCTGCCGTTGAGTTATTCTAGATAAGAAAGTGCCCCATGCTTTTGCAAGTTGACAACCATCCTGTGTCAGTTGCAAATCATAGCCTGCCAGCCCCTTTCTTGTTGTAACATCACGTATTGAATGGCGTGTAAACAAGGTGACCGGTATATTATTTTCAGGTAATAACTCAATCGCTTGCAACATTGTTGGTGGCAGCAAAGTTAAAGACATAATAAGAATTCATCACTTTTTATTATAAAACTATAGTTAAAACATATTTTTTCATCTGTGCAAAGCATCTAATGCAAAAAATGCAATTTCATGTAATTTACTATTTCTAAATGCAATAAACCCCTGATTTAGTAAACTAGACCGTTGATTATATGTAAAGGCTTCTGAATTTAAGCTATATAATCCACCACCTATACATTCTAAAAGATATTGCCCTGCACTAGTATCCCATTCAAAAGTTGGATGAAATCTTGGATAGATATCAACTTCACCTTCAAGCATCAAACAAAATTTATATGCACTCCCACACTGTACAATTTCAACAGAATAATTTTTCGCTATTTCGTCAAAATAGGATTGATACAAACTAACTTGCATACTTTCCTTCTGTTTTTTTTTGCCTTGACTGACTGCAACTTTAAGTAAAGTATGATCATCATAAATCTTATCTGAAAAAACAAACCATTCTTGTGTATTATATGAATATTTAAAAACCTTTCCCTCAATTGAAGCAATATATATTGAGTCATACATTGGTGCCATAATCGCTGAAAATATAGTCTTTCCATCAACCACGCGACTTAAATTAATCGTAAATTGATCTCTCTTTTCTAGAAATTCTTTTGTACCATCTAAAGGATCTAATAGCCAAAACTCGCGCCACTTCTCTCTTTCATTATGTATTCCTTCCTCAGAAAGAAGAGGAATATTTGGCGTCCATAATTTTAACTTAGAAGAAATAACTTGATGAGAACAAATATCTGCTTCCGTTACAGGAGAATTGTCAGATTTAATATCAATATGAATATCTTGATATTTACAATAATGAAGATATACCTTTTTTATTACATGACTAGCTTCTTCAAGTAGTTCCGCAACTTTTAAAATAGTTATATCTTGTGGTTGACCTGTAGCTATGAACATAATTTAAGACCATATTATCATTTAAATATAGTTTATCTAATAAAACTCAATTATTTCGATGGAAACAAAAAATTATACATATGATTACTCTGAATCTATCGTTATAACCATAATTCTTATTTGATTAGAACGTCAATAATTGGTAAATATTAATAAAGTCATTCACCGCTGTTATAGGAAACATATGAAGCAAAGTGTCTCACCCAAAGAACTAGAGCATATGCGTATAGATAAATGGCTATGGGCTGCAAGATTCTTTAAAACACGATCTGTTGCAAAAGCTGCCATAGAGGGTGGTAAAGTACATCATGCTTCTGAGCGCGTTAAAGTATCTAAAGAAATTAGAGTTGGCATGGAGCTTACAATACAACAAGGTAAAGATAAGAAGACTGTTACAGTTAAAAATCTTTCCAACACACGTGGTCCCGCATCTATTGCACAACAACTTTATGAAGAAACACCTCTAAGTATTTCACGTCGTGAGCTTATTTCTGCACAAAGAAAGCTAGACAACCTTGCAAAACCTGAAAGTCGTCCTGACAAACGAGACCGTAGAAAAATCCATCAATTTAAAGAAGATAATTCTCAAAGCTACCATGAGCAGTGGAGCTATCATCACGACACTCACTAAGACGACATAGTATGTCGCAATGCAGATAAATCAATCTAGTGAAAAGCCTTAAAATCTGTCACTATAGTTAGATAGAAATTAGAACAACAAACTGAAATCAGATTGTTTGCTGTTCATGATATATCGTGTTTAGAGGTTATAAGATGGACGAAAACAAAAGTAAAGCGTTAAATGCAGCTTTAGGACAAATTGAAAAACAGTTTGGCAAAAATACTGTAATGCGTTTAGGTAGCAATACCGTACAAGCAGTTGAAGCAATTTCGACAGGGTCATTACAATTAGATATAGCCTTAGGCATTGGTGGTTTACCTAAAGGTCGTATTGTTGAAATTTATGGACCTGAATCATCAGGTAAAACAACAATGACGCTTCAAGCAATTGCTGAGTGTCAAAAAGCTGGTGGTACTTGTGCTTTTATTGATGCGGAGCATGCACTAGATCCACAATATGCACGTAAGCTTGGTGTAGATATAGATAACCTTCTCGTTTCACAGCCAGACCACGGTGAACAAGCACTAGAAATTGCAGACATGCTTGTTCGCTCAGGTGCTGTAGATCTTATTGTTGTTGACTCTGTGGCTGCACTTACACCTCGTGCTGAAATTGAAGGTGAAATGGGTGACTCCCATATGGGACTACAAGCTCGCTTAATGAGCCAAGCTTTACGTAAAATTACAGGCAATGCAAAACGCTCAAACTGTATGGTTATTTTTATTAACCAAATTCGTATGAAAATTGGTGTCATGTTTGGTAGCCCAGAAACAACGACTGGTGGTAATGCATTGAAGTTCTATGCCTCAGTTCGCTTAGATATTCGTCGTGCTGGGCAGGTTAAAGAAGGCGATGAAATTATTGGCTCAGAAACCAAAATTAAAGTTGTTAAAAATAAGATGGCACCTCCTTTCCGAGAAGCATTATTTCAAATTCTTTATGGTAAAGGTGTCAATCATTTAGGTGAAGTTATTGACCTTGCAGTTCAGCAAGACATCATTCAAAAAGCAGGTGCTTGGTACTCTTATCAAGGCAGTAAAATTGGGCAAGGTAAAAATAATGTCATTAGATATTTAGAAGAGAATCTTGCAATTGTAGAAGAGGTTGAGAAACAAATTCGCTCACAGCTGCTAGTGACTCAAAAGCCTGTAGAAACAGAGCAAGACCAAGATATAATAGACGCGTAAATCTACACAATTACTCTAGTTATAGCTACTATAACTAGAGAGATCCTCATATATATTTATTTTTCTATATGCAATACAAAACAAAGCCTCAAAAAACACTTACAGGCGCTCGCCTACGCTCATATGCTTATGCTCTATTAACGAGGAGAGAATTCTCTAAGACCGAACTCACAAACAAGCTACTTGAATATGCACAAGATGATCAAGAAGTAATTAAATTTATCCAAGAATTGCAGGAATATGGATATCAAAGTGACCAAAGAGCTGCTGAACAAGTTCTTAGAAGTCAAATATATAAAGGTCAAGGCCCTCATAGAATAAAACAGAAGCTACAACAAAGGGCTCTTGATACATCTTACATTGATGAACAAATTCAGGAAACTGACTGGTTTAATGAAGCATATAAACTAAAAGTTCGTAAATTTGGAGATAATGTAGAAAAAGATATGAAAAAAAGAGCCAAACAGATTAGATTCTTACAGTATAGAGGGTATGATTTAGATATGATATTTAAAGTTGTTGATTTTAGCGATTGTAATAATTAGATTTGGAGGTAATCCTACTAGCAAAAACTCGGCACATTGCAGATCTGCTACCGTTGCTACCTTCCGGTCCTGGCGGGGTTCACAGAGTACAATTGCGAGATAACCAGTAGGATCACCATCACAAGGACTAGTATAGTGATTTTTAGCTTACATGCAAGTACACTCCAAACATATTGATTATTAATAAAACAAATATAATAAAAAATAAAATCAAGTGCTTACTTTTAAACCACTATCATAAAAATGCTGAAAGTTTGTAAATACTTATTGCTTTATATCTTATAAAATTGATAAATATACCTAAGTCTTTTTTGGGTCTTAATATGAATTTTTCTAAATATAGTTATAGTCTTCTTCCTTTAATATTCACATCTTTAGTTTATGCAGCACCTATCGAAAGTGTAAGCTTAAGTCAGGTAGCTACCTCTACAGCACAAACACAAAATATATCAGATTCATCTACTACCCCAGAAAATATAGCTATTCCTGCAAATTTGAATTGGCAACTCATGCAACAGAATCAAAAGCTTGATGAGGAGGTTAGAAGATTAAGAGGGGCTTTAGAAGAAGATGAGCACACTATACAACAATTAAAAAAAGATCTTGATAGTCATTATTCCAACCTAGACCAACGCTTACAAATTGTCGAGCAGCGTTTAGATGCCGATGAGAAAGCAGCAGCTTCAGAACCAGCTCCAACAGATAGTAGTGCTTCAGAACCAACTACACAAGATCAGAGTAAAACCCCTAATTCACAATCAAAAAGCAATAGCACACCACAAAAAAAAACTGATATAAATACAGATAATCAAGAAAAACTAATGAGTGAAAAAGATGCATATACTCTTGCATTAACAGCATATAAACAAGGTGGAGCAAAACAAGCCATTTCTCCTATGGAGAAGTTCATTAAAAACTATCCAAATAGTGTATATATTGCTAATGCTCATTTTTGGCTAGCAGAGTTTAATCTAGCTATAGAACCTGCTAACTATGCAACAGCTAAGCAAAACTATGAAATAGTTGCAAAACAATACCCTCAGTCAGAGAAGGCATCCAGAGCGCTGTATCAACTCTATAGTATTGCTAAAGAAGTAGATCATAATGCTGTTTCTGCAAAACTATATAAACAGCAAATAGTAACAAAGTATCCAAAGTCCAAAGAAGCAGGCTATTTAAAATCGTAAACAAAAAAAGCTAAACTAGATCATAGTTTAGCTTTTTTTACTTTATATAAGTGTTATCTTATAATTCCACGCTTAGACTGCTCTAAAGAATCTAATAATAGCTGAGCTTCTTTTACATTTGGTAGAATTGTTTCACGAATTGCATCAATTGCTTCTTTGGTAGTAAGCCCATCTTTATAAATTAGTTTAAAGCAATTACGCAAACCACTTATAACTTCTTTAGACCAACCACGACGTCTCATGCCTTCTAAATTTAATCCAAATGCATGTGCGGGGTTTCCAGAAACCATCATATATGCAGGAATATCCTTTAGAATAAGTGATGATGCACCTATCATACTATACGAGTCTATCTTACAAAATTGATGAATACCTGAGTTACCACCAATCACAACATAATCGCCAATATGAACATGACCAGCAACGCCAACATTGTTGGCAAATATATTATGGTCGCCAACCTGACAATCATGCGCAATATGGGTATTTACCATAAGTAAGTTATGACTACCTATTTTTGTCAAACTTTGATCTTGTATAGTTCCACGGTGCAGACTTGAGTGTTCACGAATGATATTATGATCACCAATTTCCAACCAAGTTTCTTCACCTTTATATTTTAGGTCTTGACAAACTTCGCCAACACTTGCAAATTGAAAAATTTCATTATAGGAACCAATACGAGTATACCCGCCAACAACAACATGTGAGTGAAGCTTTGTTCCCGAACCAATTGTAACATGAGGACCAATAATACAATATGGTCCTATTTTAACATCTGCTGAAATTACAGCAGATGAATCAATTATAGCGGTGGGGTGAATATATTCAGTATTGCTCATGCCTGCTCTATATTTTCTGATGAGAGATAATAATTTCAGCTGTTGTTGCAACAACGCCATCTACAGATGCTGTACAGCTATACTTATAGATACCACGCTTTTGCATTACAAGCTCTGACTTAAGAACTAATTGGTCACCAGCAACCACTTGCTTTTTAAATCGAATTTTTTCTGCACCCGCAAAAAGAAAGAGTGAACCTGGCGCTGGCTTCACATCATTCATTACAAAACCTAAAATACCTGAAATCTGTGCCAAGGCCTCAATAATTAGAACACCAGGCATAATTGGATATTCAGGAAAATGACCTTGTAAAAACTCTTCATTAATTGAAACATTTTTATAGCCAACAATACCATTATCAGTAATTTCAACAACACGATCGACCAATAGAAATGGATAACGATGTGGTAAATATTCACGAATTTGCTGAATATTCATTGGCAATTCAGGTTTATTTTGACTTGTTGTTTGAGATTCTGTGACCATATTACTTACGCATCTTTAAAGTTGATTCAATAGACTCAATTTGAGTCTGTATATGATCTAATCGTTTGATTACTTTAGTCAATGGCACATCTGCTAATTGTCTTAATCTAACAATTGTTCTACGCCACTGCCCACTTTCAAATAATCCAGTTCCTGATGAATATGTTCCTGCCTCAAAAATGCTTTTTGTGACCATTGACATTCCAGTTAATGTCACATTATCTGCAATTTTGATGTGCCCTGCAATACCACAAGCGCCTGCAAATATACAATTTTTGCCAATTATAGTACTTCCAGCAATACCTGTTTTCGCCGCAATAGCAGTATTTTCACCAACTTGAACATTATGTGCAATTTGCACAAGGTTATCAATAATGACTCCATCACTTAAAATTGTATCATCTAACGCACCACGATCTATACTGCAATTTGACCCAATTCTGACTCTATTACCAATGTGAACAGACCCAAGTTGTGCAATTCTATGCCATGTCCCTTGATATGGTGCAAATCCAAACCCTTCTCCACCAATCACTGTATTCGCATGAATACGTACATCATTACCAACTTTAGAGAATCCTGTTAAAATCACATGAGAGTCAATAAAACAGTTCTTACCAACTTCCACACCTACATCTAACTTAGTATGCGACTCAATAACTGTTGCATCACCAACGACGCAATTCTCCTCAATAACCACATAATGACCAATATACGCTGTATCTGAAATAATTGCAGATGGATGAATTTTGGCAGTATTTTCTATCCCTACATTATTTTTCTTTAACTCGAAGGCATGTGTTAGTGTAGCAAATGCAAGATAGGGATTTTGTACAATAATAAAGTTAGAAATATGAGAAAGCTTATCTTTTAACTCAGATGTAATAATAAGTACACCTGCTTTCGAAGTTTTTGCTTGCTCTAAATATTTATCGCCATTCACAAAAGAAATATTATTTTCATTTGCAAGCTCTAAACTTGATAACCCATTGACGATAAACTCTGGTTCGCCAACTAACTCACCTTGAACAAGATGAGCTAGTTGTTGTAATTGATATTGCTTTTGATTCATTGATTATCTAATTGCATTAACCTTTTGAATCATTTTATCAGTTAAATCGTTGTTATTGTCATATGCAAGTGCAGCATTTTTATTTAAAACAACATCTAAATTACCATCTTTACGTAATTGCTCAGCTGCCTGTTGCACACGAGAAGTAAATGTTTGGCTTGTACTTTGTGATGTCGCTTGTACTTTTTGCTGGATACTCTGCTCAAGTGAGTTAATTTCATTAACCTTTGACTCATACTGAGCTTTCAACTGTTGTACTTCTGCTGGCTTTGCATTCGCTGCTTTTTCTTGTAAATCTTGAATTTCTTTATTTAATTGCTCGGCACGTGCTGTACTTGGTTTCACTGATTGTTGAAGTGAAGTGTTTTGTTGTTTCAGATAGTTACTATTATCTACAACACGTTGCATATCCACAACACCATAACCCGCAGCATTTGCCATTGTTGCAACCGTACTACTTGCCATTAAAAAAGCAGTCACTAATTTTTTCATTTGTATTTCCTTTTAAAGTTAAATTATAAAATAGGCGTACTTCTTAGAAAGTACGACCAATTTGGAATTGTACATTTTGCGTATTATCACCATCTTTTTTATTCAATGGATAAGCATAACTAATGGAAAGTGGTCCAATCATTGTATTCCATGTTAGTCCAATACCTGCGCTATAACGCAAATTGCTTAGATCAAAACCATAGTTATCTTTACAATATTGTTTGCCATTTACGCTTGTTGTTCCATCATAAAAATCTGATGTATTCTTACATTCAGTATCAAATGTTTGCCCCCCCTCAACAAAGAGAACAGGTCTTACATTTTGTGCCCAATCACCTTTTGATGGAACTGGAAGAATTAATTCAGAACCAAATTGTACAAGTGCATTACCACCAATTGGATCTTTATTAGAATCAGAAGTTTTTGTTTTACTATAATACTCACCAGGATAGCGAGGACCTAAAGTATTATCTTCATATCCACGTACTGATCCCCAGCCGCCAGCATAAAAGTTTTTCCAGAATGGTAAGTCATGACCATAACCTACTTTACCATATGCACGTGCACCAAAGCCTTTTCCTATAGGGAAAAAGACTTGACCGCTATATGTAAGTTTTTGGTATTCAGAATCACTACCTGGTAAAGCAACTTCTAAGTTAATTGCGTGCAATTGACCTGAAGTTGGAAACATTGGACGATCCAATGTATTAAATGACCAACCTAAATTTGCTAAATAGTTTAGGTATGTTCCAGAGTAAATAGAAACACCCGTTGTAGAGTCAGTACTTTCGCTACCACCATGATTTTTCAAATAAGCTCCATATGCTGTAGAGCCGTAAATATCAGTAGTAACTTTATTATTTTCTAAACCAAGAGAACCACTAATACTTTGATTTTCGTCAATTGGATATGAAAGACTCGCACTTGCACCAACAGCTTTAGAGTAGTAGTCACTTACATGATAGTCTTCATAAGGTTTTGTTTCACGATAGTATACGTTGTAACCAGCACTTATACCGTCAATCGTGAAGTATGGGTCTGTAACCGAAAGATTATAGTATGTAGAGTATGAAGACTTTGTAAAGTCCAGCCCAACACTATTACCTGTACCAAGAAAGTTAGACTGACTAATACCTGCTTGATAAGTAATACCACCACTTTGTGAGTAGCCAATCGCAAGCGTACTTGTACCTGAATGCTGCTCTTCAACATTTACATCTAAATCAACTTGATCAGGAACATTAGGAATACGTACAGGCTTAATATCTACGGTTTTAAAGTATCCAGTTCTTTGTAAACGTAGCTTTGAAAGGTCTATTTTTTCATTACTTGCAAGAGCACCTTCCATTTGTCTCATTTCACGACGTAAAACAGTATCAGCTGTTTTTGTATTACCCATAAAATTAATACGACGAATTGTTACTTGTTGCCCTGGATTAATATAGTAAACAACATTCACAACTTTGTTATCATTATCAATTTGTGGCACAACATTTACTTGTGCAAAATAATACCCGGCATTGCCATATTTTTTGAGTAATAGATTTTTAACAGCATCAATTTTTTCTTGTGAGTATACTTCACCCTCTTTGTATACTTGCAATGTTTTCAATTCTTCAGGCTTAAATAATGTATCACCTAAAAACTTTGTTGTCCCAACTTTAAATTGCTGACCCTCAGTAATAGATACATTTACAAAAATCTTTTGTTTATCATCATTAATATTTAAATCTGATGAATTGACTTCAAAGTTAACGTATCCATTATTTAAGTAAAGTGCTCGTAATGCATCTAAACTTGCTGTCATTCTTTCTCGAGCAAAATGATCATTTCTTGTTAAAATTGAATACCAAGCACTCTCTTTTAATGCAAATGCTTGCTTAACATCGTCATCGCTAAAAACCTTATTACCAACAACATTCACTTCAACAACTTTAGCAGCTTTACCTTCAATAAAGTTTAAAGTTAAATCTACACGATTATTTGGTCTTGCTGTACGGTCAATCGTTACTTTCGCATTATAACGACCTTGTTGTATATATTGCTGTTCTAACTCAGTTTCAATATTTTGTAATAGAGATGGTTTTAAGACTTCGCCCTCTGCAAGTCCCATTTTCTTCAGACCATCTTGTAAAGCCTCTTTAGGAATAAGCTTATTCCCCTTAAAGTCAACCTTAGCAATAACTGGTCGCTCAGCAACTTTGAATAGTAAAGTCCCATCGTTTTGTTGCACTGCTTTTATATCATCAAAAAGCCCTGTGTCATATAAAGTATGTATTGCACTGTTTAAAGTTGCTTCATTAACACGATCACCGCTTTTAATCGGCAACATACTAGATACATTGGCAGGTATCAAGCGTACTAGACCATCAAACTTTATATCACGTGCAATAAAGCCATCTGCTGCATAAACTTGTTGTACTGCCGCCATTGCACTAATAAGTGCCAAAGGCATAAAAAGATGTGTGTGACGCATGCCTATTTTTTTCCACTAAGTTGAATATTTGTTAATCCTGTTATAAACGCATAAAATCATTAAATAAAGCAAGGATCATCATGCTACCAAGCAACACCATACCGATTTTAAGACCGATTAACTGTACTTGTTCTGAAACAGGTTTGCCTCTAATTGCTTCTATAAAATAATAAACTAAATGCCCGCCATCAAGCATTGGTATAGGTAATAAATTTAAAACACCTAAACTAACACTCATTAACGCCATAAATGAGATAAATGTTTGCCATCCCATTTCAGCACTTTGTCCTGCTACCTTAGCAATTGTAATCGGGCCAGACAAGTTTTCTAGGCCAATTAAACCACGAATCATTTTTACAACAGAATTAAGCATCATGCCTGATATTTCTGTCGTTTTATTTATTGCTTTCGTAAACGCTTGCACAGGCGTGTATTTTATAACCTGCTTATAGTCATCAGGAATTATTAATTTCCCTATATGACTTTGAACACCAAGCATACCAACCACATTACCCATATCATCTCTTTTACCTTGAGGCATAACCTGTAAGTTAAGAAGACTACCTTGACGTAACACTTGAATATCTAATAATTTTTCAGGTGATTTTTTAACAATATCAACAACATCAAACCAGTCTGGCGTAAGTGTATGATCAATAGATACTATGCGATCATTCACTTGCATTCCTTGAAGTTTTGCTGCTCCACCTTCACTAAGACTAGAAATAATTGGATCAATTTTTGGTCTATATGGTAGAAAACCTAAAGTTTCTATGGATGATACAGATTGATTTTGTAGAAAATGTGAAATAGATAAGTTATATAATTTTAATTTACCATTGTGTTCGGCCTGAATTTGTATTGTGCCATTTTCACCTGCACGACGTACAAGTGCAAAATTCAATCCTTCCCATGTCGATACTGCTGCTCCATCTACAGAAACAATTTGATCGCCAGCCATCAGACCAGCAATAGCAGCTGATGTATTTGGAATTACTTTACCTATTTTAGTATTTAGCTGTTCTTGTGTAGGTAAAAATAACACCCAAAATAGTAAAATTGCAAAAATTAAATTAATGAGTGGTCCAGCTAAAACAATCGCTATACGCTTCCAAGGAGACTGCCTATTAAATGCGTATGGTAAATCCTCTGTAGAAACCTGCCCCTCTCTCTCATCTAGCATTTTTACATAACCACCTAGAGGAAGTGCAGATAGTTTATATTCAATTTTAGTTTTTTTTGATGTCCACTTAAATAATGTTGGCCCAAAACCAATGGAATAAACCAAAACTTTAACGCCTAAACGTCTAGCTGCCCAATAATGACCAAATTCATGAATTGCAATGAGTGGTCCTAAAAGAAGAATTGCTGCTAAAACAATAAAAACCACATTCACTACTTATTTTCCCATTTTTTTAACATATGATTGTGCAATATCACGCGCACGATTATCGGCATCTAAAATAATTTCTAGTGAATCAGCTTGAGAATTTTCTAACGAGCTGAGTGTCTGCTCTACTACATTCGAAATATTTGTAAAACTAATTCTATCTTTTAAAAATGCATCCACTGCGATTTCGTTCGCTGCATTTAGTATTGCAGGCGCCAAACCACCTGCTTGCATAGACTCACGAGCAAGTCTTAATGCTGGAAATTTTTTTATATCTGGTGCTTGAAAATCTAGTTTATTATTCACAAATAAATCTAAAGGTGGAACACCTGCATCTATCCTTTTAGGCCATGCTAATGCATGTGCAATTGGTGTACACATATCTGGGTTTCCCATTTGTGCAATAGTAGAACCATCAATATATTGAACCATAGAATGAATAATACTTTGAGGATGCACAACCACTGTAACAAACTGTTCTGAAATTGCAAATAAATGACATGCCTCTATTAATTCCAGACCTTTATTCATTAACGTTGCTGAGTCTATAGAAATTTTTTGTCCCATAGACCAATTAGGATGTTTGCAAGCCTGAACAGGTGTAACAGTTGATAACTCAGCAAATGGTGTATTTAAAAATGGGCCACCCGAAGCAGTTAATAAAATACGTGAGATACCCAGTTTAGGTTCACCATTATTATTTTCAACACTCATATATGTTTCAGGTAAGCATTGAAAAATTGCATTATGTTCGGAGTCTACTGGTAGCAAGAGCGCATTATTGTTTTTTGCTTCTTGCATCATAATATCACCAGACATTACCAATGCTTCTTTATTCGCTAAAAGAACTCGCTTACCTGCTTTAACCGCTGAAAGTGTTGGTATTAAACCTGCAGCACCAACGATGGCAGCCATAACAATATCTACATTGCTATGTGAGGCTACTTTTATTAATCCTTCTTCCCCTGTAAGAATTTCTATATTGTCTAACTGATGCAGCTTTAATAATTGGTATAACTCAGATTTTTTAGCTTCAGGTACAACTGCAACTTTAGGTGAAAATTTCTTACATATATCGACTAAATTATGCATTTGGTTATATGCAGTAACTGCAAAAACCTCATATTTATTTGAGTTTTTTTCAATCACTTTTAATGTACTCTGACCTATAGAGCCTGTTGCGCCTAATATACAAACTGATTGTTTCATTACAAATCAACCCCAATAAGCTTTAACAAATACACGCCCACTGCAAAAATAGGTGCAGCTGCTAGTAATGAATCTATGCGGTCTAGAACACCGCCGTGGCCTGGTAAAATTGTCCCAGAATCTTTTACACCAACACGACGCTTTATCATTGACTCAAATAAATCGCCCAAAACAGAGCCAAGTACTGTAACAACTGAAAGTAAAAGAAATAAAATATGATCTCGTAAACTTAAATGTAAATAATGCAATTGAACAATCATTACAATGATGACTGAGGTACAAATTCCACCAATGAGTCCTTCAACTGACTTATTTGGGCTAACATTCGGCACCATTTTACGGTGTCCAAGTTTACGACCAACAAAATATGCACCGCTATCTGCTCCCCATACTAGAAGGAACAAATACATTAACCACCAAGGAGAATTCAGCCAAACATAGTAAATTGATGTTACTGCAGCAGAAATAAGTACAAAACCAACAATATTTAATCCTTTATTATACCAACCATCAAATTTAGGATAATTTTTTATACAATAAATGCTTAATAACCAGATACAAACGGCAAGACACCATAAGAGAAAAGCAATATCTCTAAAATAAAGTGTTAGACCTGCTACTAGCAACATACCGACTGCATAACAGTAGGTAAAAATAGAATTGTCTTTTTGCTGATGCTTAGGCATAAACTTACACCATTCATACCCACCAACTGACGCCGCAATTAACATTAAAGCAAGCATCGGATAATGGGATGAGGTTGCAAACATACAACTCAAAACAACAGCAACCAAGACCAATGCGGTTTTTATCCGCTCAAACATGAATTAATTCTCAATTTTATCTTGTTGGATTTGTTCAGAAGTTTTACCAAATCTGCGCTCTCTCTCTGAAAACACATCAAAAGCCTTTTGTAACTCTTGAACATTAAACTCTGGCCACAATACCTTTGTAAAATACAATTCGGCATAAGCCAACTGCCAGAGTAAGAAATTAGAAATACGATAATCCCCGCCTGTTCGAATTAACAAGTCAACAGGTGGTAAATTTCCCAACGAAACATACTGACCAAATAAGTCAGCATCAATTTGATCGACACTCACTTTTTTATTCAGAACATCTTGCGCTATTCTTTTAGCACTATCTGCAATATCCCAATGGCCACCATAGCTAATCGCAATAGATAAGGTCATTTTAGTGAAATGTGCAGTTCTTTCTTCAGCTTCTGCAAAAAGTGCCTGTAAGTGTGGCGATAAATAAGACCTATCACCAATGAAACGCAAAGAAATCTCAAATTTAATCATTCGAGGAATTTGCTCATGAATTGTTTGCTCAAGCAAAAACATAAGCAAGTCGACTTCAGCCTGAGGTCTTTTCCAGTTTTCACTTGAAAAGGCAAAAACCGTGAGCGCTTGAACACCAACTTTACGACAATATTCAACAATTGGATCTAAAATTGTTTTACCTTCTTTATGGCCATCGCCTTTAGGTAAATGATTTTTTTTAGCAAAACGATTGTTGCCATCCATAATGATGGCAACATGTTGAGGTAAATGAATGTCTTCAAGCGTTGTCATTCATTAAACCTTCAATAATTCAGCTTCTTTATCTGCTAGGCGCTTATCAACTTCAGCAACATATTTATCTGTGATCTTTTGAATATCGTCACCTGCACGGCGCTCATCATCTTCAGAAATTTCTTTTTCTTTTAATAATGCTTTTACATCACCAAGTACATCACGACGGATATTACGTATCGCAACTTTTGCACCTTCAGCTTCACTACGTGCAACCTTTTGCATATCACGACGCGTTTCTTCAGTAAGCGCTGGTAATGGCACACGAATAGCATCTGCTGTAATTGGGTTTAAGCCAAGATCGCTTTCACGAATTGCTTTATCAATTGTAGAGACCATTTGACGCTCAAAAGGCTGTACCAAAAGCGTACGTGAATCTTCAGCAACTACGTTAGCAACTTGGTTTAAAGGAACATCTGAACCATAGTAAGATACCATTACACTATTTAAAATAGATGGGTGCGCGCGACCTGTACGTACTTTAGCAAAACCTTGCTCCAAAGCTTCAATAGACTTCTGCATACGTTGTTCGCTATCTTTTTTAAGATCGTTAATCATATGATCTTCCTTAAACTATTTAAAATATAAAACTAAAATTAATATTAGTATAAAGAGCTTTTGACCGCACGTACATTATTTCGTAACGTGAGTACCCTCTTTTTCACCCATAACAACAGAAAGTAGTGCACCTGATTTATTCATATCAAATACATGTAGTTGTGCACTATGATCACGGCACAAACAAATTGCCGTTAAATCCATTACACCAAGCTTTTCATCAAGCACTTGATCAAAAGTAAGGTGATCATACTTCACAGCATCATCATATTTACTTGGATCTTTATTATATACACCATCAACTTTCGTTGCTTTTAGAATTAGATTAGCTTCAATCTCAATCCCACGAAGACATGCTGCTGTATCTGTTGTAAAGAAAGGATTTCCTGTTCCTGCAACAAATACACAGACTTCACCATTATTTAGATGACGAATCGCATCACGGCTTGAGTATGGCTCAACAACCGTACCAATAGACAATGCAGACATTAAGCGTGTCTTAATATTACGGCGAACAAGTGCATCACGTAATGCCAAACCATTCATTACGGTCGCTAGCATTCCCATCTGATCGCCTGTTACACGTCCAACAAGTCCGTCTTTCTGTAATTGGCTACCACGATATAAATTTCCACCACCAACAACAATACCAACTTGAACACCTAAACCAACTAAATGTGCAATCGAGAGTGACATTTGATCAAGCACTTGAGCATCAATCCCCATATCACGATTGCCTGACAATGCTTCACCTGAAAGTTTTAATAAGATTCGCGAATAACGCGGACTATTTGTATCTGCCACTATACTTCTCCCAAACTCATGAATTTTGTACTAGTTCTTTTGAATCTCAATTAGCTTTGCAAATAAATCATATTCATCTGCTGCTGTAATTTCGACTTTTAGCCAATCGCCAACTTTTACCTGACTCTTATCTATGTCTTCGACAAAAACATTACCATCAATTTCTGGTGCATCTGCATATGAACGTGCAACAGCAACAGGATAATCTTCTTCTAAACTATCTACTAACACCGTCATTTGCTGACCAACGCGTTGTTGTAGTTTTGCCGCTGAAATTTCTTGTTGAACCTGCATAAAACGTTCATAACGGTCTTGTTTTATTTCTTCAGGCACATGATCTGGTAGATCATTTGCAGTAGCACCTTCTACTGGTGAATATGTGAAGCAACCGACGCGGTCTAATTGAGCCACTTTCAACCAATCTAGAAGCATTTGAAAATCTTCTTCTGTCTCACCAGGAAAACCTACAACAAATGTTGAGCGAATAACAAGCTCAGGACATTTCTCACGCCATACTTTCAAACGTTCTAATGTATTTTCACTATGCGCAGGACGCTTCATTAACTTTAATATGCGTGGACTTGCATGCTGAAAAGGAATGTCAAGATATGGAAGGATCTTACCAGCTGCCATCAAATCAATTACAGCATCGACATGTGGATATGGATATACATAATGTAATCTAACCCATATTCCAAGTTGACCTAAAGCCTCACACATATCATAAAATTTTGTTTTTACGGGCTGACCATTCCAAAAATCAAGCTTGTATTTTGTATCTACACCATACGCAGATGTATCTTGTGAGATTACTAGAACTTCTTTTACACCAGATCGTTTTAAAGCTGCTGCTTCTTCTAAGACAGAACCTACTGGTCTAGACACTAGGTCGCCACGCATACTTGGAATAATACAAAAAGTACAACGATGGTTACATCCTTCAGATATTTTAAGGTATGCATAATGTTTAGGGGTTAAGCGAATACCCTGTTCTGGAACAAGGTCAATAAAAGGATTATGCTTTGGTGGTGCAGGAACATATTCATGTACAGCTTCCATTACATCCTGATAAGCTGCAGCACCTGTCACTTTGAGTACATTTGGATGCATCTGACGAATTTTATCTTCATCTTTACCTAAGCACCCTGTAACAATTACTCGGCCATTTTCGCTCATGGCTTCACCAATTGCATCTAACGACTCTTGTACTGCTGACTCAATGAATCCACAAGTATTTACAACAACTAAATCAGCACCATCATAATCTGATGCTACTTGATAACCTTCAGTACGCAACTGGGTTAAAATACGCTCAGAATCTACCAATGCCTTAGGACAACCTAAAGAAACAAAACCGACTTTGGGGGACTTCATGAAACTCTGCACTCCACTAGAATGCACGTATTGTATGACTTTTCATGTCATAAGCATAGGTTTAAAAACTATAGATTTTGAATTGCACTAAAATATTACAAAATTTTGTACAAAAAATATATCGCACCAATATTGTGCATAGTAAAATACTCAGAGTTAATGCTCCTCTATTTGTGCACTAAACGAATATTATTCATATTATTATTGCACTAAAAATTCATTTATAACCACAAAAAGTTGGCTCAAATATTGCATTAACATATTCATTAAATCAATTATTTAGTATTCCACAATAGAGATAAAAGCAAGTCTACATGGTAATACGCACCATTTATAATCAGGATTATTAAACATGAACAGTACGCAAGTTATTGACTACCGAATGCTTGTAGATAGCCTTACAACAGCCGTATTACTTGTTGACGATAATCTAAATATATTTTACTTAAATTCTTCATGTGAAGCATTGTTCGACATCAGTCTATTGCGAGCATCAGGTATGTCTGTAGTGCAACTTTTAGAAACACCTACAGACCTATTTAATACCAGAGATGCTCTTACAAAGACACTATTACAAGGACAGGCATATACACGTAGAGAAGCGATTATTAATGTAAATTTCAATGATATACATGTCGACTACTCAGTTTCTCAAGTACAATCTTCTAAAAATACTCCACCTTTTTTAATTATTGAACTTACGCCAATTGAACGAATACTAAAAATCACAAAAGACGAAAACCTTATTCAACAACATCAAGTCACACGCCAACTAATTCGTGGCGTTGCACATGAAATTAAAAATCCACTTGGTGGAATAAGAGGTGCAACCCAACTCCTTGCAAGAAGTTTAAAAGATAATAAATATCAAGAGTTTACAGATATTATTATTAGTGAAGTAGACAGATTGAGAGTTCTTGCCGATACCATGCTTGGTTCTAGACAACTTCCAAGCTATATCGATGTAAATATTCACGAGCCTATTGAAAGAGTACGATCACTTATAAACAATCAAACAAAAAAGAAAGTGAAAATTATTCGTGACTACGACCTGTCTTTGCCGAGTGTAAAAGCAGATCGTGACCAACTTATTCAAGTCATACTTAATATCAGTATTAACGCCGTGCAAGCAATTCTAGAAAATAAAAGCTTTTTTCAAGCCCAAGAAATAATGCCAACGATAATATTCAGAACCCGTATACAAAGACTCGTCACTATTAATAGTGTTTTACATAGGTCGGCTATACGTATCGATATTGAAGATAATGGTCCAGGCATTCCTGAAGATATTTTAGAATCTGTTTTTTATCCACTTGTAACCAAAAGAGCGAATGGTACAGGTCTTGGTCTTAGTATTGCACAAAACATTATGCACCAACATAACGGCATGATTGACTGCCAATCTATTGTTGGCAAAACAACCTTTAGTCTATATTTACCTTGGGAGTCATAACATGACACAGAAAAAAATTTGGGTCATTGACGATGATCGTGCGATGCGTTGGGTTTTAGAAAAAACTTTCAAAGAAGAAGGTTTCGATGTCACCAGTTTTGAAGATGCTCAAAGCGCTTTAGACCACTTACTTATAAACCTTCCCGACGTCATTCTCACAGACATACGTATGCCTGGCATTGATGGTTTAACTTTTTTAGGAAAAGTAAAAAATAGTCACCCAGAGCTTCCTGTCATTATTATGACCGCCCATTCAGACCTTGAGTCAGCAGTATCAAGTTATCAAACAGGTGCTTTTGAGTACTTACCAAAACCTTTCGATATTGATGAAGCTTTAGCCCTAGTTAACCGTGCAATACTACATCTTGAGAAAATTCAAAATCAGGAAACAATAAAAGCGAGTTCGCCATTACAATCGACCGAAATTATTGGTGAATCGCCGGCAATGCAGGAAGTTTTTAGAGCCATTGGCAGACTTTCACAATCGCATATTACCGTACTAATCAATGGCGAATCAGGGACAGGGAAAGAGCTCGTTGCACATGCTCTACATCGCCACTCACCTCGTAAAGTAAAGCCTTTTATTGCACTTAATATGGCAGCGATTCCAAAAGATCTTATTGAAACAGAGCTTTTTGGTCATGAAAAAGGAGCTTTTACAGGTGCCAATACCCAGCGCCAAGGACGTTTTGAACAAGCAAATGGTGGAACACTATTCTTAGATGAAATTGGTGACATGCCATTTGAAACACAGACTCGACTTTTACGTGTCTTGGCTGATGGAGAGTTTTACCGTGTCGGTGGGCATATTCCTGTTAGAGTAGATGTACGTATTGTTGCTGCAACACACCAAAATTTAGAAAAGTTAGTCAAAGATGGTCGATTTCGCGAAGACTTATACCATCGTTTGAATGTAATTCGCATACACATACCCAAACTTGCACACCGTAGCGAAGATATTCCCATGCTTGCACAACACTTTCTGATTCAAGCAGGAAAAGAACTGAGCGTAAGCCCGAAAATTCTTCGTTCCGAAACAATTTCTTATATGCAAAAGCTTAGCTGGCCTGGAAATGTCAGACAGCTCGAAAATATTTGTCGTTGGCTTACAGTTATGATTACAGGGCGCGAAGTATATCCTGATGATCTACCAAGTGAGTTAAAGCAAAAACTGCCAAAAACAAATATCCACTCTCCAGAATCCAATGAAAATCTCGTAGACTTAAATAACAAAAATTGGGAGGACCTTTTAAGCCAATGGGCTTTAGAACAACTTAACCATGGCGAAATGAAAATCTTAGATATCGCTGTGCCAATTTTTGAAAAAACACTGATTAATTCAGCACTTAGTCAAACTAAAGGAAGAAAACGCCATGCTGCCGAACTTCTAGGTTGGGGTAGAAATACACTTACTCGTAAACTTAAAGAGCTAGGTATGGAAACATCTGATGAAGATGAAGAAAACATCTGTTAAATAACTAAAAATATGGGTACTTACAAATCAACTGTAAGTACCCTAGATTCACCATATAAAAACTGATATAAATAGTAATAATTATCATTTGCAATGGCAAGTTACTCATGGGTGCATTTCAAAATTTTAAACAAATTATAAAAAAGCAAGAGTTAGATATTCAGAAGCTTTATAATCAAGCATGTATTCTCATTCAAAATAGTTCTTTTAACGATGCTGAAGAAAATTTAAAAAAAATACAATCAATTTCAAATAAAGACACACGTTGGATGAGGGGCTTTGGTCACCTTTTCCATTACAAAGGTAATCCAACACTTTCATATCATTGGTATATGCAAGCAGCACAGCACAACGACGACCTCTCATTTTATCACTTAGGTCAAATTGAGTTTGACCGCCACAATTACACACTTGCAAAACATTATCTTCAGTGCTCTATTGATTTAGGTAATAGCTTAGCACTCGTATTAATTGGTAAAATTTTCCTGTATGAGTATCAGCTCAATCAAGCAATTACCTACCTACAACAAGCAATATTATGCAATCATAATGATGCTCTTATTCCTCTGGGACAAACATATATTTTATTGAAACAATACACAAAAGCTGAAAAGTATCTAACCCAAGCCTGCCATTTAGAAATCGAGTCTTCAGCTCACTATTTTGCAAAATTAAATCAGCATATAAACCAACTAGAACTTGCAAAAAACTGGTATATCTACTCTTTCCAAACCGAAAAAAACATATCTTCCCTAGACTCATTTGGACAAATTTTATGTACTGAAGGAAATATTTTAGATGGTGAAACTATTTTATCTATTACCCATAAACTAGAGGAAAACACCCCCTTATCTGATATAGAAATTACTGTTTTAAATAAAATTATGGGAACAGACACACACTTAAAGATTAATTTCTAAACAACCATTTACACTGTAAACCAACTACTCATATGAATAGCACATTTTATCTCGACAGAGTTTGCTATAATTAGCAACCAATACAGTATGTCTAACTATTTTCCATTTTATTATGTCAGACCCTAAAGAATGCTATTTCAATGAGCAACCTCATACAAAACGAGGCCAAGAACGCTGCACTGCTTTCTTAGAAACAGCAACGGATCTCTTTATGGAGAAAGGCTTTGATTCGGTTTCACTAGATGACATCGTACAACATGCTGGCGGGTCAAAAGCATCCTTGTATAAGTTTTTTGGCAACAAAGAAAGACTTTTCACTGCCATTTGCGATCATCGTCGAGATATTTTTCTGAAAGAAATTTATATGAATACCGATAACGAAGGATTAGACATTAAAACCTTTTTGGCAACCATTTTAAAAAATTTTCATCGCCATCTTGTAAAACCTAATAATTCAAAATTCTTTCGCTTAATGCTAGAAAGAACAAAACATAACCCCGAGCTTGCAACATATTTATATACACGTGGACCAGAAAAAATACTAAACAATATATCTGAGTATTTAAAAAGAGCAACTCAGCAAGGTCTCATCGTATGTGACCATCCAACAGCTTCTGCTCAAACTTTCTTGGGCTGCTTATGGAATTTTAAATGGAAAATAATTATTGGCGCGCCAATCCATGAAACATCAGAAGAATTAGATCAATATATTGAATACTATATAAACCTGTTTTTAAAATCGCATGAATATAAAGAAAGTTTTTGAGTTTTTATAAGCATTTAGTATATATTCAAAGATCACCTTTTCTTTTAACACACAATAACATAACTACATTTACTATAAACAAGTGTAGTTATGTGGAGTAATCATGGCTCTACGTCATTTCTTAACTTTACGTGACTTATCTTCTGCAGAGCTAGAACAAATTATTGAACGCGCGCAGGAGCTAAAAAAAATACAACATGCCAATCAAGTCTACCAACCTTTTAAAGGCAAGGTACTTGGTATGATCTTTGAGAAATCGAGTACGCGTACTCGTGTTTCTTTTGAGGCGGGTATGAGTCAATTTGGGGGCAGTGCCATTTTCCTATCGTCAAGAGATACTCAGCTTGGACGTGGAGAACCCATCGAAGACTCAGCACGTGTCATATCGAGCATGCTAGATATTGTAATGATACGTACTTTCGGACATGACATTGTTGAGCGTTTTGCATCTTATTCTAAAGTACCTGTCATTAATGCACTAACAGATGATCATCACCCTTGCCAACTCCTTGCCGATATACAAACTTTTGTAGAACATCGTGGAAGCATTAAAGGAAAAACTGTTGCTTGGATTGGTGATGGAAACAATATGTGTAACTCTTACATAGAAGCTGCACATATGTGGGGTTTCAAATTAAAAATTGCTTCACCAAAAGGCTATGAGCCTAAATCTGAATTTTTAACCGATTTCTCTCATTGTGTTGAACTTGTAGATTCTGCTGAACAGGCAGCTACTAATGCTGACCTTATTGTTACAGACGTTTGGGCATCTATGGGACAAGAAGAAGAGCAAAAAATTCGAGAGAAAGCTTTTGCTAACTATCAAGTCAATGAAAAACTGTTAGAGATTGCAAAACCTGAATGCTTATTTATGCACTGCCTACCTGCTCACAGAGGCGAAGAAATTTCTGAAACCATGTTAGACCATAAGAGCTCTGTTGTTTGGGATGAAGCAGAAAATCGCTTACATGCACAAAAAGCACTGATGGAGTTCTTACTTAATGAGAACTTTAAATAAGTTATAACCCATTAGACTAAAGTACTCTTGATAATTTTATATTAAGAGTACTTAATGACCTTAAAACCAAGGTAGCACTAAGTTCATAACAATTATATAAATAAATTATACAAAAATCAAACAAATATACAAAAAAAAACATTATTACCACAGTAAACACATAAAGTTCAAACATTATAAGAAGATCTTTTTTGTAGAATTATAAGTTCTTGAATTTTTTTCGCTTTTTAACGTGCTAAGAAAAAATACATGCTAACTTCGGTTTCAAATGCACCTATTTTCTCTTGTCATGTGAAAATCTTCATCTTTCAATTGAATTGTTTTTAGCTTAATGTTTAGAGTGAAAAATTACTCAAAATTAAAGCAATTATAAACAATTCTCACAGTAAACTTGGAATAATTACATGCGTGGATTTAGAAAGAAAAACAGGCCTGTAGATATTGATGATATTAGTATTGTCGATCAATCAAAATCTAAACAGGCAATCATTGCGGCAGCTTTAGGTAATGCCATTGAATGGTTTGACTTTGGTGTATATGGGTATGTTGCATACATTTTAGGTAAAGTCTTTTTCCCCCATGCAAGCCCTAGTATTCAATTAATTGCAGCTCTTGCAACATTCTCTGTACCATTCCTGTTCAGACCTCTAGGCGGTATAATTTTTGGTAGATTAGGCGACAAATATGGTCGTCAGAAAGTCTTATCAACAACTATTATCCTAATGACTCTAAGTACCTGTGCAATTGGTCTATTGCCAGGCTACGAAACCATTGGTATTTGGGCTCCAATACTACTACTTGTAATCAAAGTATTACAAGGTATTTCTGTTGGCGGCGAATACTCTGGTGCTGTAATTTTTGTTGCGGAGTATGCCCCTGACCGTAAACGTGGCTTTATGGGCAGCTGGCTGGATTTCGGCTCAATTGCAGGTTTCTTACTGGGTGCAGGCACAGTATCTCTACTAACGATAGTCATGGGTGCTGAGAAATTTAATGATTGGGGTTGGCGTATTCCATTTATCATATCTCTTCCACTTGGTTTAGTAGGCATGTACTTACGTCATGCATTAGAAGAGACTCCAGCCTACCAACAACATAGTGAATCGGACCAAAAGCAGAAGAAGTTTTCATTTAAAGAGCTACTCGCTACTCATAAGCGCAGCTTACTTCTTTGTATTGGTCTTGTTCTATGTACAAATGTTACGTACTACATGGTACTTACTTACCTACCAAGTTACTTTACACACAACCTTCATTACGATGAAGCTCAAGGTAATTTAATTATTATTGCTGTAATGATTGGTATGTTGTTTGTACAGCCTCTTATTGGTTGGTTAAGTGACAAGTGGGGACGCCGTCCATTTATCTTTATCGGCAGTCTTGCTTTAATCTTCTTATCTTACCCTGCATTTAAATTATTAGATTCTCATGAATCTTCATTAATTTTCTCAGGCTTAATTATCTTAGCACTTGCACTAAATATGCTTATCGGAGTAATGGCATCAACGCTTCCTGCTCTATTCCCTACAGCTATTCGTTTTAGTGCACTCGCAATTGCATTCAACATATCTATTGTTATTGCAGGTTTAACACCAACACTTACTGCAACACTTGTTGAAGCAAGTGGTAATTTAATGATTCCAGCATTCTACCTCATGGTATTTGGTGTAGTTGGTATTATTACTGCAATTAACCTTAAAGAAACAGCAAATAAACCTTTATTTGGTGCTGCTCCACTCGCAACAAGTGAAGAAGAAGCTGCTGAACTTTTAGAAGAGTTCCACGGTACGATTGAAGAACGTATTGAAAAAATTGACGAAAAAATTCTGGCATTACAGAAGAAACGTCAAAATTTAGCAGACAAACACCCAGAAATTGATTAATAAACCGATAAAAAAGGCCGTCAAATGACGGCCTTTTTTATCATTATAGAGAAAGCTCTTCCCACATTTTTTGTAACCTTTTGGGTGAAATAGGTTGTTTTGTTTTCATTGGTTGCGAGAATAAAGAAATTCTAAACTCTTCAACCATTTTATAAAATTCATATAATCGTGCATCATCTTTAAATTTAAAGAGCTTTTCCATCCATGGATCAACCTGATCGACTGCATCTAAATCACGATTTAAATTGTTCGGAAGACGCTCTAATCTTAACTCCAATGCTTGTAAATAGCGTGGAAATTCTTGCCATAAATGCTTAGGCTGTTTATAAGCAAAATTATCTAAACACATAAGTGCAAGCTGATCTTCAACATCATCCATACTTACACCGAACACGGCTTCATCTAAACCTAACAATTGACGGCGTATTGTTTGCCAACTAACATAAATATTGTTAAACATTTTTAAGATGTCTTGCCCTTCCAATAAAAAGTTCTTTTTCACTTTTTGCTGTAAGGTGTTAAATGCTTTTAGATCTTTAGGCAATACATCAATACACTGATCAAGCGTTGCATAGATCAACATATTTTCAAGCTGTGCTTTATTATCCAACGAGGAGTATGCAAGCAATAAAGGCTTACCAATTTGCTTTTTGAGCTGGCGAATCATATCCCCTAATTGCATATGCAATAAACGGATAACCCCTTGTTTATGCTGCTTCTCAGCTTCATGGAGATCATTGAAAGTTTGTACTACAACTCCACTTTCATCTTTAAGCTCTAACTTCCTAAAATCTTTTGTTGGAAAAAGCGCCTGATATTGCTTAACAATAACACCTGTTACTTTTTTCTCTGACTCAAACTGAAAAGCTTCAGGAAAGATACTAAACTCGCCTTTCACTTGTGTAACTGGCTGTTTAGATTCTATACGACAACGTGCTTTAAGCTCAGTAATATTTCTACCCTTTTCTATAAGCCGACCCTTAGCATCAGTTACATAAACAAAAGGCAATAAATATTGATCAATACGCTCAAAAGAAAAGTCTTGCTCTGTAATTTGCTCACCACGTAATACAAATGCCAAATACTTAAAGATATGTTCCCTTAAATGTCGCTCATCAATACCCTTTATAAGCTTTTCAGCTGTTGTTGGAATGGGCACAATATTACGGCGTTTTTCTTTTGGTAGCGTCTTTAATAAAGCTTCAACAAGTGTCCTACGCCATCCAGGTATACCCCATGACCAAATATTTTCATTAATTTGTGGTAGTGCCTGTATAGGAACTTTAACAACTGCACCGTCTTCATCATGACTTGGGTCAAAACGGTATACAGTCGATAAACGTAACTCTCCATTTCTTAAATAATCAGGAAACTGCTGTGTTGTTGGCTTATCATCTAACCAGAGTGTATCTTCATCCACAAATAAATAGCGTGGGTTCTGAGCATCTACTGTTGCAAGCCAATCTTCAAAACTTCGTCTGCTCGCAACCTCTTCAGGTACTTTACTTACATAAAACTGATAAATGGTTTCGTCATCAACAACAAGGTCACGGCGGCGTAGTTTATCCTCAACACGTTCAACTTCTTCAAGCTTTAATAAATTATGCTTTAAGAATGGCGGTGTAATCCCTAAATGTCCTGTCGTCAAAGCATCTCTTAAAAAGATGTCATGCGCAGCTTTTTGGTCTATTTTTTCGAAATTAACCAAACGTTTTGGTTCCACAATTAGACCAAATAATGTAATTTGTGCATACGCATTTACAATACCTGTCTTCTTCGACCAGTGTGGCTCAAAGTAGTGATACTTTAGTAAATCCCTTGCTCCAAGTAAAATCCATTCAGGTTCAATTTTCGCAAGCGTTCTTAAATAAACTTGTGAAGTTTCAACCATCTCAAAAGCCATTAACCAAGATGCGCCCGCTTTATGTAACGCACTTGCAGGAAAAATACGTGCTTTTTGTTGGCGAACAGCCATGTAAACATTTCTTTCATCGGTTTTATTAGCAACAAAAGATAGTAACCCTGTAAGTAAAGCTCGATGTAAGTTTTCATAGCTTGCAGGCTTTTCATTAAAAGATAATTTTAATCCTTCAGCCAATTCAACCAACTGCTTATAAGTTTGCTTCCATTCTCTTAAACGCAACCAACTTAGAAAATGTTGTCTTGCAAATTGACGGCGTTTATTTTCACTCATTTGGTCACGGTTTGACTCAAGTACATCCCATAGCTTTAAATAAAATAAGAAATCTGAATCTGCTTCTTTAAACAAAGCATGTTTTTGGTCTGCTTGTGTTTGCTTGTCAGCTGGTCTTTCACGCGGATCTTGTACAGCCAATGCACTCACAATAATGAGAATTTCTTTCAAAACACCAAAATGTGCACCACCAACAATCATTCTTGCAAGTCTGGGGTCGATCGGCATACGTGCCATCATTTGACCCACACGTGTCAGCTCACCTTTTTTATCATTAAATGCACTGAGTTCAATTAAAAGTTTTCGCCCATCATTCACTAAGCGATGATCTGGTGGCTCAATAAAGTCAAAGTCTTCTAAACTACCCAAACCTAAACTCTGCATTTGTAAAATAACAGATGCAAGGTTAGTTCTCTTAATTTCTGGTTCTGTAAACTCAGGACGGCTTAAAAAATCTTCTTCACTATATAAGCGAATACAAACACCCGCAGCAATACGACCACAACGCCCTTTACGCTGATTTGCAGCCGCCTGTGACACTGCTTCAATAGGCAGTCTTTGAACACGTGAACGATAGTTATAACGAGAAATTCGAGCAAAACCACTATCAATAACATAACGAATGTTAGGTACAGTAAGTGCTGTTTCTGCAACGTTTGTCGCAATAATAATTCGTCGACCACGACCACTTGGATTAAATATCTTTTGTTGTTCAGAAAGTGCTAAACGAGCATATAAAGGTAAAATCTCTGTATGTCTTGGGCCATACTTCTGTAATGTTTCTTGTAGTTCACGAATTTCTTGTTCAGTACTTGCAAATATAAGAATGTCGGCATGTTCAGGATGCCCTGATTTTTCTGCATCTTTAAAACATTCTTCTACGGCTTGTACAACAGCACGTGGTAAGTTTTCTTCAAAGTCATCAAATTCATCATCATCACTCCCTCCAATCGATAAATCTGATATTGGACGATAACGAACTTCAACAGGGTAACTTCTGCCTTCAACTTCAAAAATAGGTGCATGATTAAAGTATTGACTAAAACGGTTCACATCAAGTGTTGCCGATGTAATAATGACTTTAAGGTCTGGGCGCTTTGGTAAAAGTTGTTTTAAATAACCCATGACAAAGTCAATATTTAGTGAACGCTCATGCGCTTCATCAATAATAATCGTGTCATATTTCGTTAAAAAGCGATCATGTCCCAACTCGGCAAGTAAAATACCATCTGTCATTAATCGACAGATCGAATCCGATGAACCTTGCTCATTAAAACGCACTTTAAAACTAATTGATTGCCCTAAAGTTTCTCCTACTTCTTCAGCAATACGTTGTGAAACACTTCTTGCTGCCAAACGACGTGGCTGAGTATGACCAATCATACCTGTAAGACCACGACCTGCTAACATTGCAATTTGTGGAAGCTGAGTGGTTTTTCCAGAGCCTGTTTCACCTGCAACAATAATGACTTGATTTTCTTGTATTGCAGTAATTAACTTATCTGCATATTGCGTTACAGGTAATTCTTGGTTTAATTTTATCTGAGGTAAACGCTCAACTCTTTTTTGAACAATAGCATTCGATTTTTCAAATAACTCCTGATACTGCTGAGCATTTTTTGTTTTACCTTGACTCAACCGATTTAAACGATGCCGATCACGCGCCATAACCATTTGATCTACATTTAAATCTATTCTCACAGAGTACTTTTCCTAAATCTAAAAATGAAGAGGATCATTTTACGCAAATCTAAGACCGATAGAAAGAATTACAAATTAAAAGTTTTCTTTCTTTAGACTTGAAATAAACCGTCATAAACGCTATTTATAATAGTAAGTCAGATAAAATGATTGTGTATGTGGAAATAAAGTATATCTACCCAAAATCTAATTTTCCGATTATGGGTATTTAAAAATACTATTTCCTCAATGAGATATTTTTTCTTATTCTATTCTTATACATAAACAAGTACTCATATCCACTAATCGGAGCATATAATGAGCTTAATTAACACTGAAGTTAAACCATTTAAAGCAACAGCATATAAAAACGGTCAGTTTATCGAAATTTCAGAAGCAGATGTAAAAGGCAAATGGTCTGTATTCTTCTTCTATCCTGCAGACTTCACATTTGTTTGCCCAACAGAGTTAGGCGATCTTGCAGACAACTATGCTGAATTCCAAAAGCTTGGTGTTGAAATTTATGGCGTATCTACAGATACTCACTTCACACACAAAGCTTGGCACGATTCTTCTGAAGAAATCAAAAAAATCGAATACCCAATGGTAGGCGATCCAACATGGACACTTGCTAAAAACTTCGAAGTTCTTATCGAAGGTGAAGGTATTGCTGACCGTGGTACATTCGTTGTAGACCCTGAAGGTAAAATCCAAATCGTTGAAATTAACGCTGGTGGTATTGGTCGTGATGCTCAAGAACTTCTTCGTAAAGTTAAAGCAGCTCAATACGTTCACGCTCACCCAGGTGAAGTTTGCCCAGCAAAATGGAAAGAAGGTGAAGCTACACTTTCTCCATCAATCGATCTAGTTGGTAAAATCTAATTTTATTTCAATATAACGATTGAGAAGGTAGTCACATTTTGTGACTACCTTTTTTATATCTAAAATAAAAAATTATGGATAATCTCATGGATACCAATCAAAAATTATCAGAAGTGAATCAAAAAGTCTTACAAGAAAGTCAGAGCTTTCCAACAGTTAAATTAAAAGATGGTACACCTGTACAAACAGGAACTGTTGCAGCATTGCTATATAATATTCAGCTTTATAATCAAGGAGAACGAGGGCAAATTGAGGATGAGCTTAGACTTGCCATCCCTACACTTTTTAAAATTGGTTTTTTTGATTTATTTACACCAAATGAATGGATTTCATCAGATAATTTAGGAAGAAGTTTTGTAGGTCATGCTGCACAAGCATATTTAGTCACTCAATCTTAGTATACAAGCCAACAATTCTTCTGTTGGCTTTAATATAAATACAACCTATTCACCTATAAGCATACGGCGCTCAATAATGTCATAGCACCATTGAAAGATAAATGTATAAACTAAAATACATAATGTCATCGCTAAATCTAGAAAAAATGCCTCAAGGAGTGATATTTTTAAGGCATAAGCAACCATTGGTATGGTCGCCAACATTAACCCTCCCTCAAAACCAACTGCATGTAAAATACGTACAGGAATCGTTCTATTAAACTGATATTTCTCTTCAAGACCTTCAAATATATAATTAAATATCATATTCCATACAACTGAAGTCACTGCCATAGCAACACCTAATATACCTGTCACGTCCAATGGCATATCTAAAACAGTACTTAAAGCCACTGCAATAATGACCAAGAGAATAATTTCATAACTTAATGCATGAATTAACCTTCGTTTTGAAATAAACATATAAATCATCTTTAATAACCTAGAATATGATCTATTTTATTTTTATAATAATGATAGTTCTAGTTAGAACCTTTCAATAATTTTGATAGATATATGAATATTAACCAAGAACAACTCTCAATCTTTAAAACAGTCATGGAAACAGGTTCTTTCTCAGCTGCTGCAAGAAAGCTAGGAAAAGTTCCTTCTGCTGTCAGTATGTCTATTTCAAATTTAGAAATAGACTTAAATATTCAACTGTTTAAAAGAGTCGGTAGAGAACCTGTTCCAACGCAAGAGGCCAAACATTTATATAAAAAAACAGCAAACTTACTCATTGAAATTAACCAATGGAAACAATATGCACTTGCTTTAGGTACAGGTCTTGAACCATCTTTCAATATTGTTATTGCATCTGAGCTTATCCATACCCAATGGATCAAATACATACAAATACTAGAGCAGCAGTTCCCAACACTAGAAATTAATATATTTTCTGCACCTCAAGAAGATGCTATGAAAATGCTCATGCAGAATGAAGTACAATTTGCATTACTCTTTGAAAGAGAAATTCTTGATCACAGAGAATCTTTTGTTGAATTATTCTCAGAAACAATTACACCAGTAAGCGCCCAAAACCATCCCCTTTGTACCCTTCAGCAAATCACATTAGAAAAATTATCTCAGTATCGACAAATTGTAGTCACAAGTCGCGATAAAACAATTAAACCTGAACTTGTTTTTTCTAAAGATTATTGGCGCACAGACCACTACCATTTAGCACTCTCGCTCATAGAACAGAAACTGGGCTGGGGATTTTTACCGCAAGCATTTTTAGAAAGTTTAACTCAAAAAAAAGCGCATACTTTAGTACCACTTAATTTAATTGATTTCACGCCAAACCTGCGCTACTTTATTGATCTCGTATGGAACAAAGAAACAAGTAAAGGTTTAGCAGGTCAATATTTAATTAACTATGCAAGACAACAGCGTAATAAATAAAAACATTGCAATAGATGTAACAAAATATTGGTCTAGATATGTTATATATAGACAAAATAGACGTAAGAAGTGAATCTAATGACTAAATCTACTTTAGAACAAATTAAAGCGCTTACAACTATTGTTGTAGACAGTGGCGACCTTACAGCAATTAAGAAGTTTAAACCGCTTGATGCAACAACAAATCCATCACTTATTACTGCGGCTGCCTCTCAACCTGAAAATTTAGAGCTGATAGAAAGTTCATATGCCCAAGCTGTTCGAGAAGGCTATACATCAGATGAACGCATTGAACGCACAATTGATATTTTAACAGTGAAACTTGGTGTTGAAATCCTTAAAATTATCGATGGTCGTGTTTCAACTGAAGTTGATGCAAGTTTGTCTTATGATACTGAAGCCACAGTTGCAAAAGCCAAAGAGCTTTTAGCACTTTATAG
Organism: Acinetobacter sp. N1-1; assembly: GCF_056711485.1. Classification (NCBI taxonomy): domain Bacteria; kingdom Pseudomonadati; phylum Pseudomonadota; class Gammaproteobacteria; order Moraxellales; family Moraxellaceae; genus Acinetobacter; species Acinetobacter sp. N1-1. The sequence continues at coordinate 1,530,856 of NZ_JBWXUO010000012.1, read as the reverse complement.
TAGCTATGGTATTTCATCAGACCGTATTCTTATTAAAATTGCTTCAACTTGGCAAGGTATTCAAGCTGCAAAAGCTTTAGAAGCTGAAGGTATTCACTGTAACTTGACACTCCTTTTTGGATTACATCAAGCACGTGCATGCGCAGATGCTAATATCACGCTCATATCTCCATTCGTTGGTCGTATCCTAGACTGGTATAAAAAAGCTGATAAAGTGGATAACTATCCAATCGAACAAGATCCAGGTGTCCTATCTGTAAAAAGAATTTTTGAATACTATAAATCTCAAAATATTAAAACAGAAATTATGGGTGCAAGCTTCCGTAGTACAGCACAAGTGGTTGCGCTTGCAGGTTGTGACCTGTTAACTATTTCTCCAAATATTTTGGCAAGCCTTGAAAGCGAAACTACAGAAATTTCTTCTCAGTTAAATCAAGATATAGTGAAAGTAGAAAGAGAAGCTGCGATTTCTAAAGAAGAATTTAAAGCTCAAATTGAAAAAGATTTAATGGCTTTCCAACTGCTACAATCTGGCATTGATGGTTTTATTAAAGCAAGAGAACAGCTTAGTGCTTTACTACACCAATCTTTAGGCAATAGTGCAGAAATTAAAGGTTAACTTTTACTTACTAGAGGTCTATATTATGACCTCTAGTTTTCTCTTTTGAGTATCAACCGTGCTCGGCATTATAAATTTACCTACCTTTATTATTGGAACAGTTCTAATTATATTATTACCTGGTCCAAACTCTTTTTATGTACTTTCTGTTGCATCTAAATATGGTGTAAAAGCTGCTTACAGAGCCAGTTTTGGCGTAATTTGTGGTGATTTCATACTTATTCTGGCGACAATTTTTGGCGCAGCTTCCGCATTACATACATTTCCATTGGCTTTTTTAGCTCTTAAAGGTTGTGGTGCAATTTACTTGTCTTATTTAGGCTCTAAACTTATTCGCCATGCATACCAAACATGGAAAAGCCGTCACCAAAAGGTCTCAAAAGAACCTCTTGTATTTGGTGAAAAAGTTGAAAAAATCACACCATACAGAACAGCATTAACCATTAGCTTATTAAACCCTAAAGCAATTTTATTTTTCTTATCATTTTTCATTCAATTTGTAGACCCAAAAAGTGAATCTCCATTTTTAAGTTTTTTAGTACTCGCATTTATCTTAGAAGTAATTAGTTTAAGCTACCTCACTCTTATTATATTTTCAGGTATTAAACTTTCACAATACTTTTCACAACATTTAAGATTGACCAGTATTACCGTTCTTTTTGTTGGCTTATTATTTATTGGTTTTGGTATAAAACTGGCCACATCTACAATTTAATAAATTGAGAGTAACTTCATGCTATCTTCTATAATCTAATTTTCTGATTTAAGGTCAGTAATGTGGCAACAACAATTAAAATAAGTGCCAAGATAACAACAGCACTCCAACCACCATATTGCCAAGCATAACCACCTAATGAACCAACAATACTCGATCCTAAATAATAAAATAATAAATATAGTGATGTTGCATGCCCTTTAAGAGACTTTGCATTTGCACCCACATTACTGCTTGCAATTGAATGCGCAATAAAGAAGCCTGTGGTCACAAAAGCAACCCCAATAATAATTGCAAATAAGTTCATACTTAGCGTAAATAATGTACCAATAAACATGAGTACAAAACCAAAACGCATAATAATTTGGCGACCAAGTTTTTCTACAAGACCACCTGCAACCGATGAAGAAATAATACCAAAGCTGTAAGATAAAAAGATAAGACTAATCTGCGTTTGATTCAACGTATAAGGCTGTGCCGACAATCTAAATGTGATGTAATTGAATAGAGTTACAAAAATACTGGTAAGCAAGAAGCCTATACCATAAACCTTTAATAGCTGAGGATTATTTAAATGTGTTTTCCAAGCATTAATATGAAAAGAAAAATTAACTCCTTTTTTGGCAACAAAATTTTTGGAGGCAGGCAATAATTTTAAAAATCCAAATGCAGAGATCAAGCAAAGTACACCTAATATTGACATTGCCATGCGCCATGAAAAGTATTCGGTAAGTAATCCCATACCGACTCTTCCCATCATTCCACCAAATGCTGTTCCTGCAATATAGAGCCCCATTGTTTTTGCTAAATGCTTAGGATTAATTTCTTCTGCAATCCAAGCCATTGCAACAGCAGGAACCCCACCCAAAATAAATCCCTCTATCGCACGTTCAATGAGTAGTAAATGCCAACTTGAGGACATCGCACACAAGATATTTAAAACTGCTGCTAAGCTCATAGAGCAGAACATTAACCCTTTACGTCCAAGTGCTTGTGAAAATGCACTTGAGAGAACTATTGAAAAAGCCAATAATCCTGTCGTTAGGGACAGTGCAAGCGCACTCGTTCCAGGTGTCACATGAAATGTTTGTGTAAATGCAGGCAATAGAGGCTGCACACAATAGATGAGAGAAAAACTTGCAAAGCCCAAAAGAAATAGTGCAATCCCCGCCTTTTGAAAAGATTTAGTACCAAAACTGATACCTAAATAATCTTCTTGCACCAAAGGCGTCGCATCTGCTTGCGCTTTCATTTGAATAACCTAAATATAAACTTATTGTTGAGTATTATTTAGATTAGCAAGCTAATAGATATATGTATAATATATAATACTATAATAGGCTATATATAAAAAATATGGACTTACGACATATAAAATATTTTATTGCTGTTGCTGAAGAACAAAGCTTCTCAAAAGCTGCACAAAGACTAAATATGAGCCAGCCACCTTTAAGCATGCAAATCAAACAGCTTGAAGAGGAAGTGGGTACTGAATTGTTTTATAGAACATCACAAGGGGTATCGCTTACGCCTTCAGGAAAAGTTTTTCTAAAATCTGTATTACCCATACAAAATCAAATTCACCATGCCATTCGACAAACACAAAGCACAGCAAATGGTAATATGGGAGAATTACGGCTAGGCTTTACAGGCACAGCAATTTTAAACCCCCTAATTCCTAAAGCTATTAAAGCTTTTCAAGAACAATACCCTGCTGTCAATCTCATTTTAACAGAGGCAAACTCTCTTCTTCTCATTGAAGCAATATTACATAATGAGCTTGATATTGCTGTTATTCGACCACCAAAAACTCACTTTAATGGGGTTTATATACAGCATCTAATTGAAGAACGCCTTGTTGCAGTACTTCCAAAAAACTATTTACTCTCTGATGGAAAGTTAAATTCTTTAGAAGCACTTAAAAATGAACGGTTTATTGTTTCACCATATGAAGTGAGTGCGGGATTATTTGAAGCGACGGTACATGCTTGCCAGCAAAGCGGCTTTGAACCTAAATTTGGCCCAAGCGCGCCACAAATTGTTTCAATACTCTCACTTGTTGCAGCAAATATTGGGGTTTCTCTTGTACCCGAATCGACACAACAGCTAAATATTAAAGGAATTCAGTATCAAACACTCGATCCCAAAATTTCTAAAATTGGCTTAGGACTCGCATACAAAGTAGACCATCACTCTCAACCTGCCATTAACTTTTCTAGCATTCTTCACTCACTTTTACACCGTAAATTGAAATGAATGCTTATCCATACTTACGGGTAAATTGCTCATCAGAAGAACATAGGTAAATAATTCCTTCAATAAATGCGACAAATGAAGGCAAAAATGTCCAACAAAAAATAAGATACAAAAAACCCTGACCCACTCTCCCTAAATAAAATTTGTGGATACCAAAGCCACCGAGAAGAAATGCCAGTAAGGCGGCTACCAATTTATTCTTTTCCCCTATAACAGGTGGATTGGTCTGACGTACACCACATTTAGGGCAAATTTCAGCACGCGCATCTATAGACTGACTACATGCAAAACAAAATTTTGTCTGATTCATAAAAATACTTACTCAAAATAAAAAGCATTGTGCAGTATTAAACTGCACAATGCTTATTCTATATAAATTACACAGCTAACATACTATTTAATGTTTCTACAACATTTTTAGACTTCACGTTTACTTTTAGTGCTGTCAACGCATCTTTAACCTCAGTTCGTTTTGGCTCTGCCAATGTATACCAACGTGAAAGCACCTGAAGTAAACGTGAACCAACAATTGGGTTCTTTTCATCTAAGTATTTTGCAAGATCGATAAAATGAGCTACACCATAGCCCCACGCATTTACAGGGTTGCTATTTAAACCACCACTTACCGCACGAATACGGTTTGGTGTACCCAAATCATAATCACGATGCGATGTCAGATACTCAATCGTTTCTTTAGTGGCTGTTGGATTCGCTGCTTGCAACATAAACCACTGATCTAATGCAAGTGGTTCATCCTTAAAACGAGTATAAAAGGTTTTTAATGCTTCTTCCGCTTGCGGAGCATCATTCCAAACCAATACTTTTAATGCACCTAAACGCTCAGACATGTTTGATGTGGTATTAAATTGATGTTTTGCTAATTCAAATACTGCTTCATCACCTTGACGAGCCATATAACTAAGCATGATATTTTTTAGCGCACGCTCACCCATTGCCTGAGAAAACTCAGATTGCAACTCAGGATTTAGGCTTAAATACGTTTCTTTAAAGAACCCACCCAGTGCTTTTGCAAATGCATTCAAAAGTGCATTACGCTTTTCTTGAATGACTTCAGGCTGATAGTTTTCATCAATACGACTTGCTAAATAACTTTCTGATGGCACATCCAGTAAGCGAGATGCCAATAAAGGATCTTTTTCAACAATTGCTGGCAATGTATTTTTCAATGCCTGAATGTATGGTTCTGCGACATGATCATCTAATAAAATACGCTCAAGTAGTGTTTGTGTCGCTTGCCACTGGTTAAATCCATTGGTTTCATGCTCAATCAGGAAAGCCAACGCATCATCTGTATAGTCAAAATCTAAATTTACAGGTGCTGAAAAGTTACGTAACAATGATACAACAGGCTCATTTGTTATATTTTTAAATGTGATTGTTGCTTCTTCAGTATCAAACAGATATACGCCGTCTTTTACTTTGTTTTCTACAAGACCGTCAGCATCAAGTATAAACTGCTCACCTGTCTCTGTATTAAACAATGCAAGTGCAACAGGTATCGGTAGCGCTTTAAGCTGAGGATACTTGTCATTTTTTCTAAGTGACTGTTTAAATTTAAGCGTATAAGTTTGATGTTCTGCATCATAATTATGGCTAACGTGTAGCTTAGGCGTACCTGGCTGGTTATACCAACGTAGAAATGCCGACACATCTACACCTGAACCTGCGGATAATGCAGAAATCCAGTCTTCCACAGTGACTGCTTGCCCATCATAACGGCTAAAATACTCATCTGTACCTTGACGATACTTTTCTTTACCCAGTAAGGTCGCCATCATTCTGTTAATTTCAGCACCTTTTTCATATACAGTTGCCGTATAGAAATTATTAATCTCTACAAAGTGATCAGGTCGTGGTGGATGAGATAATGGACCTGCATCTTCAGGAAATTGATGAGATTTTAATATAGATACATCATCAATACGCTGTACTGCTGCCGACTGTAAATCTTCGGAAAAAGATTGATCACGAAATACTGTTAAACCCTCTTTCAAACAAAGTTGGAACCAATCACGGCAAGTAATACGGTTTCCTGTCCAATTATGAAAATATTCGTGTGCAATAACTGACTGTACACGCATAATCGCGCCATCAGTTGTATATTCTTCATCTGCTAATACGCATGAGGTATTAAAGATATTTAAACCTTTATTTTCCATTGCCCCCATATTAAACTGACTAACCGCAACGATCATATAATTATCTAAATCATACGGACGACCATAATGCTCTTCATCCCAACGCATAGAGTGCTTAAGTGCTTCCATAGCGATTTTACATTTTGGAATATCTTTTTCTATTGCATAGATCTCTAACGCAACATCTCTCCCTTCAGACGTCACATAATGGTCTTTTAGTACTGCAAGATCACCAATCACACATGCAAATAAATAACTCGGTTTTTTAGTTGGATCTTCCCAAATTGCATAATGGCGTGATTCATTCACTTCGCCTTTTTCAAGTAAATTACCATTTGCTAAAAGAACGGGATACTTTTTATCTGCTTCAACACGTGTTGTAAATACAGAAAGAACATCAGGACGATCTGGATAAAAGGTGATTTTTCGGAAACCTTCAGGCTCATTTTGAGTTACAAACAGATCTCCCGCCTGATAAAGCCCCTCAAGCATTGTATTTTTTTCAGGATGAATAATAACTCTCGTTTTAATCACTGCTATATCAGGTACATCAATAAGTGTGAGTTGCTCTGTATCAAGTTGATATTGCTCACTGGTAAAGACCTGATCATTCACTTTAATTTCAGTCAACTCAAGATCACGTCCTAGAAGGACAAGATCACCTTCCGTTTGGCGCTGTACATTTAAAACACTATCTACAATGGTATAATCTTGAAAGACTTGAATATCTAAATGAACTGAATCCACTAAAAATGTAGGTTTCTTATAATCTTTTAAATATACAGTTTGATCTGCACTTTCAACCGTTGGATTTGCAGCTATATTCATCTTTTATCCCTACGTTATTCATCATTTAACACAATTTAAAATTAATATTGGGCAATCATCTGTATTTTTCAAATGAAAAATGAGGTTTTTACAAATACTTCACTCAATCTAATAAAAATTAGGCATTTAGTAGATTTAAGCACATTCAGAAACAGAAGTTTTTAACTTCTATGCTTAAGATTTGTATAATGATAGACCATTTTGAAAAATTGAGCCTACGTGTGTTTATTCAAATCATTAAAAAACAGTTAGATAGCAGTACATTGTGTCCACTGTGTCATGCTGCAATGTATTGGGTAGATGCAGAGCAATTTGATACCGATCTCAACTTTCATCAATGTAGCCATTGCGAACATCGTGTTTTCCAAAATAGTTCTTTCAGTTGCCACTGTGAAGCATGTACTCAAAAGCGCAAAAAAATGCTTAAAGAAACACGCTTACAAGAAGTGAGAAAGTTTCGTAAAAAAGATATTGAAGCGCCATCACTTCACCAACTCTCTTTTGTCAAAAAGTTATTTTTGTTGGCACTTTTAGATGACTATGCCCGGGAAGATGCACAGCATGACGAATATATTTATTGGGACAAGATCAAATATAGTCCAATTTCACCTAACATTCCCTTTCAACAGCAAATTGTAAAACAGCTAGAAAAAGAAGGAATTTTAGTTCGTAAAAATATAAAAGATGAAGATACCAATATTTATTACATTAATATACGTTTAGACGGTTATGCTGAACCGAGTTTATTTAGCATTGCCCAGCAACTTCGTTTTTGGTTTTATGAGGATTTAAGTCAAGGTGTACCTTTCCAAGACAGTAACGAAGTTAAAGATGCTATTTATCTCATGTTATATCAAGAGATTATGCAGTTTACAATAGCTGTTTGTCGCACTTGGCAAGTGCAAATCTCAGGACATAAATCTTTTCAAATCCTTTGCTATCGCCTACTCGACCACCTTGCTGTTGAACAAATTTTTTATCTTATTCATACAGCTCTTGCTTACTTAAATGAACAGAAAGCATTACAACCCCGTAATGATGGCTTTATTAATACTCATAAACTTAAAAAAACAATTATACAATACCGTGAAAATGCATTAAAAAATAAATGGGAAACACCAAACTTTCCACGCCCTGATCATTTACCTTTTAATAGAATGGGAGAAATTCTTTATTTCAAATTTTTAAATTACGACCAACGTATATTAAGCCAACCGATATGGCATTTATGGCAAAAAGTTTCTCCTAGACTCAGCTTTTACTCAGACAAACGCTGTATGCACTGTGGCTCTAACGATTTAGAAGTTGAGTATGATGCAGGAGATTACGTCTCTTTACGCTGTAGAAAGTGTAAACAACAAGATCACTATTTTACACAATAATTTTTTCATTTAGAGCAAATCGAATAATGATGCAAGTAAGTACCTTAATAGACCAAGTGGTTTTTGCATGGCAAGAATTACAGCAAAAATCACCACTTATTCAATGTATTACAAATAAAGTTGCAAGCAACTATGCTGCCAATGTACTCTTGGCATGTGGTGCATCGCCTGCGATGATTGATAATCCTTATGAAGCAGAGAGTTTTACACGTATTATTGGTGCATTAAGCATTAACCTAGGGACTCCTTCTTCTGAGCAAATGCAGGCAATGAAAATCTCCGCAGCAACAGCACATAAAGAAGGTATTCCATGGGTACTTGACCCAGTTGGTTATAGCCCTGTGCTCAAATGGCGAAGTGATATGGTCGACTCACTACTCACTTTTATGCCAAGCGTAATTCGGGGAAATGCTTCAGAGATTAGTACACTTGCAGGTGAGCAAAATATTTCTAAGGGTGTAGATAGCATATTAAATAGTCAAGATGTCTATCAGCATGCTAGAGTACTTCTTAAGCATAGTGAATGTATTGCAATTTCAGGACCATCAGACTTTATTTTATCTCAAAAATCAAACCAAGTAATTGAAATTAAAGGTGGCTCAATATTACAACCTAAAATTACAGCAACAGGCTGTTCACTAGGAGCATTAATTGCAGCATATTGTGCCGTTGCACCCATACATATTGCAACTATTGCCGCACATGTACACTTTGCAATTGCAGGAAAGCTCGCTTATGAAAGAGCACCTACTTTGGGTCAGTTTAATGTGGCTTTTATCGATGAACTATTCACTTTAAATGCTGATAAGATTAAACAGCATATAGATATTCAGATACACTAAGATATTACATAGAACGGCGCATTTAGAATATACGCCGTTCTTTCATTTTAAAAATGTATGGTTGCAGATAGCTGGGCAGTTCTTGGGTTACCTAAGAATAAATAGTCATCGCCCATAAATTCACCAACATCACGCCAATACTTGGTATTCATCACATTATTAATATTCAAACGAATATCTGTTTCATAACCTGCAACCGGTAAGTGGTATGCTGCACCTGCATTAAAAATACTATAGCCTGCAACTTTTACAGTTCCCGCTCTGTTTGCATACTTGCTTGAGCTCGCCTGAATACCTGCCAATAATCTTAATTGATCATTCAATACAGGCAATTTATACGATAAATAGCCACTAAAACGCCATGTCGGACTATTTTGTACCTGATGCCCTACATAACTTAAATCAGATACATTATCTAATCTTGCTCGAATATAACTTAAACTCGTCAGCATATCTAAACGATCTGTTATAGCACCATTTAATGTAAGCTCTACACCTTGGTTATGCTGTTTTCCTTCTTGTACAAAAACTAATTTACTCGTATCTGAAGGCATAGATATTGTGTATTGATTATCTTGTTTTAAATCGAATACGGCTGCTGTAAGCAAAAACTGTTGTATTTGCTGTTTAAGACCAATTTCATATTGCGTAGAGTTTTTTGGTAAAAGTGTCTGTCCTTTATTAGTTGTATACAATGGTGCTTCCCCACCATCTGACAAACCTTTGGCATAACTGGTATAAATCGTTGTATTTTCAAATGGTTGATACATTAAAGCCGCTTGTGGTAAAAACTTACTTAAATGTGTATTTCGTGCAAGTACAGCATCCTCATTAAAACTCTGCTCATCTAGATGAAGCCATTTTGTACCCAATAATACAGACCACTGATTATTTAGATTTACTAGGTCAGAAACAAAAATACTTTGTTGATGGCTTTTTAAAGCAGTATATCGACCATCTAAAACTGTTGGTACAGGTGAAAAACCTACTGTATCTGTATAAATATTGGTTGTACCAATATAACTCCCTTTTTCTTTATCCAAATAAACCACTTTATTGCGCTGTCGATTTTTATTGGTTTCTGCAACTTCTGTACGTAGGTTATGCTTCAAGAATCCAGTTTCAAATTCACCATTTAAATGTAGTTTAAATTGGTCTGTGACTCGCGCATCATTTGGATCACGATAGTCGTAAATATCATAATTACCATTTTGGTCAAAGGTATTTCCTAAACCTGTATATTGACATGTTTCTGCATAACAGCCATAAGGAAATGTTGAATAGTCATCAATTACAACACGACTATGCGATGCTGTTAGGCTCATATTCCATTGAGAATTAAAAGTATAACGATAAGTAATATCTGTATTTAAACTTTTATTTGTTACAGGATTACTCCAACTTTGATAACCCAATAATCTCGACCAATCGACGTTTTGTGGTATTTCTTTTCCATCTAGAAGTTGATACCCAGGTACAGAACGCTGCTTTTGTGACTGAGCTTCTAAGTTAAACTCAAGTTTAGACTTATCATTGATATTCCAATCTAACGCCACAGAACCAAAGTAACGCTGACCATTTGCATGATCAACATATGGTTTAATATCTTCATGAGCAAGATTAATTCGATAACCAACCTGATGGTTTTTTCCAACAAATCCACCTAAGTCTGTCGAAACTGTCTTATCTCCGTATTGATCTAAATCAAATGTTAAGGTATGTACATCCGCAGGACGTTTTGTCACAAAGTTAATTATACCGCCAGGTGTAGACATACCACTCTGTAAGGCAGAAATTCCCTTTAAAATTTCTACACTTTGCTTATTGTCTAATGCAATATTTTGTTCACCACGAACCACATTACCATTAATTAAATAACTAGATGCTGTATCAAGTGCAAAACCACGAACCATAAAGTTTGGGTAATAACCTATCGCGGCATAACCATCTCCAACACTAGCATCATTTTTAACTACATCTGTTAAAAGTTTTGCATGCTGGTCCATAAGTACCGCACTGGTAATTGAGGAAATAGATGCAGGAATTTGGTTAATTTTCTGACCATCATAGCCAGTAATTTCTGTTGAAGAAGCACGATATGTAGAAGATGGTTCGCTTTTAAGTGTAATTATAGATAACTGTTCAACATCTGCTGCATTTGCATGACTCATTGTAATTGAGCCTATTGAAACCAAAGCGCATCCCCATAAATGCCAATGCATTTTTTGCATAACATGCTTCATAAATCGTGCCTAAAAGGAATTTTTACAATATTATATCATAAATTTAATTGATTCAATTCAGCGTTACTACTTGAAATTTAGGAGTTGGATATTGCAAACTTTTTATATGTTTCTCTGTTCATTTCCACAACTTCTATAGAAATATGAATTTTTTTAATCAAATCTTTATGCATAAGTGACTGATTATCTTTAATAGTTTTAAGCAATGCTTCATTTAGTTTTTGTAATTGCGCTGTTGTTCTACCCGTAAGAACACACACTTTTAGATGTATAAACGCATCTTTTTCACGGCCATCCCCAATAAGGAACTCATCAAACTGAATTGCTCTAGACTTTATATCATGTTTATATTCAAATAATTTTGAGTCAAATAAAACTTGATGCAGTTCAAGAAGTAACTCTTGAGTATCTATGTCTAGATTCCCTGTATATTCTAAAGTAAGATTTGGCATATTTATTTAATCCTTAGTATTTTTTAATAAAAAGCCCAACATGTGTTGGGCTCTCTTAAAAATTTTATAACTGCACAAAACTTTTAATTTTAATGACTAGATCATCGAGTTGATCTAAATCTATAAAGACATCAGCATCCTCTTTTTGTGACTCGCCAACAATGAGTAGAATACCTGTTTCTTTTAACAGTTTAATTTCATGTTTACTTAGGCTATCATTAGCAAAAGAAACAATACCATCCGTAAGTAAAACACGCTCTAACTCTAGCTTATGAGAAAAAGCATTTTTGGAGATTGCAACAACAGCAGGCTTTTGTCCCAATCTTGCAGCACGTTCGTCTACACTGACTGCACGTTTGATATCACTCAATTGTGCAGTATCTTCAATCATTGCCGCACCAACAGTTACGTTGGTTAAACGATCAATAAAAATAAAGCTACCTGTAAAGCGGCTGTCTTTATAATCATCAAATACAATTGGACGGTCAAACTCTACTGTTACATCTGCAATACCATTCAGTGCAAGCGCTTCAGCAACTTGCCCTTGCTCTAAGGTATTTACATCAATTGTATGATTAATCACACTCACTTTTGCAGGTACACTTTGAGTACCTACTTTCACATTATACAGCTTCCCTACAACAAGGGGCTGTTCAGCCATCCAGACCACAGTTGCTTTTACAGCACGTGATTGCTGAGGTAACGCACTTGGATGAGCAATTAAGTCACCACGGCTCACATCAATTTCATCTTGAAGTGTAAGTGTAACTGCTTGACCAACCACTGCATCTTCTAAATTGCCATCATATGTGACAATTTCTTTAACACGACTACGTTTACCCGAAGGCAATACTACAATTTCGTCATTTACAGCAACACGACCAAGTGCAATTGTACCTGCAAAACCACGAAAATCTAAATTTGGGCGGTTCACATACTGTACTGGAAATCTAAAATCTTGATGTTCAGTTTCACGCTTAATATCAATCGTTTCTAAGATTTTCATTAGCGTTTGACCTTGATACCAAGGTGTATACTCAGAGGCATTGACAACATTATCGCCATTGAGTGCAGAAATTGGCACAAAATGGATATTGGTCGGCTGACGATTGCCTAAATGCGTAATAAATTCTTCATAATCTTGACGAATTTGATTGAATTTTTCTTCAGAAAACTCAATTAAATCCATTTTGTTAATTGCAACAACAATATTACGGATACCCAATAACGCAGAAATAAACGTGTGACGGCGTGTTTGTGTCTGCACACCATAACGTGCATCTATCAAAATAACAGCAAGATCACATGTCGATGCGCCCGTTGCCATATTACGCGTGTACTGCTCATGCCCTGGTGTATCAGCAATAATAAACTTACGCTTATCTGTTGAAAAATAACGATATGCAACATCAATGGTAATACCTTGCTCGCGCTCTGCTTGCAAACCATCAACAAGTAACGCAAGGTCTACTTTCTCGCCCTGTGTACCCGATTTTTTACTATCACGTTTTACTGCCTCCAATTGATCTTCATAGATCATTTTAGAGTCATGCAGTAAGCGACCAATTAATGTACTTTTACCATCATCAACATTACCGCATGTTAAAAAGCGGAGAAGATCTTTTTGCTCATGTTGTTTTAAGTATGCCAAAATATCCTGGCTAATGAGCTCGGATTGATGAGACATGTATTTACTCCACTAAATTAGAAATAACCTTCTTGCTTTTTCTTTTCCATTGACCCTGCTTCATCATGGTCAATCATACGGCCTTGTCGTTCTGAGCTTGTTGTAAGTAGCATCTCTTGAATAATCTCTGGCAAAGTATCTGCTGTAGACTGCACTGCACCTGTTAAAGGATAACAGCCTAATGTACGAAAACGTACCGATCTCATTTCAGGTACTTCACCTGCTCGCAATGGGAAACGCTCATCATCAATCATAATAAGCGTACCATCACGTTCTACGACAGGACGTTTCGCAGAGAAATAAAGTGGTACAATTGGAATTTGCTCAAGATAAATATATTGCCAAATATCTAACTCTGTCCAGTTAGATAAAGGAAATACACGGATACTCTCGCCTTTATTCACTTTACCATTGTAGATATTCCACAATTCTGGACGTTGGTTTTTAGGATCCCAACGGTGTTTATTGTCACGGAATGAATAAACACGCTCTTTCGCACGCGACTTTTCTTCGTCACGGCGCGCACCACCAAATGCTGCATCAAACTGATACTTATCCAAAGCTTGCTTTAAGGCTTGCGTTTTCATAATGTCAGTATATTTAGAACTACCGTGGTCGAATGGGTTAATATTTTGTGCCATTCCCTCAAGGTTTTTATGTTCGATCAATTCAAGACCATGTTTCTGTACCATGTCATCACGGAACTTAATCATGTCCTTAAATTTCCATCCTGTATTAACATGCATTAATGGAAATGGAAGCTTGGCAGGGTAAAAGGCTTTCATTGCCAAATGTAACATCACCGCAGAGTCTTTACCGATAGAGTAAAGCATAACGGGATTTTCAAATTCCGCAGCCACTTCTCGAATAATATGAATACTTTCAGCTTCAAGCTGTTTAAGGTGAGTTAATCTTTCCTCAGTCATTGATATACCCAGCTAAACGGAAATTTTAAGGCAAACATATTAGCATGCTTAATCAGAGCACGTATGTGTATGTCTAATGACGATTTTTGAATAACTAAATCATTTTTTCTACTTTAGAAAATTTTTCAGTTTTAAGCTGAGAAACAATAAGTATATGAATTGTAAAATGATCTTTTTATTCAAAATGAAGTGTCTATACTAAATTTAACTCTTTATACCACTTTGGTGCGTTCACATGGATATACTTAAAGTTGCACAAACTCGCTACACAACAAAAGCATATGATCCAGAAAAAAAGATTCCAAAACACACTTTAAATAAACTCCTAGAAATACTTCAACTTACCCCATCATCTGTAAATATTCAGCCTTGGCATTTTTTTGTGATTGAAAGTGATGAGGCAAAAGCACGTGTTGCAAAAACAATGCCAGGGAACTTCAGTTATAATGCAACAAAAGTCTTAGAGTCATCTCATAGTATTGTGTTCTGTACTAAAACAGATATTAGCCATGAACATTTAGATGCTTTGCTTAAAGCTGACGATGCTGTCGGTCGTTTTAAAGATGAGGAAACTCGGACTTCACAAGCAGCACTACGTGCAGGATATGTTAAGAAGAAATCTATTCCCGACTGGCTCATTCGACAAACTTATATTGCACTTGGACAGTTCTTACTTGGCGTTGCCGCTGAAGGTATAGATTCAACGGCGATGGAAGGTTTTGATACAGAAGCTTTTGATCAAGAATTTTCATTAAAAGAAAAAGGCTTACAAAGCTTAGTCGTTGTTTCATTAGGTTATCGAAATGAAAATGACTTCAATGCAACACTTAAGAAGTCACGCTTACCGCACGATACTGTCTTTACACATTTGTAAGCGATAGACTGAGTGACTACAGAATAGTGTGTCACTCTCTCACTACATTGCATTCATTAAAAACAATACTGCACCTAAAGCTAAAAATAGACTCAACAGCATTTTAAGGTTAACTTTTTCTTTAAATAACACAATACCACTTAAAACACCGAATATGACCACAAAAATATTCATTGACGCAAAGACAATTGCCGGTGAGCTTTTCAACGCAATATGTGCATTTACATATAAAGCAATATTTGTAAAATTCAATACTCCAAGGAATAGACCCGCACAAATATTCTTTCTTTTCCAAAGGGCACTTTTTTGCTTAATCAATCCATAAATTAATGAAAAAATAAACGCTGTAATAAATATTAAGTTTAAGCTTTGGGCAAACCCTTGCCCTAGACTACTATTATACTTGAGTAAAATATCTACAAGTGCATACCCACCCCATACACTTAGTAATGAAAATACTGCCTTTTTATGAATTACTTTATTATCAATATTTCCGCGGCTTAAAATGAGTAAACTCACTGCAACTAAGCCAAGTACCACACCAAATATTTTAGATGTTGAAAATTGTTCATGAAATATAAAATATGCTGCGATGATAGATAGTATGGCAGATAACCGTTGCGCAATTTCTGTTTTTACAATACCTGCATAGGTCAAAGCACACGATAACGCTAAGAAAATACTTGGCAATACAATACCAAGTACAGCAATAAGCCACCAAGGAACTTGTTCAATGTGTATATTAGCTAAGGCAGGTTTAAACCATAAAAAACATAGAATACTGGCACAGGCATAATTCCACACAACCATTGCAAGCGAATTAAACCCTGCTCTTGTTAAATGTTTCAGTAAAACTGAAACTGCAACGCTACATAGTGCTGCAAATAAAATAAAGATCAATATGCTATCCCCATAAATGAATAAAGCTCACCTTTGTGAGCCTTATCTTAATCTGAAATGATAAATAATTAGTAGCGTTCAACCATCTTTTCTAATGAAATTGGGCGAATTTTGTTTGCATTTCCAGCTGTTCCAAATGCCTCATAACGGCTAATACATACTTCTTTCATCGCATCAATCGTTTTTGCAAAATACTTACGTGGATCAAACTCTGCTGGGTTTTCTGCAATAAACTGACGAATTGCACCTGTAGATGCTAGACGTAAATCTGTATCAATATTAATTTTACGCACACCATGCTTAATTGCATCAACGAGTTGATCAACTGGCACACCATACGTTTCGCCAATTGCACCACCATGTGCATTAATTACTTGCAACCATTCTTGAGGAACAGAGCTAGAACCATGCATAACCAAATGAGTATTTGGCAATGCTGCATGAATTTCTCTAATACGTTCAATCGCTAAAATATCACCTGTAGGTGGACGTGTGAATTTGTATGCACCGTGGGAAGTACCTACAGCAATCGCAAGAGCATCGACATTAGTATCTGCAACAAATTTTTTTGCTTCATCAACAGAAGTGAGAAGTTGACCATGATCTTCATCAGTTTGTTTTTCTAAACTTCCTAAACAACCAATTTCGCCCTCTACTGAAACACCACATGCATGTGCCATTTCAACGACTTGACGTGTTACTTGTACATTGTAGTCATAACTTGTTGGCGTTTTACCATCTGTATTTAACGAACCATCCATCATTACAGAGCTAAAGCCTAACTGAATTGAACGCTGACACACCGCAGGGCTTACACCATGGTCTTGGTGCATTACAATTGGAATGTGTGGCCATTCTTCAATTGCTGCTGCAATGAGATGACGTAAAAATGCTGACCCCGCATATTTTCTCGCACCCGCAGATACCTGCACAATAACAGGTGAATTTGTTGCATCTGCTGCAAGCATAATTGCACGCATTTGCTCTAAATTGTTTACATTGAATGCTGGAACACCATAACTATGCTCTGCTGCATGATCTAATAACTGACGTAACGATACTAAAGCCATAACTCTCTCCCCAATTTGCGTGCGGTATTCTACATGCCAACTAGAAACAAAACTGTACTTTAAATAGTCGAGTCTATAAAAAACCCCGCAATTGCGGGGTTTTTCTTAGAATTATATTAATTTATTGTGCTTTTGCGGGAACATCTGTATTTTTTGAATCTAATACAGGCTTATCTATCGCATCTATTTTAGCTTGCTGCTCTGGGCTCGTTTCTGAAGAAACTGCCGATGTAGTTGTACTATTTTCAGTCGCTGCATGATTTTCACTTTTACTACATGCAGTAAATGTACCTAATGTCACTAACCCAAGTGCAATAATAAGTAACTGTTTCAAAAAATATTCCTTTTAACTTAATTAAGCCCGATCAATTAAAGCAGCAACAGCAGGTAGCGTTTTGCCTTCTACAAACTCTAAGAACGCACCGCCACCTGTTGAAATATAACTAATATGAGAAGCCACATTATATTTATCAATTGCAGCTAAAGTATCGCCACCGCCTGCAATTGAAAATGCATCACTTTGAGCAACTGCCAATGACAATGCTTTTGTTCCTTCTCCGAATTGATCAACTTCAAACACACCTACAGGCCCATTCCATAAAATGGTTTTTGCTCCTTGCAACAATTTTGCAAATGTCGCAGCAGTTTCAGGCCCAACATCAAGAATCATATCAGTATCTTGCACATCAGCAACTTTTTTCACAACTGCGTGGCTATTACTTACAAAAGCCATAAAGTCCTCACCAATATTCGATGCATCAGCAACAATAACATCAGTTGGTAAAGGTACATTTACTTTTGCAGCAATTTTTTTCGCTGTATCTACCAAATCTGCTTCATACAATGATTTACCAACGTTAAATCCAGCAGCAGCCAAGAAAGTATTAGCAATACCACCACCCACGATAAGCTGATCACACACCGTAGAAAGTGAGTTTAAGACATCTAACTTTGTAGAAACTTTAGAACCTGCAACAATTGCAACCATTGGTTTTGCAGGAGTCTTTAATGCACGACCTAAAGCATCCAACTCAGTCGCAAGTAATGGCCCTGCAACTGCAAGCGGTGCTTTGCGTGCAACACCTTCCGTAGATGCTTCAGCACGGTGGGCTGTTCCAAAAGCATCCATAACAAATACATCGCACAATGCTGCATACTTTTCTGCAAGCTCCGGTGCATTTTTCTTTTCGCCATGGTTAAAACGAACATTTTCAAGCAGTACAACTTGTCCTGTTTTGACATCTACCCCATTCAAATAATCAGTTTCTAGTTGAACGGTCTGACCTAAAGCATCTGAAAGATATTTTGCAACAGGTGCTAAAGATTGCTCAGCCTTTGGCTCACCCTCTACAGGACGGCCTAAATGAGAACATACAATGACTGCTGCACCTTTTTCTAATGCCAACTTAATTGTTGGTAATGCTGCTCTTAAACGAGCATCACTTGTAATTACTCCATTTTTTACAGGTACATTTAAGTCTTCACGAATAAGGACACGCTTTCCTTGTAAATCAAGATCCGTCATACGCTGAAACGTCATTTTATTGCTCCCTTGTGTTATTCAGTATTTTCAATAACAATATCTTAGACGAAGATATTTAACAACATTAGCTTCTTTAGTATAAGAGATGTAGAAAACTAATTTTGTTTACTCACAAATTCACCTATTAAATCAGAATATTTATGTCTATTCATCCAGATCCTAAAATTAATCGCTTAAACATATTTGGCGAACCACTTGCAAGCTGTTGCTTTGATCCGATCACAGGCTATTTTCGTAATGGTTTTTGTCATACTGCACCTACAGATCTCGGTCAACATACTGTATGCGCACAAATGACATCAGATTTTCTAAATTTTTCTCAGAAAATTGGTAATGACTTAACTACCCCATTGCCTGAGCTAGATTTTCCAGGGCTAAAGCCTGGTGATTTTTGGTGTATTTGTGTAGAACGCTGGGTAGAAGCGTATGAACTTGGTCATGCACCAAAATTAAAACTACATGCTTGTCATCAATCTATACTTAGCTATGTCCCTCTGCATGTTTTAATGGAATATTCTGTTTCATGACAAAAAAAATTATTCTTGCTTCAAGTAGCCAAACTCGTAAATCGTTGATGGATAGATTACTTTTGCCATATCAAAGTATTAGCCCTGATATAGATGAAATACCCAAAGGTGAAGTACATGCAAATGAGCTTGCCAAACGCCTTGCTTTTGATAAAGCCGCTGTTATTGCAAAAGACCACCCTGAAGCAATTGTAATTGGCTCTGACCAAGTTGCATGGCATGCGGAAACACCTCATTTATTTTTAGGCAAACCTAAAGATAAATCCCACGCGATTACTCAACTACAACAGCACTCAGGAAAAATATTACGTTTTAGTACAGGTTTAAGCGTTCAATGCTCAGCTCTAAATCAAAACTCCACACTTGTTGCACATTATGAAGTAAAATTTAGAGAACTTTCTCTCGCAGAAATAGAGCGTTATATTGAAAAAGACCAACCATTTCACTGTGCAGGTAGCTTTAAATGTGAAAGCTTAGGTATTTCATTATTTGAACGTATGGTAGGTGAAGACCAGACTACACTCATGGGACTTCCACTTATTCAGCTTACTCAAATATTGCGCCAACTCAATTTTCAAATTCCTTAAATTACAAGGGCTCAAATGTCACAACCTCTTACTGTCTTAGGCAATATTACCGCAGAACAATTTCTTCGTGAATATTGGCAAAAAAAACCGCTTCTTGTACGGCAGGCTATTCCTGAAATTGCAACTTTTCTTGAACCTGAAGATATTCAATCTCTTGCTTTAGAAGATACTGTTACTGCTCGCCTGATTCAGCAAACAGGAAAAAATCATGATCAATGGCAAGTAAAATCTTCTCCGCTTGAAGAAAAGGATTTTAAAAACCTCCCTCCCTATTGGACACTTCTCGTTCAAGCTGTAGACCACTATTCAATGGACTTGGCAGAATTATGGAAGAAATTCCACTTTATCCCTCAATGGCGTAGAGATGATATTATGGTTTCCTATGCGCCTAAAGGTGGCTCGGTAGGTAAACACTTTGACTTTTATGATGTATTTTTAGTTCAAGGATCTGGACACCGTCGTTGGCAGTTGGGGCAACACTGTAATGAAAATACTCAATTTATTGAGGGTCAACCACTTAAACTGCTACCCGAGATGGATATTAATTTTGATGAAGTGCTTGCACCGGGTGATTTGCTCTATGTGCCACCGGGTCTATCGCATTACGGCGTTGCGGAAGATGACTGCTTAACGTACTCATTTGGTTTTCGCATGCCCAATCTGGCAGGTGTAATTGATCGCGTAAGTGACCAATTTGCAGACAATGATCATCTCAAAAATCCAATTCAAGACATAGTTCGTGAGCATTCAAATGCAATTGGTGAAATAACGGCTGAAGAAAGACAATCAATAAAAAAACATCTTCTTGAAAGGCTTATGACTACTGATCATTTTGACCATGCAATTATGGCATTAATGTCTGAACCTAAATATCCAGACAATATTCCTGAGTCAGATGAAATTGAGCTAGAAGACCTCAATGATTTGTTAGATACAGATTACTCCATCCAACTTGAGCCTGCTTCTCGTCTACTCTATTTAGAACAAGAAAATACGCTAAAGTTTTGGGCTAATGGTGAGTCCCTCAATATAGCAATTGAAACTGCACCTATTCTCAAGAAAATTGCAGATGGAGATATCATTTACTTTAGTGAAGAAGTTTTCAACACGAGTACGATGCTTGAAGATATATTACCTCTCATTAATGATGCAATATTAATGCTTACTTCGCCTGAACAAGAATAAAAACCAAAGCCATTGCCATTTTTATAACTACTATGGAAATGGCATATTAGTAATAATGACTACTCGATTTGGCATGTAAGAATGCAGGAATAAGACCTGTTAAAGCAGCACGTATATCTTCACGCTCATTAATGAGTTGATGAGATCCTTCTTCTAAAATAAGTAGTGTCTGCAATCTAAATTTTTTTCTAACAAATTCAATATTATATCGCCAATCTACAGTCTGATCCAAAGCACCTTGTGCCATCCATACAGGAATGCGACATGATGGACGACTCTCCATAACTGGCATCCATTTAGACATTGCTAAAATCCAATTCATTCCCATCATTTTAGGCTGTAGAGGGTCTTTTAAACGTACAAACCTCAGAAACTCTGGATTATGATTATTTCTTCTAAAATGTCTTGGTACTTGTTTTTTTATTCTACGAATAATCCCCAACCCCAAAGGATTATGCCACCATGCAGACTTTGCAGGTCGCAATAAAGGAGAAAGTAATAATACTCTATCTACAATCGGGTTTTTTCTTTGCTCTGCATATGCCAATATATGATGCATCAAAATTGCGCCACCTGTACTTTGACCAATGCCAAGCCATGGTTTAACAAGTTGAGGAGCATTTTTTGAATAACGATAAACCGCATGCAATACATCTTGATAATGATCAAAATTCTCAATATTTGCAGGTGATCCACTACTTAAACCATGTCCAGGTAAATCAAAAGTAAGTACACTAAATTTTTGAGATAGTATTTCTTCAATAATAGGTTGATAAATTCCACTATGTTCTAAATAACCATGCAGCAAAAATATTGTGCCACGGCTTTCCCTACCTTTAGGCTGAAATACCTGAGTATGCAATTTAAATCGTTCTGTCTGAATATATCCCTGCCAATAGTAACAATCTAACAAGTCCAATCCATATAACTTTTGATATGAATACAACTCACCCTCAGGCTTATATGGTTTATATAAATTAAGCCCTTGTAACTGATGAGGTGTTGTTTCCCGATTTGGTATGGGTAAATTAAGTTGCTTCAGAGCTGTTGGTGTTAAAAATGGTGTCTCTGGCATTAAGGCACCTCACGACAATCATTTGTACCCAAAATAACATCTCTCATGCTTGCCAATAACTCGTAGTTTGCACGTCGGCTATGATCATAATTTGATAAAGCAGGCTTCCAATTGGTTAAAGCTGTTGGCATTGGTGCATCTACAGGAATGGTCGCGATTCCATTTTGAGCAAAAAGTCGACGTGTTCGTGGCATATGATATTCATCTGTCACTAACATGATTTGTGGTGCACCACCTTTTTTTTGCAAAAGTAATGAGCTGAACCTTGAGTTCTCACAGGTATTCATACTTCTATTTTCAAGCAATTTTGCATCCACACCATGGTCTTTCAACCAAATTTGCATATATGGTGCTTCAACTCCACTCAGTACAATAGGTAGGTGACTTTTTTGTTCAATTTCTAATGTTTTTTCCAAACGCAACCTTGTATAGCTATTCACCACAATCTTATGTGCTATACGATCAAAGGTTAACCCACCCCCCAACACCACGATTGCAGAAGGCTTTGAGGCATCTGCTTTTTGCTCATCCCTTACACTATTTACTTGCTGTAAATCTTGTGAAACTTGCTGACTAATTGGTTCTTTATCATTCACCTTTACAGGATATGTTGTTAAAAATTGGCTATATTTCTGCATTAAGATATTAGTATCTAAATCATTTAAATTAGCAATATCGTGCACAGCCTTTAATTCAGGTTCTGATGAGGATTTATCTTCGGCTGTTACAGGCTCACTTATACTATCCTCTGTATCATCTTCATCTTCCTTTTTCTGAAGCTCTTGTTCTAATACTTTATATCTTGCTTCAACTAAATTTAAGTTAGCTGCATCTTGTCTTTGTGCAGTTTCTTGTAGAATTTTTAAATATGCTTGACGGGCAATCCATAAATGTGACCCCGGTTCTAAATCATCATGTTCACTCAGTGCAGCAATTTGCTGGCTTTTTGCTGCAACCATATTTACTTCTATAGGTACAAAAGAGTTGAGTAAAAATAAAATACTTTTTGAATAAAATGGCGTATAAATAAATACAATGAAAGCTGTGAGAAGTACTGCCAGTACCGCGATCATTTTCACTAACCTTACCATAAAAGGTTGTTTTTTTGCCATATTCTCGTCCATTTACAAATGGCCTAATCCATTTTCCTCAAAGATTATTGGTTCGGGCTCTAATAATATATTAAATTTTTGTTGCACATCATTTTGAACAGCAATATAGGTTGCTTTAACTTCTTCCAAATTTGCATCTGAATAATTCACTAAAACCAATGCTTGTTTAGCAAACATTCCAACTTTACCTAAACATTTTCCTTTCCATCCAGCCTGATCTATCAACCAACCTGCAGCGAGCTTAACACACCCATCCATGTGTTTATAATGTGGCATGTTTGGAAATTGTTCATGCATTTGTAGAAACTGCTCATAACTAACTATAGGGTTTTTGAAAAAGCTACCAACATTTGGATATTGTTTAGGATCAGGCAGTTTAGAGCGGCGAATACGAATTACTTGATTTTGTAAATTTATTGGTGTTTTATCATCACCAACGGCTAATGCTAAATCACCATAACCTAACTTCAAATCAATATTTTTTTTCAGTTTAAATACAACTGAAACAATAATATACCTTTTTTGATTCTGCTTAAAAATACTATTTCGGTACTCAAAATAACATTCATTACGAGATAGAGTCAGAAACTCTTTTTCAATACAATCATATACAAAAACATACGAAATGAACTCGCCTACTTCCACACCATATGCACCAATATTTTGCACAGGTGCAGCCCCTACCTTACCAGGAATTAAAGCTAAATTTTGTAGCCCATACCAGCCCTGCTGCGTTGAGTATAAGACAAAATCATGCCAATTTTGACCTGCACCAACTTGGACAAGTACATCTGTTTCATCTTCTTCAATACACTGTATACCTTGGATATTGATATACAAAACACATGCATTTAAATATTCAGGCAATAATATATTGCTACCACCTGATAATACAACAACCTCTGCATTTTCTTTCTTAGCAAACTGTAAAGCATCAATTAAATCTGTTTGAGTATTAATTTCAATAAAA
This sequence comes from Acinetobacter sp. N1-1, assembly GCF_056711485.1. Classification (NCBI taxonomy): domain Bacteria; kingdom Pseudomonadati; phylum Pseudomonadota; class Gammaproteobacteria; order Moraxellales; family Moraxellaceae; genus Acinetobacter; species Acinetobacter sp. N1-1. Next base: position 1,506,904 of record NZ_JBWXUO010000012.1, on the reverse strand, counting down.
TATGCAGCAACAGCACTTAAACTTAATGTATTAAATCTTTTAAGTTGAAAATTATATTTAATATTTAACATTAAAATATCTATCCAATGTGATGTTGCTGAAAGTAACCAGCCCAAGCACGACTTGCCGATTCACACTGATCTAGTACATTTTCAAATCCTGCACCGCCACCATAATATGGATCTGCAATTGCTACATTATATTGAGACTTATCTTCTCTTGTCATCATAGCCAATTCAGCTTTTAATACAGATGCACCAAACTCTTTTTCTGCAATATTTTTAAGCTGTTCAATTTGATATAAGTTATCTTCATCCATTGCTAATATAAGATCAAATTTAGTAAAGTCTCGTGTCGTAAGCTGTCTTCCACGTAAAGCAGAAAGGTGATAACCACGCTTTTGTGCATGTAATTGACTACGACTATCTGGTGCATCTCCAATATGGTAATTACTTGTACCTGCCGAATCGACAATAATTTTTAAGTTGTTCTTTTCAACAGCATGTCGCAGTACAACCTCTGCTGTAGGAGATCGGCAGATATTACCTAAACAAACACACAAAATACGATAGGGTTCTTTATAAGTCATCATGATTTCAACATCTTACTTTCATTTATTCACAGTATATATATGATTTAACTAATAAATATTAATTATATTTCATTTTTTAGATGAATATTGTGAACATCAGCATCAAAAGTTTCAAGTAGAGACCTTACAACTGGCTCTTCTCTGAGCATAACCTCTGCACGTTTATGTGCTTTTTCCTTTCTCTCATGCTGTAATATGAATGGTGTCACCTCTGATATCTCTTCATATCTCACAGTTAAACTAGTATTTCCCCACGTTGTTTTAAGTGCATGTTCCAAATTATATTGCTGTTGCTTTAATAATTGCTCATACTCTTGAGGAATATGGAAGACGCAAGTACCATTAATTTCACCTGACATCAATCCATATTGCGCAAGCTCTTGTACAGCAGGAGATAATTCACTTTTCCTAAACCAATACTCCCACTTTTCCACATTCCACTCACCTTCCAATATTTGCTTTGGTAAGCTTAAAATTTCTTGTGGAGTTAAAAAAGATTCAGATTCAGATTCAGATTCAGATTCAGATTCAGATTCAGATTCAGATTCAGATTCAGATTCAGATTCAGATTCAGATTCAGATTCAGATTCAGATTCAGATTCAGATTCAGATTCAGATTCAGATTCAGATTCAGATTCAGATTCAGATTCAGATTCAGATTCAGATTCAGATTCAGATTCAGATGATGTGTGACTTCCGATAAATTGTATATCATTTCCATCTAGTGAAAATGGAAAAACATCATCTGTATTATCTAGTTTTATATTATCTAACTCTTTATGACTTGATGGCACATCTACAGCAATCAAGCTATGTTGATCACTTACATTAAAGTTAATAATAGTAGTATTTTCTTCTAAATTTGACTGCTCAGATATTTCATCTACACTTCCAATCTCTTCAGAAGCAAGTACCTCTGTATTAGACGACTTTATTTTTGGATCGATGATATGTTGAATTGAATCTTCTGGCGTTAAATCAGTATCATTACTTTCTATAACAACAGGTCTCTCATGTACAGCTAAAGGCTTAAAAGCAAGCATTCGCAATACACACATTTCAAAACCTTGCTCTTGTGTCACTGACCATGAAATTTCAGAGCGCCCTTTACTTGCAATTTGATAATACAACTGTAAATCTTGTGCTGAAATTAAGTGCGCTAGTTTCTTAATCTTTAAATTAATTTCATGACTGTATTTTAAACTTAAGTCCGGCAAGTACTGTATAAGTGCCAATTCATGTAATGTAGAGACCAACTGATCTAGAACTAAGCTCACATCTAATGCTTGCTTTCTAAATTGCAATAATAATTGAGATACCTGTTGGCTTTTATTCTGATGGATAGCTTCAATTAAATCATAAATAATTGATTTATCAATTAAGCCCAGCATATCTTTTACATCTTGCTGTGTAACTTTTCCTTGTCCATAGGCAATTGCCTGATCAGTTAAAGACAAAGAATCTCGTAAAGATCCTTGTGCAGCTTCTGCTATTTGCCATAATGCTTCAGATTCATATTGTATTTGTTCTTTTGCAAGAATATTGGTCAGATGTTCACTAATTTCTGTAATATCTAAAGGACGCAACGTAAATTGTAAACAACGTGAAACTACTGTAATTGGTAGTTTCTGAGGGTCTGTTGTTGCGAATAAAAATTTCACATGAGAAGGTGGTTCTTCTAAAGTTTTAAGTAGAGCATTGAATGAGTGTGTAGATAACATATGCACTTCATCGATCAAATAGACTTTGAATCGACCTTGAGTGGGTGCATACGGAACGTTATCTAATAGTTCTCTTGTATCTTCTACTCTTGTTCTTGATGCAGCATCAATTTCTATAAGATCAATAAATCGACCTTCATTAACTGCACAACACGTATCACAGACCTCACAAGGTGTTGAAGTTACACCCGTTTCACAATTTAAGCACTTGGCTAAAATTCTCGCAATAGTGGTTTTACCAACACCACGGGTACCTGTAAATAAATAAGCATGATGCAAACGACCACGCTCTAAAGCACTCGTTAAAGCTCTAGATACATGGTTTTGTCCGACCAATTCATTAAAGTTACGTGGACGATATTTTCTTGCTAGAACCTGATACATGTATGCTCCCTTTTCCCCCATCAAGCATACTGTTTTTTGAGTCAATAGTGAATGGAATACCTATTTGATTAACTTAAATTCAATCAACTTATTGAAATTTTATTCATATTGGAATACCTAATATTTAAAACTAGGCCATCTAGGTATTTACAATAATTTCACCAACAACATACTGTGTTCCTTGTTCTTCATCTTTTACACAGAATTCAGTTACTTCTGCATTTTTACTCCAAGTTAAAAGCTGTAAAGACGATGGAAGTGATAATGGTTTTTTAAACTGAGTATATATTTGATAATTCGTTGGTAAATCTAAACTTGCTAAAACACGTGCCTTCAACCACAGGTCATGTACTATCATTTCCGAATAACCAAATACTTTTGCACTCCATGAATGTAAATAAGCAGGATGAATTACTCCTGAAATTTGAGCATACTTTCTTCCAATATTTTTCGGCACATACCACTGTTTCACCAATTTTTTAGGCAGAATTCTATCAAAAGCGTTATTTTTTATCTTTAACTGGGAGATGTCTTGCTTTTTACATTCAATAATATAATTACTTTCACATTCTAAAACAGTTTTATCATTAGCTTGCACAACTGTTTTATACAAAAATTGATTTTGGGATAGAAAGCTAAATTGGCATGACATTCTATATCGTTGGTTGGCAAAGAGAGAACATCTTTGTTCCATCTTATGAGAAATATGTACTAAATCGCTTATAGAAAAAGAAAAACTTTCATTTCCAATCATTTGATTCTGAAGTATTTCGGATAACATTGAGAAATAAACTGAGGGAATAAATTTACTGTTTTCAAAACCACAGATTTTTTTATACGCAACTAAGTTCTTAGCATCAATATAAAAATCATCTACTATATATTTAACATTTTTATTGTCTACTATTGATACTTTACTTTTTTTAAAATTATTTTTTAAAACAATTGGATATATTAAATAAGGTTTTGGGAACCATTTAAAGTAACAAACTTTCATTATTAAAAGCCATATTATTATAGGTTTAACTTACCCTATATAGTAAGTTAATTTAGGCAAAATGGAAAACATACCTTCTGATTAATTTAATTAACATAGATTTAAAGCTCTTACCCATCAAGTAGTATTCATTTAAATTAATATACTAAATTTTTCATAATCATCTAAAATATAGATTTTATTTTAGATGAGCAACTAACTATAGTCAATCTTGCTTTATATTACCCTGCAACAATCTGAATATTTTTATAATAATCATTCTTATATTAATATTAGAAATTCTACTTTTAAACTGATTTAGTTTAAATAAGCATTCTCATACTATTACAGACTTATAGAAGTATTTTATATATTACTAAATATAATACAAACATATTAATTGATTACTTTTAGACCAAAAAATCCACACAATTATAAACTTATCTGTATAATATTTTTTTATATTTTATTTTTTATATATTTCCTAGGAAGTTTACCAGTGAATCAGCTTAAAATTGTTACGAATAATGGATATAAACAGAATTTTGACCTTTCTCAAGTAAAACATATTAACAAAACTAATGAGGGGTTAAAACTTCAACTATCTAATGGCGACACCATATTAGTAACAAATGAACAAGCCTATAAACTAGATATTATTAAAAATGGTAACACAATTACACAATTAACACCAGAATCAACATTAGAGGAGGTTAAAGAAGCTGAAAACACTATATATCAAGGAGAAATAAGTAGTGATTCTTGGTTATCTACACATCAAACAACGGTATATACTTGTGGTGCACTTGGCGGAATTGGTGCTTTAGCAATTGGTTTAGGTGGTGCAAGCTCCCACAAAACAATTACCAATAATTCAGGTACACAACAAAAACCAACCGAATCAAATTCAACTAACTCTCAAGAAAGTAACAGTTCAAACACTCAAAAGCCAACTGAATCAAATTCAAATAACTCTCAAGAAAGTAACAGTTCAAGCGCTCAAAAGCCAACTGAATCAAATTCAAATAACTCTCAAGAAAGTAACAGTTCAAACACTCAAAAGCCAACTGAATCAAATTCAACTAACTCTCAAGAAAATAATAGTTCAAGCGCTCAAAAGCCAACCGAATCAAATTCAAATAACTCTCAAGAAAATAACAGTTCAAGCGCTCAAAAGCCAACCGAATCAAATTCAAATAACTCTCAAGAAAGTAACAGTTCAAACACTCAAAAGCCAACTGAATCAAATTCAAATAACTCTCAAGAAAGTAACAGTTCAAGCGCTCAAAAGCCAACTGAATCAAATTCAAATAACTCTCAAGAAAGTAACAGTTCAAACACTCAAAAGCCAACTGAATCAAATTCAACTAACTCGCAAGAGAATCAGAATTCAGAAAATCAAGACCAAAGTGATTTATCGAATGAAGATACTGATGATGAAACTATAACTTATGATGAGATAAAAACATTACACATTTTTCATGCTAATTTAACTATTGATGGTAAAACTTTATTTGGCATGGCAAAGCCCAAAACATCTTTCAAAGTTTTATCAGAAGATGGAAAAATTATTAAAACGGTTTATGTTGGGACAGATGGCATCTTTAAAGTAGATCTAGGATCTGTACACTCAAGTATCAAACTAGATGTTAAAGATAGCTCAAACATTTGGGACAATAAAGTAGTAACATCTGAAATAGATGGTATTTCTAGTATAGACTCCTCAACATTTGCTTTTTTTGATGTAAATTCTACAACTGGTGGTTTAAATCAGTCCTACGTCCAATCCAAAATAATTGGAAACCTATATAATAGTTTTGGTGACAACCATAATACCGATCAATATACATCTATGGTACAAAATGGCAAATATGCAATTACATTAAATGATCAGACTCTAACTTTAAATGCAAATGATAAAAACATTAAAACTATAGAACAACAACTTTCACATGGCAAACTCACTGTACAGTCTGATGGTTTCTTTTATTACGAAGCTAGTAAAGAAACTACGAGCAAAATAGGAACAAGCAATGAACTACAACCTCTATTAAATGTAAAAATTACAGATTTAGAAACAAATAAATTAGTTCATTCAGATACAACTCGATTTGACTTTCATGCAAGTAAGTCAATATTAGGTAGTAATGAAAAAGATACTTTCACTGTTGATGGACAAGGTGACGATTATAGTCTGTGGTTAGGAACTAATGCAGATACGCTTGTAATAAAAAATAGTCATCAAATTAAAGGATACTCCCAAAATGATATCTTTTGGGAAGATTTTAATATTAATGAAGGTGACAAAATTGATCTTCATGAACTATTACCTGAAGGTCTTACTGAAAAGAATCTTGCTGATTACATAAGTGTAAACCTTTCAACATCTGGTAAAGATACGATCATACATATTGATACTAATAACCAACATGATAAAAATGTTACTTATGACTCACCTCATTATGTAGTTTCATTAGAAAATACAAAAACCTCATTAGATGAATTATTAGACCACCACGCGCTAGTTTACTAAAAAACTATCCAATATTGATAAGTGTGTAGACACTTATCAATATTTGTATTACACCCATCATACAAAACGAACTTATTCTATATAAATAGTACATAAGATTTGTTCCAATCTATTCAATATATAATGATCACATCTAAATACTTCATCCCTTTTAGCCTCATTCTCCCTATAGTCTACGTCCATGCAGACTCAACAATGAGTTGGAAAGATATACATTCTTCTAGCCTGATCCAACCTCAGCCCAATGATGACTATAAAAAAATAAATATGGGTAAACTATCCCAGTTTACATTCGAACCGGATAAACAACTGCAAGAAAATACAAACCTGCCAATTGTTGGACGTTCTAATTCCTCAAGTACAGATTATTTATCAGATCATCTCATCAAAAATGCACCACCACAGCAGATGAGTATTCAACAGGCTGTTATTCTGGCTGTACAACGTAATCCGACAATCAGTCAATCATTAGCAACGCTTGCTGAACAAAATTCAAATATCGACTATGCAAGAACAGGATATTACCCACAACTCTCTGCAGGTCTAACCACAGGAAACTTTAATTCATCGAGCCGTGGACAACAAGTTTATACCCTTAAAGCGACCCAACTTCTTTATGACTTTGGCAAAGTTAAATCAAGCGTAGACTTACAAAAAGCAAAACTCATTACAGAACAAGCCAGCACCTTGGCTTCAATTGATGATATTGCCACAGAAACCAGTCGTAATATATTGGCACTTTTATATTATCGTCACCTAGTTTCAATTGCACAGCAACAAATAATAGGCATGCAACGACTCTATGAAATTGCCCTTTTACGCTCAAAAGCAGGTATTAGTAGTAAAGCCGATCCAGTACAAGCAGAAAGCTACGTCACCTATGCACAATCTTATTTAATTTCACAGCAAAGCAATGTACGCCAAACCGAACAAAAACTAAAAACACTTCTTGGCATTGATGTTTCACAGACACAATTTAATTTACCCACAAATATGATTCAACAGGCAGGTTTATATGAGCCAATTACATTTAATAGCATTCCTAAAATGATTGAATCCCAAGCAGAAATTAATGTTGCTGCTGCACAGAAAAAGCAAATACAAAAAAGTATTTATCCAACAATTTCTTTAGTTGGTGATGTGAACACTGCGGTAAATGGGACGAACCCAGATACAGGAAAGCATAACGGTACAGACTCTACAATTTATTTATCAGTGAGTAGTAATTTTTACCAAGGTGGGCAAACAAAAATTCAACAACAATCTGCTAGCTATGCTGAAGATGCTGCACGAGCAAAACTCAACGCAACCTACCTAGATATTTTAGATACAGCTAGAACATCTAAAGCGATTATTGACAATACACAGCAACAAATTGCCTTCCTCAATAGTCGAGAAGAATCAACAAAACAAACCCGTGAACTTTATGAAGATCAATATAAATTGGGAACTCGCTCAATTCTAGACCTTGTTTCTGCGGAGCAATCTTATCACAGCGCACAAATGGATAAAGCACAAGCCATTTATAGTATTGATGACACACTTGCAAAATACATTAATGCCACAGGCAAAGCACGTGAACTTTATCAAATTAACAACATGAATATTCAGGGGGTTGAGCTTCAGCCATGAGTCAAAATACAAACCAACAACAATGGCTACATGCATTAATGATGATTGCTCATCACTATCGTATTGATATTGCAGAAGAGAGTCTTCGCTTAGAGTTACAATGGAATCAACCCGAAAATAAAGATGAAGTGATTTCTTTAGCCACAAAACAACTTGGCTTAACATCAAAAAAATTAAATTTATCTCAAACCGAGTTTAGCCCTTGGCTTTTACCCTTAGTGGTTGAACTTGATCATACACAAGTCGCTGTCATTGAAAAATTAGATGCAGAAGGAAATGTATTGGTTCGCTTTAGTTCAGATCAGGGCTTAGCGCAAACACTATCTTTCAATGAATTAAAACAGCATGCGACTGCTTTATATATTTTTAGACCTGAACATGCCGTGCAAGATGTTCGTGTTGATGAATATATTAAACCTTTTGAAAAGAATTGGTTTTGGAAGATCGTACTTACCGATTGGAAACGCTATCTTGATATTATGTTGGCTTCTTTAATTGCCAATATTCTTGCCTTGGCGGCCATTGTCTTTTCTATGAATGTCTATGACCGTGTTATTCCAGCACAATCTTATCCTACGCTTTGGGTACTGGCAAGTGGTGTACTCATTGCAGCAATCTTTGAGCTGACATTACGGATGTGTAGAACCTACCTGTCAGACAAAATTGGTAAACAAGCTGACTTACGTGTTTCAGACCGTGTATACGGACATGCATTACGCATTAAAAATAAATATCGTCCCAAATCCACAGGCTCTTTTATTTCACAAATTAGAGAGCTTGAAAGTATCCGAGAAATGATTACATCCACGACCATAGGTGCGATTGCTGATCTTCCATTTTTCTTTTTCTTTTTAATTATTCTTTGCTTTATTGGTAGCCATGTTTTTTGGGTTGTCGTCTTTGTTGTTCCTTTAATGATTTTACCTGCAATTTTATATCAAAAGAAATTACAAATTTTAGCAAATGAAGGAATGCGTGAAAGCTCCATTCGTAATGCAATGTTAGTTGAGTCTGTACAAAATATTGAAGATATTAAACTTTTACGTGCTGAAGCAAGATTTCAAAATCAATGGAATCATATGAATGAAACTGCCGCAGACATTAGTATGCGTCAACGTAAAATTACTGGTTTTTTAACTTCATGGACAATGCAAATCCAAAACTTGACTTATGTTCTAGTTATCTTAGTTGGATGCTTTGCCGTCATATCAGGAGATATGACAACAGGTGCTTTGGTTGCATGCTCCATCCTTTCTTCTCGTATGCTCGGCCCTATTTCAAATATCAATAATATTTTATTGAAATGGCAAAATGCAAAGGTTGCAAAAAATGGTTTAGATGAACTCATGAAAAAACCCGTTGATCATCCAGAACGTGCTCAGCTCATTCATAAAACCGCACTATTTGGTCATTACGAGCTAAATCATGCCATGTTTAGATATGCAGAAGATGCTGCTGAACCAACACTTGCAATTAAAAAGCTAACTATTCGTGCAGGAGAGAAAATTGCGATCTTAGGTCGAAATGGTGCGGGCAAATCATCTTTACTCCAACTCTTATCAGGAATGCAGTTCATTGACTCAGGACAACTTACACTAGATGGTTTAGATATGACCCTCTTAGACCCTGATGATGTACGTCGAGATATGGGATTGTTAAACCAACACTCACAACTCTTCTTTGGTACAATTCGTGAAAACTTAACCTTAGGTGCTCCCCTTTCTTCAGATGAAGAAATTATTAAAGCACTCCAATTAACCAATGCTTTAAATTTTGTGCTTGAAAAAAAAGAAGGTCTAGATCATTTGGTTCTAGAAGGTGGTCTTGGCTTTTCAGGTGGTCAGAAACAAGCACTTTTACTCACCCGACTCATCTTAAAAAACCCACATATTGTTCTGCTTGATGAACCAACAGCCTCTATTGATGATGTATCTGAAAAAGTGTTAATTGAAAACTTAAAAAAATGGATTAGTCATAAAACTTTAATTGTTGCAACTCATCGTCAACCAATCCTTCAACTTGTTGATCGTGTTTTAGTCGTTCATCATGGAAAAATTGTTCAAGATATCCCCAAACATGAACTCTTTCTCAATCAGAATAAACCTTTAACAGAGGGAAATCCGTCATGAGTGATCATCAAAAGAATGAGATTCAACAGGTTTCTCCAAATATAGGTCTACCTACTCAACCACAGCAAAAGCAAAAATCATTTAAACTACAAAGTTCTCATACTCCACGCTACTCTATCGTGATTTGGGTGGTTGCTTTGCTTATTATTGTGTTTGTCGTGTGGGCAGCCAATTTTAAACTTGAGGAAGTCTCAACAGGAACAGGTAAAGTAGTACCATCGTCTAAAGACCAAATCATTCAATCTTTGGATGGTGGTGTCATTACTAAACTTGATGTAAAAGAAGGTGATATTGTTGAGAAAGGACAAATATTAGCTCAACTTGACCCAACACGTTTTGAATCGCAAGTGGGAGAAAGCCGTTCTAAGTTGCTTGCCTCTCAAGCAAAAGCGGCACGACTCACGGCAGAAGTAAATGGTACACCGTTAAAATTCCCAGCAGATGTGATGGCAAACCCAAATCTTGTACATGCAGAAACGGCTTTGTATCATTCACGACGTGAAGACTTAGAACAAACGCTTAAAGGACTTTCACAAGCCTTACAGCTTTCTCAAAATCAGCTGGCGATGACTGCTCCTTTGGTTGCTCGTGGTGCTGCTTCTGAAGTTGAAGTGCTTAAAATTAAGCAAGATATTAATAACTTCCAAAGTCAAATGAATGACAAACGCAATACATACTATGTCAAAGCACGTGAAGATTTAGCACAAGCCAATGCAGATATTCAATCATTACAACAAGTTATTAATGGGCGTGATGATGCTGTAAAACGTTCTATTTTTAGAGCGCCTCTACATGGCATAGTTAAAGAGTTAGATGTCAATACCATTGGCGGAGTTGTTCCTCAAAATGGGAAAATTATGACAATTGTACCTTTAGATGAACAACTATTAATTGAAGCACGAATTTCTCCACGAGATATTGCATTTATTCACCCAGATCAACGTGCTCTAGTGAAAATTACTGCCTATGATTATTCTATCTATGGCGGGCTTGAAGGAAAAGTAGTAATTATCTCACCCGATACAATCCGTGATGAAGTAAAACAAGATCAGTTCTATTATCGTGTTTATATTCGAACTAATTCTGACAAGCTCGTTAATAAGTTAGGGCATACATTCCCAATTACACCTGGTATGGTTGCAACTGTAGATATTCAAACAGGGCAAAAAACCGTCTTAGAGTATTTATTAAAACCATTTAATAAAGCCAAAGAGGCTTTACGAGAAAGATAAAATTATTTTAATAAAAGAGAGTCAGAGGACTCTCTTTTATTTATATTTTTAATCTTTCAAGAAATTTTTTTCCATTACGCCTGCACGATCAATAGCTGCTTGCATTGCTTCATCAACCGTATCATAAATACCATTTTTCTCAAATACATTTACAGCTTCAATTGTTGTACCGCCTTTAGAGGTTACATTATTTCTTAACTGCAAGAAAGGAATCTCTTTTTCATGCTCTGCAAGTTTCACGACTCCCTTGGCAGTTTGTAAAATAAGTTCTCTAGCCTGCTCAGGTTCAAACCCTAAAGCTTCTGCTTTTCGTTGCATTGCATCTAAAAACAAAAAGAAATAACCTGGTGCACTACCTGAAATTGCAATAATATTATTAATTTCATGTTCTTGCTCAACCCAAATCGTCTTACCTACCGCACCCATTAAAGTTTCTGCAAACTTTTTATCTTCTTCAGATACAAGTGCAGCAGCAAATAAACCGCTTACACCCTCACCAACTAATGACGGAGTATTTGGCATTACACGAATAATTTTTAAATCATCGCGATTTAGTACTTTTTTATAAAATTGGACTTGTGTTCCGGCAGCAATCGTCAAAAACAATTTGTTAGATAAATCTACCTTTTGTTGAATTGGGGTACATACTTCTTTCATTAACTGAGGTTTAACAGCTAAGATAATGACATCTGCATCACTTACTGCCTGTATATTATCTGATGTTGTATGCACACCGTATGCTTCATGCAGTCTTTTTTTGGTTTCTTCACTTGGTACAGAAACAGTAATGCTCTGCTTGTCATAACCAGAAGCAATTAAGCCTGAAATTATGGCAGATGCCATATTACCACCACCAATGAAAGCGACACTACGTTGGCTCATCTTATAATCTCCATGTAATTTAAATACTTATATAATATATCTATAAACAGTAATATTATGCCCTTAACTTTCAGAACACATTCCTTTATATTTACTGGCAAAACTCTCAATAGCCACTTTCTTTTGTTGCTCATCATTAACAGCAGGTACAGCAAAAGCATCCTTTACCAATTGAAGAAATAAGTCTTTTTGCTTAGAATCTTCTATATGCGTTACTTGTTGTTTAAGCTGCTCATATTGCGTTCCATTTTGGCGTAATTTCATTACACCTTCTGCAGCATTCATTAAATGTTCACAGCTTGATTTTGTTACTGTCTCTGCATGAGAGACCATACTTCCCAAAGCAATACAAAACCCAAATACAATCTTTTTCATAACCAATCATCATCACAACAAGAAAACTTAGCCATCGTATCAATACAAGCTTATAATCTACATAAAGGTTTGTTTATTTCTGTTTCTTTTATCTGCAAAAGCGTATATTTTAATCAAAACTTACGTTTCAAGTCTAAATAAAGTGTTTCTTTTATTTCTTCCATAACAATATAACTATGTGATGAAGCAGATGCAGGTAACTTTTTAAGAATATCTGCCAATAAACGGCGATATGCACCCATTTCTTTCAATCTAGCTTTGACCAAATAATCAAACTCACCTGAAATAAGATGGCATTCTAGCACTTCTGGAATTTCCGACAGATTCATAGCAATACTATCAAATACATCCCCAGACTTTGCAGATAGCTTAATTTCCAAAAACACTAGTAAACTACGCTCAACATATGCAGGATCTAAACGTGCATAATATCCTTTAATTACACCATCTCTCTCCAATCGCTTTACTCTTTCTGAGCAAGGTGTTGTCGATAAATTCACTTTAGAAGCTAACTCACTAATCGCAATACGACCATCTTTTTGCAGAATATCAAGAATCATATAATCCGTACGATCAAGCTTACGCATATAATTGCCTTACATTTACAATATCCATATTAAAAATTATGGAATAAACTGAATTATAGGTTTAAAAATAGTGAAATAAACTAGACTATTGTCAATATACTAGAAAAAATCACAAAGAATGAGCCATAATGGAGTAGATATGCATGTCATCATTTTAGGCAGTGGAGTCATAGGTGTTACAAGTGCTTACTACCTTGCAAAACAAGGAGCAAAAGTTACTGTATTTGATCGTCAACCTAGACCTGCAAAAGAAACAAGCTTTGCAAATGCAGGTCAGATATCTCCTGGCTACTCTACTCCTTGGGCTGCACCTGGTATTCCACTTAAGGCCTTTAAATGGATGTTTCAAAAACATGCACCTCTAGCTATCGGGCTAGATGGCAGTCTTTGGCAGCTTCAGTGGATGGCGAAAATGCTCGAAAACTGCAACCCTAAAAGCTATGCAATTAATAAAGAACGAATGACTCGTGTTGCAGAATATAGTAGAGACTGTTTAAGAGATTTACGCCATAAAACAGGAATCCAATATGAAAACCGCGCCAAAGGTACATTACAAGTTTTCCGACATATGGCTCAACTAGAGGCAGTACAACGCGACATTCAGGTATTAAAAGAATGCAATGTTGATCACCAACTTCTAGATAACCAACAGCTAGCAAATATCGAGCCAGCATTAGCATTTGCCAAAGACAAACTCGTAGGTGGACTTCATTTACCTAATGATGAAACAGGAGATTGTTATTTATTTACCAATGCATTAGCGAAACTCGCAATGGAGAGTGGTGTCACATTCAAGTTTAATCAAAATGTTGAGCAACTTATTGTTGAAAGCAATGAAATTAAAGGTGTAATTGTTGATGGTCAAACATATACAGCAGATAAATATATCCTTGCATTTGGTAGCTATTCACGGCGCTTTTTAGAACCATTGGGTCTTGATATTCCTGTTTATCCTGTAAAAGGATACTCTTTAACACTACCTATTATAGACTCTAAATTTGCACCACAATCTACAGTACTCGATGAAACATATAAAATAGCAATTACTCGCTTTGAACAACGTGTTCGAGTAGGTGGAATGGCTGAATTAAATGGATTTAACCTAAAACTTAATCTAAAAAGAAGAAATACTTTAGAGATGGTTACACAAGACCTTTTCCCATGTGGTAATACAGAACATGCAACATTTTGGACTGGGTTAAGACCCATGACGCCTGACGGTACGCCCATTATTGGTGCAACAAAGTATAATAATTTATTTCTAAATACGGGACATGGTACTCTAGGCTGGACAATGGCATGTGGGTCAGGAAAGTTAATTAGCGATATTGTGCTCAATCAAACACCCGATATCTCTATAGAAGGGTTATCATTACAGCGCTATCAACACTTTGCTTGATCTGATTTGGAAGGAAACATCTCATGCCTCGCCCAATACAGGCTATTATTCACCATCATGCACTTACACATAATTTAAATATTGCACGAAAACTAACGCATCCCAATAGCAAATTATTTGCAGTTGTGAAAGCAAATGCTTATGGACATGGTATAGAAAATATATATCGTGCTTTTAAAAATGCAGATGGATTTGCGTTATTAGATATTGATGAGGCCATTCGTCTTCGATCACTTGGTTGGGAGGGTGAAATTTTACTTTTAGAAGGTCTTTTTAATGAAAGTGACCTCATGGCATGCGATACATACAACCTTAGCTTTACAGTTCACAGCCCTCACCAACTCAAATGGCTAGAAAATTATCAAGAAAGTGCGCAGTTTAAAGTTTTTTTAAAAATGAATAGTGGCATGAACCGTTTAGGCTTTAAGCCACAAGCATACAAAATGGCATGGAAATCTATTTCACAATTATCTCATGTTGTTGATGTTACACATATGATGCATTTTTCTGATGCTGATGGTGAACGCTTAGGCAAAGATGGTATTGAATATCAGATGATAACTTTCCAAGAAACAATACAAGATATACCAGGATTATGCTCTTTAAGTAACAGCGCTGCATTATTACGCCATCATGCAGAAATACATTCAGACTATGTACGGGCTGGTATTTTACTATATGGCAGTTCACCCGACTATCCATCACACACCGCAGATGATTGGAATCTTAAACCAACCATGAGCTTACGTAGTGAGATTATTGCAATTCAAGAAATCAATGAAAAAGACAGTGTGGGATATGGTTCACGGTACATTGCCGACCATCCAATGAAAATTGGTATTGTTGCATGTGGCTATGCAGATGGCTACCAACGCATCTCGCCATCTGGTACACCCATTTTGGTAAATGGGCAACGTACTCAACTCATTGGAAGAGTCAGTATGGATATGCTAGCCGTAGATTTAACACATATTAAAGATGCAGAAATAGGTAGTGAGGTTGTCTTGTGGGGTATTTCATCTTGTGGGGTAACACTTTCAATTGATGAAATCGCAGAAAAATCAAATACGCTTGCCTATGAACTCATGTGTGCTGTTACATCGAGAGTACCTTTTTCTATTGAAAAAAAAAGCCACGTCTAGGAAACGTGGCTGTCCTAAAAAAGGACATAAAAGTGATAAAATAGTCACAAAATTAATATAAAATACCTAAAAAGTCAATATAAATCATTACTGCTATATAATCAGTCAGAAACTATTATTTTGTACATAATTGGTGATAAAAAATTGACGATAGTAATCCTGTATTTTATGATCTGCATCATTTCAAAATGTTTGGCTTATAGATTGCCGCTATAAAAAGCATGAATATACTCAAAAAAAATAAAACTTGTAGTTATTTAACTATTGCTATTTTTAGTATTATTAGTGGCTGTAGTAGTCTAGGGCCACATAGTGGTTCTATAGCAACGCGCTCTTTTCGATTATCGCAAGCAATTCAAACTGCATACTACGTTCCTGCATATAAAGCAGACCGTTTATCTCCAATTATTATACAAAGTGCAGATAGATATAATGTTCCACCTGAACTGATAGCAGCAACTATTAAACAAGAATCAGGTTACCGTACAGGGCTAAGATCTGGTGGTGGTGCAGTAGGATTAACTCAAATTATTCCAAGTTATTGGGCTTCAAGGTGTCCAGGCGATTTAACAAATGACTATACTAATATTCAATGTAATGCATATATTTTAGCAAACTATCATGATATCTCAGGTAGTTGGTTTAAAGCTTCTGCATATTATAATGTGGGTCCAGCAGGTTATAAATCTAGCTTTTGGACACGCCACAAAGGAAAAAAATACGCAAGATCTGTAAGGAATTATAAGAAAATTCTTAAAAAAGCACTTTAATATAAAATTTATAATTGGCTTATTTTTTAGAATTGAGCAAACGTATGCTCAAGACATGATGGCGTATTTCTGACAAAGATTAATATATTTTTAATACATATCCTTAAAATCGGAATATGATTGATGGCAAATCTTGCATTAAACCCGAATAAAGGAATACAAACACTCCATGGCTCGACCAAAATTTCTACCTGATAATTTCAGCTTAATGATTGTAGGTATGCTTCTTCTTGCAACATTTTTTCCTATTCATGGACAAGCTGCTCAGTTTTTCAGTCATCTAACAGATCTAGCAATTGCACTTCTCTTCTTTCTTCACGGTGCAAAACTTTCACGAGAGGCAGTGATTGAAGGCTTTACCCATTGGCGGTTACACCTTATCATTTTTGCAGCGACTTTTGTTTTATTTCCAATTATTGGCTTTATCCTAAAACCAATAATTGAGCCACTACTCGGACAACAACTTTATTTAGGCATTTTATATTTATGCTTACTACCATCTACAGTACAGTCATCTATCGCTTTTACATCTATTGCAAAAGGAAATGTCCCTGCCGCATTATGTAGTGCTTCTGCCTCTAATATATTAGGTATGTTTATTACACCATTTCTAGTTGGCATTTTTATCACCCAAAATACTACAACAGGTCAGCATAGCTCTAATTTAGGGTCTGCATTAAATATCATTTTATTACTATTTGTTCCTTTTATTCTTGGTCAACTCTTTCGTACAAAAATGATCCCCTTCCTCACTAAATATAAATCTAGTGTAAAAATGGTAGATCAAGGATCAATCTTAATGGTTGTTTACTCTGCATTCAGTGCTGCAGTAAATGAGGGTATTTGGCATCAAGTTTCAATCATGACACTTATCTATTTAGTGCTTACATGTTCAGGCTTACTTGCTATTGTAATGCTACTTATTCGTTTCGGCAGTAAGAAATTTGGCTTTAATGAAGCCGATCAAATTACAATCTTATTTTGCGGCTCAAAAAAAACTCTTGCTAGTGGCGTACCTATGGCAAAAATCTTATTTGCAGGTCAGCCCTTTGGTCTTATTTTACTACCACTCATGCTATTTCATCAAATTCAGCTTATTACATGTGGAATTTTGGCAAATCATTTTGCAAAAAAAAGGGATAATTCTTAGCTAATACATACAGTGATGTTTGAGTAAACATAAAACTTTCTCAAACATCATGCAATACACGTAAAACCCTTATCTATTTTATTCATATCAAAATTATTTTTTATTATTTTTTATGCTTACTTATCGGCGGTATTCTTCTTTTTAGCATTAGATCTAATATCACCTAGGAAAGCAAAATGCCATTAAATCAAATTAAAGCTGGGCTTTTCACAAAAATACATAAGACTCCATCATTCCATTTTAAAGAGAATACTTTCTCAAGTATTTCTTATGTACCAACAAGTGAAACTAATAGCGATATAAATAGATCCTACGGCGATTATTGGAAGCAAAAAACTGAAATTTATGGTGGCTCAGGAAAGAAGGTACGCGCCGTAATTGATGAAATCAATACATCTACAAAAACAAAAGGTTCTCTTAATTGGCAGCAGTATCAACATCGTTCAATCAATATTCTTTTAATTATTAAGGACAATCTAAAAAAAATTAGTCGTGCATATACCAAATTATTCAGCTTAGATACATGTGGAGCAACCGTAACATTCGTAGAGCATGGTATGAGTGATATATTTATTACATGGCAACATGAGGCTTACAAACAACCAAATAAATTTAAGAGTTCAATTTTTGCAAATCCATCTGTTGCTGTTATAGCTAAGAATATTGAGCAAACTAACTGTCACTCACCTAAAAACCTCTTCACTCCATAACTCTTTATCAAGAGTTGGATAGTTTATCTAAATTTCAAAAACTTCATTGTAATCAGATTATTAAAATAGACCAACAACGCTCTAAATCATAGGAGAAACTTAAAATGAACACAACAATACATAATATTATTGTCCCTGGTGTTGGTGGTAGCAATGAGCATCATTGGCAGTCATTGCTTGAACAACGTTTAACAAATTGCACACGTGTACAGCAAGATTGGCAACAACCTATTTTGAACAATTGGATTGAACAATGGTTTAAAACCATTAACACCTTAGACAATAAAGCTTCATTACAAATTATTGCACATAGTTTTGGGTGCTTGACGAGTATTGCAGCACTAAGTAAATACCCAGAAATTGCTTCACGTGTAAAAAATCTTATTCTTGTTGCACCTGCAAATCCTGCTCGTTTTAGTGAAGCAGGTTTTAGTCAAAATAGTGCAAACAGCTACTTCGAAACCTTTAAAGAACTCAAACTATCTGTACCAACAAAAATGTTTATCAGCGAAAATGATCCTTGGCTAAATTATGCTGATGCAATATATTTTGCAGCACGTTGGCATGCTCCAACAGTGAATTTAGGTCAAGTTGGACATATTAATGTTGACTCTGGTTTTGGAGCTTTTCCTGAGCTTATGCCTCATCTTTTACTCAATTCTAAAGAACGAGTATTTGGATACACATCATCTTTATTAAAAAATACTCAACGCCAATATGTAGCACAATCAGGTTTATGAAATCTTATAATTTTATACGTAATAACCAAACCGCGTCTTGGTTAAGAAAAATTTTATACTTTACTGACACTAGATGGATAAATACATAAAATGATTTATATTTTTTCAAGGCATAGCACTAATTACTTAAGCTGAAATTTTAGTGATTCTTATGCGCTAGAAGTTACGGAAAAACAATACTTTAAACGAATGCATTTAGGCTAAATAGTTTTATAAGCCAATAATGTAAAAAATTCATATCAGAGAAACATAGGCTTTAAAAATACATGGTCTTTATTAGTAAAATTGCTATCGATTTAAAAGTTCATTCCAAAGTAACATCTTCATTAGATATAAAAACTTTTAAACATATTCATAAGTTCATACAACTCGATTTTCTAGCTCATTTTGCTAGCAACCAGAGCCAATTTATTTCTATTCCATTATTTATAATAAAACTATTTGATAAATTAGATGTAAAAGTTAGAAACGATCTTATTAAATGGTTAACCAATTTACATGATAAATCACATATTACTTCCATTTTTATAGCACATGACTACACTAATAAGAAGTGTTTGAAGTCACTACTGAGATTATTGTAATGATTAAATGAAATATTAAGCAAATCGCCTCAATATATAACCTTATGAAAATTTACCCCATTTATTCTTGATCTTATAGATCAAGTAAATAAATTTGAAGAGACTAAACAGAATGGAGTGAAGCCTTGGTTAAGATCAATTATCTTTACTATTGTATACGTAAAAAAGCTATTTTATTGCTTTTACTAGACCGCATGAATTCGACATCTATAATGTATTCCAATAAAAGAAATTTTTCGTCTTTACGTCTGGATATTTGCTGAACATTTACATATTTTTTGAGACACCCCAAATATTTGCTTAAAGTGAGTGAGAGTAAAAAAATAATGAACTTCCAACAACTACGTATCATTAGAGAAACTGTACGTCAGAATTTCAATTTGACAGAAGCATCTGCAGCATTATTTACATCACAGTCAGGTGTAAGTAAACATATTAAAGACTTAGAAGACGAGCTTGGTGTACAACTATTTATTCGTAAAGGTAAAAGACTATTGGGGCTTACTGAACCTGGTCAAGCGTTGCTAAGTGTGGTTGAGCGTATGCTTATTGATGCAGATAACATTAAACGTCTTGCCGATGAATTTAATAAAATTGACGAAGGAACACTCACAATAGCAACGACGCATACTCAAGCACGATACGTACTCCCGCCTATTGTAAATTTATTTAAAAAACAATTTCCAAAAGTACATCTGGTTTTACAGCAAGCAAGTCCTGCTGAAATTGTAGAGATGCTCCTGCAAGGACAAGCAGATATTGGAATTGCGACAGAATCTTTAACGGCTGAAGAAAACCTTGCAGGTCTTCCATACTATACATGGCAACACAGCATAATTACTCAACCTGACCATCCATTAACTCAAGTAGATAAAATAACATTAGAAGAATTAGCCAAATATCCAATTGTTACTTACCACGAAGGATTCACAGGCCGATCCAAAATAGATCAGGCTTTTAAAGATGCAGGAATTGATGCAGATATCGTAATGTCAGCTTTAGATACAGATGTTATTAAAACTTATGTTGAGCTAGGTATGGGTATTGGTATCATAAATAGCATTGCCTACGATAACAAACGCGATATACACCTCTCACAGGTTAAAACATCATTATTCGATATAAATACAACATGGATTGCCGTACGTAAAGGTCACTTACTTCGAGGTTATGGGTACGAGTTCATCTCTCTATGCTCACCTGATGCAAATATTATTGAACTTAAAAAAGCTGCATACCCTGAAGAGTAAAATAAAAAAGCCCAAATCATTTTGGGCTTTTTTATCACATAATATGTTTAATATTGATTAAAGTATTGTTGAATCTGTGTAGGATCATTGGTTTTTGTAAGTGCTGTCATCAGTAATATACGTGATTTAGCAGGATTTAATGTACCAGAAACTAAACCCGGTTCAGAGCTATCTACAGGTACACTACCGCCACCTGTACGTGATGATCTTACAACAACAATTCCTGCTTTTTCTGCTTTCTTAATACCCGCATCACTACGTACAGAGACAGATCCTGCACCAGTTCCCGCATATACAATTCCTTTTACATGATGCTCAATCGCAGCATCATACATATATTCAGGATCATCTTGATAACCATAAATAATTACAACAGATGGTAAAGCATCAAGATTACGTACATCAAATACAGATTGTGTCGTATGTTTTTTCTCTACACGGTTATTATATTCGATATGACCATCAATAATCGTACCTAAATAGCCTTCTTCAGGTGCTTTAAATGTATCAAGTGAATTGGCATTTGTTTTTGTCATAAAACGTGCTGCACCAATTTTATCATTAAGCACAACAAGAACACCTCGACCTTTAGACTGCTGGTCAGAAGCAACTGTAACCGCTTCTAATAAGTTCATTGGTCCATCTGCACTAATTGCAGTTGCAGGTCGCATCGCCGCCGTAAATATAACAGGCTTATCACTTTTTACTGTTAAGTTTAAGAAGTACGGCGTTTCATCTAAAGTATCTGTACCATGTGTAATTACAACACCATCAACATCTTTTTGTGCCAATAGCTCATTTACACGCTTAGATAACTTTAATATGACATCACTTGTCATATTTTCACTACCAATATTTGTAACTTGCTCACCTGTTACGTGTGCAATTTTATTGACCTCAGGCACAGCATTAATTAAATTCTGAACACCAATTGCACCTGGTTTATAACCCGTTGTTTGAGTATTACTTGCTGCTGAACCTGCAATCGTTCCACCTGTTGCTAAAATAACAATATTCGGCAACTTATCTGCAAATGTAGTACCACTCACCACAAGTAGTGCTGTAACAAGGAAAGCTTTTAATTTCATTCTAAATCCTTAAAACAAGGTTAAATAATCTGCATACATTACGCGTCTAACAAACGTCATATATTTGTCATATTCATAGATACTAATGTTTTAAAATTGAATATACAAAGAAATCTGTCTTATACCTAAGTCTAATACAGTGATATCTCTAATAAAAAAGCGACTAGAAACCAATCTAATCGCTTTTTAAAATATCTTTCCTATTAGAAACGATATCTTAAAGTAAACTGAGCATTGACTGGATCACCAATGAGCGCTCCTGTACTCGATAGACCATGGGCAGAAATATAATAATGTCGATCAAATACATTATTTAAGTTTACACTCGCATCATAACGCTCACTTGTATAACCAACTGCTGCATTCATAATTGCATAACCAGGTAATCTGAGTGCATTATCTGGCGCTGCATACTGGTAGGTTTGTGCTTTACCACCTAATGCTGCGTACCAATGATCATTCAATTTATATTTCACTCATACATTCGCAGAGTTTTTGGGAGTAAGTGCTGCTCTTGCACCCACAGGGATAAAGGCAATCTGGTTTTTATTTCAAGTAAGTACTATATTTTTTAAATGAAGTTTAAAAAATATAGTCATTGCCTTGTGTTAGCTCTCATATTTTGTATTTTAAATTAGAGGATTGACAAAAGCAGCAAGCATTACCATCAACAAGAGTAGCTGCTTCTTGCCCCCCTTACTGCCTGCATATGCAGAAAATATAATAGAAACCGCGCCAAATCATCTATTATTATTTGCGTAATATCAGTATGTATATGAGTTACCCTAGAACTTTTAAATCGGCTTATTGTGATTCATTTCTACCGTAATATTACTCTTGTTTAATTTTTCTATCAGCTTTTTTGCAACTTTTTCTGTCCTACTAGTAACGAATAAATGACCCATGGTTTCTCCTTACCTCTACCAACAATAATTTAGATTTAATTAGGTAAATCACTGATAGGTTTATTTATATCTACTTTTGTACCCGCAAAATTCTTTTGAATATATTGTTCTACAAACAGTTGATGGTATAAAACACCTAACTTTTTAAATGTTTTATCATTTAAACGTGACCTATTTACTACCAAGACATTGATATTTTGTGCTGTATTATCACTTACATTTTCATGAACTAGAGATTGTGTCAATACATTTAAGCCACCGTCTAAAGCTACCGTATTCCCTATAGCAGCAAGATCTACATCCCCTAGTACACGTGGAATCGTTGACCCTTCTACAAGCTTAATTACCAGATGCTTAGGATTACTTGTAATACTTTCAATATCTCCTGTAATAGAGTTAAAATTGTCCGAAAGCTTAATCAATTTTGCTTGCTCCAATAATCTAAGAGCACGTGCTGTATTTGCGGCATCATTGGGAATAGCAACAACAGCTTTTTCAGGTAAACTTTTCAAACTATTATATTTTTTCGAATATAAACCCATTGGCTCCAAATAAGTTGTTGCAATAGCTACAAGCTGATTATGATTAAGTTGATTAAATGCTTTTAAATACCCCCAAGACTGAAATGCATTTACATCAATTTCATTATCTAAAGTCGCTCTATTCAATGCAACACCATCATTAATTTCTTTAACTTTAATATTCAAGCCTAAATGTTTAGCCTCATCAGATTGAGCAATATACTTCCAAATCTGTGCATCTGAACCTGTAGTCCCCAAAGTAATTACCTGACCTTTCTCCTCAAACACCGTAGTATTTTTCTTAAAATAACTAGAGCAACTTACCACAAAAAATACTGAAATAATGGCGAGTAATATCCACTTATTATTTTTCATATGATTCACCAATTTATTTTCTATTTAGTTGATTATAAATTTCAGGATAGAATTTTTTAGTCACTCCCAAATGAGACCTAAAACGGCTTTTCATATTGTTTTCTGCTACATTACGAAGTAATGGATTATTAGGATCACTAGTCGGCCCTTTGGCAAGTGCCTTCAAATGTGCCGGTAAATTCAAGATAGGAACATCACCTGAAAAAATATTTGGTGAAATAAAATAAGCAATTGAATAACGATCTTTATACCTTGGTGACACTACTCTATGTGTATTTGCAACTAAATATCCATTTGTTGCTAACTCTAGAGTTTCACCGACATTTACGATAAGCGCACCCTCAATATGTGGAACATCTATCCATTTATCATGAATAAGTACCTGAAGACCACCAACTTCATCTTGTAGTAATAGAGTAAGAAGGTTTGTATCCTTATGTGCTCCAACACCTTGTGCACTTTTTTGAATATTAACCTTTGGATAATGAATGAGTTTAAGAGACTCATTTGGACTATGAGCAATAAACTCATCTAAAACATTCTCTTTTAAACCAAGTGCCAACATAAAAGCATGTAGTAAATCAATAGAAATTTTTCTAGAATCTTTCAACCAATTCTCAACAACCTCTTTAAACTCAGGCCACTGATTTGGCCATTGATTCGGCCCTTGCAATCTTATCCATATAGGTTGCCCCTTTCTCAACTGAATTGCTTGGCATTCTGGTCCAATATCTATTTGCTCTCTTTCATCTGGAATATTTTGTGTATTTTCACCATTTATTTTTGTATAACCTCGAAAATGCGGAGAATTTTCAATGGAAATCTCATCTTTTTCTTTTTGATCTAATTTAAAAAATTGATGTGTATATTTTTTAATTTCATTGATTCTACTTAAATTTAATCCATGACCTACTAAGTAAAAAAAACCATAATTACGTGCTAAATACTGTAATTTACTTAAAAAATCTTGTCTTTTATCTAATTCATGGAATTGACTAATATCTAAGATAGGTAGCTTATTGGAATCAAATTCATATATTGTACTCATTATTTTTTATCTCGCATATTTATACAATAAATAAGATTACAGTTGGTTTCTATTTTTCAAAAATAATAAAAATGAAATTGCTTATAAATTTAATATATTTAATTTAATACAGTTCTTTAAAAAATATTAACCCATATATTTTTTTATAAAGAATATAGAGCAATTTAAAAAATTATAAATCAATGAAAAATATAGAAATATATTTTAAATTATTACAATTACTGAGTCAGGCATCACAAAAATAGTAAAAACAACAACCAAAAACTCATTAAAAAACACTTCCATTATATAAAAAACAAAATTCTATAAAAAAAATATTATCTAGTTTTTCATTTTAATAAATTTCAAAATATTTCATTTAAAATAAATACGATATAAAAGACTAAATATTAAATTTCATTAATTTACATAAATTAACACTTGAAAAAATATATTATCTCATTAGAATTAGCACACAGCTAAAGTATAACAAGTTGAATCAGATGGTTTTTTCTAAATACATTAAATTTACAAGTAGTATTTTACTTACAATCTTCTTAACAAACCATTTACATGCAAGTACATTTAAAACATATACAGATGATAGTAATAGTTTTCGTAGTGTTCTAAATGAAAATGATGTAAACCAATTACCTGATAAATTGAAAGATAAAGACAGTGGAAAAGATGCTGTTTTATATATTTTAGAAAGAGCGCGTATTTACCAAGTAAATCAACAATATCAAGAAAGTTTGGATACATATAAAAAAGCTTTTGAACTTATTGAAAAACAAAATAATCGGGCAAAATTTAGTGTTTCTCGTGTAGGATTTAAAGCACTTTCTATGATGAGCAATGACTCTGTTGTTCCCTACCTTGTACCACCTTATGAACAAGTACTTGCTCATATCTCACAAGCAAAAAATTATATTTTTCTCAAAGATATAGAAAATGCTGGTGTTGAAATGCGTATTGCGCAACAAATACAGCGTGAAATAGAGCTTGATCATGAGAAAGAGCTTGCACGAAAAGAAGAAAAAATGAAATCAAAAATGTCTTCTAACAATACCAAAAGTGAAGATGATGATATAGAAGATGCTAAGGCACCATCTCAACTGAATGATGCACTTTCAGGACTTGATACAATTGCAGGAAAAATTAAAAATACATATCAAAATAGTTATGCATTTTATATGGCTGCAAATGTATGGGAAGCTCTTGGCGAATTTAATGATGCACTTGTAGATTATAAAAAAGCATATGAGCTTCAACCTGATGAGCAAATTGCTCAAGATATTAAGCGTGTAGATCAACTTAATTTACAAAAGACATCTGCAACCACACCTGTTGTTATTTTTATTGAACAAGGACTTGTTCCACAAAAAATTGAACACAAACTCACAGTTCCTGTACCAAATGGTCTGATTAATATTGCATATGCAACATATGAGCCTAAAACATACCAAACACCTCAAACCATAAGTATCTCGCTAAACAACCACAAAGTACAAAATAGTTATGTGATGAGTGATATTGGTGCATTGGCTGTTAAACAACTTAAAGAACATACCTTATCTACTGTATCAAGTCAGGTTGCTAGAGCAACAACAAAATATATTGCACAACAACAGCTTGGCCAACAACTTGGAACTTTAGGTCAAATTGCAGGTAATTTACTCAATGCGTCTACAGAGCATGCAGACTTGCGCTCTTGGTCAACGCTTCCAAGTAACACGCAAGTTGCTCGTTTAAACTTAGCACCTGGTACATATAGTTTACAACTTGACCGCTTCGATAATTCTGCAAGCATTCCCCTTACTGTACAAGCAGGAATGAATCAGCCTATTTTTGTCTATGCTTATGATGTAAATAATAAAATTTCAATTTCAAGTAGTAACCTTGTAAAACCTTAATATTTAAATGGCAACTTAAACTATGAAACTACTAAAAGTACTCATTCCTAGCCTATTCGTTTTTGGGTTAACCGCATGTACAGCACCGAACTCGCTATCTACTCAAACACAGAGTAATGGTTCGATGTCTATTCAAACAAAAACCAATAATCCTGTGCTATTAACAGAAATTGGAATAGATCGCATTAATACTGTAGATGTTGGAAACCTTAAAAAGGTTGCTATTGCAATTAAAAATCAGCGATTCAACGACAAACATTTTTTCTACAAAATTGTTTGGGTAGATGCTCAAGGTATTGAAGTTAATCCTGAAGGATCTATTTGGAAACCCATTGACTTAACTGGTCGTGAGATTAAAAGTGTTCAATCTCTTGCACCAAATCCATCAGCTGTAGACACAGTAATTTATTTAAAGAAATAAGTGAGATTTAAAATGAAATTAAAAGCTTTTGCTGGAATTGTTATTGGAACAGCACTTTTAGGCGGTTGTGCAACAACTGGAAATGTAAGTTATGGAGATGCTCAATCCGTTGAAACACTTACCAAAGATTTTGGTTCAACTGATTTACAAATGATTGCCAACAAAATGGTTGACGATATGTTGAGCTTCCCACCTATCGTACAAATGACTCAAAATCGCCGCCCTGTTATGTTTGTTGATCGCATCAAAAACAAAACTCAAGAGCATATTGATACAGAGTCAATTACAGATACAATTCAAAGCAAACTTATCAATTCTGGAAAATTCCGCTTTGTAGATATGACAGCTGCAAATGCAATGGCAGAACAAATTGCATACCAAAAACAAAGTGGCATGGTAAACCAAGCAACGTCTGTACGTGCAGGTGGTCAAATTGGTGCTGAATATATGCTAAACGGCAACCTCTCTAGCATTGTTAAAAATGCTGGTGGAAAAAGTGATGTTTATTACAAATTTACTTTAAAGCTTCAAAACCTACAAACTGGTATTGTTGAATGGACAAACGAAAAAGAAATTCGCAAATCATCTAAACGCCCAGCTTTCGGTCTTTAATTTCTATATCTTCAAGATGGTTTCTTAAAGCCATCTTGACCTCTCTCTTATACTTTATAAATTATGAAAAAACTTTTATCTACTTTATTTATTTTATTGGGGCTAACCACATCTGCTTTCGCATCTCTCAAAGAAGTTGCAAAGGAAACGACTGGTTCAGGTCCTACACAACAACAAGCAATTGCTGAAGCTCTCCTCACAGCAGTTCAATCTGTAAATGGTACAACTGTTGCTTCTCGTGTGGACTACCAAGAAACTGTTTCCATGTCTGTAAGCAAAAGCCATTGGAGCTATAAAAGCTCAACTTCGCCTGTATTTAGTGTAGATACAACAGGGTCAGGTGCTGTAAATCGTTATCAAGTACTTAGTCTAAGTGGCTCTCAAGGTAACTATCACGCACATGTACGCTCTTATATCAATAAATTTGAGTCTAATGTACAAGATCAAAATATGAGGCGTATAGCTATTTTACCATTCCGCGTAACAAGTGGAGCTGACTACGATAGTGATTTCAGCAGTGAACTTGCCGATCTTGTTGGTACATATCTTACTCAGTCTGGTCAATTAAGTGTATTAGATCGTCAATACATTTCTGAAATGCAATCTGAAAATAACTTTTTGAATTGGGATGGTGCTCCACAAGAGCTTGCACGTATTGGTCAAAAAGTTGGCGTTGATTATTTAGTCGTTGGTAAAATTACACAACTTGGAGAAGCAACAAATAGCCACCAGATGTATGGACTCAATAAAAATGCACAACAGGTACGCTTGACATGGCGTGTGATTGAGGCAAATACCAGTAAAGTTGTGGCAGCAGGAAACTTAAATAAAACAATTTCACAATTCTCAGGACAAAATCTCGTTTCAGGAGAAACAAAAACAACTGCCGATGTAGTTGCCCAAGAAGTCTACCAAGACATATTAGTTGGTTTAAAACTCAAAGCGAAGAAAGATACCGTTTCTGGTAATAATCCTGTAGATACTTCTCCAGGCTATTCAATGACTCCTGGTTCTAGTGACAAGCCTGTTCAATGGTAACCTGAATTAAAAAAAGAGAGCGTTAAGCTCTCTTTTTTATTTTATGATCAATGAGATTTAGCAATAATGAGACAAACATTATTTTTCTCAAGCATATCCATATATTCCGCATTAGGCTCTTTATCTGTAACTAAATAATCAAAGTCTGCAATTTGTGCAACTATTTTTACACCTGTTTTCTTAAACTTATCCGAGCTCAATAATAAAAACTTTGTTGTTGATGCCTTCATCATCGACTTCTTAACTTCTACTTTTTCAATATCAAAGTCTAAAACTCTACCCGCCACATCTATACCTGAAGCTGCAATCAAAGCAACATCGGCAAAATAAGCTTTAATTTGTCTATAAGTTTCATCACCTGTAACAGCACCATCATTACCTCGAATCACACCTCCCATTACAACAACCATATGCTGATCTTGCTTTGCTAAAATAAGTGCTGCAGATAAATTGTGGGTAAGTATTTGCTTTGGTAAAGCATGAACAAAAGTATGTGCGACTTGATCACATGTCGTTCCTGTATCTAAAAAAACACTTTCCACATGATTAATTTTTTCTAAAACTGCCTCTGCAATAGACTTTTTTTCTTGAACCATATGTGATGACTTAAATTTATAACCAAGCCTAACATCATCAACATGTAACAAACTTACACCGCCATGAAACCGCTGTAGCAAATTATCATCACATAACTTTTTTATATCTCTTCTTATGGTCGGTTGTGAATATCCCAACTGTTCAGCCAATGTTTCAATAGAAGTATAGCCATTATTTTTTACTAAATCGAGCAACTGTTGATGCCTAAGCTTTGACACAATAATTTCCTTAAATTGTCATAATGATCATTTATGATCAAAATTATAAATCTATATGATTACATCTTAATTATTTGAGTGAAATAACTGTGTGCTTTAAATTTACTGTAAACCCAACAAGTCATGAAATATTACGCAATCAGCATTCAACACAAATACGTGTTGTAGAAATAGATAACACACTTACTCAGAAGATTCAAAGCTGTCAAAATGATCAAGATATCCTAAACCTAATTAAAAGCTACCCTTCATCTTTCCAAATACCACCTATTGGTGTAATTGGCCCCAAAGAAGCAACTCCTGAAGAATATAAATTTGCAGAAAAACTTGGCGAATCCCTTGCTCAACTTGGTATAACTGTCATTTGCGGTGGACGAAATGGTGTTATGGAAGCTGTATGTAAAGGTGTTTATATGCAAGATGGTACAAGTATTGGACTTATTCCTAGTGACCACTGGAAAGATGCAAATAAATATGTAAAACAAATAATTACTACAAATATGGGCCCGACTAGGAACTCTTTAATTGCACTTTCAGCATTTAGCTTAATTGCAGTTGGCGGTGGTCTTGGTACGCTCAGTGAAATTGCATACGGATTACATTACGACAAGCCGGTTATCGTCACAGATACAGCACCTTATGTAGACGGCGTCATCGTACTTAATAATATTTCAGCAATTATATCGCAAGTTTTAGCAATCTTGCTGAATGCAAAAGAATGATCAAAAAACTTTCATTTTTTTGTAATAGAAAATCACTATGATCAATATCAATCAATTTAATCAAATTCGATCATGAAAAAAGTAACCTACATTTACTTGATCTATCTATTTTTACCGATTGCCTTACTTATTCTAGGGTCATTTGGTCAGAACTGGACAAACACACTCCTACCCAGTGGTTTTACAACGCAATGGTACTTAGAAATTTGGGATTCAGTGGTTTATAAACGTGCGCTATCAACAAGTCTTATTGTCTGTTTAAGTGCATGTATACTCAATTTTTTAATTATTACACCGTTAGTTTACCAGTTACAAACCAGTGAAAATAAATCAGCTTTAAAAGTAACGCGCTTATTAGCTTTACTCCCTATCGCTGTGCCAGAGCTTATTCTAGCATTTGGCTTTGTTTTATTTTTCAGTCAGGAAAGTACACCTTGGTTAGGTTCTACATGGCTACTAATCATTGGTCATTGGATTATTACTTTTCCTTACTTTTACTTTAGCGTGACTTCAGATATCTCTCGTTCACCCCTTATTTCTTTAAATAAAGTTGCCCAATCTTTTGGAGCAAATGAGTTTACACGCTTTAGAACAGTCTTTTTACCATTAGCATCTAAATCTATTTTTTCAGGATTAGTTACTGTTGCTGCAATTTCATTAGGGGAATTTCAGCTTAGTAATTTAATCGCTGGATTTATGAATAGAACTTACCCAACGTTGTTATTACAAGCCTTTTATGGCGCAACGGGTCTGGCTTGTGCTGCTACTGTCATTTTATTACTTATGGCAGTCACGATGTCCTTGCTATCTGCTTGGCAACCTTGGAATAAACGTAAGAGTTTTGAATCATGATAGAATTTCGTTCGGTATCTTTTACCTATCCTAATAGTCAATCGGGTGTAAAAGATATTTCTTTATCGGTAGATACAGGTGACCTCGTTGCAATTTTAGGAAAAAGTGGATGTGGAAAAACCACATTATTAAAATTGCTCGCAGGTTTTGAATATCCTAATCACGGAGAGATTTGGATCAATCAAAAAAATCAGGAAAATCTATCCTGTGCAGATCGAAAACTAGGGATTGTTTTTCAAGACTATGCACTCTTCCCACATTATACAGTCGAACAAAATATTGCATATCCTCTAAAAATTAACCGAGCTAAGAATATTCCGACAAAAGTTAAGACTATGATTGAACTTGTAGGCTTAGGAGGAATGTCACATAAATATCCACATCAACTTTCAGGTGGCCAAAGACAACGTGTGGCTTTAGCAAGAGCATTAATTTTTGAACCTACAGCGCTACTGCTTGATGAACCTCTTTCAGCATTAGATGCTTCTTTGCGTGATGAAATGCGTACAGAAATAAAACGCATTCAGAAAGAGTTAAATATCACAACTTTCTTAATTACGCATGACCAAGAAGAAGCAATGACTATGGCTGACCAAGTTGCTGTAATGTCAGATGGTCAAATTCAGCAATGTGCTTCACCTTTAGAAATTTATCACCATCCTAACTCTACCGCTGTTGCCAAATTTGTGGGTAAAGCAAATATCCTTAAAGGTAAAATAATTTCAAATACTACCGTCCTAACAGATCTTGGTACATTAGAGATTTCACCCACCACACGCACATTAAATGAACATGTAGATCTTCTTATTCGACCAGAAAAATTTCTAATCAACCCAAATACAGAAGAAAAAAATGTGCTTTCAGTAACGAAGGTATTGAACTCCCAGTTTCTTGGAAATTTTACAGAATATACCGCTGAAATAAGCCAAAACTCTATCAAACTTCATACACCTTTCCCTTGCAATACAATCAATCATATTGCAGTTCCACCACAGTCTATACATATTATTTAAGGATAAGACGATGAAATCTACATTACTTAAAGTAATGCTTAGCAGTGCACTATTTATGTCTTCTGTCAGTGTTTTTGCCGCCCCCCTAGAAGGTGGTGAGCTTTATCCTCACGAGCAACAGCAATATGAAAAAGCACAAAAAGAAGGTCTTGTCGTATCTTTTGATACAGGACCAACTTGGGCAAACTGGAACAGTTTATTTACTGGTTTTAAACAGCGCTACCCAGGTGTAGACATTGTTTATAATGACTTAGGTTCAGCTGCAACAGTCGTGGCTTTAGACAAGTCAAAACATCGTCCACAAGCAGATACAGCCTATTACTTTGGTGCATCAGGTATAGATGCAATGAATAAAGGGTTAGTAACGTCTTATAAACCAAATAACTTCGACAAAATTCCAGCAGTATTTAAAGATGCAAATGGTCAGTGGTTTACTGTTCACTCTCTCACAGTTGCTATTCTAGTAAATAAAAAATTAGTAAAGCATATTCCTCAGTCATGGGCTGACCTACAAAAACCAGAATATAAAAATAGTATTGTATATCAAGATCCTCGCACAACAGGTCAAGGGCAAGTTGTGGTTCTTGCGGCAAATATGAGTCAAGGGGGAAGTATGAAAAATATTAACCCAGGCGCTGAATATTTTGGAAAATTACAAAAATCAGGCAACGTCTTACGTGTTGTTGGTACAACGCCTTATGCACAGTTCTTAAAGGGTGAAATTCCTATTTGGATTGGTTATGAAAATGATGGTTTTAAAGCCATGACTAAAGATGGCATGGGTGATGATGTTGCCGTTGTTATTCCTAAAGAAGTTTCTCTTGCAGCGCCATACGCAATGTCACTTGTGAAAAATGGTCCGAATCCTGAAGCTGCAAAACTATGGGCAAATTATGTTATGTCTCCAAAAGGACAGGCACTTTTTGCTGAAGGCTTTGTACGCCCAGTTGTTGCAAATACACCTTTACCTGAAAGTGTAAAAAACAAGCTTGTAACTGCCCCACAAATTAAGCCATTAGATTTAAAAGCTGCGGCTGAAATTAAGCCAGAGTTAGATAAGCGCTGGGCTTCTGCTGTTCTTTCAAAATAACCATCACATTATCATTTTAGGAGCGCCATTGTGAAACAAACAACATGGAAAAAGTGGCTTATAACTTTACCTGCATGCCTTGGGTATTTACTTTTCTTTATGTTACCAATGGTGTTCATTTTTTATGAACCATTACATGCACCTGTCGAAACATTTAATAGAATGATTTCAGATAGCTACTTACTTAATAGCATCTCTGGCAGTCTTATACTATCAATATCAGCTTCTTTTGTTTCATTAGTCATCTCATTATTTATTGCTTTTTATCTCAGTCACTGTACCGACCGAGTTCGACAAATTCTAAGTATTATGATTTCTCTACCACTCGTATTTAGTGGTCTAATTGTGGCATATGGTTTTATTTTAGCGTTTGGTCGCGCAGGGTTTATCACCAAAACACTAGGTTTAGTCGGCATCCCTGAAGCATCTTTTGGTAACCTTATATTTACGCCCGTTGGTTTAGGTATGGCATATTGTTATTACCTCATTCCACGAGCAGTGTTTATACTACTCCCAGTCTTTCAAAGTTTTGACTGGCAACAAATTAAAGTTTCTCAAAGTTTTGGAGCTTCGAAATTACAGAGCTATCGTTTTATTTTATTTCCACAAATTTTACCTGCAATGGTAACATCATTATGTGTCATGTGTTCTGTTGCACTCGGTGCCTATGGTACTGCTCTTGCTCTTTCAGGCACACAGCTAAATATATTACCCCTCACGCTATACAGCAAAATATCTGATGGTGGAACAGATTTTCCTGTGGTAGGTATGCTTTCTATTATTCTTATAGCCTTATGTCTTATATTTACATTTATTGCAGAAATTATTCAAAATAAATATACAGAAAAACAGTAAGTTTCAAGAGTTTTATACCATATTTTAAATTCCCTGCTTCAGATGACGCTTTGCTCTGATGCAGGAATTTGATGTGTGCTGAATTATCAGGAGACTTTCACTTGGGAGATTTTAGGCAGCCAACTTGCAAAAGTCCTCTGCCATTTGATTTGGTGTCTTAAAATCCAAACCTTTTTGAATTCTTCGTTGATTATAAAATAACTCTATGTATTTTGTAATCTCCGCTTTGGCTTCTTCCCTCGTTTTATAGCTATGATGATGCACCAATTCGTTTTTGAGTATGCCCCAGAAGCTTTCAATCGGTGCATTATCGTAACAATCGCCACGCTTGCTCATTGAACCCTGAAAGCCACATTTTTCAAGTAAGTTTCGATATTCATGACCGCAATATTGGCTGCCTCTGTCTGAATGCACAATGAGGTCCTTAGTTGGTTTTTGATTGCGAATAGCCATATTCAATGCATCACAAACAAGCTTGGCTGTCATACGCTCATTTAAGCTGTAGCCAACCACTTGTTTCGTGTAAAGGTCTTTTACAGCTGCTAAGTACAACCAGCCTTCAGTTGTCCATATATACGTAATATCACTCGACCACGCTTGATTTGGTTTAATCATTGAGAATTGTTGTTCAAGCAAATTTGGATAGATCGCTCGGTTATGGTCACTGTTCGTTGTTCTTTTGAAACGCTTGTGGCGCTTACAATACAGCTGATTTAACTTTTTTATCTGACGAACGGCATAGGCACTAATTTTTACGCCCTGAGCCTGTAAATGCTTGGTTAAACGAATATAGCCATAGCTCTGTTTCGTTTCCTCATGTGCTATTTTGACCAAAATTGCTTGTTGATTTCGCTGAATTGATTGTTTACTCACACCTTGTTTTAGCCAATCATAAAAGCATGAAACTGATACGTGAAGTAAGCGAGCCATCAAAATAATAGGAAATAAGTGTCTTTGCGATTTCATATAGGCGTACCTTACTGACTTTCTTTGGCAAAGTACGCTGCTGCCTTTTTTAGAAATTCACGTTCCATTTCGGCTGTTTTAAGCTGCTGTTTAAGTTTTTTATTTTCTTCGAGTAAAGCATTTAGATCAGGTGAATACTGTTTTGTACCGGCTAAAGTCCCTGCCTTTGCCTTTGTATTCCAGTTCGAAAGGGTTTGCATGGAAATGCCGAGTTCTCTAGCTGTTTGGGATACATTGCCTTGATTGGCTTCTATTGCTTTGATCGCTTCAGCTTTAAATTCTGCCGTATACGTCTTGTGTTTCTTGCTCATGGTAAACTCCTGATGAGTATGTATAGTTTACCAAGTTAAACCCTCCTGTTTTTTCAGCAGACATCAATTTATGCAAATCTGTCTTTAAATACCAATTTAAATAAAACAGATAAAATGGGATTCTAGGTCAAAATAGTTTTATTACATAGCTCTATAAAAGTCATATTTAGCCTTATACTTCTTAGGTGAAAAAACCATACTCTACTATTAAGCCATATATAATTATGATTATTTAATACCTTGCACTTAAAGAATAACTTGTAAGATTGAACATACTTTTTTCTAATCATTTATATTTCACATTTCTTGTATTTTTGAATAATAAATACATTCTAAACCACCAAACATATGGTCAAGTTTGAGATAACACTTCGTCATAATTTAAATACCTTGGTTATTTTTTCATAGAAATAATAACTTTCTTTCTAAGAGCGACAAAAGCTGTCGTTTTCGACCACTAAAACAACTACAGACCTTTAATTTTTTTGTACAATAGACCAAATTTAGAATGATTAGAGAAGCGTTACCTATGTCTCAAGCCCAACTACAAGAACTTAAAAAGCATCTTTGGAATATTGCCAATGATCTTCGTGGCACGATGGGTGCAGATGAGTTTCGAGACTACATTTTAGGATTCATTTTTTATAAGTACCTTTCTGAAAAAACCGTTAACTTTGCCAATGCTCTACTGCAAGAAGAAGGCATTAATGAGCAGTATTACCAACTTGATGAAAATAACGCTGAGCATTTAGAGTTTATTGAAGCCATTCAAGACAATGCCATTGAAGATGTTGGTTTTGCACTTGCACCGAAACAACTGTTTCATACACTTGCTGAACGTGGTCGTCAGGCAGATGGCTTTATTCTTGATGATTTAACCAATACATTTAAAGCCATTGAACAGAGTACCGCAGGTACAGATTCAGAAAATGACTTCGCAAATTTGTTTGAAGATTTAGATCTCAACTCAACAAAACTAGGAAGTAATGCGACAGATCGAAATACTTTAGTCACTAAAGTTCTCTCTCATTTAGATAAAATTGATTTCGATTTAAGTAATACCGAATCTGATGTTTTAGGTGATGCTTACGAGTACTTAATTGGTGAGTTTGCCAGTGGTGCAGGTAAAAAAGCAGGTGAATTTTATACACCGCAAGCCGTTTCAACCTTACTTGCTAAAATTGTTACCGATGGTAAAACACAACTGCGTTCAGTATACGACCCAACATGTGGTTCAGGTTCTTTACTTTTGCGTGTAAAACGTGAAGTGAAAGATGTCGATATGATTTACGGTCAAGAGATGAATCGTACAACATATAACTTGGCACGTATGAACATGATTCTTCATGATGTGCATTTTTCTAAATTTGATATTAAGCAAGACAATACCCTGACACGACCACAGCATTTAAACCAAAAGTTTGAAGCTGTTGTCGCAAATCCTCCCTTCTCTGCCCATTGGTCGGCCGATCCTTTGTTTTTACAAGATGATCGTTTTTCACCTTACGGTAAACTTGCCCCAAAAACCAAAGCAGATATGGCTTTTGTTCAGCATATGCTGTATCAACTCGATGAAGATGGCACAATGGCAGTGGTTCTTCCACATGGTGTATTGTTCCGAGGCTCAAGTGAAGGTACGATTCGTCAGCACCTCATTGAAAAAATGAATGTGATTGATGCCGTGATTGGTCTTCCTTCAAACATCTTTTATGGTACAAGCATTCCAACCTGCGTACTCGTGTTAAAGAAAAACCGAATCAACGATGATAATATTTTATTTATTGATGCCAGCAATGAGTTTGAAAAACAAAAAACACAGAACTACTTAAACCCTGAGCATATTGCAAAAATTGTTGGTGGCTACAGTACACGTAAAAATGTAGACAAGTTTGCACACGTGGCAACATTGCAAGAAATTCAAGACAACAACTTTAATTTAAATATTCCTCGTTATGTAGATACCTTTGAGGCAGAGGCAGAGATTGATTTAGCAGACATTGCCAAGCAACTACAAGAATTAGAGCAACAAAGCCAAGCAACCGACCAAAGCATTAATGCATTTTGTGCAGAATTAGGGGTTGATTCACCATTTGCGGAGGTGAAGTCATGAGTACGCCTAAATTAAGATTTAAGGAGTTTAGTGGGGATTGGGAGAGTAAGAAGTTAGGTGATGTTGGTGAAAATATAATAGGTTTAACTTATTCACCTACAGATATTGTATTAGATGGAACGGGAATATTAGTTTTACGTTCATCAAACATTAAAAATGGACGTTTAGATAAAACTGATTCTGTACGGGTAAAAATGACCTTAAAAAATAAATTAATTATTAAGCCAAATGATATTTTAATTTGTACTAGAAATGGTAGTCAGAGACTTATCGGTAAAAGTGTAATAATTAGTGACAAAGAAAAAATGACTTTTGGGGCATTTATGTCGGTTTATAGGAGTAATTATAATAAATATATTGCATATTTATTACAAACAACTTGGTTCTTTGAACAGGTACAAATGAATCTTGGTGCACGAATTAATCAAATAACAACAGGCACGTTAAATAACTTTACTTTTAGCTTCCCTACTCTTCCAGAACAAAACAAAATCGCTACCTTTCTCACCGCAGTAGATGAAAAAATTAACCAACTGAGCCAAAAGCAAGAACTGCTCAGCCAATACAAAAAAGGCATGATGCAGAAGCTATTTAGCCAACAGATTCGCTTTAAAGCAGATGATGGGAGTGAGTTTGGGGAGTGGAAAATAGTAAGTCTAAGAAATTTTATAGAAGAATCAAAGGATAAGTCTAAATATCAAGATGAGTATGAGGTATTTACTTCATCGAGAAAGGGTTTAGTAAAACAAAAAGATTATTTTGAAGGGAGTAGATTAATAGATCGCAAAAATATTGGATTTAATGTTATTAAACCTAATGAAATTACCTATCGCTCACGTAGTGATGATGGCCTATTTTTTTTCAACTTAAATGTTTTAAACACTATTGGCATTATTAGCACATATTACCCTGTCTTCACAATGAGAAATGGAGATAATCGTTTTTTTATAGAAATACTAAATTTTTATAAATGTGAGTATATTAAATATGCAGTTGGTACATCTCAACTAGTATTATCATTAAATGAATTGAGAAAAGTTAAATTTCAAATTCCAACCCTCCCCGAACAAACCAAAATCGCTAACTTCTTATCAGCTATCGACCAAAAAATAGACCTCACTACCCAACAACTCGAACAAGCCAAACAATGGAAAAAAGGCTTGCTACAACAAATGTTTGTCTAGGATTTAGAAAATGGCACATGGTAAAAGCGTTAAACTGTTCTTGGTCGATGGTACACCAAACGGCATTCTCACCGCAGAAATTATAAATTGGACAGGTCATATTCTTTCTGCACCACGCAGTAAATTAAAAGATCTGATACAACGAGAAGAATGCCAACAAAGTACAGGTATTTACTTTCTAGTCGGCTCTGATGAAAGTAATTCTACCCTCTCTCTGGTCTATATTGGTGAGTCTGACAACATTGCTCAGCGTTTAGCACAGCACAATCGAACAGAAGAAAGTGGTGGTAAAGACTTTTGGAATAAAGTGTGTGTGGTCACAGGCAAAGATCAAAATATTACTAAAGCCCATATCAAATACTTAGAAAGTCGTTTAATAGATATTGCCCTTTCAAATGGTCAATGTCAGCTTAAAAATGGTACAGCACACATCTACAATAGACTACCTGAATCAGATATTGCAGATATGGAGTATTTTTTAGAGCAAATACAAGTCATTTTGCCTGTTTTAGGTTATGAGTTTTTGAAAGAACAAAAACGACCAAGCGAACTTAAAACATCAACCATCACCCCACCTACACCTCAAGTACATGAAAATAGCTACCCTTCTGAAGTAGAGAGCTTAGTAGAGCAACCTGCTGAATTTTACCTTAGTGTAAGAGGAGTTGAAGCAAGAGCTAAGGTTATAGATGGTGAGTTTTATGTACTCAAAGGCTCACAAGTTAGGCAAGATATCAGTCAATCAGAAAATAGCTATATGCAAACGCTTAGACCAAGTTTGCTAGATAATGAAACTATTGATTCATCTGCATTTACTTTCACCAAAGACTACTTATTTAATAGCCCATCAGCAGCAGGTTCTGTTATTTTAGGTCGGTCTTGTAATGGACGTAAAGAGTGGAAACAGGTCGGCACAGACTTAACTTTTGGTGAATGGCAAGAAGATCAGGTCAATGGCGAGTATGAAGAAATCCTTCATCTTGAAACTAAAACTTCACAAATACAAAACCTTTACCATCAGTTTAAAGACGCATTTCTAAATTTAAATGTTGGTTTAGATATAGTCATTAAAAAGAAATACATTGCTTTTAAAAAGAATGATTTCAATGTCGTGACCATGTATGTATTCCCATCAAAAATTCATATTAATCTTCAACAACGAGAAGGTATCTTAAAAGATGAATCGGGGCTTTTAGAATACAATACAGCACAAAAACATCCCTTTTACACGGCAACAAGTAATAATGACCTTGAATACATTACAAACATTGTAAAAAAACTTGCTGACTTTTAATCTGAGAATATAGATAACAAACATGACTACACAAAGCGAATACCAACTCGAAAATCAACTATTAGAACAACTCAATCAACTTCATTACGAACGTGTCAGCATTCATAACGAAGCCCAACTGATGAGCAATCTAAAACTACAGTTAGAACGAGCTAATGGTATTCCAACTTTGTCTGATACCGAGTGGAAACAAGTCTTTAACCAAATTAGTCAAGGCAATGTTTTCGAGCGTGCAACTAAACTGCGCAACAAACTTCCGATCAAACTAGATGATGGCACAAGTCGCCATATCGACCTACTATTTAAAGAACCCCATAAAAATAGATTTCAAGTTACCAACCAAGTGACCATTGACCCTAAGTATGACAATAAACGAACCTACCGTTTTGACGTTACTTTATTGGTGAATGGTTTACCACTAGTTCAAATTGAACTCAAAAAACGTGGTATGGAAATGGCTGAAGCCTTTAACCAAATACAACGCTACAAACGAGAAACGTACCATACAGGCTATGGATTATTTAATTTTGTACAACTTTTCATTATGAGTAACGGCGTAAATACACGTTACTTTGCACATGGTACAACCAACGATGCCTTTGCCTTTCCTTGGACAGACAGCAAAAATAAACAGATTAATGACATTTCAGCATTTACAAGCAGTTTCTTAACACCTGATTTTTTAACAAAGATGCTTAATGAATACATGGTCTTGCTTAAAGATGCCCAAGTATTAATGGCACTACGCCCTTATCAAATTTATGCTGTACAACAAATTACGCAACAAGTTAAATACAGTAACAAAAACGGCTACATTTGGCATACGACAGGATCAGGTAAGACACTAACCTCATTTAAAGCCAGTCAAATTATTATGAACATACCTGAGGTTGAAAAAGTACTGTTTGTGGTAGACCGCAATGACTTAGATACACAAACAGCCAAAGAGTTTAATGCGTTTCAGCCTGACTGTGTTGATCAAATTAAAAACACAAAGAAACTCATCGAACAAATAAACTTACCGCATGACAAGCTAATTGTGACTACCATTCAAAAGCTCAACAATGCCATTGGAAAAGACAAATACAGCCAAGAGATTGAACATTTACGCGACAAAAAAGTTGTATTCATTTTTGATGAATGCCACCGTAGCCAATTTGGTGAAACTCACCTAAAAATTAAAAAGTTCTTTCAAAAAGCCCAAATGTTTGGTTTTACAGGTACACCCATTTTAGATGACAATGCAAAAACAATAGCAGGATTAAAACTCACCACAAGTCATCTGTTTGATGAACTATTACACCAATACGTCATTGTAGATGCCATTCGAGATAAAAATGTACTCCCCTTTCAAATTGACTACCGTGGAAAATACAGTTTAAAAACTCATTCATCACATCAATCTATAGATCAGGTTGAAGGCATAGATACACAAGAGTTATTGGAAGACCCAAAACGCTTAGAACAAATTGCACAGTATATTTTAGATACCCACGATACAAAAACCAAAAAACGTGAATTTACAGCCATGTTCTGTGTCAGTTCAGTAGACACCCTCATAGAATACTACGACATCTTTGAACGCTTACAAACTCAAAAGCAACAACAAGATGCTGAACATGGGCGTTTGTTTAAACCTCTCACCATTGCCACCATTTTCTCATACGCAGCCAACGAAGCTGTCAACGATGATGCAAATGGTTTACTAGATGAAGAAAATACTGACATTCCAAGTACAGTCAATCCATCTAAACGAGATAAGCTCGACCATTACATTGCCCAATATAACCAACAGTTTAAAACCAATTACAACTCAGGTGATCAGTTCTACGATTACTATAGAGATATTGCTAAACGTGTCAAAAATTGTGAAGTTGACATATTACTGGTAGTGAACATGTTCCTTACAGGCTTTGACTCAAAACGGCTTAATACTTTGTATGTAGACAAAAACTTAAAGCATCATGGACTCATACAGGCTTTTTCACGTACTAACCGCGTGTTTAACAGCAACAAACCCTTTGGCAATATCATTTGTTTCAGAAACCTAAAACAAGCCACAGACGAAGCACTTAAAATTTTCTCTAACAAAGAAACACCTCAAGTGGTTTTAGTCCCTGAATTTGCAGAGATTCAGCACAACTATGAAACTTCGGTTCAAAAGCTATATGACTTAACACCCAACTGCCAAGACGTAGATGATTTACTGACAGAAGACGATCAACTAGAGTTCATTAAAGCCTTTCGTGAAGTCATGCGTACTAATGCTCAATTAGAAACCTTTGTCGAATACAATCAAGACAATACAACCTTAGACAAACAAAGCTTTGCTGATTTTGCATCAAAGTACAAAGATTTGTGTCATCAAGTCCGTAAAACATCAAGCAAAGAGAAAGTATCTGTTTTAGATGAAGTTGATTTTCAACTTGAACTATTACACAGTGACCGCATTAACGTGGGATACATCATCAACTTACTACAACTTGCAGTTGATAACCCAAATGTAGAGAAAAGACAGCAATATCAAGCTGAGGTCAATGACCTTATTGAAGGTGAAGTGAGTCTACATGACAAACAAGACTTAATTAAAAAGTTTATCGATCAAAACATCCCTAAACTCATTACAGGGCAAAAGGTCGAAGATGCCTTTAAGTCTTTCTGGGATATAGAAAAAGAGCAAGCCTACCAACACATTTGTAAAGAAGAAAACCTAAAAGCCGATGAATTTAAGAAAGTACTCGAACAGTACGAGTATACAAAAAGAATGCCTGAGCGTAATGACATCTCAAAATTACCAACTAAACCACCAAAGCTAAAAGAACGGCAGTCTGTATTAACCAATTTAGTCAGTAAGACAAAATCATTCATTGAAAAGTTCTATAAAGGACTATAATACATCGCCCTTGCCCCCATTGTGGGTAAAAGGGCATAACAATGTAGTTAAAGTAATGCACCAATATTAGAAAAGTACTAGTAATTTCTTTTACTGATCAAAAAGGTGTAACAAATATTGTGAGATTAAAGCATGAAATGTTTTACTTATTACACCTGTGATTGAGAAACATACTGAAAATAGCGTTATGAAACTTTCGGTTCGTTCACAAAATGATGTCATAGAGATTGTAAGTATTCTTAAGGTAGAGCCTAAAGCATTAATTGATGGAATCAAAGCAAAACAGTATAAAGAAATAGATGATAGATAGCGGATGACTTGCACGTCATAATACATAGCTTTCGCCTGTAACCTTTCTATTTGGAAACTACTGCCCTAACAAGGTATGAACGAGTATAAAACATCATAACCTTTAAGATCAACAATCAAAATACTGATTGATAAATGAAAGTCTGTGTCTACACATTTAAATGAAATCTGTAAGTTGACCATACGATCGCAAATAACTTTTAACCAGTTAATGAAGGTTAAGTTACTTGGGTAAGACTGAGTGCAGTGCCAAATGTAAATGTGGCAAAAATTTGTATCAAACTGAATAGCTTAGGCTCTATAAATACAACTGTAAAATATTTTGTGCTACAGATAGGTTAGGTATACCTTTTGAAATGAGAACAGTGAATACACCAAATAATGAAACGTTGGTTTATTCAGTAGCCTTTTACGATAAAGAAGTAAGTAAAACCACTAAGGATTCAGACTTTCCGACAGGTATGTTAAATGGTAAACATACCATTTATGCCCGCCCATAAGATTAACTATATAGAGGGAGATATTGATACTTTATTTTGCACTAAATAGATTAAGCATAAAAATCGTTAGAATTTAAGGTTTAGTGCAAAATAACTGTAAAAAAATGGTGCAAAATGAAATGTAAAAGAGTGCAAAATAAATCGGCAACTTACAGAATAAAGCATAAAAACTGGATATCTAGAGACTAAAAAACCTCATAACTCAATCAGTTACGAGGTTTAATAATTGGTGGGCCCACCGTGACTCGAACACGGGACCAACGGATTATGAGTCCGCTGCTCTAACCAACTGAGCTATAGGCCCTTAAGCGTTTCAACTACTTGTATTTACAAGATTTCGCTATGAAAGGTATACTATCCAAACTTAATACGCTTTGCAAGCTTTTTTTATCAAGTAGACGCATAGTAGACTATAAAATATATTGCTATATGTTGTAATATATTGCAAAACATGGGAATTCTACAACATGAGCACATCAAGAGTAAAGTTAACCAAGTCTTTTATTGATAGTCTCACATTAGAACCAGCCATTTATAGAGATAGTGAACTTATCGGTTTTGCCCTTCGAGTAAATACATCTTATAAAACTTATATTGTAGAAAAA
The DNA here is from genome assembly GCF_056711485.1 of Acinetobacter sp. N1-1. Classification (NCBI taxonomy): domain Bacteria; kingdom Pseudomonadati; phylum Pseudomonadota; class Gammaproteobacteria; order Moraxellales; family Moraxellaceae; genus Acinetobacter; species Acinetobacter sp. N1-1. The sequence continues at coordinate 1,462,697 of NZ_JBWXUO010000012.1, read as the reverse complement.
AAGGTAAATGGAAAGTCTACTCGGTCTACTTTGGGTATACATGGCCAAATTACTCTTGCTCAAGCTCGTGTACTTGCACAAGAAGTTTTAGTGCAAATGTCTAAAGGTATTAATCCCAACGAGCAAAAAAGACAACAAAGAGCTGACATAGAAAATCAAGATAATTTAGTTAGGCAACAGCCTACCCTACAAATTGCTTTTGAAGCTTATATAAATGAAAGGGCTTTAAAGGATCGTACGCTTTCTGATTATGAAATAGTTTTAAACAAATACCTTGCCGATTGGAAAGATTTAAAACTTGCCTCTATTACTAGAACTATGATTCAACAACGTCACCAAGAGTTATCTACAAACTCTAAGGCTCAGGCTAATATGGCTATGCGCGTCTTTAGAGCTATTTATAACTTTTCTGTTGAACATTACCTTGATGATAAAGAAGAACCCATTCTACCCTTAATCAATCCAGTAAATACTCTAAATGCTAAACGTGCATGGAATAAGATTAAAAGACGTAAAACTTATATCAATGAAGATAAACTACCTGATTGGGTTAATGCAGTTTTAGCATACAAAGATCGTGGTCAAGTCTTAGAAACGAATAAAGATTTTTTACTTACATTGATTTTGACAGGATTTCGTAGAAATGAGTGTGAGTCTATAGCTTGGGCAGATGTAGATTTAAAATATGGTTTTATTACTTCTGTTGATCCTAAAAATGGAGAACCACATACTTTGCCTATGGGAGATTTTCTTTGGGAATTAATGCGGAAAAGAAAAAGACATATTGTAGATAGTAAATGGGTGTTCCCTTCTGCTAAATCCGTCTCTGGTCACATTACAAATATTTCTAAAGTACGTGCAAAAATCAATAAGTCTTGTGGTATTCAGTTCACTTTCCATGATCTGCGTAGAACGTTCGGATCTATTGCTGAAAGCTTAGACTACGGAAAATATACCATTAAGAAGTTACTTAATCATCGCGAAGAAGATGAGCGTGATGTGACTGCTGGATATGTACAGGTCAGCGATAAGAAGCTACGTGAAGCTATGAATGAAATTGAAGGGTTAATACTTAGTAAGAGACAGTATCTAGATTAATAATTTTAAAACTATTTCAAGTAAATATAAAAACCCTACTCCAAAAGTGAGATTTTTATATTTCCTATAGATACCCTTAATTATAGAGACCAATTCTTCAAGTAAAATATTCTTTGCCTTAGCTTTAATTTAATAAATACGAAGTGTTGGAAACAAACAGGATAAATTTTTCATAGTTTCAGCTAGGATAGTTTATTCCTTCAATATATTCCGGAAAGTGCTTATTTATATATTCGAAACTTGAGACAGCTTTTGCTTTATAGTTAAGCCTTTCTTGAAAGAATTGCAATCTAGCTTTGCATTCATCAAAAATTTCAGCCCAAGTTTTCACTAAAATTTCATAATTATCTTTTTTATTTAAGATACCATTTTCAATATCAGTATATCTTGTAGCTAGACTCACATCCCTTTCTAAGCTGATAGCAATGAAAGTCCACTTAGCCTTAGTTTTACTAAATCTAGCATCACTCATTATTGCATCTGAATAATCTAAAATTTGCTCTATTTCTTTTCTGCCTATTTTTACACTAGGTCTTTTCAATTCAATAATCAGATGATGTGCAGAATTTGGTTTGTTCTGTCTTGTCGCTTTAGAGAGCATTAAATCAACTATGCCCTGGTTTTTTGTAGGATGTTCTACAGATTCTAAAATATCAACATCTTCTGATAGAACTTTTTTGTGCTGCTTTAAACATTCTGTAAGAGATTGATCATCTACAGAGATAAAGAACTCATCACCAAATATCCAACAATTATTTACTAATAATCTATGTAGCTGGGAACGCTCTTTTAAATGTTTCTTACCACTCTTATCATTAATAATATTTTCTAAGCCGTTGATAAAATTTAATCGATCTGCTACCACCTTCGAAGCATTTATAATTGAAGATAATGTAGTATTTTTTAAAAGGTCAACAAAATCCTGTCTTTCTTCTGAAGTTAGGGTTAGAACCTCTTCCATAATAATTCTTAAATTATCAGGACAGCTTTCTAATGCCTGTTTGAGAAGCTTGAATTGAAATTTTTTATTTTTATAGCTAGTTTTATTAAAATTATCAATATGATAAGATACACTTGAAGCTAGAATATTAAATATTTGGCGTTCAACAGCCTCAACAACATTATTTGGATTTTCTGTACTATATGGGTATATATCATCTTTTTTCCACTTTGCAACTAAATTTTGATTCTCGAAATTTTCAAGCTCCCTAAAATACGCTTTAATTTTTTGCTCTGCTAAAGATAAATTACTCATTACTGATGAATTCATATTAGAAAATTCAATCTGCTGAGTATTTAATAAATTTAAGATTGCTTCACTTTTTATATAAGCCGTATAGTTCCTATTGGGATATGACTTTAGCTCTACTAAACTATAAGGAAAACCATGATTACAGCATAGATAACCATTATTCTTTATTTTCTTATTCCATTCAGTCACCTCCAACATAGTGCTATATTTCTTACCATCCACTTCAATACAATCTAATGGAAACTCTTTAGTGCTAAGAATACTCTCTTTAGGATCTAATTTTTTACCATTTATATTTATACAGATTCCCTCATACTCATGTAGATAAAAAGAAAAAATTTCATTTAATTTATATATTCCCTGCTTACTAATTTTTTTTAGACTTTTCGGAATATTTACAATTTCAACACGTACTCCTGTATTTGTATTACTAACTTCTTTGGGCTCACTGAATTTGACCTCAGATGGTCTATTTAAATCCATTTGAATAGAATAACTAAATTTCTTATTAGTTTCATTATCTTCAAATATAATATTCCAAGTAACTAATGCACCAATCGAGAGGGCTTTTAATCGACCTTTTCCTTCTTTCCCATGTAAAAATCTTGAATATAGGTCTGTTTTTAACTTATTTTTCTTTTTTGACCCACCAAGGTTTTTGAAAACTTCCTTCGCATCAAAAAAACTAATACCTGTTCCATCGTCCACTATAGAAACTGTATCTATAACTCCAATAACATTTTCTTTTACAGAAAGGTATACATTAAGTGCATCCGCATCTAACGAATTCCAAATTAGTTCTACAACCGCCTCTACTAGACTAGTTTTCCCTAGTTTACTAATTAAATCATCCTGAATAGTCAATTGACGTGAGTGTATGAATTCCATAATATGTAAATGAATTAAAGTACCACAGGTAGCATATATTATATTTTCTTAATTGACTAAGATTTATTAGCAATTAACCTCATAGCATTAATTAAACTATCTCACTTTTAACAAAAGGCTTTTGGATGCACAATAAATATTTTGAAGTATCTTCATCGGTTATTACTTCTCATAACTCATTTGTTTGTAGAACAATAAGTAATAATGCAGCTACTTTGACCTACAAGTGTAATTTTTTAGGTAGAGAGCTAATTGAACTGACTATTCTAAGTAACTCAGGTAATGGAAAGTTTGAAAAATCTCCAATAGCAGGGGATCTATTAAAAAAAGCTGTTACAAAAAGCTCTGCTTTTCTTTCCGCTAAAAAGTTAATCTCTAAAGAGAATAATAGTTTTTCCAAAAATAATAATACACCAGCATTTTTATGCGCGATTCTACTTGATCTTGGAATTTTAGAAACAGATAACTCTTTATCACACCCCAATCCTCCAAAATTTAAATTAAAATAGTATCAGTTGAAGCCTTTAGTCAGGGTTTTCTCTCCACATCAGCTTCGTGCCCATCAGCTCTTTCTGCCACTTTTCGATATTCTGCGACACATTGATCGAATACGTTTGAGAGCTTTTAGGCATATTTTTAATAGATGTTGCTAAAAATGTTTTTTAACTAAAATAATTTTTAGATCTAAAATCATGCCAAACTAATATCTAAATAGATTTTCACATTGTTTAATATCTGTTAAGTCATAGCGGTAATAGCATAAGTTTCTGAAATCAATTTTACTATCTTCATCTAAAAGATCGTATTCAAAAAAATCACACTCGCCACACTTCACCCAATTTCGAAAAATAAATAAACTTGTTGGGTGTTTTTTTATAAAAAAACTATATTCATAACCTTCTTCTCTGCCAATAATTTCATTACCAACAAAAAAATAGAATAATGGGGAAAGTAAAAGTACAGTTAAAATAACATATTTAAACTTTTTCATTCATATCACTTATGAGGGTAATTAGATTTAGAGGGTGCAACAAAGCCAAAAGTCTTTCTCATATTTTTGACTAACTTCATCCCTTCTGTACCAGGACAAGCTCGCCCTTCTTTATTTGCTAGGACTTGAAATTCTCGATGCCCACCTAGAATATCAATCGCAAAATACTTTGTTAATGCTGATAATAATGCAATTAAAGCCTTTTCTTGTGGTTGGCTTACGGTCTCATAACTAGTATCAAACTGATCAAAAACCAAGCTCTTTAAGTTTTTAACTTTTTGTATAAAACTTTTACTTTTATATTCCTGCTCATATGCTTCTCCACGATGGCTTAAATCCTCTAACATTACAATGCCAATCACTTTAGTATTACCATTGTCTATATGTGAGCCTTTCCAACGAATATCCAATAGCTCATATACTGTGCCATCACAAGCAATCGCATAGTGATAAGTTAATTGTTTAAATTTATCACGATCAATTTCTTCAATTTTTTTAAGTAGTTCTTGAGCATCTGAATTACAAGCAAAGCTATTGCCTGCATGGTGAAGTGCGATGGATTTATACATCCATTCTTTTTTCACTTTTTCAGGTGGTTTTGCTCCCCACTCAGAGCCTTCAACTACGCGCACTTGCTGTTTCTTGATGAAATTGAGAACCGCCGATCTCGTAGCCGCACGATCATCAACCTGAACCTCAGTAGGGATACACTTACCTGCTGATGCTCTAATAGAGGTTGTAAAACGATCCATATTCATTAGTGAATATCCTCATGTTTGACAACATCACCTTTTGGAGAGGTAAACAAAAAATTAATACTTACTTTTTCATCCGGTTGAGCATTGATAACTTCAGTCAGTCCATTTTCATCTGTTTTACCATAAATTTTTTGCCCACTTTCAAGCGTTAGAACATAGTTTTTATTCTTTATGGGTTCATTGGTATGTTTATCCGCACATTTAAATTGTGCTGTATGTTTTTGAATAGCTTGGGTATTGTTTTGAGAGCTATTTCCACTATCACCAGCAACATGAGTTTGTTGAGGTAATATCTTTGCACCACAAGTTAATTTATCACCTTCATAAGCAACAGGCTGGCCAAACATGATCATATGATCATGGCTTTTAACAACGGTAGACCAACATTTACACTTTGGACAATAGTGTCCATCTCCAGCTCTTACAAAGGGTTTCCCCTCTTGAAATACAGTTGAGAGTGTTGATGGAATCACCCCTCCATGATCTGTGGGAGCATTATGTATTGCAAAACCTTTCATATGTGTAATATGTCACATAAATATATATATAATATAAATATATCACAATTAAATAATCATTAGCTATGCAAACTGACTGCTCTTGCTAATGCTATATGCTTATCTTTACACTCATTATATTTATTAACCGTATCCACCGACCAAAGAATCCATGCCTTGCCTGTATTTTCATCTAATGTTTGAAGATTAGGGCAAGGCTGTAATAAGTTACTTGGTATCTGTACTGGTGGTTTGACTTGATTTGATGAGATCATTGAGCTGCACCCGACCATCGTCATCGATACACACATTACGATAGACAGGGCGATCAATGTATTTATTGATTGTCCTTGTGACATATTCAACTTTCGTTGTTTGCTCAGCTTTAAGTTTTTCATAGTCTGCACTCACCTTATTCATTTCAATTTGCTGTTGTTGAGCAGCTTCTAAATATTTTTGTTTTTGTTCCTGTATATAAGCAATATGCTCTTGCTTCTGTTTTTCGATCACTTCATCTTTATGATTCAAAATCATAAGTAAGCACAGGATTAAAAAAGCGAGTAATGCAATGAAGCACTCTCGCCAGTACTTTAGAGCCAGTAATAGATAGGTCATTGGTTTGCCTCCATGCATTTCTCATAACGGTTGTTTTGACGTACATACACGCCATAGCAGTTGTTGGATCGAATTGAACAATCACGCCCTGCCACGTATTTATATTTCAGAAGTGCTTTACAGGCTTGAATGTAATTGCCTTGAAGTAGATTTGTTCTGATCGATGACTGGTTGAATGTACCGATGCCAAATTGGTACACGAAATTAATGTAAGCGTCATACTCACTTTGAGCGAGTTTCACGTGCGGAATGGAGTGCTTGAATTGCTTCTCTACTTTTGAGATATGGTCTTTTAAGTAGTAGTCGGCAGTCTGTCTTGAGATGGGTTTGTCATGCATCGTGACTGCTTTACCATTCGGATAAACCGTGGTGCCGTGACCAATAGTCGGAACATCACCCTGTGTTGGACGAACAGGTTTTGATGTGAACCCTTCATCTGTTCGTACACCATAGAACAGGGCGCTTGATGCGGTGAGTAATGCAACAGCGACTTTATTTCTTGTATTCATTGAGTTCTGCCTTCTTTTTTAGTAATTCAAGTTGATGTAATTCTTCGGCTCTTCGGTCTTCTTTGTATTTGTAGTACCAGTTCATCAGGAAGCTAAAAACGGTAAAAGAGAGACTTAATAATGCGATTGAGATACCGATCTTTGCCACAATATCCAGTTGTGTAACCGCTGAAACAAGACTTGCACCTGTTGTTGTTATTCCTCCGGTTACTGTGGTTTTATTTGTAAATACTGTGTTTGCTGTATCTACAATCTGTTGCTTATCCGCCATTTTTCCCTCTAGTTTTTGTTAATTTTTAGGTATAAAAAAAGCACCTCGAAAGGTGCTTAGATAGGTTGATTATTTAAGGTGTTAAGGTGGTTATCCCTTCAGGAAAAGGACAATAGATCAAGGTCTCAAAAAACTGATTAAAGCTTGAATTGGTGTCTGAATAACTCACCACATGTTCAGCTTTAATATCAATCTTGAGCGTATTTGAACTGACGGTGAGTGTTGGATAGTAAAAGGTAAAATCAGCACTGACACCACCACGATTAATTTGTGATGCGCCATAATATGGCAATGGGCTTTTACAGCTAATAAATAGAAAGTCAGCATTTAAATTTGCTGGCAACGTCACTGAATAAGAACCAGCAATGCTTACACCACTCCCTACTTTAATTCCACCTGATAGAGTTTTTACATGCTGTAAGTAACCCTTAGTGCCATCGAATAAGAGTTTGCTTTGTGCATTAAAAACCAATATGCCACTCTTCGCAGGAATCAATGGTGCTGTGGTATATAAGGCAATCAAGGCTTCAAAATTCTGCATATTTGCATATAAAATGATTTGAATCTCATAATATCCATCATCACTTTTATACACACCAAGTTCGGCTTGTTTGAAATCGGAGCCGGTTGCCATTTTGAATCTTGGCTTCACATTTACGTGATAGACCGCACCTGATGTGATGGGCTTGATGAAAGCAAGGATATTGTCTGCAAACTGTCGAACCGTATCATCTGTGGTATCCATATCTATACCAATGCTTCGGAAGTCCTTAAACTTTAAGAAGCTATAAACACTGCGGTATTTTAGATATTTCTGATAATCAAGCCGAACAAAGGTATCACCAACCACTGTGCCTGTTTGAGTCAAATTATTAATACGATATTTCCCTAAGAATTTAGGGCACTCAAATTGATCATCAATGGCAACCTCACCACTGGCACCATTGACTTGAAAATAGGTCGTCATTTATGCCCCTCGATAGCCAACAACAAGCAATTGCATACTATTCCTCATGATCGGATCAGGAATATCAACGGTACTCATATTGCTTTCACGATAGTTCGCAACTAAAGTCACACGCCAATTACTATTGCCTAAATCTTCCATGTAGAAGTTTACACTTGGTAAATAACGTAAGTTTGTGACACTACTGCCCGATCCCATGCTAAATCCTGGATCACCTTGCAAATAAAACGTAGGATTTTTAATATTTGGATCAATACTAAAATCATATGAGGCTTTATCCCCAGTACGATTTTTATTGGGCAGTTGGATTTTAGTTGCGATATAAGAAATCGCTAAATCAAATTCAAGTGGTGAGAATAACTCACCACCAATATTGCAAACCAGTTTATCCATTACCAAATCCCCATTTTTACACGTGTAACACCATTCGTATCTTTCACTTCAATACTTGTACCCTGAATCGTCATCGTGCCTTTATCATTAGATGTCGTAAATGTACCTAGGTCCGCAGAAAGCGCACTCAGCTTCTGTACATAAATTTTACTGGCATCAATCTGGTCGATATAAGCACTATCCAAATACAAGCCTTTTGGAATCACTGTACCGTTGGCCAATGTCGTGGATGTAGAGCGATATACAAAAGCATATGCTGGTGTTTGATCATCAGCGGTTACAGGTGGTGCAATTGCAAAACTATTGGCGCGCCAAATCGCATCTACAGTTTTACTATTATTTTCAACACTCACACCACCAATCACATTGCCCGATTCAATTTTTAGACTTGCCCTTGCGGTTAGACCATCAATAGACGTTTGCTGTGATTGAATCGATGCTGTGTTATTGCCAACAGTAGTTTGTAAAGTATTTACAGACTGAGCCGTTGCTGAATTACTATTTGCTACCGTGCTCACTTCTTGCTTAATTGCAGCAATACTTTTCTGTAAATCTGTGCCCACTTGTGCCTGTAGTGTGGTGATTTGCTGACTTAAAGCACTATCCGCATTTGCACGTGCAGTTTGTTCTGATTGAATCAATGCAGCATTGTTGGCCACACTTGCTTGAGTCACATCAATACGTTGACCGAGTGCACTATCTGCATCCGCTTGAGCAGATTGAATACTCCACGATGAAGCCTGATTACTCATGCTATCAGCTGTAAGCGTTGTACTATCTGCCGTAATTGGCGTGACTTTGGCATATACACCATCTAATTTCTCAGACTGTGCTTTTTGCTGTGTGGTCAGTGTATTGATTGAAAGCGTCGCCCCTGCCACCGCCTTATCATTTTGTGACTTATAATCACTCAATGCTTTAGCATTGGCTGTATCTGCATCCACACGTGCATTTTGCTCTTGCACAATTGAAGCAGCATTGCCATCTGTTTTAGCAGAAATCGTATCAAGGCGTTGGCCAAGTGCTGTATCAGCATTGGCACGTGTGGTTGATTCAGTCGTGATTAAAGCCTTGGCATTGTCTGCTGTGCTTTGTGCTGTATTGATTTGCTGTGTCAGTGTCGTATCTGCATCACTTCGTGCTTTTGCCTCCTGTTGAATTAACGATGCATTGTTTGCCGTACTGGCTGTCACGGTATCAATACGTGTTGCAAGTGCTGAATCTGCATTGGCACGTGCAGTTTGTTCAGACTGGATTAAGGCTTTGTTATCGGCAACACTGGCTTGCGTTACATCAATACGCTGACTTAGCGCATTATCCCCATCTGCAATAGCCGATTGTACTGTCCAACTAGATGCTTGATTACTGGTGCTATCTGCCGTGAATGAGGTTGAGTCAGCCGTAATTGGCGTGACTTTGGCATACACACCATCTAACTTTTTAGCCGTTGCCGTTTGTGCTGTTGTGACCAAATCAATGGAGGTTTGTGCAGATGCAAGACTCTGATCTGTACTCGATTTATAGGTCGTCACCGTATTTAAAATACTTTCATCAGCATTCTTACGTGCAGTCTGTTCCTCGGTCAAACCATCATTCAAAGTGCTGATTGCAGTAGCACGTTGCTTGCCTTCCTGATCAAGAGAATCTTGTAAATTCTGTACGTCATTGGCACGATCTTGAGCTTCTTGCTGTGCTTTGGATAAAGCACTGTCAGCCGTTTGCTGTACCTCATTCACTTTATTGATGATGTTGCCCACATCACCATTTAACCCTGCCACCGTATCAATTTTATCAATCTTGGCTTTCAAATCTTTATCAAGCTGTGAATCAGTAATTTGACCTGAAAGCGCATCTAAAATATCAGCCGTTTGTGCGGTGGATGTACCACTTACCCAATCTGACCAATCGCCTGTATTACCAATCCGATCAATTAAACGTGCACGATACCAAAGGGTTAAATTGCCTGATAATCCTTGCTGTTGCATGCTTGTGGTTGGATAAGCATACGAACCTAAAGACTGAACATTTGCCCCATTGGATGTACTCGAATATTGGATTTCTGTATAAGCCGTGTCGAGTGCTCCCACACTTGGAAAGCCCCACTGCACTTTCATACCAAACATCGTGCCTGTGGCTTGAAGGTATGCCAATTTTGGTGGTTTACCTTGCTTGCCTGAAATTGCAGTCAGAGTCGAAGTGGTTGCCAATGATGCAGCATCAAATGCCGAATATGCAGTAATCCGTGCCATATAGTTACCCGCATACACTCCTGCAACTTCAACAGAAGTATTACCAGTCAGTGGCATCTTAATCCAAGAACCATTATCTTTTTTCCACTCAACAAGATACTTCACTGCATAGTCTGCTTTATCCCAAGCAATCACCATGGTGGCAACATTAATGCCTTGTTGTACTTGGTCATACGATGAAACCTGAACATTTTGTACCGCAGCTTGTGTACTCGGGTTCACAATAGATACAGGTGCAGTAGTATCTACATACGCACCATTATCAATGGCATCATACTTATCTGCATTGTATTCAAGGGCTGAAATGGAGAACTGATGCTCTTCATCTTGTTTAACTGTCAACACACGAAACTTACGTGTTGCAAGGATACTTGAGTCAATACTCCATACATTTTGTACAGCTATCAACCCTTGATCAAAAGGCTGTGTCAGGGTAATGACTGCACCATTTACATTGGCAATATAACGTGTGGTGGCTTGCCCTTGCTCACTATTGACTAAGAACTTATCGCCATTAATTGCAGTCACTTCACGATCTAGGGTGATGGTTTTTAAATCATCTGCAATGGCTTTAATTCGTCCACCAATAAACCGCCCTGCATAGTCATTGTCTGCAACTGCAATCACTTTACCCGGTACAGGGATATGACCGTCTAAACCGACTTTGAAATTGACGGTTTGAGTTTCGAGCTGTTCAGATTTTAAAGCCCAATGCCCTGCACGTTGAGCCTGACCACGTGAGGTACACCCCCATGCTTCAATATCAACACTGTTAATCCCATTTTTGGCAATCGCATTTTCATCACGAATCACTTCATATTCTGTTTTATAGCGATTGTCCGGATTAGACCATGCCACTTTCGCTACGGTATGACGATCTCGTGCACGTGTACCTGAATATTCAAACTTACCGTCAATCACATTGGCATTGGTATAGTTAAAAAATACATCTTGTGGGATATCTGCATCACAGATAATCGCATCACCATCCCAGTAGCTAATGGCTCGAAATACCCCTGCCAATTTACTTAAAATAGAATAAGCATCTTCGGCAGATTGAATATAGATATTGCAAGTAAAGCGTGGCTCTTGACCACCTTGGCCATCACTGACCATTTCATCACAATACTGCCCTAAACGATATAAACTCGCCTTATCAAGCATATTGTCTGTAATGCGCTCACCAAGGCCATAACGTTTGGCAGTACATAAATCAAAGTAAATCCATGCTGGATTGTTTGAATAGACGCGCTGAAATGAGCCGTCCCAAATGCCTGTATACGTTCGTTTGACAGGATCATAGTTACTTGGCACCCGAATCTTTAAACCTTTCACTTCCGCTGAAACTTGCACCACACTTGAGAAGTTTTGTGCATCGTACTGTAGACCAAGCAATGCAGTATTGGGATAACGAAACTTGGCATCAATCACTTCTGCATACGATGCGACATACATTTGGTCGGTCACATAGTCTGAATTTGCCGGGGGGCGTAATTCGTCTAACACGTACATTCCAACCACTTGTTGCTTGCGGTAAGTTAATCCGATGGGCACGTTCATAGTTTGATGAAGTCTTATCACTGACCTGTGTATTAAGCATCTCAACATACGGACCACCATCTGTAGAGATATCAATTGCATATTGAATGGTGACACCAGTCACATCACCATTACTGGCATTGGTCGTTCTGAGTGCGCCCCAACGCAAACGCACACGAACTGCATCAATGTCTAAATTGGTAATTGAGCGAATCCAAGGGTTAGTTTTTAGCTCCACCCCTGCTTCAATATCATTGGAAGTTTCAGGAAATCCCTCAATATAGGTTTGATCATTGGTCCCTGGTCTAAAGTCAGCCGTCACATTCTTATAGTTATCATTTCCCTTGCTGTCTTGCAAAGGTGTATCTGATAAAAAGATCGACTGTAAACCATTCGCCAAACCCTCAATTTCACCTTCAGATATACCAAGCAAATATTTAATATAGGTTTTTGATTGTGCGGAATCATTGGCGACCACCGCTTGGCGTGTACTGCCTGATCCAGCTTTAGCACCTTGTACTTTCATTGAATTTTCCCAATAAAAAAGGCGCTCTATGCGCCCAATCATTTCGTATTTATTTACAGCATATCTTCAGGATATTGCCCTGCACTAATCACAAAGCCACCCACTTCGCGCTGGCCATATAGAATCGGTACTGGATTGCCTTGAGCGACTGTGGTGACAGCAGAGCCAAAGCCATAGTTGGATTTATTCGCATCATTGGAGTCTGAAGCATTCACTTTTGGCATTAGCATTGAAGTTACACCACCAATCGCCATACCTGCCCCTGCGCCAATCAGTGCTGTTTGTGCCAGTGAGCTCATGCCTAAAAATGCAGGGTTCCATATTGCAAGACCAATCATCACCGCACCAAGTACCGTTTGTAATGCACCCCCTGCACCTTCCACAATGGGTACAATACGAATCAACTCAGCGTTGTTCTGCATACCGAGTTCTTCTTCAGCCAAGGTTTTACGCTTATCAATAAAGATTGCAAAACGTAATCCTTGTTTATGTGCATTTAAAAAGAACTGTTCAAGACCTTGAATCTGCACCGCAAGTAAACGCATACCCTCTTGTACTGAATTGACTTGCAAGCGCCATTCTTTACCGAACTTCTCACGTAACACGCCATGAAAGCGAATGGTCTTATACATGCATCACCTCTTTATGCCTTAGCACTTTTACGGTTCGCTCTAACCAATTCGGACCATAGATTTCACGCTTTGAACTTTGATTATATGGGTGATGTAAAAACAAGCTATTGCCATGACATGGTTCGGTTGTTTCACTTTTCAACTGCCATTGATCACCTAGCCAAATGAGTGCGTGATTTGGGTGTTCAGTGCGTCCTACATTGCACAGCAGCACATCACCATATTGTGGTTCACTCACCTCAACAAAGCCTGTCTTGGCATAGTTATCTAGATATAGTGAGGCATGGTCTTTGGCTTCCCACCAACAATCATCACGTTCAAAGTCAAGCAGCTCAATCCCCATCTCACGACTGTAAAAATCACGAATCAATGCATAACAGTCTTGCCAACCGTGGTGATACAAACGTCCAACGAGAGGCGCTTGATAGCCACATGGCGCATGTGCTTGAATATCGACTTCTGGATAGGCACAGATCAACCAAGTCTTACCGTGCTGTTCGATCTGATGCTTATCCAATGCTGAAGCCACCGCTGTACCATCAGGATGACTATGTACATAAGCCTCAATCTCACCCTGATCTTCTAATCGAGCTAATCCTTTTGGATCCATTTCAAAATGTTCACGTGGATGTTTAGATATATTCTCTAAACGAATAAACTCACCTTGAATCACCACACCACACATTTCATCGGGATAAGCATCACGACTCGCAACAATGATTTGCTGTCTCAGACTTTCAGAAATATTCATATTACTTTCCTATCAGGCTTGATGCAGCAAAACCGCCAAAATTGGCTTGATTGTTTCTCGACTTACATGCTTTCAAATTGCCTATACAACTGTCTTGGCTTGGATCAGTCGTTGGTTCATTCTTATCGGTAAAATACTGCATCCCTGTATATTGGCACTCTTCACCACGATAACCATCAATCGCCCATTGGCAATAACCTGTAATATTGCGTACAGGGATTTTTAAGCCTTCAAAGTCAATCGGGTTAGACAGCTCAAACGCCACAGTTTGAATGTTCTCAGAAGTCTTTTGCTCGATGTACCACACTTGTGTTTTGGATTCATTTACATCGGCATTGGGGTTGCTCTGACTAAAGTTTTCACTATCTAAGTATTTCGCAAAGGTACGAATGACTTTGAGCTTTGCTCCGACAAAATCTTGAAACTTTAAGCAATAAGCAGAAACTGCACCCTGTACCCCATTAATATTATTGGCCATTGTGAGTGTGGGTGTAGAGGCTTTACCTGTTGAACTCATTTCTAAGCCATCAACTTGTAGGGCCATCGGCTCATACGTCTGACCATTAAATACAATATTGCGATACCACACTTGCTCAGTGCCAGTATCAAAAACCTTATCTGCATGTAATGTGGTGGAATCAGCGGTGATATTGGTATGGTCTACTGTTGCATAGATACGTTGCCAATCCTGATAAGAAATATGGCCATGAAATCTAAGCACTCCAGCACCTAAACTCGTGGCATCTAGTTCAAACAGTGTAATCAGCCCATCAACATAGAGCTTTTGTACATCAGAAGCTAAAGACATGATTGACTCCCATTAAAAAAGCCACTCGGTTAAGAAGTGGCTTCAGGTGTTGGTTGTTGTTCGGTGACTGGATAATCATTGAAACGTAAATCAACCCAACGATCTGTTGGAATATCCATTGGGTTGTCATGATCTGCAACAATCGATGCAGTATCCATATCAAATTTCTTTTTATAAGTTTTAACCGAAATATCTTTATTCTCTAGCTGTGTATATTCAACAAAAACCAAGATATTGCCGTTTAAATCTTTTGGTGTTTCGATATACCAACCATCATCATCACGCAGACCAGTTGTGTTTTTAACGAGATAATTACCCACACCAAGTTTCTCAAAAGTAATTGGCTGACCAACCGCTTCATTAATCAGTTCAACCTTATCTGCATACAAACGAACGACTGGTGAAGATGGTTTTAAATAGCCATTGCCGTCTACAGTTGTATTGGCACTACAATATATTTTTTTCCAATCAGAAAAAGTTCCATCCATATACTTTCTAAAGTAAAGATTGAATGAAGTGTTAGATGAACCATGCTCTAAATAAATTTGAAATGCACGATTCCATTGTTGCGGTCGAAAAGATAATAAATGTCCTGCACTTCCTTCTGGACAATCAGATGCATTGGCAACAAATGTAAAGCGTGCATCTTTAATGTTATTTGGACTGACTGGCCCATCTATTGCTCTTAAATAACTATCATTACTACTATTTACACCAAGATTAACCCTTGCTGTCGCAGCATCACCAGCACCAGTACCACCCTTAGTGATAGGCAATGCACTTGGTAAATTACCACTCGCATCTGCCCCAAGCTGACTATATAACTCACTGTCATTTTGATTCAGCTTATTAAATGCTGAACGTGCAGCATCACCTGAACCATCATTGGCATTTGCACCAATATTTACGTTTTGCTTCGCCATATCGACTCCAAAATTTAGACATAAAAAAAGCACCTTTCGGTGCACTCAATTGATTTGATTTTAAAACTGCTGTTTAAATGTGGTTGAGATTCGCCACACACTACCGCCTAAACATGTTGGTGTGTAACTCGTATCTGTTTTAACTCGGACAGTGCCATCTAGTGGTGATTCCCATAGAAATGAATCTGCCCCTTGATGGTCATCAAAGAATGCCTTAATCGCGATAATCTCATCTTTCAAAGCCGTTCTTTGATAATTCCACTGCCCTTTTTTATTATTCAATCCAATAGACGCATGTTGCTCATATCCGTCACCGAAAACATTTGAAGCCACGTTAAAGGTTTGGGTATTTGAGTTGCCATCTAAATCAGATTTGAATGTGAATTGTCTGTCGCTCATTAGGATAATAAGCCCCCTTGCCATTTTTCATCACGTATTACTTTTCGTACCGCATCACGGACTATTGTTCGTATATTGGATGTTTTTACTTCAATAGAATGTAGTGCTAAAAATTCGTCATGACTTAGAACTACAAGCTCTTTGTTATTTTTCTCAATAATCCAGTCACCAAAGTGGATTATTGCATTGAAGTCATTACGTCTATAAGAGATGGTTATTTTTTGTGGTGTACGGGTTCCAACATAGCTGATCTGACCACCAAGTAGACTCAACACTTCGTCATCATTACCAACCATTCCAATTGGGTTCTTAAATTGAATTACCTTCATAGTATTCTCCAGATCATAAAAAAGGCTATTTACTCAGTAGCCCTCCTTGTCGTTGTTCTTGCCGAATGACTGTACGTACAACATTTCCAATCATTTGCCCTAGCTGTTTTTGGTTATCTGTACTTGCCCCTGATGTTGTCACACCTGAATCAGCCACACTCACAGAGATATTCACATCACCTTGTGATTGACTACTATTGCTACTCAACTGACTCGAAATTGAGCTAGAAGCACCACCTACAACACCACCATCGGAATAGCCACGAATACCCTTTCGGATTCCTTCAACGGCAGACACACCGCCTAGTCGAGCAATATCAGCTTGTGAAAATACAACCTCACCTTTATGCACCACACCTGCAGGTTCAAACACGCCACCATCACCAGTGTAACCACCGCTTGAGAAGCCTGCTATGGTCTGAGCTGCAATCATCCCAACGTTAGCCATCCCCATTCCAAGAACGACGCTAGCTGCTGTTTCTTTACTGACAACATCTAAATACCACTCACTACCCATAATTTGAGAGTATGCTTGAAAAGCATTGATCGTAGCGGAAGCAATGGCAAAAGCCTGTTGCATTGCGAACATAGTTTTATATACTCCACTTTGTTCACCAGCTTTATCTTTGATAATGCTTGTCATACTAGACCAAGCAGTAGATGTAGAAGATACTAATGAGTTCAAGGAAGAAAGCTGTTTTTGCATTACTTCATTTGAGGCATTATCACGATCTTTTGCGCCTTGTAATGCAATGGCTGTTCTTTGGTCCTCAAAAGCCTGTTCAACTTTCAATATCTCAGCATGCTTTTCATCAGGGCCAAGTGATGTGTCCCTAGCTATAGCACCATTCATCTT
This sequence comes from Acinetobacter sp. N1-1, assembly GCF_056711485.1. Taxonomy (NCBI): domain Bacteria; kingdom Pseudomonadati; phylum Pseudomonadota; class Gammaproteobacteria; order Moraxellales; family Moraxellaceae; genus Acinetobacter; species Acinetobacter sp. N1-1. Next base: position 1,445,446 of record NZ_JBWXUO010000012.1, on the reverse strand, counting down.
AGTTTGATCATCATAAGATTTATTTGTAGAGTCAATTTCAATCTTATTAATTTGTTTGAGCCTACCTTGTAAATCCACAGGTTTAGTAAACTCAACAATCGCATCTATATTTTTTCTAGCATCTTGAGATATTTGCGATATTTGAGCATTGAATTCAGCGATCTTAGCTTGTTGTGCCTCCTTAAATTTTGTTAAATCATAGGCATACTGAGCATCAATACCTTTTTTAGCAATTTGCTTCTGCTTCTCCGTTAAATCTACTGAAGCATCAATGGTTGCTTTCTTTACATTTGCATCCATCTCAAGTTTTTTCTGCCCAACCCAAGACCAACCATTTACAGATTGCTCAAATTGTAGATCGTTTAGCTTCTTCTGATTCTGAAATTGCGCTTCAGATTGCTCTAACTTTTCTTTTTTCTCAGCACCAGTATAGGTCAAACTAATATCACGAAGCTCTTTATCGTGATCTTGTTGCAACTTTTGATCTTTGGTGTAGAACTTTTCGGCAAGTTGGAGTTTGATTTCATAAAGCTTATCTTCATCTGCACCAAGCTTACTAATGTCAAGATCACTTGAATCACCATTTTTATTAACTATATTGGCTAACTGATCTCGATAGTTTTGCTCCTTTGCTTTCGCACCTTCTGCCTTACTTGCACCAATTTTATTGCCGTTATAATCCCACCTAACGTAATTGGTTCCAATGATCTTAGACAATTCAGATTGGCTCAATGAGTCATTAGTTAGGGCGTTCTTAGTCTGCTTATATGAACCATTTGTTGTGATTTCACGGATTGCAAATTTTGCTTGTGCATCAATAGCACTCTGATTGTTTTTAATCGTGCCATCATCATTCAATAAATCTTTTGAACGTAATTCACGTATAAGATCAGTTGCTCTATCTCCTTGATACGAAAACATACCAACATTTGTTTTTTTATTATTCGCATCAGTATGAGAACCAAACAAATATTTGTCATTAAAGTCATTTTCACGACCAACCTGTGCAGCCATTGCAAGAGCTTGGTTTTTTCCTAGACCAGCTTTTAAAAAAGCTTGATAGATTTGATAACCTCGAGCAAGTTGCTCATTTGCACTGAGATCAAGAACAGCTTGACGCTCTTTTTCTTTTGTTAGTTCTTTAGCAGCCTTGGCATTGTCATCTTGGCTATTTTTGAGCTTTTCTTGAAGTTCAAACTGCTTGGCAACAATATCGTTTTGCTCTTTGGTTAGAGACTGTGTGAAAGGAATTTTATTATCTTCCCTGAACTTCAAAATGTAATCATTAAAACGTTCACCGCGCTCAGTACCACCATTCAGCTTTTCATTATTTAACTGATACTGAGTTTTTAAATTCTGAGTATCTGTTAGCTTTTTCAAGTCACGTATTTTTTGGTTATACATTTCTTGGTTTGCTGCTGCTTGTCGTGCTGCCTCAGAACTTTGATCCATTCCTGTTTTTAATGAATCTAGTTTACCCTTAACATCTAGAAGCGTTTTGCTTGTATCAGTGTACTGGTCATATAAATCACTTAATTTCTCAATTTGATCAGGCGTAACTGTTGGAATCTTATTTAATTCTCTTAAAGCTTCACCTTTACTGATAATGCCTTGTCGAACCTTGTTAGAGATTTCAACAACCTGATAGTTTTCTTTATTGCTGTTTTGAATATCAATAACTTGAGCATTGTACTGACCAGACAGCTCTTTCATCTTTTTAGCTAAATCACCGTAGGTCTTACCTAAATCTTCTTGTGCACCTCGCTTTTGTGCACCTTGTAATTTAAGTAAATCTGCTGTGGTCTGTTGAGCATATTTAGAATTTTCTATCAATGCTTGGGTTGACTGATTGGTATTGTCTCTCATCAAAAGATAAGCTGCTGCCGCACCTGCAACCGTTACGCCTAAACCTACAGGGCCGCCAAGTACACCTATTAATGAGCGCCCAACTGTAAGGGCTGTCATTTTTGCTGCGTTATTTGCAAGTACAGCACGTGTTTCAGCATTCCAAGTAATAATGCTTGTGCCTATAGCAATAGTTTGCTTGACGATTTGTGCCGTAATCATGCCCATAAGCGCAGATATACCAAGCGTAGCAAAGGTATTGAAATTGGTTGCAATAAATTGAATACCATCTGCAAGTGCTTTTGCACTACCGCTTGCCTTACCTGTTTCACCTACAAACTTTGTGACTTCATTACTTAATACTGTAAATGACTGACCAAGCGTTGGTGATGTCTTAGCAAAAAGTTGATCTACAGATGCTTTAGATTTATCAAGTGCTTTAACGATTGCTTCAGAGGTAATTGCACCTGTTGCAGCAACAGTACGTAGCTGACCAACTGTAATTCCCATACCTTGAGCAACAGCTTTTGCAAGTCCGGGAGCCTGTTCAAGAACAGAGTTTAAATCTTCACCACGCAATGCGCCTGCTGATAAGGCTTGGTTGAACTGAACCAATGCTGCTTCAGATGCCATTGCACTAGATCCACTAATCGCAATCGCTTTAGATACGGTCTCAGTAATTTGTGCTGTATGTTGCATCGTTAAACCAAGCACTTTTGCATTGTTTGCAAAGCCTTGATATACCTGTGCAGCACTTTCCCAAGATTGATGTGTATTCTGAGCAATTTTAAAGGTATCAGTCATTGCCTGATTTAGCTCAGATTGACTTTTCGTTACTAGCTTTAGTCTGTTTTGTAGCCCTGTATACACATCTGATTTTTGAATCGCTTCAGATATAGAGAGATACCCACCCATAACCACTGCAAGCTTTTTTGCAGATGCAGTAAGTGCACCCACACCTTGGCTTGATTTATTGGCATTCTCACCAAAAGTTTTAACAGCCTTACTCGCATCATCACCACTTTTGGTTGTTTCTTTTAAGGCAGCAGCTAAAGCTTCCGCATTTTTTTGGGCATTTTCACCACTAATCTCAATAACCAAACGGCTTTTAGCTTCTGCCATGAGTTGTATCTCCAAATTTTAGGCAATAAAAAACCCACCGTTTGGTGGGTTTTATTAATCATGTAATATAGTTTAGTCATCTTTCATGACTTTAACGCATCTTAAGTACTTCTGATTTGCAAACTCATTAACAGCATTTTTCTTCGCTTCCTCTGTTTCCCATCTCGGCTCAGCATATGCACTATAGACGATATTTCTATAGTAATCTTTTAACGAATCTCTAATATTGGGAAAGTCATTAATAAAGTGAATATCATTAGAAATACTCCCATCTGTTTGACGCGATTCCATAATTGTACGGGCAAAGTCTGCCATGCCACTACAAAATTTATCAATACGTTCCTCGTCTACTTTTGTTCCAGCGAAAGCATTACTAACAGCAAGAGAAATTAAACACCCTAAAATTATTTTTTTCATATTCACTCCTGATTATTAAAGCAAATATAATTTATTGGGCAATAAAAAACCACCCATAAGGGGTGGCCTTTATAATCTTAAATATTAGAAATTATATCTAAGACCCACATTATAAGTGACTCCATTAAAATCACCTGCTTTGTCATTATAATGATTAATTCCACCATTAGATGAACAAGTACCACGACCTGTACTATTTGACTGTGTACCATTATTACATGTCGTTGGCTTAGTTACTTCCCATAGGAATTTATAACCAAGACCACCATATACAGAAAATTGTTGTGTCAGACTATAACCTGCTTCCAAACCAACAGGTAAAGTAATGAAGTTTACATTGTTCTGTAAAGCTGAACTACTTGCAGTCGCAAAACCTAAGCCTAATGTACCTAAAAGATAAAATTCATCATTTGCGATAAAGTTATACTGAGCACCACCAGCAATATCAAAGTAATCAACATCATTTTTATTTGCATGTTGATACTGTGTTTTAGCCCATAATCCATGATTTGTGGGATTGCTAGATATTCCTAAGCCAATACCACTCAGGTTTGATTTACCATTATTATCTTGAGATTTAGCATTAATACCAGTGTATTCAAGTGATACTGATGCAGCGTTGGCAAAAGAAGCTAGCGCTATTAATGATAATCCAGCTATTATTTTATTCATTATGTAACTCTTTGTTAAATTTCGCCCAAAATATAACAACAATGTGAATATATAGTAAAGAAATATTCTTTTAAATTTTGAATAAAAAAACCACCCGAAGGTGGTCTTTTTTAATAGCTTGACTTAATAACTCGGAACGCGTGTTCCCTCTTCTCCAGTATAAGGATTTGTATTTCCTATGCTGCTATAGTTATCTCTTTGAGTATTATTTTCCGAACTACGATGATATGGCTCAACATATGTTCCATTGCTGCGTGTATAACCTGATACTTCAGTATCATGACTACCATAAGAGTAGCCACTATAAGAAGATCCATTACGAGCAAATGAAGCTGTTGTTATTACACTTAAAATAGTGATCAGTAGTATTTTTTTCATTGTTAAGACCATTCATATAATGAGAAGCAAACTTAGCATTCTAATCTTAAATTAAATATTTTCTTTCCTAATATTTATAGTGCTTATGATTAAATAAAAAAATCCCTCATTTGAGGGATTTTTTTATTTAAAATTCTTATTTTAAAAGATTAGCACGTGCCATTATTTCTTGAGGAACATCCTGTTTTAAAACAACAGTTAGAGACTTTGTATTGGCAGTCGTTTTAACATTATTTGCCTCTAAAACAGCATTAACATCTTCAGGGCTTAAGCTATACATTGCACCTGTTAATGGATCCACAATTAATAGACCAATCAGACCACCAAATAATAAGTTTGCTACATACCAACCACTCACACCACCAGTAACCATAACAGTTTTTGTCTCATAACCATCTTTCGAGAAAGTTACCTGATACTGTTCTGATTTAAAGTAACCAGCTCCTTTTTTTAACGTAACTGTTGCTGGAGTTTGACCTGTATGAATCTTTTCACCACTACGGTTAGTAATTGTAATTTTAGAGTTATCTGGTACTGATTTAAATGACAACGTTTGAGTTGATCCTGAAATAATACTTGCACAGCCAGTAAAGCATAATGTTGTTGAAATTAGAGAAGCTGTTAAAAAACGTTTCATTTAATACTATCCATTCATAATATACATTAATTATCATATATTATAAGCATTGTTACAAATTTTACAATTTACCTCTACAATCTTTTAAAAACCTATCATCTAAAGCAAAAATACCCTCTACAAATACCACCGTTTCAATATCACAGCCATATACCTGAAAGTACGCCTGAATATCTTGTAGTGATAGATCAAGAGGTATTGCTTCGATATAACGACGTGAACGAGAAATAATGTTAAACGCACCTAGAATATAAGATGCGGTAAAACTTGGTTTGATTGGCTCAGGAGCTTTAAGCCCCAAAGCCTCACGTTGTTTTCTTTGGTGCTCAGTCGTTATTCCGTACTTTCGTTGCTCGTAGAGTCTGAGGACTTTCCCACTTCTTCAGCCAGTGTAGTTGTACGATCCTTTTCAAGCTCAAATGCTTTATTGATAACAAATGTCGCTATCTCTAATGACTCTTGCGTTTGTGTACATAGAATCTCAGCATTTTTAGCACTGTATTCAAATGGCTTGTTCGGCTCTGCATCGATACCAGTCCAACCAAGCAATAGATGTGAGATTGCACGATTAAAGGCTAACTTAGAACCTTCTGCCGTATCATCTGTAATTGCTTTGGCACCTTGCAACTCTTGTTCAGCTTGCATGTTATTTAGTTCAAGTGCACGGTTAAATGATGGCTTATTTGAACTAGCAATGAGCAGTCGAACCCCATCTTTATAGTCATACCAAACTTGTGAGAACTCAGCTTTAGGCGGTTGTTCAATCTTGATTAGCATGTATTAACCTCCTGTTTTAGCTAACGTACGTGTGATGGTTGGTGACACTTTGATATGGTTATAGTTGATACTGACGTTAATCATATCTTCTGCACCACCATCAGGGTGATTGGCTTCTGCAACTTCAAGCTGTGGGAAATCAAAGGTGTACTTATTCCCTTTTGGATCTGCAATTTCAAAGTGTACTGGCATCGTTGCGCGAGTTTTGATGTAATCGATGTAAGTCGCTGATTGAGCAGAAAATGAATACGACGTATTAAGAGTAATATCGATCATCTTTTCTAAATACGTTTGAGCAGATAGTTTCTGGTTACCAATACAACGGATTGCTTCAAGGTTGTTATTAATGGTCAATTCAGCAGATTGTAGACAAGCTGTACCCACAACACTTTGACCATTTACAGTCAATGCACCTACATTCAAAGCCGATACAATGACAGAATCAGCAACAGGTTGAGGGTTGGTGACTGGATTTGCTGAGGCACGTTCAAAGTCAGTACCCATCAAGTTAAACTTCGTTGAAATCTTACCTGTGGTTTGAATACTGAGTGTTGCTTGATTAAAGCGTACACCACGGTAAATAAAGACCTGACCAATATCATCAAAGACTTTGACGAAGGTAAATGTTTTACGTGTATTACCACCGAAATTTAGTACGTCACTGTTCCAATCATTCATTGCCACGGCTGACAAGAACTCATCGAATAGACCCACAGACAATTCGACTTCTAACGTACCTGTAATTTCTGATTCAGTGGCCATACCGCCTTGACGGAATCGTGTTTCCACAACACTGTCAGATTTTGCAGTAGTGACATTCTCAGTCAGACCATCATTAACACGACGTACGGTTTTCCAAACTGGTGTGCTTGGGGTTGTGCCCGGTGTATCTTCGGCACAGTAGTAGAGTTTAATACGAGCACCTGAGCTCATGGCATTCTCCAAGATTTAGACGTAAAAAAACCGCTAGATGCGGCAATAAAAGTTTTGTAGCGTATCAAGTTATTTTCTTACATTTACTGCTATGCTATTTGAGGCAAATACAAGGAAAATAAAATGGGATTTAGGTACAGAAAATCATTAAAAATAGCTCCCGGACTAAAGGTAAATATTGGGAAAAATGGTTTTACAAGCGTATCGATTGGAAAGAAAGGCGCTTCAGTAAATATTAATAAGAAAGGAACTCGCTCAACAATTGGCATACCTGGAAGCGGATTGTCTTACAGCTCATATAAGCCTCACTCACAAAATCATAATAAGGTCGATAATCCACCTAAACGACCTAGCCTCTTAAAAATACTATTCACACTAGTATTTATTTTCTTTATGGGCTTGATTGTAATTGGGCTATTTTCAAATAAGAGTGATACTTCTATAAATAAAAATATCAATACACAAACATCTAATGACCAAGGTATTGCTAATAGCCAAAATCCAAATGATACTTTAAGTATTAAAACCTCTATACATCAAAAAACAGATTAAATATCTATTAGTTAATACGATAAGGCACCCGAATATATCGCAGGATGAAATCTGTATTTTCATCCTGCACGACTTCGCCATTTAAACTTTCAAGCTGCTCTACTTGGTAATACTCCAAATGACTTAACCAAGCATCAACCAGACTATTCAATGCATTTAAACCTGTGTTTGGTCGTGCATAGCATGTAATTTGAATGATTGATGTTCTGCGTGTCTGTGGGGCATCTGCAATGCCACTTATCAGCGATTGGCTTGCAAGAATATCAACTGAACACCACAGACCACTTGTTGGCACTGTAAATGGCTGTTTGCTTTGTGGGTATAAGATACGGCTTTGATCTATGCCAGTGAATTGACTCACACGCTCAAGTAAAGCGGTATGAGCCTGTGTGAGTGTCATCATTTATATTTCTCTTGTACGAGTTGGAATGTAAGACCGTATAAGCCTTGGGGTGCTTTCTTTGAATAACCATTAATTGTTTTAACTGTTTCAGGCTTTTCAGTGAATGTACCGTATTCAATCTTCATTGCCTGTGGTGCATTGGTTTGAATATATACCGTGGTAAATGGCACAAGACCGTTAAGTTTAGAAATCCCTTTCGAGATGGTTGATTGTCCAGTCTTATCGGCATTGTTAGGGTTATAGTTGTAATCAGGTTGTCCAATACTCAGATTATGAGAGCCACGAAATATGCCCTTATCTACAGGTGATTGGTAAATCACACCTGTTAAAGCAGTTAAGGCAATCGCTCGTTGTCTTTCAGTGAAATCAGATTCGATCATTTTTGAAAATTCACTCGGATCTAATGTCCAGCCCATAATCACACCTTCCTCAACTGAACTTTCCAAATACTGTCCGTTGGGTCGGCACCAATATTGATAATCTTAAAATTACCCTTACTGGTTACCCAAACATCGTTTATTTGAGGTTCTGCCGTGACTTCATTTTGCAGAACTGTAGCCTTTGCATCGTCCGCCTGATAATCGTTTGGCTTTACTAAATCTTTTTGGTACGAGCCAAACAATACCCCACGACCTTGATACGTTACGGTTTGTTCACCTTCATATTGTTCAGTGACAGGATTGTATTTGCCTGAGTAAGTCACTTTTGAACAGGTAAAGGTATTTATGGCATCAGCCAAATCATCATTAAAAGCTTCTGCTAGTTCTGATTGAATATCATCACGAATACCCATGATTAGTTCCTTGTCATTGGAATAGTGAACATTGGCTTTCTGATCTGCTCCGCATCAATTAACGCTAATGCAATCTGTTCAAACTTAGAAACTTTACGACTATTTTCAGCAAAGGTTTTGGCAACACTTGTTCCTGTTTGTGCAGATACTGTTTTACTTAAAACCTTTTCGGCCTGACCTGAATATAGATCCCCTGATAGAACTCCCTTAATGATTTCAGATGCAGCAACTTTTAAATTGTCGGAAATCACCTTCGGCTCAAAACCAATTTGATTTTTCATCCAAGTATTTGCAAGTAGAACTAAACGAGCTTTATCACTGTCCGGTGCAAAGCTCATTCCTAAAATATTGTTTGCATCATCAATTGAGATAAAGCCCATACTTTTAACCCTGCAATAGCGTAATCAGTTCATCTTTTAATGCACCTGACTTAAATTCGATACCCTTTGATGCGAGTAGTGCCTTTAAGTCATCAATTTTTAAATCGTTGTAATTCGCACTTTCAAGCAAAGCAACTCTCGCCTTCATAGCATCAACATCATTCTGAAAAGTCACAAATTCAGACTGAGCCATTACCAGTTGTTGTTCTGTCTCCTGTAACTTTTTGGATACTGCATCAAACTGTTCAAGTGGTACAAATCCGTCTGTATCAAAAGTAGGTACTGTATTCTTATACTGCTCAGGCACATCACCACCGACCTCATCGCATACTTCCACTGTATCTGAGGCATGACAAGCGGATGCTTTACGCAGTAACCAACCTTCTGATTGTTTTTCTGCGATATGTTCTGGTGAGAAATCATCGGTAAACCAAAGTTTCTTTTTCATTCTTCATATTACCCATTAAAAAAGCCCCTTTCGGGGCAATGTATTACTTCGACTTAACCAAAACACCTGCAGTATCTTTAATACTTGAGGCTGTTAAATCCCAATTGGTTGGCGTTGCAATTGCTGTATCACTTGGTGATTTACCACCATTGGCTTGATCCCACGCATAACCTTTCACACCAACGTTATAAGACCATTCAGCTTGATAAGTATATTTGAGGTTTTCACCACCTGTTGTTGGTACCAATTCAGCATTAAAGTCTTGATTATCACTAATCACCAATGCACCTTCAACAAGACCAAGAGTGTTGTAATAGGTATTTGCACTTGCAGTGGTTGATAGTGCTGGAGAATCTGTCACAACGAATACACGGCCAAATGGATCTCGTACAACATTGATACCATCGTAAGAGAACAAGCGCTCCGTATTGGTTAATGCATTATCAAATAAGTTATGCATTGTTGTTGAGTGAAGAATCCAAGAGCGTAAAGCACCTGAACGGTCTCCCATGCGTGAAGCACCTTTATTTAACAGTCGGAAGCTTGGATCAGATGTACCATCACCTTCTACAGCTGTAGTATTTCCTGAGATAGCCGATGCTGCACCCGACAAACCAGCATTTAACATATCGCCTAGTTTTGCCTTAGCAAGTTGCTCACCAATCATGAGTGCAGCCAATTCAGGATTTTGTTGTACCCATAGATATTGCTGCTTTTCATACTCGATAGGCGGTGTTCCTGCTGCTACTTTCACTGCAACATTTAACAGCTGTTCTAACTTTTTGGCTTGTACTGTACCATCACCATAGGCATTACGACGACGCACTAAACCGCTAATGTTTTTAAATGATGCTTCAATATCGAAATCACCATTCGTTGCTTTGTTTAATAGAACAATTGAGCCTTGTGAGCTTTCATTAAACTTATCTACATCTTGAGCAATCGTTTCAGTCATTGCAAGATAAGTTTGTTTATTAAATACTTGTAAATCAAAAGGCATTTGCCTTCTCCTTCATTCAATTATTGGTTTTCTGTCGCTTGCTTGAGATAAGCAACTTTTTCATCTTTCGTTTTGCATTCGCTTAATGATTTTGGTCCATGAGATTTACTCCCCTGACCACTAAAACCGCCACCTGATGACTGATTGCCTTTAAGAATTGAGTCCTTATATTGGTATCCACCCACTAAGGTTTCTAATGCTTCATCAAAGCCTGCAATTTCGCCTGGGCGAGTACGTGAATAGAGCTTTTGACCATTTGCGTCATAACCCACCACTTTTCCATCTTCAATTTTGAAGTTATTGCCAAAAGTGGCTTGAATCATGTCAGTAGGAATCGCGATATTGTCTTGAATAAACTTAGATCGGGCGAAACCACCACCGATTAACTCTTGGTGTAATTGGTTCTGTACTTGATCTCGTTCTTTTGTGAGTTGTTGAAGTTGAGGTTCATACGTTTGTTTTAGTGCTTCTGTGAGTTCAGTTTTCACTTTCTCAATTTCACCTGCATCCACAAGCTTTTTAGCATCAAGATTTTGAACGGTTTGTAAGGCTTGTTTTGCCTTGCTTGCATCTAAGCCTTCAAATGCTTTGAGTGATGTTTCTGCCTGTTCTTTGGCTTCACGATGGTTTTTTACTTCCGCATTCAATTGGCCAATTTTTGCAACTGTCTGCACAGCATCAAAACCAACCTCTTTGCCATCATCATGCACATAAACAGGCAAACCTTGATCACTTAAGACCGCATATGATTTACCTTCAATTTCAACTGTTTTGATTTTCATGGGTTATCCAACCTTTACTATTTAATGAGTTTCCACTCGGTTCGCTGTTGGCATCCGCTTTCAGCAGGCATAAAAAAACCACCCGAAGGTGGTGATATATATTTAGAATTTAAGATCTACTTACTTTTAAAGTTTTTTCCATGAATCGAGTTAAAAATCGGTCTTTTAAAAACCAAGCGAAAACTTTTAACCCTAAAAGAACTATTAGCAGCATAAGACTTATAGCAAGCAAGACTAAGACCAACTGAATACTTTTTTCCTTACTTATAATTTTTATAAAATCCAATGAATAAATTAAAACGCCATAACTGAGGCCTATTATTAATAAATAAATAACTAATCCTATCCACATTTTCTTAGAGGATCTTTTAATAAAGTCTGCATCGATTGTCTCTAAAGGCTCAAACTGTTTAGTTTCAGCATTAAACTTTAATTTTTTATTGCATTCTTTATATAGCCAAACAATATCAGTAACATTTTCATAAGCATGTAAAGCCTGCAAAATTGGTAATGTTTGACCCTTAAGCTTTAGGAGTTGCTCATATTCTAATTTTAATAAGTCATATTCAAATATAGCTCTTTCTGATTCTGTTAATAAATTAGAATCTAGCATTTTTTTCAGCTGTTTCTTATATTTCTCTCTTTCTCTTATTCCCCACAGATCTTTGATCAGCTCAGCATTCTTAACTTTTGCATAGAATGCCAAAAAACCTAAAATTCCAAAAGATAATATATATGCCAGTGACCACCAAGAATTTAGACTGTTAATAACCCCATTAATATCAAACATTCTGCGACCCTAATAAAAACTGCCAATATATTAGGAGTTATCTAAAATCTCTAGCTCTTTCAACGTAAAAACTTGCCCCGACAACGGATCAACAAACTTGTCTAAGCTGTACTTACCATCTTTATATAACCTATACCGTGCAGGTCCTAACCAGTTCTTTTGAAACGCTTCATCTTGTTTATTAAACCATTCCTTAAATGATGTATTGCTATCCACTGTTTTAATGTCTTTACCATTATTTGATGGACGTTGCCCTATCGTTTCACCCGATTCATCTACACCAACCAAAATAGACCTACAATGGGGATGTAAAGGTGGCTTTCGTATATCAGGGGCTCCAACTTTCCAAATCGTGCCATCAAGACTCGCACATATTTTTGATGTTCTGCTATCAAGTACAGATACAAACTTAAGATACTTCGCACCAAGCGCTTCAAACGTACTAACGTATGTAACATTGGAGACATGGCTTCTTGCTGTCCTTACCATGGCATCAATACTATTTCTCGACTGATTCAGTAATCCATCTTGATAGTTAAACTGCTTTGTACCTCGTATACGTTGCATTATTTGCTGATTCATCTGTCCTTGGTTAATCCCATCACGGATAACATTTTCAACCTTTAGCCTTGTATCATCTGCAATCTTACTAAATAGCGAATCAACCAAGGTACCACCCGTTAAGGGCGTATTTTGAACCTGACTCATTAAAGCTTTTCCATCTGCCTTAATTACCTGATCTTCAAACTTTCTTGCAATATACTGTGCCTCATAGATTGCTAATGCTGTCGCACTAACATTAAAACCATCAAGTAAGACTGCACTTAACTTTTGTTGCCATTCTTGGATTAGAGTTTGAATGTCTTTTAGGTTATTGGTGGTGTACTGACCTGACATTAATGCCGTCTTTTCGGCATCACTTAAATCATCAAGTAAATCTCTTAATTGTGAAAGCATCTGACTCGTATTGCTATCAAATGCCTTTAACAATGTCACGACTTCACTTGAAGACAGACGATATAGATATGCTTGATGTTGTATTAGATCATTGAGATTGTCCTGATCCATTGCTTACTCCATTAGGCTGATAACCACCAAGTGGCGCATTGACCTGTTCTTCTTCAAGCAATGCTTGTACTTCTTCCCAAGAATAATCAGGCACTACACCAGTACGCTGATACTCATACCAACCTTTGTACGGATAGCGATTGGATAAACACGCTTCCCATAACTGCTTGGCACGTTCAGGATCAAACTGAGGTTTACTAAAATCTTGATCGATACTAAACATGAGGTCTTCGCTATTTGGCAACATAAACCGAGCTATCCACCCCAATGCTTGTGTAAATGCACTACTGATATTGACTGTACATAAAGATAAAACTGAATGCTGCACAGCATCATCATTATTGGCTTGTGTTGCTGTCTTTGTTGCAGAGCCTTGTTCAATTAGACGTGCACCAATTTCCTTCATTTGCTCCCATTTCTTATCCATAGCAGTTTGCGACAGTGTATTTGGTTGTGCTTGAACCATTTCAATCTTTGTGGGAAACGCATTTTTACAGCCGATATATAAACCATCTTTTTTAATGAGCTCATACATATCCTCAGTAACATCAGGCATTGAAAATTGAGGTTGTCCTACAAAATAAACCGACTCTTGAAAGTCTGCCGAATCTTGGTAATGAGCAAGGTTTAAATCGACTAGCTCTAATAAAGGCGGATTATCTAAAGCTGTTGAATTATCTATAGCACCAATAAAAGTAAATGGAATATAGCTCCATGTATTACCGTTATAGTCTGTTGGCGTGTACTTCTCTTGAGGTGAGAATAGACTGTCATCAGTGCTTTTATAAAGCTGCACAGTAAAGACATATTGGCCATTTAAGTTTTCAAGACGCAATACTCTGTACTGGGATGATGTAGTCATCTCAAAATCATCATTCTCACGTACAGTCACTGTTTCTTTGATAACAACCAATGAAAGCTTTTGCTGATTTCCCACCATGACTGTATCCCAATTGATTACAGCAACAGCAGGTAGAACATGCATCATGGCATAAGCGTTCTTTTGCTTATCATCTTGGCGTGTTTTAGACGGCTCAACTTGAGGAAAGTCTACATATAACGCACAACGATAATGCTTCAATAAATAACGTAAGGCGGTCTGTGTCAGTTGATAGACACTCATACCTTGCCCATTGGCATTTATATCTAAGTAATCGAGTTCATTGGGTCTTTGGAAATCTGGGAGTTTTGCGTATGCAGCACCAACCAAACTACCTAATGTTTTTCCTGTCACACCATAGAAAACTGCATGTTCAAGATACGTCTTATATTGTTGTTGCGCTTCAACTGATGTGTCTTGCTTGTTATGTCTAGAAAGGTAGGTTTCACCTTTCTTTTTAACTTGGCTTTGCCCCTGACAAACATCATCAACCTTAACCCATATTGGTAGGTTAGCAATATAGTCAGGATGCGGAAATGAAACGTCTGTCATCGTGCAAATCCTATTTTTAATGAAGTGAGTTTCTTAACAATCGGGAATCGTTTAACAACGTAGTAACCAAACGCATCTAAGGCATGATCAAAACCACCTTCTTTATCAGGCATACCATGCTTGTCATACGCCTGTTGTTCTAATGCCTCTGTAAGATTTGGACACTTATCCGTATTTACAAATAATCGTCTTTCGCCTTGAGCATTTAGGATCATGGCATTACATGCATTCAATCTGTCCTTAATTGCAGGGTTTGTACCGTCAACAACCAATGAGAAGCCTGCTTGTCTTAAAATGCTGTGGTCAGATTCACTACTGTTCTTAGATGATTTCGCTTGCCCTGCTGCATCTGGATAAATCGTAATATGATGATTGGGATATCTTGTTTTGATTAACTCAGCCATTGCAGGCGTATCCCGAACATTAATCAATTCATCTACCACATAAGGCAAACCATCACGAACCACAAAAACCACTGCTGCCATCTTTAATACGTTGAAGTCCATACCGATATGCAATGGCTCTTTATCGACGATACTGACATCACTGTGATTCAATGTGCGATTAAACTCAGGATACACAGCACCACTAGTTAAGTTGACAAAACGACCTTCTAAATAAGCATCTAGCAACTGTGGTGAATAGGACTCTCTTAAACCCTCAATATAGCTTTCAGGTAAATACGGATTAGATCGCGTTGGTGCTCTATAAAGTACATATTTGCTACTGGCTTTCTTTTCCCAGCGTTCATAACAGAATCTAAATCCTTCAGGTGTTGTTCCCACTGCACAAGTATTTGCAATCTTATTTGGCTTACGTTGACGGCATCGAGCTATGATCTTGTTCCATGCATTCTGAGCATGTTCAGTTTTTAAAGTATCTAGCTCATCAATGACAGCATCTGCAATTTCAAAACCTACAATCGAGTCGGCATTCTCCATACTGCGACAAACAATCTCGCCATACCCAGCAATATAAAAAACCTTTTCAGCCTTGTTCAGCTTAAAACTAAGTCCACATTCTCTAAGCAATTCAGAGATACGTGGAAATGCAATCAATCGAATAAGGTCATGTGTCGGTGCAAAATAGCCTTGGTTGAGTTTGGGATAAGTTAGCTTTTGTATAATCAGGCGCTTGAATAGACTTTCTGATTTCCCTGCACCAAAACCACCAACAAATAATGGATATTGAGCTGTACTAAATACAAAGTCATCTTGTGGAGCAGTGAGTGTGAAGTCAATTTGCATCTTTCCCCACCCTAACAATGTTTATCTGGACTGTATTGTCGCCATCTTCATTATTTTCTGCTTCGATTTTAGCAATCTCTAATTCATGCTTTTTAGCAACTAATTTTGAAATCCGATCTAAGCCAAGTATTTTAGCTTTTCCCATTGTTGCTGCAATCATCACATTAGCTTGGGGTCTGCGTGTTTCATCACCTTTAGCGGCAAGTCGAGCTTGTTCTAATTCATCAAGTAGCATATCAACTGTGATGTTATGTCTTACTTGGTGATGTGTTCTTATTTGCTTCAACCTTACCGTAATCTTACCGTTCTTTAGCAATTCACTTGCTTTGGTATTTACTGTGCCCTCACTCATTGAATCCGCATCGTAGGCTTGTCGATACGCCTCCGAAGCGTTCCCCAATTCAATATAGAGTTGGCAAAATTGTTCTTGCTTCGGAGTTAATTTTAACTCCGTCATGTTTCTATCCTGCAGATGTTAAAAAACCACCTCGAAAGGTGGCTTATTGAAAAATAAAAATCTAATCCAAATTAAAACCAACTGGATCTGATAAGTCCCAATATTCACTATTGGCAAGCTTCTCTTTTAAATGCTCTTTATTTATTTCATCAATATGCACATAAAAGAATCTTGTTTCGCCTTCTTTGCTTAGCATCATTAAATTATATCGCTCTAGGTTGTCTTCAACTTTACGCATACCCATATGTATTGCTCTTGGGAAGCTTGAATTATTTGTAACCTTTTTATCAAAAGCAACCCAATCTAAAGGATTCGAGCGAAGCTCATCTTGTACATTAACCACCTTTCCTTCGTATGGGCCACCAAGCCAACCTATTCTCATGTTTTTATAATCTCTTGTTTGAATGAGCTTTGATAATGAACCCAACTAGACTAACTTTCAACCACCCACATCAAATCATCAGGTGTTTCTAAATATCTCCCCTGCACCACACAAAAGTCATGAATGCTATTTAAGTACTCACTCATCTGAGCAACACTTGCTTTAGTCGTACTAGTCATCCGAATAACATGCTGAGCTATTGCTTCATACTCTTCTTGCTCATTCTTTTTAAGCTGCTTAATCGCCTGACACATCTCAGCAAATTCAGCATCATCCCTATTATATATCCCTATGAGAAACTTCTTCTTAAAATAGAAATGCTCTGAGTCTTTATCAGATCCAATATGCTTGGACCACTCATTAAGCCATTTCCAGTACAGTCTATTTTGTGCTGCACTTCGATCTTCTTGTTTAGTTGATACTTTAACAATGAGAGGTGTCTTATTTTCTAAAGCTTCCTCTCTATTTCTGCTTAAGCAGTCTTGAACTCGTAACTGGTCAGTATGAGACTTGATGACGAATGTTTGTTTTAGATCCATCGTCATTTCCCCACGTTTAGTTACCCAGTTACTTGTCTTCTAATTGTTGCTTCACGATCTTATAAGGTACGCCACGAAATAGGATAGTTTTCCCATTTTCAGCAGACTCTCTAAAATCTGCATAGCAATACGTAAAACCCACAAAGAACGCTATAGCAAGTAAAAATAAAACACCCAATACTTCTAACATTAGAAAATCTCACTCTCGTCCATTACTAACATACGATTCGTCTTAGCCAACATCTGTTCAAACCACAACTTCGACTCATCGCGTTTCATGCTTGAGTACGTGTCGAATTCGTAATGGCATTTATGGCAAAGCGGTATCGTGTATTCATCACTAGCCTTAATACCTCGACCTTTCCCATGCTCAGTAAAATTGCTATGTGCTGCTTGGGAGTAAGGACCACCACACTTCACACAAGGCAATGATCTAACCGCGTTTAAACGTTGATTACTTCGCATAGTTGCTCGTCCTTGAGCTGTTGGATTAAAGAAACTTAATCGCAAGTGTTAAAAGTTCAGACTTAGCATCAGGGCCTAGTAGATCAACACCGTGCTGAATGAAGTTGTATGCTGCTTCTAAATCTTCAACACCTTTTTTAATTACGCCTTCCGCTTCTGTTGCGATAGTCGTAATTGTACTTTCTGCAGATTGTTCTGTTGTTGGTTGTGCTGTTTGTGGTTGTTGCTCTAAATCAGTCATGATGACTTCCTTTTGTTGGGGTTTAAAAAACTGTATGAAGAATGCGAATATGCTGAATATCTTAGTGAGCATTGATCTGTTCTCTAATGTTCGCTATGCACTTCTTGAAATAAGTAATCTTCTTATCTGTATGAATTAAATCGTCATAGCCCATTAATTCACGAGATAAGCTTTGGTATTTGTTGAGTTCTACTTGGTATTTTTTTAAGTGCTTACGTGCTTCTATGATGTTCATAAGCACTCCTTTACTATTGAGTGAGACAGATTGTTAGTGACAATAAAAAACCACATTGCCAAAACTGAAAATGTGGTTATTAAATTCAAATTATCTTTAAAAAGCGCTTTCTATTTCTTCACAAAATTTTTTAATTGCTTGTCTAGGCTTAGTATAAATGACTTTGCTTTTGTCTTCTTCATAGCCAAAATCCAAATGTTTTATTCTATTATGCAATTTAGTTTTCTCTAATGTTAAAGTTAGTTGTTTATTTAGAGGGTTTTCATCATGAATATCAAGCAAGGGACTAATCTGTTGTACATAATATTTATAGTCCTTAAAAATGTTTGTCATAGATGCTGATTTTTCGTAAACATTTTGCGTACCATCTTTTTCTATTAAAAAATAACTTAATAGTATTTCATAATAGATGTCATCATATAATGAATTGTAATTTAAGATTTCTTTGCCAAATTTATCCATTACTTGACTTGTAAACTTTATACGTTCTTGATGATCACCTTTCTCGCCAATACTTTCATAAAGTCTATGTATTTTTTGGATTGAACGCTCATATTTAATATAAGTATGAAATACCTTTTCAGTCCTTTCTTTGCACTTTTTTATTTTTTCATTTTTTTCAGCAGTCTGATTCTTTTGGCCTTCTTGCCATTTCCAAACATATATACCAAAGATTAATGTCATGGGAGTTGTTAATGGTGAAATAAAACCGCTGAAATTATTTATCAACAAGACCATAATGATCACTATATAGGCTATATAACCCATAATCACTATACCTAACGAACATTTTAATTGAATCCAATCAGTTATCTTTTCCATCTATTTTTATTGATAAAAATGCATTATCTCAATTATACATTAATTAAAAAACCGCACTACCAAAACTGATAGTACGGTTAAGCTAGCCTTAGCATTCGACATATTAGCTCGGCCAACTGCTAATACACCGCTACTCACAATCACATAAACCTAACATGCACGGCCTGCTTTACTTGCTTTCGTTCCTTTATGGTCGGGCGTACCAATAGCCCTAGTTTGGGGTTTTACTCGATGGCATGTTCTGTAGGTGGTAAACCTACAGGCAATAAAAAAGCCCAACAATTGAATGTCAGGCTTTTGTTGTTGATGGCAAGTTGCGAACCTTGCTTGCGGTTATTTCAGTAACACTTTTCGGATTTCATCTGCCATACGTATCAAGGTACGCATCTTCGTATAGCTGTTACCATGCACCACTAAATTCATGTGTCGTCAATTCGACTAACTAGTACCTACTAGATTAAACTCGCTGTGCCTCTCTAAACCGAAGTTTAGACCTCCAAGAAACCCTGTATCGCCTACAGGATGCATCAACAAAAATAGTCAAACCAAAGTAAGACCATCTTAGTAAAACTATACCTTAGTTTCCGATAAATTGGAAACTTAATTTTTTGCTTCTTTTATTGTTTCTTTTTTATACTTACCCATGACTTCATTGGCTTCTTCGATTGCACTTTCCATAGCTAAAACCATAAGCTCCTCATAAGGCTTCCATGTTTTTCTATACACATCAGTATCCATTTGAAAACTACGAATACCTGAATAGAATAATCGTGCTTTTATTGTCTTGTAGGATTCATCCATTTCAGGATCTAAAGCAAAATCAATTACCATTCGAGCAATCAACCATGCCATGTGATACATCGCTATACCTTGTGGCTCTCTCTTCTTATCCTGTGTCGCATTTAAGATCATCACATTCGCCAAATGATTACGCACATATTCATAATCACTCTGCGACTTATACCCAAATAACACCAGCGAAGCCACCGACTTAGCAAGTTGTGTTTCAATCTTAGCAATTACGCCAAGTCGGTCTTGATAATCCAAAGGTTTTGCTCCTGTACCGTGTATGTTTGGCTCAAAGTTTGGAGATGAAGCAGTCAACCCCTTCATATACCACTCAAAGTTTTCAAATTTTTCAGCAACTGCGTTCATCTCTAACCCTTATCCTTTTTGTATTACTGTTATTGCTTGATCTACACTCTCAACCACGTAAACCCGACCACGCCATGTTTCATGCCATACCACCTGATCAGGCGTTAGCTTTCTACTTGATTTTGGCTTACTTCCATCCTTCACTTCGAGTAGGTAGTTATTGTTCCGAAACCCACACAACAAATCGGGACAACCTCGCCCCACCGAGTGCAAGTGTTCTACTGTGCACCCGATCTGACGTAATGCCTGAACAATCTCTGTTTGATTGGCATCGACTTTGGCAGCTCTACGCATCTTTATCGCCTTGTAGTGCTTTTTCTAATTCAGCGATTGAGTATTGAATTTCCGTACATTCATCCCATGTATTCAGATTTTCAAATTCACTTAAGACTTCTTTTTTTCCCTTAATGATGTTTCGAACTGCATCAACTTGTTTCTGCAATACATCAAGTTTCTTTTGCTTATCCTGCCAAACGAACCAAGCTCCATTTACAAACTGCTCAGAAAAATCCGAGCCACCTATACTTTCAAAAATCCCATGATCTTCGTTATATCTATATTCATTAGTAAGCCCATATTCATCTAAAAACTGTGCTTGGTCATGTTTATTCATGTCTACTTACCCTCACATGCGTAAGTCGTGCCACGAACCATATAGGTTTTTTGGACTTTACAGATGTTAATAACATTTTCTCTTTCTTGATCTTGCAGGGCTTTAAATCGCTCCTCACCACGTTCATGACTAATAACAACTATGGGAATTGTGAAAATAAAAAGAGTTACACACAAAATTTCACCAATATACTCATTAAGAAACTCATTCGCTTTCATTCCCCACACCCCACTAGCACTTCTTCCAACTCAGTTAATGAAACGCTACTTTCACAACGTATATCGTCATAACAACGCTTCTCTGCATCGTAATAAACTGCCCACTGAGGTGCTGCTTTAGCGATTCGAGATGCTCTTGCAACTCCCTGTGATTGGATAAAATCTACTGCTTTCATACAACACCTACTTGTTGTGCTTGAGCTTTAATTACCTTTCTCAATTCAGCTCTTTGATCACTGAGTTCTTTTGCCTTGATACAAAACTCACATCTGCATTTATGCTTCTTGTAAGCTGTGACAGTCCCATGTTTTATCTCTTGCTTGTAAGTAAGTCCAAATAGATCTTCACACCAATCAACGGTTTGTTGGTCATTCTTATTTTTCATGCACTCAACCTCGCATCTGCCCAATTACACTCAACTTGAATCAACCCATCATGCTGTAAACGAGACCACAGACGATCCCCTAAGCTGTTTCTCAATTCAGCCAATGTGAAGTTAGAAATAATCATTGTTGGTCTCTTTGCGTCATAGCGTGAGTACAGAACTTTGTGCACCAGTTGCAATCTTGATTCATGCTGATCATGCAATCCATACTCATCAATGATTAACAAGTCGTACTCTGTATAGCGATAAATGGCACTAGCTTCGCTGTCATCGGCTTTTTTCCATGCGTTTGATACATCGGTAGCCATGTCTTCAGAAGTGATGTATCTCGCGTATTTTTTGTTGTTCATCACGTTTCTTGCAACAGCACATGCAAGGTGTGTTTTCCCTGTCCCTGTTCTACCGGTCATCACAAGGTTTTTACTTCCACCTGAGATAATCGTCCTCGCAAAATTTAAACATTCAACTTTGGAAATTCGCTGACCATCGTTCGTGATGTTGTAATTTTTGAAACCGCAATCTGCATGTCGAGTTGGAAGCATGGCACTTGCAAAGTGTTTTTCACGAATGCTGTGATCAACCTGATCTTGGTGTTTTTTGTTCCCAACCTGAACCGACTCGATACAGCAAGATTTACACACCGTACGACCACCAATCTGAATTTTTGATTCGTTGTGTTTCACGCAATATTCCGAAGTCTTTTGGAAATCAAGCTGAAAGCGATGTTGTGTATTCAAGGCGTTCACTCCATGTCTCCTAGCTCAAGATCGTCCACAGCAGGTGCGTATTGTTTTACTTCACCCCATGCATCGTTGACGTTGCGAGATTTGCTTGTCGGTTTGTTTTCGTGAGCAACAGGATTGGTTTTTGAGTTCTTGATCCAGTTCAACCAAGTCGTCATCCATTTTTGTGGTGTTTGCTTGCTAGCCGATAGTGACCATTGGCAGAGTTTGTTGAGTTCAGCCTTGAGGTGTTGTTCAGAGAATTCAGGAAATGAGATTTTTGCTTGAGCTAAAAAATCACTTCCGATTTTGTGTTGCTTGCTGAGGTCTTCAAGTGAGTAAAATTTTAGGTCGTCGTTGTGGTATTTCACGAACTGCAACAGAGCGATGTTTTGAGCTTGAAATTCCTCGCGCGCTTCCTCCTCATTTTGTTTAATATTTTTATTTAAATATATTTGTTTAACAGGGTGACATGCCATGTCACTAGTGGTGGGTACATGGCATGTTACTGGTGTAGTATCATCGTATGTACCTAGTGCATCGCATGTACTAGGTACATCGTGTGTTACCACTTCAACAGGAATTCTTTGCTCAAAAGTAAGCTCATATACACTACTTTTACCTCTCTGTTTGGTGATAGAAATCAGCCCAAATTTAGCCAATTCTGTCATGTATTTTCTTACCGTACGCTTGTCACCAATACCAGTAATTTTCATTACTAATGCCTCACCAAGAGCACTCGCTTCTTTATGAAATCCTGCGATATGACGGTTAAGAAGCACTAAACATTTCAATGCATGACCATCAAGCACAGCAAGATAACCTTCATCACAAATAAAATTTGGTAAAGGCGCGAATCCTTCAGATTTGTTTTGCACCGCTTTACGCTCTTTTTTTCTTGGGAAAGAAACTACTTCGCCTTGAGGTTGTTGTAGTTCTTGTGCTAAATTACTTTGCATATTTAATTTCTCTTACCGTGAAGTTGAATTGAAAAGCCTGATCTAGTACATCAGGCTTTTTTATTGCGTTCTTTCCGTACGGATTGTTTACTTTGTTCAAATAATTCAAAGCGTTCTCTAGGTACTCCCGATACTTCCGCCATAAGATTCTTATCATCTTCACAACGTTCCATATCTTCTATGGCTAACCAACGTAAATACTGGCTATTTGACCAGTGGCGCTCATACGCTTCTCTTGCAATATGCTCTGCAACTTCTTCAGGTAGATGTGTAGGCATACAAACTGACTTCTTTTTACTCTTAACTACTTCTTCAGTTAAGTTGCTTCGACTTCTCATGTGTTATTCCAATCTAGTTTTGTTTAAGCAATTAGCGGCTGGCTTCGCAAATATCCAAAATCAACACCTGGGCAAAGCTCACTACATGAGATTTTTCCCTTACTTGCTTTTTCAATTTCAATTGCTAAACCTGCACCACATTTTTTATTTACATAAATAACTTGGTTTAAGTTTCCAACAGTTGTTCCACACTTTTCAGCAAATACTTTTCGATCGTTAGGTGTCATGTTTGCAAGATAATTTTTGAGGTTTTCTATGTTCGTAAAATGCATGTTGTTTCTCCATTACATTATTTAGTAAATACTAAATTTAACAAACAAAGAAGTCAAGATTAATTTAGCAAATACGAATTTACTTTTTACTAAAAACTATATGAAATACTAATCATGGATATCATCGCTTTAAGACGCAGAAATTTGCGCGCAGTTATAGATACTGCTATCAATTCAGGGAAATCTAAATCAGATGCAGCCTTCTGTGAGCACTTTGATTTAAACCCTAGTCATATCTCTCAACTTGTTAAAGGTCATGGAAGTTTTGGTGAAAGAGCTGCTAGAAATTTAGAAAAGAAAATTGGATTGGAAGTAGGCTTCTTGGATAAAGAAAACACTCCATCAACTGAAATAGAAAAATTAGATAACAACATAGTTCCAGTAACATCAAAATTATTGCCAGTACTCTCTTGGGTACAAGCAGGTACGATGACTTCTGTTGAGACAGTAAATAGATTAGAAATTAGTGACTGGTTACCACCTTTAAGCATGGATGATCCTGAAGAGTGTTTTTATTTAAGAGTTGTTGGCATTAGTAATTTCCCAACATACATGGAAGGCGATTACATTCTTATAAACCCCACTCTATGCGCCTCAGAGCTTATCTCAGGCGATCTAATTGTTGTTCGCCACAATACTGATGCCACATTTAAAAAATTAGTTATAGAGACGGATGGGCGCAAATACTTACAAGCACTTAACCCTAATTTTCAACCGAATATTATTGAATTTGAAGAAGGTGCTGAGTTAGTTGGTTTAGTGATTGATGCATTCAGACCACTAGGTGGTTCAAGATCAAAAAGAGAAAGAAAAATTAATTAACTATCAGAGGGTTTATGAAAAATTTAGCTTTAAGAATTGATACATTTATAGCACTAGGCTGTTCAAGACCAAAACGTGATAGAAAAAGTTGAAAAACTGTCTAAATTGTTGGTGATATCTATCTCATGGTTATTTAAACGATCAAAAATGCTATTGAAGACTTCGAATAATGGCCAGTATATCTTCTTTGGATTTTTGGTGAGTTTGGGAATAGTACTTAATAACTTAATTTTTTTTAGAGGGCCAGAGTTATGGATTTTAATTTTTCACATCAAGAAATTGCCACGATGATTGGTGGTTTCATTGCACTTGGTATCGCACTACTGGCTTTTTACAAAAAAGGTGGCACCAACCATTCAATCAAAAATATTGGCGACAATAACAATATTGTTAATGGTAATGGCGATATCAAAACCAAAAATAATAAAAATACTAAGTAGAAAAGGATTATTGATATGAGTTTCGGTAAAAACAACCACAGAACAGGGAATATAGGAAATAGTAATGTTGTTGTTAACGGTGACGGAACTATCAATATCTACAGCGAAAAAAAAGTATTAAACGAAACTATACTTTTTAAAGTCTTAGATAGAATCACAGATCTTATAGAAAATACACAAATTGTGCCCAATCCCTGTCATAATCTTCCATATGATATCAAAGATAAAATTGTTTACAACGAAATTGATTGTTATGCAAGAGACCGAGATATTTATGAAGATGGAATGTATTGTGTAATCATACGATTAAATGAAATTGAAGGTAACTCTGATGGCAATATCAAATTAAAGCTCTTCAACTATGTCAATAGTATTTTTCGCAATATCAGAAATAGAAATCCTGATTACTCATCAACTAAAATTGTTTTCAGTGTAGAAGATAGGATTAAAGAACATCTAAAAAATGAGGATCAACAATCTTTCCTATCCCCTGAAGACTTAACTTATGTAGAACATATCGTGTATTATGTTTTTGCATCGTGTAAGATTTTCGATAAACCACCCCAAGCATTTATAGATACAAATAATGTTAATTCTGAATGAGACTAGACCTAGCATTTCTTTGTATTTTCTAGGTAGTAAATTAATTCGCCTAATGACTTCAAATAGGGATAAATATTTTTATCTTATGGACTTGTATGAGCTTTTTAACAAGAAAAACCCTATCCCTTTTAATAGATTTATGCTCACTCTGGATTGGTTGTATGCTGTAGGTTTTATTAATATGTCTCCTGAAGGTAAAATTTATGTATCTTAAAAATATTGTAATTACTAAAAATACAGGAGAAGAAATTCAGAATATAACTTTTTACAAGGGCTTAAATATTGTATTAGGTTGTACTGATGGATCATCAGATACTAATAACTTAGGAAAAACAACTTTAATTAGATGTATTAATTTCTGTCTTGCTGGAAAGTTTGAAGAGTTTTTTAAAGATCCCGAGAACACGCATATTGAAAATACATGCGTCAAAAATTTTTTAATAGACAATGAAATTTCTTTTAAATTAAGTTTCTGTGTAGATTTGGATAAAGCTACGCCTGAACGAGACTTTTATGTTTGTAGAAAAGTTGTTAAAGATAACTCGCCAAGAAGAAAAAAGAATTTTTTTAAAGTTATAAATTATTTTAATAACACTAAAGAGATTGAAGAGGATGAATATAAAGAACGATTATATCTAAATCTTTTTGGTAGAGTGTCTCCTGAACCTTCTTTTAGGAATCTAATTACTAAATTTGTTCGTAAAGACAGCCTACAAATAGAAAATATTTTAAGATATTTAGGTAGATATATTAATAACGATGCATATTCAATACTCCAATTTCGCCTATTTGGTCTTCAGGATCTAGAGGTAATGGATGAAAAAGTTCAAGTTGATAAAGAATTAAAGCAATTAGAGAGTAATCAATCATCTTTAAAAAGTATGTTGCCTGAAGGTTTAAGACAACGAATAGATTTATTACAAAGCGAATTAGATGAAAAGCAAGCTTTGAGCAATTCTTATCAAATCAGAGAACAGTATAATGTTGATGAAGATGAACTAAACAACCTAAATAATCAACTTCAGAAAATAGATTCAACAATTAATAATTTGATTGCCAACAAATTAACTTTAGAAAAACGTTTTGGAAGTTTGGAAGATAGTAAATTTGATGATAACTCGCAAAATATTGCATATATGTATGAAGAAGCCAAACTTTTAAATGTAAGTTTGGAGCAAGAATTCGAATCCACAGTAAAGTTCCATAACACAATGTTGGATAACGAAGCGAAATACCTTAAAAAACGTATTCAGCATTTAGAAATAGAACTTGATAATCTAGGAAAACTACGGAGCAACATCGCAGAACAATATAATATGCTATTGAAACAACTCGGTGCGCAGGGTGCTTTAGCTGAATACGCTAAGTTAAATGATAGTATTATCAAACTTTCGACAAAGATTGCTAACGATGAAGCACTTTTGATTAGATTA
The DNA here is from genome assembly GCF_056711485.1 of Acinetobacter sp. N1-1. Taxonomy (NCBI): domain Bacteria; kingdom Pseudomonadati; phylum Pseudomonadota; class Gammaproteobacteria; order Moraxellales; family Moraxellaceae; genus Acinetobacter; species Acinetobacter sp. N1-1. Next base: position 1,418,669 of record NZ_JBWXUO010000012.1, on the reverse strand, counting down.
GAAGAAGCTGAGACAAGAATATCAGAACTAAATAAAGTTAGAGATGGTTTGATTGAAAAATTACATACGAGCTTAACTGAGTTTGAAACAAAGAATATATATTTATTTAACCAATATTTCGCCAAGTTCTCGCAGCAGCTTTATGAGGAAAAATGGTATATCGCTTTTGTGCAGGATAATGGAAAATATAAATTTGATGTGAAAGTTATAGAATCAAATACAGGAAGTGGAAAAAAACAAGCATTAGTTGCTGCTTTTGATATTGCCTATATGGCTTTTATTAAAGATAGTCGAATTAATTTACCTTTTCCGAACTTTGCTACACAGGATAAAATTGAGATTATTGATTCACGAAAACTTCTAAAGTTATCTGAATTAATTTTAGAAGCAGATGGTCAAATGATTGCTCCCGCTATTATTGATAAATTTGAAAGTTTTCCAAAAGAAGAATTTAAAGGTAAAATTATTCTAAAGTTAGACTGCAATAATAGATTCTTTGGCATCTAGTTCAAAAATAACCTCCATTCAGCCCTGCACTATGCGGGGCTTTCTTTTAGGTATATTACCAAACACTAAATAATAAAAGTAAATAAATTTAGTAAACACTATTGACATAGTATTTAGTAAATACTAAATTATATCTCATCCAGACAACAAAAAGCCCACGTCAGTCGTCAAACAAATCGTGGGCTTTCCATCGGAACGAGGTAATTATGCAACAGAACAATCTAGCAAATCAACAGCGATTAGTTAAAAAGCTAATCCGCAATCAAAACAAGAAGTTATTTAAAAAGCGTCTGATTGAGGATGCTAAAACTCTAACGGCCTTCTCTATTTTGGTTTCTATCGCTGTGTTTTTGGGAGTGAATTTCTAATGAATGTTCAAGACTCTCAAGCACAACACGTTCTTAACGTATTCAAAAACGATACGTGGCAAGAAAAACAAGCCGTTGTCGAAACACTCTACATGCTTGGTCACTTAACCAATGCTGAGCATACCAAGCTCACCCAAGAATCGATGCACATTAAAGACCAGGTGCGTCAACAAGAAGAAGCTGAACTATTTGGTGAGGTCTACGCATGAAAATGTATCTAGTGACTACTGCATTCACAGGCTATGAATTTATCAAAGCTGTAAAAGAGAATGGGAACTTCAAAAACCTAGATGGTGAGGTTATCCCTAAATCACACATTCAATCACTTGATGTTGTTACTCCCGATCAAGCTGAGTTTGAGCTTACATATAGAAAATACGAGCTTCATGTAGATTTTCATAAGCATGACAACTTGGTTTATGGAAATCCTAAGACACAGGCTATCTATAGTTTATGGCGTAATGCAAAAGGATTACCTGTTTCAGATCCGAATTATATTCGTGTTTCCCAAGAGTTGGCTGAGAGATCTACTCAAAAACCTGAAATCTACTCATCAAGAAAATATAAAGGGGATTAATCATGAGTCTTCAAGTAATACAAAATGAATTAAAAGCCCCAAAGTCAAAATATAACAGCTTTGGAAAGTATAACTATCGTTCTTGCGAGGACATTCTAGAGGCTGTAAAACCTTTACTTGCGAAGCATAACTGCAATTTATTTATTTCAGATACATCTAAAGAGCTATGTGGTGTGCCTGTAATTATTGCAACTGTGACGTTTATTGATTCTGATGGTAAGCAAACCGTTGTCACTGCTGAGGCTGCTGTTGATCTTACGAAGAAAGGTATGGATAACGCTCAAACATTCGGTACTTCAAGCTCATATGCTCGTAAGTATGCATTAAATGGACTATTCCTTATTGATGATACTAAGGATGCAGATACTGATGAATATGTACATCAGACAAGGGTTAATCAAAAAAATATAGCGCCTAATCCACCACAAAAACAACCAATCAATCAAAAAGCTTTTGATGAGGCGTGTTCTGCTGTTTCTAGTGGTCAATTCACTGTTCAGCAAGTTGAAAGAAAGTATTTTTTGACTGATCAACAGCGCAATCACCTTCAATCGCTTGCTAAAACAGTTACTACATAAATGAAATTTGAATACTGCTTCCACTGTAAGCAACTCATGCAAGCAGATACGAAAGGTCGATGTATCGCTTGTTATACATATATTGTTTTTAGGAAATGAGTATGAGGCACAAACAGAAAATTGAGGCATTTTTTAATATTTGCTTAGAAACAGTACAAGCTGTGAAAAACAATCCTGTTTGTACTTCTCAATTGGTATCAGATGCAACTGGTGTATCTAAAAGATGTGCTCAGAGGTACTTAGTTACATTAGAAAAATTAAACATCGTACGAAAGGTTGGAACTACTGAATATAGATGGTTCTTAACCGAAAAAGGCGAAAAGATTTTTAGAAATTAGGTAGGAATATTGGAATGATTGATTTAGAGAAAGATCATGGCTAAACGTTTAAACAAACTAGATCGAATGACATCTGAAGAAAAAGTGGCTGAAAGTTTACGTTTTTGGGAAGCTGGCAATGATGCACTCTTCCCTCCTGAAACAATCGCTATTGTATTAGGTATGTCATTAGCTTGGTTACAAGCAAAACGATGCAATGGTGGAGGAATTAGTTTTATCAAACCGAATGGAAATAAGATTATTTATTATCAGAAGTCAGATGTAATTAGTTTCATTAAAAGAAATAAGTTGGCAAATACAGCTTAATCAAAAAGGGGGTTTAGCCCCCTTTAATTTTGCCCAAAAATTACAAAATCAAGTAGACTCTGAGTAGACCAATCCGAGTAGACCGTGAGTAGACTTAGGGCATGTTGTAATATAGGGTAATCTATTGCGATATATTGCGATGTATAATTGAATATTAATAAAAACAGTGGTTTATATGATAAAAATAAGAGGAATTGTATGTTTTTTCTTGCTTTTTTGAGGAGGCTTATAGAATTATGAGTCCGCTGCTCTAACCAACTGAGCTATAGGCCCTAATTTTATATCTAATCTAGCCATAAAATCAATATTGGCAATATTGATTAAGTTATCTCAAAAAAACAAGAGCATAGACCATAAAATATTACGATTAATTATCATTTGAATATATTTTACCCAAATTTTTCTTATAAAAATAAATGTACTGTACGAGTCGCTGTTTGAGCAAACCAGTAAATTAGAAAAACAATTACGAGTACCGAACTAGATGTTACAAATAGCTCTATTTTAGACATAGTATTCACCATTCTTATTTTTATTGCTTATGTACAAATACTAAACCATTTTTACACAAGATACAAATAAATAAAATTATTTACCAATTATATTATAATAAAAACAATTAAGAAGATCTAAATCTCAGAAAACAACAATAAATTTATTTGTTATAAAAATAGTAAACATTATTTTATATTTCTAAGTTGAGCAACATTAATCATCAATTTGCCATCTTTCTCTATTTGCTGACCAACTATTTGTAGCTTCACACCATTATATAAACTTCCATAGGGAGCTAAGCTCGGGTCAATATAAGCATACAAAATTCTAAAGTGATCGTTCAATACATAAACATTATTATCTAGCACATAATCAATCTTTGCATTTAGTTTTACAATACTCCCTACTGGAAGTCTACTGGCTTTTAAAACACTAACAGATTTCTTATGTAGTGCCAGTGCCCTTACCTCATCTTGACTGTACTGATCTTTTTCTACAATGGAGGACTCTGCAAAAACAGTAGAGCTATTAAAAGAAATTAGAATGATAGGTAGTATTAATTTTTTGAACATTTTTATCTCCTTTTTTATCATTATTACTAAAATATATAACGAATACTTTATTGTTTTTGTTATTTAAATTTTACTCTTACGTATAAAAAATGGCGACCAATACTGTCGCCATTTTCTGTGTTTTAATACTTAAGCATCAAGCTGCTCAAGTATCTCATCAGGAATTTCTACATTTGTATAAACATTCTGAACATCATCTAAATCCTCAAACATATCAATCATTTTCATGATTTGTTTTGCTTGATCTACATCAGTAATTTCAGCTTTTGTTGATGGACTCATAACAACTTCAGCATTATCAGACTTTAATCCTGCTGTTGTAAGCGCATCTTGAACTTCACCAAATGTTTCAGGTGTAGTAATCACAAGAATACCATCTTCTGTGATTTCAATATCTTCCGCACCTGCCTCTAATGCAACTTCCATAATCTTTTCTTCCAAAGATACATCTTCAAAAGAAATTTCACCACGTTTTGTAAACAGATAAGCAACAGAACCAGATGTACCTAAATTACCATTTGTTTTGGTAAAACAGTGACGTACATCAGGCACTGTACGATTTAGGTTGTCTGTCATTGTTTCTACTAAAACAGCAACACCACCCACACCATAACCTTCATAAGTTACTTCTTTTAAATCTTCGTTATCTTCACCACCTGCACCGCGCTGAATTGCACGGTTGATAGTATCGCGTGTCATATTTACAGAAAGTGCTTTCTCTACAACAGCACGTAATCGTGGATTTGCTTGTGGATCTGGCCCACCTAATTTCGCTGCTGTCACAAGTTCACGAATATACTTAGTAAAAACTTTACCGCGGCTTGCATCTTGTTTTGCTTTACGATGCTTAATATTGGCCCACTTAGAATGACCCGCCATGCAAAATGCTCCTAAAAGATTGGTCTTTTATGCAATATAAAAAGTTTGGCAATTCTAACATAAGCACGAATGTTAGAAAAATAGTCACTTTCACTTTAATTATAAATTGTAAAAAGAACCACGCCACAGTGTTTAAATACTATACATAATTCAGAGTCTTAGATTCTTCAACTAGCATATAAACCAAATCTAATTCAGGGCAAGGATAGCCCATTATAGTCAATGCTGCTGTGATTTGCCCCCGATGATGTGTACTATGCTGAAATACATGCAGCAATACATCTTCATAAGGCAAACTCATAAGCTTGCCTGCAGAGGTTATATAATCAAGTTGATTTGGAAATCTATTATCTTGAAATTGTGCCAAAAATATAACCCAATTATGTGATTTTTGGTTCAGCTGATTTAAAAGTTCTTTTTTATCCGTTTCAATAATACTATTCAGCTTTAAGCCGTCGGATATTGACAGTTTTTCAAATCGACTATACCAAAGATAATGTTCACCGACGAGTACATGGTTTAACGTGCCACAAATGCTATTAAAAAATAATCCACATGGTCGTGAAAAATCACTTTCTGAGACATTCAGCAATGCTTCAGTCAATTTTTTAGTTGCCCAAACATTATAGCGTGCTAACACCTCAAATTGCTTCATATCCATGTAGAAATATTTTAACCTCAAATCTATTTATAATGGTGTAACTAATGGTTCTTTATTAAAAAAATGAATCAAGTTTTCGCAAACAAGTTCCGCCATCGCCAAACGCGTTTCATGCGTCCCACTTGCATAGTGCGGTGTAAGTACAACATTATCCATTTTAAATAATGGGCTTTCTGTGCATGGTTCTGTTTCAAATACATCCAAACCCGCACCAGCTATTTTTTTGTCTTTTAAACTTTTAATCAATGCCTTTTCATCAATAACCGAACCACGTGCAATATTAATAAGATATGCAGTAGGTTTCATTTTTTCTAAAATACTCGCATTAATAATATGTTGTGTTTCACCCGTACTTGGTAGCGCTAAAATGAGAAAATCTGCTTGCTTTGCCAACTCTTCCAATGTTGCGATATATTGATAATCCACATGATTTTTTTGAGTACGGTTGTGGTAAATAATTTTCATCCCAGCTGCTTCAGCACGCTTCGCGATAGCCTCACCAATATTCCCCATACCTAAAATGCCACATACTTTTTTTGAGATACTCGTTGTTAAAGGAAATGATGCTGTCCACTGCCCTGTTTTCACATAAGTATTTGCTTGAATAAGTTGTCTTGCAACAGCATATGTCAACATCATTGCAGTATCTGCAACACAATCATTTAATACATTTGGCGTATTGGTCACTTGTATACCACGCTGCTTGGCATAATCAACCTCTATACTGTCATACCCAACACCAAAACTTGCAATGACCTGAAGCTTTGGTAAAGCATTTATCATTTCTTTAGACATTCCAACACTATTACTTGTTGCAACAGCAATAACCTCTTCGCCTTTGTCTTTTAAAAACTCTTCTTTATTGTCGATATAGGCCAGTTCATAAATTTTTGAAAAAGATTTCTTTAGTAAATTTAGAAATATATCTGACTGTTTACCTAGCACTAAAACTGTTGCTTCTATTGGTTGATCCATTCCTTTCTCACTTATACTTTCAATTTATTTTATATACATACTAATCTAACGTAACTTGCTATACCTGACCTTAATATTTTTTAAGCAACAGATAAAAAGACGCTGTACAACATGCTTGGATTTATTCAAAATGAAGATGTTTTAAAATTCTAAATTCTCCTACTTTCTCAAATGTAAGGCGTTCGTGTGTCCAACTTAGATCAGATCATACAAAATATCTCATCCCATACTCCAATGATGCAACAATATATCAACGTAAAAATGGAGCATCCAAACAGCCTATTGTTCTATCGTATGGGAGATTTTTACGAACTATTTTTTGACGATGCAAAGAAAGCAGCCAAACTTCTAGGGATTACTTTGACCCATCGTGGAAAAAGTAACGGCGACCCTATTCCCATGGCAGGCGTGCCTTTTCATGCAGCAGAAGGTTACCTTGCACGCCTTGTAAAAAAGGGGGAAACCGTTGTTATTTGTGAACAAGTTGGTGAGGTTACAGGCAAAGGGCCTGTAGAGAGAAAAGTTGTTCGAATTATTACACCAGGTACACTTACAGATGATGCGTTACTCAATAGTACACAAAACTCTAATCTTGTCTCTTTAAGCATACAGCAGAACCAAATTGGTATTGCACTTCTCGATTTAAGTGCAGGTATTTTTAAAGTTCAACAACAAGAATTTAAACCTGAAATGCTCACCATCGAGTTAGCACGTTTAATGCCAAGTGAAATCTTAATTAACGAAGATTTAGTCGATCAAAATATCATTGAAATAATAAAAAAACAGTTAGAGTGCCCCATTACTAAGCGCCCAAATGTCGACTTTAACCAGAAAAATGCAGATAAAACATTATGCGACCAGTTTAATGTGTCTACCCTTGCAGGTTTTGGTATTGATCATCTACCTCTTTCTAAGTCTGCTGCTGCTGCACTCATTCACTATGCAAAAGAAACACAAAAAACTGCTCTACCGCATATTAGAAATATTACACTTGAGCAAAGCCAAGACTTTATTGCATTAGATCCTGTTACACGGCGCAATTTAGAAATTATCGACCCTCTCTTTGAACATGGCACATCACTTTTCAATTTAATTAATGACTGCCAAACTGCAATGGGTAGCCGACTACTCGGCCGCACACTCATGCAACCCGTTCGAGATTGTGCCATTTTAGAGGCACGCCTAGAAGCCACAAGTCAGATTTTAGAAGGCTATTATGAGTCTCCTATTCGTCTCGTACTTAAGGAAATAGGCGATATTGAACGTGTTCTTAGTCGCGTTGCTTTAGGCTCTGCTCGCCCTAGAGATTTAGTGCAACTTAGACAAGCTTGTGCTCAAATTCCTGACTTGCATAAGTCAATTGCACCATTACTTCAACAAAAAGACTCGCCTAAGCTACTTGAACAACTCAATGATGATTTAGGTGATGTACATGCACTACATCAACATTTAAGTGTAGCAATTGTAGAAAACCCACCTGTTTTACTACGTGATGGCAATGTAATCGCTGAAGGTTTCGATGCCGAGCTTGATGAGTTAAGACAAATTCGTGACCATGCTGGACAATTTCTCATAGATTTAGAAATTAAAGAAAGACAAGAAACAGGAATAAATACACTTAAAATCGGTTACAACCGCGTAAGTGGTTACTACATTGAACTAACAAGATCACAGGCAGAACAAGCTCCGAGCCACTATATCCGTCGTCAAACACTAAAAAATGTTGAGCGTTATATTACTCCTGAACTCAAAGGTTTTGAAGATAAAGTTTTATCGAGTGAATCTCGTGCACTCGCGCGAGAAAAAATGCTATTTGAACGGCTTTTGGAACAATTACGCGCAAATATTGCAGAATTGCAGATTATGAGTAGTGCTATTGCACAAATAGATGTACTCACTAACTTTGCACATCAAGCACGCATACGTCATTGGGCACGTCCCGACTTTAGTCCGGAGGTTGGTGTTCATATTATTGCAGGCCGACACCCAGTTGTTGAAGCATTAAGTAAAACACCTTTTACACCAAACAGTACACAGCTCAATGCTCAGCATCGTCTTGCAATTATTACTGGGCCAAATATGGGCGGTAAATCGACATTTATGCGACAAACTGCACTGATTAGCTTATTGGCATATTGCGGTAGTTTCGTACCCGCAGAAAGTGCAACACTTGGACCTATCGACCGAATTTTCACACGCATTGGTTCTGCCGATGACCTGTCTACAGGCAAATCGACCTTTATGGTAGAAATGACAGAAACATCTCAAATTTTGCACCATGCCACACAACAATCTCTTGTTCTAATGGATGAAGTTGGACGTGGAACAAGCACCTATGATGGTTTATCCCTCGCATGGGCTTGCGTGCTTGATTTATCTAAACGAATTAAATGTTTATGCTTATTTGCAACACATTATTTTGAGCTCACAGAACTTGGGCATGAAAGCATGATTGATAACTACCATGTGACTGCCAAAGAACTCAATGGGAATCTGATTCTTCTACATAAAGTACAAGCAGGTCCTGCAAGCCAAAGTCATGGTCTACAAGTTGCAAAGTTAGCAGGAATTCCTTCAGGTGTAATTAAAGAAGCTCAAAAACGATTAAAAATTTTGGAAAAGCAACAAATTTCTTCACCAAATACGGTGATACAAAGCGATCTATTTTCACAAGAAAAAGATTTCGCAGAATCACCTATTATAGAAACTATTGAAAAAGTTGTAGAAGTTATTCAACCCTCAATAGTTGAAGACAAACTATCTAATATAGACATTGATGATCTGACCCCACGTCAAGCATTAGAGCACCTTTATCAACTTAAATCACTGCTGAAGTCTTAAAAATTTTTAAGGCATATCCTCATTTGGATTTAGACCAAATGAGGATACGAACTCGATGTATTGAATTAAAATGCCACGTAGATTAATAAATAGTATAGATTCAAAGCTCAATGCAAAAAATATTATCGACTAAACTAATTCCTTTCCATATTAAAACACCTAGACTAGTACTATTTAACTCGTAAAATTTCTACAAGCCTATTTTGTATATGGCTAATTGCATTTGCATACCCCTGATCGTACATCTCTGAGCTTTGCCTCCAAAACTCCCAATGCTCAATATATTCGCTTTCTAACTCTTTAATTAATTTTTGTACTTTTTGAACTTTATGTTTATTTACATCTTTTGCAATATTCGGTTTGTGCCCACCACGTTTTGCATTCTTCATTTGTTTTTGATAATTGAGTTCTGCTTTAATATTCATTCTACCTTCCGTATGTCTTATACACAGTTGAAAGTTCAATTAAAATCAACTTCATTCTCAGGATTACGCATATTTTTGAAAAAAATATGACAAATAAAAGAAAAATTTATGACAAGCCAAAGTGAAATACCGTATTTAATAAATTTAGATCAATGTCTTATCTTGTAGTTTTACTTAGCATAACCATTATAAATAAAATGCATAACTATTGATATTAATTCTCATTATCAGTAAAAATTATATAGAAACGGGTATTTCATAGATTTAAATAATTAATATCAATAAAAGGAATTGTTACTTGACCCATTTTTTGCCTACAATATAGAAATTAAAGATGAACACCAAATTTTTTAGGTAGCTGTCGCTATGGCCTTTGTTGTCACTGAAAACTGTATTAAATGTAAATATCAAGATTGCGTTGAAGTATGTCCTGTCGACTGCTTCTACGAAGGTCCTAACTTCCTTGTCATTCACCCAGATGAGTGTATTGACTGTGCATTATGTGAACCAGAATGCCCTGCAAATGCAATATTTTCAGAAGATGAATTGCCTGCAGGACAAGAAGTCTTTATTGAGCTGAATGCTGAACTTGCTGAAAAATGGCCAAACATCACAGAAATTGGTGAACAGCCAGAAGACCGTGAGGAATGGAATGGTAAAACAGATAAGCTTCAATACTTGGAAAAATAAAAAAAAAGATCAGCAATGGCTGATCTTTTTTTATTTAAAATTACTTAATTTAAATACCTTATTTAGAGCTATAACCGTACAATAATTTTATAAATAAAATAGTTGAAATTATGGTCTATGTATAATCTTCAAAAATTTAAAAGAACTCTTTTAGCATTCGCTTGTGTAATTTCAGGAACATCTATTTTTGCAAAAACACCTGCTCCACTTATTGTGACAAGCATTCCTAACTATTATTTCACTAAAAAAATCCCATCCTCTTATTTTTTATGGGTTTCACACAACCATCACCTACAAAAAGTAAAAGCTTATGAAGATTTCCTCCGAAAAAATAATGTAAATAATATCGTTCCTACGTTTGAGCTATTAAGAACAGCACGAGATTGGAAACAATGCGGGAGAGAAGAATACCTTATTCCCCCTAAAGAGCTTTGGAAAAATCAAGTACCAACACTCAAAGTATTTAGATATCTAACAGCAACAAAAGCATTGACTAATTTCGAGGTAACATCTGCTTATCGTGACTTTAAAATGAATCGCTGTGCAGGTGGTGCAGTTTCTTCCCGCCATATTCTTAATGCTGCAATGGACTTTCGTATTGGGCCTGAGCATCCTACAGCAAAAGATTATATACATATCGAAAAAACCAAATTTAAATTATGTCAATTTTGGAAGCAATATGGACCTGAGCTAAAAATGGGTCTAGGAACATATTCATCAGGACAAATTCATATTGATACACAGGGCTATCGAACATGGGGACCTGACCATACTCAGTCATCTTCTATCTGTCTTTAATCTTATCTTATATGTTAAAATACACATTCAACTACAACAAGGAATGTGGTGGAAGAATGCTAAAAATATGTATGACTGATGATATCCCTGAACGAGAAGCACGTACATTTGATAACGAAACTCTAGGCACATTTTTTATTACCCAACGTAATGGACAATTTTTTGCGTATAAAAACATTTGCCCACACTTACAAGTAGAGCTTGAAATTTTAGAAAATCAATTTTTAGATCAAGATCAAGAATTTATTCAATGTTCAACACACGGCGCATTATTTAGAGTGGAAACAGGAGAATGTATTTTTGGCCCCTGCTTAGGTGAGGCACTCACCTCAATTCCCATTCAAATTCACTCAGATGGTGGTATTTATCTCGCGTAAGTATATATAATGAACAATAGCTTAGATAACTTTCTACAAAGCCCAGAACTAATTCCATTTCATTTATGTGTAATTACATTTGTTTTACTGAGTGTCTTTGAAACACTCGGTTTATATATTGGAATATCGCCATTTCGCTTTCTAAAACGGCTCATTCCTTTTCGTCCTAATAATCCACTTTTACAAATCAAGTTTTCTAGAACACTTATTGTTATTTTCTTTCTCATTAATTTTAGTTTTGCAGGCTACTTTTTCCAATTTGCTTATTATGCTTATGAGCAAGCATTTGCTTCCAGTATATATGTACTTATTCCAACGCTAATTATTGCACTTTTCTTCACTATTTTTATGATTCACTGCCTAGATCAGGTAATCAAACCTAAATTTATTCATAGAGAACTCAATTTAATTGGCCGCTTAGCAACCATTTCGACAAACAGTACAAATCCTAAAATCACCGCTCAAGCGAGAGTAAGAGATGAATACGGTCAAATTCACTATGTAACTGTTTGCTCAGAATTTGGAGAGATCCCCTTACATACACAGGTTATCCTTATTCGTAAAAAAGATAATCTCTATATAGTTAAGAAAATAATTGAATCTAACTACTTATTAGATCATGAAATCTTTCCTAAATAATTACTTATGAGTAATTAGAGATGGTTTAACCCTAGTAATGGATCTTTTAACAACTAAATGATTAAAGAAGATGTTTAATACCACAGCAACTACACATGTAATGCTAATCCCTGAATGGAACATCATTTGAACCCATTTAGGAAAATGAATAAAAAAATCATGATTAATCATGGGAATCATGCCAGCAGAAAGTGCAACAGCAACGATTATTAAATTCTTTTGATCGCTGAATTCTACTTGAGCAAGTGTACGAATTCCACTTGCAGCAACAGAACCAAATAATACAATGCCCGCGCCACCTAAAACAGGTGTAGGTATTGCAGCAATAAAACGCCCCATAACAGGGAATAATCCGAGTAAAATAAGAATTGCACCGCCTGATGCCACCACAAAACGACTTTTTACACCAGTAATCGCGACCAAGCCTACATTTTGGGCGAATGCACTTTGCATGAATGTTCCAAAAAAGGGGGCGATTGCAGATGAAAGCATATCTGCACGCAAACCATTAGCAATACGTTGTTGAGCGACCTCACTCCCTACAATTTCCCCCACTGCTAAAATATCTGCGGTGGTTTCTGTTAGTGTAACAATCATAACAATACACATCGCAATAATTGCAGGAATATTGAATATAGGCAAACCAAATGAAAATAGACTTGGAATAGCAATCCACTGCCCGTCTAAAACTTGCGAGAAATTACAATATCCGAGTAAATATGCGACAATTGTTCCTATAACAATTGACAGTAATATAGCAACCCGACGTAATTCAATAGAACCAAAGCGACTAAATAATAATAAAATACATAATGTGAAAGCAGCTAATCCTAAATTAGACAAACTTCCCCAATTTGCTAATTTATTATTTCCACCCATTATCCAATTTAGTGCAACAGGTAATAAAGAAAAGCCAATAATCGTAATTACACTTCCCGTAACTACAGGTGGAAAAAATCTTATAATCCGAGAAAAAAATGGTGCAATGACCAAGCCAATAAGTGAGCTTGCCAATACTGCACCTAGAATCGCTTGAAAACCTCCGCCTGTTGTCCCAATAGCAATCATACTAGCTACACCTGCAAATGAAACACCTTGAACAAGGGGTAGTTTTGCACCAAACCACCTCATACCAAGTGTTTGCAATAGTGTTGCAAACCCACCAACAAATAAAGAAGCAGTAATTAACATGCCTATTTCAATATGACTTAAACCAATTGCTGAACCAACGATAAGTGGTGGTGCAACGATTCCACCATACATAGTCAAAACATGTTGTAAACCATAGGCTATACTCTTATTTAAGCCTAGATATTCATCTTCATAAGCGATTTTACTCTGCTTCATAACCTTTTCCTTGTTATTTCTTCAATATAAATAAAAATAAGCAAGGCATATGCCAAGTTATACTTTAAAACGTCTTTTATTAGGCATTTATAATGAAACACTTAGAAAACTAAATAATTTTGTTATAATCATCTCGCTTTCATATAGATACTTTTGTTTCTGCTATGAGAAAAAAACAAAATCAATCCTTAAACATTCCAATCGGTTCACACCTTTTGGTAAAACATTTTGGCTATACACATCATGGCATTTATGCAGGTAAAGGTCGTGTGATTCACTATTCTGGATTTGCGCATTTTTTTAGAAAGCGTCCTATAGAAATTACAAAACTTGAAAAATTTTCACATCACAAACCTCTTCACATTCGTACCTATAAAAACCCCAAATTTAAAGGTCGTGCAGTTGTTCGACGGATGCGTTTACGTATGAATGAAAACCACTATCACCTCATCATGAATAACTGTGAGCATCTGTGCTCATGGGCAATTACAGGAATCGAAGATAGCCCTCAAGTAGAAAAGATGATGCGTCGCCTAACCACTATTGGCTATATCAGCTCTCTTATGAGTTATATGAATGGTATTTTTATTACTGTTGCCACTGCTAGCTTTGCATTGGTCTTATACATTAATAAAAAACTAAAAGACAAAGCAAAAATGGAAGGTCCTATTTACCTCTTTTTAAAGCAAATGAACAAAAAATAAAGCCCTCATCATCCTGAAATAATGAGGGCTTATCTACTTACTAAAATTATTTAGCTGGTTTAAAGCTATCTCGCAAATCTAAAATACGGTTAAACACAGGCTTTTCAGTAGAGTGATCATAACGATCTGCTACAAAGTAACCTTCACGCTCAAACTGAAAACGCTCTTCATTTTTTGCTTGTGCTAAAGCAGGCTCAATTATCGCTTGTACAATTTTTAATGAATCTTGATTCAAGTTCGCTAAGAAATCATCACCCACCTCAGGATCGGCTTCAGTGAACAAACGATCATAAATACGTACTTCCGCAGGAAGACCATGATCTGCAGATACCCAGTGAATTACACCCTTCACTTTGCGACCTTCAGGCTTTTTACCTAATGTATCAGCATCAATCGAACATTTAAGCTCAATCACTTCACCATTGGCATCTTTAATCACTTCATCACACTTAATGACATAAGCATGACGCAATCTTACTTCACCTTCAGGCGTAAGGCGTTTAAAGCCTTTTGGTGGAACTTCTTCAAAGTCTGAACGATCAATATAAATTTCTGATGTGAGTGGAATTGTACGATCACCCATATCTACATTTGGATGACGTGCATGTACTAAATCCATCGCTTCAGGCAAGTTAGTCAACGTCACTTTAAGTGGGTTCAGCACTGCCATACCACGTGCAGCTGTATTTTCTAATGACTGACGAATACAGAATTCAAGCATTGCAACATCAACAATACCATCCGTTTTTGAAACACCCACACGCTTACAGAAATCACGCAAACCTTCAGGAGTAAAACCACGACGGCGCATACCTACAACAGTTGGCATACGAGGGTCATCCCAACCATTTACATGATTTCCTTCAACCAAACGGCGAAGCTTACGCTTAGAGGTAATTGTATAATCAACATTTAAACGAGATGATTCATACTGACGTGGTACTGCATCTGAATGTACTTTTGCGACAACCCAATCATAGAATGCACGGTGATCTTGAAACTCCAACGTACATAATGAATGAGTTACACCTTCAATAGCATCTGATAACGGATGTGCATAATCATACATTGGATAAATTTTCCATTTATCACCTGTTTGATGATGTGATGCATGTAAAACACGATATAAAATCGGATCACGCATATGTACATTTGGACTTGCCATATCAATTTTAGCACGTAATACAGCTTGTCCTTCACCATAACCACCATCACGCATTTTTTCAAAACGTGATAAGTTTTCTTCTACTGTTACATCTCTGTAAGGCGAATTTTTACCAGCTTCGACAAAATTACCACGATTCAGCTTAATTTCTTCAGGTGATTGTAAATCGACATACGCATCACCTTGCTTAATCAGTTGAACGGCCCATGTATATAGCTGATCAAAATATTTTGATGCGTAACGTGCTTCGCCATCCCATTGGAAACCTAACCACTTCACATCATTTTCAATACCTGTTACATACTCTTGTTCTTCTGCATCAGGGTTTGTATCATCAAAACGTAAATTACATACGCCTTTAAATTCTTCAGCAACACCAAAATTTAGACAAATTGCTTTTACATGACCAATATGTAAATAGCCATTTGGCTCAGGTGGGAAACGCGTAACGACTGAGCTTGTACGACCTTGTGCTAAATCATCAGTGATCACTTGACGTACAAAATCTAAGCCGGGCTGTTGTTCTTGCTGCACAGAATCAGTAGAGGCTTGACTGTTTTGTGTCGGGTGATTTGGCAGATCTGAAACAACATCATTTGGCTTCATAATAGATAATTCACTTCTATAAAGTTAAATTTTGACTGAATGAAACGTTATCTTAACTTTTTTTATAAGATAATTAACGTTTATACTTGCTATCTAGTTTACAGTTTGCTTATGCTTCTCTCAACCAAAAACCCATGGCTAATTTAGTCCATGTATAGGAGATATAAATATGAGCCTGCCTCAAGTTGAATTAAATACAAATAAAGGACGTATTGTTCTTGAGTTAAATAGCGAAAAAGCACCAAAAACTGTTGCAAATTTTTTAGAATATGTACGTGATGGTTTTTATGATGGCGTAATTTTTCACCGTGTAATTGATGGCTTCATGGTACAAGGCGGTGGCTTTGACGAAAACTTCAAAGAAAAAGTAACACGTGATTCTATTGAAAACGAAGCTGACAATGGCTTAAGCAACGATGTAGGTACAGTTGCTATGGCACGTACTCAAGCACCTCACTCTGCTTCTGCACAGTTTTTCATCAATGTTAAAAATAACAGCTTCTTAAACCACAGCGGAAAAACAACACAAGGTTGGGGCTATGCTGTATTTGGTAAAGTTGTTGAAGGTATGGATATTGTGAACGAAATTAAAAATGTTCGCACTGGAAATCGTGGCTACCATGCAGACGTACCATTAGAAAATGTTGTGATTGAATCTGCTAAAATTATCGCTGAATAATTTTAATTGAGCATCAAGTGACTTATCTGTTTATCTCAGATTTACACTTATCTCAAAATCACCCTCGACTTGTTCGAGGGTTTTTCGCATTACTTCAGCACTACCAAAATAAAAATACCCAACTTTATATCTTGGGCGACTGGTTTAATGCATGGATTGGTGATGATGATACCTCTCCATGGTTAGAGGAAATTGTTCAACAGCTTAAATGCTTTACCCAAGCAGGTAATACAATTTATTTTCAAGTAGGCAACCGCGATTTTGCACTTGGACAAAAATTCTTAGATCAGTTTTCAGGTCATTTATTACCCGACACATACACACTCACGATCGATCATAAAAAATACCGTTTAGAACATGGTGATTCGCTATGTACCGATGATATTTCCTATCAGCGCTTTAAAAAAATTATTCGAAACCCTCTACTCCTTGGATTACTTAAAAGAACGCCCTTAAACTTCCGCAAAAAACTTGCCAATGGCTTTCGTAAAAAAAGCACATCATCACAACAAGAAAAAAGTTATGATATTATGGATGTAAACCCTAATGCAGTGAGTCAAGCCTTAGAAAATAACCATATTCTCATACATGGACATACGCACCGCCCCGCACAGTATAATGATCAGAGCAAACAACGTATTGTTCTTGGAGACTGGAGAGAGATAACTGGTGAAGCTCAAATTCTAGAGATTTCAGACCAAGGGCAACAGCTTTTCTATATATGGAAATTTTAACTTTCATATTAATCATAATGTCATAGTGATTTTTTATATTAATGCGCTTATTCCATAGAAAAATTTATTACGCAATATGAGCACTTTTAAAAAATCTCTTTCTTTAGCCATTGCTTTAAGTACAATCATTCCTTTAACAACGCATGCACAAGAAACAAAAGCTGAACCTACATATACTCAAAACACAAAACTTTTGGCAGAAGGACACTGGGATCAGTTTAACCGACAACAAATAAATTCACTTATTCTAAAATACGGTAAACAAAGCCCAAACTACAACCCTGCCAAACCTTCTTACATTGTTGCAGATTTTGATAACACATCTGTGTTCTTAGACATTGAAGAAGCAACTCTGATTTACCAACTAGAACACCTTCTATTTAAAGTGACACCTGAACAACTCAACAATATTATCCGTAAAAATATCAGTGATAAAGACTTTGTCGCTGACTATAACAATGCTCAAGGACAATCTGTAAATATTGAGAAAGTTGCGCCTGACATTATTGAAAGTTATACGTGGCTATATCATCATTACAAAGGCTTAAAAGGTACAGAAACACTCGAACAAGTCCGCCAAAATCCAAACTATAGTAATTTTATTACAAAAATGCGTTACCTTTATGCTGCTATCGGTGACACATTTGAACATGAAGTGTCATACCCTTGGGTAACCTATCTATTTACAGGATTCAAAGCACCTGAAGTTAGAGATATGGTTAAACATACCGTAGAGTGGCAAAAGCAACAAAAAATTGAACCTGTAAAGTGGACTTCTCCTGAATCACTTTCAGGTAAAGCAGGTGTTGTTTCAATTAGCTGGGAAAATGGCTTACGTCCATACAAAGAAATGCAAAATTTATTTGCAACATTCCAAGAAAATGGCATTCAAGTTTATGTATGCTCTGCATCATTTATTGATGTAGTTAAAGAAATTGTTTCTAACCCTCGTATTGGCTACGGCGTAAATGAAAATCATGTACTTGCAATGGAACTAGAACGTGATTCTCAAGGCAAAATTTTACCTGAATTTAGAAAAGGATACTTCCAAACTCAAGGTATTGGTAAAAGCCAAATGATTAAAAAGTTCTTAGTCAGTAAATATGGTTATGGTCCTATATTCATTGCAGGTGACAGTGAAGGCGATCAAAACATGATGCAAGACTTTAAAGAAACCGAGAAAGTACTCATTGTAAACCGTCTAAGAAAGCCAACAACAGATATTGGACGCTTTTCTAAGCTTGCTGTCGATACATATGGTCAAGACAATGCCAAATATCTACTACAAGGTAGAGATGCAAATACTGGCGAGTTTGTGCCATCGTATAAGAGTATTTCTTATGGCTCTACAACACCAAAAGCTTTAAAATAAATAAAAAATGGCATGAGGTGGAGTATATCCTCATGCCATAATAACTTGCTACAACGACTTATTATTATAAATGATCTTGTGCTGTATTATATTTCATAGACTTTTTTGTACGGTGTTTTTTTGAAACAATTACACCTGAAATCACAACAAATAAAGATAATATTCCAGTTGAGGTAATCTCATGTACATGCTTTGGATCGAAAGCCATAATACCTAAAGCTGCAACAATAAATAAAATAACAGCCCAAGTTAAATATGGATACAACCACATTTTCATACGAATTGGCTGACCTGATTGTATTAATTTTTTTCTCATTCTTAATTGAGAAAATGCAATAACTAAATATACAAGTAATGCAATTGCACCAGAGCTATCTAATAAAAAGTTAAATACTTCTGCAGGTGCAGCATAGTTTGCAAAGGTACAAATAAAAGCCACAGAAGTAGATAACAATACCGCATACACTGGTGTTTGCTTGCTATTCAATTTTTGTACAAAATGAGGCGCATCTCCACGTTGTGATAGTGAAAACACCATACGTGATGCTGTATATAATGCTGAGTTCAAGCAACTCGTTACAGCAGTTAATACTACAATATCAACAATGAGTTTTGCATGTGGAATATTCAATAATTGTAAAACAGCTTGATAGGAACCAATTTTTGCTAATGTTGGATCATTCCAAGGCACTAAGCTAATAACAATAAAAATTGAAACTAAATAAAATAGACCAATTCTCCAAATAACAGAGTTAGTCGCTTTTGTAATTTGCGTTTCAGGATCTTTCGACTCACTTGCCGCAATCGTTACAATTTCCGACCCCATAAAAGAGAACATTGTTGTAAGTAATGCACCTAATACTGCACCCCAACCATTTGGTAAGAAACCACCATGATCGTATAAATGTTGTACGCCACCTACCGAAGGATTCGAAGAAAATCCAAAAATTGCCGCGCATCCCAATACAATAAATATAATAATTGAACCGACTTTAATGGTTGCTAACCAAAATTCAAACTCACCATAGTTTTTCACACTAAATAGATTAGTTACTGTAAGAGCTATTGTTATAAGAAAAGCCAATAACCAAACAGGTGCATCAGGTATCCATGAATGTAAAATTGTCGCTGCTGCATTGGCTTCAAATGGAATAACAAGTACCCAAAACCACCAATATAACCAACCAATAGTAAAACCTGCCCATTTTCCAATAGAGCGATCTGCATATGTGGAAAAAGAACCACTATCGGGTTGTGCAACTGCCATTTCCGACAGCATACGCATAACAAGTACAACCAATGTACCTGCTACCAAATAGGATATTAAAACAGCAGGACCTGCTGCTGCAATTGCGTGTCCAGATCCAACAAATAAGCCTGCTCCTATCGCTCCTGCAATAGAAAGCATCGTAACATGCCTATTTTTAAGGCCCTGTGAAAGATTGTTCGACTTTTCTTGTGTCATAAACACACCTAATTATCTTCTTAAATATTTGAAATTTTCACTACTCATCTACATAAAAGAATGCATATATAATGCCAATCTTAGTTTTAACGCAATAATCTGAGATGAAATGGCGATTTCCTGTTTAAATATACTTTTTCTTTCCTTAGAAATATTAGAAAAGCTCAGGTGTCTCCTTCTTTTATTACATAAGCATTACAATACGCTGTTTTTCACTTTGGTCAACAAATCGAAACAAAGAATATTTTTATTTTTTTAATTAACATTCAATAACTTATATTTTAGTAAAACTAAAGTATATAGATACTCTAATAAAAAGATACGTCCATTTTATGTGCAAATTATAATAAAAGCGCTATTTCTGTGCAAAAAAACCAGCATCTTAATGCTGGTTTTGAAATATCTATTTAATATTATATTGCCTGATCAAATAATAAATTTACTTTCGCTGCTGTCGCAATTCTATTCATATAGTGTTTGGTATGATATTGAAAATCTAGACCCTTCACGATACTTAAACAACGTAACCACGGGAAAATAATAAAATCAGTTATATTAATCTCCGTATGATCTTGAATTAATATTTCGATTTTTTTTAATTTTTCATTCATAGAAACAATATCTTGTGCACTTTCAGAGAAAATCTGATCTAAATCTCCAAAAGAAGCTGTTTCTCTTTCAATAAATGCTTGTCTTGCCTCAGGGGTTGAAATCTCTTTAAAATCACTACGTGTAAAACGCGGTACAATTAATCTAAAAATTAGATTTGAGCTATCTTTCACCCAAGCCTGAACCTTTGGATCAATGTTACCTGTTGCATATGCAGGTAGCGTTAGACTATCTAGATAATGCACAATATCTAAACTTTCAGTCATATATTGACCATCTGTCTTCTGTAATATAGGCACAACCTTTTTACCTACAAGATAAGTCGGCGTTTCACTATCGCCTTCCATAATAATACTGTACTGAATTGGCAAGTTTTTAAAACCTGCGATCATACGCGTTCTTAAACAAAATGGGCAATGCTCATAAATATATAATCTCATCTATCTTTATCCTTCCACTCTTATCTTTCTATTTCCTATTATTCATTACCACTTATAAAAATATCCAACATATAAGATGAAAAATCTAAGGCAATTTCAGATAATTTTTTTATTTGTAGCATTTAGGAAAATTAAATGACTTTCAAAATAAATCATTTCAATAAAATATATAAAATACAGCATACGCTTTCGTAGTAAACCTGTATAAATATTTTCTGTTACAGGTTTGCCATATCATGTAATTTGAAGATATAAAACTTACTCTATAAATAGTAAAGCCAAACGAACTTGGTCATATCCCATACGTGGTTGAGTTGCCTCAACAATGGGGCGCAATCTAATTGAACCATCATCATTAAAGTTTTCAGCACGTTTAGTACGTTGTAGCTTTTTATAAATTTTACGCACCTGTTCCACTACTTCATCTCCAGGATGAACCACAGAAATATCTAGCCCTTCTTTTTGTAACTTCCCTAAATGGTTAATAATCGTTGCAGGTGTTAAATGTCTTTCTTGAGCAATATCTTGAATCTCATACCCATCTTCAAAAAGCGCTTTTGTTTCCTCTAACGTTGCTGCACCATAACTTTTTTGTGCTTGTCCCTGCCCTAATCTTCGTTGGTTACGCTCAATCTCTTTTTCATTTAGTGTTCCACCACAATGACGAATAAATGCTTTATGTTGTACTGTGAGATCAACATGTTCAAAGTTATCTTCTGCTTCTTGCGAAAGTTCTTGAAAACGGCGATCTGCTTTTATTGCTAACGTATCTAAAGCCAGCGCTTCATCATTAAAGCCCAACAAACGTAACCCATCTAAAGACTTTAAACGAGATAAAGCCACATAACCTTGCCCTTTTTCAAAAGTATGTTTTAAATTAATTTCGGCAGCATCTAAAGTCATACCTTGGCTTTTATGAATTGTAATTGCCCAAGCAAGCCTTAAAGGAACTTGTTGAAAACTCGCAATAACTTTTCCTTCATCATTTTCCACAGACCATGTTTCAGGTGGAACAATAAGTGTCGTGCCATCTGTTAACGTGACTTTTGGTAACAAACCAAACTCATCATCATCTTCAAAACCAACCACTTCACCTAAGCTACCGTTAATATAGCCCATGTCAAAATTGTTTTTTACAAACATAACTTTAGCATGTTTCTTTAGACTTAATGCTTCAGGGGCACGTACAGAAGATTTGAGAGTTTCGATCAGTTTTGCATTACCATCTAGCGTTGCCGTGAATTCATGTGATTTACCATCTAAATCACTTAAATGCTCGGTATTTAAGCTATCTACATCCATATTATGTGTATAAAGACGTGTAAAAGTTTCACCAATATCTTGCTTTGTGGTCGACATCAATGCTTGATAATGCTGATCTGTTAAATTCTGTGCTCGAATAGCATTTAATATCTGATCTAATATTGCATCTTCTTGTCGATGTTGCTCTGTCAAATAACAGATTCTAAATTTTGCTTCTACCCATGCATCTGACATGAAACAAAACTTATCTCTATTTTTTTCACCATTTCTACCCACAGGTGGCAACTGAAAGAAGTCACCAGCAACAATTACCTGAACGCCCCCGAAAGCATCATCAGTTTCTTTAAAATACTTTAAAACTTGATTCACCAGATTCAGTTGCTTTGCATGCAACATTGAAATTTCATCTATGACAAGGACTTGTGCACTTTCCAAGTGTTCTTTTAAATATTTACGTTCTTTCATACGTTTTAGATCATCATCAGATAAATGATCTTTAATACCAATGCCTGCCCAAGTATGAATAGTCATACCATTCATATGTGTTGCTGCAATTCCTGTAGAGGCTGTAATTGCAACTGTCACTTTTCGAGCTTTCAAATATTGAATATATTGATTTAACGTATATGTCTTGCCAGCACCTGCTGACCCCGTCAAAAACACATTTTCACCAGCTTTTAACAGTTTCAATGCAGTTTCTTGCTTCATAAGACCATGTTCTAAAAATGAATGCTATAGCCTAACTATTTTTGATGAAAATGTTAAGTTTCCATCTCCAATTTTAACCACTATCTTATTTCAAAACTTGTAAAAAAATTGATTTATTCAAGAATAATGCTAGTCTAATCATCTATTTTTCTTTGATTATCACAGGTCATACCATGCAAAATTTTGCTAAAACAATTTACGCAATTCAACATCTTGCATTTGAAGACCTTGGTTCACTTGAAGATGTCTTTTATCAGAAAGGTTATCGCATTCGTTATTTTGAAGCGGGAGTCGATGACTTGGCTAAGGCTTTGAACTACGATGGTCTTACAGTTATTTTAGGCGGGCCCATTAGCGTCAATGATGTTAAAGATTATCCATTTTTACAACAAGAAATAGACCTACTCAAAAAACGTTTAGATGATAATAAACCAACTTTAGGTATCTGTTTAGGTGCACAGCTTATTGCTAAGGCACTTGGTGCAAATGTTTATGCAGGCGATATAAAAGAAATCGGTTGGAGTACTCTTAGCCTTCCATATCTAGACCAAAATATATTATCTCCTCTTTTAGACATTCCTGTTTTACATTGGCACGGCGATACTTTTGATCTGCCTCAAAATACTAAACATTTAGCCAGTTCAGATGATTACCCAAATCAAGGGTTTCAATTTAAAAATGCGCTTGCCTTACAGTTCCACTTAGAAGTAGATGATGAACATTTGGAAAAATGGCTCATTGGACATACTTGTGAGCTAAGACAAGCAAATATTAATATTAAAAAATTAAGAGAAGACAATAAAAAGTATGCCCCTCAACTGATGCAAGCTTCAAAATACGTTATACAGAACTATTTAAAACAAATTGAAACTGCGTAATCATATCTTAGCTGTAATGACCTACTATAGATAACCCCTGATCTATATAGGTCAAAATATAATAAAATATCAATAATAAAAGAATTATTATTTCCATTTTCCTCTGTAAACGTATTTTGTGATTGAGAACAAAAACTTGTATTTCTTAAACAAGCAAAGCCCCTACAAAATATTTTGGCTCGATTCTTCTCACTTTTTATATAAAAGCAAATCGCTTAGCTTCAACTAAGCCAAGCGACTTTTATATTTTATTTTAAAACAGATGCTTCAGTTGTAATATTTACAGTGATCTTATCACTCACATTAGGGATATATTTTCCGATACCAAATGCAGAACGGTCAAAAGATGTTGATGCATTAAATCCAATTGATGGTACTTTCTTCATTGGGTGAATACCTTCTTTATTTAGTACTGCATCAAGTACAACTGGTTTCGTTGTACCCTTAACCGTTAAATCACCAAAGATTTTAAAATGCTTCTTATCTTTGGTTTCTACACGTGTACTTTTAAATATGATATTTGGGTATTGTGCTGCATTAAACCAAGCTGCTTCTTGAAACTCTTTATCTAAAGCTGGAACATTGGTATTTACACTGCTTACAGGAATAATCACATTGACTGAAGACTTTTCAGGTTGTACATCATCCACATTGATTTCACCTTGAATATCTGAAAAGTTGGCTGTTGGGGTAGAAAAGCCAAAATGATTCCAAGAAAACAAAGTTGCCGTATGTTCAGGGTCTATTTTATATGTGGTTGGTAATGCAAAAGTTGTGACACTTACAACTACTAAAAAAGTTCCTAAAGCAAATTTTTTACTAATCATGGTTATTTTTATTCCAGTAATAAGCCGTTGCTTTTATCTTAAAGATATAAAATCTCAGAATACACTGCAATTTATGAAACATTTTGTACTAAAAATAGAACAATTTATAGATATCTTCGTTATTTTAAGATTATTTAGCTAATCAATTTGACTTACTCGTCCTAGTACTTAAAATAGCATTTTTCTTATATTGTAATGATTCCAAAGTTATGAATAACGATCAACTTGAACCTCAAATTGTCGACCTAGATAATTTGCACGAGCATCGTGAGATTGTGACATTTATGCGCCGTTCATCTCCGCTAAATACTTCACAACGTGCCGCTTTAGAGCAGTATCGTGACCTGATTTTGGAATATCCTGTCGGCGATTTACGCCAACACTTTGAACATCCTGAACGCCCACTCACTGTAGAAATTGGTTTTGGCATGGGTCGTTCTTTAGTTCTTATGGCAAAAGCAAATCCTGAACGCAATTATGTTGGTATTGAAGTACATGTACCAGGTATTGCTCAATGTGTTTACGAAGCAGGTATAGCTGAAGTTAGCAACCTAAAAGTATTAGATGCGGATGCTATTAAAGTACTTAAAGAAATGCCTGACAACAGCATTGACTGTATTCAACTTTACTTCCCTGATCCTTGGCAGAAAAAACGTCATTTTAAACGCCGCTTTGTTGCACATGAACGTATGGAACTTGTAGAAAGTAAACTAATGCTTAATGGTACATTCCACAGTGCAACAGACTGGGAACCATATGCTGAATGGATGTTAGATGTACTAGATAACCGTCCAAATCTTGAAAATATGGCAGGTAAAGGAAATAGCTACCCTCGTCCTGAATGGCGTCCACTTACTAAGTTTGAACGTCGTGGTTTAGAGTCAGGCCACAAGATTAACGACTTTATTTTCAAAAAGATCAGATAAATTATATACAAGCCCGAAAATTCGGGCTTTTTTTAACACTTCTTATTATGACGCTTTTGTATTTGTTCACTCATTAACTCATATACTTTTAAAAACTCATATTGCTCATTTTTTTGTAGCAGGCTTTCTTGTAATGCCAATATATTTGCATCATGGCGTACAGCAGGTCCTGTTTGAACAGTTTGAGGGAGAAAGTGAGTCGCTTTATTTGCAGTTTCTAATATCAGCGGATACAACAGCTTAAAGTCGACACCTTGTTGTTCAACAATTTGTTGAGATATGTCATAACAATAATTGCTAAAGTTACATGCAAATACAGCAGCTAAATGTAAACTTAAACGCTGTTCTGAATTATACAAGTAAACTTCTTTAGAAATTTCAGCAGCCACGCTTTTTAAAGTCACCATATCTCTATGATCATTGGCTTCAATAAAAATAGGTGTTGTTTTCCAGTCGACCTTCTTTTCAAAGCTGAATGTTTGTAATGGATAAAAAACACCTGAACGGCGATAATACTTTTCTAAAACCTTTAAGTGCGTACTTCCCGAAGTATGTACAATACATGTATCTACAAACCCACACGCAACCAATGCCTGAATGACCGGTTCAATTGCTTGATCTTTTACCGCAATAATAACGAGCTCTACAGCCTTATCTAACAACGAATATGAATCTACTGGCTTAGCAAGCACTTGGTCTGCTAATGTTTGCGCATTTTGCAAATTAGGACTGAATATATCAACAACTTCATGACCTATTTTAAACAATCCTGTTGCAAGCTGTGTAGCGACTTTACCCGAACCAATTAAACTAATACGCATTTTTTTATACCCCTATAAAGGAAAAGCGCCATTATTGGCGCTTTTCCTTTTAAAAATTATGCCTCTGGTGCAGGGCTATTTTCTTCGATAAGTGGTTTAAGTTCACCACTTTGGAACATTTCTAAAATAATATCACTGCCACCAATTAACTCACCTGCAACCCATAGTTGTGGAAATGTTGGCCAGTTTGCAATTTTAGGCAATGTTGCACGAATATCTTGGTTCTCTAAAATATTTACATAAGCAAATGGACGACCAATTTGGCTTAATGCTTCTACAGCACGCGCAGAAAAACCACACTGTGGAAATTGCGGTGTACCTTTCATATAAAGTAATACAGCATGTTTTGCAATTTGCTCGCGTATTAATGCTTCAGTATCTCGTGCTTGTTCAGTCATAGATAAATCCTCAATTATTTGCGCGTATTATACCTAAAAGTTTTTAATATCGCTTGTCTGACTATCTTATATTGTATAAGCCTTTTGATTAAACAGATACCTATACAGATCTTATTTACAGTGATACCGTTGTTTTTTTAGCCATCACATCGTTTTTTATACTAAATAGCCTTTCAAAATACTATCTTTTATAATCAATACTACAAAGTAAAAACATACTGAAAGTAATGTGTTAGAACATTTAAACAGCGTTGTAATTTTTTATTGGCTTTCCAGTCTTGTTGTTGAGGAAGTGCATATAAACAAAGTAAATCCATTTTCCATTCAGGTAAAATTTGAATTAACTCTCTCTTCAATAGTTCTTCTTGAACATTTATAGATAAGGTGCGTGCCACTCCAAAGCTTTTTTTACACAATGTTGTAACCACTGATGCATCATAACTACTCAGCTTCACTGGCATATGAATCGTAACATCTTCATTATTCTTTTTCATATTAATATACTCGCACTGCGGTATTGACTTCATATTTATAAGTGTGTATTCAAGCAAATCTTGTGGCTGAAGAACTTCTATATTTTTATTCAAATACATTGGCGAAGCCACCAATACTTGACGAAATGATGCCAAATAAACTTTTTCTATAGAGTTTTTAATATTGTCATTATCTAGCCTAATAACTAAATCAATATCATTATTATTTGGTAAATTATTCAAATTACTCTGTGTTTCAATAATAATATCTAGCTTCTGATGTGTAGCCATCCAATCAGATAATGCAGGAATAATATATGTCGTTGCTAACTCTGGTGTTGTAAGAATTTTTAAAGAACCCGTTAAATTATATTTAAGTTCAAGTAAGTTTTTTTTTGCACACTCTGCTGCGGAAAGCATTTGCTTGCAACTTTGAAAAAATACTTTCCCCTCCTCTGTTAAACTTATTCTACGTGTTGAACGACGTAATAATGTTACTTCCAAAGCCTGTTCTAACGTACGAATTTGTTGACTTACTGCACTTGTTGTAATGCCAAGCCTTTTTGCAGCCCCACTAAAAGACCCTTGCTCAACAACACAAGAGAATACCCCCATAGCACGTAATTGGTCATACATATTTTAAATCACTTCAACAATCTAAACTTATAATAAAAAACCCGCCATAAGCGGGATTCTTATTTTTCTAATTTTAGTTTACTGGAATAATCCGTGCAGGGTCTATTGCTTTACCATCTGCTCTCACTTGAAACTCTAACATCACACGATCTGCACCAGAATTACCCATTTCAGCAATTTGTTGACCTGCTTTCACATATGCACCACTTTTTACAAGCATTTTGCTATTGTGTGCATATGCTGTGATATAACCATTACTATGCTTAATAAGCACCAGATTACCAAACTCTTTTAAGCCATCATCTGCATACACTACTTGACCATCAGCAGCAGCATAAATTGGGTCACCAACTTGCCCACCGTAACGTATACCTTTGATATTATTTGTAGGATTATATGTTGCAATTAATGTATTATTAGAAGGTTTTACCCATCGTAAACCACCAATTGTAGAAGTTGTTTGTGTTTGTATTGGAGGCGTTTTAGGTTGTACTACGGTTGAATTTACTTGCGACGGCAAGGGAATACTTTGTGTCTGAATTGGTGGGGCACTTGGTCTAGATACAACAGGGGCAGACGTTGATACTGAAGTAACCACACCACTACCTTTTAGCTTTAAAGACTGACCAACAAAAATTGTATAAGGAGCAGGAATTCCATTTATTTGTGCAACTGTTAAATAATTTACTCCATAACGTGCTGCTATACCGCTCAGCGTATCTCCAGACTTTACAGTATAAAGGTTTGGAGCAGGCAATGCGCGCATAGTCATTACCTGTGGCTTCGATGCACATCCTGTAAAAGCAAATACAGACAAAGTTAAGCAAGACATAAGTAAAGGCTTAAATATTTCTTTATGAATATTTCGGGTAAACTGCTCTTTTAACATCCGCATTGACGTCCCTCTCTATCTTAATGGCTAATTAGTTTTATAATTTGCTAAGATTAACAAAAAAACACTGCAATACAATTAATTTATTTTTTGTCGTCCTATAAAACACACATTTAATCTCTTATTTGTGCTTCAAGTTGATCTAGTATGTCATAATTTGTGGCATCCATCTGAATAGGTGTAATACTAACATACCCATGATTTACTGCATAAAAATCTGATACACTACTACCACTATCTCTCATCGGCTCTAAAACTGCTTCGCCAGAGAGTCCAATCCAATATACATGGTGGCCTCTTGGGTTAACCTGACTCGTAATCGGCTTAGATTGCATTCTACGACCCTGATAAGTCACTAAAGCCCCCTTAAGCTCTTCAGCTTCAGGAATATTGATATTTAAAATATGGCGTTCAGGAACTTGAGGCAACCCTTTTACAATAAAGTCATGTACCCATTTTGCTGCAGCTCTAAAGTTTTCTATTGATAAATAATGACTTGCATCTTTTCCAACCAAAGAAACTGCAATAGCAGGTTGGCGCATTAACCTTCCTTCAAAAGCCGCACCAATTGTCCCTGAGTACAAAACATCATCACCTAAATTAGCACCACTATTAATACCACTAACGACTAAATCAAAATCAAAATCGAAAAGTCCATTCATAGACAAATAAACACAATCTGCAGGCGTACCATTTACAGCCCACACATCAGGCATAATTTCAATAGGTCTTAATGGTCGATCTAAAGTTAAAGCACTCGAAAACCCACTTCGCTCAGACTCAGGTGCAACAATAATCACCCGACCTAATGGTTTTAATGCCTGTGCCAATGCCTGAATACCTGGTGCAAAAACACCATCATCGTTTGCAACTAATATATTCAATTTGTACATCCCTTAATTTTTCTAACTTATGTTTTTAAAATTGTTGACTTACTATAAGTATAACAACCCGACTTTTATTTTATATTTAAAATATTAATAGTTTAGGTCAGTAACTCACACTTATTTCATATATAACTTAAAATATAATAAAAAATCATTTCATTTAGAGCTATTTTTATTAGAACTTAATATTTTAGAAAAATTAGTATACCAATCCTATAATTTTTAGGAATGTTTTATTTCATTCAATTATTAAATAAGTGAAGCATACGATTAACGCATCGTTGCACATTTATTTCTTTATAACTATACACCTTTTATACAGTTTATTTCTTTTATTATTAAAAAAAGTGTTTAACATCTTAAGTATGTTGAAAAAAATGATTGTCTAAAAACTTATGATCACATCTTATGTAAGTAAACGCCTCGCCACAGCATTGGTTGCAAGTCTTCTTATGGTTTCTGTTCCAACACTTGCTAGTGCAAAAGAAAAAAAATCAACAGACAACTCAACAAATATTGATGTTACGCCAAATCAAGGCGGTGTTACGCAAGAAGAACTTGCCGCAATTTATGTTCTTTCCGAGCTTTGCCCTAGCTATGGCTTTAAAAAAGATCCTGCTTATCAGGCAGGTTATAGTGAACTTGTTAAAGAAAATATGCCAGGCATACAAAATCCTGTGCATGCTTTAGAAATTAGAGCGAAACAAAAAGATTTTAAACCATTCTTAATCCAAGCCCGCGAAGATGCGAAAAGGGCTGGTGAAATCCAAAACAAAGAAATTTGTAAAGAAATTACAACACTTAGTAAAGGTTCATAACCTCTTTACAATACACAGTAAAATAAGTGAGTACTGTATATAGCAGTTCACTTATCTTTATCCTAAAATATGAATTCAAATAGACGCTAACCATTGGAATGACCCTAAATGAGCAGAAAAAGTACCTTTGCTGCACTTCTACTTTTACCTTCATTTACTTTTGCAGCAACTGTCTTATCTTCGCCACCAGAATTAGATAACAAGTCGTATGTCTTGATGGACTACCAAACGGGTCAAATTTTAGCAGCGAAAAATGAGAACGAAAAACTCGCACCTGCATCTATGACAAAAATGATGACAAGTTACATCGTCGAGCAAAAACTTCTAAAAGGACAGTTAACAGAAAATGAAAATGTCCGTATGAATGAAGATGCATGGTGTCGTGGGAACAGATCAGAATCTTGTATGTTTGTACCCTTAAATGGCACTGCAACCGTCATGCAAATGTTGCGTGGTATTATTATTCAATCGGGTAATGATGCGGCAAAAGCAATGGCTGAACATATTGCAGGAAATGAAGGTACGTTTGCATATATGATGAACCAAGAAGCAAAACGTATTGGTATGGTTAATACAAATTTTGTTAACTCTACTGGTTTACCTGCAGATGGTCACTACTCTACTGCAAAAGATATGGCAGTATTGGCACAGCACATTATTCATGACAGTGCAAAATATTATCCTATTTACTCTGAAAAAGAATTCACTTTCAATAATATTAAACAGGGTAACCGCAATCCACTTTTATATACAGACCCAACTGTAGATGGTTTAAAAACAGGTCATACAGATGAAGCTGGCTACTGCTTAACAACATCAAGTAAACGTGGCCCAATGCGATTAATCACCGTAATTTTTGGTGCGCCAACAATTAATGCTCGTGCAAATCAAACACGAGAACTACTCGCTTGGGGTTATGCAAACTACGAAACGGTAAAAGTTAAATCTTCTGATCAGCCACTGAAAAATGTAAAAGTTTGGTTTGGTACAAAAAATGAAGTACCTGTAGGTCTTGCAGAAGACTTTAGTGTAACTATGCCAAAAGGTCAGGCAAGTGACATTAAAACAGATTTACAAATCTCTCAATCTATTAATGCCCCACTACAGCAAGGTCAGATTGTTGGTAAATTGGTTGCGTCTTTAGATGGTAAAGTGATTTCTGAAAAACCTGTTGTTGCGCTTGAAGCTGTGGAAGAAGCTGGTTTCTTCTCAAGAATGATCGACCACATTAAACAATTCTTTAGTAATTTGTTCTAAACTTAAAATTATTTTAAGTTTTCGACAACAAACATAGCATCATGTATCTAAATTGCGTAAAATACGTTTTTTGACTCATGATGCTTTTTTCTTTATGGCAAATGACTGGACTGCACACGTTACTGTTGCTACGGTAATTCAAGAATCAAACCAATATCTGTTTGTAGAAGAACATTCAGAAGGTTTTGTGCACACAGTATTTAACCAACCTGCTGGACATGTTGAATGTGGTGAAACGCTAATAGATGCTGCAATCCGAGAGACTTTAGAAGAAACAGGTCACTTGGTTGAAATTGATTATCTTATTGGTATTTATACATATCGCCCACCCATGGCACCAAATAAAACTTTCTTTCGTTTTTGTTTTGCTGCACATATTGTACAAGAGGCTGTTTCGGATACACTAGATCCAGACATTATCCAAACAATATGGCTTTCCTCAGAAGCATTAGACCATTCAGCACGCGCACGTAGTCCATTGGTCAACCAAGCCATTAAAGATTTTGAAGCAGGAAAAAAATATCCTCTTTCCATGATTCATGAACATCCTTTTACTCCCCTTTTAACTCCAAATTTGGATGCCTAGTCCTATGCAACAACGCGTCATCGTCGGTATGTCTGGTGGTGTAGACTCTTCAGTTTCTGCCGCTTTATTACTTCAACAAGGATACCAAGTTGAAGGTCTTTTCATGAAAAACTGGGAAGAAGATGATGGAACAGAATACTGCACAGCACTTGAAGACCTTGCCGATGCTCAAGCCGTCGCTGACAAATTGGGTATTAAATTACATACAGCAAATTTTGCAATGGAATATTGGGATCGTGTATTTGAGCACTTCCTTGCTGAATATGCGGCAGGCCGTACACCAAACCCAGATATTTTATGTAACAAGGAAATTAAATTTAGAGCATTTATAGACCATGCTTTAACCCTAGGTGCAGATTTTATTGCAACAGGTCACTATACCCGTCGTGGGCAGACACAACAAAATACCAAGGGTGATACCTATGCACCTCTTTTACGTGGCTTAGATCAAAATAAAGATCAAAGTTACTTCCTCCATGCCGTACATGGACGTGAAATTAATAAGACACTCTTTCCTGTAGGCGAAATTGAAAAGCCTGAAGTACGTCGTATTGCCGAAGAACTTGGTCTTGCAACTGCTAAGAAAAAAGATTCAACAGGTATTTGTTTCATTGGTGAGCGTCGCTTTAATGATTTTTTAAAACAGTATTTACCTGCACAGCCCGGTAAAATTGTATTAGAAAATGGTGAAGAAGTTGGTGAACATCATGGGTTAATGTACTATACCCTAGGTCAACGTGGTGGCATTGGTTTAGGTGGTATGAAAAATGCGCAAGAAGGTGCATGGTTCGTATTACATAAAGACATTGAAGGTAATCGACTTGTTGTTGGTCAAGGTCATGATCATCCTCTCATGCAAAGTACCAAACTTTGGAGTAAAGATATTGACTGGGTTGCTGGGGAACAATTAATTCCACCAGAAGGTTTTCGTTGTACTGCGAAAACACGTTATCGTCAACCTGACCAAACTTGTACTGTATTTATCGATCAAAACATGAAAAATGGTATTTATGTCATTTTTGATGAACCTCAGCGTGCGGTTACTCCCGGACAAAGTGTGGTCTTTTACACAGATGAAATTTGTTTAGGCGGTGGAGTTATTCATTATACAGATGCTCCTAAGCCTAGTTTTCTATAAAGTAAAGAGGAATGATAAGGCATGGTTGATGTTCCCTTTCAACAGCCTAAAGACTTAACCCATCGTCAAAATAGATTATTGGCATTGGCTGGCGTTTTTCAAGCGGCTCAGCTTACCCATATGACTGCAATGACAGGGTTAGGTCGAGTTAATGACAGTGGCAACTTCTATTTTGAGCAGCTTATTAAAGCAAGCCTGAATATTCGACCAACACAGTCACCCCATGAAAGAAGCCTAAAAACATTAGACTTCTTTCATGAAATTAATGACCTTATGCTCGGCCTCAAAAATTTAGAAGAAAGCATTCATACACCATTTAACAAAAGAACTATTCGTAAAATTCCTAAGATGCCCGTTGCAAAATTACCAACGAGCTATGCCCTTTCATTATTACAACTCGAAAAAAAGGTGTATCAAAACCCTGAATACGTCAAAATTATTACGCAAACACAAGAAAAAATATTAAAGCAGCTTTCTTTTTTCGATCAAAATTACATACATCCAAGCATTATTGCCAATCTAGCACAAGCATATCTTGATACAGCCGCTCAAATTGAACCCCGCATATTAGTACGTGGCAATGCAGATGCATTTAAAGACAGTCAGCATACCAATCGTATTCGTGCATCTCTCTTTACAGGCTTACAGATGGCACACCTATGGCGTCAAGTCGGTGGTCGATCTATACAGCTTGTTCTCGGGAAATATAAGCTCGTTCGAGACCTACATACAATCGCACGTACACAATTTAAACTTTTAGAGAAGTAACCACTTTTTAGGTGTTTGCACCATTTCAAAGGAAACCTTATGAACGCTTTAACCGCTCTTTCACCATTAGATGGACGTTATGCAAGTAAATGTGATGCTTTACGTCCTTACTTATCTGAGTATGGTCTTATTCATGCACGTGTTACTGTTGAAATTCGTTGGTTGCAAGCACTTGCAAAACACAATGAAATTACTGAAGTAAAAGAATTTAGTGATTCAACAAACCAATTTTTAGATGCAATTGTTTCTGATTTTTCAGAAAATGATGCTTTACGCATTAAAGAAATTGAGCGTACAACAAACCATGATGTAAAAGCTGTAGAATATTTCCTAAAAGAGAAAATTGCGCATCTTGATGAGTTAAAAGACTCAGGTGAATTCATTCACTTTGCATGTACTTCTGAAGATATTAACAACTTGTCACATGCACTTATGCTAAAACAAGGACGTGATGTTCTTCTTGAATCAATGAAGCAAATTCTAGCGTCAATTTCTAACTTGGCGAAAACGCATGCTGCACAACCAATGCTTTCTCGCACGCATGGTCAAACTGCAAGTCCAACAACACTTGGTAAAGAGTTTGCAAATGTTGCATATCGTCTAGCACGTCAGATCAAACAATTTGAAAATGTAGAATTGCTTGGTAAAATCAATGGTGCTGTAGGTAACTATAATGCTCACCTTTCAGCATATCCAGATATCAACTGGGAAGTTCATTCACAAGCATTTGTAGAATCTCTTGGTTTAAGCTTTAACCCATATACTACTCAAATTGAACCACATGACTATATGGCAGAACTATTCGATGCCCTACGTCGTTTTAACACCATCTTAATTGACTTCAACCGTGATGTTTGGGGTTATATTTCTCTAGGTTACTTTAAACAACGCCTAAAAGAAGGTGAAGTTGGTTCATCAACAATGCCGCATAAAGTAAACCCAATTGACTTTGAAAATTCAGAAGGCAATTTAGGTATTGCAAATGCTGTTCTTGCTCATCTTGGCGAGAAATTACCTATTTCACGTTGGCAACGTGACCTCACAGATTCAACTGTACTCCGTAATATGGGTGTTGGTTTTGCACAAAGCCTAATTGCATTTGAAGCATGCTTAAAAGGTGTTGGTAAATTAGAGTTAAATGCTCAACGTCTATTAGAAGACCTAAACCAAGCACAAGAAGTTCTTGCTGAACCTATCCAAACAGTTATGCGTCGTTATAACGTTGAAAAGCCATATGAGAAGCTTAAGGCTCTTACTCGTGGTCAAGCCATGACACGTGAAATGATGGTTAACTTTGTAAATGGAACAGAGCTTACTCAAGTTCCTGCTGATGAGCGTGCTCGCCTTGCAGAGTTAACACCTGCAACTTACACAGGCAATGCATCTCAACAAGCAGAACAAATTGAAAACCACATTAAAAACATTAAATAATTAAGTCGCTTTTACATAAAGCCGAGTGATTTTCCACTCGGCTTTATAACCAATTTAGCTTTAATTAATAGACATTTTGCAGAATAAATTCAAATATTTTATTAGCTAGTTTTTTAGTATAGATTTATAAGATACTTGCTCAGTTAATTGTTTAAAATTTATGTTAAATCTACTTTGTATAAGAACTTAATACATAAAACCAAATTACGAAACTAGTTTGTATTTTAGATAATTTTTACAAGAAATTTAACACAAAATTAGAAATATTCCTGAGTGTAGATCAAAAAACATGTCAAAGAACATCAAAATTAAGCCTGTCTAAATCAATGACAACCATCATCTTATTTCATAAATGTTAAAATTATGCCAAGTTATTTACAATCCCTAATAATATTCTTCCATCAAGTTAAGGACCAAAATACAGGTGTCAGCATCATTTATTCGACAAAATTACGATCTATCACAATTTAAGAATTCAGAGGTATCGTGTTTTTAAAGATATAGTTAAGAGAGGTACAAGTAGTATAGGTCGGCTTTATTGATTTAATTTACATCTAATTCTGACTTCAAAAAATATGCATGACACAGCAATTATAGCGCAATGACTACATGAACTAAAATGGGTGAATTACTCGATGATAAGGACTATCCGAGTAAAGCAAAAAATGAATTCTTAGCCTCAAGAGAATTAAATTTGATCCCCAAAACGTCGAAATATGAAATAAAACAAGTCTGTGAATGCTATTGATAAAAGTATTAATTTCACAGCATAGACTGATTAAAATAGTAAATGATCAACTTAAAAACTTACACTATATTAAACTTTATAGCGCATATGATAGTTAGGGTTTCGCATGTTAACTGAATCCAAATAAACGTAAATCTCAACGAATGATTCAAATTTTACGTGTTAACATAAAACTCCTTTTAGATAATTTAATCGTTCTAGATGTATAGCTCAAATATTTTTTATGTAATAGTTAGCACCACTCATATTAATTTTTATGTATTTCAATAAAGAATAAGCACTTAAACTTGTATACTATATAATCTATCAATTAAAATATAAATGTTTTTGTTATTCCAAAATTAAACAATATATGACCTATTTTTATAGTTAAAATTTAACCAAAATTACCACAAGTTGTTAATATAATTATATTTTTAATTTAAAAAACTATATTGTATTTAGTGAGAGATCTATACATACGAATTATTTTATACACTATTGTAAAAATATTGTTAATATAGCCAAACTATTAAACGAATTTGGAATCGTTTAAACACTTTAAAAGAAATTATAGTGTGAATAATTAATAGATTATATGGATGTTTAAAAGGATCATTTAATGAAAGCGAAAAATATCTTTCTTGCAGGATTTGCAGGACTGACTCTCTGTGCAACTGCCAGTGCAGCAACACTTACGAGCCAACCCTACGGCACAACTAAAAATGGACAAGCCGTAGAACAATATACCATGACTAATAAAAATGGCGTTTCTGTGTCATTTATTAGTTTTGGTGGTGTAATTACACATATCATTACCCCTGATGCTAAAGGCAAAAAAGAAAATATTGTTTTAGGTTTCGACAACTTACATGGATATGAAGTTACAGATACTAAAGAAGGTATTCACTTTGGTGCGCTTATTGGTCGCTATGCTAACCGTATTGGAAATGGAGAGTTTACTTTAGATAATAAGACATATCATTTAGAAAAAAATAATGGACCTAATACACTACATAGTGGGAATCCAGGTTATGACAAACGTGTTTGGCAGGTAGAGCCAACCATTAAAAATGGTTCAATAGTCCAAGCTGTTTTAAAACTGACAAGTCCTGACGGTGACCAAGGCTTCCCTGGAAAATTAAACGTTGAAGTCATTTATAGTTTATCTGACAACAATGAGTTTAAAATTGAATACAAAGCAACAACAGATAAACCAACTGTTATTAATCTAACAAACCATAGTTATTTTAACCTCGCTGGTGTTAAGAACAGCCCTTATGGCGTGTTAGACAACATTGTACAACTTAACTCAGACTATACACTCCTTACAGATGAGAACTCACTACCAACAGGAAAACTTGCATCTGTAGTTGGTACACCATTCGACTTTAGAAAACCTAAAGTAATTTCTAAAGATATCCGTGATGGTAATCAACAATTGGCATATGGCTATGGTTATGATCAAACTTGGGTACTTAAACAAGACAACTCAAATACCTTACAAAAGGCTGCTTTGGTTATAGATCCAAAATCGAAACGTACATTAGAAATTTCAACCACTCAACCAAGTATTCAGTTCTATACAGCAAACCACTTACTTGGAAATGTAATTGGTGCAAATAATACACTTTACCGTCAAGGCGATGTGATGTGTGCTGAATTATCAGGAGACTTTCACTTGGGAGATTTTAGGCAGCCAACTTGCAAAAGTCCTCTGCCATTTGATTTGGTGTCTTAAAATCCAAACCTTTTTGAATTCTTCGTTGATTATAAAATAACTCTATGTATTTTGTAATCTCCGCTTTGGCTTCTTCCCTCGTTTTATAGCTATGATGATGCACC
Organism: Acinetobacter sp. N1-1; assembly: GCF_056711485.1. Classification (NCBI taxonomy): domain Bacteria; kingdom Pseudomonadati; phylum Pseudomonadota; class Gammaproteobacteria; order Moraxellales; family Moraxellaceae; genus Acinetobacter; species Acinetobacter sp. N1-1. The sequence continues at coordinate 1,380,243 of NZ_JBWXUO010000012.1, read as the reverse complement.
AATTCGTTTTTGAGTATGCCCCAGAAGCTTTCAATCGGTGCATTATCGTAACAATCGCCACGCTTGCTCATTGAACCCTGAAAGCCACATTTTTCAAGTAAGTTTCGATATTCATGACCGCAATATTGGCTGCCTCTGTCTGAATGCACAATGAGGTCCTTAGTTGGTTTTTGATTGCGAATAGCCATATTCAATGCATCACAAACAAGCTTGGCTGTCATACGCTCATTTAAGCTGTAGCCAACCACTTGTTTCGTGTAAAGGTCTTTTACAGCTGCTAAGTACAACCAGCCTTCAGTTGTCCATATATACGTAATATCACTCGACCACGCTTGATTTGGTTTAATCATTGAGAATTGTTGTTCAAGCAAATTTGGATAGATCGCTCGGTTATGGTCACTGTTCGTTGTTCTTTTGAAACGCTTGTGGCGCTTACAATACAGCTGATTTAACTTTTTTATCTGACGAACGGCATAGGCACTAATTTTTACGCCCTGAGCCTGTAAATGCTTGGTTAAACGAATATAGCCATAGCTCTGTTTCGTTTCCTCATGTGCTATTTTGACCAAAATTGCTTGTTGATTTCGCTGAATTGATTGTTTACTCACACCTTGTTTTAGCCAATCATAAAAGCATGAAACTGATACGTGAAGTAAGCGAGCCATCAAAATAATAGGAAATAAGTGTCTTTGCGATTTCATATAGGCGTACCTTACTGACTTTCTTTGGCAAAGTACGCTGCTGCCTTTTTTAGAAATTCACGTTCCATTTCGGCTGTTTTAAGCTGCTGTTTAAGTTTTTTATTTTCTTCGAGTAAAGCATTTAGATCAGGTGAATACTGTTTTGTACCGGCTAAAGTCCCTGCCTTTGCCTTTGTATTCCAGTTCGAAAGGGTTTGCATGGAAATGCCGAGTTCTCTAGCTGTTTGGGATACATTGCCTTGATTGGCTTCTATTGCTTTGATCGCTTCAGCTTTAAATTCTGCCGTATACGTCTTGTGTTTCTTGCTCATGGTAAACTCCTGATGAGTATGTATAGTTTACCAAGTTAAACCCTCCTGTTTTTTCAGCAGACATCAATGCTTTTGCACTTGAAACGCAACATTATCCAGATAGTCCCAATAAACCGAACTTCCCCTCTACACGTTTAAACCCAGGTCAAACGTATGACAATATAACTATCTTTAAATTTGGTATTGCCAAATAATTTGATAAAAAGCCAATGATGAGCTATAAAAAATAGCTCTCATTGGTATCGGTATCTATACGTCATTTTTCCTAGTAAAATTATCACTCATTGCTACCCTACAAATAGAACAATACGTTTTATACATGTTATTTAAATAAATGATGAAAAATATAAAATAGACTATAAGAAATCAGTGATAAAATATAGGATATCTCATGAAAATGTATTTACATCGCAATGAAAATCGCGGACATGTCCAAGCAGATTGGTTAAATACATATCATAGCTTTTCATTTGGTAGCTGGTATGATCCACGTTTTATGGGTATCAGTGCCCTACGCGTCATTAATGACGATACTATAGCACCACATAATGGCTTTGGGACTCACCCACATGACAATATGGAAATCCTTACTTGTGTCTTATCAGGTACTGTAACTCATAAAGACAGTATGGGTAATGAAGGACATATTCATGCCGGAGAATGGCAATTAATGAGCGCAGGTACAGGTGTTCGCCATAGTGAAATAAATAATCAAGATATCCCTGTTCATCTATTACAAATATGGATTCAGCCAAATATACATGATGCAGAGCCAACATATCAGCAGATTAAACAAGATCCTCGTAAGCAACCTAATCAATGGCATCTTATTGTAGGACCTAACCAAACGGCACCTATGCATATCCGTCAAGATGCTGAGGTTAAAACAACCTATCTTACCCAAAATAATCAGTTACCTATTGCCACGACACAAGGTTTAAACTATGTTCATATCATCTCAGGTAAAGTAATAATAAATAATGAAGTTGTAAGTGCTGGTGATGCACTTACTTTTTCTGAAAAATTTGATGTCACAGCATTAGAAGACAGCCAAATGATTTGGTTTGATTTACCTAAAGTACAATAATACCTTATATAAGTAGGAGATATATTTTCCTACTTATTAAATTAAATCTTACAATCAAAGCTAGCTATGGCTAGAATTATTATAATTTTAAATATTTATCTCTTATGCTGATCAATCATTATTTTTAGAAATATGACAATTGAGTACTTTTGATTTATAGAAATAAATCTAGAGCATAAATATTCAATCAATTTTTTTGGGCGTAACATCAGATAAACAATTGTTCATTTATTAGACAGATGTAAGCATACAAAAGAATTTTATACTCACGTGGTAGCCAAATTATTGAATTTACAAACGAAAAATATTCATACTTGATTAATCGAATATGAATCCGAAACATTTATAAGCAATAAAGTTTCATACTCACTATTGAGTTTTGTTAGCGGTCTTTGCGAAAAATATTTTTATAGCTGCTATGACACTCTATAGTTTGATGTGATTCTTAATTGTCTGCTCACATCAGATAACAACTGATCTAGTCTTTGTTTATTGCACATACATAGTCTACTGTTACTGTTTTCATTTCTTGTCTTACTTTCATCTCATCTCTTAATATTTGGTCTTCTTGTTATATGTGTTGTTTATAGTTTTCTTTGGCGATTTTTATATTTTCTCTTGTTTCTATAAATCTTTTGTCCTCTTTTGAGAGTTGTATCATTGCTTTAGCTTTGTATGTTTGATCAAGTAATTCTATAAATTCACGTGTTAGTCTTCTTTTCTCACAAATTAGTTCGATTTTTTTACTTGCTGTAGATTCATTTATTTCCAATTCTAGTTTCTTAATTTTTGTTCTTATTATGTTTATCTCATTATTATTTTTTAATAGAAATTCATCTAGTTTACTTTGTTTTTCCGCATGAGATATTGCTGTTGCAATACTAACAAGTATTACTAATAAAAAAGCTTTTTTATTCATTTGTTTTTTACTTTCTAATATACATACAACTATTCGGAGATGATTACTGCCTGCCATTTTAATAAATACAGTTATCTTAAATATTAAAAATAAGAGAATAAAAAAATCCGTGAGACTACTGTCTCACGGATTTTTAAAATTTGGCGGAAGCGGTGAGATTCGAACTCACGGAGGGGGTAAACCCTCGTCGGTTTTCAAGACCGGTGCATTAAACCGCTCTGCCACGCTTCCAATGGTGGCTATAATATAAATATTTTTTTATTTTAGCAACTCTATTTTTAAAAATAATAATTAAGTGAATAAAAATAATACGATATAGTGATTTAGATAGGTAAATAAGCATACAAACCTAACCATATATTCTACAAATACAGCGTAATCTAGTCTTTTAATATCTTATACTAAATAAAACATACATAACATATAAACATTTTTTGTTTTCAATATAACTAGGCCTAAAAAACCTTTACGTTTACAAAATATTTTTTAATTACTTTTTTAACGTTAAATATCAGTAAAAACGTATATTTAGCTAAAACAATCGCATATATCGATCAATAAGTATATTTATCATGCATTTGACTTTTCTTTACTATCTCTTTATTATTCACTGTTCAATTTAACTGTATTTTTTTTAACCTATATTTACGATTTGTTACAGACATTTCTAAAAAGTGTAGGTTCTATTGTTAACTTATGCCATTACTTTAAATGGTGATATCCCCTCTATTTTTTAAATTGCTCTTTTTAGCAATCACTTTGATCATATTTATTTTTATTTGGTCATGGGGATACTACTTCCTATTGCGGAGCTAATATGCAAAGTAAGTCAGTAGCTATTACGAGGCGCTTGCGCCTTAAATTTAAATCTAACTCTCTCCCTATACGTTTTTCTATTATTGCAGCAGCAATGCTCCCCCTCTTACCTTTACATGCATTGACTGCTACTAAAAAGGATAAAACACAGTATGCTAACGTTATAGACCATAATAAACTTACGGTCGTTGCTGTCAAAAATCCTAGTACAGTATTTGATAATGGACAAAATCTACATGGTTTTGGTTATGATCTTATGCGTAACTATGCAAAAAGTTTAAATGTTCAGCTAGATTTCAAGGTTGTTAATGACAACTCTGCTGCTTTAGATTTAGTTGCACAAGGGAAAGCAAATATTGCTTTAACCAATGCCTCTATGTCCTCTATCGAAGAAAAAAATCTAAGTTTTTTCTCTGCAACATGTGGCAATTTTAATGCACTTTCACAAAATGGTTTAGATACCAACATTAACTTAGTTGTTAATAATGCGGAAGATCCAATTGCACAAACTGCAAGTGGTTTTACTTGCGAAGCAAAAAATGATGGTTCAATCGACCAGCTTGCTTCATTTTACAATCACAATATTGTTGAACCTACAGCATGGGAAACTATTGAGCGTGACTTAAAAGCAAGAATGCCTATTTATAAAGCAAGCTTCCAACAAGAAGCAGATAAATACAACTTAGATTGGCAATTTTTAGCTGCAATGGGTTATCAAGAATCTTATCTAAAATCAGATTCTGTTTCACCAACTGGCGTCCGTGGTTTAATGATGCTTACAAGCAGCACAGCAAAAGCTATGGGTGTAACCAACCGAAATGATCCAAGACAAAGTATTCAAGGTGGTGCAAAATATTTAGATCAACTGCTTGAGCAGTATGAAAATATTCCTTATCCAGACCGTGCTTGGTATGCACTTACTGCATACAATATGGGGCCTGGAGCAGTTTCAATTATCCAAAGTAAGATAGAAAAGCAAGGCAAAAATCCTCAAGAATGGATGAATTTATATAGCTATTTGCAAAAAAATCAAAATACAAATGCTCGCTATAAACAGGCACTACAATATGTCACACGTATTCGTGCATATTTAGAACATATTCAACAATCAAACCAGCCGATTGAAGTTTAGAATAAGAAAAGGCGAACTTAGTTCGCCTTTTCTTATAATGTATGTTTCAAAATTTCTTTAAATAATGACTTTTGTTCAGGACTAGGTTTTGCCGTCTGCAAAGCCATTAGCTGAGACATATCACCTTGTACTTTTATTTTTCCTGTCATAAATGCTTGCATTGCTGCCGTCATGTCGAACTCTAAAAAAACTCGTCTTAAAGTATTCGAATCCATATTTAATGTAGTTTTTGCATTTTCTGCTAAACCTTTTCTAAACTTACCACCTGCAAGAGCTAATTCAGTATTTTCAACTGCGCCATCATTTACAATTAAATTTATTGCTAAACTCTGCAATGCAGGTGATAGATTTAGATTCCCAGCTTGCTCTGTTAACTCATCAACTTTGGAAAACCATGCGTCTGTTAAAAATGCTGGCATTTTTATTCCTCTAAATGTCTATTCATGCGATATCAAGAATAATATCTAATATTTTAAAATACAGGATTTTTATTTATCGTCACAACTTAAATGAGAAGACATATCATAAGTTACAATATGTCTCTTATAAAAATTGAGATTATTCTACTGCAAATCCAAGATTAACAACGTCTAAACGTTTTTTCATCTCTTCAGTATCTTTTAAATCAAACTCTCGCTCTTCATCTAGCTTTTCAAAATCAAAAAGATCTCTGTCGGCAAGTTGCGATGGTGAGACATTCTGTAACGCACCAAAAATACTATGCAAACGTTTCGGATATTCTTTATCCCATTCTCTTAACATATTATTTAACATAGCACGCTGTAAGTTTTCTTGCGAACCACATAAATTACATGGAATAATTGGGAATTTACGCATTTCTGCATATTTAATAATGTCTTTTTCTTCCACATATGCAAGAGGACGGATAAGAATATTTTTCTTATCTGAAGACAAAAGTTTCGGTGGCATTGCCTTTAAGCTACCACCATGAAAAAGGTTTAAAAAGAATGTCGCAATAATGTCATCACGATGATGCCCTAGAGCTACCTTTGTTGCACCAATCTCTTGAGCAAACCCATAAAGCGAGCCACGGCGTAAACGAGAGCATACAGCGCAATATGTTTTTCCTTCAGGAGTCAGACGCTTTGTAATACTATATGTATCTTTCTCTAAAATATAATAAGGAATATTATTGGCTTCTAAATATGCTGGTAATACATCCTCTGGAAAACCTGGTTGCTTCTGATCTAGATTTACAGCAATCACATCAAAATTAACAGGCGCTACACGCTTAAAATTTAAGAGTATATCTAATAAGGTATAGCTATCCTTTCCACCAGAAATACATACCATTACCTTGTCACCTTCTTCGATCATTTTATAATCACGAATAGCATGGCCAACCTGACGGCGTAACTTCTTGAGCAATCGATAATAAGATGAACTGGTTGGTAGCTCTGGCTTAAAATTAAATCCTTGCTGGGACTCAATTGGAGAGTACATAGACGATACAAACCCTAAAAAAAATATCGCACGATTTTATATTATTCTTGTCCAATACGCATTAGCTCATTGCTAATTATTACGATAATTTTCTTAAATTTGAGCCAGATATTTATAAAAATAAACTCTTAATCTAATTTATTAAATTTCATCAAAATTTAATAATATTTAAAGTATAATTTTCTAGATATTACTTCTATTTATAGCAATAGATTTCATATCTGAAAGCTTTAATATAGTTTTCCACAAAACCTGTGGATAAGTTTGTGGATTCTATAGGTATTGACAAAAGTTTCCCTTCTCACTGTAAGGCTTTCGATCAAATTGATTATTTTTTAATCTAAAAAAAATATCAATTAAAAACAAAAACTTATGCAAGTCAATAGTGCTGTATAAAAAAAATTATATTATTTTTTTTCATTATTCTTTAGCTATTTTTCTTGATTTTTTACCTGAGTACTGTTACATAAAAAGTATATTTTTTTCTATAACACACTTGCGAAAAGATCAAATTTATTACAACATTGTTACTAAATCTAACAAATTTTTTGTTACATATAATTTATTTTTAGATTAAACAAGATAAATACAAGTACATGATATAATTAAATTTATTTAAAAATAAAGTTAATTATTCTTTATTATAAAGACATAAAAACTTCTACTTAAAACTCTATAATCCGCAATCATTCAACCTATATACGACTTAAGATAGCATTTCACCATCAAATCTTATGGTAAGCTAAAAAACAAGCAGAAAAACCTTAATAAGGAAGGAGTAAGTTTGAATAAGCAATTGCTTAAGTCCGACTCACCGAGTTTATGGTTGCATTTAGGGGCTAGTGCTTTTTTTAGAGCACATCAAGCGTATTACTTAAATAAGCTACACCAACTTGGTGATTCATCATGGGAAATGCACTTAGCGAATATTCGTAACAGTCACTCTCAAAAGATACTAGAACGACTGAAAAGCCAAAATGGTTTTTATACTTTAGAAATTATTTCACCTCATGGTCATATTGAATATGAGCCAGTTCATAGTTTAAAAAACATTATTTTGTGGAATCCTCAAATTTCTAATATTGTAGAAGTTGGTATTCATTCAAATACTAAAATTATTTCTTTTACAGTTACAGAAAGTGGATATTTCCTTACTGATCAAGGTCATCTAAACCTCTCCCACCCTGATATTCAAAATGATTTAAATAGTCATAATGAAATACAAACTCTTTATGGTGCGTTATACCTAATTTTGCATCAACGTATGCAACAACTTGGACAGCAAGGTGCTATCACATTGCTTAGTTGCGATAACCTTAGAAATAATGGGGACAGTTTTAAAACAGGCCTTCTCGATTTTATTAAAGCCAAGAAAGATGATCTATTATTTTTATGGGTAACCCAATATGTTTCAACACCAACCAGTATGGTAGATCGAATTACACCTAAATTTGATGCTAGCATTCATACTCGTATGCAAGCTGTAGGTTTATCAGCTGACCTAGAGCCTTTAACCTGTGAACACTATACACGCTGGGTAGTTCAGGATAATTTTATTCATGGAAGACCTAAATTAGAACGTGTTGGTGTTGAGTTTGTTAAAGATGTTGCACCATATGAAGAAGCGAAAATTCGCCTTTTAAATGCAAGTCACAGTGGAATTGCATGGATGGGTGCATTAATCAATAAAGTATTTATTCATGAAACATTAGATAACACCTATATAAAAATGCTGATTAAAGAATATGCGGAAAAAGACGTTGCTACAGCTTTAGAAATGCATGATATTGAAATTGATACTGCATTAGAAATTGCAACCATCTTAGAGCGTTTTAAAAATCCTTATGTAAAAGATACAGTTGCACGTGTTTCTTCTGACAGTATTTCTAAACTACACGGCTTTATCGTACCAACGATTAAAGATAGATTTTCTCAAGATCAAATACCAACAGCTGCACTTAAAATTGTTGCACTTTATTTTTTATTCTTAGAGAAACACTATACCCAACAGCTCAATTTTACATATGAAGATCAAGTATTTGACACAATAGATTTAAGTGAAATCTTTACTCATGCGATACCTGAAAAAGCATTTGTAGAAACAGAAGTACTTTTTGGCTCACTCACGACACAGCCTAAATTTCGTGAAAATTTAATTAGAGCAATTTTAGAAGTGAAAAACTACTTTGCTCTGCCTAGGCAGAGTAATAATGAGGAACTTAAAAATGAATAGTCAGTATAAAAAAGATATAGCTATTATCCTTGCGACAATTATTACAGTTGCAATCGCAGTTGCCATTCTTTATCAATGGCCTGTTGCTCTTGGTGCGCTTGCAGCATGGGTTACAACTGGATCTTTTTTCCTGCAAGTCATTCACATGATGCGCAAAAAAGATACTACAGGTGTATCTTTAGGAATGTATGCTGCTCTATTTTTTGGTGTAACTAGCTGGACATTTTATGGTTATAAAATGCATGATATTCCTGTCATGACAGCAAATGGACTTACTGCTATTTTAGCACTTACCGTTATTGTACTAAAGCTATATAATGAACGTCCTATTAGACAAAAAGTTGCTAAGAAACGTCTTATGACCAAGTCTAAAATGCGTGCAACTATGAAACAACAGATTGGTTAATACATATTAGTACTAATGATGTTATAAATTTAAATAAAGCTTATAACATCATTAGCAACTAAGTTTTATCTTGCTTTTAGAGGCTAAATTGCTAAAAATCTCTTTTCTATCCTATCTTCTTGAAAAATTAAATGCAGATATTTAAGATCATTCTACCTATATCTTTTTATATAGGTTTAAATACGTTCACACATGCTGGTCATATTTATACTTATGAAGATAATGATGGGTCTTATTTATTTACTAACCAACCTCAAGCAAATAAAAATCTTACAGCTGTTAAAGTAACATACTATCCTGACAGTAATATTCACTCATACCGAAATTGGGGTAGATCAGAAGCCTCCGTACTTCCAACATTCAGTAAAAATAAAAATAGTTTTGATGATATTATTTCTACCTCAGCACAACAGCATGGTATTCCTGCAGGTTTAATTAAAGCAATTATGCATACAGAGTCAGGTTTTAATATACATGCAACATCGCCAGTTGGCGCACAAGGCCTAATGCAACTGATGCCATCAACAGCTAAACGCTTCCATGTTAAAAATAGCTATGACCCAAATGAAAATATACATGGTGCAGCTCAATATTTAAGTACACTTCTAAAAAGATTTAATGGTAATACTCCTCTTGTCCTCGCTGCATATAATGCAGGAGAAGGCAATGTACAGAAATATGGCGGTGTTCCTCCTTTTAAAGAAACAAAAGATTATATAAAACGTGTACTCGATAGATATCATAATTTGTATCGTTCAGAACTAATACTTACAACCAAAGAAAGTATACAAAGCAGTCACCTTAATACCTCTAGCTCTATATCGCCATCTGTTGCACAAATAAATCCTAATCAGAAACATGAGTATAAAATTATTCAGTTATCTGATGGTACTTATACGTCTGTGACAGTACACAATTAAAGTCAATCCTTTATCATTTATGTAATCCCCACTTGAATTTTCAAATATCAAACTACATATTACGAAGAAGACTCGCAGGTTTTTGGCTGAGTTTCTATTTTTAATTATAAGAGGATATGCTCAATGATGCGGATTGGTTTGTTTTTGCTAACCAACCTCGCGGTACTGGTTGTCGCTGGTCTTATTTTGTCAGTATTAGGGGTCGGAAGTTACCATGGTGCTCGTGGTTTAAACTTAGGCAACTTACTTGTGATGTGCTTCGTCTTTGGTATGGTTGGTTCTTTAATTTCGCTATTCATGTCTAAATGGATGGCAAAAAATACAACTGGCACAGAGCTAATTAACCCAAATGCACCACGTAACCAAGCTGAGGCATGGTTACTACAAACGGTTGCTGAACTTTCTCAACGCGCTGGAATTGCAATGCCTGAAGTAGGTGTTTTTCCATCATACCAATCAAATGCTTTTGCTACAGGCTGGAATAAGAACGATGCTCTCGTCGCCGTTTCAAGTGGCATACTTGAAAACATGAGCCAAGACGAATTGCGTGCTGTTATTGGACATGAGATTGGACATATCGCAAATGGTGATATGGTTACAATGTCATTAGTACAAGGCGTCGTCAATACATTTGTAATGTTCTTTGCTCGGGTTGTCGGTGATTTTATTGACCGTAATATATTCGGTCGTGAAGAAGGTGATCCACCAGGTATCGCCTATTTTGTAATTACAATGATACTTGATCTTGTTTTTGGATTTCTTGCAAATACAATTATCATGTGGTTCTCAAGATATCGTGAGTATCGTGCAGATGAAGCTGGTGCGCAACTTGCTGGTAAACAAGCCATGATTAATGCTTTATTGCGCTTACAAGCAGAAAGTAATGTTCCGGACCAAATGCCAAAAGAAATGAAGGCACTTGCTATTACTGAAGGTAAGACTGAAGGATTTAGCTTTGCAGCACTTTTTCAAAGTCATCCAAATATTAACGATCGTATTCAAGCATTGCAAAATTACAATTGCCCATAATATAAAATAGTTAAAGGCCTCCATAACTTGGGGGCTTTATTAATTTTTTTGCAAAAAAAAGCCATACTCTGTCAGTAGGAGTATGACCCAAAGTAGGAAATTACAGCATAATTCCTATGCATCATAGGTTAAAAAGAATAACTTAAAAAAAACTTAATTTATTTCTATTTTTTAATAAGATTGATATTTAAATGAAAAATAGAATAAATAGATATAAAAATAACTTCGCTGGGCCTATAACCATGAAGAGAATAGAAAAGATTATATATTTAATAGTACTTATACACCGATTTTAGACAGAGTTGTGGATATTCGAGCCTCTAAAAATTACAAATAGTTCTGCTCAAAAGCCTCAGGGATTAACTACTTGTACAATGTCTGTTTTCTTAACTCGATTGTAGTAAATTTCAATATACTCAAACAAGACTGTATTAGGCTCCTTTCTTATAGAAAATATACTGTCATATACAGTATTCCCCTTTTAGAAAATGGATTGCTTAAATCACTTAACTACGACTAATGGTTATATCTATAGAAAAGGCCGCTAATTAGCGACCTTCTTTTTTTACTACAAAAACATTTGTGAGTAAGATTGTGAATAGCTATTCATCAATAATTAAATTAAATACTATAATTTAACTACTTAAATAGAAAATGAGTGGCTTACATCATACCGCCCATACCACCCATACCGCCCATATCAGGTGCAGCAGCAGGTTTTTCTTCAGGAATTTCTGTAATCATTGCCTCAGTAGTAAGCATTAAGCCAGCAACAGATGCCGCATGCTCAAGTGCAGAACGCGTTACTTTCGCAGGGTCTAAAATACCCATTTCGATCATATCGCCATATTCACCAGTTGCAGCGTTGTAACCATAGTTACCTTCACCTTGCTTAATTGCATTAATTACAACAGAAGGTTCATCTCCTGCATTCGCAACAATTTGACGTAAAGGCGCTTCAATCGCACGGCGTAGAATATTAATACCCGCTGTCTGATCTTCATTTTCACCTGTTAAACCATCAAGCGCGTTTACAGCACGTACAAGGGCAACACCACCACCTGCAACAACACCTTCTTCAACCGCTGCACGTGTTGCATGTAAAGCATCATCCACACGGTCTTTTTTCTCTTTCATTTCAACTTCAGTTGCTGCACCAATTTTAATAACAGCAACACCACCAGCAAGTTTAGCAACACGTTCTTGCAGCTTCTCACGGTCATATTCAGAAGTTGATTCTTCAATTTGCGCACGAATTTGTTGAACACGCTCATCAATCATTGCAGCATTACCTGCACCATCAACAATTACTGTGTTCTCTTTAGATACAGTCACTTTATGTGCAGTACCTAAATCTTCTAAAGATGCCTTCTCTAAAGACATGCCCACTTCTTCAGAAATAACATTTGCACCTGTTAAAATTGCAATATCTTGTAGCATTGCTTTACGACGATCACCAAAGCCAGGTGCTTTCACTGCACATACTTTAATAATACCGCGCATGTTGTTTACAACAAGTGTTGCAAGCGCTTCGCCTTCAACATCTTCAGCAATAATTAATAAAGGCTTACCTGTTTTAGCAACAGCCTCTAAAGTTGTGATTAACTCACGAATATTACTAATTTTTTTATCAACAAGAAGGATAAATGGATTTTCTAATTCAGCAGTTAGAGTTTCTTGCTTATTAGAGAAATATGGGCTGAGGTAACCACGGTCAAACTGCATACCTTCAACAACATCAAGAGAGTCTTCAAAACCTGAACCCTCTTCAACAGTAATCACACCTTCTTTACCCACTTTTTCCATTGCTTGAGCAATTAATTTGCCCACAGTATGGTCAGAGTTTGCAGAAATTGAACCAACTTGCTCAATTGCTTTAAAGTCATTTGCAGGGGTTGAGTTCTTACGAATGTTCTCAACTGCAACTTTAACAGCAATATCAATACCGCGTTTTAAGTCCATTGGGTTCATACCTGCAGTTACAGATTTAACACCCTCATTTACAATTGCTTGAGCAAGTACGGTTGCTGTAGTTGTACCATCACCTGCAACATCATTTGTTTTTGAAGACACTTCACGTACAAGTTGCGCACCCATGTTTTCAAATTTATCTTTTAATGTAATTTCTTTTGCAACAGTTACACCATCTTTTGTAATGTGTGGTGCACCAAAAGAACGGTCGATTACAACATTACGACCTTTAGGGCCTAAAGTTACCTTTACAGCATCTGCAAGGATATTTACACCTGCAATCATTTTTGAGCGTGCTGAATCACCAAATTTTACGTCTTTAGCTGACATTGTATTACTCCAAAATCTTTTATTTATTTCATCTGATACTTACAAAAGTTTGTCTACTTAGCCTTCTAGAACAGCTAAGATGTCAGACTCTTTCATAATCAATAATTCTTCACCATCAACTTTAACTGTCGTACCTGCGTAAGTACCAAATAGTACTTTATCGCCTACTTTCACATCTAAAGCACGAACACCATTTTCAGTAATTTGACCATTACCAACAGCAATTACCTCACCCTCAGATGGTTTTTCTGCTGCTGAACCAGGTAGTAAAATACCGCCTGCTGTTTTTGTTTCTTCTTCAACACGGCGAATAACGACACGATCATGTAATGGGCGAATGTTGCTCATATGTAAAACTCCATCAGACTAAGTCTTGTTTCAAAAATTAATAGTAGTGTTTTCAGTATGATTTATACCACTATTAACATATTGTTCCGATGCCATTTTTTTGGGGGTTTAAATAAAACCTTCAAGGGCAAAAATTAAAAATAAATATCTTTTGCATTTTTTTTAATCACTTCATGTATTCTTATATCTTTAATGAGTTTCTCTCAAAGTAAACTCTTTAGATATTTCATCAAATATATAATGTTGAATAGAACCATCTTTAAAAAGAACATTAAAACCATTTGGTTCATTTTTTCGTAATCGCCATGAAGTTGCTGTTCCTGCATGAATATCAAAAATAGGACCTGCACGTAATTGATATACTTGGGTCAAGTTATACACCCCCATTAAGTGTAAGTGACCATGTAATAAACCAAATAATCCATATTTAGACCATTGCTCTAATGCAAACCGCCCTCTATTAGGACAATCTCCTAAACCATGTCCTTTTTCTTGTGCAACATAAAATGGTTGGTGCACTACAACAAGCTTTAATTTATTTTCAGGAGCATGCTTTAACTTTTGTGAAACTTCATCAACTTGTGCTAACGAAATATGACCTTTAGTATGATGATGGCGGCGAATACTATTCACCCCAATTAAATAAAAGTTCTCCGTTTCTAAAGTGTCCTCAAGTTCTCCAAAAAATGTTTTATAACTATGAAAAGGGCTAAAAAATCGCTGCCAAACATGATAAAGCGGAATATCATGATTACCAGGGACTACCAAATAAGGAATACTAAGCCCATCTAGAAATTTTTTACAATTTAAAAATTGAATAATTCTCGCTCTTTGTGTGAGATCACCACTCACAGCAACAACCTCGATACGATATTGCTCACAAAATTTTTTAATTGCTAATAAACATTCTTGTTTTTCTGTCCCAAAATGTAAATCGGATAAATGAAGTAGCATAATGCACCATTAATATTAATAATTTCGTCCTGAATGTGCTCCATTTTTCTATAAACATCATATAGAGTCTGAGCGTCTTATTACTATTACTTTAATAAGTATATAACTATCATTTAAAGGAAATATTAAAAACAAAATATGTGTTTTATATAAATATTTGTTAGCACCAATCACCCCCATAAGCAACTGATTTATATTAATATTTAAAAAATAAATGAAATTAATCTATGTATTTATAATAAAAATGTAACGTCCATTATAATCTTAACCTATTGTTTTAAATACTTATTTATTTCACTTATGTATAGACCCAATTCGAAATAAACAATTTTTATATATTAATTTCCTATACTAGATATGCTCTAATATTTACACAGAAAAACACCTCTATTTATATTTAAGGTATAAGCACAATGCAATTAAATACACCTAAGTTCGTTAACCATCCAGAATTAATCACTTGGGTGGAAGAAATTGCTAAACTTACAAAACCTGCAAACATTGAATGGTGCGATGGTAGTGAAGAAGAATACAACCATCTGATTCAACAGATGATTTCTAATGGTACCATGCAAACACTGAATGAGGAAAAACATCCTGGTTCATATCTTGCTAACTCAGATCCATCAGATGTAGCTCGCGTGGAAGACCGTACTTTCATCTGCAGCAATAATAAAGAAGATGCTGGCGCAACAAACAACTGGGAAGACCCAACAATTATGCGTGGCAAGCTTTCAAAACTATTCGATGGCTGTATGAAAGGTCGTACAATGTACATTGTCCCTTTTTCGATGGGACCTCTTGGCAGCCACATTGCACACATTGGTATCGAAATTACAGATTCACCATATGTCGTTGTAAGTATGCGTAAAATGGCACGTATGGGAAAAGCTGTATATGACGTACTAGGTACAAATGGTCATTTTATTCCATGTGTACATAGTGTAGGCATGCCTCTCCTATCAAATGAGAAGGATGTTGCATGGCCATGCAATAAAGAAAAATATATTGTTCATTATCCTGAAACACGCGAAATTTGGTCTTTTGGCTCTGGATATGGGGGCAATGCACTACTTGGTAAAAAATGCCTTGCATTACGTATCGCATCTGTAATGGGACGTGAACAAGGTTGGCTTGCAGAACATATGCTTATTCTGGGCATCACTAATCCAGAAGGTAAAAAACACTATATCGCTGCTGCATTTCCATCTGCATGTGGTAAAACCAACTTTGCAATGCTCATTCCACCAAAAGAATATAACGGTTGGAAAATAGAAACTGTTGGAGATGACATTGCTTGGATTAAACCAAGTGAAGATGGCCAACTTTATGCCATTAACCCTGAAGCTGGTTTCTTTGGCGTTGCACCTGGTACAAATACAAAAACCAACCCTAATTGCATGGCGACTTTGCATAAAGATGTCATCTATACCAATGTTGCTGTATCCGATACAGGCGAAGTATGGTGGGAAGGTCTCACAAAAGAAGTTCCCAACAACCTTACAAACTGGAAAGGTCAACCTCATCAAAATGATGAAAAAGCTGCACACCCAAATGCACGCTTTACTGTTGCTGCATCACAATGTCCATCCATTGATGCTGACTGGGAAAATCCAGCAGGTGTTCCAATCTCTGCTTTCATTTTTGGTGGTCGAAGAGCAGATACAATTCCTTTAGTATCCGAAGCTTTTGACTGGGTAGATGGTGTATATAAAGCGGCGACAATGGGTTCAGAAACAACAGCTGCTGCAGTGGGTCAACAAGGTGTTGTACGCCGTGACCCTTTCGCCATGTTACCTTTCACAGGTTATAACATGGCTGATTACTTCAATCACTGGTTACAAATTGGTGAAGACTTACATGCGAAAGCAACAGCTCGTGGCAATCAGCCTCCTAAAATTTTTAATGTAAACTGGTTCCGCCGTGATGAGCAAGGTAATTTCATTTGGCCTGGTTTTGGTCAAAACATGCGTGTATTAGAATGGATTATTAATCGTTGTGATGGTCAAGCAAATGCAACAGAAACACCTATTGGTCTAGTTCCTGAATATAAAGACATTAACTGGACTGGAGTTGACTTTTCACTAGAAAAATTTGAACAGATAACAGATCTAGATGAAGAATTATGGGTTCAAGAACTTGAAAGTCACTATGCCTTATTTGAAAAATTAGGTAATCGTTTACCTAAAGCATTATCAGATAGACAACAGCAGCTTTTAAAAAGATTTAAAGAAGATATATATGCATAATTAATAGCTTTATATCCCTTTATATATGGCCACATTATTGTGGCCATTTTTATAAAATGCCTATAGAAAAACTAAAACTTTCAGCTTAATATGACATGCATTAAACACAAAAATAGAAATGGATCATACATGATGAAAAAGGTACTTTTATTTATTGGTATTGCTACAGTCGGTCTAACTCTAACTGCATGTCAAAATACTCCTCAGAAATATAATGGTAATGCAGGTTATACAATAGAAAGTAAAACAAACAATACTGCAATTATTAGTTATACTTTAGCTGTTCAACCAAACCATGCACTTAACCAAACAAAATTAGAAAATACATGTAAAAAGGCATTAACAGAAACTTTAAACTATAGCGTAAAAATTCTAAGTACAGATGAAATTATAAACCCTGCCAATACACCTCAAAAGACAGGCATAAACATTGGGCATAGCCAAACAACTTTTGGTCTTGCAAATACGAGTGCTGAAAATAACAATGCATCACGCACAGCACTTGGCATACACCCAAATACACTTACTGTTGTTCGCTATGAATGCACACCTAGATAATAAAAAAGCACAGCTAAGCTGTGCTTTTTTATATTTTCATCTATTAACCTAATGCTTTTTCTGCGGCTTCCACAGTTTGGCGAATTAGTGTTGTAATGGTCATTGGACCCACACCACCTGGTACAGGTGTATAAGCAGAAGCAACGTCTTCAATCCCTACAAGCTGGATATCGCCTACACCGCCATTTTCACGCGGATGAAAACCCGCATCAACAACAACAGCACCTTTTTTAATCCAATCTTTTTTAATAAGTTCAGCCTTACCTACCGCACCTACAACGATATCAGCCTGCTTCACAAGATCAGATAAATTTTGAGTACGAGAATGGCAAATCGTTACCGTAGCATTCGCTTGTAGAAGCATCATTGCCATTGGCTTACCTAAAATTGAAGAACGTCCCACAACGACAGCATGCTTACCTGAAATTTCAATATTATTTTCTTTAAGAATAGTCATAATTCCCGCTGGTGTTGCAGAGCCATATGCTGACTCACCCATTGCCATATGACCAAACCCTAAACAAGTCACACCATCAACATCTTTTTCTAAACGGATTGCATCAAAACATGCACGTTCATCAATTTGCGCAGGCACAGGATGTTGTAGAAGAATACCATGTACATCAGGATTGGCATTTAGTTTTTCAATTTCCGCAAGTAACTCTTCAGTTGTTGTTTGTTCAGACAATTCAATTTTTAATGAATCCATACCAACACGGCGGCATGCATTCCCTTTCATACGCACATAAGTAGCAGATGCACCATCATCACCAACTAAAATTGTTGCTAATATAGGAGTACGACCCGTTTTTGCCTTTAATACCTCAACTCTTTCTAGTAAATTACTTTCAATTGTTTTTGCTAAAGCCTTTCCATCTAAAACAAGTGCCACAGTGCATCTCCAAGATCATTTTTAAACTAATTTCGTAATAATACATGATTATTTTAGCAATTTTACTTTATATGCCGAATTTATGAACATATATTCATAGTTATCTATTGTGTTTTTTCAAAAGGTTGCTAATATGTGCATCACCAAGACATGGCGGGGTGGCAGAGTGGTCATGCAGCGGACTGCAACTCCGTGTACGCCGGTTCGATTCCGACCTCCGCCTCCAATCTTGGTAAAGCCCGGGTGGTGAAATAGGTAGACACAGGGGATTTAAAATCCCCCGCCCACAAAGCGTGCCGGTTCGAGTCCGGCCCCGGGCACCATTCTAAATAACATTAGAATAGTGTAAAAAGAAAACCAGCTTGAAGCTGGTTTTTTTGTATTTATACTTTAAGTAAAATATAAAAATGGGCTGTAATCATACAACCCACTCCTTTTTAAGCCAAAACAAAATATTAAGATACAATAAGTACAACTACTGCAAAGCACATACAATAAATCCCAAACAAGTGCCAGCGTCCACTCTCAAGCCACGATGACAACCACTTTAATGCAGCTAAGCCCGCAATAAAGCTTGCAATCATCCCTACTAAACTTGGAAAGATGAAATGACTAATCTGTACATGTGCTGCACCTTGGGTATGTAATAAACGTACAAACTCTTTAATAATAATGACAGGTGTGAGTACGACTGCAAGAGCAAAACTAAATTCTTCAACTTTCTGACGCGATAAACCTAATAATAAACCTGTCGAAATAGTTGCGCCCGATCTAGAAAAACCACGAAATGGAAGACAAAGTGCTTGAACCGCACCAATAATAGATGCCTTCTTTAAATCTAGTTCATGCTTTTGATCTTGCTTCAAACGAGAGGATAAAATAATAATAATCCCTGAAGCAAATAAGGCTGCTGCCATTAACTTTGAATTACTAAATAAATGCTCGATCTCAAAACTATCTGCATTACCAAAAAATACATGCTTAATAAAAGATTGTAATGCCAACCCAAGAAAACCCGTCACTGCAGTTGCAGCAATAATATAAAGCGCTTGTTTTTTGAAATTATCTACTGATGAAAAATATGTTTGCTTCCATGATTTCCAAAAGTAAACAATTACAGCAAACATTGTTCCTGTATGTAGCATGACAAGTAAAAAGGTCATTTCAGGAGCAGATGGATCAAAACCCATTAACTTTTCAGCAAGAATCACATGTGATGAACTCGATACTGGCAATAGCTCTGCAAGACCTTGAATAATTGCAAGTAAAATGACATGGACTAAATTCATAAAACGCTCTTTTTAACATTATTGCTGTTTTATACGAGGAATTTCTTATAAATAGATTAAAAAATCTAAATCATTTCACACCTGAAACAATATCTATGCTTTGACTTAGATATTTCTATTATAAATAATATGTTACAGCAAAAGATAAGTTTGCTCTTATTTCAGACAATCGCCTTATATTTGCATAAAACATCATCAACAAAAAGTATAATTACTTGCTATTACCTACATAATTCACTAACATCACTTCCACATGCCCGGGTGGTGAAATAGGTAGACACAGGGGATTTAAAATCCCCCGCCCACAAAGCGTGCCGGTTCGAGTCCGGCCCGGGCACCATTCTAAATAACATTAGAATGGTGTAAGAAGAAAACCAGCTTTAAGCTGGTTTTTTTATTTGTACTTCTATTTCCCAACCTTAAAATTAAAAAATTCTCAAGCTTTCCGACTCAACTGAAAATGTATTTTCTTCAATAATATTTATTATGTTTCATATAAATTATACATAAAAAAACTGCCTCAAAAGTTGCCAGCAGTAAGATTATTCTCTCTAAATATGCTAGAACAATTTATGCAAATCATAACTTGTAGTAATACACATACTTCATATAAACAAAAGCAGCATAAATTATTTTTTAATTTTGTATAAAATACCTACATTTAAAATAAAAAATCTTGATCTTTTTAAATGTTTTATCTATTATTGCGCACATGCCCGGGTGGTGAAATAGGTAGACACAGGGGATTTAAAATCCCCCGCCCACAAAGCGTGCCGGTTCGAGTCCGGCCCCGGGCACCATTCTAAATAACATTAGAATGGTGTAAAAAGAAAACCAGCTTAAAGCTGGTTTTTTTGTATCTATAAGTTAACAAATCCATACAAGTGAATATATTTTTTATAAAAATAAATGAAATACCAAAATACAAGAACTTACCATCATAATCTGGAAAGTGATATATTGTCCTCATATTAAATTTAACACTTGGTGTCTTATGAAAAAATTAATACTTGCAACATTATGTGCATCATCTATTATGCTCGTCGCTTGCGCAAAAAAGCCAGATGCGACACCACAAGCTGAACAGCAAACACAGCAAACACAGCAAACACAGCAAGTAGCTACCACTCCTGCAAGTTTTACTCATGACAATGTTGCAGATATCAAAACTGACCTAAAAGCTATCCAAGAACTATCGAATAAAAAAGCACAAGAAGGTGTTAAATTCCAAGAAGAAGCTATGGAAGTTGCTAAGTCTGGCAAAGAGGAACAAATTCAAGCAATGGTTGGAAAAATGAAGATGTTTGTCGACAGCTTTAATAATGAACTAAGTGCTTTAAATCTAAAAAGTGCAGAAGTAAATGACCTACGTATTAAAATGATAGAGTCTAATAGTTATGGCCTACAACTTGCACAAGAAAGTGTTGCAAAGACACCTGACGAAAAGAAAATGAATGACTTACAAAAACAGGCTACTGATGTTCAACAGCAAATGCTTGATATTATGCAAAAAATTCAAGCAAAAGTTGGAGCTTTAAAACAAACAGCTTCTGAAGTAAAAGCAACCAAATCTTAAAAGCTTCTTATTTGTGTAGCGTATTATATGTGCGCTACACATTTCTTTAACTACTTGCAAATAACATATTATGCAGCCACTTTCTATCCTACGTAAAACACTTCGAAAAAAAAGAAAAAGTTTGAATCAATTTGAGCAAGCTCAAGCTGAGGTGGCATGTTTACATCAAATTATACATAGCCATTTATTGCATCATGCACAACATATTGGACTTTATTTAGATGCATTTGGAGAAATTCAAACTCGCCTTCTTTTACTCTATTGTTTCAAAAAAAGAAAAAAAGTTTATTTACCTAGAGTCTGTACAATGAACCAATGCTTGTACTGGGTAAAAATATCAAGAAAACAATATTTAAACCATCGCTTTAGTAAACATAAACTTGGAATGTATGAACCTCAAAATGGTATAGGTATCCAAGCTAAAGGTTTAGATATTATTTTTATGCCACTGCTGGCATGTGATTTATTAGGTACACGATTAGGTATGGGAGGTGGTTTTTATGACAGAACACTTGCACAGACCCCAAAAAAACCATACCGTATTGGTTTAGCACATGATTTTCAAGTCTTAGAAACACCTATTCTACGTAGATCATGGGATCAACCCTTAGATGCATTATTTACACCCTCAAAATACTATCAATTCACATATAATTTAAGATAAGAGCTGTTTTTTTCAACAAATCCCAACTTTTTTAGTCTTTTTTATTTTTTTAGCCCTTGTAATTTAAAAAAAGTACATCACTATAAAATATTATGGCAACAATGTTGTCACTCATTAGGAGTGCCCCATGACTGAACAAATTCTGAATAATGAAAGTTCTCAGGAACTTACAAATATTCCAAACACATTACCTCTTTTAGCGTTACGTGATGTGGTTGTATATCCACACATGCAAATCGCGCTTTTTGTTGGTCGTGAAAAATCGATAAAAGCTGTTGATGTGGCGCGTAACAGTGACAATTTAGTATTTGTGGTTGCACAAAAAGATTCTCTTACAGAAGATATTGATCAAGAAAACTTATATCAATATGGTACTGTTGCGAAAATTGTCCAAGTCGTTAACCATGAAAATGACGAAAACTGCATTAAAGTTTTGATCGAAGGTTTATACCGCTCAAAATTAGAAAAAATTTCAGAGCAAGAAAGTCATTTCACAGCAGAGCATGCGCTTAGCCCAATACACGTTGGACTAGATAAAGAAACACAAGCAGATCGTTTACAAGAATTGCAAGGTCTATTTGCGCAATATGCTGAAGCAAAATTACGTAATGCGCGCGAGTTAATTGCTGCTGCAAATAAAATAGATGATTTATTACAATTACTATTTTTTGTTGCGACTCGTGTACCACTAAATATTGCTGTTAAACAGACCTTCCTAGAAGAAGATTTATTCGAAGCACATCTTAAAGAGCTTATGACTTACCTTCTTCAGCAATCTGAAGAACAGCAAATTGAGCAAAACTTGCATGAAAATGTAAAACGCCAAATGGAAAAGAATCAGCGTGAATACTTTCTAAATGAAAAAATGAAAGTCATTCAGCGTGAATTATCCGACATGAATGGCGGTGCTGAAGATGAAATCGCCGAATTGGAAAAGCGACTTGCTGAAGCAGATCTGCCTGAGCATGTGCGTAAAAAAGCCGAAGTTGAATTTAGAAAACTCAAGGCAATGCAACCTGCATCAAGTGAAGCTGCTGTTGTCCGTAACTACTTAGATGTTATTTTAGATACGCCTTGGAATACAGCAAGTAAAGTAAGTATTAACCTAACCAAAGCACAAGAAATTCTAGATAAAGACCATTATGGCTTAGACGAAGTTAAAGCACGTATCGTTGAATATCTCGCAGTTCAATCACGTGTGAAAAAACTACGTGGCCCAATTCTTTGTTTAGTTGGCCCTCCTGGTGTGGGTAAAACATCACTTGGTGAATCTATTGCAAAAGCGACAGGTCGTGAGTTTGTACGCATGGCTTTAGGTGGTGTACGTGATGAAGCAGAAATTCGTGGACACCGTCGCACCTATATTGGTGCTATGCCAGGTAAAATTGTGCAATCTTTAACAAAATCAGGAGTTAAGAATCCTTTATTCTTACTCGATGAAATTGATAAAATGGCACAAGATTATCGTGGTGATCCAGCATCGGCTTTACTTGAGGTACTAGATCCATCACAAAATAGTAAATTTAATGACCACTATTTAGACTTGGACTTAGACTTATCTGAAGTTATGTTTATTTGTACTGCAAATAGCATGAATATTCCTGAAGCATTACTTGACCGTATGGAAGTTATTCGCTTACCAGGATATACCGAAGAAGAGAAAGTAAATATTGCATCTCGTTATTTAGTACCAAAAGCGATTAAAGATAATGGCTTACGTGCTAAAGAACTTTCTGTACATGAAGAAGCAATTCAAGATATTGTTCGTCGTTATACACGCGAAGCAGGTGTTCGTAGCTTAGAGCGTGAAATTTCAAAAATTGCACGTAAAGTTGTTAAAGAAGCTGTAAGTAAAAAAGCGAAAAACTTGCATATTGATGTAACAAATCAAAACTTACCTGACTACTTAGGCGTACATAAGTTTGATTATGGTATTGCTGAAGAAAAAGCACAGATTGGTCGTGTCAATGGTCTTGCTTGGACATCGGTAGGTGGCGAGCTTTTAACGATTGAAGTCGCTGCTGTGAAAGGCAAAGGTAAGTTCATTACTACGGGTTCACTTGGCGATGTAATGAAAGAATCTATTACTGCTGCAATGACCGTTGTAAGAACACGTGCAGATGAGCTTGGTATCGAGTCTACCCGCTTTGAAGAAACAGATGTTCATGTTCACTTACCTGAAGGTGCAACACCTAAAGATGGTCCATCAGCAGGTTTAGCATTAACAACTGCTCTTGTATCTGCTTTTACAGGTATACCTATTCGTGCAGATATTGCAATGACAGGCGAAACGTCTTTACGTGGTCATGCATTACGTATTGGTGGGCTAAAAGAAAAACTTCTTGCAGCACATCGTGGTGGTATCCAACTTGTATTTATCCCACAAGAGAATGTTCGTGATTTAGCTGAAATTCCTGACAATGTAAAAGAAGGGTTAGAAATCAAAGCAGTCAAAACAATTGATGATGTCTTACCGCTTGCATTAACAGAAATGCCTAAACCGCTACCAACACCTTTGGTCAAACCAGTTACTGAAAATAAGGTAACTCGTCACTAATTGTAAGTATAAAAAAAGCCACTCATAAGAGTGGCTTTTTTTAATGATGTAATAAAATACTAGTAATAATACCTGTTGCAGCAGCAACTAAAATATATTGGCCATTTACATGTAACCAACGATGTCCACTTGGTGGTGGTGGTAGACCATTATCTTGCCAATTATTTACACGATAATTCGGCCCTCTATATGATCTTGGCACATACCCTCCTCTTTTCCATCTGCCACCTTCTGGCGCATGGTAATATTGAGGATACTGACTAATATCAGGATTATCTCTTGCATCTTGTTGTGGTCCATGACGATGAGGACCATCATTTGAAATAGGAGGTTGTCCACCTTGAGGACCACCATCACGACCTGGACCATTATCCCATGGCTCAGCAGATACAATACCACTCATTAATGTACTCGTACATAATATTGCGGCACCGATTAAACGTTTATTAAATTTTAACATTTCAATGCTCTTTTAACTTTTCATAGATAGATTAGTAATAAATATAAGAGTTTCGATGAATAGTAATATGAAGCACTGTAAACAATTAAGTAAGAAATGTATCATTTGCAAATATTTTATAAAAATATCTAGTGGTGTCTAAAGGGTTATGATAAATAAGAGAATTAGCAATAGAATACTTTAAAAAATACTGCAATAAGTGCCTATATATTCGGTTAATAAGAATGATCTCTCTAATAAAATTTATAAAATCGAAGTTAAATAGAATTTTGTCATTAGTGATATTTGTCTAGTGAGTAATTACTAAGAGATCTTTGAAACAATAAATAACCAATAGCTATAAGATCAGGGATAATCCCTCAAATATCTACAATATTTTATAAGGTATGATTCAATGATATTTCATTTTTATTATCTAAATATTTATGATTTTCTCATTCTCAAGTTATAATTATTGGCTTTTTAATAAATAATTTTTACTTATGAAAATCCGTATTCTTACCATTGGTCAAAAAATGCCTGCGTGGGTGCTTACAGGAGTGAATGACTACCTAAAGCGTATTCAGCCTTTTGTACAAACTCAATTTATTGAAATACCTATGGCTAAACGAGGAAAAAATGATTCTGAGGCAGATATTTTTAAGTATTGTCAAACGGAAGGTGAAGCAATTCTAGCAGCGCTAAAACCAAATGAAATTTTGATTGCTCTTGAAGTCAATGGTAAAGAGTTGAGTACAGAAAAACTTGCTGAAACAATGAAAGAATGGATGCTCGAAGGGCAAGATATTGCTCTAGCAATTGGTGGACCTGATGGCCTGAGTCACCAAGTTCGACAAGCAGCCAAGTGGCATTGGTCACTATCTAAACTTACATTACCTCACCCACTTGTTCGTGTAATGCTTATTGAACAACTTTATCGTGCAATGAGTATTAACCATAACCATCCATACCATCGTGCTTAAGTTTAAACGTATTTAAAGGATAACTATGACTTTAAAGATACAGCAAACGCTTCCAGGTTTATTTATTTCTCATGGTTCGCCTATGCTTGCCCTAAACCCTGAGCAAGTTGGACCTGCATTACATCGCTTGAGCATCAATCTTCCAAAGCCAAATGCAATTATTATTATGTCTGCACACTGGGAAAGCGACACTTTGGAGGTTAGTACTTCAACTAGACCTGAAACTTGGCACGATTTTCGTGGCTTTCCAGCAGAGCTTTATGATATTCGCTATCCTGCATCTGGAAGTATTGAACTGTCAGAGCGTCTTTTAGAAATTTTTGCGAATGCAAATATTCACGCAAATGCAAATAGCACTAGACCTCGCGACCATGGTGTATGGATGCCACTACTTCATATGTACCCTGAAGCAGATGTTCCTGTTATTGAAATATCATTACCCATGAAAAACAGTGCTGAAGATATTTACAAAATCGGTCAAACTTTAGCTCAGCTACGTCAGGAACAAATATTATTGATTGGTTCAGGTAGTATTACACATAACCTTTCTGAGCTCTCATGGAACAGTCTTCAACTAGAAACTCCTACTTGGGCTTCTAGTTTCAGAAATTACATTGTTCAAAAACTACAGCAGCATGACTTTGAAACTGTTTTAAATTGGAAAAATCTACCATATTTAGAAAAGAACCATCCAACCATTGAGCACCTAGCACCTTTATTTTTTTCAATGGGTACAGGACATAGGTTTAATATTGTTCATAGTAGTTTCTCTATGGGCTCTCTAGGTATGGATATTTACAGATTCGACTAAAATAGATTTTTTCAATCGCATAACAATATCGTCTAAAACATTACTTTAACCATAGGTATGAAATGAAATATTTTCAGCGATAAAATTCAATATCAAGATATTGATATGCTAGCCCACTCTCTTCTCTATCGTGCAAATAGAAAGTTAATACCTTAACTCAGTACGTACTATCACAATATCTCAATCATTTTAAAAAATTTATACCATAGGAATATGAGCTCTAGGATTATTCACTTTTATGAATCCAAATAAAACATCATCAAAAGATATCTATGTATCGTATTCATAAATCCCGACAAATTTACTTGGTTGAGTCCATTACACAGACCACATAAAATAATCCCTTATTTTTTATAAGACTTTATTTTTATCATGAGAACAGAACTATTATCTCCCGCAGGCTCATTAAAAAATATGCGCTATGCTTTTGCATATGGTGCAGATGCCGTTTATGCAGGACAACCTCGTTACAGTCTTCGAGTCAGGAATAATGAATTTGACCATGAAACACTAGAAATTGGTATTAATGAAGCACATCAACAAGGAAAAAAATTCTATGTGGTTGTAAATATTCAACCACATAATAGTAAACTCAAGAACTTTATTGAGCATATCAAACCTATTATTGCTATGCAGCCCGATGCACTAATTATGTCTGATCCTGGCTTAATTATGCTTGTACGTGAGCATTTCCCCACAATAGACATTCATTTATCTGTACAAGCAAATGCGATTAACTGGGCAACTGTTAAATTTTGGAAAAATTATGGTTTAACACGAGTTATATTATCTCGTGAACTATCGGTAGAAGAAATTGAAGAAATTAAGAAATATGTTCCTGATATTGAACTAGAAGTTTTTGTACACGGGGCATTATGTATGGCATATTCAGGACGATGTATGCTTTCAGGATATATGAACAAACGTGATGCAAATCAAGGAGCTTGTACCAATGCATGCCGTTGGGAATATAATGTACTCGATGCAAAAGAAGACCTTTTAGGTGAGCTTATTCCAACAAAAGAAATAAAAAGCCCTCCTACACACTCAGCTTTATTGCAACATACCAATGAAGATATGTTCTCTGCCGAAGAAGATGAACATGGCACATATTTCATGAACTCAAAGGATTTACGTGCAGTTCAGCATGTAGAAAAGCTCACTCATATAGGTATTGCATCACTAAAAATTGAAGGTCGCACTAAATCACATTTTTATTGTGCTAGAACTTCCCAAATTTATAGAAAAGCTATTGATGATGCAATTACAGGTCAGCCATTTGACCAAAACTTAATGTACCAACTAGAAGGGCTGGCAAATAGAGGCTATACCGAAGGATTTTTAAGACGCCACGTACATAGCGAATATCAAAACTATAAAAATGGCTCATCAAACTCTGACTATCAACAATTCTGTGGTGAAATTATCCAATATGAGGATGGTTATCTTACTGTAGATGTTAAGAATAATTTTATTGTTGGTGACTCACTTGAGCTAATGACTCCTCAGGGAAATATTGTATTTACATTAAATAAATTATTTAATCAAAAACTTCAACCCATTGAAAGTGCAAAGGGTTCAGGACATATTGTAAAAATACCTAGTCCTATTGCAAACTTAGATGCTCAATTTGATGTCTGCTGAAAAAACAGGAGGGTTTAACTTGGTAAACTATACATACTCATCAGGAGTTTACCATGAGCAAGAAACACAAGACGTATACGGCAGAATTTAAAGCTGAAGCGATCAAAGCAATAGAAGCCAATCAAGGCAATGTATCCCAAACAGCTAGAGAACTCGGCATTTCCATGCAAACCCTTTCGAACTGGAATACAAAGGCAAAGGCAGGGACTTTAGCCGGTACAAAACAGTATTCACCTGATCTAAATGCTTTACTCGAAGAAAATAAAAAACTTAAACAGCAGCTTAAAACAGCCGAAATGGAACGTGAATTTCTAAAAAAGGCAGCAGCGTACTTTGCCAAAGAAAGTCAGTAAGGTACGCCTATATGAAATCGCAAAGACACTTATTTCCTATTATTTTGATGGCTCGCTTACTTCACGTATCAGTTTCATGCTTTTATGATTGGCTAAAACAAGGTGTGAGTAAACAATCAATTCAGCGAAATCAACAAGCAATTTTGGTCAAAATAGCACATGAGGAAACGAAACAGAGCTATGGCTATATTCGTTTAACCAAGCATTTACAGGCTCAGGGCGTAAAAATTAGTGCCTATGCCGTTCGTCAGATAAAAAAGTTAAATCAGCTGTATTGTAAGCGCCACAAGCGTTTCAAAAGAACAACGAACAGTGACCATAACCGAGCGATCTATCCAAATTTGCTTGAACAACAATTCTCAATGATTAAACCAAATCAAGCGTGGTCGAGTGATATTACGTATATATGGACAACTGAAGGCTGGTTGTACTTAGCAGCTGTAAAAGACCTTTACACGAAACAAGTGGTTGGCTACAGCTTAAATGAGCGTATGACAGCCAAGCTTGTTTGTGATGCATTGAATATGGCTATTCGCAATCAAAAACCAACTAAGGACCTCATTGTGCATTCAGACAGAGGCAGCCAATATTGCGGTCATGAATATCGAAACTTACTTGAAAAATGTGGCTTTCAGGGTTCAATGAGCAAGCGTGGCGATTGTTACGATAATGCACCGATTGAAAGCTTCTGGGGCATACTCAAAAACGAATTGGTGCATCATCATAGCTATAAAACGAGGGAAGAAGCCAAAGCGGAGATTACAAAATACATAGAGTTATTTTATAATCAACGAAGAATTCAAAAAGGTTTGGATTTTAAGACACCAAATCAAATGGCAGAGGACTTTTGCAAGTTGGCTGCCTAAAATCTCCCAAGTGAAAGTCTCCTGATAATTCAGCACACATCAATTTGCTCTTCTCATTCGAAACATACCAAATCGTACACAAGATTTACCTAAATCTTCTTTAGCATATGAAATAAATTAGACTATGGCACTAACAATTACCAATGATTGTATTAACTGTGATATGTGCTTACCTGAGTGTCCAAATAATGCAATTTCGGAAGGAAAAAATATTTATGAAATTGAAGTTAAATACTGTACCGAATGTGTTGGCTTTTATGAAAACCCGACATGTGTCGCAGTATGCCCTATTCGCTGTATTTTACCGCATCCAGCATATAGAGAAACAAAGGAGGAGTTGATGATCAAATTTAGATCACTTAATACTGTATAAGCCTTTAACTTCTAAGTCCTTCTAGGTTATTTATGCATATAATCATAAAAATTTAATGAAGGTTATATATGAATATCACTTTAGACTGGCATGAACCTATTACGTTAGGCAGTTCATCTACTCTACTAAAAAATCTAAAAACATTTGATTTCTCAATACTTCCAGAAATTGCAGGTGTATATATTTTTTTTCGAGAATATGGTGATTATAAAGAGGCTTTATATGTAGGTCGTTCTGAAAACATTCGTAACCGCATGAAAGCACATTTTAATAGTATTAAACTTGTAGATGGTCTTATTAATACCAAAGTTGGCCAAAAGAAACTAGCTTTTGCTGAAGTCATTACAAGAGGTCACTTAAGTAAAGCACTTGCTCAAGCAGAAAAAGGGCTAATCAATGAGCTAGATAGTTTAGACCATCCTCTTTTGAACCATCAATTAATGAAAGATCAATATGATTATATAGTATCTAAAGGTGCGGTCATTGATATTATAGACACTGAAATTTCAGTATTTTGCTCAAATAAAAACTAAAAAAAGAGCTAAAGAAATATCTTTAGCTCTGTTGAAGTAACTTAGTTTCCTGAACGGATAATATAGTCAAATGCAGATAATGCTGCTTTTGCACCCTCACCAGTAGCAATAATAATTTGCTTATAAGGCACAGTCGTACAATCACCTGCTGCAAATACACCTTTTACATTTGTTTCATTACGCTCATTTATAACAATCTCACCACGTTTTGACAACTCTACAGCACTATCTTTCAAAAAGTCTGTATTTGGCAATAATCCAATTTGTACAAATATTCCTGCTAAATTTACTGTATGTAACTCATTAGTCGTACGATCTTTATATTTTAGACCTGTAACTTGTGCACCATCACCAATTACTTCTGTAGTTTGCGCACTCATAATCACTGTTGAATTAGGTAAGCTATGTAATTTATTTTGCAATACTTGATCTGCAAGTAAATGATCACTAAATTCAATCAGTGTTACATGCTCAACGATACCAGCCAAATCAATCGCTGCTTCAACACCCGAGTTACCACCACCAATAACAGCAACGTGTTTTCCTTTAAATAGTGGACCATCACAATGTGGGCAATATGCAACACCACGTGTGCGGTATTCTTTCTCACCAGGTACATTTAACTCTCTCCAACGCGCACCTGTTGAAAGAATAACTGATTTTGACTCTAGCTTTGCACCATTTTCTAGCTCAACCGAAACAAGACCATTTTCTGTTTGATCTGCACCAATAATTTGGCTTACACGTTGTAGATTCATAATATCTACATTGTACTCACGCACGTGTTTTTCCATATCACTTGTAAATTGTGGACCAACCGTACGCTGAACCGTCGTAAAGTTTTCAATATCCATGGTATCCATAACCTGACCACCAAAGCGTTCAGCAACAATACCTGTTTTTATCCCTTTACGAGCTGCATATATTGCAGAAGTACCGCCTGCTGGTCCACCACCAACAACAAGTACATCAAATGCTTCTTTTGCATTTAATTTTTCAGCTTCTTTCTCTGCCGAATTCGTATCAAGCTTAGCAACAATTTCTTCAAGCGTCATACGACCCTGACCAATATGTTCGTTGTTTTGGAAAACCATTGGTACGGCCATAATTTTTCTTTCTTCTACTTCATCTTGGAAGAAAGAACCATCAATCATCGTTGCTGTTGTATTTGGGTTATAAATAGCAATTAAGTTTAAAGCTTGAACTACATCTGGACAGTTATGGCAAGTTAGAGACACGAATACATCAAAATTTGCTTTTAAGTTTAAGCCCTTAATTTGATTTAAAATCTCATCTGACACTTTTGGCGCATAACCAGAAACTTGTAATAATGCTAGAATAAGAGATGTAAATTCATGTCCCATTGGCAAGCCTGCAAAATATACACGTGGCTCTTCACCAGTTTTTGCAATACCAAAACTTGGACGACGAATGTTCTGACCATCTAAACGAACAGTTACTTGATCAGAAAGTTCAGCGACTTCTGTCACAAGCTCTTTAATTTTAATGGCTTTATCTGATTCATCTAACGATGCAACCAATTCAATTGGGCTTTCTAAACGTTCTAAATAAGATTTTAACTGTGCTTTAATATTTTGGTCTAACATTATTTAGTCTCCAGTGGAGTAATTTTTAACTAAGATAATCATATCTAGAATATAACAATAGTTAAAACAGAATATTCACATAGATACAATCGTTTTTTCAAATTAATACTTAAATTACAAGTATCAATATATACTTTTTTATAGCAACCAAATAAAAAACCAAGCATATTTAATATACTTGGCTCTTAGCTTATATCATTTTATTTAAATGTTTTAAAACGTGCATCATCTTCCATAAACTCTTTTTCAACTGCTGGTGCTTCTATTGAACCGAATACAAGCTGTGCACGTAATTTCCAGGTTGAAGGTACTTCAAATACTTTTGCTGTTTCTTCATCTATAATAGGATTATAATGCTGTAAAGAAGCACCAATGCTTTCTTCAGAAAGTGCAGTCCATACTGCAAACTGCGCAATAGCACTTGAATGTTCTGACCAAATTGGAAAATTATCGGCATACGCAGCGAACTGCTCTTGAAGCCCTTTTACAATATCTTGATCTTCATAAAAAAGAACTGTTCCTTTACCAGCTGCAAAGCTACTAATCTTTTTATTTGTACCCTCAAATCCAGCTTCAGGTACGATTTTACGCAGAGTTTCTCTTACAATTTCCCAAAACTTTTTGTGTGAGTCATCAAATAAAATGACTGCTCTTGAAGACTGAGAGTTAAATGCAGAAGGACTTAAACGAATGGCTTTTTTAATTAATATTTCTAATTCTTCATTAGACTGTTGAATATGATTACCAACTGCATAAATCGTACGACGTTTTTCAATTTCTTGAATAAATGACATTATTTTCTCCACACGATACTTTATTTAATTAAATAAACTTATTTATTAATACTATTTTATAAGGAAGTTAAGTTATAAATATATGATACTCTGTCAACACAGTGTCCTATTTTTGCAATAATGAAATAAAAAAGCGCCAATTTATCATTGACGCTTTTTAAATAATCAAATTTTCAATCTAGTTATTTCTCAGTTTCAAACAGTGCCGCCACAAAAGATTTTGCAGAAAAGGGACGTAAATCATCAATCTTTTCCCCCACACCAATAAAACGAATTGGCACATGTGTACGGCTTGCAATATTAAAGAGCACACCGCCTTTTGCAGTACCATCTAACTTGGTAATTGTAATCCCTGTAAGACCAACTGCTTGGTCAAACTCTTGTACCTGATTAATCGCATTTTGACCTGTGCCAGCATCAACAACTAACATAATTTCATGTGGCGCGGTTGGATCCACTTTTTGCATCACACGTTTTACTTTCTTTAGCTCTTCCATTAAATTGCTTTTATTATGTAAACGACCTGCTGTATCTGCAATTAAAACATCTACACCTTTAGCTCGCGCACTCTCAAAAGCATCATAAATCACTGAAGCACTATCTGCACCATGCCCCTGAGCAACCACAGGAATTTCATTACGCTCACCCCAGATTTGAAGTTGCTCTGTTGCTGCTGCACGGAAAGTATCCCCTGCTGCAAGCATCACCTTTTTCCCTTCACCTTGTAACTTTTTAGCAAGCTTACCAATTGTTGTTGTTTTACCAACCCCATTTACACCCACCATTAAAATTACATAAGGATTCTTTTGTGTATCAATTTCTAATGCTTCAACACGTGGTGCTAACAAATCAACAAGTTCTTCTTGTAGCGCTTTATATAAAGAATGAGAATAAATTAAATCGCCACGCGCCGTACGCTCAGTTAAATTGCTAATAATTCTTTTTGTAGCATCTACACCAATATCTGCAACAAGAAGTTGCTCTTCTACTTCCTCTAATAACTCATCATCAATTTCTTTACCACCAATTAAAATATTCACCATACCATCAGCGAAACTTTTTCTTGTCTTAGTTAAGCCTTCTTTCATACGACTAAAAAAGCCACCTTTTGGCTTTTCTTCAGGCTCTATACTTTTAGGCTGATTCGAAGTATTTTCTAGCGCATGGCTAGATTCAGATTCTTTTGTATCTACAATTGGGACATCAACAGCAGGTAAGTTGGGTAATGTCACATCATCATCACCAATATCTGCATCAATTAGAAACTTATTAGACACATTATTTTGCTCGTGCATGCTGATCCCTTGAAAAACAGTGCATTATTTAAAAAGAAAATTTTAACATAATTTTAAAAGAACCGCCCACTCAATCTACTTTAACGCCCTTCAGCGGGATAGATTTTAATATTTGCAATTTCAAACTGATACGCTCTGACTAAGCGAAAATAATCACTTTTTTGGATATTTTCTTGTGTAAGTAGTTGATACGCCATTGCCTGCGTCTGAGGATATAGCGTTTGTCCAGCTATAGCTTTCACTTGACGATACTGCTCATCTGTTACAGAACTGCATAAAAGAAATAGGCAAAATAGTAAAACACCCAAAATAGTGAGTACAACGCCCCAGCAAACGTAAATGTCAAAGGATAGATGACTATATGATTTTTTCTTTAAAATACTAAAAAATTTTTTAAATTTATGCATGACCAACCTCAATTCAACATAAGTTTAAGGTGATCATGCATACAGTACAATAGCTTAAATCATATAATAAACGAAAATATGATTGTTATATGGTTTAGGTAGTTGGAACAATATGGTGAACAAAAACAAAATATAATACAACAGCTAAACAAGCTAAAATTATCATAAGTAATAAAGGATTCACTCCTTTTTCATGATGATGGTCTTCCTCATTACCTTCTACTACAGAAAGCTGTTTTAGCTCCCCATTGTAAATATCATAGAATTGCTTTTGGCTGTTCATATCTAATACTTTTGTAAAAGACAAGATATTTGCACGCTGGGTAAGACCTATATTTCCAACGTTATCATTTTTATGGTATACTGCTTCGTGTAACTGCTTTCTATGAAACTTAGCAAGTGCTTTTACTTGGTTTGTATTAATCGGAAGATCAAAGTCAAATCCGTCTATTGTATATGTATTCATTTTTATAATCCTCTGTTGCCATATTAAAACTAACGTATTTTTTTAATCTTTTAACCTTAGTATACACCCCTTTTTTCTGTTTAGGGTACTGTTCAGATAAACCTGAAAAATTATCATCAACATATCTAACAATTGACAAAATACAATTAATGTAATATTAATTTAACAAATTAAAGTTAAATTATTAAATACTTGGACTTGTGAGAAGTCCTTAAATCATAATGAAAATAAGGAGCTTAATATGATTCAACAACTCTCTCAACACGATCTAGAAACTGTATATGCAACTGCTGTACATACGATCCAATCGCAAATGAACTTTTCAGATGCGGTGAATGACTTAGAAAATGCTGCACGTGCAGGCCATGGGAAAGCTGCTTTATTTTTAGCAGAGCTATACAATCAGGGCTTTCGTGTAGAACGTGATAGCTATAAAGCCCAATATTGGCAAAAGATGGCAACCATGGTTGCTTAATAAAACGTCACCTAGGTGGCGTTTTTTTTGATTTATTTTTCTAATTTAAATACTTCTTATTTTCTTTTTTCTAGAAATTTCAACAAGAAAAATCCAACAATAAATCCTAGCCCAATAACAAATAAAATTGAAGCCAAGTTTATCCATATAAGTGCCTGATCTTTTGTAACTACACCAAATAAGAGTCCAAAAATCGCAGGTGACAATAATGCATTTGTCCCTTCTGAAACTGTTGGTGTAAAAAAGAATGCAAACAATATAAGTGTAGATATCGAACAAAACCGTGAATACGGTTTTGTTATCAGATACCAACAAAGTAAAATAAGAAATGCGCCAATGCCGTAGACACTAATTGCAATCATCTCTTCTGGGAATACATCAAGTAAAGAAAGTACCTGATGTAATATCCCAATGTTTTCACTAGGCACCGCGCAAGCCCTCAGGTGCAACCGCATTCGGGTTAATTAGACCCTCAGGTGGCATTTGCAGAAAGAAACCTTTGGTTTCTAGTGAATCTATCACATGTAAAACATTTGCACGAGCCAGTTTTCGCCCCTCACTTAACTCTAAATGCATTACAAAAGTTGCTCTACCAAATGCTTGACGTACAGCTTCAGGAACAGCCTCTAAGGGATCATGCCCTTCAGTTTTTTTTGCCTCAGGCTGAGATGTAACGTAAATATACATTTCATCTTTTTTACTTGAACGATAAATATCACAGTGCATAAATAGTGCTCTTCATCTTTTAAATATAGAATTTGGTATTTATTGTATCTGAAATTTCTTTATTTGCGTATTTTCATTTGCTGTGTCAAATTTAATTTATCTGTCTGTAATATTTCGAGTAATGGTTTAACTAATAATGGGTAACGCCAACCCGTTAAATAACAAGATAGATGATCTATTTCTTGATGATGAAAAACAACATAATGGTACAACTCATTAAGCCATTTCTTTCGCATAAGAACTGCGCGAGGAACTTCTGTTTCCTGTGCAATACGGTCAATAAGCTCATCAACTTGCTCTGCAACGTCTTTAGAAATTTGTTTTACAGGTCGTGCAAGGCTTAAAGGCCATAAATCTTTTTCAGGTAAAAACTTCAAAAGATCTAAAATAACCTTACCATATTCACGAATAATATTAGGACGCATGCCTTTTATATTTGAAAGCTGAAATTGGTTTTTAGGATTTTTTTCTACAAGCTCAATCATTACATTATTTTTAAGCACAAAGCTTCTTGGAATATTAAGTGCTTTAACAAGTTGTTCACGCCAAACACTTAATTGCTGTAACTGCATCAACTGACGGCGAGAGTGCCTATAATTACCCACATCTTTGTATAGTTCATCTGTAGGGGTTTCTAAACTAATTTCATACGCTAAACTTCGACAATCTTCTTCCACATATTCCAGTAATTTTTTATCTTGCAAATCCTGTTTTATCTTTTCTGCCAATATAGGTAGAAACTCTACGTCATTCGCCGCATAACAAAGTTGCTCTTGGCTTAATGGTCTTGCGGTCCAATCTGAGCGTGTATGATCTTTTTCTATTTCAATATTTAAATAGAGCTGCAATGCATTTTGATAACTCACTTGTAACCCATGCCCTAAAAATGACATTGCTAACTGAGTATCAAACACATTATTAAGCGGTTTTATTTTTGAGTAATGATAATATAAGTCAATATCTTCACTACAAGCATGAAAGATATTTTGCTTTGCTTTTTTTAATTTTGTCCAAAATTCTGTTAGATCTAAATTAACGCCATCCAATAAATAGACGTTCCCACTTACATTAATTTGAAATAGGCCCAACTTTGGCCAAAGTGTATCAACTTTCACAAATTCACTATCTAGTGCATAAGTTAAAGTCTGCTCCATCTCACTTAAAATATGAGATAGTTCATTTTGTTTCTGAATAAGTTGATACATACCGCTGTCTATTACCTAGCTATTAATGAGTATATTTCAATTGAACCACTGTCTTTTTTACTTCTAACGTAGAAAAATGTTTGAGGTACAATCAAATTGTGCATTAGTTTATTCTTTTATACATTAAAAAATTCTTTTTTCATTCTGTGATATACAAAAATCTCATGCCTTTGTATATTTTTTAATAAATGATCATTTAAATTAATATTATTTAAACAGCATACGCTGATGCACAGCTTGGCTTAATGTATGACTATCGACGTACTCTAGCTCACCACCCTGTGGAACCCCCTGTGCAATACGAGACATACGTACAGGCAAATGTTTACATGCTTCTAATAAATAATGTGCTGTCGCTTGCCCCTCTACAGTCGCATTAGTTGCAAGTATAACCTCCTGTATTTTGCCTTCACTTAAGCGATGAATAAAACGAGGAATACCTATTTCATCTGGTCCAACACCATCTAATGGAGACAAATGCCCGCCCAATACATGATATTTCCCATTAAAGCTACCTGTTTGTTCAATTGCCATAACATCCGCTGGCGACTCAACAACACAAATAACGGTTTCATCACGATGATGTGATGCGCAAATATCACAAACCCTATTTTCTGTCAAAGAGTTACAAACTTCACAACTATGAATATGTTGAGCAGCTTCACTCAAAGCATTTGCTAATAGCATAGCACTCTCACGATTTTTCATCATAAGATGCAATGCCATGCGCTGAGCCGACTTTGGCCCAACACTTGGCAAACGGCGTAATGCGTGTACTAAGTCATCAAATTTATGACTAAACATGCATAACCCCTCTCAATTAAAATAGGCCTGCAAGACCAGGTGGAAGCCCTGTACCTGAATTAGCATCTTTCATTTTTGCTTCCGAAATTTCTTCCGCTTGACGAGATGCATCATTCATTGCAGCTGCAATTAAGTCTTCAACCATATCTGCATCATCCTGTAAAAGTTCAGGATTAATTTCAATACGTTTCACTACATGACGACAAGTCATCGTAACTTTTACCAAACCACCACCAGCTTCTGCATGAACTTCTGTTTGTGCAAGTTCTTCTTTTGCTTTTTTCGCATTCGCTTCAACATCTTTTTGCATGCGTTGCGCTTGCTGCATCAGCATATTAATATTCATACCAAAAGCTCCAAACTTTTAAATCAAATCTAAACCACGAGATAAGTCACGAATAATATCATGAATATCTTCTAAACCAACAGAAAGTCGAATCAAGCCATCACTAATTCCTGCCGCTTGCTGTGCTTCTTTTGATAATTTTCCATGTGTTGTCGTTGCAGGATGGGTAATGGTCGATTTCACATCGCCTAAATTACCTGTAATAGAAATGAACTGCGTACTATCGATAACTTTCCATGCAGCATCTTTTCCACCTTTCACTTCAAATGAAACAATGCCACCAAAACCTGATTGCTGTACTTTAGCTAACTCATGACCAGGATGGCTTTCAAGACCCGAGTAATATACTCGTTCTACTTTTTCATGCTTTTCTAGCCAGTTTGCAACTGCTTGTGCGCCCTCACAGTGGGCTTTCATTCGTAACTTTAATGTCTCTAAGCCTTTTAGAAAAACCCATGCATTAAATGGACTCATAGAGGGTCCTAATGTACGAACCACACCAAAAATTTCTTCTAATAAATCATGGTTTCCAACAACTGCACCACCTAAAGCTCGTCCTTGCCCATCAATATATTTAGTTGCTGAGTACACAACTAAATCTGCACCAAATTTAATTGGCTGCTGTAAAACAGGCGTACAAAATGTATTATCTACGACTAGAAGTGAATTATTTTGGTGTGCAATTTCAGCAATTGCTGCCATATCTCCAATCATCGCCAATGGGTTTGATGGTGACTCTAAGAAGAAGAGCTTTGTATTCTCACGAACTGCTGATTTCCATTGGGTCAAATCAGTTAAGTCAACATAAGTTACTTCAACACCAAACTTTGTAATGTAGCGATCAAACAAGCCAACAATAGAGCCAAAAATATCTCTTGAGCATACAACATGATCACCTGCCTTTAGATAAGCCATCATAATTGCCAAGATAGCCCCCATGCCTGAGCCTGTTGCAACAGCACGTTCACCACCATCTAATGCAGCCAGTCTTTTTTCAAACATACTAACTGTCGGGTTGGTAAAACGAGAGTAAATATTTCCTTTTTCTCTACCCTGAAACTTATCAGCCGCTTCCTGTGCATTTTTATAAACAAAAGATGAAGTTAAAAAGATTGGCTCTCCATGCTCACCTTCATGTGTACGAGTATGCCCAGTTCTAATTGCTAAAGTATCCAGTTGAAATTGGTCATATTCTTCTTGGTTCATAGCATTTCACTCATGTTATTCACTTATATTCCATTCATTGTGAGTGCCAACTTATAAACTGGTCAAGTAAAAAAAAAGAAACGACTCATTAACTCAAAAAATTTCATGTTTATAAGTGTAAAAATGAAAAAAACTATAAAACTTCGTTTATGATTGTTGAAAAACACCCAATTCAGTAGACTGAAAATATAACTTTTAAATCAATTACAATCAAAACATCAGAGGTAGCTATGACACAAATTGTTTCTTTTATTGGACTTGGTGCAATGGGTTATCGCATGGCAGCACATTTACCAAAGCATTTCTCGAAAGTACTCGTATGGAATAGAACCTCAAAGAAAGCTGAAGAACATGCCACAACATATGGTACACAGGCCGTCACCTTACAAGAAGCTGTGCAAGCAGATATTATCTTTTCATGTTTGCCTACAAGTGCAGATGTAGAAAATCTTATTCAGCCTTTAAATATCAAATCAGGTGCAATTTGGATAGACTGTACTAGCGGCGTTTCTGAAAGTGCTAAAAAGCTAGAAATTCAATTAAAAGAAAAAAATATTGTGTACTTGGATGCACCTGTCAGTGGACAGACGATTGGTGCAGAGAATGCAACACTTACATTTATGGTTGGTGGCAACATAGATGCTTTTGAAAAAGCATTACCTGCAATGCAAGCACTAGGGAAACTTATAAAACACGTTGGCGACTCAGGTGCAGGATTTGCAGTTAAAGCTGTCAACAATATGCTAATGGCCGTACATTTATGTGCTGCATGTGAAGGAGCTTCCACATTAAAATCTCACGGCGTAAATCTACAAGAAGCTTTTGAGTGTATTAATGCTTCAAGTGGGCAAAGTACTGTCACTTCTTCTGTGTTACCACAACGTATTTTTAATCGTAGTTTCCCAAATACTTTTGCCTTGCCTCTCCTTGCTAAAGATACAGGCATTGCTTTAGACCTCGTACAAAGTGCTAAGCTTTCAGCACCAGTTATTGCGGCCTCACAAAGTTTAATTCAAGCTGCAAGTAATCTTGTAGACCCGAATAGTGACTTCTCGAACGTTGCAAAAATGTATGAAATGCTCAATAAAGTGACTATTGAATAAAGCACTTGATTTTGCGTATTCTTTACCCATATAAATAGCATGTGTTATAAAGCACAATTCATTTGTTTGAGGAAACGCTCATGAAAAAGTTATCTGCTGTACTTACTGCAACTGTGCTTAGCTCACTTGGCACATATGCATTTGCAGCACCTGCAACTCAGGCGTGTCAGAAACTACAAGATGACTATAATCTTATTTATGCAGCAAAAGGGTTCTGTTTTAAAGATAATGAAGCAATAGCAAAATATGGCAATGATAATTGCTACACAACTAAACCTAAATTTTCTGAGCGTGAACAAGCACGTTTAGACCAAATTAAAACGCAACAAAAATCACTTAACTGCGATTAATACTATTTTAAAGGTTCACTGCAATGTGGTGAACCAAGACTTTCCCTTCCCCCCTTATATCGTATACTCTATTGTTTTAACCTTATAATTAAGTGCTAAAACATGCCTACACATTACGATACTCAAAATATATTTGCTAAAATACTTCGTGGCGAAATTCCTGCAATTAAAGTTTATGAAGATGATCGTACACTCGCATTTATGGATATTATGCCTCAGGCTGCAGGACATACACTTGTTATTCCTAAAGCAGAAGCTGTGACTTTATTAGACCTCTCTGCAGACGATGCTGCCTATACTATCCAAATAGTACAAAAAATCGCTAAAGCTATTGAAAAAGCATTAAGTAAATCTGGTATTGTTCTTATGCAGCTATCTGGTGAAAGCGCAGGTCAAACCGTCCCACATATACACTTTCATCTCATTCCAAGCTCTATACATGAGTTACGCAAGCACGCTACTGAAATGGGAGATCAAGAAGAAATAAAAGCGATTGCTGAAAAAATTAAGTTGGCTTTAGAGCAAATATAATCTTGGTAGGTTGAAGCTTTGCCTATAAATATAAGGAAAAGCTTCAAAATTCCTTTAGTATTTAAACTTCAAGTGGATTAACTAACATAGTAACCTTATTGTTTTACACCTACTACATATTACGTATTTGCTTAGAAGACTATTCTTACATCTGTACCAATATACCAACCAGATAACTAACCCACTAGATACTAGTAAATCGTTTTATCTAAAGCTTTCTACCTATAGATTTTATTTAATAAAAAATTAGTTATATACCATCAACTCCCATATCTCTGTGGCGGCAATGTATATATAAAGTTAATCCTAAAACAAGGATTAAGATAATTGGTAATTCTTGTAACCATTGCATATATGCAATAAAAGAAGCCAATGCTGTACCCAATGCACCGCCCAAATAATTTAAAGAAGAATTTAAAGCCAATATATTCTGATGAGATATTTTTGAAATGGATGTTAAGCGATGCTGTTGAGGAGCAATACTAGACCAACCTGCATATCCCCATATAAAACAAGCAAAAACTATAAGCTGCCATTGCCCTGAAAATAATAAAATAAAACTTATGATAAGAAGAAATAGAACCAATATTGTCATTGTCTGACTTGAGATATAATTATCCAATAACTTTCCAACCGAAAATGCACCAATACACCCTCCAATTCCCCACAACCACATTGCATAAATATCAACTTTCATGAGACCTTGAATAAATAATAGCTGACCTAAATAGCTGTACAGTCCAAGTGATGTAAACCCAGTCAAAAATGTCACCATTAAAATAGGAACGGTCTTAGAATTAATTATATTCTTACTAAATATTGATGCTCTAGTAGTGATCAATGGAATACTTGAGCGGTTCAATAACAATGCCAATAGACCTACACTTGATAGTCCAATAATACAAAGAATTGTAGTTTTCCATGTATATATCTGAGACAGCCATAAGCCAAATGGAACTCCGAAAGCAGTTCCAACACTCAATCCTGCAAGTACAATTGCTATTGCCTGACCTTTATTTTCCTCACCACTCAATTTAATGGCTGTTGCAAAAGCAAGTGGTGAAAAAATACCTGCTCCTACACCAGCGACTAGGCGACCTAATATAAATACAGAGAATGAGGTTGCACAAACTGTAAAAATATTACCAACAATAAAGACACTAACTGCCAATTGTAACAAATAAGAAGTATAGATACGCTGAAAAAGCTTTCCAAAAATTGGCGTACTTAATGCATAAGCGAGTGTAAATATAGCAATGCCTAAACCGACCTGTTCAGGATGACTTCCTATACTTTGTGCAATAGATGGGAGTAATCCTGAAAGTACATAAGCATCTAACCCTAAAGCACAATTCATTAGGCAAAGAAACCAAAGCTTTTTAAACATGCTTCTACTCCTTTAACAGAAGTAGCATTAACTCAGGATACTTCTGTTCAAAGGTTTCTTTACGAATAGAAATCCAACAATTTCTACCTTCAGGTTGAGTATAAGTAAGCCCTGCTTCTCTGAGCGTTTTTGTATGATGTGTAAGTGTCGACTTTGGAATATTAGGCACTAATTCCAGACTATTCATTTTATCAACACAGAGTAATTTCTTAATAATTTCTAAGCGTATCGGGTCACTTAATGCAAAAAGAACTTGGCTTAATACAAGTTCATCTAATTTAGGATGATTATAAATACGTGCCATATTATTATTCCAAAATACTCGAACAATAATACTGTTCCATTTTTATCGAACATACAAGCTATTTTTCTAAAACAGGTTCAAGTGCCAATTTCTCCGACAAAAATTGAAGTAAAACACGAAGTTTAATAGGTATATAACGTGTAGGCGGATATAAAAACCATGCGTCACCACTATAATATGTTTCAAAATACCATTCAGGAAGGACATGAACGAGCTCACCTGTTGCTAATGCATTTTTCGCAACAAAATAAGGTAAACTCGCAATACCTAAGTGCTGTAATGTTGCACTAAGTCGAATACTCGTATGGTTTGCAAAGTATCTTCCCTTCACATTCACAGTCACCATTTTATGATTTTTGACAAATTTCCATTTTGCATCAATTGGTTGCTCTCCCAAACAAATGCACTGATGCTCTTTCAAATCATGAGGATGCTCAATAGGTGAATGTGTTTTGATATAATATGGTGTCGCAACAATTACATGATCAATCGGCAAAAGCTTTTTACCCATTAAAGCACCCGAAGGAGACTTTGTAATGCGAATTGCTGCATCTACATTGTCATCAATAAAATCAATATAACGATCTTCCAACAACATTTGCACATTAATTTGCGGATATTTCTCTAAGAACTCGGGTAAGTGTGGATGAATTAAATAATGTCCAATCGCCTTAGGCACACTAATACGTACCGTACCATAAGGTTCATCATTAAATTTTCCAGAGCTTTCCATCACAGCTTCAGATGCATTCACCATATCTAAACAATGTGCATAAATATGCTTACCACCCTCGCTCAATCTTAATTTTCGAGTTGTTCTATGCAATAGCCGTGTTGCTAATACTTTCTCCAACCGAGAAACAGCACGACTCACTGCAGACGGCGTTTGACCAATTTGACGGGCTGTTTCAGAAAAACTTCCTGTTTCAACAACTTTTACAAATACAGCCATCTCTTGCAAGAGGTTCATACTTCTATTTGTGCTCATGAGACAAAAATGTTTTGATTTTTAGATAGATTATCACGAGTCATATTCTCTTATACACTCTATATATCTAATGTAGAGAGTATTCATATGTATATTTATTTTATTAAACAAGGTCTTATAAAAAATCTATCTCATATTTCTAAATAGCAATTCAATAGAACATTATAAAAACTTCTTACCTTTATTTATTGTAGAGCATAACCATGTGGCTTCATGAATTCCTTATCTTAGCATGCGTACATTTTCTAGCTGTCATTTTACCAGGACCAGACTTTGGGCTAATCGTACGCCAAAGTATTCGATA
This sequence comes from Acinetobacter sp. N1-1, assembly GCF_056711485.1. NCBI lineage: Bacteria > Pseudomonadati > Pseudomonadota > Gammaproteobacteria > Moraxellales > Moraxellaceae > Acinetobacter > Acinetobacter sp. N1-1. The sequence continues at coordinate 1,335,537 of NZ_JBWXUO010000012.1, read as the reverse complement.
TGGCCGAAAAATGGCTTGTATTAGTGCGATTGGTATCGGTTGCGGTATATCTGTGCATGTTTTTTATACACTTATTGGGCTTAGTTTTCTTATTAAGCAAACACCTTGGCTGTTATTTACATTAAAAATTCTAGGTGCTTGCTATCTTTTATACTTAGGTATTTTATTTATACGTAGCTCTCCTACACCCCAAGTTGCGATTCAAGAAAATAAACCTCTAGACTCGCAAGAAATGAGCAGATGGCGTGCATTTTACTTAGGCTTTATTACCAATGCACTTAACCCTAAAGCGACGCTCTTCTTTTTATCTATTTTCACAACACTCATTAATCCATCAACACCACTGATTATTCAAACATTTTATGGTGTTTGGATGTGTAGCATTAATGCGCTTTGGTTTGTTTTCGTGAGTTTTATTTTTTCTAATACAAAGGTAAGAACTGCATTTCTCAATCAAGGAAAACTTTTTGAGCGTATTATGGGCATTATTTTTATTGTTATTGCCACAAAGCTCATTTTTAGCCAAATTTAATTTTGGAATAGTTATTGCATCTATTCTCAATAAATATCAGATTGGGAATAGATATGCTACAACTACTCAAGAAAAACCTATTTTTACAGGTCGTCATTGCATTAATACTTGGTATTTTTTTAGGTATTACAGCCCATCCATTTGCCTTGAGCCTAAAGCCACTTGGTGATGGCTTTATATCCCTCATCAAGATGCTCATTGCACCTATTGTTTTTTGTGTCATTACCCTTGGCATTTATGGTGCAGGTGATATTAAAAAAATGGGCCGTGTAGGCACAAAAACTATTCTTTACTTTGAAATTATTTCAACAATTGCACTGGTACTTGGCATTGCTATAGCTTACATATTTAAGCCTGGTGCAAATATGAATATTCAACTCACAAGCTTACATAGTAATGACTTGAATACCTATGTTCAACGCGCACAGCACTTACAATCTATTCCTGATTTTTTTCTACACCTTATTCCAAATACAATCTTTGATGCATTTACCAAAGGCGATATTTTACAAGTACTCATTATCGCTGTTTTATTTGGCGTAAGCATGCTACTTGTACCCCAAAATATTGCAATGCCAACGAAAGCATTCATTGAGTCTATTTCTGAAATTTTATTTAAAATGATGGGTCTGATTATTCGTTTAGCACCTTTTGGTGTACTTGGATCTGTTGCGTATACCACAGCTCAATTTGGTTTAGACTCTCTATTTAAATTAAGCTATCTCATCATACTTTTTTATATTACATGTACGATTTTCATTGTCTGTATTCTTGGCTCTATTTTAAAAATTTCAGGTTTAAATATTTTTAAATTTCTTCATTATTTTAAAGAAGAACTTCTCATTGTATTAGGTACAGCCTCATCGGATGCTGTACTGCCACAAATCATGCAAAAATTAAAAAATCTAGGTATTAAAGACAGCACAGTAGGACTTGTCATTCCTACAGGCTATTCCTTTAACTTAGATGGCTTCTCAATTTATTTAACCCTTGGTGTTATTTTTATTGCGCAAGCTTGCAATATAGACCTCAGCCTATCTCACCTACTACTTATACTTTTTGTATCCCTACTTACATCAAAAGGTGCACATGGTGTTCCTGGTTCAGCAATTGTTATTCTTGCAGCAACCCTTTCAATTATTCCAGATATTCCAACCATTGGGCTTGTATTATTACTTTCCATAGATTGGTTTATTGGTATTGTAAGAGCAATTACCAATCTTATTGGAAACTGCGTGGCAACTGTTTTCATTGCAACATGGGAAAAAGATATTGACCTTACAAAAGCCAAAGATGTTTTAAAAACACATCCCAAAAGTTCAGCAATCCCGATTATACAGAAATAAAAAAGGTGGCCTAAGCCACCTTTTTTATTTTATTAAATTACTTCAAAAAACCTGAAACCATACCTAACACTTTTTGAATATCATCATTTGCTTCTTGATTATTGGTTTGCTCACCTTTTGGTGTTAAAGCATTAATAATTTGTGGTAATACTGTACCAATTGCACCATAAACATCTTGCTTATCTGTTTGAGTTTGCTCTGCAACCTGCTCTACTTCTTTGTCGTTAAACAAATTTTGTACATGGTCACTTGCGACATCTGAATGCTCAGACGTTGATGGATCGACCCAGTTTTGTACTTGGCTTGTCAAACCAGAACCACGTAATTTATCCAAAGCTGCTTGTAATCCACCTTGTTGTTGAATCCAAGAAAGAATTAAAGGAACAACAGCAAATAAAAGTGATTGTGCACCAGAGGAACTATTACCTTGTTCACTTCCAGTATTTGAACCACCAGTTAGTGATCCCAAAACACTTCCAAGCATTCCACCTAAACCACCACTAGATGAATTACTTTGGTTGCTACCAAGTTGCCCCAAAACTGAACCTAGCATACCTCCAAGCCCTGAACTATCTTGACTCGATTGCCCACCCAATGCTTGTTTTGCTAAACTTTCCACAATGCTTGTTAAATCAGTCATTTATAACCTCTACAACTTATAGTTAGATGTTGAAATATTATCGTATTTTACAATAAGCTTCTGTTGTTTTTTGATATAGGTAACAACTGTAACTTAAATAAAATGTATTTCTTGTTTAGATAAATTTATATCGTTTATATTTTAGAGATTACAATAATATTTAAAAAAATCATAGTCATACATATAAAATAAAGTAGAAATCAAGCTCAATAAATAAAAAAAAGATGAATACACAACTAAGTTGTCAAAGTTTCCAATAAAGTTCAAAAGTACTATAGAACCTTTCTTACTTTTAACTCTTGTTCTAGGAACTATAAGCACAAATAACTTTAGATACATATATTTTTGGTAAAGCAAATGTACCCTTCAACTCAAATAATTTCTTTAGAAATATTGACTTATCTTATTATAAATAACGAATTACCAACGAAATTTATTCCAATTCTCTGGGTTGGCCCAAAACTTTGAATTGAGCCAATCTGGAGTATTTTTATAGCTTAAAATATTAAACTGCCAAATCGTTTGATGTGAATTTTGAAATGGATTATCAGCGATTTGTGTTAACCCCAAAGATCGCATAAAAACATCATCTTCTTGCGGTGCAATAACAACAACATGCTTTGCCCATAAATCACGCAGCTTTACAATAATCTGACCACGCTCTAATTGAGAGTAGCGATCTAGATCATCACTAAAAACCACAAAACCCAAATCATAACGCTGTGTAAATGGCAGACTTAAAATTTCAGATGCGTTAAAATACTGCCATTGTATTTTTTTATTCAAATCATATTGGGCAATATCTTGCCCAATACATAATGCAGTTTTTAATGACTGTATCCGAGTTAAATCGTCTAGCAAAGAAGCAATGACATTTTGCTCACTCATAAACTGCACCCTTTAAAATCTTAGCGAGAATTTTGTATGGAATTTCAAGGCATTTGCCGTAAAATGCATGCTGATTTAGCCAACCACAGTATTACACCACATGATACAGAGCAGGCAAATGTTGAATATACCTTTATTTTAGATAACTCAAAAGTAGATATACCCTTTTCAGTCGGTCAGCATATAGAAATATCTTGGACAGGAAATATCTATTGCACATCATGTGGAAAAAAAACACCTAAATCTTACTCCCAAGGTCACTGCTTTAAATGTTTTAAAACAAAAGCGGAATGTGACATGTGCATTATGAAGCCTGAAACGTGTCATTACCATATGGGTACATGCCGAGAAGAAGATTTTGCACAACGTATTTGCTTTCAGCCGCATATTGTTTATCTTGCAAACTCAAGCGCGCTTAAAGTCGGTATTACACGTCTTGGTCAAATGCCAACACGCTGGCTTGACCAAGGTGCGACCCAAGCACTTCCTATTATGAAAGTAGGTTCTCGTCGTTTATCTGGTCACTTAGAAACAATGTTTGCCGAACAAGTTGCCGATAAAACAGATTGGCGAAAACTTCTGAAAGGTGAAGCAGAACCTCTCAACCTGATACAAACACGAGATGAATTACTTGGAGAGTTCCAAGATCAAATTGAAGAAATCAGCGATGAATTTTCTTTAAATATAGAGTTTGATGAAGATGTTAAAATTCTTGCAAATGAAAAACAGCGTGAATTTATTTACCCTGTGCAAACCTATCCAACGAAAATAAAATCACATAACTTAGATAAGACCCCTATTATTGGAGGAGTCTTACAAGGTATTAAAGGTCAATATTTAATCTTTGACACAGGTGTCATTAATATTCGCAAATATACAGGCTATGAACTTAAACTTCATTTCTCACTTTAATTTTCAATGCTTTACTAGGTTTAGAATAGCTTGCACAGGATCTTCAGTATTGCCTGAAATAAGCTGTTTATGTGCTGTTAGATGTTGCATTTTCTGAATTTGTGCAGTTTCTTGGTTCACTAATTTTTTGAGCGCTTGTGCAAGACTTTCTGCCGTTGCATTTTCTTGTACAAGCTCCTCAATTACTTTTTTCCCTGCAATAATATTAGGTAATGAAAAGTAAGGAATTTTCACCATTCTTTTTGCAATCTGATATGTAAACCAATTTAACTTATAAAATGTGACCATCGGTTTATGGAGTAGCATTCCTTCAAGTGTTGCTGTTCCTGAAGCAAGTGCCACAATATCACTCGCTGCCATGACCTGCCGACCTATTTTTGACTCTGTATGTGTATTATCTAAGATATGTACTTTATTCTGAAAATCTAATGAATATGTAGATAGCACCTCTTTAATTTGTCCTTTTCTCTTTTCATTAATTGCGGGCACTAAATACTCATAATTTGGATAATCTCTTTCCAAAATTTCCGCCGCACCAAATACCAATGGCGCTAAACGCTCAACCTCACCACGGCGACTTCCGGGTAATAATGCAATATAGTCAGTTTCTGTATTTAAGTTTAAATCTACTTTAGCACCAGATACATCATTTTCTAGAGGCATATTTTTCGCAAGCGGATGTCCAACAAAAATTGCAGGAACTGCATGCTTTATATAAAACTGTTTTTCAAATGGAAATAAACACAAAACCAAGTCAATCGTTTTTTGAATGCCTAAAACGCGCTTTTGTCGCCATGCCCAGACAGATGGGCTGACATATTGAACTGTCTTAATTGGTAGATTATTTTGCTTAATTTTCTTAGAAAGGCGTAAATTAAAATCAGGTGCATCAATACCAACAAATACATCTACAGGATCTTTTTTCCATTTTTCAACTAAACCATCACGTATAGCAAATAAGGCCTTTAGGTCTTTTAAAACTTCTACAATACCCATCACAGATAAAGTTTCCATAGGAAAAAAACTTTGAAAGCCTTCCGCAATCATTTGTGGTCCACCTACTCCTTCAAATATGGCTTCAATACCTTGTGATTTAAATTGGCGTATAAGCTCAGCACCTAAAGTATCGCCTGAAACCTCACCAACCACCATACCTATTCTTAAAGGCTGCTTTTGCACAAATGTTATTCCCTTATCGTATTCTCTCACTATTATACGCATTCGGTATAAGACATAAAGTCACCCTTTTTAAATAAAAAAGATATTGATAATCATTATTGATTGAATAATAAAAAAATATATAATCATGTTTTATTTTTGGTGAAATTATAATGACCAAACACTTACTTTATACTTGTATTATTAGCTGTATATACAATACTGCTTTTGCAGATAATCAGACTCTCCCAACTATTTCGGTACAATCCCAATCGAACACGCAAAGATATTCTGACAACCAATCAAGTACAGCAACCCGTACAAGTACACCAATTCAAGATACACCTCAAGAGATTGTAGTCATCAACAAACATATCTTAAATGATATTCAAGCAACACGATTATCAGATGGCTTAGATATTGCAGGTATTGGACGTGGTAATAATTTTGGTGGACAAGGTCTAACCACATATACTGTTCGTGGTTTTACAAGTGGTGAATATTTTAAAAATGGTTTTCCAATTAATCGTGGCTACCCTAATTCACCCGATAGCGATACAATTGAACGCATTGATATTATTAAAGGCCCTGCTGCAACATTATATGGTCGAACAGATCCGGGAGGTACACTAAATATTGTGAGCAAAACCCCTCAGAATAAGCAGTCTACAGAACTTAGCGCGCTTATAGACAGTGAAGGATTATTTAGAAGTACCATAGATACAACAGGACCTATAAGTCAAACTTTTAGTTACCGTTTAAATGCAATGTCTGAAACAGGTGACACCTATAGAGATGATGTTAAAACAAAAAGATGGGATATTTCCCCTGTTCTGCAATGGCAACCTTCCGATCAAACAAAAGTCATACTTGAGGCTGACTTTCTAAGAAACCAACATCCATTAGATCGAGGCTTTACAAGATACTCAGGACAGAGTAAGACAAACTTTGATCCAAGCACGTACTGGTGGAAGTCTGGCAAAAATAGAAATAACTTAACCAATAACAACGATATGCTACAGCTACGTTTAGAACAAGCACTAAGTCCAAACTGGAAACTCAATATTGGTGGACAATATTTAAAAGGTGACTTACAAGGTTATGCTGTAGAAGCATATGGTTTGAAAGCAAATACCAATGGTAACGTCATTACACGTAACTACAATTGGCGTCATTTATCATGGGAAGATAAAGATTTCCAAGCGAGTGTTACAGGTCAATTTAACTTTCTTAACATGCAACATACACTTATTACAGGAATCGAGCTTGAAGAGTATGACTACAGCTCTTTAATTATTCGCTCTCCTACCAGTGCTAATTTTGATTTAAATATAAATCAGCCAGCTCTAGGTCAAACACTTCCTGCACTGACAAATGTCACAACACGTGATCATGAAAATTTACGCAGTCAGGCATACTTCGTTCAAGATCAAATTTCTCTATCTTCACAGTTAAAAGCATTATTAGGTCTGCGCTACGAAACATACAAAGATAAATATACAGATTTTCTAACATCTTCAGGCTGGATGGCAAATGAAGATGCGCTTATCCCTCGCTTAGGTTTTATTTATACGCCAAATGATGACTTCAGCATCTATACAAGTGTAAGTAAGTCATTTAAGCCGAATATAGGTGCCGATCGCTTTGGTAAAGGGTTCGCTCCTGAAACAGGTATTTCATATGAAATAGGTTCTAAATGGAAAATTATTCCCAATCGATTAAATATAGATGCAACAGTATATTACACAAAGAAAAATAATGTACTTACTCTAGACCCAGCAGATACAACCAAATCCATTGCAGCAGGTGAAGTTTCTAGCAAAGGGATTGATTTAAATATTATAGGGCAAATTACAGATGCACTTAAAATTATTGGAAATTATGCCTATGTAGATGCTTCCGTAGTTAAAGATAATACTCTGAAGAAAGGAACGCGCCTTGCAAACATTCCTAAAAACACTCTAAATATTTTAGCAATGTATGACATTCAATCAGGACAATTCAGTGGATTAAGTTTAGGGGTGAATCAACACTTCATAGACCGAAGAAAAGGGGTCACTTCAAATACAAGCTATGATATGCCCGCTTACGCCACTACAGATTTAATTGCAATATATAAAGCAACTGAGAATTTAAAGTTTAGTTTCAATATCAGAAATATTTTTGATAAAAACTATGATAGCAGCTCATTTAATATGTATGTCTATCCTGGACAAGGCAGAAATGCACAGCTTGGTATCACCTATAAATTTTAACTTCATCTATACCTCATATACTTAAAGCAATATGAGGTATATTTAAAAATTCGTTGTGGTCCCTTACTTTTAAATAATAAATAATTCTCATTTGCTTTTTAGTTTTTAAGATAAGTAAATGAATAATCAAGACAACTTAACTCCAAAAAAAGTCATAAGATATGCATATTTTAAGATACTGGCATAATCACAATGTATGACGCGCTTCAATTTATATTTGCAGGGATGGTCGTTGGCTTTTGTGTCGGCATTACAGGTGTGGGTGGCGGATCCCTAATGACACCTATGCTTATAGGTCTATTTAAAATAGAACCACATATTGCTATTGGTACAGACCTTATTTACGCTTCTATTTCCAAATTTTGTGGCTCTTTAGTACATGCAAAAAAATTAAATGTAGTTTGGCCAATTGTACTTTGGCTATCGCTTGGTAGTATCCCAGCATCATTTGCAACGCATTGGGTACTTGAACACTATCTTAGCCAATCAACAGTCTATAAATCAGTGCTAACAATGGTACTTGGTTTTATGCTCACACTTACAGGTGTTTCAATTATTTTTCGAAATAAAATTGAAAACTTTTTCAAACGGTTTCATGGTAACAACAATGAAGCTCACCCTGTTGAAATTACAAGTAAAAAAAGAATTTACATTATTTTAATGGGCGTGGTTCTTGGAGTGTTTGTCACGTTGTCCTCTGTAGGTGCAGGTGCATTTGGTGTTATGGCACTCATCTTACTTTTCCCTAACTTACCTATGATCCGTATTATAGGTTCAGATGTTGTACATGCTGTATGCCTAACCTTTGTTGCAGGACTTGCACATATGAGTTCTGGTAACGTAGATTTTCATCTACTTGGTTGGCTCTTGGTTGGTTCTATACCATCTATTATTATAGGCACCCTTATTAGTAGCAAAATGCCCGAACAATTTATTCGTAAAATTTTAGGTATTACACTTTTACTATTAGGCATCAACTTTATGCTGCATCCAACAAAAACTAAACCTGTACAACATACAGCACCACAACAAACTACCATCATTAAAAATCAACATTCAACTTAACTAATAAGCTCATGTACTTAACTATTTAAGACACAACAATTATATTTGTCTTTTTAATACATGAGCTTTATAGTTTAAAATTATTCTTAACCTTCAAGATCACTAACGGCAATGAATACTGAACAACAAAATTCGACTACCCTAAATGATATTGACGACGTCAATGTTAGTAGCATGCAACCACTTATCACCCCAGCTCAACTCAAAGCTGAACTACCTTTATCAAGCAAAGCACACGAAACCGTGCTAAAAGGTCGAGAACAAGTTCGTAAAATTCTAGATGGCGAAGATAAGCGCATATTTGTAGTCATTGGTCCTTGTTCTATTCACGATCCAAAAGCTGCACATGAATATGCTGACCGCCTAAAAGCACTCAGCGAAAAAGTAAAAGATACACTTTATATTATTATGCGTGTGTACTTTGAGAAACCAAGAACAACTGTAGGTTGGAAAGGTCTAATCAATGACCCTAATATGGATGATTCGTTCGATATTGAAAAAGGCTTACGTATCGGTCGTCAACTTTTGTTAGATTTAAATGAAAAAGGGCTTCCTTGTGCAACAGAAGCACTCGACCCTAACTCACCGCAGTATTTACAAGATCTCATTTCATGGTCAGCTATTGGTGCACGTACAACAGAAAGCCAAACTCACCGTGAAATGTCTTCAGGACTTTCTTCACCTGTTGGCTTTAAAAATGGTACTGATGGTAGCTTCACTGTTGCTATTAATGCAATGCAAGCTGTAAAACACGGTCATAATTTCCTAGGTTTGAACAATGACGGACAAGTTTCTATCATTCGTACACGTGGAAACCAATATGGACATGTTGTGCTACGTGGTGGCAATGGTAAACCTAACTATGATGCAACATCTGTTGCTGCAGCTGAAGATGCACTCACAAAAGCAAAAGTTGCACATCACATTATGATTGATGCAAGCCATGCAAATTCAAATAAAGATCCATACTTACAGCCATTGGTTTTAAAAAATGTAACAGAACAAATCCAAAATGGTAACCGCTCTATTATTGGCCTAATGGTAGAAAGTCACCTTAAAGGTGGGCGTCAGGACATCCCTCAAAACCTATGTGATCTTGAATATGGAAAATCTGTTACTGACGGTTGTATTGATTGGGACACGACAGAAAAAGTGCTTTTGGAAATGCATCAAGCATTAAAAGATGTTTTACCAAAACGATAATATCATGCACACTATACGCCATCTATGATGGCGTTTTTTATATAAAATACTTATGAATAATCTTGAAAATGCATTGTGCCAGATTCCAAAATTTCAGTATGTTCACGAACATTTATTTTCTTCAGGACAACCAACAGAGAGTCAGCTACAACAAATTAAAGAATACGGTATAAATACTATTGTAAATCTTGCACTAAGTGATTCATCTAACCACTTAAATAATGAAGATAAAATTTGTCTAGGTTTAGGACTAAATTATATTCAACTTCCACTTTCATGGGATATGCCAAATACTGACCAAGCTTTATTTGCATTAGACACCATCGACTTTCTTGTTCGCGAACAGATGGTCTGGATACATTGCTCACAAAACAAACGTGCAAGTGCTTTAATGTTTTTATATCGACAATACTATATGAATCTTGATATTTCGATTGCACAACCATATCTAGAACAGATTTGGGAACCAAATGAAACATGGACTGGCTTAATCCATAGTGTTGCTCTACAACTTAAAGGAAGAAAAGCAACACAAGAATTACAGCAAGAATTACAGCACAATAATGAAGCTACTTATTGATGTTCAATAAGTACTGTTGCGGTTGCTAAGATTCCTTCTTGGCGACCTGTAAATCCTAACTTTTCTGTGGTTGTTGCCTTAATGCTAATTTGAGAAACATCAACACCTAATACACTCGCAATACTTTCACGCATTTCTAAATTATATTTGGCTAGTTTTGGTCGCTCACATGCAACTGTAATATCCGCATTGCCTAGCACATACCCTCTATCTTTAATAAGCTGATAAACATGCTTCAATAGCACCCGACTGTCTGCCCCTTTAAAATTAGGATCTGTATCTGGAAAATGTTGCCCTATATCTCCTAGTGCTAACGCACCCAATAAGGCATCACTTAAAGCATGCAAAACAACATCACCATCTGAATGGGCTTTTAAACCCTGTGTATGCGGTATTTTTAAACCTGCCAATGTCACAAAACTACCTGCTTCAAAAGCATGAACATCTATACCCTGACCAATTTTAATTTTTGCAACCAATGTAAAAATTCCTTTCTTCTAAAATGATATCTTGTCTTTTTACTCAATATTTCGCTATATTAACGTGAGTACTATATAACTAAGTATAAGCGATGATGTCGTTGCACAACTCTCCCCTCACAAAAAATATACTCTTACTCTCGATTGCAATTATGCCAAATATTGCGCTAGCTAATTTTTCACAATCTGAAATATGCCAGCATATCGAGCCTAAGAAACCATTATTTTGCCAAGATAAATTCCAAGAAGACCGAGATAATTTAACTACACTTTTTAGAAACACACAAAAAAGTACAAATGCACCGCTAAAGTTAGTTAATGATACGCAAAAACTTTGGCTAAAGCGTATTTATAACTGTAAAGAGAAAACATGTATTACTCATGAAATTTCTTTACGTACAGATGAACTGAACACTTATGCTTCACTCAACCAAAGCCTAACTCAACACTTTTTTCAGTATTCACATGGAAAGATCACTTCACCCAACCATTATTTACAAATACACCAATTAGATCAAAAAAGAGTTAAAATAGAAGGGTTTGCTTATAACTCAAAACACCATCATAAAGGGAAATTCTATTTAACTGCATATGCAACCAATACAGCAAATCCAATTACATTAAAAAATACCGAAGATCGATGCATATACAATATTAAAATATATAAAGCTTTACTTACATTGAATAGTCAGCAAGTTGAATGTCGTCAGTATTCTGGAATATATCGCTTGTATGATTAACTATGAATTGCATGCACGAAGAACAAGTTCTGCAAACTGTAAATCTTCTGGATAAGTAACTTTGATATTATCTGATCGACCTTGTACCACATGTACTTCCAGATTAGCCAACTCTAAAGCACTCGCTTCATCTGTTACAGTAAAACCAGCATTTAAAGCCTGCTCCAAAGCAAATATCAATGTACCTAATCGTGCCATTTGAGGTGTCTGTGCTTGCCATAGCTGACTACGATCGACAGTTTTATTAATCGTATCGCTGCTATCTACACGTTTTAGTGTATCTCTCACAGGTGTTGCTAAAATTGCACTCACGTCAAACTTCAATACATGATTGACTAAATCTACTAGACTTTGCTGTGAAACACACGGTCTTGCTGCATCATGAACAAGCACATAATCATTTTCATCTGCTATTGAGCGTAAGTAATATAAAGCATTTAAAACTGAATAAACCCTTTCTTTTCCACCATCACAAAAGTGTATTCTGAGATCATCATCAAACTGTTGTACTTTAGCAAAATCATCAGCAGGATTAACAGCCAACACACAACCAGCCAAGGGTAAACTAAATAAAGCATTCACACTATGTTGCAATACCGTCTTTTCTTGAATCATTTGATATTGTTTTAATGCTGTTTTAGAAAAACGGCTTCCAGAGCCTGCAGCAGGCACAACTGCCCAAATTTTAGTGGAGGTCTGGGCTATCTTCATCTTCATTATCTAAGTTTTTATTTTCAGGGGATACAATATAGTTTTCTTGCACTTGTGGTGATGTAAGTGTACTCATTTGAACAAATGTTTCATTCGGCTTAATCAAGCCTAAATCTAGGCGCGCATGTTCTTCAACTGCTTCTGCACCATTCTTTAAGTCATATACTTCAGCACCTAAAATACGATTTCGCTCTTGTAAATCTTTATTTGTATCTTGCTGCAGTTGAATCTGTTGCATCAGTCTTTGATGGTCATAATAACCACCTTCCCCAAACCAGTACATATACTGAAAGCCTGCTATCAAAAAGATAGCAAGCCCCAATATAAGTCGACTTGAAAAAGAGTTAAAGACTTCTTTTATAAAAGTCGTCATATATTTTAGTTTAGACCTTTAAACTCTGCACGGCCACGATATACAGCCTTTGTTAATTCTTCAATACGTAGCAATTGATTGTATTTAGCAACACGATCTGAACGCGACAATGAACCTGTTTTTATCTGACCCGCTGCCGTACCCACTGCTAAATCAGCAATGGTGGAGTCTTCAGTTTCGCCCGAACGGTGTGAAATCACAGTCGTATAACCATTCTGTTTAGCAAGATAAATTGCATCAAGCGTTTCACTTAATGTACCAATCTGGTTATATTTGATTAGAATTGAGTTACCAATTTTCTCATCAATACCACGTTGTAAAATTTTTGGGTTAGTTACAAATAGATCATCACCAACCAGCTGAATTTTATCGCCAAGAATTGATGTTAAATACGACCATCCTTCCCAATCTGACTCATCTAAACCATCTTCAATAGAAATGATTGGATACTGTTTAACTAAGCCTGCCAAATAATCAGAGAATTGATTACTCGTAAATGCTTTATTACCTTCACCCGCAAGAATATATTGACCATTTGAATAAAACTCAGAAGCTGCACAGTCTAGTGCAAGCATAATATCTGAACCTGATTTATACCCAGTCTGTTCAATTGCTTCTAAAATAACAGTAATTGCTTCTTCATTTGAACGTAAGTTTGGTGCAAAACCACCCTCATCACCTACCGCAGTATTGAGTCCTTTTTTCTTTAAAACAGATTTTAAAGCATGAAAAGTTTCAGCACCTGCACGTAAACTTTCAGCAAAAGATGTAAAGCCAACAGGCTCAATCATAAACTCTTGAATATCTACAGTATTATCTGCATGTGCTCCACCATTAATGATATTCATCATTGGCACAGGCATAGATAAAGTTTTTTGACCACGTAGATTAGCAATATATTGGAACAATGGAGTTTTTTGTTCTTCTGCTGCTGCACGAGCAGCTGCAAGAGATACTGCCAAAGTTGCATTCGCACCCAGTTTAGCTTTGTTTTCTGTACCATCCAATGCAATCATCACATCGTCCAAGCCTTTTTGATCAAAAACATCATGACCAACAAGCGCTTTTTTGATTTCAGTATTTACATTTTCAACCGCCTGACGAACACCTTTACCTAAGTAACGAGATTTATCACCATCACGTAATTCTAAGGCTTCACGTGAGCCAGTTGATGCACCAGACGGTGCGCAAGAACGACCAACCACACCAGATTCTAAAATAACGTCTGCTTCGATAGTTGGATTACCACGTGAGTCTAAAATTTCACGTGCGCGAATATCAACGATTTGGCTCATAAAAACTCCTATGTATTATAATGCTAATGCATTCTGTGCATTAGTGTGTATCTAATTTATCAAACCCTTTTACCAACGTATCTAATTCTTTAGTCTGTTCTAAAAATGGCTCTAACTGAGACAATCTAAGCGCACATGGACCATCACATCTTGCCTTATCTGGGTTGGGATGTGCTTCTAAGAACAACCCAGCAAGACCTGTTGCCATACCTGCACGTGCTAAAGTACTAATTTGTGCACGACGCCCGCCTGCCGAGTCAGCACGACCGCCTGGTTTTTGAAGTGCATGTGTTACATCAAAAAATACAGGAACATTCATTTCCTTCATGATGTCTAAACCAAGCATATCAACCACAAGGTTGTTGTAACCAAACGCAGAACCACGTTCGCATAAGATTAGCTTATCATTACCTGCTTCTAAACATTTTTGCAAGATATGATTCATTTCTTGAGGAGCTAAGAACTGTGCTTTTTTAATGTTAATAATTGCGCCTGTCTTTGCAATTGCTTCAACAAGATCTGTTTGGCGACTTAAAAATGCTGGGAGCTGAACGATATCTGCGACTTCTGCAACAGGAGCAGCCTGATATGGTTCATGTACATCTGTAATGATAGGAATATTCAGTTGTTTTTTTAATTCGCCAAGCCATTCGATGCCTTTTTCTAAGCCCGGACCGCGAAATGAGTGCAAACTAGAACGGTTTGCTTTATCAAAACTTGCTTTAAAAACGTAAGGTATTTCAAGACGTTTACAAATTTCAATATAAGACTCTGCAATTTCAAACGCTAAATCTTTCGATTCAAGTACATTCATTCCGCCGAATAGTACAAATGGCAAGTGATTTGCCATTTGTATATCGCCTAAACGTACAATTTCTTGAGGTTTTAATTGTGACATTTAAACTTCCTAGAGTAACTTTATTTACCTTTTTGGTTCTGCTTTTTAGCAGCATCAATAAAGCTAGCAAATAATGGGTGTCCATCACGTGGTGAACTTGTAAATTCCGGATGGAACTGTACAGCAATAAACCATGGATGTGCAGGAATTTCAACGGTTTCAACTAAATGTTGTACAGCAGAATAACCAGATACCAACATACCTGCTTTTTCAAGAGGCTCGATGAAGCGATCGTTCATTTCATAACGATGGCGGTGGCGCTCTGTAATTTCAGCTTTACCATACACTTCACGTGTTTTAGTGCCTTCAACCAATTCAGATTTTTGTGCACCTAAGCGCATTGTTCCACCTAAATCTGACTCGACATTACGTTGCTGTAACTCACCACGCTCATCTAACCATTCCGTAATTAAACCAATTAATGGATATTTAGTTGAACGATTAAATTCTGTAGAACTTGCTTCAGGCATTTGAGCAACATTTCGAGCATATTCAATTACAGCCAATTGCATACCCAAACATATACCTAGGAATGGAATACCTTTTTCACGTGCATAGCGAATGGCAGCCATTTTTCCTTCAGTACCACGCTCACCAAAACCACCTGGTACTAAAATTGCGTCAGCTGTATCTAAAATAGCAATATCTTGACTTTCAAGTGCTTGCGCATCTACATAGTCAATTTGTACTTTTACACGGTTTTGAATACCTGCATGTAGTAATGCTTCATTCACAGATTTATAAGCATCTGGAAGTTCTACATATTTACCAACCATTGCAACACGAACAGTATATTCTGGGTTGAATAGTGCTTCACATACCTGATCCCAATCAGATAAATCAGCTTCAGGCAAATCGTTATAACCAAAACGCTCACAAATTATATCGTCAACATTTTGCTCATAGAAATTACGTGGAATTTGATAAATCGTTTTCGCATCTTTACATACAACAACTGCACGTGCTTCTACATTCGTAAATAATGCAATTTTTCGTGTTGTATCAGCATCGACATCATGCTCTGTACGACAGATTAAAATATCTGGTTGAATACCAATAGAAAGTAGCTCTTTTACAGAGTGCTGTGTTGGTTTTGTCTTCAATTCAGCAGCAGAGCTAATATATGGAAGTAGTGTTAAGTGCATTAACATACTACGTTTATGACCAAGTTCAACCATAAGCTGGCGAACAGACTCCATAAACGGCAGTGATTCAATATCACCAACCGTACCACCAATTTCAACAATCGCAACGTCATATCCTTCACCAGCGCGAAGTACACGTTCTTTAATGTTATCAGTGATATGAGGAATTACTTGTACAGTACCACCTAAGTAGTCACCACGACGTTCTTTATTTAAAACATCTTGATAAACACGACCACTAGTAAAGTTATTTAGCTTGGTCATTTTTGCACGGCGAAGAAAACGCTCGTAGTAGCCCAAGTCTAAGTCAGTCTCTGCACCATCTTCAGTAACAAAAACTTCACCATGTTGAAAAGGGCTCATTGTACCTGGATCAACATTAATATACGGATCCATTTTCACCATGGTGACACTGAGGCCGCGAGCTTCAAGAAGTGCTGCAACAGAAGCGGCTGAAATACCTTTACCTAGTGATGATACCACACCACCAGTAACGAAAATAAAATGGGTCATTCGAGTTCTCATACAATCAGGCCTAAATAGGCATGCAATGTTGGGCAATTTTACTTTACTCTGCCCCTATAAAGCAAAGTCATTCAGCATCTATTCACGCAACAATAAACAATTGTTTATATTATCACCAATTCATTTTACATTGAATGCAATAAGATTACATTTCCAATATTGAATTTCTTGTTATAATATCTAGGTCGTAATTTAAATTAGAATCAAAGAATGATGAATAAAAAGCTTCTTATATGTGGTGTTATTACAGCA
Organism: Acinetobacter sp. N1-1; assembly: GCF_056711485.1. Taxonomy (NCBI): domain Bacteria; kingdom Pseudomonadati; phylum Pseudomonadota; class Gammaproteobacteria; order Moraxellales; family Moraxellaceae; genus Acinetobacter; species Acinetobacter sp. N1-1. The sequence goes on along the minus strand of NZ_JBWXUO010000012.1, from coordinate 1,318,540 downwards.
GGCTTAGTTTTAACTGCTTGTTCTAAAAGAGAAGCACCTCAAAATAATGATAAACAAGGGGAAGTAACATCGCAAAATAATGTTGCTTCAGAACAATTACAATCAATTAATAAAGATACGCCACCTGCGCCAATGGCAGAGCCTGAGCAGCAAAAACCACATGAAACCGTTCCTCCTGAACATCATAGTGAGCTTGCAGCAGAAAAACCACCTAAAATGGTTGAAGTAGAAAAAGAGCAAACGGCGAATACGACAACCGAAATTCGCAGAGAATATAAACCTGAACAATCTAAGATTGAAACAGCTGCAAATGTTCCTGTACATGCAGAACAAGTTTCAACAACTTCTGCTACGAGTCCTGCACCTGAAGTCATTAAGCCAAAACATCATCATGTTGTGAAGCCACAAAGTACAAATGCAAACCTCTCAGAAGACGATGCAATTGCTGCCGCAATGTCTGCTGCAAAACCTGCACTTAACTAAATAAAGCTCAAATAAAAAAGCCAAGTTATAACTTGGCTTTTTTATTGCATTTATAATCAACTCACTTGTACAACTTCATCATCTGGAATAATTGAAATTTCAGAAACAAGATTTTCAAACTTAAAAATTTCATCCAACTCATCTTTTGAAAGTAAACCACGTTCCAAAACTACTTCAGGAATCGTTTTATTTTCAGCAATACATTGCTTACCAATTTCATCACATAATGAATGACCTAATAAAGGATCAAGTAACGTCACAATTCCAACACTTCGCATTACCTCATTACGACAAACATCTTCATTTGCAGTAATTCCTTGAATACATTTTTCATCTAATGTACGAATTGCTTGCGTTAAAATTTCAATCGACTCATGTGTAGAATATGCAATCACAGGCTCCATTGCATTTAGTTGCATCTGGCCCGCTTCAGCCCCAAACGTAATTGTCAAATCATTACCAATCACTTTAAATGCAATTTGGTTTACAACCTCAGGAATAACTGGGTTCACTTTTGCAGGCATAATTGAAGAACCTGCTTGCATTTGTGGTAAATTAATTTCGTTTAACCCTGCACGTGGCCCTGAACTCAATAAGCGTAAATCATTACTAATTTTAGAAAGCTTAACAGCCAAGCGCTTTAAAGTACTAGATACAATAATAAATACACCACAATCGCTTGTTGCTTCAACATAATCTGCCGAAGGCTTTACTTTTAAACCTGTTACTTGTTCTAAATGCTTCGTGACTATTTTTGCATAACCAGGCACAGTATTTACACCTGTTCCAATTGCTGTTGCACCTAAGTTAATTTCCAAAAGCAGTTCACGTGTTTGCTTAATTAAGCTCATGTCTTCTTTTAATAAAGTTGCAAAAGCATGAAACTCTTGACCCAATGTCATTGGAACAGCATCTTGTAACTGAGTACGTCCCATTTTAATTACGGTTTTAAACTCAAGTGCCTTTTGACCAAGAGATGCAATTAGATTTTGTAATTGTTCAAATAATTCATCTAATACACTGTACGTTGCTAAACGCAATGCAGTTGGGTAAACATCATTCGTAGACTGAGATTTATTTACATGGTCATTTGGGTGAAGTACATCATACTTACCCTTACGCTGCCCCATCATTTCTAATGCAATATTTGCAATAACCTCATTGGTGTTCATGTTAATTGATGTACCAGCACCACCTTGATACACATCTAATGGAAAAGATTCTGCCCAATTTTCAGGATGTTCAATAAGCAAATCACAAGCTTTTTGAATAATTTCACTGTTTTTTTCAGTTAAACGGCCAACTACTAAGTTCGCTTTTGCTGAAGCTTTTTTTACCTGTGCCAAGGCACGAATAAAATGAGGCTGCTGCCCTATCGTTAATGTTGAAATATTAAAGTTTTCTAATGCTCTTAATGTGTGAATACCGTAATAACGATCTGCAGGCACTTCTTTTGTACCTAGTAAATCCTTTTCTATACGAGTTAAAGGTGACGTATTCATATATTACCCTTTTGGTATTGTACAGTCATAACAAATAAATTTTTATCATCATATATTAAGCATATAAACAATAAAATTTTTTTCATAAATTTAAAGAAATAAGTCTATATTTTCATTTAGATATCACTCAAAAGCTATTCTTTATTTATTTTGGGCTAGTTAAAAAAACTACTTTTTTGCTATTTTTACATTTAAATATTAAAAAAAATGCTTTCTCCTCTTTTCACTAGATTATAAAAAGTATCGAAACTCTATTTTTTACATGAAAATGCATATATTTTTATAGACTATAGTCTTATTTTTTCTGCTTTTGTATTTAATTTGAGTTGGTGTGTTTCTTTTACCATTTGCATCACTGGATAGCTTCTAGTTTCTTTTACACCCGGCAACTTCCATAGTACTTGCCCTGATATACGGCGAAAATCTTCCATGTTTTTACAACGTACTTTTAACACGAAATCAAAACCACCACTGGTCATATGACACTCTAATATTTCAGGAAAATTCCCAACAGCCTCTACAAAATCATCCAGAGCATAAGATGTTGTTTTATCTAGCAAAACCTCAACAAAAATCAAGAAACCTGCATTTAATTTTTCTGGATTTAAATGTGCGTGATAGCCCAAAATATACTTTTCAGTAACAAGCCTTTGAACTCTTGCCAAAACAGCAGTTGGGGATAAATTCACCAAATCAGCAAGTTTCGTATTAGAAATTCGACCATCTTTTTGCAGTAAGTCTAATATTTTCAAGTCAATGCGATCTGGTTGGAATGTGACTTCAGGCATAGCATAATTCTCTAAAAAGAGCCCAAAAAATAGTGAGTTATTCTGTCACGATTTTGCAATGATTCGGCTTATTAAGCAACGCCAATTTGTCACATATTTTTAGGACGTGATGATATGAGTACACAACAACACAATGTATTTTTTCGCCCTGCTACTTTTGAAGATATTACACCTCTTCATGGTAAGACACTGCTTGAGAATGCCATTAATTCAAATTGGCGTCGCACCGAAACTGAAGCCGTTGAAACACTTCTAAACTTCACTCAAATCGACCCAACATTAGATAAAAAAATCTATGATTTAGCTTTCCAACTATCACAACATTTACGTGAAAATAATAAAGCATCAGGAAAAGCAGGTATCGTTCAGGGGCTACTTCAAGAATTCTCTCTTTCTTCTCAGGAAGGTATTGCACTTATGTGCCTTGCAGAAGCATTGCTACGTATTCCAGATACAGCAACACGTGATCAGCTTATCCGAGATAAAATAAACCAAGGGAATTGGAAATCTCACGTTGGACAAAGTAGCCTTGTTTTTGTAAATGCCGCGGCATGGGGTCTTATGCTTACAGGTAAGCTAATGGCACCGCCTGCGCAAAAGAGCCTTTCAGGCATGCTTACATCTTTACTGGCTCGTAGTGGACAAGGCATTATTCGTAAAGCCGTAGATGTTGCTATGCGTATGATGGGCGAGCAATTTGTTACAGGTGAAACTATTGGTGAAGCATTAGAGAAAGCAAAAATTCTTGAAAAAGAAGGCTTCCGTTATTCTTATGATATGTTAGGTGAAGCTGCACTTACAGACCATGATGCAAAACGCTATATGGCCGACTATGTCAATGCAATTCATGCGATTGGTAAATCTGCACAAAACAAAGGCGTTTATAACAGTGCAGGTATTTCTATTAAACTATCTGCAATTCATCCGCGTTACTACCGCGCACAATATGATCGTGTGCATGATGAACTATATCCTCGTATTGTTGAACTCGCAAAAATTGCAAAACATTATGACATTGGCTTAAACATTGATGCAGAAGAAAGTGAGCGTCTAGAGCTATCATTAGAGCTTCTTGAACGTCTTTGCTTTGAACCTGAACTCTCAGGCTGGAATGGAGTTGGTTTCGTTATTCAAGCCTACCAAAAACGCTGTTTCCCTCTCGTAGACTACATTGTAGACCTTGCAAAACGTAGTGAAAAACGCCTTATGATTCGTTTGGTTAAAGGCGCATATTGGGACAGCGAAATTAAAAAAGCACAGGTTGAAGGACTATCTGACTATCCTGTATTCACCCGTAAAGTACACACAGACCTTTCTTATATTGCTTGTGCTAAAAAATTATTGGCCGAGCCTGAATATATATATCCGCAGTTTGCAACACACAATGCGCAAACACTTGCAACCATTTACGAATTAGCTGAACCTAAAAACTATGTTGCAGGGCAATACGAATTCCAATGTCTACATGGTATGGGGGAACCTCTCTACAAACGTGTTGTAAGTAAACTTGGTATTCCTTGCCGTATCTATGCACCTGTTGGTAACCATGAAACATTATTGGCTTACCTTGTCCGCCGATTACTTGAAAATGGTGCAAATACTTCTTTTGTTAACCGTATTGCCGACAAATCAATTCAAATAGATGACTTAATCCAGTCACCAACTGATGATATTCAACGTCAAGCAATGCAAGAAAAAGTTATTGGTGCTAAACATCCCAATATTCCTTTACCAGAAGATTTATATGGCATTGATCGACTCAATTCGGCAGGTACAGACCTAGCAAATGATCATTGTTTATATGAACTCAATGAAGTTGCTAAAGCACTATATGAACACCAATGGATCAGCAAACCGCTTATTGCAAATGTTATTATTGATAAAATAGAACAAGAAAAAGCGGTACTAAATCCTGCTCAACACAATGATATTGTTGGTCACGTCGTAGAAGCTGACGAAAATGATGTTGAAGATGCATTAATTCAAGCTGAAGCTGAACAAGCTCAATGGGCAAACTTACCTATTTTACAACGTGCAAAATATTTAGAGGTTGCTGCCAATGCAATGCAATCGCAGCTTCTAGAACTTATGGTTTTACTATGCCGGGAAAGCGGAAAAACCTATATGAATGCAATTGCAGAAGTACGTGAAGCAATAGACTTCTTACGCTACTATGCAAAACAAGCACATAGTTTCTCTGCAACACAACCGTTAAAACCATTAGGTACTATTCTATGTATTAGCCCATGGAACTTCCCACTGGCTATTTTTACAGGGCAAATTGCAGCAGCACTTGTTACAGGTAACTGTGTAATTGCAAAACCAGCCGAACAAACTCCTCTTATTGCACATGAGGCTGTCAAAATTCTTCATGAAGCAGGTATTCCTGAAGCAGCATTACAATTCTTACCTGGTCAAGGTGAAACTGTCGGAGCAAAACTCAGCGCAGATGCACGTATTCAAGGAATCATGTTTACAGGTTCAACTGAGGTTGCAAAAATTCTGCAAAAAACAGTTGCAAAACGCCTTACTCCTGAAGGTAATCCTGTAACTCTCATAGCAGAAACTGGTGGGCAAAACGCCATGATCGTCGACTCATCTGCACTTACAGAACAAGTTGTACTTGATGTCGTGAGCTCTGCTTTTGACAGTGCAGGACAACGTTGCTCAGCATTACGTATTCTATGCATTCAAGAAGACTGTGCTGATAGTGTAATGACAATGCTTAAAGGTGCAATGAAACAGCTTCGTCTTGGCAATCCTCATTATCTAAAAACAGATATTGGTCCTGTAATTGATCTTGAAGCACAAGAAAATATTGAGCGCCATATCACTAAAATGAAATCTAAAGGTTATCCAATACATCAACTTACCTTAGATGAGCCACAACAAAAACAAGCAATTGAACAAGGTACTTTCATTCCTCCAACAATGATTGAACTACCTAATTTAGATGACTTAGAACGTGAGGTTTTCGGTCCTGTATTGCATGTGATTACATACAAGCAAAATGAGCTTGAACAACTCATCGGTCGCATTAATGCAAAAGGCTATGGACTTACTATGGGTGTCCATACACGTATTGACGAAACCATTCAAAAAGTCATTGATCTTTCAGAAGTTGGAAACCTATATGTCAATCGCAATATTGTTGGGGCTGTGGTGGGTGTACAACCATTTGGTGGTGAGGGATTATCTGGAACAGGACCAAAAGCAGGTGGACCACTTTACGCATACCGTTTAACACAAGGGCATGCATTTAAAAATGTTCAGACACCTTTTGCTGTAAAACGTGAAATTACAGCTACACCAAGCCACTATTTTGAGAATTTTCATACATTTAAAGCATGGGTGGAAAAAACATTCCCTACATTGAATATTCAGCATCACCAACCATTTATGGTGGGTCGTACTTATGAACTCCAAGGGCCTACAGGTGAAAGTAACCATTACACCATGCAGCCACGTCAAAGAGTTCTAAGTATAGCGAATACCGAGCAGGAGTTTGTAGATCAACTACTGGCTATTTTCTCTGTAAATGCACAGCCTGTTATTCAAAAGGGAGCGCCTTTATTTGAAAAATATCTGTCTCAAATGCCAAAAGAGATTGCATCACGCATTGCTGTTATTTCATCTTTAGATGAAGAAGTTTTTGATGCAGTTTTACATCACGGCGATACAGAGCAGCTTATGCAAGTCCAGCAGGCTATTGCATCACATAAAGGGGCTATTATCTTTATTCACCACTTAACCCCAAATAGTCGTGAGATTCCTGTCGAGCGCTTAGTTATTGAACATGCTGTAAGTATTAACACCACAGCAGCAGGTGGTAATGCAAGTCTTATGACTATGGAAGAATCTGCATAATCAGATTTTTCTTGAGGCAATCTTTTCAGACAACAGATGACTAGGCTTAGTTGACGTTGTTTGTTAAGATTGCCTCTCTTCTTTCCTAGCATGTAATCATCCATTTATGACATCTGCATATCAGCAACAACTGCAAGCCAAAATTGAGCGTATTACAGCCCAATTCCAAGCATTTAACCCACCAAAATTAGAAGTTTTTGACTCGCCGAGCGATTACTTTAGAATGCGTGCAGAATTTCGTATCTGGCACACAGATAGCGATATGTTTTATGCAATGTTTGAACGTGATGAAACTGGAAAAAATAAAAAAGCTGTTCGTGTCGATCACTTCCCAATTGCATGCCATGCAATTAATGACTTAATGCCTAAACTATTAGAGGCTTTAAAGTTACATAAAAATTTACATCATCGACTCTTTGAAGTTGATTTTCTTGCAAGTTTAAGTGGTGAAATGCTTGTAAGTCTTATTTATCACCGCAAACTTGATGAAGAATGGCAAGCACTCGCTCAATCTCTTTCAGAACAACTTAACATTAAAATTATTGGTCGTAGTCGTGGTCAAAAGCTCGTGCTCAGTGATGATTTTGTTGTTGAAAATTTAACAGTAGACAATAAATCTTATCTATATAAACAAATAGAAAACGGCTTTACCCAGCCAAATGCCATTGTTTGCCAAAAAATGTTGCAATGGGCATGTGATATTGCAACCGAGTGCAAAGGTGACTTGCTTGAACTTTACTGTGGTAACGGCAACTTTACCCTACCACTTTCCACAAAGTTCGAACGTGTTTTAGCAACAGAGCTTGCAAAGTCATCTGTCTATGCTGCCGAATGGAATATCGAAAAAAATGCTATTCATAATATTCAAATTGCAAGACTTGCAGCTGAAGAGTTTACACAAGCCTATCAGGGCGAACGTGAATTCAGACGACTCCAAGAAGCAAATATCGACATTGCTAGCTATGACTTTGGTACTGTTTTTGTCGACCCACCACGTGCAGGAATTGATAATGACACGCTAGAACTGCTACAAAACTTCGAGCATATTATCTATATTTCTTGCAATCCAGATACACTGGCAGACAACTTAGAAATACTAAGTGAAACCCATCAAATCAAACACTTTGCAATTTTCGATCAATTTCCACATACACACCATGTAGAAAGTGGTGTATTACTACAAAAAAAGTAAGTTAATAAAATAATGAGAGGTCTAATATTGACCTCTCAATTCATCACCTTTTCTTATAAAAAATACAAATTAAATTAGAAAAACTTTTAAAAAAAACTAAGACATTTTTCGACTTAATTAAATATGTTTCAAAATATTTAAATAATTAGCATCACTTTTTTCAATTAATTATTTGTTTTTACGATAGTTACATTTTACGTCATCATCTATCAAAAATAATCTACATATGTATAGAAAACTAGAGGGTCTTGTATTTTTTATTTTTTTATTTATATTTCGAGAAATGTTAGGTTGCAATGAACGCTCTTATGAGTATTTGGCAAAAATTATTTACTTCAAAAGACAGACAGAACAGTCAAAAAAACAATATGGCATGTATTGAAAACGACTGCTCATGTAAAAGCAATGAACAACTTATTCAAACGCTAAAAGCAACGCATGATGAATATGTTGTGAAAGGAATCAAACGTGTTTTAATGTCTAGAGGATTTAGTCGGAAAGAGTTAGATATTTTACAGCAGCATACTATTCACTAATATTCAAAAAGCGCTCTACAATTAGATCGCTTTTTATTAAATACTCGGTTAGCCCTCCCTAAGCGAACAGGTTTTCGTTACAATAGCTGAAATTATTTCCCAAACAATTAGGTTATTTTCGTGAAGTGGTTACAAATTCATATTACTGTTGATCAAGCACAAGTTGATGCAACTGAAACGCTCCTGCTTTCTCTCGGCGCTGTTAGCGTAACTTTAGATGATGCCGAAGATCAGGCACTTCTTGAGCCACTCCCTGGTGAAACACCACTTTGGAATAAAGTAATTGTTACAGGAATCTATCAGCAAACTGATGAAGCACCAATCGATGCAGATGCACTAGTCTCTTTTGCTAAGTTACAACTTCCTGAGAATACACCTATTCATTACGACGAACTTGAAGACCAAGTTTGGGAACGTGCTTGGATGGATTACTATGAGCCAATCGAAATTGCAGACAATTTTTGGATTGTTCCAGAATGGCTTGAACCACCGAATAAAAATGCAGTTAACTTAAAGTTAGATCCTGGACTTGCATTTGGCACAGGAAACCATGCCAGTACATTTTTATGCTTACAATGGCTTGGAAAAACAGATTTAAAAGATAAAGTTGTTATTGATTATGGCTGTGGCTCAGGTATTTTAGGCGTTGCTGCGCTATTGCTTGGCGCGAAAAAAGTATATGCAACAGACATAGACCCTCAAGCTGTACTTGCTACAAAACAAAATGCCGAACTTAATGGTGTTCTCGATAGGCTATATGTCGATCTTCCTGAAGCATTTAATAAATCACTAAATCAACAATCTGATATTCTTATTGCAAATATCTTAGCTGCACCGCTTATTGCACTTGCGCCTGAATTTAGTAAGTTAATCAAACATGGTGGTGAATTTGCACTTGCAGGTATTATTGAAGAACAAGTTGAAGAAGTAAGTAATACCTACAAGAACTTCTTTAACGTGACTGAAATAGAAAAACGAGATGAGTGTTGGTATCGTATTTCAGGAACTAGACATACTTCTTAGTATAATATGGAAAGTATCCAGACCATCTGTCCTACATGTCAAACAAAGTATTTTGTTTCAATGATGCATCTATCTGTTGCTCAAGGCACCGTATGCTGTGGTCAGTGTAATTCTACATTTAATGCTTACTATCATATGCCTAGTAAGCATTTTTCATCTTCCCCAGAAAATAATACAGAACGTACATTCAAACTTGCAAAATACTCAGCATTAGAAATATTTCATACGCAAAATAACGGGAATAAAAATTTATTAAATCACTTAAATCATATAAATCACAGTGAAGTCTCGTCTAATACCTCACAAAAAATTACCACGAATCCAACTAAAAAAAGATTACCGACTTGGATATCTCTTATATTATTTATTATAAGTTTTACTTTAGTCATCGTGCTTCTTATTCATATTATGCACTATAATACGCACCCATTCTCAAAAAATTCTATTGGCAAATAACATTCATATCATAACTGTATACAGAAATTTTGCTTATTCATAAGAATATCCCTATATAACAACCATCAGAAGCTCAATCCAGAATTTAGACTCATTCAACGTTATTACTAAACTTACAAAAACACTTACCATATTCCTTTTATTTTAAAAATAAAAAACAACTTATTAAAAACACAAAAAATTGATTTCCTCATCGATATCCCTTTTTCTTATAACACTATTCATTGCACTCAACTAAAAATAGCAGATACAACGCTTCCATAATTTAATAATTCTTAAACATATCTTAGTGTAAAATATCAATCTAATATTAACTTTTAGAAGCAATAAATAGAATAAACAATTAAAAAATAATAATAATTCAAAAAAACGATTAAAAAAACAAAAAAATCTGCCTTATATTTACTCACTTTTTTGTCGACAGTGTTATCATACGCGCCATTAATGCTTGACCAAACATATATCTCGTATAATTCCCATAACTAAAGAAATTCTTAGATGTGCATTTATTCATTTTGCGCATAGAGCATTTTTTTTGTTCCTGAAAAGTCAGGCTGTAACAATTTCTAAATATTTGTTACGCTTATTTTTCAATCAAACGAGTAAAATTATGGCAAGCTGTATTGAATTTTATAAGTATTACTTTTAGTAATGCTTATTTTGCCCTTTTAAATATAACCACTCGCCCCCGAAGTGGTCTTGATTAATTTCGGATTAAAACGCATGAATAGCAAATCTCCTATTTTTACTGCACAATCTGATGTAGCGCTTCGCATCCATGTGGACCGCGCGGTTCGTCACTATTTTGCATCTTTGCAAGGTGAGCAACCATCTCAGGTGTATGACATGGTGCTAGCAGAAATGGAGAAACCTCTTTTGTCTGTGGTTCTTGAATACACTCGCGGCAACCAAACACGTGCTGCAGAGATTTTAGGACTAAACCGTGGTACTTTACGTAAAAAGTTAAAAGCTCACGGTTTAATGAGTGAATAAATGATAAAATGCTCACGTCTTCGTGGGCATTTTTTTTGCCTTTTGTTTTCTAACTTCAAAGACTAAATATATCATGACAATCAAACGCGCTTTAATTTCCGTTTCCGACAAAACCGGTATTGTTGAATTTGCAAAAAATCTCTCTAATTTAGGAGTTGAGATTTTATCTACGGGTGGAACATATAAATTATTAAAAGAAAACAACATTGCCGTTGTTGAGGTTTCTGAGCATACAGGCTTCCCAGAAATGATGGACGGCCGTGTAAAAACACTACACCCAAAAATTCACGGTGGTATTTTGGCACGTCGTGGCATCGATGAAGCTGTTATGCAAGCACATGACATCGCTGCTATTGACCTTGTTATTGTTAACCTATACCCATTTGCTGCAACTGTTGCAAAACCAAACTGTTCACTTGAAGATGCAATTGAAAATATTGACATTGGTGGACCGACAATGGTTCGTGCTGCTGCAAAAAATCATGCGTCAGTTGGTATTATTGTCAATGCATCTGACTATGCAAATGTCATTCAAGAACTCAAAGATGCAGGCTCACTTTCACAAGCAACTCGCTTTGACCTTGCTGTAAAAGCATTTGAGCACACTGCTCAATATGACGGCATGATCGCATCATATCTTGGCGCACGTGTAGGCAAGAATGAAGATGAAGCAGCAGACACATTCCCACGTACATTTAATACACAGCTACAAAAAGCACAAGACTTACGTTATGGTGAAAATCCACACCAAGCTGCAGCATTCTACGTAGACCCAACTGCAACAGAAGCAGCAGTTTCTACATCTAAACAACTGCAAGGTAAAGAACTATCTTATAACAATATTGCAGATACCGATGCAGCATTAGAATGTGTAAAATCTTTTGTTAAACCTGCCTGTGTTATTGTTAAACATGCAAATCCATGTGGTGTTGCAGTTTCATTAGATGGCATTCATGCAGCATATGACCTTGCTTATGCAACTGATCCAGAATCAGCTTTTGGCGGTATTATTGCCTTTAACCGTGAGCTAGATGTAGAAACTGCAAAAGCAATCGTTTCTCGTCAATTCGTTGAAGTTATTATTGCACCAAGTATTGCCGAAGGTGTTTTAGAAGTTACAGGTGCTAAAAAGAACGTTCGTGTATTAACTTGTGGTGAGCTTCCTGAAATTAACGAACGTGTGCATCAACTTGATTATAAACGTGTAAATGGTGGCTTACTGGTTCAAGACCAAGATTTAGGCATGATTACAGCAGATGAGCTGAAAGTTGTGACTAAACGCGCACCATCAGAACAAGAAATTGAAGATCTAATCTTTGCATGGAAAGTTGCGAAGTATGTAAAATCAAATGCGATTGTTTATGCGAAAAACCGTCAAACAATTGGTGTGGGTGCAGGTCAAATGAGCCGTGTAAACTCAGCTCGTATTGCTGCAATTAAAGCAGAACATGCAGGTCTTGTTGTTGAAGGTGCTGTTATGGCATCAGATGCATTCTTCCCATTCCGTGATGGTATTGATAATGCTGCAAAAGCAGGTATTAAATGTATTATTCAGCCGGGTGGTTCTATGCGTGACGAAGAGGTCATTGCAGCAGCTGATGAAGCCGGTATTGCAATGGTGTTTACTGGTATGCGCCATTTCCGCCACTAATAACAACAATTAATACGCATATTTAATAGAAACATCCTCATATTTATACCATGAGGATGTTTCATTTATGGAGATTCACCTATGAATATTTTAGTTTTAGGTAATGGCGGACGTGAGCATGCACTAGCATGGAAAATTGCTCAAGATAGCCAAGTCAGTCAAGTTTTTGTTGCACCGGGTAATGCTGGAACTGCTACAGAAGAAAAATGTAAAAATATACAACTTAATATTTTAGACAATGATGCAATAATCACTTTTGCTAAAGATAATAAAATTGAGCTAATTGTGGTTGGTCCAGAAGCACCTCTTGTCAATGGTGTTGTCGATGCCGCTCAGAATGCTGGTTTAAAGATTTGGGGACCTACCCAATATGCAGCACAATTAGAAGGCTCAAAAGCATTTGCAAAAGATTTTCTACAAAAACATGAAATTCCAACTGCTTTTTATGAAGTATTCACAGAAATTGATCCTGCAAAAGCATATGTAGAAAAGCATGGTGCTCCTATTGTCATCAAAGCAGATGGTCTTGCTGCAGGTAAAGGCGTTATTGTTGCAATGAGCAATGAAGATGCTTTTGATGCGATTGATGACATGCTTTCTAGCAACAAATTTGGCGATGCAGGTAGCCGTGTTGTTATTGAACAATTCTTAGCAGGCGAAGAAGCAAGTTTCATTTGCATGGTAGATGGCAAAAATATTTTACCAATGGCAACCTCGCAAGATCACAAACGTATTTTTGAAGGTGATCAAGGTCCAAACACTGGTGGTATGGGTGCTTACTCTCCTGCACCAGTCGTTACACCTGAAATTTTTGAGCGTGTAATGAATGAAATTATGCGTCCAACCGTCGAAGGCATGGCAAAAGATGGACACACATATACGGGCTTCTTATATGCAGGTTTAATGATTGATGATCAAGGCCAACCGCGTGTAATCGAATTTAACTGCCGTTTTGGAGATCCTGAAACACAACCAATTATGATGCGACTACAATCATCTTTGGTAGATTTGATTCAAGCAGGAATTGACGGTAACCTTCCTTCCGAAGCAAAATGGGATGAACGCAAATCGATTGGCATTGTACTCGCATCTGCAGGGTATCCTGAAACAGCGCATAAAGGAGATATTATCTCTGGTCTAGGTCAGTCGCCTGAAGGAACAAAAATATTCCATGCAGGAACAGCAACTACAGAAGATGGGCACATTACTACCGCAGGTGGTCGTGTTCTTTGTGTAACTGCACTTGGAAATACAGTTTTAGAAGCTCAAGTGAATGCACTTGAAGTTTGTGGACAAGTTACATTTGACGGTATGCAGTATCGTACAGATATTGGCTATCGTGCAATTGCACGTGAAACTCCTAATCAATAATTTATACGGAGATAGTGCTAATATTAGTACTATCCCCTACCTTTCTGCTGATCTAAATGAAAAAAATTCATAACTATTGTGAATTTTATTGTTTTGACTTATATAATGAACACTTTATACTGCGTTTAGATTAAGAAATCTGAGATTTTCATATACAAACAAAGTAATTCTTTAAATGCTTTTCTCTATATTAAATAATGATTTCTTGATATGATAATGGCAACTTCATACTGAATCACACTATATTTATCGTTTTACATTCATCTAGGGGTACTAGATAATTCATAGTACTGTAATTCAAATATACTTTTGACTACAGTCAAATGAACAAAATGTAAGAAAAACATAAATTAATCAGTCAATGCCTTCCGTATTTATAAACATTTTTATCAGGATTATTACCCCTCATGAAAAAATTATTGGGTGTTGTTTTTTTAGGTGCAGGTCTTACACTTGCTGCAGGGTGCAGTAAAACTCCTACAGACCATAATGTAGCACCAGCAGATACTAATAAAGAATTAAAAACAGTTGTGCTTGGTTCTGATGGTTCAGATACAGATGTATGGCGTTACATTGCAACACTACCTGCAACAAAAGAAGCTGGTATCAAGTTAGACGTAAAAAATATGCCTGATTATGTTGCAATGAACAAAGCAACTGCAGCAGGAGAAATTGACGTTAATGCATTCCAGTCTTATAACTACCTTGTTGCATATAACACTCAAAGTAAAGATAAGCTAGTTCCAATCGCAACAACTTACATTGAACCAATGGGAATTTACTCAAGTAAGTATAAAAAAATAGACCAAATTCCAAATAATGCAACGATTGCTATTCCAAATGATACTTCAAATGAAGCACGCTCATTATCTCTTCTTAAAGCTGCGGGACTTATCCAGCTTAAAGATGGTTTCGATCCAATTCACGGCGATCTAAAAGATATTACTGCAAACCCAAAACACCTTCAGCTAAAACCAATTCCTATGGCAACAGCTGTAAGAGTTATGGGTGATGTTGATGCCATTGCTTTAGGTAATACACTTGCAATGGAGGGTGGCTTAAATGTACTTAAAGATGCACTATTCTACGAGCCAGTTAATCAATCAACCAAGCTGAACATCAACTTACTTGTTACTTCTGATGCAAAAAAAGATGATCCAAAATTGCAAAAACTTGCAACGATCTATCACAGCGAAGAAGTAAAGAAATTTATTACTGACCACTTTGGTGGTACTAAAATTGATGTTAATAAGCCTATCAGCTACTTAACTGAAAACCAGTAGTAATCCTATTTCAACTAAAACAGGTAAAGTGATCAACTTTGCCTGTTTTTATTTTTAGCATAGTTTTTGACAAAATGATTCAATTTAAAAATATCTCAAAGCACTATACGCTTAAAGGTCAAACCGTCCATGCACTCAAGCAAATTAACCTAGAAATACCTGAAGGGAGTATTTTTGGAATTATTGGCTATAGTGGTGCAGGAAAAAGTACATTAATTCGTTTAATTAACTTACTTGAACGTCCAAGCGCAGGCCAGATTATCATTAATCAAAAAGATTTTACCGCTTTAGATGCAAAAACTTTGCGTCAAGAACGTGCTAATATCGGTATGATTTTTCAGCACTTTAACTTACTACAAACAAAAACTGTTGCAGAAAATATTGAAATGCCAATGCGCCTGCTTGGTTACAGTAAGGTCGAGCGTAAAAAAAGATTAGATGAACTACTCCATTTTATTGATTTAGAGCATAAAAGAAATGCTTATCCTGATGAGCTGTCTGGTGGACAAAAACAGCGTGTAGGTATTGCTCGTGCGCTAACTAATCATCCTAAAACTCTATTGTGTGATGAAGCAACATCTGCTTTAGACCCTCAAACTACTCAATCTGTACTTGACCTACTAAAAAAAATTAATCAAGAACAAAATATTACAATTGTCATGGTTACACATGAAATGGATGTTATTGAAAAGGTCTGCGACCATATTGCTGTCATGGAAGCTGGGCATGTCATTGAGCAAGGTTCAACTGTTGAAATTTTCAGCAACCCTAAGCATCCAACAACGCAGACATTTATTCAGACTGTTTTACAACAGCACTTACCAACGAATATTTTAAGACAATTAGAAAACCAACATCACCACAGTATTTATCGTCTGCAATTTTTAGGAAAATCAGCACAAGAACCTGTTATTCAGTCAATGATTAAATCATTTGATATCAGTTTAAATATTCTATTTGCATCAATGACAGAGATCAACGGGACTGTCATTGGTCAAATGTTTGTTCAAGTTCTTGGTGAAGCCACAACAGTAAAAGCAGCAATTCAGCACCTAGAAGAACACGGTGTATCTGTTGCCTCGCAAGCAGGAGAACAAAAATGAGAGACTTATTTGTTCAGTGGCTCACACAGATTACCCACCCTTTTTGGAATAGTATTGTATCTGTAGATGACTTCGTATCTGCCCTCCAACAAACTATTTATATGGTTGTTATTGCATTCTTTTTTGGTGCAATTTGGGGCTTCTTACAAGCAATTACACTACTTGTTACGCGACCAGCAGGTATTTTACCCAATCGTATTATTTACCAAGTTTTAAATCCTATTGTAAATGGACTGCGCTCATTACCATTCGTTATTCTAATGATTGCAATTATCCCCATTACGAAATTTATTACAGGTAAAACTATTGGTACAGCAGCAGCAATTGTTCCTTTGGTTGCATATATTGGGCCATATATGGGGCGACTCATTGAAATCTCATTGCTTGAAGTGAATGAAGGTATTATCGAGTCTGCTCAAGCTATGGGTGCATCACCTGCACAAATTATCTTTAAATTTATCCTACCTGAAGCACGTAGCTCACTTATTTTAAACTTAACAAGTGCAAATATTAGTTTAATTGGTGCAACTGCAATGGCAGGTGTTGTTGGTGGGGGTGGAATTGGTGATTTAGCTTACTCATATGGTTACCAACGTTTCGATACCTTTATTATGATTGCCACAATTATTGCCCTACTTGTCCTTGTACAAATCGTTCAAATGTTTGGTGATTGGTTATCCAAAATTAGATAAGATACAAAAAAGCACCTTTTATAGGTGCTTTTTTATTAAAACTTATATGTTACACCTAGTTTTGCAACAGGTAGCCATTGATATTTACTGTTATTTTTTAAACTATATTGATCATTATAAGTGTCTACATCCATTCTAGAAGAAGATACTAAAGGATGATCTACATAATATGTCCCTACCTCTCCAAAAACACCCCAATGTCCTGCAAAAAGAGATTGTGCTCCAAAACCTAAATAAGGTGATATCGCATCGCTATAACTCATCTCTACTTTTGTTTGAGCTGATGTTACTAAGTGCAAATCATTTTTTTGACTTATATATCCCACACCCGTAACAATATAAAAAGATTTCAACAATGAATTATGGCTCTCACCCCAAGGATGAATTTCAGCATTCATATATGTGTTTTTGTTTTTTATCTTATCAAGTTTATACCGTCTTGCATTGACAGTAATATGATGTTTCCAATCTATTGTACGACCTTCATAACCAAGTACAAAACTTACATAGTTATTTACATCCCATAGTACTGCGCCACCATAACCATTTAACCCAGCATCGAGTCTCAAGCCACTAGGTATATATTGTGTTGCAGTCGACTCCCCTCCTTTTATAATTTGCTCATCAGCAAATACTGCATTTGCTTTTAAAACAAAGTAAAGTACAATGAGGAGCATACTTTTATTTCTCATTATCTATCCAAGTTTCATCGTAATGTATTTTACTTATCATATCTTTTTTCATTGAATATACGATAAGATTTTATATTGGCTTCATGGTACATAATCTAAATTAAAACTAGGATAAGAACATAAATACTTCTCTGGATACTTTAAAAAGTAGTTAAAAATACTTACATTTTAAATAACTAGAAATGCATTACTGACTACACCATATAAAAACCAACAATTTATTACTAAACAATTGACTTTTTTGTATATAAAAGCACAATCAAATAAACCTCAATCATAGGTCATCTTAAAATTTACCGTCCACGATGGACAGTTTTTAGTGTAAAATTAAGATAGTTTTTAAATTAAACAAGATTTGGAAGAATATTATGTCTGAACTTTCAACGATAATTGAACAAGCTTTTGAAAATCGTGCGAATTTTACAGCTACAGATTGCCCTGTAGAAGTACGCAATGCTGTTGATGAAGCACTTAAAGGTTTAGACAATGGTTCATTACGCGTTGCTGAAAAAATTAATGGGGAATGGACAGTTCACCAATGGCTAAAAAAAGCAGTTTTATTATCATTCAAACTTAATGACAATAAGCCTGTTGAAGCTGGTGATCTTGCTTTCTTTGATAAAGTAGATACTAAATTTGCAGGTTGGACAGAAGAGCAATTTAAAGCTGCTGGTGTACGTGTTGTACCACCTGCTGTTGCACGTCGTGGTAGCTTCCAAGCAAAAAATGTTGTACTTATGCCATCTTATGTAAATATTGGTGCGTATGTAGACGAAAATACAATGGTAGATACATGGGCAACAGTAGGCTCATGCGCTCAAATTGGTAAAAATGTACACCTATCTGGTGGTGTTGGTATTGGTGGTGTACTTGAACCATTACAAGCAAATCCAACAATTATTGAAGACAACTGCTTCATTGGCGCACGTTCAGAAATCGTTGAAGGTGTCATTGTTGAAGAAGGCTCTGTAATTTCAATGGGTGTCTATATTGGTCAGTCAACACGTATATATGATCGTGAAACTGGTGAAATCCATTATGGTCGTGTACCAGCAGGTTCAGTTGTTGTTCCAGGTAGCCTTCCATCTAAAGATGGTAAGTACAGCCTATATGCAGCAATCATTGTAAAAAAAGTTGATGCACAAACACGTGCAAAAACAAGCTTAAATGACTTGCTTCGCGCCGACTAATTTTTATATCTATTGAGTCTCTACAACCAATAGGTTGTGGAGATTTTTCTTTTTTAATATGGTTGATTTTGCTATGAATTCTCCCCTTCGCTCGACAACAATTCCTGTAACGGATCCATCATCTGGACTGCGTATTACAGAGATTTTTTATTCTTTGCAAGGTGAGGCTGATACCGCAGGATTACCTACCGTATTTATTCGCCTAACAGGCTGCCCTTTACGTTGTACCTACTGTGATACAACTTATTCTTTTGAGGGTGGTAAAAGACAAAGCCTAGAAAGCATTATTGCTGAGGCACAAAAACACAATACGCCATATATTTGTGTGACAGGAGGAGAACCTCTTGCACAACCAAATTGTATTGCTTTACTCAACCAGCTCTGCCATTTAGGGTTTGAAATTTCACTTGAAACGAGTGGTGCACTTAGTGTTGCAAATGTAGATAGTCGTGTATCTAAAGTATTAGATTTAAAAACACCAACTTCTGGTGAATCACATCGTAATTTAATTGAAAATTTTGAGTACTTGACAAAGAAAGATCAAATTAAATTCGTAATCTGTAATCGTGAAGACTACGAATGGTCTAAACAACAAGTTGAAAAGTATCAACTTGACAAACAAGTAAATACAGTTTGGTTTTCACCTGCTTTTGCAGTAGAAAAAGGAAATGCTAAACTCCCTGCTTTTGCAAGAGAGCTTGCTCAGTGGGTACTCGAAGACCAACTACCTGTACGCTTTCAACTACAGCTACATAAATTACTTTGGCAAGATGAAACTGGCCGTTAATTAAACTTTAAATTGAATCGATATAATTTTGGAGAAACACATGCGCCCTCGTGCTATTGTTCTATTGTCTGGTGGATTAGACTCAACAACTTGTTTAGCTTGGGCGCAATCTCATTATGACTGCGTTGCTCTGAGTTTCCAATATGGACAGCGTTCATCTACTGAACTAGAAGCTGCAAAAAACTTAGCACAACAAGCAAATATTCCGCATAGAATTATTAATATTGATCTTGGTAACCTTGGCGGCTCTGCACTTACAGATCATACAATAGATGTACCTGAAGAAGCACAATCTGGTATTCCAATTACCTACGTTCCAGCACGTAACACGATCTTTTTATCATATGCACTTGCTGCTGCGGAAGTTTTTCAAGCAGAAGCTATTGTTATTGGTGTAAATGCAGTGGACTATTCAGGCTATCCAGATTGTAGACCAGAGTTTGTTGAGGCATTTGCAAATCTTGCAGCACTTGCAACAAAGGCTGGTGTTGAAGGAAAACCTTTAAAAATTGAAACACCGCTGTTACATTTATCCAAAGGGAATATTATACGTCTAGGTATAGAACATGGTGTAGACTACAGTCAAACCGTTTCTTGCTATCAAGCAGATGAACAAGGACGTGCCTGTGGTAAGTGTGATAGTTGTCGCTTGCGCAAAGAAGGATTTCTTGAAGCGAAAGTTGATGACCCTACACGCTATGTTTCATAAAAAGGTAAATTATATGAATTTGTTAAAATCAAAATTAATTCTATCAACATTATTTACGTCAATTGCTTTTACAGCAACTGTTTCACATGCTGCACAAGATCCTTCAAAAAGTACCAATGTGCATGCTGCTCTTGTAAGTAACTGTAAAGAGAGTGCTGGTAAAGCTGGTAAACTTACAACAGCTGAAGCTGAAAAATTCTGTCAATGCCAAGTTGAAGCTGAAGGTAAAATGACTAAAGCTCAAGAATGGCAGATTATTAGCACAGTCAACCAGAAGAAAAGTCCAAGTACTTTACCATTCATTCAACAGCAAAACAGAGAAATCCAAAACTGTTTTGGTCCTCAGTTAACATCTAAGCTTAAAGCGCTAACTGAAGAAGCAATGAAGCAACAAGCTCAAGCTTCTACAAAATAATTTGACCTAAATATAAAAACTAGCCACTATATGTGGCTAGTTTTATTTAGGAATAGTTAACTTATGTCAGATCAAATCTCTTTACCCAATCATAATTTTCAAACAACCTCTAGTCACATAAATCTTTCTAAATACCCACATGAATGGCTTATTATCTACTTTTATCCGAAAGATTCTACACCCGGCTGCACAACACAAGCTGTTGGCTTCTCTTGCCTGAAAGACCAATTTGCAGAACTAAATACACAAATCATTGGTGTATCACGTGACTCTGTAAAAACACATCAAAACTTTACTGCAAAGCAAAACTTAACAATTGAACTAATTAGTGATAAAGAGGAAGTACTTTGTAAACATTTTGATGTGATTAAAGAAAAAAATATGTATGGTAAAAAAGTTTTTGGTATTGAACGATCTACCTTTATTTTTCATCATGGAAAGCTTATAAAAAGCTATAGAAAAGTAAAAGCCGCAGGCCATGCCGAACAAATATTAGAAGATATAAAAACACTTCAAACGGTAAGTCAGTAACTCACTGACTTACTTCTTTACTAGTGCGCCATCTACAAAAATATCAACATGATCTGTTAATGAACCAAATTTTGATTGCATAGCAAAGTTTTTTGTTTGTATCTGCGTTGCAGCTTTAAATTCAAAATTACCATCTTTTTCAGGCGAAATAGTTGTATAAAAAACAACTTGTTTTGTTTTACCCTTAATTGTCAAATTACCAAAAACATTGTATTTACTACTTCCGAGAGATTGTATTTGCGTACTATCAAAAGTAATTTCTTTATACTTAGCAACATCAAACAAATCTTCACCGAGTAAAATGTTATGCAATGTATCATTACTTAAATCAATACTTGCAACTTGAATAACAAAGTGAATTTGTGTTTGTTCCAAATGATTCGGATCAAAATGTATTGTGGAATCTACTTGCTGAAAATCAGCATCAATAACTTTCATACCTAACTTTTTAATATAAAAGCCCACTTCTCCATCATCTGCAAACTTCAGATCTGTTGCATTAGCAATACTGATCAGCGAACAAAATAATGTAAATAATAAGAAGCTCTGAATAATTGCCTTTTTTATATTAAGCACACAATGCCCCAATAATTAAAATATGCCATAGTGTAATTGTATTTTTAAGCTTGATCCTTAAAAAACTGTGTTCGTAATTGCTCATAAGGTTTTTTTTTCTTAAAATTTTTTAAGAAGCTAATCGTACCTTGTGGAAAATATTTTTCTTGTATTTGACCTTTATAAAAATCTTCTCGCATTGGCGTTGCAGATAAGGCATTTTCTAAGCTCTCTAATTCAATAAGTTGCCATTCAGGAAAGAGAGTTAAATAATATGATGAATTATCTTTAAAGTGACCAATTAAACCGATCTGTTGGGCTGACCCTGTCTTTTCTAACACTTTAGATTTAACTTGATTTACCCATTTTTCATCATTATACACATCAATAATATGAACAAAAAGTATTCTTTCTTGCTGTGCTAGATTAAAGTTCGATAAAATCATTTCCTCTCGCTCTTTTGCAAGAAAAGGGTTTTTTACACTCCTCTCTTCTTGTGCAGAACCTAAAGCAACAACAACATAGCAACTTTTCTCTAAAGCCATTTCAATAGTTTTCATATGTGCAAGATGAAATGGTTGGAAACGTCCAATAAAGACAACATAATCTAAAGACAACATAAGCATTTTTTCAATCATTGTATTTTCATAATAGAAAATATATTTAATTGATGCAAATAATTCAGTTTTCAATAGTTAAATCATATAACTTTATAAACTCAAATGCAGGTTCTTCATAAGGATGAGTATCTAATAATGCATTCAATATCTGTTTTGCATTCTCCTCACGAACAATAGTTTCAACACGCCACTCCTCCACATATTCTATTTGCTCAATTTTACCTAAAAATGGTTCCGATCCTTGCTTTGCTTTAAACTGACCTAGACCTTTTACCTGCCATACACAATGTTCATATTTATCACTTTCGCCTGCTTTAGCAAGAAATATTGCTTTCTTAGTTTGTTCTAAATGTGAATCTGGAACGAAATATATAAACTTAAGCATTTTCTCAATCTCTTCAAATAAAAAAGCCTCTAAATTTTATTAGAGGCTTCTATACAACATATCATACTAACATTAACCAAAACGACCTGTAATATACGCTTCAGTCAATTGATGGTCAGGCTGAGTAAATACTTTTTCAGTAGAATTTACTTCAATCAAATCACCCAAATGGAAGTATGCAGTACGGTTAGATACACGTGCTGCCTGTTGCATTGAGTGAGTTACAATTGCAATGGTATATTGTGTTGAAAGCTCAGAGATAAGCTCTTCAACTTTTGCAGTTGCAATTGGATCGAGTGCGGAACATGGTTCATCCATAAGAATAACATCTGGACTTACTGCAATTGTTCGTGCGATACATAAACGCTGTTGCTGACCACCAGACAAACTTGTGCCTGGTTGGTTTAAGCGTTCTTTTACTTCTTCCCACAGACCAGCCTTACGCAAGCTATTTTCAACAATTTCCTCTAAATCATATTTATTACGTGCTAAACCATGTAATTTGGGTCCATAAGCAACATTATCGAAAATTGATTTTGGAAAAGGATTTGGCTTTTGGAATACCATACCTACTTGTGCACGAAGTAATACAACATCTAAATTTGGATCATAGATATCTTGCTGATCAAGCATAACTTTACCAGTTACACGACAGCTTTCGATGGTATCGTTCATACGGTTAAGCGTACGTAAAAATGTAGACTTACCACAACCAGATGGGCCAATAAAAGCCACTACTTCATTTTGGTAAATATCAAGATCAATACCCTTTATTGCTTCACTTTCACCATAATATACATGTACATCTTCGGTACGTAGCTTAACTTGCTTTTGTGAGTTCTCAGATGCTGACTCAGCATTCGCTTGTTCAAAACTACCAATACTAATATGGGGTTGTGTATCTGCTGTCATATCTGTTTGATTCTGCTCTAGGGTACGAGTTGGATCTAATGTATTCATATCTAAACGCTCCACTTACCAACGTACTTCAAATTTCTTTCTTAACCAAATGGCTAAACCATTCAAACTAATCATCATTGCTAAAAGTACAATAATGGCTGCTGCTGTTCTTCCCTCAAAGAAGTTACGCAACTCATTTCCTTGCCATAAAAACACTTGTACTGGTAATGCAGTTGATTGATCTATAGGCGTTGTTGGTACACTCGCTACAAATGCACTCATCCCTATAAGCAATAATGGCGCTGTTTCACCTAAAGCTTGTGCAACACCAATAATTGCACCTGTTAAAATACCCGGTAATGCAAGTGGCAATACATGATGGAAAACGGTTTGCACTTTAGATGCACCTAAACCTTGCGCTGCTTGCCTAATTGATGGTGGCACAGCTTTTAAAGAAGCACGCGTTGTAATGATGACTGTTGGTAAAGTCATTAAACTCAGCACTAGACCACCGACAAGAGGTGCAGATAATGGCAAGTGCATCCATCCAATAAAAATTGCAGCGCCAAGCAAACCAAATACAATTGATGGAACTGCTGCTAAGTTATTAATATTTACTTCTATAATATCTGTAATAACACTTTCCTTAGCAAATTCCTCTAAGTAAATTGCGCTTGCAACCCCAATTGGAATCGAAACAAAGATTACAATTAGCATCATAAACAGTGAACCAACAAAAGCACCTGCCAAACCACTACTTGCTGGGGAACTACGAGAGTCTGTATTCGTAAATATTTGAAAATTGAATGTATTCTTTAAAATATCTTTAGCCTTTAATTCATCTGCAAGGTGACGAATTTCAGGGCTCAACTGCTGCCTATCATCAGGTAGAGATCTGTCAATTTTCCCAGAAAGCCATACATCAATATTTGCATCTGCAAGCAGTTTAATATCTACCGTTTTTCCAACTAAGCTAGGGTCAGCAAATATCATGTCTCTTACACGATAAGTTTCTGAGCTCGTATAAATGCTATTTAATTCACTCTCTTTACTTTCCAAACTTTTATTTTGGGCAACAATTGACTTAGAGATTAAAGCATCCCAATCAACCATTCCCATTTTAGTTTGCCAATCAATATAACGTTCTTGAAATACTGCTGGAGATTCATTACTTTCCTGTATAGGTGGTGGACCTGCATCAATAATTTTGGGGTCAAAATACACAGGAACAGTCATACTTGTTTGCCAAAATGCTGGCAGACCTTTATATAAGATACTACCAAATAAAATAGCGACAAACATTAGACCAATACAAACTGCACTAAATCCAAAAACTCTAAAGCGCTTTTCTTTGCGATGTCGCTTACCTAAAGATTGTATGACCATTTTCTTACGTTGATCACTCAGCTCTTTGGCAGTCAACATTTCAGCTGATTTATTCATAGATGTATTCATGCTCATTCGTATTGCTCGCGATATTTACGCACGATATACAGTGCAACAATATTTAGGCCTAAAGTAATTACAAATAACGTTAGACCCAATGCAAATGCGACTAAAGCTTGCGGACTCGCAAAATCTGTATCACCTGTTAACTGGTTTACAATAGTTACTGTAACTGTTGAAACGGCTTCCAAAGGATTAATTTGAAGAAGTGGGCTATTCCCTGCTGCAAGAACAACAATCATTGTTTCCCCTATAGCACGAGAGGCAGCCAATAAAAAAGCTCCTATAATCCCTGGTAATGCCGCAGGTAAAACAACTTGACGAATTGTTTCAGATTTAGTTGCACCTAAACCTAGTGATCCATCACGTAAGGTTCTTGGCACCTGAGTAATAATGTCATCTGATAATGAAGAAACAAAAGGAATAATCATTACGCCCATAACAAAACCAGCAGTCAGTGCACTTGTTGCATTAATATGTAATCCAACACTATCTCCAATCATTTTGAAGAAAGGACCAACAACCATTAACGCAAACACCCCATAAACAATTGTTGGAATACCAGCAAGAATTTCAATTGTTGGTTTTACCCAAGACCTTAAACGTGGCGTTGCATACTCAGCAAGATAAATA
This sequence comes from Acinetobacter sp. N1-1, assembly GCF_056711485.1. Lineage (NCBI taxonomy): Bacteria > Pseudomonadati > Pseudomonadota > Gammaproteobacteria > Moraxellales > Moraxellaceae > Acinetobacter > Acinetobacter sp. N1-1. The sequence continues at coordinate 1,292,737 of NZ_JBWXUO010000012.1, read as the reverse complement.
GCAATAAACAATCCCACAGGAATTGCCACAAGAAGTGCAATAATACTTACTAAAATAGTACCCCATAATAGCGGTAATAAACCATAACTTCCTTCAGCATTTCCTGATGTGCTAAAGCCAGGGTTCCACTCACGGCCTAAGAAAAAATCTGTTGGACTAACAAAATGAAAAAACCTTAATGCTTCACTTAACATTGACATAACAATACCAATTGTCGTTAAGATTGCTACGCCTGAACATAATGCAAGACTTACACTAATAATTCTTTCGACATAGTTACGAGCACGGAATTTTTTATTAATTTTTCTATTTGCAAATACTAATCCAGCTAAAGCAATACACACCACCAAAGTAAATTGTGCATATTTTCCAATGCTCAATGCTTCAGCATACTGTTTCGCAATAACTAACTCGTACTGCTGTGCATGATCTGTAATACCAAAACCTGATGCGATTGCTTTTACTCTATCAAGTAAAACGGATTTTCCTGCCGGATCCAAGTGAGATAAAACATCTGCTGGAAGTTGATTAAAAACCATATGACTTAAGATCATAGGTTCAAAAATACTCCACAATAGAAAAATTAGACATGATGGGATACCGCACCACAATGCAACGAGCGTTCCATAATATCCAGGTCGTGAATGTAATACAGCTGAATTATTTCCTTGGCCTGCAATACTACGGCTTTTTTTTAACCCTAGCTGATAACCAATAGCAATTAAAGCAAGCAATACACCTATTAGAAGCAGATTCATCTTCTCTCCGCTATTTATGTCTACAATATAAAAAAAGGTGTGAATGAGCATTACCCCACTCCACCTTATTTTATAACTAATTACTTAACAGATTTACCTGCTTTAAAGTCAGCTAATATTTGAGCACGCTCAGCATCAGACATAGCAATTAAGCCTGCTTTATCAAGTTTTGACCCCTTGCCTGAAGTTTTCTTATTTAAGAAAAACTCAACATACTGCGGTAAGCCTTTAACAATTTTAGCATGCTCACCTTTCACATAGAAATAAAGTGGACGCGATACAGGGTAAGTTCCATCTAATACAGTACGTTCACTTGGAACAACATTATTTACTGTTGCAACACGTAAACGGTCTTTATTTTGATCATAGAAACCTAAACCAAATACACCTACAGCATTAGGAGAAGTTTTTAAACGTGCCAATGTTTCAGTATAGTCACCTGAAATTTCAACAACACGACCATCTTTACGGAAACTAGAACATGCCTTTTGTTGATTTTCTTTTGACAGCCCCTTGAAATAGCTATAAGTTTCACATCCTGCTTCCACCATTTTTTCTTGGAAGACTTCACGTGTACCATGATTAGATGCAGGAATTACCAATGTAATTGGTTCATTTGGTAATGTTGGATCAATCTGATTCCAATGTGTGTATGGATTTGCGACAAGCTTACCATTTGATGGTAACTCAGCTGCCAATGCGGTAAATACATGATATGGCTTTAAGTGAAAAGCTGGCTTAGATGAATTTGACGCAAATACAATACCATCATAACCAATTTTTACTTCTTGAATCTTTTTCACACCTGCTTTATTACAGCTTTCTACTTCTGATTCTTTAATTTTACGTGAAGCATTTGCAATATCGATTGTATTATCGCCAACGCCTTGGCAGAACTGTTTCAAACCGCCAGAAGTACCACCAGAGCCTACAACTGGTGGTTTAAATTGAGGAAAAGTGTTACCAAACTCTTCAGCCACAATGCTTGCATATGGTAATACAGTTGAAGATCCTGCAATTTGAATTGTTTCACGTGCTGCATTTGCATGTACAGTACACACTGCGCCTGAAACAGCTAATGCAAGTGCTGCATATTTTTTACTTAATTTCATTGTCATCTCTCAAAACCTCAAATTGATATCACTGATGGTACTGAGTAATATCTTTATCATATTCGCTTGGAATACATTTTGGTTTTTTTAAATGACAGTTTAGTTACAAATTTATTACACTTTAATTATAAATTAAAATAGCAACATTATTTTAATTTTCCAATATTAAATAAACCTTAAATTAACACTAAATCAACAATATAAAAGGCCACCATAAAGGCAGCCTTTTATTTAAAATCAACTAATTAATCTATTGGTGGTGTATATGTACCTGAAACAATATCATCTTTAATACGATTTGCTTCTGCTGTAATTTGAGATAATAGATTTTTCACATTATCTAATGTTACTACAGGGCTCAGTAAAGTCATTTTCAGAGACTGAGTTTCACCAACTTTGGTTACACCTACATTTGCTTCACCACGTGCAAATAGCTCATCTGCAACATTTTGATTCAAACTATCAATCAACTCTGCTGGATATCCTTTAGGAACTAACCTAAAGAGTACTGAAGCAAATTGTGGTTGTACCAATAGTTCTAACTCTTCATCAGCTTGAATATAATCTGCAACTTCACGTGATAACTTAATACCATGATCAATCATTGAACCATAAAGTGTTTCACCTAATGCTTCAACTGTCATCCACAATTTTAATGCATCAAAACGACGAGTTGTTTGCAATGATTTAGAAACAAGATTTGGCACACCATGCTCTTCATCATATGCAGAATTTAAATACTCTGCTTCATAATGCATAAAGCGATAATTCGCTTCATCTTTTAATAAGAATGCACCACAACTAATGGTTTGGAAATAATGCTTATGAAAGTCCAACGTCACAGAATCAGCTAGCTCTAAACCATCTAACCAATGACGATAGTCATTAGAAAGAATAAGCGCACCACCCCATGCTGCATCTACATGCATCCATGTACCGTAAGCTTCAGTAATTGTACGAATTTCTTTTAATGGATCAATTGCACCTGCATCTGTTGTACCTGCTGTTGCGACAACACATGCAACGATTTTACCTTCAGATTTTAATTGCGCCATTGTTTCTTCAAGCGCTTTTGTATCCATCTGAGCATTTTCATTTACAGGAACAGTAACAACTGATTGGAAGCCCATACCCATTAATGCCATATTTTTCTGTACAGAAAAGTGAGCATTTTCAGAACAAATAACTTTCACATTTTTCATGGCATCACTTGGAATACCATCACGTTGCACTGAATGTCCATTCCAATGAGTAGCTATACACTTATCACGTGCAAGTAAAACGCCCATTAAATTAGATTGTGTGCCGCCAGATGTAAATACACCTGCTTGACCTGTACCATAGCCTACTTTCTGACGCAACCAGTCAATAAGTTGAACTTCCATTAAAGAACCCGCGGGACTTTGATCCCATGAATCCATAGATTGGTTCGTTGCATTAATTAGTACTTCGGCAACTTGGCTAACAACCATTGTAGGACAATGTAAGTGTGCTAAAGAATGTGGGTGATGCACCTTTAAACTTTTATTTAAAAAAAGTTCAATCATACGCTGTAGCGCAACTTGTACACCTAAACCTTCTTTAGTTGCATTAAAAGAGATTGCAGATCGCAATTCCTTAATACTTCCACCTGTATACATTTTGTCATTTTGCAACCAAGCACTCACAGCTTCTGTTGCTTTCTCCATTGCTGACTCATAGTCAGCAATGGATTGCGCATCATTGCAAAGCAATGATTGACGATGTTGTGCAAAATCAACCATAGATTAAGCACCTCGTACAGCAGTTAGAGCTTCAGCAACTGCTTTTTTGAAGCGTTTAATTAACTCTTCAGTTTCTTCTTGATTAATAATAAGTGGGCAAAGTAAGCGGATAACCGTACCGTTACGACCACCTTTTTCAAGCAATAATTGATTATTGAAACATGCAGTCTGGATTGCTGCAGTTAGTTTGGAATCCGCAGGGAAAGAACCCATATGGTCTGCTGGCAAACGTTCATCAACGATCTCAATACCAATCATCAAACCACGACCGCGCACATTGCCAATGCATGGAAACTCTGTAGCAAGTTTCTTAATTTCAGCTTGAATATAATCACCACGCTCTTGGGCATTTTGTGCTAAGTTTTGCTCTTTAATCACTTGTAATGATGCAAGACCTGTACCCATTGCGAGTTGGTTACCACGGAAAGTACCTGTATGTGCACCTGGTGACCATGCATCAAACTTACGCTTAATACCAAGTACAGCTAATGGTAAGCTACCACCAACAGCTTTAGACATTACAATAATATCTGGTTCAATACCTGCATGTTCAAATGCAAACATTTTTCCTGAACGTGAGAAACCAGCTTGTACTTCATCAAGAATTAATACAATACCGTGCTTTTCAGTCACTTCACGAATCTTACGTAACCATTTCGTTGGTGCAACAACAACACCGCCTTCACCTTGAATGGCTTCAAGAATAACTGCAGCAGGCTTAGTTACACCACTTTCTACATCTTCAATAAACTGTTCAAAGTAGTAAGTTAATGCATCAACACCAGCCTCACCACCCACACCAAGTGGACAACGGTATTCATGTGGATATGGTAAAAACTGTACACCAGGCATCATATTACTTACGGCATTTTTTGCACCTAAGTTACCTGTTACAGACAATGAACCATGTGTCATACCATGATAACCACCAGAGAAGCTAATTACAGCACCTCGTCCAGTATATGTTTTTGCAAGTTTCATTGCAGCTTCTGTTGCATCTGCCCCAGATGGACCACAAAATTGTAAACAGTACTCTTCTTTACCACCTGGTAAATAAGATAGTAATGTTTCAGAAAACTTATCTTTTAATGGTGTTGTTAAATCTAAAGTATGCAATGGAACACCACTCGCAAGTGTGTCTTGAATACTTTGGATCACTGCAGGATGGTTATGGCCCAAAGCCAATGTCCCTGCCCCAGCTAAACAATCGAGGTATTCTTTACCTTCAACATCAGTAACCCAACAACCTTGTGCTTTCGCTATTGCTAACGGCAATTTACGTGGATAACTACGAACATTCGACTCCATCTGACTTTGGCGAGTCAGGTAGTATTCGTTAGTAGAATTATTAGTGGCTGGATTTACAGAATTAACGCTCATATCGGATTACCATCTCTGATAAGGGTTGAAAGAAATAAGTCTGGTGACGTGTGGTCTTTTGACTCGGCGCTTTAGAATTTCCAGTTAAATATCAAGATATAGAACTTATTAACTAGGAGGGGGATGATACGCTTTTTTATATAAAAATAAAGACCCTTAAAAACTTTATTTTATTAAATTAAGCAATCATTTTCATCAACTCTATACTTAGTGTAAACATGCTTATATCTAATCTCCAAATTAAAAATTAGAATTAAAAATCATATCCAATTATTTTAAGAAGAGAAACCTAAAAAAATAAAAATAAATTTATTTAAGCTATTGTTTATAATAATCTTTAGATCATTTCATTTTTATGAAAAATTATCAAAATTCTAACAAATGCGCTACAAAAATAATCTGTTTTAGAAAAAACTATAGGTAGTATTTTATATTAAAATAATAGGATATTTTTATGCGTTTTTTAGTATTATCAAGTGTTTTTTTTGCTATGTCTTCGTCAATATTTGCAGCAGAGAGCACGCCATTGAACTACGATGTGGTTAATATACAAGCAGATGCTTCAAAAGATGTAAATAATGACCAAATGCAAGCAACTCTATTTATCGAAAAAAGTAGCAAACAACCTAGTGAGTTAGCAAACCTGATTACATCCATAATGAATCAAGGAATTTCGATCACAAAAAAATATCCCCAAATTCAGACAAAAACAGGGACTCAAAGTACCTACCCAATTTATGATGATAATCAGAAACTAAAAGAATGGCGTGGGCGTGCAGAAATACTATTACAAAGTAATGATTTCAAAGCCATGAGCATTTTAATTAATGAACTACAGTCAAACTTCCAAGTTTCATCAATTCACTTTAATGTTTCTGATAGTCAAAGAAAGAAAGTAGAAAATGAGCTTGTATTAGAAGCATCCAAAAACTTTCAAGAGCGTGCAAATGCGCTTACGCAGGCTTGGAGAAAAAATACGTATCAATTAATTAACTTAAATATAGAAACCAATAATAATCAACAGTTTTCTCAACCCATGATGCTACGTGCAAGCTTTGCAAAAGCAACAGCAATAAATGCCGATACAACGCAAAATTTTGATGCGGGTAATACCAAGATTACTGTCAATGCAAATGGCAGTATTCAGTTTAAATAGATCATTAAAATCATAAAGTAGCCTACCTATAGGCTACTTTAATTTATAAAATGCATTATTGATCTTCTAAATTGTATTAAAAATTGAATTTTTTAGGAAAATTTTCCAAAGCCCCTGTAATAGATGCAAGTAAAACAGTTTTTTGCTCTATTGATATTTCTGCTTGATTCGTCATCCAAGTAAGTTGCTCTATCCCCTTCTTATCATCAAACTTAGAGTATACTGATGATATCTCCTTACTTGATGGTGAGTAAATAACTGCTACTTGTTCTGCAAAGCAATTATGTGGTTTACATGCATTAAAAACTGAATATTGTTTCCCTGCTATAGTCACTGTTTTAATCGGTGAAGACGTTGCTTCATATTTAGTCCAACTTGGAAGTGCTTTATTTGCACTAATTTTCTTAAATTCTGCTTGAGCACTTCTATCAGATAATAGGCTACTTACCTCTCCTGCATGTAGCGTTGTAATAGTCACTGTAGCCAAAAAAGTTAAAAGCATTAATTTTTTCATTTTCAACCTCTTTATAGGTTTTTAAATTACCATTATTCCATTTTTTAATTCTATATCTTTTACGATTATGTATCTTTTATTTTCCAAAATGCAAATAATGTCCAAGCCTCAATGAAATATATCGGCTTTTAAGTCACCCAATTAAATTTGAGGCTATAATATATTTATCTTTCAAATACATTGTAGACTTTTATTATCATGAAATACTTTCATGCTCATCATGTAAATCATCTTCAAGAAGACATTTATCCATCCATTGCATTTTATGATGATATAGATGACCCTATTGACTTCGTTATTCTCAATCGAAGTGCAAATAACGAGCTCATACTAACTTTAAATGATACAGATAGTGAATTTATAGATGTTATTGAAAAAATTAAGTTACTTCATAATACCATTATGATTCAAATTAAATCTCGTCATACAGAGCTTGTCGATTACGATTATATTGAAATTGAATGTGATGAAAACATGAATGATATCCGTATATCTCTTGAAACCGTATGCCAAGATCATAATATTCTAGTATAAAAAAAGCGCAGTATATAACTGCGCTTTTTCACTCTACTTTTTAAATGGGAGTGCGTATTTCAAAATACGTCCCATTACTTGACTAGACTGCTTAAATAAACTTGCATTATTGTAATTCAAACCATATTTCTTACATACAGCTTCCACTTTTGGTGCCATGCCTCTGTAACGGCGTGCAGGAACATCTGGAAATAAATGATGTTCTATTTGGTGGCTTAAATGACCCGTAAGAATATGGAATAGTTCTGAACCTTTTAGGTTTGAAGAACCACGAATTTGGCGCATATACCAATGCCCTTTGCTTTCATTTTGCAAAACTGTTTTTGGGAATACCTCAGCATCTTTTGTAAAATGACCACAGAAGATCACACTGAATGTCCAAACATTGCGAATACCATTTGCAATTAAGTTTCCAACAAATACAGGCGCTGCGCTTGGTCCTGCAATCAAAGGAAAAAATACATAATCCTTAAATAATTGCTTCGCAACTTTATCTTGAACAGGCTTCCATTCATCCCATAACTCTTTTTTCGTTTTACGTCCTAAAAAGAATTTTCCAAGTTCAAGGTTTTGTATAGCAACCCCCCATTGGAATAACGCACAAAATGGAAGACTATATAAAGGTTGCAATAAATGACCTTTCTTCCATCGTTGCTCAGGAAAAAGTCTTAATAAACCATAACCAATGTCATCATCCATACCTTTAATATTTGTATATGTATGATGCGTATAATTATGTGTCTGACGCCAATTATCCGCAGTACCTACAATATCCCATTCGTAGTTTTGACCCATAAACTTTGGATCATTCATCCAGTCATATTGCCCATGCATAACATTATGACCAACTTCCATATTTTCTATAATTTTAGAAATACCAAGTAAGCCTGCACCTAAAATAAGTGCTGGTGGAAACCATCCTGCAAACAATAATGCACGTCCAGCAATACCTGTATAACGAACAGCAGAGTATACTTTACGAATATATTTTGCGTCTTTTTCGCCTAAATCATCCAAAACTTCTTGTTTAATCTGATCTAACTCTTTTGCCAAAGCATCCAACTCTTCTTGAGTTAACTCACGATTTTTAGGATTTTTAAAAAATTCTGTTTTTACCCGCATATTCATGATATTGCTCTCTTATAAATCTAAAACGAGGTCTGACTTTGCAGAACTAATACAAATTCGCAATGAACTGCCAGGCTCTGAGTTTTCTGACTGTGTAGCTATACTCTTTGTTGTTCCTGTAACTTTATTGCAAGAACACTTATTACAAATTCCCATACGACAACCGGAAATAGGCTTCTCGTTTGCATTTTCAAGCGCATCTAAAATAGATTGCCCTTTCGGAATCTCAATTGTACGATTTGAACGAGTAAGCGTTACTTTTACTGTTCCAACCTCTGTGTTTTCAGTAGGAGATAAACTAAATGCTTCACTTTCAAAGAATTTTGCATCTTGAAAAACCTGTTGTGCTAAATGAACAAATCCAGAAGGTCCACAAGCAAATACAACTTTATGATCAAGATTTTCTATTTCTTGTGCATGCTCTTCATTTAAACGCGATGCTGTTGCTGTTTCAGATTGCGTATAAAAAATATCAAAGGTAAATTGAGAGTATTTATTAGACCATTGCTCAAAAACATCTAAAAATGCAGCCTGATCTTCATACTTAACCCAGTACAATAAATGTATTTGATAATTTGCTAACTCACCAGATTTTTCCAATGCATATAACATACTATACATTGGCGTAATACCACTTCCTGCCGCCAATAAAATTAACTGCTTATCATCATAATTTTGCGGTAACATTTCGCCATAAGGCTGACCGAATTCAACAACATCACCAATTTTAGATGTTTCACACAGCCAAGTACTCACTAGACCACCAGGTACTTTTTTTAGTGTCAATTTTACATGTTGCTCATCTAACTGAGTCAAACTATATGTTCGCTCTAATCGACGGCCATCAATTTCAACAATAACAGGATGATGTTGACCAGCTATACCAAAGTTCATACGTTTACTACAACGTATTTTTAATGAAACAGTATCGGCAGTAATATATTCTTTGTGACAGATCTGTCCTAATATTTGGTGTGTAGACCATAATGGGTTAATTTTTTGCATCCAAAAATTAAGCAGATTGCTATCACAAACACTACCTGATAAAAAATCTAAAGTTTGGCTTTTTCGCTGTACTACATTCATCTAGGTCATCTCTAATTTATGACTTTTTAATTATTATACACATGTATATATATATGTATAGTATTGACTGCCCTTTAAAACATTTCGTTACTCTATTCCTTATTAGATGGATATAAGGCTATAATTCAAAATAAAGATGATTTGCAATGGATAGTATGACCTCTTCCTCAATAATAAACTCTGATGCGCTTAATGTATCAGCAAGCCCTATAAAAACTTCAACACGTACCGTGGGCAGAAAAGCTACCATTACGAAAGAAGAGCTATTCCAAGCTACACTTAATCTTATTGGACCACAAAAAAGTATTTCTTCTCTAAGCCTACGTGAAATCGCACGTGAAGCGAGTATTGCGCCAAATAGCTTTTATCGTCACTTTAAAGATATTGACGAGCTTGCAATTGAACTCATTAATCGTGCAGGTCTCGTTCTACGTCAAATTATTCGTGAAGCTCGGCTTCAAGCAACCCAGCAAGAAAGTATTATTCGTTCATCTGTCGAAATATTCTTACAACAACTTGATACAGATGAAGGTTATTTAAGTCTACTATTGCGTGAGGGATACACAGGATCTATTTCATATAAGCAAGCTGTAGAACAACAACTCAACTTTTTTCAACAAGAGCTGCAAGAAGATTTAATTCGCCTAGAAGAATTGCATAATAGTAAAATGGCACACCCTGAAATTGTTGCGGTTGGTATTACACAGCTTGTATTTAATATGGGTGCAAAAGTTTTGGATCTACCACTTAAAGAACGCCGTAGAACTGCTGAACAAACCATGCTAATGATACGTATGATTTTAGAAGGTGCTCGAATTTTAGATCAGAAACACAAATAAAAATTAACCTCTTTAAGTCATATTTCATAGTATATCTATTACTATAAAGAAGCCTTATTACTCATATACCAAATAAAAGCCGATAAACTATGAACCTATTCAGTGATCGTCAATGTGTTATTGCAAGCTATATTATTGTATTTATTGCATTAATTTGTATAATTCCACTACATTTACTTTCTAGCTTCTTTGCAGGTTTTTTAATTTACGAAATTATTCGCTCATTAAACTCTATTATTGAACGCTACACCAAAAGCAATAAAACCAAAGTCATTTCAAGTATTGTTCTTAGCCTACTGATTGTATCTATTCTTATTTTAGGTCTAACAAGTTTAATCAATTTCGTACTCCATGACCTACAGGGCTCTGGATTAACAGCTTTTAGTAATCAGATTGATAAAACTTTGGCAAGCATTCAACAAGAAATAGCTCACTACTTACCAAGTTATATTCCAGATGATGTTTCAGATACAAAAGACAATATTGTTGATTTTCTAAAAGACAATATAGAAACTTTGCGACATGCAGGTACAGACTTATTACATAATATTGCAACAGCAGTCATCGGGCTTATTATTGGAATCTTAGTTTCAATGCAAACCCGTTCAAAGGAAAATGAACCTGCATTTAAAACTGCTATGTTTAACCGTGTAATCTATCTTTCAACTTCATTTCGTAATGTAGTTTTTGCACAAATTAAAATTTCACTCATTAACACAGTACTATTTATTATATTTGCCTTTATTTTACTTCCTGTGTTTCATGTCACCTTACCATTTATTAAAACACTCACTATTTTGACATTTATTTTTGGTCTAATTCCAATTGCAGGTAATTTAATCTCAAACTCACTGATTGTTGTTGCAGGATTAACAATCTCCTTACCCGTATCTACAGCATGTTTAGTCTACTTAGTACTTATACATAAACTTGAATATTTTATTAATGCACAAATCATTGGTACCAAGATTAATGCAAAGGCTTGGGAAGTATTACTTGCCATGCTTATCTTTGAAGCAATTTTTGGTATGGGTGGGCTCATTGCTGCCCCTATATTTTATGCATATTTAAAACTCGAGCTTAAACAAGCAGAAATGATCTAAATAAAAAAAGCCCTCATATTGAGGGCTTTTTTTATTATTTAGGCCTATGCTTTTACTGTAACTAGAATCTGAATTGCTTCAGGCGTTACAGAAAGATGATCCAATAAACTTAAACCTTCTGCTTGTAATCGCTGTAATCGTTCAATTTCATCTTGACGAATACTTGGATTAAATGCTTTCAAATACGTTAAACGATCAATCTCATATTGCCACTGTTTTCCATAGTTCTCTTTGGCTTGTTCTTTCAGCATCGGCAACTTTTCTTTTGCTAAACCTAAAGCTTGTTCATAACGTTCTTCAACAGTATCACGGCGAGCCTTAACAATTTGACGGCAACTATTACCATCTAAATGTTTAAGGTGTGGACGCAAAATTTCAGGAGCAATTTTCTGTGACAAATCTTGTCCATTTTCACTCAGTAATACACGAATTAATTGCGTTGGCAAACTTGCAGGAAGATTTAATGCTTTTGGTGCAATAACATCTACCTTAAACCACACTTCAACCAATACAGCACCCGGTTTAATCGCATTTGATTTAAGTAAAGCAACATTCGTACTACCAAAAGATTGTGTACGAATCATTTCCATCATACTTTCAATGAACGGATGCTCTAAGGTTAAATACTGTGCATCTTCACGAATTTGCGCTTGATCTCGATAGAACGTTGCCGTCATACCATCTTCTTCAAGTGTTAAGCCCTGCACTTGCATTTGATCAGTCGGCTTAATAATCACCGTGCCATTACTTTGTTCATCAAAATCTATATTTGTAGAGGACATGAATCTTTTTACAAACATTGGTAATGTTGAGTTGTCATCATAGTCATCTAACGCTTGAACAATATTTTGAGCTACGACAGGACGACATGAATTATATTCAAGTAAACGATCTCGACCTTCTTGCAACTCTTGCTCTAATGCCTGACGTTGAACAGTCACACGTGTTAAAAGATCTTCAAATTCCTGACCTTTATCTTCGAGTAAGGAATCTTTCAACTCTACAATAAAGTTCTCTTGTAACGTCTGTGCTGTTGGTGAAATATGATTAAAAATATTTAATGCTTCATTATACCAACGGAACATTCTTTCTTGTGCTGTCCCTAGCAAATAAGGTACATGAATTTGAATACGGTTTTCCTGACCAATCCGGTCAAGGCGACCAATACGCTGCTCAAGTACATCAGGGTTTGCGGGTAAATCAAATAAGATTAAATCGCTTGCGAACTGAAAGTTACGCCCCTCCGAACCAATTTCAGAGCATAGTAAAATTTGTGCACCACCATCTTCAGCAAAATATGCTGCAGCCTGATCTCGCTCTAACAAGCTCATGCTCTCATGGAACATTGCTGTACGAATACCTGCATGCAGACGTAAAGCATTTTCTAATGCTTCCACTACAGGACCACTGCGTGCAATTAGTAAAACTTTATTCTGTTTAAGATCTTTACGCAAAATTTCCATGAGCCACTCAACACGTGGATCATTTTGCATCCAAGCACCATCAATCTGAGCTTCTTCAGGCCACATCTGTTCACGCAATTTACCAGTTTTAGACCATGTGTTTGGCGCAGGTAATGGTGCAGGTTGACAATCACGACCAGGGAAACCTTGAATGGCTTCACGCGTATTCCTAAATAAGATACGTCCTGTACCATGACGATCGAGAAGTTCTTGAATCGCTTGATAACGTTGGTCTTCTTGATCTTGTATGCGATGCCCAAGTAGCTTTTCTACAATTTGTAGATGATCTTCTGTGAGCGGTATATCAGACATTAAAACTTCAGCAATTTTTGCAGTATGTTTATACTTTTCTTCTTCATCTAAGAAACGATCTAAACTACTAAAACGCTGTGGATCTAATAAGCGTAAACGTGCAAAGTGGCTTTCTACACCCAATTGTTCAGGTGTCGCAGTTAAAAGTAAGACACCTGCGGTTTGCTCTGCGAACTCATCCACAAGATCATAACGGTCATTACCGCCTTCCTCTTCATTCCACATCAAATGATGTGCTTCATCGACAACGAGTAGATCAAATCCTGCTTCTAACGCTTGCTCACGTAAATCTTCGTGATCGACCATTAAGTCTACGCTTGCAATAATACATTGTTCCGTATGGAATGGATTTAGCTCAGGATCATGTTCACGAATTGCTGCTGTACGCGTCAAATCAAAAATAGAGAAATTTAGATTGAAACGGCGACGCATTTCAATCATCCACTGATATTGTAATGAATCAGGAACAAGAATAAGAATCCGCTCAGCACGTGCTGTTTTGAGCTGCTGATGGATAATTAAACCCGCCTCAATTGTTTTACCCAAACCAACTTCATCAGCTAAAAGTACACGCGGTGCAAAACGCTTACCCACTTCATGTGCAATATAAAGCTGATGTGGAATTAAGCCCACTCGTGCACCAATCAAACCACGTAGTGGATTCGATTGCATATTTGCTTGCATTTGCAATGCTTCAATGCGCAAGTCATACCAAGATTTCGCATCAACTTGACTTGCAAGTATACGATCCAATGGTTTAGAAAGTTGAATATGCGCGCCTAGACGTGTTTCATTCAGTGTCTTTCTCTCAACTTCACCATTTTCTAATGTACGCACAGCATGATAACGGATAACACCAAATCGCTCTTCAGCAGACTCAACATTCCAAATTAAACCTTCTTGGTCATGTAACTCATCTTTCGTATTAAAAATAATACGAGATAATGGCGCATTCATTTTTGCATAAACACGCGTCTCATCACTCTTAGGAAATAAAATGCTGACAGAACGCTCATCCACATCAATAACAACACCTAGACCGAGTTCCGTTTCTGTATCGGATAGCCAACGTTGACCAATAGCGAACTGTTGCAATTTTCTCACCTTTTTAAATTCATACTAAGAACAATGAAAGTGTTCTTAGTTTTAATACAAATATTTTCGCACAAAAACCACTAAAAAGTGAGTTTGAAATACGATCAATTTTTTAAAATATGTTAAAACGGTACAGCACACTCAAAATGTAACTGTTTGTTTGTATACGGATGGTAAAAATCTAATTGGTATGCATGTAAGCATAAACGATCTGACCATGTTTGCTGTTCAGCCGATGAATATAATGTATCACCAACTATAGGATGCCCCAAATACTGCATATGAACACGCAACTGATGAGCACGACCTGTAATAGGTGTCAATTGAACACGCGTCACCCAATGACCATTAAGCTCAAATTGCTCTAATACTTCCCAATGTGTAATCGCAGGCTTTTTGTGAGATTCATCTACAATATGTAATGGTGGGCGCGTTTCATCGTAAATTACTGGAATATTAATTTCACCTTTGCCTGTTAATTTTCCAACAACCAAAGCTTGATATATCTTTTTTGTTTGACGTTCCTGAAACTGTCTAGAAATTTTATTTTGCCCAAGTCTTGTTAAAGCAAAAACTAAAATCCCAGATGTATCCCTATCTAATCTATGAATCAATAATGTTTTTGGTTCTAACGCAGTCAGCCTTGTAAGTACACTGTCATACAATGCTTCACCTTTGCCCGGCACACTGAGCAATCCCGCAGGCTTATGAATAATCATAAAATCTACATCACGATGAATCAAATGTTCCGTTAGAAAATTACTCAAAACTTAATCCCAAGCCAGTCGCGAAAAATAAGGCGTGTCATCATAAAAATCTTAAATTAGAAATACAATAGAAAATATCTTACATATTGTATTTTTTAAAAATTTATATGGTTTTCATACATAAGTATATATGTAATATCTCATACAAACGATTTATTCAATAGCATAAAAAAAGCCACTGAGGTTTTCAGTGGCTTTTTAGAATTTGGCGGAAGCGGTGAGATTCGAACTCACGGAGGGGGTAAACCCTCGTCGGTTTTCAAGACCGGTGCATTAAACCGCTCTGCCACGCTTCCATGTGCGGTATATTATAAATATTCCTATCTTTGATCAAGCTGTTTTAAGCAAAATACCACTCAACTGAATATTGTTTCGCCAAATCATGAATTTATGATTAAAAAATGACTTCACGAATACCGTTTTGGTATATTTTTTGAACTGTAATGCAACTTTGCAACTGAGAATATATATAAGCAAGCAATCAAACTGAGTACCGCAGAGCTCATAAGCCAAAATGCTGGTGTACTTTGACTTCCCGTTTGTTCAACAATATATGTTGCAATTACAGGTGTTAAACCACCAAATACCGATGTAGCTAAACTATATGCGATTGAAAACCCTGCTGTACGTACAGATGCAGGCATAATTTCAGTTAAAGTAACAACCATTGCACCATTATAAAAACTATACATTAGAGAAAAGCAACTTAGGACAATTAACATTCTTGTAAGTGTAATTTCTGTAGTAAGCCAGTTTAATAATGGATATGCAGAAAATAAAATTAGAATTGTCATTGTCATTAACATGACTTTGCGTCCATATTTATCTGCAAGTACTCCACCAATAGGTAAAAGAATAAAATTACTTACTCCCACAACAATAGTCGCAATAAGACTCTGTTTTGTTGTGAGATGTAATACTTCTTTACCATATGTTGGTGTATATACCGTAATAAAGTAGAACATCGTTGTTGTTGTTGCAACCATCAACATTCCTGCAATAACGACTTTCCAATTAGTGCATAAAGTCGCAAATATTTGCTGTATTGTTAGCGTTTCTTTTCTATTTTTAAATGCTTCTGTCTCTTTTAAATTCCCACGCAAATAGAAAATTGCTGGAATAATGATACAACCGACAATAAATGGGATTCTCCATGCCCATTGTGAAACCTGTTCTGTTGTAAAAATTTGGTTCACAGCAAAACCTAATAAGGCTGCAAAAATAACAGCTATCTGCTGACTCGCAGACTGCCAACTGGTAATAAACCCTTTATTATGATCATCTGCGATTTCTGATAAATATACAGATACGCCACCTAATTCTACGCCTGCAGAAAATCCTTGCGCTAAACGACCAACCAATATGAGTAATGAAGCTGCAATACCAAGCGTTTCATAGCCAGGTGTAAAGGCAATAATTAAAGATCCAAAAGCCATAATGGTTAAAGTCACCATTAGGCCCTTTCTTCTACCTATACGATCAACATAGGGCCCTAATACAAGGGCACCAATAGGTCGCATAAAAAAACTGACTGCAAAAATTAAAAATGTTTTAATAAGTGCTGCATAAGTACTCTCTGAATGAAAAAATGTTTCTCCAATAAATTTGGCATATAGTCCGAACAGAAAAAAATCATACTGCTCTAAAAAATTTCCACTCGTGACATTAAAAATATCACGTATACGAGATTGCTGACGTCCTGCTTGCATCTCGACACTCCTAGTCTTCGTACTAAATCAACTTTAAAATATACATAAAGTGTTGACTAAAACTTAAAAAACACCCTATCTTAGACTAAAGAATGACCATTTTTATACCAAAGTAGAATCCATTCTACTCAAGTAAAAAAGGATGGCTTAGCCATCCTTTTCTTACGTTTGTACTATTAATGTTTATCTAAAGAAATTTCACCAGGGCCTGTTACTGCCAACAATAAGAATCCACCCATAATACTAATATTTTTATAAAAATTAATCATATTCATTTGAACCGCATCACCCGTCATCGACCAATAAGCATGACCAATAATTGCTGTACCTAAAGTATAAAACACAAATATAATTGCTAATGGTCGAGTATAAAACCCAACTATAATCAGAATTGAACCAACTACTTCAATCAGTACTGCAATTGCAGCTGAAACAGTTGGTAATGGTGCATGCAATGATGCCATATAACCTACTGTGCCACTAAACCCCATCATTTTAGGTAGTCCAAAAAGAAGGAATAAAACAATTAGTAGGATACGTGCAACAAGTAAAACCAATGATTTTGACGATCCAAAATCGAAATAACGTAGATTATTCATCTTAGTAGCCTATATTCTTAACTTATACGATATGTAGTTATTTTACTGATACATAGTTCTAATAAAATATTATTAAAAGTATTCTCTGTTTCATTTATAGAACGAAATAATTTTTACTTACAACTTATTTAAACAAACACTTTTTATAAACCGATTAATGTATTCCTGCATTTTGTACCAAACGTGTAATACCTGTAACAATCATGTCTATCGCAATTGTTCCAATAAGCAAAGCGGAGAAGCGCCCAACAATATCAAAATAATAATCAACATATTTTGCATGCTTATAACGCAAATTATCATGCAAAAATTTCATTAGCATTAAAATAGAAGATGTCAGCAATAAGGTTATTGCAATAACAGCTATTGCACCCCAAATTTTAATCTCCATACCCATTACAACAGCAGCACTGATTGTACCTGGCCCTATCATAAAAGGCATAGCAACCGTTCCTGCTAGATGTTCAGGTGCAGCACGAATATCACCAATCGTATCTGCACCTTGAAAGACATAGCGATAGCCAATCACCAAAAAGATGATTCCCCCAAATATTTGAAACGACTCAAAACGTACATTTAAGTACCTGTTAAAAATCGCCTCACCACCCCATGCAAAAAATACAAATACTGCATACGCAATAAGACTGCCTTGTATTAGTGCCTTATTAAATATTTTCGCATCTGTGTTTCTAATCATTCCCACCATATAAATACTCATAAGGAATGGGTTTAGAAGCGAAAACAACAATGCAAACGAGTGAATATAAGAAGTAAACATCTTATGGCGTTACTCAAAAATACTAGTCTTTAGGGTCAGGGAAACTTAGCGTTTTACCTACCGTTGTTTCACGATTCAAATGCAAGAATGTTAAATGACGTTCATACTTATCTAAAACATCATTAATCACTTGCTCTTTGTCATAGCCCATTAAGTCATTCCCCTGACTACCCTCAAACAAGAATGTTTCTAGACGATAGTAATAAGTATTACCTAACTTGCTACGTTTACTGAATTCAGGTGCATGATAACGCTGTGGCCAAATTTGGTAAACAAAATTTTGCTCATCATGTAAATCTACAGTTAAATCAATATGGTAAAGTTCGCTATCCAACTCCTCTTCCATATTACTAATCGATAGATTAACAGCAACACCCTTTTCTTTCAGCTCTTTCATTACTTCTTCTAATGCTGGATTACATACCTCATTCAGCATCTGTAATGTTGCTTTTTTCCCAGGATGGTGCATTACACGCGATAAACGTTGTTTCCAATTCAAAATATCGACATTACCTACAACAGGTGCAGCATTTAATAATGCACTTTGTGAGCGATGATCTTCCAATCTTAATGACTTTAGAATACCTATCATTACAAAGATCATGACGAAGCTAAATGGCAAGCCCATAATAACTGTCGCTTTTTGCAATGTGATAATACCATTAGACATAAGCATGGCAATTGTAAGAACACCAATAACTACAGACCAGAAAATACGAATCCAGTTTGGAGCATCACTATTTACATCTTTTAAACGATAGCAGAAACTACCAAGCACAATTGCCCCAGAGTCCGCTGAAGTTACATAGAACAGCAAGCCTGTAATAAAAGCTAAAACAGCAGTAAACGAGAACCATGGGTAGAAAGATAGAAGCTTATAAAAACCAAGTTCAGGCTTTGCTAGAATTTCTTGTGCAAACTGCAAATTACCATGAATAATTTGGTACAACGCACTATTACCCATGACAGATAACCATGCAATTGTGAATAAGATAGGAATGATTAAAGTACCTACGACAAACTCACGAATTGTACGACCTTTGGAAATACGTGCTAAGAACAAACCAACAAATGGTGCCCAAGCAATCCACCAAGCCCAAAAGAATAGCGTCCAGTCACGAACCCACTCTGTCGTATGTTTATTCTGATCTTGGTTATATGCAAAGGTATCTAAAGTCATTGATGTAAAATGACTAAGATAATCACCAATATTTAGCACTAAGCCATTGAGTAGAAACTTCGTATCACCCAAGAATAAAATAAATAGTAAAAGACCAATTGCGAAGTAAATATTTAATTCGGCGAGGAATTTTACACCCTTATCTACACCTGTTGTCGCAGAAATAATACTAATACATACGGC
Source organism: Acinetobacter sp. N1-1 (assembly GCF_056711485.1). NCBI lineage: Bacteria > Pseudomonadati > Pseudomonadota > Gammaproteobacteria > Moraxellales > Moraxellaceae > Acinetobacter > Acinetobacter sp. N1-1. The sequence continues at coordinate 1,273,278 of NZ_JBWXUO010000012.1, read as the reverse complement.
AAAAACAACCAGCCATGATTGCACAGTTAAACCTTCGTGCACACCAAAAATAAGTGATAAACCATAGTTTAACTGTACAACCCCAATACCACAGGTCGTTGCAAGACCAAAAATAGCACCTAAAATTGCAGAAATATCTACAAGATGCCCAATCGTGCCATTCACTCGATCTCCAAATATTGGATAAAGTGCAGAACGAACAGTCAGTGGTAAATTATAACGGTAAGCAAAATAGCCAAGTGCAATACCAATTAAGGCATACATACACCAGCCCGTTAGGCCATAGTGAAAAATCGTAAATGTAATTGCTTGACGTGCAGCATCAATAGTTTGACCTGATCCAACAGGTGGTTGCATATACTGTGTAATTGGCTCTGCCACTGAGAAGAACATTAAGTCAATGCCTATCCCTGCCGCAAACAACATAGATGCCCAACTCACCATATAAACTCAGGCTTAGAGTGTTTAGGCCCTAATTTAATTTCTCCATAACGAGAACAAGCAAGAAAAAGAACAAAAACAATATATAAGGAAGCTATTGCAAAGTAATACCAGCCAAATGTAGATGTTACCCAATCTAATACCATATCTAATGCTTTTGAAGCTTCAGCATTAAAAAAAATGGTAAACAGGGAGAACACCACTACAAGTCCCGCAGAAAAATAAAATACAACATGGTTGAGTTTATCTTCAGTTGGTACAATCTTGTGAGTACTGGAGGAGTTATCTTGATTCATACAATCCTCTTTTTATTGATAAAAAATAACTTTCACTTAATGTAAAAGTTTTAAATGCACAAACTTGTGTCTAACTTATAAGCACGTTCATTCACTATAATCGCAGATTATGAACATTTAGGCACTTATACATTCGATGTAGCTACTGCACTTTATTTTTCGAAGATGTCACACATCTAGGACAGGTTTGCAAACCTGATGGTTCATCTAAAAAGCAAGAAATGAATGAATCTTTCATACTTATTATAAAATTAACCCATTGAGTTAAAAATATAAAACAACGATATGACAGAACATAGATCCAATGAAAAAAATATTTATTGAATCTTATTCGGCTTATACCAACTTTAATACTTTATAAAAATATTAAAGGATAAATTATGGCATACAGTACATCCTACTGTATTTAAAAACCCTCATAACTTTAATGTCCCACCTAAGTTAATTTCATATAACTAACCTAGCCCTAATAACTAAACAATGACGCATTTAGAAACGAAAATACAGTAAATCAACAACATTTTCATGGTCGATTATACACCAATTGATTGAACGTTCAATCAATGATATATTATTGTGCAAATCAGGCGATATTATCGTTAAAATACATCATTTCTTAATATGAAGATGGCATTAGGTAGTATGAATACAAGTCGAGTAAAACCTGAGCATGTTCGTCGCGAACAAATTATGAATGCTGCTTTCGATGTCATTTATGAGCTAGGCTTAACCAATACGACCATTGCCAAAATTGCTACAAAAGCAGGGTTATCTACAGGTATTGTGAGCCACTACTTTGGTGATAAACAAGGCTTAATTAATGCTTGCATGCGTGCAATGCTCAATGAGTTAAGACTGCAAACAGATCAATATAGGGCAGATTCAGATGATCACCCTGCTGAAACGATTAAAGCAATTATCGACTCAAATTTTGATGCAAGCCAAACAAGCGCAAAAGCAATGCGCTTATGGCTTGAATTCTGGGCAGCGAGCATGCACACACCAGAGTTACAACGTTTGCAAAAAGTAAACGATCAAAGATTATACTCTAATTTAAGGTATTACTTTCTTAAATTATTACCAGAACAACAAGCAGATACTGCAGCACGAGGTATGGCAGCACTCATTGATGGCCTATGGTTACGAGGCAGTCTAATGAGCTATCAAGACACTTTCGATGCAGATCAAGCACGCCATATTGCTTATAACTATTTAAATACACAGATTAAGTTGCAGGAGATTGAATCATGAGTAACACACCTGTTCATCAGCTTTATATTCACGGCGAATATGTAAATTCATCACAAGATAAAACCTTTGATACAATAAACCCTGCAACTGGTGAGGTTATTGCACACATTCAAAGTGCCTCTAAAGAAGATATACAAAAAGCCGTTGAAAGTGCACAACAAGGGCAAAAAGTTTGGGCTGCTATGACTGCAGTAGAGCGTGCACGTATCCTACGTCGCGCTGTAGATTTACTTCGTGAACGTAATGATGAGCTCGCAGAACTTGAAACTTTAGATACAGGTAAAGCATATAGCGAAACCTCTACAGTAGATATTGTTACAGGTACAGATGTTTTAGAATATTACGCAGGTCTAGCAACAGCAATCCAAGGTGAACAAGTCCCTTTACGTGACTCTAGCTTTTTCTATACACGTCGTGAGCCTTTAGGTGTTGTCGCAGGTATTGGTGCTTGGAACTACCCTATTCAAATTGCGCTTTGGAAATCTGCACCTGCTCTTGCAGCAGGTAATGCTATGATTTTTAAGCCAAGCGAAGTTACGCCTCTCACTGCATTTAAATTGGCTGAAATTTACACTGAAGCAGGTATTCCTGCTGGTGTATTTAACGTTGTTCAAGGCTTCGGTGAAGTTGGTGCAATGCTTGCAGAGCATCCTGTAATTGAAAAAATATCATTTACAGGCTCTGTACCTACAGGAAAAAAAGTAATGGCAACTGCTGCAAGTTCTTCTTTAAAAGAAGTAACTATGGAGCTTGGTGGTAAGTCACCGCTCATTATTTGTGAAGACGCAAATATTGACCGTGCAGCAGATGTTGCAATGATGGCCAACTTCTTTAGTACAGGTCAAGTATGTACAAATGGTACGCGTGTATTTATTCCTAAATCACTCAAAAATGATTTTGAACAAGCACTTCTAAAACGCGTTAAAAATATTCGTCTTGGACATCCAATGGATGAACAAACCAATATGGGGCCTCTAGTCAGTTTCCCACATATGGAAAAAGTACTTTCTTATTTAGATAAGGGTAAAGCACAAGGTGCAACTGTACTTTGTGGTGGTCAGCGTGCAACCACTGAGTCACTTGCACAAGGCGCTTATGTAGAGCCAACAATTTTTACTGATTGTTCAGATGATATGGACATTGTAAAAGATGAAATTTTTGGACCTGTGATGAGTGTACTCACTTATGAAACAGAAGAAGAAGTGATTTCTCGTGCAAACAATACACATTTCGGTCTTGCTGCAGGTGTTGTAAGTGAAAATATATCACGCGCACATCGTATTATTCACCAAATTGAGGCAGGTATTTGTTGGATTAATACTTGGGGAGAGTCGCCTGCAGAAATGCCTGTTGGTGGATACAAGCAGTCAGGTGTTGGGCGTGAAAATGGTATCTCAACTTTAGAACACTATACACGTATCAAATCTGTACAGGTTGAAATGGGCGAATACGCGTCTATTTTCTAAAGTATCCCCTCATTAAGAGGTATACGATATATGTATACCTCTCTCCTATTACCGCGAAACAATAAGGATAGAATTATGTCAAATCAAGAATATGACTACATTATTGTTGGTGCTGGTTCTGCAGGTAATGTACTTGCAACACGCCTCACTGAAGATAAAGATATAACTGTTTTACTTTTAGAAGCTGGTGGTCCTGACTACCGTGCCGATTTTCGTACACAGATGCCTGCTGCTCTTGCTTATCCACTGCAAGGTCGCCGTTATAACTGGGCATATGAAACTGACCCAGAGCCAAACATGAATAACCGCCGCATGGAATGTGGTCGTGGTAAAGGCTTAGGAGGCTCATCATTAATTAATGGCATGTGTTACATTCGTGGTAATGCTATGGACCTTGATGGCTGGGCAAAACTTCCCGGCTTAGAAGATTGGTCATATGCAGACTGCCTACCTTACTACCGTAAAGCTGAAACACGTGATATTGGTCCAAATGACTATCACGGTGGTGAAGGTCCTGTGAGTGTAACCACACCAAAAGCAGGAAACAATGTTTTATTCCATGCCATGGTTGATGCTGGTGTTGAAGCAGGTTATCCACGTACAGACGATTTAAACGGCTACCAACAAGAAGGTTTTGGCCCAATGGATCGTACAGTAACGAAACAAGGTCGCCGTGCAAGTACTGCCCGCGGTTACCTCGATACTGCAAAAAAACGTTCAAATATTACTATCGTGACACATGCTGTCACAGATAAGGTTTTATTTTCAGGTAAACGTGCAACAGGTGTGCAATATCTTAAAGGTGAAAGCACAACACCTATCGTTGTAAAAGCACGCCGTGAAGTTCTTATTTGTTCTGGAACAATTGCATCCCCACAAATTTTGCAGCGTTCAGGTGTTGCAGATCAAGCATTTTTAGAAGAGCTTGGTATTCCAGTTGTTCACCATTTACCAGGTGTTGGTGAAAACTTACAAGATCACCTAGAACTTTATCTACAATACGCAGCAAAAAAGCCTGTATCTCTTTACCCTGCTTTGCAAATGCATAACCAACCTGCAATTGGTGCAAAATGGTTATTCTTAGGTGAAGGCGTTGGTGCATCAAACCAATTCGAAGCAGGTGGTTTTATTCGCAGTCGCCCTGAGTTTGAATGGCCAAATATTCAATACCATTTCTTACCTGTTGCCATTAACTACAATGGTAGCAACGGCGTACAAGAACACGGCTTCCAAGCTCATGTTGGGTCTATGCGCTCACCATCTCGTGGTCGAGTACGCATTAAATCATTGAACCCACATGACCACCCAAGTCTATTGTTCAACTACATGTCTACAGAACAAGATTGGCAAGAATTCCGTGACTGTATTCGTTTAACACGTGAAATTATGCATCAACCTGCTTTAGATGAATATCGTGGTCGTGAAATTAGTCCGGGTAAAGATGTTGTCACGGATGAACAACTTGATGAGTTCGTGCGTAACCATGCAGAAACTGCTTACCACCCATGTGGTAGCTGTAAAATGGGTACAGACGATATGGCTGTGGTAGATCATGAAGGTCGTGTACACGGTTTAGAAGGCTTACGTGTCGTTGATGCATCAATTATGCCTATTATTATTACGGGTAACCTTAATGCAACGACAATCATGATTGGTGAAAAAGTTGCAGATGCAATACGTGGGCAAAAACTACCGCGTTCAACTGCACCATATTATAAAGCAAATGACAAACCTGTACGCCAAGCACCAAAACGTGAATTTACTGAAGATATGATGCAATAGTTTTTGTTGCTTTCATAAACTAAAAAAGGACTGCACAAGCAGTCCTTTTTTATAATTTAAATATTAGTTAGCTAAAACTTTTGCGATAGATTCAGCAACATAATAAACATTCTTTTGATTTAAGCCCGCAACACACATACGACCACTACGAAGTAAATAAATTGCATAGTCTTCACGCAAGGAATCTACTTGCTCAGGCGTTAAACCCGTATAGCTAAACATACCACGCTGTTTAACAAGATAATCAAAGTTTTTATTCGGTAAACGTTTTACAAGCTCATCACGTAAGATCGTACGCATTTTTGCGATACGCTCGCACATACCTTGTAACTCTTCTTCCCAATCAGCACGTAACGTATCATTTTCTAATACGGCATCTACAAGTAATGCACCTGTTGTTGGTGGATTTGAGTAAACACGACGTACAGTTGCTTTTAACTGACCAAACACATTCTCAGCACTTTCAACCGTTTCTGAAACAACTGTTAAGCCACCAACACGCTCACCATAAAGTGAGAAAATTTTAGAGAAAGAGTTACTTAAAATAAATTTCGCACCAGCCTTATCTAGGGCACGAATAAGGTAAGCATCTTTATCTAGACCTTCAGCAAAACCTTGGTATGCAATGTCTAAGAAAGGAATAAGTTTACGTTCAAGTAATACCTCAATCACTTTATCCCATTGCTCAGGTACTAAGTCCGCACCTGTTGGGTTATGACAACAAGGATGCAACAATACGATATCATTCTCAGGAAGTTGTTTTAAGCAATCTAACATTGCATCAAATGCAACACCATTCGTTTCTGCATCAAAATATGGGTACTCTGCTGTTTCAAAACCTGCACCTTGGAAAATTGAAATGTGATTTTCCCAAGTTGGCTGACTCACCCATACTTTAGATTTTGGAAAGTATTTCTTTAGAAAATCTGCACCAATTTTTAATGCACCTGAACCACCTAGTGTCTGAATCGTAACAGCACGTTTTTCAGCTCTTGCAGTACTTTCTTCACCCAACAACAAAGCTTGTGTTGCATCACAGTAGCTTTTTAGGCCAGACATTGGTAAATAAAGTTTTGCCTTATCTACATTTTTACCCACCTCTAAAGCGGCTGTCTTTACTGCATTAAATTGCGGAACAATACTTTCTTCATTGTAATATAAGCCAATACTTAAATTAACTTTATTGTCACGCTCATCTTTTTGGAACTTTTCCATTAGACTTAGAATTGGGTCGCCTGCATACGGCTCAACATGCTGAAACATAACTCACTCTTTCCACTCTATCGTTTCATCATTATATACACAGATTTATATTCAGGTGTGCATAGATTTCATACAAATACAAAAAAATATGCTCAACTATAGTCTTATTGTTTTACAAATATAAATGCTTATTTACTGAACCAAATATTTTTTTCACCCTGCTCTATCTTTTCTAAAATTGGGCATTCAGCATTTTTATTCCCTGAACAACATTCAGCAGTTTCAGTCAGTATAGATACCATAGATTTTAGTTGCTCAATTTGAGTATTTAATTGTGCAATATGCCTGATTGCCAATGCTTTCACCTCTGAGCTATGACGGTCTTTATTACGCCATAGCTGTAAAAGTGCTTTAGTTTGCTCAGTTGAAAAGTTCAATGCCTTTGCATGCAATATAAACTGTAATGCTTGAATATCTGCCTGCTCATAAAAACGATATCCTGCATCTGTTCTTTTTACTTTAGGTAAAAGTCCAATAGATTCATAATAACGGATCATCTTACTAGACAGTCCTGTTTTCTTTGAAACTTCACCTATATTCATATGTATATCTCTATGTCATACCTTATAACTAAAGCGCTTTAAACGTAATGCATTTGTCAGTACAAATACTGAAGACAATCCCATTGCAAATGCAGAAATCATTGGTGACAACAATATATGATAAAATGGATATAAAGCACCTGCAGCAATTGGAATCAGTGCAATATTATAAATAAAGGCCCAAAAAAGATTTTGTTGTATATTACGAATTGTTGCTTTGCTTAATGCAATTGCCTGCGTTACTGTCTGCAAATTACCAGACATCAATACAACATCTGCCGACTCTATAGCAACATCTGTTCCCGTACCCACAGCTAAACCAATATCTGCAATCGCCAAAGCAGGAGCATCATTAATACCATCGCCAACATAACCTACCTTTCCATAGGTTTGCTGTAATTTTTGAATAGCATCTACTTTGCCTTGTGGTAATACTTCCGCAATCACTTCATCTATCTTCAATTTTTGTGCAATTGAGCGTGCCGTTTTGTAATTATCTCCACTAATCATCACCACTTTCAGCCCAAGCTCATGTAACGACTGAATTGCTTGATAAGTCGATGGCTTAATATCATCTGCAACTGCAACAATAGCAACTACCAAATTTTCAATTGCAATATAAAAAGGTGTCTTTCCATCTTGAGCAAGCTGTTCAGCTTTAACCGCAAAAGGCTTTATATCTAAATCTAATTTTTCCATAAACCGGTCTGCACCAATATATACAGATTTCTCATTAACAACTGCTTGAATACCATAGCCTGCAATTACGCGTACTTCAGATGCGTTAAGCAATGGAATTTTCTGTTCTTTTGCATGGTTTACAATTGCTTCTGCAACAGGATGCTCCGAATATTGCTCGACGGATGCCATATACTGCAATATCTCATCTTTATTTTGATGATCTATCGTATCTAAATCTGTTAGTTTTGGCTTACCTTCTGTCAGTGTACCTGTTTTGTCAAAAGCAATGACCTTTGCTTCTTTCAGCGTTTGTAGCGCCTCACCTTTTCTAAATAAGACCCCCATTTCTGCGCCACGACCTGTACTCACCATAATAGATGTCGGTGTTGCTAAACCCATAGCACAAGGACATGCGATAATAAGTACTGCAACTGCATTCACAAGTGCAAAAGAAAATGCTGGACTTGGGCCAAAAGCCAACCATGCAATAAAAGTTAAAATTGCTAAACCAATTACTACAGGTACAAACCACATAGTGACTTTATTCACAATACTCTGAATAGGTAACTTTGAGCTTTGTGCCTCCTCCACTAAACGAATAATTTGGGAAAGTACAGTATCATTCCCTGTTGCATTAACTTGAATATGCAAAATACCTTGCTGATTTACAGTTCCTGCAACAACGCGACTGTCTTTATCTTTCTTAACAGCAATCGGCTCACCTGTAATCATAGACTCATCTACAAAACTATGACCATCAACCACAACACCATCAACGGCGATCTTCTCCCCTGCTTGTACAACTACCGTCATGCCACTGTATACATCTGTAATGTCTACTTCTTTTAGTTGACCATTTTGCAGAATTCGAGCTGTTTTAGGCTGAATACCTATAAGACGCTCTATAGCCTGTGATGTTTTTCCCTTTGCTTTTGCCTCCAAATAACGTCCTAACAAAATTAAAGTTACAATGACAGCCGCAGCTTCAAAGTAAACATTGATCGTATTGTGAGGTAATAAATTTGGTAGAAATGTAGCAATACAAGAAAAACCATATGCAGCCAAAGTACCTAAAGCAACCAAGGAGTTCATGTCTGGCACTAAACGCCATAACGCAGGTAATCCTTTTTTATAAAATCTTATCCCTGGAAATATTAGAACAACCGTCGTCAAAATAAATTGCAAATACCAACTCAGTTGTTGCCCAATGTAGGTTAAGACAAATTGATGAAAAGACATTGAGAGATGTGTACCCATCTCTAAAATAAATATAGGCAAGGTACAAATTAATGCAATAAACAAATCCCGCTTAAGCACTTGCGCTTCCGCTTCTCTCCTTACATTCAATGAGTCATCTTTTTCATTATCTTTTATTTTAATATTGGCATCATATCCTGCCTTTTCTACAATTTGAACTAATGCTTTAGGATCTACATCTCCACTTGTTTCAATAGTAGCCGACTCAGTTGCCAAATTTACATAGACATTTTTTACGCCTTCTACTTTATGCAATGCTTTTTCTACGCGCCCTACACAAGAGGCACAAGTCATACCTTGTACTGCTAAATCAATCATTTTATTCTTTGAATTAATCTGTGATGCTGTATAACCCGCTTTTTCTATTGCTTTAAGCAATACTGAAGGTTGTAAATTTACACCTTCTATAACTGCTTTTTCTGTCGCTAAATTTACGGAAACTGCCTCCACACCCTGTTGTTTTTGCAATACTCTTTCAACACGCCCAACACAAGAGGCGCATGTCATTCCTTCAACATTAAGTATGACTTGCATCGTTTGTGGCATGATTGCCTCATATCCTGCACGTTCAATAATTGAAGCTATTTTGTCTTTATTTAAATCCCGCCCTAAAACTGCAACTTTCTCAGTTGCCAAGTTCACATTTACATCTTGTATATTTTCTTGTTTATGAAGTACTTTTTCTACTCGACCTACACAAGATGCGCATGTCATACCATGTACTGTAAACTCTAACCTTTCATTTTTTTGAGCGCTCATATACGCCTCTATGCCTTTATTTAATCATTAAATACAAGTTTAAACCTTTACATCATGTTAAGGTCAAGCTTGACCTTCTCCCCATGGTAAGGTTTAAACTCATCAAACATAATCAACTCTAAAGGTGTTTAAAATGCAATTCGAAATTCCAAATATGACTTGTGGTGGTTGTGCTCGTGGTGTAACAGCCATTATTAAAGATCTTGATGAAAATGCTGAAGTAGATATCAATTTAGAAAAAAAACTTGTTACAGTAAATACTCACGAAACTGAAGAGAATATAAAAGCAGCTTTAGCAGAAGATGGATTTCCTCCTGTTACAAAATAATACAATCCTACAGATAATATAAAATATATATTATCTGTAGATTTTCCAATATTGAATAACAGTTTATATCTATATAATAAAAAAAATATTACTTACACTTATATTCTTCAATAAAGAAATTAGTGAAATAATTAATTATTTAAAATAAATCTTAAAAGATACCAAAAAAGCACTTAATAAAATATAAATTTACTTTGTATTTTATTAGTTAAATTTTTTTTAAGGAATATTTAATAAAATAAATAATCTCCTAGGAGGGTTATATGGAAATAGAAACAACAAAGGGTAGTTCTATGCCCGTTAAAATATTTGCAATTATTTTAACATTATTTGCTTTACCTCTACTGTTTGGCGGTATTTACCTCAGCACACTGGGTGGCTCTTGGTATTACTTAATTTCAGGATTGGTACTTGTACTTTCAGGCATACTACTTTTCAAAAATAAACTCATCGGCGCCAAAATCTTTGGCGTTTTCTTTATTGCAACTATAATCTGGACAATTTACGAAACAGGCTCACGCTTTTGGGGCTGGATTCCTCGTCTCGCTGTGTTCGCTGTATTCGCTTTTTTTCTTACATTATTACTGCCTAAAATCGGTCATGGCGTAAGCAAAAAAATATCTCGTATTCTTACAAGTATTATCGTTATTTGCTTTGCAATTGCACTTGTATGTGCATTTGTACCACATTATAGCTATAGTTCAGGTCAAGAAACTCCAGATCAACCATTGGTTAGCGGTGACATCAGTAATGACCCAACACAATCAGATTCTGATTGGAAATACTACGGTCGTGATGCTGATGGCACACGTTATTCACCATTAAAACAAATTAATGCAGATAACGTAAAAAATTTACAACGCGCTTGGGTATATCACACAGGTGATTTACCACCTGCAGGTAAAAAAGATGTTTGGGCTGCCGAGCATACACCAATTAAAGTTGGTAACGGCTTATATGTATGTAGTGCAACCAACAATGTAAGTCGTATAGATCCTGCAACAGGTAAAGAGATTTGGAAATTCAAATCAAATGTCGCTTACAATAGTATTCCATATACAGCTGCTTGCCGTGGCTTAACATATTACGAGTCTAAGGTCACTCCACGCGATCAAGCTTGCCATACACGTATTGTAGTTGGCACATTAGATATGCGTTTAATTGCCTTAGATGCAGAAACAGGTAAACCATGTGAAAACTTTGGTGACCATGGTACAACTGACTTAAATAAAGGTCTTGGCTACACTGTACCAGGATTTGTTTCAGTAACTTCACCTGCTACAATTGTAGATGACACAATCATTGTCAATCACGAAGTGCGTGACAACCAACGTCGTTGGGCACCATCTGGTGTTATTCGTGGCTACGATGCAGAAACTGGTAAATTCAAATGGGCTTGGGACATGAAACGTCCGAATGACCATAGTGAACCAAAACCAGGACAAGAATACAGTCGTGGAACTCCAAACTCTTGGGCTCCAATGATCAGTGATGAAAAGCTTGGTCTTGTTTACATTCCTATGGGTAACGCTGCTGCCGACCATTACACAGCAATGCGTAGTCCTCAAGAAGAAAAAGTAAATGCGGCAATGGTTGCACTGGATGCAAAAACAGGTGACTTACGCTGGGCATTCCAAACTGTGCATAAAGACGTATGGGATCAAGATTTAGGTTCTCAACCAACGCTTATTGACTATCCTGATGCAAATGGTAAGTCTGTACCTGCAATGCTTGTACCTACAAAACTTGGACAAACATTCTTATTAAACCGTGAAAATGGTAAACCACTCTCACGCGTAGAAGAACGCCCTGTACCTACGACTGGAGGTGTAAAAGATGATCCACGTTCACCAACTCAACCATTCTCAGTTGATATTCCTCGTTTAGGCTTCCCTGATTTAAATGAAACTAAAATGTGGGGTATTTCACCTATTGATGAAATGATTTGTCGTATTAAATATCGTCAAGCAAACTATCAAGGTATAGATACACCACCAAGTTTAGATAAACCGTTCATTATGTACCCAGGCAATAATGGTGGTAGTGACTGGGGTAGCTATTCTTATGACAGTAACCGCGGTATCATCATTGCGAACTGGAATAATAATCCAATGTATGGTCAACTTATTACACGTGCTCAAGCCAACAAAGATGGTTTAGAGTCAATGGATGCGAAAAACTATAAACCTGTTGGTGGTATTGGTCGTCCAATGGCAGATACTCCATATGGCGTAGAAATTAGTGCATTCTTTAGTCCTACAGGCATGCTATGTAGTGAACCACCATACGGTATGATCACTGCTATTGACTTACATACGAAGTCAATTTTATGGCAACATCCTTTAGGCAGTGCCGAACGTAATGGTCCATTTAATCTACCAACTCACATGCCTATTAACATTGGTACACCAAACAACGGTGGCCCAATTACAACAGCTGGGAACATTATCTTTATTGCTGCAACAACTGACAATAAAATCCGTGCTTTAGACCTTCGCACAGGTAAAGAACTATGGGGCGATACCCTTCCTGCTGGTGGTCAAGCAACACCTATGACCTACTCAATTAATGGCGAACAATACCTAGTTATTATGGCTGGGGGTCACCACTTTATGAGAACTGGCGTAAGTGATGCACTTGTTGCATACAAACTTCCAAAAAATATGCAATAACATCACATAAAATAAAAAGCCAGCATTTATGCTGGCTTTTTATTTGCAAGTAACACTAAAAATTATTTGGATTTTCTAACTTATTCACTTCACTTGCTTTATTAGGGTCATACACAGCGGCTACACCATCAGCATCAACAACATCAATATTTTGTTCAGGACTATAAATACTAATCGTTTCATTCCCTTCTGTATCTTCACCTACAATATATTTAACACCTGTACGATTCATTTTATGACATAGATGTTGATACCATCCTTTTAAACCCGTCGTTTCTTCATTTGGATTATGATAAAAAGCATTCATTACTGCTGGTAATCCTAGACCACATACCAAGCCTGACATAAGTACACTAATAAATGTATAGCCAATAAGAATACTGCTATAGGGGCTAAGTGAAGGATGGTTTGCAACTGCAAGAATTAAGGCTAAAGAGATACCACCACGTACGCCACCCCAGCTTAAAATGGTTAAACTGCCATTATAGCTATTTTTTCTAAAGGCAGGAATGAAAGCAAAAGAGAGAAAGTTTGCTGCAAACCGTGAAATATGCAAGACAATAAAAGCAACAATACCACCTAAAATCATATCTACATTTAAATCTAGAATAAACAACTCTAGACCGATTAAAGTAAATAAAAATGAGTTAATGATCCCTTCAACAGTATGCCAAAAATGATTAATTTCTCTTGTTTCACTTTCCCCTAAAATCTCTTCCCACTTATTACCTACAATTAACCCACCAATAACACAGGCAATTGGTGCTGATGCGTGTGCAAATAAAGCGACCAAATAAGAACCACAAGCCAATAATGCTGTCGTTAAAATAAGAGATTCATGCTCATGCTTGCCACGCAATAAGCGTAAAATGGCTGTACCAAATGCCCAACCAATTAAGACAGCCACAACAATCTCATAAAGCAAAGTTTCTATTGTGCCAACTAATGTAAAATGATTGCCTTGAATTACATTAAGTAAAGTCATAAAAACGGCAATACACATTGCATCATTAAATAATGATTCACCTTCTAGCTTTACAATAAGATGATGTGGAGCTCTAACCGAACTTAAAACACCCTTTACACCAATAGGGTCGGTGGCACCAAGTGCAGAACCCAATAATAATAAAACTAATAAAGGAACAGGACTGCCAATAAGAAACTGAAAACCATATAACATACCACCAAAAAGTACAGCGCAAAGTACTAAAGAAATTGTTGCTAAAATACCAATTGGCTTCCAATGATTCCGTAAATCTGAAATTTTAAACTTGAGTGCAGAAGATGTTAAAATAAAGCAAATTACGCCATTAATTAAAAAATCATAAAAATCAATATGTCGAACTGCATTTTCAATATTATGAATATTAATCGTAATAAATTGATTACCATTAAGTAAGCTTGCACCCCATTGCAATATAAATACCAATAATGCTGAAACAATAGGTACGCCTATGGCTTGAGGAAAACCTAATATACGTTTATTAAATATTGTCGTTGCAATAGATAATGCAAAAATCACAGCAAATAGCTGTAATATAAAATAGCTTCCCATAAGTATACCTTTTACTTAGAAGTAAGATCGCAATATAGCGCGCTCATGAAGCATTATTTATGCTTTACTCACACTATATTGCTGAATTAAATGTATCGCAGTCATGGATATTGCCTGATTGAAATCCTTTATCAAACCAATGCATACGCTGTTGACTTGTTCCATGCGTAAAGCTGTCTGGAACAACTTGCCCAGTAGCACGCTTTTGCAAATAGTCATCTCCAATTTTTTCAGCAGCATCCATTGCTTGGTGAATATCACCTTCATCTAAAAACTTCACTCGATCATTTGTTCGTTTTGCCCAAACACCCGCAAAACAATCTGCTTGTAATTCTTGTTTAACCGAGAGTTGATTCCCTACTTTCTCACTCGACTGACGGCGCAAGTTATATACCTGATCAGATATACCGAGTAAGTTTTGCACATGATGTCCCACCTCATGTGCAATCACATAAGCCAGTGCAAAATCGCCCGCCTGATCTTTTCTTGAGAATTCGGTATTATTACTACTGCCCGTAATTCCCATTTTACTTTTCATTTCTTGAAAAAAAGCTGTATCCAAATAGATTTTCTGATCTGTTGGACAGTAGAAAGGACCCATCGCTGCACGACCAGCACCACATGCTGTTTGTGTTGCACCACTATATAAAACAAGTTTTGGGTCAGTATATCGTTTCCCATTCTCTTGAAAAATTTGCGTCCAAGTTTTTTCAGTATCCGCTAGAACTGTGGCTGCAAACTGCTTTGCTTCAGCCTGATCGACAGTTTGATGTTCTAATGGCTTACTTACAGTTTGTCCCTGTTGCTGAGTAACCTGTTTTGTCACCTGATAAGCTTGCTGAGGATTCACACCAAAAAACTTCCATGCAACAAATGCAACAACAATACCAAGAATACTAATACCACCCGCTTTTAGACCACCACCACGACGGTCTTCAACATTATTGCTTTCCTCTCGATCTTTCCAACGCATTGATTTACCTTCTCTATATCTACTATGCTTTTTTTAATACTTTTTGAGCAACCCAAACCACAAGAAAGACAAGCAATCCTGCAACAAATCCAAGTAATAAGTTAATAAGCACTGGGGTTGTACTACTTAATATTGTACCAAAGTTTGGAATTGACCCAACATAACCAACTGAATCTTCAGTCAAATGATGTGCTTGCGGTACAGCATGTGTAATAATACCCCCACCTACAAGAAACATTGCAACAGTTCCAACAATAGACAGAAGTTTCATTAGCTGTGGAGCAAATACCAAAAGCAAACTTCCTATCTTTTGCTGCCATACTTTTGCTTTATTTTTTAAATACAAACCTAAATCATCAATTTTCACAATTAAAGCAACAAAACCATATACTCCAATCGTCATCACAAATGAAATTAAGCTCATTACAATCACTTTATCCGTCAATGGTGCATCTGCAACTGTACCTAAAGTGATAACAACAATTTCTGCTGACAAAATAAAATCGGTTTTTACTGCGCCTTTTATTTTTTCTTTTTCATAACGCTCTAAATTTTCTACATTAATCTGATCTAACTTTTCATCAGACTTTTCTTTTTTACTTTGGAAAACGTGCAATACTTTTTCTACACCCTCATAACAAAGAAAGAGACCACCAATCACCAAAAGCGGATTAATCAACCATGATGCAAAAACACTAATCACCAATGCTAGTGGAACAAGGATACACTTATTAATAAAAGAGCCTTTTGCAACAGACCAAACTACAGGTAACTCACGGTCGGCTTTAACACCTGTTACCTGTTGTGCATTCAATGCTAAGTCATCGCCTAACACACCTGCTGTTTTTTTTGCTGCAACTTTGCTCATGATGGCAACATCGTCTAAAGTAGATGCAATATCATCTAATAAAAGAAGTAGACTACCAGCCATTAGAATTCCTTTTTTTGGTTTTTATACTTTATTTTAAGCTGTTTTCTTGTTATTTAAATAGTAAATATCGCAATATCCATACAAAGCCTATTTATTGATATGCATTCGTTATGTCATTTATACATAATGCACTTTTATGGCGTACAATATGGGCATTTCCAAATTAAAATAGCTCATTCATTTTAGGATTATAGTATGACAGTAGAAAATCAACGTCCAATTATTTTAACTGGGGACCGCCCAACAGGACAGTTACATTTAGGACATTTTGTTGGTTCTTTACGTTCTCGCGTGGGCTTACAAGACTCTCATCATCAGCATATATTACTTGCAGATGCACAAGCACTCACTGATAATGCAGACAACTTTGAGAAAGTTCGTCGTAATATTATAGAAGTTGCAACCGACTACCTTGCTGTAGGAATTGACCCAAGCAAAACAACCATCTGTGTACAGTCGCACTTACCTGCTCTAAATGAACTCACAATGTTGTATTTAAACTTTGTGACTGTTGCTCGCTTAGAACGCAATCCAACAATTAAATCTGAAATACAAATGCGCGGGTTCGAACGCGATATTCCTGCCGGATTTTTATGCTACCCTGTTGCACAAGCAGCAGATATTACTGCATTTAAAGCAACAGTTGTTCCTGTCGGTGAAGATCAAATACCAATGATTGAACAAACAAATGAGATTGTTCGTCGTGTAAATAGACAAATTGGAAATGATATCCTTCCTGAATGTAAAGCACTTTTATCTAATGTTGGACGTCTTCCTGGCTTTGATGGCAAATCAAAAATGTCTAAATCGCTTGGCAATACCATTGTACTTAATGCAACAGATAAAGATATTAAGAAAGCCGTAAATTCCATGTATACAGACCCGAACCATCTTCGTATTGAAGATCCAGGTCAGGTAGAAGGCAATGTTGTCTTTACTTACTTAGATGCCTTCGATACAAACAAAGATGAGCTTGAAGAACTCAAAGCACATTACCGTCGTGGTGGTTTAGGTGATGGTACTGTTAAAAAACGCTTAGAAGGTATTTTAAAAGAGCTTATCGAACCAATACGTGAACGTCGCAATGAGCTTTCTAAAGACCCTGATTACATTATGGACGTATTACAAGAAGGGACTAAAAAGTGTCAAATTATGACTCAAATCACATTAGATGAAATAAAGTCTGGTCTTGGTATGTTTAGATTCTAAACAGTGCAAACCAATTCATATATTAAAATAAATATATGAATTATTTGAATTTTAAAATTACAGACAGTCACATTTAATCACATAACTATGACTGAACAATACGACTACTGGCGTTATTCTGCTCATATAAAGAAAACGATTTTAGTTTTGTTATTATACGCAGTGGCTCCCCAACCATTGCGTATTTTTTTATCTATCTTTCGCACAAAAAAAGCAGCCTATATAAGACTGCTTTTCAAATCAAAAATATTCTTTATTTACGCTTACGTTGAATAGCATGAATAGCACGACCATCTACAGCAAGTGCAGCTTCATGAACAACTTCTGAGAATGTTGGATGACCAAATGTCATTAGCTGTAAGTCTTCCACTGAAGAAACAAACTCAAGTGCAATCATACCTTGATGAACAATATCAGATGCTGCAGGGCCAACAACATGCATACCAAGTAAACGATCTGTTTTTGCATCTGCAACAAATTTTACAAAACCTGCACTTTCACCTGCCGCAAGCGCGCGCCCATTTACAGCAAATGGAAATTGGCCTGCTTTAACATCATAACCTTGCTCTTTCGCAGCTTCTTCAGTTAAACCAACCCATGCAGCTTCAGGATGTGTATAAATTACACTAATAATTGTGTCATAGTTTACTTGCGCTGCATGACCATGCATACGCTCAACAGCCATTACGCCTTCTTCCATCGCTTTATGTGCAAGCATTGGACCACGTACAAGATCGCCAATTGCATATACACCCTCAACCGATGTTGCACAGTGATCATTAACTTCGACAAAACCGCGATCTGTAACTTTAACACCTGAATCTTCTGCAAGCAGACCTGCTGCATACGGCTTACGCCCTACACAAACAATAAGCTTATCAAATGTTTCAGTTTGCTCCTGACCATTTTGAGTATATTTAACAACAACTTCACGGTCATTAACTTCTGTACCAGCAACTTTTGCGCCAATACGAATATCTAGCCCCTGTTTTTTCAGAATTTTTTGATATTCTTTCGCCAATGCTTTATCTGCCATTGGTAAAAATGCATCCATTGCTTCAAAAACAATAACTTCTGCACCTAAACGACGCCAAACAGAACCTAATTCCAAGCCAATCACGCCAGCACCAATTACACCTAAACGCTTTGGTACTTCAGGAAAACTTAGCGCGCCTGTTGAATCTACAATTAAGTCTTGATCTACAGGAGCAACAGGAATATTTACAGGTACAGAACCTGAAGCTAAAATCACATACTTAGGCGATAAGATTTGGGTTTCACCTTCATGTGGAACAAATTCTACTTTTTTACCTGCAAGTAATTTACCCGTACCTTGTAGCCACTCAATATCATTACCTTTAAGTAATTGAGCAACACCACCTGTAAGTTGATCTACAACCTTATCTTTTCTAGCAAGTAATTTTGCAAGGTCAAGAGATACTTCACCTGTTGTAATCCCATGGTCTGCAAGTTCATGCTGTGTAGATTCAAAACGGTGCGACGAATCCAACAATGCTTTCGATGGAATACAGCCTACGTTTAAACACGTACCACCTAAAGATGGTTTACCATTGTGAATACGCTTCTCAATACATGCAACTTTAAAGCCGAGTTGTGCTGCACGAATTGCAGCCTCATAACCACCTGGGCCACCGCCAATCACAACAAGATCAAACTGTTGAGACATATTTATCTCCATAGACCACAATAAGTGGTTTAACTTATTGTGGTTTTATTACTATTCGTTTAAAAAATTAAAATTAAAGGTCAAGAATCAATTTTGCTGGCTCTTCTAAAAGCTCTTTCACTGTTACTAAAAACCCAACAGCTTCCTTACCATCAATCATACGGTGATCATAAGACAATGCAAGATACATCATTGGTAAAATAACCACTTGACCATTTACTGCCATAGGACGTTCTTGAATTTTATGCATACCTAAAATACCAGTTTGTGGCTGGTTTAGAATAGGTGTCGAAAGCAATGAACCAAATGTTCCACCATTGGTAATGGTAAATGTTCCACCTGTCATTTCATCAATTGATAGCTTACCATCTCGTGCTTTTTCAGCATAACCGCGAATACCTGATTCAACTTCAGCATAACTCAAACGGTCAGTATCACGAAGTACAGGAACAACTAAACCACGCTCAGATGAAACAGCAACACCAATATCATAATAACCATGATAAACAATATCATCGCCATCAATAGATGCATTTACAGCAGGATAGCGCTTCAATGCTTCCGTTACTGCTTTTACGAAGAAAGACATAAACCCTAAACGTGAACCATGACGCTTTTCAAACGCATCTTTATATTGCTTACGCATGTCCATGATTGGTTTCATGTTGACTTCATTAAATGTCGTTAACATTGCCGTTTGTTGTGTTGCAGACAGCAGTCTTTCAGCAACACGTTTTCTCAAGCGCGTCATTGGTACACGTTTTTCAATACGCTCGCCAACAGCCATACTTAACGGCGCTGTTGTAGGTGACACTACAGTAGCAGGCTTACTTTGATGATTTACAACATCTTCTTTTGTAATACGCCCGCCACGTCCTGTACCTTGTACTTCTGCTGCTGCAATTCCTGTTTCAGTTAATGCTTTACGTACTGAAGGTGCTTGATCCTGTATTTGTTCACGTTCAACAATAGCAGAAGCACCTGCCTCTGTTTGTGCTGTCGCAGCTTTTACAGTTTCTTTAACATCAGCAGATTGAGGTGCAGCCTGTGCAGCAGCACCCTCTTCAAACTGTGCAATCACTTCATTTGAAAGTACCGTGTCACCTTCATTTTTGACAATTGCAACCAAGCTACCATCTGCAGGAGCAACAACTTCAAGCACCACTTTATCTGTTTCAATATCACAAATAACTTCGTCACGTGATACAGTTTCACCTACTTTCTTATGCCATGTAGCTATTGTTCCATCTGCTACTGACTCTGGGAATACCGGTGCCTTAATTTCGGTTGCCATTATACTACTTCTCCTGATTATTCAGCTTCAAGCGCCAGCGCGTCAGAAATAAGCTGAGCTTGTTGTTTTGCATGCAAATATGGTGAACCACATGCAGGGGCTGCTGATGCTTCGCGTCCTGCAAAATGAAGTTTAATTTGTTTTCCAGCAGTCATGAAACCATCGAATAAACGCGGTGCAATAAAATGCCAAGCACCTTGGTTTTGTGGTTCTTCCTGACACCAAACCACATCTTTTGCGTTTGGATATAATTCAAGTACTTCCGCAAGGCGTTTTTCTGGGTATGGATATAACTGCTCTACGCGTACTACTGCAACATTGTCTAAGTTTTCTTCACGGCGTTTGTCTACAATATCATAGTAGACTTTACCACCACATAATACAACGCGACTCACATCAGACTTATTCAGTGCATCCACTTCATCAATGACCGTTTGGAATTGTCCTTGTGCAAGTTCTTCTAAACTAGATACCGCCTGTTTATGACGTAATAAAGATTTAGGTGACATCACAATCAGTGGTTTACGAATTGGACGAACAACTTGACGACGTAAAAGGTGGAAAATCTGTGCAGGTGTCGTTGGTGTAACCACTTGCATATTATCTTCTGCACACAACTGTAAAAAACGCTCTAAACGTGCAGATGAATGCTCAGGTCCTTGCCCCTCAAATCCATGTGGTAATAGCATAGCCAAACCACACACACGCTCCCATTTGGTCTCACCAGATGCAATAAACTGATCAATTACAACCTGTGCACAGTTAGCAAAATCACCAAACTGTGCCTCCCAAACAACCAATGCATGTGGTTGAGTCGTTGCATAGCCATACTCAAATGCAAGAACAGCTTCTTCAGAAAGCAAAGAATCCCAAAGTGCAAAACGTGGCTGATTTTCTTTAATATGGCAAAGCGGTAAATATTCAGAACCATCTTTTTGGTTATGTAGTTTTGCATGGCGATGTGAGAACGTACCACGTCCAACATCTTCACCACTAATACGTACAAGATAGCCATCATCTAAAATGGTTGCATATGCTAAAGTTTCCGCAGCACCCCAATTTAGTGGTGTTTCACCTGTTTGCATTTTTAAGCGTTCATCAATGACTTTCGATACTTGGCGCTGCATTTCAAACCCTTCAGGTAAGGTATGCATTCTACGTCCAAGCTCTTTTAAACGCTCAATATCAAAAGAAGTATCCCAGTTGTCTGTATAATCTAAACCAAGATAAGGCTTCCAGTCGACAAACATTTTTGTATTTGGCTCAAGTACAAGTGCATTTGCAACATGCTTACCCGCTTCCAAATCTGAGCGGTAATACTCAATCATCTTGTCCGCTTCATTACGGTCTAAGATTTGATCTTGTACCAGCTTATCTGCATATAATGTACGTGTCGTTGGTTTCTTACTAATGACTTTATACATCATTGGCTGAGTTGCAGATGGCTCATCTGCTTCATTATGACCACGACGACGATAACAGAATAAATCAATCACTACATCTTTACGGAATGTATGACGGAAGTCATGTGCAAGCTGAGAAATAAATACAACAGCTTCAGGGTCATCACCATTTACATGGAAAATTGGTGACTGAACCATTTTTGCAATGTCTGTACAATATTCAGTTGAACGCGCATCTTTAGGGTTAGATGTTGTAAAACCAACTTGGTTATTTACTACAATATGTACTGTACCACCCACCGTATAGCCACGTGTTTGTGACATTTGGAAGGTTTCCATATTTACACCTTGACCTGCAAATGCAGCATCACCATGTACAATAATTGGTAAAACATCATCACCGCCAATATCTTTACGACGTACTTGACGAGCTCTCACCGAGCCTTCAACCACAGGACCAACAATCTCTAAATGCGATGGGTTAAATGCCAATGCAAGATGGACTTCTCCCCCTGGCGTTACTACATTTGACGAAAAACCTTGATGATACTTTACATCACCAGAACCTTTTTTCGTCAATGACTTCCCTTCAAACTCGCCAAAGAGATCGGCAGGGTTTTTACCCATAATGTTGACTAAAAGGTTTAAACGCCCACGGTGAGGCATACCAATTACAACCTCTTTACATCCCACCGCACCTGCACGTTGAATAAGCTCATTAACCATAGGTATAAAAGACTCACCACCTTCCACACCAAAGCGCTTTGCACCAACAAACTTATTACCTAAATATTTTTCTAAACCTTCCGCAGCAGTCAAGCGCTCTAACACGTGCTTTTTCTGGCTTGCTGAAAAGTCAAACTGACCTTTTGCACCTTCTAAACGCTGTTGAATCCAACGCTTTTCAACAGTATTTACAATGTGCATATATTCAGCACCAATAGACTGACAGTAGGTTGCTTCCATCGCATCTACCATTTCGCCTAAAGTAGCATCACTTTTACCAATCGCCAGATTACCTGTATTAAAGACTGTATCTAAATCTGACTTCGTTAAGCCATGTGCTCCTAGCTCAAGATCTGGTACATCTTCACGAATTGCAATACCTAACGGGTCTAAATGTGCTTTTTGATGTCCACGATTACGATATGCAGCGATGAGTTGTAAAACACCAACTTGACGACGCTCGTGCTCTGTACTTACTGTACTTTGGCCAATTGGTTGCCCTCGCTT
The DNA here is from genome assembly GCF_056711485.1 of Acinetobacter sp. N1-1. Taxonomy (NCBI): domain Bacteria; kingdom Pseudomonadati; phylum Pseudomonadota; class Gammaproteobacteria; order Moraxellales; family Moraxellaceae; genus Acinetobacter; species Acinetobacter sp. N1-1. The sequence goes on along the minus strand of NZ_JBWXUO010000012.1, from coordinate 1,250,255 downwards.
GGAGTTTCGACCGAGTAATAAAAATTGTTCACGCACAGTTCCATGTGGTTGATCGCCCTTGGGATATTTATCGAAATACTTACGCCAGTCTTCACTGACTGTAGATGGAGAAGTTAAGTACTGCTCATATAATTCTTCAATATATGCTGCACTATCAGCTGAAAGTTCAGTATCGAGACGCAATGCGTCAGCAACTTCTTGCATTTTTGGACCCATTTCCTTGTTGCAAAAACATTTACAGGCTACTCATGAGGCAACCCATGATCGATCGTGTCAATAATGTAAAAATACACTTATTATTATGCCCGACTAAAATAAAGTATGGAGAACACAACCCTCATATTAGATCAAATACTCACCTAACACGCTTAATGAGAAATTAATCTCATTCTGTAATTACACCACTTATTTATACGTTATATAAAATCGTGCAATTTTTACTAATCGACTTAGAAAAAATAAACCACTATTTAGCTTTTCTAAAGCGACTCAATCCTTGTGTACACTTTACTATTCTCTCACACTATATAGCATGGCTAAGATGGCTTTTTTCAATATTCTTGTTCGGAAATTCTATCACAGCTACTTTCGCTTTTTATGCCTTTTGTCATCAGGATTTCATGAATAAATAACTCATGATTATCACTATTTCTAATGTTGAGCCGACCACACTATTTTTTCAAGAAAAATACGCTATTCACGACCATTAAATTACATAAATAAAATAAAAGCGCACCAAAGTGCGCCCTTACTTACAACAGATTAACCCGCTTGATCTAGAAGCATATTACGAATATGACCAATCGCCTTTGTTGGGTTCAACCCCTTAGGACAAACAGAAACACAGTTCATAATTCCCTTACAACGGAATAAGCTGAATGGATCATCTAAACGTGCTAAACGGTCAGCAGTCGCTGTATCACGAGAATCGATAATAAAACGATACGCATTAAGCAATGCTGATGGCCCTAAGAATTTATCTGGATTCCACCAAAATGAAGGGCAAGATGTCGAACAGCATGCACATAAAATACATTCGTATAGACCATTCAAATGCTCACGCTCTTCTGGCGTTTGTAAGCGTTCTTTTGGTGGTGCAGGTTGATTGTTAATTAAAAATGGTTGAATCTTGTCATACTGATCATAAAACTGATTCATGTCTACAACAAGATCTTTAATTACAGGCAGACCTGGAAGCGGACGAATAACTATTTTTTTTGGCAAATCATTTAAATTTTGCAAACAAGCCAGACCATTTTTACCATTAATATTCACGCCATCCGAGCCACAAATACCTTCACGACAAGAACGTCTAAATGTTAATGTTTCATCTTGAACTTTTAAAGCCAACAACGCATCTAGTAACATTCGATGCTTGTCTGTAAGCTCTAACTTAAAAGTTTGCATGTACGGCGCTTTATCCTTATCAGGATCATAGCGGTAGATTTCGAAAATACGGGTTCCCCTACTCATTTCTATCTCCCAATTAGAATGTACGTGGCTTCGGTTGAATGGCATCAACAGTTAACGGCGAATACCGTACTGGCTTGTACTCTAAATGGTTATCTGCGGCATACCAAAGTGTATGCTTCATCCATTCATCATCACGACGTCCGTAAGAGTACGTTGGATGGTCTGCAGGTAATTCATAGTCTACAACCGTATGTGCTCCACGACATTCTTTACGTGCTGCCGCAGAAATAAGCGTTGCTTTTGCAACTTCATACAGATTTTCAACTTCTAATGCTTCAATACGTGCAGTATTAAATACTTTAGATTTATCTTTTAAATGAATATTTCGAACACGTGGTTCAAGTGCCAAGATCTCTTTTACACCCTTATCGAGTAATGCTTGAGTACGGAACACCCCAGCATGATCTTGTACAATGTCACGAATTGCATCAGCAACATCTTGTGCATTTTCACCTGATGCAGAACTATCCAACTTATTTACACGTGCCAGTGTTTTTTCTAAAACATTGGTTGGCAACGGCGTGTATTCATCTCCATGATGTTTGGTCACATAATCAATGATATGCTCGCCTGCTGCTTTACCAAATACAACTAAATCGAGTAAAGAATTTGTACCCAAACGGTTTGCACCATGTACAGATACACATGAGCACTCGCCAATTGCATATAAACCTTTTACAGGTTGGGTAAAGTTACGCTGACTATTACTTTCATATTTATCTTCAGCAACATCATAACCTGCTTCAAGTGAGGCATCTTTTTCACCAACAGGAATAACAACCTGACCGTGAATATTGGTCGGAATACCACCCATTTGATAATGAATAGTTGGAACAACAGGAATTGGCTCTTTTGTAATATCTACGTTTGCAAACTTTTTACCAATTTCAAAAACTGATGGCAAACGCTTCATAATCGTATCTGCCCCCAAATGCGTCATATCTAACAAGATATAATCGCCTTTTGGCCCACATCCACGACCTTCTTTAATTTCTTGGTCCATAGAGCGCGATACAAAGTCACGTGGTGCAAGGTCTTTTAGTGTTGGTGCATAGCGCTCCATAAATGGTTCGCCATCTTTATTTCTTAAAATAGCACCTTCACCACGACAACCTTCCGTCAGAAGTACACCTGCGCCAGCAACACCTGTTGGATGGAACTGCCAGAATTCCATATCTTGTAACGGAATTCCTGCACGTGCAGCCATACCCAAACCATCACCTGTATTAATATAGGCATTGGTCGATGCACGGTATACACGACCTGCGCCACCCGTTGCAAACAATGTCGCTTTCGCTTGGAATACCGCAATATCACCCGTTTCTTGATCGTAGGCAGTAACACCAAGAACATCACCCTCTTCATTACGAATCAGATCAAGTGCAATCCATTCTACAAAAAACTGTGTACCCATTTTTACATTGCTTTGATATAGCGTATGCAATAAAGCATGCCCTGTACGGTCTGCTGCCGCACATGCACGTGGCACAGCTTTTTCACCATAATTTGCAGAGTGACCACCAAATGGACGCTGATAAATCGTACCATCATTATTACGGTCAAATGGCATACCCATATGTTCAAGTTCATAAACTACTTTAGGTGCTTCACGACACATAAATTCGATAGCATCTTGGTCACCCAACCAATCTGAACCTTTTACTGTGTCATAAAAATGATAATGCCAATTATCTTCTTGCATATTTCCAAGCGATGCACCAATACCGCCTTGAGCAGCAACAGTATGCGAACGTGTTGGAAAAACTTTTGTAAGTACAGCAACTTTCAAACCTGCTTGAGCAAGTTGATACGCCGCTCTCATACCCGAACCACCACCACCAACGATGACAGCATCAAATGTTAAATTTTGAATATTAGAATAATTTTCTTTGGGAGTAATTGCGCCCATGATGATGTCTTCCTATCTATCGGTTTGCCCAAAAAATTTGGATACCCCAAATTGCATAAACGAATACAGCAATAATGACTGCTGTCGTCAGAACCAAGCGCAAACCCGATGCAGATGGCCCCATGTGACGTGTAGTAACATAGTCTGTAAAGACTTGCCACATACCAATCCACCCATGAGCAACTAAAGAAAGAATCGCAAGTAATGAGAAAACCTTCATTGGAAGCATCATCATAAAGCCAGACCACTGCTCATAGCTAAAACCGCTATGAAGCAATATCCATCCAAATACAATGACAGTATATGCCGCTAATACGATTGCGCTTATACGTTGAATAAACCAATCGCGAGAGCCTGAACCTGTTAAACCTGTAGCACTTTTCATTAGATTACAATCCATATAAACGCTGCGATTATCCCAATCACAGACAAGCCCAATGAAACTGTAGCTGCCACTCGACCACTCTGTAGTTCCTCATTAAATCCGAGATCTGCAAACAAGTGCTTAACTCCCATAATAAAATGGTAAATCAAGCCTGCAACAAAAGCCCAGACAATAAGGCGTACGAAGAAACTTCCAAAAATTTGTTCTTTCACATAAGTAAAGCCTTCAGGAGAAGACAATGACTTATCCAATATCCATAAAAGTACTGGAACCAACAAGAATACGATTACACCTGACAAACGGTGTAGGATTGATGCAATAGCCACGGGAGAGCGTAAATTAACCGCTAACACCTGTCCCATGGACAAATTGACAGGTCTGTTGCTTTTCACAGCGGGCATCCTGTAAGTAAAAACTCCTTCTGGAGTTTGTTAGATTAATTCAAAGGAAAGCTAGCATATTATTCAGGCATCATGCCTAAATTTTTTTCTACGTATTGGAATTATAGAACGGGTCTTGACAAATTTCAAACAAGCAATCTGATCTAAAAACAAACTATTTTATTTAAATAATAATCATTTATAAAATCACAAATAAGATAATTTTCAAATTTAAAGCGTCAAAAATCAATGATCTATTCTTATTTTTAAAATCTTTTATTTTCTCATATTTTGATATATCACGTGAATTTATTGACTTTTTTGCATATTTATTTTTTTTGCATTAAATTTATTCACCCTTTTTAAATAAGGTTAGCCTTTGTTTTAATTCACCTTATCTGATAAATATGATCATTTAATGAAATTGAGTGTATTTTTTTTAATCTTTTTCTTGACAAAAAATACCATCCTTACAAAAAAGTTTTACTAAATATTTCTAAACCAAAACCCTTTATTTATCTACATTCTCAAGCCTTTGCAGTTTAAAAAAACATCTATTTATGTCTAGTTTTGGCATTTTTTCTATTATGCTTAACACACAAAAGACTATATTTTTCCCCTTATATTGCTGTACATTGAAAGGAATAAGGACAAGATATGTTTATTTTGCATACAATATTAAAAATAAAAGTTTAATTTTTATCCAAATATCGGATGCAAACTGTAAATGCACAGGTAGTGATTACAAGCAACTCTATCCAGCACAAGCAAGATAAAGCAGCTAAACACATATCAAATTACATTCACCAGGACAGGAGATCTATGAATGTCTGAAGCAAATGGTAAGAAAGCCACACTCAAACTGAATGGAAAAGAAATTGAACTTCCAATTTACAGTGGAACATTAGGCCCAGACGTTATTGATGTTAAAGATGTCCTTGCATCAGGACACTTTACTTTTGATCCTGGCTTCATGGCAACAGCATCATGTGAATCAAAAATTACTTATATTGATGGCAATGCAGGTATCTTATTACATCGTGGCTATCCTATTGATCAGTTAGCAACAAAAACAGATTATCTAGAAACTTGTTATTTATTATTAAATGGCGAACTACCAACAGCCGAACAGAAAAAAGAGTTTGATAGCCAAGTTCGTAACCACACAATGGTTCATGACCAAGTTAGCCGTTTCTTCAATGGTTTCCGTCGTGATGCACATCCAATGGCAATTATGGTTGGTGTCGTTGGTGCACTTTCTGCGTTTTACCATAACAACTTAGATTTAGATGATGTAAACCATCGCGAAATTACAGCAATTCGTTTAATCGCAAAAGTGCCAACGCTCGCAGCTTGGAGCTATAAATATACAGTGGGTCAGCCATTTATTTATCCTCGCAATGACTTAGATTATGCAGAAAACTTTTTGCATATGATGTTTGCAACGCCTGCGGACCGTGACTATAAAGTAGACCCTATTCTTGCTAGAGCAATGGATCGTATCTTTACACTACACGCAGATCATGAACAAAATGCCTCTACATCTACAGTACGCTTAGCTGGCTCTACAGGTGCAAACCCTTACGCATGTATTTCCGCAGGAATTGCAGCACTTTGGGGACCTGCACATGGTGGTGCCAATGAAGCTGTACTCAAAATGCTTGATGAAATTGGTTCAGTTGAAAATGTTGCGCCATTCATGGAAAAAGTAAAGACCAAAGAAGTCAAACTCATGGGCTTTGGTCATCGTGTTTATAAAAACTTTGACCCTCGCGCTAAAGTAATGAAAGAAACGTGTGATGAGGTTCTTGGTGCATTAGGTATTAATGACCCTCAGCTTGAACTTGCAATGGAACTTGAACGTATTGCACTATCAGACGAATACTTCATTAAACGTAACTTATATCCAAACGTAGACTTTTATTCAGGAATTATTTTAAAAGCAATTGGTATTCCAACATCAATGTTCACTGTAATCTTTGCACTTGCACGTACTATTGGTTGGATTACACACTGGTTAGAAATGCAATCTACTCCTCATAAAATTGGTCGTCCACGCCAGCTTTATACAGGTGAAAAACAACGAAATATCGACCGCTAATCAAATTTACAAATATAAAAAAGCTGCCAATTGGCAGCTTTTTTATAGTCTTACTTTTACATTTGAGATTGGATATAATTTTGCTCGCCAATTAATTCTACAAGGCGAATTTGTTTTTCTAACCAATATGTATGGTCTTCTTCTGTATCAGATAATTGCTGGCGCAACATATCACGACTCACGTAGTCGCCATGCGTTTCACAAAGTGCAATACCTTGAACGAGTTTTTCACGTACATGATATTCAAGTGCCAAATCTGCTTTTAAGCAAGAGATCACATCTGTACCTACATCAATATCATCACGTCCCATATCTGGCGTACCACCTAGGAACAATACACGGCGGATAATATCATCTGCGTGAGATGCTTCTTCTTCCATTTCATGGTTAATGCGTTCGTAGATCTTACTTAAACCCCAATCTTCATACATACGAGAGTGAATTAAGTACTGATCTCTAGCAGCCAACTCACCGCCAATAAGCATATTTAAATAATCTATAACCTCTGGATTGCCACGCATATGAATTCTCCTAATTTAATGGCTATATTATGCTTATTTTTTATTACACTTGCAAAACAAAATAATTTATAAGTTACTGATTTTTATAAAATTAAAATGAGAAGCATACGCATTTGCAATTAAAAAAACATTTTCCTATTAAAAAATAACCCCTTAACAAATATCAAGGAGTTATTTATATTTAAAAACGGTTTAGTCAGACAATGATCTTTTTTGTAACCAATAAAAATGCTTCTTATTCATTTACTCTATCGGTTGTTGTCCATAACCTGCCATCAATGTTAAAAACTCAGTTTCAGATAAAATCTGAATACCTAAGTTTTGTGCTTTATCTAATTTAGAGCCCGCTTTTTCACCAGCAACAAGACATTTTGTTTTACCAGATACACTACCACTTACACGTGCACCTAAGGCTTGCAACATTTGAGTTGCTTGGTCACGGTTCAACTGCATCAATGTACCTGTAAGTACCCAACTTTCACCATTTAAAGGCTGTGTAGTCGATGCACTTGGTGCATCCCAATGAATACCACTTTCAAGAAGTTTATCTATCACTTCTATATTGTGTTCCGCCTGAAAAAAGTCAGCAATCCATTCTGCTGTAATATCACCGACATCTGGTGTCTTTTTCAGTGCTTCACTATCTGCTTTACGCAAGGCTTCTAATGTTGTAAATGTATTTGCAAGCATACGTGCAGTTGTTTCGCCCACACCACGAATTCCTAAAGCATATATAAAGCGTGCTAATGTCGTCTTTTTACTGGCTTCAATCGCATTAAATAAGTTCTGAACGGACTTTTCACCCATTTTTTCAATACTTAAAAGCGTTTCTTTATGCTTATTTAGATGATAAATATCAGATACATCTTTCAAAAGTTCCAAATGTAAAAGAGATTCAACCCAACGATCACCTAGCCCTTCAATATCCATTGCTTTTCTAGACACGAAGTGACGTATAGCCTCTATACGTTGTGCAGCACAATAAAGCCCACCTGAACAACGCGCAAGAGCCTCGCCTTCAGGCATCACAACAGGTGATGCACAAACAGGACAGCTTTTAGGAAGCATGGTTTCTGGCAAATCATCTACACGCAACTCTTGCCATACTTTCTCAACTTTAGGAATCACATCTCCTGTTCTGTATACGCTAATTGTATCGCCAATACGTACATCAAGACGGTGAACTTCACCAATATTATGCAATGTTACATTAGAAACGGTCACACCACCGACTAAAACAGGTGCTAAACGAGCAACAGGAGTTAAAGCACCTGTTCTACCTACTTGCCAGTCAATCCCTTCAACTTTAGTAAGTGCAGCAACAGCAGGAAATTTATAAGCTGTTGCCCATCGTGGCTCTCTACTCAAAAAACCAAGTTGTTTTTGTTGTTTTAAGTTATCTACCTTAATCACCATACCATCAATTTCAACAGCTAGAATCTCTCGCTCTAGTTGAATTTGCTCATATTTTTCTTGAACTTCTTGAATAGACTGACAAAGAAACTGACGTTCTGCTATTTCAAAACCAAGTTGAGTCAACCATTGTAAACTATCGTGCATCGTTTCTAAGTCATTTGCAGGTTCACACTGCGCAATACCATATGCATAAAATGCAAGTGGTCGAGAAGCTGCAATATTCGGGTCTAACTGTCTTAGACTTCCTGCTGCTGCATTACGAGGGTTCGCAAAGGTCTTTTCACCTTTTGCTTCATTTATTTTATTTAGTTTTTCAAAGCCAGATTTAGGTATTAATACCTCGCCACGCACCTCTAGTAAGGCAGGTGGTTGAAACATATCACTATGTAGTATTTTAGGTAAATTACGAATCGTTTTTACATTTTGTGTAATCTCTTCGCCTGTTTCACCATCACCACGTGTTACCCCTTTTACCAACACGCCATGTTCATACCATAAAGAAATAGCAAGACCATCTAGCTTTAATTCTACATCATAATTTACATACTGATTTGGCAACCTTTCTTCGATACGGCGTGCAAAGGCAAATAAATCTTCGCGATTAAACACATTCCCCAATGACAACATTGGTACAGCATGTTCTACACTATTAAACTTACTCAGTGCTTCACCACCTACGCGTTGTGTCGGTGTGTCATTTTGCACATAGTCTGGATATTGTTGCTCTAAATCTTTCAACTGGTGAAATAGCTGATCATATTCGTTGTCTGAAATTGTTGGTTCATCCATGACATAATAAGCATGATTATGTTTTGCCAACAATTGAATAAGCTGTCGCATACGACTTACAATTTGTTTTTTATCTATATTCACCATAAAAACCACCATATAAAAAAGGCGGAGAAAATCCGCCTTTTATTTTTAAATTAGATTAGGCCGATGCTGTCGGTTTAAAGTCGATAACCTGACGGCGCCAATACTCTTTCAACTGCATAGACAACTCATCATTATTTTCATCAAATACTTTTCCATCAATTTCACGTGCAATTAAGCCTGCTGTACTTACCATCGTATCAAAACCTTCTTGCGCATATGTATTGGGTAACGCTAAGAAAAATGCCAAGCCATTCACTTGCTCAGTAGATAAAGTTTCTAAGTCAAAACCAACTGGACCTTCATCCGAAATTTTTAGTACAGAGAACATCAATGGTGCTACTTTTGCTTGATCACCTTGTGCATCATTTAAATTTTTATAGCGATGAAAGCAAGATAACTCTCCAAAACGTAATCCATATTTAAGCAGTATTTTTAAAGTTTTATCACCAGACAATATACAACGTGGACCCGGATAAACATTTAGACTAATAATATGCTGTGCATTTGCCAATGAGCATTCATCATCGTAGCGTTGCTGCTCATTGAGGTGCATATCCAAAATAGAGCTCTCTTCATCAAACTCTTTAATTTCTGCTTTTTCAATATCTTTGTTTAAGTGATAAACCGCTTCTTTTTTCGGCTTCTCTTCTGGCTGTTTTTCTGTAGCAGATTGAACAGCATCAGCCTTTTGAGCATTAGTTTCTTGTTTATCTTCAACACTCGAAGTTGCATCTTTCAGCTCAGGTGCTTTTACATCAGCATTTTGGGTAACATCTTCTAGTTTTTTATTTGGTTCTTCAGCAGAATTCTGCGTATCTTTAGTTTCTGCAATTGTTTCAGCCTTCTGCTCAGTAGCTTTTTCTTTCACCACTTTAGCTGATTTTTTTTCTGGTGTTTGACCAAATTCAATCATGTTCAACTGCTGTCTAACAAATCTCGGTAAAACTGGCTGATTTGTTTCAGGATTAATATGTAGCTCAGCGTCTAGCGATGGTACAAATTCTCTTGGTTTTCTTAACAGTATATACAATGCAAAGATAATAATACCTACTGCAATGACAATACCAATAATTGTTGTTGTTTCCATGTCAAGACTCCGCAACTAAGCCGTATTCTTTCGCTTCTTCTAAATTCACAGTAACTAGTTTTGATGTTCCTGGCTCAGGCATTGTAACACCAAGCAGATCTGTCGCCATCGTCATTGCTAGTTTATTATGGGTAATGTAAATAAATTGTACTTGTTCTGAAAGTTCTTTCACTAAATTGCAAAATCTGCCGACATTTGCATCATCTAATGGTGCATCAACCTCATCTAGCACACAAAAAGGTGCAGGATTTAATCTAAAAATTGCGAAAACAAGCGACAATGCTGTTAATGCTTTTTCACCACCAGATAAAAGTGCCAATGAACTATTACGCTTACCTGGTGGACGTGCCATCAGTTTTACACCTGACTGCCAATCGCCATCTAAACTTAAACTTGCTTCACCACCACTAAATACTTTTGGAAAAAGCATCTTTAATTCGACATTGATCTTATCAAATGTTTGCATAAAAAGCTTTTTTGTTTCTTGATCAATACTTTTCATCGCAGCATGCAACTGCTCAATCGTATTTTCTAAATCAGACATTTGATGCGTCAATTCTTCATGGCGCTGCTTCACATCATTATATTCAGCAGAAGCAACCAAATTCACTGCGCCTAACTTAGCAAATTTAGTTTGCAGTTTTGTCAGTTTTTCCTGATGCTCAGCAACATCAATAATGACATCTTTAAGACAGTTTGCATTTAGGTTTTCCAACTGCTCACCATAATGTGATAAATCAGATTTTACCGCGTGCCATGCTAAACGCTTCTCTTCAAGTAAATCACGTAAGCGCTGATCATCAATTTCAAGCTGATGCCTTTTTTCTGTTAATTGCTGTTGTTTTGCCTGAATGGTATTTAATTCATACTGCCATTCACTTAATTGCTTTTGAAGCTTATCAACACAAATTATTTGCTCCTCATATTGCTGCTGCAATAAAGGAATTTCATTAGTAGATGGCTGAATTAATGTCGTTAAATGTGAAATTTGTGTATGTACTTGCTGTAACTGTGCAGTTAAAAATGATTGATCTTTATCTAAAAGACCACTTTCTTGCTGACAAGCATTTAATTTTTCACGAACATCATGATAATTTTGTTCCCGCTGTTTTAAAGTTTCTGTAAGCACTTCAAGATCATTCTCAGATGCAAATACAACTTGCTGTGCCCGATCGTATTGAGGTGCTAGAGCAGATACCTTCATTGCTATTGCATGTATATCTATTTCTAGATCATCTTTTTGCATTGCATCTTCTTCAAGCTGAATCTCCACTTGCTTTAACTGCTCATGCAACTGCTGATGTTGTGCTATATATGCTTGATGCTTACTTTGTAACTTAATCACTGAAACATTAAGCGCTTGTGCTTGATTCTGCTGTTGCTTTAACTGCTGCTGCTGCGATGAAATGACGTGCTGATGCTGTTCAAGCCGATCTTTCACCTCAGAAAGATTTTTTTCACCTACAGCATACTTTTCCTCGAGTACCTTTAACTCATTGATAATTTCTTCAAGACGAATCTTATGACTCAGCATTCCCTGTGCAACTTGACTGTCTTCATCATAAAATAAAGCAACCACCCAATCTAAGCCAAGCCAATATCCATCAAGCGTTAAAATCGTTTGCCCTACCTTCAACTTACTTTGTAGCGCCAAACCATTTTTAAATGTATCTACAATGGCAATATCATTACAGAAAGAAAGCTGTGGATGTTCAATCCATGAAGCAAGCACAGGTAAGTCTAAAATTTTATGGTTAAGCCTATCTTCCTTATTTAACACGACTTGTCTAGCGACATCTTTCCTAAGCTGACTATCACTTTCTAATACCTCAGCAGAAAGCCATTTTGCTAAAAACTTCTCTATTAAACTCGCATATGTTTTTGCTTCAGACTTTAACTCTAGAATTTGTATTAATTGCTGATATGAGTTTTTTTGCTTTGATACAGTTGTTTTTGCGAGCAGTTTGTCTAAGTTAATTTTTTCTTGTCGTAAAATCTTAATTTGCGAATGGACATCATCACAAGTTGTTTTTGCTTCATCATATGCTTGTTGAAGCTGTTTTAACTTTGATGCATCATCACTTAAAATTTTTTCAGTTAAATCAATGCCTGCCAGTAAATCTTGATACTCTTGCTGTAACTCTTGGACTAAACCATCATCATTATCTTTATTTAGTCTTTTAAGCTGTAACAGTAAAACATCTTTTTGTTGTTGTCCTCTTTGAATGTTTTTATTGAGCTGTACTTGTTGTGATTGTAAGGTCTGCTCTCTTTGTTTTTGTTGCTCAAATGTTTGGGATAATACTTCTAATGCTTTTTTCTTATCTTTATATAAAAGTTTGACTTTTTCTATTTCAGCTTTACTTTCGGAAACCTCTTTCTCACACCGAACCACTTGCTGCTGAAAAGTATCTTGTCCTGTATATAAATCATCAAGCTGAATATCAAGCAATTGTATTTTTTGTTTAATTTCCTTTTTTTGGTCTTCTAACAAATGAAGTTGGTTTTTATTCTGCTCAAGCAACTGAATCTTCTGCTCTAATTGCATTTGCATAGATAATCTTTTGTTATCTGCAAGTTGCCACTCTTGCTGTAAAGGTGAGGAGTTTTTTATCAACCGTTGAAAAATTTTACTTACATCATTTAAATCATGTTCAACCGTATTTAGCTCCGAACGTGTTTGCTTAAAAGACTCACCAAGCTCATCCATTTGTAGCGTATATTCTTGCTGTAGCTGAATACTTTTTTCATACTGAAATGATAAAATTTCCACTTTCACTGTCAGTATTTCTTTTTCTAACTCTTGGTATTGCACAGCATTTTCAGATTGACGCTTTAATGTTTTAAGCTGTGTTTTTAGTTCACTTTCAATATCTTCTAAACGAGATAAATTTTGGGTTGTTTGTTCTAAATGGTGCAGTGTTTCTTTACGGCGTGACTGATAACGAGAAATACCTGCTGCTTCTTCAATAAAAACACGCATCTCATCAGGCTTCGCATCAATCAAACGATTAATCATCCCCTGCTCAATCACTGCATAAGAGCGTGGCCCAAGACCTGTTCCTAAGAAAATATCGGTAATGTCACGACGTCGGCAACGTGTTCCATTTAAAAAGTATTCAGATTTCCCCTCTCTAGTCACTTGCCTGCGTACTGCCAACTCATTATAAGCATTGTACTCACCGCCAAGCTTTCCATATGTATTATCAAAGCGTAATTCTACACTTGCAACACCAACAGGCTTACGTTTTGCTGTTCCTGTGAAAATGACATCTTGCATACTTCCACCACGTAATTGACGAGCACTAGACTCCCCCATTACCCAACGAACAGCATCAATAACATTCGACTTTCCACAACCATTGGGTCCAACAATCGCACTACGGTTTGCTTTAAATTTTAATGTAGTCTGATCTGCAAACGACTTAAATCCAGAAAGCTTTAAACTGCTTAAACGCATACAATACCAATATTTTAAAAAACTTATCTTTTCTCGCTATAAATGATTTATAGCTATAACTAGGGGTGCTATTCTTGTTGAAAACACCGTATAAATAAAGTGCTTTTTTAAACTTATTCAATTAAAGTTAGAACAATCATTAAAATTAATTAAAGATATGCACTATTTTTATTTTCTTCCCGGCGCTTCAGGCAATACAGATTTTTGGCAGCCTCTTTTTCAATACTATATGAATAATACGCCATATAAGGGCAAAGTAATTGCATACCCTGGCTTTTATAACGCACCATGCGAAACACACATTCAGTCTTTTGAGCAATTGAGTGATCATGTTTTATCTCAAATTGTAAAACCAAGTATTCTCATTGCTCAGTCAATGGGGGGTTTATTTGCAATACGAGCAGCATTGGAAAAGAATAATTTAGTCAAAGGCTTAGTTCTTGTTGCAACTTCAGGAGGTATTCCTTTAGACAAATTCGATGTGCAAGACTGGAGGACAGACTATCACCAACAACAAGCCCATACACCAGACTGGTTTATAAAAACACAAGCCAATTATGAAAAAGAACTGGCATCCATAAAAATACCCGTTCTTCTCATTTGGGCAAGTGCAGATCCTATTAGCCCCCTACCCATTGCATTAAAACTACAGTCTTACTTACCTCAAGCTGAACTAAAAGTTATTAAATCTACAAGCCATCACTTCGCATCCATGCATACTCAAGAAATAAAAGATTATATTAACTAATTTCTTACTTTACTCTAGAACTGATACTGCGCACCAATACCTAAGTTATAGTATTTAGAGGAAATACCTGCATTACTTTCTGAAGTATCCCCTTTAATTGTCATTGTTGCAGGAGCAAATTTATAAGCATTCCAAGTAACTTCACCAAATATTTTTACTTTAGGAGCGATATAGTAGCCTCCATTGAGTGTTACAGAATAATAATCTGAGATTTCACCTTTGCTATAAAACGTAATATCTCTAGCATAATGCTCATCTTGATCACGTGCTCTCACCCACTGACTCATTTTTGCAATTGCATTAAACTCATACTTATCATAAATATAAGTCGTTACTAATCCCACATAAGGTGTTCTAAAATTTTGCTGATACCCAATACCAGATTCATTTTCAGGAAAACTTCCTTCATATAACATGGCTGTACCTCTAATATAATTTCCTGAGGTATCTGTTGCGCCATAATGATACTGACCACCTTTGGCAGTCCAGCTAAATCGGCTTTGTTCATACCCTACAAGCAAGCCCATTTTATAATTTGATGTTTTAGCAAACCAAGAAGTAAAATTGATATCAATTTTATTAGCAGAATTTAAAGAAGTGTTTGGATGATGTGACCAGTCCGTCTTAAGCGATCTGGCTTGTGGATCTCTCCAATCGTAATCATCCATTTGTACAATACTTGAAGATAATGTCGTCCAACCATTAATACTTACGCTTAACCATGAGTTTAAATCCCATGTAAAATCTGCCTTTATTGTAGGTATATTTTTTATCTCCCAGTTTAGCAAACTAAGCATATCTCTATTATTACCCGTAAAAACATACTCTTTAGCTTCACCACCAGTAAGAATAGAAGGGGTTAAACTAAAATACATAGGTCTTACAGAATTTTTTTCTTTTTCTTCTACTTGCTGTATATTCTGTTGATTCAGATAATTTTTAGATACAGGCTCTGCTATAACTTCTGATTCATTTACAACTTCAACTGGATCTAATTTATCCCATGAAGTTGCATAAATAGATGTCATTGGGAAAAAACTAAAAATAAACAAGTAATTTAATGGCTTCAATTGAAAGTGCATTTGGTTTACTTCGTAAAAATTATTAACCAAATAATAACAAAATAATAAAACATAGTATATTTTTTATTATAATTTAAATAATTAATAATATCCCTATTAACTAAATATAATTACTGTAGCCTCGTTTATATCCTCTAGAGTTATTACTAGATACTTTCTTATCTTTACTTGTTTCTTTTAACATCCCTTCCTGCGCACTCAATAAATAGTTAATAAACTCAAAAACTTGAGAAGTATTAAGCTTTGTAGGCTGAAAGTAATCATAGTTTTTTTCTTTAAAGAACAAATCAACATCTTTATTGGTTTGAACATATTTCATTGACCAGTCACCAAATTCAATTTTTTGTATTTCTTTTTTTGTAAGTAATAATACATCCTGATGTCTTCTATCTTTTTTTATATTCTCAAAAAGCTGCTCTACAATACTTTGTTCACCTTCCAAACATTGGAAAAAGGAATTATGAGCATAGTATAAAACACCATTAATATTATTAGATCGATTAAATCGAATAGTTTCCGTTAAAATATCCCTCAAATCTTGTAAAAGCTCCTGATGACCTTTACGCGTGCTTGCATAGCATAATTGTATTAACATAAGTCATTCTCACCAAATGGATTCCTAACCATTTTAAGATAATATTAATGCGTAAATTACTTTCCTTCTATGTAAAAATGCCTCACATTTTCATGGAGGCATTTTTGTCAATTATGCATTTGGCGTATGATACATCAAGTATAATTCATTAAGGTTATTTGGTATTTCTTCTGCAATTTCATCCATAAGTTGTCCATTTCTACGAAATGACTCCATCTGAGGATCTTCTTCATCAATACCACTAAAAACCATCATTGGTAAAGTTAAATCGATAAGCTGCTCTTCAAACTCAGGAGTAAACCAAGCTTCTTCATTTAAGAACATTGCATCAACAAATCCCACCGACCAATCACCAAGACTTGAATCCACATCTGCTTCTTCTACCTCAAATGGGAAATCTATACCTTCCTCATTTGCAAGATTTTGGCGAATATCATCTAACCACAGCTTAACTTGTTCAATAATATTCTTTGGGACAGATTGCTGTTTTTGATCAAATAATTCTTCTAACCATTGTTTAAATAGTGGACCAACTGCAATTGCACTAAGAAAACCATGAGTTGCAGCAAAATCTAGACCATGTTCGTTTTGGTCACCATCTAAATATTCAGCCAAGAGATCTAAATCTAAAGCACTCATATTTTCTATCACTCATTTTAACTCTCTAATTAATAGAGAATAACATTGATTTATGACAATCGTAAAAATTTTACGCTTCATCATCATCGAAGTCATCATCATCGAAGTCATAATCAAACTCTTTAAGTTCTTTTTCAAGACGACGCTGTGCGAGTAGATCGTCAATTAAACGACGTTTCTCTAATGATTCTTTTGCAGTAATTTTACTTGATGATTCGTCAAAACTGGAATCATCATCATAACTTTCATCTAATTCAAAATCTGTAGAAGACACTCAACTACACCTCAGTAAAATAATACCCTTAAAGCCGCTATTTATCTTGGTTCTTAACTTTTGTCAAGAATAATATATCTAAATTCCTTCGTTATTATAAAAAGTGCTTTTTTTATAACAAATTTGATATATTTTTATATAACAGACATAAACATATCATGTATAACTTGAAAAAAAAGCATATACCCTTATATATCATACAATACTGCATCAGATTTGATATAATGTCAGACAAGACATATCATTTCTCAAAAAAATATTCGTAAATTGTGCTATAATGCACGGTTTTTCACTGCCACAGATTCAACTAAAGAGTAAGCATAAGATGAGCGATATGAATTCCCCTACTTCTCAAGTAGCGGCTCTGATTAGCCGAGGCAAAGAACAAGGTTATTTAACTTACGCTGAGGTTAACGATCATCTCCCAGACTCGATTACCGAAAGCGAACAGATAGAAGACATTATACAAATGCTTCAGGACGTTGGTATTCCTGTCCATGAACGCGCTCCTGAAACTGATGACACTGTGTTTGGTGAATCTGCTGATACTGGTGACGAAGTTGCAGAAGAAGAGGCTGCTGCCGTTTTAGCATCTGTAGAAAGTGAACCTGGCCGCACTACCGATCCAGTACGCATGTATATGCGTGAAATGGGAACTGTAGAACTTCTAACTCGTGAGGGCGAGATCAGCATTGCAAAACGCATCGAAGAAGGTATTCGTGATGTATTGCATGCTATTGCTTATTGGCCAAATGCTGTTGAAGTTGTACTTAAAGAATATGAAGATTATGGCAACGGCGAACGACGTTTAGCTGATATTCTATCAGGTTACTTAGACCCTGAGTCTGATGAAGAAATTCCTGAAGTTTTAGAAGAAGAAAGCCATTTAAATGATGATGAGGAATCAACGACTTCAACAAAATCTAAAAAAGACACTAAATTAGATGATGATGAAGATGAAGACGAGGAATCTGACTCTGACTCAGATGATTCAGAAGGTGATTCTGGACCTGATCCTGAAATTGCACGTATACGCTTTACAGAGCTACAACAATCATGGGCAACGGCAAAAGAAATTATTGCTAAGCATGGACGTGAGTCAAAAGAAGCTGATGTTGCATTGCAAAATTTAGCAACAGTCTTCATGATGTTTAAATTTACACCCCGCCTATTTGAAATTATTTCTGAAATGATTCGCGGCACACATGACCAAATTCGTCAGTCAGAGCGTGAAATCATGCGCTATGCTTTACGTCGTGGTCGTATGGATCGTACTCAGTTTAGAAAAAGTTTTCCTGGACGTGAGTCAAGCTTAACTTGGTTAGATGAACAAATTGAAGTTACGCCTACTGAAATGCGTGGTTATCTAGAAAAAGTACGCCCTGATATTCTTGCTTTCCAACAAAAAATTGCAGATACAGAGAAAGATCTTGGTTTATCTGTTGTAGAAATTAAAGATATTTCTAAGCGTATGACTGTTGGTGAAGCCAAAGCACATCGTGCTAAAAAAGAAATGGTTGAAGCAAACTTACGTCTTGTAATTTCTATTGCCAAAAAATATACCAACCGTGGTTTACAATTCTTGGATCTTATTCAAGAAGGTAACATTGGTTTGATGAAAGCTGTTGATAAGTTTGAATACCGTCGCGGTTATAAATTCTCAACTTATGCAACATGGTGGATTCGCCAAGCAATTACACGTTCAATTGCAGACCAAGCACGTACCATTCGTATTCCTGTACACATGATTGAAACGATTAACAAAATTAATCGTGTATCACGCCAGCTTTTACAAGAAATGGGAAGAGAACCAACACCTGAAGAACTTGGTGAGCGTCTAGAAATGGATGAGGTTCGCGTTCGCAAAGTGTTAAAAATTGCGAAAGAACCAATTTCAATGGAAACGCCTATTGGTGATGATGAAGACTCTCATTTAGGTGACTTCATTGAAGATGCAAATATTACATCTCCTGTAGATGCTGCAACTTCAGAAGGTCTAAAAGAAGCAACACGTGATGTACTTGAAAACCTTACAGAACGTGAAGCACGTGTGTTAAAAATGCGTTTTGGTATCGATATGCCAACGGATCATACTCTTGAAGAAGTTGGGAAACAATTTGATGTCACACGTGAACGTATTCGTCAAATTGAAGCGAAAGCATTACGTAAATTACGCCACCCTTCACGCTCAGAACACTTACGCTCATTTCTTGAGAATGACTAATCTGTAAGAGTTGAAAAAAATATGATAAGCCCCAATATATGGTTTATCTGATATAAAAACGTCTGCATATCTGCAGGCGTTTCTACATAAAGAGGCACATATGTTAGACCGTACCCCATCAAGAGAGCTACAAGAAGACCTTTGGGTATTTCCAATGGACTATCCAATTAAACTCATTGGCGAAGCAGGCGATCAGTTACATACAGCCGTTGTTGAAATTTTGGTAAAACACTTCCCTAATTTCGAAAAAGAAACGCTTACTGTACAACCATCACGTACTGGAAAGTATCACTCGATCACTGCCCAGTTACGCTTTGATGAATTAGAACAAGTCCATGCTTTATATGCAGACCTTGCAGCTTGCCCTTTAATCAAAACTGCACTGTAACATAAAATAAACCAGTACATTAGCGACTGGTTTATTTTTTATATTTAGGGATTTCACATGCGTGAGTCTAATACTACCATCTCTCATGAGATTAGAATCCGTTGTTTTAATCATTTTCAAGATTACAAACAAATTTTCGAATCTATGAAAGAGTTCACAAATTGTCGGGATGACAATACACCTGATGAAGTTTGGCTTTTACAACATAATAATACTTTAACTCAAGGCCAAGCAGGAAAAGCAGAACATATCCTAACCTCTAGCAATATTCCCATAGTATATACAGACCGTGGTGGGCAAGTTACATGGCATGGACCAGGTCAACTTGTCGCTTATTTCCTATTAGATCTTAATCGTTTATCTTGGAATGTACGCACACTTGTTAGTTTTGTTGAAAAAATGATGATTGACTTACTTTCTAAATATAAAATTCAAGCATATGCGAAGGCAGATGCGCCTGGAGTTTATGTAGATGAGAAAAAAATTGGATCATTAGGATTTAAAATACGTAAAGGTCGTAGTTATCATGGATTTGCATTAAATATAAATTGTGAGCTTAGTGCTTTTCATACAATTAATCCGTGCGGTTATGCAGGTCTTGAAATGACTCGTATCCATGACCTCATTCAAGCAAAAGATAAACTACCAACCATAGAAATGCTTTACGAGGATATAATTGAGTATTTATCAAACTGTAATTACTTTAAAGAAGTTCAGGTAAATAACCTATAAGGATCTGTCATGCAAAAAAACCATATCAAACCTGCTATGCAGCATGCTTATGTTAAATTTATGATGGATATTATTGGTCGTGGTCTTGTTATGGCTAACCAAGTCGATACAGAAATTCAGCAAGAAGTGAAAGGTTTTCCAGTTGGTTTTATTTTTGCAATGAAAGTATTCCCAAACGGGCCATCATTTACTCTAAAAGTTCATAAAAACGGTCTACTTGAGCAAGCAAATAAAGATGAAAAACCTCACTTAAGTATAATATTTAAGCACATTTATCATGCTTATTTAGTCTTTTCATTTCAAGAAAGTACAGCACGTGCTTTCGCAAATGATCGTATGATTGCAGATGGTGATCTATCACATGCCATTCGATTAGTTCGATGCCTAAACAAAATGGAAGCTCTAATCTTGCCAAAGCCACTTGCAAACTTAGCGATTAAGCATTATCCATCTCAATTAAAGCTAAAAGATAAAGTAAGCCATGCAAGCCGTATTTATTTGAAACTTGCACAGTCATTTGTAAAACGGAGTTAATATCTATGACAAAACCATATTATGAGTTTTTTTGTCCCGTTAAAATCATTGCTGGGCATGCTGCTTTAGAAAATATTCCTTTTGAGCTACATACACTCGGCTCAACAAACCCAATGATTATCACCGATGAAGGCATTCGCAAAAATAACCTTATCTCTCCTATTGAAGATATTTTTATTGCTGCAAATTATCAAATTGGTCATATTTTTGATAATGTACCTGCAGATTCCAGTTTAGAAACTGTGAAAGCAGCAGCAGATGCCTATAGAGCACACAATTGTGATTCAATTTTGGCAATTGGTGGCGGTTCAGTAATTGATACAGCTAAAGCAACCAATATTTTAGTTTCAGAAGGTGGTCATGATTTATTAAAATATTCAGGTGCACATAACCTTCCAAAGCCTCTTAAACCTCTTTTCGTCATTCCAACCACATCTGGTACAGGTTCTGAAGCAACTATGGTTGCTGTTGTCGCAGACAAAAAAAATAATGTAAAACTTGCTTTTGCATCGAATTATCTGATGCCAAATGCTGCCATTCTAGACCCAAGAATGACTTTAACATTGCCTAGACATATTACTGCAATGACTGCAATGGATGCACTCACACATGCTATTGAAGCATACACCTGCATGGCGGCAAATCCTTTAAGTGATGCATATGCAACAGCTGCCATTAAAAAAGTGACAACTCACCTTTTTACTGTGCTCAAGGCCCCTAAAAATGAACAGGCAAGACTGGAACTTGCACAAGCCTCAACAATGGCAGGTATTGCTTTTTCAAACTCAATGGTAGGCCTTATTCATGCTTTAGGTCATGCGCTTGGTGCTGTTTCGCACTTACCTCATGGGCTATGTATGAACCTATTTTTGCCATATGTACTCGATTATAACCTATCTCATAATTCACAAAAGCTTGCAGAACTTCTGTTACCTATTGCTGGCTCCGAAATCTATGCTGCAACGCCTCAAGAACATAGAGCCGAACATACTATTAGTATGATTTTGGCAATGCGTGATCAGCTCTTTGATATGGTTCAACTGCCTAGAACACTTCGTGAAACACATAAAGTTTCTCATGAACAGTTTGATGAAATTGCAGAGAAAGCACTTAATGATGGCTCCATTATCTATAACCCTAAAGAAGCTACACTTGAAGATTTAAAAAATATTCTAGAAAAAGCTTGGTAAATCTCATCTATAGAAAAGCTCAAAATCGTTTGTGTTTTGAGCTTTTTTTGTTATATAAATAAAAAAGCAATCCGTAAGAAAAAACAAATATTGTTAAAAAAACTATTTTTCCTTACAAATTTAAGAATCTTACTATAAAATTGCGCGCTTCACTCAAAAGTAGGGAGGATCGTTCGTCCTAAACGATCCTTAATTTATAGCTGATCCTTGATCAAAAAACATGAGGATATCGCCGTTGGATAATACATCTGGGACTCAACCGGCAGCATCACTGCAAAAATCTCTTCTCCTTGGACACATTATCGTTATTGGTTTGGCATATATACAACCCATGACTTTGTTCGATACCTTTGGAATGGTATCTGCAGCAAGTGTTCAACACGTTCCAACATCTTACTTTTTTGCTCTATTAGCAGTACTATTTACTGCAATTAGCTATGGACATATGATTAAGCGTTATCCATCTTCGGGTTCTGCATATACCTATGTTCAGCGTTCTATTCATCCAAATGCAGGCTTTATGGTGGGTTGGTCTTCTCTCCTCGACTATATCCTTAGCCCTATGGTCAATATTCTTCTTGCTGTTATTTACCTTACAAGTATGTTCCCAGATGTAAATCATTGGATATGGGTTATTGGTTTAACTCTATTTATGACTTGGGTAAATCTTAAGGGCATTAAATTTGTTGCAAACTTCAATGGCTTAATCGTACTTTTTCAAATATTAGTCATTGTTATTTTTACATTTTTAATTATTAAACAGCTACTCTTAGGTAATACTGCATTAAATACACTTGGTCTTTCTCAAGCACATGATGCAAAAATTTGGTCAACCACACCATTTTTTAGCGATCATGCACAAGTCAGTGCTCTTATTACGGGTGCAACAATATTATGTTTTTCATTCACAGGATTTGATGCATTAAGCTCTCTTGCAGAAGAAACGCATAATACAGACAAAGTACTACCACGTGCTATTTTCCTTACTGCACTCATTTCAGGCTTAATATTTATTGCAGCAACATACTTCATGCAATTATATTTCCCAGGGAATCCTAGCCAATATTTCTCAGATGTTAATGCAACTCAACCCGATATTTTACGTATCGTCGGTGGTGAGCTATTTAAATCAGTTATTCTTGGTTTTGCAATTATTACGGTAATGGCTTCAGGTATCTCAGCACATGCAGGTGTATCACGCTTAATGTATGTAATGGGTCGTGATGGTGTATTTAATAAAAAATACTTTGGTCAAATTAGCCCTAAAACAGCTGTACCAAAATTCAATATTATATTGGTTGGTTTAATTGCATTATCAGCAGGGTTTACAGATTTAGATCACGTTGTATCTTTAATTAGCTTTGGTGCCCTAACTGCCTTTAGTTTTGTAAACCTCTCAGTAATTTCACAATACGCACTTCGTGAGAATCGTGTTAAAACACCTAAAGAAATTTTCAACTATATTGCCATACCAAGTCTTGGTTTTATTGCAGTAGGTCTACTCTGGCTACAGATCGATCACACTGCATTGAAATGGGGAATTGTATGGGCTGTTATTGGTGTTCTATTTCTAGGTTATAAAACAAAAGGATTTAAAATCCCACCACCACAATATAAAAACGACTAAATTAAAAAGCCAGCGATTTCTATCGCTGGCTTTTTTAAAAATAAAACTAGACTATAAATTTTATATAAAGACTTTGACTTATTTAATTTTTCCTTTCCTATCTATTAAAAGAAAATAATTAAGACCATCTGATGTGTGCTGAATTATCAGGAGACTTTCACTTGGGAGATTTTAGGCAGCCAACTTGCAAAAGTCCTCTGCCATTTGATTTGGTGTCTTAAAATCCAAACCTTTTTGAATTCTTCGTTGATTATAAAATAACTCTATGTATTTTGTAATCTCCGCTTTGGCTTCTTCCCTCGTTTTATAGCTATGATGATGCACCAATTCGTTTTTGAGTATGCCCCAGAAGCTTTCAATCGGTGCATTATCGTAACAATCGCCACGCTTGCTCATTGAACCCTGAAAGCCACATTTTTCAAGTAAGTTTCGATATTCATGACCGCAATATTGGCTGCCTCTGTCTGAATGCACAATGAGGTCCTTAGTTGGTTTTTGATTGCGAATAGCCATATTCAATGCATCACAAACAAGCTTGGCTGTCATACGCTCATTTAAGCTGTAGCCAACCACTTGTTTCGTGTAAAGGTCTTTTACAGCTGCTAAGTACAACCAGCCTTCAGTTGTCCATATATACGTAATATCACTCGACCACGCTTGATTTGGTTTAATCATTGAGAATTGTTGTTCAAGCAAATTTGGATAGATCGCTCGGTTATGGTCACTGTTCGTTGTTCTTTTGAAACGCTTGTGGCGCTTACAATACAGCTGATTTAACTTTTTTATCTGACGAACGGCATAGGCACTAATTTTTACGCCCTGAGCCTGTAAATGCTTGGTTAAACGAATATAGCCATAGCTCTGTTTCGTTTCCTCATGTGCTATTTTGACCAAAATTGCTTGTTGATTTCGCTGAATTGATTGTTTACTCACACCTTGTTTTAGCCAATCATAAAAGCATGAAACTGATACGTGAAGTAAGCGAGCCATCAAAATAATAGGAAATAAGTGTCTTTGCGATTTCATATAGGCGTACCTTACTGACTTTCTTTGGCAAAGTACGCTGCTGCCTTTTTTAGAAATTCACGTTCCATTTCGGCTGTTTTAAGCTGCTGTTTAAGTTTTTTATTTTCTTCGAGTAAAGCATTTAGATCAGGTGAATACTGTTTTGTACCGGCTAAAGTCCCTGCCTTTGCCTTTGTATTCCAGTTCGAAAGGGTTTGCATGGAAATGCCGAGTTCTCTAGCTGTTTGGGATACATTGCCTTGATTGGCTTCTATTGCTTTGATCGCTTCAGCTTTAAATTCTGCCGTATACGTCTTGTGTTTCTTGCTCATGGTAAACTCCTGATGAGTATGTATAGTTTACCAAGTTAAACCCTCCTGTTTTTTCAGCAGACATCAATCAGCCAAGTAACAATATATATCTAAAGTAAGATCTATCTAAATAGATTAATTAAATAATATTGAGAATTTCTTTAAGTTAGATAGACTTAAAAATAGCTTACAACATACTCCAAAGATATTTACTTAGAATCTATACGTCTTTATATATAATAAAGAAACCTTTTGGCTTACCAATAACTCAGATTTATTATCCACTAAAAATCCCAAATAAATTGGGATTTTTAGTACAACTTTCTTACTAGATTATATTATTTCCATTGATATCCAACAGAAATTGCACCACTTACATTGTTTCTTGTATCGGCAGAAGCACCAAACTTCCAGATATATTTATTACTATTTGTGATTGCGCTCACACCCACAGATACTGCACCCTCACCACGATATCCACCTACACCAGCACTCACCATACTCATACCAGCTTCGCTAGGCTGTGGTAAGTTGCCAACTGCCATGGCACCAGCAATACCTGCATTAGTTTGATTTCTTAATTTATTAATTTGCTCACCAGTCTGAACAAATGCACTTTCTAAATTGCTTACTCGGTTATCTACAGACGATACTGCACTACCAACATCATGATATGTTTTACCATCTGATAATGTGTAACTTGGAGCAGTAACTTGTCCATCACTACCAACTGATGCACCACCCCCCAAATAACTCGCAACATTACCATTTGCTGTATATAGTTGTGAACCATTAACCGTATCTGATGAAGTGGAGCTCAGTGTACCATTAGCAACGCCTGTAATCTGACGATTTCCAGATGTTCCAGATACATCAACTTTAGTACCTCCTGTCGTTTTACCAATATTAATATCACTACTATTATCAGCCTGTTGAGTCACACCTGATTTACCACTAGTCAAATCACTTACTGTACTTTGAATACTACTAATACTATTACTATTTGTTGTAATCTGAGTCTGTAAATCATCTCTAACTGCTGCAACTTGACCACCATTTACAGCATCTTTTGAGCCATCTTGAATTTTACCATCTGCAACATTTGTAATTGTAGTACCTGTAGATCCACCGCCTAATGTAATTTTATCTTTATTCACACTACCATCAGCATTCTTATCATATTGAACAGATGAGTTCGAAAGATTACTTACAGTAGTATTAACATTGGCAACCGCTGAGTCTAACTGACCTTTATTAACAGCATCAGTCGCTTTTGTACCAGCAGCAACATTTGTAATTGTGGTACCTCCTGCATCTATACCACTCTTACTAACACTAGGACCTGTAGTGTTTCCTGCTGAATCTTTAAAGTTCAGGCCATCTGTACCAACATATGTACTTGAACCATCTTTAGAGGTATAAATAGTACTATCTGCATTATATTTTGCATTTGTACCTGTTGTATTATTTACAACGGTTATACCAGATGCATTTGTCGTTGTAGTATTTCCACTACTGTCTTTTAATGCAATATTTGAAGCGGTCATTGAGGATGTATTACCTGAGCTATCACTCATAGAAATACCATTCTTGTCTAAAACCGTATTTCCTGCTGTAACACTTTCAACATCTATCGCTTTTCCAGTTGTATTTGCCTCTTGAACTGCTGTATTCAAGGCATTTAGAGCGCCTGAAATAGTGGTTTGTGTTTGCCCTGATATATTGTAGCTTGGTGTAGTAATCGAGCCATCTGTATTTACTTTAGAGCCCCCACCAATAATGCTCACAATAGAGTTAGTACTTGTATCAACTTTATTATTTACTGATTTTAACTGAGATACGTTAACTGCATCACTATCTTGCGTACCTGCGGCCACACCTGTAATTTGACGATAAACTCCATTTGTTGAGTCACCCACTGCTACCGAACCAGTCGTTGAAGTGGTTGCTGAAATTGCTTGCTTGTCACTACTCGCAACAGTTGTTGGTGTATAACCACTGACTTCTCCAGCTGTTCTTGAAGCAGAGCCCGTACCTAATACAACTGAACCATCCGTAGTTTGAGTAATATTATTACCTATAGCAAAAGTATTATTAGTAGATACAGTATTATTATTACCTACGCTATAGCTGTTATTACCACTTACTGTACTTGGATCACCAAATGCACCAGCATTATTACCAGAAACAGTATTTCCTGTACCAATACTAATTGATTGATTCCCTGAAGCTTTTGCACTGTCTCCAATCGCAATTGCAGACTCTCCACTTACTTCAGATTTATTACCAATCACTACTGAACTAACCGCTTTACTGTCTGCTTTCGTATTGACACCTAAAGCAACTGCATTATCTGCTGCCGCATCAATAATCGCATTAACACCTATAGCTGTAGAATAAATACCACCCGCACTAGAATCGTTAGTCAAACCATTAATTTTACTCAAATCACCATTGGTATGCGCATATTTAATACCATTCTTATTCATACTTTGAATAGTTTCACCGATAGTAGCTTGGTCAGTTACAGTTTGGCCTGATTTATCATAAGTTAGAAATAAAGACGCATCGTTTAAATTACTAATATTTTTATTAACTATCTGATTAGTAATATTAACGCTGTTACCAGTTCCATCTGTAACATTAGTAACACTATTGCTAATATCTGTAGCTAAGGTATCTAATTGACCTTTATTCACTGCATCTGAAGCATTTACACCATTTGCAATATTCGTCAGTGTTGTTCCACCACTTGTAACTACACTATTGCCTTTACTATCTGTACCAATAACAGCTGTTGTGCCATTCCCTCCGCCAGCAGTAATACTGTTGTAGTTAACTGTACCATCCTCATTTTTATCATATTGAACAGCATTCCCTGAAAGTTTGCTGACACTACTGGTTACTTGATCGATTTCACTATCTAACTGACCTTTGGTCGCTGCATCTGTAGATGCTGTTCCATCTTTTAAGTTGCTGATGGTAGTACCGTTGGCATCAATACCTGTCGCTGTTACGCTTGGTCCTGTTGCTTTACCACTCGCATCTGTAAAGCTTAGACCTGTTCCACCAACAACTGCTGTGCCTGTAGCCGTACCATTGGTATAGTTCGTGTATGTGCTATTGTTCGCACCATATACTGCTTGTCCTGTCGTATTGCCACTGCTGTCTTTCGCAGTTACCGTCGTACCTGAAGCAGTAGTTGCTGTGCTACTGCCTGTTGTACCATCAGTTAATGTATTGGTCGTTGCTGTCGTTGTGTTGGTATCACCAGAAGCATCTTTAATGGTTGAACCTGTTAAACTGTAATTGGCACTAATGCTATTGCCACTACTGTCTTTGCCAGTAATACTTGTACCTGAACCTGACAGTACAGCTTTATTTCCACTACTGTCTGTCGTGGTAATCCCTGTATTATTTTGTACTGTATTGCCTGTCGTAACACTGCCATCACTACCTAAATCAATTGCTTTGGCAAGCTTAACCGTTAGGCCATCTGTACCATTTGCAACCACACCAATATTATTATCGGTCAATTTAGAGGTATCTGTCACACCACCTTTTACCGTAATGGTTTGACCCAATTTACGAGTAACATCGGTTCCTGTATCTCCACCAAATGTAATTGGTTTCACAACTTGACTATTCAGATTTGTTAATGCATCGCCAACGTTGTTTGCACTGCTTGTTGTTCCATCTGTATTCGTTGTTGTATAAGTCGGTGTACTAATCGTACCTGTACTTGAGTCGTAAGTCGCTCCACCACCTAAAGCTGAGGCTGTGCTTGTACCTGCTGTATTAGATTTATCACTTCCTGCAGATGCAATAGCATCTAACTGACCTTTGGTCACTGCATCTGTAGATGCTGTTCCATCTTTTAAATTACTGATGGTAGTGCCGTTGGCATTAATTCCTGTCGCTGTTACGCTTGGTCCTGTTGCTTTACCACTTGCATCTGTAAAGCTTAGACCTGTTCCACCAACAACTGCTGTGCCTGTAGCCGTACCATTGGTATAGTTCGTGTATGTGCTGTTGTTCGCACCATATACTGCTTGTCCTGTCGTATTGCCACTGCTGTCTTTCGCAGTTACCGTCGTACCTGAAGCAGTAGTTGCTGTGCTACTGCCTGTTGTACCATCAGTTAATGTATTGGTCGTTGCTGTCGTTGTGTTGGTATCACCAGAAGCATCTTTAATGGTTGAACCTGTCAAACTGTAATTGGCACTAATGCTATTGCCACTACTGTCTTTGCCAGTAATACTTGTACCTGAACCTGACAGTACAGCTTTATTTCCACTACTGTCTGTCGTGGTAATCCCTGTATTATTTTGTACTGTATTTCCTGTCGTAACACTGCCATCACTACCCAAATCAATTGCTTTGGCAAGCTTAACCGTTAGGCCATCTGTACCATTTGCAACCACACCAATATTATTATCGGTCAATTTAGAGGTATCTGTCACACCACCTTTTACCGTAATGGTTTGACCCAATTTACGAGTAACATCGGTTCCTGTATCTCCACCAAATGTAATTGGTTTCACAACTTGACTATTCAGATTTGTTAATGCATCACCAACGTTGTTTGCACTGCTTGTTGTTCCATCTGTATTCGTTGTTGTATAAGTCGGTGTACTAATCGTACCTGTACTTGAGTCGTAAGTCGCTCCACCACCTAAAGCTGAGGCTGTGCTTGTACCTGCTGTATTAGATTTATCACTTCCTGCAGATGCAATAGCATCTAACTGACCTTTGGTCGCTGCATCTGTAGATGCTGTTCCATCTTTTAAGTTGCTGATGGTAGTACCGTTGGCATCAATACCTGTCGCTGTTACGCTTGGTCCTGTTGTTTTACCACTTGCATCTGTAAAGCTTAGACCTGTTCCACCAACAACTGCTGTGCCTGTAGCCGTACCATTGGTATAGTTCATGTATGTGCTGTTGTTCGCACCATATACTGCTTGTCCTGTCGTATTGCCACTGCTGTCTTTCGCAGTTACCGTCGTACCTGAAGCAGTAGTTGCTGTGCTACTGCCTGTTGTACCATCAGTTAATGTATTGGTCGTTGCTGTCGTTGTGTTGGTATCACCAGAAGCATCTTTAATGGTTGAACCCGTTAAACTGTAATTGGCACTAATGCTATTGCCACTACTGTCTTTGCCAGTAATACTTGTACCTGAACCTGACAGTACAGCTTTATTTCCACTACTGTCTGTCGTGGTAATCCCTGTATTATTTTGTACTGTATTGCCTGTCGTAACACTGCCATCACTACCTAAATCAATTGCTTTGGCAAGCTTAACCGTTAGGCCATCTGTACCATTTGCAACCACACCAATATTATTATCGGTCAATTTAGAGGTATCTGTCACGCCACCTTTTACCGTAATGGTTTGACCCAATTTACGAGTAACATCGGTTCCTGTATCTCCACCAAATGTAATTGGTTTCACAACTTGGCTATTCAAGTTTGTTAATGCATCGCCAACGTTGTTTGCACTGCTTGTTGTTCCATCTGTATTCGTTGTTGTATAAGTCGGTGTACTAATCGTACCTGTACTTGAGTCGTAAGTCGCTCCACCACCTAAAGCTGAGGCTGTGCTTGTACCTACTGTATTAGATTTATCACTTCCTGCAGATGCAATAGCATCTAACTGACCTTTGGTCACTGCATCTGTAGATGCTGTTCCATCTTTTAAGTTGCTGATGGTAGTGCCGTTGGCATCAATACCTGTAGCCGTTACGCTTGGTCCTGTTGTTTTACCACTTGCATCTGTAAAGCTTAGACCTGTTCCACCAACAACTGCTGTGCCTGTAGCCGTACCATTGGTATAGTTCATGTATGTGCTATTGTTCGCACCATATATTGCTTGTCCTGTCGTATTGCCACTGCTGTCTTTCGCAGTTACCGTCGTACCTGAAGCAGTAGTTGCTGTGCTACTGCCTGTTGTACCATCAGTTAATGTATTGGTCGTTGCTGTCGTTGTGTTGGTATCACCAGAAGCATCTTTAATGGTTGAACCTGTCAAACTGTAATTCGCACTAATGCTATTGCCACTACTGTCTTTGCCAGTAATACTTGTACCTGAACCTGACAGTACAGCTTTATTTCCACTACTGTCTGTCGTGGTAATCCCTGTATTATTTTGTACTGTATTGCCTGTCGTAACACTACCATCACTACCCAAATCAATTGCTTTGGCAAGCTTAACCGTTAGGCCATCCGTACCATTTGCAACCACACCAATATTGTTATCAGTCAATTTAGAGGTATCTGTCACACCACCTTTTACCGTAATGGTTTGACCCAATTTACGAGTAACATCGGTTCCTGTATCTCCACCAAATGTAATTGGTTTCACAACTTGACTATTCAAGTTTGTTAATGCATCGCCAACGTTGTTTGCACTGCTTGTTGTTCCATCTGTATTTGTTGTCTTATATGTTGGTGCACTGATCGTACCTGTGCTTGAATCATAAGTTGCTCCACCGCCTAAAGCTGAAGTTGTAGAAGCCCCTAAATTTGAAGTATAAGTTCTAGCCTGCTTTAACTGAGCAACATTGACAGCATCAGTATCTTGTGTACCAGCTGCAAGTCCTGTTATTTGGCGGGTAATGCTATTACTTGTATCCCCTACAGATATCGCTCCGTATGTAGATTTCCAAGTCGATGTTGTAGAACTAGATGTATTACCAGTAAGTGGGTTATACCCAACTGAACCGGCTGCTGTTGAAGCAACAGAACTTGCACCAAGTGCAACACTATTATCTACAGATGCCGAGGATGATGCTCCTAGTGCTGTTGAGCTTGAACCACTTGCTACCGCACCTGTACCAAATGCCGCTGAATTACTTGCAGAAGCATTGGCTCCAGATTTTTTTGTACTACCCGATCCTATAGCAACTGCATTTGTACCATCTGCATAAGAGTTAATACCAACTGCAATAGAGCCACTTTGATATGCTTTGGATACTGCACCAACTGCAATAGAACCTTGTCCATCCGCTAAGGATGTAGTACCCAGTGCAAGTGAAGCATTACCATTTGCTGTAGATTTCATTCCAAGCGCACTAGAAAATGCTCCTGCAGAAACTGCCTGTGCACCTAACGCAGTTGATGCAGCTCCACTAGATGTTGTACTTTGCCATTGGCTCTTTGTTAACGTATCACCTGTTATACTTGTATATGTTGCACCTGCGGTATCAATTGCACTATTAATATCATCTGAACCAATTGCAATACTAGAGTTACCCGTTGCTTTAACATCATTACCTAAAGCTGTAGACTGGTCGCCCGTAGCCTCTGCTTTTGAACCTACTGCAACTTGCTGACCATAACCACTATTAGATGAATTACCTGCAACACTGTGCTCACCAATTGCTGTAGAATTTGTATTTGAATTTACAACCTCTGATGAAGCACCTATGGCTAACCCATTTGCGCCAGAACTAGTGGCTTGATAACCAACTGCTGTAGCACCCTGTACAGTTGCAGATGCACCCGAGCCGAAGCTAGCACTATTTAAGCTAGTTGCACTTGATGAAGTACCAATCGCTATCGCATTTGTCTGTGCGCTTGAAGCACTAGACCCAATCGCTATAGATTGATTCCCCGTAGCTGATGTTCCTTTACTCGTACTACCATCACTCGTTGATGTTTGAGAGGAGCCTATTGCTATAGCATTTACGCCAGCACTTGCATTAAGTGTAGATACACTCCCTATTCTTGTTGAATAAGTACCATTCAATATATCTGTAATACCAGCTCTCCCTCCATTTACATAGAGGTTTTGCCCCAAACTTAAACTAGAAGATGCTCCACTACTGTCTTTAGCCGTCCCACTAGGCCCAAAAAAAAGAGACTCCGTTGTCTGTGTAGATGGCGTCACATTACAAGCAGAATTAACTCCCTGAGTTGTTCCACCTGAATCTACTAGCTGCATACATCCATTATCTACCCCATCATTAATATATACACCACCTGCTGCAATAGCAGATGATATAGACATATAATTACTTAAAGCGATTATTACTGCGGTTAAAGTAAATCTTAACGACTTCTTTATTCTTTTCTTATCATTTACTGTCGTATTTATTGTTTTAGACTTTCCTTTAGATTTCGCAATTTCAGAAACAACAACCCAAGAATTAGTTATTTGATTCCAAACAACTTTATATATTTTATTCACTTTTATACCTCTATTTGTTTTACATTGTGGTTTTAATTAAATTTTAGTTTTAATGTTATTTTAGTTTTAATATTATTTTATAAAAAAGCAAATAATAAAAAAATATATAAAATTAATAATACTTATCACATCTAATAAAAAAGTATAAATATGTGATTTTAATTAACAAAAAAACTATTAAAAATACAAAAAAACTAGGAATAATATCAATATCATTAAAAATAATACATACAATAAATCAAATAATAATTTCTATAAAATATTAGTAACTAAAAATACATTTTATAAAAAAATCAAGATCTTATAGTATATTTTAGATTACTATTTTTTTATTTAGGATGTTTTATTATAGAAATAGAAGCTTGATTACTACACATATCTATAAATATAAATTTTTAAATATCATAACCTTAAACCCAAGAAATTGTATTTTAATTTCTAAATACTATTGGTCTACCAAAATCAGAAGAGGATTGATATAGATATCGGTTTTTTGACTTTGATCAATAATCTGATCTTAGTACTAGAGCCAAAGCATCAATAAAAATGGTTTCAATTACCTAAATAACAAATCGTTTATTTACTCAATTCACACCACTTAAATACTTATTATTTTTATTAATTAAATCAAAGGAATAAATACATATAATATAAATTATATGTAATAATAAGTACTGACGATAAACTTAGTAAAATATTTTACAGCAGATGTAAAATTATATTGAAATTACACCAACTCCAGTATTAAAAAAAATTTAAATTAGACTTAACTATTTTAATTACTCATTGAATTTTATATTTTTTTAGAAAAAAATAATATATCATCATGGTATCACATACAGTATTTTTAATACTCCTTACAGATTTAATTTATTCAAAAGTATAAAATAATTATTTCAAATCATTTTAAGGATGAAACCTCAGCCTTTACTCTACTAAAATTATCTTTATTACAAAGAAATATATCTTTGATTCTACGTATTATTTATTCTATAAATGCGGTATTAAACATATTTACTAATATTATCTGTCACAAATAAATTTTTAAAGTACGATATCTTTAGATGTAATTTTTATTGGCCATTTATATCAGTCCAGAGTTTTTCATCAATCCTTGATGTAAATATTTCTCTAGCATTTAATCATCTAGTTAATAAAAGCCCTATCTTTATAATCGATATATTACAAATTTTAAGGCTTTTTGCTATATAACTTATATATTTAAATCAAAGGTTTAAAACCTTGCTGACGCCATGCCTCATATACAATTACAGCCGTCGCATTGGACAAATTTAGGCTACGTGAGTTTGCGGCCATAGGTAAACAAATCCATTGTTCTTCAGGAAACATTTTCCGTACGCTTTCTGGTAACCCTCTTGTTTCAGGCCCCATCAATAATGCAACAGGCTGATTTAAATTGACTGTATGAGGTGTTGCTTTCCCTTTTGTTGTTAAAGGAAAAATATGTTTAATACCTTGCTGACCTAAGTAACTCAAGCACTCTTCAAAATGATCCCAAATTTTCATACGTGCATACTCATGATAATCCAGACCCGCACGTCTTAATTTTTTATCATCTAGCTCAAATCCTAAAGGTTTTACTAAATGTAACTGCGCACCTGTATTTGCACATAAGCGAATAATATTACCCGTATTACTAGGAATTTCAGGCTCAAATAAAACAACATGTATCACAAATTTTTCTCTACTTTTCTGTTTAGCTAATCTAGATTACTGCCATTGCAACTGCTCTCTTAATTGCACAACTTCACCAATAATTGTCAGTGTAGGTGCTTGTACTTCATACTGCATCACTTTTTCTGCAATATTTTCTAAGTTACCCACAACCACTTTCTGTTCTGGCGTTGTTCCTTTAGAAATAAGTGCAACAGGCATATTTGGTCTTTGCCCATGCTCTATCAAACGCTTGCAAATTTTTTCTAATCCAACCAATCCCATATATAAAACAAGTGTTTGGTTTTCATATACAAGTTCTTGCCAAGGTAACTCAGGAGATCCTTCTTTTAAATGCCCTGTTAAAAAACGAACACTCTGTGCATAATCTCTATGAGTTAACGGGATACCTGCATAAGCTGAACAACCCGATGCAGCTGTAATTCCGGGAACAACCTGAAAAGGAATATCTGCCGTAACTAATTCTTGGATTTCTTCCCCACCTCGTCCAAAAATAAATGGATCTCCACCTTTTAAACGACAAACACGCTTTCCCTCTAAAGCATATTGAATTAAAAGTTGATTAATACCTTCTTGTGGTACCGCATGATTTGATCGTGCTTTACCGACATAAATCTTTTCAGCATCTCGTCGACATAATTCTAAAATAGGTGAAGAAACCAAGCGATCATAAATTACAACATCTGCTTGCTGCATCAACCGAAGTGCTTTTAAAGTCAATAACTCAGGATCACCTGGCCCTGCCCCAACAAGATAAACTTCGCCTTTTGGTGTACTCCACTTGGAAAGCGCATCTTCAATCATTTGATTTGCAGTCGATAAGTTATCGTTAAAAACCTGCTCTTTTAATGGACTCGCATATAAATCTTCCCAAAATATACGGCGTTCATCAGGATTATTTATTTTCTCTTTAACCGCTTTACGCCATCTTCCAGAAAATTCTGCAAGCTTTCCCATACCATGAGGAATAAGCGTTTCAAGTTGTGTTCGTAACTGCCTAGACAATACAGGCGAGGTTCCATTTGAAGCAATAGAAATCACTAGAGGTGATCTGTCAATGAGTGCAGGCACCATAAACCGACAGTTCGGAATATCATCAACACTATTAACCAATAAATTCTTTTGTTCACATGCAACAAACACATGATGGTTTACATCTGCCTGATCTGTTGCTGCAATCACCAATTTATAGGGTTGATCTAAATCTAACTCATCAAAAGGCTTTTGTTTAACTTCACCATTTGAAGATGCAACTAAGTTTCTTAGATTTACATCTACTTCTGGTGCAACAACATGAAGTATTGCACCAGCTTTGGCTAATAATGATGCTTTACGAAAAGCAATACTTCCACCACCAACGATAAGACATAACTGCTGTTTCAATTTCAATGAAATTGGAAAAATATCCACAAAAACCCCTTAATTACAACTTACCGTATACTGTGAAAACTTGCTATAACATCTATTTAGTCAATAAATGTTAAACCACCTAAATAAGGACGAAGTACTTCAGGCACTTCTATAGAACCATCTGCACGTTGATAGTTTTCCATTAATGCAAGTAATGTACGACCAACAGCAAGACCCGAACCATTTAATGTATGCACAAGTTCTGTTTTCTTTTGCTCATTACGGTAGCGTGCTTTCATACGGCGTGCTTGGAAGTCACCCATATTTGAACAACTTGAAATTTCACGATATGTATTTTGACTTGGTACCCACACTTCTAAATCATATGTTTTTACTGCACCAAAGCCCATATCGCCACCACAAAGTAGTACTTTACGATATGGCAAACCAAGTGCCTGTAAAATACCTTCTGCATGTGATGTCAACTCTTCTAAAGCATCCATAGAAGATTCAGGCTTAACAATTTGAACCATCTCAACTTTATCAAATTGATGCTGACGAATTAGACCACGTGTATCTCGACCATAAGAACCCGCTTCACTACGGAAACATGGTGTATGTGCTGTATATTTTAATGGAAGACGAGCTGCATCAATAATTTCATCACGCACAAAGTTCGTAATAGGTACTTCTGCAGTGGGAATTAAATAATACTCTTTCTCACCTTGTAATTTGAATAAATCTTCTTCAAATTTAGGAAGTTGACTTGTTCCTCTTAGGCTATCTGCATTTACTAAATATGGAACATATGCTTCTGTATAACCATTTTTAAGTGTATGCGTATCAAGCATAAACTGTGTAAGTGCGCGCTGAAGACGTGCTAATGGACCTTTTAAAACACTAAAACGAGAACCTGTAAGTTTTGTTGCAGTCTCAAATTCTAGACCACCCATCCACTCACCTAAATCTGTATGATCTTTAACTTCAAAATCAAACTGTCTAGGTGTTCCCCATTTGGCAATTTCAACATTGTCCGCTTCATCTTTACCTTTAGGCACAGATTCATCAGGTAAGTTTGGGATTGATAATAACTTTTGTTCTATTTCATTTTGTAACTCTGAAAGTTCAACCTCAGCAGCTTTAATTTCATCACCAATAGCCTGCATACGTGCCATAACTTCAGATGCATCGCCACCAGATTTTTTAATTTGACCCACTTGCTTCGCACCAGCATTACGCTCTGCTTGCAAGTTTTCTGTTTTAGACTGTAACTCTTTACGGTGTGACTCTAAAGATGCCCATTCATCTACATTAAGTTGAACACCGCGTTTTGCTAACGCTAAATTTACAGCTTCAATATTATTTCTAAGTAATTTAGGGTCGATCATAGCTCATCTGATTGTATGAAAAAACTAGATATAGTGTAATCTGTTCATTCATAAAAATAAACGTACTTCGATGTATTCACCTACAGTACACCAAAGTTCATGAGTGACTGTAGGTGTAATAATCACTTTGGTAGGTATTGTGAATTTATTAGCCCTTTTGCTGCACTATACGGCAAAACTAGCTCAGTCATTCCCTCTGAATATGGCGCCAACTCATATAATGGATAAACAAATACCAAGCCCTTACCATTATAATAAAAATTATCAGTTGGTTCTAAATGACCTGATTGTATTCCATGCGCTTCTAGCCAAGATTTATTGGCATTAAACAGTGCTTGATAAACTGCTATTTGTTTATCTGAACCAAACAAGTCTGCTACTGTAATACGCTTACGGGTATTTAAATCAAAAACAACATATTCATGATGATACATTCCATGTGCAGCACCTACAGCATACGTTGTCGTATCTAAAGCAAAAATGGCTAAATTATCTCTCTGTCCTAAAAATCGAGCTCTGTAACTACTTTGATTAATTTGTGAAGATACTGCTGTCGATGCAGGTAAATGTATAGATTTCTGAAAAGCTAAAGGTGCATCTTTTTGAAGACGCCTTACAAAATAATCATTAATCCAATCTACATTTGTTTCAATAGTATCTACTTTATATTCGGTACATTCATCAGATTCACATGATACTTTCTGTGGCAATGCCATTGACATTGTC
This sequence comes from Acinetobacter sp. N1-1, assembly GCF_056711485.1. Taxonomy (NCBI): domain Bacteria; kingdom Pseudomonadati; phylum Pseudomonadota; class Gammaproteobacteria; order Moraxellales; family Moraxellaceae; genus Acinetobacter; species Acinetobacter sp. N1-1. The sequence goes on along the minus strand of NZ_JBWXUO010000012.1, from coordinate 1,211,950 downwards.
TCAGCATGAATTTTTATTGGTGTATCTGAAATAATTGCTGGTACACCCTCTGAGGCAGATGTCTTCTGCTCTGAAACAGCTGTTGTTTTTTCATCAGAAGTAGGTTGTTTATGTTCACAACCAACAAAAACTAGTGTGAATGCACAACTCGATAAAATTAAAGCCAATCGTATTTTTTGCTGTAAATACATATAAAACAACCTAAAATTGATTTCTCTACACTATACAAAGTTTTAATAAAAATGTATGCCATAACAAAAAAACGCTATAAAAAATAGCGTTTTTTTATTCATTTTTCATTATTGATCAATAATATCTGTTCCTTTAGGTGGGACAAAATGAAATACAGACGCAGGAATATCAACATTTTTGGAAACATTATTAAAACGCACTGTTGTAACTTGCCCCAGTGAGTCATTTAAAATCATAAGTGTTGGTGTACCTTGTGTACTAAAACTAATGGTTAAATCTTGAAAAGCTGTATCTTTCGCTCTAGGTAAAAGTGTGTAATAGTTTTTTGTTTGATCAGGCTGTGTCACTTTATACGCTTGCATAATCGTATTGGTATTTCCTGATAGTAAAAGAGCTGGCGTATTTGCCACCTGATCACTTACATTTTGACGTACAACTTGCTGTAAATCAGGGTCATAAATCCAAATTGTCTTTCCTGTCGTGATAATAGACTGCTTAGATGGTTGTGTTGTTTCCCAAAAAAACTTACCCGGACGCTCAACCTTAATGACACCTGTAAATGTTTGATTTAGATGCTGTGATGTTAGACCTTTTTTCTGTGTAAGAGTTGTTTTACCACTTGCTTTAGTTGTTTGCTCAAAATTTGCAGTAAAACTACGCAACCCAGAAAGTTGCTTTACAAGGCTTTGTGTTGCCTGTTGCTCAGACGCAGGTGTAGACGCTGCAAACACTGTTGTGCTCAAGACAGGGGAAAATGTTACTAAAGTTACTGCAACAGCACCGAATGTTTTACGAAGCATCTTCATTTTCTCACCTTTGATTAAATATGCGAATTATATTTATATTAAGGTTTATATTACCTGAGCACAAAAAATCTAATAACATAAAAAATAAAGATTTTTGTATCATTATGACTATTATTTATATATTTATATGCAAACAACTGTAAATCTATAGTGATAATTAAAAGAAAGTTAATTAATTTAATTTTTTTTAATTATATGCATAACAAATCACACTTTTAACAAATAATAACACATATAATACAATTAATTAAAATTACCTCTATTTAGGAACTTTTATGACGAACTTCACAAAGAATTTTGTAAAGTTATTCTTACTTAAATTATTTATTCTTCTTACATTATCCTCAGGGCATGCAACCGAAATTAAAGGTGCAGGATGTAGCTTTATTTACCCTATCATTTCTCAGTGGGCTGCCACATACACTGTAAAAACAGGCCACCAAATTACATATCATTCAGTTGGTTCAGCATTAGGCATTACAGACCTTCGGAGTGGCAACCTAACATTTAGTACATCTGACATACCATTAACATCACATGAATTAAATAAAGCTAACTTAAAACAATTCCCGATCGTTATTGATGGTATTGTTCCTATTATAAATATTGAAGGTATTTCTGCAGGAGAATTACGCCTAACAGGACCTATTCTTGCAGATATTTTTTTAGGAAAAATAACAAGATGGAATAACCCAGAAATTCAAAAAATAAATCCAGCAATTAAACTACCAGATCAGCGCATTTTTGTAGTACGTCGATCTGATGGTTCAGGAACGACATTCAACTGGACAAATTATCTTTCTAAAGTGAGCCCTACTTGGAACAATCAAGTTGGTGAAGGTACATCTGTATCATGGCCTATCGGTACAGGAAGCCAAGGGAATGAAGGTGTTGCTAGGTCTATTAAACAAATTAGGGGATCAATTGGTTATGTAGACCTCGCATATAGTATAGAAAATAAAATGAGTCATATTTCTCTACAAAACAAAGATGGCAAGTTTGTACAACCTAATGTGGCATCACTTCAAGCAGCAGCTTTAAATACGAACTGGAATCAAGATTCAGATTTTTATAATATTATTACCAATGCTTCAGGCAAAGAGGCTTGGCCAATTATTACTACAACATTTGTGATTATGCAAAAAAAGGGAAGCTCTGCAGAAGAGGTTAATGAAGCTTTAAAGTTCTTTAAGTGGTCGTTAGTCAATGGTCAAGTTTATGCGGGAATATTGAAATATACTCCCCTCCCAAATGAGCTAGTTAAAAATATTGAATCATATTGGTCAGCTAACATTAAATAATAAATTTCCATAAAAAAAGCTCGCAAATATGCGAGCTTTTTTTTATGTGAACTCTTTAAATCTTAAACAGATTCAACAGTTACATAACGACGGCCGAACTGACCTTTTACTTCAAACTTCACTACACCATCAGATGTAGCAAATAAAGTATGGTCACGTCCCATACCAACGTTTGCACCAGCGTGGAACTCTGTACCACGTTGACGAACGATGATGCTACCAGCTGCGATAGCTTGGCCACCGTAAACTTTAACACCTAGCATTTTTGGGTTTGAATCACGACCGTTACGTGTCGAACCACCAGCTTTCTTGTGAGCCATGTCTCTTACTCCTCGTGATTAGCCTGAAATACCAGTAATTTTCAACTCAGTGAACCATTGACGGTGACCTTGTTGTTTACGGTAATGTTTACGACGACGCATTTTTACAATACGAATTTTGTCGTGACGACCATGACTAACCACTTCTGCAGTTACTTTAGCGCCAGCTACAACTGGAGCACCGATTTGAACGCTGTCGCCATTTACAACCATTAATACATCATCAAATGTAAGAGTTGTGCCTGTTTCAGCTTTCAATAATTCAACTTTAAGGGTTTCGCCTTCAACCACACGGTGCTGTTTACCACCGCTTTGGATTACTGCGTACATAAGTGTACTCCAACTTGCCCGTGTCGTCGTGCCGATAAAGGGATATATCGATCTTAAAACGAACGCCACTGGGGGTATCTATCTAAAGGGGGGTTATTTTAAGTAAATTTAAGCAAAACAACAAGTGCTATAATTTGTTTTTTTCTTATACAGGCATTTTTATTATATAAAGTAATTTAATTGGTTATTTTTAATAAGAATAATAGTGAAGAAAGAGAAGTTTTATAAAGAGTTAACGTTTTTATGGTATAAAACGAATGTTTTAAAGCTAAAATCTAAAAGTGTAATTAAGTGTCTTAATTTATGCTTTATTGATCTTGAAAAAATATCTTCACATCCTTAAAGGTTTTAAATTCTATGGCCATCGACTTTAAGCACGATATTCTTGCACCTGTTGCTGCTGATTTTACTGCAATGGATAAATTTATTAACGAGGGGATCAGCTCAAAAGTTGCATTGGTCATGTCTGTCAGCAAACATGTCGTGGAAGCTGGTGGTAAACGAATGCGCCCAATTATGTGTTTACTCGCTGCACAAGCATGTGGTGAAATAGATTTGGCCCGTACTCAACGCCTAGCAGCAGTTATTGAAATGCTACATACAGCAACTCTTGTTCATGATGATGTGGTAGATGATTCTAACTTACGCCGTGGTAAACCAACAGCAAATGCGACTTGGAATAATCAAACAGCTGTATTAGTAGGTGACTTTCTTATTGCTCGTTCATTCGATCTTTTGGTTGATTTAAATGACATGGCATTACTTAAAGAGTTCTCTACGGGTACTTGTGAAATTGCTGAAGGTGAAGTTTTACAGCTTCAAGCCCAACACCAACCAGAAACATCTGAAGAAACTTATCTTAATATTATTTATGGAAAGACTTCTCGCCTATTTCAATTAGCAACTGAAGGTGCAGCAATGCTTGCTGGCAGACCAGAGTACCGTGATGGCTTAAAACGCTATGCTGGACATTTTGGTAATGCTTTTCAAATTATCGATGATATTTTAGACTACACATCAGATGCTGAAATATTAGGAAAAAATATTGGTGATGATCTGATGGAAGGTAAACCAACTCTTCCTCTTATTGCTGCTTTAAAAAATACAACTGGCTCAGCACATGATGTTATTTATAAAAGTATTGCCACAGGTGGATTAAACGATCTTGAGGAAGTCATTTCTATTGTACAAAACAGTGGTGCTTTAGATTATTGCCGTCGCCGCGCTCATGAAGAAACTCAAAGTGCTATAGATGGTTTAAGCGTACTACCAGATAGCCCTGCTAAAAAAGCACTATACAACTTAGCCATGATGGCTTTAAATCGTATTCAATAATTAAAGTTCAACCTATGAAAAAAAAATCATTTGATGTGGTTTATCAAGAAATAAAACAACAGCTTGAAACACCTCAAGCTGTTTTAAATGAACACCCTCTTGTCCAACTTATTGCCAATATTCGTCCTAGAACCCCTAAAAACACACAAGAAGTAAAAAAAAATATTCAACTTTTTATACAGGTATTAGAACAAAATCTAGACTTTCGTAATGCATTAAGCCAATACCTTATCAAGCTAATTACACAATACAAACAAGCTAACCTATATGCTGATAGTGGAATACTTGCTTTAGATGGTTTCTGGAATCAACTAAGTCAACGAATGATGTACCATCTACTGCCACCTATTATTGACCATGCTGAAATTAAAGAGCTAATCGGGAAAGTATTTTACTTATCTAGCGACAAATATTGGTTAGATCGAATTGAAAAAGATGACTGGACTACAATTTTTCAAAATTTATCTATAAATCAGGACTTACAAAATGAAAAATTTCAAATTAAAGAAAATCTATTAAAGGCAATCAACATATTAAGTTATCGCATCAGTGGTATTGGGCTTTTCCCTGAACTCCTTTATGCAGAGCCAAAATTAAATGAGCAAGAGTCCCCTTTTCTGGCCCAAAATAGAGAAATTACAGACTTTATTTCAAAATATAAAAATAGTATAGAAAGCGCACAACAAGTCAGTGTATCTATTCCACCAGATGCTGCACAAGCTTTTGTAATGATTGAGCAATGTCAAAACGTTGTTAATAGCATTCGTCGAGCAACCAAAAGAATTGGTGTGAGCCTTACACTTACCTATTTGCTAACAGTATTAGAACAAAGTCTCGAAAGACTTGAAATCCTCTTACAAATTGTAAGCAATCACGCCAATACCCAAAAACAAGCGACTCATGATTTGTTATACGATCTTGTCAAAGCCAATCATAGTGAAAAACGTGTTGGTGCTTTGCTTTCTACAAATAGTGAGTTACTCGCATTACAAGTGACAGAAAATGCAAGCAAAACGGGTGAACACTATGTAAGCACAGATAAAAAAGGATTCTTTGCAATGTATAAAGCTGCCGCAGGTGCCGGCTCTATTATTGCAGCCATGTCCGTTATTAAAATTTTACTTACGCGACTTTCACTTGCACCTATTTTGCATGCTTTCACTTACAGTATGAACTATAGTCTAGGTTTTGTATTTATTCATGTATTAAATTTTACAGTTGCAACAAAACAACCCGCCATGACTGCTGCGGCACTTGCATCAACAGTACAACAACGTAAAGGTTCAAGAACAGCTCAACTTGCAGAGCTTACCGAACTCATTGTAAATATTATTCGTACTCAGTTTATTGCAATACTCGGTAATATTTCCGTTGCTATTCCTGTTTCAGCTATCATTACACTTTCATGGCCCACTTTATTCGGTGAAAAGTTACTAAGCAATACCAAAGCAACAAGTCTTTTACATACGTTAGACCCTTTTACATCTCTTGCAGTACCTCATGCAGCAATTGCTGGTGTATGTCTGTTTCTATCAGGTTTAATAGCGGGTTATTTTGATAATATGGCGATCTATCGAAAAATAGGATCTCGCTTAAAAATGCATGCTGGGCTAAGAAGAATTCTTGGTGAGAAAAGACAAAATAAATTTGCAGATTATATTCAGCGTAACTTAGGTGCAATTTCGGGTAACTTTTTATTTGGTATCATGCTTGGTAGCATGGGAACGCTTGGATTCATTTTGGGACTACCACTTGATATTCGCCATATTGCTTTTGCTTCAGCAAACTTAATAGAAGGTTTGCTCTCCGTAGGTGGCTCTCCTGATATTGGTCTTATCCTTATTTCATGCTTAGGCGTTGCACTAATTGGTATTACAAACTTATTTGTAAGCTTCAGCTTAACTATTCTTGTTGCTCTAAGAGCAAGACAGGTAAGATTTGAACAATGGAAGCCTTTGGCAAAACTTGTTCTTACTCATTTCTTTACACGACCAAGTGATTTCTTTTGGCCACCTAAGGAGAAAATACCATTAGAAAATCACGTAAAACAAACACAAAAAAAAGATAACTAAATTTATTTTCAGTTATATTTCTAGAGTATCTTTACATAAATTATGTAGAGTATATTTGTCACTTGAAAAAAAGTGTACTGACAAGTACACTTTGAACAATCCTAACAATTTGCGCTAACTTTATAGGTGTAATACATGGTGTATTACTTATTTTTCATAGGTAGTATTCTTTTTATGTGTAAGCATTTTTTGCATTACACCCATAACATTCAGCCTAAATATCAAAAATATAAATCTAGTTTTGATAGTAAGAAACTTAAAAGATTCTTACATGTAGGTATATATTTATATAGTGTAAGATTAATTGGCAATAACTTAAGATTTTTAAGAAAAATAGATTGCTTCAGTTTTATATTTAGACCATTTAATCTATGTATAACCTTATTTTCTTACATATATAAAAACAGTAATTTTTATTATCTCCTGGCTATAACCATACAATCATTTTGGGCTAACACCCTAAATATAATTGTATTTACTATATTTTTTAATTTTTCTTGGTTTAGCAACTTAATAGACCTTCGGCAGAAATCTAAGGCTATCCATTATGCATACTAGAGAAAGAGCTATATTTATTTTTTTACTTAATGATTATATTTATTATCATAAGTAAACAAAATCTAATAATGAAATTTAAAAATCAAAATGAGGTGAAAAGAATGAGGTCAGCTAAACTTTGGGCACCAACCTTAAGTGCTTGTGCTTTGGCTGTAAGCTTAGCCCTAGTTGGCTGTAGTAAAAACACTTCCACAGAAGCAGATGCTGGTCAACAGCAAGCCCCTGCTCCTGAAGTAGGTGTAATTACAGCACAACCACAGAATGTAGAGCAATCTATCGAATTATCAGGGCGTACAACAGCTTACCAAGTATCGGAAGTTAGACCACAGACCAGCGGTATTATCTTACGTCGATTATTCACAGAAGGTAGTTTTGTTCGCGAAGGACAAGCTCTTTATCAACTTGACTCTCGTACCAATAAAGCAAGTGTAGAGAACTTCAAAGCGACATTACTACAACAAGAGGCAAATCTAAAATCATTACAAATTAAACTTAATCGTTATAAAGAACTTGTATCTAGCCATGCTGTTGCAAAACAAGATTATGATGATCTTGTGGGGCAAGTCAATGTAGCAAAAGCACAAGTAGAGGCTGCACGTGCACAAGTGAGTAATGCAGAAGTTGACTTAGGCTACTCAACAATTCGTTCACCAATTTCAGGTCAATCAGGTCCATCGTCTGTAACAGCAGGTGCACTTGTCACAGCCAATCAAACAAGTTCTCTTGTTACCATTCGACAGCTTGATCCAATATATGTGGATATCAATCAGTCTAGTACCGAGCTATTGCGCTTACGCCAAAATCTTAGTCAAGGTAGTATAGACCGTAGTAATAATACAAAAGTTAAGCTAAAACTTGAAGATGGTAGTTACTATTCAACTGAGGGTACATTGGCATTCTCAGATGCAAATGTAAATGAGCAAACAGGAACTGTAACTGTACGTGCTGTATTTCCAAATACAAAACATCTACTTCTTCCTGGAATGTATGCAACTGCTGAAATTAGTCAGGGCATCATACCAAATGCTTATCTAATTCCACAGCTTGCCTTAAGTCGTACTCCTTCTAATCAGGCGATTGTACTCGTTGCTAATGAAAAAGGTATTGTTGAATCTCGCAATGTAGAAACATCAGGTACTCAAGGTCAAAACTGGATTGTTACCAAAGGATTGAATCCAGGAGATAAAGTCATTGTTGATGGTGTTGCAAAAGTAAAAGCTGGTGAGCAGGTAAAAATTAAACCGTATCAAACTAATGAAACACAACCCGTGACCAGCGCACAATCACCGTCTACATCCAACCAAAATACAACTAAAGGGTAGGATACGATGGCCAAATTTTTCATACACCGTCCTATTTTCGCATGGGTTATTGCACTAGTTATTATGTTGGCAGGGATTATTTCTCTATTCAACATGCCTATTGCACAGTATCCAACAATTGCTCCACCTAAAATTTCGATTACTGCAACTTATCCAGGCGCATCCGCTCAGACTATTGAAAATACAGTCACACAAGTTATTGAACAACAAATGAATGGCTTAGATGGTCTACGCTATATTACATCAACAAGTTCAGCAACTGGATCTGTAGAAGTAGATGTCAACTTTAAGCAAGGTATCGATCCTAACATTGCACAAGTACAAGTACAGAATAAGATGCAAACAGCTCTTTCTTCGTTACCAGAATCTGTACAGCGTCAAGGTGTGACTATTAATAAATCTGGTGCAAGCTTTTTACAAGTCATCTCATTTTACTCACCAGACGATAGCTTAGACGGTGCTTATATTAAAGACTATGTCAATAGTCATCTCTCAGATCCTTTAAGTCGTGTTGCTGGTGTCGGTGAACTTCAAGTTTTTGGTGGCTCATATGCCATGCGTATTTGGCTCGACCCAAACAAATTGACAAGTTATCAACTAACTCCTTCTGATGTATCTACTGCAATTCAAGCACAAAATACTCAAGTTGCTGGTGGTCAATTAGGTGGAGCACCAGCTGTTGCTGGACAGGTTCTAAATGCAACTGTAAATGCACAAAGTCTACTGCAAACACCTGAACAGTTCCAAAATATCATTTTAAAAAATAATACTGGTGCAATTGTTCGCTTAAAAGATGTTGCTAAAGTAGAACTTGGTTCATCGAACTATGCATTTGACTCTAAATATAATGGTAAACCTGCTGCAGGTATTGCTATTCGTCTTTCAACAGGTGCGAATGCGCTTGAAACTGCAAAAAACATTGAGACGGCTTTAGAGAAGCTAAGACCAAACTACCCTCAAGGTCTAAAAGACACCATTGCTTTTGACAGTACACCATTTATTAAAATTTCAATTGGAAATGTTGCTCACACTCTCGTAGAAGCGATTATTCTTGTATTTCTTGTAATGTTTTTGTTCTTACAAAACTGGCGTGCAACTATCATCCCTACTCTTGCCGTTCCAGTCGTTGTACTCGGAACATTTGCAATGATCAATGTATTTGGTTTCTCTATCAATACACTAACCATGTTTGCAATGGTACTTGCGATTGGTCTGTTAGTCGATGATGCAATTGTTGTAGTTGAAAATGTTGAACGGATTATGACAGAAGAGCATTTAGACCCTGTCATTGCCACTGAAAACTCTATGAGTCAAATTTCAGGTGCGCTGATTGGTATCACAACTGTACTGACAGCTGTATTTGTTCCAATGTCATTCTTTTCAGGAACAACGGGTGTAATATACCGACAATTTTCTATTACTCTTGTTACAGCAATGATTTTATCTCTTATCGTTGCTTTAACATTTACACCTGCACTTTGTGCAACCATTCTTAAAAAACATGATGAAAATAAGCCTGCAAGTAATTCGATTTTTGCTCGCTTCTTTAGATGGTTTAACCATAGTTTTGACCGAATCGCACATCGTTACCAAAATGGTGTGAACCGTATGACCCACCACCGTCTGGTGTCTGGTATTTTCTACATTCTTCTTATTGTCGTCTTAGGGTTTTTAGTTAAAACATTACCGACTTCATTCCTACCAGATGAAGACCAAGGCGTAGTGCTTACCCTTGTACAATTACCAACAAATGCAAGTTTAGAACGTACCGAAAAAACACTAGGAAAAATCAGTGACTATTATCTTAATAAAGAAAAAGACACTGTTGCTTCGGTCTTTAGCGTATCGGGCTTTTCATTTACAGGACAAGGACAAAATCAAGGTATTGCCTTTGTTCGATTAAAAGATTGGAGTGAACGTAAAACACCTGAAACTCAAATTAGTGCTTTAACCAAACGTGCACTTGCACTAAATGCAATTATCAAAGATGCAACTCTTATATACCCTCTTCAACTGCCAGCAATGCCTGAACTTGGTACAAGCCAAGGTTTTGACTTTATGTTAAAAGACTTAAATGGCCAAGGTCATGAAAAACTTTTAGCAGCCCGTAATGCTGTACTGGGACTCGCATCAAAAGATAAACGTATTGGTATGATTCGACCAAATGGTATGGAAGATGAATCCCAGTACCAAATTAATATCGATCAAGCAAAAGCAGGTAGCTTAGGCGTTAGTATTTCAGATATTAATAATACAATGGGTATTGCATGGGGTGGAAGTTATATCAATGACTTCCTAGATCATGGTCGTGTGAAGAAAGTTTATCTACAAGGACAAGCAGACGCACGTATGATGCCTGACGATATCAATAAATGGTATGTTCGTAGTTCTACTGGCAATATGGTGCCATTCTCAGCATTTACGTCTGGTCATTGGACATATGGTTCACCAAGTCTAATACGCTATAATGGTGTTTCTGCAATGGAGTTACAAGGCTCTCCTGCGGAAGGTGTAAGCTCAGGTGAAGCAATGCTTGCAATGGAACAGATTATGCAGAAGTTACCATCTATGGGGCTTTCTGGCTTCTCCTATGAATGGACGGGTCTTTCCTTAGAAGAGCAAGATTCAGGCTCACAAGGTGTATATTTATACGCACTTTCATTACTTATTGTATTCTTATGTCTTGCGGCGCTTTATGAAAGCTGGTCAATTCCATTCTCAGTATTATTAGTGATTCCACTTGGTATAATTGGAGCAGTTTCACTGACTTATTTTGGATTCTTTATTCTCAAAAATCCAAACCTAGTCAACAACATTTATTTCCAAGTTGCGATGATTTCAGTGATTGGCTTATCCTCAAAAAATGCGATTCTTATTGTTGAGTTTGCCAAAGAACTGCAAGAAAAAGGACAAGACTTATTTGACGCAACATTACATGCAGCAAAAATGCGTCTAAGACCAATTATTATGACAACCCTTGCTTTCGGTTTTGGTGTACTTCCACTCGCACTTTCTACAGGTGCAGGTGCAGGTAGTCAACATTCCGTTGGTTTTGGTGTACTTGGTGGCGTAATTAGTTCTTGCTTACTAGGTATTTTCTTTATTCCAGTCTTCTTCGTATGGATACGTAGTATCTTTAAATATAAACCAAAAACTGCAAATACTCAGGAGCATAAATCGTGATGCAAAATATATGGTCGATTACAGGTCGTAGTATTGCAGTCTCCTCTCTTGCGTTTGCTTTGGCTGCATGCCAAAGCATGCGCGGGCCAGAGCCTGTTGTAAAATCTGATATCCCTACTCAATACGCTACTGAGCATAACTCTGGGGTATCAATTGCAGAACAAGGGTATAAAGACTTCTTTTCCAACCCTCAACTGATAAAAGTTATAGATCTGGCACTGCAAAATAATAGAGATATGCGTACAGCAATCTTAAATATTCAAAAAGCACAAGCACAATACAACATTACAGAAAACAATCGCTTACCAACTCTTGGTACAAGTGAGGAATTCGAACGCTCACGCTCTAAAAGTGTACTTACAGGCCTACCTGTAACTGGAAATGTTTATTCAGCAGGGCTTGCTGTAACATCCTATGAATTAGATTTTTGGGGACGACTCAAAAGTTTAAAAGATGCAGCACTAGATAGTTATCTTGCAATGCGAAGTACACGTGATGCAACACAAATTAGTTTAATTAGTCAAGTTGCAGAAGCATGGTTACAGTATTCGTATGCAAATGCCAACCTAAAACTTGCAGAAGATACACTAAAAACTCAGATGCAAGCATACAATCTGAATAAAAAACGATTTGATGTCGGTATTGATAGTGAAGTACCTTTACGTCAAGCACAAATTTCTGTAGAAACGGCTCGTGCAGATGTAGGTACATATCGCACCCAAGCTGCTCAGGCACAAAATGCACTAAACTTATTGGTAGGCCAACCTGTACCAACAGAGCTTCTACCCAAAAGTACAATTCGTAGTGTGACAAATGAAATGACGTTTGCAACTGGATTAAGCAGTGATTTACTAAATAACCGACCTGATATCCAACAGTCGGCTTATAGTTTAAGTGCAGCTGGTGCAAATATTGGAGCTGCAAAAGCACAACTTTTCCCAACAATTAGCCTAACTAGCTCTGCAGGACTTGCTTCATCTGAGCTTTCCAACTTATTTAAATCAGGTTCATTCATTTGGTCAGTTGCTCCCTCTCTAAATTTACCAATTTTCGACTGGGGAACTCGCAAAGCAAATGTTAAAATTTCTAAAGTAGATCAAGAAATTGCTCTTGCTTCATATGAAAAAACCATTCAAACAGCATTTAAAGAAGTAAGTGATGCATTAGCAACACGTGCAAATATTGGTGAACGTTTAGATGCTCAACGTAGCCTTGTATCTGCAACCAATCGTACTTATCAACTGTCTGATGCCCGTTATCGTGCAGGTATAGATGGCTATCTAACCGTGCTAACTGCACAAAAAGATGCTTATGCTGCTCAACAAGCACTCCTTAGCTTAGAATTGACAAATCTAAACAATCAAATTGAGTTGTATAAAACATTAGGTGGTGGTATCAAAGCATACAGTACAGATCAAACCTATCATCAACCTTCTAGTGCAGAAGCCCAATCAAACAATAAATAATAATCAAAAAAACCCACATGATTAATGTGGGTTTTTATTTTATGCTTCATGATGCAAAAATTGTATAAAATGGTCGATATAATATGGTGCTGAAGTCAGTTCTACTTCCTTCCCTAGTAACGACAGACGCTTATATGCCATATTCGTACTCACTTGAATGACACCATTCAATGTTTTATCTACAACCAAATTAAATTTTAATAATGCTTTTGGTTTTCGAATAAGCTGATCTACACCCGTATCAATCACTTCATTTAAACAGTCAAAAGCAAGTGCTATTTCAGATGCATCTCCCTGCTGAATTGCCTTTACTTTCTTTAATATCTTTTCTGCTAAATCAGACGCGACATGATATCTCACATAAATTTCACCATTTTCATGATGAACCATTTTTGAGAAATACTCTACAATTGGCTGTAATCGTTCATTACCAAAAAGTGCAATTGCCCACGGTAAGTATTTTTTAAATGCAGAAAGAACGTGTTCAATCACTTTCTCCGAATCTGCTGCAACCTTATGTCCTTCAGGTCTTGTTAAACGGCGCTTCTGTTGTTCAAGCAAATCAATAAAAGCTTGCTGAATAATTTGTACAGAAACATCTGCCAATACATCACCTAGCTCATGCGCTAGCTTCTGTTTTTCCCCTGCATTAAGACGTTCTTGAATAGAAATAAATTTTTGATAGGTTTGTGCTTCTACTCGTAAATACACCGCATACGACATAAATCAAAAATCCAAAATTATATTGCTATAAGTTACCACGTTATTTACTTTGTTGTTATATATCACAGAATGATACATGTCCGCTCAAGCATTATTTTTTTTGCTACAATACATTTAATTATTCATTCACTTTTGATCTGTTTACTATGACTGACTCACAAGCTACTTCAGCTCAGAATATTGCAACAACGTATGATCCAACCGAGATCGAAAAAAAATGGTATAAAACTTGGGAAGAAAATGGTTATTTTAAACCATCAGGCCAAGGCGAGTCTTTTTGTGTGATGATTCCACCCCCTAATGTAACAGGAAGTTTGCACATGGGTCATGGTTTCAATAATACAATTATTGACGCTTTCACTCGCTATAACCGTATGATGGGTAAAAATACCCTTTGGCAACCTGGTACAGACCATGCAGGTATTGCAACACAAATGGTTGTAGAGCGCCAACTTGCTGCTGAAAATATTAGTCGTCACGACTTAGGCCGTGAAAAGTTCATTGATAAAGTATGGGAGTGGAAAGAACAATCTGGTGGTAATATTACTCGCCAAATTCGTCGCCTAGGATCTTCTGTAGATTGGTCACGTGAGCGCTTCACAATGGATGAAGGTCTATCACACGCTGTAAAAGAAGTGTTCGTTCAACTGCATGAACAAGGGCTTATTTACCGTGGTAAGCGTCTTGTAAACTGGGATCCTAAACTTCAAACTGCCCTTTCCGACTTAGAAGTTGAAAACCATGAAGAAAAAGGCTCTTTATGGCATTTCAAATACTCCTTTGAAGATAAATCTCTACAGACTCAAAACGGCGAAAATTATCTTATTGTTGCAACAACACGTCCTGAAACATTACTTGGCGATAGTGCTGTTGCTGTACACCCTGAAGATGAACGCTACCAACACCTGATTGGTAAAAATATAGTGCTTCCAATTAGTGGTCGCCTTATTCCTATTGTTGCCGATGAATATGTAGAAAAAGACTTTGGAACAGGCTGTGTAAAAATCACACCTGCACATGACTTTAACGACTATGAAGTTGGTAAACGTTGTAATCTACCAATTATTAATATCTTTAATAAAAATGCTGAAGTACTTGCAGAGTTTGAATACATTGCAAAAGCAGGTGAGCAGATTTCAAAAACAATTGCCGCACCAAATGATTATATTGGTCTAGAACGCTTCGAAGCACGTAAGAAAATGGTTGCTCAGGCTGAGGTTGAAGGTTGGTTGGAAAAAATCGAACCTTATGACTTAAAAGCACCACGTGGTGACCGTTCGGGTGTTATTGTAGAACCATTACTTACCGATCAATGGTATGTAAAAATTTCTCCTCTTGCAGAGCCTGCTGTAGAAGCTGTAAAAGATGGTCGTATTAAGTTTGTTCCAGAACAATACACCAACATGTATATGGCTTGGATGAACAACATTCAAGACTGGTGTATTTCTAGACAACTCTGGTGGGGTCATCGTATCCCTGCATGGTATGATGCTGAAGGTAATGTATATGTAGGTCGTAATGAAGAAGAAGTTCGCCAAAAACATAACATTGCAAACCATATCGAACTCAACCAAGATGAAGATATTCTCGACACATGGTTCTCATCAGGATTATGGACGTTCTCAACATTAGGTTGGACAGGTGATGCAGCAAAAGATGCACTCAATGATGCATTAAAAACATTCCACCCGACAGATCTTCTTGTAACAGGCTTTGACATCATCTTCTTCTGGGTTGCCCGTATGATTATGATGACTATGCACTTCATGAAAAATGAAGATGGTACACCTCAAGTACCATTTAAAACAGTGTATGTACACGGGCTTGTACGTGATGGTGAAGGTCAAAAAATGTCTAAATCTAAAGGAAATGTTTTAGATCCTTTAGACCTTATTGACGGTATTGATCTTGAAAGCCTTGTGAAAAAACGTACTTTTGGCTTAATGAATCCAAAACAAGCTGAAAAAATTGAGAAATCTACCCGCAAAGAATTTCCAGACGGTATTAACTCTTATGGGACAGATGCTGTTCGCTTTACTTTCTGCGCACTTGCAAATACAGGACGTGACATTAAGTTCGATTTAAAACGTGTCGAAGGATACCGTAATTTCTGTAATAAAATTTGGAATGCAACACGCTTCGTTCTAATGAATATTGAAGGTCAGGATGTTGCTCAAACTGCGAATCCAGACTTATGGGAACTTCCTGAAAAGTGGATTATCAGCCGTCTACAAAAAGCTGAAGCAAATGTACACCAAGCATTTAAAACACACCGTTTAGATATCGCTGCACAAAATATTTATGACTTTATTTGGAATGAATACTGCGATTGGTATGTTGAACTCACAAAACCTGTTCTAAATGATGTAAATGTTTCTGCTGAACGTAAATCAGAAGTTAGACGTGTACTACTTAGCGTAATGGAAACATCTTTACGCCTTGCTCATCCACTTATGCCATATCTTACAGAAGAAATTTGGCAGACTTTAGCACCAATGGTTGGTCGTGAAGGTAAAACCATCATGACAGCAAACTACCCTATTGCTGAAGAAGACAAGATCAATGAGCAAGCTGAAACGGATATGAGCTGGTTACAAGGCTTAATTGGTGCAGTCCGTAATATCCGTGGTGAAATGGGTCTAGGTAATGCACGCCTACTTCCTGTATTGCTTAAAAATATTACAGATGCTGAGCAAACACGTATTCAACGCATTGAACCTTTATTTAAAGCCCTTGCTAAAGTAGAAAGTATTGAGTTCCTCAGTGACTCACAAGAGCCACCGCTTTCTTCATCAAGTGTGATTGGTCATGCATCTGTATTTGTACCAATGAAAGGCTTAATTGACCCAAAAGCGGAGCTTGCACGTCTACAGAAAGACTTAGACAAAGTTCAAAAACAACACGATCAAATTGCAAATAAACTTTCAAATGAAGGCTTTGTTAAGAAAGCACCACCTGCTGTTGTAGAAGGTGAAAAAGCTAAACTTGCAGAGTTTGTAGCGCAACTTGAAAAAGTAAAATACAACATGGAACAAATTGCAAATCTATAAAAACATAAGAAAAAGGGGCTGATCATTCAGCCCCTTTTTTTATACAAAGAATGTGATTATCAGCAAACAGCCACATAATACACTTATCATTGTAAGAAACATGGGTAAATCTGTCCTATACCCCTCAATCATTTCACTTTCTGTGAGTGATTTCAATGCAGTTTTATACTGTCGGACAGACCATAAACTAATAATCACGCCTAATAAAACAATAACAATTGCAAAGGCTTTACTTAACAGTATCTTATGTGCCTCTCCACTAGGATTTAAAAAGCCCCCTAAAACAGTCGATCGTTCTAGTACAAAACCAAATGCAATTAACCCTAAACCACTTCTATTCCATGCAAGCAAAGTTCTTTCTAAGGCCAGTAATACACGAGGATCATTTAAGTTCGACATAACTATTCAACTTATTGAAGATTATTTTCGCTAACTATAAGTTTCATCGGTAATTTAATTAAAACTTTTAAACCACCAAGCTCTTTACTCTCACCTAATGATAAAGTCCCCCCTGCACGCTGAGTCGCTTTTTGTACAATAGAAAGCCCTAAACCACTACCAACCTCTAAATGATGATGCACACGATAAAAACGCTTTAATACTTCCTCATATTGCTCTTGAGGAATACCTGGACCACTATCTTCAATACATACAAAACCAAACTTACTATGTGTATCCTCATACACTGAAATATTAATCACACCAGAGTTGGGCGTGTACTTAATTGCATTATCAATTAGATTATAAATAATAGAGTGAATTGTTGGCTCAAAACTTTGGATAATGACTTCATCATTACGTTCAAAACCCAAATCAATATCTTTTTCCATTGCCAAATTCATCAACTGTTCAACACAATTGAGTGCAACATCATTCAGTAAAAATCGTTTTGGCTGTTCAAGTACATGTAAAGAGGTATCTTGTTTAGCCAAAGACAATAACTGGCTAACTAAATGTTGAATACGTGCAAGTCCTTTACTTAAATTAATTAATGCGGGATTTTCAGGAAAATCTCTAAGTAAAATTTTTGTCTGTAAATTCAGTGCAGTAATAGGCGTTCGTAACTCATGTGCAGCATCTGCAATAAATTGCTTCTGCTCTTGTTGTGTTCTTGAAATTCTATCAAATAAATAGTTAATCTCTGTTATTGCTGGTAAAAGCTCAATAGGATACTGTGTATTTGTTAAATGAGTGAGTTCATTAGAATCACGTTGTGCCAGCTCACTTTTCAAATCATCTAATGGTTTTAAACTTCTTTTAATGATCCAAACAATAATTAACATTGCCAATGGCATAATTAAAAGAAATGGTAAAACCATACTACCTGCAAGTTCAAGTGCCAATACTTTACGAACCCGTTGATGCTGACTTACCTGAACTTGATAATCTTTCGTAGGTAAAACATAGGTATACCATGTTCCTGACTCGGTTTCATGTTGATAAAAACCAGCTTTTTTAACCTGCGGGACAAGAAGTTGGTTTCTATCTAATTCATCTAAATCATCATATGACCAAATATCAATAAATAGCTCTTCTTGTTGCTTATCTGGATCTAAATTCAACTGGCTATGCGTATTTTTCAAATTGAGCATTGTTGCACGACTTGCTAAAAACTGCATTTGCGCATCTAAAATCCGAGTAAGCTCCCGAAGTGCAATATGATAGGTTGAGAACATGAGTACACATGCCATTACAATACTCAATAGCGATGTCAGCACTACAAGTCGAGTATTTAACGAGCTATGTTTTTCCATTTTGTAGCAACCTAATTAAGAGTTATGCCCAAGACGGTAACCAAGACCACGAATCGTTCGAATAAAATCTTTGCCAAGTTTGGTACGCAAGTGGTGGATATAGACCTCTATCGTATTACTCGATACTTCACTATCAAAGTCATACAATTTATCTTCTAAATTTGCTTTAGAGAAAATTTTATTGGGGTACATCATTAATGGAATTAAAATTGCCCACTCACGATTAGATAACTCAATAACTTGACCTTTATACTTAGCAATATGCTGTTCGATATCTAAAATAAGTTCACCATTATTTAGAATTTTATCTGCTGGCGTATTCTGAGCATCTATGCCTGCCCGTCTTAACAATGCATGAATTCTTGCTAACAACTCTTCAAATTCATAAGGTTTTACAAGGTAGTCATCTGCACCCTGATTTAAACCATCTACACGATTTTCTAGCTGATCTCTTGCGGAAATAATTAAAACTGGTGTCTGCGTCTTTTGACGAATTTGCTTTAACACCTGCATTCCATCCATCATTGGCAAACCTAAATCCAGCAAAATCATATCATATTGATGCTTTGCCAAATCAGATAGACCATCTAAACCATTGTTAAACCATTCAACTTCAAAACCATGATACTTCAACAATGTAATTGTCGATTCCGCAATCATGAAATCATCTTCAATGATTAATATTTTCGTCATAATTTACTGCTCTAGTGCTTTATTGGCTGTGACAATACGACAGCATATTTAAATTTGGATTAATCACTTGCGTTTTTATGTCAAGTAAACCCAACATTGTTGGAAATAAATTATCTTGCCCAACTGATTTATTTTGTTGAGATTTCAAACAACTTACTTGATCCATATTATTTTTATTCCAATCATCTGAAAACCACATCATCATTGGAATATGCGTTTGTTGAGATGGTGCGAATGTGTAAGGTGCCCCATGCAAATATAGCCCATTTTCTCCTGTAGACTCTCCATGGTCAGACAAGTACCAAAAACCCGTTTGATACTTTTGATTTTCCTGTAAGTTTCTAATGACCTGACTTAGAATATAATCTGTATAAACAATACTATTATCATAAGTATTGATCAATATTTGATGGTCACAGTTTTGAATAGTATTGGTATGACAAATAGGTTTAAAAGGCTCAAATTCAGGACGTGTGCGTTCATAATACGCTGGCCCATGGCTTCCTATTTGATGCAACACTACAAGCTGGGGTGTAAGATCATCTTTATGAATACTTTTAATATATTCTTTTAAACTTAAAAGTAAAATCTCATCGTCACATTCCCCATCTGCTTTGCAGTATTTTTTTTGTAATTTCTCTGGAATATCATATTGATGTACACGATCACATGCACCTTTGCATCCCGAGTTATTATCAATCCAAGTGACTTTATAACCCGCACGTTGTGCTATGTCGAGCAATCCCTCTCTATGCGATACTAAACGGCTATCGTAACTTGTTCTTGGCATTCCAGAAAACATGCAAGGTACCGAAACGGCTGTTGCAGTACCACATGAATGGGCATCTTTGAAGTTAATTAAATCTGATATTTTAGAAAGCTCAGGGTTAGTATTTCTCTCATATCCATCTAAAGAAAAACTTTCAGCCCGTGCTGTTTCACCAATAACTAAAACCAGAAATTTAGGTTTTTCCTGTTTAACGGTAAGTTCTGCATCTTCACCATAACGTACCAATGGCAATGGTTTATAAGATAATTTCTTGTAGTAACTTAAACCTGAATTAAATAGATTATTCGGAGAGATCAAGTCTCTTATTTCTCTATGACTGCGGAACAACGAGCTAAAGTCAATATAGCTAGCATATATAAGAGTGCCTGCTATAACCAATGCAGAGATAATACTGATTATTTTTTTTAGAACAATTTTTCTAAAATTTTCTTTTCTTATGGGAATAATACAAAATAAAATACTGGGTAGAACAGCAAATAAAAAAAGCCATCTAATAAGATCACCAGATACAAGTGCAAATGCCTCTTTTGTATCTGTCTGCATCATATTCTGAATTTGCTCAGGCGTAATCATAATGCCCATACTATTTACAAAATATGCAGTACAACCACTAATTACAATAAGCAAAACAGCAATAACTTTTTTAGACCAAGACCATGAGATTAATTGAAGAACAATAAAATAATATGCAGTTAAAACAAATATTAGTGAAGCAACCCAAAAACCAGCATAAAAACCATGTAAACCTGAATAGCTTAAAGCTTTTTTAAAAAAATTAATATTTAAAGCACATGCCAACCAAATAGCGAGAACTAAATTAAACTTCCCTAATGTGAGGGCAGGTATTTTACTTCGGATAAACTGTAAGAAAGGCATGAAAAACTACTTCTACTTAAATGATTACAACTTATGTTTTCTTGCAAAAAGACAAACATAAATTTTCACATACATTGTCACATACAATGTAGGTAATGCACTTTAGCAGATTTAAAATAAAAAACCGCAACAGACCAATCTATTGCGGTTTTTTTACTCAGCTAACTAATATAGTTTAACTTAGAAGCTATATTTAGCCATAAAGTTTATACGTGAATAGTCACCTGTTTGATTCGCAAATGTTTTACGCTGACCATATGTATATTCAGCGCCTAAATCAAAGTCTTTTACTGGTGTATAGAATGTATTTACAAGTACATTATAGAGTGATTTGTTATTTGAAGTTGATTGTAGAGCTGTGGTACTCGTATTATATCCATCTTTCTTATACCAAATTGCACCACCTAATACAGATGATTGGAATTGCTTATTCCATTTATGTGTGTAACCAGCAAAAGCTGCATCCATCTTAGTTTCAGCAATTGTATATGAATTACCTTTGACTGTAGCAAAATAAGCATCAGAGTTTTTATAAAGCATATATTTACTATCACCAACAACGTGATAATAGTTTGCTAAGATTGCATCATTATCTGTGAGGTTATATTTACCTCCAATACCTACACCCCAGCCAAGATCAGTTGCTTGCTTCGTATCTTTTTGTGCAACACGATTTTCATGTAAAAAACCAACTGCCTGTAAAGAAGCTTTTTTATCAGCTGTCGTTGCAGCATATTGCGCTGTCAAAGAAGGTAGTCTATTTCCACCACTAGTTTGACTAGTACCACTGAAGGTATTTGGATCTTTATAATTACCCTCTAAAGCTACTAGTAGTTTCTGATTCTTTGTAATAGGCTGTGTATAACGTACTTGTACAGGTTTTAATGATGCTGCACCCATAATACCATTAGGGTCAACAGTATTTGGTGTATCTGTTACAAAAGGAGATACCGTCTGACCAACTAGCCAGTTACCTAGAGACACATAAGCATGACGCAATCTGAACTGCCCATTACCATTCGTATATGTGCCATCCATGAAGTCTGCTTCAACTTTTGCATTTAACTGACCATACTCAGTCGCACGAGTAACATCAACACCTAAGCGTGCATTTGCTGCTGAAGCATTTAAAGAGTCCTTCGCACCTTTAGTTTGCGTATTTAACGGAACAGTATTTGTTTTATTATAAACATCATTTACAACACCTTGCGTGTCATAAGTTACATCTGTACGGACGTTACCATAAATTTTTAGCTGTGTTTTACCATCAGCGAGAGCAATCCAACCTGGCTTAGCACTTGCTTCTTTTGGCGCTACTACTGGCTTTTCTAAAGACTGAATTGCTTGTTGTTGAAGTTGTACTGCTTGCTGTTGCTGTTGTCCAGAGAGCTGATTTTGCTGGCCAGCAAGTTGCTGCTGTTGACTAGAGAGCTGTTGAACCAGCTGTTGTAATTGAGCTACCTGTGCCTGTAGGTCTGATACTTGCTGTTGTTGTACTGTTGTCTTCGTTGCAGCTTGTGCAGACCCTACAGTCCCCAAAATTAAAGCCGCACTAATAGAAAGTGCTAGTTTATTTACCTTAACCACAGAGTTCTCCATCCTCAAAATGAGTAATCGCTATCGAAATTAGCCTTAATATTGCAAATAAAAGTAACAAAATTATGACAATCATTACAAAAATTAATAATATTTCTATTTTTGATCTTTTTATATACACCAAAGGTCTTATTTCTATTGAAATACTTCTTATTGGTATATACAAAGTATAAGAAACCTTATCTTTTGTAATAAATGTTCTTGCTAGTTAAAAACTAGCTCTTTCGTGCGACAAATAAAAACAATATTTTATTACAGAGATATGAAAAAAATAGATATTCACATCTAAAATTTATCTGAAATTTCACTAAAATACTTCGATTTATATTTTTTAACCATATTAATCAGAAATTTATTTTTAGCACTTATATAAACTTAATTTTTCCTGAAATATATAAATTACAGAAAATATTTTACGTAACAAGTATACCAATGCTGTATTTTTTATTTTTTTTAGGTCAGATACAATCCAAAAATTTATCCCTTAATTTCATATATATTTCAATCTTAAGTCCAGATGAGTAAAAAACTTTGCCCTGTATTACCTCCTAATCTTGCAATTAGAGGCAATACATACTCTCATTGTTTCTTTCAAAGTATATTACATATACAGGGATGGAAATTTGAAGGTAGTATTCCAAGTATACCTAAAGATATTGCAATCTTATTACCGTATACTTCAAGTTTTAATGAATGGTATGCAATGATTGGTACTTTAGATTTAAGGGTTAAAATTTCTATTTTTGCGAAAGGTGATCTTTTTAATACCCCACTAAAGCCATATTCCAATAAAAAGAAACAGTAAAAGTGGTTTTACTCAACAAGCTATTGAAACTTTAAATAACAAAAAATATATTTGAATTGATATGGCTCTTGAAGGAACTCGACAACAAGCTTCTAGTTTGAAAAGTGGTTTTTATCGCATCGCTGATGGTGCAAAAGTTCCTATTGTTATATTCTGCCTGAATTACCAAACAAAAACACTGAGCAGCCTTGAAAGCTTTATGCCTATTGGTAATTATAAAAAGATTTATCAATTATCTTATCTTTTTACACCTCTCAAAATTACTACCCCAAATATCTCTCAACTATCTCTTTACCGTTACAAAAACAATTAAAAATAAGCTAGAAAACTTATATAAAATCTGATGATATGTGCCACCAATTCCTTATCTTGAAATGCTACTTACTATGGCAAAATTTCGTCATCTTTCATTTCTTTTTGTTTTATGCACTATGCTTTTGGGTTGTACAACAGCAGAAAAAACACAAAAGCAACCTAGAGAACCTATCATTGCACTCGCACTAGGTGGCGGTGGTGCAAAAGGCTTTGCACATATCGGGGTAATCAAAGTTTTAGAGTCACATGGTATTAGACCAAAAATCGTTACAGGTACAAGTGCAGGTAGTTTTGTAGGAAGTATTTACGCTAGTGGAAAAACACCTTATCAACTACAACAAATTGCATATCAGCTTAAAGAGTCAGATTTAAGAGACCTAACATTTAGTCGTCAGGGCTTCTTAATAGGGCAAAAACTGCAAGACTATATTAATACCCAAGTTGAGAATAAACCAATCCAACAATTACCCATTCGCTTTGCAGCAGTTGCAACACGCTTAGATAATGGGCAAAAAGTTGACTTTATTCGGGGTAATACAGGACAAGCTGTACGTGCCTCTTGCAGTATTCCAAATGTATTTATTCCTGCAAGAATAGGAGGAGTTGACTATGTTGATGGAGGTTTAGTCAGCCCTATACCTGTAAAAACTGCAAAAGATATGGGTGCTGATATCGTCATTGCTGTGGATATTTCTGCACGCCCTATGGGTACAAAAAATACTGCAAGTAATATGTGGGGTTTACTTGATCAAACAATTAATATTATGGGACAACAAAGTATTCAAGATGAACTTAGATATGCAAATATTGTCATTCGTCCTCGAGTAGACCATATTGGTGTTATGGATCTAAATGTTGCTAATCAAGCAATTATTGAAGGTGAAAAAGCAACACAATCACAACTAAAACAAATTGATGCAGCTATTGCTCAATTTAAGCACTCTCCTGCTGCATATATACCTGCGCCAAAAGCAAAATTTTAATTCCCTCATATTTATATATGCTTTCCAAGCATCATTTGATAAATTAATAAACTAATGATGCTTGTATTTTTAATATATCTTTTCCTATATGAGAATATTAGATGAATATTATGCTTGAGCCATGGCATTGGTTTGTTCTCGGCATCGTGCTCATTTTACTTGAACTTTGTTTAGCAACTTTTGCTATTTTATGGTTTGGTATTGCAGCCATTATGCTTAGTTTTTTATACTGGCTTTCGCCTTGGATGAGCACAGCCACTCAAATTTTAATTTGGGCTATCTTCTCTATTCTCAATACTATCTTATGGTTTAACTTTATTAAACCATTCACAAAACGGCGTAATCAGAATCCCTCTAACACTCAAAAGATACTCGGACAAACAGGTACTGTAATACAAACTTTTTCTAATGAAAGCTGTGTTAAAGTTCGTTTCGTTGTTCCCTTATTAGGCTCGGAGGAGTGGTTAAGTGAATGTGATAGGCCTCTTCATGTTGGTGATCGCATTGAAGTCATAGGAATTCAAGGTGAAAAGTTACTCATTAAATTACATAATGCATATGAAAAATCAAATTTAAATTAGGATATAAAATGTCAGTTACAACAATTATTAGCCTCGCCTTTTTAGCATTTGTTGTTATTACCCTCCTAAAAGGTGTTCGTATTGTCCCTCAAGGGTATAAATGGATTGTACAAAGACTAGGAAAGTACCATACGACACTAAATCCAGGCTTAAATATTATTATTCCTTACATTGATGAAGTCGCTTACCGTATAACAACTAAAGATATTGTTTTAGAAATCCCTTCACAAGAAGTTATTACGAAAGATAATGCAGTTTTACTAATGAATGCAGTTGCGTATATCAATTTAACAACACCAGAAAAAGCAGTTTATGGTATCGAAAACTTCAATTGGGCAATTCAAAACCTAGTACAGACTTCGCTACGCTCTATTGTCGGAGAAATGGACTTAGATGATGCTCTATCCTCTCGAGATCATATTAAAGCAAAACTTAAATTAGCAATTTCGGAAGATATTTCTGACTGGGGAATCACGCTTAAAACAGTGGAAATTCAAGATATTCAACCTTCTGCAACAATGCAAACTGCGATGGAAGAACAAGCGGCAGCAGAAAGACAACGACGTGCTGCTGTTACCAAAGCAGATGGTGAAAAACAAGCTGCAATTTTAGAAGCAGATGGTCGCCTAGAGGCTTCTAAACGTGATGCTCAAGCACAAGTCGTGTTAGCTGAAGCATCTCAAAAATCCATTGAGCTTGTAACGTCTGCTGTAGGTGATAAAGATGCTCCTGTCACTTATTTACTTGGAGAGCAATATATTAAAGCAATGCAGGACATGGCAAAATCGAACAACTCAAAAACAGTCGTTCTTCCTGCAGATGTGCTTAATACTATTCGTGGAATTATGGGGAAAAATTAATTTTCCCTTTTCAATAAAAACTGCGTAATCTGATGCAGTTGATCTGCATCTTTACCAAAATATGCCAATGCTTCTAAAGCACGTTGATGCAATGTATTCGCATAGACCCTTGCCTGCTCTAAGCCCATAAGTGCTGGATAAGTAGACTTTTCAACTTGTATATCTTTACCAGCAGTTTTCCCTAATACAGAGGTTTCTGCAACAATATCTAAAATGTCATCTTGTACTTGAAAAGCAAGACCTATTGCTTGACCAAATTCTCTCAGCTTTGTCATTTCTATAGCAGGTATTTCAAAAATTGTGACTGCTGCTAGCGTAATAGCTGCTGAAATTAAAGCACCTGTTTTATTATGGTGTATCTTTTCTAAATGCTGTTGATTAACTTGGATACCTTCTGCCTGTAAATCCAACATTTGCCCATTTACCATTTTTGAACTGGCTGTAGCAAGGATACGTGTTTGTTGTAAAACAATGCGATCACTTACTTCACTTATAGACTGATTAAATAGTTGACTAGTAAGTACTTCATAAGCCATAGATTGTAATAAGTCACCTGCAAGTAATGCCGTATCTTCCCCAAATGCGACATGGCATGTCGGTTGACCACGGCGTAAAGAGTCATTATCCATACAAGGCAAGTCATCATGCACAAGTGAGTAACAATGAATTAACTCTACGGCCACAGCTGCACGACGAATTGCCGCCCATTTCAAATTATCATTGCGAAGTCCACCAACTGCATAACATAATGCAGGTCGAACACGCTTTCCTCCTAACATCACTGCATGATAAATTGCTTCACGCAATGGTTCAGGTATGGAAAAAGAATCCAATGCAAGTTTTAAATCTTGTTGGATTTGGTGCTGGGCAGACTTTAGAAAATCTGAAGATATTTCAGCTAATGATGACACTGTTGCCTCGTATGTGTTCAATTATGCTTTCTTTACGAATTCTGATTTTAACTTCATAGCGCCAATGCCTGAAATTTTACAATCGATATTATGACCATCAGTTGCATCTGCAACCAAACGAATTCCTTTTACTTTTGTTCCTACTTTTACAACAGACGAAGATCCCTTAATCTTCAAATCTTTAATTACAGTCACATTATCGCCATCCTGTAATGGCTGACCATGTGCATCAACAATAAGGGTTTGTGCATCATCTGTAGCTTGTTCTCCTTCTCTCCATTCATGCGCACATTCAGGGCATATAATTAAATCACCATCATAGTATGTATATACAGACTGGCATTGAGTACAAGCTGGAATAGTCATTACGAAATCTCAGAACAAACAGTTATTATCGCGCTAAATCTATTTTTTTTCAAAAGTTATCTCAAATCCTTTGAATTAGATAAGTTTTTTATCATTTTTTGCCACCTTATATACAAATTATGCAGCAACTCATATATCTATTGTTGTATAGGCTTTTATCTTCGCTATGAGATTCACTTACAATCACTTACAATATGCCAAATTTTTAATTGAGCGTATTTTGGTGAGTAATACATCATCTAACCTAAAGCGTGGTCTCAAAAATCGGCATATTCAGCTTATTGCTATGGGTGGAGCTATTGGTACGGGTCTATTCTTAGGCTCAGCACATATTATCCAAACTGCAGGACCATCTATTATTTTAGGTTATGCAATAGCAGGGTTTATTGCATTTCTGATTATGCGCCAACTTGGAGAAATGATTATTGAAGAACCTGTTGCAGGTTCATTTAGCCATCTTGCATATAAATATTGGAGTCCATTTGCAGGTTTCTTTACAGGTTGGAACTATTGGATTGTTTACTTACTGGTTGCAATGACAGAATTAACAGCTGCTGCACAGTATGTTAATTACTGGTGGCCTCATATTCCTGCATGGGTATCTGTACTTTTTTTCTTCACTATTATTACAGCCCTAAACCTGACAAGCGTAAAAATATTTGGAGAATCAGAGTTTTGGCTTGCTCTCATTAAAGTTATTGCTGTAATTTCCATGATTCTATTTGGAATATATTTACTCAGTACAGCAACACTAGCAACAGGTGAATCAGTTTCTAATCTTTGGGCATATGGTGGTTTTTTTCCACATGGGTTTGAAAGTCTATTTTATATGCTGGCTTTTATTCTTTTTGCATTTGGTGGTATTGAACTTATAGGAATGACCGCAGCAGAGGCAGATGATCCGAAAAAATCTATTCCTCAAGCAATTAATCAGGTTATTTTTAGAATACTTATCTTTTATATATGCTCACTGACTATTTTATTATCTCTGGTACCATGGAATCAATTACAGTTAGGTAGCTTAGAAAAGAGTCCTTTTGTACTAATCTTTAGTAAACTTGGCTTTCAATGGGCAGCGCATTTACTTAATTTTATTATATTAACGGCTGCTTTATCAGTATATAACAGCGGTATGTTTGCAAATAGTCGTATGTTATTTGGTTTAGCAGAGCAAGGAAGTGCGCCAAAATTTTTATTAAAAACCAATGAACAAGGTATACCTCACTACTGTGTTCTTGTGTCAGCAGCACTCATATTCTTCTGTGTAATACTAAACTATTTTGTTCCTAAAGAAGCATTAAGCCATCTCATGTACGTTTCTGTTGCAGGTTTAGTTTTAAACTGGACAATGATTACAGTTACTCATTTAAAATTTCGTAAACTTAAACAAACTCAAAGTGAAAAGACATCATTCCCTGCACTATGGTCGCCTTTAAGCAACTATTTGGTACTTATTTTTCTTGTATTAGTGCTATATATCATGTGTCAAAAAGGCTTTGCAGAGTCCGTAATTTTTATGCCAATTTGGACAGTAATTTTATATTTACTCTATCGTTTCAAAAGATTATCAGACTAAGCACTACTTACTCATATTTCACTTTCATCTTAAAACTTAATGGGTCATATTACCTGTGAGCAACAAAACATCTGAACTCCACCGTGGATTAAAAAGCAGACACATTCAGCTCATTGCAATGGGTGGTGCTATTGGCACTGGACTATTCTTAGGATCTGCACAAGTCATTCAGTCAGCTGGACCTTCTATTATTTTAGGTTATG
Organism: Acinetobacter sp. N1-1; assembly: GCF_056711485.1. NCBI lineage: Bacteria > Pseudomonadati > Pseudomonadota > Gammaproteobacteria > Moraxellales > Moraxellaceae > Acinetobacter > Acinetobacter sp. N1-1. The sequence continues at coordinate 1,182,983 of NZ_JBWXUO010000012.1, read as the reverse complement.
CAATTGGTGGCTTTGTAGTTTTTCTAATTTTACGTCACCTTGGAGAGATGATTGCATATGAGCCTGTTACAGGGTCATTTAGTCATTTTGCATATAAATATTGGGGAAAGTTTCCAGGATTCCTAACAGGTTGGAATTATTGGATTTTAAATATTTTAGTTGCTATGACAGAACTAACAGCAATTGCAAAATATATTAATTACTGGTGGCCTTATATTCCTGCTTGGGTCTCTACCCTTTTCTTCTTCACTATTATTACCATTGTAAATACACTTAACGTCAAGTTTTATGGTGAATCAGAGTTTTGGCTATCGATTATTAAAGTTATTGCTGTTATCGCCATGATTATTTTTGGCGCATACCTTATCGTACATGCAGCACCAAATTCAAATATAAGCGTTTCTAACTTATGGACACATGGTGGCTTTTTCCCTCATGGGTTCGATGGTCTATTTTATATGCTGGCTTTTATTATGTTTGCATTTGGTGGTATTGACCTGATTGGTACGGCGGCCGCAGAAGCAGAAAATCCTAAAAAGACAATTCCAAAAGCAATCAATCAAGTTATTTTCCGAATCTTTATTTTTTATGTTGGTACACTTACAATCTTATTATCACTCGTTCCATGGAATAAATTACAACTGGGTAGTTTAGATAAAAGCCCATTTGTCATTATTTTTAGTCAGCTTGGTATCGACTGGGCTGCACATCTACTTAACTTTATTATTCTCACCTCTGCACTCTCTGTTTATAACAGCAGTATGTTTGCCAATAGCCGTATGCTATTCGGCCTAGCAGAACAAGGGGATGCCCCTAGTTTTTTTGCTCGTATTAATAAGAACGGCACACCGATTATTGCAACACTTTTTGCCTCTGCAATAATTTTTGGTTGCATAATTCTTAACTACTTTGTTCCAGAACAAGCACTTGGGCATCTTATGTATATTGTTGTTGGTGCTTTAGTTTTAAATTGGGCAGTTATTAGTCTTATACACCTTAAATTCAGAAAAGCAATGAAATCTTCTCATACGAAAACCAATTTCCCTGCTCTTTTTTCCCCTCTCAGCAACTATCTTGCACTTGGCTTTATTGCACTTATTCTAGTTATTATGTGGATACAAGGCTTTAAAGAATCCGTACTGATGATTCCTATTTGGATCATGTTGATGTTCATATTTTTTAAATATTTTAAGAAAAACAAATAGCTCAAAAAAAAGTTATTTTCACAATAACTTTTTTTTTCGCACTAACTAAGCTACATTATCTGCTATTCAACAATACGCCCTTAGCTTAACTGGATAGAGCAGTTGCCTCCTAAGTGACAGAAGTGGGTTCGAGTCCCGCAGGGCGTACCAATCAGAATATTAGACCGAAAGCCTTAAGCTGTTGTTCAGCAACATCAGCATTCGTAAAGTGAATCGTTTTAAACCCAATCTCTGATGCTGCTTGTACATTTCCAAGCATATCATCTAAGAATACTGTACGCTCAGGAATGACTTGATAAGTATCCATTAAATACCAAAATATTTCTTTCTGAGGTTTCATTGTACCAATTTCAGCAGAAACAACATGTCCATCAAAAACATTCCAAAAAGAATACATCTCTCTTAAATGACTAACTGTTTCTCTTACATTATCTGTTAAAGCATATAACCGATAATTTGCCTTAGATAACCGTTCTAATAAAATAGTTGTATTGTAAATTAAAATTTGTGTTTGCTTCACATAATAAAATAGTGCATCCAATATCACTGGACTAAAATGATAACGTTCAGCATATTCTTGTTTTGCTTCAGCCTCGGTCAACTTACCTAAATTAAGATTTTTCCAGATATCACCTGCAAAAACATCTTGCACTAACTGTTCTAAATTATCGGGAGAACTAAATGTCAAATTGATAATTTCTTTAGGTGCCCATCTTACAAGCACATTACCAAAATCAAAAACCACCGTATCTATTTTAGACATTACTATCACTCTTTATCTTTATATTTTTTATATTAATTCAATAATTTGACATCTATATTAAAAGAAAAAGAGCCATATTGGCTCTTTTCTAATCACTAATTATCAACTGGCATAAAGTCTTTTCGTCGTATCATTAAAATGGCAAGGCATAGACCTATTACGGCAAGAATACCACCGACAACACCAATATATTTCATACCTAGATTTAAACCCACAATACTACCCAGTAAAGCACCGCCACCAATGCCAACATTATAAAGCCCAGAATATAAGGACATCGCGACATCCGTTGCATCAGAAGCAAGCTGTAACACCTTAGACTGCATCACTAAACCAAAAATCATAATGAATATGCCCCATGCAACAGATATTGCCATAATTCCCCATACACTAAATGCGAGAGGCAATAACAACAACATACATATAGCTAATCCCGCAATAGAAATAACAGGGAAACCCTTTGGTAATTTTCGACTAAGACGGCTAAATAAAATTGAGCCTAAAATCCCAGATCCACCATAAACCAAGAGTAAAGTTGTGGTCTGATCTGCTGTGAAATGTGCAATTTCATCCGTAAATGGTTCAATATAACTGTATGCCGTAAACTGCGCGACAACAACAATAACCGTTGTAATAAACAGAAGCATTAATGCAGGACGTTTAATTAAAATAGGCAAACTTTCAATAGATCCAGTATTTTGACTTGGTAAATTCGGCAATGTTTTCCACAAAATACCTGCTGCAAGTACCGCAAGCACTGCAACTATACTAAATGTAATACGCCAACCAAATAATTCACCAATGACACGACCAAATGGAATACCAAGCACTAAAGCTAAGACTGTACCCGTAGAGAGTAACCCTAACGCTTGAACTCCCTTGCCTAAGGGCGCAACACGCACAGCAAGTGAAGCTGTAATTGACCAAAATATTGCATGAGCTAATGCAATACCAATACGGCTGATCAATAAAATTACGAAATTTGATGCAAAACTAGAAATTAGATGACTAAATATAAATAATAAGAAAATAGAAAGCAGAAGTTTTTTCCGTTCCATATGTCGTGTTACCAACATCATCGGTAACGATGCAAGTGCAACAACCCATGCATAAATCGTAATCATTAAGCCAACATGCGCAGCCTCCATATTAAAACTTTTTGCAATATCAGTCAGTAATGCAACAGGTACAAATTCTGTTGTATTAAAAATAAACGCTGCGAGTGCTAATGCAATAACACTCACCCAGCTGCCATCTTGGGCTGGTTGAGGAGTTGTATTCATAGGGCTTTATATATGAGATTAAGATTTTAGTTCGTATTTGTTATACGGCTTATATACTTATCAGTATACAAGTCTATGAATAATAAAATAAGGCAGTCTAATAAGAAAAATGTAAAAATCATACTTGGTTTTTTAATTTTGATTACAATAATCAAACTTCATAATATTCATCCCAACATCATAACGATCTGTACTATAAGGAATGCTTGTTTTGCAAACAAAACCATGATGTTCGTAAAACTTTTGTGCTCTTATATTACTTTTTAAAACACTTAAATACATACTTTTCTGATCTTTTTCTTTTGCAAAGTCTAAAAGAAACGCTATAAAATTTTTAGCATAACCTTGACCCACCGCTTCTTTTAAGAAATAAATTTTTTCTAATTCTGCACCTTCACATTTTATATTTGGCTCATATTGATTCAAATTTACCTTCGCAATCCCAATACACTTCTGAGGTGATTGCATATATAGGAACCAAAACTGATGATCATCTTCAATTGAATACAATATTTTTTTCTTTGAAAATGAACTATTCAAAAAATCTTCAATACCCTCATCTGTCCATATTGTGGAAAAATGTTCAACATAACTCTGCCTACCAACCTTCTGAATGAGGCTTAAATCTTCAGATATCGCCTGCTTAATTAGTATACTCATCTAATTTCCTTGTTTTTCATACATTCAAAAAACATACTCATTGCCTTTTAATTAAATATATTTTACAAAGAACATATTCGCTAAAGTATATAGAGAAAACTAAATCTTTTTTAAGAATAAGCTTTGATTTTTTAATGCTAAATATTTTTTAACATTTACTTTAGAATACTTGGGCTTCTACCCTGTCTCTTTTTTCGCTCCAAGCCGACAGCCAGGAACATATATGACTACGCCAATTCCTTCTATAGACTTAATAGATGCTCTTACTCAAGAATATACAGAAAAATCACCAAGTGAAATTTTAGAATTAGCATTAAACCAAGAAGGTGAAATTGCAATTTCCTTTTCTGGTGCTGAAGATATTGTTCTTATTGACATGGCATACCGCTTACGGAAACCATTTCGAGTATTTAGTTTAGATACGGGACGTTTACATCCTGAAACTTACCAATTTATAGATACTGTACGCAAGTTTTATAAAATTGAAATTGAAATCTGTTCACCTGAAGCAAAGCCACTTCAAGAACTTGTTACGAAAAAAGGTTTTTTTAGCTTTTTTGAAGATGGTCATAGCGAATGCTGTGGTATTCGAAAAGTACAACCGCTTCGTAAAAAACTCGCAACGCTTGATGGTTGGATTACGGGTCAGCGTAAAGACCAAAGCCCAACACGTAATGATATTCCAGTCATTCAATTTGATGCTGGCTTTTCAGGACCAAATAAACAGCTCATTAAATATAATCCACTCGCAAATTGGAGCAGCACCGATGTGTGGAGCTATATTCGTATGATGGAAATTCCTTATAACCCATTACATGAGAAAGGCTTTATTTCTATTGGCTGTGAACCATGTACCCGTCCTGTATTGCCAAACCAACATGAACGTGAAGGTCGCTGGTGGTGGGAAGAAGCCACACATAAAGAGTGTGGATTACACGCTGGAAATTTAAAATAACCTGTTTTTATTTGCCACTTCCAAAGTGGCATTTTTATTATTAGCCAAACAAAAACAAATTAAGGATTTAAACTCTGTGTCTTTCACCTTAAACTTACCCTCTTTAAATCATTGAAATGACCAAGAGATTCATAGCATGCGTCCATTACATCCGATAGATCTGATATTTTTATCATTGGAAAAAAGACAGCAACCGATGCATGTTGGAGGATTATTTCTCTTCAAAATACCCGAAAATGCACAAGAAAATTTTATTCAAAATTTAGTTGCAGACATTAGAGCATCTCAATCTATCCCAATATCTCCATTTAATCATAGATTAAATGGGCTTTTTTGGGATAAAGACTCTGAGTTCGACCTAGACCATCATTTTCGCCATATTTCCCTCCCTCATCCAGGACGTGTTAAAGAATTACTCGTACATATTTCACAAGAGCATAGCGTGCTATTAGACCGTGCTAAACCACTTTGGACATGCACACTAATCGAAGGTATTGAAGGAAATCGTTTCGCACTTTACTTTAAAATACATCATGCTTTAGTAGATGGTGTGGGTAGTATGCGCCTTATGGAAAAGTCTTTCGCCAAAGACCCAAACACCCACTATATTACGCCACCTTGGAGCATTGAAACTACGTCAAAAAAAATAAAGAAAAATAAATTTAAGACTGTATTTAATTCAGTTAAAAACCTTAAAGAACAAATTTCAACAACCCCACAAGTCGTATACCAAGAGCTTAAACAAGCCATGCTACATGATAGAAGGTTTGACCCCAATTATGTCACAAGTTTCCAAGCACCTAAGAGTATACTCAATCAGCGTATTAGTGCATCTCGAAGATTTGCCGCACAATCTTTTGAGCTAAAACGTATACGAGAAATATCTAAACGTTTAGATGTCACTCTAAATGACACCATCTTAGCAATTTGTTCAGGTGCACTTCGGCAGTATCTGCTTAACCTAAACCAACTTCCAGAGAAACCACTTATTGCGATGGTACCCGCTTCTATACGAACAGATGATTCAGCACTCAGTAATCGTATAACGATGATTCTTGCAAATTTAGCAACTGATACCCCTGATCATTTAGATCGCCTCTACACCATATCTAACAGTGTTCATACAGCAAAAATGCGTTTTAAGCGAATGACTCAAAATCAAATCTTGAGTTACAGTGCTTTTGTATATGCAGCAGCAGGACTCAATATTATTTCAGGAATAATGCCTAAAAAGCAGGCTTTTAATATTGTAATCTCCAATGTTCCAGGGCCTAAAGAAACGCTATATTGGAATGGTGCACCACTAGAAGCAATATATCCTGCATCAGTTATTTTTGATGGGCAAGCTTTAAATATTACTTTAACAAGTTACTTAGATAAACTTGAGGTCGGTCTTGTTGCATGTAGAAAAACCGTACCTAGAGTACAAACATTATTATCATTCTTAGAAGATGAAATTCAGCAGTACGAAAAATTAATTAACCATAAATAAAAAGCCTTCTTTTTTATCAGAAGGCTTTCTTTGGGGGACTTTCGAAACTAAAACGAGTCCCTTTAATTCTTAACAGTACGACACTGCTTAAGCAGTTCAATACACATATCTTGTACCATAGTTGTTGTAATTTGTACTTCTTTGCCGTGCTCATTCACCATGTAGCAATGATTTTGAACTGTTTGGCTGTCATTTAAATTTTGTATATTTGTTTGCATATAATTCTCATCAAAATATTGCATAGTTGCCCCCTCGATTGGCTAAGACAAAATACTTTATCTTTGGCTAGCTTAGAGTCATAGTATTGAGAAATCATACATAAAAGTAAACAGTCAGTTGTAACAAGGAATAATCATATATTGTTACAATTCTAACCAAAAATGATATCGTATTGCTCTTGTGTATAAAGTGTTTCTACTTGCAACTTTATACTTCTCTCAAGTAAATGAGATAAATCTTGCACAGCAACTGCCTCTTCTGTCAGTAAACGATCAATAACGACGGGGCTTGCAACAACAACAAAGCCTGTCTGATGAGGATATGTACGTGTAAATCGCATAATCTCACGAAAGATTTCATAACATACCGTTTCGGCAGTTTTTACAAATCCACGACCATGACAAGTTGGACACGAATCGCACAATAAATGTTCTAACGATTCTCTCGTACGTTTTCTTGTCATCTCAATAAGACCAAGTTCAGACACCTGAGTAATCTTTGTCTTCGCATGATCTTTTTCTAATACAGCTTCAAAATACTTAAGCACCTCTGCACGATGTATTTCTTCCTGCATATCAATAAAATCAATAATGATGATGCCACCTAAGTTTCTCAGACGTAATTGACGTCCAATAACTTCTGTTGCCTCCATATTAGTACGATATACCGTATCCTCTAAGCTTCTTCCACCTACATAAGAGCCTGTATTTACATCAATTGTAGTCATCGCTTCAGTTTGGTCTATCATAAGATAGCCACCTGATTTTAAAGAAATGCGAATTTGTAGTGCTTTTTGAATATCCTCTTCAATATGATGTACATCAAATAAAGGCTTATCCTCAACATAATGGATCAGACGACTCTCCATTTGAGGCATAAATTCTGAGATAAACTCTTTAAGCTTAATAAATACATCATCTGAATCGACATAAATTTTTTCTGTTTTATCTAAAGATAAATCACGCACTATACGCTGTGGTAAAGGTAATTCTTCAAAAACCAAAGAAGGTACAAGCAGACTTCTTTTTTTACGCTGAATATAGTTCCATAACTTACTTAAATAAGCCATATCTTGATCTATAGCAGTTTCATCAATTCCTTCTGCTGCTGTACGTACAATGACACTTCCAGGCAACAAATACTTTGTTTTTATATTTTCAATAATATGACGCAGTCGTTCTCGCTCTGCTTCAGATTCGATTCGCTGTGAAATACCAATATGATTACCAAAAGGCATTAAAACTAAATATCGTGAAGGTAAAGAAATATCCGTTGTTAAACGTGCACCTTTTGTACCAAGCATGTCTTTCATGACCTGCACAGTAATAATTTGACCCTGCTGTAATAGCTCAAACACATTAGGTGTAGTTTTTCCTTTAGGCCACACCATATCATTTATATGTAAAAAAGCCGTCCGTGATAAACCAATGTCTACAAATGCTGCTTGCATCCCAGGCAAAACACGTACTACTTTCCCTTTATATATATTGCCAACTAACCCCCTTTTTAAAGTTCGTTCGACAAATACCTCATTGACCACTCCATCTTCAGTTAATGCAACACGACATTCCATCGGTGTAGCATTAATGAATAGCTCATCAGACATAATTAACTCAAAATGTTATAAAAATATTTTTTTTAAGCAGTTAATTTAGTGCCTTAACTGCTTTTAATAATTTAACCGTCTCATGCAAAGGTAATCCAACCACATTCGTATAACTCCCTTTAATTGAGGGAATATATTTTGCTGCGATACCTTGTATCGCATATGCTCCCGCCTTATCTATAGGCTCGCCTGTTTGCCAGTAACTTTCCATATCACTTTGGCTAAGTTGCTGAAATGTGACTTGCGTTTTTACGACACAGTCATACATTTCATTTTCAGCAATGACACAAATACCAGATAAAACATCATGCTGACGTCCAGACAATGTACTCCATATATGGAAAGCATGCTCTTTAGATTTTGGTTTACCAATAATAGAACCATCTAAAGAAATACAGGTATCTGCTGCCAAAACAACCTTATCAGGAAATAGCTTAGAAATACTAGCTGCTTTTTCACGAGCAAGCCTAATCACATATTTATCAGCTACTTCATTTAATTTTAAGGATTCATCAATACTAGGACTATAAATCTCAAAATCTAAACCTAAACGTTGCAACAATTCAGAACGTCTAGGAGAACTTGATGCTAAAATTAAGCTCGCCATTTTTTTAAACTAAAATATAGAATAGGCCAAACAAAAATGCTACTTATCAATGGTTGCCAACATCTTATCAAAGAATAATCGACATTAGCCATGATTTGTGCAACACATATTAAAAGAATATAGAGTGCAACAGTTAGAATAGCAATTACCCATAAATTCAAAAATGTGAGAATTCTTTTTTCTCTGACAAAGTAACGAGTTCCAAATGAAATTAATATATATACCAATGCATTTTGACCAAGTGGAGCATCTATCAATAAGTCAGTAAAGATTCCCATAGTAAAGGCGAACCAAACACCACACCAACTTGGCTGACACAACACCCAAAAGAGCATCACCATCATCATCATAGCGGGTCGCCAAGCTGCTACATCATAAGATACGGGATAAACCGTAATTACAGATGCCACAATTACAGAAAGAATAATAAAGATTAAAGGGTCTTTTCTTTTTGCAGGCTTATAGTTAGCTGTTAACATATGGCTGCTCCTTAGCTAGAGAGTCAGAAAATAGAACAACCACATAATGACCACCAGCCAATTGAGCAGATGGCGTTACATCAATTTGAGCAAATTCACCAGAATTTTGTCGCTGTATCTTGGAAACTGTACCTACAAGATATCCAGCAGGAAAATGCTCACCTAAACCTGAGCTGTAGACATTATCTCCAACCTTTAGATCGGCACTAGTTGGTACATATTGCATTTTTAATGTACCCAGATCGCCTGTCCCAGACACAATGGCTCTCATTCCAGTTCGCTCTATACGTACAGAGAGAGAGCTTTCCTTATCTGATAAAAGTAAAACACGTGCATTATGCTGTGAAACATTAATGACCTGTCCCATAATTCCTTTATCATCAAGCACAACTTGTCCTTGGCGTAAATGATCTGCAACACCACGATTAATCACAATAATATGTCTTAAAGGATCTGTATCCGTACCAATAACTTCTGCAATTTCCATACGACCATCAATAATCAATGGAGTATCTAACAACCCGCGTAAACGGGTATTTTCAGCAGACAATTCTGATAGTTTTTGTAAGCGTACTTGTGCTTGTAATAATTCAGCCTGCATGGCCGTATTTTCACGGCGTAATTGTTCTTCAGATTTTGTTTGCTGACTTAACCACTCTCGCGACATTATTGGATAGCTTGCAACGGTATAAATTGGATTATACAGCGAGTACATAACATCCCTTGCAGGTTGTACCACATGTGGCATGCGCCAGTCGAAAAATAACACTGCTACACATGTGATGACTGCAATAATAAATGAGCGAAAAGATGGCGGTTGTCTTGAAAAAATATTCGGTTGCACCGCCTCACCCTATATTGATGAATTATCCAACAAAAAGCATGTCATGGTTTGGATTATCAAAGAACTCTAATACTTTACCACCGCCACGAGTCACGCATGTTAAAGGATCTTCAGCAGCAACAACTGGCAAACCAGTTTCTTTTGCCAATAGCTTATCTAAATTACGTAATAGTGCACCACCACCTGTCAGAACAATACCACGTTCTGCAATATCAGAAGAAAGTTCTGGTGGTGTTTGCTCTAAAGCAGACTTTACAGCACTTACTATACTTTGCAATGGATCTGTAATCGCTTGCATTACTTCATCAGATGTAACCGTAATAGAGCGAGGAACACCCTCTGCAAGATTACGACCACGAACTTCAATTTCTAGTTTTTGATTATTTTCTTCAGCAACTGCCATACCTACTTCTTTTTTAATTAGTTCAGCTGTTGTTTCACCAATCACACAACCATGTGCTTTACGTACATAATTAATAATCTGCTCATCAAAAACATCACCACCTATACGCAGTGAATCTGCATATACACAGCCTTGTAATGAAATAATTGCAATTTCAGTTGTACCACCACCAACATCAACAATCATTGAACCACATGCCTGCTCTACAGGTAAACCTGCACCAATTGCTGCAGCCATTGGTTCTTCAATTAAACGTACATCACGCGCACCCGCATTATATACAGCTTCGCGAATAGCACGGCGTTCAACAAGTGTTGACTTACATGGCACACAAACTACAACTCTAGGCGCTGGTGGAAAAAGACGCTTTTCATGCACTTTACCAATGAACTGATTCAACATTGTTTCAGTTACTTCAAAGTCGGCAATAACGCCATCTTTCATTGGTCGAATTGCAGAAATATTAGCCGGCGTACGACCAAGCATCTGTTTCGCATCCAAACCAACAGCAGCCACAATTTTTTGTGAGCCACTATGGCGAATTGCCACAACAGTTGGTTCATTTAATATAATGCCTCGTCCAGGCGCATAAATAAGTGTGTTCGCTGTACCTAAGTCAATAGCGAGATCTGGCGAAAACAAGCCAATTAGTCGTTTTAAAATCACGGGTCGTTCCCAGTTTCTACAAATATGGACGCAAGTTGGCAACTTTAACTAAATGTGATGATTTGAACAAGTCAATCGCTTATCATATAACACGATATTTCAATTTTTTTTGATACTGACTAGGTGATGTTATGTCTACACCAGATGCACAGCATTCAGATTTTAATGCTCAAACCATTGCGAGCATTGCCAATCTTGCTCGATTATCGCTCAATGATACGCAATCTAATGCATACGCACAAAGTCTAAATAAAATTTTAGACATGATGGATACATTAAAAGAGATTAATACAGATGGTGTTGAACCACTAAGAAGTCCATTTAATAGCCCACAACCATTACGCCAAGATACGATCTCAGAGAGCAATCATCGTGAGGAATATCAAAAGGTTGCACCATCAACACAAGATGGTCTATACCTTGTACCTCGCGTTATTGAATAATACTTTCCGATCACTTTAATTATACAGAATATACTATGACAGATTTACATCGCTTATCTATTCGCGAACTTTCTCAGGGATTGCAACAACGCCAGTTCTCGTCTCGCGAATTGACAGAACACTATTTAAAACGCATTGACAAACTTGATACACAACTTAACAGCTATATTACAGTTACAGCAGAGCAAGCACTCAATGCAGCAGATACAGCAGATGCCTTAATCAAATCTGGTCAAGCATCTGCTCTTGCAGGTATTCCAATTGCACATAAAGATATTTTTTGTACAAAAGGAGTTCGTACTTCTGCAGGTTCAAAAATGCTTGATAACTTCATTTCGCCATATGATGCGACTGTAGTTACAAAAACCGAACAATCTCATCTTATTACTTTAGGAAAAGTAAATATGGATGAGTTTGCAATGGGTTCAACGTGTGAAAATTCATATTATGGCGCAACTAAAAACCCTTGGAACTTAGACTATGTTCCAGGTGGTTCTTCAGGAGGCTCTTCAGCTGTTATTGCTGCAGGTTTAGCACCATTTGCAACAGGTACAGATACAGGAGGCTCTATTCGCCAACCTGCATCATTTTGTGGTCTTACGGGTCTAAAGCCTACATATGGTCGCGTTTCTCGCTACGGTATGATCGCATTTGCATCATCACTTGACCAAGCAGGCCCTATGGCACACTCAGCAGAAGACTGTGCTTACCTAATGAATGTAATTGCAGGTCATGATGAAAAAGACTCTACATCCGTTGAAATACCTGTAGATGACTATGTTAACAACCTCAATAAAACTTCATTAAAAGGTTTGCGTATTGGTATACCAAAACAGTATTTTGAAGTTGAAGGTTTAAACGCTGAAGTTAAAGCACGTGTTGAAGAAGCATTAAAGAAACTTGAAGAACTTGGTGCAATTCTTGTTGAAGTTGACTTAACTATGGTTGAATCATATGTACCAACATACTACCTAATTGCACCTGCAGAAGCTTCTTCAAACTTATCTCGTTATGATGGTGTTCGTTTTGGACATCGCTGTGAAAATCCACAAGACCTAGATGACTTGTATAGACGCTCGCGCTCTGAAGGATTTGGCGAAGAAGTACAACGTCGTATTCTTATTGGTACATATGCCCTCTCTGCTGGTTTCTATGATGACTACTACGTCAAAGCACAGAAAGTTCGTCGTCTTATTCAGGAAGACTTCTTAAAAGCATTTGAACATGTTGATGTAATTGCCGCACCATCTGCACCAACAACAGCTTACAAAATTGGCGCATCACTCTCTCCAGTAGAAATGTACCTAGGTGACCTATACACACTTGCTGTTAACCTTTCAGGACATCCAGCAATCAATGCACCTGTTGGTTTCGATCAAAATAATCTTCCTGTAGGTCTACAACTTATAGGTAATTATTGGTCTGAATCTCAACTACTTTCAGTTGTACACCAATATCAACAAGCAACTGACTGGCATAACAAACGATCTGCTATTGCTGAGGAGAATGTATAATGGCAAAACTTATTGATGGTTGGGAAGTTGTCATTGGCTTAGAAATCCACACTCAGCTCAACACAAATACAAAAATATTCTCTGGTTCAAGCATCGAATTTGGTGCTGAACCAAACACTCAAGCAAGCCTTGTCGATTTAGCTATGCCTGGCGTTCTCCCTGTCCTCAACAAAGAAGTTGTAGATAAAGCAATTTGCTTTGGTTTAGGGATTGATGCAGAAATTGATCGTGCTTCTGTCTTTGCCCGTAAAAACTACTTCTACCCTGACTTACCAAAAGGCTATCAAATTAGTCAAATGGATAACCCTATTGTGGGCAAAGGTCATATCGACATTCACCTTGAAGATGGTACAACAAAACGTATTGGTGTAACACGTGCCCACCTTGAAGAAGATGCAGGTAAATCTTTACACGAAGATTTTGAAGGCATGACAGGTATTGATTTAAACCGTGCAGGTACACCACTGCTTGAAATTGTTTCAGAACCTGATATGCGCTCAAAAGAAGAAGCCGTTGCTTACGTACGCGCCATTCATACGCTTGTACGCTGGCTAGGCATTTCTGATGGTAATATGGCTGAAGGTTCTTTCCGTTGTGACTGTAACGTATCTATTCGCCAACCGGGCGATGAATTTGGTACACGCTGTGAACTGAAAAACATCAACTCGTTCCGTTTTATCGAAAAAGCGATTGAAGTTGAGATTGAACGTCAAATTGATGTTCTAGAAAGCGGTGGTAAGATCATTCAACAAACGCGTCTTTTTGACCCAAACAAGTTAGAAACACGTGCAATGCGTACAAAAGAAGAAGCAAATGACTATCGCTACTTCCCTGACCCAGATTTACTGCCTGTACGCATTTCAGAAGAGCAAATTCAAGCGATCCAAGCAGATATGCCTGAACTCCCTCAAGCACGCCGTGAAAGATTCATAGAAGCATACCAGCTAACTGAATACGATGCGCGTGTACTAACACTCAGCCGTGAACTATCAGATTTCTTTGAAGAAACAGTAAAAGCATCAGGTGGTGCAAAAAATGCAAAACTTGCAGCCAACTGGGTTATGGGTGAACTTTCAGGCGCACTCAATAAAGCTGATTTAAGTATTGATCAATCACCTGTTTCAGCAATCCAATTGGGTGGTATGATTGCTCGTATTATCGACAACACAATTAGTGGGAAAATTGCAAAGCAAGTTTTTGGCTTCATGTGGGAAAGCAATGGTTCATCTGCCGACCAAATTATTGAAGAAAAAGGCTTAAAGCAAGAAACTAACACAGGTGCAATCGAAGCAATCATTAAAGAAGTACTTGCTGCCAACGAAAAAATGGTTGAAGAATATAAATCTGGCAAAGAAAAAGCATTTAATGGCTTAGTTGGTCAAGTCATGAAAGCATCTCGTGGTAAAGCAAACCCAGCACAAGTAAACCAGCTTATGAAGCAGTTGCTTAACTAATTATTTATTTTTATTATAAAAACCTCGCTTCGTGCGGGGTTTTTATTTTTCTAAATATAATGGGGCTTCATTCATACTATGGCAAAATTCTTAAATACAAGTGCAACAAATTACTACCTTGAAGAGCTTATAAAATCAGCAAAAGAACGTGTTATTTTAATTAGTCCATTCCTAAAGCTCAATGACCGAATTAAGGAACTACTTGAAGACAAAAACCGTCTAAAAATCGATATTCGAATTATTTATGGAAAAAGCGAGTTACAGCCTGAAGAAATCAATTGGTTAAAAGAACAAGAATATATACGCACAAGCTTTTGTAAAAACTTACATGCAAAATGCTATCTCAATGAAGATCGTGCAATTATTACTAGCCTAAACCTGATGTCTGCTGAAAAAACAGGAGGGTTTAACTTGGTAAACTATACATACTCATCAGGAGTTTACCATGAGCAAGAAACACAAGACGTATACGGCAGAATTTAAAGCTGAAGCGATCAAAGCAATAGAAGCCAATCAAGGCAATGTATCCCAAACAGCTAGAGAACTCGGCATTTCCATGCAAACCCTTTCGAACTGGAATACAAAGGCAAAGGCAGGGACTTTAGCCGGTACAAAACAGTATTCACCTGATCTAAATGCTTTACTCGAAGAAAATAAAAAACTTAAACAGCAGCTTAAAACAGCCGAAATGGAACGTGAATTTCTAAAAAAGGCAGCAGCGTACTTTGCCAAAGAAAGTCAGTAAGGTACGCCTATATGAAATCGCAAAGACACTTATTTCCTATTATTTTGATGGCTCGCTTACTTCACGTATCAGTTTCATGCTTTTATGATTGGCTAAAACAAGGTGTGAGTAAACAATCAATTCAGCGAAATCAACAAGCAATTTTGGTCAAAATAGCACATGAGGAAACGAAACAGAGCTATGGCTATATTCGTTTAACCAAGCATTTACAGGCTCAGGGCGTAAAAATTAGTGCCTATGCCGTTCGTCAGATAAAAAAGTTAAATCAGCTGTATTGTAAGCGCCACAAGCGTTTCAAAAGAACAACGAACAGTGACCATAACCGAGCGATCTATCCAAATTTGCTTGAACAACAATTCTCAATGATTAAACCAAATCAAGCGTGGTCGAGTGATATTACGTATATATGGACAACTGAAGGCTGGTTGTACTTAGCAGCTGTAAAAGACCTTTACACGAAACAAGTGGTTGGCTACAGCTTAAATGAGCGTATGACAGCCAAGCTTGTTTGTGATGCATTGAATATGGCTATTCGCAATCAAAAACCAACTAAGGACCTCATTGTGCATTCAGACAGAGGCAGCCAATATTGCGGTCATGAATATCGAAACTTACTTGAAAAATGTGGCTTTCAGGGTTCAATGAGCAAGCGTGGCGATTGTTACGATAATGCACCGATTGAAAGCTTCTGGGGCATACTCAAAAACGAATTGGTGCATCATCATAGCTATAAAACGAGGGAAGAAGCCAAAGCGGAGATTACAAAATACATAGAGTTATTTTATAATCAACGAAGAATTCAAAAAGGTTTGGATTTTAAGACACCAAATCAAATGGCAGAGGACTTTTGCAAGTTGGCTGCCTAAAATCTCCCAAGTGAAAGTCTCCTGATAATTCAGCACACATCAGATGAACTAGATGGTTTTATCGCAGCATCACTTGTAGATAGCGAAAGTGGTTTACCCCTTGCTACAGAAGGCACAGCAATCGATCTAGATCTTGCATCTGCAGGAAATACTGAAGTAATTCGTGCAAAGAGAAAAGTAGCTCAAGCACTTGGATTAAATGATGACATTGAAGATATCTTAATTACTTTAGCTGAACAGTATCACTTACTTCGTCCATTAAAAGGTAATAAAGATTTATTCTTATACATCGCTTTAGATCGTAAAAAAGCGAACCTTGCTATGGCTCGCCATATATTAAAGAAATTTGAAACTCAATTAGATTTTTCATAAGTTTCATTATAAATATAAAAGCGAATAATTATTTATTCGCTTTTATACAATCAAAATTCTGTTTAGACTAAAGTAAGTATCCATAACCTAACTTTTATCTCATTATTTTTTTGATATGACCAATCACTCTCTCTTACTCATAAATAAATTCTAGTTAAGTAGCTTAATAACTCCTTCCTGATTAAGTATCTTTATATTTCACTTAGAAATAAGTATTTTAAAATAAATTATTCTTTATTGAAGATACTAATTTATCTATATTCCTATATCTTTCAATTCACAAAGAATATCTAGCAACAAATTCTAAACTATGAAGATTCATGGTTGAGTTGCTTACATGCAGGTAAGAGCTCAGTAAAGATATAACATGGCTAGATATTTTAAAAAAATTATGAAGCAGTTTAAATTAAGAACCTCTATTCATTGATGGAAGGAAGCTACTCGTTCATTAATTAGCATACAAACGGAGCTCAGCACAGTTTCAAAAAAGCAATTTGGAAAATTGCATAGTAAATACTCATCAAAAATTCATTTTATAGCCGACTTAAACGGATTATCTATTGATTTTAAAATCGCTCGTGTTAACAGCCAAGTTATAGATCTATTTAATAGCAGATAAAATATATAATGCTAATGTTAGAAACAGAAAGATGTTTTCTATAATGCACAAATAAACCACGAACTTGAATAATTTTCTAGCAAAAAGAACAATTCTAAAATTATTTTAATAAGACACTTTATATGAAATAGTAAGGAACACTATTTCATATAAAGTTAGCTTCAGTGGCAATATGCACTTAAAAAATTTAAATTATTTTCAAACATCATACTACAAAGTAAAGCAACCATATCAATCAGGATAATTATAGCTATGAACAGCTTTTAGTTGCTCAGCTTATGAAAATAATACTTACACGATCACACTACTTTAAAACAGACTCAAAGGCTTTTAAACGCTTATAGATTGAAAGTAATTCAATGATAGTTTTCCAAGAACTAATCAGATATTGAAAAGATCCTCGAACTTTATCAAATACATTAGAAACTTGTTGCATCAGCCCTAAGGTGAATGCACCAGATGCAATAGAGGGAAATAATATAACCAAACTAAATAATATATCTAGTTGCATATACCAAATACTAATCAAATTAAAATATGTATAGTGAAAGTACAATTTAAAATAATTAACTCGCACACTAGAAAATAGCTCTCGTAGCTTTACAGGTTGTGCATACGCACTACTGTCTTCACCATAGACAAGTTCTTTACGATATGCGGCTTCCACTTTTTGATTGTTAAACTCAAGTCCAGGTAATTTAACGCCAACTACCATCATTAAAACTGTTCCAAAGACAGACCAAACAATAGCAGCCCAGAATAATGCATGTGGAATTTCACCAACCAGAGGAAGTACTTTCACATGCTCTGAAAGCTGAAATAAAATAGGTAAAAATGCTATCAGTACCATAATAGCATTGATAAAACTTACGCCTAGACCTTCCATAATAGATGCAAACCGCATTGTATCTTCTTGTACACGCTGAGATGCACCTTCCATATGCCTTAAGCTTTCCCAGTGCTTGATATAATACTCATTCATTGCCATACGCCAACGAAAGACATAATGGCTAGTAAAAAATGAATTAATAATCACAACTGTGACATAAACCATAGCAATATAGAGAAATGCCAATGTTCCAGTATAAAGATCTTGAATATTACCACCTTTATTTGAAAGCATATTTTGGATTAGATCGTAAAATGGGTTATACCATTCATTTAGAGCTACATTTACCTGAACACTAAACCAAATATTAAATAAGATAAATGCAGACCCCCAAATCGACCATGCATGCCATTTATGTTTTGCAACAATTTTCCAAAACAGTGCAAAAATAAGTACTGAGATAAAAAACCAAATATAAAACCAGATAAAAGTTGGATATAAAAAACGACTAATCCCTATAGGTAAAACTGCTTTATCATAACCAGGAGTAAATCCAATGTAAGTACCCCAATGTTGCCCGCCTAAATACCACATACCAACACTTATAGCAGCCCATGCAAGCACAGATAAAAAAAAGCGACGAGGTGCGGGGAAAAAAGACTCAAACATAAATTAAATTATTCCGACAAATATCTTATATATAACGAGCAGTAGTAAAAATCATAATTTTTAATATGCATAAATACTTATTACTATTCTGACATTAATTCCTAATACATCAGAACCATTTTTGTAACTGTCCTTATCATATACTCACATTTGGATTTAAACCTTCAAAGCCATAGCCTAATCACTTTTATCAAACTTCAATCAAGTTTCTACTATTCACAGATATTTTAGTTTTTGACAATGTTTTCTAATTATTCATGCGTATGTAGTAAAACTTTTCTATTAGAAATAGGAGTCCATATCATTAAAAAGCTATTTAATCTTATATTTTTAATGATCATTTTTCAAATAAGTAGCTTTATCTAGTGTTTTTTATTAAATTTAACTATATTAATCTCAAACGATTATCGTAATTGAAAACTTTACAGAACAAAAATTAAGATATGGTTTATAAGATTAGTCCCCTTTTAACGAAATTTACTAAGTTTCTAAAGCGAATTTTCTATGTATGCATTCATTATCATTGGAATATTTTTTACAAGCCTAGTGTATACCTATTTTCATGGTCATGTACGCCTAAAACTTTCTAGACAACTATTTGACCACTCAACATTTTTAGCTCCAGTGAATATGTTCATGACTGGATTTTCTAAACTACCGAATCGACCTTTTTTCGACTTAAAAGATTTTCCAGAGTTAAAACCACTGCAAGACCACTGGCAAATTATTAGAGAAGAGGCACTTCAACTAAATACACATATTAAAGCTGCAGAAAGTAATAATGACGCAGGATTCAATACTTTTTTTAAACGAGGATGGAAACGCTTTTATCTAAAGTGGTATAAAGAAACTCATCCATCTGCACAACAGCTTTGCCCAAAAACAGTTGAAATACTAGAAAAAATTCCCTCAATAAAAGCTGCAATGTTTGCAGAACTACCTGCAGGAAGCTATCTAGGCAAACACCGTGACCCATATGCAGGATCTATACGTTATCATTTAGGATTATTTACACCCAATAGTAATGAATGTTTTATTGAGGTAGATAATGAACGCCATAGTTGGAGAGATGGTAAGGCTACTCTATTTGATGAAACTTATGTACATTGGGCACAGAATAAAACAGAGCAAACACGTATTATTTTATTTTGCGATATTGAGCGCCCAATGAAATGGGCTTGGGCACAAAGTTTCAACCATTGGTTTGGTAGAAACATTATGGCTGCGGCTAGCTCCCCAAATGATGCCCAAGACAAAACAGGTGGCATCAATAAAGCATTCAAGTACTTATATGCTATTCATATGAAAGGGCGCTCCCTCAAAGAAAAAAATCGCTCTATGTACTATTTTACAAAATGGATGCTGTTCTCTACGATCATTTTACTGATTCTCTTACCAAGTTTCATTTAAAATATAACGAAAAGCAAATGCAATACTTTGTATCTGCTTTTTTTTAAGTAATAATATATAGAAAGATACACTGATTTTAAAAGATCAGATAAACTCTTATTAGTATTTTTACTGATGTTATCATTTACCATCACAAATGGTAAATGAAGTCTATAACATACAACGCTTTTGGTGATACTCTTTACAATATTGAGTTCATAATATTAGGATCCACAATGACTGATAATGCAACAATCTTGCAAAACATACCTGTAGGGCAAAAAGTTGGTATCGCCTTCTCTGGTGGTTTAGATACATCTGCAGCATTACTTTGGATGAAGCAAAAAGGTGCACAACCTTATGCTTATACTGCAGACCTTGGCCAACCTGACGAAGATGACTACAACGCTATTCCCAAAAAAGCTGAACAATATGGTGCTGATAAAGCCCGATTGGTTGACTGCCGACTTCAACTTGCTTTAGAAGGTATTGCTGCAATTCAATGTGGTGCATTTCACATCAGTACAGGTGGTGTACCATATTTCAATACAACACCTTTAGGTCGTGCTGTTACAGGAACAATGCTTGTTACAGCAATGAAAGAAGATGATGTAAATATTTGGGGTGACGGTTCTACATACAAAGGAAACGATATTGAACGTTTCTACCGCTATGGTCTACTAACCAACCCTGCACTTAAAATTTATAAACCGTGGTTAGACCAACAATTCATTGATGAATTAGGTGGTCGTGCTGAAATGTCACAGTTCCTGATTGATAACGGCTTTGACTACAAAATGTCAAAAGAAAAAGCCTATTCAACAGATTCAAACATGCTTGGCGCAACACACGAAGCAAAAGATCTTGAATCCCTGAATGCAGGTATCAAAATTGTTGAACCAATTATGGGCGTTGCTTTCTGGCGTGACGATGTTGAAATTAAACCAGAAATTGTAACAGTTACTTTTGAAGAAGGTATGCCAGTTGCACTAAACGGTACACGCTTCGATAACCCTGTAGACCTTATTTTAGAAGCAAATAAAATTGGTGGTCGCCATGGTTTAGGCATGTCAGACCAGATTGAGAACCGTATTATTGAAGCAAAATCTCGCGGTATTTATGAAGCACCAGGTATGGCACTACTTCATGCTGCTTATGATCGCCTAGTTACAGGTATTCATAACGAAGATACTATCGAGCAATACCGTATTAATGGTTTACGTCTAGGTCGTCTACTTTACCAAGGTCGTTGGTTCGACTCACAAGCACTCATGCTACGTGAAACAGCTCAACGTTGGGTTGCAAAAGCAATTACTGGTCAAGTAACACTAGAGTTACGCCGTGGTAATGATTACAGTATCTTAAATACAGAATCTCCAAACCTTACTTATGAAGCTGAACGCTTAACCATGGAGAAAGGTGATTCAACATTTACACCTATGGATCGTATTGGTCAATTAACAATGCGAAACCTAGATATTATTGATACGCGTGCAAAACTTGGAATCTATAGCCAAACTGGTTTGCTTTCAATTGCACAAGGTTCTGCTGTACCTCAACTTGAAACAAAAAAGAAATAATATGAAGAAAAAACTGCTCTAAGTGAGCAGTTTTTTTTATCTTTAATTTTTAGTTTCTGCCATGTGCATCAATTCAAGATAGACAGCATTATGCTTTTTTGAGTTTATGCATTATTATTTATTTTATTTTTAGTTTGAAAAGACATTGAAGACAATAACGCTAACGCAGCCAGATGACTGGCATGTCCACTTACGTGATGGTCTTGCACTTAAACGTACCGTACCTGATTTAGCAAAGCAGTTCCGCCGTGCAATCTGTATGCCAAACCTAGTACCACCAGTAAAAACTGTAGAAGAAGCTATCGCATACCGCAATCGTATTATGCAACATGTACCAGAGGGAAATTTATTTGATCCTCGTATGGTTCTGTATTTTACAGATCAGACATGCCCAGATGAAATAGCTAAAATAAAGGCATCAAACTGTGTAAATGCGATTAAACTTTACCCTGCTGGTGCGACAACCAACTCAGATAATGGTGTCAGTGATATCCGTAAAGTTTATGCGGTTATTGAAGAAATGGAAAAACATCAAATTCCATTACTACTTCATGGTGAAGTAACGCATAAACATGTTGATATTTTTGATAGAGAAAAACGTTTTTTAGATGAAGTTCTCTCTCTTCTAATTCAACAGTTCCCTGATTTAAAAATTGTACTTGAGCATATTACAACAAGCGATGCTGCAAACTTTGTACTTGAACAAAGTAAAAAAGTAGCAGCAACAATAACCCCCCAACATTTGCTATTTAACCGCAATAACATGTTAGTTGGCGGAATAAAACCTCATTTTTATTGCCTGCCAATTTTAAAGCGTCAAACACATCAAGAAAAACTATTAGAAGTCGCGACAAGTGGAAACCCTAAATTCTTTTTAGGTACAGATAGTGCGCCTCATGCACAAGATGCCAAAGAAAATGCATGTGGCTGTGCAGGCTGTTATAGTGCGCCAACTGCAATCGAGCTTTATGCACAAGCATTCGATCAAGTCGATCGTATAGAACGCCTTGAAGGATTTGCTAGCCATTTTGGTGCTGATTTTTATGGACTACCTCGAAATACAGATACCATTACACTCAAAAAAGAAGATCAAGTTATTCCGCAGCATCTAAACTATTTAGAAGATCAGAAAATTATTCCACTTTATGCTGGAAAAACCATTCAATGGAGAAAAGTGTGACAGCAACAGAAAATGTCCCTGTTATTGGCCAACGGTTTCGTGGTTTCCTGCCTGTTGTTGTAGATGTTGAAACCGCAGGGTTTAACGCTCAAACAGATGCTCTGCTTGAAATTGCATGTATTCCGATCGTGTATAACGATGAAGGTATTTTTGTACCAGGTAAGGCCATACATGCACATATCAATCCTTTTGAAGGTGCAAACTTAGATCGTCGCTCTCTAGACTTTATTGGCATTGACCCATTCAATCCATTACGCATGGCAATGGCAGAAGATGAAAAAAGTGCATTAAAACGTATTTTTAAATCATTGACAGAAGTTAGACGTCAACAAAAATGCTCGCATGCCGTTTTGGTTGGGCACAATGCGCACTTTGACCTTGGTTTTTTACGTGCAGCAGTTGATCGTACAGGTACAAAAAATCAAAATCCATTCCACAGCTTTTCTGTATTCGATACCGTTACACTAAGTGCTGTCATGTTTGGACAAACTGTGCTTGCTAAATCTTGCATTCAAGCAGGTATTGAATTTGATGGTAACGAAGCACATTCTGCACTCTATGACACAGAAAAGACTGCAGAATTATTTTGCTATATTTTAAATAAGTTAGCACCTCACGTACTTGACAACCTACTATCTTCAACATAGAATAGCGCCACTTCTATACGTCCCTATCGTCTAGAGGCCTAGGACATCGCCCTTTCACGGCGGTAACCGGGGTTCGAATCCCCGTAGGGACGCCAAATTTTTAAAGCTCACATCAAATATGTGAGCTTTTTTTATAAAAAAAGGAGGCTAAGCCTCCTTCTTCATTTTATTTATTAGGTACTTGAATTATTGCATCTAAACGTAATTGGGAGGTAGATTGTAAATCATTCATCTCTGCCAATTCTTTTGGTTCAATACCATATTTATTTGCTAAACGAATTAAGTTATCGCCTGACTTCACTTTGTAATCAACTGTTTTCTTTGGTACATCCAATACTTGACCACGACGTAAGTTTGTTCTTACAGTAAGATCATTCATTTCTGCAAGCTCTTTGACAGTCACACCATAGCGTGCTGCTATAGTATGTAAAGACTCGCCTGACTGAACTGTATAGCTTTCTGTTTGTTTTGTACCTGCAACTTTCTCTTTCGTACGTGGTTCAACCTGAGACTGCTGTATTACCTTAGCATTATCATCAATATCATCGTCATTTAATTTAAGACGTTGGCCAATACGCACCCTAGAGCCTTTAGATAGACCATTAATACTCGCAAGATAGTCTAGCTGTAAGTTATAACGTGCTGCAATATTTGACAGTGTATCACCACTTTTTACTGTGTACTCAGTAGGGGTTTGTGTACCTTCAGGCACTTGAATGACTTGCCCTACTCTTACTTGATAACTACTACGGACATGATTTAACTTTGCAAGATCACTTAATGAAATATTTGATTTTGTTGCAATTGAATTAAGAGTATCACCACGTTTTACTTTATACTTTTCAGGTAATGATACTTCCGCACTATGACTCTTTTGTTCCCTTTCTTCGGTTATTGGGACATTAATTTTCTGACCTACTCTTAAACTATCATCGGCTGATAAGTCAGGTGTTAAATCTGCAAGCTCCTGATTAGATATGCCATAACGATCGGCAATTAATTTTAGATACTCACCACGTTTTACACTATAAACTTGTGTTTTTACTTTGATCGCTTTTTTCTGCTCAGATACTTCTTTGGGTGCTTTTAAAATAAGTTTCTGACCGATCATTAAATTACTTGTAGGTGAAAGGTTATTCCAATCAGCCAAGTCTTTTACAGACAAGTCAAATTGGCTTGCCACAGCAGTTAAACTATCATTTGCTTTTACAATATAATTATCTGGTTTTTCTACAGATGGATTTTGTGATTTAGCATTATAAAGATATAAAGTATTTCCAACATATAAAGGTGCATTTGGATCAATCTGATTCCACTTTGCAATATCTCTCCAATTTACGCCATTTTTCATCGCAATTGTAGCAAGAGTATCACCAGCAACTACAGTATAAGTACTTCTATCTCCTTTTGGAGTTACAGCAACAATATCTGTATCCGTTTTAATATAGTCTCTATTTTTATTACGCCTTGCATCATCAGAATCTTTCGAAACTGTATCTACAACATTTTTAGGATAAGAGAAGCTCTTTGTTACTTCTTTACCTTCACTATCTGCAACAGATTGACTGGTCTGAATTGCAGTTAATTTAATTTTACCATCTAAAGGATCGACCACTTGAGTACCTGCAGGTGCAATCGCTTTAATCTCATTAATAACTTGTAACTGCTCAGAGCTGTCTGCAACAGGTTGTACAACATTATTCACTGTTTCTTTTGCATCATCAGCTTTAATCTCAGCTAAAATCCGATCACGCTCATGAATAGAAATAGGTGGCTCTGTATTAATTGGACGTTTTAAATCGTTTGCTGTTGTCACTGCAACAGGGATACGCGGCGCACTTGGTACATCGGCATTATTTGCAAAAGCAGCAAGCGCATCTGGGCTTGCTGGCGTATTTGCTCTACTTCTATCAGGAATTGGTGTAGAACTGCCAATAATCACGGGGCTTGTATTTAC
Source organism: Acinetobacter sp. N1-1 (assembly GCF_056711485.1). Taxonomy (NCBI): domain Bacteria; kingdom Pseudomonadati; phylum Pseudomonadota; class Gammaproteobacteria; order Moraxellales; family Moraxellaceae; genus Acinetobacter; species Acinetobacter sp. N1-1. Next base: position 1,157,537 of record NZ_JBWXUO010000012.1, on the reverse strand, counting down.
TACAGTTGTTTTCACAGGTGCGACTGCTTGCCATGAATTATTACCTGTATAGCCTGTGCCTTTCAGTGCCATTAATCGACGATCAACCGCAGGACTCACATCTGAAGGAATTAGAATACGGCCTGGACTATCTGTATCTATATATTCACCACGATATCCTGGGTTAAGTGCATATAACTCTGTACGTGAAAGACCAGATAAATCGGCAATTTGTGTCATAGAAACACCTGGCTGAATCTGAATCTCTCTAAAGTGAGGTCGATTAGCAATAGGTGGAAGCGTAACACCATAAGCACGTGGATTTTTAACAATTTGAGCAACTGCCAAAAATCGCGGCACATAATTCATTGTTTCTGCAGGTAGTTTTAATGACCAATAATCTGTAGGTAATCCAAGTGATGCATTACGATTAATTGCCTGCTGAACACGTCCGGGGCCTGCATTATATGCAGCAAGCGCAAGCTCCCAAGAGCCAAACTGATTATATAAACTCCCTAAAAACTCATAGGCTGCACGTGTCGATTCAACTACATCACGGCGCGCATCATATGAGCCAGTTTGTTGCAAACCATAAATTTTCCCTGTACTCGGGATGAATTGCCATAGACCTGTTGCAGATGCCGAGCTCGTTGCAGCAGGGTCATAAGAGCTTTCAATTACAGGTAGCAATGCCAATTCAGTTGGCATACCACGGCGTTCAGCTTCTTTTACTGTATGATATAAATAACGGCTGGCACGTGCGCTTAAACGATCTAAATATGGCTGTCTTGAAATGAACCAATTTCTTTGCGCATCAATACGAGGGTCCCAATGCCCCTCATCCATTTTAAAACCGACAGTCATGCGCTTCCACACATCACCATGCTTTAAAATCAGGAGTCTATCTCCCTCTACAGCACGCATATCTGTTGCTGAAAGTAAGTCTTCTAATGAGTCAAGCGAACTTGCGTCTAAATAATCAGAAGTATTACTACCGACTTGTTTAGGATGAATTGTTGTTTGTGTTCTAGTTGGCGTTGAACTACATCCTGTACTTAAAATTAAGGCTGCAACCGTTGAACCTAATAGTGATACTTTGAAAAGTTGCGGTGCAGAAATTGGCCACAATACCGTGGTAGGTCTAAACATATACAATCCCAAACAAGTCGTGAGGTATTTAATTCTTCATTTCCATTTTATTAAAGCTGACCTAAGGTACAACACTCTAACTTATGCTAGTCTACCTTAAATGTTACAAGAAATTAAAAAATCTTGTGAAACTACTGAAACATAGCATTTTGCACGGTAGAATAATGCTTTTCACTACAACTTTTAGTTTGGATTTTGTATCATGTCACAAACAATTACACTTTATGTCGACGGTGCTTGTCGAGGAAATCCAGGTCTTGGAGGTTGGGGTGCATATATAATTACCGAACAAGGCGAACATAAGCTTTCAGGAGGTGCAGAACTTACAACAAACAACCGAATGGAACTCACAGCAGCCATAGAAGGTATTCAATTTTGCCCAACAGATGCTAAGCTCATAATCTGGACAGATTCCAATTATGTAAAACAAGGTATTACAGAATGGATTCATAACTGGAAAAAGAAAAACTGGAAAGATGTAAAAAACCCAGATCTATGGCAAAAACTAGATGCAACATGCCAAAATAGAGAAATTGAGTGGAATTGGATAAAAGGTCACGCAGGCCATGCAGGAAATGAAATGGCAGATCAACTTGCAAATAGAGGTGCTGATGACTTCCTAAAAGAACAAAATACAAAACAGCCAAAAATAGAGAAAAAAAAAATTGAAGATGATTGGTTACTGAGCGATCCTTTTGGTGTAGATATAACAGATGAAGAACATAATGCAGAAGATTTTAACAATGGCAATGATGATATCAAAAGTGATCAAGATGAAATTCGTCTAAATACTCAGCAGCACCCTCACATCAAAATTACACCTGCAACAGTAAACCTACACGGCCCCCGCCAACTTATTTTAGATACAGAAACTACAGGTTTTTACTTTCAAGACGGCGACCGCATTATTGAGGTTGGGGCTGTCGAAATGATTAATAGAAAACTTACTGGGAGTTCTATTCATATTTATATCAACCCTGAAAAACCTGTGGGCGATTCAGTTGAAATTCATGGTATTACAGATGAATTCTTAGCAGATAAACCCAAATATCATGAGATTTCAACTGTATTATTTGATTATCTTAAAGGTGCAGAAATCATTGCACATAATGCATCATTCGATATGAATTTCTTAAATACAGAATTTGAACGTGTTAGGCTACCCAAGCTTTCAGATGTATGTGAAGTAACAGATACATTAGCAATGGCCAAAAACAAACACCCTGGGCAAAAAAATTCCTTAGATGCACTTGTACGAAGATATGAAATTCCTGCGCGTGATAGAACATACCACGGGGCACTACTTGATGCTGAAATACTAGCCGATGTCTATCTTGCCATGACAGGTGGTCAAGTTTCTTTTGATATGGACTCACTCTCTCAAGACAACCTGACTTCAGGCATAACGCAGAATAACATATATATTCATGCTGACTTACCTATCATTTATGCAGTAGAGTCAGAGCTAGAAGAACATCAAAAATGGATGGAAACAATTGCAACAAAAAATGGGAAACCAAGCATTTTTGAAAAGTCAGAATAAGTAATTTTTAGTATTTTTGACATAAATATGTTATATAATATTTCACTTGTACTGAATCTTTTGCATAAATTTAGTTTATTTTTTATTTTACTATTCATGCTTTAATTGTATTATCTTCGTAAGTAACAGCTCACTTATTCTGCTTCAAATTAATAGATAGGTATATTTCATGTCGGATCAAATCTCTACATCTTTCAATCCAACAGCATTACTGATGGTCAAATCAGAAATAGATAATTCGATCCAACAAATAGCTACTTTAATTTCGAGCTTAGTTGACGACCAGCAAGTTCCTTTTGGTCTTGATGATGCATTAACACAAATGAATCAATGTGCGAAAGTTCTCTACTTAATTAAGCAAGAAACTTTAGGTAAAATAATTAAGTATAGTGCCGAAGCAACACATCAAGTTATTGAAAATCCTAATAATATCAATACAAGTGAGATCCACCTAATTAGTAATGCACTACTCAGTGCAAAACGCTATATTGAGTTTAGTTGCTTAGAAGAAAAGAATGTTTCTGTATTTTTGCTTGATCAGTTAAATCAGCTAGAACAGCATTTAAAATATCCTATCACACAAGAAACTGCTGATTTAGAAGCAAAGCTTTCTAGCTATCCTCAAATTGATATTCAAATTGATAACGTTGAAAAATCTGCCTACACTCACCAGCTTTACAAAATTTGCTTAAAACAACTCTTGCTCCATAAGACAACAGGTATTAATAAAGTTGCATTAATTGCTGTTGCCGAACAACTGGCTACACTCTCAGTGGGTACACCAAGCGAACTATATTGGAAATTTGTATTTGAAGCATTTAATCATATTGAACAAAACTTTTTCAGCACCTCTCGTCTAAGAACTTTCATTCAAATTGAAAAGAATATTAGTGAGTTCTTTACAGCAGTAAATACATTTGAACCCACTAAAATTGAGTTTGCAAATGTTATTCGCATTTGCCTTGGACAAAGCTCAACTATTGCAGAAAAATTATCATCGCAGCTTCAATATAAAGTGATTTCTGACGAAACATTAAATCTTTTAGAACATAAATTCAGAGCACCTGACTACAACACCGTTACAACAGTTGCTCAACTACTAAGTGATGAAATTACAACTGTTCGCCAAGAAATTGAGTTTAATTATAAAACGATGGATATCGAAAGGTTTGAGAACTTACTGAAGCATCTTGTAGATATCAGAAATACACTTGCTGTTTTAAACTTAACATCAATTGCACAGACCATAACAACTCATTTAGATAAACTGCAGAACCTTGCAGAACTACACAATGAACATATAACTCAAGAATTAATGCAGAGCTTAAATCAAGCGCTTAATGAACTTGGTCTTTATATTCGCAAAAATACTCCAAACCTATTGCAACGTCCTGTAATAAATAAGAATATATCTTTAGATCGCTTAGACAATGCATATACTGCACTCGCGCAAGAGCTTAAAGAACTGGTTGAAAATAGTGCAACTCAATTAACAGAATACCAAGCACAGCAAGATATTAGTCTATTAGAAACACTTCCGCATGCTCTAGAAGAAATGGCTGGTGCAGCACTATTTTTATTTAATAATTCAAACATTTATCAAGCATTTACTCTTTGCGCAAATTTCATGGAAAATGCTCTGCAAAATACAGCATTGCTTAGTGAAGCGAACATTAAAACGATACTCAGCGTATGTGCCAGTGTAGACATTAGCCTAGAAGAAATTAACAATAAACAACCTATTATGTTTGAAATGTTTGATGTAGCATTAAGAAATAGCCAAGAACTTAAAAATGCTGCATAAATAATGTCTCAGAAGAAAATCACATATATTTACAATAAACAGCAGTTGCTTGTAGATAAAAACATGCAACTGCCTAATCTTATTCCAGATGATACAGACTTAGTTGTAGACCAAACGTCAGTTGCACGTATATGGAAAGAGAAAGATAAAATTCCAGATGGTTTTCAGTTTGTTTCATTACGAGAACTCATTCCGACATGGCATACTCAACAGTTTGAGCAAGCAAGTCGAGCAATCCAACTTCTAGAGTGGAAAAAACACCATCAATTTTGTAGTACTTGTGGCACAAAAACTAAAGCCCATAACACTGAGCTTTGTATGGTCTGCCCACGTTGCCATTATCGCCAATACCCTCGTATTAGCCCTTGCGTAATTACTATCATCACACGTGGTGAAGATGAGGTACTACTCGCAAAATCAATCCATCGTAAAGATAATACATATGGTTTAATTGCTGGCTTTGTTGAAGTTGGGGAAACTTTAGAACAGGCTGTTGCTAGAGAAACAATGGAAGAAGTCGGCGTTCAATTAAAAAATATTCGTTATTTAGCAAGCCAACCTTGGCCATTCCCAAGCAATCTCATGCTTGCATTTCACGCTGAATATGCAGATGGTGAAATAGCTATTCAGGAAGATGAAATAGCAGATGCTCAATTTTTTAAATTTGATCAGCTACCAAACGTGCCACATGCAGGTAGTATTGCACATCGATTAATCATGAATATTACACAAAATCATAAACTATAATTTTATGAGTGACTTTCATATTTAATATATGTCAGTCACTATAATAGCTTTTAAGCTTCGCCTAAACATTTATTAATTTCTTTAAGTATTATTGCCTTGGTTGCAAACATACGACCCATATAACTAGATAAACTTCCAACTAAAGTAATATGCCCTGTATATGGCACTGTTTCAATAATACTGGTATTACCAACTTCCATTAATTTATGATGCATATCTAATGTATTACTTTTAGCAACTAAGAAGTCTTTCGATGCCAATAGCAATACATGATGAATATCATTTTTTTCAACAAAGTAATATGGCATAACTTCCTTATAGTCTAAAGAGAGATCAAATGCCTGCTCTAAGTTAGCATCACCCATATATTTAAAATGATATGGTCCAGCTAAACCTATCGCCATTTTTACTTGGTTTTTACAAACAAGTGTTGACTCATAAGGTGAATAAATCGCAGACATAATATTAAATCCGCCTGCCGAATGCCCCATCAGTATTATATTTTCTGTATATAGATTAAGTGTTTGCTTCTCCTTTTCTAAATAATTCAAAGCAATAACAAGGTCATTTACATAATCAGGAAACTTATGTTCAGGTGCTAACCTATAGTTAATCACAGCAACATTAAAGCCTTCTCTCGCAAAGCTTTCACCTACAAACAAATAATCTTCTTTTTTACCATGTGCCCACGTACCGCCATGTACAAATACAATTAAAGGCTCATCTAATCTTGGCTTCTTTGCTTTATACAAATCTAATTTCTGACGAGTATGCTCACCGTAAGATAAATCTGCATTTAAAGTAAAATGCTCTCTAGAAGTTAAACGGTTTAAATGATGACTTGCGACATCATAAAACCGAAACTCCTCTAACCGCTCTTTTGCCGCAGTTAAATATGGACTCAACACCTTGTCTTTAGTTGACTTAAGTTTACTTTTCCACATATTTAGTAATTATAAGGAGTTGTAGAAGCCGTGCTTCCATCAGATGCCACAGGTGTACCTGAACTTACAGCTACAGGTGTCTGTACAGTTGGTTGAGGTGTTTGTATCCCTGAATTTTGAATATTATCAATTAAAGTAACAACTTTTGTAATGTCACCCACCTGTCCCAAGACATTGTTTAAATCAGCAATTTCTGCATTATTTAAACGCCCCATTACATATAAAACACCATCTTCTGTATGTACAAGGACTTTACTATCTGAAATTACAGAAGCTCTTGCAATCAAGCCACGCGTATTTGCAGTTACTGTCGCATCTTGCATAATTGTACTATAGCTAATTTGGTTACCCACAGTCATATAATCGTGCACAGACTTTACATCGCTCATTGCTTTTAGATTATCTTCAGCAAGTTTTTTTAAGCTTTCATCAGGAACTTGACCTGTTAACAACACACTACCAAAAAAGCTTTTAATATTTACACGTGATTGCTTAAAGCGTGAATCTAACTTGTATAAGTTGATATATGCTGTACGTTCAATTGATTTATCAATAAGCACTTGACCTAATGAACGAACACCACTTTCTGTACCCACAGGTGCTGAACCTGTACCGCCCGAAATAAAACTTGCGCAACCTGATAAACTTGCTGCACATAAAAGCGCAAGTAAAATACGTTTAGACACCCAAAAACTCCTTTATAATCATTTAACTTATTAAAAACAGATATAAATTTTAACTTTACACTGTGTCTAAATTAAATGCATCTGTAATCCACTCTAAATCATAATTGACTAAGGAAAAATCTTGCAGTATAGATTTTGCAACTTGTTGTTTAATTTGAATACAAATAACATCAAATCGTAGGTTATACATTTCATAGCAGGGATATTCATCTAAAAATTGATATGCCGTTTTTATTATTTTTTTCTGTTTAGAATGAGAAATTGCTTCACATGCCGTACCATATTTTATAGAACGGCGTGCTTTCACCTCTACAAATATAATTAAGTCATCTTTTTGCATAATCAAATCAACTTCTCCATAAGCAGAGAAATAATTAGTCTGAATTAAATCAAACCCTTGATCACTTAAATAGCTAGAAGACTCACCCTCAGCCCACTGACCAAATTTCCTTGTGCTAGACATCATATTATATAAAAAACAATAATATTAACATGACTACAAAACTCCACGTATTTTTTTAAATCGGGTACACTACGCAATTATTGATTTACTAAAGAAGTAGGATACGCCTATGAATGCTCAATTATTTGTTGTAGCGACCCCAATTGGGCATTTAGATGATATGACTTTCCGTGCAATTGAAGTACTTAAACAAGTTAAACTTATTGCAGCAGAAGATACACGTCAATCTATACAACTTCTTAAGCATTTTAATATTTCGACACCACTTACTGCATGCCATGACCATAATGAGTCACATAAAATAGAACAACTATTAGATATTCTAAAATCAGGTGACAGTATTGCACTTATTAGTGATGCAGGCACACCTCTAATTAGTGATCCTGGCTTTAAACTAGTTCGAGCAGCTCAAGAGCATAATATTCGTGTAACACCTGTGCCTGGAGCATGTGCAGCAATTTCAGCACTAAGTGCAGTAGGACTTCCAAGCGACCGTTTTAGTTTTGAAGGGTTTCTACCATCTCGCTCATCTCAACGAATTTCACAGCTCGAACAATTGAAAGACGAAACGCAAACTCTAATCTTTTATGAAGCACCTCACCGTATTTTAGAATGTGTAAAAGATATGGCTCAGGTTTTTGGAAGCGATAGAAAAGTAGGATTTGCACGAGAAATTACAAAAACATTTGAAACAATCAAACAATTTTCTTTTGGAGAACTTATCTCATTTATTGAACATGATAGAAATCAACAAAAAGGGGAAATTGTACTTGTTGTTGCAGGTTCTACAACACAAAAAGACTTACAGCAAGAAAAGCTAGATGAAATTTTAAATCGTTTACTTAAAGATCTCTCTGTCAAAGCTGCCTCTCAATTGGCTGCCGATTTATTTGGTGTCAAAAAGAAAATCGCCTATCAACGTGCTTTAGAACTAACGCAGTAAATTTATGATATGACCCATGTATAAAGTGGGTCATTTTTGAAATTGGCGTGCATCAAACAAATTACTTTTATATAATATATTTTTAATCATGTAGGCTTTTGTCAGTTGTGTTCTTTTACAAAAGCGGATTAACCCTATTAGAGCTTATTATCTCAGTTTCTATTTTAGCCATCTTGGCATTACTTCTAGCACCAACATTTCATGAAATTCAAGCAAAACAAGAAAGTCAGCTAATCAACAACTCCCTAAGAAGCCACATTCAACACTCAAAATATTCTGCTATATTGTCTAAGCACGATATTATGCTCTGTCCTAGTATCAATGGAGAAACTTGTAACAACATAAACAATTGGAGCAAAGGAATTCTCATATTTAAAGACAGTAATAAAAATAGAGTATTTGATACCAACGAACAAAAAATTGACTTCATGGCATACAATCTTAAATATGCAGAATTAAAATGGAGTGGGAGTTTAGGCAGTAACTTTATTATTTTTACAGGAGATACAGGTCTACCAAGAGGTCACATTGGTCACTTTACCTATTGTAATATGACCAATATGCAACATTCTCATAAAATCACTTTAAATATGATGGGAAATATAAGACATATACCTATAACTAGTTGCTAACTTTACAGCCTTAACGAATCTAAAAAATACGATTACTATCACGCATTCTTTGCGGTGCTTTTTCTAAGCTTAACAACGTTTGCTCTGCGATTACCATATAATGATTTGCAGTAGCATCATCAACAAGGACACTTGGCATACCTTTATCTGTATTTTCACGAATTATTTTTGTGAGTGGTAAGCGTCCTAATAAAGGTATTTGGTATTGATTGACTAACTGTTCACCGCCGCCTACCCCAAAAATTTCATCTTCATGCCCACAATTCGAACAAATATGCGTAGACATATTCTCAACCACACCAAGTACAGGAATAGATACTCTGTTGAATAGCTCAATTCCTTTAATTGCATCTAATAATGCAATATTTTGTGGTGTAGTTACAATTACAGCACCAGTAACAGGAATACGCTGTGCTAATGTCAGTTGAATATCACCTGTACCTGGTGGCATATCTATGACTAATATATCTAACTCCGGCCATAATGTTTGGTTAAATAATTGCATGAGTGCACCCGTTGCTTTTGGGCCACGCCATGCTACAGGCGTATTGTTGTCACCAGTCAAATGACCAATTGATAGTACTGCCATTCCATATGCTTCCAATGGAATAAATTTTTCATCTTCTATAAGTGGTGTTTTTCCTGCATTTCCCAACATTGTTGGAATACTTGGCCCATAAATATCTGCATCTAAAATGCCTACCTTTTTACCTAATTTTTGTAATGCTAATGCAAGATTAACTGTTGTTGTGGACTTACCAACGCCGCCTTTACCTGAAGAAACAAGAATGACATTCTTAATTCTAGGATGTGCAGGAATCTCCTGCTGCTTAGGTACAGCTTGCTTTAGCGTCTGATTAGTATTAGTTGCAGCATTGACGGTTGGTGGTATTGTTGTTGCCTGTTGTTTTTCTTTTTGTTGTACAATATGTAAATTCAAAGTCTGAATCCCACACTTTTCTAATGCCACAGATAATTCATCATGTATCTTCTGTAAATTATCCGCTTCAGAAGGAAAAGTATTCATTGTAAGTTGCAACGTATAATCTTGTAACTGTACTGCTGTAATTCTTGTTTTTAAACTGTCTTTATTGGGTAAGCAATAGTTTTGTAATACTTGCTGAATATCATCTTCACTGATTTCTTTTGCAGGTGAAAAAGCCGACTTTAGTGAAGAAAACCACGACATAATTATGCTCCAGCATGAAACAATAAAACGAATTCTATTAGTGTATCAGTATTCGTATACTACCGCTTTATTTTCACATATTTTAAAAGTCACTCCATACCTAAGTATAGAGTGATATCTCAAATACAAACTATTTTGTTAAATCATCAAACTTTTTTTGTGCTGCATTTTTTAATTCATCAAACTTGTTTGTAACTGAGTCTTTTAAATCGTGTGCTTTTTGCTTTGCTTCATCTACTTTTTCATCTAAAGATTCTTTTAATGATTCATGCTTATCTTGCGCATCTTGTTTCAACTCATTAAATTTATCCTCACCTTCTTTTTTCTTATCTTCAGCTTTCTGTTTAAAGTCATCGAAAGCCTGCTCACCCTTCGATTGAGCTTCTTGTGCTTTTTGTTTTGCCTGCTCAGAAAGTTCAGATGCTTTATTCTTTAGATCATCAAATGCATTATTGTCTGTCATCATTTTTTCCTTATAAAAATTTATGTTTTAACTAATATAAAGTAATCCGATTATGCTTTTTTATTAAGTATATTTTACTAATCAAATCACTTTGAAACAAAAACATTACATATCTAAAGATACAAATAAAAGCTTACCATAAGTTTCAAAATATCTACTGGTTCATTCTCCTACTTCTTTTTTGATGGCTTTTAATGTACTTAATATCCATCTCAAAAATTAATTTCTACCCAAGTCAGTTATTTTTTGAAAAGATTTTGGGGATTCCGTTATGCAAGAGTACGATAAGTCAGGTAAAATCATTCGCTTGTGAATACGAATGAGAGAATAACATCCGTGCGTAAAATACTCGTCACCAATGCTTTACCTTACGCGAATGGCCCAATCCATATGGGACACCTACTTGGCTATATTCAAGCAGATATTTGGGTTCGTGCCATGCGAGCAATGGGTCATGATGTGACTTATGTTTGTGCGGATGATGCTCACGGTACAGCAATTATGCTACGTGCTGAAGCAAATGGAATTTCTCCTGAGCAGCAAATCGCAGGTGTACAAAAAGAACATGAGCGTGACTTTGCAGGTTTTGGTATTAGTTTTGACCACTATGACTCAACACATAGTGATACCAACCAAGCTCGTGCATCTGAAATATATTTAAAAAATAGAGATGCAGGAAATATAGCTGTTCGCCCAGTAAGTCAACTTTTTGACCCTGAAAAGAAAATGTTTTTATCTGACCGCTTTATTAAAGGCACATGCCCAAAGTGTGAAGCTGAAGACCAATACGGCGACTCATGTGAAGTTTGTGGTACCACCTATAATGCAACAGAGCTTGTAAATCCACGCTCGACTTTAAGCGGTGCTACACCAATTGAAAAATCTTCAGACCATTATTTCTTCAAACTTCCAAATTATGAGAAATATTTACAGCAATGGACAAGAGATGAAGGTCGATTACCCGTATCTATTGCCAATAAACTTGATGAATGGTTCGAAGCAGGTTTAGCCGATTGGGATATTTCACGTGATGCGCCTTATTTTGGCTTTGAAATTCCAGATACAAAAGATAAATACTTTTATGTATGGGTAGATGCACCAGTTGGCTATATGGCAAGTTTTGAAAACTACATTAAAACCAAACGTCCAGACCTAAGTTTTAATGATTACTGGAAAAAAGACAGTCAAAATGAAGTTTACCACTTTATTGGCAAAGACATTGTTTACTTCCATGCTCTATTTTGGCCAGCAATGCTTGATGGTGCAGGCTATCGCACTCCAACTGGTTTATTTGTAAATGGCTTCCTGACCGTCAATGGACAAAAAATGTCTAAGTCACGCGGTACATTTATTAAAGCTGAAACTTACTTAGATCATTTAAACCCTGAATATCTACGCTACTACTTTGCATCTAAACTCTCAGACAAGGTTGAAGATTCTGACTTAAACTTAGATGACTTTATTCAAAAAGTGAACTCTGACTTAGTTGGTAAAGTCGTTAATATCGCAAGTCGTTGTGCAAAGTTCATTAACAAAAACTTTAACGATACACTTTCAGCAGATTGTGCAGAGCCTGAACTCGTCCAAAGCTTTGTAGATGCTGGTGAGAAAATTGCAAAATCGTATGAAGCACGCGAATTCAGTACAGCAATTCGTCAAATCATGGCACTTGCAGATAAAGCAAATCAATATATTGATGAGAAAAAGCCTTGGGCACTTGCAAAAGTTGAAGGAAGTGAACAGCAAGTACATGACATATGTTCTGTAGGTATTAACCTATTCCGTCAACTTGCAATTTATCTGGCACCTGTACTTCCAAGCCTTGCGAAAGAAGTTCAAAGTTTCTTAAAGTTAGAAGCATTTGATTTTGCATCTCGTACCAAGATTTTAACTCAGTACGAAATTGCAACATTCAAACCGCTTATGCAACGTGTAGATAAAAAAGCGGTTGATGCAATGGTAGATGGGTCTAAAGATTCTCTAGCAACACCTGCCCCTACACCACAAAAAGCTGCAAAAAAAGTAAAGCCAACGCCACCACCCGCAACAGCAGATGAAACTATTCATATTGATGACTTTACCAAAGTAGACTTACGTGTAGCCAAAGTACTTGCTGTAAATACGGTTGAAGGCTCAGATAAACTTCTCCAATTTACTGTAGACCTCGGTGAAGACCAGCCTCGTAATATCTTCAGTGGTATTCGTAGCCACTATGCACCCGAAGACTTACAAGATAAACTGGTTATCGTCGTTGCCAACCTTGCGCCACGTAAAATGCGTTTTGGTATATCAAACGGTATGATTCTTTCTGCGGGTAATGAAAAAGGTGTATTTATTCTTTCACCAGATAGTGGTGCTCAACCAGGCGATAAAGTTTCTTAAGATGTTTTAAAGCCTTACCTCGGTAAGGCTTTTTTATACTCAAATAAACAAGTCATCGCCTAAAAATCACCAAACATATTTAAACCTATTTTTCTAAACAACCCTTATAAAAATTATTCAAATGAGTTTATAAAACTAGAAATTTATCATTTTTTTAGTTGATTCCATAGTTATCCACATAGTTATCCCACACTCATTTTTATGAAATTTGTTATGCTATCCCACTAGATTTTTGCTAAGTCATTTATCTATAAATATACTTACAAAAGCAATTGCACAGAAAATCTAAATATAAAAATGTCAATATTGATATTCAATTTTTTTTCCCGTATCTTGTGTCTTAATTTCTTTCAAACCACTAAGTCTTGTGTTTATCCCTCAAACATCGTGGCGAAACCACCCGATTCAAATGGTCTATAAACATAACAATGAAGACAATGGAGCTAAGCTAACATGAGCGTAATCTCATCAACCCCAGGTCAACTGCAAGTGATCAAACGCACTGGTGATGTTGCCCCTTTTGACGCCGAAAAAATTTCTGTAGCAATTGGGAAAGCTTTTTTAGCCGTTGAAGGTCAGCAAAGTTCTGACTCTAGCCGTATCCATGACCGTATTACAGAACTTACAGAGATGGTAACGAATACATTTACACGTCGCTTACCATCTGGCGGCACAATTCACATTGAAGAGATTCAAGACCAAGTTGAACTTGCGCTTATGCGTACAGGCGAACAAAAAGTTGCACGTGCTTATGTCATTTACCGTGAACAGCGTACAAGTGCTCGTCAACAAATCAGTGAAAATCATCACCCAACATTACAAATCACAGATAAAAATGGACAACTCCAACCCTTAAACCTTGCAGAACTTCATGCAGAAATTAGTAAAGCTGCTGAAGATTTAGAGGGTGTAGATGTTGAAGCCATCGTTGATGAAACTGTTAAAAATCTTTATAACGGCGTAAAAGAAAGCGATATTGCCACAACCATGATTATGGCAACGCGCACACGTATCGAACAAGAACCAAACTATACTTATGTAACTGCTCGCCTCCTGCGTAATGAACTTGTAAAAACAGGGTTAGCATTTTTAGATCTAGATGTAACAACATCTGAAGCAGATGCACTTGAAGCCTTCTTAAAAAAAGGTATTGAATTAGATTTGCTCTCTCCTGAGCTTCTAAAATTTGATCTTGCAAAACTTTCAGCAGCCATTCAGCCTGAACGTTCAAACCAGTTTACCTACCTCGGTTTACAAACATTATTTGACCGTTACTTCATTCACTCTAAAGGTGTACGTTTCGAGCTTCCGCAATTATTCTTCATGCGTGTTGCAATGGGTCTATCACTCAATGAAGCTGACCGTGAAGCGCGTGCTATCGAGTTCTATAACCTATTGTCTAGCTTTGACTACATGGCTTCTACGCCAACGTTATTCAATTCTGGGACACTACGCCCACAGCTTTCAAGTTGCTACCTAACCACAATTGATGATGATCTATATGACATCTATGGTGCAATGCGTGACAATGCAATGCTTTCAAAATGGGCTGGTGGTCTAGGAAATGACTGGACACCTGTTCGTGCATTGAACTCATACATCAAAGGCACTAATGGTAAATCACAAGGTGTTGTACCATTCCTTAAAGTTGCTAACGATACTGCTGTTGCAGTAAACCAAGGTGGTAAGCGTAAAGGTGCAGTATGTGCATACTTAGAAACTTGGCACTTAGACATCGAAGAATTCTTAGAGCTCCGTAAAAATACAGGTGATGACCGCCGTCGTACACATGACATGAACACTGCAAACTGGGTACCTGACCTATTTATGCAACGTGTGATTGAAGATGGTGAATGGACACTATTTACTCCATCAGAAACACCAGACCTACACGACCTTACTGGTATTGAGTTTGCAGAACGCTACGCACACTATGAAAGCATTGCAAAATCTACAGATATGCTTCATAAAAAAGTACGTGCAAAAGACTTATGGCGCAAAATGTTATCTATGCTGTTTGAAACAGGTCACCCATGGATTACATTCAAAGATGTATGTAACTTACGTTCACCTCAGCAGCATGTTGGCGTTGTTCACTCATCAAACTTATGTACAGAAATTACATTAAACACAAATAAAGATGAAATTGCAGTATGTAATTTAGGTTCAATTAACCTTGTTCGTCATATCGAGAATGGTCAGCTAAATCAAGCAAAACTTGAACGTACCATTAAAACTGCTGTACGTATGCTTGATAACGTTATTGACATCAACTACTACGCTGTACCTCAAGCGAAAAACTCAAATATGAAACACCGCCCTGTGGGTATGGGTATTATGGGCTTCCAAGATGCGCTTTACGAAATGGGCATGGCATACGGTTCAGACCAAGCGGTTTCATTTGCAGATGAATCTATGGAAGTGATTAGCTACCATGCAATTCAAGCATCTAGCGATCTTGCTGTAGAGCGTGGCGCTTATTCGACATTTGAAGGTTCATTATGGGATCAAGGTATTTTACCAATTGACTCACTTGAACTTGTAGCAAAATCACGCCCTGAAAAAATGTTTGAAGTTGATCGCTCACAGCGTTTAGATTGGGATACGTTACGTCAGAAAGTTCAAAAAGATGGTATGCGCAACTCAAATGTGATGGCAATTGCACCTACAGCAACTATTTCGAATATTTGTGGTGTTTCTCAATCAATTGAGCCAACCTTCCAAAACTTATACGTAAAATCGAACCTTTCAGGTGAGTTTACAATCATTAATCCATACCTTGTTCGTGCATTGAAAGAACGTGGCTTATGGGATGTTGTTATGGTCAACGATCTTAAGCATTACGAAGGTTCTGTCGAAAAGATTGCTCGTATTCCTGAAGACTTAAAAGCAATGTTTGCAACTGCTTTTGAAGTTGAACCTCGTTGGATTGTAGATGCTGCATCACGTCGTCAAAAATGGATTGATCAAGCACAATCATTGAACCTCTATATTGGTGGTGCAAATGGTAAAAAACTTGATATTACCTATAAAATGGCTTGGTTACGTGGTTTAAAAACTACATATTACCTCCGAGCATTAGGCGCAACATCAACTGAGAAATCAACGATTAATACAGGTGCATTAAATGCAGTGAAAACAACAACTGTTTCTTCACCTGTAACTCAAGCGGTAACACCTGCTTCTGAAGAAGGTTTTTCACAAGCAGCACCAGTGCCACAAGCATGTTCAATCGACAATCCTGATTGCGAAGCTTGCCAATAAATTAAGACTTAGAAGTGCATAGAACATATGCACTTCTAAACGATTAGACCGATATATTGCATGGATCAATCATGTTTGCACACCTATCAAACAACTACGAACTGGGTCTAACCCTATATGTCCTGACCTATCTCGTATTCTGCATTCCTGTGGTCTATGTCATTTATAAGGTCTATCAAGAAAAACGGAAGCAAAATAAGTGATACCTTACTTCCTTTTGTATAAATAAAAAACAGGAAGTAAACTAAACTTATTTTTGCTTATACAGAATAAACGTATAGTAGAGACATCTTCGTCGTAAGATGTCTTATAAAAGATACACAACGAAGAGAGAACTATTATGTCTATCCTAAGTTGGGACGATTTTGAAGATGATTCGAAAAAACAGACTCCAGAGTCCAAACCTACGCCCGTCGAACAGGAAAAAGCGCCTGAGTCGCAAATGGTATCTACTACACAACCATCGCAGAAGAACACTGACGATTCTCATGCCACTACAACAAACGGAAGAGCCTCAGAACATACAACCGATTCAATGGTTCGAGCATCTGAAGCCCTAAAAAGTTTAGATATTGCACCAGGCTTAGAAGAGCTTGAAATGGGTGCAGGTCGTGTACAGGTTGATGATAAAGCAATGATCAACTGTCGTGCTGACTTAAACCAATTAGTTCCATTTAAATATGAATGGGCATGGCAAAAATATCTTGATGGCTGTGCAAACCACTGGATGCCTCAAGAAGTCAATATGAACCATGATATTGCGCTTTGGAAATCTGAAAATGGATTAACTGAAGACGAACGTACAATTATTATGCGTTCACTTGGTTTCTTCTCTACAGCAGACTCTTTAGTTGCAAATAACCTTGTATTGGCAATTTATCGTTTAATTACAAACCCTGAATGCCGTCAGTACATTTTGCGTCAAGGTTTTGAAGAAGCAATTCATACACATGCTTACCAATACTGTATCGAGTCATTGGGTATGGATGAAGGTGAAGTGTTTAACATGTATCGTGAAGTTCCATCTGTTGCACGTAAAGCAGCATGGGGCCTAAAATATACACAAGCGCTTGGTGATCCAACATTTAAAACAGGTACGCCTGAAACTGACCAACAGCTTCTTCGTAACCTAATCGCATTCTACTGTGTCTTAGAAGGTATCTTCTTCTACTGTGGCTTTACTCAAATTTTGAGTATGGGTCGTCGTAACAAAATGAATGGTGTCGCTGAACAGTTCCAGTATATTTTGCGTGATGAATCTATGCATGTGAACTTCGGGATCGATATGATTAACCAAATCAAGATCGAAAATCCACACCTATGGACAGCAGAATTCCAACAAGAAGTCATTCAAATGATTCTTGAAGGTACAATGCTAGAAATCGAATATGCACGCGATACCATGCCACGTGGCGTATTAGGTATGAATGCAGCAATGATGGAAGAATACTTAAAGTTCATTTGTAACCGTCGCCTTGTGCAGTTAGGCCTACCTGAACAATATAAAGGCGTGACAAATCCATTCCAATGGATGTCAGAGATGATGGACTTGCGTAAAGAGAAAAACTTCTTCGAAACGCGTGTAACAGATTACCAAACAGGTGGTGCGCTTAGTTGGTAAGCACACCCTAAAAAAGAAGCCTTTATGGGCTTCTTTTTTTATTAATCATCTAAAGAAATAACCCCATAGCGTGCGCTATCTTTCTGTTTCATATATGCCCACAACTGATTTCCATAGTCAAAATGCCACCACTCCGAAGGCAAATTACTAAAACCTGCTGAAAGCATTGCCCAATATAAAATTCGACGGTTTTTACAAGCCACTTTATAGTTTTTTTCATCCTCTAAAGCATTTGTAAAACTCAATGAATGAATTTCATCAAATTTCGTCCCCATATCTAACATATTTCCACATTCATCACACAAAGTAACATCGACAGATCCTCCTGTTAAATGTGGGCTAGGTTTCAAGGCATCAATACTTGGTAATGCTACAAACTGATCTAGCAGTTCATATTGTTTAGTTACACTCAAATCCTTATATTTTTTCTGAATTTCCAAGTAGAAATTTTCTCTCAAGTGCTTTTGAACCTCTACAGGTCTCCAACCATCCAAAACCATCAAGTATATTCCATTAGGTAAAGCTTGGCTGACTAGAATAAGCTTTTCTATTAAAGCTGCTCGGACATAACATGTTGGCAAAGCACCCTGTATATTTTCATAAAAATAAGCGGGATATGTCCAAACATGATGCACTTTCAATATCTCAGTATTGATTAACTCTTCATTAGATGCATGAATTTTGGTTTTAAACATATCATCCCAATTGATATGCTTCTGACTTGGAATATTTTTATAATACATATATAGATGACATTTTTATGATGCTTAAGCGCATAAGCATAGAACTGAATATTCTAGATGTAAATAATATAAAAAAAAGAGCCTCTAAAATAAGAAGCTCTTTTTGTAATAAAATATCTAAAAACTATACAATAGAACCCGTTTGATAATGGGCAAATGGTACAGCAGTCGATTGCTGATATGGTGCTTTAAAATCATTTAGACCAGAAGCTGCTTCATGAATATCTTTCCCTTCTTTAATGACAAAACTATCAAAGCCTGAGCGTTTTAAATAATTTAGTACATCTTTAAAGATATCACCCACTGCCCTTAACTCACCTTTAAAACCTTGGCGACGTAAAAGTGCAGCAAAAGAATAACCACGACCATCATTAAACCCTGCAAATTCAATAAAAATAGTATCTAATTCGCTTAATGGGAACTCTGTTGTTTCAGGAGAGCTATCAACCGTTAATAAAAGTGCTTTTTTTCCTGATATTTGTCCCAATAAATCAAACTGCTCAACCGTTAGAAGAACATCACCCTGAGGAACAATAAGATCATCTGCTATAAACTGATAAGTATTTTCAGTAATCTCACCATCTTTTAAAAGCACAGGTAGTTCAATATTAGGCATATGCTCTCTCCTTAAACGGCGCAATTCCAACACGGCGATAAGTATCAATAAATGATTCGTCTGATTCACGTAAATCTAAATATGTATTTAAGATTTCCTCTACAACATCAGGAACAGCTTCTGCAGCAAAAGAAGGTCCTAAAATATTACCAATCGAAGCATCATGATTTGAATTACCACCCAAGGTAATTTGGTAGAACTCTGCACCTTTTTTATCAACACCTAAGATACCAATATGCCCTACATGATGGTGACCACAAGCATTCATACAACCAGAAATATTTAAATCAAGCTTACCAATATTATAAATCGTATCCAAATCATCAAAACGGCGTGTAATAGCTTCTGAAATTGGAATCGATTTGGCATTTGCTAGTGAGCAGTAATCCCCACCTGGACAACAAATAATATCAGTTAAAAATCCAATATGAGCACGTGCCATATTTGCATTTTCAAGCGTTTGCCATAGCTCAAACAATTCACTTTGAGCAACATCAACCAACGAAATATTTTGTTCGTGTGTTGTTCTTAACTCACCAAAGGTATATTTATCTGCAAGATCGGCAATAAAATGCATTTCTTCAGTCGTCATATCACCCGGTGCAATACCCGCACGCTTCAAGTTAATATTTACGATACGATAACCTGCAACTTTATGCGCATGCGTATTTACATTAAACCATTGCTTAAATTTTGGATATTGAGCAAAGACTTCCGAGAAATCTTCATCTTTACGCACTTCATACTCAAACGGTGTAAATACAGCATCCATTTTTTGCAATAAAGCAGGGTCAACCGTTAAATTTTCTTTAGTATATAAAAACTCTGCTTCAACTTTTTCAGCAAAAACTTCAGGAGTCATTGCCTTAACAAGTATCTTAATACGTGCTTTATATTTATTATCACGACGACCATGTAAATTATAAACACGTAACACGGCATCTAAATAAGCTATTAGTTCTTCACGTGGAAGAAATTCACGAATCACACTACCAATCATTGGTGTACGACCAAGACCACCACCGACTTTAACTTTATAGCCTATCTCGCCATGTTCATTTCTAACAATATAAATACCAATATCATGAAATGAAGCAGCAGCACGATCCGTTTCCTCTACAGCAGAAACAGCAATTTTAAATTTACGTGGTAAAAATGCAAACTCAGGATGGAAAGTACTCCACTGGCGAATGAGTTCACAAGTAGGTCTAGGGTCTGCAACCTCACCTGCAACAACTCCTGCATATTGATCAGTCGTTGTATTACGAATACAGTTACCGCTTGTTTGAATAGCATGCATCTGTACAGTTGCAAGTTCAGTCAAAATATCTGGTACATCTTCAAGTTCAGGCCAGTTCAACTGAATATTTTGACGTGTAGAAATATGTGCATAACCACGGTCATATTGTTTAGAAATATCAGCAATCTTTCTCAATTGCTTAGTATTCATCAAACCATATGGTACAGCTATACGTAACATTGGCGCATAACGCTGTACGTATAACCCATTTTGCAAACGTAAAGGTCGGTACTCATCTTCTGTCAGTGTACCATTCAAATAACGTTGTGTTTGGTCACGAAATTGTGCAACTCGTTCATCTACCAGTTGCTGATCGAAATCAGTATATAAATACATGGCGTTTAGCTAGTAATTTCAAGGTCTATGTTCATAGCATAGAATGATTTAACTCATCAGCGAAATGCTTTTTTTGCATATTTAATAGCGGTTTTACTGATAACGCCAAAAATTACATATAAAAAAGCCCAGTCGAAACTGGGCTTTTTTATTTAAAGTATATTATTTTGCATCTGGTAATGCATAAGCAACTAAGTAGTCACCCATTTTTGTACCAAATGAACCATGACCACCAGCCATGATTACAACATACTGTTTACCACCAATTTCATAAGTTAAAGGTGTTGCTTGTCCACCAGCTGGTAAACGTGCTTCCCATAACTTATCACCATTCGTAATGCTATACGCACGGATATAGTTATCTTGCGTACCTGCGATAAACATTAAGTTACCTGCAGTCGAAATTGAACCACCTAAACCAGGAACACCAATTTTAAGTGCTGGTAATTGGAATAATTTCGGTAAACTATCACGAACTGTACCAATACGTTTTTTCCATGCAACTTGATGCGTATTTAAATCAACTGCTGCAATGTAACCCCAACCTGGTTGTTTACATGGTAAACCAAGCGGTGATAAGAACGCAGAGATTTCAACACCATAAGGAACACCATACATCGGCTGCATACCAGCTTCTGTACCAGCACCTTTAGTTTCAACCTTACGATTTGGATCTTGTGGAATTAAACGAGTTACAAACGGCAATGCAAGTGGGTTTGTTAATGCAACCTGACGATCAGGGTTAACAGAAATACCACCCCACTCAAACACACCTAAGTTACCAGGGAATACTAATGTGCCATTTTCAGATGGTGGCGTATAGATACCTTGATAGTTCAATGTTTTGAAATAGATACGGCAATATAACTGATCGAACATAGTGGCACCCCACATGTCTTTATCAGTTAGCTTGTCTTTTGGTGCTAAATCAATATCAGAGAACGGCTGTGTTGGAGAATAAAATTCGCCTTTTGTTGCTGGACCAATTAAGATTTTCTGAGGTACTGGACGCTCAGTAATTGGAACAATAGCTTTACCATCACGACGGTCAAGAACAAATACATTACCTGTTTTTGTTGTTACATAAACTGCAGGAACAACATTACCAGCTTTATCTTTAGTATCTGCAAGTGTTGGCTGAGATGGAACATCCATATCCCACAAGTCATGATGTGTTGTTTGGAAGTGCCAGATTAACTTACCTGTTGTTGCATTTAATGCAAGTACAGAGTTTGCATAACGCTCTTTCAACTCAGTACGGTCTCCACCCCAAATATCTGGTGTACCTACACCTGTTGGAATGTAAACGATATCTAGTTTTTCATCATAAGCAAGTGGTGCCCATGCATTTGGTGAGTTATGTACAAATGTTTGACCCGGCGCAGGAATTGCATTTGGATCTTGTGCACCTGTATCAAATGCCCATAACAGTTTACCAGTATTTACATCATAACCACGAATTACACCAGATGGCTCTTTTGTAGAGAAGTTATCTGTTGTTGCACCCGCAATAATAATTGTAGTACCAGTCACAACTGGTGGAGATGTTGGGTTATACCCACCTGGGTATGGATAAGGCATATCTTTTTGAAGATCTACTTCACCATTTTTACCAAAGTCTGTACATGGCTTACCATTATCAGCATTTACTGCAACTAAACGTCCATCATTTACAGGTAAAATAACTTTACGTGGACATTGAGTCGAACTTGACTGCTTAAACTTAATACTTGTAGCAAATTCTTTCGTATTATTTTCATCATAATACGATACACCGCGACAAGTTAAGTGTTGGAAAGTAATATCTGATTTAAGCTTTGGATCGAAACGCCACTTTTCTTGACCAGTCTTAGGATCTAAGGCAATTAAATTTTGATGAGCTGTACAGAAGTACATATTATCACCAATTTTAATTGGTGTTACCTCATTTGTGATCTCACCTGGATCATTTGCATTTTTCAGATCACCAGTACGGAATACCCAAGCTTCTTTTAAATCTTGAACGTTTTTATCATTAATCTGTGTTAATGGAGAATAACGTTGACCATCTTGTGTACGACCATATGCAGGCCAATCAGCATCTGCAACACCAGGTGTTGTTGTTGCGTGTGCTGGTTGATTTGCTGTAATTTCGCCATTAATTTCTTGTGGGTCATTAAAGATAGAATAAACCATCACAACAATTGCGAATGCAAGCGTTGCTGCAAGCGTCATACGGCTTGGCGTTTTAGGTTGTTGAATCCCATTTGTCACAGCAGGAATCAACATCCAAATTCCAAGTACACCTAAAATATCAAGACGTGGTACCAATGCCCAAAAATCTGAACCGACTTCCCAAAGCCCCCAGATTGTTGTTCCTAGCATTAACACAGCATATACAAGATAAGATGCAATAGAACGACGGAATAACAAAATACCTGATGCCAATAACATCAGACCAGCAATAATATAGTAGAAAGAGCCGCCTAAGACCGCAAGATAAACACCAGCGCCTAGAACGACAAGGCCCAATACTGTCAGTACAAATGCAGTAAAGTTCCTCATTCCTGAACTCTTTGAGGGTTGATCCATAATCACCTCTAATTTCCGGCTTGAGCTAATTCGATAGGCACCAATGCCCATTTTAGTCCGAAGCCAACCATTTTATACAAATAAAACAAACCTTAATTACCCTTCCCGTCTTGCAGGTGAATAATTGAGGTTTGTTCAAATAAGTGCCATTAAAGTCATTTTAAAGGCACAAGCTTAAAATTAAAATGCTGTGATGAGCTTAATGCCCCCCACCCAAGCATTATTACCATCTTTTAATGCACCAATATGACGAATATATTGGACATTTGGACGAACTGTTAACCAGTTCGCAGGATGGAAACCATAGTAAAGTTCAGCATCATATTCACTATCATAGCGTGCACCTGATTTATGAATACGTGCAAAACCTAGAGCTATTTCATCTTGTGGACGTGCATCAAATAGGCCTACATATGTCAAGCCAATATTTTGCATATTTGATATTTGACTATCATCAACATTTTTTGAGTCATTATCAAAGAAAGATGTACTAAAAGAACCCGTCAATCCTCGACTTGAGTCGCCATTATGGGCGGTAAGTTGCTGTTTAACTGAAATCCATGTACTTTGCTTATGTGAAACATTTACGTTTAGACTATTCTTATCTACTGTACTATAAGAGTAACCTAAACGATACTCTCCTGGTAAAGCCTCAGCCAAAATCTTTGGCTGCCAAACGACTTCTACAGGAATAATCGCACCATCTGAGCCATCCGTACTTAAATTAAAGCCTTTTCCACGCTTTAGGTTTTCGGGGTTATGCTCAAAAGCACCTATTTGTACATATAAATTTGGCTCTATATTGTATTTTATACGCGCTGCCCACTGACTTACAGGCCAATTATACCATTGATCGCCTGCCCAATTGCCAACCTGTCCGCCGCATAATGCTAAATTTTGAAAGTTACATTCAAAACTATTAAAATCTTCAGCTTCACCAAAACGACCGACTTTTACATCCAGTGCTTGGTTCAAAAACTGTTTCTTAATCCATAAATCAGTTAAACGCCATGTTTGACCACGCCCCCAAACTTCTTGAACTGAGCTGAGCTGACCATTTAATGCATCTGAAGTATTAGTAAGGTTTTGACCACTACGGTGTGTAATTGTAATTTGTGCTTGTGTATCATTCCAACCCAATATTTTTGTTAGATCAAAATTTGCACCTAAATTAATTTGATCGGAGTATCCTGTACCATGACTTGACGAATTTTTAGAATCTAAAACATTTGCAAGCTCACCAGTATACCCGAATGAGAAGTCATACCCTTGTTCTTTTAATGCTGTTCTTTCCCCAGCCCAATCACCAAGCATATAAGAGCTTTTCACATTAAATGCATCTTCTGCATGTACTTGAGTCATTCCTGACACAATCATCGTACATATAGATAAACGAAAGATTAATGAAGACATATCCATTTGTACATAACCTTTGTTGTTTTACTGAAACGCATAGAATACTATTATTATTGTAACATTTGTTAAATATTTTGTTAAAACTCTAAAACATAATATTTTACTAACCCTAATAAAATTGAATTAAAAATAAAGTTAAAAATATCAACAATATATGTCAAAAACAACAGATATTTTATTATTATATATAAATATATTTTTAAAATACACCCATAGTAAAGCATTTACTCTATTTTAGACTTTTATGCTAAAATTACCTTTAGCATGAATTTCCACTATATAGAAATATACTATTGTTTCTAATACATGCTTTATAAGTCAATAGACAGCTTTGCTGTCCAAAACAGCACGCAACATCTCTTTATACTTTCAATTATTGTCTAGGTTTATTATTTGTGAATATAAAAGCTATTGATGGGCTTAATGTCAGCCGCGATACAATTAGCATTTACTTTGTTAATGCTGCCCTCACAGGCGTAAAAAAACTCGGTATGGATGTTGAAACATTGCTTTCTCATGTAGGTATTGAGGCTGAGCTATTAAAACAAGCAAAAGCACGGATTTCTCCTGAGCAATATACTCGCTTTATTAAAATGCTTTGGATGGTAACTCAAGATGAGCATGCAGGCTTTTCTGCACAGCCACGTCGTCTAGGTACTTTTGCAATGATGTGCCAGTTAATCATTCATGCAAAAACACTTAGAGAAGCTTTAGAGCTATCTACACAATTTTATCGACTCTTTGGAGACGACTGGTACATTAGTTTAGAACATGATAAACATGAGGCACGCTTCGTTCCATTTATTCCAAAAACAGACGATCCAAGTCACTTCATGACTGAAAGTATGCTAATGATTTGGCATGGTCTTGCTTCATGGCTAATTGACAGAAGAATTCCTTTAGAACGTGTCCACTTTAACTATAGTAGACCCGAGCAAGCAGATGAATATGATGCCCTATTCTTTGCACCTGTTATTCAATTTGATATGGCACGTACAGAAGTTACATTTGCTGCTGACTATCTAGACCTTCCTATTCGTCAGAACACAGAAACATTAGAAGAATTTCTTAAAGTTGCACCTGCACAATTACTCGTTAAATTCAAAAATACAAATTCACTGACATCACGTATTAGAGATGTGCTCAAAAGCCACATTGGTGAAGAAATGCCAACATTAAATGATGTTGCATCTATGCTATACCTTTCTCCTCAAACACTACGTAGACGTCTAGCTTCAGAAGGACGTAGCTACCAAGGTGTTAAAGATGCTCTGCGTAGAGATGCTGCAATTCATTTATTGCTACAACCTAAACTTACGTTAGAAGATGTCGCTCAACAGGTTGGTTTTAGTGAAACAAGTACGTTTCATAGAGCATTTAAAAAGTGGACAGGAGTGACTCCTGGCCTTTACAGACAATTACATGGCTCTTTATAAAGCTCTCTTGATTATCCTCATAATATATGAGGATAATCAAATATCTAAAAATTAGAACCCTAGTGTGACTGATATTTTTACTTGACACCGAAAGATTTAGGATTTAGTCACTATGCGCCCTATCTAGACACATACAAAATTTGCAATATTTCAAAAAGACCAACGTAGGAATATGAAAACCTATTAAAACAATATAGCTTTCACCTAAATCAAAATTTGACTAACTACTCCCCGACTATACGCTTTTACTTACCATCAACTATAAAATTTACTGTTCCTAAAATCTATAATCACAGACTATATGAAAATTACCTGCATTCAAGCATAATTGATTCTGTTTATGCGCTACGAACATCCAAAAAAATTGACTTTAATTACAAAACTAATCTAGAGCGTAGGCAACCTAAGAAACTGCCTACTGCTATTCATCACATAATAAAAATTAGCAGCAACATCCTTCGCGTTGCTGGTCAACACTTTCATCTGCTAATAATCTTTCTAAACTCTGGTTTTTAATTCCATACATTTCTTTTAATTTCTGAATTTGCTGTATAATTTTTTGATCAGGTTCGACAAAATCCTGTTTTTTCACAGCTAAAATCATTTTATTTTTACTCGTATGCTCAAGTGCAACAAACTCAAATACTTTCGTTTCATAGCCATATGCATTAAGTAAAAGCGCACGAATCGTATCTGTTAACATTTCTGCCTGCTGCCCTTGGTGAATACCATACTGCAACATAGGCTGTAAAACTTCAGGGCTTTTCAACTGTGGACGCAATTCCTTATGACAGCATGGCGCACACATAATCATAGATGCATTCAAGCGTATACCACAATGAATTGCAAAATCTGTTGCAATATCACAAGCATGCAAGGCAATCATCACATCTAAATGCTCAGGAGAATAACTGCGGACATCTCCTTGAAAAAAATCAAGTGAACTAAATGCATTTTTATCTGCCACTTTTTGACAAAAATCAACCAAATTATCTCTTAACTCAACACCCGTAATATGAGGATTCCAACCTTTTTGGCTCAAATAATCATACATCGCAAAGGTCAAATAACCTTTACCCGAACCAAAGTCTACAACATGCAATTGCTTATCTTTCATTGCTATTTGATCTAAAGCACTAGAGAAAGTTTCAATAAACTTATTAATCTGCTTCCACTTTCTTGCCATGCTTGGAATCACTTTATGCTGCTGATCTGTAATTCCTAAATCAGTTAAATATGCCTGATTCTGCTCAATATATCGATGCTTCTCTCGGTCATGGCTTGCATTTGAAACACGTATTTGTTGCTGTTTACTCTGTGTCAAAATTGCTTTCTTCTTGGCCTTCTTAAGTTGCCACTCGGCTTCAGCACTCCACAGATTTGCCTGTTTCACATGCTGAAGTTCGGTATAGATCTGAGACAAAGCTTCATCTATCGTATAATTCTTTGTAACATCCTGTGTTTGATAACGATACACTGCGGAAACCATCACCTGTTGCTGAATTTCAACTGTTCTAAAGCTCATTTTTTCAAGATGTGCTTCTGCGCCCTGATACTTACTTAAAACAAGACGCTCAAAATTATTCTGATCGAATAACGCTTTCACTTGATAAAAAAACTGTTTTTCTTGCTCAGAAGCAAAATCTTGAACTACCATGACCACTACCTAAATAAAGTTACAAATCCATTTTAAATCTTCTTACTTTAAAAGCAAAATTGAATTAATATACAAGTGTATTTTTAATAATGTAGAGACTATGACAACAGATCAAACCTTAAACTATGATGTCCAAGAAGAACGCCTCAATGTTTTAACACATGGCTTAGGTACTGCTATCGCAATTATTGCAAGCATTCAACTCATTTGTAAAACATCATTTTTAACAGGTACAGGTTGGCTTAGTATTTGGGTATATTGCTTTGGTTTAATCTTCGTACTTTCTAGCTCTACCCTTTACCATTGGTCAAAAACAGCAGAAGCAAGAAGATGGTATAAAAAGCTGGATCATACCGCAATTTATTACTTAATTGCAGGTACATATACACCACTTTTATACCTAAATATTCCAACGCCCAAAGCTCATTATATTTTAATTTCGTTATGGATAATGACTGCTATTGGTACGCTATTTAAAATATTTTTTGCACATCGTTTTGGAAAAGTATCACTCATTGCCTATATTACAATGGGATGGTTTGCTGTACTCATGTTTAACGATATGAGAACTTACCTCTCACCTGAATGTCTACAGCTACTTGTTATTGGTGGACTAGCTTATACTATTGGTGCTATTTTTTATGCACTAAAGAAAATTCGCTATACACATGCAATTTGGCATGTTTTTGTTTTATTAGGTGCAGGTGCCCATTTTCTTGCTATTTATAAATATGCGATTCCTCACCATATATAAAAAAAGGCTATCATTTGATAGCCTTTTTTAAAATATTCACTTATAGACCTGTTAATAAAACTCTTGCCACTTCATTCATTAAAATTTCAGCAATATATAATGCTAAAAATGCAACCATTGGTGATAAATCAATCATACCCATATTTGGCATAATACGACGAAATGGTGCAAGAAGTGGCTCCGCAAGCTCTTGTATTACTTCTATATATGGAGATCTAGATTGAGTAAACATAACCACCCAGCTTAGAATAATTGTCGCAAAAATAAGATAGCGACAAATACTAATTAAAGCTTGAATCATAGTCACAAATGTATAAACCAATAAATACCATGCACTATATGGAGGTGTACCTGAAAGATACATCTCAACAAAATTTTTCAATAGGCATAACACAATAAGCAATGCAATTGCTGCAAGATTTACCCTACCTTTAGCAACAGTTGGAAAAATACGACTAAATGTATCTACAAACTTTGTCGCTTTCATTGTTGCAAGTACAACTGGATTATATGGACTAACCATCGCCAACTGTATCAAGAACCTACCAAATATCAATAAAATAACAGCATTCAGTA
Source organism: Acinetobacter sp. N1-1 (assembly GCF_056711485.1). Lineage (NCBI taxonomy): Bacteria > Pseudomonadati > Pseudomonadota > Gammaproteobacteria > Moraxellales > Moraxellaceae > Acinetobacter > Acinetobacter sp. N1-1. The sequence continues at coordinate 1,128,323 of NZ_JBWXUO010000012.1, read as the reverse complement.
AGATACTAAGAATTTGCGCACTGTTTGCACCCATAGATATTATGTCCTAACTTGATGATTTGGTACTTTCGCTAAGTCCTTGAGTTAGCGTTTGACTGCATTTTTGAGCTGCTGCGAGCGCAGTTTGGATACTTTGAGAAATCGATTCTCTATCAAATACCTGTAATGCTGCTTCAGTTGCTCCATTTGGAGAAGTTACTTTCTTACGCAACTCTGCCGGAGAAAATCCACTACTAATTGCCATTTGAGCTGCACCTAATGCAGTTTGTAGCGTTAATGCTGCCGCAGTCTTCTCATCTAGCCCCATATTTTTTCCTGCACGAATCATACTTTCCATCATATAGAAAAAATATGCTGGGCCAGAGCCAGAAATCGCAGTAACTGCATCTAAATCACTCTCAGCTTCAACCCAAATACAAAGTCCTGTCACAGCAAGTATCTTCGCACTAAGGTTTTTATCTATTTCACTCACATCTGCCAATGCAAATATACCATGCGCCCCTGTCTGAACCAATGCAGGAATATTTGGCATTGCTCTAACAATATTATATGTATTTGTAAGTTGTGCAAGTGTAGAAAGTGATGCACCAGCCACAATCGATATAATGAGTTTATCTTTAAATAAATTTTTTAATGGTGCCAAAACCGATACCAACTCTTGTGGCTTTACAGCAAGAATAACAACATCAACCCAATACAACATATCAGCACTTTCTTTAAAAATACTAATATCTTTTTCTTTCAGAATTTCTCGAACACTTTCGGAAGATTCTGCTACACAAATCTGCTCTCTCGGAAAACCATTAACAATAAGCCCCCCAATTAATGCTTGTGCAATATTACCACCACCAATAAAACCAATTTTATGATTTAATAATACATCTATATCCATGTCTAACTATTAGCCTTCAAATTCTTCACAAGGTTTGGCTGCCATCCATTTTTTTCACAATATTTAGACTGTGCCAACCAAAAGCCTTGTGGTGTAAATACCCCTAAAATAACATTTTCAAATTGCAGAATTTGTACTCTATGCCTAAACCAAGGAAAAATTTTGGCAGATTGAATCGCTTTTTTAAGAGGCCAATGCCCTACACGACCATATAAGTGTATTTTCTCGCCATTTATTTTAGATCTTAAATATAGCTTTTTACCAAGTAAATCAGGGCTTAAACCTATTTTTTGCTGCATGCTACATTCAAAACTCCCTTGTAGAAGTTTTAAAACAGTATGTTGATCTATAACTAGATCCTCTGAAGTAACCACATCAAAATGACTAGATAAATACTCTTTTTCATTGAGCTGATATAACTTTCCTTGAAAACGAGCATACCAAAAAGGTGAAACAAATAAGGACGCTTGCGCATCAGGTCGAGCATGAATCACTTCATTCTGAATACGCTTAACAGTATCTAAACTTGGACGATAACCATCCTCTCCTTTCATCCAATATGAAAGAAGTTGTTTTTGTCTTGCTAAAGAGAGCACTAAAAAAAGTTCTAAATCTAGTATGTTATTCGAGATACATGATGCACTATCCATCTCAATTACTTCTTTTAATATTTCATCAGCATCCTGCATCAATTCTGTTGTACGGCTAATAGCCATTTGCATTTGAGGAAATCTGGACTGAATAACGGGCCAAAGTGTCGCTCTTGCCCAATTACGATCATAATGCTCATCAGAATTTGTTGGATCATCTACAAAAGGAATATTTTCTTGTTTTACCCACATATGTAGCTGTTCTTTAGAAAGCTTCAGTAAAGGTCGCCAAATAGATAACCCTAAACGCTGATCAATAGCTTTCATTGCAGATAAGCCTGCAACGCCTGCACCAGAAAATAAGCGTAGTAATAAAGTTTCAGCCTGATCTTGCTGATGATGCGCTAAAACCAGAATTTCATGACTTTGGCAATGTTTTTGAAATGCTTCATAACGCGCATTTCTAGCTTGTAACTCTAAATTTCCATCTTTCACAACAACAGGTTGTGAAATATATGGAATACCATTTTCAGAGCAAAATTTACCTACAAACTCGTGCCAATCTTTACTTAAAGACTGTAATTGATGATCTACATAAATTGCACGTACACGATTTGGAAAAATTTTAGAGAATAGATACAGCAGTAGCATGGAATCCATACCACCACTGCAACCTATAAGGAAATGATATTTCGGAAAATAAAATTCCGCGTCTGCTAAGATACAATCCCTGGATTGTCGCTGCCAAACTTCATTAAACGTTGGTAACGTGCTTCGCATCTTTCATCAGCATCCATTGGTTGTAACTCAGCTAAAGTTTGATTGAGAACCTCTTTCAAACTCTGCATCACTTGTTCAACATTCAGATGAGCACCTTCGCCCTCATCTACAACATGTTCAACAATTCCCATTTTCACAAGCTTATCTGCTGTTAGTGCCAACGCTTCACTTGCTTGCTCTGCTTTTTCTGCGGTTTTCCATAGAATAGAGGCACAGCCTTCTGGAGAAATTACAGAGTAAATACTGTGTGAAAGCATAATTACACGGTCGGCAACACCAATACCTAATGCACCACCTGAACCACCTTCACCCAATACTGTTGCAATTACAGGTACTTTTAAGCTTGCAAGCTGTGCAAGACTTGTTGCAATTGCTTCTGCTTGTCCACGCTCTTCTGCGCCAATACCTGGGTAAGCACCCATTGTGTCAATAAATGTCAATACAGGTAAATTAAAGCGCTCTGCCAAATCTAAAAGACGCTGAGACTTGCGGTAACCTTCAGGATTACACATACCAAAGTTATGCTGTAAACGCTCTCTTGTTGAACGACCACGGTGTTGACCAACAACCATGACAGGTTTTCCATCAAAACGAGCTAAACCGCCAACCATTGCACCATCATCACCAAATAAGCGATCGCCGTGTAAGGTATCAAAGTCTTCAAAAAGCTCATTAGCATAATCTAAAAACTGCGGACGTTCTGGATGACGTGCAATTTGCACTGTTTTCCATGCTTTCGTTTGAGCCGATTTATTTTTCATAGGTCGAATATTATCCTTAAATTAACTAAATCGAGTTAATCGATAAATTTTTCCGACTGAATGATCAAATCAATGTCCCAATGCTTAAATTGCGTTTGCTCATCATGCAGATCTGCAACCAGTAATGGCCATTGTTTCGCATCGCCAGAAACAGTGAGTTGCCATTGTTGCTCATTCAATACCTTCAATTCAATGGCAGGAAGCATCTCATCGCTACGACTATGATTCAATAAAACTGCCAAACGAAGTAATAAGCATAGATAAACAAGTGACATGCTACCTGCTTTTAGTGTTTCATTTTTTGCTTCATTTTTAATCTTACGACGGTGATGAGCAACAAGTTCAGATAAATGGTTCTGATCAATTTGTGAGAAACCAGGAATATCTGAATGTTGTAATAAATATGCACCATGACGGTGATAACCACCATGACTAATTGCTAAGCCAATTTCATGTAAATAAGCTGCTCTTCTTAGTAAGTCACTGTCTTCATTGGTTAAATTCAAAGACTCTTCTACATTTTCAAACAAACGCTGTGCTGTTTTTACAACTCTCTCTGCTTGTTTTACATCTGCACCATAGCGTCCTACCAGTGCTTGAACACTACGATCTCTAATATCTTCATGCTTAAATCTTCCCAACAAGTCATACATCACACCTTCTCTTAATGCACCATCAGAAAACATTAAGCGATCAATTTCCATGACCTCAAAAACCGCATATAGAATTGCAATCCCAGCTGGCAAAACTGCTCGTCTATCTTCTTTTAAGCCATCAAAATCTAAGTCAGAAACATGCTTATATTTTAGAAGTTTATCTTTTAATTTTTCTAAGCCTTCACGTGTAATACTTTCTTGTTCATCACTTAGCCCCATATTAACCATAATTTGGCGGCAAGCTTTAATTGTACCACTCGAACCAACAGCAGTATCCCAACCCTCTGTACGGTACAAGTTTGCAATTGCTGTTAGCTCTTTACATGCAGCAACAAATGCCTTTTGGAAATTCTTATGTGAGATATCGCCATTTGCAAAGAAACGGTTGGTAAATACAACACACCCCATTTGCAGTGATTCAGTATGTATTGGTTCAAACTCTTCACCAATAATAAACTCAGTTGACCCACCACCAATATCTACAACTAAACGACGACCACCGTTTGCCATAGTATGAGAAACACCTAAATAAATTAATCTTGCTTCTTCTCTACCTGCAATAATTTCAATTGGTTTTGGCAAAATTTCAGCAGCCTTTTGCATAAACTCATGGCCATTTTTTGCTTGGCGCAATGCATTCGTTGCAACAATACGCAATCTATTTGGCTGTACTGAACTTAAACGTCCAACAAAACGTGCTAGACATGCCAGTCCACGTTGCTGTGCTGCTTCTGTTAAATTTTCATCTTCATCCAACCCAGCAGCTAATTGTACTTTTTCTGACATGGATACTACTTTCTTTACTTCACCATGATCGACACGTGCAATCGCCAAGTGAAAGCTATTAGACCCCATATCAATTGCTGCTAGCAATTCCTCATCTATCAGAAAATCGGACATCGTGCAAAAAAACTCAAAATGAATTGTTACTTAGAGTAATCCACTCTCTTTAGATTGAAAAGTGCTTTTGCAATGCAATCTGATGTTTTTTACTCTTTATTCAATAGCTCAAAGCATTGACATCCTCCCCGACCTAAAGGACGGGGATTCCTCCTGCGAGACGCTCATGTCCGAGCGCAAGAATATTCAGTGCTGAGTTAATATCCCGATCATGGAGCGTACCGCACTCCATGCACTGCCATTCTCTTATTCCAAGACCTGTTCTACCTTTCGGACTACTGAGCCGTGAGCTACAGCACGAACACGTTTGGGTGGTATACATTTCATTGACTTCCTCAAACCATACGCCTGCGTTCTCGCATTTGTACTTGAGCATGGTTCGAAAGGTCGTCCAACTTGCATCAAGTACAGACTTAGCTAATTTTGTCTGTGCCAATGCTTTGGCATTTACATTGCCAACAATGATCATTGCATGGCTATTCACAAGTTTATGTGTGAATTGATGCAACATATTCTGTCTAATATTCTTAATCTTGGCATGAATCGCTTTAACACGTTTTTGATTCTTAGCTCTTTGAGCAATACCTAATTTTTGTTCATACTGACGATATATTTTAGGGGCTTTGAGTTTTACACCATCTGAGCATGTAGCAAGGTCTTTTAACCCTAGATCAATGCCTATTGCTGTGGTTGATACTGTTTTCTCAATCTTTGGTGTATCTACGACCAAACACACATACCAACGCCCACGACTATCTTCAACGAATGAGCCTGTCTTAACTTTGTATTTTGAAAGTCCGTAGCTATCCCATAGTTTGAATTGATGTTTACCGTATTGAACATAGCCATCAGCGTACTTCACAGCAACTTTTTTGAATGGAATCCAACCGAGTGAACGTCTTGCAGATTTCTTATTACTTACACGCCAATTCAGCTTGGCTTTCTTAAACTGTTTGCGTCTTATGATGAGTTCTTCTGTCACTGCTTGAACAGTTTGGCTATGCAAGCCACACTCTTTTGATGTGCCTTTGGTGTATTTCGCAACATCATAGGCTGAGAAGAATTTCCCTGTTTTTTTGAGATGCTTAAAACACAAATCATTGACATAATTCCAAACAAAGTTCACCTCAGATGCGAGTTGGTCTAGCACCTTGCAATGTTTGTCTTTTATGCGTAATTTAAGTGTTTTCATTATTTAAATATATTTGGTCTATGAGTAATAGTCAAGAGATTAGAACAGGTCGACACTGTGTTTTTAACATGCACGTTCATTTAGTCTTCGTGGCTAAATATCGTAGAGATGTATTTTCAAAAGAAATGCTTTTAACCATGAAAGAGGTCTTTGAGCGTGTCTGTATAGACTTTGAAGCAGAGTTAGTTGAATTTGACGGTGAACATGACCATGTTCATTTACTTGTAAATTATCCACCTAAAGTTGCTATCTCTAGCCTAGTAAATAGTCTAAAAGGAGCATCTAGCCGTATTTTACGAAAGAAACACCCTGAAATTAGAAACAAATTATGGGGAAATGCCCTATGGTCGCCTAGCTATTTCGCTGCATCATGTGGTGGTGCACCTATTGGAATTATTAAACAATACATTCAACAACAGCAAACACCGCATTAGCAATCCTAGCTAATCCCCACAAGGGGGACTAGCGGATTGCAGCCTTATATCCCCGCCCTGAAGGGCGAGGTTTTACGGCTAAAGGGATAAAATATATCGTTAATCTCTGTTGGACAGATAACTTTTAACCCATTAGATTGGTATTAAACAACTATACGCTTGAAAATTGCTGTGTAATACTTATATATAACCATAGCAATAAAACCAATTTGGAGCCATTCAATGTCAAACCTTGTAAATACAACAGATGCCGATTTTAAAGCAGATGTTCTTGAGGCCGAAACACCTGTACTTGTAGACTTCTGGGCTGCTTGGTGTGGACCATGTAAAGCTATCGCACCTGTACTTGAAGATTTATCACGTGAATACGACGGTAAGGTTAAAATTGTAAAAGTGGATGTAACAAACTGTGAAGAAACAGCAGTAAATTACAATATCCGTAATATTCCTGCACTTTTACTATTTAAAAATGGCGAAGTTGTTGCACAACAAGTAGGTGCTGTACCACGCTCAAAACTTGCTTCATTTATTGATGAAAACATCTAATTTACTATAACAATAAATACGCCATCAAATTTGGCGTATTTATTTTGTTAAAAAATTGACAATTAATGCTCAGTCACTTATATTTTAAATCTAAGAAAGATGCAGCAAAAAAATTTAGCTACACTTTTTCTGAAAAGATACAACACATAAGATCGCCGTTCGGCAAAGCAATTGTTTAATTTTCTCTTCAAAACAATTAACCAGATTTCTGCGTTTGTATTGTGCAAAAGAAATTGCTCAATGCTTTGTGCATTTGGTCGAATCTTACATCTATTCTATTTTTGACTCCAATGCTCTTATCTATATTGAACCACCTATGAATTTAACTGAACTCAAGAAAAAACCGATTGGCGAACTCATTAAAATTGCGGAGTTCATGGGCCTTGAGGGGATGGCACGTAACCGTAAACAAGATATTATTTTTGCTATTCTGAAACGCCATGCAATGAATGGGGAAGAAATTTTTGGCGATGGTGTTTTAGAAATTCTTTCTGATGGTTTTGGATTTTTACGTTCAGCGGCAGGATCATATCTTGCAGGACCTGATGATATCTATGTAAGCCCCTCTCAAATTCGTCGTTTCAATTTACGTACAGGTGATACAATTGCCGGGACAATTCGCCCACCAAAAGAAGGCGAACGTTATTTTGCATTATTAAAAGTAAATCAAATTAACTACGACACACCTGAAAATTCACGTAATAAAATTTTATTTGAAAACTTAACACCGCTTTTCCCTACTGAACAGTTAGTTATGGAACTTGGCAATGGTTCTAGTGAAGACTTAACAGCACGTGTTGTTGACCTTATTGCACCTATTGGTAAGGGACAGCGTTCTATCATTGTTGCACCACCTAAAGCTGGTAAGACCATGTTATTGCAAAACATGGCGCAATCAATTGTTCGTAATAATCCTGAAGTCTTTTTAATCGTTCTTCTTATTGATGAACGTCCTGAAGAAGTAACAGAAATGGAACGTACCGTTCGTGGTGAGGTTGTTGCATCAACATTTGATGAATCACCTGCTCGCCATGTTCAGGTTGCAGAAATGGTTATTGAAAAAGCAAAACGCCTTGTAGAGCATAAAAAAGATGTTGTAATCTTGCTTGACTCTATTACTCGTCTTGCGCGTGCCTATAACACAGTTATTCCATCATCTGGCAAAGTACTCACAGGTGGTGTAGATGCTCATGCTCTTGAACGCCCAAAACGTTTCTTTGGTGCTGCTCGTAATATTGAAGAAGGTGGTTCTTTAACTATTATTTCTACTGCACTTATTGAAACAGGCAGTAAAATGGATGAAGTAATTTACGAAGAATTCAAAGGTACAGGTAACCAAGAAATTATACTTGACCGCCGTATTGCTGAAAAACGTGTATTCCCTGCTATGAACATGAAAAAATCAGGCACACGTCGCGAAGAACGACTCATGGGTGAAGATAATCTTCGTAAAGTCTGGATTCTGCGTAAGCTTCTACATCCTATGGATGAATTGAACGCAATTGAATTCTTACTAGATCGTATGAAAGAAACCAAAACAAATGATGATTTCTTTGAACAAATGAAACGTAAACAGTAGTTCTAGCATAAAGCCTCACTCCTTGTGAGGCTTTTATTTAATAAGTTCACTATAATTGAACAATAAAATTTAAAAATAAGATCATTTTTTATTACAGCTAAATGCCTAGTATAAAGGTGTAATCTTTATACTTATAGAAATATAATCCCTACATTTATTACATAAAATAACAAACTATCTTCATTGAAAAAATATGCTTATCGGAGTTACAAGCAGTCTTTTATTACAATCGAAAAACCCCCTATTTTTAAGTAACTTAATCGACAATTACTTCAATATAAGTCGGATATTTGATTGTTATTTTCTGTTAAAAAAGCAACAGTTTTTGATCATTTTTTCGTTTTTTTTAAACATACCTAGTAGTAATTAAATAAGCTCAGTGATAGCATACACGCATGCCAGTTAACTTGCTCCATGCGTTGTTACCTATCGAAAACGTATAGGGATAATAAAAGCTTAAACAAGTTAGCTTTGGTTTTTTTTTCTCTATTATTTTATGAGAGTGATGCCATGTTATTCAAAAAATTTGCTATCGTAGCTGCTGTTGCTACAACTCTAGCTTTCGTTGGTTGTGCTAAGAAAGAAGCTCCTGCTGCTGATACTGCTGCCGCTGCTTCTGATGCTGCTGCTTCTGCAACTGCTGCTGCTTCTGACGCTGCTACTCAAGCAACTGCTGCTGCTTCTGACGCTGTAGCTGCTGCTTCTGACGCTGCTTCTCAAGCAACTGCTGCTGCTTCTGACGCTGCACCTGCTGCTTCTCAAGCTGCTCAATAATTCGAGTATCTTGAATTATAAAAAAGAGAGCATTTGCTCTCTTTTTTATAGGCAAAATAAATATGAATATCGCACTATTTGATTTTGATGAAACAATTACATCAAGAGATACTTTTGGGCCTTTTCTCAAGTCTACAGCTAGTAAAACTAAACAGTATGTTACTATACTAAAACTAAGCCCCTACTTCATTGGCTTTAAATTAAATTATATTACTGACAAAAAGTTTCGTACAAAACTCTGTTCTACAGCCTTCAAGAATTACCCCCAAAATACCTTACTTAATATTGCCAAATCTTTCGCACATGGATATCTAAATACTGTTATTTTACCTCATGCACTTAGCCGTATTGAATGGCACCTCTCACAAGGAGATCGCGTTGTTGTTGTCTCCTCCTCACTAGATATTTACCTGAAACCGTGGTGTAAGCAGTACAACTTAGACCTCATTTGTAATGAGCTAGAGTGTAAAAATTCAAAATATACAGGCAATCTAGTAGGTGGCGATTGTGGTGGCATCGATAAAGCAATACGCATTCAAAATAAATACAACCTATCAGACTATGAAACCATATATGCTTATGGCGACTCTCCAAATGATTTTGCAATGCTAGAGCTTGCAGATATAAAATTTTATCAGTGGCGTCGCCTATAAAAAAACCCCCATAATATTTGGGGGTTTTTTTTATTCTTGCTCTATACCGACACGCTGTCTAAATTTCTGTCCAGCTCTAAAAGTAACAACTCGACGTGCTGAGATTGGAATTTCTTCTCCAGTCTTAGGATTACGTCCCGGACGTTGGCGTTTATCACGCAACTCAAAATTTCCAAAACCAGAAAGCTTAACATGCTCTCCTGCAATCAACGCCTGGCTAATTTCCTCAAAAAATAATTCAACCATTTGCTTTGCTTCACGGCGATTTAATGCTGTAAGCTCGCTTAAATGGTCAGCCATTTCTGCTTTAGTTAATGCTGTCATGACGCCCTCAATGTTGCCTGATATGTGCTTTCTAGCACTTCAATTATTTGATCCATACCTGATTTAATTTCAGCATCCTCTAATGTTCTTGATGGATGCTGCCACAATAATGCAAACGCTAACGAACGTTTACCACCCTCAACACCCTGTCCTGTATATACATCAAACAACCATGTTGAGTCGAGAAGCTCTCCACCAGTTTTTTCGATTAACTGCTGAATTTCTTTTACACTTATCTTATCATCAATTAAAAGTGCAATATCACGTCTAACAGATGGAAAACGTGATAATTCTGTAAAATTAGATACATAAGATTGCAAAATGATATTTTGGTCAAGCTCTGCTACCCAAGTTACACCCAAATCCAATGATGATTCAAGTGATGGATGCAAACGACCAAAATAACCAATAGATTGACCATTCACTAAAACTTCAGCAGATTGCCCAGGATGTAACCAGCTTCGCTCTGAACGAATATATTCAACTTTTAAACGGCTTGCCGAAATCACTTCCTCAACTTCACCTTTAAAGTCAAAAAAGTCCATATCTTGAGTTTTCACATGCCATTGCTCTGGAACACGCGAACCTACAGCAATCATTGCTAATGTTGGTTTTTGTTTTAGCTCATCAAGATTCTTTGCATTTTGATAATCAAAACGCAAACCTAACTCAAAGAAACGTACACGGCTTTGTTGACGATTTAAGTTATATTGCACACATGGAATTAAACTTGAAAGTAATGTACTGCGCATTGCAGCTAAATCACTTGATATTGGATTAGCTAACATCAAAGGATTTACAGTAGGATTCAATTGCTTTTCTAATTTGGCATCTGCAAAACTAAAACTAATTGCTTCTTGATACCCTAATGTTGCAACAGTTTGACGCAGTTGAGAAATTTCAAATTGGTCTTTATAGCTAGATAGCTCTACATCAATTTGTGGCAACTTAATCTGAATATTGTCGTAGCCATGAATACGTACAATTTCTTCAATAAGGTCTTGATAAATCACCATATCAAAACGATGTGAAGGTGGTACAACTGACCATGCATTCTGAGCTATTTCAGTCACACGACAACCTAAACGCATTAAAGCATCGGCAATAAAACTTGATTCAATCTCATAACCAAGTAAACGTTCAACTTGACTTTTATGCAGTTCAATTGCATTTCTTTGTGGCAATACATCAGATTGTTCAGCAGAAATAATTGGGCCAAAATCACCACCTGCAATTTCTGCAATTAAAGCAGAAACACGTTGAAGCGCTTTTAATGGCAACTCAAAATCCACCCCACGCTCAAAGCGCTGTGAAGAATCGGTATGTAAACCATAACGACGTGCACGGCCTGCAACTGCTAAAGGTGCAAAGAAAGCACTCTCCAAGAAAATATCTGTTGTGGTATCTGTCACACTTGAAGAAAGACCACCCATAACCCCTGCAATTGCAAGTGCTTGTGCATCATCTGCAACAACCATAACATCTTCTGTTAATACCACTTCTTGTTCATTTAATAGAACAATTTTTTCACCTTTGTTTGCTTGACGAACTTGAATATCACCTTCAATTTTTGCCAAATCAAATGCATGCATAGGTTGACCAAGTTCAAGTAACACATAATTTGTTACATCAACTAAAAAGCTATGCAAACGAATACCAGAGCGAGATAATGCTTTTTCCATCCAGACTGGTGTTTTCGCTTGAATATTTACATTACGAACAATACGCCCTAGATAACGTGGCACACCTTCAGTTTTAAGGTTTACTTTCTTCACATCTTCAAGTGTATTTTGAACATTGACAAATTCAGGTTCATTGACCTCTGTTTGGTTAATGACAGCAACTTCGCGAGCAATACCTCTCACGCTAAAGCAATCACCTCTATTCGGTGTAATTGAAATATCAATTACTTGATCATCAAGCTCTAAATACTCACGAATATTTACACCAATGGGTGCATCATTTGGTAACTCTAACAAACCATCAATTTGATCTTCTAGGTCAATTTCAGAAGCACCACATAGCATTCCATGTGAAGCTACACCACGTAACTTACCTTTTTTAATTTTAAAGTCACCTGGTAGTACAGCACCAATCGTTGCAACAGGTACACGTAAACCAACACGTACATTTGGTGCGCCACACACTATTTGTAATGGCTCATCTTCACCGATACTAACTGTTGTTACACGTAGACGATCTGCATCAGGGTGCTGTTCAACTGTCAGCACCTCACCAATAACAACCCCAGTAAATGGCTTTGCCACAGGAGAAATATCATCGACCTCTAAGCCAAGCATGGTCAACTGGTTTGCTAGTGTTGCGCTATCAATTGCAGGATTTACCCACGTACGCAACCAATTTTCACTAATTTTCATTTGATCTATAACCTTAAAACTTTCTTGATCTATTCTTCAGTAAACTCAATGCAAATATCGATTGAACTAAGCAAATTGACGTAAGAAACGTACATCGTTTTGATAGAACATACGTAAATCATTAATGCCATAACGCAACATTGCAAAGCGTTCTACGCCTAGACCAAAAGCAAAACCTGTATACTTTTCAGGATCAATACCAGCTGCACTTAATACATTTGGATGCACCATGCCACAACCTAATACCTCAAGCCATTTACCACGCTCATCCATAATATCTACTTCTGCACTTGGCTCTGTAAAAGGAAAATATGATGGACGAAATCTAACTTGTAGCTCTTTTTCAAAGAAAGATTGAAGTAAATTTACCAATAGACCCTTTAGTTCAGCAAAGCTTGTCTTTTCTGCAACATATAAGCCTTCAATTTGATGAAACATTGGTGAATGAGTTTGGTCCGAGTCGCAGCGGTAAACACGCCCCGGGCACACAATGCGAATTGGTGGCTGACGTTTTTCCATCGTACGAATTTGTACACCTGAAGTATGTGTACGTAGTAAATGGTTTGCATCAAAATAAAACGTGTCATGCATAGCACGCGCAGGGTGATGGCTTGGAATATTCAATGCTTCAAAATTATGATAGTCATCTTCAACCTCAGGACCAGTTTCTACTGTAAATCCTGCTTTAGTAAAAAATTGGCAGATACGATCTTGAACTTGAGTAACAGGGTGAATACTCCCCATCTGCTGACCACGACCTGGCAAAGTAATATCAATCGTTTCACTCGCTAGCTTTGCTTCAAGCGCTTGTTGTTGTAATACTTGCTGTCTTTCCGTCAATGCTTTATTTATTGCTTCACGCACCGCATGAATTCTTGCACCCTCAACTTTACGTTGTTCAGGGTCCATTTTACCTAAAGATTTTGACTGCTCTGCAAGCTGACTTTTTTTCCCAGTAAATTGCACTCGGGCTTGGTCTAAGGTTGCAAGGTCTTGAGCGGCTGCAATTGCGCTCAGTGCTTCATTGGTCAAAGCTTCCAGTGACATAATTACTCTCAAAGCATCTATAAAAATTAGAAAAATTATTGCCCATTCTAACAGCTTTTCATAGACTTAATGAAGTTTTCACAACAAGTAAAATTTACCTACACCAGAGCTAATCAAAAATGTTAAAATTCTAAATACAAAACACCTTATTTCATCTAATAATCAAAATTATTTGCTCCACAGCAACTGTAAAATATAGAGAATAACTATGGCTTTAGATCCAATTTGGAAACAACAACTTGTACTTGTAACTTATGGCAATGAATTTTTAAAGAATCAGCTCAGTTTTAGCACTTGGATCAACCATAATATTTTTCAAAATTGCTTAATTCAGTTTCGTAGTTTAAAGACTCAACACCTGCTTGCTCAACATTTTCAAATTTGGTTGGAAAGCTTAAAAACACAAGGTTTCACACAACTAAGTTTACATGAATCCAATATATTAAAAGATGGTACCAACCCAAATCCAAATATTGAGCTACTATCCTTCAAACACTTTATTGTGGCACATAGCCCTCAAAAAAAAGTTGCTTGGATTTTTGGTCAAGAGTTGGCTGAATGGTATACCGCAGATAATGAATATGAAACTCCTGTATCACAACAGCTTAAAAGTCAACTTGTAACTATGTGGGATTTTGAATTACCTGCACCACTCATTAAACAAATCACCTTAGATTTAAATCGCCCAAATTGGGACGGTATTAATGATTATCTTGAAAAAGAAATTTTTAATCAGCCATATGTCACAAATTTTACTGTGCAAGAGCTGACTTCAGCCTATTATACGGGAACATCAAATAGCGATGACCAATCATTATTACCTCAAGATTATCATGCAGAAATCTCTCATGAGTTCTTATTTAAGCTTGAACAGCTTGACCAACAAATTGAAAAATCTAGGCAACATTCAAATAGCTTAACAGCAGAAATGCAGGCTTTTTCACAGAAAGTAGATGAGCTCTTCTCGAAACTTATTGTAAAGACAGCAAATCATTACAAAGAAGCAAAGCGCAAAGTAACTTTAGGGAACTCTCCATTTGATAATAAAGAGAACTTAAATACAGACCACAAAGCAATTGCTTCTACAAAAAGTGTGATTGCACTCATTTTTATTACTCTTGTGATTGCTGCACTTGTCTACTATTTCGGATTTTAAATAAAAAAAGACCGCTAAATAGCGGTCTTTTTAGAATCTCTAAACTTATGCAGCTAGAGCAGTTTTAGCTTTTTCAGCTAAAGCTGTGAATGCAACTGAATCATGCATAGCAATGTCAGCTAATACACGACGGTCAACAATCACTTGTGCTTTTTTCAAGCCAGCAATCATACGGCTGTATGATAAACCGTTTTGACGCGCACCAGCGTTAATACGCGCAATCCATAAAGCACGGAATTGACGTTTTTTCTGACGACGGTCACGGTAAGCATATTGTCCTGCTTTGATTACTGCTTGGAACGCTACGCGATAAACGCGTGAACGAGCACCATAGTAACCTTTAGCACGAGCAAGAATTTTCTTGTGACGACGATGCGCCACTACACCACGTTTTACACGAGCCATTTATAATCTCCTTAAATGTATGGGCACATACGACGAACTGAAGCAACGTCACTAACGTGAACCATTACACAGCCGCGTAATTGACGGATACGCTTAGCAGATTTTTTGGTCAAAATGTGGCGTTTGAACGCTTGTTTACGCTTGAAACCGTTTGCAGTCGCTTTGAAACGTTTAGCTGCACCACGGCGAGTTTTTAGCTTAGCCATAGTAACCTCTTTTGGACACCTGTTTAGCGTGCTTACACCATGTAAGTAGCCTGCAGGTAAGGAAGCGCATATTTTAGCTTATCTTTGCTTAAAACAAAAGCAATTAATTCAAATTTCAACTATATAGCTCTTTTACACCAATACTTTTTTATTTTTAATCCAATTCGAAAATTGAAAATATTACACAATAAATTCAAGTAGGAAGACAAACCAATAGCATTAAAAATATTTTCAGTTTATATGTATGAGTATAAATAGGTTTTCAGACACATTTGATTGCTATTGCTCATCTAGATTTTTATAAAATACCCTTTAATTAACATAGTGATAGAAAATACTTACTCACATATAAAATACCACTCTGAGCTATCTTATACGCACCCAAGTTTCTTAATCATATATAGTCAAACAAACCTACTGTCTTAGGAAATCGTTAAATATAAAAGTACATTCTACTAAAATCATACATGAGCTTTTTAACCGCTTAATTTAATAATTCGAAGCATTTTTATACTTCTATCAAACTACATACCTACTGAATGAATGATTCTATAATGAAGCTATTGCTCTAAACTTCATCCCATAAATTTTAAATATCACAATTTTTTTATTTTTAAGTATATTCACTTACATATTTTTGAAAAACCATCAAAGCTATAGCTTAAACTTACAGCTTTTAAATATTACTTTAATATGGCGATACTTCCCCTCTAATTACATAAAGTACAAGTAGGTCTTCTAATTTTATTTATATTTGAACACTCTAAATTATTACTATATATAAAAAATGAAATAATCTGCAAAAATTCACCTACTACTTTTCAGTATTAAATACGATAGATAAATTCAAACTCAATTGTATACCTATGAAAGCTATAAGCTATAAAATATGCATTAATAATAAACCATAAAAAAGCCTATCAAAAAATTTGATAGGCTAAAGTAAAGCTCAAAATATTAAAGTGGTCTAATATTTTCAGCTTGTAGTCCTTTTTGACCTTGAGTAACGATAAACTCTACTTGTTGTCCTTCAGTAAGGCTCTTAAAACCATCTGATTGGATATTTTTGAAGTGAGCAAATACATCTTGTCCACCTTGAGTTTGGATAAATCCAAAGCCTTTAGTATCGTTAAACCATTTAACAACGCCAGTTTGTACATTATTTGACATATTATGTCCTCTTTCCAGTAAAGGACTAGAATATTGCGATTTCAAATTAGAAACGTAGAACTTTGAAATAGATACTGCGTAATAATTATGGTGAAGAAACAAAATTCTAGTAGGTAAATAACACAGTTAAAAACTGTATTTGTGAATTACATTAATTTATACATTTGATTGAGTGAAGTATAAAAACTTCTTCCATCTAAATTTAAGCTGACTTCTTGACCAGATTCTAAAAGAATTTTTTTACCAACCTCTACAGTCATAAAGCCTGTAGATGTATTTTGTCGCTTTTCATTAGGAATAATTTTTACATTAATTTTATCGCCATTAATTGCGATAGCTATACGATTTACAATCTTTTCCAATTTATACCAATTCATGCACATTTCAACATCTGTGCTATTTTCGTAATAGTGAATACTGTCTAAAATTTACCAATTTCAAAAACAAATATATAGTATCTTCTTATTGAATAATCAAATATTCAATGAGGGCTACTGTATAGACTTCACAAAGTAAAAGCAATAGATACTTAAAAATTTATTCTAAAAATATACTTTATTTAAAAAAATAAAACATACTTCACACAATTAATTGTTCTACCATTATAGCCAATAAAATAAATACGACCTACAAACAACAGTAAACTAATGTAGAGGATAACTTATGAATAATGTCGAAACATATTTAAAAACAAGAATTTCTTGGCCTAGTATATTTGCCGGCACAATCATTGTCTTAGCTGTTTCTTTTCTTCTTTCAATTTTAGGAATAGCATTAGGATTCTCTATGCTAGACCCTTTATCTAATACAGATATTGGTAATGGCTCAGGTACTACTCTAGGTATTTGGACAGGTATTTCCTTATTAATTAGTTTAGCAGTCGGTGGTTTTATTACTGGAAAGCTTTCAGGAATTCATGGTGGTACACATGGTTTCTTAGTTTGGTGCTTATCTCTCATTGTTGGACTTTTTATTAGCATATCTACAGTAACAAGCACACTAAACATTACAGGAAATTTAGTTGGGTCTGTAACATCTATTACTGGAAATGTTGCATCATCTTTGGGACAAAGTACTCTACAAATATTTAAAGATAACAATTTAAGTAATATTATTCCTAATTCATCAGATATTATTGAATCTAGTAATAAAAATGTATTAGTTGCTTTGAAAAAAAGTGGCATACCTGAACTACAGCCAAGTTACTTAAGCTCACAATTAGATTGGGCAAAAGGTCAGATTCAAACAGCATTGAAAGACATCGCAATTACTCCACAAAAAAGTGATGAAATTATTAATAATTTGCTTGCCTCATTAAAAACCCGCATTCAGTCTATAAATAACTCTATTAGCAAAGATGAAATAAAAACAGCTATAACCAAAAATAGTAATATGACAAATAAAGAGGCAGATCAAGCTGTTGAAAACTTCTTAAAAGAACGAGATACTGCAGTTCAAAAAGTAAATGAGGCATTTAATCAAGCACAAATTACAATTAATGATGCAAAGATTAAATACCAAGTCATTAAGCAGGATGCTAGAGAAAAAGCTGCCATTGCAACTAAACTCGCAGCAAAAGCAGCCTTATGGGCTTTTATAGGGCTATTTCTTGGTGCAATAGTTAGTATATTTAGTGGTCGCATAGGTTCAAAAACATCTGAAAGATAACTCAACCACATATAATAAATAGATATAGAAAAGCCTTAGACTTTGTAACTACAAATTATGAAGCTAAGGCTTTTCATAAAATATTCTAAAAAACCTTTTTTAATTACCAAATAGTTTGTCCTTTTAAAAAAGGGATTTAATTATTTAAAGGCATTGTAATTTTCTTTTATCAAATGGAAAGTGATAGTATTATTGACTAAACAGCAACTATGTTCCAAAAATGCTGTGTATCATGAAATTATTACTATAAGCTTTATGCTTGAACTAAATGACATATCTTTAGAATAAAGGAAATAATTTAGCATTAATAGGATCAATACCTATTACACAAAATCTAAGAAAACAAACAATTAAACTAGCAAATATTAGTCCTAAATGTGACTTACTAACTTATTCTGCACTGAACGTATGTGGGACTGTGTGTGACCAGATGGGATAATGTGGGATGAAAGTATTGTGAATAGGGACTTTGAGTGTTTTTTAGTGGGGAATTCAGTAAGAACTTCATTTCCCCTTTATTTTGCACTAAATTTTATAATTATTTTCATATCAGTTTATTTTTACATTTCATTTTGCACCGTTAATAGTATTGGTACTCTATTCAGGAGTTTCTCAACTGTTACACCAACAATCTTATTAATGTCTGAGTTTGGCCGATCTATAGAGTCTAAATTGAACTTTAGTTCAAATATCTCCTTATTCTTTAGCTTCAACTGTATTACAACATCTTTATCTTTGGCTTCAGCATCAAAAATTTCTTTAATATTTTTAGTTGTTTGCGTCTCATTGATACTAAAAATATTATTATTCTCCATCATAAAAGCTACCTACTAATTGTTTGATTGTTGATTGAATGACTTCATTATCAGAAGTATTACAAATATACAGTCTATATATAGATAATATAAGCTGTGCCTTAGCCTTGGACGACATTAGTTGTCGCCTTAATACTAATGCTTCTTCAATCGTATAAATACAATCAGACAACACCTGTATATCAATACCATCATCTTTCCGTAATCCCTCATATAACGCACTAATAAAGCGTGCTCGCCCTTTGGGTTCCATTTCCTTATTTGCATTCTGTAATGAGCTTTCTAACGCATTAAATGCTTGTATTAGTAAGTCTTTATTTAAATTTGGCTCTTGTTCTACAGAAGTTTTTTCTTTGGGATCATTTAAGCTGTTACTTTCTTTTGTATAAGGCTCTCCGACGCCAGTTGCTAACCAACCTGGATTCACTCCTGTTGCTACACAAATTTTGTCTAGTGTACTTTTATGAAGGCTTTTTCTGCCATCTACCCATATTCCTGTAAATGTTCCTTTAGATAAACCTACTCTTTTAGCAAAACTATAAGGTGCTTCTAACTCCTTTTCTGTCATTAGTTTTTTAATACGTTCTTTTAACGGGTTCTGTTCTAGTTCCCAATTATTTTCTTTGTTTTGCGTACTCATGACAAAAAAACCACCTCTACTACCAAAAAAATAAATATATATAAATCATATATATATGAAAAAAATCATAATTGCAGTTCTCAAATAATTTTAAGAACTATTGACGGTTCTTATTTAAGAACTTATATTATCGTTAGAAACGGTAAATACCCACTCTAACGGAATAACTTAATTGATATAACTCTCCTTTAAGGAACTTGAATGAAGAACTCATTTACCCCTGAAACTTGGGATAGATACAGCATAAAAGCTGAGATTGAAAGACGAGGTAAGACGTTTACACAGCTTGCTGAAGAGTACGGTATATCTGATCGCACTCTTAGAAATGCATTGTATAACCCTAGTAAAAAAGGGGAAATAATTATTTCACAATTTCTTGAAAAACCTTTGCATATTTTATTTCCTGATCGTTGGACTATAGATGGGAAAAGAGTTTATGCACGCTATAAGAAACAAGGTAATTCATAATGAAAGATTATTACAGTGTTTCAGAATTATTAGAACTCAGCCTTACTGGTTTACCAAAAACAAGAAAAGGTTTAGATAAATTTTTATGCCGTGAGAACTGGGAATACAAAGAATCACCAAGTAGAGGAAAAAATGGTGTTAAAAAAGAATACTTACTGCCTAGTAGTTTTAAGAGTGAAATAGTTCTTAAAAGAATACAAAAAGATGTTCTTAATGCATCTAAAAAAGAAGAACTTGCTCTAAGTAGTTTAGATCATGAAACCTCTAGTATTTCTCTTACAAATGCCCAAAGAGAAATAGCAGCACATAAGCTAATTATCGTTCGTTATTTAGAGCAAAAAATTAAAGCAGGTCAAAAGAAAACACCTACAATTCAGCAGTTTATTGATGATGCTAATGATCAAAAATTGCCTGAGCCAATATTAGATGCTTTAAATAAAGCAAATGCGAAGTCAGGTTCAACACGTACTGTTAGCCGTCGTTCTTTATTTGACTGGATGAAGGCGGTTGATGATGCTGAAAAGCATAATATTCCTGTACTTAGTGTACTTGCACCTAAACAACGTATAAACCCAATACCTGCATGGGCAGATGCTTTAATTAAAGTATGGGGACAGCCTCAAAAACCAACGCTTGCAGCTTGTATGGAGTTACTTCCAAATTATTTAAATGGATCACCCTGCCCTAGCTATGCACAAGCAAGACGGTTTCTAAAAGAGAAAATGGGAAATGTTGAGGTAATGCGTGGTCGTATGGGCACAAAAGAATTACGTAACATACAGCCATTTATACGTCGAGGTACAGAATCATTACTGCCATCTGATGTATATACAGCCGATGGACATTGCTTTGATGCTGAGGTTGCTCACCCACTACACGGCAGACCATTTCGACCTGAAATTACATCTATTATTGATGTAGCGACTCGTCGAGTTGTAGGTTGGTCAATTTCATTATCTGAAAGTAGTTGGTGTGTACTTGATGCAATTCGTATGAGTGCAACAACGTGCGGTATCCCTGCAATTTTTTATGTTGATAACGGCTCAGGTTATAAGAATGACTTGTTAAATGCTCAGGGGCATGGGGTACTGGCTCGTTTGAATACAGAAATTAGTCATGCCCTACCGTATAACTCTCAAGCGAAAGGAATTATTGAGCGTAGCCACCAAACTTTATGGGTAAAAGCAGCAAGAAATTTGCCAACATATATTGGTAAAGACATGGATAACGAAGCCAGTAATGCTGTACATAAGTTGACGCGTAACGAAATCAAAAAGTTTGGTAGTGCAAAAGCCTTGATGACATGGAAGGACTTTCTTTGTTATGCAGAACAAGTTGTTGATGCATATAACAATAAACCACACAGTGGCTTAAAACGTTTCACAGATCCAAATACTTTAAAAAAGCGGTATCAAACACCGATTGAAGCATGGAATGAGGCTATCTCACAAGGTGCTCCCATTGACTTAGTTGAAGATTGGGATGCCGAAGATTTATTTCGCCCGTATGAAGAACGCAAAGTTCGTCGCGGTGAAATTGAGCTATTTGGTAATCGTTATTTTAGTGCAGATCTAGAGCAGTTTCACGGTGATGCGGTATTGGTTGGATATGACATCCATAATGCCGACAAAATTACTGTTCGTAATGTTGAGGGTCAGTTTATTTGCCATGCATTGTGGAATGCGAATAAGCGTGATTATTTCCCTAAAACTAAGATTGAGCAAGCTGTTGAGAAACGTGCACAAGGTCGTTTGCGACGACTGGCTGTACATCAGGCAGAAGCTTTGGCAGAAGTCAGTCCAAAAGCTGTTTTAGAACACATTAATAACCAAGACATTATTCCGTTTGATGAAATGAAACGCAGAAAACTAATGGAGGAATTACATGCATTACCTGTAGAGCCTGAACAGAATCAACCGTTTTTTAAGGCAAAGCGTATGCCGTTAGAAGATGAAAGACCTATTGTTAAAAGTGACAAAATTCAACGTTGGATTGAGATCGATCAGAAAATTCAAGAGGGGGAAATTGTATCTGAGGAAGACCAAGATTTTTGGAAGCTCTTCCCGAGTTCTAAGAAGTTTAAACAAATTAGTATGTCTGACGGAACACTCAAAAACTACTTAGAGTGCCGTCAAGCATAAATTGAGATTGTGCTGTACGCCACATACAGCACAAAAAACAACCAACTACTTTTTATATGGTGATTTAAATGACACAGAATGTCAATACTCAAATGGGCGGTATCGCGAATATTCGTAATATTGCACAGTGCTATGAGGCTGTACAACGTACTTTAAAGCGTAATCCGTTGTTACCTGGTATTTCTGCTTTCTATGGCCCATCAGGGTTCGGTAAGTCAACAGCAGCCAACTTTGTCGCAACCAAAGCCAATGCCTTTTATGTGCAAGTAAAGTCTAGTGATACTAAGAAATCTTTCATTGAATCTGTATTACGTGAGATGAGTATTCCTGCCCCATCCACCTTGAGTAAGATGATGCAAATAGCCAGTGCAGAGCTTGCAAAATCAGGTCGACCACTGATTATTGATGAGTTTGATCATCTAGTGAATGGCAATAAAGTAGAGATTGTGCGCGACTTATATGAGGGTTCACAAGGTACATTTTTAATTATTGGTGAAGAACAACTGGCTCGAAAATTAGAAAAGTGGGAACGTTTCCACGGTCGAATCCTTAATTGGGTGCCTGCATTACCTTCTGACTTAGATGACTGCATCTGTTTAAGTAGTATTTATGCACCCAAAATTGAAATTGATCGACCTGTACTTGAGAAGTTACTTGCATCTGTTAGAGGGTCAACACGTCGTGTATCTACAAATTTGGAAATGCTCCATGAATTCGCTTTAGAAGAAGGCTGTAAACACGTAACCGTAGACAATCTTGCGGAGATTTTACCGCATGGATTTGTAACAGGCGAAAGCCCAAAACCTCGTAGTTTCTGAACGGAGTCGCTCTCATGGATATCGCATTTTTTAAGCCAAATTTTAAATCATTGAAAGACCTTATGCCAAACAAAAAGCAACCGTATCAAACACCTCGCCAACGTGTTTGGCTTGCCATTCGTGACAATGCAGAAGAGTTCACAATTCAGCAAGTTGCAGATTTAGGCAGCATGAAATATGACAGTGCACGTGATTTTCTTACAGGACTAAAGCGTGCAGGAATTATTGAAGAGATACGACGTGAGCGTAAGCAATACTCAGGTAGCCATATTCAAACTATCTTCTTTAAACTTGCAAATGACATGGGCTATACCGCTCCATCAGTAGATAGAAATGGGAATTTACTGACACCTCGTCCTGTAAATAAAGCAATGTGGAATACTTTGCGTATTACTAAACAAGCGATGAATGCTAATGAACTTGCAGCATTGTCTAGTAATGATGAGTTAAAGGTTTCTATTGATACTGCTGACCGCTACTTACGATTGTTACATGAAGCAGGCTATTTGAAAGTTATGCAGGAGTCTCATCATGCTGTTCGCAAAGCTAAATATATGCTTCTGCCTCACATGAATACAGGTGCTAAACCACCACAAGTACAAAGAGTAAAACAAGTCTTTGACCCTAACTTAAATGAAACCATGTACTCAGAACGTCCTGAGCTTGATGATGAAATAAAACACGGTGCAATGGATGAATTCTATGCGTAGCCCAAATATACATCGCGTCCATTTGATTGAAGAAAGAGACAACATTAAAGCGCAATTTGAGGCGTATAAGCACAAAGCTCAGCTTCAGCAGCACCTCTATCAGATTGCTTTAGTCATCCTCATGATTTTGGTATGTGTACTTAGCCTGTTAGTGAGTATTCATCATGGTTAACAACTGGAAAGAACTGGTAGAACAACGTGTTGCTGAGTTAGGTAGCTTACAAAAGGTTGCTGATGAGATTGGTTATGCACGTTGTAGTTTATCGCTTGCTTTACGTGATAAATACGTGGGTAAAACAGATCGTTTAATTGAAGCGGTACTGACAAAACTTAATAAAGTGCAATGCCCTCACTTGAATAAATCACTTTTAAATAGTGATGTCTGCTGAAAAAACAGGAGGGTTTAACTTGGTAAACTATACATACTCATCAGGAGTTTACCATGAGCAAGAAACACAAGACGTATACGGCAGAATTTAAAGCTGAAGCGATCAAAGCAATAGAAGCCAATCAAGGCAATGTATCCCAAACAGCTAGAGAACTCGGCATTTCCATGCAAACCCTTTCGAACTGGAATACAAAGGCAAAGGCAGGGACTTTAGCCGGTACAAAACAGTATTCACCTGATCTAAATGCTTTACTCGAAGAAAATAAAAAACTTAAACAGCAGCTTAAAACAGCCGAAATGGAACGTGAATTTCTAAAAAAGGCAGCAGCGTACTTTGCCAAAGAAAGTCAGTAAGGTACGCCTATATGAAATCGCAAAGACACTTATTTCCTATTATTTTGATGGCTCGCTTACTTCACGTATCAGTTTCATGCTTTTATGATTGGCTAAAACAAGGTGTGAGTAAACAATCAATTCAGCGAAATCAACAAGCAATTTTGGTCAAAATAGCACATGAGGAAACGAAACAGAGCTATGGCTATATTCGTTTAACCAAGCATTTACAGGCTCAGGGCGTAAAAATTAGTGCCTATGCCGTTCGTCAGATAAAAAAGTTAAATCAGCTGTATTGTAAGCGCCACAAGCGTTTCAAAAGAACAACGAACAGTGACCATAACCGAGCGATCTATCCAAATTTGCTTGAACAACAATTCTCAATGATTAAACCAAATCAAGCGTGGTCGAGTGATATTACGTATATATGGACAACTGAAGGCTGGTTGTACTTAGCAGCTGTAAAAGACCTTTACACGAAACAAGTGGTTGGCTACAGCTTAAATGAGCGTATGACAGCCAAGCTTGTTTGTGATGCATTGAATATGGCTATTCGCAATCAAAAACCAACTAAGGACCTCATTGTGCATTCAGACAGAGGCAGCCAATATTGCGGTCATGAATATCGAAACTTACTTGAAAAATGTGGCTTTCAGGGTTCAATGAGCAAGCGTGGCGATTGTTACGATAATGCACCGATTGAAAGCTTCTGGGGCATACTCAAAAACGAATTGGTGCATCATCATAGCTATAAAACGAGGGAAGAAGCCAAAGCGGAGATTACAAAATACATAGAGTTATTTTATAATCAACGAAGAATTCAAAAAGGTTTGGATTTTAAGACACCAAATCAAATGGCAGAGGACTTTTGCAAGTTGGCTGCCTAAAATCTCCCAAGTGAAAGTCTCCTGATAATTCAGCACACATCATAGTGAGTGCAAGCAATACAAAGAGCGTAATGCACCCACACAAAACCCTATTGAAATGCGTCACTGGCGTGCGTGCCAAAGTTGCACATTACAGTGTAATAAAGGAGATAAATAATGGCCGATTGTGCAGATATTGCAAACACTGTAATTGAGAAGAATTTGGCACATAGCTTAGCAGCTAGAAGTCACTCTCAGTCAAGTAGCTTACTTGAATGTATTGAATGCGATTCCACGATTCCTGAGCAACGTCGCAAGCTTGGTGGAGTTACACGTTGTATTGAATGTCAAAGCCGTTTTGAACGCACTAATAAAGGATAATAGTATGAATCAAGTTGTAGATATCCCTTTCGGCTTCAAACAAGATGCAAAAGGCCGTTTGATTCCTGAAGCTCAAATTAAGCCCATTGAACTAGAACGTGATGCTCTCACTAAAGACCTAATTGAAGAAGCCAAAGTATTACAAATACAAATGCAAGCTTTTAAACATAAAGCTTTTGCAGATGTTGCTGCTTTTATTCAGCTTTCAGCAGAACAATATGACATTCAGCTTGGCGGTAATAAAGGCAATGTTACTCTGTTAAGTTTTGATGGAACGTATAAAATTGTGCGTCAAAATCAGGACTCCATTCGTTTTGATGAGCGTCTTGCTGCTGCTAAAGCATTGATTGATGACTGTATTCAATCATGGTCGGAAGGTTCTAATAGCTATATTAAAATTTTAGTCAATGATGCTTTCCAAGTAGATAAAGAAGGGAAAATATCGACAGGGCGTGTACTCAGTTTGCGTCGACATGATATCCAAGATGAGCGTTGGCAGAAAGCCATGCAAGCAATTAGTGACAGTATTATGGTCACCGATAGTAAGAATTATATTCGCTTTTATGAGCGAGATAATAACGGCAAATATCAACCGATTTCGTTAGATTTTGCCAACATTTAAATAAAGGAAATTCATTATGAATAAAACACAACTTGTTCAAGCGATTGCTGAAAAATCAGGCTTAACAAAGACTCAGGCAAGTACTGCATTAAATGCTTTTGAAGACAGTATTACTGAAGTATTAAAAACAGGCGGTGACGTGGCTATTTTAGGCTTTGGGACATTTAGTATTAAAGAGCGTGCAGCACGTACAGGCCGTAACCCTGCTACAGGTGAACCACTCGAAATTAAAGCCAGTAAACAACCTAGCTTTAAAGCAGGTAAAGGACTAAAAGACGCGGTGAATTAAGCGAAACAAAAGCACGGCTCAGGTCGTGCTTTTGTCTACTTGGTGTCGTGACTAAGTACTGACGAGCAGCGAGATAAAATATGAGTCATACAGCATTTCATTTTCAATGTCATCAATGTGGTTTAACGTTTGAATGTTTTACTGTTTGTACAACCTGTAAAACAGATTATTACATGTTGAATCTAAACAATCCAATGGACTGCTTTATTGCCAATGGTGGTTTTGACCGAGCATTGCATCAAATCAATCAAGCAGCATTATCTAAGGCCATGGATCATGAAAAAACCAACGCGTAACCAACGTCTTGCCACTATTCATGTGGCTAAAAAGTCACTGGGCTTAGATGATGACACTTACCGTGACTTACTAGAACAAGTAACAGGTGAACGCTCTGCAAAACATTTAAATGATGATCAATTGATTAAGGTATTAAAACATTTTGAGCATCTAGGCTTTACTAAAAAAGATTTTGGTCAAAAGCCTGATGTCGCCTTTTCAAAGCAGAATCTTATCAATAAAATTGAAGCTATTCTTGCAGATCAGAAGCTACACTGGAACTATGCAAAAGGAATAGCTAAAAAAATGTTTAATAAAGAAGCGTTAGAATTTTGCAGTGTAAATGAGCTTTATCGTATAGTTGCGGCTTTAGAGTACAAAAAAAAGCGAGTCAGCCATGCAACCCAGTTCAATCAACAAACTTCCTGAGACGCTCAGACTCATTGTTCAGCTTACGGATTACCGTACTGCACTTGCTTTATCGAGTGAATTTGGTGGCTCAGAGTACAAATTCCCTCGTTCAACCAATGTCACTGAAAGTCATGAATTGGCTGAATTCATCGGCTTCAACAACTTAAAAAAACTTGCACAATTTTGGAATGGCGAAATGGTCTACATTCCAAAGCCTGACCGCTATATTAACTATTTACGTGATGAACGAATTAAACAAGAACTCAGAGAACTCGGTGGTAAGCCTAAGCTCAACAAAGAGCTTGCTAAAAAGTACAAAGTTACAGAGCGTTGGATTCGTGAAATTAAACGCAAAATGCATGATGTCGAACAACAAAAAAATGATGATGATCAACTGAGTTTATTTGAGGCTTAGTTACTTTATGAATATCAAACTTAATGTGATAGTACACCCAATTTAAAAACTGGGTGTAAAAATATATGAATCAATAAAACTACTTTTTGAGTAGTCTATGACCATCACTTGTTATTTCTAAATGGCCAGTTATTTTCACACCTTGATCAATAGACTTGTAAATAGCATCAACTATAAGACCATCATCCTGCAACTCTTTCAGAGCTAGCTTCATATCATTCTCTGTATAATCTCCCTTAGGCTCAAAATCATTTATTATTCCAGAGTTAGGATAGAGTGAATCGCAGAACTCTAATATTTGAGTTTTTAGATTTTCTATACTCATATATCAACAGCCTTTTTAATGTTTGGTACTTCCAAAACTATATTAAATACTGGTGCCTTTCTTTATATCTTTTGTAAGTTTCCTAAAACAGTTTTACTATGGAATTGATTCCCATTTTTTAACAAATCGACTTCCTCCACTATGGGTTTTATTTATATTAATTAACCTATATGACAATTAGTTTTGATGAAGTTTTCGAGCGTACCTTAGGTCATGAAGGTGGCTATGTAAACAACCCGAATGATCAAGGCGGGGAAACAATTTGGGGCATTACGGTAAGTACAGCAAGAGCAAATGGCTATAACGGCTCTATGAAAGATATGAGCATTGAGCAAGCTAAGTCTATTTATCGCGTTGCGTTTTGGCAACGTATTCAAGCTGACCAATACCCAAGTGAACTCAGTTATCAACTGTTTGATGCTGCTGTGAATCATGGTACGGGTAATGCTATTCGGATGTTACAACGTGCTGTATGTGTTGCTGATGATGGCATCATCGGATTGATGACCATTAATGCGATTAAAGCAAAACCATTGAATGATGTACTCGCGCTTTTTAATGCTGAACGTTTAGATTTCTACACAAAGCTCAGTACTTTTGGCGTATTTGGTAAAGGTTGGGTACGTCGTGTTGCTCAAAACTTACGATACGGAGCAACTGATACCGTATGAGTAACAATGATCTACCTGAAGAAAAGAAAGAAACGAGCGATACATCAGAACAAGTATCAGCAACTAAACCTCAAAAGCTTGTCAACAACTGGCGTAAAGGTTGGCTATGGTTTTCTAATTGGGCATTTGGCTTAATTTGTTACATTGCAACTTTTGGCATTCCACAAGAAGTTTTAAAGCTATTGCCTGATGCAACTCAAAACAGAGTAATTGCAGCACTTGCAATGATTGGCACGATTACTCGTTTCATCAACCAAACCAAAACAAAGGTGGTGGAATGATCATACAGCTCGAAACATGGCAGATCATTTCATTGCTTGGTGCTTTGATTGGCACACTCGTTGGTGCAGTTAAACATTTTCTAACTCGTGCCGAGCATAATCTAACGCAAAACTTTAATGTGACTAATCAGAAGATTGAAGAAATCGGTAAACAAGCACTTAAAGCACAAGATGAAATTCGCAATTTAGAGCGGCAGTTTCTACATTTCAAAGCTGAAGTACCGCAAAACTATGTTGGACGTGATGATTACATTCGTGGGCAAACAATTATTGAAGCAAAGCTTGATGCGGTGGCCACTCAACTTCTCAATGTCCATAAAGAACAGGTACAAAAGAAATGACAGATATTATTAAAGCACGACGTGAAAACTTGCGTTGGAATCTACTCAATGCCCTGAATAAAGCACGTCCAATAGGCGCACAAGATCAATTGCTTTTAACTGTGGTTCAATCGCTTTATGAAGATTGTACGCCAACAGAGCTACATAGCGAACTTGAATACTTAAAAGATCGTGCGCTTGTAGATATTGATAAAAAACCTGATGGGCATTGGCATGCAAAGCTCAACAGTAATGGTGTGGATGTTGTCGACTATACAGTGCATTGCCCTGCGGGAATTGCTCGCCCAACGAAGTACTGGAACTAGCACATGGCAAGAGAATCTGCGGTTGACTTGCTTGATGAAGAAGATAAGCAATGGTTAAACACATGGTTTAGAGATAAAGGCTTTTGTGGCTATGAAGAAATAGCCCATGTGTTGCAACAACGTGGCTATAACATTAGTAAATCTAGCGTACATCGCTATGGGCAAAAGCTAGAACAGAAGCTTGCAGCCGTACAAGCCAGTACGCAAGCGGCACTTCTTATTGCCGATGCCGCACCTGATGATGGCGACCAACGCTCTGCCGCTGTCTTATCATTGGTACAAACAGAGCTTTTTAATGCACTGATTTCTTTGCAACAAGCCAATGAAGAAAATGCCGATCCTGCAAAACGATTGGCACTCATTGCAAGTTGTAGTAAGGGTATTGCTGAGATTACCAAAGCCTCAGTAAATCAGAAAAAGTGGCAAATGGAAGTTCAAGACAAAGTTGAAAAAGCAGCTAAAGCAGTTGAGAAGATTGCTAAAAAAGGTGGGCTGTCGAATGAAACAGCAACAGAAATTAGAAAACAAATTTTAGGAATTGCCGACTAATGACCCATTCCCCTTTTCCCAAACCCGACTTTAATAGTGACGTGCCTGCGGTATTGTTGCCTTACCAACAAGCATGGATTGCAGATCGTAGTCCGCTCAAGATTGGCGAGAAGTCACGACGGATTGGACTCACATGGGCAGAAGCTGCCGATGCGGCACTTGAGTCTGCGAGTGACCAAAAAGCAGGTGGACAAAATACTTATTATCTTGGCTATAACAAAGATATGACAGTTGAGTTTATTCAAGCCTGTGCGATGTGGGCAAGAGCCTATGGACTTGCAGCCGATGCGGTTGAGGAAGGTATTTGGGAAGATGGTGACAAACATATTCAAACCTATATTATTCGTTTTCCTAAGTCGGGCTACCGTATTGAGGCCTTGACCAGTCGCCCATCGAACTTACGTGGACGACAAGGACGTGTCATTTTAGATGAAGCTGCATTCCATGAGTCGTTAGATGAACTGTTAAAAGCTGCCCTTGCTCTATTAATTTGGGGTGGCTGTGTGCGTGTAATTAGCACGCATGATGGTGAAGACAATCCCTTTAACGAACTAATTAATCAGATACGTGCAGGTAAACGTAAAGGCTCACTACACCGTACAAGTTTTAAAGAAGCCGTAGAACAAGGTTTATATAAACGTGTGTGTATGCGTAAAGGTGAACCATACTGTAAAGAGAAAGAAACCGAATGGGTACAGGAAGTTTACGACTTTTACGGCAGTGCTTCAGATGAGGAGTTGGATGTAATACCAAGTAAAGGTGGCGGTCGTTGGTTACCTCATTCTTTACTGGAGAACCGCAAAGATACTACTGTACCTGTGATTCGCTTTGAAGCACCCAAAGGTTGGGATGATTTTGACAAAGTGAGTGAAGAAGCTCGTAATGCGGATGTTGAAGACTATTTCGATGAACACCTAAAGCCATTACTTGATGCGATACCAGTGAAAGCCAAAAGCTTTTATGGTCTAGACTTTGCACGTAAACGTAATGCCTGCTCTTTTTGGCCATTGATCGAACAGCAAAATACTAAAAAGCGTATTCCCTTTTTATTTGAAATGTTCAGAGTACCCTACAAGCAACAAGAGAAGTTTTTAGAGCTAATGGTGGCACAACTTCCAAACTTTAGTAAGGCTGCACATGATGCGGGTGGTAATGGTGGCTTTTTAGCTGAAGCGATGCAGGTACGCTATGGTGAACGGGTTGAAGCTGTCATGCTGACAGAAACGTGGTATCGAGATCATACACCTCACTTTAAAGCATCTTTAGAGGATGGTGATATTGAGAATATGCCTGCCGATCTAGATGTGATTGAGGATCATAGAGCTTTTGTGATGGTCAATGGTGTGGCACGTATTCCCGCGCAAGGTAAAACCAATACAAATAATAAAGACCGTCATGGCGATAGTGCGATTGCTCACCTACTCGCTGACTATGCAAGTAAAAACCCAACCGCACCGATTGAGTTTTTTGAGCCTAGCAAGTTAGAGAAAGATGATGTGATTGAGGGGGTATTTCGTGAGGTAGGGTGTTTTTGATTATCTGACTAAAGATCTTATTATTCTATTTTCCACTCTAACTCCATTGACATCATTTATTAAATTATAATTGGCTGAATATTCTAAATTAAGATAGTTAACAAACTTGGTAATAATTACCGTAGGTATTTTATGAGGATGTGTATAAATCGTAGTTTCCCCACATTTCAATGGTTCTCCATTATTGAGTACTCTATTGAAAACCATGACCTTTCTTGCTTCTCCTCCTAAGTTTTTAATTGCTATATTTTGATCATCTATCATCTCAAGAATAAAATGAGGCTCTCTTTGATTCATTTGAATCTCTTGCCATTCTAAATTTTTTTGTAATTGCTTCTGTAACAGATGAACTTGTGCTTCTTGCTGTTTCACACTATTTTGTTGCTCTATAATACTATTTCTTTGTTCTTCAACACTATTCTGTAACTCTTGAGCTTGTAGTTCTAACGCGTTGGTATTTTGCTGTAACTCTTTCCCCTGTTGCAAATACCCCATAATCAACCAAAAAAATGCAAGCGGTGAAAATGCACCTGCTAAATAATCTCCCCATTCATTTAAATGAGATGGCAACTTATCGGTTAAACAGAAAAATGGTACAACTATAACGGCGATAACCCATATTGCTGTAACAATCCATGGAATAATTTTCTTCATAGTTTATTTATCTATAAAATATAATGTCAAAAATTATACATGGATCAAATTTATCATATGAATAAAATTTTACTCAGTTTATATTTAAGTATTGCTTTAATGACTGGATGTTCAAAACATGAAAAGCCTATACAGTCTCAACAAATAAGCACAATCAAAGAACCAACTGAAATTGAGTTAGCTAAAGCAAAAGAAGAACTAATTAAAGCAAACCCTGCACTAGCTCCTGCAACGAATAATTTGACACCTGAACAAGCCAAACAAGCTGCCCAAAAAACTTATGACAACGCATTAAATGAAAAAGCATTCATTGATGATGCATTTAAACTAAAAGAGATAAGCACACTTGATCGTTATGTAATGACCTCCCATGACTCTATGTTTCCAAATGATGAAATGGCTTTTCCTTACGGACGCTGTGAAGAAATGTTTGGTGATGTAGGAAATTTAGCATCGGTTATGCTTATGCGTTTAAAAGAAGATAGTGCGATTAATAGACGAATGTATCGAGATCATCAGGGTAACTTTGAACGCTCAAAAACTGAATGTTCTAGATTGCTAAGTCTACCCTATGCCACAGTAGAAAAAGAATATGATGAAAGTTAAGCTCCATCAAATCCAAGCGACACATTATGTCGCTTGGCTATTCTAGTTTTATACATATTATTATATAAATATATTTATTATATAAATTGAGCTATTTTAAATATGCAGAAAAGGAAAAACTTAGGTGATCACATAAAAGAACTGATTGTCGTGGAGTTAACTGCCAATGTAATGATTTCCTTTATTGGGCTGTTTTTAACTTATTATTTTAAAGGTGAAAATGGCATCAATGAAGCTGCAAAGAGTTTTGGCAAACAAATAAAGACCGATTCTCTAAATCTTTACTATCTAGGAACGTCTTTAGTATTGGGTATAATATTCTTTATTTTAAATCGTTATTTTCATACTAAATATAACCCGAATCACGGATAAGAAATTATTTATAAGTCCTGAACTTTAGGTTTAGTCGCAGTACATTGATAAGCAATCAAAGTCGCATAAATATGAGCAATATACCCTCGCCATGAACGATGACGAGAGTTTTCTAATCCAAAGCTTTCTTTGAGCTGCCCATTCACTGTTTCAAGCAAGTTTCTTTGACACATATAATGCTCATCTTCTTTACGTAAAGGAGGTGCATCCATATTTGATCTTGTTCGTGTAATCAGCTCACAGCCTTGTTTTTCAAAGAATTGCTGATGGAATTTAGAAATATATCCTCGATCTGCAAATAATTTACCCTGAAATTTACTCATATTGAATAATGGATAGGCCACTTGGATATCAGCCCTTTTCCCCGTGGTCACTAAAGCAGATACAATCTCACAAGCACGGTTGACCATAAGATGTAGTTTAAACCCATAGAACCATCCCGTAGAAGATTTTCCTCGACTGGCTTTTTCCTTAAAGGTTCTATGTCTTGAAATTCTCATATTTTTACAAACCCGTAATGGCGTTGAATCCATGAAGTGAATGTGATCTTTTTTAGCTTTCCCTCGAATCGCTTCAAAGAATGCAATGATGGCATCTGCATATTGATTGATGAGTGCATTAATACGAGCATAGCAAGGTAGATATTTAAATGCTTTGCGATGGTAAAGTTGAATAAAGACAATGAATTGCTTAAATGTTTTAAATCCACTGAGGTGTGACCATACAGCTAAAAAAATGACTTCTGATAGCTCTAATAGTGCTTGACGAGAACGTTGTCTTACTCCAGATTCTTTCAAGGCTTCAAAATAAATAGGCTTAAATTGAATACAAAAGTCATCGATCAAGCAAAATAGTTCCGTATAATCGTACATAGAAGGTTGTCTGCTTACTTGTGTCTAGAAACTCAATAAAGTAAGGCAATCTTCTATTTTTTTATAATTCTTTAGCTTCGCTTATCCGTGATTCGGGTTAAATATAATACTATTTTCTATAAAATATCTAGTATATATTTCAATACAGTTATAAGCATTTACCGTCTTATAGCTAGCTTCTTACTTGGGTTCTCGGCTTTATATATTATATGTGAATACAGCAATTTAAATTTTCAAGTAATTTCATTTCTATTCTACGGTTTTCTTTCCCTATTTATTACAACTGGTCTAGTCATCTTCTTAGAGTATATTAATAAACGACCTGAACGGGAAATTAAAGTACCTTCAGGAATCCATTCCCGCTGAACAAAAAACATATCTGATTCACATTAAGCACAATTTTATATTGTGCTTAATTTTTATGGCTAAAAAAAATAAGTCTGACCGACAAGCGTTAGAAAGTAATCAGACCGCAGGGATTACATTCTTAGCCAACCAATGGCAAGAGCACCCTGTCATCGGTTTAACACCTGCCAAACTGCATAAAATGCTCACCGAAGGTGAACAAGGTCACCTTGCCACACAAGCCGACTTATGGGCAGACATGGTTGAGCGTGACGGCCATATCTTTAGTGAAATGGACAAACGTATTAAAGCTGTGAATAGCTTACCATGGGGTATGCATCCACCTAAAAACTCAACAGACCAAGAACGAAAAATTGCTGAAGAAGTCCGTGAATGGATTGATGACATTGAGAACTTTGAAATGTTCTTATTCGATGCAATGGATGCAGTCGGTCATGGCTATAGTTGCCAAGAAATTGAATGGCAACAACTTGGTAACTTATGGCTACCAAAAAGCTTTGAGCATATTAACCCTCGCCACTTCTTAACACCATACGATCAACCCAACACATTACGCATTAATGATGGCTCAATGATGGGCTGTGAATTTAATGACTTTGGTTGGTTCGTTCACTACCACAAAGCCAAGTCGGGCTACATTGCACGTTCAGGTCTAAACCGTATTTTGGCATGGCCTTTTCTATTTAAAAACTATGGCACACGTGATGTCATGGAGTTCCTAGAAATATATGGCTTACCCATTCGTATTGGGCAATATCCAAGCGGTGCAACCCAAGATGAGAAAATGACCCTTGCCCGTGCTGTGATGAGCATTGGTCGTAATGCTGGCGGCATCATCCCGCAAGGCATGAAAATTGATTTTGAAAGTTCAGCCAATGGCGATACTAAAAACCACTTTAGCTTGATTGATTGGTGTGAGAAAACTGCCTCCAAAGTTATTGTTGGCGGTACGTTACTCAGCCAAGCCGATGGTAAAACCAGTACACATGCACAGAGTAAAACGCATGAAGTACAATTTGATACCATCAAGAAATCAGATGCGCTTCAGCTTGCACGTTCAATCAATGATAGCCTTGTTAGCTATTTAATGCGTTTAAACTATCCAAACATTACACCTGACCGCTACCCTAAGTTTTATTTTGATACCACAGACACTGAAGATTTAGAAAAGTTTAGTAAATCTATTCCCGCATTGGTCGATGTTGGTGTAAAAATTCCAACATCATGGGTGCATCAAAAACTCGGTATTCCTGAGCCTGAAGATGATAAAACAGCAATTTTACAACGTTCACCTGTAACGCCTAACCTTGCTGCCAACCGTTATCAACCACAGCTTATTAACCATTTAGTGGCATCCAATAGCGCACAAATTCCGCTTGAAGACCAAGCCATGCAGCTTTTGTTGAACCAACAAGTAGATGAAAGCCAAACGATTAGTGAACAATGGTTAAGTACACTCATTGAAAAAATTAAAAATCAAAATAATGAAGATGAAGTTTTACAGCTACTTTCTGACTTATATCCGACAGATGATGAACCTGCATTACAAGAGCGCCTGACCCAACTGATTTTTGCTTGTGAAATGTTAGGCCGTTTAAGTGTGGAAGCCGAAACATGAGCAATATTCCACAACGCCCAGAACTGAATGCTTTATTTGACTTACCACCTACCGATGCCATTGATTACCTCAAAAAGAAGGGCTTTAAATTGGGTTGGGATTGGCATGAAACTCTAGATGATGCCCATAGCCGTGCCTTTACAGTCGCCAAAGTCGCTCGTATCGATGTACTGCAAGACATTAGAAAATCATTGATTACAGCGTTAGAAACTGGACAAAGTTTTGAGAAGTGGAAAGACAATCTAACGCCTACCCTACAAGACAAAGGTTGGTGGGGTAAAAAGGTGGTTAAAAACCCTGAAGGCAAAGACCAAGAAGTACAACTGGGTAGCCCTCGACGCTTACGTACAATTTATGACACCAATATGCAAAGTGCCTTTAGTGCAGGACGCTATAAAGCAATGCTCGCCTCAACCGATACCCGACCCTATTGGGAATGGCGGCACATCACCATTAAGAACCCACGTAAACAACATTTAGCATTAAATGGCTGTATCTTTCGTTTTGATGATGGATTTTGGTCAGTCGCTTATCCACCATCTGAGTGGGGTTGTAAGTGTCGTGTCATTGCACGTTCAGCCAGTGAAGTTGAAGGCAAAGATATTTTAGATAGCGAAGGTCACAGCACCGAGATTTATGAACGTGTAGGTACAGATCGACAAACAGGTGCAGATGTTACTGTAAAACGTACTCAGTTTAATATCCCCACCAAAGACGGCACACTCACCTTTGCCCCTGCTGCGGGCTTCAATGGTTCACCTGCAACAAGCTATTTAATAGATAAGGTTCTCACAGATCGGGCAACAAAACTGATTGGCAATACAGGTGGACTCAAACAAGTTGAAGATATTTTAACAGCCCCGACCCGTCTAAAAGCCCATCAAGCATTTGTGGATAATGCGATGAGTTTTGGTCGCACACAACGGCAAACCAGTACGGTTGGCGTATTACAAAATACAGATATTGAGTTTTTAACAGCCAAGAATCAAGCAGTTGAAAGCCCCATACTAACGATTAGTGACCATTTGATGGTGGGTAAAAAAGCCCAAAGGCATGAAGATGCGGGCAATGCACCGACATTGGAAGAATGGCGACAACTACCGTTACTGATCAAAGATGTGCAACAGGTGGTATGGGATATAAAAAATGACAGCGTACTGTTGATAGTACCTGTATTAGAAAAACATGCAGAAAGTAGTGTGTTGAAGCTGTCTATACGCCCACAAAATGGTGTGATGGAAATTGTAAGTATTTTTAAAGTATCGACTGAATCTATAAATGGGAATGTCAAGTCTGGATTACTTGAGAAAATTAGATAAATAAGCCTTGTCAGAATAGCGGACGACTTGCACGTCATAATGCAAAGGAAAAATCCCCGCAACCTTTCTATTTGGAAACTACTACCCTAACAAGGTATAAACGAGTATAAAACATGACAACGATCACGATCAACAATCAAGTACTGATTGATAAGTTACAATCTGTGTCTACACATTTAAATGATACAAGCAAACTTGGCCATGCAATCGCAAGTAGCTTTTTAACAGTGGTTGAAGATAACTTTGACAGTGAAGGTCGACCTGCTTGGGCAGGACTGAGTGCTGTCACGCTTGCCAAACGCAAAGGCGGCAAAAAGCTTTATCAAACTGGACAGCTTAGAAATAGTATCAGCACCAAAGTAAATAAAGATGAGGTTGTGATTGGTACAAATGACCCTAAAGCCGCTACCCACCAGTTTGGTGCAAAGAAAGGACAATACGGGCACAACAAAAGAAATGTACCACTACCTTGGGGAAATATTCCTGCTCGTCCTTTCTTACCTATGGATAAAGATGGCAATTTACAACCTGAAGCTGAAAATGCTTTGACGCATGATGTTGAATATTTCTATCAATCACTATTTGATTAAGCATCTCAATGGCGTTAGAAGCTCGTTAGACTTTTAAGCAAGCCATTTTAAAAACAAGAATAATAAATCTATCAGCTTAGATAAAAATAAGGCTTAAAACGCCTTAGAACGCAAAAACCAATTCGGAAGGTTTTCCCGCTTTTTAAAGTTCATTTGTCATGAATACTGCAAGTATGAAAAAGAAACCACTTGCAGCAGCTTGCTCATTCGACATTACGGCATCAACCGACCACTTTGTAATTATTCCTGAAGGGATATTTCGTGGCATAGATGGTCGCCCTACAGATGCCCCACATTGGGAACTCACCCCTGAGCGTGGTCGTGCCATTGTTACTGAGTTGAATCAACGTCAGATCGACATGGTCATAGATTATGAACATTCTACCTTACGTATCCAAGAAGACAATGAGCCTGCACCTGCTGCGGGATGGTTAAAGCCAAATGGCTTTATTTATATAGAAGGCGTTGGAATATGTAGCAATGCATTTGAATGGACAGATAAAGCACAAAGCTATATCGAAGCCAAAGAATATAAATATATATCACCTGTTTTTCTATATGACAGCAACGGCAATGTGCTTGCCCTACTCCATGTTGCTTTAACAAATACCCCAAATCTTGACCAACTTCCTGAAGCAAAACTTGCAGCAGCCGCTCAAGACTTCCTTACTCAAACCTCACAGGACAATGATATGGACGAATTACTCGAACGCTTGCGTTGGATGTTAAATCTGCCTATTTCTGCCGATGCAAATGATATTTTGGCGGAACTCAATAAACTGATTACACGTATTGAAGATGGTACAGATATTCAGATTGCTGAAAATGCACAAAACCTCTTTGATGCCGTTCAAGCACTCACCACAAAAATAGCAGCAAATAACCAAGGCCCCAACCCTGCCGAATATGTACCGATGGCTGTATATCAACAAGCCGTTCAACAATCAGTACAAGTGTCAGCCAATCATCAAAAACATGAAATTGAGCAACTCATTACTGCTGCATGTAGCGATGGACGTTTAACAGGTGAAGCAACAATTCAGTGGGCAAAAGCATTTGGGGAAAAAGACCCTGATGGTCTTAAAGCACATTTAGATGGCATTCCAAAAATCGCGGCACTCAACCAACGTCAAACCCAGACACTTAACTTAGCTGACAACAACCAACGCCCTGCACAACATGATGACCTTACTTTAAATGTGGCATCACAATTGGGCTTAAGCGCGAAAGACTTAGGAGCTGTGACATGAGTAAAACCGATGTTGCAATTGTAACGGAACAACGTGCAGGGCGACTCATGCCTGTACCACTTAAAGCGGGCGCGACTGTATTACAAGGCACGTTTGCTGTAGTCGATAAATCAGGTCTTGCCTTAGATAGCCAAAATGTTGGTGGTGCAGATCAAATTTGTTTAGGTGTTTGGGATAACTCCGCACAAAACACAGGTGCAGATGGTGATGCGATTGCACAAGTACAGCGTAAAGCACAATTTCTCATGAGCAATGACTCGAGTGATCCCATCACTCAAGCCGACCTTGGTGTAAAGGTCTTTATTAGTGACAACCAAACCGTCGCTAAAAGTGATGGCAATGGCTCACGCGCTTTAGCAGGCAAATTTATGGGCTTTGATAGCCGTTTCACAAATTACGTATGGGTAGAAATTGAATGATTTTTAATGAAAAAAATGCAAGTGCGGTGATTACTGCTTTAGCCACCAGTATTAAAACCATCTTTAATAATGCTTTTGATGCAGCACCGAGCCAATGGAACTTGGTCGCGATGGAAGTACCAAGTAATGGTAAATCGAATAGTTATGCATGGATTGAAAAGTTTCCAAAACTACGCAAATGGCTTGGTGATAAAGTCATTAGCCAGTTATCTGCACATGCCTACACCATTACCAATGATGACTTTGAGGCAACGGTTGAAATTGATCGTAATGACATTGAAGACGACAACATTGGCATCTACAAACCGCAAGCTCAAATGGAAGGTGAAAGCTCAAAACAATGGGCAGATGACTTGGTGTTTACTGCCATTTCACAAGGATTTCATCAGCCGTGTTACGACGGTAAAAGCTTCTATGCGATTAACCATGAAGTGGGTGCAGGAAAAGGCAAAAAGTTGGTATCGAATAAGCTTGATGTAAAGCTTGATGCATCAAGCCTAGAAGCAGCACGTAATAGTTTTGGTAAAGCCCGCACCATGATTCGTAGCATGAAAGACAACGAAGGGCGACCACTTAACTTAAACCCCAATATTTTACTTGTGCCGCCTGCACTTGAAGATGAAGCCAATGTATTGATGACGGTAGACCGTTTAGAAGATGGCAAACCAAACCCTTATAAAGGCACAGCAACTGTGGTGGTTGCAGGTTGGCTTGAAACAGATAGCGAGTGGCACTTACTTGATGCAAGCAAAGCCATTAAGCCCATTATCTTCCAACCTCGTAAACAGCCTGTATTTGTTGCTTTAACAGATACTTCAAGTGACAGCGTATTTAACCGTAAAAAATTTAAGTTTGGTGCTGAAGCACGCGGTGCAGCAGGTTATGGCTTGTGGCAAATGGCTGTAGGTTCTACTGGGGAGAAATAACCATGTATGCAACGGTAGAAGTCATGCGTCGAAAGTTTGGTGAACATGAGCTTATACAGCTCACAGATACCGAGCAACCGTATACGGGTGAGATTAATTACGACAAATTGAATGCTGCGATTGAAGAAGCAAACAGTGAAGTTGATGCTTATCTTGCAAGTCGCTACACATTACCGTTGCACCCTATCCCTCCGTTCTTGATCAATATTGCTTGTAATCTCGCACGCTACTATGCAGAGACAGGCAATCTATCAGAAAACAGCCCGATTAAGATTCGATTTGATGGCTGTATTAGAACACTGACGAAAATTGCCAAAGGTGAAATCGGTTTAGGTGGTACACCTGCGGGAGATTCTACGCCTACAAAAAGCTCAGCCAACAATGTGGTATTTACTGTCGGTCGGCGTGATTTCGGAGATAGATCATGGTGAATTTGAGTCTGATTGAGCAAGCTATCAAAGACCTAATGGCCGAGCAAATTCAAGAAAAGAAATGGTCATGGGTACGTGAAATTAAAACCTATGGTGGTGAGTTTGATGATGACATCACCACAGCCATTCGTAGCTTCCCTGCCATTTGGATCACATTTGATGGTTCAGGTTCACCTAAACGAATCAGTCATAACAAGACTGAATATCCAGTCACATTTGTTGTTCTCGTTGGCGCACGCTCATTACGTAATGAAGAAACCCGTCGCCAAGGTACAGCATTTGATATTGGTACATATCAGATGCTTGACCATGTACAACGACTTCTTACCAACAATGATTTATCAATAACGGGCTTAACAGGGATTGCACCCCTCAAGCTTGGACGCACGAAAACGATTTTTAACACTGCGGTACGTGAACAGTCTATTAGCGTACTTGCACAAGAATTCACAACCCAATATGTCATCACAGCTTCAGACCGTGATCGCACTGAGGATATGACAACAAGCGAAATCCATCGCATTAATTTGGACTATGTTTTTCAGCCACAAGATGATGTGGCAGATGAACATGATTTTATTTCCTTACCCGAATAAAAGGTTAAACCATGAGTTTTAAAACAGAGGTTGAATTAGATATGACTGTGCGTATAACAGGCCGTGATGAGGTGACTGGTGAGATGGTCAATAAACTGAATGCTTTGTTTATAGCAGTAGAAAAATTAGGAGGCGTTATACAAGTTAATCAAGAAACACCAACAGAAGGTAATAATACGAATCAAGAAGATGTTAATCTGATTCCAATCACTGATATTACTATTCCCGCAGATAGCTTCATTTATACGGCAGCACCGTTTGCTTCTGAAATTGTTTTAAATATTACTCCAAGTAATGGCAATCAGAAAATTACTGTAACAGATGTAAGTACCAATGATGCATTAAATTCTTTAGCTTATAATTCTAGCAAAAAAACAATCGAAGCTCTGGGACAATATGATAATCGAAATGCATCTATCTTGGTTGAATGGCCAAATGGTAAAAAGCAGTTCGATATTCCTGTCAAAATTTATGGGGAATCTGTATGACCAGTCTTATAAAAACACCTGGTGTCTACACACAAGTTAACATCAATACTCAACGCTCAGGATTGCTAAGTAATACTCAAAAAGTTTTGTTTATTACTAATGATAGCTCAGGAAAATCTACCCCTACAGCAATTTACGATACAGCATCTGCGGATAAAACTTTTGGACAAAATTCAGAAGCAGGACGAATGATCAAGGCTGCTATTAAAACCTATCAAACTGTGGAGGTAGACTGCTTGGGAAAGTCCATACAAGCTCCTCAAACGTAATTAGCTGTGATAATGCAACAAACTCTATAACTTTAGATTGTTTACTTCCAAATGAAGAACACATTGAGAGCGCTGATATTACTTTCAGATTTAACTTAGGCATCATAGAGTATGATGTTAGAGGATACCTCCCTAGTAGAGATGGTAATGATTTTACAGTCGATGGTAATATTCAAACCAATATAAGAAATAATAGTTGGAATTCTTATACTTCTGACTTATCTGATGTTTTATTCACTTTTCAGCTTGTTGAAAATAAAGTAAGAGTAAAAGTAATAAATAATTCAGATCACGTTCTAAAAATGTCATCGATTAGATTCGGTAAAGATGCAGATGTTTCATATGCTTATGAAAATGACCCAAATGTTAATTATCTAGGTAATCAAAGCTCCATTAGTATTTCTGCTGAAAATAATAACCCGAGTTTAAGTTTGAGTAATCAAAAGTCAATAAATGGATTAAACATTTTTCAAGCCTGCATAGCAGCTAGTAATACTGTACCAACAACAGATTAATGGATATATAACATGTCAATCCAAGAAACTATAGCCCCTCTTGGGCACACAATTATTGCTTTAGCGACACCACCTGATGATATTACTACATGGGTAGATTACTTAAATACAGTAAGTAATAACATTGAGCAACGCCCTGCTATTTTAATAGTACCATTTACCAATGTAGATGATGCAACGACTTTTGCAGCGCAAACCAATGTAAAAACAAGCTATCGTATAGTAGCTGTTTGCTACCATGGTGCAACAGATCAAGCACCTGAAATTGCAGGTGCAATGGCTGCTGCACTTGCTGATTCGCAAGACCCTGCACTGCCATTTAATGGAGTGAATTTAGGCGGTGTTACAGCCGTCGCTGATGAGTACAAGCTCACTTTTGAACGTATGGAACGAGCACTTAATGCAGGTGTCTGTATGATCCAAACAGGCGCAGATGGTATTCCTGAAATTGTTCGTGCAGTTTCAACTTATCGTACCAATCCTGATAGTGGCTTAGACGATGACATCATGCTTGATATTAATGGGGCTTTAACCATCGACTATGTACGCAAAGTGATGCGTGCTGCTGCATCAAAACAACGTCGTCGTAAAAATACTGCTGCACAACGTCGTAACCTACGCTCAATCTTTTTAACCGAAGCGATTAAACTCGATAAAGCGGAAATTTTGCAAAATGTTGAAGCCACCGCAGATCAACTGACTGTTACCGAAAATACAACCGATAGCTACCGTGTTGATGCACGTATTCCTTCTAACTGGGTACGTGGTATGCATGTGATTGATACAACGATTGATGTGTATTAAACATGAGATATTTCTTCATTTTAACAAGTCTATTTACGCTAAGTGCTTGTCAAAGTGTAGGTACAAATAGACCCGTCAATACTCAAGTATCATTACAAGCAGCACAAAGTAGTGACTGTCAAAACAATACAACACAAAGCTATACGCTAACGCTTTCATGTAGCTTATAGCTCATACTCTTTTGCATAAAAAGACTGCCATCGGTGGTCTTTTTTGTGGAATATTTTCCCACTTCACCTACATAAAACTTACTTTAGGCTTAAGTCATCTTAATCAAAGAGATTTCACATGGCTGAAGATGCAGTCGGAATTATTGTCATGAGCGTAAACGGTCAGGAATATGACTGTGCTACATGTACTCCAAAAATAGATACGGGTAAAAAACCCATTAAGACCATGAACCGTACTGGAAAGGTCAAATATAAAGCCAACGGGATTAAGACCTACACATTAGATGTTTCTGTCGTTATTCCAGATGGTAAAGATACTGTGGCATGGGCTGATATTGAAGATGCACGTATTAGCCTAGAGTCTGTAACAGGCAACTATCGTAAAACTTATATTGATTGCACCACCCAAACAGTCAGCGATGCATACTCAGTCGATGGTGAGACACGTCGTGATTTAACCATGTTTGCATTAGACGATTTAGATGAATCTGCGAGTTAAAAATGGAAATTAAAGGCACTCTACCCGTTGCGATCAAGAAGCTAGTGGGTCAAACCGAAGTTAAAAGTAAGAAAGTCGTCATGC
Source organism: Acinetobacter sp. N1-1 (assembly GCF_056711485.1). Classification (NCBI taxonomy): domain Bacteria; kingdom Pseudomonadati; phylum Pseudomonadota; class Gammaproteobacteria; order Moraxellales; family Moraxellaceae; genus Acinetobacter; species Acinetobacter sp. N1-1. The sequence continues at coordinate 1,083,784 of NZ_JBWXUO010000012.1, read as the reverse complement.
GACAAATGACTGCAATTGAATACTTGCAATCCCAATCATCAGTTCAAGCAGGTCAATTTATTGCTATTGCTGACCTATCTGCAATGACCAAACTGATTGCTGAAGATGGGACTGAATATGACGTTACTTATGACATGCTTGGTCACTCCTCTCGCACAAACTTAGATTACTTAAATAATTTGAAAGAAAAGCTAGATGCAAAGGAACAAGCCGAGCATACAACGTCAGAGCAAAAGTCATCCGAGCATTGATGCAGATCGGAGTTCCTTTTGATCAAGCGGCAAATATGCCGCTTGATTTAGCAATCGCGCTGTTAAACGATGAGCGGCTAGACAATACTCATCAAACCCCATCTAAAAAAACCTCTACCGATGTAAAGCCTTCTACATCCAAGCCATTTAAAACTCATGGCACAACCTATGTTTCGACAAAACGCAGGCATTCTAACAAATGAGTAAAAATACGACCGTTTCATTGACGCTTCAAATTAAAGGTAATGCGGGCACTGAATTAAAGCGAATATCTGATTATCAGGTTCAATCGACGACCAAACTCAATCAGCAATGGACGCAAGTAAATAGCGCTCAAGCAAAGTTTGTAAATACCGCAAAAGCAGGTACAGAAGCCACAATAAATACAGCGCGTGCAGGAGATCAACTGCTACGTACTAACAGAATGCTTGAAGGCGTTTTACGTCAGCAATCTATTCAAACCAAATTACAAAGCCAGCTACTCAAACAGCAAGAAGGTTCTGCCAAACAGATGGCAAACTGGATGAAGCAAGTTGAACAGTCAAGCCAACGCACCCAAAAGGCGAGTAAAGAAACAGCTTCCCTGTGGCAAAAAGGCGGTGCTGTTGTCGGTGGTGTTGCAGGTGGATATATGGCAGCAAAGGCAGTCGCAGCGACACCACTTGAACGTGGTCGCAACTTTTCCAAAGTCATTTTTGATGCAACAGCAAGTATAACCAATGGCTTTAATGGAATGTCTAAGCAAGAAGCAAAATCCCAAAACGAACAACTTATGGGGTATGCAAAAGATGCTGTACGTCAAGGACATGGTACTGTTGAAGGTACATCACAAGCCGCAGGGATTTTAGCAGCATCAGGAATTTATGAAAAAGTTTCTGACTTAAAAGCACCTTTACAGGCCATTGCAAAATCATCATTTGCAAGTGGTGCTGATGAAACAGATATGGCTAAACTTGCTCAACAGGTCAAACAATTTGGGGTTGGCGTAGATCGAACACAAGTGGCTTTCGACCGTATGATTGGCTCAGGACAAGCAGGTGGCTTTGAGTTAAAAGATATGTCACAGTTCTTACCTGTACTCTTAGCCAGTGCAAGTCGTGCAGGCTACACAGGGGAGCAAGGCCTTAATCAGGTTACCACTCACCTACAGCTTGCTAGAAAATATACAGGCACACCAGGTGAAGCCGCAACGAATATTGATGACCTCTATGGTCTAGTCAACCAAAAGCACTTTAAAGATGCGATTGCTAAAAATATCCATGTTGAAAAAGGCGATCCGACGAAACTTGGAAAAAAGAATAAACGTGTTTTTGATTTAACAACTTATCTAGCAAACAATCAACTCAAAGGTGTTGATACCATTACATCCGTTGCGATGCTCATGGATCGACAACTTTCTAAAAATCCAGAATATCAAAAATTAAATGCTCGCCTTGCTACCGCTATAAAAAGTAAGAACCAAGAGGAAATTAGCCATACAAAACAAGCTATAGAATTGGTTACATCGGGTGAGTTTGGAGATACTTTTCATAATAAACAATCTTTAGCAGGTATATCAGCCATTATCACAGGTGTAAAAAATGGCGACTATAAAGACATTTATGATAAATCATGGAATAAAGAAGGCGCGACAGCAAGCCTTGCCGATATTAAAGGCGACAATGAGTTTGCTCAAAGCGAAGCTGTAGAACAAGAAAAAATACTCGCTCAGATTAAAATCTATGAAACTGTAAATAGTGCTTTAGGTAATTTTGAAAAAGGACTTGTTAGCACCATGCGCTCTAACGAAGCACTAACAGCATCAGCTATTGCAGCAACTGGTGCTTTATCTGTACTGGCAGCCGCAGGTGGTGGTGCTGCTCTTGGTGGTGTTTTAGGAGGCAAAGGTAGCTTAGGTGGTGCTGTCATGCGTGGTGGTAGTGCAATCGCAACGGGTACAGGTGCAGTGATTAGCTCAACGGTTGGTCAAGCTGCGATTGCAGGTGGTGTCGGTTATGGTATTGGTACAGTTGCACGTAATATGTATATGACTACTGAAACAGGTCAGAAATTTGACAATTGGGCAGGTGAAAAAATCACACAAACACTCGCTTTTTTTGGTAACCAAGAAGCCAAAGATGCTTTAGAAGGCCAAGCGAAATATGAGCAAATGATTGCAGAACAACAAAAGCAGACTAACTCAATAAATCAGGGTTTTTCAATGCTTGCTCAAACTATTGTAAATAATAAACCCATATTGCCGAACTTTCCTACTCTTCAACCCTTAAGCTCTCTTGCGCAAAGCCTTTCATCTCATGCCGCTCAACAAGAGCAGAGATACGGAGCAATTGCCCCACTTGCCTTAAAATAATCGGAATATTTTCCCGCTCCGATAAATGATAGACCATCGCACAATAGACCTTATTATGGTTAAGGTCTATTGCAATGTCATGGAAAAACGAGTTACAAGATGCAAGCTTTAGAGGCATTTATTTTGAATGCAGTACAATTAAAGATGCTGTTTCAAAAGCTCAAGCAATACATCAAGCTCCTTTTTCTGACGAAGCGAGCATTGAGGACATAGGCAAAGACCCTCGTAAAATTTCAATCAATGCAATCTTTACAGGCAATACATACAAAGCGGACTCAGACCAACTGATTGATGCACTCAATAGCCGTGGTAGCGGTGTACTGATTCACCCTATTTATGGCATGTGCAATGCCAGTGTCGCAAATTACAGTATTGATCATGAAGCGGATAATGTTGATGCATGCACAATCAACATTGAATTTATTGTCGGTAAAGAGCAACAAAACTTTTTTACGCCAGTGACCGTTAATCAGAATATTACAGATACAAAAAGCATTATTGCAGCACCTGCCACAGCTTTACAAAGTGAACTTGCTCAACTCAACAATGAAGATTTTGCTCACCTTTTCCATATCGTAAATCGTATTCGTACAGGTATAAATACTGCTCGTACTTACCTCAACCTTGCCAAACAAAATATAGACGATATGCTCTCCCCACCAAGCTATATCACGGCATTTGTAGATGATTTAGGACAGTTACTCACCTTTGATACGAATATCTCAGCACTCACAAAATGGAGAGACTTATCTAAACGTATTACTCGCTTTAGCACACTGTTTGAAAATGATGAAAAAACAACGTTACAACAAACATGGCGTGCCTGTGTTATTTCAAGTCATGTTTCACTTGCTCAAACCATTATTCAACAAACACGCACCGAACTCAGTCACAACCAAACAATAAGTAGTTTCACCCCGTTAGAACTCGCATTAGTGCGTCAGTCTGTACGTAAAGCAATACAACAAGCCATCAATGAAGAACGACGTACAACGGCAAGTCTAACGCTTATTAACACACAACAGATTCAAGTCTATAAAAACCTTGCAGATGAAATACACCTGCAAATACAAGAACTCATTGAGCAACGCCCTCCTCTTACAACAACGACCATTACGTTGCCATGTACCCTGCATTGGCTTGCACATCAATTGTATGGTGACTATACCCGTGCAAATGAAATTCAACGTCTTAACCCACGCTTAAACAACCCTGCACTTCTTTTAAAAGGAATGGAGTTAAACGTTTATGCAAGATAATCAAAATAAAAGTATTCGCTTAATGATTGGAGGATACGAGCTATCGGGTTGGGACGAGGCAACTGTAGATAATGCCATTGATATTCCTGCCGACAGTTTTAGTGTCACATTATTTAATCCTGTTTATGATCAACTGCCTAATAGTATCAGCGCAGGCCAACAAACCCAGTTGTACTATGACAATCAGCTAATTATGACAGGCATTGTTGATCGCTTATCTGAAGCAATCACAAGACATGGACGCGGTTTACAAATTTCAGGACGTGACTTGGTTGGGCAGTTGATTAACTGCTCTGTTCCTATATTTAATGGTCGACAAATTAGTCTTGAAGAACTCATCAACCAATACATTAAAAAGGGCAATCTTAGTCAATTATTTCCCAAAATTATCATCCATGATGACAGTGCCTTAAAAAGTAAAATATCTGTTGAGCCAAGCGAATCACTTTGGGATGCATTAACGAAAGCCGCTTCAGCCACAGGTCAAACAATTTGGCTAGATGCAGATGGCACACTTCAAATTGGCAACCCCTTTGAACGACCATACTATGTTCAAACACCTTTACAGCTTATGTTTAATGGCAATCAAAACAATGTCCTTGATGCCCAATATGATGAGGATGTATCTGATGTTTTCAGCCAAATAAAAATACTTAGTCAAGACAGCAATGCAAATCACATTTTGGCTGAGACTCTGACAAAAACACCTTACCCATTTAATCGCCTAAAAATTGTTTCACTCGGTGATGTTGATACAAAAGCTGAAGCAGATGTGGCACTTAAAAAGATCATCGGTGATAACAACCTTGAAGCATATAACCTAAAAGTAACGGTTGCAGGTTGGACAGTGGATGAAAAAGTCTGGTCAGCAGGTTGGTATCTCAATCTAAGAAGTGACGTACTCAGTCGGGCAACTGCGAAATGGGCAGTGATGGGACGTACATTACACCTATCCCGCAGTAATGGACAAACCACTGAACTCAAACTCAAAAGACAAGGTGACTGGGTACAACCGATTGCTGAGAAAAACAAAACGCATAAAAAGCGTAATCGTCACCACAAACATCACCGAAGACAAGCCCAATGATTCATACAGTTCGCCATCAAATTGGCAAAGCGAAAACTCAAGTCCGTCAAAGCTTTTTAGGTATCGTTGCCCGTGCAGGATCAAGCGCATTACAGCTTAAAGGCTTTGCCGATGAAGTTTTACAAGAAATTGAAAATTATCAGCAAATCGGCTTTAGCTCACATATACCTAAAGATGCAAAGGTAGTGCTGTTACCCCTCCAAGGCAAGACTTCACGTTCCGTGGTGATTGCCACTAAAGGTGGTGCAATCACTGTAGATGTTGCATCAGGCGAAACCTGTATTTATGACCAATTTGGGCATTCTGTTTGGCTTAAAAAAGATGGCACACACATCAAAGGTGACTTATTTGTCGATGGTCAAGTCAAAGATAAAACAGGAACGATGCAACAAATTAGAGAAGTTTATAACGGCCATAATCATGGTAACTCCCCTTCACCTAACCAAAAAATGGAAGGATAACGCATGGCGAATATTAATCTAGAAACCAAAGACTACATCTTGACTTCACTTGATGCGACATTCACACAAGATGATGTCATTTGTATCTGTCAGCGCTTAAATATTCACCGTGCAAAATATTGGGCTAATCCCGATTTAGGCAGTCAGTTCTACAAATTAAAGCGATCAAAAGATGTACCACGCATGTTGCAACTGATAGAACAATATGCAGAAGAAGCATTGGATGATCTTGTCCCTGATCGCTTATCAGATATCGTCGTGAGTGCATCACAAACTGTACAAAGTCGTGTTGATTTAAGCATTGAGGTCACACGTCTCACAGGACAAAAACAAACAATTCCTTACTTTGTTGCAGTCGGAGGATAAGATGGCTTACTCCATTAAAAGCTTTGAACAAATACGCAAAAGCATTCTTCAAGAATATCGTAATACAACAGGAATTACTGCTTCAGATGACTCTGATGCAGGTATCCGTGCCGATGGTACAGCCTCAGTTATTGAAGGCTTATATCACCATCAAACCTACATACAACGCCAACTTTTTATTACTACCGCAGATGAGCCTTACTTATATATTCATGCTGAAGAACTCAATCTGCCTCGTTTAGGTGGAAGTACTACCACAGGATCAGTTACAGCTCAATCTAACGTCGATTTAACAATTAAGGCAGGCACAAAACTGACGGATGGCAATGGCTATTACTGGCATGTTACCAGTGATACTTATTTAATTTCTGGGCAAAAGACGACCGTTAATATTACTGCTGATCAAGTTGGTGCAAGTTGGAATTTTACAGGCACATCATTGCTTTGGGTTAGCCCTTTAGCGGGTCTTGATGGCACAGCAACTGTAAATAATTTAACTGGTGGTGCAGATAGCGAAGCACTAGAAGACTGGCGTACACGTCTACTTGAACGTAAGCAACTCGGTTTTAATCGGGATCGTAAAGCCGATATTGTATCTGTAATGCATACAATTTCAGGGGTTGAATACATTTACGTTTACCCTAAACGTCGAGGGCTTGGTTCTTTAGATGTTGCTATCACAGCCAGTGGAAAGGCTCTCCCCTCTAAATCTCTTTTAGATACAGCACAAGTTGTTTTAGATGACTATGCAGGCTTTTGGGCAGATTGTCGTGCTTTTGCACCAACAGAACGTAAAGTCGATTTAGTCGCTACTATTACAGGAATATCTGCCAACTTAACCGATGTAGAAGAAACCATAAAAAGTTACTTCAATGAACTTGAACCTGCTCAGACCCTCCAAGTTTCAACGCTAATCAGCCGTATCATGGCATTAGATAATGTAAGTGATGTCGTGTTATCGCAGAACAGTAATATTGTTGCTGAAGTCAATTGGATGCATGTTGAATGGTTACGTGCAGGTAATATTGTAGTGAAACAAACATGATGACAATAGAAGAAACTACTCGCTTATACGCCACGGTACTGCGCCAACTCTTACCGACTGGTGGCTATGACATAGCACCCAATACCACTATTGCAGCAGACATTTTGGTACATGCAAAAGCACTTGCACAATGCGATCTTGATGCAAAGCGTCTCCTGAATACGTTGTCATCTATTCCTGTGGAATTAATCAGTGAGTACGAAGCAGAGTTTGGTTTACCCCTTAAATGTAATGCTATTACCACACCAAATATAGAGGAACGCTTAAATATACTTTCTTGGATTAAAGAAACCCAAAATGTTTTTAACTTGAGCTACTTAAAAACCATCTTGACACTATTTGGATTAACACTCCTCAAGATTACGACTTACAAGCCAATACAATGCACAACTCCATGCAATCTGTCCGTAAATACCGAACAACTGCGCTATAAGGTGAAGTTAAAGCTAAGTGCCAATACTGATCTAAGTTGTATTGCCGAACACTATCTCCCTGCCTATTTAAAAATTGAATTAGAGAGTTAAAATGCAAAGAATTAATAGCGTGAATGCACGCCCTGATCTAAACGGAACAGGTAAAGCAGGCTTTCATGACAATAGCGACCTTTCAGGCCAAGATGCCACGTATCTCACACCTGATTGGTGCAACACCTTACAAGAAGAGCTATGTAATCTTATTGAGAAAAATGGCTATACACTCGATAGTAATAGCCGAGAACAGCTTTATAAAATTATTGCAACCAATGATAGTGTGATGGCACTTGCTGAAGCCATAGAAAATAGACTTATGACCTTAGCAACCAAAGCAGCGCTACAACAAGCGATAGACTACGCTTCAGCAAATTTACAACAACATAAAAGTGCAAAGAACCCTCATCCACAGTACCTACTTGCCAGTACTTTTGGAGTTAACTTACCTATGACAGCAAGTACTGATACACCGATTGCTGATACAAACCGTGTTTATGGTTGGGACGGTTTAGATGGCGATACAAACTTTGAGGTTGGTGGTGTACGTTGGTGGAACAGTAAATCAGGCACTTTCACATTTAAACCTTGGCGTTCCTACGGCCAATTCTTACTCTATTTCGATTTTCAGCCACAAGGTAGCGGCCATATTTATGTCAGAACATTTAATCAAGATGGTACTAAAATAAGCGACGATAACGTTAGAACTTACAATGCCGCAGGATATGACCTTAAAGAAACACCATTAAAATATGTTTTTGAATTGCCACAAGGCGGCTATGCAGAGATTGCTTATGACCTATCCGTTTGGAATAAAGACTATGGCAATGGAAAAGGTTCAATCTATGTAAATGATAGACCAAAAAGCTTCTCACCAGTCGGTTATACATCAACAGTAGATTTCTCAAATAAAAGTGGTGTTGAAGATGCTCAACAAAATGATGGATACGCAATTTATCCAAATTATGAATGGTTCTATTATAGTGATACGGATAAAAAATATATTGAGTTAAATAGCCTTTCTACATTTGAAAAGCCTGTGACCCATATTCCGACTTATTACCGTAGTCAACTTCAAAACCAATTCAATAAAGAGCTATGGGCGATTGTTGAGGTTGCCAAACAAACAGCAGCTTTACCAAATGCTGACTATACACCAGTGAATACACAAGTTGTTCGTGCAGCTACAGATAAAGACGGTAATATCGTGTTAGGCATACCTTTTGAAATGAGAACAGTGAGTACACCAAATAATGAAACGTTGGTTTATTCAGTAGCCTTTTACGATAAAGAAGTAAGTAAAACCACTAAGGATTCAGACTTTCCTACAGGTATGTTAAATGGTAAACATACCATTTATGCTCGCCCATAAGATTAACTATATAGATGGAGATATTAGCACTTTATTTTGCACTAAATAAATTAAGCATAAAAATCGTTAGAATTTAAGGTTTAGTGCAAAATAACTGTAAAAAAACGGTGCAAAATAAAATGTAAAAGAGTGCAAAATAAATCGGCAACTTACAGAATCAAGGCTTTATAACTTACATTTTTCATATTAGAGCATATAAGTTTAAGTATATGGTGGAGATGGCGGGAGTTGAACCCGCGTCCGCCAGCATTACACTCCAGAATACTACATGCTTAGATATCGTCTATTGTTTTAACACTTAAAGACCCGACGAACAGGGTTAAAAGCGCGATCCTTTAAGTTTGATATAGAATCCCAAGGCTTGATTCTATACGGACTTGTGTGCGTTCGCTTCTGTCGGGTTATCAGGCCACAAGTAATCTGATAAGCGGACTAGTAGCCCTTAGGCTACTTGAGCGTAAGATTCGTCGTTTGCGACTATAAAATTGCAAATTTTATTTACGAGAGAAAATGCGCTCTCGGCATGCATCTATGAGTTTCATCACCAGCGTCGAAGCCAATAACATCCCCATGTATGTAAGCCAATTATAACATAGTATATGTAAAATACTATACATTTAAGATTTTAAATTTACGATAGAGATAACAGCTAGTGTGAAGGCCCACCTTGCACTTTTTTAGGTTTTGGACACAACCAAATAATCATCGCACCCAATAAGAAAATTATCGAAAAAACCAAAAACACATGATCAGCTGCAACAGTCAAAGCTTCTTTATTTACAAGATTTGAAATTGTGCCTAATGCCGTTTCGTAGCTAAATCCTTTGTGCTGAAGTTCACCCAATGTAGGCTGTACATTCATACTAGAAACAATTTCACTACGTGAAATACTGGCATGGTTATCCCATATCGTAACAGATAATGACGCACCTATAGCACCGCCCATTGTCCTCATAAAATTCATTAACCCTGCTGCTGCTGCAACTTCACTTGGTAAAACAGATCCAAGAGCAATGTTTGTTAAAGGAATAAAAAAGAATGGGACACCAAATCCTTGTATAATCTGTGGCCAAGCTAATGCCATAAAATCTGCATCATTGCTCCAAAAAGCACGCATTAATGTCACGCCACCTAAAAGACAAAGACCAAAACTCCCTAAAATTCTTTGATCGAACTTCGTCGAAAGCTTGGCAACAACAGGAGACATCGTCACACTACCCAACCCCATTGTTGCTGTAAGATAACCAGCCCATGTAGCTGTATAGCCCATATTTGTTTGTAACCACTGTGGTATAAGTACAATACTTCCAAAAAATGCACCAAATCCAAATCCCATCGTTAGTACCGCAAGGGAAAAGCCTAGATGTCTAAAAACAGAAATATTTACAATAGGATTCTTTTCGGTTAATTCCCAAATCACAAAAATGATAAAACCAATAAAAGATACTACTGCCAATACACAAATTAAATTACTAGAGAACCAGTCATGGTCATGTCCTAAATCTAATAGTAACTGTAATGCGCCAATTGCGATAATAAGCAATGATAGGCCAATTGCATCAACCTTCACTAGAGCTGTTGGTGTTTCTGCAGGTTTCAACAGATTCAGAACACCAAAAACACAAATAATACCTATTGGTAAATTAATAAAGAAAATCCAGTGCCAAGATAAATTATCACTAAACCAACCACCCAAAATTGGCCCAATAATTGGTCCAACCACGGTTGTCATTGCCCACAAGCCCATTGCCTGCGCATGTTTTTCTGGTGGATGAATACGCATAAGCAAGGTTTGACTTAAAGGCATTAAAGGCCCACCAAAAAGTCCCTGACCAATTCGACAAAACACCAATAGCTCTAAGGAGTTAGATACACCACACATGACTGAGAAGAATGTAAATCCGATAAGACATGCAGCAAATACACGAACTGCTCCAAACCTTCCCGCAAGCCACCCAGTTAAAGGTACACAAATAGCCTCAGCTACTGCATAAGAAGTAATTACCCAAGTACCTTGCGTGGTTGAAACAGCAAGACTACCTGTAATGTGTGCAACAGATACATTGGCAATCGTCGTGTCAACCACAACCATAAAGTTAGCCAATGCTAAAACGAGTGTTGCAAGTAACAGTCTATTTCCTGTTAGATCCCCTAAAGGTACAAACTTACTCATAATTTACGACTTCGACTTTAGATCAACTTTTGCTGTCATCGACAGTCCTACACGCAATGGATGTTTTTCGAGTTCTTTTGGATCTAACGCAACACGAACAGGCAAGCGTTGCACAACCTTAATCCAGTTGCCTGTAGCATTTTGTGCAGGAATTAAAGCAAAAGCTGCGCCTGTCCCACCTGAAAAGCCAACAACTTTTCCATGGTAAACCACATCATCACCATATAAGTCAGATGTAAGTGTTACAGCTTGACCCGGTTTTACATCTGCCAACTGGTTTTCTTTAAAGTTTGCATTTACATAAAGTTTATTTACAGGGACAACAAGCATTAAAGAAGAACCAACAGTGACTGTTTGACCAATTTGTACATTACGGCTTGTCACAATGCCATCAATAGGCGCTTTAATCACTGTACGCTCTAAATTAAGCTGAGCCTGATCAACTTTTGCTTGCGCGGCAAGAACATCTGGAGTCGTTTCTTGGTTCAACCCTTTAATCAAAGCATTGTTTGCATCTAAATTACTTTGAGCAACCTTTTGATTTGATATAGCTTGAGATAAACTTGCTTCAGCAACATTGTAATTTGCCTTTGCTGTATTTAAGGCATTCTGCGAAGTTGTATATTCTTCTTTGGAAATTGCACCTGATGCACTTAACTCCTGACGGCGTTTAAAGTCAGACACCGCACGCTCTAAATCTGCTTTCGCCTTTTCAACTTGTGCTTTTTGACTCTGTATTGCGTCGTGACTTGACTGAATTTGTGAGGATAACGAACCATTATTCGCCTGTGTCTGTGTATATTGACGCTTTACTTTCGCTAAGTCTGCTTGTGCCTGTGCTAAAGCAATTTTAGCATCACGGTCATCTATGGTTACAAGAGTATCACCAGCTTTGACACTTTGAGTATCCTCAACATATACATGTGCAACCTGCCCGCCAACCATAGAGCTTACCTGTGCAGTATCTGCTCCAACATATGCATTATCTGTATCTTCAACATGACCAAAGAAAACTGCCCATATAACATAAATAATGGCGCAAATAATAAAGATTATTGCAACAATAGATAGCCATTTTTTACGTTTTGAATTTGCAGATATTATATTTTGTTGTTCTTTTTTTTGCGAAATTGGCAAATGTTCTTCAGTCATATTTAACCCTATAATTTATCTTACTTTTAGCGATGTGGCATATGCAAGTTTGTTTGACCATTTACATATAAATGATATTTTATTTGCAACACATTGGAATAGTGAATATTAAACTAAAAAATCAAAATATGAGAATATTAATATTTTATTGATCAATAATTGAATAGTTAGTGCTTTATTTATTAATCTTCCCATGGTTATAAATTTACGACTTTTATTTAATTTATATACTTATTTTATATAGCTTTTATTAAATTAGTACACCTAATGTAGATATCTACAAAATACTTGAATCTAATAAAATTTTATCTTTTAAATTAGAAAGTTAAAAATATTACATAAAAAATCATATTTTGATATATTTTCTTGATTACTTTCCAAACTGATCATGGAAGGTCTACAATAGTCACCACCTTAAACCTTGATGATCGAGATTGTGATGACTTATACGTTCAATCGTCCTGCTTTTCCTGCAACGCGCATGCGTAGAATTAGAAAAAATGATAAGTTAAGATCGATGGTTAGCGAAACACACCTTACAAGTGATCATTTAATTTATCCAGTTTTTGTACTTCCAGGTGAAAAGCAATCACAAGACATTCCAAGTATGCCAAATATTCAGCGTCTTTCCGCTGATCTTCTACTCAAAAAAGCAGAAACATTGTTAGAGTTAGGCGTATCAAAACTTGCCCTATTTCCAGTTACACCACAAGAAGACAAAAGTTTAACTGCTGAAGCTGCATGGCGCAAAGATGGTGTTGTACAAGAAACTTGTCGTTTACTCAAAAAAGAACTCCCTGAAATGGTACTCATCACAGATGGTGCTTTAGACCCTTATACAACACATGGACAAGATGGCATTATTGATGACACAGGTTATGTACTCAACGATGAAACTGTGGATTGCTTAGTTAAACAAGCACTAAGTCATGCAGAAGCTGGTGCTGATGTAATTGCACCAAGTGATATGATGGATGGTCGTATTGGTGCAATTCGCCAAGCTTTAGAGGCAAATGGACATATTTATACCAATATCATGGCTTACTCTGCAAAATATGCATCTAGCTTTTATGGCCCTTTTCGTGATGCAGTTGGCTCATCAAGTAACTTGAAGGGTGCAAATAAAAACAACTACCAAATGGATTTTGGAAACCGTGCCGAGGCACTTCACGAAATTGCACTAGATATCCAAGAAGGTGCAGACATGGTCATTGTTAAACCAGGTATGCCTTATTTAGATGTTGTACGTGAAGTCAAGGATACCTTTGGTGTTCCAACATTCATTTATCAGGTTAGTGGTGAATATGCCATGCTTGCTGGAGCAATTCAAAATGGCTGGCTCTCTGAGAATGTTATTTTAGAATCATTGCTTGGATGTCGTCGTGCAGGTGCAGATGGTATTTGGACATATTTTGCAGAAGATGCAGCACGTAAGTTAAAAGAAATGAGATAATTATAATAACAGAAGATAAGTGTTGTAATAATTGGTGCAGACATTAAAGAATTCATGCCTGCACTAAAACCTTACCTAAATATACAAAATAGATTTATCTTTTTTTTCTGCTCATAAAACAATTATATATGACCAAACATTTTCATTGCCATTCGCTGTGCTTGTCTACCATAAAACCAAAAAGTAACTGCATATAAGGGAGCTGCAATTACAAAAAAGAATAAGGCACAGATAAATAGTGTAGACGATTGACATAACATATTGATTGTATATTGCCAAATTTGAGGCTGTGAAAAAGACGCCCATAGCAAACCAAGAAAAAATCCAGTTAGGTTAAATAACCAAAAAATAAGATTAAATAACACACTAAAATGATTTCTTTCAATCGTCGTAGGTGCACGGCGTTGTTGCTTCAAAAAAATATATAAGACACCAATCATTGCAACTAAGTAAGGAAAAACCATTAGTATAAAAGCAAGACTATTCGGCAAAATCGTTGCCAAAATTCCGCTAATGCAAGTGGTTAGAAAACAAATAAGTAAAAACCACGCATAATATTTCTTTAAAGATATGTTCAAAATAAGCCAACTTTAAAATTTACTTATTTTTTTTAATTTTTTTTAATTTACTTGTCAACCTATTTTATCTGTATGTCGTTATATAAGGTACAAGGCATATCAAACCTAAATAGTAGCAGTGAATATTTAGTGGCCTTCAGTCTGAGAGTAGCAACTCGGCTCGTCTTGGGTAATATAAAAATAGCCCGTTCATAAAAGACTTCTTAAAGCCAATGATTCTTCATCACTCGAATCATTGGCTTCATTTTTATATATCTTTAAAAAAACACAAATTTTTCTTACAGAATCTACATATTAAAATCGCAAATATAGATGAAGATATTCAAACATAAAAGCTAGAATATTTTCTAAAGAATAATGATAAAGATTAAATTCTGATTAATTGTTTCATAATATAAAAATGATTAACTTAAGTCCAATCCAACTACTATAATATGTATCTTAGATAATATAACTTGATATATTTTATCCATAAATAATTCACATATTTCATTCACTATAGCTTTATCAGATTTAAAACTAACTTAAACACAAGAGATTAACTTTATGAAAAAAATTTTATCTGTATTGGCTTTAGGTCTTAGCGCAACAGCTTTCACTGCAACAGCAATGGCAGCACCTGCGCCTCAGCCAGCGCCACACAAGCATCATGTAAAAAAGGTACACCATAAAAAACATGCACATAAAAGACACGTACACAAAAAGCACCACCATTTAGCTAAAAAACCAGTATAGTTTTTAAATAAAATCTAATGTCAGTAATTAATAAATAACCGACTAATCTATTAGTCGGTTTATTTTTTCTAATCAGTAAAATTAAACTGTGGTTTACAATAAATTGGAAAGTTAACAGAGTTGGCAATCATACATTCATGATGTGCTGTTTCATGTAATTCCTTAGCGAGTGCTAGATTAGCACCTTGCTTTAAGGTAATTCTTGGATTTAAACACACTTCTTTAATATGCCCTCTTTTCGTTGGATGATGGTCTTCCATTTCACCTTCTGCATCATCTTCATATGCAATAACATTTACACCATTCACCGCACATAAATGTAAATACCATAGTTTATGACATGCAGATGCCGCAGCAACGATTAAATCTTCAGGATTCCATCTGGTTTTATCACCCAAATATGCAGAATCTGCCGAACCTAAAATGGTTGGTTTATGTGGATGTGTAATTTGAAAATCTCTTTGATAGCCGTCATAAGAGGCTGTTCCTTGACCCAAATTCCCATCCCAAATTACGGAAACGTTATAATAATGAGTTGTCATGGCATTCTACTATTATTCTATTTTTTATAGTTATACCATACCCACTCTTAGAAATATTCAATATTTAAAAAAACTCTGTTAAATTAGCCTTGCTACCATATAAGACAAGAGTAACTCATGGCTGTACATTTTTTTCATACTTCTGACTGGCATTTGGGGCAACTATTTCACAACTATTCCCGCCATTTTGAGCATGAAAAATTCTTAACATGGTTACTTCAAGAGATTAGCGATAAACAGCCTGATGCGCTACTCATCGCAGGTGATATTTTCGATATTGTCAATCCATCTTCTGCCTCACAAAAACAGCTCTATCAATTTCTTGCAAATGCACATGACATCGCACCACATATGCAAACTCTCATGATTGCAGGTAACCATGACTCAGGCTATCGCATTGAGCAGGTAGAGCCACTGCTGGCAAAATATAATGCCAAAGCAGTCGGTATTATCCAATGGACACAAGATAAAAAACTCAATTTAGATCATCTCATTTTACCTATCTACAACTCAGACAATATTATTGTTGCTTGGTGTGTTGCCTTGCCGTTTTTACGTCCTGCTGAAATTACAGGATTTAATGAACATACCCAAGACAGCCAGTCTGCTATCTCTTATTTACATCAAACTTTAATAGATGAAGCAAAACGGCGTAAGACAGATGAACAGGCGCTTATTGTCATGTCACATGCACATATGCAAGGGGGTCAAGAATCTGACTCTGAACGCTGTATCGTCATTGGTCATCAAGATGCTCTTTCTACAGACCTTTTTAATAAAGATATCGACTATGTTGCACTTGGGCATTTGCATAAACCACAAAAAGTAGGTAACGAATATATTCGTTATAGTGGCGCTCCTATTCCACTCTCATTTAGTGAATTAAATTATAAACATCAAGTTTTAAATGTTCATATCCATCCTAACAAAAATATTTCAGAAAAAATTCAATATGAAAAACTCATCATTCCAAGATCAATTGCATTACATGCAATTAAAGGTGAGCTTCAAGATGTTTTCAAAAAATTAGAACAGTTACCAGATGAGGGTGCTTTACCGATTGATGAACGGGAGTTTGTAGATATTGAATACTATAGTCACACCCCACCCCCGCTTAACTTACGCCAACAAATTGAAGATTTATTGCCAAAACAACGGTACCGAATTACTCGTATTGTTCGTAAACCTGTCACATGTGCAGATACCGATGACCTATCTATTTCTAAAATTGATTTAGCACCACCAACACCTGAAAACTTATTTGAACAGATTTGGGAAAGTATGGGCTATCAACAAGATATACAAGTGAAAGAAGACTTTTTAACTCTCCTCCATGAAGCTGAAGAAATACAGCATAAAAACACAACATCAAATGAAGGATAACTCATGAAAATTTTGTGCTTACGCTTAAATAACTTAGCCTCTATTGCAGGAGAACATTGCATTGACTTTGAATCTGAACCTCTAGCCAATGCAGGACTTATTGCTATTACAGGAAAAACAGGTGCAGGTAAATCAACGCTACTTGATGCAATGTGCTTGGCTTTATTCGACCAAATTCCTCGCTTAAATGGCGCATTAGGCAGTTTGACTGATGTCAGCGGTCAAGATATTTCAATTAAAGATACAAAACATATTTTACGGCGTGGTGTAATTAGTGGCTTTTCAGAAATTGAGTTTATTGCACTTGATCAAAAAAGGTATCGTGCACGCTGGGATATTCGACGCTCTTATAAAAAACTCACAGGCAACTTAAAAGTCGAACGATCTGTCACTCGTTTAGAAGACCATCGTGTACTTACACAAAAAATCTCAGAATGTACACCATGCATTCAATCACTTATTGGATTAAGCTTTGAGCAGTTTACACGTGCGGTTCTACTTGCCCAATCTGAAGTTGGTGCATTCTTAAAAGCGAAAGATCACGAACGTGCAGCCTTACTTGAATACCTTACCAACTCAAATATTTTTAGCTTAGTCAGCCAACGTGCATTTGAAAAAACCAAAGAAATAAAAATCGAACTCGATAAAAAACAAGAATTTTCACAACATATTCAACTACTTTCTACAGAAGAAGTTGAGATATTTGAACAAAACAAGCAGATTCTTGAAGAAAAAATTAAATATATTCAACAACAACAGCAACAGCTTGAATATGCACAGCAATGGCAAAATGAATCCCAACACTTAGAACAAGAAATTAATCAGCAACAGCTTGTATCTATCCAAATTGAGCAAGAAAAGCACCAACTTGCTCAACAGAAACAACAGCTAGAACATTTAGATACCTTTGCCGAAATACGCAACAGTTACCAAGAGCAAATCTCTGCAAAGCAGCAACAAACCCATTTTGAACAACAACTTCAGATACATACAAAACAGTTTGAACTCACCCAAACAAGCTTTAACATGCAACAAGGAGAGTTACAAACCTGTGAAAATGACATTGCAACCTATGAACAAAAGCTAGAACAACTACAACCTGAGCTACAAAAAGGTTTTGAACTCGATGCCCAACGTGAGTACCAGCTTACTCAATATCAAAAAATACAAGATGAGCTTCATGAAAAAGTACAGCTTCAAGCCAAGCAAACTGAAGCAGTCAACCAAATAAATGCAGAAGAAAAAGAAATTCTATCCAAAAAAGAGGAAATTGAAGCCCACATTTCAAAATATCAATTTTTATCAAAACTTGCGGAAGAGCCTAAAGCAAATATAGATAAACTACATCATATTCAAATGCTTTGGCAAAAAATTCATCATACTCAATCAGAAGATTTTAAAATTGAAATCTTCAAAAACACATATCAATCTCGCTGTACAGAGATCGAGAGCCAAATCAAGCAATATGG
This sequence comes from Acinetobacter sp. N1-1, assembly GCF_056711485.1. Lineage (NCBI taxonomy): Bacteria > Pseudomonadati > Pseudomonadota > Gammaproteobacteria > Moraxellales > Moraxellaceae > Acinetobacter > Acinetobacter sp. N1-1. The sequence continues at coordinate 1,065,641 of NZ_JBWXUO010000012.1, read as the reverse complement.
TTCTTTAGAACAACTTGAAGAAAACCTTCAGATATTACGAGAACGACAACGTGTAGCTGAACAGCTTGAACAACAGCTCACACAATACAGTGATAAAAAACAATTACTGTTAGAACAGCAAGAAAGTCTAAAACAGCAACAGAAAATGCTTCAACATGAATATAGTGAAGTACAGAAACATCAGCATGCTTTTGAAATTGGAGAAAAAGAATTACAAATACTACAAAAAATTATTAATGAACAAAGACTTCTTCAATCTGAGCACATCACTGCCCTGCGTGATGCTTTGAGAGTAGATGAAGCATGTCCTGTATGTGGAAGTAAAGACCACCCCTTCATAGAGAAAAAATTACTTTTAGAACAGGCCATACAAAGTATTCATCAACACCAAGAAGAAGAACAGCAGAATATAAAAGATACAGCTTTTGCAAACTGGCAAGCAAGTCAACAAAAATATGCTCGATTAGAAAGTCACATTGAACATTTAAATCATACTATTTTTCAAATACAACAAGAACAGAGAACATCTTGGCATCAAATTGAGCAACTATTGAAACAAACAACTTTCAACTTTTCTTTAGAAAAATCATCAGTTTCACTTCATAAAGAAATTGATGTTCTTAAAAAGTTTATACAGGCTGACCATGAAAAATATCTCATAAAAGATCAGGTTATTAAATCGCTGAAGCAACAACTTAAACAGCAATTACAAGAAAAAGAATGTATAAACCACATTGAAGAATTCGAAAAATTGACATCTTTTATTTTTGAATATATTTGTGATGAAAATGAAAAAAATCACTGGAAAACTCAACCAGCCCTATGCATCGATCACTATATTCAAGGCATAAAACAGCTTACTCAGGCAGAAAATGATCGCCAAAAACTTGTACAGCAACTCGAAAATATACAACATAGAAAACAGCAACAGCAGCTTGAATCTTCAATGCTCGCTACACAATGTACGGCACTTGAAGAAACTCTAAAGAATACAAAGCAACAAGGTCTACATATTCGACAACAAATAGATCAACTCATTCAAAAGCATACTAAAGATACATTCACCACAGTTAATGCATGGCGATCTGCGCTATATACTCATAAAAACCAATTATATGCAAAGTATCAGACAGTCAAAGAATACTTTTCACAGATTGAACAGCAATACCATACCGAACAAACTACACTGAATACGCTTCGCCAAAGTGTAGATATGTGGCAAGGTTATGCACAAGAACATTTTCATAAACAAGAACAATGGAAAAGCAATCACCCTCTATTTACCAATACTTTAATTCAAACATGTTTAGAAACCACCACGACGGATATTCAACAACTCAGACAACATATTCAGCATATGGAGCAGCAGCATATACGCCATGAAACAGCATGCCACCAAACAAAACAGAACTACTTACTACATCAACAGAAAAAACCACAGTGCCATTTGGATAAAGTAGAAGAACAATTTCAAGAAAATCAAACACTTATTCAAGATGCTCGCCTTGCACGTGATGAAATTAATGCCAAGCTCATAAGCAACCAACATGCAAGAGTACAGCAACAACACTATGTAAAAGATATTGAGCAACTTCAACAACAAGTGAACCGTTGGGGCAAAATTTCTGAGCTGATTGGTAGCAAAGATGGTGCAAAATTCAGACGTATTGCTCAAGAGCATCATTTAGATATTCTCATTGAGTACGCCAATCAACAATTACAACCTCTTTCTACGCGCTATTCACTTAAACGTATTGAAAATAGTTTAGGACTCGCCATCATAGATCATGAAATGAACAGTGAAGTTCGTCCTGTTCTTTCATTGTCAGGTGGTGAAACTTTTCTTGTTTCACTCGCACTCGCACTCGCTATTGCCAATATGGCATCAGGTGCGATGCGATTAGAGTCACTATTTATAGATGAAGGTTTTGGAACACTTGATCCCTCTTCCTTGCATATAGTTATGGATGCTTTAGACCGACTGCAAAGCCAAGGTCGAAAAGTAGTTCTCATTTCACATGTACAAGAAATGCATGAGCGTATTCCTGTACAAGTACGAGTGAAATCAATTGGGTCAGGAACCAGTCAGATTGAAGTGGTCGGCTAGATTGTAGAACGATGACCACTCACACTATCGCCTGCATTTTTAGCTAGGCGATAAGCATCCCATAAAGAAAGCAATGAAATAATAGCAACAATTATAAAGGTAACCTGAAAGTCGATAAGTTCTGCATGAGCAATATGCCCATTTAAATGCATTATAGTCCGTAAGATAAGTGCTGCAAGTGCCACACCAACACCTAAACTTATTTGAAAAAATAAACTAAATTGAGTTGCTGCATATCTTTTGTCTTTTGGCATAATATCGGCAAAGCTCAAGCTGTTATAACAGGTAAACTGTAATGAACGGCTCAAACCACTCATAAACATCAATGCAATCATGATTCCCCATGGCGTTGTTGGTGTAAATACAGCCGTACTAGCAATAATAAGAGCACCAATTACACCATTTACAATAAGAATATTCCTAAAGCCAAAACATCTCATCAATTGGGTTGTAAATGGTTTCATGGCTAAATTACCCACAAAAACAGTTAAAACCAGTAGCCCTGCTTGCAAAGCACTTAAACCAAATGCCAACTGAAACAACAGTGGTAATAAGAATGGAATCGCACTCATTGCTATTCTAAAAATAGAACCACCAATAATACTCACAGAAAACGTTTTTTCTTTAAATGCATCGAACTTAAGCAATGGCTGCTCAACTCGCTTCATATAAAAAATTGCGCCAATAAAAATAAAGATACCAAACAACCCAAGTGAGAAATAAGGCAATATATTATCGATTTGCTTCCCAAGCTGTTCCATCGCATACATAATACTTAAACATGCGATTGCCAATAAAATAAACCCTATAAAGTCAAACCTACCTATCTCATTATTTTTAGTATTTTCTATGAGGCGATAACTTGCACATATTGCAGCTAGCCCTAAAGGAACATTGATATAAAAAATCCATTGCCATGTGGTGTGCATCACAATAAAACCACCCAAGGCTGGGCCAATAATTGGCGCAACCAATCCCGGCCAAGTAATATAAGCAATCGCTTGAACTAATTCATTTTTTTGTGCTTTACGAATCACCACCAAACGTCCAACAGGTACCATCATGGCACCGCCAATACCTTGGAGTATGCGAGAGAAAATAAAAGTTTCTAGACTCGTACTTAACCCACATAAAACAGAAGCAAGCGTAAAAATGATTACGGCGCTCATAAAGATGGTTCGTGCACCAAAACGGTCTGCCAACCAACCACTTATTGGAATAAAGGTTGCAACAGCCAATAAATATGCACTAATTCCGATATTCAAGTCGATTGGCATGATATTGAATGTCTGCGCCATTGTTGGTAAAGCCGTTACAATAATCGTGGCATCTAAGTTTTCCATAAAAAATGTAAGTGCCACAAGAAGTGCAATATGTTTGGTGTGCCTTTGCACCTTATACTCCCTTACTGATAATCACGCTGTCCAAAAAGTGCTGTACCTACGCGCACCATTGTAGAACCTGCCTGAACTGCATTTAACAAATCGCCTGACATTCCCATACTTAGCGTATTCCAATGCTCTAAAGTAGGATAATTTTCTTTTACTTTTTGAAATAATTGCTGTGCATCTTTAAATGCTTGGCAATTATTAGGTGCAGGAATAACCATCAAACCACGTAAATGTATATTTGGCAGTTGCATCATGTCACCAACAAGCTGTATTACCTCATCGGGTTGGCAACCATCTTTACTCTCTTGTCCATCAATATTGACTTGAATACAGATATTTAATGGCGACATATTCTCTAAGCGTTGTGCTGAAAGCCTCTGAGCAATAATTAATCTATCTACACCATGCACCCATGCAAAGTTTTCAGCCAATAGTTTAGTTTTATTTCTTTGCACATGACCAATAAAATGCCATTCAATTTCAAGCGATTTCAGATCAGAAATTTTCTGTAAAGCTTCTTGTAAATAATTTTCACCAAATGCGCGCTGTCCACACCGATACATTTCTTCTAAAGCAGTACTTGGATGTGTTTTTGAAACCGCCAATAACTGTACATCTTCACTGCTTCTACCTGCCATCTGACAGGCTTGTGAAATCTGTGTAAGGACGTCTTGTCTTGCTTTTAAGAACTGATGCATGAATATTTCCTATTTATAACAGAAAATCATTGGTTTGATTCTCAGAAAATCGCTATCATTCTATAATAATTACACGTTTCATAACATTATATTGGGGATAATCTATGGACATTACAGAATTGCTCGCATTTGGGGTGCAGCATAAGGCTTCCGACTTACACTTATCAGCAGGGTTACCGCCCATGATTCGTGTAGATGGTGATGTACGACGCATTAATCTTCCTGCATTATCACACAAAGAGGTACACCGCCTCATTTATGACATCATGAATGATAAGCAACGTCATGACTTTGAAGAACGCCTTGAAATTGACTTTTCATTTGAAGTTCCAGGGCTTGCACGTTTTCGTGTGAATGCATTTAACCAAAATCGTGGTGCAGGTGCTGTTTTTCGTACCATTCCATCAAAAATTTTAACGTTTGATGATCTTGGTTTAGGCGCAATTTTTGAAAAATTATGTGACATTCCACGTGGGATTATCTTAGTCACAGGACAAACAGGGTCAGGTAAATCAACAACGCTTGCTGCTATGCTCGATTACATCAATGAACATCGTTATGAGCATATTCTAACTGTAGAAGACCCCATTGAATTTGTACATGAATCTAAAAAATGTTTGATTAACCAAAGAGAAGTTTTTAGAGATACCCATGGTTTTGCACCTGCGCTACGCTCTGCACTTCGTGAAGATCCAGATATTATTCTTGTTGGTGAGATGCGAGACCTTGAAACCATCCGTTTAGCACTAAGTGCTGCTGAAACAGGTCACCTTGTATTTGGTACGTTACATACGACCTCTGCGGCAAAAACAATTGACCGTATTGTTGATGTTTTCCCTGCTGAAGAAAAAGACATGATCCGTTCAATGTTATCAGAGTCATTACAAGCAGTTATTTCACAAACCTTACTCAAGAAAAATGGGGGTGGCCGTGTGGCTGCACATGAAATCATGCTTGGCGTTCCTTCAATTCGTAATCTTATTCGTGAAAACAAAGTCGCTCAAATGTATTCAGCGATACAAACCGGCGCAGGACAAGGAATGGTAACACTCGACCAAAGTCTGAAAAAACTTGTACAACAAGGCATTGTAAGTAAACAAGCAGCACAAGTTGTTGCTAAAAATCCTGAATCTTTTTTATAAGTAGCGAGTATAAATTACCATGAGCATGGACTTTAATGACTTACTCAACTTAATGAGTGAAAGAAAAGGATCTGATTTATTCATTACAGCAGATCGTGAACCATCTATGAAAATAAATGGTCAACTTATTCCTATTTCAAGTACGAAGCTCAGTGGAGAGATGATTAAACAACTCATTAATTCCATTATGAGTACACAACAAAAAGAAGAATTTGCTAAAACGAAAGAATGTAATTTTGCAATTACCAACCGTGAAAAAGACCGACGCTTTCGTGTCAGCGCATTTTATCAACGTGACCTTCCGGGTATGGTCATCCGCCGTATCGAACATCAAATTCCATCTGTAGATAGCCTTAAAATTCCTCCTGTGCTCAAAGAGCTTATTATGAGTAAGCGAGGGATTATCTTATTTGTTGGTGGTACAGGTACAGGTAAATCAACATCGCTCGCTTCTTTAATTGGACACCGTAACCAAAACTCTACAGGTCATATTATTACTGTTGAGGATCCAATTGAATTTATTCACAATCATGCAGGCTGTATTATTACTCAGCGTGAAGTTGGATTAGACACTGAATCTTTTGAAGTTGCGCTCAAAAACACACTGCGCCAAGCACCAGATGTTATTTTAATTGGTGAAATTCGTACTAAAGAAGTCATGGACTATGCGCTTGCATTTGCTGAAACAGGACATTTGGTGCTCGCAACACTACATGCTAACAATGCAAACCAAGCACTCGATCGCATTACCCATTTCTTTGAAACAGAGAAACAAAATCAAATTTATATGGATTTATCTCTAAACCTCAAAGCAATTGTGGCACAGCAACTCATACCTACAGTCGATAAAAAATCACGACGTGCAGCTATTGAAATTATGATAAATAGTCCACTCATTGCAGACTATATTCGTAAAGGACAAATCAATGATATTAAGTCAGTGATGAATAAATCACGAGAGCTTGGAATGCAAACTTTTGATCATGCTCTTTTTGACTTATACAAAGACAATATCATTAGCTATGAAGAGGCCTTAAAACATGCTGATGCACCAAATGATCTAAGACTTAAAATTAAACTATCTTCAGATGACAACTCACCTACTGAACATAAACTAACCTTTGATGGACAGGTCTAACAAAAAAGTCGCTTATTTATAAGCGACTTTTTTAAAATTTGTTGAACTTATGTAGCAATTATTTCTTACGTGCAACCTCTTGGCATTCAGGTTCATCACAATAACCATAAAGATTTAATGAGTGCCCTGTTAAAGTAAAACCAAACTTCTTAGCGACTTCATGTTGCTCATGCTCAATAACTTCATTTGTAAACTCAAGTACTTTACTGCAGTTTTGACAAACAAGATGGTCATGATGGCTGTCTTGCATAATTTCAAATACAGAATGATTGTTTTCAAAATTAAGACGTTGCACAATGCCTGCTGCTTCAAACTGAGTAAGCACTCTATATACCGTTGCTAAACCAACATCTTCACCTTGATCTAACAATGTCTTATAAATATCTTCTGCACTTAAATGATGAGGCTTCGAATTTTCAAGGAGTTCTAATATCTTAATGCGTGGAAGGGTTACTTTAAGTCCTGCTTTACGTAAGTCTTGATTGGAAATGGCCATGAAAAGTCTCTCAACAATTTTTAAGTAGGAATATGCAATAGAGTTTAGATGCAGTATGATCTATCCTTAGACTAAATGCATCAAAATTGATTTGGATAGTGTAGCAAAATGCAAAAAATTATTTTGACGACGTTACTCGTCAGTTCATTGCTCGCAGGTTGTGTCTATAAAATTGACATTCCTCAAGGAACGCCTTTAACCAAAGCACAAGCAGCTCAAGTGCAACCCGGTATGAGTTACCAGCAAGTTCGCTTCCTATTAGGTAGCCCAACTATCGCTGATCCACTAAATCCATTGCGTTGGGATTACATTTACAATTATATCCCAGGAACATATGCGAAAAAAGCAAAGATTCCTGAAGCTAAAGGACAACATCTTAGTGTTTACTTCAATGATGCTGGCAATGTAAGTAAAATTGAAGGATTAGACACGATTCCAAATACACAACCAGGATTACCTCCAACAAAAGAAGGCATTGTAAATATGCCATAATTGTAATGACATTTAGTGATTACAGTCAAAGAAAAACCCCAAATAGTGGGGTTTTTCTTTCGTTCAAGACAATTGTTTAAACCGATTACCCTTTATAACTCGACCTACAGGATTTTTAGCAGCACGATTACGGCGTATATCTTTCGGATTAATTTTTAAAGGTCTATAAATTTCGACACGATCACCTACCTGCAATACATGTTCTAGATCTGAAATTTGATGCCCAAAAATGCCAAACTTAAATATATCTGGCAAATCGACCTTTTGTCGAATAGCACTTTTCTCAATTGCTTGTGCAACTGTCATACCCTTCGTAAATTCTACTTGAATATGTAATTGCTCAATTTCTCCAGCATATACCACCCAAATGCATTGCATTTAGAAACGTCCCATAATAACAGCGACCAATGCAAAGACAATAGATAGTGGTGCTATAACACGAATTGCAATGCGCCAAATATTATAAAACAATTCACTACTGAAATTGAGCGCTTTTCTTAGATGGCTAATTTTCATTATCCAACCCACAAAAATGGCATACACTAAGCAGCTAATTAGTCCCCACAACATCATAACTGCATTTAAAACAGGTACAAGCAAAGTAACTGCCCAAACAAATAATGGGGCAAGTAATAATACATATTGTAAAATGATAGACACTTGACGTTGTTTCAACTGTTCTTTTGCAAGCTGAATAAGTAGAGCAGCACCGAACAGTACAGTCACAAGCAGACTTATCTCAGAAATTGGTGTTTGTGCAGCAAATACACCAAAAGCTATTACAGCCAAGATTTGAGCAAACCAAACTGGCATAACCAATGGCGTTGCTTTATCTTCACTACTTAAAGAGTTCACACTTGACTGTGCATAAATTCCCAGCCCCAGACCACCTGCGACTAGTGCAAGCAATGTTGCATTACCCCACTCTATAAAGGTTACTGATGTCATGTGCCAAGCTGTCAGATGGGTACCAAAAACCTGACTGATTACAAGAGAACTTACTACGCCTATAATACTTAGGATAGATAAAATTTGACGTGGAATGAATGATAGAATAAATGCGAATACTGCAAGCCCAGCAAAAATGATATTTTCTGGTAAAGATGTTGGAATCAGTTGCAAGCCAATATGACTAATGTTTGCGAGCATACCTCCTGCTAAAAATGGCATAAAAATAACAGATAACCAACCTGCTATTCGCCATTGCATTGAAGCATCTGCTTCTCTTGTTAAACTCATAAGTGCATTTAAAACGGTTGTTTTTGCACGTTTTACAAGCGCGAACTCTAAATAAATAAAAGGCAATGCAAGAAGAAATACTGTTACTAGCCATAGCAGCCAAAAGTCAATTTGTCTGTCTGTTGTAATACCAACAATAGGTGCAAATGTGCTAATTAACATAAATGATAAGCAGAACGCCATGAGTGGCGATAACCATCGAGACATAGGTCTATCCTGTATCCGAAGCTTTATAGAAATGATGAGCTATTTTGCCTTTGTCCGCACTGAAAATCAAAGTTTACGCAATATTAATTTTTAAATTTTAGTGATTATCATATATCAAATAATTAAATTATTTATGAAATTCCTATAATACATTTATCTGATTATTTGTATATTATCTGAGGAGCAATTAATATGCTCCCCAATATAGATCTCTGTATTATGAGAAAAAACGTGCGAACCAACCTTTACCTTTTTTCTTTTCTTGTTCCTTAATAATTCCCTTCATATTTTCTTTTACAGCACCCACATAATCAGCATCATCGTGTTTAATATGGTTAATTAACCATTTTGTGAGCACCTGATAAAGGTCTTCTTCTATATCTTCACCTTTAAGAAATCGTGTACGGTAGTTTTCAATCTTTTTTATAAATAAATCATGTACTTTCTTATGCGGTATACAAAATTGATAACCCGCTTCTTCTTGTAAACTTTCTTCAAAAGTAAAATGAGACTGGGTGTAATCAATAATATTATCCAATATCTCTTTTACTTTTTCACGATCATGTGTAAAACACACTTCATCAATATCATTAATATAATCTAAAATACGTTTATGTTGCTCATCAATAACTTCGATACCTGTATTAAACTCACCAGTCCAATGTACTTTCATTATTTTGCCTATTATGTATTTTCCATCTGTATAAATACATCATATACAAGTATTTCTTATTGAAAAATAAGGAAAAATCCCAACCAACTCGCTTGGGATTAATAAGCTATTGAATTTTATATTATTCGTAAAATACCATAGTAAAAGAATCAAGTATTTTATGTACAAATGTATATTTTATAGAATTAAATTGTTAATAGACATCTGCTTTTGTAACACGGCGTAAACTTGGATCTAATGCCTCACGCACCAAACGATCAATATAAGTTTTTGATTTTTTGATTAGGTTTCCTTCACGAAATAACATAAGCTCACCTGGTTCAAAAGCCTTCCATGCTTCATTATGCGTTAAAGGCTCTGTCGTAATCACTGCAACTCTATCTTCAGGTAAAGTTACTTCTCTAAAATCAACCTCCATATCTAAATCAATAAGTTGTGTTGGACGAAATGGATAAGAGCGAACAACCCAATGTAATTTGGTCACTGCATAGCTAAAAAGAGCTTGCCCATTAGATAAACAAAAATTAAAAGTTCCATATTCTGCAATTTTAGGTGATATGTCCTCAATTGCTTGAAAGATATCTTCTAAACTTGGTTCTTCATAACCAAAGCGCTCTACCAAATGATCCAACAAATAGCAAAAAGCATACTCACTATCTGTATTTCCTACAGGAATAAAGCGTCCTCTAAGCTCAGGCTTAAACCCATGTAAGTCACCATTATGTGCAAACACCCACTGTCTACCCCACAATTCACGTACAAATGGATGTGCATTTTCAAGGCTAATTTTTCCTTGAGTTGCTTTACGAATATGTGCAATTACATTACGAGATTTAATAGGATAAGTACGAATAAGCTCAGCAATAGGTGACTCTACCGCAGATTTATTATCTATAAATAATCTGCAAGATTTATCTTCAAAGAATGCAATACCAAAGCCATCACAATGGTCTGATGTTACACCCGCACGCTGAGAAAATCCTCTAAATGAGAAAGTAATATCTGTAGGTGTTGCACAATTCATTCCAAGTAGCTGGCACATAGCAAAAATCTTTTCATAACTGTTTCAGTAAGGTTAAAATTTACAATAGCACGACTTATATGTAAAAGTGTTTTTTTATAGATACTTATTCTTTTAATGAATATAGAATTATTTTTTATTGTTTTTTAAAGATAAAGAAATGTGATTTTTATCACATGCTCACTTTAAAATTAGGCATGAGCATGTGATTTTTTATCTATTTAGATGTTTTATTTGAAATGAGTGTACCAACACCATGATCTGTAAACACCTCAAGTAATGTTGCATGAGGCACACGACCATCTACAATATGTGCGCTAATAACACCACCCTTCACAGCATCTAAAGCACATCCTACTTTAGGAATCATACCGCCATAAATCACACCTGTTTCAATAAGACGATCGACCTCTTTCGTTGATAAACCTGTCAGCAGTTTTTTGCTTTCATCCAATACACCAGTAATATTGGTCAATAAAATTAATTTTTCCGCACCTAATGCTTCAGCAACTTTACCTGCTACAAGATCAGCATTAATATTATACGTATCACCATTTTCATCTACACCAAGTGGTGCAATGACAGGTATAAAATCGCTTTGGGTAAACATTTCTAAAACATCAGTTTTTACGCCAACAACTTCACCTACCATGCCAAGGTCAATCTTAGTGACTGTCCCATCTTCATTTTGCTTATCCATAAGCAATTTCTGTGCATGAATTAAGTTAGCATCTTTACCAGTTAAACCAATAGCACGACCACCATGTTTATTGATTAAGTTAACAATCGATTTATTTACGCTACCACCTAACACCATTTCAACCACTTCCATGGTTTCTTTGTCAGTCACTCGCATACCATCTATACGGTCAGATACTTGACCTAAACGCTTAAGGAGTGCATCTACTTGTGGGCCACCACCATGTACAACTACAGGATTTAAACCAACTGTTTTAAGTAAAACAATATCTCGTGCAAATGAACTTTCTAGCTCAGGATCAGTCATGGCATTACCACCATATTTCACCACGAGGGTTTTTCCTGCAAAGCGTTGAATATACGGTAAAGCTTCCGTTAATACATGAGCCTTGTCTAAACCAATGTGTTGATGTGGCATACACCACTCCTTCTTTAAAATAAAAATAAAATTTAAGACAATACAATTTGCATTATTTCAGCAGAGACTTCTGGATACTGCTCAGATAAAATTTTAGCAAATTGATTACGAATATAGATAAAAGCCTCTAAACTTTCAGCATCAAACCGAACCGTTAAATACTCTCCTGTATTAGAGGCACGTAATACACCTGAACCTTCAGAATATTCAACGCGAATACCATCAACACGAATAATCTGATGGAACTGCTTTTGCATCTTTTCATCAAAAAAAGATAAAATATCTATAGGTTTATATTGTGTTGTATAGATATAGGTATCTTCAGAAAAATATCGCTCTGGATAATCTGCAAACAACTCAGAAAACTTACGATTTTCTGTCATTGTAAAATATTCAAGAACACGTAAAGCTGCATAGATACCATCATCGTATCCTAGCCCTCGACCATCATTAAATACATAATGCCCCGCATATTCTCCACCAAAGACTGCTTTACCATTTGATTGCATCAGGTATTTACGTAGAAAAGTGCTCCCAGTTCTAAGCATAACAGGTGAGCCATCCAAATCATGAATAGTTTTAGCAACTAAACCTGAACACTTCACATCAAAAACAACTTCAGATTTTGGCTTTTTCTCTAAGCAAATTTTAGCCAATAAACAAATAAGTCTATCGGGACTAATCACTTGAGCATGCTCATCTAACAGTACCAAGCGATCACCATCACCATCTAATGCAATACCCATATCTGCATGATGATCTCGAATCGTATGTTTTAATAAAGCTAAATTTGCTTCTTTTGAAGGATCTGGTGCATGCTCTGGAAAGTGACCATTTGCATCACAACGCAAATCAATCACCTCACAACCTAACTCACGAAACACATACCTTGCATACTTACCTGCCGAACCATACAAACCATCTATAACTATTTTAAGTGGCTTCTTTAATACGATATCTTGAATAAGATAATCGACATAAGGTTTAGAAATATGACCATAAATACAGTGTGGAATCTCATCTGCAATCATTGCTGACTGTGTATGACTTTCCATATATTGCTTCGCCAAAGTCGCAATTTCCTGAATATCATCAGGAGATGGCGGTTGAAATTCCCACAACCATTTAATGCCATTATCTTCTTTTGCATTATGGCTTGCAGTTAACATAACACCTGTGCCATTTGCATATTTTTGCGCTGAAAAATACATTACAGGTGTCGAACAACAGCCTAAAACAGTGACCTGAATATGATGTTTTATAAGTATTTTTTCAATTATTTTTGCATATATTGGACTAGTTAAACGTGCATCATAACCAAGTACAATATGATTAATATCTGCTTGTTGAAGTTTTTCTACAAATGCATGACCAATTGCTGTAATCACATCTTGTGTTAAGTCAGATAAACTTCCACGAATGTCATAAGCACGAAAAATATGTAGAGGAAACTGATTTTCTTTTAACTGTATCATTCAACTTAACTATTATATAGGCCTATAGAATTGTCATCATTTCCTTCACATTTGTAAATATAATAACGATAACATTTTGTACTGTTCTATTCTTTTCTTATTATGCAATAAAAAAAACCTATGAAATTTTCATAGGTTTTTAAATCATTTAATTTACTTATTGCTTACCTGTATGACCAAAGCCACCTGCTCCACGCTCAGTTGCAACAAACTCCTCAACTTGCTCAAACTCTGCTTGAACCACTGGAACAAGTACATATTGCGCAAGACGCTCACCTGGCTCTAAAGTAAATGCTTTTTCACTACGGTTCCATACAGAAACCATCAATTCACCTTGATAATCTGAATCGATGAGACCAACCAAGTTGCCTAAAACAATACCATGCTTATGACCAAGACCCGAACGCGGTAAAATTAAACCTGCAAAGTTTGTATCTTGAATATAAATAGATAGCCCCGTTTTAACCAATACAGTTTGTCCCGGCTCAATTGTAATAGTCTCATCTAAACATGCACGTAAATCTAAACCTGCTGAACCTAATGTCGCATAAGTAGGTAAAGGCCATTCTTTGCCTAAACGCTCATCCAATACTTTTACTTGAACTTTCATATCGTTTCCTTTTACATTAACTTTTGTGCTTTAGCATGGCACGTAAATTTTCCAAATATACTTTCGCTTGTTCTTTCGGATCCACATTGGCTTGTGCCTTTTTCTTTCGACCCATCCAATCAATATCATCTTGTGGCAATTCATCTAAGAAACGGCTTGCTGTCATTTGTTTCATTTGACCACCTGCTTTACGTTGCTCTGCAAGTGTAAGTGTAAGACCTTGGCGCGCACGTGTAATTCCCACATACATTAAACGGCGCTCCTCTTCTATGGTATCGGCTGCAATAGAGTTTTTATGAGGCAATAATTCCTCTTCAAGACCCATAATATAAACAAATGGGAACTCTAACCCTTTTGCTGCATGCAAAGTCAGAAGATTAACTTTATCTGTATCCTCTTCTTCTTGCTGCTGCTCAAGCAAATCTAACAGCACCATTTTTCGAATTACACTTTCAATATTTTTTTCATCAACATCTTCGGCACGATTAATTAAGCTTTGAATACTGGTATACAACGTTTCAATGTTGTCGAGTTTTGTCTTCTCTTGGGCAGGTGTTGCTGTTTGTTCACGTACATAGTCGATATACCCTGTTTCAGTAATCATTTGACGAATAATAGGTACAGGGTTATCGTCTTCCAAAAGTTCTCTCGTATAGTCCTGTAGAAACTGGGCAAACTCAAATAAATGAGAGCTAATTTTTTTAGATAAAACCATCGTTAAACGTTGATCGCCTGCTGCTGCAAGCAAAGATAAATTATTTTCTTGTGCAAATAGTCCTAATTTTTCTAAGGTAACAGGGCCAATCGAGCGTTTAGGTGTATTAATAATTCTTAAAAAAGCACTGTCATCTTCAGGATTAATAATTAAACGCAGATAACTCATGATGTCTTTAATTTCACTACGCGCAAAGAAAGATGTTCCGCCTGAAAGTTTATAAGGAATCTGCATTTGACGAAGCTGTGTTTCAAGTACACGTGCTTGAAAATTTCCACGGTAAAGCACCGCATAATCCTTCCAGCTCTTACCATTCATCAGCTTATGCGTCATCAAATCTTTAACTACACGCTCTGCTTCATCATCATCATTACGGCATGTAATAATACGAATAGCCTCACCATGACCTTTATCACTCCACAGCTTCTTATCAAAAATATGTGGGTTATTGCCAATAACATGGTTAGCTGCTTTTAGAATACGACTTGTAGAACGATAATTTTGTTCAAGCTTAATCACTTTTAAATTTGGGAAATCATCTTTAAGTAATGCCATATTTTCAGGTTTAGCACCACGCCATGCATAAATAGATTGGTCATCATCTCCTACAGCGGTGAATTGCCCCATAACACCAACCAACAACTTCACCAATATATACTGTGCAGTATTGGTATCTTGATATTCATCGACCAATAAATAACGCACTCGATTTTGCCACTTATCTCGTACTTCGGCATTTTCTTGTAATAATCTTGTAGGCAATACAATTAAGTCATCAAAATCAACAGCGTTATATGCACGTAAATTGCGCTCATAAAGTTGATACAGATATGCAAAACGAACATCCTCTTCAGTTTCACACGTGTTATGTGCTTGTTCAGGTAAAATTAAATCATTTTTCCAATCAGAAATTTTCTTCATTACCTTTGCAATTAACTCACGACTTTCTGCACCCGATAAATTATCTTGATGCATTAGATCCATAAGCACACGCTTACAATCATCTGCATCTAAAATTGAAAAATTCGCTTTTAAAGGTAAATGTTTCAACTCTAAACGCAACATGTTCAAACCAAATGTATGGAATGTTGAAACTGAAAGTCCTTTCGCTTCTTCACGACTGAGCAACGCCCCCACACGTTCCTTCATTTCTCGTGCAGCTTTATTAGTAAAAGTCATTGCTGTAATACGATGTGCAGGAATACCGCAGTTTTTCACAAGATGGGCTATTTTGCGTGTAATCACCGATGTTTTACCAGAACCAGCGCCAGCAAGTACTAACAACGGCCCTTGTGTATATTTCATGGCCTCATGTTGCTTGTCATTTAGTTGGCTTGCCGATGACATAGTTATTCCCCTCGATGATTAGAAAACGATTATAACGATGTACCTTATATATTCCTAACCTGAATGAAAGAGTTGATGAAATTTTAACAATAAAAAAGTCGCATAGAATGCGACTTTTTTATTTACATCAAAGGGTCATTATTTTGATTCATAAATGCTAATTTCAACACGGCGGTTTTGTTCACGACCTGCTGGTGTTGCATTAGATGCAATTGGGTTTGAAGCACCGTTACCTTGTGCGTTAATTTTTGTGCTTGAAACACCTTGAGCCACTAAATAATTAGCAACAGCTTGTGCACGCGCTTGTGACAATGGAATATTAATACTGTCATTACCTGTATTATCTGTATAACCCGTCACTAAAATCGCACTCTTATTATCTTCAGTTAAAGTTTGTGCAACTTTATTTAACGTTGTATAAAAGTTAGATTTGATTGTTGACTGATTCGTATCAAATGTAATATTACCCGGCATAACAAGACCAACTGAACCATCAGAATTACGATTCACTTCAACACCTGTACCTGCCATTTGTTGACGTAAACGTTGCTCTTTCTTATCTAAATACAAGCCACTCGCTGCACCAACCAATGCACCAATTGCTAAAGCTCTATTGTTTTG
This sequence comes from Acinetobacter sp. N1-1, assembly GCF_056711485.1. Taxonomy (NCBI): domain Bacteria; kingdom Pseudomonadati; phylum Pseudomonadota; class Gammaproteobacteria; order Moraxellales; family Moraxellaceae; genus Acinetobacter; species Acinetobacter sp. N1-1. The sequence goes on along the minus strand of NZ_JBWXUO010000012.1, from coordinate 1,049,152 downwards.
AGCCGATGAGTTTGCACTTGCACGAGAAATACCATAGCCTGCTGCTGCACCAATTAATGAACCAATTGCAGTTTTATTATATTGACCAAGACCACTACTTCCTGTGCCATTATCCATAGATTGACAGCCTGAAAGTGTAAGTGCCCCAACCAAACCTGTAACGATTAATGCACGCATTGCATGACTCCTTTTTTATGTTTATATAGTTATTGAAATTATGAAGAGCAAAAGCCTCTTTTGAAATTGAGATTTTGTTAAAAAACCACACTCTTATTAACAATAAAAAACATCCATTAAAAATAAATATCTTCTTTCATCCAAAAAATTATGATTGGTATTATATCTTCTTAATTTTTTTCGAATAAACTTATACAATTCAAATTACTTTTGTGCTTTAACAAACCTAGGAAGCCCCATGCTATCAAAACAGAAAAAATCAGGCGTACTGAAAAAAATTACACGTGGTCTCACTGTCGGCTCAGTGATTACAGGCAACACACTGATTCATGGCTCTCCTATTTTGGCACTTGGCCTGACTAAACTCATTAAACAATCAAAAAAAGTTGATGAAACCAATGTTCAAATCACCAATAACTGGCTGACTATCAATAATTGGCTTATTGACAATATACTGTCAGAAACAAAATGGGATATTCGTATTGATCCATCTTTAGACTTACATTTAGATGGTCGATATATCATGACATCAAACCATCAAAGTTGGGTAGATACCACTGTAAATCAATATTTTGGGCGTACAAGAATGCCTCTCACACGCTTCTTTACCAAATGGGAGCTTATTTTTATTCCTTTTGTGGGTCAGGCCTTTAAAATTTTAGGCTTTCCGATGATGAAGCGCCATACAAAGTCACAAATTGCCAAGAATCCCGAATTAAAGCACCGTGATATGATGGAAGCAAGGAAGTCTTGCGAACAGCTTCTTAGCCAGCCATTTACATTACTTAACTACGTAGAAGGCACACGTTTTACACCTGAGAAGTATAAGCAGCAAAAATCACCTTATAAAAACTTACTCAAGCCCAAAGCAGGTGGTCTAGCACTTGCACTCAACATATTAGGTAGCAAAGTCGATGCTTTAGTCGACATGACCATTGTATATCCTGATGGTATACCAGGTTATGGCGAGTTTTGGTTAGGAGAAGTTCCACGCATCGTAGTACATATGCGTAAAATTGAAATACCTGATTGGATTCTAGAAGGCAATTATGAAGAAGATCGCGAATTTCGTGCAAAATTTTATCAATGGTTAAGCAAATGTTGGAAAGAAAAAGATGAACTTATTGATGAAATTAAAAAAGAATATCAAAATCCTACAGATTGATTCACCGAGCAAAAACCTACATGCCTAAAGCATCTAAAAATAAGTTTCATCGCATAGACCACAATTCGCTTACATGGAAAGCTTATTTGGTCTATGACATTTTCATGATGTTTATCATCATATTTAACCTCTTCTGTATTACCAGTGATGCTATTTTAATGAGCCATTTTTCACACTGGTTTTCCGTCATTACACACCATTCAGACGTGCTTGAGCACTATAAAACTCAGTTACATCCATGGGTTGAGCGTACAGACAGTTGGTTTATTTGCTTTTTAGTAATTGAGTTGCTCATTCGCTGGGGTATTGCCATTGTTGAAAGGTACCATCAAAAATGGTTCTTCTTTCCTTTCATTCACTGGTATGAAGTACTTGCTATTTTTCCTCAGTTACGTTTTTTACGCTTATTACGTGCAGGATTTATTGCTTATAGACTCCAAGAAATTGGGTATCAGGTTATTCCTCAATCATGGCAAGAAACAGGAAGATTTTACTATAGTGTAGTGATGGAAGAACTATCTGATCGTGTTGTCATTACATTAATCGATGGTGTAAAACAAGAGCTTGATACCAGCTCAACACATAAAGCAATTATTCATGACATGGTCAACCGCCATAGACCTTTATTTGCAGAGGCTTTTGCACAGGTTTTACAAGAAACGTTATCCACAGAGTTAAAGAAGCAACAAGTAAACCTCTCCAAAAATATGGGAAAAATTATAGAAGACTCTATTTCAAACACCCCAGAAATTCATCATTTATTAAGATTATTTCCAATTGTTGGTAGTCGCATTGAAGACCATATTAAAGTGATTGCAAAACGCCTCACTGAAAATGTTATTCAAGGTGTTATCTCTCCACTGACTGAGGGAGATGTAACAAACCCCAATTATACTTACCGTCTAATCTCCAACACTTTGAGTGAGATAAATATTAGCAATCATTCCTTAGAACAATTGGTTGAATCTATTGTCTATGAAAGTTTAAACTCTATACGCAAACAAGTGAAAGTAAAACAATGGCAGCAAGTTTTGCACACTAAAGAACACCAAGAGAATCTTTAAGTGTAACAACCTTAAAAAGACATACTAAACTTTATATATTATTTGAGACACACTATGGCTGATATACGCATTACCGGCAGAATGGTTAACTTTTCTAGATTAACCTTCGATACTAATAATCATGATGCTATTCGCCAGCAACTTCAGCAGATTCTTAGTGATACTGCATCACATGGGGCTACGGTCATTATAGATAGTACCGTCGAACAAGAGCTTATCGAACTCATACAACTACTACTTAGCCTTGACCTACAACCTATGGCCGTTATTGATGGCTTATTAACCAACCAAGCTAAGAGTATACAGTTTCCTATTTTACCTTCAGATCGTCCATTACAACGCATTAAACCAACAATTGAGCAAACAGTTGAAAATGATCAAGGTTTAGACAACAATACACAAAAAACAAACGTGTCTAACCATATAACTTCTTATCATAATGAAATGCTTCGTACAGGTCAGTGTTTAATTCAAGAACATGGTGATGTCATTTTAAATGCAAGTATGAATAGTGGCTCTGAAATTATTGCAAGTGGTAATGTTCATATTTATGGCGCTGCACAAGGGCGAATTATTGCAGGTGCTAGTGGTGAAACCTCTGCACGAATATTCTGTTCTAAGCTCAATGCAGAACTAGTTTCGATTGCAGGTACATACTGCGTTGCAGATGATATTCCTACACATGTACAAAAAAAATCTGTTCATATTTATTTAAATGAACATCAAGAACTTGTATTTGAAGCATTAGATATTTAAGGTATAACACCATATATTAATGAATTAAAATATGCGCTATAGCATCTTAAAAAAACAGTGACATAACAGGAGTGGATTAGGTGGCCAAAATTGTTGTCGTAACATCAGGCAAAGGCGGTGTGGGAAAAACCACAACAAGCGCATCATTTGCAACAGGTCTAGCCTTACGTGGCCACAAAACCGTAGTCGTCGACTTTGATGTCGGTTTACGTAACTTAGATCTGATTATGGGATGCGAACGCCGCGTCGTATATGACTTTGTCAATGTAATTAATAATGAAGCACGCTTACAACAAGCACTCATTCGTGACAAAGATATTGAGAACCTCTATATACTACCTGCATCTCAAACAAGAGATAAAGATGCACTTTCAGATGAAGGTGTAGCACGCATTATTGAAGAACTTTCTCAAGAGTTTGACTATATTATCTGTGACTCTCCAGCAGGTATTGAACGTGGTGCAATTTTAGCAATGTATCATGCAGATGAAGCGATTATCGTTACAAATCCTGAAATTTCATCTGTACGAGATTCAGATCGTATTATTGGAATGCTAGATAGTAAAACTAAGAAAATAGAACAAAATGAAGGCCGTATTCGTAAACATCTATGTATTACGCGCTTTAATCCTGAACGTGCAGATCGTCAGGAAATGCTAACCATTGATGATATTTCTAAAGATATTTTACGTGTTCCAACATTAGGTGTAATTCCTGAATGTAGTAGTGTTTTGCAAGCCTCAAATGAAGGTAAACCTGTTATCCTATATACCGAAACCCCAGCAGGCCAAGCATACGATGACCTTGTAGCACGTTTTCTTGGTGAGGATCGACCATACCGTCATATTACAGTAAAACCTAAAGGCTGGTTGGCACGTTTATTTGGAGCATAACAATGGCAGGATTTTGGAGTAAAATTTTTGGCAATGATGATCGCCAGAGTAGCGCTCAGACGGCAAAAGACCGTTTAAAAGTCATTGTTGCTTCTGAGCAAGGCTTAGGTCGTCGCTTAAGCCAAGATAAAATTGATCAGATGAAAAAAGAGATTATGCAAGTTGTAAATCGCTATGTACGTGGGGTTGATGAAAACCATATACAAATGCAAGTACGCTCTGAAGCTAATCTTGAAATGCTTGAAATGAATATCAATTTACCTGAAGATCGTTAATTTCAATACTGATTAGCTTATTACTCATTTTCAAGGCAAAATAACTTCTGTTATTTTGCTTTTTTTATTTGAGGATAAAGTCATGGCTGTCTCACAACCAGCAACATTCAATGAAGAATGGTCAGACGAACGTGTATATGCCTATTTAAACCACTTACCTCCTATTGGAGTAAATACAGACTATCACGTACTATATAATGCATATAAACATATGCGACCATATGACTTTGAGAGATTACTCAAAAAATTTAAAGAAGATGGTCGAAATATTGAGGCGACTGGTCCTCAAGGTGAAACAATTGCACAAACAATTAGTGCATTTCCCAAACACAGTACACCATTTTTAGAAATTTTAAAAAAATACAGTTAAAAAAAAGCCTCATCAGAATGAGGCTTTTTTTATTTTAAGTTATTTAAACACGTGATAAGTTGCATAAGTTCTTAAAGCAACATTCGATGACCAAGTTGTTGCTACACGATTTGCATCCCAACGATAGATACTTGTTCTGTCTGGTCTAAGACTTATTCCTAAACTACTTCCACCATTGCATTTACCACCAGTCTGTACATAAGCACCCTTATAAACACCACGCATCCAACGACGTGTAACAACTTGAACTGGTTGTGCAGAATAGCCAGGCTCTAAAGAGATGTTCCAACCAAATGTTGTTGTAACCGTTTTAGTTCTACTGTAGCCACCTGTAATACTGGCAGGAAGATACTTACCAACAACTGGGATTTTATCAAAATTTAATGTACCACCAACATTCCAAGCATAGGCTGTTGCTACTGCTTTGCTCCATTGATAATCACATCTTTGTACGCCTACGGTTTGACATTTATATACATCACCACGCCAAACCCAATCATCCCAAGTATTACGAGCCTGCTGTGTTATAAGTTTTTTGGTGTTATCACCCATAACTAGCGGTTCATTACGTGGATATAAACATTCATCAGCAAAAATCTGTGTAGATGTAATTGCTAAAAGAGATAGTGCAATAGATTTAATGTTCATGTGTTATCTCCTATTCTTATAAACCAAATACATCATCTACAGTGTTAGATACACGCCCCGAACTATCATCATTACTATTTTCAGATAGTTTGGTCGCATATGCACTTGATGAAACAGGAGTTACATCATATCCACCATTACTGCTCTTAATCATTACAGCTTCTGAGTTCACAGAAAATCCTGCAATTTTTTTGGCAACAGTTTGTGCTGTTCCCGCACCTGCTTTTGCATCAATAATTAGTGTCACACCCTGATCTAAATAATTTTTTAACTGTTTTATTTGAGAGTCTGATGGCGTTGAACTACTATCCACAATGATTGTGTTATATCCTGTTGATTGTATAGGAAATACACTTTTTAATTTGTTATATACAAAGCCTGAGTTACCATTTACCGTATAAATAATCTTTTGCTCAGGCTTACCATCATAATCAATCATATCTTCTGCAAATACGGATGTGCTTGCAAAAACCAAAGAGGAAACAAATAAAATCACTTTCCGATTAAATTTAATCATTTAAGTCATACCTCAAAACCGTCATAAGTAATAAATAAAATTAAATTAAAGTAAGCTACCCCAACACCCTAATGTTTAACTCAAAATCAAGAGTAAACATTTGACTTTAATTTAATTAATAATTATATAGAGTAAAATTATTTTTTTATTAGTATAAAATACCAAAATTAAGTCACTTAATTTAATAAAAATTGCGACTTAATTCACGTTTTAATTTTATTTTTATATCGAATATAGCTTGATAAATAAATATTATTCCACTTAATTTAGCTTATTTTTTTATAATCAATATCCTATATTCTATAGGCAAAAAATACCATTTGACCATATTTTACCCAAAAAACATCCATGTTGGTTAAATAAATATATAAAATGCCTGTATTGATATTTTATATATGCTATTAGGACTAGAATATTTTTTTTGATTCAATGAACAACACCAAATTTACTCTACAAGTCACATATCATTTTATGATCATAGATATTTTTATTTGGTAACGTTTAAATAAAAAGTATTGAACTACGACAATGTATTTTTGTTAGATTTTCTAAAGAAAATCTGGATCATTAAGTGTATGACAAACAATTGCTTAACATACACTTTTACACTACTTTCTTCTTATTTATGACAAAAAAACATACCATTACATTATAAAAACTCAACTAACTTTGAAAAATTTTCCTACTATTTATTACTCATCAAAAACATACCAAAAATAGTAAAAATACCTCCAGAGATACCATCAATCCACTTAACAGATCTTTGGTAAAGGGATTTACATGTCGGCAAAGAGAAAATTAAAGCCACTAATGTAAACCAAAGTAACGTTTCTAAAATAACAATAAGGAGTAAAAGTACATGTACATGCTCTAAAATTGGATTAGATAAAAAAAGTGATAAAACACTTCCAAAATAAATAATTACTTTAGGATTAGATAGATTTGTTGCAAGACCTTTTAGAAAGAAATAACTCATTTTTCGTTTTTGTTGTACTATCAATGTACGTTGATTTCCTTCTTCCTGAATCATTTTTTTCTTAGAAAATGCTGACTTTAAAAGTTGAACTCCTAACCAACACAAATATGCTCCACCACCAATAAATAAAACTTTTTTTAGCCAAACAACCTTTTCAAAAATAATATTTAGTCCTAAAAATGCCAAAACAGACCAAAAAAGCACACCGCATGTTACTCCTGCAACCACAGATAGAGCTGCTTTTTTTGAAGAACTCATTGCTGTTTGTGTTACAAAAAAGAAATCAGGTCCTGGTGTAAGTAATGCACATAAATTAATAAAAGCTAATGTCAGTAGTAATGTGATCATTTTTACAAAACCTGATAAACACGAATTAAGGCGAGATTTTATACTTTTCGAATAAAAGGTCAAATAAAAAGCCTCCATTAAAGAGGCTTTTTAGACTTAAACTAAAATTTCACGCTTACTATTTGGCCCTGCTCCACTTACTACACCATTTTCTTCCATTTGGTCAATCAGTCTTGCAGCTCTGTTATAGCCCAAACTAAATTTACGCTGTAAAGAAGATGCAGAAGCTTTTCTACTTTCAAGGACAAAAGCAACAGCCTGATCATAAAGTACATCACGATCTGATGCACCTTCACCATTTTCACTACTCGACCTTGTAGATGGTTCTTCATCATATGGTGTTAAAATCTCATCCACATAGTCAGGGTCACCACGCTCACGCCATGCATCACAAATTCGGTTAACCTCATCATCACTAATAAAAGCACCATGTAAACGCTCAGGTTCAATCTTACCCGGTCCTAAAAACAGCATATCACCATGGCCTAAAAGATCTTCTGCTCCACCTGCATCTAAAATAGTTCTTGAGTCAATTTTACTATTTACACGTAATGCAACCCGCGTTGGAATATTGGCTTTAATTAGACCTGTAATGACATCTACAGATGGGCGCTGTGTCGCAAGTAATAAGTGAATACCAGCAGCACGTGACTTCTGTGCTAAACGTGTAATCATTTCTTCTGCTTTTTTACCTACCTGCATGATCATATCTGCAAATTCATCAGCGACAATCACAATCATTGGCAAAGTTTGCAATCGTGGAGCACGTTCTTGTGTTGCTGAATCACTTGGCTTCCACGTTGGATCAATGAGATCTTCACCAGTTTCTAAGGCTTCTTTTACTTTTCGATTGTAATCAACAATTTTACGTACTTTTAAAAATGACATGAGCTTATAACGGCGCTCCATTTCATTAACACACCAATTTAATGCACTTACAGCATCTTTCATATCTGTAACTACAGGGGTTAATAAATGAGGAATATCATTATAATTTGCCAATTCTAATTGTTTAGGATCAATTAAAATAAGCCTTAAGTCTTGAGGTGTATACTTAAGTAACATCGACAAAAGCATTGCATTCACCGCAACAGATTTACCTGATCCTGTTGTTCCTGCAACCAACATATGTGGTGCTTTTGCCAAGTCTGTGAGTACAGGCTGACCTGAAATATCTTTCCCCATAGCCATACTAATCAGACCATTTGGATCTTTATACTCTTGCGTATTAAGCAGCTCAGTTAAGCGTACCATTTCACGACTACTATTCGGCACCTCAATACCAATATAAGGCTTACCTGGAATTACCTCTACTACACGTACAGAAGCCATAGACATTGAACGTGCAAGGTCTCTTGAAATATTAGTAACTTTCGATGCTTTTACACCAGGTGCTAAATCCAACTCAAAACGTGTAACAACAGGTCCTGGCTGTGCCTCAACAACAGTTGCTTTTACATTAAATTCTTGTAGCTTGATTTCAAGAAGTTCTGATAAACGTGCTAACTGCTCTTCTGTGAAATTTACTTTTTTATTTGGGTCAACCTCATCAAGTAAACTTTTTTCAGGCAGTGGAGATAACCCTCTACGCTTTTCAACCACTTGCATTGCTCTAGACATTGGGCGACCTGAAGCATCTGTAAGTGGTGCATCAAAATCAAACTCATCTTGGTCATCTTCAGGCTTACCTGCCGTTTCTTGCCAAGCATTTATGAACTCTTCTTTTGAAAGTTTTGTATCTAGTTGTGTTTGAATATTTGCTTGGACAAAAGCAGATGATTGCGCATAACTATTAACAGGCTTTGATACATTCGCTGGTTCTAATTGAACATTTTCATTTTTCTTTATAGAGGAATGGCTAGCAACTGGTTGCGAATCTTCCTTATCTAAAGCAAGTAACTTTTCAATATCATCAACATGGGAGTCATAATGAACAGATTGCGTCTGCGTATTTACTTTTTGGCTAGGTACACTCGATAATTGTTCACTATTATTAAAAGGTGTATGTATATCTGTAGCCGCCTCCTCTTTTGGCACAGTCTTTAATAAATCATCAAAGACCTTATCATCATCCCAATTTACATTTGATACTGTTGAAGTTAAGTTTGCCTTCAAATGTTCATCTTCAGATGCCTTTAACAATGCATCAATTTCTTTTTGTTGTTCATCTTCTGTTTTCTGGTCAGGTACTTTCCATACCTGCCCTGTCACAACCTTGCGCTCTTGGGCTTCAGGTATTACTTTACTTGTATCTGAAACAGGTGTTTCAAAGGACTTTAAAGATTCATGTTCAGCTTGGCGTACTATTAAATCATCAAACAGTTTTTCAGCAGTAGGATCTGTATTCGGTGCTTTTTTGAAAGATTCTTTTTTTTCCTGATGATCTGTAGTTTCTATTTCTTCATCACAATCGGTTATTTCTGATTGTTGAATTTTTTTTGGCGCTACCATTTTGTCATATGCAGCCTCTGTTTCAGGCACATTACGATAAAATAAATCTTGTAAATATTTAGGTGTAGCCTGCAACGTCGCCCATGTTTTATTCCACTGCACACCAAAAGCGAGCGTAAATAAAACGCCCCACAATACAAAAAGGAAAATACTTGCACCATAAATTGTGATGAGATGGGAAAGGCTCGAACCAAGTTCATACCCTATAATACCGCCAGAAGCATTGGTTAACGCATCTGTAGGTACATTCCAAAACAAATACAATAAGCTCGAAGTTGCCAATAAAATAAAAAACTGAGCCGCGTAACGAAAAGGTCGGCTTAAAAAGCTTCTCGGCCACCAAACTTGAATCGCTTCTATAAAGAAAAAAATAGGAATAAGTAAGCTTGCCCACCCTAAAAATCCAAACAGTAAATCTGCAATCCAAGCGCCTGCAACACCACTTGCGTTCGATACTTGTTGTGTATCACTTGAAATATGCATCCATCCCGGATCAAATGGTGTATACGTGACTGTTGCTAAGAACAAATAAATACCAAACGATACTAAAAATAATGTCGTAATTAAGCGCTGTGCATACACACTCGACACCGCAGTCATATACTGTCCTGTACTTGAAAAAACCAATGAATGTTTCTGAAATAAAGTTTAATACTTTTTTCAACGATTTAATTTTAATATTATGCACATGTTATACGAGAAAATATGCAACGCTTTGTTAGTATTTAGATATTAACATAACTAAAATCGATTTAGCCTATCCATAATATCAACATTTACAGACAACACAAAGATTCCTGTTTAGCGTATAATTTTATCAACGATTTATTATAAAGGAATACTTATGAGCGCTCGCCATTCGCGATTGATCATTTTAGGTTCAGGCCCTGCTGGCTATAGTGCAGCTGTTTATGCAGCTCGTGCTAACTTAAAGCCAACACTTATTGCAGGACTACAACTTGGCGGTCAGCTAACAACAACGACCGAAGTAGATAACTGGCCGGGTGATCCTGAAGGACTCACAGGCCCTGCACTCATGGAACGTATGCAAGCACATGCAGAACGCTTCGGTACAGAAATTCTCTATGACCACATCAATGAAGTTGACCTTAAAAACCGTCCATTTACGCTTAAAGGCGACATGGGTGAATATACATGTGATGGTCTAATTATTGCTACTGGTGCGACTGCACAATATTTAGGTCTTGAATCTGAAAAAGCATTTATGGGTCAAGGTGTAAGTGCATGTGCAACATGTGATGGTTTCTTTTATAAAAACCAAAATGTGATGGTTGTCGGTGGTGGAAATACTGCTGTAGAAGAAGCGCTATATCTTTCAAATATCGCAGCACATGTAACACTCGTACACCGCCGAGATAGCTTACGTTCTGAAAAAATCTTACAAGATCATATCTTCGAAAAAGAAAAAGAAGGTAAAATCTCTATTATCTGGAACCATCAAGTTGATGAAGTTCAAGGCGATCAAACGGGTGTAACAAGTGTTCGTCTAAAATCGACACTAGATGACTCAACTCAAAACATCGATGTTCAAGGCTTATTTATTGCGATTGGGCATAAGCCGAATACAGATATGTTTAAAGACCAACTCGAATTACGTGATGGTTATATTCAAATACATAGTGGTACTGCTGGAAATGCAACAGCAACTTCTGTACCGGGTGTATTTGCTGCGGGAGATGTCGCAGACAGCATCTATCGCCAAGCTATTACATCGGCAGGTTCAGGCTGTATGGCTGCACTCGATGCCGAGAAATACTTAGACAACATCGAATAAGATCAAAAGCCGTAGTTACTACGGCTTTTTCTTTCATACATACTGAAAATTATTAATACTTATATGAATAATATTCCACCATCACAATATACATTCCCCCTAGCTAAGGATGCAGACCCTGAGGGACATGGGCTCATCTGTTTTGGAGCTGACCTATCACCTGCAACATTACTTGAAGCATATACGCATGGATTATTTCCTTGGTTTAATGAAGATGAGCCTATTTGTTGGTGGAGTCCTGAACCACGTTGTATTATTTCACCACATGCCTATCACCCAAGTAAATCACTCCTTAGAAACATGAAAAAGCATGATTACACCATCACAATTAACCGTGCTTTTGAAGATGTTATTCGTAAATGTTCACTGCCTCGCAACTATACAAATGAAACATGGATTAGTGAAGATATCATTCAAAGTTATGTAAATATGTTTCAATATGGCTTAGGTTACAGTATAGAAGTATGGGAAAAAAACATTTTAGTGGGCGGTTTATATGGTTTAACCATTGGTCATGGCTGCTTTGGCGAATCTATGTTTAGTCAACGTACAGATGTTTCTAAAATGGCATTTTACGTATTGATGCTAATAGGTGCCGAGCAAAAGCTACCATGGATTGACTGCCAATTAGTAAATGATCACCTACTCAGCTTAGGTGCAACAACCATGACACGCGAAAATTACTTAAAATCGTTACAAACTGTTATAAAACAGCCTAGAATTGATTGGAAAAAGTATCAGGACAGTGTATTTTCTAGTAAGGACATTGCAAATTCACAGCAACTACTCACCAAGTAAATTAACTGGAGGGAGACGAATATGAATATATACACCCCGAAGTCCCCTTTAAGTACACTACAGTATTTTATTACACCCCCTCATTACTGTAGCTACTTAAATGCTCGACCGTCAAGAATGGTTTTTCTAGATCCTAAACAGCGGATAGATGTTTTAACACTTTCAGATCTATCTAGAACTGGTTTTAGGCGCAGTGGTGATTACATTTATAGACCTGAGTGCCACTCTTGTCGACAATGCTTATCTTGTCGTGTGCCTGTAGAACACTTTACGATGAATAGCCAACAAAAAAAGGCTTGGAAGCGTAATAAAGACCTAACAATGCATATCACACCTATCGATCAAGCGAATGAACAGCATTATAAGCTTTATGAAAAATATATTAATATACGACATAAAGATGGAGACATGTACCCTGCAAGTAAAGAACAATTTGAAAAATTTTTACTAAATACCTGCACAGAAAGTTTTTTTTTAGAACTATGGAAAGATGATCAACTCATTAGTGTTTCCGTATGTGATGCATTAGATGATGGACTTTCTGCTGTTTACACATTTTTTGAACCTGACGAAAATAAGCGCTCTCTTGGCGTGTTTGCAATACTGAAACAGATTGACTATGTAAAATCGCTTAATCTCGATTACGTATATTTAGGCTATTGGGTTCCTCACTCAAAGAAAATGAACTATAAATGCCAATATACACCTTTCCAACTACTTCTTGATGGGCAATGGCGCACCTTAAACAAGCAACTTTCTTCTGAAGAAATTATAAATTTAGGTGAATCTTTAATGACAAGCTATTCAGCAAATTGGAGCAAATTTTTAAATGAATAACATTTATCTTATATAAGAACTAAAATCATCACTACACAACTTAATCATAATTATTGCATGCTCTCGTGAACCATCAGCCTTTGGATAATAATTTTTCCTAAGATCAATCTGATGAAATCCAGCCTTTTCATACAGCTTTATTGCCGCTAGATTACTTTCACGGACTTCTAAAAATATTTGTATTGGATTATTCTTCAGTAAATTTAATGATTTTTCCAGCAAGCTAAAACCTATACCTTTGCCCTGATATTTAGGGTGTACTGCCATAAGAAGAAGGTTTGCCTCATCTAAGACAGGCTGTAATATACAAAAACCACAAACTTCCTGATTTTCTATATATACGGTAGCACTATAATTCTTTTGAGCTTCTGCAAACTGCATCAATGACCATGGATGTGACTGTACAGTTTTTTCTATTTCATAGACCTGTGCGACATCACCTTGTTCCATAAAACGAATCATAATAAGTTTTCTAATAAGACTTTTTGCTGATTATATCTATTTTAATTTTCTTTACTAGAATTAAAAAATTAAACACATAAAAAAACGCCCTAAAAGGGCGTTTTTTTACTTTTCAGTGATTATGCTGTTACTTTAGAAACAACACCAGCACCTACAGTACGACCACCTTCACGGATCGCGAAGCGTAAACCAGCGTCCATTGCGATTGGGTGGATTAATTCTACTGCCATTTCAACGTTGTCACCTGGCATAACCATTTCAACGCCTTCTTTCAACTGGATTGCACCAGTTACGTCAGTTGTACGGAAATAGAACTGTGGACGGTAACCATTTAGGAATGGAGTATGACGACCACCTTCTTCTTTCGCTAGTACATATACTTCTGCGTCAAATTTAGTGTGTGGCTTAATTGTACCTGGCTTAGCCAATACTTGACCACGTTGTACGTCTTCACGTTTAGTACCACGTAGAAGAACACCACAGTTCTCGCCTGCACGACCTTCGTCAAGCAATTTACGGAACATTTCAACGCCAGTTACAGTCGTTTTAACCGTGTCTTTAATACCAACGATTTCAACTTCTTCACCAACTTTAACAATACCTGATTCTACACGGCCTGTTACTACAGTACCACGACCAGAAATTGAGAATACATCTTCGATTGGCATTAAGAATGCTTTATCGATAGCACGCTCTGGTTCAGGAATGTAAGAATCTAGAGCTTCTACAAGAGAAATTACTGAAGATTCACCATATTCACCAGCATCACCGTTAAGTGCAGCTAAAGCTGAACCACGGATTACAGGAGTATCATCACCAGGGAAATCGTAAGAAGCTAGAAGTTCACGAACTTCCATCTCTACTAATTCAAGTAATTCTTCATCATCAACAAGGTCGCATTTGTTTAAGAATACAACGATGTAAGGTACACCTACCTGACGAGAAAGAAGGATGTGTTCACGAGTTTGTGGCATAGGACCATCAGTCGCAGCACATACAAGAATCGCACCATCCATTTGAGCAGCACCAGTGATCATGTTTTTAACATAATCGGCGTGTCCTGGGCAGTCTACGTGAGCGTAGTGACGAGTTGGAGAATCATATTCTACGTGAGATGTATTAATTGTAATACCACGAGCTTTTTCTTCAGGCGCAGAGTCGATCGCTGCGTAATCTTTAGCTTCACCGCCATAAACTTTTGCACAGATAGTTGCAATAGCAGCTGTTAAAGTTGTTTTACCATGGTCAACGTGACCAATTGTTCCCACGTTTACATGTGGCTTATTACGTTCAAACTTGGCTTTAGCCATGATGATCTTCCTTTATTAACTGCTCATAAGGGTCACTTATGAGCAATAGGTTTTTAACTCAAATCGAATTAGGCAATATAGTAATCGAAAGATTACTCGTCGTCACCTGATTTACCTGTTTGGAATTTAGTAATGATGCCTTCAGCCACATTACGTGGAGTTTCAGCATATTTTGCAAATTCCATAGAGTAAGTTGCACGACCTTGAGACATAGAACGCATATGTGTTGCGTAACCAAACATCTCAGCAAGTGGAACCTCAGCACGAATGGCTTTTGTACCACCAGGTAAGTCGTCCATACCTTGAACCATACCACGACGACGGTTTAAGTCGCCCATGATATCGCCCATGTAGTCTTCTGGAGTTTCCACTTCAACTTTCATAACAGGTTCAAGAAGAACAGGGTCTGCTTTCATGAAACCGTCACGGAATGCGTAAGAACCTGCCATTTTGAACGACAATTCATCAGAATCGACATCATGGTAAGAACCATCAAATAATGTCGCTTTGATGCCTACAACTGGGTAACCAGCAAGGACACCATTCTTCATACGCTCTTGGATACCTTTATCCACAGCGCCAAAGAACTCTTTAGGTACTACACCACCAACAACTTCTTCAGCAAATTCATATTCTTTATCGCCTTCAGGATCCATTGGCTCTAAACGAACATATACATGACCGAATTTACCTTTACCACCTGTTTGACGAACAAATTTACCTTCTTGTTCAATTGTTTTACGAATTGTTTCACGGTAAGCAACCATTGGTTTACCAATATTTGCTTCAACACCGAATTCACGCTTCATACGGTCAACAATGATGTCAAGGTGAAGCTCACCCATACCAGCAATAATTGTTTGACCAGATTCTTCATCTGTACGTACACGGAATGAAGGATCTTCTTTTGCTAAGCGACCTAAAGCAACTGACATTTTTTCTTGGTCAGCTTTTGTTTTTGGTTCAACAGCAAGTGCGATTACTGGATCAGGGAATTCCATACGCTCAAGTGTAATGATGTTCTTTTCATCACACAGTGTATCACCAGTTGTTACGTCTTTTAGACCAACACATGCAGCAATATCGCCCGCACGGATTTCGTCTAAATCTTGACGTTGATCTGCGTGCATTTGTACGATACGGCCAACACGTTCACGCTTAGATTTAACTGGGTTAAATACAGGATCACCTTGTTTAAGAACACCTGAGTAAACACGGATGAACGTTAAGTTACCTACGAATTTGTCATTCATGATTTTGAATGCAAGCGCAGAGAACGGAACATCATCAGATGCTTCACGTGTTGCTTCAGTTTCAGCTTTATCGTCTAAAATACCGCGAATTGCTTGTACTTCAGTTGGAGATGGTAAATATTCAATTACAGCATCCAACATACGTTGAACACCTTTGTTTTTGAATGCAGAACCACAAAGCATTACTTGAATTTCAGATGCTAGTGTACGTGCACGTAAACCTTGCATGATCTCTTCTTTAGAAAGATCACCTTCTTCAAGGTATTTGTCCATGAGTTCTTCAGAAGCTTCTGCTGCTGCTTCAACCATGTTTACACGCCATTCTTGAGCAGTATCAACAAGATCAGCTGGAATTTCACCTAGGTCGAATTTCATGCCTTGAGATTCTTCATCCCAAATAATTGCTTTCATTTCGAGAAGGTCAACAACACCAGTAAATGTATCCTCTGCACCGATTGGAATTACGATAGGTACAGGGTTTCCACCAAGGCGTGTTTTCATCTGTTCAACAACACGGAAGAAGTTTGCACCTGTACGGTCCATCTTATTCACGAATGCTAAACGAGGTACTTTATATTTGTTTGCTTGACGCCATACAGTTTCAGACTGAGGCTGAACACCACCAACTGCACAGTAAACCATGCAAGCACCGTCAAGTACACGCATAGAACGTTCAACTTCAATTGTGAAGTCAACGTGTCCCGGTGTATCAATTACGTTGATACGGTGTTGTTTAAATTGGTTAGCCATACCAGACCAGAAACAAGTCGTCGCAGCTGAGGTAATTGTAATACCGCGCTCTTGCTCTTGTGCCATCCAGTCCATCGTTGCAGCACCGTCATGTACTTCACCAATTTTGTGAGATACACCAGTGTAATACAAGATACGCTCTGTAGTTGTAGTTTTACCTGCGTCAATATGTGCAGAAATACCGATGTTACGGTATTGAGAAATAGGAGTTTGACGAGCCATGATGTTTTACATTCCTAATGTTATTTATAAAACAGGACGCATTAAGTTTAAATAACTTAATGCGTTCAAATATTAAAAATACAAGTATTTTTAATATTATTTTTTTGAAGGCCTGTTTTATCCGCTTAGAAACGGTAATGAGAGAAGGCTTTGTTAGCTTCAGCCATACGGTGCACGTCTTCACGTTTTTTAGTTGCAGCACCTTTGCCTTCAGCCGCATCAAGCAACTCGCCAGCAAGACGTAAAGCCATAGTTTTTTCAGAACGCTTTGCAGCAGCGTCTACTAACCAACGCATAGCTAGAGCAGTACGACGGGATGGGCGCACTTCCATAGGTACTTGGTATGTAGCACCACCAACACGGCGAGCTTTTACTTCGACCATAGGACGAACTTTTTCAAGAGTAGCCTCGAAAAATTCAACTGGGTCTACTTTGTTTTTTTCTTGAACACGGTCTAAAGCACCGTAAACAATGCTTTCTGCAATCGATTTTTTACCGTCTTGCATAACGTGGTTCATGAATTTAGCGATTGTTTGGCTACCGAACTTAGGATCCGGAAGGATTTCACGGGCAGCGACTACGCGACGTCTTGGCATTTTAATACACCTAATAATATGACACTTCAGGATGATCCAGCAGTTTGTGCAAAGTGTCATGCACATGACGCTGGCCTTACTATACGCCGCTTGATTTAAAAATCTGAATGATCAAACAAGCGAAACGCTAAAGGTTTTTTGGTTTTAACGCCTAATTATTTCTTAGGACGTTTAGTACCATATTTAGAACGTGCTTGGTTACGATCTTTAACACCAGCACAGTCTAATGAACCACGAACGGTATGGTAACGTACACCTGGTAAATCTTTAACACGACCACCACGGATAAGCACAACACTGTGCTCTTGTAGGTTATGCCCTTCACCACCGATATAGCTTGAAACTTCAAAACCTGAAGTTAAACGCACACGGCAAACTTTACGCATTGCTGAGTTTGGTTTTTTAGGTGTAGTTGTATAAACACGAGTACATACACCACGACGTTGTGGGCAAGCCTTCAACGCAGGAACTTTGGATTTTTCAACCAAAGTTGAACGACCCTTACGGATCAATTGATTTGTTGTTGCCATATGGCAATTCTCCCGTTAATTAAAAACCCCACAAAAAAAGAAAATTTAACTCTTTTTGAGGGCACATTATTGTATTCAAAAACTAAATCTTGGTCAACATAAGACAAAGATGGATTTAAACTCAATAACAACCAAATTATCTTATAAAAAAGTAATATAAAGCAGATATTTACAAGAAACATCAAATACTATTCTTTAAAATAAATATTATATTTAACAATTTAAGTAGTAATAATAAGATATCAACTCACAGCTTATGAAGTAATATAAACAGTATGGGTCTAATTTTCCATGCTTTTAGCAGATCTTTGATAAGCCTCTAATATAGAGCACGATTCTGTTGGATGAGTAAGTATATAATCTCTAGCAATAGAAAAAACATGCTGTGAGTACTGTCCAACCTGCTCTATAAGTTTCCAACTATATACTGCACCAACCCCTGCCATAAAAAATGGACTAGACTTACTTAGTATTGATAATTTAGGTAGATTTCTTAACCATTCCCATTGGATAGATTGCTCTTTAAATAAATTAGATATCCATGCTAAATCTTCTTGAGAACCTACAAAATTTTGTAACTTTTGAATATCATGTGTTTCTAAAGCACTCGAAATGGTACGTATAAATAATAATAAGCTTTGTTTCTCAACCATTTTCTCAAGTGGTATTTGTTGAAAAATAAATTGAATAATCTCTTGATCATTTATACTTAACTCAAAACCATATGCTCTCCCAGTTTGGTAAACTGTTTTTAAAACAAGGATAAGTGAAACTGGAATATCCACCCCCATTCCTATTACACCTAAAGGCGCACAAGCACCACCCTGCACACTTGCAATCCATTTATTTTGTTCAATCAAGGCTTGACTCAACCGCCCTGCACGAAAAATATCAGCTTTTAAGGTATCTAGTGACTTTACTCCTGCCTCAGCCATAATAAGTTCAGTGCTACTTAACTTCTCTGCAATTTGATTAATATGCTTGAACAGATAATCAGCAGCATGATCTCCACCTATTGGCGAAAGAAAACCTACAACTTTTACAACAGGACTATAATTCTTACCTAAAACTCTTCGAGAGAAATCGGGAATATATTGCCGTATCATCATTTGTGGTTTATCAGCATATACTGTATCTGATGCACGTCTACTTTCTTTAGGTGATATAGTCTGCCCATTTACTTTGTCTAATGTTGCCTGACTGAGCTTTTTAGCCACTCCAAAAATCTTATTAAGTGGCTCGAATGAAGGATTATTGCCTGTTTTTGGCATATCCATCTCCCAATTATTTTTTCTTTAGATTATTGATAAATACTAGAAGTAGACTTATTTTATCTCAACTTTAATATGTATCTTTTAGTTAAATGTCACAAGATGTGCATTTTTTACCTGAATCATAAGAATACACATAAGATTTGCCATAAGATTTAAAAAAGCTTTCTGTTATTATGAGGTAAACATCAAAACATGAGTAATAGATATCAATATGATAGCACTTTACTCATCACCACTATATTAAGGGATCTGCAAGATGAACCGTGTTGTAATTACAGGTATGGGCATTAACTCATGCATTGGTAACTCATTAGAAAAAGTCACTGAATCTTTAAAAAATGGTATCTCAGGTACTCGCCTTAACCAAGTACATGTCGATCTAAACTTCAAAAGCCATGTCAGCGCACCTGCTGAGCAAGAGTTTGACCATATTGACCGTAAAACAAAACGTTTTATGGGTGTATGCGCAATGTATGCTTACAACTCAGCATTAGATGCAATTAAACAAGCAGGTCTAGAAGTAGCTGATTTAGGCGGTAATCCACGTTACGGTATTGCAGGTGGTTCAGGTGGTGGCTCAACTGCTTCTGTTGTTGAGATGAATGAGATCTTAGAAACTAAAGGTGCACGTAAGGTTGGTCCTTTCTTCGTACCACGTAATATGACAAATACAATTACTGCTAACCTTGGCACAGCATTTAAATTACAAGGTGTTGCTCATTCAGTTGCAAGTGCTTGTGCTACCTCAGCAGATGCAATTGGTTATGCATACAACCTTATTGCGCTTGGTAAACAAGATCTTATGCTTGCAGGTGGTGGTGAAGAAGATCACTGGTCTCAAAGTTTGTTATTTGATGCAATGGGTGCTTTAAGCAACAAATTTAATGATACACCTGAGTCTGCATCTCGCCCATACTCAAAAGACCGTGCAGGCTTTGTTATTGCTGGTGGTGGTGGCTTCCTCGTACTTGAGTCACTAGAACATGCTCAAGCACGTGGTGCAAATATTATTGCTGAAATTGTCGCTTATGCTGCAAATAGTGATGGTGCTGATATGGTTGCACCAAGCGGTGAAGGTGCAACACGCTGTGTACTTATGGCTTTAGATGAAGCAAAACAACATGGTGTTGAAAAAGTTGACTATGTAAACTCGCATGGTACATCTACCCCAGCAGGTGACATTACAGAATTAAAAGCAATGGAAAATGCTTTTGGTACAGGTAATGTGCCACCCGTAAGTTCAACAAAGTCTATGACAGGACATAGCTTAGGTGCAGCAGGCGTACAAGAAGCTATTTACTCTATTTTAATGATGCAAAATGACTTTATCGCGCCAAACATTAATGTTACCGAGCTTGATGAAGGTACAGAAGGCTTTGATATTGTACTTGAAAAACGTGATGCTAAACTAAATAGTGTTATGAGTAATAGTTTTGGATTTGGTGGTGTAAATGCATGCCTCATTTTCAAAAAATGGGAAAACTAATGCAATAAGGAAGGCTTATGGATGCTCCCTCTAGCGCGTTTTTATGGGTAAAGGCGCTACATATTATTGCGGTTGTGTGCTGGTTCGCAGCACTCTTCTACTTACCGCGCTTGTATGTTTACCATGCAATGAGTAATGATCAAGCAAGTTATGAAAGATTCCAAATTATGGAGCGTAAGCTTTATCGTGGAATTATGTGGCCAGCAATGATCGCAACACTTATTACAGCCCATTTTCTTGTAGACTGGGGGGATGCAACTCGACATTACCATGAAGCACTTTGGTTTTATTTCAAAGTTGGTTTAGTTGGGCTGCTCATCATTTATCATTTTTTTTGTGGTTATTATCGAAAAAAACTTATAGATAATGCCCATTACAAAACACATAAATTTTGGCGAATGTTTAATGAGTTGCCTACTGTCATCTTATTTGCCGTTGTTATATTAGTTGTTGTAAAACCTCAGTTTTAACTGAGGTTTTTCTTATCTAGAAAGACAATAGACCATCTGTAATAACTTCATTCAGTACAAAAAAAGTTCTCACTTGCCTTACTCCCGGTAACGCAATGACTTTTTCACTGTGAAAACGATTAAATTCAGAAAGATCTCTCACACGTAACTTTAAAAAGTAATCAACTTCCCCTGCTACTAAATAGCATTCAAGTATATTAGGCAATTTTTTTACATGTGTTTCAAACTCTTCAAAACTATCTGGTGTAGAGCGATCTAAAACAACACCCACCAATACAACTGTTTCTTTTTGTACCATGACAGGATTAATAATTGCACGAATATCGACAATTGCACCAATGGCAAATAAATTTTGAGTATGTTTCCAACAAGATGAGCTACTAATATCAACTATTTTTGCCAACTCTGCATTGGTTAAACGACCATTTTCTTGCAAAGCCCGCATAATTTTTAAATCCAAACTCGAAAGCTGAGTCAACCCTATTTTTTCCATAAAAATTCTCCTAAATTTTAGCTTAATTTGTAAATATTATTATTAAAGAGATAAAAATATTGAAATATTTTTATTTATTTTAATCTAAATTAGAAAGCACATTTTTTTAGTAAATTGATAAATTAGCCTCTTCAATACCCATAATAAAGTGACTTTACGGATGCTTAAACAATTCATTGATGATTTTTCTATTTCAGCTGCATTTGCAGGTATTGTTACTTTTATTATTGGTATTAGCGTTTCAGCCGTACTCATCATTGAAGGTGCTCAACACCTTGGAGCAACTCCCGATCAGGTATCATCATGGTTCTTAGCACTTGGTATTTCAATTGGTTTGTCTGGTGCTATTTTATCGTGGAAATATAAGTATCCCGTTGCAACCGCATGGTCTACTCCTGGTATTGCGCTTATTATTGCTTCAAACCAACACTACTCTCTTAACGAAGCGACAGGTGCATTTATTGCTTGCGGTATTCTCATTGCCATAACAGGTTTTTCAGGCATCTTTCAAAAACTACTCTCAAAAATTCCTCTCAGCTTGAGTTGTGCTATGCTGGCAGGAATTCTACTTAAATTTGGAATTAATTTATTCATACACTTACCAGACCAATGGTTTTTCACTACTGGTACATTACTTAGCTATTTTATATTAAAACGTATTTCACCACGCTATAGTATCGTTTTCATGGTATGCATTGCTTTTATATTGAGCATGATATTTTGTCAGATTTCTTTTCCTGCATTTTCATTCCATCTTACAAAGCCTATTTGGGTTACACCTACTTTTTCTTGGCAAAGTGTTGTTGGACTGGCACTACCTTTGTTTATTGTTAATCTTTCATCGCAGTTTTTACCTGGTATTGGGATGATCAAAAGTTATGGCTACGTACCTCATACAAATCAGCTTGTAGGTTGGATTGGTATTACCCAAACATGCTTTGCACCTTTTGGTGCATTTTCTGTATGTCTGGCAGCTATTAGTGCTGCTGTAAGTTTAGATAATCAAGTACACCCTGATCCTAAGAAACGTTATATTGCAGGAATATGTTGCGGTATTTGCTATATACTTATGGGAATATTTGCACTTTACCTAACACACTTACTGCTTAATTTACCTCAACTTTTCATTACGACTGTCGCAGGCATTGCATTACTCGGTACAATTAGCCATAACATTGCGGTTGCTTTTGAAGATATCGAAAGTCGTGATGCTTCATTATTTACTTTTTTATTAAGTGCATCGGGCATACAAATATTAGGTATTGGTTCCGCATTTTGGGGACTTTTATTCGGTATTCTGCTATATAAATTTTTATCGAAGAAATAAAAATATTTTAATTATGAATAATATATATCCATATTCATATCATGATATGAAAAAATAACCATTTGGGGTATAATTGAACGAAAGAGATAAAAATATTTTAAATATATAAAGCGACGACGATGCTTAAACAAACCCTTCAATCTTGGCTGCCTTCTTCTGAGAAAGTTGAGTCTTCTAAAATCATGAAACTTTTTGGAAGCCGTACGCGCGATCCTTTACTATGGTATGTAAACCGTAGATCGATCTCTAGAGCTGTGTTGATTGGTGCATTCTTTGGACTTTTACCCATTCCTTTCCATAGTATTCTTATTATTCTTACGGTGTTGGTGCTTGAAGTAAATTTACCTATTGGGCTAAGCCTTGCTTGGCTAACCAACCCTTTTACAATTGCACCCATTTTATATGTTGCATTTTGGATCGGAAGTAAAATATATCATGTACAAATGATTGATAAAGAAATATTACTCACTATTTTTCATCAAGTTTCAGCATGGCTTTCCCACTTTGGTCACGGTTATGTAGATACCAGCATGACCAAAGTTTTATTTTCAGGCCTGCTTATTGAGGCCTTATCCTTTTCACTTATTTTATATATTGCCACGCTCTTATTCTGGCGTTGGAGTACTATGCATCAATGGCACAAACGTCATATTTAAATTATTTTCTAAAAATAAAATAACCAACATCTGTTTCAAAACTACCATCATCTTGTATATTAAAATGGTTTTTAACTTCATCTGAAATACTATGCTGTAAATATTGTATTGTATGAATAGCATGATTTGGCGTTTTCATACGTTCAACCCACGCTTTAAAATTAAGAGATAACTTCTGCTTTTCAATAAGTTCTACAGTTAAGTCAGCACCCTCAGCAAGATTGATCCATTCTGCCAAGCTATAATCACGTACATGACTTGGATCACGAATAATCTCTATTGCTTGAAGAAATGTATCTAATGCAGGTCTATTTGAACCAATAATATCTATCAAAATAAATATACCGCCATTGCAGAGTACACGCTGAACTTCATGTATTGCTTGACTAATATTCTGCCAATGATGTGCTGAATAACGACTAATCACAAAATCGAACTCAGCATTTGCAAATGGTAGTTTCTCGGCAGGCCCTTGCTGAACTACAATATTTCTTATCTGCTTTGTTTCTGCTGTAGTCTTAACAGCCTCTAACATCTCTGAAGACAAGTCGTATGCCACAACACTTTCTACAAAAGGAGCAATTTGATAAGAAACGTGACCCCCTCCACATCCTAAATCTAAAACACGGCTCTGTTGCTTATTTGAGATTAAATTTATAATCTTTTTAAACTCAATTCCTTGAGCATGAACTTGGCTATGCAAATAACTCATAGATTTATCTGCATACTGCTTTTGATTAATATCATGTTGTGTTTTCATTATATGTACTCAAGATTTATCTTTTAAAACTAATGTAAACGAGATATTTAATAAAAAAAATTTAAATATTTTTATTTGTTTTAAAACTTATTTTTATATTAATTACATAATACAAAACTTTACTTTAATTGTTTACACATAAATTAACTTATAATATTTTCTCTATACAGCCACTTTTCATTATAAATCCAAAATGTATTTTAGGCATGTCATCAATACAATTTACACAAATAGCAAAACCGTCTACATATGTATTCTAAAATAATCATTAAAAGCTAGGTGTTTCATGGCAAATGACAAACCACGATACTTGGAAACACCCCCTAACTGGGCAGATGATGAAAGACCTGTTATTCCAGGTTCGCCACCTGCATTAGACCACCCAAAGTCGAAAAGGTATCTATATTTTATTATTGGTACATTTATTGCGATTACCTCTGGTCTAAGTAATGGCTTTATTACTGCAAATCTCCCTCAACTACAAGGGCAATATGGCATAACACCAACAGAAGGTGCTTGGTTACCTGCTGCCTATGTTATGGCCAATGTAAGTGCCAATCTCATTCTATTTAAGTCAAGACAGCAATATGGTTTACGTGCTTTCACTGAAATTGGCCTATTAGGTTTTATTGCTGTAATGCTCTTACACCTATTTGTTCAAAATTACCATATGGCAGTTTTTGCACGCTGTATGAGTGGCTTTGTTGCAGCACCTCTTAGCTCTTTAGGCATGTATTACATCATGCAGGCTTTTGGTAAAGTCCATCGCTTAAAAGGTCTTTATTTGGGTTTTGGTTTTGGTCAGCTTGGTATTCCACTTGCTTGGATTATTTCTCCCTACCTTGTAAATGTAAATAATTGGGTAGACCTTTATACTTTTGAATTGGGGCTTGCCATTTGTTGCTATGCTATGGTTGTTTCTTTAAAGCTACCACGCAGCATACGTGTTGCAGTTTTTGAAAAGGGTGATATTTTTACTTTTATCTTACTTGCACCAGGCTTTGCTTGTCTTTGTATTGTCTTAACACAAGGTCCTCTGCTATGGTGGTTTGATGCCCCATGGTTAGCTTATACGCTAATTATTGGCTTTACACTCATTGTTTTTGGTTTTTTCTATGAACATCATAGAACAAACCCTCTCATTATGACGCGATGGTTAGGTACTATACCTATGATTCGCTTTATTTTTGGTGCTTTCTTCCTTCGTTTTTTACTTTCCGAACAAAGTTATGCTGCGGTAAACTTTCTAAAAACGGTAGGTATGGGACCAGACCAATTTGTTGGCTTATACACTGTTATTTTTATTGCTATTATTTGTGGCGTTGTTTTTAGCGCACTCACTTTTTCACGCGAAAGAACCGTTTTACACCTATTGCTCGCAACTTTTCTTATCCTTATTGCAAGTCGTTTAGATGCTTACCTAACTAGCGATGTACGTCCTGAACATTTTTTCTATAGCCAATTCCTAATTGCTTTTGCAAATGGCTTATTTATTGGACCACTACTTCTCACAGGTATGGGAAAAACGCTACAACAGGGTTCTAATTATGTTGTCACGTTTATCGTTTTATTCTCAGCAACACAAAACTTTGGTAGTCTTATTGGCTCTTCTTTTTATAATACCTACCAAAAACATCAAGCACAGGTATATCAAGTCGATATCAACCGTACAATGAGTGCAACTGATCCAAATGTCATTAACCGCATTAATCAATATAAAGCAAAATATACAGCAAATATAACGGATCCTCTACAAGTACAAGGACAAGCCATCAAATCTCTAGCTCAGATTACAACAAGAGAGTCGCAAGTTCGTGCCTACAATGATGTTATTAACCTGAATAGTTGGATTGCCATTATTCTATTTGTCTGGACAAGTTTTAATATATTCTGGGATAAATTTCATACATCCCGTAAAAAGAATGCCTAACATTTTGAGTAAAAAGATGAGTAATACACAAGATATCGAACAAAAAAATGTAAAAAAAATGGATGACACCAATATTCAGATTAAATCGATTCCTCATGTTGGGAAATTGATTAAAACAAAGAAATCGACCCTTATTTTAATGTTTTTTATTCTATTAATTGGTATCTCAGCAATTTTATGGGCATGGCGTTTAGGTCCTTTTAATAGCCCAATACAACAGACTGATAATAGCTATATTAAAGGTCAAACCACTGTATTGTCTTCACAGATTAATGGCTATATTCAAGAAGTATTAGTCAATGACTTTGACCATGTAAAAAAAGGTCAACCTCTTATTAAAATCAATCCCGATCGCTATGATCAACAAGTCATTCAAGCAAAGGCCAATGTAGATCAGGCTAAAAATGCCTTTAGAAACCAAAATCAGGCGATTGAGCAGCGTAAAGCCGATATTGTTGCAGCAAAAGCAAAAATCTCGCAAGCAGATGCGCAGTATGAACTTTCATTACAACAATTACGTCGCTATCAGCAACTTGGTAATACAGGTGCTGTTTCCAAAACAGAATATGACTCTGTAAATGCTTCAGCAAAAAATAATTTAGCATTATTGCAACAGGCTCAAGCCAATTTAAATGTAGCACAAGAAGCACTTAAAACGGCCCAGGTTGCACAAATTGGTTTGAATGCTCAAGTTCAAAATAGCCAAGCAGCTTTAGATCAAGCTGAAATTACGAAAAACTATGCAATTATTAGTGCACCTATGGATGGACAACTCGGTGAAGTTACTCCCCGACTTGGACAATATGTTGCAGCAGGCACACAATTATTATTTCTTATCCCACCAAAACGTTGGGTAATTGCAAACTTCAAAGAAACACAAATGGATCATATTCAAATTGGTCAAAAGGCATCGTTTACTGTAGATGCACTTAACCATCAAAAGTTTACAGGTCATGTAGAACAAATTTCACCCGCAGCAGGCTCAGAATTTAGTGTACTAAAAGCAGATAATGCAACAGGTAATTTTACGAAGGTCGTGCAACGTATTCCTGTCCGTATTAGTATTGATGCAAATCAACAAGACCTTTCACGTTTAAGTCCGGGAATGTCTGTTGAAACTTCTGTAGATACTCACACAACCTCATAAATATTTATGTTTCAAAATATACAAAGCAATACACCCATTGAACATATTGGTGTAAAACACGGCGTTCATATAGATATGAAACGCTTAGACCAAATTCACCCTTATATTTCAGGTAATAAATTCTATAAGCTTAAATA
Source organism: Acinetobacter sp. N1-1 (assembly GCF_056711485.1). NCBI lineage: Bacteria > Pseudomonadati > Pseudomonadota > Gammaproteobacteria > Moraxellales > Moraxellaceae > Acinetobacter > Acinetobacter sp. N1-1. The sequence goes on along the minus strand of NZ_JBWXUO010000012.1, from coordinate 1,021,279 downwards.
TAATTTTCTAAAAGCTAAACAACAAGGTTATACAAGTATTCTCACCTTTGGCGGCGCATACTCTAATCATATTGCTGCAACTGCCTATGCAGCAAAACAATATGGTTTTAAAAGCATAGGAATTATTCGTGGCGAAGAGCTGGCACAACAATCATTAAATCCAACGCTTACTTTTGCTCATAAAATATGTGGCATGCAACTCTCTTTCATTTCAAGAGCCACATATAAAGAACGACATACACTATCTTATTTAGAAAAATTACAACATAGATATCCAGATACTTATATTATCCCTGAGGGTGGAACAAATACACTTGCCATTCAAGGCTGTAAAGAAATACTCACACATTATGATTTACAGCATTATGATGTCATTTGTTGTGCGGTTGGCACAGGTGGAACCTTAGCAGGTCTCATTGAATCGACATCATCTCCATGTAAAATTTTAGGCTTTTCAGCACTAAAAGGAGACTTTCTTAAACAAGAAGTTAAGCAAATCACGCAAAAAAATCATTGGGATATTACAGATGATTACTGTTTTGGTGGATATGCTAAAACATCACCAAGTCTCATTGAATTTATACATATATTTGAACATAAATATAATATTCCCTTAGAACCCATATACACAGGTAAAATGTGCTATGGCATTTTTGATCTTATAAGCAAACAATATTTTCCAGAAAATACACGTATTTTGCTTATCCATACAGGTGGTCTACAAGCGAAATCTAGCTTAATGTAACGACAGCTTATTTGAAATACCGTATAATTCAGCGCTTTTCTTTAACGGCAGAATGTCATGACACAGCAAAATTTTGATGTAATTGTTTTGGGTGCAGGTGCGGCAGGACTTATGCTTGCAGCACATGCAGGTCAACGTGGTCGTTCTGTATTAGTTTTAGAAAAAGCCAATAAAGTTGGAAAAAAAATACTTATGTCTGGTGGTGGAAAATGTAACTTCACCAATTTATATGTCGAATCTGATAACTATATTAGTCATAATCCTCACTTTGTAAAATCGGCACTCTCACGCTATACACAGTGGGACTTCATTGGTCTAGTCTCTGACTACCAAGTAGAATACGAAGAGCGCAAGCATGGGCAGCTTTTCACGACAAAAGGCTCAAAGCATATTCTTAACTTATTGCTTGACCAATGCATAAAAACACAGCAAGTTAATATTGAAACAGATCATGAAGTAACCCATGTTAGTCACTTAGAAAACAATACTTTCCAAGTCACTACAAATAGAGGTGTCTTTTTCTGCCAATCACTCGTTATTGCGAGTGGTGGTCTTTCGATTCCTACTTTGGGTGGATCAGGCATTGGTTACGATATTGCTAAGCAATTTGGACATCATATTTACCCAACGCGCGCAGGTCTCGTTCCTTTTACATTTTCAGACTATATTAAAGACCTTGCCATTCGCTTAAGTGGCAATGCATTAGATGTAACCCTCTCCCATCCGCTTAAATCCTTTACAGAAGCACTATTATTTACCCATCGTGGCTTAAGTGGCCCTAGTGCATTACAAGTTTCTAACTATTGGCAGCATGGTGAATCACTCACAATAAATTTTTTCCCAACACTCGATTTAGTAAAAATCTTTCAAGATAAGAAACGTGAACAGCCTAAAGTACTTATTAGAACAATCTTATCTACATATACTACTAAAAGTATTGCTCATGAGCTTCAACAAATTTTTTGGTTACCAGAAGCAGAAACCGCAATTGGTCAAATAAGTGATCAACGACTTATAGAAATTGCCAAACAGCTACATACATTTGCTGTAAAGCCTTCTGGAACAGAAGGCTATAGAACTGCAGAAGTGACTTTAGGTGGTGTCGATACAACCGAAGTATCATCAAAAACAATGGAAAGTAATAAAGTAAAAGGATTATTTTTTATTGGTGAGATTTTAGATGTAACAGGTCATTTAGGTGGGTTTAACTTTCAATGGGCTTGGTCATCTGCAGCTGCCGCTGCAGAGTATGTATAGATTAATTATTTGTTGCATCATTACTATTTGTTGTTGCTGTCTCTGATGACGATTTACTTTCTTCATGAGATACATTCTCTGTTGATGGCGTATGATCGACAGATACAGTAATATCCTTAGGCTGTTCACTTGATGGCTCAAAACTTGAATTTTCATTATCGGTAAACGTTGTTTGATATTCAGGTTGCTTAAAAATTGCTTTATATGCTGAATATAAAACACCTGCTGTAATTCCAGTAATTACCAACGGTCCTAAAAAACGACCTGACTTTTTATTTTCACGACTCATAAGACACTCCTAACCAATTAAAAAGTTCGATCACTTTAAAGTGATCGAACCCATGAAATATATCCCATTATGGTGTATTAACCATTCGGATTTTCATTTGTTGAATTTGTTTCATTCAATCTTGGTACTGAACTCACCTCAGCTTTATCTTCTGTTTCTTTCTTCGTGTTTAAAGCACAACCTTCCGATTTTGCTTTATCCATAAGATCTGTAAGAAGACGCTCCGCAGGTTGACGACCACCTAAACCAAATGCAAGTGCAAAAGCAACAGCGACAGCCCCAAGGGTTAAACCAAATGCTAGGTTTACAATTGAATCTGCAATTCCCATTGCACGTAAGCCCATTGCAAGTACCAAGCCCATGATTAATACACGAACTAGACAACCTAACCAACGAGAACTTTTATATTCACCGCGTTGAACAATATTCGCAACCACATTTGCAAGCCAAAATCCAATAACGAGAATAACAGCACCAAGTAAAATATTTGCACCAAATTCAATGAAAATTGAGATAAGATGACTAACTTGATCAAATCCTAAACGGTTTGCTGCTTCAGAAACTGCAAATAGCATTGTAAAGAATACAATTAAAGAGCCTACAATCCCTGAAACTTTTGTTGCTCCCATAAAACGTTGAACATCAACTTTTGCAGGAAGCTCATCTACACCAGTTCCAGAAAGTACATCTTTAACAAGATTTGCAACAAAACGTGATACCACATAAGCAATAATCAGGATCAGACCAGCTGCAATAATATTTGGAATTGCAGACATAATTTGATTTAACATTGCTGTTGCAGGATCAGAAATTGCCTGAATGCCTAATGCTTCAAATGCAACAATTAATGAAGTAATCATAATCAAAGCAGAAACAAAAGAACCTAGAACTTTTGCAATGCCTGTATCTTTGAACAAACCAAATTTTTCAACTTGTGCTTGCAACCCAAAGCTATTAATTAAACCTTCAACAATACCGCGTACAATTTTTGCTAGGATATAGCCAACAAAAATAATAACACCAGCAATAAAGATATGTGGAAGGAAACCTACAGCTTCATTTACCATATTTTGAACAGGAACAAGTAGACCTGTTAAACCTAAAATAGACAGTACAATCGGTAAAAATAAAAGTAGAATTAACCAATAAACAATATCTGCAATATTTTCACTGATTGGTTGAACGCCAACCTCTCCACTAAGTTTTTCATCTAGTTCAGTTTTTGCAAGTAAATTACTTAAACCTGCTCTCGCTAAACGCGCAACAACCCAAGCAATTACACCAATAACCGCGGCTGAAATTAGATTTGGAATGAAGACCAATACCTGCGTTACCATGGCACTAAATGGACCACTCACGCTATTAATATTCAACACATTAAATGATGCAACAACAGCAATAATTAGGATAAACCAAAAAACAAATTTTGATATTATGCCCTCATAATCTGACTCAGGCATTTGGCCTGTAGCAGTAGATAAACGCTTATTTGTATCAATCGCATTAAGTGCTTTTTTAACACCCGCAGCTATTGCAAGCGCCAATACCCAACCAATAATAAAAATTATGATTGCGCCAAGTATCGGTTGGAATTGATTCCAATAGTAATGGAAGTCAAATCCTCCTTGCATGCCCTTTAGATAGTTATCCATCTTATTATATCCTCTTGTTTTTATTACACATTTAGAAAAACAACTTTATAATAAAATAAAGTGCATTATTTCTTTAGTATTCATTCTTTATATCAGCTTATAACTGTAGCACTATAAAAACAATATTGTTTATTGAATAAACCTAGAGATGCATATCACAATAAAATTACTGTAAGCCTATTCGATTATCCTGTTTTTATAGGTATTTTATGGCTATATCTTCAATCATTGATTAGAGATATTTCCTACCCTAAGCTCATGACTTCCTTATAAGTATACAGATATCTACTCATAATCAAAAAGATGATAACAATAAGTATAAAAAACTTTTCAAGGCCATTTCATGTGTAAACATATGAAATAGAATATTTTGAATATTGATGTATTCTTTTTAAAATACGTTATAATTGCGCGCTCACTTTTATCTGACCATTTATATGCCATATAAGCTACAAGCTGTATCTCTTGATTTAACAACTGATGTTACACATGAGTGCTATCTTCACTACACACGTGATCAGCACATGATTGGTGTGATGAAGTTTTATAAAGAGAGTTACCAGCTAAAATGGGAAGACTTAGAGTATATTAGACGTCGTACAGAAGAGTTTTCTGTGATGCCATATCCCGACTGTATCGTAGCAATGATTATCGATATTCGCGATGTTGCACCATTTATAGATCAGGATGTGCCGATCATACCGTGGCGACTTGTCGATGAAGAATGTCCTATTCGCATCGTTGTTCCACAAGATCGACTTGAATTTTACAGTGGTTTCTTCGAACCGACTTGGCTTACTTCAAGTATAGATACCGCACTTTCAGAAATACGTACATTTATGGATATGTTCGTTCATTAAAACAAGGAGGACTTTATCTCCTGCTCTGACAATGTTGAATGTAGTATTCAATATCTTCATGATTATACCCAAGTAAATGACCGACTTCACGCTCCAAATTGGGACAAAATCCTTTTTGCATAATTTCGGATAAAACCTCTACAAATTCAGTACATTCTTAGACTCAGAATGAATCACCTGATACATCTCTCCATCTAAACCTTGCAAAAACCGATTATAATTAATCGTTTTACAATTCAATCGCCCAATCGTAAGATATGGCTTAAACACATCAGGTATTTCACTACCTGTATAAAAAATGCGAGCTCTTTTTTATTTTGTAGCATTAATTCTAGTTCGTTGCCTTCATGTGGCCCTAAAGATGGATGCGTCATTATTTTTACCAATAATTTTCAACAGCAATATTACCTACACCACGGCGATTCATTGTTAAACCACGCGCTTTGAGTGCCTCTTTCGTATCTTCTACCATTTGAGGATTACCACACAACATAATATGACTCGATGTTGAGTTAAAGTTATGACCTGCTACTTTTTCTAACTGACCATTTTCAATAAGAATGGGTAGTCGATGATGTAGCTCTGCCGACTCATCACGCGTAATAATTGGAATGAATTTAAACCCTTGATGCCCTTCACCAAATGTTTCAGCGGTTGATTTAATTTTCTCTACATATGCCAATTCATCTTGTGTACGCACACTATAAACAAGATAAATATTTGCATAGTTCTGCCAAGTTTCAAACTCTTGTAACATCGACAAAAATGGCGCAAGTCCTGTACCCGTACCAAGTAACCATAAATCCTGTGGTGTAGGTTCTTGATAACGCGCTAGCGTTAAAAAACCATATGGGATTTTTTCTAAATATAAATCATCACCTACTTTAAGGTCTTTCAAACGTGAAGTGAATGCACCATCAGGTACAACTATTGAAAAAAACTCCAAAGTTTCATCGTAAGGAGATGATACAATTGAATAAGCACGAACAACCAACTCACCATCGACTTGTATACCAATACGTGCAAACTGCCCAGCAGTAAATTTAAAATGTGCTGGTCTAGTCATGGTAAAACTAAATAAATTGGTTGCCCAACGATGTACAGATATAACTTTTTCGACACTAAATTTTTCAGAAGTCATGTTTTCAAGGTGCATGAAAATGTAGCTCCATGTTAGCATGACCATAGAAATATTGATATTTTTACAATTAAGGCTTCAACCCATGCGCATGACCTTACGCCAATTGGCTGTATTCGTAGCCGTAGCTCAAGAAGGAACAGTCACTAAAGCAAGTGATGCAGTAAAATTAACACAAAGTGCGGCAAGTATGGCATTAGCTGACCTAGAAGATGGTCTAGGCGCACCACTATTTGATCGACTTGGAAAAAGACTACAACTCAATGATTTAGGAAGATTTTTACTTCCGCAAGCTTTAGAAATTCTTGGTCGTTGTGATTCTTTTGAACAAATTGCAAAAGGTGAATTACAAAGTATAGATCTTCGTTTAGGTGCAACACTCACCATTAGTGACTATCTCATGCCAGACTTAATGGCAGGTTTTTTAGGTCAGCATCCCCAAGCTCACTTACAACTTCAAGTGGGAAATACTCGCCAAATGATCGAAGCGGTGAGTCAATTCCAACTCGATCTCGCACTTATTGAAGGTTCATGCCACCTTCCACAACTGCATACCATTCATTGGCGTGATGATGAGTTATCTGTCTGCTGTTCTCCTGACCATCCTCTTGCCCAGTTAGATCGACCACTCACTATTAAAGATTTTGAAAACATTGAGTGGATTCTACGTGAAGAAGGTTCAGGTACACGCGATGTCTTTAATAATGCTATTTTAAAAGATTTGGACAGTGCCAACATTCGTTTAACGCTTGGCCACAACGAAGCCATTTTAAAAATTATTGCAGGTGGCTTAGGGTTATCTTGTATTTCTAAACTTGCACTAAAACCTATGTTAAAGACTGGGCAATTAGTCGAACTAAGCACCCCATTTTGGGAGCTAAAGCGTCCCCTCTATATGCTAATTCACCATCATAAATATCAAGGCCCAGGGCTCAAAGCATTTAAAAAGTTCTGCGAAGCTCAAAGATTTCTAGAAATGTAAATCAAAAAGGCACATAGAAATGTGCCTTTTTTGTCATATCTTAATCATTAATCTTTTTGGACACTACCAAAAATTTTATCGCCTGCATCGCCAAGACCTGGAACAATATAACCTTGCTCATTTAAACCTTGATCTACAGAAGCAGTAAAAATACGTACATCTGGGTGATGTGCTTCAACTTTTGCAATACCTTCAGGTGCAGCAACAAGCACCATCACTCGAATATCTTTACAACCACTTGCTTTTAATACATCAATGGCAGCAATTAGTGAGTTTCCTGTTGCTAGCATTGGATCAATAATCATAGCAATACGATTTGCCACATCTGGTACGAGCTTTTTATAATAAGTACGTACTTCTAGTGTTTCTTCATCACGCTCTAAACCAAGTACACTCACTTTTGCACTCGGAATAAGGTTTAAGAAACCGTCCAACATACCAATACCTGCACGTAGAATCGGAACAACGGTGATTTTTTTACCTGCAATACGCTGAGTCGTTACTTTTCCTGCCCAACCATCAATTTCCTGATCAACCACAAGTAAATCTTGTGTTGCTTCATACGTCAGCAACATGGTGACTTCTTGTGAAAGTTCACGAAAGTTTTTTGTACTGATATTTGCACGGCGTAACAAGCCAATTTTATGTCGAATCAGTGGATGACGAATTTCTTGGATTGGCACGAGGAACACCCTAAAAAATAGCTCAAATTAGACATAGTATAACGAGTTTTCCGTAGAAATAAAAAAGCCCTCATCACTGAGAGCTTTTAAATGATTAAATAATCGTATTAATGATTAAATAATACCGTTTGAATAGGTGCTAAAACTTGAGATGCAGTTGAGATTTTCAAAACAGGATCTGGATACACACCAATGAGCAATACCAAGACTGCGCAAAGTAATACCATAACTCCCCCTGCCTTTTGCCCCCAATGATGAGCCGCATCAATTTTTACATGTTTCGGTGGTGTCATATACATAACGACGGTTACACGTAAATAATAATATAATCCAATACCACTACCTACAATAATCATCGCTGCTAAGAACCAGTGCCCTGCATCTACGGTTGCTTTAATAAGCATAAACTTACCAATAAAGCCTGCAGTTAACGGAATACCTGCCAAAGACAACATCATCACTGTAAGTGTTGCTGTTAAAACTGGACGGCGCCAAAATAAACCTGTATATGCAGATAACCCTTCAGCCTCACCCATTTCTCTATATGGACTAGACATAAGTGTGACCACACCAAAAGCACCAATGGTGGTCAGTATATAAGTAATCATATACATATTTAGACTGTCTAAACTAAAGTAATTCTTGCTGACAAATGCCACCAATAAATAACCAAAGTGAGCAATCGATGAATACGCCAAAATTCGCTTTAAATTAGACTGACGTACTGCAAGCAAATTCCCTGCTAAAATTGAAAGTACAGCAATAATTGATAAAATAAAGGTAATTGATGCAATCATTGCACCCGATGCCAATAAATATCTAATTAATAAACCAATCGTACCTACTTTAGCCACGGTTGCCAAAAATGTAGCAAGTGGTGCAGGTGCACCTTGATACACATCAGGCGTCCATTTATGAAACGGCGCTAAAGACAACTTAAATGAAACAGCAAAAATAATCAGAGCAATGCCAAGAATGACCATTGGATTACCTGCCTGAATTAAGTGTAATAATTGCTGAAAACCATTGTAGAAAGACAATGTTCCTGTATATGCATAAATATATGCCATACCCATCAGTAACATTGCAGATGCAGTTGCAGATAAAATTAAATACTTAATTCCAGATTCAAGCGACTTTTCACGCTCATGTGTATATGCAACCAACCCATAAACAGGTACAGACATAAGTTCTAGACTAATAAAGAATGATGCATAGTGACTACTTGCAACCATGAGCATTGCACCAATCACAGACAGCAACATGAGCATATAAAGCTCTTCTTTATTGTTATTATAGCCTTCAATGTATGCGTGAGAGAGCGTACAACATGCCAATGCTGCGATCAGAATAAGAAGCTGATACAGCATCGTAAATGGGTCGACAATAAACATACCCATAATGTCTGCTGGTTTAAAACCACCACCAAACATAGTCATTAAAATAGAGAGTCCAGCCAAATTTAAACCAATGACTGACACTGTTGCAATTAGGTGATGATTACGTTTAATGGCCGTAATAACCATGACAATCACAGAAGTTATTGCAACAATAAATACAGGCACAAGTGGCATAAATGCAGAGTAATTCATTATTGGACCTCCACATGGTCAAGTTGGGTCGCTGCTTGTTGCATTACTTCAACACTGTTATGGACAGGTATATAACTATTGGCTAACCAATGCATCGTAGAGTTTGAGATATCTAAGAATGTTTGTGGAAATAATCCCAACCATACTAATCCAATCACACAAATCATGAGTAAGCTTATCTCACGTACACTTAAATCTTTTAGTGGATGAGGATAATGTTTTTGCTGTACCTCATTCGGTTTACCAAATAAAGTTTTATGAATAAGAATCAGACCATATAATCCTGCAAAAACAAGACTGACGGCTGCAATAATCGTAAATTTTGGAAACTTTGCATAAGAACCCATAAGAATAAGGAACTCACCAATGAAGTTACCCAATCCTGGAATACCAACCAATGCGGCTACAAAGAACATGAGGAAAAATGGTAAATAACGGAATTGACCGCGCATACCACCCATCAAACGTAAATCACGCGTGTGTAGACGTTCGTAAATTTGACCACACATAATAAATAGTGCCGCAGATGATAGACCATGTGCCAACATCATGATCATAAGACCTTGATAACTTAAAACACTTCCTGCGTAGACTGCAAGAATCACAAAGCCCATGTGTGAAATTGAGGTATATGCCAATAAACGTTTCATATCCGTTTGTTGATAAGCACACCATGCACCGTAAAAAATGCCAATTAGACCAAATACAATTGCAGTATCAGCAAATTGTGCCGATGCTGTTGGAAAAAATGGAATAACGAAGCGCAAAAGACCATATGCTGCGGTTTTAATGAGAATACCGGCCAAATCTACAGAACCAGCCGTTGGTGCTTGAGCATGAGCATCGGGCAACCAACCATGTAAAGGAAATACTGGCAATTTCACTGCAAAACCAATAAATAGACACAACATAAAGCCAAAAGCGAACTCTGGTGGTAAATTATGTGCCACTTGCATAAGAAAACTGTAGTCGAAGCTCACCACACCATTGGTTAATATATAGCCCCAGACAGCAAGCCCTAAAATACCAATGAGCATGATAAGCCCACAGACTTGGGTATAAATAAAGAATTTAGTTGCAGCATATACACGCGATTTTCCTTGCTCTCCTTTATGTCCCCATAATGCAATGAGGAAATAAATTGGAACAAGCATCATTTCCCAAAAGAAGAAAAATAAGAATAGGTCTATGGCAAGAAATACACCTATTACACCACCTAAACTCCATAAGAGGTTTAAGTGAAAGAATCCTACATTCTTTTGAATTTCTCCCCAAGAACATCCAACAGCCAAAATACCCAATAAGGCTGTCAATCCAACCATCATTAAAGACAGACCATCTACAGCAAAGTGAATATTAATGCCTAGACTTGTAATCCATGGAAGTTGAAATTCAGAAGCAAAAGTGGGTTGTGTTGAACCCAATTGAAAATGGTAATTACCTTGACTCCACAGCAATAGTGTCAATACAAAAGTAAGTACCATCCCAATCATAGCAATCCAACGTGGTAGATGCTGATCGACTTTATCGACACACCAACACAGAAAACCTGCAACAAAAGGTACAAGAATTAGTGCGGGTAAAATTAAATTGTTTTCCATTTTATTTCCCCACAATCTGAACAGCGATCAAGATGATCAGCAACACCACAACACCAAATGACATGCTTGATGCATACTCACGCAGTGATCCTGTTTGACGTGAACTTGTAAAACCACTCCCTGCTTTTACAATTGCAGGTAACACGAGCCATAAGCGATCTATTGGGTCATGTCCAAATAGTTTTGCAAAAAACAAATATGGCTTCACAAATACAATGTTGTATAACGCATCAAAACCAAAGGCATTTTCTAAGATATGCACAACACCTGTACCCAACCAAGTTTTAGCAAATGATTTAACAGCACCGTATGCAAATGCAAACAGTCCGACACCCACTGCTAGGCCAATTAAAGCAATAATTACAGCTGTATGCTCAGCAGAATGAACGGCGCTTTCTGCCTGTTCAGGAATAAGAAATTGAGGAATACTTGCAGATGTTAATAGATTTGCAACAGGTGTTTTTAAAAAGCCACCAACAAACGTAGACAGTACAAATAAAATAGATAATGGTGCCCAATATGTCACACCTTGGATTGCATGTGCATGGGTTTTTTCTTTGCCAAAAAATACAATCCAAATTAGACGGAACGTATAAATTGAAGTTAAGAATGCACCTGCAACTCCCACCCAATACAATGTATTGTATAAAGGCAAATTGCTTAACATACCATGTGCATACACAGCACCTAAAATGGCATCTTTAGAGAAGAAACCTACAGTAATAAATGGAATAGCAGCAAGTGCTCCACCACCAATTACAAAACATGCAAATACAAATGGAATCTTCTTCCACAAACCACCCATTTTAAAAATGTTTTGCTCGTGATGACAGGCTAAGATGACTGCACCTGAAGATAAGAATAACAATGCTTTAAAGAACGCATGTGCAAGCATATGAAATAAACCTGCTTGATATGCTTCTGCCCCCACAGCCATAAACATATAGCCCAACTGACTCATAGTCGAATACGCTAAAATACGTTTAATGTCTGTTTGTACGAGTGCTGCAAAGCCCGCAACCAATAAAGTAACTGCACCTGTCACAGAAATAAACTGCAACACTTCAGGTGCCATTTCAAACACAGTATGTGTACGGCAAGTGAGATAAACCCCTGCTGTTACCATTGTTGCGGCATGAATTAACGCCGAAACTGGTGTTGGCCCTGCCATTGCATCTGCAAGCCATGTTTGCAGTGGAATTTGTGCAGACTTACCTGCAGCACCCAAGAACAACATGAGTGCTGTCCAAAAAGCTAAATTATGCTGACCTGCAAACACTTCATACGCATGCGTTACAATCGTTTGAATATGTAATGTGCCGAACTGTTGATATAACAAAAATAGTGCGATTAATAAAAACACATCACCGACACGTGTTACGGTAAATGCTTTAATGGCAGCCCATCCATTAGACGGGTTGGCATAGTAAAAACCAATAAGTAGATATGAGCATAACCCCACGCCTTCCCAACCAAGGAATAGGAGTGCCAAATTATCTGCAAGTACCAATACCAACATGCTTGCAACAAACAGGTTAAAATATGAGAAGAAACGGGCGTAGCCTTCATCGCCTCGCATATACCATGATGCAAAGATATGAATGAGAAAACCTACACCTGTAATCATTCCCATCATAAGTAACGACAAGCCATCAAGCTGCAAGTTAATGCCTGGTGCAAATCCATTGACATCGAACCATGTCCATAAATGCTGAACAAAAATAGATTGGCCACTACCTACAAAACTGATGCCGGCAATCGCAGCAAACAATGCTGATAAACCAACTGAACCTACACCAATAATTGCAGCTGTATTTTCTGAAAGCTTGTCACGCCCAATGGACAATAAAATAAAACCAATGAGCGGAAATAGTACTGTTAAAAATAGAAAATTCATCCGCGCATCTCACTGGCTGCATCCACATCTAAATGATGGAATCTGTGATAGAACTGAAGGACAAGTGCCAATCCAATACATGCCTCTGCCGCAGCAAGCGTCAGTATAAAAATGAACATGACTTGTCCATCTGCTTGTCCCCACACACTGCCTGCCAAAACAAAGGCCAAAGCAGCAGCATTCATCATGATTTCTAAACTCATCAGAATGAATAAGAAGTTACGGCGAACCATCACACCATAAAAGCCTAATGCAAAAAGAATAGTCGCAACGATCAGGCCATGTTCTAAAGGAATATTACCCATTACTTTGCTCCTGTTCTTCCGTTGGTTCACGTTTACCTAAATGAAACGCAGCAACCAATGCAGCCAATAGCAACATTGCAGCAATTTCTACCAGTAAGACATATTGCGTAAACAATGTTTTACCTACATCTTGAGCACTAATTAAACTTGTACCAAGTACAATATTCTTTGTGTTGTAATCACTGCCAAGCATCCATACCAATGTTAAACCGAGCAAAAAACTCATTAAGGCAGGAATAGCCCACGCATCCGAACTCAACCACTTTCTTTCCTGCTCCATGGTGTGCTGTCCAAGATTCAGCATCATAACCACAAAGACAAACAGCACCATAATTGCACCTGCATACACAATTACTTCAAGCGCACCTGCAAATGGCGCACCTACTGTCATAAAAATACCTGCAACGGCAAGCAAAGAAACAATCAGACAAAGCAAAGCATGTACAGGGTTCGTATTCGTAACAACACGAATGGTTGAAACAATGGCCACGACTGCCATCAAATAAAATGGCCAAATCATGGTAATAAACTCCGTACATCTACAGGTTTCGATTCTTTTTGTGCTTCACCCTTATCTTTACCTGCAACAGCCATTCCTGTTACACGATAAAAATTATAATCTGGGTATTTACCCGGCCCTGAAATCAGTAAGTTTTCTTTTTCATAAACCAAGTCTTGGCGCACATACTCACCCAATTCGAAATCGGGTGTGAGCTGAATTGCCGTAGTTGGACATGCTTCTTCACACATCCCACAAAAGATACAGCGTGAAAAATTTATGCGGAAAAATTCAGGATACCAACGTCCATCTTCTTTCTCTGCTTTTTGTAATGAAATACATCCGACAGGACACGCCACTGCACAAAGGTTACATGCCACACAACGCTCCTCTCCATCGGGGTCACGAGTCAAAACAATACGACCACGATAGCGCGGAGGAACAATGTCTTCTGCAGGTACGTCAGGATATAAAATGGTGTCACGCTTACGTGTTGCATGGCTAAAGACCATCCATAACGAACGCACGATTGAGCCAACACCAGCTAGAATTTTAATCATTAAATGCTCTCCCTGCTGTTTTAGGCTGAATGTCTAAGTAGAATGACTGCACCTGTCACCAAAAGGTTAACGAGTGCAAGTGGCAAACAGACTTTCCAACCAAAATTCATGACTTGGTCATAGCGTGGGCGCATCAATGAACCGCGCGCAAGAATAAACATCATGACAAAAAATGCTGTTTTGAGAATGAACCAAAACGCTGCTGGAATAAACGGTATATCAAGATTAAATGGCGCTAACCAACCACCAAAAAACAGCGTCACAATTAATGCTGATATCACAATAATATTGACGTATTCGGCAACGAAGAACATGCCCCACTTCATTCCACCATATTCGACATGGTAGCCTTCAGAAAGCTCTTGTTCTGCTTCAGGTTGGTCAAATGGATGACGGTGAGTTACTGCTACGCCAGCCACCACAAACACCATGAAACCAATAAACTGTGGAATAATGTTCCACATATCGCGCTGTGACTCGACGATATCTCTTAAATTAAATGAGCCTGCAATCGCAACCACACCCATTAAAGAAATACCTAAGAACACTTCATAAGAGATGGTTTGTGCCGATGAACGTAGTGCACCTAATAGTGCATATTTATTGTTTGATGACCAACCACCAAACAATACTGCATAGACTGCTATTCCTGCCATTCCCATAAAAAAGAGCAAACCAATATTCATATCGGCCGCCCCTAAATAAGGACTGATTGGAATAATCATAAATGATAAAACAGCCGTTGCCATTGCGACTGCAGGCGCGAGTCGGAACGTCAGTTTATCTACAAATTTAGGTGTCCAGTCTTCCTTGAACATAATCTTAAGCATGTCTGCCACAATTTGTAGCGAACCAAAAGGCCCAACACGGTTTGGCCCATAACGGTCTTGCCATAACCCAAGCAAACGGCGTTCAACAAAAGACAGTAAAGCTGCACATACCACCACAACCAATAAAATAACAATTGCTTGAATTACACTGTATGCAACAGGCCAGTCCGTTGCCCACTGTGGCAGTACACGTAAATTTTCGTTCATGCGTGTGCTCCCAACGAAAGTGCTACAGGCTCTGCCCAAGAAACCGTAGGTGCTTGCCCAATTGGATAACCAATATATCCTTCAGGCAAATAGTCAATGATATGCACAGGCAAAGAAATACGGCTTTCACCAACTTGAATTGTAACTTGCTGTCCGTCTTGAATATTTAAACGTTTTGCATCGTGTTCACCCAAAGCAAAAGTTGCCTCTGGAATACGTGACTGCATGGCAGGTGTTTTAATAGTAAATTCGCCTGATGCAAAAATATGATGCATTGGGATAAGATGGAAACTGTCTGTACGTTGAACAGTGGCTACTGGCATTACATAACGGCGTGCAGGACGTTTCGGCAAAAGATCGAAAAGTCGAATACCTGAGTCGCCTCCTTTGAGATGCCCTCCTACTTCATCCTGATATTTATTCCAAGATTGAGGTGAGTTCCAACCCGGTGCCCATGCAAACGGTACAAGTGACGATGCAGTTTGTGGTCCCACATAGCCTTCCATAGAAAATGTAAGTGCAGAGTCTAAATCTACAGGTTGTTTTGGCTCATGTACCGAAATTGGCGCACGCATAGCGGTACGACCTGAATAGCGTCTTGGTTCACGTGCCACTTTTAAACCATGAACACGATAACCTGCATTTGGTGCAACATCTTGGATCGCTTCAAGCGTTGGCACTTGTTTCACAATATGCTCAATTACGTCATCTAAGACAGTCCATGATACTGACTGGCCACACAATCCCGTTTGAATTGCATGCAACCAACGCCAAGACTCTTTAATGGCATATTCAGGTTTGTAATAACTTGGATCATAGACTTGATAAAAACGTTGTGCACGCCCTTCTTGACTAACAACCGTACCATCACCTTCTGCAAAGCTCGCTGCAGAAAGCACAATGTTGGCTTGTTGAAGTGTTGCCGTTTCACTATGATCTAGCACAATAATTTGTTCAGCTTTCTCAAAAGCAGCCTGAACTTGTGCATTTGGTAAATGTCTATATAAGTCATTTTCAACAATAACCAACGCATCGTAAGACTGACTAAGCGCCTGTTCGAGACTTAAACCATCTAATAGTGCCACACCCATCGAGTTCACTTCAGGCACAACTAAACTCAAACCTGCATTATCACCTAAGGCTTGTACAAGCTCAGCCGCGGCCTCCATAATTGAGGCATCTTGTAAACTTGTACCTGCAATAATAAGCGGTTTTTTTGCGGTTTTTAGCGTATCAGCAATACTTTCAGCAAACGCTTTAGCATCATCATCTAGACCAACAACATGCTCACCTTTTAGCACAGATGCAATACCAAAGCCTAAACGCGCGATATCATTTGGCGATGCGACAACTTCAGCCGTTGCTACATCGGCAAGGCGTGTTTGTGTTGCTGCCAAAATATAAATTGGAGATTTCTCATCTTGACCAATACGCAAAACAGGTTCTGCAAGCCATGCAGGTGTACGTGTTTTTGCAGCCATTTCTTTGGCTTTATTTTTTGCTGCTTGACGTACCGAAAGTGCCATACGTGGTGCAGTCTGCGTTAGATCTTCACCCAAAATGACAACCGCATCATAGCTTTCAATTTCACGTAGATTCGGGTTATGAATTCCTTCACTTTGTAAAATAGAAACAGCCAACTCTACAAGAGATTGCTCTTTTTGGCTCATTCCTGTCGAGTAAGATGATGTACCCACTAATTCACGCAGTGCAAAGTTAGACTCTAAGCTCGCACGTGGTGAACCAATACCGAGTACTTTTTTACCTTTCAATGTTGCAATCACTGCATCAAGTGCTTCATCTACTGAAACGCTAGAAACTTCATGTTTATTTCTAAATTGTGGCTGACGAGGACGACTGTCTAAATTGACATAGCCTGCACCAAAACGACCTTTATCACATAGGAAATATTGATTCACTTGACCATTGAAACGATTTTCTATACGGCGTAATTCACCATAACGTTCGCCCGGAGAAATATTACAACCCGATGAGCAACCATGGCAGACACTTGGTGCATACTGCATGTCCCACTTACGGTTATAACGTGCAGAATGTGTTTTATCGGTAAATACACCAGTTGGACACACTTCAGTTAAATTGCCTGAAAATTCACTTTCAAGCGTACCTGACTCAGGACGTCCAAAATACACACGAGATGCATTGGCATACACACCAAAATCTGTACCACCTGCATAGTCTTTGTAATAACGAACACAACGGTAACATGCAATACAGCGGTTCATCTCATGCGCAATAAATGAACCCAACTCTTGGTTGTAATGAGTACGTTTAGTAAAACGATAACGACGGCGATCATGCCCCGTCATCACTGTCATATCTTGTAAATGACAGTGACCACCTTCTTCACAGACAGGACAGTCATGTGGGTGATTTGTCATTAAAAACTCAACCACAGACTCACGAAAGTCGGTGGCTTCTTTATCTTCAATTGAAATAAATGTATTGTCAGACGCAGGTGTCATACATGACATCACCAAACGCCCGCGTGTATCCTCTGGGTTTGCATATTGCTTCACAGCACATTGACGACAAGAACCCACGGAACCTAAAGATGGATGCCAACAAAAATACGGGATGTCTATTCCTAAAGATAAACATGCTTGCAATAGGTTCTCTGACCCATTGACCTCATACTGTTTTCCATCGACATGTATTGTAGCCATAGTCGAATTCCTTAAGCTTGTTCAGCATGTGTCGTTTGAACAACAGGACGATCCGTCACTTTTGCTTCAAACTCACCACGCCAATATTTTAATGCGCTTTGTAACGGTTCCATTGCACCCGGTGCATGGGCACAGAACGTTTTACCAATCCATAGTTTTTTCGTGAGCTCTTGGAGATGCTGAATATCCACCATCTTCCCATCACCTGCTTCAATCGCACGTAATGCTTTTACACTCCAAGGCAAACCATCACGACAAGGTGTACACCAACCGCAAGACTCTCTTGCAAAAAACTCTTCTAAATTACGTGTCGCAGCAACCATACATTGTTGCTCATCAAACACCATGAGTAAGCATGTACCTAAACGTGAGCCTGCTTTCATAATGCTGTCTGAATCCATTGGAATATCTAAATGGTCAGGCATTAAAAAGTCAGTTGAAGCACCACCCGGCAACCATGCTTTTAAGGTTAAGCCTTCACGCATACCGCCTGCATGCTCTTCAATCACTTCACGCGCGGTTGTACCAAAAGGAAGCTCCCAAAGTCCGGGAAAGTTTACTTTTCCAGAAGCCCCATAAATTTTTGTACCGGGATCTTTAGACTTTCCTGCAGATAAGCCAACATACCACTCAGCACCGCGTAGCAAAATTGCAGGTAAGTTGTTGTATGTTTCAACATTATTCACAATTGTTGGACGACCCCATGCTCCTGCAACTTGTGGAAATGGTGGTTTTGTACGCGGATTCGCTCGACGACCTTCTAAGGAATTAATAAGTGCAGTTTCTTCACCACAGATATAACGCCCTGCACCTGTATGCACATGAAGCTCAAAACTCCAACCAGTGTCTAAGATATTTTTACCCAAATATCCCTTCTCACGAATTTGATCAAGTGCATGATTTAGATATTGCGCAGCTTCAATATACTCACCACGAATAAAGATATATCCATGTGTTGCTTCAAGCGTATAACCTGCAATAAGCATCCCTTCAATGAGTTGATGCGGTAGCTTTTCCATGAGCAAGCGGTCTTTAAATGTCCCCGGTTCCATCTCATCGGCATTGCAAATTAAATAACGTGGCCCACTCTGATCATTGGGTGCCATTAACGACCACTTAATGCCCGCTGGGAAACCTGCACCACCACGACCTTTTACTGTCGCAGCTTTAATCACATCTAATACTTCTGCAGGTTGCATAGTAATTGCTTTTTTAAACCCTGCATAACCGTCTAGACGCTCATAGTCGTCAAGCAAATGAACATATTCTTGCTGACTTAAACGCCAAGTTAAAGGATGTGTTTCAGGGTTGCCATCGCCGTAAATTGGTTTTGGTGTCGTATTCATACATACTTCTCCAACAATTGTTTGACTGAGGCAACATCTACCAACCCATGTGTGTCTTCATCAATCATGAGTGTTGGCCCTTTGTCACAGTTTCCTAAACAGCAAATTGGCAATAAAGTAAACCGATTATCTGCGGTGGTTTGTCCAAACTGAATACCCAATTCACGCTGAAATGCTTCAGCTAAAGTTTCTGCACCCATTAAAAAGCAAGCAATCGAGTCACACAGTAAAATAACGTGCTTACCTACAGGTTGACGGTAAATACGATTATAAAATGTGGCTACACCCTCCAAATCAGCAGTACTAATGGTAAGCAATTGTGCAATCGCATTAAGCTGTGCATCATCTACCCATCCATTTCGACGTTGCACACATTTAAGTGCATCTAAAGATGCTGCACGTGGATAAGGGTAATGCCCAACATGATGTTGAATTTCGTGAATTTCTTCTTGCGTTAAAATCCCCTCAACATTCACACGTGGTTTTCGATCAGTTAAAATCATCATCTGTATTATCCCCTAACGATCCACATCAGCCATAACCACATCAATGGTTGCCAAGTAAATAATTAAATCCGAAACAAGACTGCCGTTAATGACAGATGGTATTTGCTGTAGATGCGTGAATGTTGGCGTACGAATACGTGTTCGATAACTCATGGTTGCTTTATCTGAAGTGAGATAATAATTACTCGCTCCTTTCACAACTTCAGCCATCACAGAAGATTCACCCGCAGGCATAACAGGACCCCACGACACACTTAAAAAGTGCGTAATTAGGGTTTCAATGTCTTGTAAAGTTTTATCTTTCGGTGGAGGAACTGCCAGTGCATGATCTGCTTTATATGCACCAGATGGCATATTATCTAAGCACTGTTGTACAATTTTTAATGACTCTCTGATTTCGTGAAAATGCACCATTACACGTGCATAAGCATCGCCTTCATATTCTACAGGTACACCGAAGTCGTAATTTTCATAACCACTATATGGGCGGCACTTACGTACATCAAAGTCGATGCCTGTTGCACGTAGTCCTGTCCCTGTTACACCCCATGCAAGGGCAGATTTTGCATTATATTGCGCGACGTTGCGGGTACGTCCAATAAATACAGAGTTACGTAATGCTGCTTTGTAGTACTCATCTAAACGTTTAGGCATCCAATCTAAGATGTCACGAATGAGCTTTTGCCAATTATTTGGCAAATCATGTGCTGTACCACCAATTCGGAACCATGCAGGATGCATACGAAACCCTGTAATTGCTTCGATTGCATCATAAATTTTTTGACGATCGGCAAACATATAAAATACAGGTGTCATTCCCCCTGCATCTTGAATCGCTGTACCAATAAACAATAGATGGTTATTAATGCGAAATAGCTCAGACATCATGACTCGAATACATTGCGCACGATCAGGTACAGTAATACCTGCAAGTTTCTCTACACCCATCACATACGGCATATTTTGTGCACAACCGCCCAAATAGTCCACGCGGTCTGTATATGGAATAAATGAGTGCCATGTTTGACGCTCTGCCATTTTTTCTACACCACGATGGTGATAGCCAATGTCAGGTACACAATCTTTTACTTCTTCGCCGTCAAGTTGCAAAATAATACGAAATGCGCCATGCGCAGATGGATGGTTTGGCCCCAAGTTTAAGAACATGAAGTCTTCATCATCATTGCCACGTTTCAGCCCCCAATCTTCTGGGACAAAACGTAAATGCTCTTGTTCAAAATCTTGCTTCGCCTGATTCTGCATATACGGCGTGTACTCCGTTGCACGTGCAGAATACTCTTTACGTAGCGGATGCCCTTCCCAATAAGTCGGTAGCAAAATACGACGTAACATTGGATGACCATCAAAATGTATTCCAAACATGTCATAAGCTTCACGCTCATACCAGTTGGCATTTGGCCAAATATTTGTTGCTGTAGGCAATTTTAAATCGGTTTCGTTCAAAGCAACTTTAACGCGAATATCGGCATTGCGCTCTAACGAAAGTAAATGATAAAAAACTGTAAAATCTGAGGCAGGGAGTCCCTCACGATGTTGACGCATACGCTCGTCTACTGCCGACAAATCGAACAGCATGACATAGGGACGTGAAATAGTACGCAAGAACATAAGAACGTCTTGCACTTGAGCACGCTCAACCCAAATCGTTGGAAAATCTTCAAACGTTGGTTGCACATAGAAGTTATCACCAAACTTAGATTTTAATTCTTCTATGATCGCAAATGCTGGGCGTGAATCAATTTTGCTTGATTCGTCTGGCATAGCAATTTCCGTTTCAGCCATTTCTTTGGCTTCCTTATTACAAATTATTATTAATGATTCTTAACGACAAATGACTCATCCAAAGTCTTTATTTTTTTATCGTTAGAATTATTTAATCTCATCCATAGAGCGAAGATTTTTTACCGCAATGCGCTCTGCATTTTTACGGTCACGTTCTGGCATCATCTTTGGCTTATAAACTGGCTTAAGATCATCACCAATCACAGCAGAGAGCGGACGACGCTCTAACTGAATCTGGTCTTGTAATAATAGTAACGCTTGAATAAGCGCTTCTGGGCGAGGTGGGCACCCTGGCACATATACATCTACAGGTATAATTTTATCTACACCTTGAACCACTGAGTAAATGTCATACATGCCACCTGAATTTGCACATGCACCCATTGAGATGACCCACTTAGGCTCTAGCATCTGTTCATATAAACGTTGAATTACAGGTGCCATCTTCATAAAGCATGTCCCTGCAACAATCATTAGATCTGCTTGTCGAGGCGATGCACGAATAACTTCAGCACCAAAACGTGACATATCATGAACACCTGTTAAAGTCGTTGCATACTCCACATAACAACAAGATGTGCCAAAGTTAAATGGCCAAACTGAGTTTTTTCTTCCCCAGTTCACAACACTATGAGCAACGTCTTCAAGGCGGGTCATAAATACATTTTTATTCACTTCTTCCTGAAGTGGATCATCCACAATTTGTCTTTCTTGTAACGGATATTCGTCCGCTTGCGGATTAGCACGGGTTAATGTGTATTTCATCCCGTATTACTCCTTGTCAGTAATGACTTTCTTTTTTACACGTGATTGGGCTGGTATATTTCCTGTTGGATCTCTTACTAACTCATCAACAGAATTGAAACGTGTGATTTGTGCAATATCCATATGTGCAGAACCAACGAGGGAATGTTTATTTGCAGCTTTAAAACGATCTGATGGTGACCAATTTAATGCACCCGTCGAAAGTGCATAAGCCAGACCAATTAAAAGATCAATGACAAAAATTGCAACGGTTGTATAACCGAACCACCCAACATCACGCACAGAAGTTGCCCATGCGTACAAATAAAGCGCTTCAATATCGAAAATAACGAAGAAAATAGCAACGAGATAGAATTTTGCAGACAAACGCATACGTGCGCCACCTGCACCAACAACACCAGACTCAAACTGCTCTTGTTTGGCACGCCCCCACGACTTTCCACCAAGAAGCTGTGGAACTGTAAGCATGAAGACGCAAAGGAATGTAACACCGATTACGAAGGCAATAATTGCCCAATCGTCTGAGGTAATGGCACTCATGCGGGGATAACTCCTGGCTGGCCTGTTTTAAAAACAAAAATTTGTATAACTGTTCAAAAATAGCTTACAAATTAACTTTAAACAGATTTATTGTACTCATTTATTATTTTGCTTACTAGGTTATACCACCCAGTAAAAAAGACTATAAATTAAACACTTTTATTAAAAAATACCATCTAAGACTTAGGTATATATACTTATTGATGAATACTATTAATTTTTATTAAAATAACTTTTTTTTCAATATTATAGTTTTTTTTTCATTTTCATATAAAAATCATAAAACAATAAAAACCAACTAAAATACTTGGAATATTCCCACCATGATATCTTATAATGATAATACTTAACAATTAAACCATCACATGCTTACCACAATAACATTTATAAATAAAATATTTAGCCAGTTTTCATTTATTTAAAAAATATTAAATATCTGATTTATTAAATAATATTACATATAATTTAGCAATTTCATTACAAATAGCATAAAGATACTTTGCTAATCTAAACACATAAAAATAGGATAAAAAAGGAACCACCATGAATTTAGAATTCACACATAAACCAAACTACTTTTTATATGCACAGCTATTGATTAGAAATGTAGAAGATCAATTAAATAAGGACAAAACCTTACACCAGATTAGAATTTCTTTTGAAAAACTCAAACATATTTTTCAAGAAGATATGGCTGCTGTAAGCACAAACCTAGATAGCATTTTACATATTGCTAGTGAATATAAAGTGGAAACTTTATCTGGTGACCAAAACGTCATTTCAAAATACGTAATTGATCTTGAAGATGAAGAAATACTTCTAGAAATTAGCCAAGGATCTGCTCAAGCACTCATTGATGAATTAAAGCCATTAATTGCACCCAACTCTATGGACTATAATTAATGACCTAAAATAAAAGCGACTTTATAAGTCGCTTTTATTTGATTTCGCAAGTTGCTGTACAGGCCATTTCATTATAAAACGCGCCCCACCTAATTGTGGACTCTTATCAACCTCTATACTTCCACCAAACCAAAAAGCAATACGACTAACAATAGATAACCCTAGACCATAACCACCTGATGCACGCGTCCGACTATCATCTAACCGTGCAAAGGCTTCGAATACACGCTCACGATCCTCTTCAGGAATACCTGGTCCATCATCTTCCACACAAACATATGCCTCACCGTCATCATAGATACCACCACTAATACGCACCCTCTCATCACAATGGCGGACAGCATTTCCAACAAGATTTTGCACAACTCTATGTAAATAACGTCTCTCAGCATCCGCAACAACATCTGCCGCAGGCGTAACCAACTCAATCGTTTTTTGCGTTTTTAATGCTTGTGTTTCTCGTTCAACTTGCTCCAAGACTCCTGCAATATCTACACTTTGAATATCTAAAGATGGCATACCTTGTTCTAGCTTTGCATACGTCATAATTTCATCAATTAACGTATTCAGTGCCTCAATATCTTTATCTATCATTTCTACTTGGCTTAATCGATAATCATACTCTTCTTCGTCTGCCAGCATTTCCATACCAAAGCGAATACGCGCAACAGGTGTTCTTAACTCGTGCGAAACCGCTCTCATCAACTCTCTCTGTGCCTCAATCAAGCGCTGAATATGTGTTGCCATATCATTATAACTTGAAGATAGGCTTGCCATTTCATCATTTCCCTCAATCGGCAACCTCGTAGACATATCCCCTGTTTTAATTTTATTTAATGCAACAATGGCTTGTTTAACTTTTCTTTGCAATGGAAAAATAAGTACATAAACACCTAAGCTCAGCAAAAATAAACTGAGCAATGTAATGCCTGCTGCAATTTGGAAAGGCATCCAATTAAACATTGGTACAGGTCCAATTACCAAAACTTCTGATGGATTATTTGGGATTGGAGAAACAATAGATATTGTCGTACCACGCATGGTTGCATTATCACGATACAACAAGATGCTTTGATCCTGACGTAATCGACCTACCTGCTCAGAATCTAGCCCCAAACTCAAGATAGGTTGAATTTCTATAGGATAAGAAAAGTGTTGATGTATTTTTTGTAAGTATTCTTTTTCTTGACCTGGATAATAAATTAGATAATCTAAAATAAATATAGGTAGCGCTTTTATTTGCCGCTCACCAATTTTATTCACATTAATAAATAAATAGTGCTTTGGATCGCTCGGCAAACCAATATAAATATCCGCAATTAATGTCTGTGCATCATAGCGAACTACAGCTTGCTGATTATCAATTCTCTTTTTTTCAGAACGAGAAAGTTCAACTTTACTACTATCTACCAAATAGATAGGAAGCTCCAGCAAATCTGAAGCATCTGAAATCCAGTCTTTCTTTTGCTGTGCTGTTGGCTGACGTTCAATACCTTGAGCAATCACATAGGAAACACCATCAGTGAGTGATTCTCTATACTCTTGAGCACGTTGATAGTTAATTACTTGTACAAGCAAATAACCTAGAACAGCTACTAACGCAACGAGAACCACAACGCCAGCATAGATACGTAAGAATATACTGTGTTTAAACACGAACTATCTATCCTTTAGGAAAAAGCAACAGCTATGAATAAAATGAACTAATTACATTCCATTCGTTTCTTTAACAAACAAGTAACCTTTACTACGAACTGTTTTAATACGTTTTGGATTTTCAGGATCATCACCAATTTTTGGACGGATTCTAGAAATACGCACATCGATTGAACGGTCTTGACCATCATATTCAATACCACGTAAACGCTCAAAAATATCCTCACGCGATAAGATACGACCAGCATTAGAAGCGAGCAACCAAAGAAGGTCATACTCTGCACTTGTAAAATCTACAAGCTCATCATTTAATGTTACAGAGCGACCACCATTGTCGATAACGAGATCATCGAACTGAATACGCTGAGAAACTTCATCCTCTGTTGTTTTATCTGTACGACGAAGTAATGCGCGAATACGCGCAAGTAATACACGCGGTTGAACAGGCTTTGCAACATAATCATCTGCACCCATCTCAAGCCCAAGCACCTGATCCATATCTTCAGTACGTGCTGTAAGCATTAAAATTGGTTGATGGTAGTGTGGACGAATTTCACGACAAACCGTTAAACCATCTGCACCTGGAAGCATTACATCAAGTACAACCATATCTGGTTGTTCTGCAATAATACGGCGGATTGCACGATTGCCATCTGGTTCAACACCTACTTCTAAACCATTACGAATTAAATATTCTTGAGTTAAGCGCGCTAATCGCTCATCATCTTCTACAATTAAAATCTTTGGTAACTTTTCTTCTTGGCTCATGTTCGCCCCCTTTTCATTCATATATTTAGGCTCTGATATTCAAACAGATACGCTATTTCATAATGAGCAATATACACATGTTTACATTGTAAACAAGATAATGTTCACCAAACTGATACACGAGAGATGTAATCTGCAATAAATCATTTAGTTATTGATATTTATATATTTTTATACTTACCGCTTCAACTCAAAAAAAACAACAAACTCCAAAAATAAAAATAAAATCATTAATAAACATATAGTTAATGCAAATAATGATATACAGTTTTTTCAAAAATAACTGATCAATTTATTTTATTTTGCTAACAATATATTTTTTAATATACATAAAATAATATAAAAATCCCAAATAATCACATAAAACCAATACCTTAACCCTAATTAAAAAATTTATTTCATATCTGAAAGCATAAAAAAGCCAACTCGCATAGAGTTGGCTTTTTTATCAGATACATCTTATATAAGTAAATTACTTTTTCTTTTTCGGTCCAAGTAACATACCCATTTGACGACCTTCCATTTTTGGCGTCTGCTCAACAATACCAATCTCAGCAACATCTGCTTCAATTTTTTGAAGCTGTGCTAAACCAAGTTGTTGGTGAGCCATTTCACGTCCACGGAAGCGCAACGTGATTTTCACTTTGTTGCCATCTTCAAGGAAGCGGATAATTGCACGTAGTTTTACGTTATAGTCACCTACATCCGTACCTGGGCGCAATTTAATTTCTTTTACTTGCACTTGATGCTGTTTTTTCTTCGCATCTTTTTGCTTTTGCTTCAGGTCAAACAAGTGCTTGTTGTAATCCATGACTTTACAAACAGGTGGCTCGGCATTCGCAACAATTTCAACTAGATCAAGATCATCTTGTTCTGCAACACGAATTGCTTCAGTTAAAGGAACAATACCTTTTTGCTCCCCATCCGCTCCAATTAAGCGAACTTCTTTTGCACGAATTTCATCATTAATCGCAGGGCGATTACTTTTACCACCTTGTTGGTTACGATCAGACTGTTTAATCTTTCTTACTCCACAATGTACCGGCCACGTTCGGCAACGGCTGTTTCCACTAAGTCAACGAAAGCATCGATTGACATAGTACCCAAATTTTTTCCTGAGCGCGTACGAACATTGACAGTGCCATCTTCAACCTCACGGTCACCGAGCACGAGTAAATATGGAATGCGCTCTAGCGTACGCTCACGAATCTTAAAGCCGATCTTCTCATTTCTCAAGTCAGAAATAGCACGAATATCATGTTCTTTAAGTTTCTGCACCACACTTTCACAAGCTTCTGCTTGTGTACCTGTAATATTCATTACACATACTTGTGTTGGAGACAACCATGGTGGCATAAAACCAGCATAATGTTCAATAAGTATACCAATAAATCGTTCAAAACTACCAAGAATTGCACGATGTAGCATTACTGGCTGGTCACGTTCATTATCTTCAGTTACAAATGAAGCATCTAAACGCTCAGGTAAGTTAAAGTCACATTGAATTGTACCACATTGCCAAATTCGGCCTAAGCAGTCTTTTAAAGAAAATTCAATTTTTGGACCATAGAATGCACCTTCACCCGGTTGAAGATCCCACTCTAAACCTGCTGCATCTAAAGCATCAGCTAGTGACTTCTCAGCCAAATCCCAAAGTGCATCATCACCTACACGTTTTTCTGGACGTGTAGAAAGCTTCATTTGCACATCTTCAAAGCCAAAATCTTTATATACATCTAAAGTTAGCTTAATGAAATCTGCAACCTCTTTACCAATTTGGTCTTTAGTACAGAAAATGTGTCCATCATCTTGTGTGAAGCCACGTACACGCATAATACCATGAAGTGAACCAGATGGTTCATTACGATGACAAGAGCCAAACTCAGCCATACGAATTGGTAATTCACGGTAAGATTTTAACCCTTGATTGAAAATTTGTACGTGACAAGGGCAGTTCATTGGTTTTACAGCATAATTTCTGCTTTCAGAATGTGTTGTAAACATATTCTCAGCATAGTTTGCTGCATGACCTGACTTTTCCCATAGCACAAAATCAACAATTTGCGGTGTACGAACCTCTTGATAGCCATGATCTTTTTGCACTTTACGCATATATTGTTCAAGTGCTTGGTAAATTGTCCAACCATTTGGATGCCAAAATACCATACCAGGTGCTTCTTCTTGCATATGGAATAAGTCTAGCGCTTTACCAATTTTACGATGGTCACGTTTTTCTGCTTCTTCTATACGTTTAATATATGCAGCAAGTTGTTTTTTATCTGCCCAAGCTGTACCGTAAATACGTTGTAACTGCTCATTCTTTGCATCACCACGCCAATATGCACCAGACAACTTTGTTAACTTGAATGATTTTAAAAATTTTGTATTTGGAACGTGTGGCCCACGACACATATCTACGTATTCTTGATGATAATATAGACCCATTGCTTTTTCATCAGGCATATCTTCAACAAGACGTAGCTTATAGTCTTCCCCACGCGCTTTAAACAACTCAATAACTTCATCACGCGGTGTCATTTTTTTAATGACATCGTAGTCTTGAGCAATTAAGACTTTCATACGCTCTTCAACTGCAGCCATATCATCTAACGTGAATGGACGCGGCATATATACGTCGTAATAAAAACCTTCTTCAATGACTGGCCCAATAACCATCTTTGCTTCAGGAAATAATTGTTTTACTGCATGCCCAACTAGATGTGCGCATGAATGGCGAATAATTTCTACGCCTTCGTCATCTTTTGGTGTAATAATTTGAAGGGTCGAATCTTCAGAAATAAGATCACTTGCATCAACTAAACGGTCATTTACACGACCTGCAACAGTATTCTTTGCAAGACCTGGCCCAATACTCTGAGCAACGTCCATAACAGAAACTGCATGATCAAACTCTTTTTTATCGCCATTTGGCAATGTAATAATTGGCATAAAAAATCCTTAAGGAGTGATGCCCCATACAAAGGAGCATGTCACCGCGAGATTATGATCGAGGAAAACCTCAAAAGATAAAAACGGTGGTTTTAAAAAATTAGAGTAATAAGTGTACACACATAAATACTTTTCTAAAAGCATTTACAAAACTTAATTACAAGTGAAATTTATTCAATATTAGCCTCTAGACTTCCCTTGATCGGAAAGTAATGCGACTTGTTGAACATAGTTAACAATTTTTTGTCGTGCTTCTTCTAACTCTTCAGACGTTGCCTCTAAGCTCTTATCACGATGATAACGAAGAATATGCTGGCGTAAGGTATGCTTTTCTGTTGCATTATATTGCTTACTAAACTCGTGAATCGCAGGATCACCCTGTTCAATTAAACGATCCACCCAACGAGTCAACAATGCTTGCTGCTTCAAGCCTTGCTTCGGTGTGAGATAAGATAAAATTACAGCCTCATCTTCATTACGCAACAGCTTACCAATACGTTGAAACTGACGACGTCTTGCTTCAAAAGAAGTAATTTCTTGCACATCTAGCAGTGCATCAATGAGTCTATCTTCTACAGGAAGTTGCTGAATTTGTTTCAATGAAAGTGTTGCAAGTTGTTCACCTAGCGCCGCCATACGTTGTACTGCACGCTTCTGCTCACTTTTACTTGCACGCCCTTCTAATGATTCAAAATCTTCATTGGTATAGTTTTTTTGCGGTCGACGTGCCACTATTAATCTGCCTCATAAAATTTTGCTGCAAACAAAGCCTGTACTTCTGACAAAGCTTGTTCTTCATCCGATCCATCCACAACTAAACGCAATGTTGTCCCTTTTCCTGCACCAAGCATCAGTAATGCCATAATATTTTTAGCATCAATAAGTTTCTGACCCTTTCCAATTTGGATATTTGAGTTAAACTTTGTGGTGACTTCGATAAGCTTACCAGATGCACGTGCGTGCAAGCCAAGTTTGTTAATTACATCTACTGTTGTGTCAATCATGACCAGTGCTTCATTTCTCTGTGTAAAATTTGAATAGACCAATCGGCTTCTAATGCTTTCTTAAGTCTATCAACGATATAAACTGAACGGTGTTGCCCACCCGTACAACCAATAGATATTGTCAAATAATGGCGATGCCCTTCAGCAAATGCAGGCAACCATTTATCTAGAAAACCATGAATGTCATTATACATTTCATTCACTTGTTCGCTATTTGATAAAAACTGACGCACGGGCTCATCTAAACCTGACAGTTTACGGAGAGTCAAATCCCAATGTGGGTTTGGCAAATGGCGCACGTCAAATACATAATCTGCATCTAACGGAATTCCATGCTTATAACCAAATGATTGTAAAATCAAAATAAGTTTATCGGACTGCCCAAGCTTAGATAACAGCGTATGCTTTAAATCATGAACGCTTTTATCAGTGGTATCAATATTGACTGTAGATCTTAATTGGATTGGTAATAATAAACTTTTTTCTTCTTGAATGCATTCATTTAAACTTTTACAGCGACTGCTTAAAGGATGTGGTCGTCGTGAAGCACTAAAACGAGCAATAAGTTGTCCATCATTTGTACTTAAATAAATGATATCAACTGAACCATGTTTCTTTAACTGCTGAAAGACAGTCTCAAATTCTTCTAAATCTGCCTGAGTACTGCGAACATCAACACCCAAAGCTAATTGCTCAAGGTTATTTTCATGATCTAGCTTAGATACAATTTCAGGTAATAACGCTAAAGGTAAATTGTCTATACAATAGTAGCCTAAATCCTCTAAAACTTGTAAAGCAGAGGATTTTCCTGAGCCAGATTGGCCTGTAACGATCAAAATACGCTTCATTATTCTATCCTTTGACGTATCTAGGTTGAGATCTTAACTCTTAAATTATCAATCAAGCGTGTTTTACCAAGCCTTGCTGCTACAAATAATACAATATCCTTATCAAAATGTAGTACGGTTTCTAATTCAGGTGTCCGCGCCTCTACATAATCAACTGCAAAGCCATATGCCGTTAAATCACTTTTCATCTTTTCAAGAACATTATTTAATGCTTCCCCGCCCTCTAAAGATATTTTGGCACGATTTAAAGTTGCATATATTTGAGGTGCTAAAGCACGTTCTTCGGCTGTTAAATATCCGTTTCTAGAACTCAGAGCTAAACCGTCTTCTGCACGAGTTATTGGAACCCCAATTACTTCGAGTGGCATATTTAAATCACGCACAAGCTGTTGTACAACAACCAATTGTTGAAAATCTTTTTGTCCAAAGAATGCATAATTCGGCTGAACAATATTAAATAGTTTTGTTACAATGAGTGCCACACCATCAAAATGACTTGGCCGTGCATGACCACATAAACCCTCTGTAATTCCAGTAACTTGAATATTTGTTTTTCTTGGCTCTTTAGCAAACATTTGCTCTATCGCAGGTGCAAAAATAATATCACAT
Organism: Acinetobacter sp. N1-1; assembly: GCF_056711485.1. Classification (NCBI taxonomy): domain Bacteria; kingdom Pseudomonadati; phylum Pseudomonadota; class Gammaproteobacteria; order Moraxellales; family Moraxellaceae; genus Acinetobacter; species Acinetobacter sp. N1-1. The sequence continues at coordinate 989,798 of NZ_JBWXUO010000012.1, read as the reverse complement.
CCCACATCTGCCAAAAGATGACTATCCTGATCTAATGTTCGAGGGTAATTATCAAAATCTTCATTTGGTCCAAATTGAGTTGGATTAACAAAAATACTTACCACTACAAGGTCGCAGATTTTTTTTGCTTCGCGCACAAGATTTAAATGCCCTTCATGCAAATTTCCCATTGTAGGAACAAAACCAATCAACTTTTTTGCATGGCGTGCTGGACTTAAAGATGCAGCAAGCCCATGTATAGTGGTTTCCGTTTTCATGTTTACAACTCTACTCGAAATGTATGTTCAGCAGCAGGAAATTCTTGTTTATGTACTGCTTGGTGATATGCCTGAAGTGCATTTAAAATTGCTTGACTCCCAGACTGCTCAACCATAAAGTTACGTACAAACTTAGCAACACGACCGAATGTTAAGCCAAGCATATCTTGTACAACTAAAACTTGTCCATCCGTATTAGCACCCGCACCTATTCCAATTACAGGAATTTGTGGAAACCTCTCTGCAACTTCTTTACCTACTTGTGCTGGTACACACTCAAGTAAAATAATTGCCGTACCTGCTTCTACAAGTATTTCACAATCACGAATTAACTGGTCTGCAGCCTCACGCGTTTTTGCTTGTACTTTATAACCACCCAATACATTTACAGACTGCGGTGTTAACCCTAAATGCATACATACAGGTACACCATTACGCGTTAATGACCGAACTGTATCTGCTAACCATGCACCACCCTCAATTTTGATCATTTGAGCGCCAGCTTGCATCACTTTTTTAGCATTTGTCAATGCTTCTGTTTCTGTCGCATATGCCATAAAAGGCAAATCTGCCATAAGAAATGCATGCTGATTCGCACGACGCACACACTCTGTATGATATACAATATCAGCCGTTTCTACAGGAATTGTAGAATCATGGCCTTGCATGGTCATGCCAAGTGAATCACCAATTAATATACTATCAATTTCAGCAATTTCCATTGCTTTTGCCATGCTTGAATCATAACAAGTTAGGCATGAAAATTTACGACCTTCGGCTTTATAACGTCGCAAATCACTTAAACTAATCATGTAATCTCCTAACAATATTAGCCCATATTCTTAACAATATAGGTGACTAAATAATATTGCCTTTATTTTCCCACCAGTCTGCCAACGCAATTGGCTCAAGCTTAGACTGTTGTACCACGTTTAAATGACACAATAATTGATTATTTACAACTATCTTTTCATTCAAATCTAATAAGGGTAACAGCACAAAATCTCGTTCAAATAAACCTATATGCGGTACCGTTAGACGATCATTTGATATTTCCACATCACCATACAAAATTAAATCGAGGTCAAGTGTTCTTTCACCCCATCGACGTAAGCGCACTCGCCCCGATTCATTTTCAATGCGCTGCAACACATCAAGTAAAGCCAAAGGCGTTAAGTCGGTACATAACTCAACAACAGCATTTAGATAGTCAGGCTGATCTTGAGGCCCCATCGGGGGTGTAGAGTACAGTTTTGATACTCTAACTTCACCTACTTTTCTCAACTGATGAACTGCTTCTTTTAAAATAGCGTGAGAGTCACCTAAGTTACTCCCTAAGCCAATGTAGCTTGTTATCATTGCGTTGGCCCAAACACAACTTGTGTTAGATCACGCTGAACGCGCTTACGTTTTAAAATTGGATGCTTATCGTCGACTCCCATCGAATTCTGATTTGAATCGGCTGTAGCTACTGATGTAGTTCCAGTTTTTCTTGCTTTAGAACGTCTTGAACGACGAGAGGTATTTTCTTTTTCAACCACTAAAGGTTCAATCGTTTGTGAATCTCCTGTAGTTAGAGATTCCACTACAGCATCTGAAGATACTTTACGACGTTTTTTAACACGTTGGCGGTTATACTTCGAAATAGCAGCTTCTTTTTCATCTATAGAGAGGTTTTGGTAAACTTCCCACCAATGTCCCATGCCTTCAGTATCTTGATCACCTGATTTTTCACGCAACAATAGAAAGTCAAAACCCGCCCTAAAACGTGCATGGCTAGAAAGTGACTCTATTTGTTGTGGTTTAGGATTAAGTAAACGCGTTTGCATTTCCCAAACTTCACGAATAAATGTTTCAGCAAATCGTGGAATAACCGTTCGGGTACACTGGCGTTTCAGAACATCAAGTCCTGCTTGAGCACGTGCTTCTGCTGGAACAATCCCTTTATTTAGGTAGAACTGTGTGCGCTCTAAAAAGTTTTCCCAAAGTAAAACAGCGTAAAAAAACGCAGGGTTAATGGTTTTCCCAACTTGAATTCTTTGATCTGTATTTTTTGCAGCTAAAATAATAAAATCATTTAATATGGGTTGAATATCTGCAAAAAGTTGTTTCCACACGCCGAAGTCTATTAGGAGTGGCAAAATACGTTGTAATTGCCCCATCGTAAATAGTTTTTGTGACTCGTCATAAAGTCGATGTGGTGAAATATCGCGTAACAACATTGCCATATCAGCATTAAAAATATTTAGAATATCATCGGAAATTCTAAAATTAAGCTTCGCTGAAAAACGTAGGGTACGCAACATACGTACAGGGTCTTCTTCAAAACGCTTTGTAGGATCACCAAGTAGTCTTAATGTTTTACTTTTTATATCTGCAATCGCATTACAAAAATCTAAGATAATACCTTTTCTTGGCTGGTAATACATTGCATTAATGGAAAAGTCTCTTCGAGCAAAATCTTGCTCAATTGTTCCCCAATTGTTGTCACGCAGAATCATACCTTGCGCGCTAGTCACCTCTTTTTTTGGTGGTGCGCGAAAAGTAGCGACTTCGATTAAGTCACGTCCAATATAAACATGGGCCAACTCAAAACGTCGACCAATAATGCGACAACGGCGACCAAAAACTGACTTCACCTGAGCAGGCGTAGCATTGGTCACAGCATCAAAGTCTTTGGGATTCAATCCAAGCATTAAATCACGAACACCACCACCTACGATGTATGCTTCGTAACCTGCTTTACTGAGAGCATCAATCACTTCAATGATTGAAGGGGGTAATTTTTTAATGGATAAACCATATTTTGACGCGCGTAAAGTGTGCAAAAGACGCTCTCTCCTACGTCTGTAATGAATATTTTAATAACAACTGCTCATCATAGAGCATCACCCATAAAAGGGCAATTTCTTGTATCTTATACTAAGCAAGAAATACAGTGAAACACTTTTACATAAGATTTTTCACAAAGGCTATTTTTCTCAGATATTTATATAGATATTACTTTATTGATTTTCATTAATTTTCATATTTTTCGCAGCGTTCCAGAGTTGATCCATTTCAATCAATGTCAACTGATCAATCTCTTTACCATCTCGCTTTGCACTTTCTTCAATATAAGCAAAACGCTGTCTAAACTTTAAAATTGTCTTAAGTAATGCTTGATCTGAAGATACTCCCTTTTGACGCCCTACATTAATCATCGAAAATAAACAGTCACCCAATTCTTCTTCAATATGTTGCTGATGATTTTCTGCTAGTGCTTCTTTAAACTCGTTTAGTTCCTCATAAACCTTATCAATAGCATCCTGAATATGAGGGAAATCAAAACCGATGCTCGCTGCTTTTTTCTGTATCTCTTCGGCCTGTATAATTGTAGGGCCATGCTTTATATCTGCCAATTGAGATGGTGCTATTCCTTCGTCTTTCTTTTCTTGTCGCTTAATTTGTTGCCATAAGTCAGAAACCTGTGTTTCATCTAGTGTACTAAATTTTTCTTTTTCAAAAACATGTGGATGACGTCGTATCATCTTCTGCATTAATGCATCTACAACATCATTGAAATCAAATTTTTGCTGTTCCTTGTACATTTGTGATTGAAAAATCACTTGTAACAATAAGTCACCTAACTCATTTTTTACTTGATCAGTATCTCCATTCAAAACTGCATCTTCAACCTCATATGCTTCTTCAATCGCATAACGCGTTAAAGTTTTAGGTGTTTGCTTCTGATCCCAAGGGCATTCCTTACGAAGGGTTTCCATAATTTCAAGTAACTGTTGTACCGACATAATTCTCTCTAATAAAAAAAGCCAGTGAAATTTCACTGGCTCAGACACTTAATTGCCTTGTACAAGACGACGTGCGCTAATAATACCGGGCTGTTGCTCTAAGCGTGCAAGGAGACGTGACAATTGTGCCAAGCCTTTTACCTCTATAAGCAGCTTCATATTTGCAATACCATCATTTTCAGAAATGGTATTTACCTGACGAATATTAATTTGATCTGCAAAAATTACTTGTGTTAAATCACGTAATAAACCGCGTCGATCATAAGCCTCAACTACAATTTGAATACTCTGACCGCGTGTGGGTTGTAACTCCCAATCTGCATCAACTGCACGTTCAGGCTCTTGCGTGATCATACGGTTATAATCAAGGCAACCTTTTTTATGGATGCTAACCCCACGATTTAAAGTAATATAACCACCGATCATCTCACCATGTACAGGCTGGCAACACTGTGCAATATGGAGTTCAACATTATCTAATCCATCTACCAAAATACCGTGCGCAGATAAAGTATGACTTGCACGTGGATTTAGTGCAGGCTTGAGTATCAGCTCTGGTTCATCTTGGTCAATATTCATATGACGATTGACCTGATTCATTAAGCCATGAAGACTAATATCTCCACTCACCAAACCAATCAATACATCATCACCAGTTTTCACATTAAAATGTGCGCAGTATTCATTTAAATCAATACTTTTCGGATGAATCGCAAGACGTTGCAATTCTTTTGTGAGCAACTCTTTACCCACTTCTAAATTTTTACTGCGGTCTTGTTGTCTAAACCAATGACGCAACTTATCTCTAGCGCGTGCTGTTTTAATATAACCCAGTGAGCTAACCAACCAATCACGATTTGGATCACGATCTTTCTTGGTTAAAATTTCAACCTGCTCACCCGTTTTTAACGTATAGGTTAAAGGTACATAACGTTGATTGACACGTGCAGCATAGCAATGGTTCCCCACCTCTGTATGCACATGATATGCAAAGTCTAAAACTGTCGAGCCACGTGGTAACTCTTTAATGTCACCATCTCGGCTAAAAACATAGATCTTTTCAAAATCTTCAAAATCTTGAATTTTTTCAAAATCATCATCTTCTTCATCTTTAGCATGTGCACTTGCTTCATTACGCTCTTGATAATGTTCTAATACTGCACGTAATGAATGCAAACGATGATTAAAAGAAAAGTCTGTGGCTTTACCACCCTCTTTATAATTGAAGTGTGAGCAAACCCCAAGCTCTGCCTCTTCATGCATTTCGTGCGTACGCACTTGAATTTCTAAAGATTTATTTTCTGCAATTACTGCTGTATGTAGCGAGCGATAGCCATTGGCTTTAGGATTAGTAATATAATCATCAAACTGATGTGGAATGTGTCGCCAAATTTGATGAACAATACCCAAAACGTGATAACACTCAGGTACAGTATTGACAAGAACACGTAACGCTCGAATATCATAAAGTTGATCGAAGCTAAGATTCTTACTCTTCATCTTACGATAAATTGAGTAAATGTGTTTTACACGACCACTAATATCAGCTTCTATATTAATCTTACCAAGCTCACCTTTAAGTTGCGCAACTACAGACTCAATATATTGCTCTCGCTCTAAGCGCTTCTCATTTAAGAGCTTTGCAATTTCTTTATAGCGATCAGGTGCTAAATAACGAAATGCAAGGTCTTCTAGCTCCCACTTGAGTTGTGCAATTCCAAGTCGATGTGCAAGTGGCGAGTAGATCGTTAATATTTCTCGTGCAACACGCTCTTGACGTTCTTTAGGCGACTTTGCCAATTCACGTAGTTCAAATGTTCGCTCAGCCAATTTAATCAGCACAACGCGAACATCTTCCGTGACAGAAATCAGCATTTTATAAATGCCAGTTAAATGCTCACGCTTATTATTATTAAAATGATCTTCTAGTCGTTTATTTTGCTCAATGAGGTCTGACAGCTTCCCCATCGCCATTGTGCCTTGTACAAGCTCTAAAACTTCCTGCCCATAATACTCGACTACTTCCTCTAAAGAAGTAAGTCCTTCACGAACACTACGATATAATACAGCTGCAATAAGAGTCGCTTCATCTACATACAAGTGTGCCAAGATATCTGCAATACCAATACCTGTAATAAATGTATTATTACGCCCCGTCTTTTCTGTTTTTAAGCCCTTTTCTAAAGTCCGGCATGCAACTTCCTCTAACAGGATAAGTTCCCCATCGGTCTGCTGCCTTACACGATTTAACCACTGGGCTAAATCTTGTTGTTGTAAGGCATGCTCTACAGCCGTTTCATCTGAAGACTGCGTCAGTCGTTCAGGTAGCTGTTCACGTACTGTGACCATACCTATCTCCTATTATCATGTCATTCACTTTCGTTGTAATGCTGTTCTATTTTTTCAAACAAGGTAATTGATTCGACATGACTTGTATGTGTAAACATGTCCATTACACCTGCTTTTTTAAGTTGATAACCATGTTGCACAAGGATACCTGCATCTCGTGCCAAAGTAGCGGGATCACATGAAACATACACAATACGTTTCGCATCAAAATTTGCAATATAATTCATGACTTGTTCCGCACCTGCACGTGGCGGGTCTATCAATAGTGCGTCAAATCCCTGCTTTGCCCAAGGTTGTTTTGAAAAGTCTTTTGTTAAATCTTGTGAATAAAACTGGATATTTTCGACATGGTTTAATCGAGCATTTTCTTTTCCACGCCCTACCATCTCTTCACTACCTTCAACTGCAATGACTTGCCCCTTTTGACCAACAACACGCGCTAGTGGTAAAGAAAAGTTTCCTAAACCACAAAACAAATCAAGTACACGCTCGCCTGCCTTAAGTTGGAGCAAGTTACATGCCAAAGAAACCATCTGCTGATTCACCTCCGCATTCACTTGCGTAAAATCTGTAGGTAAAAATTTTAATTTTAAATCAAATACATCTAGTGAATAAAATAACGGCTGGTCATCTTCATCATTGACATGAACACGATAAGCACTCTCAGCACCTTTGGGTTGTAAATATAAATGCCAGTTTCGCTGTACGACAAAGTGTTGTAATGCTACCTGATCTTGTTTACACAATGGTGCTGTATGTCGAACAAGTAACGAAACACTTTCATCTCCCATACCCAGTTCAATATGTCCAATATCAGACTTACCTTTCAACTGGCTCAGCAATCTCTTAATTTCAGGGAGCGCATGATTGAGTTCAACATGTAAAACAGGGCAATGTCGAATATTCACCAAACGATTACTTTGTCTCTCTCTAAAACCAAACATAAATTTCTGATTTTTTTCGATATAGCGAACACCTATACGTGCACGGCGACGATAATCTTGGCGTGTACTACGTATTGGACTTAACCACTCAATCGGTGCCAGCCCCGCAAAATGCTGAAAGTGAGATTGCAAAACATCTTGTTTAAAGCGAATCTGCTCATCTGTGTGCATATGCTGCAAACTACAGCCTCCACAGACTTTGAAATGATCACATATTGGAGAAGTACGATATTCTGACGACTCGCCAATCACTTCAATAGCATCGCCTTCTTCATAGCGTTTGCTCTGTTTGGTTACACTCACTCGCACACGCTCTTCAGGAAGTGCAAATTGAATAAAGACCTTTTTCCCATCCTTTTCTGTGGGATGTTCAGCATCATGGGTATAATGAGCTATACCTCGTCCCTCATGGGACAATGCCTTAACATCAAACAAATAAGTTTGTACTGTATTGGGACGAGGTTTGGCAATATGTTTCAAAACTGAACCTAATTTAATAATTAAAAAATGTTGAACTGAAAGCGGTACTTTTCGCACTTCGCTCCCAATTCTTTAAAAAATCTTGATGCTTGGGCTTATCCTGTAAATACTGAATCGTTTGCTGTACCATATTTTTATGTTCATTTGGCAACAACTGGCCTTTTAGCATGACCCAACGTAAATAAATCAGCCATGTATTTATTACATCACATTCACAATAGGTTTCTAACTCAGCCCAATGCACTAATTTTAACTGCTGTGGTATTAAGTAGCCTGCGCCCTCTCGCCTACCAGGCAAACCTAAAAATTGTGCAATATCATCGAGTTTTTGAAAATTACGACTATTAAACATCGCCATTACATCCATAAGATCGACATGCTGATGGTGATATCTATTTTGATAATTACTAAATCGACGCTGTTGGTTTAACTCACCCTGATCAAACAAATTGGGTGCAGATAAACCATGATACATAGCACGATAAGCTATTACGGGTAAATCGAACTGTGAGCCATTCCAACTTACCAAAACAGGACGACGTTTTTCAAAAATAGATAGGAATTTTTGTAAAATGCCAAGTTCATTATTGTCTTGTTGGCTAAATGAGAACAGTCTAAAGCCTTTCTCATCAATCCATAATCCAGAAATGCAAACAATCTCATGCAATGGTAAACTCTGAAAATCTGTTCCAACATCTTGGCGACGCAATTTATTTAATGCCTGTGCTACATCTTCATCAGATAAATTACTTAGCCCATATAGATGAGCACCTGCTTTTAAATCTGTAATAGTTTCAATATCAAATACCAATACTGGTAAGCGCATACCTTGCATCCACCTTATTGTGTATCTTGAATAGAAAAAAGACCTGTAGACAAGTAACGATCGCCACGATCACAAACAATACACACAATTACTGCACTTGGGTCTTCTTTGGCAATCTGCAATGCCGCCCATACAGCACCACCAGAAGATGTACCTGCAAAAACACCTTCAGTCTTCGCAAGTGCTCTCATGGTCACTTCTGCATTGTCTTGTGCAATATCAATCACACGGTCTATACGTTGTCGATCGAATATTGTTGGTAAATATGCCTCGGGCCAACGGCGAATACCCGCAATACTTGCACCTTCTTCAGGTTGCAAACCAATAATTTGGATATCTGGATTTTTTTCTTTTAAATATTTTGATACGCCCATAATGGTTCCTGTTGTTCCCATTGAGCTTACAAAGTGAGTGACTTTACCGCCTGTTTGTTGCCAAATTTCTGGCCCAGTCGTTAAATAGTGTGCCTCGACATTATCAGGATTACCAAATTGATTTAACACAAATCCCTGACCATCTTTTTGCATTTGCAATGCCAAGTCCCGCGCACCCTCCATACCTTGCTGTTGAGTCACCTCAATGAGCTCTGCACCATATGCCAACATTGCATCTTTACGCTCTTGGCTCATATTATCAGGCATAATAAGTTTCATACGATAACCACGCATTGCAGCAACCATCGCAAGTGCAATACCTGTATTGCCACTTGTTGCTTCAATTAAAGTGTCACCTGGCTTAATATCCCCACGTTTTTCTGCCTGTATAATCATATTATATGCAGGACGATCTTTTACAGAACCTGCAGGATTATTTCCCTCAAGCTTTGCAAGCACTGTAGCTGTTGTATTTTTTGTTAAGCGTTGCAACCTTACTAGTGGAGTGTTTCCAACATAGTGATCAAGCAAGAAATCATCAGAAAAAAAGTCTGGAATATTGTCACTCATAATATTTACCTGATTTTAGGTAAGCCTATTGTATGAAAAAAATGATCATACTGCACTCATTTCACTCTTTTTTATACAAACAAATACATGCAACTATCGTATTAAAAGCATGATAAGATTTGCCTTAAGAGGAATCGTTTATTTTTCGATAATGGCACAATCTAAAAAAAATTTATTACAACGCTTACAACTTAACCATGCCTATGGACAATTAGTCGCATTTATTTTTATTCCTATTTTAGTTCTTGTAATTGTTGGGACAACTCTAGTTATCAATGAAACACGCGTTGCTGCAAAAAGCCAGCAACAATATGCTGCTATTGCCATATTAGCAAGATATCAACACACTGCCAAAATATTAGCATCTGCAATCAACACATCACCAACTATTCTGCCACGTGTAGAAAATATTCTACAAAATGTATTAAATGAACAATATGTTCAACGTGTAGCAATTATTACTAGTAAAAATCATATTCAAGCAACAATTGGTCAACGCCACTACCTACCTTGGCCTACAATAACGGACTCAGGTCTTTTTATGGGTCCTATTGCTTACAACCATAATACTATTTATGGCAGCAAAGTTATGACCGATAAAAATGGTGTAAGTACATGGTTACTCATTGAGCTTGATGACCAACCATTGGCAATTGCTCACTATCGAATTTTAACAGTGCTTACAGCAACAGGATTCATCACTTTACTTTTACTCATGATGTGTCTCAACTTCTATTCAAGAAGATGGATTGCACCACTATATGAAATTCGCATGCAACTTCAACGCCTAAATGCCGATAATTTAGACCAGCCTATTACACTTAACAGTAGTGGTGAGCTTAAACTATTACAACGAGATATTGAAAATACACTACAGCGTTTACATAGTAGTTTCTTAGAACTGAAAGAACACACAGAACAAACTGAAGATGATTTACGTAGAACGCTAGATACATTAGAAGTTCAGAACATTACTTATAGACAAGCACGTGACCAAGCAATCTCTGCCAACCAATCTAAATCTGTCTTTTTGGCGAACATCAGCCACGAGTTAAGAACGCCTCTAAACAGCATTGATGGCTTTATCCATCTGATGCTCAGACAAGACAGCTTAACAAATGATCAAAATATCTACTTACAAACCATCAGAAAATCTTCGGCTCACCTACTGGCACTAATTAATGATGTACTCGATTTTTCGAAAATTGAAGCAGGTAAGCTCGAATTAGAAACCGCACAATTTAACCTAGAAGAAACTATATTTGATGTCATGGATATGCTGTCCCCTCTTGCAGCACAAAAAAATATCAATATGGCTTTTTTCTTTGCCTATGACCTACCTCAGTCTGTCATTGGTGACACACTCAGATTTAAGCAAATTCTGACAAACCTCATTTCTAACGCAATTAAATTTACTCCTGAAGGTGAAATTATTGTTCGCACACGCCTTGAAAGTAAGAACTATCAACATTGTCAAATTTATTTTAGCGTTCAAGACACTGGTATTGGAGTCACTGAACAAGATCAAAAAAAACTGTTCGGCTCTTTCTCACAAGTCGATGCTTCAATTACTCGCCAATTTGGTGGAACTGGTCTTGGGCTTGCAATTTCTAAACAACTTGTTCAAATGATGCATGGACATATTGGTTTTGAAGACAACCAACTACGCACCCCTACAGAAAAAGGTTCAACATTTTGGTTTAATGCTCAATTTGAACTCGACCCATCTACCATAAAGCCTCAACCAGAATTTTTAGAGCATGTTCGCGTTATATCTTTTATTTCACATACCGCAACTGCAAATATTTTAAAAAACTACTTAGAAAATTATAAAGTACAGCATTCAGAAAGCACTTCGCTTCTAGACTTATTCAGTCGACTCAACAATTTAAAAGATGATGACAATACATGGGTCATTGTCGATCATGCAGGCGACACACCAGCTTTATTAAAAGAAATTCGTACGCGCTATCAAGGTCATTTAGCAATATATGGCTATCAGATGTCTTTAGAGCCCAATACATTAAATCAGTTCCATGCAACACCGCTGTATCAGCCACTAAGTCGCCATAGCCTAGTACAATTACTTAAAAATCAGGTTCAAGTCGAAGACCAAGCCACTCAGCTATTTGATGGTAAAGGATTGCATGTACTTGCAGTCGATGATCACCTACCAAACCTTATTGTTTTAGAAGCACTACTTGCTGAACTGAATGTAAAAACAACCAAAGCACTCAGTGGACAAGAAGCGATTAGGCATATTCAACAAGGTATTGAAGATAAACAACATCCATTTGATTTGATTTTTATGGATATTCAGATGCCAGTGATGTCTGGGATTGATACCACACGTGCAATTCGCTCTTTAGAATCTACACTAGAAGATCAGAAAAAATTACCAATTATTGCACTTACAGCACATGCTCTTTCAGATGAAAAGCAAAATCTTTTGTCTGTGGGCATGAATGATTATGTAACTAAACCTATTCAAATAGAACAGCTTATTCAAATTCTAACCACATGGACAAATAGAAAGTTTGAAAATGCATCTCTTGTACACGAGTCCCTCTCTACAGATATCGATATTGAATATTTAGATTGGGCACAAAGTGTAAAACTTGCAGCAAATAAAGAAGAATTAGCAGTCGACTTACTCAAAATGCTCATTGAAAGCTTTGATGGTGAAATTGAAGAAATGCAACAACTGATTGAACTCGAAGACTTCCCGCAACTTGAACATATTTTACATCGCTTATACGGTGCAACTCGTTATGTGGGCACCCCAAAACTACAAGAAAGTACAGGCAACTTTGAAAAATTTGTTTCCAAGCTTCGAAAAGAAAAACGTAGAGCAGACCAAAGCTTTATTGATGAAGTATTGGTTCGATTTAATGAACTGAAGGATATTATTCAACACACACGTGAATCAGCATATAAAAAACTGCAACAAACTTAAGTTCAAAGAAAAACACCTACAAATAAAGATAGAATTAAGTATATTTCTCTATTAGAGTGAATAAAAAATATTAGATAAAACAGATTTATAGAAAGTTGTGTAATACATTATTTGAATTCCACCCCTAAAACCGCTATATTACATACTGAGTAATTGTCAGGAATTATTGACTTCTATGAATTTAGAACCATCGCCCAGCGCTTCTAATTCTCAAGAAAGCGCGATGAATGCGCAAAGTGAAAATGTAAATCGCTGCTTAGCAGTTGTTCATGAAGCACTTGAAGATGTAAAAGCAAAAGATATTGTAAAGCTTGATGTAAGTGAAATTAGCAATGTTGCAGATGCAATTGTTATTGCTAGCGGCACTTCAACACGTCATGTCAAAGCACTTGCCAATAATGTTGCAGATGAAGCACGTCAAGCAGGTTTTCGTCCAATTGGTGTCGAAGGTGAACCTGATGCAGAATGGGTATTAATTGACCTTGGTTATGTTGTAGTACATGTTATGCTACCAACAGCGCGTAAGTTCTATGACTTAGAAAGTCTTTGGCGCTCCGCTCCTGAAAAAGCACTTGCATAAAATTTTTATGTAAATAGTAAAAAAGCGACAAAATATGTCGCTTTTTTATATTTTAGAATCTATAGTGCAAATTAAAATTTATTTGGCGATCATCGCCTAATGCGACAATATTACTATTTACCCCACCTGCATAATACTCTGTATTAAAAATATTTTTTGCATTTAAGCTTGCTTGCCATCGTGTTGCGTTATAGCCCACTTCAGCATCAAATAATGCATATCCAGGAATAGTATAAGTATATTTATAACTCGTCTTTTCAGATTCTGTACGTATACCTGCACCAATATACCAACCTGAAAGTGTATTGCCTAAAAATTCATAACGTGTAGATAAATTAAATGCTTGTTTTGAAACATTATTCAATCGCTTACCAACATAGCTTCTAATTTCATCATTTACAATCTTAGCAGTTGGTATATATGTATAGTTTGCAGAAATAAGCCAATTAGGACGTATCTTTGCTACAACATCTGTTTCAATCCCTTTCGAGTTTTGTTTCCCTGTTTGATAATTTATACCATCAGCATCAGTAGAAACAACATTAAATCGGGTAAGGTCAAACCATGCAAGACTTGCCTGAATATTCTGAGAAGGCGATTGAACTTTAAAACCAACTTCATACTGCTTAGCTTTTTCTGGCTCAAAAATTTTGCCATTTGCATCAACGTCAGTCACAGGTAAAAACGATGTTGAGTAACTAATATAAGGTGAAATAATATGATTTACATCATATAAAAGTCCTATATTCTCTGAAAAGGCATGACTATTTTTACTATTTTCAGTCTGATTATAATGACTTAGTGCTGATACTGATGCCCAATCATGACGTACACCTAAATTTAAGTTTAGATTTTCAGTTAAATCAATCTGATCTCTTAAATATGTTCCAACCGTTTTAAGCGTCGTTTTCACACTATCACTACGCAACGTTTTCTTAGAACACCAATTGCTACCTAAATAATTAGGACTATAAATATTGAAGTTACCTGCTACAGTACATGTATAATTCCATATATCACGTGTATCATGAATAGCATCTACACCTACCATTACATGATGATTCACAGCACCCAGACTAAATGTTTTAGATAAATTATTATCCAAAGCAAGATTTAGATCTGTATATAACTGATCCCTACCCGAACGCTTAATTGTCTTACTATTCAAACTCGAACTATTTGCAAAAATAACCTGCCCATCTAAACGTGAATTTTGAACTGCAAAGTTCTGCTTAAACTCCCATCCTGTATCAAACCGATGTGCAAAGTTATAACCAAAGCGATATACATCTGAAACATAAGGATCTTGGCTAGACTCGCCAATGAATAAACTACGGTTCAATTTACCATATGAGTTAGCCAAAAGACTGCCATATACAGGTATACCCTGTTGTCTCATATATTCTTTATGACCATAACTTGCTATTACCGATAAGTCTGTTTTATCGCCTAAGTCAAAAGTGTAGCTTGGTGAAACATAAAAATTTTTAAAATAAATATAATCTGTAGGGTCATTTTGATCTGAGTATGAAGCATTCAAGCGCCATGCTGCTTTACTTCCTTCATGTAAAGTATGATTTACGTCAAATGCTACTTGACGTAAATCATAAGAGCCATAACGCAGATCAACTGTATTAAAATTGTCTTGCTTTGCACGTTTTGTAATAAGATTAACTAATCCACCTGGTGCGCTCAAACCAAAATCCATCGAGCTTGGCCCTTTAACCACTTCCACACGCTCTAATCCCGTTATATCTACAGGAGAATCACTTGCTTGTGCTTGTCTTAATCCATCTATATAAATAGAATCCGAAGCAAGTTGGCCACGTATAATAAAATCATCTGCCCCTCTTCGACCCAATGGTGCTGAAATTACTCCTGAAACCCCATTCAGTGCATCTGTCAAATTCATGGCTTGTTTTTGTTCTATTTGTTTTTCACCTACAACACTGACAGATCTTGCCGTTTCAAATAACGATTGATCTGACTTAAAACTTTTTGTTTTTTTAATAATATCAGAATCATTATTAGAACTAACCTGAATGGTTGGTAGTACATTCTCACTAGCAAAAGCTGTCTGCAATATAGAGAACAAAGAAACAGCTAAGGCTGTTCTTACAAAATTAGTAGATGTTTTCATAAAAAAGATAACTAGCAGGAATTAAGCAGGCGAATATTAACGATAATAATAATTTTTCTCAATAACTAATAGCATATTTTATTCTTAAAATTTATTATTAGGTGCAGATTTATCTACTGTCTAATTTAATAAGGCGCAAATAAAATGCACCTTATTAAATTGAGGAATTAAATTAATGACCAGAGCCGTTAATTGCTTTTGTCATATCTTCAACAACTTTTTTCGCATCACCAAAAATCATCATTGTTTTTTCATCATAGAATAAATCATTGTCTAGACCTGCATAACCCGTTGCCATTGAACGCTTAATAACCATAATTGTACGGGCTTTATAAGCTTCCAAAATAGGCATACCATAAATTGGAGAACCTGGATTATCTTTTGCAGCAGGGTTTACAACATCGTTTGCACCAATCACAAGAACAACATCTGTGGCAGGAAAATCTGAGTTAATTTCATCCATCTCTAGAATGTCGTCGTAAGGTACATCTGCTTCTGCAAGTAAGACGTTCATATGTCCAGGCATACGACCCGCAACAGGATGTATTGCAAAACGTACTTTCACGCCTTCTTCTTTTAGTAACATTGCAAGTTCTTTTACAGCATTTTGTGCACGACCTTGCGCCATACCATAACCTGGTACAATCACTACACTATCTGCATTTGACATAAGGAAGCCTGCATCATCTGCCGAACCAGAACGATAGTTTCTTTCAACTTTTTCGCCTGATGTTGCCACAGTAGCAGTACTTGCTGAGCCGCCAAATAGAACATTGATAATACTACGATTCATTGCCTTACACATAATGTACGACAAGATAGCACCAGATGAGCCGACCAATGAACCTGCGACAATAAGCATGTTATTTTCAAGCGTAAAGCCTATTCCTGCTGCTGCCCACCCTGAAAAAGAGTTCAGAAGAGAAACTACAACTGGCATATCTCCACCGCCAACAGGCGCAATCCACACCCAACCAAATGCAAGAGCAAAAGCAGTCATAAGCCAGAAAGCAGCCATATTTCCTGTTGTAAAGAAATAACCACCACAAACAATCATTACTACAAATAAAATAGCTTGTAACGGTTTTACCCAACCACCTGCAATTGTTTTTGCCCATTTTTTTGCAGCGAGTTTTCCATAAGCAAATAAAGATGCTGTAAAGGTTATTGCGCCTACAAAGCAACCAACAAATAATTCAAAGAAGTGTACCTTACTCATATGTGGCTGATCTACGCCTGCACTTTGCAATGCAGATGCATTTTGCTCAAACAATCCAACCAAGTGATTGTTATGCAAAATTGCAGCAATTGCGATTAATACAGCAGACAAACCAACCAGTGAATGCATCAGTGCAACAGTTTCAGGCATTTGTGTCATTGGCACAGTACGTGCGCGAGTAATACCTACGACTGCACCTAGAGCCATCGGAATTAAAATAAGCCATACAACCACATGGTCTGCAACAAAAAATGTCGTTAACACTGCAATTGCCATAGCCACCATACCATAACGATTTCCTTGAATCGCAGTTTTTGGGCTAGACAATCCACGTAATGTTAAAATAAATAGAATCGCACCAACAAGATATAACCAACCAGAATATTCTCTTATCAATTCCATTGTTTATACCTCTTCTTTCTTTTTCTGTTTTGGTTTAAACATTTCAAGCATACGTGCTGTAACTGCAAAACCACCAAAAATATTAATACTTGCTAAAAAGACAGCGACTGCACCTAAAACACTAACAACATTTACACTTTGAAAAGCAACATTTGCTTCAATCCCAAGCACTGGTAAACCAACAGTTTGTAGCATTGCACCTACAATGACAATTGAAGAAAGCGCATTCGTTACTGCCATTAAAGGTGTATGTAAAGCAGGTGTCACACCCCATACCACGTAATAACCTACAAATACAGCCAAGACAAAAATAGTTATTGTTTCAATCATTTTCTCGCTCCTCAGCTACGCTTTAACAACAGCTCGCCATCATGACTTACGAGCAATGCTTTTTGAATTTCATCTTCTAACGTAATATTTAACTGCTTATCTTCATTAAAGAGAGTATTTAGAAAGTTAAAAACATTACGCGCATATAATGCAGATGCCTCTGTTGCAACTGTAGAAGGAATATTTGGAACACCTAAAATTTGTACGCCATTTTCTGTTACAACCGTTTCATTCACGACTGAACCTTCAACATTACCACCTGTTTCAACAGCCATATCTAAAATGACAGATCCAGGTTTCATTTTTTTCACAGTTTCAGACTTAATTAAACGCGGTGCATTACGCCCTGGCAACAATGCTGTAGTAATCACAATATCTGCCTGACTTACAGCTTTATCTACAATTGCAGCCTGATCTTTGATGTACTGTTCACCCGGCATCCAACCATAGCCATTTTTTGCCGCATCGGCAGCACGTTGTTGCTCTTCTTCAGACATTGGTACATCTAACCATTTGCCACCTAAAGACTGAACTTGTTCTTTTGCCGTAGGGCGCAAATCTGTTGCCTCAACCACTGCACCTAAACGTTTTGCCGTTGCAATAGCCTGCAAGCCTGCAACACCTACCCCCATAATGACAACTTTTGCAGGTTTAACCGTGCCTGCTGCCGTCATAAGCATTGGAAACAAGCCTTGATAAGCATTTGCTGCCAATAAAACAGATTTATAACCTGCTAAGTTTGCTTGCGATGATAAAACATCCATATTTTGTGCGCGCGATAACGTACGTGGAAGTAACTCTAATGCAAAAGCAGAAATCTTTTGGGAGGCAAAAGTATCTAACTCAGGATTACGAAATGGATCAAACATTGCAACAACAGTAGTATGTGGTTTAATTTTTTTAATTTCATCACCAAAAGGTGCACGTACTTTTAATATAATTTTACTACCTTCATAAGCATTATCAGTAATTTTCGCACCAACATTTTCATATGCGGAGTCAATATATGCCGATTTAATACCAGCACCACGCTCAATGACCACATCATGACCATTACTTATTAATTTTTTCACGGTTTCAGGCGTAGCAGCCACACGATTTTCGCCTGCCACGGTTTCAGTTGGTATTCCAATCTGCATGAGTATTCCCCAAGCTAAGGTCGTTATTAAACAATACGAAATTACTTTTTCGCACGATATGTCACTTTGATTTTATGTAATCAGGAAAAAAATACTACCCATTATTTATTTAATAAATAGACAATATTTCCAAGTAAACATTTTTATACAACCTTAAAAGAGTTAAAATATTAAGGTTTGACTCAAAAAATAATATTTTTTATACATACTGTACAATTAGCCTTTTGTCTTAAGATATACATATTATTCCTTTTATTTTAATAACTTATAAAATATATCTATAAAATTAAATTTAAAACTATTATTTATTAAATAAAAATCAATTATTTATTTAAAGAAACCCAATTAACAAAATAGATTTAAGTAATGGCACAGCATTGCTACTCTATAGAATAAATTTAAAAGTACGGCATCAATTATTTAAAAAAACCTAAAATAAGAGAGATACTGATATAAAAACTATCTACTACTCACCCAAAAAAATATATTTTTTCTAATATTTATTGCCAATTTTTAAGCTATATTTTTTCTTATTTTATTCGACTTTATTTTAAATCATGATACTAAGAAATAGTATTCACATATATAAGTGAAATTGATATTTAAATTTCAGATATTAAACACTAAAGTTTATGATAAATTGCCATAAAATTACTCTCAAACCCTCAATGCCGTATTTATAATGTCTTCCATTCAAGATATAAGCCAAAATAAAAAACTGCTTTGGCTAATGGCTATTTCCTGCGGTCTTACAGCAGGTGCAAATTATTTTTGCCAGCCACTCATACATTCTATTCAATATAGTTTTCATACATCCGTAGCACAAGCTCAACTTACAGTTACACTAGCCCAAATATCTTATGCACTTGGTCTATTATTTATTGTTCCTTTAGGAGATATTACTCAAAAAAGTAAATTCATCCCTTTACTCATGACATTTGCAGGCATAGGGTTACTACTTTGTGCTCTCTCTATAAACCTACCAATGTTATGGTTTGGCACTCTCATCACAGGTTTATTTTCTGTAGCTGCACAGGTACTTATTCCATTTTCAACAATGCTAGTTAAACACAGTAAAATTGGTGAAACTGTTGGTTTTTTAATGAGTGGGTTATTAATTGGTATTTTACTTTCGACCAGTTTGGCAGGAATATTATCTAACTTATTACATTGGAAAATAATTTACTTATTGAGTGCATGTCTTATTTTTTGGTGTGCATATCAACTAAAAAAACAACTACCAAAAACTCAAGTTACGCCACTAAACTATTTTAATATATTTAGTTCCATGAAAGCTCTAATTACTGAAGAACATCGACTCATTATTCGTGGGTTGATGGGTAGCTTTTCATTTGCTTCCATGAGTATTTTATTTGCAACTATAGCCGTTTATTTATCCGAGCCGCCTTTTAACTTAAAAGATGCATACATTGGTATGGTAAGTCTTGTCGGTATTATAGGTGCGCTCTCATCGCAATATGTAGGTAAATTATGCGATCGTGGCTACACTGTTCATCTTACATTTATCGGTAACTTTTTACTTATTTCAAGCTGGATTTTTTTATACTTATCTCAGCAAAATTTTATTTACTATCTCATTGGTTTTGGGGTACTTAATGCAGGTGTCGCATTTATACACTCATGCAACCAAAGCATTATTTATAAATTAAGACCAAATGCAAAGTCACGTATAAACTCAATTTATATGACATTTTACTTTGGCGGTGCTGCATTTGGTTCAGCTATAGGAATCTTTGCATGGAGCCATGGTGGTTGGCTTTGGGCATGCTTTAGCGGAATTGTATTGGCTATGCTTACAGCTATGTTTGCCACTATCGATTATTTACTTATACAAAGAAAATACTATACATCAATATAGTTTAGTTTTTCCATGTCAGCACAGTTTCAATATATGCTTGTATTGCAAGCTGTGCATCATGGCTTGTAATTGCTTCAGCAGGATGATGACTCACTCCTTTTTCACAACGTACAAACAGCATACCTACAGGCCATTGGGTTGCTATTGCAATAGCATCATGTCCTGCACCACTTGGTAAATATTTTTCTGTAGCTTGAACTTTAGAAATACCATATGCACAACGTTGCTGTAGATCTTCATCACAAGCAATAGCTTGAATTCTATAAAACTCATCACTTTCAAAAGTAAGTCCACGCATGGTTGCAATAAATTGTGCTTTTTCTAAAATTTTTTCCAATGCATGATCTATAACAACATCGTTAGGACCTCGAATATCCAATGATAATGAAACTTGTCCTGAGATTACGTTCACTGCATTGGGTTTATTTTCAATATACCCAACGGTAGCTACTAAGCTTGTATCTGCATGTGGTACATACTCATCAATTTCAACAATCCATTGCGCTGCTGCAACCAAAGCATCTTTTCGGTGTTGCATAGGTACTGTACCCGCGTGTCCTGCATGTCCTTTAAACTGACACATTAAACGGCGTGCACCATTAATAGCAGTCACCACACCTAATGCAAGATTCTCTGCCTCTAAACATGGACCTTGTTCAATATGAAGCTCAAGATAAGCAGTGATATCTTCTTTTTTTCTTTTAGCCTGAGAAATCTGAAGCGGATCTAAACCAAAATCTCGCATGGCTTGCGCAATTGAAATTCCATCACGGTCTTTACGTTCAAGCCAATCTTTTTCCCATTGCCCTGTCAATGCTTTACTTCCCAAAAGCGTGACATCAAATCGTGTACCTTCTTCATCTGCAAAACCAATCACCTCAACAGCGAAAGGCAAGCGATATTTATGGGCATGTAAAAAAGCAACAACTTCAAGTGCAGTTAAAACACCTAAAATTCCATCATATTTACCCGCGTTTCTTACAGTATCTAAATGTGATCCCAATAAAATTGCAGGTGCATTAGGCTCTATACCTTCATACCTACCACAAATATTTCCAACCTCATCTTGCCAAACATGCATACCAATTTCTTGCATCCATATGGCAACTTGCGCATTGGCTTGCTGATGTTCTTTAGATAAATAAATGCGTGTCATGGCATGAGTATCACTACTTATTTTTGCCAATGATTCAATACGTGACATTACTCTTTGAGCGGCAAGTTCTATATATTGTGGAGAAATCTCAATCATGAATTTTCTCCATTCACTGATGAAGCATATACATTCCAAGCCGCTTGCATTGCTTCACCTTGCTTTGTAGAGAAACCAAGCTTATTTAACACAGCTTCTAGTGCTGTAAGTGTCTGTAAAACACAATCTTTTCTTGCGTTATAACCCATCGTACCAATACGCCAAATTTTCCCTTGCAATGGACCAAATGATGTTCCTATTTCAATTGAAAAATCATTGAGCAACATTTGACGCACCTCTTCACCATGAATATTTTCAGGAATTTCAACACCTAATACATTGTTCATGCGATGCTTTAAATCACCAAATGTATTTAGCCCCATATGCTGAATACCTGCCAATAACGCATTACCATGAAGTTCATGTCTTGCAATTGTTTCAGTTAAACCTTCTTGTAAAATAATTCGCGCACACTCTCTTGCACCAAACAGCATTGTAGTTGCTTCAGTATGATGGTTTAAACGTTCAGGTCCCCAATAATCCATAATCATGCCAAGATCGAAATAATTTGAGTAAATAAACTCATCATCACCTTGTATATGTGCCTCTGTACGAATGCCCTCTTCCACACATTTACGACGACGAATCACTTCTTCAAAGCGCGCATTTAATGTAATTGGAGAGCTACCTGATGGGCCTGCCAAGCATTTTTGTAGGCCTGCTGAAACAGCATCAATTTTCCATTCATCTACTTTTAATTCATTTCCACCAAAAGATGCTGTGGTATCGGTATATAAAAGAACATCATGACGGCGACAAATTTCACCTAACTCTTGAAGAGGCTGTAGCATAGTTGTAGAAGTATCGCCTTGTACCGTCAAAAGTAGCTTCGGACGTACTTTAATAATTGCATCTTCAATCTGTTGCGGATCAAAAACTTGGCCCCACGGTACTTCAATTGTATGTACTTCTGCACGACAACGGCGTGCAATCTCACAAAGCAACTGACCAAAACGCCCAAATACAGGAACTAAAACACGGTCACCGGGCTGAATAGAGGAAATAAGTAATGCTTCAATGCCTGCACGAGATGTTCCATCAATAAGCATCGTCCAACGATTTTCGGTTTGAAATAATGCACGATACAACTGCATCACTTCATTCATATAATTTGTCATTGCAGGATCATACTGACCAACCAATTGCGTTGACATCGCACGTAATACACGTGGATCAGCATTAATTGGACCTGGCCCCATTAATAAACGGTGTGGTGGATTAATCTGCTTAAAATTATGAATATCTAAATCGTGCATTTCCATGAACCCTTTAATTACCTGCAATATCGATACATCTAAACCATCAATGAAACAAAAGTTTCAACAATTATTTTAACTGCAACAAATATGCCAAAAATTATTCAAGTTCATTCAATTGCGCATAACATTGAGATATTATTTTAACTCGTTCGCTTGAATGATTTAGAGACGCATGTAGAAATGCATTACTCAAAAAATTGCAAAAACTCATTACTGTTGTATAACTATCGAATGCAGAGATACTGTCTAAACTAATATGAATATGCCAAGAAGATAGCTGTGTCAGTTCTAATGATTGTCCTTCAGAAACAAGTAAAACAGGCACATTATTATTCTTTAAGTACTGTAAAATATGCTTTAAATGCTGTGGTCTACGGCGAAAGGCAAATAAAATAAATACATCTTCTTCTGTTAAATCAACTAATTCCTCCGCAATGGTTTGCCCCGACTGCGGATATATAAATACATTATTTCTGGCTTGTAATAGCTGTTGGCGTAAATGTAGTGCAACGGCATAGCTATTACGAAACCCTGTTATTGCAATTTTTTTCGCTTTTTGTAAAACATCTATAACCATTGAAAACTCAGGTGATGCAAGGTACTGCATTAATATCTTTAGGTTTATTTTTTCTTGTTCATAATGCTGTTGTAGAAAGCTATCTGTTACAAGCATTTCTTTATTTTCAACAAGTGGCATACCTTGCTGCCTTAATATTCTCGTATGCTCGCGTAGTGCTTTATAGTTTGTATACCCAAGGCGCTTGAATAATCGACTAACTGTTGCTTTAGAAACACAGCTCAATCTTGCAATTTCTGCACTATTATAAGTCACCAAATCATTTATATGATCCAAAATAAACTTAGCAACTTTCTTTTCTTGCGGTGTGAGTACTATATATTCTGCTTTTAACTGATTTTCTAAATTATGCATAAGTTTTAAATCATATAAATATTAACAACGCGCAAAGCCTAATATGCCCTACGCGCTGTTTTATAAACAACATATATTATTTGTTATGTACAGCGGTTTGTTTCATTACCACTGTAGCTACTTCTTTTTTTCTAGCAATTACTAGATATACAGCACCACCCAACAATGCACCAATAAACCATGTAAATGGTGCAAGTGAACTTAAAGCGGGTGTCAGTGTAATCACTAACCCTGCAATTACAGATAAAAATAGTGCGGTAACTGCATATGGATTTACACCATTTTTATACCAATATGCACCTTGATTACTTTCAGTAAACAGCGCGTCTACATCTACATTTTGTTTTTTGATAAAGTAAAAATCTGTAATTAAAATACCAAATAATGGACCAATAAATGCTGCGAGCAAATCTAAGGTATAGTGAATAATTTCAGGAGAATTAAACAAGTTCCACGGTGTAATTAAAACTGAACCGATTGCAGCTATCATTCCACCTGTACGAAAACTAATTTTACTTGGAGAAACGTTTGAAAAGTCGAAACCTGCCGAAACAAAGTTAGCCACAATATTAATACCTACAGTTGCAACTAACACAGTAACTATTCCCAAAATAACAGCCGTTGTATTATCTACTAAAGCCACTGTTGCTAACGGATCTGTAATCATTTTCCCCGTAATTGAGAAAGTTCCCGAAACAAGAACTACCGTAATTATTGAAAAGAAAATAAAATTTACAGGTAAGCCCCATAAGTTTCCTTTTTTAACTGCATTCATGTCTTTGGTATAACGTGAAAAATCACCAAAGTTTAGTAATGGCCCTGAAAAGTAAGATACAACCAATGCTACAGCAATAATAAATTGACTGAGCATACTGCCATGTACTGTACGTTTGCTACTTAAATCAAAATTAATATTATGCCAACCTGCTTTAGCAATTACCCATACAACAAGTGCGAGCATAACCACATAAATCATTGGCCCTGCCCAATCGATAAACTTTTTAATGGTTTCCATACCTTTCCAAAAAATGAAGGCTTGAACCATCCAAATAAAACCAAAACACATCCAACCCAATTGGCTTAAATTTAAAAATTGCGTATGTGTAAAATTAGAAAGAGATGGGAAAAACTTAAGTAAAATAAGCATCAATGCATTAGATGCAAGCCATGTCTGAATACCATACCAAGAAACAGCTATTAGCCCACGAATCATTGCAGGAATATTTGCACCATATACACCAAATGCTTGACGGCTAATAACCGCATAAGGTACCCCTGAAATTTGGCTTGGTTTAGCAATAAGATTTGCACACACCTGTACAATACAAATTCCAACAATCAATGCTATAAGCACTTGCC
The DNA here is from genome assembly GCF_056711485.1 of Acinetobacter sp. N1-1. Classification (NCBI taxonomy): domain Bacteria; kingdom Pseudomonadati; phylum Pseudomonadota; class Gammaproteobacteria; order Moraxellales; family Moraxellaceae; genus Acinetobacter; species Acinetobacter sp. N1-1. Next base: position 964,761 of record NZ_JBWXUO010000012.1, on the reverse strand, counting down.
AGCTTGTTAACCCCAATGTAAATAAACTGGCTGCAAACACATAGCCCCCAACGCTATGCACATCTGACATCCAAAATGAAAAAATGTTATACCAAGACCACGTTTTTTTTGCAGGCTGTAAGTCTTGGTTCGATAACCTTTTACTGTATTTACTGCTCATACGTCTGACTCACGATTTATTTTTACTTATTCTCTTTAAGCATAAATCAAGCCAAATATTTAAAAACATCATTAAAATAAAATAAGTTATTGTTATTAAAAATAAATTTTTAACTAATAAACCAAAACAAAAACTCATTTTCAAGAATCAACCATGCACTTTTTTTAATCAAATTATTCAAGTGTATTGGCATATATTGTGCATCTTTATAAAAACACATCATTTTAAAATAGGTTTAGATTTGAAAATTCAGGTAATTAATCCTAATACATCTAAAGATATGACACGCTCCATTGAGCTAAGTGCAAAGCACATCGCCTTACCTACAACTGAAATTATTGCAGCTTGTCCTGAATATGGCGTTGCTTCTATTGAAGGGCATTACGATGAGGCGATTGCAAGCATTGGATTATTAGAACTGATTCAGAATGCACAATCTGAGAAAATAGATGGCCATATTATTGCGTGTTTTGGTGATCCCGCTTTACATGCAGCTAGAGAAATTGCCACAGCACCTGTTATTGGTATTGCTGAAGCGGCTTTTCACATGGCAACGCTTGTTGCAACGAAGTTTAGTATTGTAACCACACTTGCACGCACAAAAATTATTGCCGAGCATTTATTACATGAATATGGTTTTGCACAAAAATGTGCGCAAATCCGTTGTATTGAGTTGCCTGTACGCACATTAGAAGAACAAGAAGATTTTGCTTATGCACAACTACGTGCAAGCTGTATCGAAGCAAAAGAACATGACAATATTGGAGCTATTGTGCTAGGTTGTGGCGGTATGTCAAAAATGGTGGAACAGCTTTCTAAAGAAGTAGGTATTCCAATTATTGATGGTGTAACAGCAGCGGTAAAACTTATCGAAAGCCTACATGCTTTAAATATTAAAACAAGTAAGTGGGGAGACTATGCCCCACCTACAGTAAAATAATTACGCTTTAGGATAATGATGACGATACCAGTGATCTGCAATATCTTGCCGACGGCAAATCCATACACCATCATGCGACTGAATATAGTCTAGAAATTTTTGTAAGGCTTTAAATCGTGCAGGACGACCCAAAATACGGCAATGCATACCAACAGATAACATTTTTGGTGTATGCTTTCCTTCCTGATAAAGCACATCAAAAGCATCTTTGAGATACCCATAAAACTGATCTGCATTACTAAAACCATTTGGTGAGCAGAATTTCATATCATTGGTATCAAGTGTATAAGGAATAATAAGATGCGGTTTTTTATCATCATCTAATGATGTCCAAAATGGTAGGTCATCGCCATAGTAATCACTGTCATATTGAATATCAGAAAACTCTGCAAGCAGTCCACGCGTATTTGGACTATCTCGCCCTGTATACCACCCCATGGGTGCTTTACCAAAGAGTTCTTTCAGTACAGACATGGCTTGGTGCATATACTGGCGCTCTTGCTCTATGCTCATGTTCTGATAATGAATCCAGCGTTGGCCATGTGAAACAACGTCATAATTTGCCTGTTTAATAGCTTCAACAATTGGCATATGACGCGCCAATGCCATACCTACACCGAATATCGTGAGTGGTAAATTTCTTTTTTGAAACTCCTCATGAATACGCCAAAAACCTGCACGAGAACCATATTCATAAATAGAATCCATAGAGCGATGAATATTGGGATAGCTTTCGGCACCAATAATTTCCGATAGGAATTGTTCAGACCCTGCATCACCATGCTCGATATGATTTTCACTACCTTCTTCATAATTTAAAACAAATTGCACTGCAATTTTTGCATCATTTGGCCAATTCGCATGTGGATACTTACCGCTGTACCCAATTAAATCACGTGAAGATGTTTGAGCTTGAATATCCTCAATCAGAGATTTTCCAGTTAAATATGAATTGGTCACGATTTATTCCTATATTTTTCTTCACTATATTGAGTTAAATATAAGCAAAAAACGCACCATTGTTATACAAAAACAGAAATAATTACGCTGGCATTAGAAAATATAAAACTCTCAATATTTTCATAAACTTTTAGAATATTTCCTTATTTTTCATAATTAAATCGATATCTGTCATCTTTAAAGTCGAAATAATTAGCCATTTATTATCCTTTGTAACACCTAACCTTCTTATTGCCTTCTGTACTGCTTGTTGAGAACATTTAAAACGCATGGCACGTTGATGCTGATAAGCATCAGGATAAAGATAAAAATCTTTTAGTAGCATTTTTGCTGAGATTTTCATCTCTGGATAATTACGATCAGATAGTTTCTTTATTTGTTCCGTCCATAAGAGAACAACAGCCATAGGGATATTAAAATTACTTTCTATGAATTGATATGTTTTGCCTTCATTAATTAAATTTAATATCTCTAATTTTCTTTCCTTGGAAAAAGACATATCTACTCCTAAAATATAGCCTTTACAAAGCTTAGTTTTAAAATATGCCTTTACGCTGAAAAGCATATTTTAAATAAGTAGACTATTCAACTACCAAACAACAACCACTCGTCTATTAGGTGCTTGACACTGGATATTAGTAGATGTCCTTTGAGTACCTTTACAATGTTCAAACTGTTGTGTTTCATTCGCAGCAACCACCTGAATTGTGTTTGCAGGAATACCCAACTCTACTAATTGTTGAGCAACAGTATTTGCTCTAGCTTGAGAAAGTTTATCATTATAACTATATGAACCTATTTTATCGGTATAGCCAATTACATTAATATGCGTTGATTTTGACTTTGCAATTTCTTGAGCAATTTGTGAAATTGGTGTAGACCCTGCCACAATAGATGACCGATCAGAACGATCAAAATCAAATAATATATAACCTTCCGTTGGGTTAGCTTGCACAGGCAATGGTGCTGGAACTGGCACAATATTATTATTTACTCCCCAATCCATGAGCCCTTGGCAATCTTCGCCTTTCCATGAAAGTCTTTTACCAATATAGTGCTTATCAAAATCAATTCTAAGTTGGCAACGCTTATAATCATGAGTATTGGGAATACGAATATCTAATACATAATTCCACGTGCGTACAAAGAAAATACCTTCACTAAATTGAGGATTACCCAATAAATGTCGATATTGGTCTTTTGTTAGACCTACATCTAAATCGGCAATAGTTCCGTACTCATATCTTGGTACTTGTTTAAGATAACTCTCTGTAATTTTAGGAAACTTAACTTCTGTTTCAGCCTGTTGATCTTCTGCATGCACATATGTAATTGATGCAGTAACCAGTAATACAGTGCTAGCCATTAAAGTTGTTAGATTTGTTTTTTTCATGTTGATGTACTCTTAAAATTAATATTAGAAGCTTCGGAGAAGATATTGTATTTCTTCTCCGAGTGAATGCTGAATAATTAGTTAATTACACCAGTTACACCGACACGGAATAGAGGTGACCCCTCAGTCCCACCTGCTACACCACCTGTTACAGACCAGCGTCCATTATCTGCTGTACGACGTAATGTCGCACCTACTGCGCTTTGGCTATTGTAGTAAGATGCACCCACTGCATAAGTCCATTTTCCTGCGATGAATGGCGCTTGCTCCAAAGCTGCTGTCGCGGCAATACCAGCAGATAATTTATCTTCAAGTTTATTAATACGATTATTTGTATATGTAAATGCTTGATTTAAATTATTTTCAACAGTACCAATTCTATTATCTACCGCAGTAAGTGCGCTACCAACATTATTATAAGTCGAGCCTGCAACACTATAAGTTGGTGCGGTGACTTGACCATCTGAACCAACTGTAGAGCCACCTCCTAGATATGTGGCTGTATTACTGTTTGCTGTGTAAAGCTGAGAACCATTTACTGCATCTTTACTAGTACTTGACACGGTACCATCCGCAACACTCGTTACTTTTTGGCTACCCGCATTTATTCCCGAGCCTGTAATATCAACTGATCCAACAGCTATACTATTTACATTTAAATCTTTCGCAGTTGCTACCTGATAATTCGTACTTCCATCTGTATTTGTTGTTTGTGTAACAACAATATTATCTCCTTGGCTTACTGTTGTTTTCGCTTGAGTAGCAGCTTGACTAACACTTGCAATTGCATCATTGATATTGTCTTTTCCAGTACCACCAATGTTACTCGTCGAAATTGTACCATCTGCATTTACTGTCGTTGAACCACCTATCGCACTTGCAACGCTGTTAGATACACCTGCCAATTGTCCACCGTTAACAGCATCTTTAGATCCTGTAGCAACAGTACCATCCGCAACATTTGTTAATGTTGTACCATTTGTACCGCCTTCTAATGTCACCTTATCTTTATTTACAGTACCATCAGAATTTTTGTCATATTTAACTGCATTATCAGAAAGTGCATTAATATTATTCGTTACAGTACTAATTGCTGTATCAAGTTGCCCTTTAGTAGCTGCATCTGTTGCATTAACACCATCTGCCACATTGGTAATCGTTTTACCCCCTGCATCAATCCCTGATGATGTCACGCTTGGACCATTTACAATGGTTAAGCCATTGCTATTAAGAGTGGTATTGCCAGTAGTTACACTGGTAAAGGTTGCATCTTTAGCAAGACCAATAATTAAGTTCCCATCACTATCCGTTGTGGTTTTGATGTTAGAACTATCATATTCACTATCATCCTTAGTACCTGTCCCTTTAATGGTTAGGGTTTCACCTAAGTTTTTATGAACTGTACTGCCTGAATTTCCTGCAAAGTTGAGCCCTGCGCTCGTTAAACCACTTGTTGCACTATCTAACTGAGTTTTGTTAACCGCATCTGTTCCGTTAACTGCATCTGCCACATTCGTAATGGTTTTACTGCCTGCATCAATCCCTGATGATGTCACACTTGGACCATTTACAATGGTTAAGCCATTACTATTAAGTGTTGTATTGCCAGTAGTTACACTGGTAAAGGTTGCATCCTTCGCAAGTCCAACAACTAGGTTCCCATCACTATCCGTCGTGGTTTTGATGTTAGAACTATCATATTCACTATCATCCTTAGTACCTGTCCCTTTAATGGTTAGGGTTTCACCTAAGTTTTTATGAACTGTACTACCTGAATTTCCTGCAAAGTTGAGCCCTGCGCTCGTTAAACCACTTGTTGCATCATCTAACTGATTTTTGTTAACCGCATCTGTTCCGTTAACTGCATCTCCAACATTCGTAATGGTTTTACCCCCTGCATCAATCCCTGATGATGTAACACTTGGACCATTTACAATGGTTAAGCCATTACTATTAAGTGTTGTATTGCCAGTAGTTACGCTGGTAAAGGTCGCATCCTTCGCAAGCCCAACAACTAGGTTCCCATCACTATCCGTCGTGGTTTTGATGTTAGAACTATCATATTCACTATCATCCTTAGTACCTGTCCCTTTAATTGTTAGGGTTTCACCTAAGTTTTTATGAACTGTACTACCTGAATTTCCTGCAAAGTTGAGCCCTGCGCTCGTTAAACCACTTGTTGCATCATCTAACTGATTTTTGTTAACCGCATCTGTTCCGTTAACTGCATCTCCAACATTCGTAATGGTTTTACCCCCTGCATCAATCCCTGATGATGTAACACTTGGACCATTTACAATGGTTAAGCCATTACTATTAAGTGTTGTATTGCCAGTAGTTACGCTGGTAAAGGTCGCATCCTTCGCAAGCCCAACAACTAGGTTCCCATCACTATCCGTCGTGGTTTTGATGTTAGAACTATCATATTCACTATCATCCTTAGTACCTGTCCCTTTAATGGTTAGGGTTTCACCTAAGTTTTTATGAACTGTACTACCTGAATTTCCTGCAAAGTTAAGCCCTGCACTCGTTAAATCACTTGTTGCATCATCTAACTGATTTTTATTAACCGCATCTGTTCCGTTAACTGCATCTGCCACATTCGTAATGGTTTTACTGCCTGCATCAATCCCTGATGATGTTACACTTGGACCATTGGTAATAGTTAAACCATCATTATTAAGGGTTGTATTACCTGTAGTTACACTGGTAAAGGTCGCATCCTTCGCAAGTCCAACAACTAGGTTCCCATCACTATCTGTCGTAGTTTTGATGTTAGAACTATCATATTCACTATCATCCTTAGTACCTGTCCCTTTAATGGTTAGGGTTTCACCTAAGTTTTTATGAACTGTACTACCTGAATTCCCAGCAAAGTTAAGCCCTGCACTCGTTAAATTACTTGTTGCATCATCTAACTGATTTTTATTAACCGCATCTGTTCCGTTAACTGCATTTGCCACATTCGTAATGGTTTTACTGCCTGCATCAATCCCTGATGATGTTACACTTGGACCATTGGTAATAGTTAAGCCATCATTATTAAGAGTGGTATTGCCTGTAGTCACGCTGGTAAAAGTTGCATCCTTCGCAAGTCCAACAACTAGGTTCCCATCACTATCCGTCGTAGTTTTAATGTTAGAGCTATCATAGTCACTATCATCCTTAGTACCTGTTCCTTTAATGGTTAGAGTTTCACCTAAGTTTTTATGAACTGTACTACCTGAATTCCCAGCAAAGTTAAGCCCTGCACTCGTTAAATTACTTGTTGCATCATCTAACTGATTTTTATTAACCGCATCTGTTCCGTTAACTGCATTTGCCACATTCGTAATGGTTTTACTGCCTGCATCAATCCCTGATGATGTTACACTTGGACCATTGGTAATAGTTAAGCCATCATTATTAAGAGTGGTATTGCCTGTAGTCACGCTGGTAAAAGTTGCATCCTTCGCAAGTCCAACAACTAGGTTCCCATCACTATCCGTCGTAGTTTTAATGTTAGAGCTATCATAGTCACTATCATCCTTAGTACCTGTTCCTTTAATGGTTAGAGTTTCACCTAAGTTTTTATGAACTGTACTACCTGAATTCCCAGCAAAGTTAAGCCCTGCACTCGTTAAATTACTTGTTGCATCATCTAACTGATTTTTATTAACCGCATCTGTTCCGTTAACTGCATTTGCCACATTCGTAATGGTTTTACTGCCTGCATCAATCCCTGATGATGTTACACTTGGACCATTGGTAATAGTTAAGCCATCATTATTAAGGGTTGTATTGCCTGTAGTTACACTGGTAAAGGTCGCATCCTTCGCAAGTCCAACAACTAGGTTCCCATCACTATCCGTCGTGGTTTTGATGTTAGAACTATCATAGTCACTATCATCCTTAGTACCTGTTCCTTTAATGGTTAGGGTTTCACCCATTTTTTTATTAATGGTAGTTCCTGAGTTTGCAGCAAAGTTTAACCCTTTATCTACAGCTGTATTTAAGGTATCTACAGCTTGATTTGTTGCATAAAGTTGACTTCCATTAATTGCATCTGTACTTGTGGAGCTAACTCGTCCAGCAGCTAGATTAGTTAATGTACGTTCATTACCTGAACTACCGATAGATACAGTACTAGTAGGACTCGTTCCTGCATATGTATATGTAGTACCTGCAATTGTACCACTTGAAGTTGCTACAGTTGCAGCTGTACTTGAGTTAGATCCTAAAGCTACATCATTCGCATTATTTGCTACACTACTTGAACCTAAAGCCAAGCCATTCGTTGCGACACTATGTGCACTATTACCTAATGCTACACCTCCAGCAGCATCCACATTTGACTTATATCCTAATGCTACAGAACCTTGTCCAGTTGCAGTATTGGTGTTACCCATAGCAACAGAGCCATCTCCATTGGCTGTATTGTCCTTACCTGCTGCAACAGCACCTGCACCTGTTGCATTATTTGGATCACCAATTGCAACAGCACCATCTCCACTGGCTGTATTTCCAGCACCAATTGAAACTGCTTTACCATCTTTAGCAACTGCTGCTGAGCCAATTGCCACAGATTCTGCAGATGTCGCTTCAGAGCTATCCCCTATAGCAATGGATTTACTTCCTGATGCAGTTGTTGTAGTTCCTAAAGCAATTGCACTTGTCGCAGTTGCACTCGCGGTATTACCTAATGCAGTTGCATTTGTATTATTTGCAATAGAATTGGAACCTTGGGCAATTGAGTTAGAACCACTTGCATTTGCAGTATTACCAATCGCAGTCGCACCAGAGCCGCTCGCTGTAGAATTTGTTCCTTGTGAAAATGAATTTGTTCCACTAGCTGTTGCTGTATTACCTAATGCAGTTGCATTTGTATTATTTGCAATAGAATTGGAACCTTGGGCAATTGAGTTAGAACCACTTGCATTTGCAGTATTACCAATCGCAGTCGCACCAGAGCCGCTCGCTGTAGAACTTGTTCCTTGTGCAATCGTATTTGCAGCAGTTGCATTGGAGGTATTACCAATTGCTGTTGCACCAGAGCCACTCGCAGTAGAATTTGTTCCTTGTGCAAATGAATTTGTTCCACTAGCTGTTGCTGTATTACCTAATGCAGTTGCATTTGTATTATTTGCAATAGAATTGGAACCTTGGGCAATTGAGTTAGAACCACTTGCATTTGCAGTGTTACCAATCGCAGTCGCACCAGATCCACTCGCTGTAGAACTTGTTCCTTGAGCAATCGTATTTGCAGCAGTTGCATTGGAGGTATTACCAATTGCTATAGCATTTTGACCACTAGCTGTTGTGGTAGTTCCTTGGGCAAATGAGTTAGAACCTGTTGCGCTTGATGTATTACCAATCGCAACTGAGTTTGCTGCATTAGATTTAGAGCTAGTACCTACTGCTATTGATGATGCTCCTGCTGAGACAGAACTACTTCCTATTGCAACTGAACTGCTATTAGTTGCACTGCTTGTTACTCCAAGCGCAATTGCACTTGCTGCACTTGCATTTGCGGTATTACCAATAGCTGTTGAACTTATTCCACTTGCTGTTGTATTCACACCTTGAGCAATCGAATTATATGCACCTGCTGCGATAGTGGCACCGCTGCCGATTGCTATTGAATTATTTGTACTTGTTGAAGATGACCCATTAACTTTAGCATTATTACCTATAGCCAAAGAATTAGAAGAATAAGTAACTCCACTATTTATGCCTTGAGCAATCGAATTTAGTGAACCACTATCTATAGATGCATTTGTACCTATTGCAATACTATCTACACCTTTATTTGTTGGTGTATTACCTATTGCAATAGCTCCTGTAGCACTGGTCGCTGCAGATGTACCTATAGAAATTGAATGACCACTTGTAGCAGTTGATCCTACACCAAATGCAATTGCACTATCTGCAGAGGCAGTTGTTGCACCACCTATTGCAATAGCATTTATAGTATTTGCTGTCGCAACATTCCCAATAGCAATTGTAGATTGTGCGGATGAAGTTGTAACATTTCCTAAAGCAATTGAAGACTCACCTGAAGTATTAGATTTATATCCTATAGCAACAGAACTTAAGCCACTTGCACTTGCTGAGTCCCCCATTGCTATTGCTCTAGTAGCACTAGATTCAGAAGCAGCACCTATGGCAATCGAGTTTTCTTCCTCAGCACTATTATTATTACCTATAGCAATCGAACCATCTCCAGATGCTGTTGTATTCTTTCCAATTGCAATTGACAAATTACCCGAAGCATTAGCATTACATAATATAGCTAGAGAATTAGGACCCGTTGCTTTTGCAATACCTTTATCCGTAGTATCAGTACAGCTATTCGAAATAGCTGTACCATTAGTGCTATTACTACCAGTTCCTGTAGTAGTTCCTAATTCACCACCACTAACTCCAGCTTCAGCAAAAATATTAGGTGAGAAAGTAACTAATCCACTTACCAAAGCTATTGAACCAATTTGTTGTAATTTTTTTGAAGATCCTTTTGTTTTTCCTTTTGCAAGCTCTGAAACAACAACCCAACTATTTAGTATCGTATTCCATACAATTTTATACACTTTATTCATAGCTCTCTCCTAACAAGATACTTTTTGTATATTTTCGGAGTATATGTTTTTGGTTTTTTTATGATCAGTAACTTTTGTATATAGAAATTACTTAAAAACACAAAAAATAAATAAAAATATCTTAATTTTCTCAAATAGAGATAATATGATTAATAAAAATGTTAAAAAATATAAAAAATTAGTATTTCTTATAGTATTGCTTTTTCTTATAGCAAAAAAATATTTATGATAAAAACAAATGTTAAAAAAAAAATTAATTTAAAATCAAAATTTTAATTGTTAAAAAAAAATTAATTTAAAATCAAAATTTTAATTGTTAAAAAAAAATTTATATTAATAAAGTATTAGTATAAAGTTAGTAAAAAAAAATATAATATGTTCCTTTTTTTAAAAATTTCCCATTAAATCTTATTTAAATAAAGAATATAACGCAGAAAATGCAAAAAAACCATATTTTTAAAAAAAAATTATTAAATTTAAAAACATATATACAACCAATTAAAATAATTTTATTTATGACAAATAAATCAATAACTTATTTTTAATTTTTAAACACATGATTCAAATATATTTAGAGTATTCGTTATTTTTTTATAACTATTTTTCTTACTTTTCTTCATTTTCACTATTTTTCACTATTTTTCACTATTTTTTTCTAAAAAAAAATAAATACTCCGTCATAAATATATATTTTATATAAAAATTTAAGAGCTTGAAAAAGTTAAATATAATACCAAAATTAAAATAAATATCACTTCCACTTATATTTGATAAAAATATTATCCTATTAATAAATAAGTTAACCAATTAACACTTATTAGTCAATAGGAATACTTAAATACATAAAAAATTAAATAACACTATTAAATTAACTATTATTTATAAAACAACAAAAAGAACATTGTTTATTGATTTTTAGATATACAAATTTAAAATATGCACTCATAAAAATTTTGTTTTAAGTATTACAGTAAGTTTTAATATTATAGATTTTAAGTAAGAGTATGATTTTTTATTAAGTGTTATTATAGTGACTATATTTTCATTTAGAAAATCATATCACCTTTTAAGATGTTGAAATTTAATGAATATTCCTAAAAAACCTTTTAAGTCAGACAGCCCAAGGGTTAGCGTTGCTCCAATGATGGATTGGACAACTAAAGATTATCGCTTTTTTGCACGTCTTTTTAATCCAAATATTATCCTATATACGGAAATGGTAACCACAGGTGCTATCTTATTTGGAGATGCAAAGCGTCACTTAGATTTCAACAAACAAGAACACCCTCTTGTACTCCAACTCGGTGGCTCATCCCCTGAAGATCTAACTTTATGTAGTAAAATGGCACAAGATTGGGGTTATGATGAAATTAACCTAAATGTCGGTTGTCCAAGTGATCGCGTACAAAACAATAAGATTGGTGCATGCCTTATGGCTGAACCTGATCTTGTTGCAACATGCATAGAGCAAATGCAACAAGCGGTTCAAATTCCTGTACATGTGAAACATCGTATTGGCATTGACGACATGCAATCGTATGAAGAAATGCTACATTTTGTAGATACTGTTGCTAAAACAGGTTGTACTTATTTTGTTGTTCATGCACGTATTGCATTACTCAAGGGACTTTCACCAAAAGAGAATAGAGATGTTCCACCTTTACGCTATGAAGATGTATATCGTTTAAAACAAGAACGTCCACATCTAACCATTGAAATTAATGGTGGCATTAAAACTGTTGAGGAAACACAACAGCATTTGAAACATGTTGATGGCGTAATGATTGGGCGTGAGGCATATCATAATCCTTACTTGCTTGCTGAATTAGGCGAGTCCCTTTGGGAGATTGCACCACCTGATCGCTTCGATATTATCGAACAAATGATACCTTATATCGAAAAGCGTTTAGCTGAAGGTGCACCACTTTCAATCATTACACGTCATATCTTAGGTTTATTTCAAAATCTTCCTGGTGCGAGAAAATGGCGGCAAGCCCTTAGCGGTGGTCAAGCTAAATCATTAGATGACATCAAACAAGCAACAAAAAATATGAAAGAAGCAATTCTTCGTACAGAAGCATATATTGCAGATAAGCAAAGCTAATCTTAGATATTTTTAGCTGATATCATTGCAATTTCAATATTGGAGTTGCATGATATTTCAAAGAAAAACTTCGAGAATATATGTGAATCTCTTTAAAGGCTGGACAACTTTTGAAAAAACTTGGCTGATCGTGTTTACCACCATTCAGCTTATTTTATTTTTTTGGTGGCAACAAACAGCTATTGACCTCATCTGTGCCCTAACCAATATGCTTTGCGTTGTTCTTGTTGCAAAAGGAAGAATGGAAAATTTCTTTTTTGGTATTATTGCAACTGCACTTTATGCTTATATTTCATATAACAACAAAATTTTTGGTGAAGCCATGCTCAGTGGGCTTTTCTATTTACCTATGCAATTTATTGGCTTGTTCTTTTGGCTAAAAAATAAAAATAATCAATCACAAAAACAAACAGATATCCAAGTAAAAAACCTTTCGCTAAAAGGTTGGATACTTATGCTAATTATCGTATTCACCTGTTCTTTTGCATATGCAGAGTTCCTTTCATATCTGAATGCCCAACAGGTTCATTTAGACTCATTCACAGTTATCATTTGTATTATCGCCCAAATACTTATGACCATGCGTTATTCTGAACAATGGTTTTTATGGATTAGTTCTAATATTCTAGGCATTATTATTTGGATAAATGCAGGCAACTATGCCATGGTCATGATGACATGTGCCTCTTTATTTAACGCACTCTATGGCTGGTATCATTGGCATAAAAGCGCATTGAATACCCAAAAAGTTACTTAAATTTAACGTAAGACATTCATTTTATTTATCAGTATTTAGGGAATAAAATCATGAACTGTATCTTCTGCAAAATGGTCAATAAAGAAATAGAACATCACATTGTTGCAGAAGATGAAAAAAATCTTGCCTTTTTATCTTTATATCCCAATACACATGGTACAACCGTAGTCATTCCAAAATAACACTTTAGTAACTATGCATTTGATTTAGATGACTCCGTTTTATGTGATCTGATCAAATTCACAAAACAAGTTGCAAAGAAACTCGACCATTACTTTGACGATGTTAGCAGAACTGCAATGGTATTTGGGGCGTTGGGGTAGATCATGTTCGCCCTAAATTATTCCCTATGCATGGCACTACTCAAACACAAGAAAATTGGCAATGCATTAAATCTTCTGTAGATCACTATTTTGAACAGTATGAAGGATATATTTCATCGCATGATTATAAGCAAGCTGACCATATAGACTTAGCAAATTTAGCGTGTCATATTCGTGAAAACTAACCAACCAAATGTTATTGGACTTTTTTATCCAACTTTTTTAAAACCTCTGCGACCGCAACCATCGCAAAACTTGACGTAACAACTACTGCCGAACCATAACCACCACAGCGCAACCCTGCTGTGGCGCAAACCTCTGCGCTAGAAAAAGGATTATCAATCGAATAAACACAAGTAATACCAAACTTTTCTTTTGGCTTTTTGCAAATACCCTTTGCACGCATTTGGCTGCGTAATTTTGCAAGCATCGGGTCTTGCTCAGTTTTAGACAAATCTGCCACTCTAATTTTGAGTGGGTCTAATTTACCACCTGCACCACCAGAAACAATAAGCGGAATTTTATTAAAACGACAATGTAGCATCAATGTAAACTTTGCTTTTACATCATCAATACAGTCTAAAACAACATCTGGCTTAGATGCCATTATTTCATTTAGATTATCAGCAGATAAGTAGTCATCTACTAAATTAATTTGAATTCGAGGATTAATTTCACGGCAACGTTGTGCCATCACTTCAATTTTCTCATACCCTAAAGTTGAAGATAGTGCAGGTAATTGACGGTTAATATTCGATGCAGCAAGCACATCCATATCAATTAAGGTGAGTCGTCCAACACCTGTGCGTGCCAATGCTTCAACAGCCCAACTTCCTACGCCACCAATACCAATCACCATGACATGACTCTGAGTATATTGCTCAAAAGAAGATGTTGTATAAATCTTTTCTACACCTGCAAAACGGCGTTCATATTCATCATCTGTAGTGAAGTCAGTCATGCAATTTCATATCTTCTATATTTTAGACTTCACTATTTTACCGTGTTTTAAGAAACTCGTCATTTTTCTATATGTAATACCTGCATTGAATTTTCCCAAAGCTTTTCTGCTAGAACCATTTGATTCATATTTAAAGCTTCTGCAAGTCCTTTTAATACATAGTACAAATTTTCAGGGGTATTTCTTGTTCTAGTTATATTCGAAGATTGACAGCACAACGGCGTCATATCTGGACAATCTGTTTCAATGACTAAGTGTTCATACCCCACAGTCTGAATGACTTGATGTAACTTTCGAGCATTTAAATTGGTTACTTGCCCTGTCACCCCAATTTTAAATCCAAGTTTTATAAATGCTTTAGCTTCCTCTACACCACCACTAAAAGCATGTGCAATTCCACCCTGCTTAAATTTAACTTTTTTAAGTTGCTGTAAAACATCTGCATGTGACTTTCTAATATGTAGCAAAACAGGTTTATCAAATTGTTCTGCCATCAACAATTGCGCTAAGAAATAATCTTTCTGCTTTTCGTATACAGCAGTTACTTTATGCTGTTTTAAAAAAGTATCTAAACCAATTTCACCAATTGCAACACAGTTATGTGTATTTAATAACTGCTCAAGTAAATATAAATCATTTTTCTCATGCTGTTCTATGTAAAATGGATGTAGTCCGGGTGCTAAATAACTTTTAGGTACAGTATTTCCCTGAGCATTTAGCCACCGATGTATTGCAACCAAATCGGGAAACCGCTCACGCAGAAAACCAATTAAAATAAGTGCATCTACACCACGTGTTTTTGCTTTTTCTGCCAATAGTTGACGATCTACATCAAACTCAGAAACATCGAAATGCGTATGTGTATCAAATAATTTCACTTGTAGAATTCAAATATCTATTACATATTCTTAGGTAAATAGTTTTGTTTAACCACACCCACTAACTGCTCATAGCCTATTGTAAAACTTGGCATACCTACCACATAAGGTCCTATCTCATACTCCCCATACTGAAGTACCAACCCTTTATCATTAAAATAAAAATTCTTAGAAAGCTTAAATGCCCATGCTTCTTCATAATCACTAACACTATCTGCTAAATTCTCACGTTTTATCCATTTCTCAAACTGATCATGTGCAAGTTTCTCAAGTTCTTTTTCTTTTCCATGCTCTAAAATATCATTCAATTGTAATTGTTGTTTTGTTTTTAAATTAAAGTTGAAATATTGCTGTGAAGCTGAGCCATGTGCCCCACCTAAAAAACTGTCTGTACTTAACTGCACAACGACCATCTGCGGTGTTTGCTTAATAATTTTAGGCTCTATATGTAAACTAATATTTGCATTTGCACTTAGCTTTTTGAGCTCCTGATCAAGTGCCATAAATGCATCAGCATACTGTTGAACCTGTACTACATAAGAATCTTGATTTTGTTGTACTGTACTCGCAGTTTTCTTCATTGCTGCTGTAACATCAGAGTTATCTAAAATCTGTTTTAATTGATCTAAAGAAGATTGTTCAATAGTTTGATCAATGAATTGAAAATTACTTTGAAGATGCTTTACAGAGAATTCTGGACAATTATTGCCTGAACAATTATTTAAAGTAATAGAAACAGGAACAATCTCCCCTTTAAAAACAACTTCAGTCGATTGCGTCTTTGGTTGAGATGCAGTTTGCGGTTCAGTATGATGAGATTCATTTTTTTGACATCCTGTCATAATAAAAGTACTTCCCAAAATGAAGCAGGACAAATAAATTAATTTTATTTTAGAAGAATGCATAATATTTTATTTTCCTATGAAATATAGCTCATCACACTAAAGTTGAAAAAATAATATACAACAGTATGTATGCAATTTATGTAAGTATTTCTAAATAATATTCAGATATTATAAGACACAAATAAAAACAGCCCCTATCATCTATCAAGGAGCTGTTTTATATAGAACTACTTATTAGTGTTCTCTGGTATTTCTAAACTCGACTTCAGGCCAACGCTCTTGCATAATTTGCAAATTGACACGACTTGGTGCGAGATAAGTTAAATGCCCACCACCATCGACTGAAAGCTGATCATGTGCTTTTTTCTTAAAGTCATTAAGCATTTTTTCATCACTACAATAGATCCAACGCACTGTATTTACATTTACAGGCTCATAGATACAATCTACTTTGTACTCTTCTTTTAAACGATATGCCACAACATCAAATTGTAGTACACCTACTGCACCCACAATAAGATCATTATTAATCTGAGGCATAAACACCTGTGTTGCACCTTCTTCTGAAAGCTCTTTTAAACCTTTCTGCAACTGCTTCGACTTTAAAGGATCTTTCAAACGAACACGGCGGAACATTTCAGGTGCAAAATGAGGAATCCCTGTAAAGTGCAGATTCTCGCCATCTGTAAATGTGTCGCCAATCTGAATCGTACCATGGTTATGTAAACCAATAATATCGCCCGGCCAAGCTTCTTCTAAATGCTCACGTTCGCCTGCCAAGAAAGTTAAAGCATCTGAAATACGTATATCTTTACCAATACGCACATGGTTCATTTTTAAACCACGTTCATACTTGCCTGAGCAAATACGCATGAAAGCAATACGGTCACGATGTTTAGGGTCCATATTGGCTTGAATTTTAAATACAAAACCTGAAAAACCTGCTTCTGTTGAAGAAACCGTACGCTCTTGTGTAGGATGATCTTTAGGTGTTGGTGCCCAATTTACAAATGCATCTAGTACATGATCTACAGCAAAATTGCCAAGTGCTGTACCAAACAGTACAGGAGTTTGCTTGCCTTGTAAGAAAAGTTCTTGATCAAATGGATCAGATGCCATTTGTACAAGTTCTAAAGATTCCTCAAAGGCCTTGAATGCCATGTCACCAATCTTTTCACGGATGTCTGGATAATCATAGCCATCACGAACTTCAATTTCAGTAATCGTTGAACCAAAACCTGCTTTATATAAGTAAGTTTTATTTTCAGCAATATGATATACACCTGCAAAATCACGTCCCATACCAATTGGCCACGTGATAGGTACACAACGAATTTTTAAGACGTTTTCAATTTCATCTAGTAACTCTAATGGTTCACGAATTTCACGGTCCATTTTATTTACGAAAGAAATGATAGGTGTATCACGCATACGACAAACATCCATCAGTTTAATCGTACGTTCCTCGACACCTTTTGCCCCATCAATTACCATAAGTGCAGAGTCAACAGCTGTCAAAGTACGGTAGGTATCTTCCGAAAAGTCTTCATGCCCCGGTGTATCAAGCAAGTTAATTGTATGTTGCTTATAAGGAAACTGCATTACAGAAGTAGTAATCGAGATTCCTCGCTCTTTTTCCATTTCCATCCAGTCAGATGTCGCTGAACGATCTGACTTACGGCTTTTTACCATTCCCGCAACTTGGATGGCTTTCCCCCATAACAAAAGTTTTTCTGTCATGGTCGTTTTACCCGCATCGGGGTGGGAAATAATTGCAAAAGTTCTACGTGCTTTTACTTCTTTAGCTAACTGCTCTTTAAACATTTAAATAATCTTCAATCTGTACACACATTTATACACTTTTAAAAAGTAACTCAACATGTGAAGTGCATATAAAAAAACTAAAAAGATTATATCCGATTCAATACATACTGTCGCTATATTGAACCTGATACTGTATGCATCATAGAAAAATTACATTGGATTATATCCCTCGAATTAAATACTTATTCCAATTATATTTTACTGAGAATGCTGAATTTTACTGGAAAGAAACTGAATTTTCAGCACCTCTTTAGGAACAGGCTTACTCAGCAAAAAACCCTGAAAACTATAACATCCAAGTCGTTTTAAAATCTGAAATTGCTCTTCAGTTTCTACCCCTTCTGCAACAATAGATAACCCTAAATGTTTAGTCAATTTTATAATACTTTCTAAAATGATTTCATCTTTAGATTGAGGTCGTAAATTTTTAATAAATGCACGATCAATTTTAAGCTCATTTACAGGCAAGTCTTTTAAATACAAGAAATTAGAATGACCTGTACCAAAATCATCAATAGATAGACCAACTCCAATTTCACGAATTTTCTTAAAGATATGAATACTAAAATCGATATGGTGCATTGCGGTCGTTTCAGTCACCTCAATCATCAAATGATTTGGATTAATTTTATATTGAGCAATTTTTTCTTCTAAAGTCTGAATTAAGTTTTTGTGCTCAATTTGAAGTGCTGATAAATTAATAGAAATAGGATACAGATCTAACCCCTGTTTCTCCCATAAATTAATTTGCTTACAAGCCTGATCTAACACCCAATAACCAATAGGAATAATAAAACCTGTTTTTTCTGCCAATGGAATAAATCTATTGGGTGTAAGCAATCCTAATGTTGGATGTTGCCAGCGAATAAGCGCCTCTACACCACAAATACCTTTATTTTCATCAAATTTAGGTTGATACATTAAAATGAATTGTTCATGACTAATTGCAGCAAATAAGTCATTCATTAACTTAGATTGATGTCTTTCAGCATATTCTTCTGTTTGATAATCAAATACGCTATATGTATTTCTACCTTTTTCTTTAGCAACAAATTTTGCAATGTCCGCATGCATCATAAGGTTTTGCAAATTTTCACCATAATCAGGAAAAATAGCGACTCCTATACTCAATGTAATATTAATCGTATGACCAGAAATACTAAAACTCTCTCGAGCATTTTTTAAAATATTTTGCGCTAAAAGCTCTGCTTGTTCCAGATTTGTATGCTCAGATACAAAAATAAACTCATCACCACTAATTCTAAATATTTTTTTATTATGTGATACAAATTGGCTCATTCTATTGGCAAATTGGATCAGTAATTCATCACCAATATAATTACCAAAAGCATCATTTATTGATTTAAAGCGATCTAAATCAATAAATAAAATAGCCATTTTTTGGCGATGTAAGCGATGTTCTGAAAGTGCAATTTTTGCATAATCAGCCAAACAAGAACGATTTGGTAAATGTGTTAAATGATCATAAAATAAAAAGTGTTTTAACTTCTTATTAGCTTGATGCAATTGATTATTTCTTTTCTCTAAACTTCGCTCTAGCAAACAAATAAATGATACGATTATAAATATAGCAAATATGATAAAAATTAGACCAATGACAATTGTATCGTCCTGACTTGGTAGTTTACTATAAACAGCATTCGGTACTTTATCTAAATCACAGGCAATCATTCCTAAATAATGTAATCCAATAATCGTACTCGTTAATAAACCAGTTGCCACACACCTAAAGAATAAAACATAATTTTTGTCAGTTTTAATTTTATACGCAACCCCTAATGTAATCCCAGATCCAAAGACAGCCCAGATCATAGATACTAATACCATTTTCTTATTGTAACAAAATACATAACCCTCAATCTGAATTGAAAACTGCCCTGTATAATGCATACCAATAATACCTGAGCCAAGCACAAATGCACCAAGAACAAGTTGAGGAAAAGACATTTTAGGTCGAGTGGTTAACCAAACCGCAAATATTGAAGCCAATAAAGCAATGAGATAAGATACAATAATAAGCTTCATATCAAAATGAACTTCATTAGGATATTGACACGCAAAAATAGCAGTGAAATGCATACACCAAATTGATGCACTGAGTAAAATACCCGTGGTTAATACAACTAATTTTTCGTCTTTTTTATTATAAAAGTGCTTAAATAACACCCTTTCAGTTGCAAATGTGGCATAGCAAGTCATCAAAGTAATAAAAACTGACCCAATAACTAACCAAAGGTTATACCCTGATACAAACATACTACAACCCAAAATTAATTAATGTCACTTACATTTCAATTAGAAATATTAACTGCTATGTTTGATTAAATTTACAGTAAATATCAACTATATTATACTTATTATACGCAATTAATGTGATCAATATATAACAATAAAAAAATTAAATAAAGAAGCCCACAATTTTTATTGCGAACTTCTTCACTTCCTCATTTTTTACTTATGCTGCTGTAACTTCGCATAATCCAATAAAACATTTGCAGCTTCCGTCACAAATGCTTGCTCTTCAGGTAAAGGAGGTCTTTGTCCTACTTTCATTTTTGCACGTGCTTCAGCCAAAGCATCTAAAGAAGCCTGATAAGTTTCCCAATTTGCATATGGTTTTAAATCAGTTAACTTACGACGTTGGTTTTCGGCATCTAGTGTTTTTTGTTCCATACGATCAATTTCAGCACGACGACTACCAATATCCAACTCTAAGCGCTTTGTATCATCTTCTTTTTTGGTAATTTGACTGCGTGTTTGTAGGTAATTAAATTGTGGATCACTTGCTACGCGCACTGCCGAAAGTTTATCAAGTTGTGGCATGTATTGTTGCCAATCACCCTCTCGCTTAAATGCTGCTGTTGGAATCGTATCCCATTTCAAGGCATTTTTTGCTTTACGTTCTCCGAACTCCTCATTGTAAATATCTACAAGTTTAATATCAGGCACAACACCTTTATTCTGTGTGCTTCCACCAGTAATGCGGTAGAACTTACGCTGAGTTAATGTCGCTTGACCATACGCTAAGTTATCTAGCTGTACTTGAGCTGTTCCTTTACCTAACGTTGTACTACCAATAATAACGCCACGTCCATAATCTTGAATTGCAGCAGAATAAATTTCACTGGCTGAGGCAGAAGCTAAGTTCACAAGTACTGCAAGCGGTCCAGAATAAATCTGTTTACCACCATCATTATCTTCAAAAACATTTACGTTACCATTGCCATCACGAATTTGAACGACTGGTCCTGTTTTTATAACTTGGGCAATCATTCTTGCAACTTCTTCTAAAGAGCCACCTGGATTATTGCGTAAATCTATAATAATCCCTTCTACATTTTGACTCTTTAAAGACTCAAGTGCTTTTGCTGTATCTTGGGCAACTGAACGATAATCTGCACCATCACGGCGTGCTCTATAGTTTAAATAGAATGATGGAATTTCAAGTACACCAAACTTATGATCTTTACCATCTCGTGATAAATCTATTGTACGTGTACGAACACCTTCATCCTCTTCTTTAATCACATCACGGGTTAAAGTCACATTACGTGCCTGACTCATTGGAACACCAGTACCCCATACACGAATGGTAACTTTTGTGCCTCGTTTGCCACGAATTAAACCCACAATTTCCTGACTTGACCAGCCAACGACATCTTCCATTTTTTTGCCGTCTTGAGCCACACCAATGATACGATCGCCCGGATGTATTTGCCCTGATTTACTTGCAGGCCCACCCTCTACAATTGTTTCAACCTTTGTATAATCTTCATTTCTACGTTCAGGTCGAATAGAAACACCAATACCCTCAAGCTGTAAGGTCGTTTGACGATTCAATTCCATCGCATCAATTGGTGGGAAATAGTTACTATGAGGATCATAAGTTAACGTCATCGCATTTAGAATTTTTTCTAAAACATCATCACTTTTTAAGCGACTAATTCTTTCTAATTTACGTGTATAACGTTTCTTTAACGTCTGCGCAGGTGTTAAATCTTCACTACTCGTTAAATCTTGCCCATTTGCTAAAGAAGGATCTGCTTTCAATACTTTTTGTTTTGCATCATCTTCTTGCTTTGTAATCGTTAAATTAATGAGTTGTGATACAAGAATTTTATGCCAATAGTCACGGCGTTCAGCATCTGTTTTAAAATAAGGTGCTTTCTCACGATCAATATCTAAATAAACCCCTTTTTGCTCTAAGTTTTGTGGTTTCTTTAGCTCATCTAGCATGTAGTTATAAAAATTAACCAAATGCTGACGATATTGTGCATGAATATCATATGCAGCAGTCAAATCACCTGCTTTTAAAGCAGCCCCAAGTGTTGCACCATACTGTTGCTTATAACGATCGATATCTGATGTTAAGAATAAAGTATGGTCAGGGTCAAGACTATCTAAATACATATCTAAAATACGCTGCGAAGTCGATGCATCTAAGCGCATATTTAAATAGTGTTGCCGATCAATTAGTGTTGCTAACTGTCGTGTAACAAGTTTTTGTGCTTGCGTTGGTTCTATACTTTGGCGTGTTACTTCTGCGGTATTCGCTGCAACCGCATTAGACATGGTGTTATTAAAAAACAAACCACCAGTTGCTAAAGCAACGGCACAAGCGATTATTTGAAGTTTCATAAACGAATTATATTTCCTTGGTTTTTAGCCAATGTTCACACACTTATAAATATATGAAGTATGAAAATGTTAAAGACACTATACCTTCTATATGGTGTAGTTTTATCATATTCTGTATTGGCAGAATGTAGCAAATCATTGCAAAATCTACTCATTTTTTAAATCTATACAATAAACGGAAAGTATTATTATGATTGGCGCACTCATGTTCGACATAGAAGGTACATCTCTGACACAAGAAGATATTGAAATTTTAACAAACCCTCAAGTGGGTGGCGTCATTTTATTTTCTAGAAATATCGAATCTCCAAAACAAGTACGCCAACTTACCAACCATATGCGAGAAATTAGACCCAATATTCTCATTGCAGTCGATCAAGAAGGTGGACGCGTACAACGACTTAAAGCAGGGTTTACACGCCTCCCTGCCGCAGGCAAGTTAGGTGAACTATATACAAAAGATGCTACTCTTGCACTTGAGCTAGCAGAAAACTGTGGGTGGCTTATGGCAACAGAAGCGCTTGCTGTCGGCATAGACTTTAGCTTTGCACCTGTACTCGACCTAAATAATATTAGTGATGTGATTGGAGATCGTAGCTTTTCAACACAGCTTGAAGATATTCCACCATTAGCCAAAGCTTTTATGAGTGGTATGCGTAATGCAGGCATGGCAACAACAGGGAAACACTTTCCTGGTCACGGATCGGTAAAAGCAGACTCACATGTAAGTGCTGCAATTGACCATCGTAGTTTTGAAGAAATATCTGACAATGATATGCAAGTGTTTAGTGAACTTATGCCCGAGCTTAATGCAATTATGCCTGCTCATGTCATTTATCCCCTTGTAGACCGAAATCCTGCAGGATTTTCAAGCTATTGGCTACAAGAAATTTTACGTAAGCATCTCAATTTTGATGGTGTTATTTTTTCTGATGATTTATCTATGCAAGCAGCATGTATTGCAGGCGGTGCAGATGCACGTATTCAAGCTGCTTTAAGTGCAGGTTGCGACATGGGGCTTGTATGTAATGATCGGCAAGCTGCATTACTGGCATTGTCTGCAATACAAGAAAGCCCTTTACCCGACCAAGCACGATTAGAGCGTATGCGTGGTAAGATTCCAACACATATTGAAATAGCCGATACACTACAGCTTGGCGAACAATGGCAAGAAATCAAAACTAAAGTTGAAACCTTTGTTCAAGAGAATGTGTAATTATTTGATATAAATAAAGATAGAGTGACTATACCTTGCAAATAGTGACTCTATCTCAGCCATAATCTTGTTTGAGTTAAAGTACTCAAATAAAATTAACGAATATTCTCTAAAAAAATAAACCAACAAAAAAAAATAATAACCCTATGGCACATGCATAGGGAGAGTATGTGTTAAAAAAAACTTCAATCTTATGGTATAAGACCTCCCCCCTATCATCTCTCTGTTGCGCTTTCAAAAGCCTTTTTTTATTAAGCTTTGAGAATCCTAAATTGCCCAGTTCTAGCCAAAAGAGAAAACCTCCTGCTACTAGCACCACCCCAATTTTTGATATCAAGGATAACTCCATAGATAAAACCTTTTATACCTTTATTTATTGGGCTAGACGAACATCACTACCCTAAAAAATGAAAAATTATGCGCCCACTTTGAACCAGAGACTACTATCATTACTAAATGATATTTTAAAATAAAAAATTACTGATACTGGCATACTTTTCTTCAGTATATTTTAGACAATGTACCAGTAAAAAACACGTAAAAACAGAGCTATAGCTAGGTGTTACTTATTCTTATCACAATCCTATTTATATCCATAAAATCCTAAAAATTTATTACTATGAAAAGCGAATAAAATGTATGCATTCTAAATGCTATAGTGTTAGGTAAACCATCTTCATTCAATATATTTAGTTGATCAGCATAAAAAGCTTAGTAAACCTAATGTAACTTTCTAATGTGCCACACGCTACCCTATAAAACTTTTAAGTAATTAATTTGCTTGAGTACTTTGCTTTGAATAATTTGCCAATCTTTTAAATGCACCGATTGATATTTGGCATCGATATTGACATGCGTATCTTCATATAAAATAAACTGCTGATCGCAATAACGTGCTTTTGGATACTGTGATCGATCGTCACAAGTGATGAGTGTACTCACATCTCCGTTACTGTTGTAGCCAACATATATATCTGTTGTATCCTTGTAACCATAATTCTCTACCCATCTAGGATGGGGCTTATATTTTTGCAATCCATATACATTTTCTGTGGTTTTCACGTAAGTACTAATATATTTGTATCGTTCTAAAGGCTCTTTTGTTGACTGACTGGTTTCTATTGTTTGGTTGCGCAGAATATCTTTTAAATACCCTGCTTGAACGTGCTTATTGAACTCCACTGAAACATCAACCCACTGATTATTTGCATCATTTTTTTCTGCTTCATACTGTAGTTTGGAAGTATTCATTGATTTATAACGATAAGAATCTAGCAGTAAAGTATCTGTTGGGTAATATAGCGTAAAATAAAACCTCAAAAACCGAGAGTCATAAGTACGTTTAGGTTTCGGCTTACACTTTGGATCTACTTCATCAAATGTCCACACTGGACAAATTTCGTAATCAATATACTTAATTTCACTACCAAGTTTCATTTTGATGCCATCAAGGTTACCTATATAGTATGGCTGACCATATGGATCTTTATCCTCTTGTGGGCTATCTTTTGTATTCTCTTTTTGATGACACCCTATAGTCATGAGTGACAAACACAAAAGTGATATCTTTTTTAATTTAAACACTATATTTTCCTAAATCAAATTCGAACAATATCCACATGTAACTTTTAAAATTAACATCACCAATTCGCCCCTATATAGAATTAAAATAAATAATTCATTCTATTTAATAATATTAAATCATATTTTATTCATACGCTATTTATTGTATTATTAAAAAGATGCGATATATTCATATTAAGAGCGTATTGCTTACTTAAAATTTAAAAAAAGAAAAAAGCCATTAACTTACCTTGTAAGGTTTACAACACAAAAATATGTATTGACATCCACTCCTCATTTTTCATAAGAAAAGATATCGCGTTAATTGGCACACAGACCCACATAACAATACGCTAAACACTTTCATTAAAAAAACTAGCAGATAGCTTATCCATGAAGAAATAGAATATTCAATTACAAGAAGTTACCTGTGCTTAAACTTTATAATTCAATACTATAAAAAATTAAAAATCGGTAACACTCTTATGTACCGTAACTTTCCTTTAAACTGATCACTTACCTCTCCATAAAAAATGAAAAAGATTGATTTCACATCACTCACGTTATAAAAGTTATTTTTATCTAAATTATATAAGAAAAATAGAGTGTTTAATCTCCCTTAAAACCCACCAATGAATAACAATAAGTATTTGTTCTTAAATAAATAAAATCCAAATTTACTTTATAGGCACATTCAATGAATTAAATTTGCTTTATTTAAATAGACTGCTACTATTTAAATAAGATTCTTGATTTAATTTTAGTCATGCAACAATCTATTAAACAGTATATGCAACAACTCGGAAAGCAAGCACGTGCAGCTGCACAAGTGCTTGCTTTTGCCTCAACAAAAACTAAAAACAATGCCTTACAAGCGATTCACGATGCATTAGTTGCCAATCAACCCCAAATTCTCGCAGCCAATAAAATTGACATGGAACAAGGGCAAGAAAATTCACTAGATGCCGCACTGTTAGATCGCCTTGAGCTCACACCCAAACGCTTTGAAGGTATGCTACAAGGTCTAAAAGATGTGATAGGTCTGACTGACCCAATTGGTGAAATTACAGACCTTGCTTACCGCCCATCTGGTATTCAACTTGGTAAAATGCGTGTACCTCTAGGTGTTGTAGGCATGATTTACGAATCACGGCCAAATGTCACTCTTGAAGCTGCTTCCTTAGCACTCAAGTCTGGTAATGCAATTATCCTACGTGGTGGCTCTGAGGCACTAGAGTCAAATAAAGCACTCGCTCAAGTCATACAAAATGCGCTTAAGACCACAGATCTTCCACATGAAGCAGTTCAAGTCATTGAAACATCAGACCGTGCAGCGGTTGGTGAGCTAATTACATTAACCGAATATGTAGATGTAATTATTCCTCGTGGTGGTAAAGGACTGATTCAACGCATTACCAATGAGGCTAGAATTCCAGTCATTAAACACCTAGATGGCAATTGCCATGTTTATGTTGAAGCACAAGCAGATATATCTAAAGCATTGCCAATTGCACTCAATGCAAAAACACATAGATATGGCGTGTGTAATGCAATGGAAACCCTTTTAGTTGACCAAGCAATTGCAACAACCTTCTTACCAAAAGTTGCTAAGCTTTATTTTGAGAAAGAAGTAGAATTGCGTGGCTGTGAACAAACACAAGCCATTTTAGGTAATGCCATCAAAGTAGCCACTGAAGATGACTGGTATACGGAATATCTGGGTCCAATTTTAGCTGTTAAAGTGGTTAAAGATATGAATGAAGCGATTCAACATATCAACCATTATGGTTCACACCATACAGATGCAATTATTACTGAGAACTTTAGTTTGGCACAGCAGTTTTTAGCACGTGTCGACTCAAGCTCAGTGGTCATCAATGCCTCGACTCGCTTTGCCGATGGTTTTGAATACGGTCTAGGTGCAGAAATTGGTATTTCAACCGATAAAATTCATGCACGTGGGCCTGTTGGACTCGAAGGATTAACCTCACAAAAATGGATTATTCTGGGTCACGGTGAAATTCGAGAATAGATAAATTGCATATATTGAGGTTCTATAATGAACCTCAATGCTAATCATCAAGATTTCGCTTCTGCAATCGACTTAATCATTAATTTATATGCATAAATATCATCAAAAATATATGACTTAGACTTCCCAGTTTTTACTTTTTCATTTTGACAATATGAAATCATTTGATTCGTTGGAATCTTTGGTGCATAAACAAAGTCTGGGTTCTCAATTTTTTCAACTTTATCCATACTATCTTGTTTTAATAGTGCACAAGCCTGCCATGTATGCCAACACTCCTCAATTGATGCAATTCTATAAACATTGTCATCATCTTCTTGCTTTTGAGTTAAAATTTTTGCAGAGCGATGCGGGTGCTTTTCAATAATATAACTTTCGAAAGCGATACGCTCTTTCTCTAAATTCAACATAATAACTAATTACCAAATTTCCATCTATTTACATGAAAGATACTATATTAGAAATAATAAACTTTAATGAATTATATAAATTTTAAATGTTTTTTATAATTTAGATGAATATCTACTCGATAAGCACAGAGATCGATTTTTATCTTATAATTATACTCGCCAGCTAACAGCCCGCTTATAGAGAATTGAATATGACCACAATTATCAAGCAAGAAGACTTGATCACCTCTGTCAAGGATGCACTACAATTTATTTCTTACTACCACCCACAAGACTTTATTCAAGCAATGAGTCGTGCATATGATTATGAAGAAAATCAGGCTGCAAAAGATGCAATAGCACAAATATTAATCAATTCTCGTATGTGTGCAGAAGGACATCGTCCAATCTGTCAAGATACAGGTATTGTTAATGTATTTCTTGAAATTGGTTTAGATGTAAAATTTGATCTGAAACTTAGCCTAGATGATGCAATTAACGAAGGTGTGCGCCAAGGCTATTTAGAAAACTCAAATATTTTACGAGCTTCTGTTTTAGCAGATCCTGCCTTTGGTCGTAAAAATACAAAAGACAATACCCCCGCTGTTATTCATTACAAGTTAGTACCAGGCAATAAAGTTAATATTACCGTTGCAGCAAAAGGTGGTGGCTCTGAAAACAAATCCAAACTCGCAATGCTTAATCCATCAGACTCAATTGTCGACTGGGTACTAAAAACAGTACCCACAATGGGTGCAGGATGGTGTCCACCTGGTATGCTAGGAATTGGTATTGGTGGTACAGCTGAAAAAGCCATGATGCTTGCTAAAGAAGCACTCATGGAAGAAATTAATATGTATGAGCTACTTAAACGTGGACCAACCAGCAAAATTGAAGAGCTTAGAATTGAAATCTTCGAAAAAGTAAATGCACTAGGTATAGGTGCTCAGGGCTTAGGTGGTTTAACTACAGTCTTAGATATTAAAATTAAAGACTACCCTTGCCATGCAGCAGGAAAACCCGTGGGTATGATTCCAAACTGTGCTGCAACACGTCATGCACACTTTCAACTCGACGGTTCAGGCCCTGCTCATATTCAAGCACCAAAAATTGATGATTACCCTGAAATTACATGGTCTACTTCCAAAGCAAAACGTGTAAATTTAGATACTATCACCCAAGAAGAAATGAACACTTGGCAACCTGGAGACACTTTACTTCTAAACGGCACAATGTATACAGGACGTGATGCTGCACACAAACGCCTTGTAGAGATGATTGATCGAAATCAGCCTTTACCTGTCGATTTAAAAGGCAAATTTATCTACTACGTTGGCCCTGTAGACCCAGTAGGTAATGAGGTTGTTGGTCCTGCTGGTCCAACAACTGCAACACGTATGGATAAATTTACTCGTAAAGTACTAGAAAATACCCAACTATTTGGCATGATTGGAAAAGCTGAACGTGGACCAATGGCCATTGATGCGATTAAAGATAATAAGAGCACATATCTTATGGCTGTTGGTGGTGCAGCTTACCTTGTATCCAAAGCAATTCGTCAAGCTGAAGTCGTTGCTTTTTCAGATTTAGGAATGGAAGCAATTTATAAATTCGTTGTCGAAGATATGCCTGTTTCTGTTGCCGTAGATGTAAATGGTACATCTATACATGCAATTGCACCTAAAATTTGGCAAGAAAAAATTGGTAAAATTCCTGTTATTGATGCAATGCCTTCATAAATTCGTGCTTTTGGACATCATGTAATTTACATGATGTCTACCTAATTTTAACTCTCTAAATTGCTTTCCTATCCAAGTCATAGTATTTTAAATAAAAGTCTTTATCATAAACTCATATAATCAAAAGGTCTTTATAATGAATAAATATATAAAACCGCTGTTAATTACGCTTATTACATGTCACTCGGCAGTTACATTGGCTAGTCCTGCTCAATTGGCTACAGCACAAAAAATAGTAGAATTAACTCAATTAGAAAGTGATTTTAATAATAATATTAAAAGCTTAGAATCAATGTATAACAATCAGGCAACAAATATTGTCAAAAATTACACAAAACATCAAGAACTTACAAATACTGATAGTCAAGCAGTTGCTCAAATTGTAAAAATCTTTGAAAAAAATACTGCCAATATTTCTAAGTCTATAGATGTAAAACAGATTGGCGCTAACCTTTACCGCCAAAACTATACAGAAGAAGAACTACAGACTTATAAAAATTTTTTAGAGAATCCAAATGGCCTATCTGTATTTAAAAAAATACCTCAATTTTCTAATGCTTTCAATCAAGTCATAATACAGCGTACCTCTGAAATAACTCGCCAACAGAATATGACACAACAAACAACCAAAGAGATTGATCAAGTTCTTACTCATCTCCAGAAAGCAAATTAATATTTTCCATAAACTCATACTTAGTAAAATATCTTATATTTTCTAAGTATGAAATGCTCAACAAACTCAGAAATATTATTGAAATGAATTTAGAATACATTATATGTTTTTCATAGAATTAAAGTGATAAAACATGCTAAAAAAACTACTCGCTATTAGCCTTTTTACGTTTTCACTCAGTAATCCAAGTTTTGCATCTGTACCACAAGAGGGTTCTATTCAAAAAGCAATTCAACTTACTCATATTAATGAAATGCTTGCCAAAACTATAAAAGCAACAAATGCAAACTTTAATGATCAGTCAACAATTATGGTGAAAAGAAGAACTGGTCATACAACACTAACTGCACAAGATACTGATGTAGCAAATAAAATTTCACAAATCCTGAGTCAAAATGTAACTGACATGATTCAAGCCGTAAATATGGATAAGCTTACAGAAAACTTGTTTCGCAAATATTATACTGAAGAAGAACTAGAAGTTTATATTAAGTTTTTATCTACCCCAGAAGGACAATCTATTAATAAAAAAGCTCCTATTTTAGTACAAGATATTATGAAAAGTTTTTCTAATACCCTTCAAAATAATATCGAACTAAAAGAGAAAATAAAAACCTCTAATAACGAAATACAATCTATCTTAAAAAGCCTTCCTAAAGCGGAAAAATAATTAATTTAATTGCCTCTTTAATAAAGAGGCTTTCTTTACTAAGAACTTACTGAACTACATCAAAATTTTGCATTTATATCTTGTAATTAAACTACATTAAATAAAATACTCTACAGAGCTTTTTATTATGCAACTTAAAAGTATTCATCAAATTGTTCTATTATTAGGTGGTATTTTTCTTTGCCAACTTAGTCAGGCAACACCAGCTTCTCAAACATCTATAGACCAGCTATTTAATACCTTACAAATAAAACAGAATACTCAAGCAATGGTTAAGCCACAAGAACTAAAACTTCTCGGTTTAGATAAAGAATCTTTTTGGAATAGTGTTGAGCCCCAATTAAAAGCACTGTATAAAAATAATTTAACAGAAGAAGAAATCCGAGCTTTAAACCGATTTTATCAGACACCTGAAGGAAAAAGCTTGTCCGAAAAAATGCCTCAGCTTAGCCAGCAAACATATAAAATTGTCATTAAAAACATGATGAATAATAGTAGTATTAGTAAAGGTCTTTTTAATGTTCTTGGTATCGATCAATAATGTTTTATCGCGATTTACTTAAATGTTATTTATAATAAGAATACTCGTTTCATCTTATAAAGACCCATTTTTCAAGGAAAATAGATGATTAAAAGATATCTTGCATCTGCTTCAGCAATCTTTTTATTTACTGCTATAAATACAACATCAATACAAGCAGCCTCACCTACAGAAGAGCTTTTAAACCTCACTAATGTTCAAGGCACATTAAATCATACATTCGACAGTATTGTACCTATGTATAAACAACAGGCCATTCAGCTTGTACAGCAACATACTGGGCATACGAACTTTTCTGTAAGAGATCAACAAGCTGTAGAAAGAATTACACAAAGTATGTTGGCCAATTCGCAAGCATACTTACAACGCATGAATATCATGCAAAGCATTCAAGGTGTTTATGCAACTTACTACACAGACCAAGAAATTCAGGCATATGTTAAGTTTTTAAAATCACCTGAAGGTCGCTCTATTATGAGCAAACAAAACCAACTAAATACGGCTGTAGAACAACAAATTGCTATCGCTATATCTACCATTGCAAAGAGTCCTGGATTTCAACAAAAAATTGCTCAAGACACTCAAACAATCTTGGCAGAACTACCTCATAGATAATAAAAAGCGTGCTATAAAAGCACGCTTTTTAAAATACGTAAACTTACCTAAGCTGACTTTGAATCAACAACTTTAAGTTCAGATTTTTCTACCTGTTCTACATCTTTTTTAGGTTGACGCTCTTTCCTAAACTCAGGTTGAGCCCCTTTACTTACAACATCATCGTTTACTACAACTGTACCTACATCGGTACGGCTTGGTAAATCATACATCGTTTCAAGTAATACATTTTCTAAGATAGAACGTAATCCACGTGCACCTGTATTACGATCTAAAGCTTTCTTAGCAACAGCACGTAAAGCAGATGTTTCAAAAACTAAGTCAACATCTTCCATATCGAACAAGTGTTGATACTGACGTGTTAAAGCATTTTTTGGCTCTGTAAGAATTTGCATAAGCGCTTCTTCATCAAGCTCTTCAAGCGTTGCTAAAACAGGTAAGCGACCAATAAATTCAGGAATTAAGCCAAACTTTACGAGATCAGTTGCTTCAACTTGACTAAAAAGCTCAGATACCTGTTTCGTATCATCCTTTTTCTTCACTTCTGCATTAAAGCCAATACCGCCTTTTTCTTGGCGTTGTTGTACAATTTTTTCTAATCCAGCAAATGCACCACCACAAATAAATAAAATATTTGAAGTATCTACTTGAATTAGTTCTTGCTGTGGATGCTTACGACCACCTTGTGGTGGAATAGAGGCGACCGTACCTTCAATCATTTTTAACAATGCTTGTTGTACACCCTCACCAGAAACATCACGTGTAATTGATGGATTTTCGGCTTTACGCGTAATCTTATCAATTTCATCAATGTAAATAATGCCCTTTTGAGCCTTTTCTACATCATAGTCTGATTTTTGCAAAAGCTTTTGAACAATATTTTCAACATCTTCACCCACATAACCAGCTTCTGTCAGTGTCGTTGCATCTGCCATTGCAAATGGTACATCTAACAAGCGAGCAAGTGTTTGTGCAAGCAATGTTTTACCTGAACCCGTTGGGCCAACCAATAAAATATTACTTTTTGCAATTTCAACATCATCATTCTGATATTCGACCTCAGATGCTTTTAAACGCTTATAATGGTTATATACAGCAACTGAAAGTGTTTTTTTCGCAGTATCTTGCCCAATTACATATTGATCAAGTGCCGCACGAATTTCATGTGGCTTTGGAAGTGGCTTATTTGCCCACTCTCCTGAGTCAACTTGTTGGCTGGTTTGAACTAAATCTAGGCATACGTCCACACATTCATTACAAATGTATGCGTCCTCACCTGCGATTAACTTACCCACTTCAGCTTGTGTTTTTCCGCAAAATGAACAATGTTTTTGTCCTTGAGGATTGTCGGACATACTTACTCCAATAACTAATTCTTAACTTATGGGCGTTTATTTAATACAGCATCTACAAGACCATACTCTTGTGCTGCTTGAGCAGTCATGAAATTATCACGATCTGTATCACGCGCAAGAGTTTCATAATCTTGTCCGCTATGCTCTGCCATTAAACGGTTCAAACGCTCTTTAATAAATAAAATTTCACGCGCATGAATTTCAATATCAGATGCTTGTCCACGGAAACCACCTAATGGCTGATGGATCATAACACGTGCATTTTCCAAGCAGTAACGCTTACCTTTTGCACCAGCATTTAATAAGAAAGCACCCATTGATGCTGCTTGTCCCATACAAATTGTAGATACATCTGGTTTAATAAACTGCATTGTATCGTAAATTGCCATACCTGCAGTTACTGACCCACCAGGAGAATTAATATAAAGGTGTATGTCTTTATCTGGGTTTTCAGCTTCTAAAAAAAGCATCTGTGCGACAATCAAATTTGCCATGTTGTCTTCAACTTCACCCGTTAAGAAAATTACACGTTCACGTAACAAACGAGAGAAAATATCAAAAGAACGTTCTCCACGAGAAGATTGTTCAACAACCATCGGAACAAGCGCATTTTCTATATTTGGAACATACATGATTTATTTATTCCTAAAATTTTTTTGTTACTTACTTACGATAACAATATGAGGGATATTTGCTAAAATTGCAAAAATATTCCATGTTTTAATTTTGAATATTTCAAAGATTAGAAGTGATTTTATACAAATTTAACAAACCAACAACAACATAAAAAAAGGCGCAATTGAGCGCCTTTTTTTATCAACACAAGAAATTAACCTTGTTGTTGACGAGCTTGTTGCTCTTTTAATAACTCTTCATAAGAAACTGATGTTTCAGTTACTTTTGCAGCAGCTAAAATATGATCAACCACTTGATCTTCTAAAATAACAGCTTCAATTTGTGAACGTTGTTGCTTGTCATTTTTAAAGTATTCAATCACTTCCGTTGGATCTTCATAAGAAGAAGCCATATCTGCAATATATGCATCAACACGTGCAGGATCTACTTCTAATTTAGCATCAGCAAGCACTGTGCTTACAAGTACACCTAATTTCACAGAACGTTCAGCTTGCTCTTTGAATAGGTCATCTGGAAGCATGCTTGAGTCAAATGCTTTCGCACCTTCAGCACCAAACTGCTGTGTAAATTGTTGAATCATTTGCTGACGTTGACGATCAATTTCTTGAGCAACCATCGCAGATGGTAGTTCAACTTCATTTGCTGCAACAAGTGCATCAAAAGTTGCTGCTTTGATTTGGTTACGTAGACCATTTTTCACTTCACGTTCCATATTTTTGCGAACATCAGCTTTTAATTTTTCTACGCCATCTTCTTCAGTTAAACCAAAAGTTTCTAAGAATTCAGCATCAATTTCTGGAAGCTTAGGCTTTTCAACTTTTTTCACG
The DNA here is from genome assembly GCF_056711485.1 of Acinetobacter sp. N1-1. Lineage (NCBI taxonomy): Bacteria > Pseudomonadati > Pseudomonadota > Gammaproteobacteria > Moraxellales > Moraxellaceae > Acinetobacter > Acinetobacter sp. N1-1. The sequence continues at coordinate 930,126 of NZ_JBWXUO010000012.1, read as the reverse complement.
TTAATTTTGAATTGAGCTTGCTTACCTGCAAGGTTCTCAGCTTGGTAATCTTCTGGGAAAGTAACATCAATTACTTTTTCTTCCCCATTTTTCATACCAATGATGCCATCTTCAAAACCAGGAATCATTTGGCCTGAACCTAACACAAGCGTGTAATCTTGTGCAGCACCACCTTCAAACTTTTCACCGTCAATTGAACCTTCAAAATCGAAAGTTACTTGCATGTCTTTCTTAGCCATACCTTTGGTATTAGCCCAAGTTTGACGTTGCTTACGTAAGTTTTCGATCATTTGATCTACATCTTTATCATTAATTTCAGATGTTTTACGTTCAACTTCTAAGCTATCAAATGCTTTAACTTCAACTTCTGGATATACTTCCACAGTTGCTTCGTATACTAAAGCATCTTCTTTGTTCTCAACTTTTTCGATATTTGGCATACCAACAGCATTAATTTTTTCTTGCTGGATTGCTTCAAATACAGTGTCACGGATAACGTCATTGACAACTTCTTGATAAACACTTGCACCATATTCACGGCGTACAACATTCATCGGAACTTTACCCGGACGGAAGCCGTTGATTTTCGCAGTTTTGGCAGTGCGCTTCAGACGAGCTTCAAATTGCTCGTTAATACGAGTCGTCGGTACAGATACGTTTAAACGACGGGCAACACCCGAAACCGCTTCAGTCGTTACTTGCATGGCTTCCTCTATTTACTTAACTGGTTAGTAGTAACAATTTTAAAAAGTGCCACATTATATTCTATAGGAACAAGATATACAAAGTTTTGCTCATTTTTTGTATTTAGTAAGATACTTTACAAATATATAGATCATTTTTTAAACTGCACATTTATCTTAAATAAGAATTAACAACAGGTGATTTGTTAATGAATAATAATTCTTATTTCCTCAAAAACAATTGTAAAATAAAATAAAATCTATGTTATTCATTTTTATATATTTTTTATATAAAAGATTGTTTTTTAAACAAAAGTTACTCTGTTAATTTACTTAACATATGGTCAACTTAACAATAATCATTATTATTTATAAAATACTTACATTCATTTACGAGTAAAACATGTCATTTATAAAAACTCGCAAAAAAATTGTTACTTCAACAATCGCTTCTTCTCTCTCTATTATTGCAGGTCATGCAATTGCTCAAGATAATACAAATCAACTACCTACAATAGATTTACACTCTTCTGCAACTGTCGACTATGATGATACTCAAAGCTTTAAAACAGATAAATCTTCAAATTCAAAATATGTTTCTCCTTTATTAGATACACCTAAAAGTGTAAATGTAATCTCACAAAAATTATTAGCAGATACCAACTCCAACACACTCACCCAAGCATTACAAAATACGCCTGGTGTAACACTTGCAGCAGGTGAAGGTGGAACACCTTTTGCAGATATGCCATATATTCGTGGTTACAGCGCACAATCATCAATTTATATAGATGGTATTCGGAACTCAGTAGCTCAAAATCGTGATATGTTCGATGTTGAAAAAGTTGAAGTAACGAAAGGTTCTAGTTCAGCAATATCTGGTGGCGGTGGCGCTGGTGGTAGTATTAACCTCATCACAAAAGAAGCACATGCAGGTGACCGTTATGAAGGTACAATTGCAGGTGGTACAGCCGATTATCGTCATATTAGCCTAGATGCAAATAAAGATTTTGGTAATGGTATTGCAGGTCGTGTTGTTGTTATGGGACATCAAAATGATAAGCCAGGTGAGCAAAATGGTGCTGAATATAATCGTGTAGGTATTGCTCCAAGTATTGTATTTGGTTTAGGAACACCAACACGGGCACGCTTAAGCTACTACTACCTACAAAGCGATGATAAACCAGATGCGGGTATCCCCTTCCCAACTACAGGTGGCGCACCTTATTATGTAGCAAAAGGTACTTACTATGGCTGGAAAGGACGAGACTTCGACCGTCGCCAAAACCAAGTAGGTACATTTAAGTTAGATCATGACTTTAACGATAATCTTAATTTATCAAATACATTTAACTACACCTACGCATCTACGAACTATATCATGACGAATCCAGATGATTCTCAAGGTAATATTAGTAAATATGGAACCGTTTTCCGCCGCGCTGTGAGCCAAATTTCCTCAACAAATGCCTATAGCGATCAAATGGCACTATCAGGTAAATTTAATACAGGTAGTATTAAGCATAATTTTAGTACAGGCGTAGATTGGACCTTTCAGGAAACAAATACTGGCATCTACTCATTTAATGGATTTGATAGCAACAAAAGCTTAGACATTCAAGATCAAACCAATAATGGCAATTCTGAAAAGTGTCCAAATACAAATATTGGATATTGTACAACATCAAACAATCCAAACCCTTATGATACTTATACAGACAAAGCAACTGCTGTAAAAGATTATGCAACAACGCGTAATCGTAACGTTGGTTTATATGCCTTAGATAGCCTAGAGTTCTCACCACAATGGCTATTAAACCTAGGAGTACGTTGGGATCAATTTAATACAAACATTAAATATAACTATCCAATAACCCTTAGAGGTACGAAATATACAGCAGGACAAAGTGCATCTAACAATACAAATTTCTTCTCTTATCAGACAGGTTTAATATTTAAACCAACAGATAATGGTAGCATTTATGCAAGTTTTGCGACTTCTGCTATTCCTGTTGGCTCGGATCAATTTGACCAAACAGCCACAAGTGCTGTTCTCTCTGCCAAAGACCTAAAGCCTGAAGAAGCACGTACTTATGAAGTTGGTACAAAATGGAATGTTCTACATAACAAAGCAAACTTAACAGCCGCTGTATTTAGAACAGAGAAACAAAATACAAGAATACAACTAGAAAATGGTAGTTATGCAAATGTAGGAACAAGTCATGTAAATGGTTTGGAGTTAGGAATTAATGGTAATCTAACTGATAAATGGGATATTTCAGCAGGTTACAGCTACTTAGACAGCAAGCTTACAAAAACGTCATCGTCTGACACTAGATCACTTGCAGGATTAGGTAAAGCACTTCCTTATGTTTCAAAAAATAGTGCAACACTATGGTCAACATATAAAGTTTTACCAAAACTTACGGTTGGCTTAGGCTCACAATATAACGAAAGATCTGTTGTTTCTTATGTTGCAAACAGCTCAACACCAAAGTACATCCCAACATATACCATCTATAATGCAATGATTAAGTACAATGTAAATAGCAATATCAATATACAACTTAACATTAATAATCTTTCAGATAAGCGTTACTACACAACTGGTCATTATCATTACGCAATGCAAGGTGATGGACGTAATGCTGTACTTGCTTTAAATTTTAAATATTAATTACATAGTTAAAAGTTTAAAAGCCTATCATTTTAATGATAGGCTTTTTTCATACTACGTTCTATTTTTCAACAACCTCTATAGGCCCGTGATTATCACAGTGTCCATCATGCTGATGATGCAAATGCCCATCGACTAAATAATCTACATGATCACCGTGAGGTACAGCCTCATGACCACAATTAGGTCCATGTATATGACCTTTTTCGTGTCCTGAGCATTCATGTCCTTGCGTACAATCGGCAGGATTTTTACTGTTCACAGCAATTTTATGATCTTCTTTTGACTCACTTTGTAAGTGACCATTCACTAAATAATCCACATGGTTTTCATGCTTAATAGCCGTATGACCGCAGCTTTTTCCATGAATATGACTTTCTTCATTAGTTTCTATACTCATTATATTATCCTCTTTTATTTAGTACATTTTTCATCCAACACTTTTAAATTATCACAAAGAAAAATTATTGTAATGTTATATTTGATTGGATATTTTTTAGTGATGTTACAAAATTTAAATGCCTATGAGTAAAACAATTATAGATTTAAAAATTTGATTATAATCACTTCTTTCACTATCTAAACTTATAAATAAAAATTTTCGATCCCTGCAATATCTCAAATAAAGTTATTTACGTTTTTTATATTTGACTAGAATATTTCTAAGACCATATTTTATGCCCTATAAACAGATCATTGTTCAATAATTTCAAACACTGAAATAGCAAATAATAAGTCATAATATATTCATATTGTGCATTTAAAAAATGTATATAAATTATAATTAATCGTTAAATTCAATCAAAAAAACAAAATTAAACCACAAACCCTATAAATAAAAATAATAAAAATCAATCATCTATTTCAAAAAACTAAAAAATAACCATATTGATATCGATAACTATTATCATTTATACTAACAATAGCAATACATTACTTAACAAATTATCGCTGTGAATACTTTATTCATACATGAGAGTTTTAAACAAATGAAGACGCATATTAAAAAACGTAGTTATACAGCTCAGACTGTAGCACTTGCAATTACACTGCCTAACCTTGCATTTGCTGCCACTACAAATATTACTGATTTACCTACTATCGAAAGCTCTTCACATTCAGAAAATAGTTATTATAAAAAGCATAGCTCATCGGATAAACGTTCACAATCACTCTTAAATACACCTAGAACAACTCAGATTATTACTGATAAAACGTTAAAAGAACAAAATTTACTTTCTTTACAAGATGCATTATCAACCACACCAGGAATTTCTTTTGGTGCTGGTGAAGGTGGTGGTGGCTACGGCGATAAAATCACCCTACGTGGTTATGATGCAACAAGCAATATTACCGCTGATGGTCTACGAGATACTGCCTTAACAACTCGCAGCGATTTATTTAACTATGAAGCGGTAGAAGTTACAAAAGGTGCAAACTCAGTTGAAAATGGCGCAGGACAAGTCAGTGGTGGCGTAAACCTTGTTACTAAGCCCCCAAAAGCCCATGATTTCAATAACCTTTCTGTTGGTGTAGGAACAGATCACTATACACGTATCACAGGTGATTTTAATAAAGTTATCAATGATGATGTCGCATTTCTCTTAAATGTAATGGGACATAAAAATACATATCCTGGACGCGATGAACAGCTAAAGCGTTGGGGCATCGCACCTTCTATTACTTTTGGTATTGGTGAAAATACAAAAGCAACACTTTCATATGTACATCAAGAAGATAATAACGATCCACAATACGGTGTACCATACTATAATGGACATGCAGTCCCAGGAATATCTAATAAAAACAACTATGGCTATACCGACTTAGATAATATCCGCATTACAAACAACACTGGTTTATTAAAAGTAAAGAGTGAAATTACGGATAATATCAAATTCACCTCTAGCACACGCTTAAGCGATATACATCAAATATCTACCATTTCAGCCCCACAAGGAACTTTTTGTCTTGCAAACGGTATGGCACCAACTGCATACACCAATGCAAATACGACTGGTTACGTTAAGTGCTCAACACCTGGACAATATGTTGTCAGTGGTCCACGCGGATTTAAAAGAGATACGGAAACCAAGCAACTCGCAAATGACAGTAATTTTAAAATTAAATTTGGTTCAAAAAGTATTAAAAATACGCTCATCATTGGTGGTGGCTTTAGTCAAGAAGACTATACCCTTAAAAGTGGTAGCTATTTAAATAACTCAGATGGTTCAAGTAGCACACGTCCTAACATGGATGTCTACAATCCAAGTCATGTTTGGAATAACTCTACAAACTACATTCAAGCAGATAGTCGCAGTGGATCAGGTAGTTTAGATACCTACTACGGTTACATCTTTAATAACACCAAATTTGGTTCACACTGGTTACTTGATCTAGGTGCGCGCTATGACCGTACAGATGGTGTATACCGTGACGTTAATGGTGCTGTTACTGGCTCACAAAATGCCAATCTATTTAGCTACAATGGTGCTATTACCTTTAAGCCTACACACTCAACAAGCTTATATATTAGCTATGCAAATTCTCAAAAACCAACTATTGGGGTAGCAAGCGATACATGTACAAGTAGTGCAGCAAATAATACATGTAATGTTAAACCAGAAAGTGCTGTGACTTATGAAGTGGGTGCAAAATGGGAAGCGAACCCTAACCTACTTCTTACAATTGCAGGATTTAGAAATGAGCGCAATAAAGTACGTGTACAAGGCGCTGATGGGTTTAACTATGTGTTAGATGGTAAAAACTATGTAAATGGTGTTGAAGCTGGTCTCGTTGGAAATATTACACCAAGCTGGGATATTACAGCGAGCATGGCGTGGATGAAAGGTAAATTTACCCAAACTGCTGCGAATGGAGTTGAAGACTTCTCTAAAGGGGACTATGTCACTCAAGTTCCAGAATACTCTGGAAGTATATGGACAACTTACAAGTTAAATAGCCAATGGCAAGTTGGATACGGCGCAACATACCAAGGTGAAATGTATCTAAGTACACATACTTCTGCAAACAACAAAACTGCACAAGTAAAATCTCAGGATTACTTACTACATAATGCATCAATCACATATACAATGAATAAAAGTTTGAGCTTCCAACTCATTGGACGAAATCTAGCTAACAAAGTTTACTATACTCATATTCGTAACAATGGTTGGGCTATGCCTGGCGAAGGTCGACAAGCTGTATTTAATATTAATTATAACTTCTAATTCTTATTGGAAGTATTAAAAGGTGTTTGCTACTCTAAAATAGCAAACACCTTATCTTTTTCAGAGATTCTTATGCTTATACATGTGCCACAGCTACTTAATTTAGACAAAGTAAACGAATGTAGAAAAATATTAGAATCAGCACCATGGATTGATGGAAAAACCACTGCAGGACATCAGTCCGTAGAGCTAAAAAATAATTTACAGCTACCTATAGACTGCGAAGAAAGCCTTTTTCTCGGACAAACTATTTCTGAGGCACTCAAAAAAAATCCGACTGCTTTTAGTGCATCTCTGCCCAAAACAATTCTTCCACCAATGTTTAATTGCTACCAAAATAGTGGTCATTTTGGTAACCACATTGATAATGCAATTCGTCACCATAGCCTAACCGACACATATATGCGTACAGATGTTTCATGCACTGTGTTTCTTACAAACCCTGACGAATATGAAGGTGGAGAGCTTATTATTGAAGACACTTATGGTACACATAGTGTTAAGCTTCCTGCTGGCGATGCTATTTTATATCCATCGACAAGCTTACACCAAGTCACCCCAGTAACAAGTGGTGCACGTATCTCTTCATTTTTTTGGATTCAAAGCTTTATTCAATCTGATGCACATAGACGAATGATGTTTGAACTTGATCAATCTATCCAATCACTTACACAACAATTAGGCAGAAACCATGATGATGTTGTGAAACTCACAGGTTTGTACCATAATTTATTAAGACAATGGAGTGATATGTAATATTAATAAATAGAGTACTTATAAATTATGACTATTCAGCCACCACTGACCAAAATCCCACCTCATTTACTCACACTCTTAGACTATGAAAAGCAGGCACAAAATCACCTGCCAGCATCCTATTGGGCATACTTACAAAGTGGTGCAATGAATGAAGTTAATTTAAAAAGAAATCTGCAACAGTTTGCCGATATCAATATTTTACCACGTGTTCTTAATGATCTTACACATGGTAATACACATTTAGAAGTATTTGGGCAGTACTACCCTCATCCTATTTTCCTAGCTCCCATTGGGCATCAAGCACTATTCCATCCCGATGCAGAACAAGCAACGGCATTAGCTGCCGAAGTCATGCAAAGTAATCTTATTTTAAGTACATTTACAAACACCCCATTACAAGCAATTAAAAAAGAAAATCCCTTCAAATGGTTTCAACTTTATTGGCAAGGGAACAGAGAAAAATCATTAAAACTTATTCGACTTGCAGAAGAACATAACTACAAAGCCATTGTTATTACAGTAGATGCACCACATAAAGGTATTAGAGATACTGAAAGACACGCACAGTTTGATCTTCCTGTAAACATGCACCACCCTCACACAAAAACACACTTAGTCGCAGAAAATTTACAGCCTGACCAACACCCTCTTTTTGATGGTCTTATGCAACTTGCACCAAAATGGGCAGATATTGCTTGGCTAATTAAGCAAACAAAATTACCTATCGTTTTAAAAGGGATTCAGCATCCTGCCGATACTAAAATTGCAATAGACCAAGGCGTTCAAGGCATTATTGTTTCAAATCATGGTGGACGTGTTTTAGATACTACTCCCACAACACTCTCATCACTACAAAAAATTCGTCAGGTTGCACCACACAACTACCCACTTTTACTCGATGGTGGTATTCGACGCGGAACAGATGTATTTAAAGCAATTGCTTATGGAGCAAATGCCGTGTTAATTGGACGACCGTATATTTATGGGTTAGCAACTGCAGGGGCTTTGGGGGTAGCACATGTAATTCGTACACTCAAAGAAGAGTTCGAAATTACAATGGCTTTAGCAGGAACAGCTACCTTAGAGGATATTTGTTTAGATTACATTGCCTCAGAAAATTATTGACAGCTTTTTAAATATCACTTAATTTAGGCAGACACCCCCCTAAAACTTACTCCCTTATAAAATTAGATTGTCTATCTACATAGATGATACAGATAGCCTAATGCCACAAATTTAATAATGTAGCTTTGCAATAACTCTACCCATCATGCAAGGCTATGAACAGGAGTACTTCAAATGTTGGCTGACCCAAGCACAAAATACCGTCGCATGTATCAACGTGTTGACTTGCCAGATCGTCAGTGGCCAAATAAAGAAATTACACAGGCCCCTATTTGGATGAGCACGGATCTCCGTGATGGGAACCAAGCAATTTTTGAACCAATGAACATCGAACAAAAATTTAGAATGTTCCAAATGCTTGTCAAAATTGGTTTTAAACATATTGAAATTGGTTTTCCTTCTGCATCACAAATAGATTTTGACTTTACAAGAAAGCTCATCGAAGAAAATCATATTCCTGAAGATGTATACATCGAGGTTCTTGTACAAGCACGCGATCACTTAATTGCACGTACGTTTGAAGCACTTCAAGGTGCAAAACGTGCAATTGTGCATATTTATAATTCAAACTCGCCAACATTTCGTGAAAAAGTACTCAATGTAGATATTGCAGGTGCAAAAAAACTTGCGACCAATGCTGCAGAAAAAGTGAAAGAATATGCAGCAAAACAACCTGAAACAGAGTGGGTTTTTCAATATAGTCCTGAGTGCTTCTCTGCTACAGAATTAGAAGTTGCAAAAGATGTTTGTGATGCTGTAACAGAAATTTGGGATGCACGCCCAGAACAAAAAGTTATTTTAAACCTTCCTGCAACCGTTGAAGTTTCAGGCCCAAATGTCTATGCAGACCAAATTGAATGGATGCACCGTAACTTAGCGCGCCGTGATGGTGTGATCATTTCGGTACATTGCCATAATGATCGTGGTTGCGGTATAGCAGCATCTGAACTTGCAATTTTAGCAGGTGCAGACCGTGTTGAAGGCTGTGTATTTGGTAATGGTGAACGTACTGGTAATGTTGATATTGCAGCAATTGCCTTAAATATGTATACACAAGGTGTTTCTCCAAAGTTAGATTTCTCAAATATTAACGAAATCATCGCAACTGTTGAAGAATGTACAGGACTTCCTATTCACCCACGCCACCCATATGCAGGCGATCTTGTATTTACAGCATTCTCAGGTTCACACCAAGATGCAATTAAAAAAGGTTTTGAGTTCCAAAAAAATCAAGAAGTTTGGGACATGCCTTACTTACCAATCGACCCTAAAGACTTAGGTCGTGACTATGATGCTGTCATTCGTGTAAACAGCCAATCAGGTAAAGGTGGAATTGCTTACTTATTAGAGTCGAACTTTAATGTAACATTGCCTCGTCGTGTACAAATTGAATTTAGCCAAATTGTACAAGCACATACAGACAATACTGCAAAAGAAATTACAGCAGACGAAATTTGGAAGCTTTTCAAAGCAACTTATGTCGATATCAAAGACAAACACTACAGTGCAAAAACATATCGTCTTTCTACAAAAGACAATGACCAAGTGATTGATCTAGAAATTGAAGTCAATGGTGAAACACAGCACTTACAAGGACGTGGTAATGGCCCAATTTCGGCAATTATCAATGCCCTAAAACTTCCAATTGATGTATTAAACTATGAAGAGCGCAGTATTAGCTCTGGTGCAGATGCAAAAGCATTGGCTTTACTTGAAATTCAAGTGAAAGGCAGTGGACGTAGCGCATTTGCAGCAGGTATTCATAGCAATACGATCACTTCACCTATTGAAGCGATTATTGCATGTACCAACCGTTTAATTGATCAAGGTGTTCTCAGTACATCAGATATTATTTCTGAAGCTGTTTAGCAAAAATAATTATTTTAAAAGGATACCCAAGTTGGTATCCTTTTTAGTATTCATGATTTAAAAAAATAAGGCGATTCATACACGTGTCTTTTGCATCTGATTCAGTGGGTATCGTAACTCCACAAAAATATTCTTTTGAACAACCTCTCGAACTCGAGTGTGGCCGTGTTTTACCACGTTTTGAACTGATGGTTGAGACATATGGTGAACTTAATGAAACAAAATCGAATGCCATTTTAATTTGTCATGCACTCTCTGGGCATCATCATGCTGCGGGCTATCACCATGAAGATGATAAAAAACCCGGTTGGTGGGATGCATGTATTGGGCCCAATAAAGCAATAGATACCAATAAATTCTTTGTTGTTGCAGTGAATAATATTGGCGGCTGTCATGGTTCTACAGGACCTATTTCACCCAACCCTGAAAATGATAACCTACCGTATGGCCCCGACTTCCCACTTGTGACTGTACGAGATTGGGTACGCACACATATTTTACTGTCAGACCAACTTGGTATAGACAAATGGTATGCCATTGTTGGTGGCTCACTTGGTGGCATGCAAGCACTTCAGTGGTCTATCGACTACCCTGACCGCCTTGAGCGCTGTGCAATTATTGCAAGCGCACCAAAACTTTCTGCACAAAATATTGCATTTAATGAAGTTGCAAGACAATCCATTTTGTCAGACCCAGACTTTCATCAGGGTGAATATTTGTCTAAAGACAGCTATCCAAAACGAGGACTTATCCTTGCGCGTATGGTTGGTCATATTACCTACCTTTCCGAAGAAGCAATGAAACAGAAATTCGGACGTGACTTAAAATCTGGCAAGTTCATGTATGGCTTTGACGTAGAGTTCCAAGTTGAAAGCTACTTACGTTATCAGGGTGAGCGATTTAGCCGTAACTTTGATGCAAACACATACCTTATTATGACCAAAGCACTAGATTACTTTGACCCTGCACGTGAATATGAGTCATCACTTACCAAAGCTTTAGCCAATACAAAATGTCGATTTCTTGTCATTTCATTTACAACAGATTGGCGCTTTAGTCCTAAACGATCCGAAGAAATTGTGAATGCACTCATCACAAATCACAAGCCTGTTAGCTATGTAGACATTGATGCAGAACAAGGACATGACTCCTTTTTATTCCCAATTCCACTCTATGTAAATACGCTACGTGCATTTCTAGGAGGAGAATCTCACCTTCGTTCCGCAAGTACATTTCAGGAGCCTAAATAATGCGTTTAGACCAACAACTAGCAGAAAAGTGGATTAGCCCTGGTTCAAAAGTACTCGACTTAGGTTGTGGTGATGGCGAGCTCCTTGCACACATGAGCAAAAAACATAATATTAGTGCATATGGACTCGAAATAGATCAAGAAAAGATTGCAATTGCCATCAGTCGAGGGTTAAATATCATACAACAAGACCTCAACATTGGCTTACATCGCTTTGATGACCAGACCTTTGACTATGTCGTTATGGCACAAGCCTTGCAAGCAGTTGATGCACCTGATGTTTTATTACGGGATATGGTCCGTGTAGGAAAACAAGCAATTATTACCTTCCCTAACTTTGCGCATTGGAAGACTCGTTCTTACCTTGCACTCAAAGGAAGAATGCCTGTTTCTAATGCACTACCTTATATGTGGTACAACACGCCCAATATCCATTTGTGTACTTTCCGTGACTTTGAGGCACTTTGTGCCGAAAATAATATTCGGATTATTAACCGACTTGCTGTCAATGTAACGCAAAAAGACAGCTTACTTAGCAAAAAAATACCAAATTTATTTGCTGAAGTCGCTATTTATCGAGTGAGCGCTCTATGAAGAAATTTTTTGTAAGTACCCTACTATTTGGACTGTCTGTACTTTCACATGCAGACTATTTGCTAACACAACCACAACAGCAACAGCCTAGTACTGCTTCACAAGCTGCACGCTATTCAGCCATGAACTTTAACGACCTATTAGCTGAAGCAAATGCAGGTCAAGCTGCTGCTCAGTTTTATATAGCAACACATTACCAATTTGGTAAAGGTGTACAAAAAGATTTGGGCCAAGCATTTGCTTGGTATAAAAAAGCTGCTGATCAAGGTATTCCTTCGGCACAATTAAATGTCGGACGCATGCTTGCAGATGGTATTGGTACAAACAAAAATATAATTTTGGCTCGCACCTATCTAGAAAAAGCAGCAAGCCATGGTGATAACCGTGCTAGCTTTAACTTGGCACTTATGGAAGAGCAGAAAAAAGATTATATGGGTGCATACCAATGGTATGAACTTTCAACGCGTGATGGCATGTTAGATAATAAAGTAATTAATATGTCTGAAAACAAAAAAACTGCTCTAGCAGCAAACTTAACACCAGATCAAATTCGTCAAGCAGTGGATCGTGCTGATAAATGGATTCAAGCGCAGTAATCTATTTCTCAGCTCACTCAAAAACAGCACTCACGTGCTGTTTTTTTATGCCTAAACCATAAGTAGATAAATTGGCAACATCTACCCATTTTGTGCATAATCAAAATAATTTTTTATTTAAATCATGTTCTCATATGACACAATCAAAATTACTAGATGCAGGTGAGTTAATACTTGCAAGTAACAACAAAGGAAAAATTGCAGAGTTCGAAACGCTCTTTCAAGATTTAAAATTACCTATTAAAGTGATACCTCAAGGTCAACTAAATATTCCAGATGCCATTGAAGATGGTCTTAGCTTTATAGAAAATGCCATTTTAAAAGCACGTCATGCCTCCAAAATTGCAGGAAAGCCTGCAATTGCTGATGACTCTGGGCTATGTGTTCCCTTGCTAGGCGGCGCACCAGGCATCTATTCTGCACGTTATGCAGGTGATCACGGTAATGATACAGCCAATAATCAAAAGTTGATCTCTGAGCTTCGTACTTACAGAAATATAAACCAACCTATTCAAGGTATGTTTGTCTGTGTTTTAGCATTTGTTGAACATGCCAATGATCCTTTACCAAAAATTTTCCAAGGTACTTGGCAAGGTGAAATACTCCCTGAAATTCGTGGTGAAAATGGCTTCGGCTATGATCCACTCTTTTGGTTACCTGAACTTGGTAAAACCAGTGCAGAACTAACCAAGGTAGATAAAAACAAAATTAGCCATCGTGGCCAAGCAATGCAAAAGTTTCGTGAGAGCTTAATAGCGACTCAGAGTAATAAATAAACTAATGCAAAAACAATCATGATGACGATACTCGTGATTGTACCTGCTGCAATATAACGTGCAGAATGCCCTGTTCCCTGATAATGGGTTTCTATAGCGACAATATTAGCGGCAGGAGGCAAACAAAATAAGAAAAATAAAACAGCAATATGAGCTTTAAAATATGCAATCGGTAATGCAAAATAGCATACCAAACAAATGACTGTACCAATCATTAGCTTGTAAAACATCACACGTAAACTAAACGTAAGGTCAGCTAAATTGACTTTCGTTTGACTTAACCAAATCCCTAAAATTGCCATTCCTGCAAAGACCATCCCAAACTTCACAAAAGCATATAGTTCAGCAATCCAACGACCTAAATGCCAGTTTTGTACACCTAATACTCTAAAAAACAGTGCCAAGAACAAAGCAAGGACAGGTGGAGATCGTAATAATTTGCGAACCGTTTGCTGTATGGGCAGTGCTTCTGTACTCACAGCATTTACAGCCCAAATGTTACCAAATATTGAACCTCCAATGTATAAAGCAATCATTGGGGGGCTTACAGATGAGCCAAAAATAAGTAATGAAAAAGGAAAACCAAGCCAGCCAATATTGACGTAACTACCACATAATGCCACAAGCCGATCTTCAAATATAAACATTAAGCAAAAATACGAAATGATCGCAGCAGCACAACTAAAGAGCATGAGTGAAAAGCTGTCTGCTTGGTAGTAAACCATATTATAAACAATCACAAATGGTATAAAAAATCTTGCTAAACTGCTTGCAAGCCATTTTTTCAGCGTATCTACAAATGGATACGGCGAGCTTACCCAACCAAATAAGAAAGCAATAAGTGGAAGCAATACAGACATTTTTTAAACCATCTTTTTTATAATAACTTTTCCTTATTACATATTTAACAAATTCAGACAAGCTAATCTTCAAACAAGAAAAACATTATACTTTTCCTTAAAATAAAATAATTTTGTCATCTCTATGTCACGCTAAACTGCTGAGATAGTCATAAATTTTAGGAGGATGAAATGGCTGGCTTATCAATTTGGCATGTAATTATTTTTTTAATTGTTATTGTTTTAATTTTCGGCACATCAAAACTTAAAAATCTAGGTAAAGATGTCGGTGGTGCTGTGAAAGACTTTAAGAAATCGATGAATGAAGATGAAACGAATCATTCACTTAAAGAACCACGTACTGTAAATGCAGATCCTGTAAAAACTGCTTCTTCTGCAAAAACTGAGTAGCTTATGTTTAATGTCGGGATTTCTGAACTTCTCGTCTTTTCTATCATTGCCCTTGTCATTCTTGGCCCAGATAAATTACCTCAAGCAATTCGTTTTGCAAGCCAATGGTATAGCAAAGGAAAGCGCTTCGTTGGCAATATTCAAAATGATATTGACCGCGAACTACGCCTATCTGAGCTTAAAGAGCAAATGGATAAAGAAATGCAACGCATTGCTGAATTAGAGCAAAAGATGCAGGCGCAAATGCAAGAAATAGACCACAGTGTAAAATCTACCAATATGTTAAAAGATAAAGTTAACACCTTTGTCCCACTAGAAAACATTTGCTATGTCTATCGAACAGAGTATCAGTTCATAACAGCACCAATACCCTCTACACCTCAATTAAAGATCGCGGTATGACAACGGCACGAGAATCTACAGAAAATCAATTACCTCCCCTTGAAGAAATGCCCATTCAAAAACACCTCGTTGTTTTAAGAAAGCATCTACTTAAGATTATTATTGCACTTGTTGGGTTATTTCTATGTTTATTGCCTTTTGCAAATCAAACATATCAACTGTTATCTAAGCCACTTCGCGCACAGCTTCCTGCAAGCTCATCCATGATTGCAACAGATGTAGCTGCTACATTTTTAGCACCATTTAAGCTCAATTTATTTGTGTCTTTAATGCTTATTATGCCGTTTATTCTGTACCAAATTTGGATATTTATACGCCCTGCTTTATACGATAAAGAAAGAAATCTCACATTTCCACTCATGGCTGGAAGTATTAGCTTATTTTATTCAGGCATTGCTTTTGCATACTTTATTGTATTACCTTCAATCTTACATTTTTTTATTAGTGTTGCACCTGAAAGTGTTGCACCAATGACTGATATCAACAGCTATTTAACGTTTTGTTTAAAATTATTTTTAGTATTTGGACTTACTTTTGAAATTCCAATTATTACATTACTTCTAATTTTAGCAGGTATTGTAACTACTGAAAGCCTCGTACAAAAACGACGTTTTATTATTGTTGGCTGTTTTTTTGTTGCCATGTTTGCAACCCCACCCGATGCTATATCAATGATTATGCTTGCTGTTCCTATGTGGCTTCTATTTGAAATAGGACTTCTTATTGGGAAAATGCTTGAGAAAAGCAAATCTTAATTTCATTATTTTGTCATAAATCTGTCAGATAGGGTTCATAACACACCTATAGATTATAGAAACTTTAAATATTTTTATATAATCTATAGGGTTTAATCATGTCCGAGCAGACGCCATATCATGAAGAGCAAGAGCTAGACAACAATACTTCTGCAAATACACATTTTAATGATATTTTGGATCAATATATCTCACGTCGCGATCTTATAAAAAGAACAACCAATGGCGCAGTTGCGTTGGCTCTTGCAAGCACAGTCACAGGCTATGCAAATGCACAATCAAGTACAGCACAAAAAAGTACACAACCTACAGCAAAACGTCCAGAGAAGCTAAGTTTCCAACCTGTTTCAAAAAATACACTTGATATGGTTACTGTACCTGAAGGATACCAAGTCAATGTTTTATACAAGCTTGGAGATTCAATTCACCCTGCATATGCAGATTGGGATGACAGCAATATTCCATCAGGCCCGAGCTTCCAGTTTCGTTCAGGCGACTGCCATGACGGTATGCACTACTTCGGTTTAAACAGCAAAACGAAGCATATGGATGACTCTATATCCTCTGAAGGTTTATTAGTAATGAACCATGAGTATATTAATCCAACATTTTTACATCCAAAAGGCCCAACTAAAGTAAATGGCCATCGTCCTGAAGATGAAGTCATTCGTGAAACAAATGTTCATGGTGTTTCTATTATTCATATTAAAAAAGATCCTAAGACACAACATGTTTCTGTATTAAAAGATTCAGTTTTTAACAGACGTATTACAGCAACAACAGCTATGGACTTTTCGGGCCCTGCAAAAGGGTCGGCACTATTGTCTACCCTTTTCTCACCAAAAGGCTTGAAAACTCGTGGTACACATAATAACTGTGGAAATGGTTACACGCCTTGGGGAACATATCTTACAACTGAAGAAAACTTTATTGGTTACTTCCAACGTGATGCTAAAGATGATGAGCAACGACAACCCCATGAAATTGCTGCACTCAAACGTTATGGTCTAAAAGCAGGTTCAAGCTCAAAGTATGGGTGGGACACAGCCATAGGACAAGTTCAACCACAAGAACTATATGACCGCTGGAAAGCAAACATAATTGCATCAAATGCAGGTAAAGATTATCGCAATGGACCAAATACATTTGGTTGGATGGTTGAGATTGATCCTTTTGACATTAAACAGAATCCTGTAAAACGTACAGCAATGGGACGTTTTGCACATGAAGATAGTGCTTGTCGTGTTGTTAATGGCTCACCTCTTGCTTTTTATATGGGTGATGACTCAAAAGGTGAATATATTTACAAGTTTGTATCTGATGCAAAGTGGAATCCTAAAGATACCAATGCGGGTTACAAAGCTGGAGACAAATACTTAGATAAAGGTACACTTTATGTCGCTAAATTTAACCAAGATGGCTCTGGAAACTGGATTGAGCTAAGCTATGGTAAAAATGGTTTAGACATAACCAATAAACATTATCCTTTCAGTAGCCAAGCTGATGTAGTGACTTTTGCACGTTTAGCAGCAGACAGCGTTGGTGCAACTAAAATGGATCGCCCTGAATGGTGTACCGTTCATCCTGAAAATGGAGAGGTATATGTCACACTTACCAATAACTCAAATCGTGGTATTGACTATCCAACAGATGCAGCCAACCCTCGAAGCTATGAAGATATATACGCAGGCAAAAAGATTCAAAAAGGCAACGTAAATGGCCATATTATTCGTTTTAAAGAAAAGAATAATCAAACCACAGATACAGAATTTCAGTGGGATATTTACCTATTTGGTGCAGAAGCAGGTATGGCTTCAAATATTAACTTATCAGGTTTGACAGATAATAATGACTTTTCTAGCCCAGATGGTATGTGGTTCGATTCGCGTGGTGTGCTTTGGTTAGAAACCGATGATAGTGCCTATACAGATGTTACTAACTGTATGATGTTAGCTGCACTCCCTGGCCATGTCGGTGATGGTACAAGAGCAGTTTCTTCAAATGGTCAAGAAACGATTGTAGGCGCTAAAATTAATGACGAAAATTTACGTCGTTTCTTAGTTGGACCCAAAGAGTGTGAAATTACAGGTATTGCAATGACACCTGACAACAAAGCAATCTTCGTAAATATCCAACATCCAGGTGAAGAATCTGCAAGTTTTGATAAGCCAAACAGTCATTGGCCTGCAACCCAAGTAGATCCCTCAAATAATACAGCAAGACCTCGCTCTGCAACAATTGTGATTACACGCAAAGACGGTGGCCTCATCGCAGGTGAATAACTCAACTATTACGAGAATAAAAAGCTGATCTAAACGTAGGTCAGCTTTTTTTTACGACTTCGATAATGATCAAATAATATGCGTTTCACACATTGAAAATACAACACTTTTAAGAATGTTCAGATAAAATCTTTTAAATTATAAATGAAAAGGATTATCCATGCTGACCTACCCCAACATTAACCCTATTGCGCTTGATCTTGGGCCATTAAAAGTTCATTGGTATGGCATCATGTACTTACTTGCATTTTTATGTGCATGGGGGCTTGCAACTTACCGAAGTAAACACCGTACAGATTGGAGTTCTGAAATGATTTCAGACCTAATCTTTTATGGTGCTCTTGGTGTTGTTATAGGCGGTCGTATTGGATACGTTCTATTTTATGAATTTGACCAGTTCATTGCCCATCCATTATGGCTCTTCCAAGTTTGGACAGGTGGAATGAGTTTTCATGGCGGTTTTATTGGCGTCATGATCGCAATGATTTTGTGGTGTCGTAAATATAAGAAAACATGGTTTCAAACTATGGACTTCATTGCACCTTGTGTACCTACAGGATTAATGTTTGGTCGAATTGGCAACTTTATTGGCGGGGAACTATACGGTCGTGCTGTTACTGATCCCAATTATCCATTTGGGATGATTTTCCCAACAGACCCCCTTCATTTAGTAAGACATCCATCACAAATTTATCAAGCACTTTGTGAAGGCTTACTACTATTTATTATTCTATGGTGGTTTAGTGCAAAACCACGCCCAAGAATGGCTATATCTGCACTATTTCTAATTGGTTATGGTTTTGCTCGTTTCGCAATGGAATTCTTTAGAGAGCCTGATGCTGATCAAGGCTACATCTTATTTGGATGGATGACAAAAGGACAGATGCTATCATTACCAATGATTATTGCAGGTATATTGCTTATGCTAATTGCCTACAAACGTAAAATCTATGATTGGGGTCCAAATAAAAAAATTCACTAGGCAAAAGCAAGGGGGCAAATGCTCCCGCTTTATGCTAAAATAAGAAAAATTTTATTATTTGCACTTGCCATGCTCGAATTTTGGTTTAATCATACTATTCCAACACATCGTAAGTTATTTTTCCTTACTACAGCAATAATCCTTGCATATATCTTCTATCAATTTTCCCCTATGCCTTACCCATTAATTGCACTTTTTATAGGTGCAGGCATTATTTTTCTGATTTGTCGCTTTTGTAAAACACACATTACAAGTAATAACCCTAAAAATCTTCTTTATAGAGTCTTTACATGGATTCCTCTCGCATTCTTATGTGCAATTATTTTTACACATGCTACTCAAAACTTACTTGATTGGGGCATACAAGGTATATTACAAATGATAATTACAATCTGTATTTTTTCACCTCAAGTTTTATTTACAAAAAAATAGATCTAATATCATGCTCTCAATTTGGTATTCTAAAAAATGTACTAGACAGACTAAATTTATTATTACAATTTTTGTCTGTGTAATTATTTTACTTCTACAGTCAGTGGTTGAGCTCCCTCCTCTTTGGATTGCAATTAGTGCCATTATCGGTTTAATAATGCACTTTTATATGGCACATTATCAAAAAATAAGCACCTCTGAACATCTTGTTTGGCTACCAATAATTTTTACAATGGTTTCATTTTTCTATTTAAATACTCATGTATCACTATTCTTACTGGGACAAATATTTTTATTCTGCTTTTTAGGATTTTCACTTGCATCTATTTATATGAATAGACAACCTAGAAATCGACCTTAAAATAGGTTCAATATCATCTACGATATTAAACAATGACTTCATTTGATATAAACTGCAAGGTTTGCAAAACTTCTTCCACACACCCAAAACTTTGGGTCGCATGATAGGAATACTATGAAAACGTATCTTAATTTACTCCAACATATCTTAGATAAAGGTGGTGATAAAGGTGACCGCACAGGCACTGGTACTCGCTCAGTATTTGGACATCAGATGCGTTTTGACTTATCAAAAGGATTTCCTTTACTTACAACCAAAAAAGTTCATTTTAGATCTATTGTCATCGAGCTTTTATGGTTCTTGAAAGGAGATACAAATGTTAAATATCTACAAGACCATAAAGTCAGTATTTGGGATGAATGGTCAACTGCCGAACAAACAGCACGTTTTCACCGCCCAGCAGGAGAACTAGGTCCTGTCTACGGTCACCAGTGGCGAAACTTTGGCGCAACACAAAAAGAAGATGGTAGCTATGCTCAAAATGGCTTTGACCAAATTCAATGGCTCATTAACGAAATCAAAACCAATCCAAACTCCCGTCGGCTTATTGTTTCTGGTTGGAACCCATTAGAAGCAAATAAAGTTGCTCTCCCACCTTGTCATACTTTATTTCAATTTTTTGTACATAATGGAAAACTGTCTTGCCAACTGTATCAACGCAGTGCCGATGTCTTCTTAGGTGTACCTTTTAACATTGCAAGTTATGCCCTACTCACACATATGGTTGCGCAAGTATGTAACTTAGAAGTTGGAGATTTTGTTTGGACAGGTGGAGATACCCACCTATATGCCAATCATTTTGAGCAAGCCAAAGAGCAACTCTCTCGTGAGCCTCTTGAACTATGTCAACTACATTTAAATCCAGAAATTAACAATATTTTTGATTTTACCTTTGAAGATATTGAAATTAAAAACTATCAATCACATCCAGCAATTAAAGCACCGGTGGCTGTATGAGTTTTAAAAATATCGAAATTGTGCATGTTGTCGCAATGGATCGTAATCAATGTATTGGCAAAAATAATGACTTACCTTGGCATCTTCCGGCCGATCTCAAACATTTTAAAGAGATCACCCAAGGTGGTGTAATTATTATGGGGCGTAAGACCTTAGAGTCTATGGGAAGAGCTTTACCTAAGCGCATAAACTGGGTAATTACACGTGATGCCTCTTGGCAATTCGATGGTGTTAAAACTGCTTCATCAATAGAAGAAGCTTTAGAAAACTCTTTAGATGATGTGGCAAAGAGTACTCAACCCTCTAAAGTTTTTATTATTGGTGGTGGTGAAATATTCACACAAACGATTAATATTGCTGACTGCTTAGAGCTAACACACATCGATCTTACTGTCGAAAATGGTAATGCTTACTACCCTAATATTCCCAAAGAGTTTCATAAAATCTCAAGTTCAAAGCACCATGATGAGACCAATAATATTAATTTTGAGTTTGCAACCTATAGAAAATAAATATCAATTGGTTAAATAATAATGATAAAAAATGATAATTTATTGCATACAATTTCAGCCCTAAGCCTAGGGCTGATTCATTTTTTATTTAGCCTTACAGTTTGTATATTTGGCATATGGCTCATTTTTGCATTATGGATTCATAAACCATTAGGACGCTTATTTACACCTTGTATCATCGTTATTTGGATCATATTTTCTTTAAGTATCATTGGTATCTACTTTTCAGAGCTATTCTTCAGTCGAAAAGTAGATATTGCTATTTTCCTTATTGGTGTACTACTTAGCCTATTGTGGTATTCCAACATTAGACCCCAACAGAATAGACAATGGGCACCTGAAGTTTCTCGCCTACTCACTTACTCTCAATATGGCAATATTGTCACTTTAAATAATGTTAGAAACTTTAAATGGCATCAAGATAAAAGCTATGAAATACATTGGGAAACTCGTACTTTTGACTTGAATCAAATTACTGGGGTAAACATTATTACATCTTACTGGATGGGGCCTCAGATTGCACATACCCTAGTTAGCTTTAACTTTAAAAACCAACGTCCTCTAGTATTTTCTATTGAAATTAGAAAACAAGCTGATGAAAGTTTTTCTGCAATAGGTGGTTTTTTTCGTCAATTTGAGCTTAGTCTAGTGGCCTCTGATGAAAAAGATATTTTATATACACGCAGTAATATTCGAAAAGAAAAAGTTTTTTTCTTTCCTATCCGTATGCAAAAACAAGAAATGCGAAACTTATTTGAAGAATATTTATTCACTGCGGATCAACTTAAAAAGACACCACAATGGTACAATACCCTCACAAGTAACTGTACAACGATCGTTTTTGATATGGTACAAGCCATTAATCCTAATCAACTTCCTAAAGATTACCGAATTGTACTCTCAGGTTATATACCAAATTATTTATATGACACTGGTGTATTGGATCATCGTTGGAATATCGATGAATGGTATAAACATGCTTACATCAATCCACGTACACAAAACTTTTCAGCGTTGAAAGACCAAAGCAGTGAGAATTTCTCTCGCCTTATTAGACAAGGACTACCTCAAGCGACATCTTCTTAGTATTGATAAATAAGTGCTAAAACAACATTTATCATATGGTTTTACACAAATTTAATCAGTACTTAATCCCTTTCAGGAATAGTTAAACAATATTTAATGGTCACTCTCATTAAGTATTACTTTAATATATGCACGTATAATCGACCGAATGGAATTTGAACATGAAATTGGTTTGCTATTGTGCTGATGATTTTTCGATGAATGCTGAAATCAACCACGCAATTCTTAACTTACTTCGTCAGCAAGTCTTACACGCCACATCATGTATGACACAATCTCCTTACTGGTTTCATGATGCTCAGGAGTTATTATCTATAGATCATGCTATTGAAATTGGTCTTCATCTAAATTTTACTCATGACTTCAAGACTGAAGATGTCATTTATAATTTAAATGAACTTATTGCAAAAGCTTGGGCACGTTCTTTAAATCCGAATGAAATTAAATTAAGCATTCAGCATCAATGGGAAAGATTCATAAAAGCAACAGGAAGAGCACCTGATTTTATTGATGGACATCAGCATGTTCATCAATTCCCTATTATTCGTGAACTCCTCCTCGACTTTTTAAAAGAAAAAAATTTTAAAGGTTGGATCAGAAGTTTAAACAGACCACTCTATATTCATGGCTATAAAATAAAAACAGGGCTATTGCATTTACTGGGCGCAAAGAAACTCCAAAACCTTTGCTATAAAAACCAAATTTCCACTAACTCTTATTTCGCAGGCATATACGATTTTTCTCCAAATGTAGATTATGCAACACTGAACCGCGAATGGTTAAAAAAAGCAGAACATAAAACCCTCATCATGTGTCATCCATCAATTGATCAAATCACTCATCACGATCCTATTTGTAACGCAAGACTTAATGAATATAACTATCTTAAATCTAAAAAATTTTTAGAAGATTGCCAAAGTTTTAATGTTCAGCTAAACCCAATCGGAGCAGTATAAATAATGAGCCGAGAAAAACCATTTCTATCTTGCATCGTACCTGCTTTTAACGAAAGTGAAAATTTGCAAAAGTTTATTCCTGCACTCGCAACCACGCTTGAAGAACAACAAATTGCTTATGAGATTCTTGTTGTTGATGATGGTAGTAAAGACAATACCATTAGTGTCCTTACACCTATGCTAGACCTCTACCCTTTACGAGTCTTAGAGCTTTCTCGTAACTTTGGTAAAGAGGCAGCACTGAGTGCTGGTATAGATCACGTCAAAAACAATCTGACTTTATTTATTGATGCAGACTTTCAGCACCCATTAGATGCTATACCAACCATGCTTTCTCTATGGGAAAGTGGCTATGATATGGTTTACGGTATTCGTAACCGTAGTACCGAATCTCCTCTTAAAAAGTTTCTTACCAATGCCTACTACAAGTTTTTAAACTTTAGCTCTGATATTGAAATTCCTGAAAATGCTGGTGACTTCCGCTTATTAGATGGCAAAGTCATTACAGCACTTCAAGCTTTACCTGAAAAAAACCGCTATATGAAAGGTTTATTTGCATGGGTTGGCTTCAAATCAATTGGTGTTCACTTCTCTGAACTCGAACGTCAAAGTGGGAAAACCAACTTTAATGTCAAAGCATTATTTAACTTAACACTTGCAGGTTTAACAGGTTTTTCTAATCTTCCTTTAAGATTATGTATGGGTTTTGGTGCGCTATTAGCACTTTGCTCTATGGGGTATGGAATATGGATTATTATAGAAACTATATTCACAGGCATTGATGTCCCAGGGTGGGCAACACTTATTGTTGCAATTAGTCTCTTAGGGGGAATTCAATTACTCTTTTTAGGTATTGTTGGCGAATACATTAGCCGAATTTATACCGAAACTAAAAGTCGTCCTCAGTACATTATTGCTCAAGAGCATACCAACCAATCATAAACTTAATTTATTATGTTCAAATTTATTAGATTCTGTTGTATTGGTTTATGTGCAGCAGCTACACATTATGCCATTGCATTTGCTTTATATCAGCATTACAACACACCGCTCAGCCTGAGTAATTTAATTGCATTTTGTATTGCACTTTGGGTTAGTTATTTTGGGCATAAACTCTTTACCTTTCGTACTACTTCTGAACGTACGTCTCATACTTTTTTAAAATTTATTATTGTCGCTTTTTTGGGTTTTCTCTTTAATGAAGCTTTTTTACTCCTAAGCCACAATTTTTTTGCAACGCTTCCTATTCAATTACTCATTGCAACTGCAATTATTTTTACAGCAGTGCTTACTTTTTTTCTAAATAAGTTTTTTACTTTTAAGACTATGGAATGATTCAACATGCATCCATTTTTTAAATCTTCCAAAATTCTTTTGTGGTTTTTATCGGTTTGGCTTTTCATCATGTCAACCATACGACCAATGTCTGTTCCAGATGAAGGACGATATGCTGATATCAGCCGTCGTATGATGGAAACGGGAGATTGGCTCATTCCCCGTCTAAATGATTTACCATTTATGCATAAACCACCTTTACTTCACTGGCTTACAGCATGTTTAATGGAAATTTTTGGACCACATCTCTGGGTCGCTCGACTTATACCTACACTATCTGGAATTACACTCATGTGTGGGTTATTCATTTTTACCCAGAAATATTTAAATGAACGTATTGCTCAAATTGTAGCAATTATTTTTTCAACCAATTTACTTGTATTTGGCAGTGCCCAATATGTCAACCATGATCTACTTGTAGCGACGTGGATTAGCTTAACTGTATTGTGTTTTGTAGATTTTATTCTTTCTCACAATAAAAAAATCTTATTTTTGGGTTATGTTTTTTGTGCCTTGGGTTTTTTAAGTAAAGGCCTCATTGGTGTACTTATTCCCGGAATGATTATTTTACCTTGGATGCTTTACATCAAAGAATGGAAAAAAATTCCATCGGTTCTCCACCCACTCGGGCTACTTATTTTTGCATGTATCGCATTACCTTGGGTTATTAATGTTCAGATGCATGATACAAACTTTGTTCACTATTTCTTTATTGAACAACAATTGAGTCGCTTTAATTCTGGTGAATTCAATAACAAACAACCTTGGTTTTTCTATACACTCATCGTCTTAGTCAGTTTTTTACCTGTGATGCTCATTAACCGCTTTAGGTTCTGTAAAGCTGCACTTAACATCATTCCGAAACCGATACTAAGCCTATTTATATGGTGGAGCTGTTCAGTTCTTGTTTTTTTCTCGATTCCACCTTCAAAACTTGCTGGTTATATTCTGCCAATTATGGCACCACTCATCATTTTAATTTCCTCCTATACAGCACATAATATAGAAAACTTTAAAAGAAATAAATTACAAGTTTATGCGCTTCCTATACTGCTATTTACATGTTTTTTCGCTTTAGTTATATTTTCTTTAATTAAACAGCACCTTCCTTTTATTCAAAAACAACAGACTGCTATATGGTTAACAACAGCCATTTTAACAGGAGCATTATTTTTACTCATTGCAGGTTATCGCAAGCATAAACTCAGCTTTTTACACTATAGTTTTGGCTGTTTACTTCTTTTATGTACTACCGTCACTTTTGCTGTAAATTTCTTAGATATGAAGTCCAATCGTGATCAATTAAATTTTTCTCAATACATTCAACCTAACCAAAAAATTGTATTTTATCGCTTTTATTTTTACGATATTCCATTTTTACTAGACCTTAAATCTCCTACTTATGTTGTTAATGATTGGAAAGAGATAAATACTGATAGTTCAGCACTGGAATTAAAAGATGGGTTATTGTTTGATTCTGATAAAAAACAATATTTATGGAATGAGCCTGAATTTCAAAAACAGCTCATGAGCAATCAAAAATTAATGATTTTTGCTAAATCAGGTAGTCTTAAAATTCCTACGAGTGTCAAACACTATCGTGTACTATCATTTAGAAACTACGATATTTACTTAATTAATGAATAAATAGTTCAAAGGGAGTAAATCATTTGCTCCCTTTTTTTTAATAAAAATAAATCACACAGTGCCCATTCCTATTTCATTTTAAAATTTATATGATAATCATTAAACTTATATTGAAAGAAGATTTCCCATGCAAAAAGCGTTGTTCGGTGGTGGTTGCTTTTGGTGTATTGAAGCTGTTGTACTTGAACTTAAAGGTGTTCTAAAAGTAGAAAACGGCTATGCCGGTGGTATTACAACCAACCCAACTTATGAAACAGTATGTGAAGGAACAACCGAGCATGCTGAAGTCGTATATATTGAATATGATGAAAGCCAAATTACATACCAAGACTTGCTTAATGTATTTTTTGGTATGCACGATCCAACAACATTAAATCGTCAAGGCAATGATATTGGTACACAATATCGTTCTGTTATTTTCTATTATGACTCTGAGCAAAAACGTATTGCTCAAAATATGATAGATGAGCTTAAAGCAGATAGTATTGATGTCGTGACACAGCTTGCACCTGCTCCTACTTTTTATAAAGCAGAAGAATATCATCAAAACTTTTACGCTAAAAATCCTGAGCAAGGTTTTTGTAACTTTTCAATTCCACCCAAGTTATTAAAGCTTCGTAAAAAGTTTCAAAATTTAATGAAATAAAAAAGACTGGCTAAGCCAGTCTTTTTTATTAATGCTCACTTAAGAACGAGATATCACTTAAACCTGCCTCACTTGCACGAGACATCACTTGTGCAACTGTATCGTAGCGAGATTCCTTATCTGCACGAAGTTGAACAGTTGGTTTTTGTTCGGCAGTACCCGCTTCTTGAAAACGTTTTGCTAACTCATCTAAAGAAATCATTTGGTCATTCCAAGCAACTTCTCCTTTGGCATCAATACTAACAGTAATTGCTTTTGGCGGCGGAGTTGTTATTTCCGCTGTCGTTTTGGGTAAAGTCAGCGGAATTGATGGATTTGCGACAGTCGCTGTAACCAAGAAAATAATCATCAATACCAGCATAATATCGATAAGTGGAATGAGGTTCATCTCATTCATACCAGAATCTTGATCTTCACCCAATTGAAAAGCCATTATGCCTGACCTCCAGTATGTTTTGATGATGTTTGATTTTCTGACAGCAACATCGTATCAATAAGCAAATGATGTGCTTTATCTTGTAAAGTATGTGATAGCGCACGATTGGTACGCAAGCAAATGTTATAAGCAAGTACTGCAGGAATCGCAACAGCAAGCCCTAAACCAGTCATAATGAGTGACTCACCCACTGGTGTGGCAACTTGAGCAAGCCCAGCTTGTCCACTACTACCTACAGCAACAAGTGCATGAAAAACACCCCAAACTGTACCAAATAAACCAACAAACGGCGCAATAGATGCAATTGTACCTAGTACAGGTACACCTTTTTCAGCAGCAGTTTTTTGTTCTGAAATTTCACGCAATAATGCTTGTTCAGCAACGGCTTTGCGCTGATCTAAATCTAAATGCAAGAATTTTGTCTTAAAAGATGCAAGTGATTGCTCTAATTTTATAAGTGCCTGTTGCTTTAATTGGCGTGTACCTAATAAACGTACAATAAACAATGTCCATGTAACAATAGACATCGCGAGTAAAATAAAGTAAAGCGTTTTACTTACTGCATCTGCACTTTGCCAGTAAACTGAAAAGTTCATTCTTGGATTTCCTAATTTTAAGTTAGCCGTAATTTTGAATTAAGTTAAATCAAATGGTTGTTGCGCTTTAATTGGATAAGCAACCCCATTTTCTATATATGGTTTAAATTTTGCACCACGTACCGCACGTAATATTTTTTCATCTAACGCAGGTACACCAGTACTCTTCACCACACTTACACTGATAATTTTTCCTTTCTCATCTGCTTCAATTAGAACAACAATTGAACGAGGTGAACCTTTTAAATCACTTGGTTCATAAGAAGGTTTAGGTGAGCGACTCCACTGCACACCACTACCACCAATCGTCACATCTTTTGCTGTTTTTTCCACAGGTTCAGATGATACTGGAGGTGTAGGTGCAGGTTTCGGTGCAGGTTCAGGTGTAGGCTCGGGTTTCGGCTTTGTTTCTACATGTGTTACAACAGATGGAATAGGTACAGGCTGTGGTTTTTCAACTTCCTGTACAACTTTCTTCGGCTCTTCAACCTTTTTCACATGCTGAATTTTTTCCACTTTTTTAGGCGGTGGCGGTAAATCTTTAACAATCTTTACCTCTTTCACTTCTTTTTTTGGCTTTGGTTTTTCCTTTGGCTTGGGTGGAAGAGGTTTAGGAGGTTGTTGAATTTTAACAAAATGAACTTGCATTGGCTCTTTGTGAATTGGCTTAATTTCAGGCTTTTTCATCTGACCTAAAGCCAATAAAACACCAATGTGCCCTATAACTACTGCTGTAACAGCAATAATTACTTTTTTCTTCATATTATCAGGAGGAGGGTTCGCATTTAGTACGGAAGAATGACTCATAGCACAATGATGACCTTAGGCATACAATATGATTTATCACAGATATAGCAATATTGTACGATTCAAATTAGATAGTAGTTCCCATTATAATAAATGAGAATAGTTTTTATTTGCAACCTCTTTTAAAAAATACCTATTTTCCAAAAAGTTACGACAATTTATAAAATACACCCAAATGTATAGTTATAACATAACAAAAAGTATAATATATTTATATAGTTATTATAAGTGATTTGCAATGACTATCTCTTAGAAAGCATATCCTAAGTCAAGAATATGCTTATTTCAAATGCTTATTTTTTATCTTTAAGTAAATGAGGTTATTTACTTAAAATCAGTATCAAGTTGTTCAGGCTCTCGTGTAAAACGATCTACAACAACACTAATCATCATATCCCCTTGTACATTCACAACTGTACGCACGGTATCTAAGATACGATCAATAGGCAGTAAAATTGCAATCGCCTCAGCAGGCAATCCCACAGATTGCAGTACCATAATCATCGTAACCATCCCTGCACTAGGAATACCTGGAGCGCCTAATGATGAAATCATTGCTGTTAGACAAACAATTAATTGCTGCCCTAGGCTTAAATCGAGTCCAATCAAATTAGCAATAAACAATGCTGCTGCGGCCTCATACAGTGCAGTACCATCCATATTTAAATGCGAACCTAATGGAATAACAAATCCTGAGATCTGAGGTCTTACGCCTAAATTTTCTTGCACACACTTCATACTTAGTGGCATTGTTGCAGAGCTTGAACTTGTTGCAAATGCAGTAATGAGTGCCAACCTTGTTCCTTTGAAAAATTTCAATGGCGACATTTTTCCAAAAACCCACAACAACGTTGGAAGCACCACAAGACCGTGAAAAATCGTTGTTCCTGTTACTATCGTTGCAAACTCAGCCAAACGACTTAAAACCGACAGGTCTTCTTTTGCAATCAGCTTAGCCATCAAGGCAAAAATCCCGAAAGGTGCAAGTTTCATAACCCATGAAACAAGCATCATAACAAGATGAAAGAACTCTTCATTCACCGCACGAATTTGCTCGAAGCGTTTCCCACCATATACCAACGCAAGCCCAATCAACATCGCAAATACCACAACAGATAATACATTCCCATCACTAAATGCTTGGAATGGGTTAATCAGCGTATGTTGAATAAAGTTTGTAATAAAGGAGGAAGCATCTAAATTTGGTGCTGTAGAATGATACTGCTGCATTGAGTTTTTGAATAAAGAAATATCTACCCCTTTTCCAACTTCAAAAATATGCGCACAGCCAAGTCCCAGTAACAATGACAAGCTGACAGTTGTAAAACTACATAATAATGTAACTTTCCAAACTTTACCAAGCTGTTGACCCGACTCTAAACTCGCAACGCCCACCACAATAGAAGTAAATATCAATGGGACAAGTAGCATTTTTAAAAAACCGATAAAAATACTACTAACAATGCTCAAGCCATAAATACTTGTCGTAAAAATACTTGTATCTGGATACAGTCGCAGTACAAAACCAAGCCCGACCCCAAGTATTGCGGCAATAAAAATTTGAGTATTTAAGCTCATCTTTATCCATGTTGTCTTTTTCTTATCGGCCATCATACGACATGCTCAACATTTTCTATTTCTTTTTTTTATATAAGTATATAAAAGCCACGTAAAAGTGGCTTTTATGCACCACTAAATTTCATTATCTCTTAAACGCATTAAACCTTCTTGTACTGTACTACACACCAATTGACCATCTTGCCACATGTAACCATAATTTAACCCTCTCGAGTTTGAGGTGACTGTAGCTTCCATATCATAGAGTGTCCATTCATCTGCACGTACAGGCTTATGAAAGTATAAACTATGATCAATACTTGCACACTGTAAATGTGGTGATAAATAGCTTAAACCATGTGGACGTAATGCGGTCGTCATTAAAGTAAAATCAGAATAAAAAGCTATAACAGCTTGATGTAAAGCAATATTATCTTGCTCACCCGTTAGCTTCTCATGTGTTTTCACATAATGTGCATAAAATGGTGGTTCAGGCTGAGGGTTAAAAAAATTCCTCACATCATGAATTGGTTTTAACTCAATATGACGTTCTCTCATAAAGCTTTCTTGTAAAGTTTTAGGAATAAAACGTACCAAACTCTCTTTAAGCTGTTGCTCACTTTGTAAATCATTCGGTGCAGGATAATTCGGTGTTTCTTTTTGAAAATCTAAACCTTGCTCAGGTACAGCAAAAGAAATCATTGCTGTAAAAATCATTCGACCATTTTGAATTGCACGTACTTGTCGGCTTACAAAACTTTTACCATCTCTAAGTCGATCAACTTCATAAATAATCGGTGCATTAATATCGCCACCAAATAAAAAATAAGCATGTAATGAATGAGCAGGGCGATCTGTGGTATACGATGCTGCACGTAGCGCTTGCCCGAGTATTTGACCACCAAATACGCGCTTACCTACAATATTACGGCTCTGTCCACGATAAATGTTTTCATCTAACTTTTCTAAAGTGAGTAATTCAACGAGCTCTTGAGTCAGTTTTGTCATCATTAACCTTAATTTAATATAGAATATCTTAGAGACAATATGGCATTGCTATGATCATTTTTCATTATTTTGCCATAGATTACCCCCAATGATTGAGCTAATTCATAGGAGAAAATGGCAAAAATCATCGTTTTATTGAATAAAAAATGCTTTTTTCAACTTTAATTGTCCTAAAATGCCAATTTTTGGTTAAAATTGCTCATCCAAATTTTCTATACCATAAAATTCGCCACTTTCTAATATTATTATCTTTTATAAGTGGTGTTTAACTAGGAGTCTTTATGTCCAAGAATAGCTTTGGTCAGGTCTATCGCAGATTATCAAGTAAAGTACTTGATCTTGTGGTGAAGCCACGTGTTCTTGGCGAAGTTCCATCCGTGACTAAAACACAAGCTGAAGCCCCTGTCTCTCCTCAGGCAGTATGCTACGTTTTACAAACCTACTCACGCAGTAATGCGCTCGTTATTGATGGTGAAACACGTCGTTTAGGGTTACACCCAGCATTAGAACCATTACAATTGAATGAGTTAAGTGAGAAAACGTCCGTATTTTTTTTACAGCAAAAAGAAACTACCTACACAACAGATAATAAACACTCACTTCCACCTAAACTGGTTCACCTTGTCGAGTTTTTAGAAAAGCATCCCGAAGCAGATATTCAACTTATTCCTGTCACTGTTTTATGGGGGCGTGCGCCAGACAAAGAAGATTCTCTGCTTAAACTTCTATTTACAGATACTTGGGCAACGCCAAGCAAGTTTAAACAACTTGTAAATATTGGTGTACATGGCCGTCAGTCTTTCTTAGAATTTCACCCTCAACAATCGCTTAAAGCGCTCATTCAAACGGCAAAAGAACAAAACACAAACCTTGCACCAAGTACATATATTGTACATCACCTTCACCAGTATTTAGACCGCCAACGTGAAGCTGTTCTAGGTCCCGATTTATCTGACCGTCGCAATGTAATTCAGTCAATTATCAAATCAACCAACATTCAAGATTCTATTCGTCGAGAAAGTCTAAGAAGTAAAATTAGCTTATTTGAAGCAGAAAGACGCGCAGTTGGCTATATTAATGAAATTGTTTCTGATTACTCTTATTCAACTGTGCGTTTTGCAGATATGGCTCTTACACGTCTATGGACACAACTCTATGACGGCGTAGAGGTTCATAACTTTAATACTGTCCGTGAACTTGCCAAGGACTACGAAGTCGTATACACCCCTTGTCACCGTAGCCATATCGACTATCTCCTCTTGTCATACATTATTCACAGACGTGGATTGATGGTGCCATATATTGCTGCGGGCGATAACTTGAACTTACCTTTAGTAGGTCAATTCCTTCGCGGTGGTGGCGCTTTCTTTATTCGCCGATCTTTCCGCGGAAATGGTTTATATACATCTGTTTTTAAAGAATATCTTTACAGCATCGTTTCGCGCAATACACCTTTAGAGTATTTTATTGAAGGTGGTCGCTCACGTACAGGACGCTTATTGCCACCTAAAACGGGTATGCTTGCCATGACCGTACATAGCCACCTCCGTAACAAAGGAAAGAATAAACCAATTGTATTTATTCCTACCTATATTGGTTATGAACGCCTTATGGAGGGTTCGACATATATTGGAGAATTACAAGGCAACCCTAAAGAAGCTGAATCGGTCTTAGGTCTAGTCAAAACATTACGTAAAATCGAGCGTATTTTTGGTAAAGTTCACTTAAACTTTGGTGAACCAGTTTTCTTAGATGATGTACTAAAAGCACATCAAGCAGATCAGATTACAATTGAAAAAAATGACGATCCAATTCCACCTGAAGTTTCAACGGCGATTACAAGTTCAGCCTATGAAATTTTAGAGAAAATTAATAATGCGGCAGTCATTAACCCTGTTTCTCTTATTTCTCTTATTTTGCTTGCAACTGAAAAACATACGCTTGATGAAGAGCTATTTATTAAACAGCTTGATACTTATCGTAATTTAGCAACACACTTACCTTATGATGACCGTACAGAAGTCACTTCATTATCAGGTAAAGAAATTATTCAACACGGAATCAAGCTAAAACTACTCAAACGTGTGCAACATGCGCTTGGCGATATTATTGCGATTGAAGACAATCAAGCCGTTCTACTAACATACTTCCGTAACAACATCTTACACTCATTTATTTTACCATCTCTCATTGCATCACTTGTCGAGTTAAATGGCAAAATTGGTCGTAAAGATTTAGTCAATGTAATTAGTATGCTCTACCCTTTCCTAAAAGCTGAACTATTTATGAAATGGGATGGAAACACACTTAAACCTGCAATTGAGCAATATATTGATGCGCTTACAGATGCTCAACTCATTCTTAATGAAGAGAACATCCTTTATAGCCCACAACCCAATACGATTGCACACAACCAGCTTGTTATTTTAGGCGCATCTGTTAAACAAAGCCTAGAACGCTACTACATGACATTAGCGATTATTACACAACGTGGTTCAGGTAATATTTCAGCAAAACAAGTAGAAGATCTAAGCTACCTACTTGGTCAACGCTTCTCTGTTTTACATGAATATAACTCACCTGAGTTTTTTGATAAATCACTTTTCCAAGGCTTCTTAAAAGTACTGAATCAGAAAGACTATATACGCACCAATGAGAAAGGATTTATTGAATTTGATGAGTATCTAACCAATGTTGCGCAATATGCAAATCTTGTACTTGATGATGCAACCCTACAAATGCTTCAGCACATTACACAATTTAGTGATGAAGAACTGAAAGAAGCACTCGATGCACTAGCCGCACAAAATGCAAAACGTCGTCTAAAACGTAAAGCAAAAAAATAATAGGTTTACACGAGAAACATAAAAAATAGGTATGCATCGTCATACCTATTTTTTTAACAAGTTTTCATAGTCTTGAAAAAAGTTTTGATGTACTAACTGAAAGCCTGAAGCTTGTAATGCTGTTGCATAAATTTTCTTACCTGAAACCGTTAATGGTTCATACTTCAATAAAGGTAAATGAAGTTGCTTTTGAAACCACTGAATCACTTCATGCAATGGGTAAGGTTTTGAATTACTGACAATATAGATCTTTTCCACCACATCTTTTTCCGCTAAAAAAGCTAAAAAACTGGCTAAATCATCAATATGAATGCGGTTACTCCAATGGCATTTACTATAACTCGTTGTTTTTCTCGCTAGCGTAACCATACGTGTAGCACTATCCCCATAAATCCCTGAAGGACGAATCAGAACAGTCTGCTGAGGATAAGCACTTTGGTAAAGTTGCTCCATCTTTTTTAATATTTTACCTTTCTCATCATTAGGTTTAGGCAGTGTTAAATCATTTACTTCTTGCCCATCATTTACACCATAAACTCGGGTGGAAGAAACAATAAATAATCTTTTTATAGGATGTGACTGCAGTGCTTTTACAATTGGTGCAATGGTATCGACATACGTCTTTTGATACCCTTCTACTGTACTTTCTTCTGGGCTAAGTAATACATAGGCAATATCAACATCCTTAACATCTTTTAAACTAAGTATATGTACATCTTGTTGTAAATGATGAACTTCTGTATCTGCCTTCTTTGTCGTACTTATG
Organism: Acinetobacter sp. N1-1; assembly: GCF_056711485.1. NCBI lineage: Bacteria > Pseudomonadati > Pseudomonadota > Gammaproteobacteria > Moraxellales > Moraxellaceae > Acinetobacter > Acinetobacter sp. N1-1. The sequence goes on along the minus strand of NZ_JBWXUO010000012.1, from coordinate 894,946 downwards.
GCTGTAATTTGATGACCTTGTGCAAATAGTTGTTTTGCAATACGCTTTGATGTTTTACCATAACCAATAAATAAAATATGCATGATATTACCTGAGTTGAGATGGCTTTAATTCATGAGATAAAAGGCATTGGTCGTGCTGCCAGTGCACTACTTGAAAAACTTCATATCTTTACCACAGATGATTTATTATTTCATCTACCACGAGATTATGAAGACCGCAGCACCATTGTACCAATGAATCAAATTCATGTTGGTCGAAGCTACTTGCTTGAAGGTGAAGTACAATCAGTTGACTTCCCACCGGGTAAAAGAAAGTCGATGGCTGTTTCAGTTGCAGATGACTTTGGTAAAGTAACTTTGCGTTTTTACCATATTTATAAATCACTTACAGATCGCTTACAGCCCCATCACCGTGTTCGCATATTTGGTGAAGTTCGACTTGGTGCACGTGGTTTAGAGCTTTATCACCCTGAAATCCAAAAAGCTGATGGATATCGACCACCACAAAATATTCGCCTCACCGCAATCTACCCAAGCACAGATGGACTCACTCAACCCAAATTACGTGAATATATTCAACAAGCGAGAGCGTACCATAGTCATCAACTTCCCGAATTATTACCCTCAAAATTTACACATAATTATTCTTTAAAAGATGCCCTAGACTATATTCATGAGCCTCCTTTAAGTGCAAATATGCAGCAACTTACACAAGGAACGCACCCAGCACAGCAAAGGCTTATTTTTGAAGAATTAATTGCACATCAAATTAGCTTACTTACACGGCGTGCATATATTCAACAAGTGAAAGCACCCGCTTTTAAGCAAAGCATCTCTTTAGCACCTAAATTAATTTCATCACTTCCCTTTTCACCCACGGGTGCACAGCAAAGAGTATCTCAAGAAATTCTTCAAGATCTCTCCCAAAGCAAACCCATGTTACGTTTGGTACAAGGTGATGTAGGTGCAGGTAAAACCCTAGTTTCGGCTCTTGCAGCATGCCATGCCTTAGAGTCGAAATGGCAAATTGCACTCATGGCACCTACCGAAATTTTAGCAGAACAACATTATCTTAATTTTAAAAAGTGGTTTGAGCCTTTAGGTAAGCAAGTTGCTTGGCTCTCAGGAAAACAAAAAGGTAAAAAACGCATTTCTACGGAAGAATCTATTGCCGAGGGTGAAGCACAAATTATTGTAGGTACACATGCCATATTCCAAGAAAGTGTTCACTTTGCAAAACTAGGCTTAGTTATTATCGATGAGCAACATCGTTTTGGTGTAGATCAACGCCTTGCATTACGAGATAAAGGTTATAAGGGCACGACACCACACCAATTGGTCATGACTGCAACACCTATTCCCCGCACATTGGCTATGAGTGCTTATGGTGACTTAGATACATCTATTATCGATGAATTACCTCCTGGTCGTACACCTATTCAAACCGTTACTATTCCACTAGAGCGGCGTGAGGAGGTATTACAACGTATTGCAAATAATTGTTTAACAGGCAAACAAGCATATTGGGTATGCACCCTTGTCGAACAATCAGAAACTTTAGATGCCCAAGCTGCCGAAGCCACATATATCGAAATTCAAGAAAAGTTTCCGACTCTCGCCATTGGTCTAGTCCATGGAAAAATGAAAGCCACAGAAAAGCAGGCGGTAATGCAAGCATTTAAAGATAATCAACTTCAGCTACTCATTGCGACCACTGTTATTGAGGTCGGTGTGGATGTTCCTAATGCAACCATTATGGTCATTGAAAATGCTGAAAGGCTTGGACTTTCTCAGCTACACCAACTACGTGGTCGTGTTGGACGTGGTGCACAAGCGAGTTTCTGTGCACTACTTTACAAAACCCCATTATCCCAAAATGGTCATGAACGATTATCTACATTAAGAGAAAGTAACGATGGCTTTGTCATTGCAGAAAAAGATCTAGAAATTCGAGGACCGGGAGAACTTCTAGGAACAAAACAAACAGGAGATATGGGGTTTCGTGTAGCAAATTTAGAAAGAGATGCACATCTACTCAATCAAGCGCATTATGTAGCACAAGAAGTTTTGCAAAAAGACAAAGAAAAAGCGGAGGCTTTGTTAAATCGCTGGCTCCCACATGCTCCAAGATATGCTTATGTTTAGTTTATTCAAACGACTTAAGCCCTGTTACCTCTGTGGTGAGTTCAATCTAGAAAATATACAACCTTTATGTATAACTTGTTGGGAACAGCTTAAAATCAATCCTAAATATATTATAAAACAAGAAGTCTCCATTCTTGTCGCTGCACCATATCAATTTCCATTAGACCGAATTATTCACAAATTTAAATACAATCAGGAGCTACATTACATCGATATATTCAAACAAATTTGCAAACAAATTGACTTACCTAAAACCTTTCAAGCGATTGTCCCAATGCCTATTTCAAAATCACGGCTACATCAACGGGGATATAATCAAGCTTATTTAATCGCACAACTTTTATCTGCACAATACAAAATCCCAATTTGGATGCCAATTAAAAGAAACCATGAGCAAAGCCAAAAAGGACTTTCTCGCGTAGAACGATTAATAGATATTGACGCTCAGTTTCAACCTGCACCACGAAATGCAATATGCTATAGAAAAGTCCTTATTGTCGATGATGTTATTACAACGGGAGGCTCTATTTTGGCACTCAAGCAAAAACTACATACGTTGGGTTGTCATCATGTAGAAGCATTTTGCATCGCAAGCGCCTAATTTAACTACTGCACACCCCATTTAGGTTCAGGTGCTTGATAAGATTCAAACTGATGTAATATGTCCTCAACTGATTCTGACTGAAATAACTGCTCTGCAAATCTAGCTTGTGTAAAACCTGTTTCTACAGTTCTACGAATCATATCAAAAAGAGGCGTATAAAAATCATCGACATTTAAAAATGCGCATGGTTTTAAATGAATACCCAATTGAGCCCAAGTCCATTGCTCAAAAATTTCCTCTAATGTTCCAGCTCCGCCAGGCAATGCAATAAAACCATCAGCCAGTTCTGCCATTTTTGCCTTACGCTCATGCATAGTATCTACAACATGTAATTCCGTTAGCTGTGGATGTGCAAGCTCACGATCAACCAAAGTTGTAGGAATTACACCGATAACTTTACCACCTGCTTGTAATGCGCTGTCCGCAATGACTCCCATCAAACCTGTTCGCCCACCACCATAAACAATCGTTTTTCCCTGCTCTGCTAAATAATTTCCTACTTTTTGCGCTTGCTCTACAAAAATTGATGCGTTCCCTGCTTTTGAACCACAAAAAATAGCTATTGAATTCACTCTATTGTCCTTTTTATTCATCATAATGTACTAAATATAATCTAAAATACTTTTTTTTCTAAAAAAACTAAAGTTAGTTGTGTTTTTATTATATTCCTTGTCTAAAATACACACATTGTTTTAACTCTGTCCTAATCTAAGGGAGAAAGACTTCAATGCTTGAAGCTTTTTATGCCACAGCGCGTGGTAGTTTAGAAGATGCGACTATTAATGGTAGCTTCGACTTACATCAAGACTTGGTTTGGATTGATTTAATTGCACCTTCTCAAGAAGAACAACAATGGGTTGTTGATGCATACCATCAGAACCTACCAACACTTAAATCTTTAGAAGATATTTCTTCATCTGCACGATTTTATCGAGATGATGATGGAATTCTACACATCAGTACTTATTTCCTAACCAAAAATAAAAATTATCAAGCAGATAGTGAACACGAGGATGAAAGTATCTTAGCAACAGTTCAAACTGTTGCATTCATTCTAAAAAAAGATAAACTCATCACATTAAGAGGTGAAAAATTACTAGCTTTTCGTGCTTTTCGTTCACGTGCACGAAGAAATGATTACGATATAGATTATCAAGATCCTATTTGGATCTTACTCGGTTTGTTCGAAGCAAAACTTGATGAGTTGGCTGATATTTTAGAAGATATTCATAAAGACTTAGAGAAGTACTCAACAGATGTACTCAACAACCATAATCGAGAGAAAAATCTAGATTTGGATGATATGGTGACGCGCCTTGCACAACAAGAAGATATGCTTGGTAAAGCACAACTCTGTCTTATTGACTTGCGTAGAATTTTAACTTTTCTCTCACGCCCTCGAGCATTAGGAAGCCATATCTATGATGCAGAGATAAGAGAAATGAGTGAAGATGTTCGATCTCTTATCGAACATAATGCTTTTTTATTCCAAAAAGTACGCTTTCTCATGGATACAACATCGGGTTTCATTAATACTGAGCAAAATGATACGATTCGTCGCTTCTCTATCTTACCAAGTATGCTTGCACCACCAATGCTCATTTCAAGCGTATATGGGATGAATATTGAAGAACTACCGTATGCGCATAGCCATATTAGTCTTATTATTGTGGGTGGCTTTTTAGCAGTTTCATTTATTGGACCCTACTTCTACTTTAAATGGAAAAAATGGATCTAAAAAAGAAGCATCTCTAAGATGCTTCTTTTTATAAATAATTAATCAACAAAGCTAAGTTCTTTTTCAAGATGGCAAGATTGAATAATCTTGAGCATTTTTTCAGGTACAGCCTTAAAGAGTAGTCCTTGATTCTGAGGTGTATGTCGGAGCCATTGCACAAAAACTGCAAGTGCTAACGTACTTCCATGCTGTAACTTTGAAAGGTTCACAATTATCTTATCTTGCTGGTTTTTAATAATAAAAGATAAACCTTGTTTATATACAGTTTCGGCATTGTTAAAGTCAATTGTTCCTGACAATATTAACTGTTGATCTTTAAACTGTATATCCACTGAAGTCTTTCCTTATTAAACTATTTATTAGTTGCCGCATTAGCATCAGGTTTAAATGTTGCAATTGCTTTATCTAAATTACCGCCATTACGCTGTACGGTAGAAGCAAACTGATTTCTAAACTGTAAACCTAAATCAATTCCTGCAACATTCATATTACGAATTTTCCATTCTGAGCCATGGTCTGCCAATTGGAAAGCAACAGGTGTCTTTTGTCCCTGACTAATAAAATCTAGTGTTACCACTTGATATGCACCAGCAGAAGGTCGATAAGGACGAATCTCATAACCTTGATTTGAATACTTAGCCAAAGCAGTACCATAGTTTTGAATTAGACTTTGACGTAAATTAGACTCAAATGCTGCTCGTTGCTGTGGCGTACTGCTTTGAGGGGAAGCATACGTTCCCATTACAATACGTGTAAATGCTTGTGCATCCACATATGGTTCTAAATTTTGCTTCACAATTGCATTAATTGTAGCAGAATTATTTAAATGATTATGTTCAGCTTTTAATTTTCCAATTAAGCCATCTGCAACAGATTTAATAAAATCTGAAGGTGCTTGTGCAGGTGCAGCAACTGCTGAACCAATCATTGTTGCAACAACACCTGCCATCATTGTTTGTTTTAATAACGTTTTCATCATACTCTCCAATTTGAGATTTATTCTGTAAATGATGGTTGATTTGAATTACCATTTTGCGACGTACTTGCTGGCTGAGTAGTAGCAGAAGCTGATTTATTGCTACCTCCCATACCTGTTACAAACTTACTAATCAAATCTTCTAAATCCATTGTACCCTGTGTATTATTAATACTTGCTCCACGTTTTAAGTAGCTAATACCGCCACCTGGAACAATTTTCAAATACTTTTCACCAAGTAAACCATTTGTTGCAACCATAATATAAGCATCAGAATCAATATTAGTAATAGATTTCATATTATCTAATAGTTGTTGTTCCATTACTTTTCGTTTCGCAGCATCCGCTTGTTGATAATCATCGCTGTATTTAAGTTCTTCTATTGAATCTTTTTCAACAGTTTGTAACTCACTCGGCGTAAAAGTTGTTAATTTACCATCTAAATCAAATGTGACTTTTGCCAATCTAGAAATAGGATCAAGAGTAATTGAGTCAACACGCCCAACCGTAACCCCACTCATAGTAACTTTCGCACGTGGCTTCAATCCATTTACATTATCAAATGTAGCTGTCATTTGATAACCTGAGCTTAAAGTGTTGCCAGATAAACCACTCACTTTCATTGCTAAAAAGAAAAGTGCTGCACCGAATATCAGAACAAAAATACCTACGGTCAATTCACTTGCACGTGATTTCATCAAACGCCTCCAAACATGACCGCAGTCAACACAAAATCAAAACCTAAAACACATAATGAAGAATAAACAACTGTTCTTGTTGTTGCAGTTGCAATACCTTCTGATGTTGGATTACATGCATATCCTTGATAAACAGCAATCCAAGTACAAATAATAGCAAAGCAGATACTTTTAAAAATACCATTGAGTACATCATGTTTAAATTGAACAGCACCTTGCATGCCACTCCAAAAAGACCCTTCATCTACACCTAAAAAGTCTACACCCACTAACTTCCCACCAAAGATACCAATTGCAGCAAATATTACCGTCAGCATTGGTAAGCTCACAATACCTGCCCAAAGGCGTGGAGAAACTATTCGCTTTAGTGGATCAACACCTATCATTTCCATGCTAGATAGTTGTTCTGTGGCTTTCATTAAACCTATTTCAGCAGCTAAAGCAGATCCAGCACGACCAGCAAATAATAATGCAGCAACGACAGGGGCTAACTCTCTCAATAAAGTTAGTGCCACCATGGTACCTAACATGGATTCACTACCTACATTTACTAAAATTGTATATCCTTGTAGGCCAATAACTAAACCAATAAACAGACCAGATACTGCAATAATTAATAATGATAAAACACCTACTCTATACATCTGATAGATGAAAAGCTTAAATCCTAGGCGTGTTGGTAATGAGCATATAATCTGTATCAATAATATTGTTGCCACACCAATACCATGTACACTATTAATTACTCTTCTGCCTAATAAGGCTATAGCATTCATTGGCTAACCTCATGGCTTAGATATTTCTTTTGACTAAATTGGAAATCGATAGAACCTTTTACATCACCATTTAGAAATTGCTGTACAAATGTGGAGCTGTGCTGACGTAATTGCTCAGGGGTTCCCTCACCTTGCACTTTTCCATCTGCAACAATATAAACATAATCTGCAATAGACATTGTTTCAGCAACATCATGTGACACGATAATTGTTGTCAAATCTAAAGCATCTCTTAATGAACGAATAAGCCTAGTTAAGACACCCATAACTATAGGGTCTTGTCCTGCAAATGGCTCATCATACATAATTAATTCAGGATCTAATGCAATTGCCCTAGCCAAAGCAACACGCCTATTCATACCGCCTGACAACTCAGAAGGCATCAGTGACTCCGTCCCACTTAAACCAACTGACTCTAACTTTAGTGAGACCAATTCAGCAATAAGATTTTCCGGTAACTGAGTATGTGCTCTTATAGGAAAAGCAACATTTTCATATACCGACATATCTGTAAATAAGGCACCACTTTGGAATAGCATTCCCATTTTAGCCCGTGCTGCAAACAGCTCATGTCTACTCATTTTAGACATATCATGACCATCTAGCAAAATAGTCCCTTTCTCAGGAGACAACTGGCCACCAATCAAACGTAGCAATGTCGTCTTCCCTGTACCTGATGGCCCCATAATTGCTGTCACTTGACCTTTACGGATACATAAATCGATATTGTTATAAATGACTCTTTCATTTCGGTTAAAGCTTAGACCTTTAACTTCAATCAAATTAGGAGTATTTATCTTGAAAGTTTTATTATCCATGATAAGTGTTCATTTCCTACTTACCGCCATTAATTTAAAAGTTAGATTAATAAATTAGAAAGAACTTATCTATTTCTTTTTAACTGCAAACTATTATAATTTTGCAAATATAAAATAAAATGAATGATTTATTAAATTTAGTTGATTATACGAAAAATATTGTCTTTAATAAATATATGATTTTATTTCTGCATAAAAAAAGCCTCCCTAATGGGAGGCTTTAGAATTAGATGCTGGCGATGACTTACTCTCACATGGGTAACCCCACACTACCATCAGCGCTAAGAGGTTTCACTTCTGAGTTCGGGAAGGGATCAGGTGGTTCACTCTCGCTATTGTCGCCAGCATAACTGTTATGGAGAACGGTTAGGTCTTATATTATTGCCTATGTTCAACCAAATTTGGCTTAACAGGTTATTCAATTGGTCTGTATTGTAACTAGGTTTATTACTAAATCAAGCTATTTGAAGAGAAATACAACTGTTTGGGTGTTGTATAGTCAAGCCTCACGAGCAATTAGTATTGGTCAGCTTCATGTATCACTACACTTCCACATCCAACCTATCAACGTCCTAGTCTTGAACGGCTCTTTAGGTGACATAAAATCACAGGGAAATCTAATCTTGAGGTAGGCTTCCCGCTTAGATGCTTTCAGCGGTTATCCCTTCCGAACATAGCTACCCGGCGATGCGACTGGCGTCACAACCGGTACACCAGAGGTTCGTCCACTCTGGTCCTCTCGTACTAGGAGCAGATCCTCTCAAATTTCCAACGCCCATGGTAGATAGGGACCGAACTGTCTCACGACGTTCTAAACCCAGCTCGCGTACCTCTTTAAATGGCGAACAGCCATACCCTTGGGACCTGCTTCAGCCCCAGGATGAGATGAGCCGACATCGAGGTGCCAAACACCGCCGTCGATATGAACTCTTGGGCGGTATCAGCCTGTTATCCCCAGAGTACCTTTTATCCGTTGAGCGATGGCCCTTCCATACAGAACCACCGGATCACTAAGACCTACTTTCGTACCTGCTCGACTTGTTGGTCTCGCAGTTAAGCGCGCTTTTGCCTTTATACTCTACGCGTGATTTCCGACCACGCTGAGCGCACCTTCGTACTCCTCCGTTACTCTTTAGGAGGAGACCGCCCCAGTCAAACTACCCACCAGACATGGTCCTCGACCCAGATTATGGGTCAGAGTTAGAACCTCAACATTACCAGGGTGGTATTTCAAGGATGGCTCCATAGTAACTGGCGTTACTACTTCAAAGCCTCCCACCTATCCTACACAAGTAAGGTCAAAGTTCAATGTCAAGCTGCAGTAAAGGTTCACGGGGTCTTTCCGTCTAGCCACGGGTACACGGCATCTTCACCGCGATTTCGATTTCACTGAGCCTCTGCTGGAGACAGCGCCGCCATCATTATGCCATTCGTGCAGGTCGGAACTTACCCGACAAGGAATTTCGCTACCTTAGGACCGTTATAGTTACGGCCGCCGTTTACTGGGGCTTCGATCAAGAGCTTCGCTTACGCTAACCCCATCAATTAACCTTCCAGCACCGGGCAGGCATCACACCCTATACGTCCACTTTCGTGTTTGCAGAGTGCTATGTTTTTAATAAACAGTTGCAGCGGCCTGGTTTCTGAGGCTGCCGACAGCTCAGGAAGCAAGTTCCATCACCATCAGCAGCGTACCTTCTCCCGAAGTTACGGTACCATTTTGCCTAGTTCCTTCAGCAGAGTTCTCTCAAGCGCCTTGGTCTACTCGACCTGACCACCTGTGTCGGTTTCGGGTACGATTCCTGTGTAACTGAAGCTTAGAGACTTTTCTTGGAAGTATGGTATCAGCCACTTCGTAGGTAAACCTACTTGCTATCGACTCTCAGCATAGAGCACCCCGGATTTGCCTAAGATGCATGCCTACTGTCTTTCACCTGGACAACCAACGCCAGGCTGACTTAACCTTCTCCGTCCTCTCATCGCATTACACAGAAGTAATGGAATATTAACCATTTTCCCATCGACTACGCCTTTCGGCCTCGCCTTAGGGGTCGACTCACCCAGCCCCGATTAACGTTGGACTGGAACCCTTGGTCTTTCGGCGAACGGGTTTTTCACCCGTTTTATCGTTACTCACGTCAGCATTCGCACTTCTGATACCTCCAGCATGCTTCTCAACACACCTTCATCGGCTTACAGAACGCTCCCCTACCACTTACGCTAATGCGTAAATCCGCAGCTTCGGCACATAGTTTTAGCCCCGTTACATCTTCCGCGCAGGCCGACTCGACTAGTGAGCTATTACGCTTTCTTTAAAGGGTGGCTGCTTCTAAGCCAACCTCCTAGCTGTCTATGCCTTCCCACATCGTTTCCCACTTAACTATGATTTTGGGGCCTTAGCTGGCGGTCTGGATTGTTTTCCTCTTGACTACGGACGTTAGCACCCGCAGTCTGTCTCCCGGATAGTACTCATAGGTATTCGGAGTTTGCATCGGTTTGGTAAGTCGGGATGACCCCCTAGCCGAAACAGTGCTCTACCCCCTATGGTATTCGTCCGAGGCGCTACCTAAATAGCTTTCGGGGAGAACCAGCTATCACCAGGCTTGATTAGCCTTTCACCCCTATCCACAAGTCATCCCCTGGCTTTTCAACGACAGTGGGTTCGGTCCTCCAGTTAGTGTTACCCAACCTTCAACCTGCTCATGGATAGATCGCCTGGTTTCGGGTCTATACCCAGCAACTAAACGCCCTATTAAGACTCGATTTCTCTACGGCTCCCCTATACGGTTAACCTCGCTACTGAATATAAGTCGCTGACCCATTATACAAAAGGTACGCAGTCACATAACAAAGTATGCTCCCACTGCTTGTATGCATGCGGTTTCAGGATCTATTTCACTCCCCTCACAGGGGTTCTTTTCGCCTTTCCCTCACGGTACTGGTTCACTATCGGTCAGTCAGGAGTATTTAGCCTTGGAGGATGGTCCCCCCATATTCAGACAAGGTTTCACGTGCCTCGCCCTACTCGATATCATTATCTAAGCCCTTTCGTGTACGGGACTATCACCCTTTATAGTCACACTTCCCAGAGTGTTCCACTAAAACTTAGATAACTTAATGGGCTGATCCGCGTTCGCTCGCCGCTACTGACGGAATCTCAATTGATTTCTTTTCCTAAGGGTACTGAGATGTTTCACTTCCCCTCGTTCGCCTCAACAACCTATGTATTCAGTTATTGATACCTACCTTATGGTAAGTGGGTTCCCCCATTCAGAAATCTCCGGATCATAGGATATTTGCCGCCTCCCCGGAGCTTATCGCAGGCTATTACGTCTTTCATCGCCTCTGACTGCCAAGGCATCCACCACATGCACTTAATTACTTGACTATACAACCCCAAACAGTCGCTTACGCGAACTTCAAGGTGTACAGCTTCAATCTCATACCAAAACGCTTGATTCAGTTAATTTGCTAGTTCTCATCTCATTTCAATTTGTCTCAATCTAAATTAGTTAAAATTTCAATTAAAACGCTTCAAAATGTATGAGTGAACAATTTTATTTCAGACTCAAATTGAATAATCTGTTAATGATTTAACATGCCTTCGTCAGGTCATGTACTGTGATTACTCACAGAGGTTAATATCAAGGTCGCATATTATATACAATCTTTCTATTAAGCTCTATAAGCAAATAAGCTGTTTGCTTATTTATTAGCTTAACTTTAATTAAATTGAAATATCAATCTGATTAAAATCATGGTGGAGACTAGGAGAGTCGAACTCCTGACCTCCTGCGTGCAAAGCAGGCGCTCTACCAACTAAGCTAAGTCCCCAGCTTAAAATCATTTCGAATTGTACATTATCTTCTAGTCTTTGGTGGGTCTGACAAGACTTGAACTTGTGACCCCACGCTTATCAAGCGTGTGCTCTAACCAACTGAGCTACAGACCCTCAGATAATATACCGAAGAACAACTTGTTGTGGATTCTTACCAAGTCTCACCTTTTCGTTAAGGAGGTGATCCAGCCGCAGGTTCCCCTACGGCTACCTTGTTACGACTTCACCCCAGTCATTGGCCACACCGTGGTAAACGTCCTCCCGAGGGTTAGACTATCTACTTCTGGTGCAACAAACTCCCATGGTGTGACGGGCGGTGTGTACAAGGCCCGGGAACGTATTCACCGCGGCATTCTGATCCGCGATTACTAGCGATTCCGACTTCATGGAGTCGAGTTGCAGACTCCAATCCGGACTACGATCGGCTTTTTGAGATTAGCATCACATCGCTGTGTAGCAACCCTCTGTACCGACCATTGTAGCACGTGTGTAGCCCTGGCCGTAAGGGCCATGATGACTTGACGTCGTCCCCGCCTTCCTCCAGTTTGTCACTGGCAGTATCCTTAAAGTTCCCATCCGAAATGCTGGCAAGTAAGGAAAAGGGTTGCGCTCGTTGCGGGACTTAACCCAACATCTCACGACACGAGCTGACGACAGCCATGCAGCACCTGTATCTAAGTTCCCGAAGGCACCAATCTATCTCTAGAAAGTTCTTAGTATGTCAAGGCCAGGTAAGGTTCTTCGCGTTGCATCGAATTAAACCACATGCTCCACCGCTTGTGCGGGCCCCCGTCAATTCATTTGAGTTTTAGTCTTGCGACCGTACTCCCCAGGCGGTCTACTTATCGCGTTAGCTGCGCCACTAAGTCCTCAAAGGACCCAACGGCTAGTAGACATCGTTTACGGCATGGACTACCAGGGTATCTAATCCTGTTTGCTCCCCATGCTTTCGCACCTCAGTGTCAGTATTAGGCCAGAAGGCTGCCTTCGCCATCGGTATTCCTCCAGATCTCTACGCATTTCACCGCTACACCTGGAATTCTACCTTCCTCTCCTATACTCTAGCCACCCAGTATCGAATGCAATTCCCAAGTTAAGCTCGGGGATTTCACATTTGACTTAAATGGCCACCTACGCGCGCTTTACGCCCAGTAATTCCGATTAACGCTTGCACCCTCTGTATTACCGCGGCTGCTGGCACAGAGTTAGCCGGTGCTTATTCTGCGAGTAACGTCCACTTATCCTAGGTATTAACTAGGTAAGCCTCCTCCTCGCTTAAAGTGCTTTACAACCATAAGGCCTTCTTCACACACGCGGCATGGCTGGATCAGGCTTGCGCCCATTGTCCAATATTCCCCACTGCTGCCTCCCGTAGGAGTCTGGGCCGTGTCTCAGTCCCAGTGTGGCGGATCATCCTCTCAAACCCGCTACAGATCGTCGCCTTGGTAGGCCTTTACCCTACCAACTAGCTAATCCGACTTAGGCTCATCTATTAGCGCAAGGTCCGAAGATCCCCTGCTTTCCCCCGTAGGGCGTATGCGGTATTAGCGCTCCTTTCGGAACGTTGTCCCCCACTAATAGGCAGATTCCTAAGTATTACTCACCCGTCCGCCGCTAGGTCCAGTAGCAAGCTACCTTCCCCCGCTCGACTTGCATGTGTTAAGCCTGCCGCCAGCGTTCAATCTGAGCCATGATCAAACTCTTCAGTTAAAATCATTAATTCCTTAAGGGAATCAATCTGGCTCATTAATCACTAGCAAAAATATTCGCTCTCAAATAAATCTTCGAGTAAATTTCTACTTTTGATCAATGAATCTTAAATATATTCAGTGATCACTCAGTAAAAATCCACACAAGTTGTTCTTCAATTCTATTAATGATTCGCATCACTGATTCGTCATCAGCAAGCTAGGTCGGCTATATTACTCTCTTTTAAAAGAAAGTCAACTGTAATCTGAAAGTTTTTTTAAACTACTTAATCAAACTAAACTTCAATCAATCTAAGAACTAAATCTCAAACCAATCAACTAAGTTATTGTTTATTAAGAAGTTTCTCTCAACATCACCGCCGATGGATACGCATTATAGACCAATACCTCCCAAACGCAACCCCTAAATCCAATTTATTTCATATTTATTTACCAATAGAATAAAATCTAAACGAAATATGAGTTTTTCTAATCAATTTGAATGTTTTTACAGCAAAATGGGAGTGTTTTAATTATAGACAACATAAATCTTAATTAAACAAATTAAAAATTATCAAACTAGAAGTATAAATTCAGCTATCAAACTTATTCAACAGCCTTGGATAAATGATATCAAAACTCTATACACAATTAATGATTTATTTTAAAATTTGGATAATATTAACCCGACTCACTAATAATCTAAAGCACTCATGATTTGAATGTTCAGCTTATTTACATGACAAATCTGATAAGCATATAAAGATGCATAAATTCCAGATAAATATCCCTTCACTAAATTGTATCTTCCTGTAAATAAAATGAATAAATATTCAATCTTATTTAATTGTTTTCAATGATGTTGATCCATCTTAGATAGCTGCACTTTAATATTTTTTATATATTAAATCAATAATTTAAAACTTCAATTCTTCTTTTAAACTTTAGCTGATATAACCACGATCTGCATAGACCGTCGTCTTAAAACCTTTAACTCCCCCACCATTTCAATATCAACAACATCCCATCCCCATTTGATAATGCTGTACTCAGCATATCTCCATCATCATTCATTCCCATATGTAATTTATAGCCAAAGAACCACCACATCGAATTTTCACCTTGTGTCGCAATTTCTGATAAAGATTTATGGAGCGCAACTCTTTGGTTTTTATATATAGGTGGCACAGTTCAATCAATAAATAATGACACTGATGATCTCTTATCAGAGCTGTATGCAATGCGAGCTGACGGGTATTATCAAATAAATCGATCTTTGATAACTAGGTAGCATCTTAAAGTATTACCTTTGATGACTTTTTAATGAAAAGAAAGAGGCTTTAAAGTTGTTTAATTGAGATTTTCATAATAAATTGCGTTAAATACGATTCAAGATAAGCTGAGCTTTGATGATCGTATTCGCTTGAAGCATTTATTTTACCCCCAATATCTAGATTAAAATTTTATAAAAAATGATCAACTTCACAAAATAAAGCCGTAATATCGGTTATAAGAATTAGAATCGTGTGTTGTAATTCAATTTATGGTTCCAATCGATCCTTTCCTTTTTTTCAACTACTATTATTACCCGTGATTCGGGTTAATAATACCAAAATCATAAAGAACCTAGAAATTAGACCAATAAACTTAATCTTATTCAAAATCATTAAGAAAGTTTATAGTTACCCAAAATAAATTATCCTAATATTCATCCCAGTATGGGCGCATAATAGATTCATTCATTGTAATAGAGCTTGATATATTTTAAATATTACTTTGATATAAGACAGAATCCACCCTATAAGTTTATATTCACAAGTAACTTTAATGTCGTAGTTTCTTAAGTACTGTAATATAAGATAGGAGTTCAAGAAGCCATTTTAAATATAGCAGATGAGATAGTTATATCTTTTAATTTAATAAATATATTACTGATAATAAAATCATTAAATATTTTGTAAAAACTAAAGACCATAAATATAATTGTTATTTCAATTAAGATTTAACTTAAAGTAACTTATCCTTAGTTGAGAAATGCTAACTTTTTATAAGAATAGGATAGCTATTCAAATAATAACTAATATTCACAAATCTTAGGCAAAAAAAGCCGCTTAAAGCGGATTTTTTGTATTGGTCGGAGCAGTAGGATTCGAACCTACGACCCCCTGGTCCCAAACCAGGTGCACTACCAGGCTGTGCTATGCTCCGTAAATTGGGGTGAATGATGGGGCTCGAACCCACGACAACCGGAATCACAATCCGGGGCTCTACCAACTGAGCTACATCCACCGTAGTGCTTAAGTTCTACATTACCAGACAATGGCGCGCCTGACAGGATTCGAACCTGTGACCATCCGCTTAGAAGGCGGATGCTCTATCCAACTGAGCTACAGGCGCATGACCGATGATAAAAATATCACGCGATACTTCCGCCGATTATTGGTCGGAGCAGTAGGATTCGAACCTACGACCCCCTGGTCCCAAACCAGGTGCACTACCAGGCTGTGCTATGCTCCGATTTATCTCAGCTTTTATCGTATCGCACATCGTGCGGTACGGTGTGCATTCTAGGCGTGAAGAGGTCTTCGGTCAAGCCCTATATTTAAAAAAAATGATTTTATACGATTAAGAGCCTATTTATTCATCAGATTAACTAAAAAAGCTTTATTTTTATACATTTTCAACAACTTATTTAAATTTATTTAGTAGAACCTCCTAGACTTTTAGTCGGTTCTACTTACATAGAAATAACTATGAACGATAATCTGCATTAATTTTTACATAATCATAAGAAAAATCGCAGGTATATACGGTATCTTTTGCTTCTCCACGCCCTAAGTGAACACGAATAATAATTTCAGGTTTAGACATTACTTTTACACCTGCCTCTTCAGTGTATGAACTTGCTACACCACCATTTTGGCAAATCTGCACTTCATCTAACCATACTTGAACTTTTTCAACATCTAGGTCTTTAATATTTGCATAGCCAATAGCACAGAGTATACGTCCCCAATTGGGGTCAGATGCAAATAATGCAGTCTTCACAAGTGGGGAGTGTGCAATACTATAAGCAACATCACAGCATTCTTGTGTATCCTTGCCACCTTCAACTTTTACAGTAATAAACTTTGTTGCACCCTCTCCATCTCTAACAATCAGTTGTGCAAGACGCTTCATTACTCTAAATAGAGTTTCTTTTACAACTGCATAACGAGGGTCTTGTTCATCTTGAATAGGATCTCCTCCTGCTTGTCCTGTTGCTGCAAAAATGCATGAATCATTTGTAGAGGTATCACCATCTACAGTAATGCGGTTAAATGATTGATCAGCCGACTCTTTGAGTAATTTTTTTACAAGTACTTCAGAAATTGGAATATCTGTTGTTACAAAGCTAAGCATTGTCGCCATATTAGGGCGAATCATTCCTGCACCTTTGCTAATACCTGTGATTGCATAGGAAATACCATCAAATTCAAGTATTTCTGAAGCACCTTTTGCAACCGTATCTGTTGTCATAATACCATGTGCTGCTTCACTCCATGTTTTATTACAAGGAAATGCTTTTGGCACGGCTTGAATAATACGATCTATAGGAAGCTGCTCACCAATAACACCTGTTGAAAACGGTAAAATTTGGTTTGATGAAATACCACTATTTTCTGCTACCGCATTACACATTTTTAAGGCATTTTCCATACCTATAGATCCGGTACCCGCATTTGCATTGCCTGTATTAATAACTAGATATCGAATGTTACCCGTTTCTAGATTTTTTTTGCTGACATGAACAGGCGCTGCACAAAATGCATTTTGCGTAAATATACCTGCAACGTTTGTACCTTCTGTAAATTCAAAAACAACCAAATCACGTCGATTGGGATAGCGAACATATGCTTCTGTAACACCAATTTTAACCCCTTTTACCACATGCATTTGTGGCATTGCGATATCACCAACAGTCATCGGATATTCCATCTATTTATCAATAAGAACTTCTAGCTTATTCAATATATTCTTAAAAATCGAGTCATTATTTTTATATGTAGAGCAAATACAAAAAAACCAGTAAAAACACTGGTTTTTTTTGTATTTGCTCTACATTTTATGGCATATCTGCAAGTGCTTTTGCAGCCTTATCTTGACTCTCTTTAGAAAGTGCAGGGTTGGCAGCAATAATACGATCTGCATTTGTACTATTTGCCGCAGCAATTGCATCTGTTTGTAAAATGATAGAACGACCTTCTGTATTGCCTAATGTATAACTAATGCCTGTACGAGGACTAATAATCGTTAGTGAGTTACCTTTTGAAGATACTTCAGCTTGTTGAGGCCCAAGCGCCGCTTTTACATTTTTTACTGTTGTGGTAAATGGTTCGGTACTTATATCTGATGCATAAACAAGTGCAGGCATAAGAAATACTGAAAAAAGAAATGTTTGTTTTATTTTGTTCATAATTTTACCAATAGCTAGCTATTTTTACCGTACTTTAAAGAAAATTTTACTGTAAATTTAGCTTCTATCCTATGTTTACTTGATAAAAAAAGCAGAACTCTTGTTCTGCTTTTGTAAAAGATTAGATTTTTCCGTGACACTGCTTATACTTTAAGCCAGAACCACATGGGCATGGTGCATTACGACTTGTTGGAGGAATAACCTCAGGTTCAGCACTATTTTGTTGCTCATCTTCTTCTGTAACTACTGTACCTGTTAAACCATCTACATTGTCATGTTCAAAAGACAAATTCATGGTATCTGCTTGCTGATGTTGTTGCGCTTCTAATGCTGCAACTTCTTCAGGAGATGGTACATGCACTGTAGAAAGGTCATTTACAACATCATTTTTTACGATGCCTAACATATTCACAAATAAGTTAAAGGCCTCTTTCTTATACTCTTGTTCAGGATTTTTTTGTGCATAACCACGTAAATGAATACCCTGACGCAAATAATCCATTGCTGCTAGATGATCTTTCCAATGACGATCAAGTGCATTTAACGTAAAGTGACGCTCTAACATTGCTGCTGACTCGTCTCCCATTTGAGTACGGCGATCACGATAGCGTGTAAGTACAGCATCTGAAATACGTTTAACTAATCCCTCTTCATCTAAACGGCGATCATCATCAAGCCATTGCTGAATTGGAAGCTCAATACCAAGATCTGTTTTTAGTGCCGTTTCTAGCCCAACGACATCCCATTGGTCATGGATAGATTCTGGTGGAATAAAGTTTGCAATAAATCCTTGCATCACTTCTTCATGCATTTCTTCAATATAATCTTGTAAAGAACTCTCAGCTAAAATTTCATCACGTTGAGAGTAAATAATCTTACGTTGCTCATTATTTACATCATCATATTTCAGAAGATTTTTACGAATATCGAAGTTACGTGCCTCAACTTTACGTTGTGCATTTTCAATAGAGCGACTCACCATTTTATGTTCAATGGCTTCATCTTCTTTTAACCCCATCGCACGCATCATGCCAATAACACGATCACCTGCAAAAATACGCATTAGATCATCTTCTAAAGATAGATAAAAGCGTGATACACCCGGGTCACCTTGACGACCTGCACGACCACGTAATTGGTTATCAATACGGCGTGACTCATGTCTTTCCGAACCAATAATATGTAATCCACCTGCGTTTAGTACCGCTTCGTGATCATGTTGCCACTCTTCTTTTAAGCGCTTCTCATCTGCTTCAGTTGGATTTTCAATTTTTGCAAGTTTTGCTTTCCAGTTACCACCAAGCAAAATATCTGTACCGCGTCCTGCCATATTGGTTGCAATGGTTACCGAACCTGGACTACCTGCTTGTGCAATAATATCTGCTTCACGCTCATGCTGTTTTGCATTAAGTACTTCATGTGCAATTCCAGCTTGATTAAGTTTATGTGCAAGCACTTCACTGGCTTCAATTGTTGCCGTACCTACTAAAATAGGTGCACGCGTCTCTTGAATTCGCTTAATTTCTGCCACAATCGCATCATATTTTCCATTTCTATTTAAGAAAATAAGGTCATTATGATCTTTACGAATCATTGGACGATGCGTTGGAATCAATACAACATCTAACCCATAAATTTCCTTCATTTCTGAAGCTTCTGTATCAGCAGTACCTGTCATTCCAGATAATTTTTTATACAGACGGAAATAGTTTTGGAATGTTGTTGTTGCAAGTGTTTGGTTTTCAGGCTGAATTTCTAGGTTTTCTTTTGCTTCGACTGCTTGGTGTAACCCTTCAGACCAACGGCGACCAGGCATAGTACGCCCTGTATGCTCATCGACAATAACCACTTCACCATCATGAATAATATAATGTACATCTCTTTGGAAAAGAAAATGTGCACGAATAGCTGCAGATACATGATGAACGAGGTTTAAGTTAGTTGCAGAATAAAGGCTATCACCTTCTTCTAATAGACCTAACGCAATTAACTCTTTTTCTACCTTTTCATAACCAACTTCTGTCATTTCAACAGAGCGTTGCTTCTCATCAATCCAAAAATGACCGCCATCAGCCACTTTTTCTTCTTTTTGTGGGTGTAATTTTGGTGCAATTGCATTGATAGCAGCATAAAGCTGAGAGGAATCCTCACTCTGCCCTGAAATAATTAATGGTGTTCGTGCTTCATCAATTAAGATCGAATCGACTTCATCGATAATGGCATACGACAGACCACGCTGTTTCTTCTCTGCAAGTGAGAAAACCATATTATCTCTAAGATAATCGAAGCCAAACTCATTGTTTGTTCCGTAGGTAATATCTGCTTTATATGCTTGTGCCTTTTCATCTGGCGCTTGCATTGAGTAAATTGTTCCCACTGTTAAGTCTAAAAACTCAAATAGTGGACGGTTTAGTTCGGCATCACGTTGTGCAAGATAGTCGTTAACGGTAATAACATGTACGCCTTCCCCACTTAGTGCATTTAAATAACATGCCAACGTACCCATGAGCGTTTTACCCTCACCAGTACGCATCTCAGCAATTTTTCCTTCATGTAAGGTAATACCACCAATAAGTTGCACATCATAGTGGCGCATGCCCATGATACGTTTACCTGCTTCGCGACAAACAGCAAAAGCTTCAGGAAGTAGTGCATCCAAGCTTGTCCCTGACTGGTATCTTTCTTTAAATTCTTGAGTCTTTGCAGATAGCTCTGTATCGCTAAGCGCAGATATCGTCGGTTCAAGCGCATTTATTTTATCTACAATTTTACGCATGCGTTTGAGCTCACGCTCATTTTTAGTACCGAAGATGCCTCCGATCAGACTTCCCAACATGAATAAGCTCTCTAATTTTTGCTAGTCAAAAATGAAATAAGTTTTAATTAGTAGTTATTATGGTGCTAGATTTTTGAAGTACAAGTTTTTTGAACAAAAACTCTTACTTTTTTTACCTATGCTGTCATCATTCATTAATATTTCATAGAAAAAGCCATATTAATTTATAAAAATGCAAGGTATGAAGATAATAGTTTAAGGTATGAGTATTTCTAAATTTGAACAAATTTTTTATCGTATTTAAGAGTAATAAACTGATCTTACGCTTAGATACATTAATACCCAACTTTATTTAGATATTAATATTTATGAAGAACTATAACATTACTGTGGAGAAGACTCTTTTTACACCAAAGCCTATTACATGCCTTTTTTGCCACAAAACTTAGCTATAAATGAACAACTAATACATTAGTTAAGACAATTATCGATTTTTCTATTTGGGTAGATAAAAAAACTTTACTCAACTTAATATAGGTAAAGCGATGATATTGCCACTCTTCCTTCAATTAAAGATGAGAGTGAACTTCAAGCCAAACTCCCTCAAGGTTATACAGTCATTAAACCTTATTTGCGTACAACACCCCAACCAGATAAAAAGTAATTAAAAATAAAAAAGCCTACTCTAAAGTAGGCTTTAATGTATTAACGTTGATCTAAAGGTACCCATTCAATTACCCAAGCATTATGCATACCTAAGCTTGAATCACCCTGAACCTTTTTACGCATTGTATCTGCAGCATCTCTATCTTTTACAGGGCCAACCATAATACGAATACCTTTTGAGGTTGGGCTAGCAGTAATTTTATAACCTTTCGCACGCAATTTTGACACGATAGCATCTGCATTCGCTTGGTTTGCTGCAAGTGCAACCTGTACCATCCACTTTTTATGTGCTTGCTGCTGTGTTTTCTTACTGTCCTCATCATCGTCATCGTCGCTATCCATAATTTTACGTGCACGTGCTGTTTCAGACTTCTTAGACTCCTGATCTACTTTATGCTTTGCATCACTATCAGCCTTTTTCTTTAGCTCTTCAGCATGATGCTGTTTCTGCTCTTGCTCAGCTTTCTTTTTCGCTGCCAAATGCTCTTCATGCTGTTTTTTATCTAGCTCTGCCTTTTTCTTTGCTTCTGCCTGACGCTTTGCTTCTAAATCATTTGTACGCTTTTCAGCAAGGTCTGCTGCTGCCTGTTTTCTTTCAGCAGCCTCTGCTTGACGTTTAACATCTGCATCTGCTTTTTTCTTTGCAGCGAGTAATGCCGCTTGACGTTTCTGTTCTACTGTATCTGCTGAAGCAACATCACTTGCACCTTTAGCAGCAGTATTAGCAACCTCTGGCGGAATATCTGCACTTTCCTGCTCTTTAATACGGCGTGCATTAATTTCAGCATACTCTTCAGCTGCTTTTTTCGCTGCGGCCGCCTCTGCTTGCTGTTGCTGAATCAAATATTGTTGTGTTTTGGCTTCTTGCTCTGCAACTGCTCGTTCGCGTGCTCTTTTTTGTTCTTCAAGCAACCTTTTTTCTGTTTCAACATCTACAGTGACCGGCTGCAAAGACTGCATCTCCCCCATTTTAGGCTGAGATGAAGTCGACTGCTTTACTTGTTGTGTATTGGGTTGAGTTTGAACATCGGGTTTATTCCCTTTTAACTCATTGGCACCTTTTAATAGTAAAGCGCCTAGTAGAACGCCACCACCTAATAAAACAACACCGCCCATCCAGCGCTGTTTGT
Source organism: Acinetobacter sp. N1-1 (assembly GCF_056711485.1). Taxonomy (NCBI): domain Bacteria; kingdom Pseudomonadati; phylum Pseudomonadota; class Gammaproteobacteria; order Moraxellales; family Moraxellaceae; genus Acinetobacter; species Acinetobacter sp. N1-1. The sequence goes on along the minus strand of NZ_JBWXUO010000012.1, from coordinate 872,635 downwards.
TATTCATGGACATGACTCAATATACTCCCAAACCGCTTCTAATGTATGAAACGAACCACAAACTAAAATTATTTGATGATCTTGAGCATTATTTAATGCAGATTGAAACGCATCTGCAATTGTTTTAAATTGTTGGACGTCTTCATCTTTTATTGCATTATAAATATTCTCAAGCTTTGCAGCTCGTGGTGCATCTAATGCTGCAATTTTCCACGAACTTACCACAGGTTTCAACAGTGTTGTCACAGTTTCAATATCTTTATCTGCGAGCATCGAGAAAACTGTCACTACATCGGTGTACTGTGTATTGCATTGTTGGAATTTATGCAATTGATTTAACAAAAAATCTACACCATGTGGATTGTGACCTGCATCAAAAACCACCATTTTATTTTTAATTTTTCTTAACTCAAAACGCCCTGCTATTTTTGCATGTGCTATACCGACTTCTATTGCAGCATCAGAAACTTTAAGTCCACTTAATGCCACAGCAGCAACAGCCGTTGAAATATTTTCTATTGCTAAGTTACCCTTAGGTAATGTTAAAGTTACACCAGAACTTGAAAATACCCAGTCATCTAGGTTTTCTTGATAAAAATAATCTCGATTTAAAACATGTAATATGGCATTTTCTTTTTCTGCCTTTTGTATAATTGCTTTTGGTAAATCTTGCTTTCCTGAAAATACAACTGGAATATTTGGACGAATAATACCTGCTTTTTCAAATGCTATTTTTTCAATGGTATCACCTAACCAGTCTATATGATCAAGACCAATATTAGTAATAACTGCAAGATCAGGATCTATGATATTCACAACATCTAAACGTCCACCTAATCCAACTTCAAGTACCCATACATCACATTTCCTTTGCGCAAAAATTAGAAATGCAGCCAATGTCGTTGCTTCAAAAAAAGAAAGACTTAAACCACAATCACGGCGTGCTTGATCTACTTTAACAAATGCTTCAACAAGTTCTAAATCAGTTGATTCCTCACCTGAAATTTTAACACGCTCATTAAAATGATAGATATGAGGGGACTGATACAAACCAACACGATGTCCTGCTTCGTGTAAAATAGATGAAATCGTTGTGGTTGTAGAACCTTTTCCATTAGTTCCAGCAACAGTAATTATTTTTGCTTTAGGTGTTAAAACTTGTAGCTTTTCAGCCACAGGGAGAACTCGTTCTAAACCGAGATCAATCCCTGTAACATGGACACGGCCCCAATAGTTGAGCCATGTCATTAAATCATCTGTTTTTAAAGGTGCAGTTATATTCAATTTACATTCATCAGTTTACTTATAATTCTATATACAGTATCACGTAATGAATGACGATGAACAATTTGATCGATGACACCATGATCAAGCAAATACTCAGCGCGTTGGAACGGTTCATCTAATTTTTCACGAACAGTTTGCTCAATAACACGTTTACCAGCAAACCCAATCATTGCCTTAGGTTCTGCCAAATGAACATCACCTAACATTGCCAATGAAGCTGTTACACCACCATACACAGGATGTGTTAAGACAACAATATAAGGTAAGCGAGCTGCTTTAAGTTTTTCAATTGCAGCAGATGTTCTTGCCATTTGCATCAGCGATAGCATTCCTTCTTGCATACGCGCGCCACCTGATGCAGCAAAACAAACCAATGGTTGTTTCTTTGCAATTGCACTTTCGGCAGCCTCTACAAATCGGTCTCCAACAACTGTACCCATAGAGCCGCCCATGAAATCAAACTCAAATGCACAAGCTGTGACAGGTAAACCTTTAAGTAAACCTTGTAGTACAACCAATGCTTCAGTTTCGTTTGTTTTCTTTTGTGCTTCAGCCATACGCTGTGTATATGGTTTACTATCAACAAATTTTAAAGGATCTTTCGCAACGAATTGTTGACCTAGCTCACCTTCAACTTGGTCAAAAAACCAATTTAAGCGCTCACGTGCTTTCATACGCAAATGCTCATCACATTGTGGGCAAACATACGCATTAAATGACATTGCAGTACGTGTCGTTAACGCATGACATTCAGGACACTCAACCGTAGGTTCGGTAAAACTAGATTTTAATGTTTCCTGAGCATCAGGTACATGAATGCCTGGCACTGGACGATCTGTCCATGGCGTTACAGGACTTAATACTTTAGCAGGTTTAACGTCTTGACTCATATTTAGTTATCGAGCGCTGCTCGAAGCTCCTTGATTTTACTCACTGTTTGTTCCGCAGCTTGTTCCACAGGTAAAGTTGCAAATGGTTTTACCAATGCACTGCCAACAATGACAGCATCGGCAACAGCAGCCATCGCTTTTGCTGATGTTGCATCATTGATACCAAAACCCACACCTACAGGAACATCTGTGCTCTGCTTAATTTTTGCGATGCGCTCTGCTGCTTCACTTACATTCAATGTAGCTGCACCAGTTACACCTTTTAAAGACACATAATAAATAAAGCCGCTTGCTTGTTTAATTACATGTTGAATACGATCATCTTTAGACGTTGGTGCAAGTAAAAAAATCTGATTTAAATCATAGCGACTGAGAACTTGATTAAAATCATGGGCTTCTTCAGGTGGTAAATCGACAAGTAAAACACCATCAACACCACTTGCATGTGCCTGTGCAACAAATTTTTCATAACCGATAACTTCAACAGGGTTTAAATATCCCATCAAGACCACAGGTGTCTGTGTATCTTTTTTACGGAATTCTTTCACCATATCAAGTACATTCAGTGTATTTGTCCCACCAGCTAAAGCTCTCTCGGCAGCAAGTGCAATTACAGGGCCATCAGCCATCGGATCTGAGAAAGGGAGACCTAGCTCAACAACATCCACACCTGCATCTACCATACTATGCAGTAATGGCACTGTTACTTCGGGATGTGGATCGCCAGCCATCACATATGAAATGAGTGCTTTACGTTGCTGCGATTTAAGCTGTTCAAAACGTTTAGCTAAACGATTCATAAGTCTTTCTTCCTTGCATGATAAAATAGAGTGATTTTATATATAAAACCACACAAGCAATTCATTGTAACGCTATTTTTTACGCATTGCACAACATCAAAAATATACTCACCGTATTCAATAATATTGAATATCTTTTTCGTGCTACATTAATCAATATTTATAACTTTTTCTCAATGATCAAAGATATCTTTTTTTATTCATTTATTCGCTAATAGCACTATACGCACACACCATATTTTTATTTTTTTTGTTTTTATAACAGTATGTTATGAAAATACTATAATCATCATGAAAATAGCAAAATACAACCTTACTTAAAGCTAGAATAAACTATTTATTATCAAAAATATAAAATCGAGACATTATATGAAAGATCAGGTATTTCACTGATCTTTATATGCAGCCTAGAATGATGCTTTAACCGACTCAGAAATTACTCTCTTTTTTCCTTCTAAATCTACCGCAACAAACGTGAATAATCCTGCTGTAACTTGCCTTGCAGGACGAGATTCATCATGACTATTCCACACCTCAATTTGTATTTGTATTGATGTATTACCAACTTTAAGAATCTTCGTATAACAACTAATTACATCACCTACTTTAACTGGTACAAGAAAAGACATTTGATTAATTGCTATTGTTGCACACCGCCCCTTACTAAACCTTTCAGCATGAATTGCACCTGCTAAATCCATTTGTGAAACAATCCATCCACCAAAAACATCCCCACTCCAATTGGTATCTGCAGGCATAGCTATTGTCTGTAGCGATAATGTTCCATCGGGTTTATTAACTTGCTGTTGCATATTCACCTCATATTTTTAGTAAATTTTCATCAACCCATTGTTTTAACTGAGGTGCTCTTAATGCACCACTTACTCTCGCAATTTCGGTTGTTTTATTCATTAAAACCACTGTAGGTAAACTTCGAATATTAAATGCTTGAGTAAGTTTAGGATTTTTCTCTGTGTCTATCTTAGCAAATAAAACATGATGATATTGCTCTGCAACTTGTGAAAAATGAGGAGCCATCATCTTACATGGTCCACACCAGTCTGCCCATAAATCAATAACAATCGGTAGATCATGATACTGAACAAACGCACTAAAATTTTGTTCATTTAGAATAATAGGTTCATCTGGTACTAGAGATGCATGACACTGACCACACTGTGGCTTTTCAGTCAATTTATTTTCAGGCACTCTATTTTTTGCACTACATTTTGAGCAAACAAGAATCATATTTTCAACCTAGTTTTATATATACTTTCATTTTGAAGTGATTCCTTTGAGCTGTAAACATTCCGTCATAAGATATGATATAAAGATAACAAAGATCTTAACTATATTATGGAGAATACAATGAGTAATCCAGTAAGTTTTGCAGGGCAAATTGGACCTGAACATGTTCAACAGGTTGTTGATAAAGGCTTTAAATCTGTCATTAACAATAGACCAGATCTTGAGGGTGGTTCTGACCAACCAACGAGTGCACAAATTGAAGATGCTGCTCGTAATGTAGGTTTAGACTATGTTTATCAACCTATTGTTTCAGGTCAAATCACTGAATTAGATGTTCGTGAGTTTGCTAACCATTACAATGAATTACCAAAACCTATTTTAATGTTTTGCCGTACAGGAAATCGGGCAAATAGCCTATATCAAATTGCAAAACAAATGGACTTACTAGACGATGAAGAATAACTAACTAACATTCAAGCTATGTCATGACTTAAATGGCATAGCAATCACCTATGTAAAGAAATGCAACATTTAAAGAAATAAACAATATAATTAGCTATATTTTAACCATCAATATATAAATGAATAAGAATGATGGTCTACGACATTATAATTATAGGTGCAGGCACAGCTGGAATAAGTGCATATAAAGAAGCAATCAAGCATACAAATAATATTCTAATTATTAACCAAGGGCCATGGGATACAACATGTGCACGTGTTGGATGCATGCCTAGTAAACTCCTTATTTCTAGTGCGAATCAACTTCATAATGCTAAAACTTTAGATAAAGTAGGTATTCAATCGAGTATTTATATAGATACGTCAAAAGTTATGCAACGTGTCAGAAAATATCGCGATCAATTTACAGCATCAGTTATGAAAGATGTTAACTCATGGGAAAAAAGCCATAAGATTAACGGTAAAGCATCTTTTATTAATGCAACAACGATCAAAGTAGGTGGCAAACAATATACATCCAAGTCATTTATTATTGCTGTAGGATCTACGCCAAGAGAAAATAAAGCATGGGAAGATGATCTTGGAGATTTGTTACTTACTTCCGACACTATTTTTGAGCTCTCATCTTTGCCTAAATCAATCGCTATTATAGGTAGTGGCGCTATTGCAACTGAACTTGCACAAGCACTTTATAACTTAGATGTAAAAGTTCATATTTTTACGAGAAGTAAGCATATTGCGATCGCAACAAGTCCCAAAATACAAATGCTCATTCAAGAGGAACTTAGTGAAAAATTAAATGTTTTTTTTGAGACAACACCAACACTAAAAAAGACAAACAACCAGATTTCGATAAGTTATTTAGATAATTTCAATAAGGAACAAAATTTATGTGTTGACTATATACTGAATGCTACAGGTAGAACATCTTTATTAGAAACATTGCAGTTAAACAATATTGATCCAAACTTTCAAAAAATTGAAAATCTACCCATTGCTAAAGATACAAAACAGCTCGCTAATTTACCTATTTTTGTTATTGGCGATGCATATACAAACACACCAGTTCAGCACGAAGCAAGCTATGAAGGAAAAGTAGCTGTAAAAAATTGCTTAAGCTACCCAAGCATTACTGCTAAAAAAGACTACCCTCCTCTTTCTATTGTGTTTTCATCTCCAGAAATTGCAGTAGTTGGACAATCATACCAACAACTCAAAGAAGCTAAACAAGAATTTACGGTCGGTTTTGCCTCATATAAGAATCAAGGAAGAGCAACAGTACTTGGGAAAAACATTGGTGGCATCGAAATTTATATTGATAATGAAACACATAAACTTCTTGGCTCAGAAATATATGTGACTCAAGGCGAGCATCTGGCCCACCTTTTAGCATGGAGTCTGGCAGAAAATATAACTTTAGAGCAACTTCTTAGCAGGCCTTTTTACCACCCCACGCTTGAAGAGGGACTTCGGACAGCTTTAAGAGATGTCATGTACCAATTACATAAAAAATAAATTCCACACATAAAAAAAAGCCTCCCTAATGGGAGGCTTTAGAATTAGATGCTGGCGATGACTTACTCTCACATGGGTAACCCCACACTACCATCAGCGCTAAGAGGTTTCACTTCTGAGTTCGGGAAGGGATCAGGTGGTTCACTCTCGCTATTGTCGCCAGCATAACTGTTATGGAGAACGGTTAGGTCTTATATTATTGCCTATGTTCAACCAAATTTGGCTTAACAGGTTATTCAATTGGTCTGTATTGTAACTAGGTTTATTACTAAATCAAGCTATTTGAAGAGAAATACAACTGTTTGGGTGTTGTATAGTCAAGCCTCACGAGCAATTAGTATTGGTCAGCTTCATGTATCACTACACTTCCACATCCAACCTATCAACGTCCTAGTCTTGAACGGCTCTTTAGGTGACATAAAATCACAGGGAAATCTAATCTTGAGGTAGGCTTCCCGCTTAGATGCTTTCAGCGGTTATCCCTTCCGAACATAGCTACCCGGCGATGCGACTGGCGTCACAACCGGTACACCAGAGGTTCGTCCACTCTGGTCCTCTCGTACTAGGAGCAGATCCTCTCAAATTTCCAACGCCCATGGTAGATAGGGACCGAACTGTCTCACGACGTTCTAAACCCAGCTCGCGTACCTCTTTAAATGGCGAACAGCCATACCCTTGGGACCTGCTTCAGCCCCAGGATGAGATGAGCCGACATCGAGGTGCCAAACACCGCCGTCGATATGAACTCTTGGGCGGTATCAGCCTGTTATCCCCAGAGTACCTTTTATCCGTTGAGCGATGGCCCTTCCATACAGAACCACCGGATCACTAAGACCTACTTTCGTACCTGCTCGACTTGTTGGTCTCGCAGTTAAGCGCGCTTTTGCCTTTATACTCTACGCGTGATTTCCGACCACGCTGAGCGCACCTTCGTACTCCTCCGTTACTCTTTAGGAGGAGACCGCCCCAGTCAAACTACCCACCAGACATGGTCCTCGACCCAGATTATGGGTCAGAGTTAGAACCTCAACATTACCAGGGTGGTATTTCAAGGATGGCTCCATAGTAACTGGCGTTACTACTTCAAAGCCTCCCACCTATCCTACACAAGTAAGGTCAAAGTTCAATGTCAAGCTGCAGTAAAGGTTCACGGGGTCTTTCCGTCTAGCCACGGGTACACGGCATCTTCACCGCGATTTCGATTTCACTGAGCCTCTGCTGGAGACAGCGCCGCCATCATTATGCCATTCGTGCAGGTCGGAACTTACCCGACAAGGAATTTCGCTACCTTAGGACCGTTATAGTTACGGCCGCCGTTTACTGGGGCTTCGATCAAGAGCTTCGCTTACGCTAACCCCATCAATTAACCTTCCAGCACCGGGCAGGCATCACACCCTATACGTCCACTTTCGTGTTTGCAGAGTGCTATGTTTTTAATAAACAGTTGCAGCGGCCTGGTTTCTGAGGCTGCCGACAGCTCAGGAAGCAAGTTCCATCACCATCAGCAGCGTACCTTCTCCCGAAGTTACGGTACCATTTTGCCTAGTTCCTTCAGCAGAGTTCTCTCAAGCGCCTTGGTCTACTCGACCTGACCACCTGTGTCGGTTTCGGGTACGATTCCTGTGTAACTGAAGCTTAGAGACTTTTCTTGGAAGTATGGTATCAGCCACTTCGTAGGTAAACCTACTTGCTATCGACTCTCAGCATAGAGCACCCCGGATTTGCCTAAGATGCATGCCTACTGTCTTTCACCTGGACAACCAACGCCAGGCTGACTTAACCTTCTCCGTCCTCTCATCGCATTACACAGAAGTAATGGAATATTAACCATTTTCCCATCGACTACGCCTTTCGGCCTCGCCTTAGGGGTCGACTCACCCAGCCCCGATTAACGTTGGACTGGAACCCTTGGTCTTTCGGCGAACGGGTTTTTCACCCGTTTTATCGTTACTCACGTCAGCATTCGCACTTCTGATACCTCCAGCATGCTTCTCAACACACCTTCATCGGCTTACAGAACGCTCCCCTACCACTTACGCTAATGCGTAAATCCGCAGCTTCGGCACATAGTTTTAGCCCCGTTACATCTTCCGCGCAGGCCGACTCGACTAGTGAGCTATTACGCTTTCTTTAAAGGGTGGCTGCTTCTAAGCCAACCTCCTAGCTGTCTATGCCTTCCCACATCGTTTCCCACTTAACTATGATTTTGGGGCCTTAGCTGGCGGTCTGGATTGTTTTCCTCTTGACTACGGACGTTAGCACCCGCAGTCTGTCTCCCGGATAGTACTCATAGGTATTCGGAGTTTGCATCGGTTTGGTAAGTCGGGATGACCCCCTAGCCGAAACAGTGCTCTACCCCCTATGGTATTCGTCCGAGGCGCTACCTAAATAGCTTTCGGGGAGAACCAGCTATCACCAGGCTTGATTAGCCTTTCACCCCTATCCACAAGTCATCCCCTGGCTTTTCAACGACAGTGGGTTCGGTCCTCCAGTTAGTGTTACCCAACCTTCAACCTGCTCATGGATAGATCGCCTGGTTTCGGGTCTATACCCAGCAACTAAACGCCCTATTAAGACTCGATTTCTCTACGGCTCCCCTATACGGTTAACCTCGCTACTGAATATAAGTCGCTGACCCATTATACAAAAGGTACGCAGTCACATAACAAAGTATGCTCCCACTGCTTGTATGCATGCGGTTTCAGGATCTATTTCACTCCCCTCACAGGGGTTCTTTTCGCCTTTCCCTCACGGTACTGGTTCACTATCGGTCAGTCAGGAGTATTTAGCCTTGGAGGATGGTCCCCCCATATTCAGACAAGGTTTCACGTGCCTCGCCCTACTCGATATCATTATCTAAGCCCTTTCGTGTACGGGACTATCACCCTTTATAGTCACACTTCCCAGAGTGTTCCACTAAAACTTAGATAACTTAATGGGCTGATCCGCGTTCGCTCGCCGCTACTGACGGAATCTCAATTGATTTCTTTTCCTAAGGGTACTGAGATGTTTCACTTCCCCTCGTTCGCCTCAACAACCTATGTATTCAGTTATTGATACCTACCTTATGGTAAGTGGGTTCCCCCATTCAGAAATCTCCGGATCATAGGATATTTGCCGCCTCCCCGGAGCTTATCGCAGGCTATTACGTCTTTCATCGCCTCTGACTGCCAAGGCATCCACCACATGCACTTAATTACTTGACTATACAACCCCAAACAGTCGCTTACGCGAACTTCAAGGTGTACAGCTTCAATCTCATACCAAAACGCTTGATTCAGTTAATTTGCTAGTTCTCATCTCATTTCAATTTGTCTCAATCTAAATTAGTTAAAATTTCAATTAAAACGCTTCAAAATGTATGAGTGAACAATTTTATTTCAGACTCAAATTGAATAATCTGTTAATGATTTAACATGCCTTCGTCAGGTCATGTACTGTGATTACTCACAGAGGTTAATATCAAGGTCGCATATTATATACAATCTTTCTATTAAGCTCTATAAGCAAATAAGCTGTTTGCTTATTTATTAGCTTAACTTTAATTAAATTGAAATATCAATCTGATTAAAATCATGGTGGAGACTAGGAGAGTCGAACTCCTGACCTCCTGCGTGCAAAGCAGGCGCTCTACCAACTAAGCTAAGTCCCCAGCTTAAAATCATTTCGAATTGTACATTATCTTCTAGTCTTTGGTGGGTCTGACAAGACTTGAACTTGTGACCCCACGCTTATCAAGCGTGTGCTCTAACCAACTGAGCTACAGACCCTCAGATAATATACCGAAGAACAACTTGTTGTGGATTCTTACCAAGTCTCACCTTTTCGTTAAGGAGGTGATCCAGCCGCAGGTTCCCCTACGGCTACCTTGTTACGACTTCACCCCAGTCATTGGCCACACCGTGGTAAACGTCCTCCCGAGGGTTAGACTATCTACTTCTGGTGCAACAAACTCCCATGGTGTGACGGGCGGTGTGTACAAGGCCCGGGAACGTATTCACCGCGGCATTCTGATCCGCGATTACTAGCGATTCCGACTTCATGGAGTCGAGTTGCAGACTCCAATCCGGACTACGATCGGCTTTTTGAGATTAGCATCACATCGCTGTGTAGCAACCCTCTGTACCGACCATTGTAGCACGTGTGTAGCCCTGGCCGTAAGGGCCATGATGACTTGACGTCGTCCCCGCCTTCCTCCAGTTTGTCACTGGCAGTATCCTTAAAGTTCCCATCCGAAATGCTGGCAAGTAAGGAAAAGGGTTGCGCTCGTTGCGGGACTTAACCCAACATCTCACGACACGAGCTGACGACAGCCATGCAGCACCTGTATCTAAGTTCCCGAAGGCACCAATCTATCTCTAGAAAGTTCTTAGTATGTCAAGGCCAGGTAAGGTTCTTCGCGTTGCATCGAATTAAACCACATGCTCCACCGCTTGTGCGGGCCCCCGTCAATTCATTTGAGTTTTAGTCTTGCGACCGTACTCCCCAGGCGGTCTACTTATCGCGTTAGCTGCGCCACTAAGTCCTCAAAGGACCCAACGGCTAGTAGACATCGTTTACGGCATGGACTACCAGGGTATCTAATCCTGTTTGCTCCCCATGCTTTCGCACCTCAGTGTCAGTATTAGGCCAGAAGGCTGCCTTCGCCATCGGTATTCCTCCAGATCTCTACGCATTTCACCGCTACACCTGGAATTCTACCTTCCTCTCCTATACTCTAGCCACCCAGTATCGAATGCAATTCCCAAGTTAAGCTCGGGGATTTCACATTTGACTTAAATGGCCACCTACGCGCGCTTTACGCCCAGTAATTCCGATTAACGCTTGCACCCTCTGTATTACCGCGGCTGCTGGCACAGAGTTAGCCGGTGCTTATTCTGCGAGTAACGTCCACTTATCCTAGGTATTAACTAGGTAAGCCTCCTCCTCGCTTAAAGTGCTTTACAACCATAAGGCCTTCTTCACACACGCGGCATGGCTGGATCAGGCTTGCGCCCATTGTCCAATATTCCCCACTGCTGCCTCCCGTAGGAGTCTGGGCCGTGTCTCAGTCCCAGTGTGGCGGATCATCCTCTCAAACCCGCTACAGATCGTCGCCTTGGTAGGCCTTTACCCTACCAACTAGCTAATCCGACTTAGGCTCATCTATTAGCGCAAGGTCCGAAGATCCCCTGCTTTCCCCCGTAGGGCGTATGCGGTATTAGCGCTCCTTTCGGAACGTTGTCCCCCACTAATAGGCAGATTCCTAAGTATTACTCACCCGTCCGCCGCTAGGTCCAGTAGCAAGCTACCTTCCCCCGCTCGACTTGCATGTGTTAAGCCTGCCGCCAGCGTTCAATCTGAGCCATGATCAAACTCTTCAGTTAAAATCATTAATTCCTTAAGGGAATCAATCTGGCTCATTAATCACTAGCAAAAATATTCGCTCTCAAATAAATCTTCGAGTAAATTTCTACTTTTGATCAATGAATCTTAAATATATTCAGTGATCACTCAGTAAAAATCCACACAAGTTGTTCTTCAATTCTATTAATGATTCGCATCACTGATTCGTCATCAGCAAGCTAGGTCGGCTATATTACTCTCTTTTAAAAGAAAGTCAACTGTAATCTGAAAGTTTTTTTAAACTACTTAATCAAACTAAACTTCAATCAATCTAAGAACTAAATCTCAAACCAATCAACTAAGTTATTGTTTATTAAGAAGTTTCTCTCAACATCACCGCCGATGGATACGCATTATAGACCAATACTTCCCAAACGCAACCCCTAAATCCATTTTATTTCATATTTATTTATCAACAGAACAAAAGATAGACGAAATGCGTGGATTTCTAATCAATTTGAATGCTTTTACAGCAAAATAGGAAGGTTTTAATTATTTAGTTCACTTTAATTTAAAACGAAAAATAGCTATCAATATAGCCAACCACCTACTCAAAATATCTTTTTAGTTAATTAAAGCCTGAGTTCGATGTAAAAAAATAGGTCAATGGAAATCAAAATTAAGTCTATCTAAAGCCATAATGATCATTACCTTATTTAATAAATTTGGCTTTCGCTTCTTCAAAGACTTTTATTGCCATATAGTCTACTCCCTTTTAGAAAAAAGTATTTCCCTAACTATCAGCTACGTGGAATTATATAAAGTTATTTATAAATGATGACTCTCTTTCATTAAGTTAATGGCCAAAATACAGGGATTAGCACCATTGATTGGACAAAGATAACGATTTGTCACAGTTTAAGAATCTAAACTCTTGTTTTTAAAGGTTTAGTAGAAAGAGGAAAAGTTTTATAGATTAAGTTTAAATATAATTATCAATTATTTAGGTTACCTCAATCTAACGCTGACTTCAGAAAACGTGCATAATATAACCATCATAGAGTAATTAATACGTGAAATTAAGGGAATATTACTTAGTGACAAGGGCTACTGAAGTAAAGAAAAGATTGAGATTAGCCTCAGACTAATCACTCCAAAACGTCGAAATATGAAATAACATAAGATTTTGACTACTGGTGGTAGTAGTAAAGCACTACTTTCAAAGCTTGAACTGATTGAAGCGGTGAATGATAAACTTAAAAACTTACACCACATTGAACATTCAAGATATCACTCCATGTTCAACTTTATGGTGAATATGAGGGCTAGTATTTTGCATATTACCTGTGTTCAAGTAAGTCTCAACGAATGATTCAAATGTAAATTACTTACATTAAACTAAGGTTAGTTAATATTTTAAAAAACTTTGGGGGTATAGCCTACTCATACCCCCTTGCGCTACTACTTACTACTGTTCATCAGAATCATCTTCTTTACTTGCAAAGAAGGTGGTTATAAACCCAGACAGTACATATAATATAGAGACAATAAGTATACCCACTGGAATGTTATAAGTCATTGCTGCAAGAATAAGTACCACAGGAAGCATAACAATAAAAGGAACCCTATTTTTATCCATCTGCTTAAATGAGTAGTATTTCATATTTGAAATCATGAGTAGACCTGTCACAACCATAAATATGGCATAACCTATTTGCACTGCTCGATCTTTGACTTGAAAGATAGCTGAATAATCTCTACTTACCCATACAAGGCAAACTACCAATATGGCAGCAAGTGGACTTGCTATACCAATAAAGTATCTTTTATCTACACTACCAATTTGAACATTAAATCGTGCTAATCGGAATGCTGCACATGCAGCATATACAAAACAGCATGCAAGACCTATACGTCCCAAACCATGTACACTCCAACTGTACATTAATATGGCTGGTGAGATACCAAAAGCAATTAAGTCAGACAATGAATCTAACTGCTCACCAAAAGGACTTTGTGCACCAATTGCACGTGCAACACGGCCATCCAGACCATCAAGCAATGCAGCTAGAAATATGGCATAAATTGCTTGTATATAATGTCCATCCATACTCGCAACAATGGAATAAAAACCTGACAGTAAAGCGGCTGTCGTAATTAAGTTTGGCCACAAATAAATACCACGCTTTTTTACACGTTGTCCTTCATTTGTGTCTTCTTCTTCAATCACCTCAAATGTTAATCCATCATGAGCATCATCTGAATATTCGCCATTGCGCTTTGGTGTCTTGGTCATATATTTTGTTCCTAGCTATCCAGAATGTGGGGTCATTATTCACCAACAAGCCACTTTACTGCAAATGATCCACCAGTTTCATGCATTTTTAAATGTGGAAATAACCACTTTAATGCTTCTTCAGCTTCTTGAGCAAATTTCCAAGGTGGATTAATTACAAGTAGGCCACATCCATTCAGACCAATAGGCGTGTCATCTGGCCAAACACATATTTCACAAACCAATTGACGGCGAATGCCTGTTTTTATCATTTTCTTTTCAAAACGTTGAATCATGGCACGATCTTTAATTGGATACCAAACAGCAAATACCCCAGTTGGCCATTTACTATATGCATTTTGAATAAGCTCTACCAATTGTGGAAAATCTTTTCTTTCCACTTCATAAGGTGGGTCTATCATGACTAATCCACGTTTCTCACGTGGCGGAATAACACCAAGCAACCCCTCATAGGCATCACGCTTATGTAGTCCCATCTTTTTATCGCGAATATTATGACGCAGTTGTTCAAATACATCACTCTGCATTTCAAAAACTGTTGCCTTATCCATTTCACGTAAACCTTGTAATGCTACCCATGGTGAGCCTGGATAAGCCCCCTTGCCTTCTTGGTCACGTAACTGATCTACAAGTTGTAAATATTTTTGCACACCTTCAGGAGATTTTTTAATCTGACCTGGCTGCAACTGCATAAGACGGTGAATACCCGATAAAAACTCGCCTGACTTTTGTGCAGGTGCTTCCGACAGGTCATACTTTCCTGCACCACCATGTGTATCAATATAGCGGTAAGGTTTATCTTTCAAATTTAAGCGTGTAAGTAGTTGAAGCAATAAAACGTGCTTCATTACATCTGCAAAATTACCTGCATGAAAGTGGTGACGATAGTTCATATATATGTATATTCCTCATTTCTGTGAATATATTAACATGAAAAAAAACTTACATGCTGAATCAAAATTTACTCTAGAATAAGTTCCCTTTTATTTTATTGTTATTTTAAAAATGACAACAGTCTCTCTACCTATGTCTTGGGATGTGGATAGCATCGTAAATCAGCTTGATGAATTTGGCTTTAGTATTATTAAACAAGCATATGATAAAGCTTTTTTTACGGCATTAAATGCCGAATGTTTTTCCCAAATGGATAAATTTCGTGCTGCAGCAATTCAAGATGGTGTTATCAATAAAATTCGAAGTGATCATATTTTATGGATTAATGAAACCAAATCTCTTGCATATCAACATATTTTAACATTAGAAAATCTTTCCAAAGCTTTAAATCAAGCTTTCTTTCTTGGTATTAAAAATGTAGAGGCTCACTTTGCTTGCTACAATGTTGGGGAATTTTATGCATTACATCGAGATAATCCTCAACAAAAAAATCATCGCGTTATTTCAAGTGTTTTCTATATTCATGAATTATGGCAAGAAAGTTGGGGAGGACAATTACGCTTACAAGATAAAAAAATGAATTGGCATATAATTGAACCCACTGCAAATAGCATTGTTATTTTTGAAAGCAATTTATTACACGAAGTACTTACTTCTAAACAAAAACGCCTTTCGATTACTGCTTGGCTAAGAAATGATGATGTACTATGGTAGGCTTTAATTTCCCCCAAAGCCCCTCATATTATTAAAACAAACAAATTAAGGTACGCTTATGAGCAACAATATCATTACAAGAATTGGGGAAACAGATCAATTATATTTAGAGCAAAACTCTGCAAGCCTTGCTTTAGAGCGCGCTGATTTACGTCTTCAGCTTGTTACAATTAGTCGCAACAAACAAGAGCAAGTACATTTCTTACATGAAGCGATTGCTTTACTGGAACAAGCACGCATTGAATTTGAAGAAAATATTTCGACTGCAGAATATATTGAGCTATCACTTCATTTAGTCAAAGCATATATGATTTATTATGAACTAACTAAAGATACAAAATTTGCATTAATTACACAGCAAATTTTAAAGCCTATTGCACATTCAAATGATGGTAATATCTACTTTTTTCTTGCATACTCTTCAATTGTAAAGGATGAAATAGCAATGGCTCAGCATTGGCTAAAAAAATATGTAAGCACAGATGAATTTGATTTACATTTAATAAAAAAACATCATGCTTTTGTAAATATACAACAAATGCCATGGTTAAAAGAAATGTTAAATAAAAAATTAAACTAATTTTGCAAACAATAAAAAAGCACCTTGTAAGGTGCTTTTTTACGCTATATTACTTTAGTTAAGTAGATGAGCAATCGCGCTTCGCTCTTCTTCTAACTCTTGTAATGTAAGATTCATACGTTCACGGCTAAATTCATCAATTTCTAAACCTTCAACACGTGTATATTCACCATTTTCACAAATTACTGGCACACCATAAATAATGCCTTCAGGAATACCATAAGAGCCATCTGATGGAACACCCATCGTTACCCATTTTCCTTTAGTACCTAGTGCCCAATCATGAATATGATCAATTGCTGCATTCGCAGCAGATGCAGCAGAAGAAAGACCGCGTGCATTAATAATTGCTGCGCCCCGCTTACCTACTGTTGGTAAGAAATCATCTTTATTCCAAGCAGCGTCATTTATCTTATCTTTTAAGCTTTCACCTTTTACTGTTGCAAAACGATAATCTGCATACATTGTTGGTGAATGATTACCCCATACCGTCAACTTTTCAATATCTGCAACAGCAACATTTGCTTTTTGAGCGAGTTGTGTAAGCGCACGGTTATGGTCTAAACGTAGCATCGCCGTAAAGTTTTTTGCAGGAAGATCTGGTGCAGATTTCATTGCAATATATGCATTTGTATTTGCAGGATTACCAACAACTAGAACTTTTACATCACGGCTTGCGTGATCATTTAATGCTTTACCTTGTACTGTAAATATTTTTGCATTTTCTTGTAATAAGTCTGCACGCTCCATACCTGGGCCACGAGGACGCGCACCAACTAATAATGCATAATCTGCATCTTTAAACGCAATATTTGGGTCATCTGTACAAATAATTTCATTTAATAAAGGAAAAGCGCAATCATCTAATTCCATTTTTACGCCTTGCAGCGCTTGCTGAGCTTTTTCAACCGGAATTTCTAGAAGTTGTAAAATAATTGGCTGATCTTTTCCTAACATCTCACCACTTGCGATACGGAATAGTAAGCTATATCCAATTTGACCTGCGGCGCCAGTCACGGCAACACGAACGGGTTGCTTCATATAATTATCTCCATTTGAGGTGCGTTAATATGATTAAACAGCGAAGTTCTATTTAATATTTTTAATCATAAACGACCAATATTGTACTCCAATCTTTTTATTGTTGCACAGTAAATCTATGCTTTTCATTTGAGATAAAAATTGTTTTGATTTCAAATCAGTAAGTTCCCTGTATGTTAAATTGAGCTGGGCAATTTGATGTAATATTTGTAGGGCATACCTTAAACTGACCGTTATTTTTATAGCAAATACTAATATGTGTTAAAACAGCAGTATGACTATCTTTTTGACAATTCAGTTGTATACCTTTTGCAGGTAAAGATTTATTTAGAGATAAAAATTGTTCTTCAAGAGATTGTTTATAAAATGTATGTGATATTGTATCTGTTAATATTGGTGGAATTTTTAGATTTTGTGCATAATTGATAATTGTTCTAAAGTATTGAGATGCACTCATTGGAACACAGCCGCCCACAGCATGCCACAATTGCATTCTATATGATTCATCGGGAATTACACGAGCAATGACTTTTGCTTGTAATGGAGAAAGCATAGCAGATGTACTTGTTGCACATGCCTCATTATTTCTAGTGAAGTTTTCAGGCACAAGACTGCCTATTGTGAGTGCATAACCTTCCAAACACTTTCGTTGTTTTCTTTGATTCTGATCAAATGCACATACTGCAGGCGTCATTTGAATATTTAGTACATATCCCTCTGAAATATCTAACTTTGCTGCCTGACTAGAGGATGAGATAAAGTAACACCCAAATGTGCCAACCATAAACATTAAGGCATATGTCATAAAATACTGTAAAAACTTAATTTTAGACATAAAATATACCTATCTCTTCCATAATTCTGTTCCACATATTGTATTTATAATACTAGCTATTCACTACTACCACGTAGAGGAATAACTTTCATCCATTTACTTATATATTGCTGCCCCTGCCCCAAAATTGCACCATAATGAATTGTATTCGTCATAACATTTTTAACATAATTTCTTGTTTCATCTAAAGGAATACTTTCTACATATTGATCAGCAGCAATTGGCTGATCAGTCGGCTGCCAGCGTAAAGCTCTATTCGGCCCTGCATTGTAGCCAGCAGTTGCAAGTACAGCATTACCATTTAATTGCGCTTGTATCATAGACAAATAATATGTTCCATAACGCACATTAGTATTCATATCACTCAATGCTGCGGGATTATATGTCTCACCCATTTGTCTCGCAACTAGTTTGGCAGTATTTGGCATAATTTGCATCAATCCACCCGCTCCCACATTAGAACGTGCATTTGTTACAAAACGACTCTCTTGACGCATTAGACCATAAGCCCATGCAGGATCCAAGCCAACATTGCCACTATGTAAGACAACGGCATTTTGATGAGGTGTCAAATAACGTAAATTATAGTTATGTTTATTTACAGTACGCTCCGCGGCATAAATTGCACGATCATACCATGCTATATTTGCAGCCTTTTGAGCAGCAGCGAGTAAAATACCATCATCTTTTTTTAGATATGCCTGTCTTACAGCCCAATTCCATTCTCTGTTTGCATAAATAGTAGGTGCGGCTATAGTACGCAAAGCAAAAGCACGGTTAAAATTAATATCTTGGTTTAAACGCTGCATATCATCAGCACTTGGCTCTGCCTGGTCTACTCTATTGTATTTTTGACCCATTTTTTCCTGAGCTAGCAAATTATAATAATCATCGCCATTATTTGCTAAGTCACTATACAGTGTACTTGCCTGCTTTTTATAACTTTGATCTACTTGTTGCTCATCTGCACGGGCAAGCCAATATTGCCAACGGCTTTCTTGTTGCTGTGTTACACCCATCACAGAAATTGCACGAATTAAGCTATCCCATGCACCAAACCGAATAGCTTGCCGCGCATAAATCTCAGCTTCTTCCGCACTAAATGGAATACCATAACTTGCATCAAAATAATTCAGTACAATACGATTAAAGTTATTTTTAAGTACCGTTGTACCACCAATATAAGCAACGGTTCTATAAAGATACTTTTGAACAGCGGGTGGTACACCTTCTGCTGCTCTATTGGCTGCGGTTAAACCTGCAGTTAAATCGCTATCTGCCAAACGCCCTAGAGCAAAAATTAAATAAGCATAGTCTGTATCATTCGATTTAGGTGCAGACCAAAGATAGCCCAATGGATTTGATTGAATTTGTGTGAGCTGTGCAATAGAGATATTTAAACCCAATGACTGTGCTGTAGATGCTGCAAGACCAATCTGACCTGCTCTAAGCTGTGTCCACAATCGCTGTTGCTTATCTTCATTTGTCATCAGTGGGCTCGATGACATCATTCTATTCAAACCCATACAAGAATCAGGCATATTATTATTTGTGCTTAACCACAGATCCTTATATTCAGCAAAAACTAAAGGATCACCTGATTTGGCACGTACCTGTGCAATTGCACAACTTTCAGCATTATCTGGATTGGTAATGTAAGATAAAACAGGTTGCGCATCGGCATAGTTTGCTTCTTTTACTTTCTCTTCCACATAGTCAGCTGCTAATTTCTCTGCCATAGCCGAATTTGGATATTTTTGTATAAATTGAATAATACTTGATGCAGGCTGTAAGGCTAAATTGGTATTTAATTTAAAATATTCAGGATAATATCCTAAAACATCATTTTGCATTGCAACCGCATCTTGATCGAGTCGTGCTAAGTTCCCTGAATTTGCCGCAGCGAGTGCATCATTGAATTGCTCATTTGCAGCATTTGCGATGGATATCGTACATCCCAAAAACAAATGAAATAAAATAACTCTTAAATAGCTTTTATTCTTTTTATGACTCACATACCCACCCATAAATTGTACATAAGAATCACGTCACCCAATGCTAAAGTTTTCATCTTATTTTAATGTGAACACCTTTCCTATTCTTGTTATGTTGTGTAAGTATTAGCGATTTTTCATATGATTTAATTATAAAAGTCATTTACTACTTGTTTAAGCATAAAAATGCTAAAATATCGCTCCACTTTTTACTGTTGTGTGAAGCCAAATTTAGCTTTCATGCTTAACCTTTGTATCAGGAGCCTACATGACGGTCCAAACTTTCATTCCTTCGCGTGACGAAGCTGCCTCAGAAAATACTGTTCACCAGCCTTTAAACACCTCAAATCTGTCTTCAGTGAAAAAGTTATACATTGAAACACAAGGGTGTCAAATGAATGAGTATGACAGTCATCGTATGGCAGACCTTTTAGGTGACTCTCACGGATATGTTCTTACAAAAGACCCCAAAGAAGCCGATATTCTATTAATGAATACTTGTTCAATCCGTGAAAAAGCACAAGAAAAAGTATTTAGCGAACTCGGTAGATGGAGAAAGCTAAAACAACAAAATCCAGATTTAGTTATTGGTGTGGGTGGTTGTGTTGCATCACAAGAAGGCGATAACATTCAAAAAAGAGCGCCATATGTTGATATGGTTTTTGGCCCTCAAACACTACATCGTTTACCCCAATTGCTCGATCAACATGAAGATCAACATCAAAAGCCTAAAAAAGAAAAAATTAAGCTTGTTGATATTTCATTCCCTGACATTGAGAAATTTGACTTCTTACCTGAACCACGTGTAGAAGGACATAAAGCATTTGTTTCAATTATGGAAGGCTGTTCAAAATACTGCTCTTTCTGTGTTGTACCTTATACTCGTGGTGAAGAGGTTTCTCGCCCACTTGATGACGTATTGGCTGAAATTGCCAGCCTTGCAGAACGTGGTGTGCGTGAGGTTTCTCTACTTGGTCAAAATGTAAATGGCTATCGTGGCGAGACATTTGAAGGTGATATTTGTACCTTTGCAGAATTACTTCGCTTAGTTGCTGAAATTCCAGGAATTGGTCGTATTCGTTACACAACATCACACCCATTAGAGTTCTCTGAAGCTCTCATTGAATGTTATCGCGACTTACCACAAATGGTTTCACATCTACATCTACCCGTACAAAGTGGCTCAAATGATGTACTACAAGCCATGAAGCGCAACCATACAATTGATGTTTATATTAATAAAATGGAAAAACTTCGTAAAATTCGTCCAGACATGCATTTATCTAGTGACTTTATCATCGGTTTCCCAGGAGAAACTGATGAAAACTTTGCTGAAACACTGCAATTCATTAAAGACTTGGACTTCGATCACTCTTATAGTTTTATCTATTCAAAACGTCCAGGTACACCTGCATCCGAGCTTGAAGATACGATTCCTGAAACAGTAAAAAAAGAACGCCTTGCACAAGTACAGCAGATTATCAAACGCTCAAGTATTGATAAAACAGATGCAATGAAAAATACTATTCAACGTGTTCTTATTGAAAAAGTTTCTGATAGAGACCCTAATCTTTTGGTAGGAACAGCAGATAATACACGCTATGTGACTTTTGTTGGTGATGCATCATGGGTTGGACGATTTGCAGAGATCGAAATTACCG
This sequence comes from Acinetobacter sp. N1-1, assembly GCF_056711485.1. Taxonomy (NCBI): domain Bacteria; kingdom Pseudomonadati; phylum Pseudomonadota; class Gammaproteobacteria; order Moraxellales; family Moraxellaceae; genus Acinetobacter; species Acinetobacter sp. N1-1. The sequence goes on along the minus strand of NZ_JBWXUO010000012.1, from coordinate 851,093 downwards.
AAATTAAAACATTAAATTTAGTTTACGGCGAGCTCTTGAATCTTGAACCTGACGTAGCGTAATGTAAGGGGACAACCAAAACCAAAAAAAGAGGAACTCTCTTGACTGCATCTATTCGACGTACAGTAGCTTTTCCTGGTATTTCAATGGAGCATACCAAAAATATGCTCGGCGCTTATAACGGACACTTAAAACAAATAGAACAGCGCCTAGATGTAAATATTAATCATCGTGGCGATGTTTTTTATATTGATGGTGAACTTGATGCAGTCGAAAGGACTGAATCGCTCTTACAAAAATTATATGAAGAAGCGGCATCTGCACAAGTAAGTGCAGATGCTCTTCATTTAATCATTCAAGGTAGTCAAACAGATCGCGAAATTTTCGATCAATCTGTACAAGAACATACAGGTCTTGACGATGTTTGGTTACAAACTCGAAAAGGTCGTATCAACCCACGAGGTGCCAACCAAAAGCGTTATGTACAGCGTATTTTGCAAAGTGATATTTCTTTTGGCGTTGGCCCTGCAGGTACAGGTAAAACCTATCTTGCTGTCGCTGCTGCAGTAGACATGCTTGAACGTAATGAGATTCAAAGAATCTTATTGGTTCGTCCAGCAGTAGAAGCGGGAGAAAAATTAGGCTTTTTACCAGGTGACTTAACTCAAAAAATTGATCCATACCTTCGTCCACTATATGACGCATTGTATGAGATGCTAGGTTTTGAAAAAGTTGCCAAACTTATTGAGCGTCAAATTATTGAAGTTGCACCCCTTGCTTACATGCGAGGTCGCACACTCAACCATTCATTTGTTATTTTGGATGAAGCACAAAATACAACACCAGAACAAATGAAGATGTTCCTTACACGCCTTGGTTTTGGCTCACGTGCAGTCATCACAGGTGATATTACCCAAGTTGACTTACCAAGAGGACAACAATCAGGGCTTGCACATGCATTACGCGTACTTGAGCCCGTGAAAGAAATACATATTACCCACTTTCACTCCCGTGATGTAGTACGTCACCAACTTGTACAAAAAATTGTTGAAGCCTATGATGGCTGGGACAGCGAACAACAACGTATCGGTGCAAAAGCACGTGCCGAACGTAAAGCACTTCAAGAAGCCCTCATTGCAGAAAATGATTCTGCTGCAGACCAGCAGCACCAACATACCTAAGGATTTGTTTTGAAAATTAGTCTTTCACTACAACAAGACGTTTTAGCACCTGAATTGGTGCTAAAACGTGCTTATATTAAAAAAGTTATTGAAACAACATTGCGTTATATTCAGCTTGCGCAAGATACTGAAATAGGTATTGCTTGTGTCGACTCAGATGCAAGCCAAGCACTTAACGCAGAGTATCGTCATAAAGACAAACCAACCAATGTTCTTTCTTTTCCAAGCGATTTACCTGAAGATGTATTAAAGGTCATTGATGTACTACCACTAGGTGACCTTGTCATTTGCATTCCTGTAGTATTACAAGAGGCAAAAGAACAAAATAAATCTCCTCTTGAGCATTTCACACACATGCTTGTCCATGGCACACTTCATCTTATTGGATATGACCATGAAACAAGCACAGAGGATGCTGAAGAAATGGAAGGTCTTGAAATTGAGATTTTAGCAAAACTTGGCTTAGATAACCCTTATCTTTCTATCGATCACTAATTTACGATGCTATGGCGTTTCAACTCGACTTTCTCCTGTATGGAAACGCCATGTTCTAATCACTCTCAACTCAGACAGTAAACTCATACTTTGTGAGAACTTCCCAAACGGCGCACCACGACGTACAGAATGTTTTGCAGCTTCATCTAATATAGGGTGTCCTGAACTTTCCAATAAATGAATTGCCTTCACACTACCATCAGGCTCTAAAACAACCATTAATCGTACATCGCCAGATAATCCTTGTTGTTTTGCAGCCAAAGGATAATCTCTATTTCCAAACAATTCGACTTTTTCCCTAAACTGTTCTAAATACTTTGCTGTACCATCTTTTTTTGCTTCTACCGAATTAATCGTTTCTGTATTTTTTAACTTCGCATAAATTTGCTGTTGCTTTAAATACTGTGCCTCTAAACTTGCTATCCTCATTTCTTCATCAGAATAACTGCTTTCAAAAGCATCTCTAGCATTCATCTGCACATAATTTTCAACTTCTTTTTTCCAACTTAGCGTAGTAACTAACATACGCTCTTGAGTCTGCTCAACAGCAGTTTGTTGTAAAAAACGATCTTTTTTTACTTGAGCATGTGCACCTTGACTTTCTGTACGCTCAACAGGAGGTAAAACCGTTGAAATCTTTTTCTTTTCATTTAAACGACCACCACCAGTCTGATCTTGCTCTGCTAAAAAATCAGCATTATTCAATGATTCATGACTAGGTGTAAGTGCCACCGTAATATCTTGTGAAATATTATTATGGTATTCGGGCATTTTAAATGAAATAAGTAATAGCCCTACATGCAATAATATGGCTATTAGCATAGAAAAACTGAGAACTTTATCTTTCCATATAAAAAAGTATCGAAGGTGTTCCATATTTTGTTTTTCTATATCCATTTAAAACTAAAAGAGAAAAAACATAGACTACAACAAATTCTTTACAGAATGCGATAAAAATGTTTATTTATGCTACCTTACTTACTATCCTATCGAATAATAATTTTAGCATCTTAACTCTAGCAAAATACGATTTTTGATCGCACTGATCCATATTGTTGCTTATCACATCATATGACTTTGGAACATCTTATGCAGACGATTATTACCAACATTTCTAGCTATATACAAAACGTATATCAGAAAGCTGGAGGATTCATTGAGGAAGAACGAGAATTTGCACTATCTCAAGTATTTTTAAATGCCACATTAAAACGCTTTGTTACAGACAATGTAGGGTTGCTTAAAGATTTACATGCAGATGTCCATGACGATTGGTTACGCTTATATGCAACAATTCACGTACAAGGGTTGCATACAACGCTATCGGTAGACTTAAAACTTCTAAAAATGGAGTTAAACAACAATATTCAGCTAATTGTATTTGAACAAATTAGTAACACTCAAATTGTAAGTGCAAAATTTAAAAATAAATTTCAAAAATGGGCAATTCTCTCAGCTCTTTTCTTTTATCAAAAAGTTCTCAAAAAAGACCCTTTAGGAAAAATTCTGCAACACTTTAATGTACTTGAAGTAAAAGATGGACTACTTTACCTAGATTTAAACAAATGGTTAGGAAAAAATCGTTCTATTATTGATACTCTTAGCAAAGTAAATGTAAACCATGCACGTCTGCAAGAAACAGAACTGGTTGTTATGGGAAAAGTTAATTTAGAAGCAATTATGCGAATTAAGAATATGGCAAAAGAAACGCCGACTTCCTCAAATTAAATACATATCTTGCACAGACGCAATATCTTGATTCACTAAAATATAGAACATCATTTGTTGAAGTCTTCCCTATAGGAACAAGATAAGCATGCAAATAAAAAAGTTTTTACAAGGTGCTCTACTGACAAGCGCAGTTATGTTTTCTGTACATAGCTTCGCACTTACACCATTTCAAGCCACTTATCAATTTGCTTACAATGGACATAATATTAGTACTGCAACGCGCACACTACAAGCAACTGAAAATAACCATTGGACATATCAATTCACTGCAAAGGCAGGCATACTTGCTTCCGCAACAGAAACGAGCCAATTTACATTTAGCAATGATAAAGTCATTTCAGATAAATTTTCTCGCGCTACGAAATATATTGGTATTTCAGATGCCTTAAATATTAATTTTAACCATGCAGATAAAAAAGTTACAACGAACAAAGATGGTACATTACGTAATTTCCCACTTGAAAATAATCCATTAGATGAACTAAATGCCGAAATACAAATTCGAGAGGATTTGAAAAATAATCGCCTTAAACCTGTTTATTACATTACCGATGCCAAAGGAATTGATGCCAGAAAATTTGTGAACCTTGGAGAAGAAACAGTAAAAACTCAATATGGCAACTTCAAAACAATGAAGTTTAAGCTTGAGCACAACAAACCAGAGCGTAACACCCTCTTTTGGCTTGCACCTCAACTTGACTACTTACCCGTCAAAGTTGCACATAATGATGGCGCTAACTCCTACTCTATTTCACTAATTAACTATAAATGGCAATAAAATAATCAATTTTCCAACTTTTGGCTTGCAATTTCTCGGATGCTTTTTAAAATACGCTTTTGCTTAAAAAGCATCCATTTTGTAGAGGTTCCGCCAGTGCAAGCACTAGAACAGAAAATCTTAACTGAAGGTATCGTTCTATCTGATAACGTTCTCAAAGTCGACGCTTTCTTAAACCACCAAATTGATCCTGTTCTCATGCAGAAAATTGGTAAAGAATTTGCAGCACGATTTAAAGATCAAGGTATCACTAAGATCATTACCATTGAAGCATCAGGAATTGCTCCTGCTGTTATGGCGGGTTTAGAACTTGGTGTACCTGTCATTTTCGCACGTAAATACCAATCTTTAACATTGAAAGATGATTTATATCGTGCAAAGGTTTACTCTTTTACAAAGCAGACAGAAAGCACGATTGCCATTTCAAATAAACACATTCATAGTACTGACAATGTGCTTATTATTGATGACTTTCTTGCAAATGGGCAAGCAGCTTTAGGCTTGGCAGATCTTATTCACCAAGCAAATGCAAATATCGTAGGTATTGGCATTGTCATTGAAAAATCTTTCCAAACTGGAAGAGAGTTTCTTATTGAGAAAGGATACCGTGTCGAATCACTTGCACGCATTCAGTCACTAGACGATGGCAAAGTTACTTTCGTACAAGAGTAATATTGAATTCTTAAAAGACCGCTTTAAAGCGGTCTTTTTTATGTCTAGTACTGTAGTTTTAATACAACCTTTGCTAATCGCTCACCTTGAGCAATACATAAGACTTTTTCATCTTCTGAAATAGCCTGATCATGGCGTGATCCACTTACATGAGTCGCACCATACGGCGTACCACCTGTTTTAGTACTTGATAAAGCAGACGTTGCATTGGTTAGCCCTAACATCATCATGCCATGATGTAAAAGCGGAATATACATACTTAACAAAGTACTTTCTTGCCCACCATGCATAGCACCTGAAGCTGTAAATACACATGCAGGCTTATCATGTAATGCCCCACTTAACCACAAACTAGTCGTCTGATCCCAAAAGTATTTCATTTCACTTGCCATATTTCCAAATCTTGTTGGAGAGCCAAGTGCTAGTCCTGAACAGTGTTCTAGCTCTTCTAAAGTACAATAAATATCACCGTCATCAGGTATACTGGCTTCAGCAACATTCACAACAGTAGATATTTTCGGTACAGTACGAATTTTTGTAGCCATACCTGTTCGCTCAATACCATCTGCAATAAGATGAGCCATATCTTTTGTTGTGCCATACTTACTATAATAAAGTACTAAAATATAGGGTTTCATTCTATCTAAATTCATTTTTCTAAAAATAAACTATACGGTATTTTTTACTATTTTTCTTAAAGGCTATACACTATTTAGAAATTCGTATTAAAAAAAATCTAGGCAAAGATATATGCTACTGCAATATTTAAAGAAACTGCCCTTTTACGAAAAGACATGGTTTCAATTCCTTTTATTTGTCATACTTCGCTTCGAGTCAGATCGTTGCCGTGATAAAGCTGCCTCACTAACATATACAACACTATTTGCTGTCGTTCCTATGTTAACTGTTTTTTTAGTGATTATTTCTTCTATTAAAGCACTAGAACCAGCACGCCAACAGCTACAAGAACTCATTTATAGTAACTTCTTGCCAAAAAGCTCTATTGCTTTCGATCAAACACTCAATTCATTTACAGAAAAATCGAGCAACTTAACAGCAATTGGTATTCTTTTCTTATTCATTACATCAGTCATGATGTTAAACAGTATCGAAGATGTATTTAATCGTATATGGCGTATTAAAGACAAACGTAGCGGTATTATTGGTTTTATGCGCTATTGGACTATTATTTCATTGGGTCCAATTCTTCTAGGAAGTGCTTTTGCACTTTCATCTGCTGTGGCTTCTTTAAATATATTACACAATAATTTTACTGGCTATCATATTGATAGTACTTATTTTCTTGGAATACTCTCTTATGCACTGACTGTATTAGGATTTTTCTTTATTTATTGGACTATTCCAAACAGAGAGGTACCCTTACGCTCTGCTATTGTTGGTGCTATTTTCAGTGGAACAATTTTCCAACTACTTAAAACCTTTTTTGGTTACATCATGTCAAACTTTACAAGCTACGAGCTTGTATATGGTGCTTTTGCTGCTGTTCCGATTTTTCTACTATGGATTTTCCTTTCTTGGAACATCATCCTACTTGGTGTAGAAGTTAGTTTTGCACTTACCTCTTTTAGTACAGGAAAAGTTCAGAAACGCCACCCTATGGTCATGATGCTTGACATACTAGAATTATTTTATAAAAAGCAACTTACAGGAGATACTGTTAGTGAAAAAGAAGGCTTAAAAATTCTTGGACGTGGTGAGGTTGGTCGTTGGCCTACTTATATTGAAATTCTGGAAACACAGCAAATTATTCGTAGAACGGATACAGATGAATATGTATTAGTAAGAAATCTAGCTCATATCGATTTTTGGGAGTTCTATACAAAGTTACCATTTAACCTCCCATTAAAAAAAGATATTGGGAATATTCACCCTGATGATGAATGGATGAATCGACTAAGTCCAACACTTATTGATACAGATGAATATCTCTCCGCAAAATTTTCTATCCCACTTTCATCACTCTTTGAAGAGAAATAAAAATAAAAATACCGCTTTATGCGGTCTTTTTATTTATTGCAAACTTATTTGACAAAGGTATTCCATGTAAATACTTGTTTTTTACCGTGAAGTACCATTTTTATTTGATCATTAGATTTTAATGCTGCAACACCTTCAGGTGTACCTGTCATAACCACATCACCCTCTTCAAGAGTAAATGCCTGACTCATATCACATAACATTTGTGCAATTGGGAAAAGTAATAAACTGGTATTCCCTTTCTGCCGACTTTCATCATTGACGAATAATTCATAAGAAATGTTATCCCATTCATTTACTTCACTCGTACTGATCCATTCACCCAATACACAAGAACCATCAAAAGCCTTCGCACGTTCCCACGGTTGCCCATTTCCCTTAAGCTCTGTTTGCAAGTCCCTCAAAGTAAGATCCAAACCCAATGTCACTGCACCAATTGCCTGTAGAGCGACTTTGGGGTCAGTTTCTTTAGAAAGCTTTTTATCTATACGCAGAGTTAGCTCACATTCATGATGACAGCTTCCTAGACTAGTATTCCATTGAATACCATCTTCCAAAGTAACTAGACTACTTGGTGGCTTAATAAAAAGTACAGGTACTGTGGGTATCGCATTACCCAATTCTTTTGCATGTGCTGCATAGCTTCGTCCTACACACACAATTTTTGACGGCCTTTGCATATTCTTTCCCTATTTATTATTCTGCTATTACTAAAAACAAAAGCAACCTATTATCCACGTAATTTAGTAAATGTGTTCTCAAACAATGTTTGGTCATTTGCATCTAATGCACGCTTTGGAATAATAAGTACAGCACGTGTCTTCAGTTCAATAACATATGTTAATTTACCTTGAGCAAAATGCTTTACTTCTTTGTAGCTAAACTCTCTATCTCGATCATTTGAACTCATGACTGCATGATCTTGATACAGTACAAGCTTTTGTTCCTTCTTTCCAAGTTGATAACGTACAAACTGACGTTTAAAAATCATTGGTAATAACCAATAACGTACAGCCAATTGAATAAATAGAAAGAGTGCACCCAAGCCTACATAATAGCGACCTGCTCCATTAAAACCAACATAGAATCCAAAGACAATAAGACCTATACTAATTAATGGTGTAATAAATTGGGTAAATTGTTTTTTGCCAAGCGTAATTAGTTTGAAGCCATCTTGTGACTCTTCTAAATTTAATACATATTGCAAAGATAAAGCAGGTTTTTGCGCGGTCATAACAAAGTCATTTCGTTTAAATACAACTGTTTTATTAGACCATAAAGATGAGTTTTTTAGAATCTAGATAGTTTTTATAGACACAAAAAAACCGCTTTTTATTTAGCGGTTTTTTTTAAGTGGTGCGCTCAGAGAGATTCGAACTCCCGACCCCTTAGTTCGTAGCCAAGTGCTCTATCCAGCTGAGCTATGAGCGCATCGTCTTAATGGAGTCGCATTATACGCACTTTTTAAAAGTGTGTAAGTCTTTTTTTTAAATTTTCAACCATATGTACTTTTATTAAACAAAAAACATATATTTAGCAATATTTATTTAAACCACCTAAAATATAGGCACAAAAAAACCGCATTTAAGCGGTATTTTTCAAATTGGTGCGCTCAGAGAGATTCGAACTCCCGACCCCTTAGTTCGTAGCCAAGTGCTCTATCCAGCTGAGCTATGAGCGCATTAATTTGTTTGCCTAGGGCATGTTCATTTCTTTACTTGGTGCGCTCAGAGAGATTCGAACTCCCGACCCCTTAGTTCGTAGCCAAGTGCTCTATCCAGCTGAGCTATGAGCGCGTTAAGTAAAGTGGCGGTGAGAGAGGGATTCGAACCCTCGATACAGTTACCCGTATGCATCCTTAGCAGGGATGTGGTTTCAGCCACTCACCCATCTCACCGGAACGACACGAATAATACAAAGGAAATGACAGTTACGCAAGCGAAGTCTTCATTTTTTTATAAAAATAATGACTAGTTAATTACTTTTTAAACAATTTTACCTTTTTTGTTGTATTTATAAACAACTTCTTGTCTTTTTAAAAAGATAACTGAACAATAGCAAAGATATCATACAAATTTGCAATCTATCACGTGCAGTCTTTCTCTGTATGACTTATGCTAAACCTAACTGCGATAAGAAGCTAAATATATATGAAAAACTGGGTCGATCCTGAAGCAAAAGCTGAAGCTGAACGCTACGATAATCCAATTCCAAGCCGTATTCTCATTTTAGAAACACTTACAACCTTAGATAAACAGCTGTCACATGCCGAACTTGTAGATCATTTCGACATTAAAGATGAAAAAAGCATAGAAGCACTCAGTCACCGACTCAGCGCAATGATTCGTGATGGTCAACTGGGCAAAGAAGGTATGAAATACTTTATATTGCCTGAACAGCCTGCACATGATGCCACAATTTATATTAATAATAAGGGCTTAGGCTCTGCCAATATTGATGGCAAAAATGATTTACTACTCCCTGAAAGAGAGCTACGACTAGTTTTTAATGGCGATCGTATCAAGGTCCGTCAAACTTCAGTTGACCGCAAAGGAAAAGCTTGGGGCTATATCGAAGAAGTTACACAGCATCGTGTTAAACAAGTCATTGGTAAACTGTCAGTTCATGACAATGAGTATTTTATTCAGCCAGCCACACCCAATCAGCATCAACCAATTACTTTAGAAAAAGAATTGATCGAACATGCCAAAGCAAAGATTGGAGATACACTTCGTGTTGCCATCGATGACTATCCAACAAGAGATACTTTTGCAACAGGCCATATCGTTCAATCTATGGCAGATAAAGCTGATACTGAAATCATTATTCCTCAGACGATCTTAGAGTTTGGTTTGCCTTATGAATTTCCTAAAGAGGTTATTGATGATGCAGAAAGCTTTAAAGAACCAACAGCCACCGACTGCAAAGGGCGTGTAGACCTCCGTGATTTACCATTAGTCACTATTGATGGTGAAGATGCTAGAGACTTCGATGATGCAGTCTATGCAGAAAAACGTCCTGGCGGTGGCTACCGTGTAGTTGTGGCAATTGCTGATGTGAGTCACTATGTTCGCACAGATAAGCCGTTAGATAATGAAGCACAAGATCGTGGTACTTCAGTTTACTTCCCACATTTTGTTTTACCTATGTTGCCTGAAGCTCTTTCGAATGGATTATGTTCGTTAAATCCTCATGTAGATCGACTATGCATGGTGTGTGATCTGACTCTTTCACGCTTAGGTCGTGTGACAGGATATGAATTCTACCCTGCTGTAATGCACTCAAAAGCACGTCTTACATATACTCAGGTTGGTTCATACTTTAACGGCGATTCTAATGCTGTACCGCAAGATCGTACAATTCAAAAGTCACTGAATACATTGTTCCAAATGTATTCGGTATTGAAATCTCTACGTGAAAAACGTCATGCAATGGAGTTTGAAACGACTGAAACTTACATGACGTTTGATGAACTTGGGGGTATTAAAGAAATATTACCTCGCCATAGAAATGATGCACACAAGCTCATTGAAGAATGTATGTTGCTAGCCAATGTCGCTGCAGCTGACTTCTCACTGAAAAATGATATTCCAATGCTTTATCGTGTACATGAAGCACCAGAACATACAAAAATCCAAAAAGTACGCGATTTTGTAAAAATGCTTGGTCTACATTTCCCAGAACAACCAACACAAGAAGACTATCAGCGTGTTATTGAAGCGACCAAAGACCGTATAGATGCTCAAAGCATCCATGCTGTACTCCTTCGCTCTATGATGCAAGCCTACTACGGCGCAAAAAATGCAGGACACTTTGGTCTTGCTTACGATGCTTATACACACTTTACTTCACCAATTCGTCGCTATCCTGACTTGTTATTACACCGTGCAATCAAAGCAAATCTACAAAAGAAACCATACCCTATTTCAGGTGCAGAACTAGATGATGCAGGAGAGCATTTCTCTCAAACTGAACGCCGTGCAGATGAAGCATCACGTAGTGTAACTTCATGGTTAAAGTGCCACTACATGAAACAGCACCTTGGTGATGAGTTCATTGGTCATGTCAGTGCTGTCACTGAGTTTGGTTTATTTATTACACTGAAAGACTTATATGTTGATGGCATGATTCATATTAGCCAACTCGGTGATGACTTCTTTGTTTATGACATTGCGAGCCAAACACTAATTGGTCAAAATAGAGGTCAAATATTTGGACTAGGCGATGAGGTTAAAATTAAAGTTGCGGGCGTAAACTTAGACGAACGTAAAATTGATTTTGAATTATTGAAACAAGTGACACATGCAGGACGTACCGTACGTGAACGTGCGCCACGTGCTGCAAGATCGACTGTTGCTACTGTTAAAGAAGAGATTTTCATACCAACAGCAAAGGCCAAAACAGAAGATGAGCCACAACAAACATCTGCAAAAGAGCATAAGCCGAAGAAAAAGAAAAAATCAAATAAACCGAGCTCTTACAGTAAAAAAGCCAAATCATCTGCTAAACAAGATGTCAAAGCTGAAAAAAAAGCAAAGGTGAAAAAGAAAAAAAAGAAATCTAATGCGAAGCCTAAAATAGCTGAATAAGCAGTGTATTCCGAGTATGAAAGATATTTCGTACTCGGAATTTTTATGACTTTAATGATGCAATCATTGTATTTATATTTATATATGCTTGCTGTGCAACAGTATCATCGTATCCTTCTACTAAAAATCGACTTATAAGTCCTTCTAAAATATGATAAACCAAGTCTGCGATCACAGTATAGTTTCTCAATGATTCACATGCTTGATAGACATAATCCCTTAACCATATTTTATGTATTCTTGCATATTCAATTAAGTCATCCTGTGTTTTATTCGATTCACCCACAACACGTACAAACATACAGCCTTTAAAAGACTCAGACTGAAACCATTCAAAATGCCATCTTAAAATACTATTTACTTTTTCTTCACTTGTATGACTTTCAACATACGTCATTAAGCTATGACGATACTGTGCATCTCTCACACTAAGCACCTGTTTTATTAGTTCATTTTTATTTTTAAAATGCGTATAAAGTGTTGTTTTTGAACAGCCAGAGATATCACGTATTAAGTCGACCCCAACACCTGTAAAACTTTGTTCATTAAAAAGTTTTTCTGCTGTATCTAGTATTTTTAAAGCTGACTTAGACATACCCTCTCCAATAGTACAGATCTGTACTTATTAAAAACCCACTGCTATACTGCATATAATAGTACAAATCTGTACTTTCACATAGAGATATTCCATATGAAGTCTATTTTTCATGGTAAAGAGAAAGTTCCTGCAAGAGCATCAAATAAAGAAATTTTTTATGGTTTTATGGGTGGCATGATCAGTATTTTCAGCCTTTTATTTATCACTCAACTTTCAGGACATTTACTCATTATGGCACCATTTGGTGCGAGCTGTGTTCTACTTTATGCCGCGCCACAATCACCGTTAGCTCAACCACGTAATATTATATTTGGACACTTCATTTCAGCAGCAATTGGTCTAATTTTTCTAAATATTTTAGGGACTTCTGTCTTTAGCATTGCCTGTGCTGTTGGTCTAGCTATTGCATGTATGCAATTCTTTCAATGCGTACATCCTCCCGCAGGTGCAAATCCATTGGTTATTTTACTTACAGCACATGAAATCACATATCATTGGAGTTTTTTATTTTTTCCTGTATTACTCGGCTCTGTTACATTAGTTGCTATTGCCTATGCTGTACATCAAATAAGTCAAAGTAAATGGCCTATATATCAACTAGGGCTGCTTAAAACACCACCCAACAAATAATAAACTTGGCTTTTCTAAAATAATCCGATACTTAACCTTGATTTTTCAAGCAATCAGACATACATCTAATAAATAGAGATCATTTTTGGTGAATTCAATGACATTACAACAAGCAATACTTCCTACCCCCGACTTTTCTAATATTGAATTGCCAGTATTAAAAACTCAAATTGAAAATGCAATTCATCAAGGACAAACTTTTTTAGATCAATTACAAACTGTCCCTGAGGCCAACTTGGCTCAACAAGATGTCATTAATGAACTAGATGAACTTAGCAATAAATTAGATGAAGTATTTGGATTACTGTCTCACCTCAATGCTGTGATGAATAATGCTGAGACTCGTGAGATATATCAGGCAGTTTTACCACAACTTAGTCAATACTATACAAATATGGGACAACATACCGTTCTATATCAAACCTATCAACAATTCCATGACAGTCAACTTTTCTCAACATGTTCTGAAGCACAGCAAAGTGCAATTCGTCTTGCATTACGTGATTTCAAACTTTCAGGTGTTGCATTAAAAGGCGAACAGAAAAAACGTTATGCAGAAATTTCAGCACGACTTTCACAACTTTCGTCTGACTTTTCAAACCATGTACTTGATGCAACACAAGCCTACTTTAAGCCCCTTAATCATAATGAATTAGCAGGATTACCTGAAAGTAGTATTGAACTGCTTAAGCAATATGGAGCACAGCGAGAATTAGAACAACCTGTTGCTACACTCGACTTTCCTTCTTATCTTGCAATTATGACCTATGCAAAAGATCGCAAATTGCGCGAAACGCTTTACCACGCCTATACTACAAGAGCATCTGACCAAGCTGAGCAACCAGAGTTAGACAATACGCAAGTCATGGAAGAAATTTTAAAATTGCGTCAAGAGAAAGCAAATCTACTCGGTTTTGAACATTACGCAGACTTTTCTTTAGCAAGTAAAATGGCACCTGATGCAAATACTGTAGAAAAATTCTTATTCGATCTTGCTGAACATGCCAAACAACCTGCTCAACAGGAAGTCAGTGAGCTTAAAGCGATTGCCTTACAAGATGGTATTGAAGACTTACAACCGTGGGATGCAACGTATTACTCTGAAAAATTAAAGCAACAACAGTTCAATCTTTCTCAAGAAGAACTCAAGCCTTACTTCCCTGCACCGAAAGTAGTTAATGGACTCTTTAGTATTGTTAAAAAGCTTTACAACCTAGACATTATCGAAAGAATTGCTCCTGTATGGCAATCCGATGTGAAATACTATGAAATAGAAGATCATGGTCAAGTTATTGCAGGCTTTTATTTAGACTTATATGCACGTAGCGGTAAGCGCGGTGGCGCATGGATGAATGGCTTCAGAGCACGCATGCAAACTAAGGAAAGCTTACAAAAACCTCTTTGCTATATGGTCTGTAATTTCACTCCACCGGTTGGCAACCAACCTGCGCTACTTACACATGATGAAGTTATTACTCTCTTCCATGAATTTGGACATGGCTTACATCACATGCTCACAGAAGTAGATAATATTGCTGTTTCAGGTGTAAATGGTGTTGCTTGGGATGCTGTTGAACTACCAAGCCAATTTATGGAGTTTTGGGCTTGGGATAAAGTATCGTTAGACCAACTGACCGAACATGTAGAAAGCAAAGAAACACTCCCACAAGAGCTATTAGATGCTCTACTCAATGCACGCTTTTTCCAGTCAGGTATGCAAACTTTACGTCAGCTTGAGTTTGCGCTTTTTGACTTCACGATTCATCAAAAGTCTCCTGCATTAAATGCAGAATCTATTCAAAAAACACTTGATGATATTCGTAAACAAATTGCTGTTTTGCCAACAACAGTAGAAAACCGTTTCCAGCATGGGTTTAGCCATATTTTTGCAGGCGGTTACGCTGCTGGCTACTACTCATATAAATGGGCAGAAGTTTTAGCAAGTGATGCCTTTGATCGCTTTGAACAAGAAGGGGTATTCAATACAAAAACAGGACAAGACTTTAGATCATCCATTCTTGCTGTTGGTGGTAAATATGATGCATTAACTGCTTTTAGCAATTTCCGTGGTAGAGCACCAAAAATTGATGCATTACTTCGTCATCAAGGTTGGACACCAACAATACAAAGCGCTTAAACTGACAGCACACACTGGTTAATGAGTCACGCTTAATATGAAGATAAAAAAACGATTTATTGCAGGGGTTAGATGCCCAAAATGTAATAGTCTCGATCGAATTATTATGCTGACTCATGAACAGCGTGAATGGATTGAATGTGTTGAATGCGATTATTCTGATAATCGCCCTACACCAGAACAAGTACACCAATATCCTAAAGATGATATTGGTGTTATACAATTTAAACCTAGAAACCACTAGACCACTGGAAAGTCATTATGAAGTATAAAAAAATACTTTCATTTATTTTTATAAGTTTGTCTATAAATGTAGCAATGCATACTTCTTATGCTCACTCTCTTACAAACACAGAATATTCTCTACAAAAAGAACAACATGATAAATTTAATGATGAGATTCAAAGACTAAAAGAAAGAAAGAAAGAGCTATTCAAACAACAAAAGACGATCGATAAGATCATACATCTTAAAGAAATTCAGTTAAAACAATCAGAGGAAAAGTTAAACATAAAAAAAGTAGCATGAACGACGGTTTTGCCCATGCTACTATAAACTTTGTATTCAAAATATATCGCTTAACCCATACTTATAAGAATAAGGAACAGTTTAGACAAAATCATTTGCCTACTTATCACTATTTCATGTCATTTAAGTCATATGAATTAGAACCTTGATATAATTTAGAAACTATTTTTAATTTTTTAAAATTCTCACAAGAGAGTTGATCTCTCCAAATAATATATGTTGCTTTCGAAGCATTACTATAGATCACAAAATATAAGTAATGATCTAAAACATAAATGTTCTCTAGTTGTAAAACTAATCCACTATCAAACTGAATAGTCCAAATACTTTTATCCAATATCGCTATAGATGATAGTCTAGGCAATGTTCTAATAAAAACAGTATAGATAAGGCACAATAAAAGCATGCATGCAATCCAATACTCCATAAGAAGCACTTGATACAGCATATAACTTATCCCGACCATACAACAAATTTGAACAAAAATGGCAAGTTTACTTTTAGGGTTAATAGAACAATATAAGTTAGCCATGTATATATTTTTTGAGCTTTATAATTAAACTCTGCATCTCTTGTGTAGGAGCTTTTGAAGTTTCCATCAACCAATCTAATATATCAGGGTCTTCATAAGTAATAAGTGTTTCAAATAATACTTGCTCATCTAAGGATGCATTCAAATAGTAGTTTTTAACATACGGATCAAAATATACATCTATTTCTTTTAAACCCCTTCTTGCTCTATAAATTGTTTTTCTCTGTATTAATGTCATACTTTCCGTCACTATTACATCCTTATAGCAATAAGCTCATCTTATTATTTTACATAAATACTCTAAGATTTTCCCTAGAGCAATAAAAAAGGCCGGAAAATCCGGCCTTTTTGTCAGAATAAAAAATTATTCTGCTGAAGTATTAACTTCACGGTCTACTAACTCAACGTAAGCCATTGGTGCTGCATCTCCAGCACGGTGACCTGCTTTAAGTACACGTAGATAACCGCCGTTACGTTCTTTATAACGAGGGCCTAGAACGGTAAATAATTTACCAACAGTTGCTGCATTACGAGTACGAGCAAACGCGATTCTGCGGTTTGCTACTGTATCGTTTTTAGCTAAAGTGATTAAAGGCTCAGCAACACGACGAAGCTCTTTCGCTTTAGGCAAAGTTGTTTTAATTAACTCATGCTCAACTAAAGCATTTGTTAAATTTTGGAACAACGCCTTACGATGGCTGCTTGTACGGCCTAATTTCACACCACTATTACGATGACGCATGGTGATAGTCCTACTTAATTAACGGCTACGATAGGCAAAACGGTCGTCCATACGAAGACTAGCAGGTGGCCAGTTTTCTAGACGCATTCCGAGTTGTAAACCTTTCGATGCCAAAACATCTTTAATCTCAGTTAACGATTTTTTACCTAAGTTTGGAGTTTTTAATAACTCAACTTCAGTGCGTTGAACGAGATCACCAATGTAGTAAATATTTTCTGCTTTTAAACAATTCGCAGAACGAACAGTAAGCTCTAGATCATCTACTGGACGAAGCAATATTGGATCAACTTCTTCGCGAGGTTCTTGAGCAACAGGTGCTTGATCTTTCTGAAGGTCAACAAAAATTGCAATTTGTTGTTGCAAGATTGTTGCCGCTTTGCGGATAGCTTCTTCAGGATCAACCGTACCATTTGTTTCAAGATCGATGACCAACTTATCAAGGTCAGTACGTTGTTCCACACGTGCATTTTCTACAGTATATGAAACACGATTGATTGGGCTATAACTTGCATCTAACTGTAAACGACCAACAGGACGTGTTTCACCTTCCGGGAAACGTGAGTCAGATGTTTCATAACCACGACCTTGTGCGACTTTCAGGCGCATTTTTAATGAACCTGTAGCGCTTAAAGTCCCGATCAAATGCTCAGGGTTAACCAACTCAACATTATGTGGTAAACGAAGGTCAGCAGCTGTTACATCTCCTGGCCCTTGCTTTTCTAATGTTAAATATGCTTCATTTTGATCGAACAGCTTAATCGACAATCCTTTAAGGTTCAGCAAGAGCTCGACGATGTCCTGCTGCAAGCCTTCTAAAGTACTGTACTCGTGCTCGACGCCTTCTATTTCTACTTCAACCACAGCTGCGCCAGGTAAAGAAGAAAGTAGGATGCGACGTAAAGCATTACCAAGAGTATGGCCAAAACCACGCTCTAAAGGTTCAAGAATCACTTTTGCCGAGGTCCCGCTTGCCGCTTCGACCTTGATCGCTTGCGGAGTTAGAAACTCGTTTGCAGTACGCGTCATTTATTGCTACCTCAAGGATTATTTAGAATACAATTCTACAATCAAGCTTTCATTGATTTCAGCAGGTAGATCAGAACGATCAGGTGCAGCTTTGAACGTACCTTCAAACTTAGAGTGATCAACTTCAACCCAAGCAGGAATGCCACGTTGGCTTGCTAGCTCAACTGCATTTTTAATACGCAATTGTTCTTTAGCACCTTGATGTACAGCAACTACATCACCCGCTTTTACTTGAATAGACGCAATGTTTACGCGACGACCATTCAAAGTGATAGAGCGGTGACTTACTAGCTGACGAGCTTCTGCACGTGTAGAACCAAAGCCCATGCGATAAACAACGTTATCTAGACGGCTTTCAAGCAGTTTCAACAAGTTTTCACCTGTTGCGCCTTTAACACGAGCAGCTTCTTTATAGTAATTACTAAACTGACGTTCTAAAACACCGTACATACGACGTACTTTTTGTTTTTCACGTAATTGTAGTGAATACTCTGATTGCTTAGCACGTGATTGACCGTGTTGGCCTGGTGCTTTCGCGTGTTTTTTAGTTTTGACGTCAAATGGTTTAACGCCAGATTTAAGTTGTAGGTCAGTCCCTTCGCGACGAGAGAGTTTGCATTTTGGACCAATATAACGAGCCATGAATGTATCTCCTTAGACGCGACGTTTTTTAGGTGGACGGCAACCGTTGTGAGGAATAGGTGTCACATCGGTAATGCTGCTAATCTTATAACCCACTGCTCCTAATGCACGAACCGCAGACTCACGACCTGGACCAGGTCCTTTTACAAGGACTTCCAAGTTTTTCAAACCGTAATCTAAAGCTGCTTTACCAGCAACTTCAGCAGCTACCTGAGCAGCAAACGGAGTTGATTTACGTGAACCACGGAAGCCTTGTCCACCTGAGGTGGCCCAAGCCAATGCATTACCTTGACGATCGGTAATCGTAACAATGGTGTTATTAAAAGACGCGTGAATGTGTGCAACACCTTCAGAGACGGTACGTGTGACCTTCTTGCGTGTGCGAGTATCTTTAGCCATCTTTTAGCTTCCAGAAATCTTACTTTTTAATCGGTTTGCGCGGACCTTTACGGGTACGTGCGTTAGTTTTTGTGCGTTGACCACGGACAGGCAAGCTACGACGATGACGAAGGCCACGATAGCAACCTAAATCCATTAAACGTTTAATGTTCATGGAAATTTCGCGACGTAAGTCACCTTCGGTTGGAACCTTAGCAACTTCTGCACGAATCGCATCAAGCTGAGCATCATCCAAATCACGAACTTTAGTAGTGTTTGCAATGCCAGCAGCTGCAAGAATAGTTTCCGCAGTGTGACGACCAACACCAAAAATGTACGTGAGGGAGATAACAGCATGCTTGTTATCCGGAATGTTTACACCGGCAATACGAGCCATTCACTTTCTCCAAAAAGGCAGTTGAGTTGACTAACCGCCCATTAAAATCTTTAAGGGGCGGATATTAACTCAATTCGCCTACTGAAATCAACAGTCTAAGTTATTTTATTAACCTTGACGCTGCTTATGACGAGGTTCAGCGCTACAAATTACGCGAATAACCCCATTACGACGGATAACTTTACAGCTACCACAAATTTTCTTTACAGAAGCTTGTACTTTCATGATGAAAACCTCTAAGTGCGCTTATCCCTTAGGATGAGCAGTCGTTTTTTTCATCAATGTTTGATTGTCATATTGATGAGATGTTAAATGTGACTGCAATTGAGCCATAAAATCCATCACAACAACTACAACGATTAGTAGCGATGTACCACCTACATTCATCGTCATACCAAATGAACTTTGCAGAATCATTGGCATTAAACAAATTGCAGTAATATATACAGCACCAATAAATGTCAAACGATTGAGAATATGATCTAAATAACGAGCAGTTTGCTCACCTGGGCGTATACCAGGCACATAAGCTCCGCTGCGTTTTAAGTTCTCTGATACTTCTTTAGGACTAAAAACTAATGCCGTATAAAAATAACAGAAAAAGATAATTAACGCACCAAAGAGCACCAAATACAAAGTATGTCCAGGCGATAAAACAAGTGCCAAATCTTGCAATGAGCGTTTGACTACGCCAGCATTTGGATCAGCACTCCCTACCCATTGACCAAGACTTGCTGGAAATAACAGCAATGAACTAGCAAAAATGGCTGGGATCACCCCTGCCATATTAATTTTTAATGGCAAGTGTGTTTGCTGTGCCGTAAAAATACGACGACCTTGTTGCTTTTGCGCATAATTAACTGCAATTCGACGCTGGGCTTTTTCAATAAATACAATAGCAACCATAACTGCCAATGCAATTAAAGCTAAAATTGCAACACCAATAAGACTTGTTTGACCATTTTCAACTGATGAGAAAGACTGCAATGCAATATTTGGCAAGTTTGCCACAATCCCTGCAAAAATAATCATAGAGATACCATTACCGACTCCACGTTCAGTAATTTGCTCTCCAAGCCACATCAGGAACATTGTTCCAGCTATTAAAGATGTAACTGCAGGAATATAAAATTCCAAGCCTGATGTTAAGGTAATACCTTGACTAATCAAACCTGCACACATACCTACTGCTTGAACAACACCTAAAATAAGTGTGCCTTGACGCGTGTACTGGTTAATTTTACGCTTACCTTGCTCACCTTCTTTTTTCAAAGCTTCGAGCGAAGGAATAACCGTTGACATTAACTGCACAATAATAGATGCAGAAATATACGGCATAATTCCTAAAGCAAGAATAGACATTCGTTGTAATGCACCGCCAGAGAACATATTAAATAAACCAAGAATTGTTCCTTGATTTGCATTAAATAAGTGCTCAAGCGCTGCATTATTAATGCCTGGTACGGGAATATGCGATCCTAGTCGAAAAACCAATAGTGCACAGATAAGGAACACCATGCGACGGATGATTTCACGATATTTCACATGAAATGGTTGGCCTTTCATCATGTGGACATGACCTGAAGAACTAGGAGACATAGACACTCGTAATTACTCCTCGACTTTACCGCCAGCAGCTTCAACAGCAGCTTTAGCGCCTTTAGTCAATGCAACACCCTTAACGGTAAATGCACGAGTTACTTCACCAGAAAGTACGATACGAGCACGCAATTGGTCATGACGTACAACGTTTGCAGCTTTTAAAGTCTCTAGGCTAACGATATCGCCTTCAACTTTATTTAATTCAGAAACACGTACTTCAGCAGTTTTAAGTGCCATTTGGCTTGTAAAACCAAATTTTGGTAAACGACGATAAATCGCTGTTTGACCACCTTCAAAACCTGGACGAACGCCACCGCTTTTACGTGAGTTTTGACCTTTAATACCGCGACCACCTGTCTTACCAACACCAGATCCGATACCGCGACCAAGACGACGGTGTTCACGTTTAGCACCTTCTGCAGGTGATAATTCATTTAAACGCAGAGTCATGGCTTATTCCTCTACACTAACCATATAGTAGACTTGATTGATCATACCACGGTTAGAAGGAGTATCTTGCACTTCTACAGTATGACCGATGCGACGCAGACCCAAACCTTGTAGGCAAAGTTTGTGATTTTTCAAACGATGCGAAGAAGATTTGATCTGGGTAACTTTAATCGTTTTCATGATTGATTACCCTTGAATTTCTTCTACTGTTTTACCACGTTTCGCAGCGACTTTCTCAGGAGAAGTCATATCACGCAGACCATTAAAAGTCGCGTTTACTACGTTAGCAGCATTTGTAGAACCATAACATTTAGCAAGTACGTTATGTACACCAGCCGCCTCTAAAACAGCGCGCATAGCACCACCAGCAATTACACCAGTACCTTCAGAAGCAGGTTGCATATATACACGACTTGCGCCATGACGAGCATTCACAGGGTGTTGTAAAGTGTTTCCGTCTAAGTCAACAGTAATCATGTTACGACGAGCAGCTTCAAGTGCTTTAGAAATAGCAGCAGGAACTTCACGTGCTTTACCACGACCAAAACCAACACGACCGTTACCATCACCTACCACAGTTAATGCTGTGAAAGAGAAAATACGACCACCTTTAACAACCTTGGCTACACGATCAACGGCAACCAGCTTCTCAACGAGACCTTCGTTTTGTTCAACTTTCGCCATGATTAGAACTCCAAGCCGCCTTCACGGGCAGCATCAGCCAAGGCTTTAATACGACCATGATATTTAAAACCAGAACGGTCAAATGCAACTTTTGTAATACCTGCTGCTTTTGCGCGTTCCGCAATTAAAGCACCAACTTTAGTCGCTGCTTCAACGTTACCAGTAGTATTACTACGTAAAGATGCATCTAAAGTAGAAGCTTGTGCTAATACTTTTCCACCATCTGCTGAGATAACTTGAGCATAGATGTGACGCGGAGTGCGATTTACACACAAACGAGTCGCACCCAATGCACGAATGTGCAAGCGTGTGCTTTTCGCACGACGCAAACGGGATTGTTTCTTTTCGTTCATAAGAACCTCGCGCCCTATTTCTTCTTAGCTTCTTTACGAAGAATAACTTCATCCGAATAACGAACACCTTTACCTTTGTATGGTTCAGGAGCACGGTATGCACGGATATTTGCAGCTACTTGACCTAACAACTGTTTGTCTGCTGATTTTAGCAATACTTCAGTTGGAATTGGAGTTTCTGCAGTTACACCTTCAGGCAATGTGTAATCGATTGGGTGAGAGAAACCTAAGTTAAGATTAACTACGTTTCCTTTAACCACAGCTTTGTAACCAACGCCAACTAATTGTAGTTTGCGTTCGAAGCCTTCGTTTACACCTTTCACAAGGTTGTTTAACACAGCGCGAGCAGTACCAGCTTGCATCCAAGCATCTTGCGAGTCTTTTAACGGAGCAAGGTGAAGTTTACCTTCTTCCTGTTTTAGCTCGACCAGCGCATGCAGGTTGAAAGACAGAGTACCTTTACTGCCTTTCACTACGACCTGCCGGCCGTTCTGAGTAACTTCTACACCATTTGGTAGAGTTACTGGGGCTTTAGCCACACGAGACATGAGGAATCACCTATTAAGAAACAAAAGCAATAACTTCACCACCGATACCTGCAGCACGTGCAGCGCGATCAGTCATGATGCCTTTGCTTGTAGAAACAATTGCAATACCTAAACCTTGCTTAACGCTAGGAATTTTATCTTTACCGCGATATTGGCGTAAACCTGGACGGCTTACACGTTTCACAGTTTCAATAACTGGTTTGCCTTCAAAATATTTTAAGGTAATTGTTAATGTAGCTTTGCCTTCATTATCAGCAACTTCTACATTTGAAACATAACCTTCTTGCTCTAATACGTTTGCAATAGAAACTTTTAGTTTAGAGCTTGGCATAGAAACAGTTTCTTTCTTAGCCATTTGTGCGTTACGAACACGTGTTAGCATGTCGGCAACGGTATCTTGCATACTCATTATAGTCGCCCCTTACCAGCTAGCTTTCACAACGCCCGGCACATCACCTTGCATTACTGTATCACGTAGTTTATTACGGCTTAAGCCAAACTTACGGAAGTAACCATGAGGACGACCAGTTAAACCACAACGGTTGCGAAGACGTACAGGAGATGCATTACGCGGCAATGCTTGTAATTTTAGCATTGCTTCGAAACGCTCTTCATCGCTAGCATTTACATTTGCAATCGTTGCTTTTAATTCAGCACGTTTTGCAGCAAATTTAGCAACTGTTTTTTCGCGCTTTAATTCGCGATTAACCATACCTTTCTTAGCCATATCGACCTCTTATTTGAACGGGAAGCCGAATGCACGCATAAGCGCACGGCCTTCGTCATCGGTGCGAGCAGTCGTAGTAATAGTAATATCCATACCACGAATACGATCAATCTTGTCAAAATCGATTTCAGGGAAAACGATTTGTTCTTTCAATCCCATTGAGTAGTTACCACGACCATCAAATGATTTCGCTGAGAAACCACGGAAGTCACGGATACGAGGAATTGTGATTGAAATCAAACGGTCCAAGAATTCGTACATATGTTCGCCGCGTAAAGTAACTTTACAACCGATTGGCCAACCATCACGGATTTTGAAACCTGCGATCGATTTACGTGCAAGCGTAAGTACTGGTTTTTGACCAGCAATTGCTTGCATATCAGATAATGCGCCATCTAATAATTTCTTATCAGCAGCAGCAGCACCTACACCCATGTTTAGAGTGATTTTAGTAATGCGAGGAATTTCCATCACATTCGAAAGGCCAAGTTCTTCTTTCAACTTTGCCTTAAGTTCGTCGTTATAACGTGTTTTAAGTCTGGCCATTGCCTTTTCAACCTATTACTTCGCTACCGCCACTGATTCACCATTTGATTTATAAACGCGAGATTTCACGCCATTTTCATCACGTTGGTAACCAACACGGTCAGCCTTTTGGGTTGTAGCATTTAAAATTGCCACGTTTGAGATATGAAGAGAAGCCTCTTGAGTAACAATACCGCCTTCAGCGCCAGTTACACGGTTTGGCTTTTGGTGTTTCTTCACTAAGTTAAGGCCTTCAACCTTAACACGGTCATTCGAAACAGACAAAACAGTACCTTGTTTGCCTTTTTCTTTACCTGCGA
Source organism: Acinetobacter sp. N1-1 (assembly GCF_056711485.1). Taxonomy (NCBI): domain Bacteria; kingdom Pseudomonadati; phylum Pseudomonadota; class Gammaproteobacteria; order Moraxellales; family Moraxellaceae; genus Acinetobacter; species Acinetobacter sp. N1-1. The sequence goes on along the minus strand of NZ_JBWXUO010000012.1, from coordinate 826,830 downwards.
TCACAATAATTTGATCGCCTTTTCTGATCTTAGCCATGATTGCCTCTTATAGAACTTCAGGAGCCAATGAAATAATTTTCATGAACTGTTCAGTACGAAGTTCACGAGTCACTGGTCCAAAGATACGGGTAGCAATCGGAGCTTTGTTTGTATTCAACAAAACTGCAGCGTTGTCATCAAAACGGATCAAAGAGCCGTCTGGACGACGAATACCGAATTTTGTACGAACTACAACCGCATTCATCACGTCGCCTTTTTTAACACGGCCACGCGGAATTGCTTCTTTTACAGTAACTTTAATAATGTCGCCAACAGAAGCATAACGACGATGTGAACCACCTAGTACTTTAATACATTGTACGCGGCGTGCACCACTGTTGTCTGCTACGTCGAGCATCGTTTCGGTTTGAATCATTGCCCTACTCCAAAACCGAGCATCACCGGTCACAATTTCGAAAGACGCATAGCGTACTCGAAATTGACCAATGATGCAACAAGAACTAATTACTCAGCAGCTGCTTCAACTACTTCCACTAAAGTCCAAGCTTTAGTTTTAGAAATTGGGCGGCTTTCTTTAATGGTTACAACATCGCCAATTTTAGCAACATTATTCTCATCATGAGCGTGTAATTTTGTTGAACGGCGAAGTGATTTGCCATACAACGGGTGTTGAACTCGGCGCTCAATAAGCACAACAATAGATTTCTCCATTTTGTCACTTACAACTTTGCCAGTTAACGTGCGGACTGTATTTTCACTCATTGTCCGTTCCCCTGTTTTTCGGTAAGGAGTGTCTTTATGCGAGCAACTGTCTTACGAGCAACCCCAACTTCGTGTGATTTACCCAACTGACCAGTTGCTTGCGCCATACGAAGACGGAATTGATTTAACTGTTGCTCATCAAGCAAAGTTTTCAACTCTTCTACCGATTTTTCACGTAGATCTTTAGTTTTCATTACATTACCGTCCGAGTCACGATAGCGGTTTTAAACGGAAGTTTAGCAGCAGCTAAAGTAAATGCTTCACGCGCTAATTCTTCGCTTACACCTTCCATTTCGTACAGGATCTTACCTGGCTTAATCTCGCTAACCCAGTATTCAACACTACCTTTACCTTTACCCATACGAACTTCTAAAGGTTTTTCAGTAATTGGCTTGTCTGGGAATACACGAATGTAGATTTTACCACCACGCTTAACGCGACGGCTAATGGTACGACGTGCAGCTTCGATCTGACGAGCGGTCATACGACCACGTTCAACGGATTTAAGTGCAATTGTACCAAATGATACTGTACTTCCGCGATGAGCTAGACCAGTGTTACGGCCTTTTTGCACTTTACGGAATTTCGTACGTTTAGGTTGCAACATGAATTATTCTCCTTTAGCAGCAGAACGATCATTGCGACGACCACGACGCTCTTGACCTTCACGACCACGACCACGTTTAGCTGGACGCTCTTCTTGTGGTGCAGGGTTCATGACTTGTTTCATGCCACCTAAGATTTCACCGCGGAAAATCCAAACTTTAACGCCAATCGTACCGTAAGTTGTTTCGGCACGCATAGTCGCATAGTCAATATCTGCACGAAGTGTATGCAATGGAACACGTCCTTCACGATACCACTCAGTACGTGCGATTTCAGCACCGCCTAAACGACCAGAAACCTCAACTTTGATACCTTTAGCACCAGCACGCATTGTATTTTGAACCGCACGCTTCATAGCACGACGGAACATTACACGTTTTTCTAGTTGAGAAGCGATACCTTCAGCAACTAAACGCGCGTCAAGGTCAGGGCGATCAACTTCATTGATAACTACTTGCGCAGGAACACCCATAATTTGAGTAAGTTCACGCTGTAATTTCTCAATATCTTCGCCTTTTTTACCAATAACGATACCAGGACGAGCTGTGCTAATTGTAATTTTAGCAGCGCCTGTAGGACGCTCGATAAGAATTTTACTTACCATTGCGCTCTTAAGTTTTTTAGTTAAAAACTCACGAACTTGTAGGTCTTTTAGTAAATATTCTGAATATTGTTTCGGATTCGCATACCAGTTAGCGTTATGACGTTTCACAACACCTAGGCGGATACCGATTGGATGAACCTTCTGACCCATATCAAACCCCTACCTTAACGGTGATGTGACAAGTACGCTTAGTAATACGATCCGCACGACCTTTTGCACGAGGCATGATACGTTTTAGGCTCATACCTTCGTCAACAAAGATTGTTGTAACTGTCAGATCATCAACATCTAAGCTATTGTTATGTTCAGCGTTTGCGATTGCAGATTCTAGTGCTTTTTTCACTAGAGTAGCTGCTTTCTTGTTGCTAAAGTTCAAAATATCAAGCGCACGTGCAACTGATTTACCACGGACTTGATCAGCAACCAAACGCGCCTTTTGTGCCGAGATAGCGGCACCGCGTAGTTTTGCAGTAACTTCCATCATAGCACCTATTAACGTTTAGATTTCTTATCAACACCGTGACCACGATAGGTACGAGTTGGCGCGAATTCACCGAGTTTATGACCAACCATATGTTCAGAAACAATTACTGGAACATGGTTACGGCCATTGTGAACAGAAATTGTTAAACCAACAAAGTCTGGGAGGATCATCGAACGACGAGACCAAGTTTTGATCGGCTTGCGAGAATTACTAGCAACAGCCGCTTCAACCTTAGCGAACAAGTGCGCATCGACGAATGGGCCTTTTTTCAATGAACGAGGCATTAGTCAGATTCCTTTACTTGTTACTTAACGCGACGGTCGCGAATAATCATCTTAGTCGTACGCTTATTGGTACGTGTTTTGTACCCTTTAGCTTTTTGACCCCATGGGCTTACAGGTTGAATACCCTTGTTACGCCCTTCACCACCACCATGCGGGTGATCAACCGGGTTCATTGCCATACCACGTACGGTAGGACGAACACCGCGCCAGCGAGAAGCACCAGCTTTACCTAGAGAGCGCAAGTTGCTTTCTTGGTTAGATACTTCACCGATTACAGCACGACATTCAACATGAACTTTACGCATTTCGCCTGAACGCAGACGAATAATTGCATAAGAACCATCACGACCCAATAATTGTGATGAAGTACCAGCAGAACGAACTAATTGTGCGCCCTTACCAATTTTCAACTCAATATTGTGAAGTGTAGAACCGATTGGCATATTACGAAGTGGTAAGCAGTTACCTGGACGAATTGGAGCATCGTTTCCAGATTGTACTTTATCACCAGCACGCAAGCCCTTAGGAGCAATAATATAACGACGCTCACCATCAGCATATTTCAATAAAGCAATATGTGCTGTACGGTTAGGATCGTATTCAATACGCTCTACAGTAGCAGGAATACCATCTTTGTTACGTTTAAAGTCAACAATACGGTAATGTTGTTTATGACCACCGCCAACGTGACGAGTAGTAATATGACCGTTATTATTACGACCACCAGATTTCTTTTTGCTTTCTACCAACGCAGCAAAAGGGCGACCTTTGTGAAGATGGTTATGAACCACTTTCTCTACAAAGCGACGTCCTGGAGACGTTGGCTTACATTTTTGAATCGGCATAATTTTCGTCCTTATTCCGCTGTGTTTTCAGCGGTATCGCCCAAGTCAGCCATTTCAACATCTTGGCCAGCTTTCAGGGTGACGTATGCTTTTTTAACATCAGAACGACGTCCTAATGTCTTACCAAAGCGCTTTGTTTTACCTTTAGTGATCGTTGTATTTACTTTAACAACTTCCACACCAAAAAGTTGCTCAACCGCTTTTTTAACTTCAAGTTTAGTTGCATTTAAGTCAACTTTAAAAACTTGAACACCAGCAGTTTCGCCTAAAACTTGTGCTTTTTCTGAGAATACTGGTCCACGTAGGACTTGATAGATACGTTCGTTGTTCATCCGAGTTCTACCTCAATTTTCTTAGCAGCAGCTACAGACATCACAACCTTATCAAACGCAATCAAGCTAACAGGATCGATTGCAGTTGCGTCTACCACATCAACGTGCGGTAAGTTGCGAGCTGCAAGATATAAGTTCTCTTCCACTGCATCAGTTACGATCAATGCACGCGGAGCGTTCAATTCGTTTAGTTTAGCTAGCAATTCTTTAGTCTTAGGCGCAGCAACCTGCACATCTTCAACCAATACTAAGCGTTCTTGGCGAACAAGCTCAGCAAGAATACATTGCATAGCACCGCGATACATTTTACGGTTAACTTTTTGAGACCAGTCTTGTGGACGAGCAGCAAATGTTTTACCACCGCCAACCCAGATTGGGCTACGAATAGAACCAGCACGCGCACGGCCAGTACCTTTTTGACGGAATGGTTTTTTACCACCACCAGAAACTTCGCCACGTGATTTTTGAGCACGAGAACCTTGACGGCCACCAGCTAAATAAGCTGTTACCACTTGGTGTACAAGCGCTTCATTAAATTCACGTCCGAAAGCAACTTCAGACAACTCAACAGCAGAGCCGGAAACAGTTTGTAAATTCACGTTATTTCCCCTCAAGCCTTGATAGTAGGACGAACTACAACGTCACCACCAGTTGAACCAGGGATAGCACCCTTAACAACAAGTACTGAGCGCTCAGCGTCAATAGATACAATCTCAAGACCTTGAACTGTTACGCGATCATCACCTAGGTGACCAGGCATTTTTTTGCCTTTAAATACGCGTCCAGGAGTTTGGTTTTGACCTGTAGAACCTAAAGCACGGTGAGATACAGAGTTACCGTGAGTTGCGTCTTGCGTACGGAAGTTCCAACGCTTAACACCACCTTGGAAACCTTTACCTTTTGATTGACCAGTTACGTCAACTACTTGACCAACTGCGAACAAATCAACACCGATAGTTCCACCAATTTCGCGACCTTCAAGCTCAGCTTCCGTTACACGGAATTCTTTCACTAAACGACCAGCTGCAACACCAGCTTTTGCATAGTGACCTTTTTGAGCGTTTGTTACGCGTGATTCACGACGTTCGCCAGTTGTTACTTGAACAGCTTGATAACCATCAGTTTCAAGTGTTTTGATTTGAGTGATACGATTTGGATCAACTTCAATCACTGTAACTGGCACAGAAACGCCGGCTTCCGTAAAGATACGGGTCATACCGCACTTACGACCGACTAAACCAATAGCCATGTGTGTAAACCTCTTAAAATGCGGCTTAATTAACAGAGTTAATCAACCGACAAGCCTTTTATCCCAATGCGATCTGAACGTCCACACCAGCTGCAAGATCCAATTTCATCAATGCATCAACAGTTTTGTCTGTTGGTTGAACGATATCGATCAAACGTTTGTAAGTGCGAATTTCATACTGATCACGCGCATCTTTATTTACGTGCGGTGAAGTAAGAACGTTGAAGCGTTCGATGCGAGTAGGCATCGGGATTGGACCACACACTTGTGCGCCAGTACGCTTAGCGGTTTCTACGATCTCTTGAGCAGATTGATCAATCAGACGATGATCAAAAGACTTAAGACGGATACGGATTCTCTGGTTAGACATACCAGTAAACTCCAAGCCAAAATATGTAAAGAATCACCCATGACGCATCTCACCTATTATTGGTAAGTGTCAAGGGCAGTGAAAATCACTAAGGTCATGATCGATGCCATGACTGTCACGATATGGCTATTTTACTTAACTTGAAGAAATAGCCACCCTTCTTTTTGAAGGTGATTTATTATAACCACTGTTTAACGATTAAGCAAATTTTTTTTCTAATTTAAATAAATATACTTTTATCACGCATAACAAAAGAAATTGCCTGTTCTACAAGTTTATTGCCAGGCAAAAAATTACCTTGCGATACCTCCTGTTCAAATATATCTGCATCTTTTTGTATAAAAACACTTTCACCCATATTCACTTCATCATCAATAAAGAGCTTTAATACATTAGGTGTAATTTCAGGATGAAACTGAAATGCCAAAACATTAGTACCCAATTGAAATGCTTGATTCAGACAATGGCGACTAGATGCTAACTGAATAGCGCCTCTCGGTATTTCAAAATACTCTTTATGCCAAGATATCACTCTTATCTGTTCTGGAAATTCAAAGTAAGATTCTCCCAAATTTTGAACCTTATTCACATCAATCCACCCAACTTCTATCTGATGAGATAGCGCGACTTGACTCCCCACTGCATTGGCAATTAGCTGCCCTCCTAGACATAAGCCTATAGCAGGCTTCTTTTGTGCTAAATAACGCCTTAACCACCGCTTTTCAATTTTAAGCCAAGGATACAGGTGCTCATCATGAACACTCATTCTTCCACCCATAACAATGATTAAATCAACATCATCTACACATGGCAATGCATCTATATCCAAAGCAACGTCAGGTGGCAATGCAAAAAATTCGGTTGCTGTAATAATTGCATCACTCTGTCTTAAAAAATTGTAGCAACTTCCAAACCCCTCACCAAGAATATGCTGAAAATAATGCACTCTTAATTTATGTTTCATAGTTTCGGCCTTTTTTGCTTTCACTATCACTATTAGTGCAAAAAAAGAGCCAAGATTATAAAAACTTACAGAAATCTTACATGCTGAAGAAATCACAATAAATTAGATTTCATAGGTTATTCATCATAAACGTATGCATAAAAAAGCAGAATAAGAAATTAGTAGTCGCTTAACAATTTGCTTTATACTACAAACAAATTGTTATTTGCCGTGAATTGTATATGCATCGCTATGCGAAGTCGAAAGACACAAAAGCAAAACTTGCCCCTAAACAAAAAATCAGCTACGAAAAGAAATCTGACCCTGCAATCACTGAATATGCAACGCAGAGTTTAAACTGGCTCAGAAAAGCTGAATTCCTCATGAGTGCACCTAAGCTCAACTTATGTGTGGAAGATAGTGGCTACGAAATTGCTTTTGCAGGCCGCTCGAATGCAGGCAAATCTAGTGCGATCAATGCACTGACCAATCAAAGACAGTTGGCACGTGCATCAAAAAAGCCCGGCCGAACCCAAATGATCAACTTCTTTAGCTTAGGTAATCCCGATCAGCGCCTTGTTGACCTACCTGGATATGGATATGCAGCTGTTCCCGAAGCAATGAAAATTGTATGGCAAAAAGAGTTAGAAAATTACCTGATTCATAGACAAAGCCTACAAGGCCTCGTCCTTCTTATGGATATTCGCCACCCTTTACAACATTTCGATTTAATGATGTTAGAGTGGGCATATTCTAGAAAGTTATTTGTACATATTCTTCTAACTAAAGCAGATAAGCTTAATCGTGGACCTGCCAACAAAACACTTTTAGAAGTAAAGCAACAACTAAAGAAAATGAAACTATCATTTTCTATTCAGCTATTTTCATCATTAAATAAAATAGGCTTAGAAGAGCTTGCTTCTGTTATGGCTGGACGATTAAATTACACACTTAATAAAAACCTCGATGGTATTGATATTGATCAAATTCCTCTTGCTACAGAGGATGATGTTAGCGAATAAATAAAAAGGCATGCTTTAAAGCATGCCTTTTTATTTCTAATATATTTTATACATTAAAAAACAACCGTTTTATTGCCATCCACAATAATACGATCTTCTAAATGCCAACGCACAGCTCTTGCAAGTACATTGCGCTCCACATCTTGACCAAGCTCGCGCAACTCTTCAACATTATATTTATGACTTACACGCTCTACATCTTGCTCAATAATTGGCCCTTGATCTAAGTCGGCAGTTACATAATGTGCCGTTGCGCCAATAAGTTTGACACCTTTTTCATGTGCTTGTTTATACGGATTTGCACCCACAAATGCTGGTAAGAACGAGTGATGAATATTAATCACTTGCATTGGCCATTTAGACACAAAATCTTCACTTAGAATTTGCATATAACGTGCAAGTACTAACAAATCATTTCCTTGCATCAGATTATGGATTTCTGCTTCTGCTTCTTCTTTATTGTCTTTTGTGACATTAATTACAGTAAATGGAATACCAAACTGCTCAACTGAACTACGTAGTGTTTCATGATTTGAAACCACATGTGTAATCTCGCATGGCAATGTTCCACGGGCATGGCGCCATAATAGTTCAAGTAAAGCATGATCTACTTTTGAAACCAAAATACCTACTTTCTTTAGCTCACCAACAGATGCCAAACGCCATTGCATCTCATAACGTTCAGCTACATTTGTTTCAAACATCTGTAATATTGTTTCTTTACGGCTCTCAAGATGGTCAAGCTCAAACTCAACACGCATAAAGTAACGCCCACCTTGAGCCTCTGTCGCATATTGATCAAGTGCAGTAATATTTGCACCTTGATGATATAAAAAGCTTGATACAGCTTGCACAATACCCGGCTTATCTTCACATGTAATCAATAAGCGGGCTGTATTTGCGGTGGTCATATTCATGTTGATCTATATCACTTATTCATACAAAAAAGTCAGCCGAATATCATACCTTTTTTTCAAAGTATCACACAATATATTTATGCTCTCTAAACTAAGCAGAAGTTACACTCTCAAATAAATCTGTACTTTCCATACTTGCTAAAAACTTTGCATAAGTTGCCTTACTCTCACCAATTAAATAAGGAGTCTCAAGCAAAACCAACTGCCTCAAAGCAAGTAAAGACCATTTTTTTTGTTGATGGTTCTCTTCATTAATATGACCAGACATAAATAGAAAGTTAGTCCAATTGGTCAATATAATCCAAATATTAATAATTAAAGCTTCCATCTCTACAGCATTAAGCTTCATCAAACCCACATCTACAAATGCCTGATACAATATTTGAACTTGTTGCATTACTCGACTAGAAAATTGTGCATAATCCTGATTAAACAAATCATCTTTTTCAACTAAATGATACACATCTCTATGCAAGAAGCGATACTTCCATAATTGTTCGCTTAATCGCTGAAAGTATCGAATTTTATCTTCAGCAGTAACAGTGCGATCTATTGGCAATTCCAACATTTTCAAAGTTTCGAATTGATAATCATGAATCAGTGCTTTAATAATATCCTGCTTATTACGATAATGATAATACAGGTTTCCAGGACTCATATTTAACTCGGCAGCAATATGATTGGTTGTTATAGCTCGCTCGCCCTGCTTATTAAAAAGCATTAAACTAACATCTAAAATTCTCTGCTTCGTTTTTGACGTTTTACTTTTTAACATACAGTTGCTATTCCCACTACTTGCACCAATAGACTAAGATATTATGATAAATTCCTATAATTTTATCTAGAGTTTTTACTCTAAATAAGGATTTATATATTTTTTATTAGCCAAATTTATTTTTTTTAATTATAATACTGCCACTCTTAATTTTGCTTTTGAATTTACGTTTCTCTATCTAATGACTCAATAGATAGTTTGATCATAGTATACCTGCACTTTTTCTGTATCCATACTACACGGCAGTCTTTTTCAAAAGCAATCTAGCATTACTCTAAAGACATTGCGACCATAACTTATAGAAAATGAGCCTATTCATGCTTTATAAGATATAACTGCACTCCTTAGATTACATACCTCTTTTACCTACTGGCTAAAGAGATAATATGAAATTGAAGGGTTTAGAATTGATGCTACACGAAATGATCAAGGCATGATCTGTTACTGCAAATCATGACGTGTTTTATACAAATTCGCTTGTCTTTTAATCGCATTTTTGATATAAAACGCCCCTTGAATAAATTCAATCTGTTTGTTTTATGACTGGCCACAGATTTGCTGTTGGCTAAATCAATGGAGTTCCACCATGTCTAAGGTTTGCCAAGTTACCGGCAAGCGTCCAGTCGTTGGTAACAACGTCTCACACGCAAACAACAAAACCAAGCGCCGGTTCGAGCCGAACCTGCATCACCACCGTTTTTGGTTAGAAAGCGAAAAGCGTTTTGTACGTCTTCGTTTGACAACTAAAGGTATGCGTATCATCGACAAATTGGGCATTGAAAAGGTTGTAGCTGATCTTCGTGCTCAAGGCCAAAAGATCTAAGGAGTCATTGCAATGCGTGACAAAATTCGCCTAGTTTCTTCTGCTGGTACAGGTTATTTCTACACTACTACGAAGAACAAACGTACAATGCCGGAAAAAATGGAAATCAAAAAATTTGATCCAAAAATCCGTCAACATGTGATTTTTAAAGAAGCTAAAATCAAGTAATTTTAGTTTTGAAAATTCGGCTCCAAATGGAGTCGTTTTTTTTGCTTTTTATTTATAAAATAACTACATTCTTCAAAACAATATTTTATATCTCTTGAGGAGATACCTATGCCACATCATGTCGATCTCATTGTACTGTTGGCACTTGGTTTTAGCCTCGCGCTTTTCTTTGGCTATATTGTTACACGACTTAGACTACCTCCTTTAATTGGATACCTTATTGCAGGAATTGCAATTAGTCCTAATACATCAGGCCCTATAGGTGAAATTGCCTTAGCAAATCAACTTGCTGAATTGGGTGTAATGTTTCTTATGTTTGGTGTAGGTATGCACTTTTCATTAAAAGACTTACTTGAGGTTAGACGTATTGCACTACCCGGTGCTATTTTACAAATTTTAGTGGCAACCTTGCTTGGTATTGGCGTTGCTTCTTTTTGGGGGTGGTCTTTTGGCTCTGCACTTGTTTTTGGACTCACACTCTCTTGTGCAAGTACAGTTGTCCTTTTAAAAGCACTTGGTGATCGTGGGTTACTTGATTCTGTAAATGGGAAAATTGCTGTAGGATGGCTTTTGGTTGAAGACCTTGTTATGGTTTTGGTCTTAGTACTTTTGCCTGCTATAGCAGTACTGCTTGGTGGAAAGTCTCTAGCAGGACAAGAAACAACTATATCTCTTATATGGACAATCACACTTACACTGTTAAAAGTTTCAGGCTTTATTGCTTTTATGCTCATTGTAGGAAAACGCATTATTCCTATGATTATGAGCTATGTTGTCCGTCTCGGTTCAAGAGAGTTATTTACACTAACAGTTGTTGCTTGTGCTGTTTCTATTGCATATGGTGCATATGCAGTTTTTGGTGTATCTATGGCACTCGGTGCATTTTTTGCAGGAATGGTCGTTAAAGAGTCAGACTTTTGCCACCGTGCTGAAGAAGAACTACTACCTTTACGCGAAGTATTTTCCATCTTATTTTTTGTTTCTGTTGGCATGCTATTTGATCCAAAAATTATTCTTGAACAACCTGTACATGTTCTAAGTGTCATTGCTATTATTACTCTTGGTAAAACACTCGCTGCAATGGCATTAGTTTTATTTTTTCGCTACCCATTAAATACCGCACTTACAGTAGGTGCAAGCCTTGCACAAATTGGTGAATTCTCCTTTATTTTAGCAGCCTTAGGAATATCTTTAGGACTTTTAACAACAGAGGCACAAAATCTTATTTTAGCGGGCGCATTATTTTCTATTACGCTTAATTCATTTATGTTTTATGCAATCGAGCCTGTCCAAAAATGGATTAGAGCCCACTCATCTCTTGCGCGTTTACTTGAAAGAAGTAGTGATCCTTTAGCAATGTTACCTGATGAAGTCGATCAATCTTACTTAAGAGATCAAGTCGTCATTGTCGGTCATGGTGAAGTTGGTAAGCGTATTACAGAAACACTGATGCAAAAAAATATTAAAGTGGTTATTGCAGAAGAAAATAGAGAGATAGTAGAGGGGTTGCGAGAAAAAGGAATTGCCGCCGTAAGCGGTTTAGCAACTGAACCAAGCGTTCTCATTCAAGCACATATTCAGCATGCACGACTTTTGGTCATTTCACCCATGGATATTCTAGATATTCACCGTATTGTAGATATTGCAAAACAATTAAACTCAGAAATTCAAATTCTTATCTGTGCTGAAAATAAAGAGGAAGCTGAATTAATACGTATGGATGAGATTGGTGATGTTTTTTATGCAAAAGAACAAATGGCCATTAATATGAGTCACCATATTCTCCATGAAATTCATAAAGCACATACCCGATAAATATTATTAAAAAAGGCGAATATCATATTCGCCTTTAAAAAATAGGATTTATTAACTTAAATATTTAGGTTGTTCATCAACAATTTCCGCATCAAGTTGGTTCACTTGTTTTTCAACCAGCCCCATAAGCGCTGCTTGAATCATGTTTTGAGCTACGGTATTTGTCGTCTCTCCAAGCAACTGCCTAATTTCGTCATTAAACTGAATAGTGAGTAATGGTTCCTCTTCAGACTGTGCATTTCTAAGAGCAAGCTCACCACTTTCAAGCTGTACCAATTCGAGTACAGCATCCTGATTACCAAATAACTCTTTTAACTGCTGTATAGACATGGAACCTCCATCTGCACATCAAAACGATGTACCCAATAAAAATATTCGACTTGCTTGTTATATCTGTGCTGCATATAAAATTTCAAGTCATTACAAAGAGTATACTGTGCATTAAAACTCTACCATTTCTGCACGAAAGCCATCAATAAGTTCTAAAAGTTCTTTATACCACTCTCTTAGAATCTCAGTATTTGGCAACCATGACTGTGTGCCTTGTGTTACTTTTATAATTATATTTGATGATGTTTCGTCCTCAGCTTCTGGTAAAGTTGGCTCAGGTGCATACTGACATGCACGAAAGGCTCGCTGTAATTCGCCAAGAAAACCATTACTCGATAATTGTTTTAAGATTTCAATTTCAGGAGACACTTGACCTTTATCGGACATATGCATTTCTATCGAATGCAACGTAGGTTGAAAATCATTTAAGCGATAATAACGGACAAGCTCTTGTAAAAATGCAAGAAATGCACCGTGTAAATGGAATACAGCGGATTCTCTATAAGCTTGTATAATTTGGACATTGTCAGGAGCTTGCTCTGCTTGTCCGCAGGCTAAACGTGCGAAATACAATTTCTGATTTGTTCGATCTGCGTGATAACGAGCAACTCTAGACATAATCTTTCCTATGTATATAGACAATCCGTAGCAATAACAGACTATCCTATGTTTTCAGATTTAGATAGATTTTACTTTATTTTTCTTCGGCAGCTTTGACACGAATACCAATACCTTTCACCTTCAAAGTATTTAAACCTTTAATCGCTTTTACAGCCTCACGCCCATGTGGCATTTCCACAAAACCAAAACCTTTAGATTTTCCAGTCGTCTGATCTAAAACAATTGCGCAACTTTCTACTTCACCATATGGTGCGAATAGTTCCTTAAGCTCATTCTCATCAATTGATCTTTCTAAATTACGGACTAAAATTTTCATCTATTTACCTTATATCATGCAAAGAAGTAGTGTATCTCTTCTTTTCTAGGGTTGCCGAGTTTAATCTAAATCTATACCAAAAGAGATCTTTTTTATAGGTTTCTTCTTATTTTCAAAGAATTCTTTTCTTTTATGCATAGTCATATTAAGTAAATGGGAAGGCACTTGATTAAAGAAGTAGCTGCTGATTGTTCTTCCCTGTTCATCAATCTGATCAATCGCCCATGTGGTTAAGTCTTGTTTTGTAAGAATCAATTCATCTTGTGCACGCGTTAAAGCAACATATAAAACACGGCGCTCCTCCTCTACCGCATCAAAGTCCCCTTGCGCTCTCGCATGTGGATATTGATTTACTGTAAGGTGTGGTACATAACATACTTTCCTTTCTGTACCTTTTGCAGAATGAATCGTAATGATAGTAACAATATCATTATCAACTGTTTGCCCAACTTCTGAACTTGAAATAGGATCTAAAACATAAGCTTCTAAGAACTCACCAACCTCTGCATGTTTCTCTGCCAATTGCTTAACCAGTTTGAAATCTTTTTCTCGACGTGACCAATCTTGCTTTTGGTATTTTTCAGCAAGTTGCTCATGTAATGCCTCAAAAGCAAGTTCGATACATGCTACAATTTCATGCTGTAAAACAGACATTTGTTTTAAAATCAGTAATACGGGTTGTGGCACTCTGCCATGATGCTCTAGCCTATTACAACATTCATTTAATGTTTTACACTTGATTAAATCTACTGAAAGTTTACTTGCACCTACATCACCAATACCCTCCCACAGCGTAAGAAACCGCATCCATGCAATATCATCTTGAGTATTCGACAGTACACGCAACATACTCAGTAAATCTTTCACATGTGCCGACTCTAACAGCTTTGTTCCTCCTATAAACTGATAAGGAACTGACATGTTAATAAATGCACGCTCAATATGTCTTGCAGCATAGCTAGACCGCACAAGAACCATATGATCGTTCCAATTAACATTATTTTGTTTTTTACGCACAATAAGATCTTGTGCAATCCAATTTGCCTCTTCAAATTCATTGAAAAAAATATGAAAGTGTGGCCGACTATCCTGAGATTTCGCAGCAACTAAATGTTTATCGTATTGTATAGAGCTGGCATCTAATAACCAGTTTGATAAATTTAAAATTCCTTGTGTAGAACGATAGTTCTTTTCAAGTGTATAGACCATCGCATCGGGAACATTGTCTTTAAAATGGTGAATGTTTTCAAAGTCTGCACCACGAAAACCATAAATAGATTGTGCATCATCACCAACACAAAACAATTGGCTTTTTCCAATGAGAGGTGACAGCAATGCCCATTGCAATGGATTGGTATCTTGCATCTCATCAACTAAAAATACACGACAAAATTGGCTAACCCAATGCACGAGTGCAGGAGATGATTGTAAATTTATAGCAACGACACTTAAAATATCATCATAGTCTAAAAATGAGCGCTCTTGCTTACGCTGTTCATAATTTTTCATCACCTCTGCAATTTCAGATTTGAATTCAAATGCTTCAGGCAGGACTTTTTCTATTGCTACCGACAATTTAGATTGCGTATTTCTTGCAAATGAATATATGTCACAGAGTTCAGCTGCTTTAGGCAATATATTATCTTTACCCTTACCTCTAAGTAAGCGAAAAATCATAACCTGATCATCACGATCAATAATACTAAAATTTTCTAGACCAAATGCTTGACGATTACGGCGCAGTAAGTACATACAGAATGTATGAAATGTTGAGGCACGTAAACCTTGTGCAGACTCGCCTAAACATTGTTCTACACGTGTTACAATTTCACTTGCTGCACGGCGAGTAAAAGTCAAAATCTGAATTTGATTTGCAGGTATTCCCTGAGAAATAAGATATGCTGCTCTTGCAACAATGGTCTTTGTTTTTCCACAACCTGCACCTGCTAAGACCAAACAGTTTTGTGCTGTAGTCGTTGCTGCCTGATGTTGCTGATCGTTTAACTCAGCCATAAAAGACTTAAAACTCATTGTCGCTTTATCCCCAAATTCTTATATTGCTGTACAAATAAATAGTGCTGGTACTATTTTATCCATCCAATTTCATGCGCCGTTAAGTTCCCAATGACTGTTTGTTGCAAACTGAGCGGTATTTTGCTTTGATTTTCACTAATAGGAATATAACCTGCCATAAGCTCTGCTTGATGTTGCGGTAAGCGTGGTTGTTGAGCTGGATTAACATATCCTTGTGGGTAAATAGGTTGTCCTGTATTTAGGTCATACTTATCAGTTGCACCGAATGCATGTAATAATTCATGTGCCGTTACCACTTGGTTTTCTTCATTTTGCTTTACGTCAGAAAATAAATTTACGACTCCTATACGCCCTCGCTCCAACGCTGTAGAGTGTTTCAATACTTTGTATTTATTTGAATCGTAATAATTTAAATATAATGTAACGGTGGCATAACCATCTATAGACTGTCTTTCTTTCCATGCATAATAACGAAATTTTAAACTCCATAAAATTGCATTAAAAACACTGCCATTCTCAGGAAGTTCAGGTGGTAATTTTTTTATCTCACGCCCTATTTTAAAAATAAAATTTGTATTTTTATGATAGTTTTTTGCATTTGCAGTTAAGTACTCACTTACTTCTATAAAAGACTGTGCATTTAATTGCTGAATATAATTTTCAGTATTTTGTGAGCCATCTGCATTAATGGGATGAAGTAAAACAACAATGGTTTGATCCCAGTTTTGATTTAAGTCTTTCCATGCCTCTATAGCAACATACCCTAGAACTAAAAGTAGAATGAATACCCTAATCTTTTTCCACATAAATTTTACTCACATGTATGAGTGCATAAAAAATGCCGATCTTTGATCGGCATTTTAAGACTTATTGCTCGACCCACTGGCCATCTGTATAGACAAGTCCCCATTTTGTGGTTTTGCCTTCCGCATTTTCAGAGCCAATATATTGGCTCTGATTTTTTCGGCTAAAACGAACAATAGTCGCATTACCTTCAGGGTCTTGGTCAGGTGCTTTCAATAGAAATTGATACTTCTCATCGAGCTGATCTGCAACTGTACGAAGTTCTGCAACTTTCGGAGCACGTGTTTCACGAATTTTTGGAAACTTGCTTGCAGCCAAGAAAAGTCCTGCTGCACCATCTCTCAACACAAAATAATCATCATTTTTGGTTGAACGTACATGTTCCATTTTAATTGGGTCGACACGTGGTGGCGCAGGCTGTCCATTTTTCAAGACTTTACGGGTATTCTCACATGAAGTACATGCAAAGTACGGTCCAAAGCGTCCCGTCTTCAGTTGCATTTCTGCATCACACTTATCACATGGAATGGTCGGCCCATCATAACCTTTAATTTTGAACTCGCCTTCTTCAACCTCAAAGCCGTCACAATCTGGATTATTCCCACAAATATGTAACTTACGTCCGCCATCAATTAAATAGCTATCCATTGCTGTACTACACTTTGGACAACGGCGTTTTGACATTAAGTCGGCTGTTTCTGCACCTTCATCATCCGATAAAATAGCCAATGACTCAACAGGAGACAGATTGAGTGTACCCTTACAGCGTTCTTTTGGTGGCAAGTTATAACCTGAACATCCCAAAAACACACCCGTTGTTCCTGTACGAATCTGCATTGGTCTTTCACACTGTGGACAATGCACATCTGCAACTTCAACAGGTTCATTACGGCGCATACCATCTGCACCTTGTGCAGTGGTTAAGCGCTTTTTAAAATCGCCATAGAACGTATCGAGTAATTCTTTCCAGTTACGATCACCGACCGCAACATGGTCAAGTTGCCCTTCAAGATCTGCAGTAAACGCATAGTTCATGAGGTTATTAAAACTTTCATTTAAACGCTCGGTAACAATCTCACCCATTTTTTCTGCGAATAAACGACGATTTTCAAGCTTTACATAACCACGATCTTGAATAGTTGAAATAATTGCAGCATACGTTGAAGGACGGCCAATACCACGCTTTTCAAGCTCTTTTACCAAAGATGCTTCGGTAAAACGTGCAGGTGGCTTGGTAAAATGCTGACTTGGATCAAGCGTATTCAGAACGAGTGTTTCACCCACTTGAACTGCAGGCAGTAACACATCATCGTCAGACTTATTCGCACCACGGACACGTGTAAAACCATCAAATACGAGCGTACGACCTTTGGCTTTTAAATCAATCTCAGATGCCTTGACATGCAATGTAGATGACAAGTACTCGGCAGGTGTCATCTGACAAGCAACAAATTGACGCCAAATCAGATCATACAAACGTTGTGCATCACGCTCTGCACCTGCAAGCTGATCACCTTTCAAAGCCACATTCGATGGACGAATGGCTTCGTGGGCTTCTTGTGCACCTGCTTTATTGCCATAACGATTTGGTTTTGCAGGTAAGTATTTTTCACCATACTCAGATTGAATATGATCTCGCACCATATTAACCGCATCATCACTTAAAAAAGTCGAGTCGGTACGCATATAGGTAATAAAACCAGCTTCATACAAACGTTGAGCAAGCATCATAGTTTTCTTCACAGAAAAACCAAGACGTGTACTCGCGGCTTGTTGTAGCGTAGACGTAATATATGGCGCACTTGGATTAACCTTTGTTGGCTTATCTTCACGCTGTGCAACTTTATATTCAGCCGACTTTAAAACGTCTAAGACTGCATCGGTCTCAGCTTTATTTTTTAACTTAAGTGTTTTACCTGCGCGCTTAACAGCTTCAAGACGAATAGCATCTTCTTTTGCTTGTGTATCTGCAAAAACTTGCCAGTATTCTTCAGGAACGAATGCACGAATTTCACGTTCACGCTCTACAACCAATTTAACAGCCACAGATTGCACACGTCCTGCCGATAAACCTCGTGCTATTTTTTCCCATAACAATGGGGAAATCATAAAGCCAACCACACGGTCTAAAAAGCGACGTGCCTGCTGTGCATTTACACGGTCTAAATCCAATCGTGTCGGCTGTTTAAAAGCTTCTTGAATTGCATTTTTCGTAATTTCATTAAATACAACACGATGATAACGAGAACTGTCTCCACCAATCACTTCGCGTAAGTGCCAAGCAATCGCTTCCCCTTCTCTATCCAAATCGGTTGCGAGATAGATTTCATCGACTTGCGAAGCCAATTTTTTAAGCTCTGCTACTACATGTTCTTTACCAGGTAGTACTTCGTAATGTGCATCCCAATCGTGCTCAGGGTCTACACCCATACGCTTTACAAGTGCTTGTTGTGCTTTTACAAGCTTTTGGTCTTCTGTAAGCTTTGTTCTTGGTGCCGCCTTTTTTTCAGTTGTTTTATTTGCTGAACCACCCGTAGGCAAGTCACGTACGTGACCCACTGAAGACTTAACAATATATTCAGAACCTAAATATTTATTAATTGTTTTTGCTTTAGCAGGCGACTCCACAATCACTAAAGCACGTTTTTTTGCAGCCGACTCAGCACTTGCTGTGGTGCGTTTTGATGTGGATCGAGGAGCATTCGCCATAATGTTATATCTTTCCTATCACTAAAAATTAGATTTCTGCTAAAGAAACTAAATACGATTTCATTTGTTCGAGTTGAGTTGCATGAATATCTGCATCTTCATCCCAATACAGTCCCACATAGTTCGACTGCATCTCCACAGCATAAATACCTTTTAAGTCAACTTGAAGATGCTTGAACTTATCTGAACCATTTACGACAACCAACTGGTTATTTTCAACACATGCGCGCATGAGTGGCATCGTTGCTTGTGGCAAAATAATGCTATAAAACGCGACCATACTCGCACGTGTTTCTGTCACTTTTGGTATTTTTGTCCATTCAGGTGCAGGCACCAAACGTGGATGCAGTGACATCTTTCTTGCTCTATCACGCATCATACCAATGGCTTTTTCTCTAGGGTTGATACGTAAACTAAAGATAGAACCCACAACAAACACGATAATAATAATGGCGACCCAAAGACCCATTTTTTGTGTTATCTCCATCTAATACATTATTAGAGTTACATAAGATGAATAAAAAAGGCAAGTTTCATATAACATGCAACTCTAGCCGTTAAGGTGTGTATAGTAATATTGAATAACAGATTTTCAATCTTTATTCTTTAAATATCACTTAATAGTGTGGTGGTCTATTGCTCATTGGATCAAATTCAGCAATGCCTTCTGACAAATCAGAAGCCTCTACACGACGATATAAAAGCTGCATTTGCTTTTTTAAATCGGCAATCTCTTGGCTTTGGTGAGCCAACTGTTCATTCAACTGTTCAACTAAATCATCTAAAAATGAAATTCGCACTTGCAAATCTTCGATGGGTGCGGAAAATGACGCATGATCATCATAAGGTGGTTTAGTCATTTAACACTCCTCAATTTGAGACACTAGGAAACATTATGGCCTATATTACTTTAAGGGATGTCCAACTTGCATTTGGTGGGCCTGCCCTCCTCGACGGCGCAAATTTTACATTAGAACGTGGCGAGCGAGTATGTTTAATTGGACGTAATGGCGAAGGTAAGTCTACTTTACTCAAACTTATTGAGGGAAGCCTTCATGCCGACAATGGGGAAGTTTTAATTCAAAATGGCTTAACTGTTTCAATGTTAACCCAAGATGTACCAATGGATTCTGGTAAAGTTGCCGATATCGTTGCTGAAGGTGCAGGTGAGGTTGCTCACGTACTGCAACAGTACAATATTGCAAGCGATGCATGTGTATTAGGTGACATGGAAGCTTGTGAACGCATGGGTGACTTCCAACACAAGCTTGACCAAATGGATGGTTGGACGCTTGAAAACAAAGTTAATACAATTTTAGGTAAAATGGGATTAGACCCTAATGCCGATTTGGCAGATTTATCGGGTGGTCGTAAACGTCGTGTACTTTTAGCACGTGCTCTACTCACACAACCAGATATTTTATTACTTGATGAACCTACTAACCATTTAGATGTAGAAAGCATTGAATGGCTTGAAAAATTCTTACTCGAGCAAAATAATCTTACGCTTCTATTTATCTCGCATGACCGTTCTTTTGTCGACCATCTTGCTACCCGCATTGTCGAACTCGACCGCGGTACGCTACGTAGCTTTGAAGGCAACTACTCTCGTTACCTTGAGCTTAAAGCTCAGCAACTTGAAGCTGAAGAAAAGCAAAATGCGTTGTTCGATAAAAAACTTGCAGAAGAAGAGGCTTGGATTCGTCAAGGTATTAAAGCACGTCGTACTCGTAATGAAGGTCGTGTACGTGCATTAAAAACATTGCGTGAAGAATCTAAAGCAAGACGCTCACAACAGGGCAAAGTCAATATGGGCGTACAAGAAGCACAACGCTCAGGAAAACTGGTCTTTGAAATTGAAAATCTTGGTGTAGATTACAACAATAAATCACTATTTAAAGACTTCTCTACTGTTGTAGTACGTGGCGACCGTATTGGTCTTGTAGGTGACAATGGTGTAGGTAAAACCACACTTGTTAAAGCCATTCTTGGTGAAATTGAGCACAATGGTAAAGTAAAAACAGGTACACAGTTAGAAGTGGCTTACTTCGACCAACTGCGCAACCAGCTTGACCTTGAAAAATCTGTTTCAGACAACGTGTCAGAAGGTTCAGACTTTATTGATATTAATGGTCAACGCCGTCATATCTTGAGCTACTTACAAGACTTCTTGTTCTCTCCTGAGCGTTCACGTACACCTGTAAAAGCACTTTCTGGTGGTGAGCGTAATCGTATTCTATTAGCTAAACTCTTACTTAAACCGTCCAACCTCATTGTTATGGACGAACCAACCAACGACCTAGACATGGTAACACTTGAGCTACTTGAAGAAATGCTTGCTGAATATAAAGGTACGTTGCTTCTGATTAGCCATGACCGTGCATTTATGGATAACGTTGTTACATCTACATGGGTGTTTGATGGTAAAGGACATATTCAAGAATACATTGGTGGTTATCAAGACTATCTTGCACAACGTCCTGAACTTAAAACTGAAACTGTGAAGAAAGATGCACCCAAAGCCAATGTATCTGATAAATCTACACAGAAGAAAGTTAAACTAAGCTATAAAGATCAACGTGAGCTTGAGCAATTACCACAAGAAATAGAACAACTTGAGGCAGAACAGGCTGAGCTAACTGAAAAACTTGCTGATGGTTCTTGGTTTGTTAAAGATGCAAATGCCGCAACCAAAGCAAGCCAACGCCTTTCAGAAATTGAAGAACTTTTGTTAGAAAAGTTGGAGCGTTGGGACACATTAGAAAATATGTAAAGGGTTATACCGAATAAACATATACCAATATAGCTAGCTCATATGAGCTAGCTATATTAAACTGGTTTAGCAAATTTATAGCACCCTTTCCAAATTATTTATAATCAAAAACTCGTGCTTTGCAAGCCTATAAAAATACTAAAAAATCAGTATATTTTCTTTATTTTTAGATTGGGTATAAACTGCCGCCAAGTCGATTTATCTACTCAAAAGAAATAGTCATCATTTTAGTGTATTATAAACACGCTTACCCTAAACCATAGAATTACAAATAATGAATATTATCCAAATTGTTCTCCTTGAGTTTTATCCATCTTGGCTTGCCCTTCCTCGTAAAATACGCCGTGAATATGCAAAATCACTCGAAAAAATTATTGCAAAATATCCTGATGTAAAGGTGCGTTTTTGTGACTCAGAAGCATTTCCCGGAAGTAATTTTACAGACTTTTTGATTTGTGAAACTGAAAACTTAAAGTCTTACCATTTTATGTGGGAAGAAATTCGTGATTCAGAACCCTATACTCGCGGTTATTTTAAAATTAAAGATGTCATTATGGGTGCTGAAAATGCTTTTCAAAGCTATGAAAAAGAAAGTCTAAACATTTAAAATTATTTAAGGTATGAGGATATTCCTTTATACCTAAATGCAGAGAGCACACATGTCACAAATTAAAATTTACGGTTTAACAAATACAATAAATACACATAGAAAAATGCTTTCTCCCGCGATACATCAATCTTTAATTGAAAGCTTAAACTATCCATCAGAAAAGATTTTTCAAAGATTTATAAAATTCGAGCCTGAAGATTTTATCTTTCCTAAAGACCGCAGCGAAAATTATATAATTATCGAAATATCTATGTTTGAAGGACGCTCTACATCTGCAAAAAAACAGCTCATCGCCTCATTATTTAAAAATATAGAAACCGATTGTAAGATTTTACCGCACGATATTGAAATCACTATTTTTGAAACACCCTTAGAAAATTGGGGAATTCGTGGCAAAGTTGCAAGCGAATTGACACTTAACTATAAAGTAAAAGTTTAGTTTTAAATATCAACCCTAAAAGTATATCGTGCTAAAATCATGCCCACTTTTCACTGGTTCATTACACGTATATGAGTACGCAACCTGACTATATCCCTGGTAAGTTTTATTGGTCTTTTTTATTGCCAAGATATTGGAATATATGGATTTCAATTTGCTTATTAATGCTCTTAGCAGTTTTACCTTGGTCAGTTCAACGTATAATTTCACGTACGCTTGCAAAACTTGCTTGGAAACTTTTAAAGTCACGAAGAAAAACTACCATACGTAACTTAGAAGTTTGCTTTCCTGAATGGACTCAAGAAGAAGTTCATCAAAAAGCCCAACAGGTGTTTGTAGATATGATGCTTGGCACGTTCGAAACACTCAATGCTTGGTATAAGCCATATTGGTTTAAAGATAGAGTAACTATTGAAGGGCTTGAACATATCACTCAAGCACAAGCTTCTGGTCAAGGTGTGCTTCTACTTGGAACACACAGCACATTGCTCGATGCAGGAGGTTATATCTGCTCACAATACTTTGAGCCTGATGTCGTTTATCGACCACAAAACAACCCCCTACTCGATTTAATTATTTACCGTTGTCGCGCAACCATATATAAATCACAAATAGACCATGATGATATGCGTGGGCTTATTCGACACTTGAAAGATGGTGATGCAATTTGGTACAGCCCTGATCAAGATTTTGGTTTAAAGCAAGGAATCATGGCACCTTTTTTTGGTGTACCTGCTGC
The DNA here is from genome assembly GCF_056711485.1 of Acinetobacter sp. N1-1. Taxonomy (NCBI): domain Bacteria; kingdom Pseudomonadati; phylum Pseudomonadota; class Gammaproteobacteria; order Moraxellales; family Moraxellaceae; genus Acinetobacter; species Acinetobacter sp. N1-1. The sequence continues at coordinate 803,456 of NZ_JBWXUO010000012.1, read as the reverse complement.
AACTGTTACCGCCCATCGTCGTTTATTAAAAATCTCTAAAGCTGTTGCTATTCCTTTATATTTTTACCGTTATGGCAATGAAAAAAATCCTAAATATCATATTTTAATTGAACCAATTGTGGAAAATTTACCATCTGAAGATGAATTGAATGATGCAACACGTGTCAATAAAATTATTGAAACTCAGCTTCGAATTGCACCCACACAATACATGTGGTTTCACCGCCGTTTTAAAACTCGTCCTGAAGGATACGAAAGCATTTATTAAGATCTAAATTTCTGTACAAAATTAGATTTTCTAACACTTCATCTTAGGTATATCGCCTAAAGTTGTATATGTACTACCGTTAAGCTAAGTAGCTTAAATTCATCATATTTTTTCAGCTCCAAAAGAAGATGACAAAATCTCAGCTATTTACTTAAAAATTATCATTTTTTTTAACTATATATCATTTGCACTTAAAAATATGTTTGGTACACTCAAAGATCGCTTTTAATTTTTAAACACAGCACCGAGGCAAAATGACATGAAAGTAGGTCTGGTCGGTTGGCGTGGGATGGTTGGTTCTGTCCTTATGCAACGTATGGTTGAAGAAAATGATTTCGCTCACATTGAGCCATTTTATTTTTCTACCAGTAATGCAGGTGGTGAAGCTCCTGCTTTTGGCGGTAAGACTGCCCCAGCACTTATGGATGCAACGGACATTAAAAGTCTGAAGCAAATGGATGTTATTATTACCTGCCAAGGTGGAGACTATACATCATCAGTTTATAGCCAGCTTAAAGAAACAGGCTGGAAAGGTTACTGGATTGATGCAGCATCTACCTTACGTATGGCAGATGACTCAGTGATTATTCTAGATCCAGTTAATTCAAATGTGATTAAGAATGCACTGACAAAAGGCACAACAACATTTGTCGGTGGTAACTGTACAGTATCTCTAATGCTTATGGGTTTAGGTTCTCTATTCCAACACAATCTTGTTGAATGGATGAGTGCAATGACTTATCAAGCAGCTTCTGGTGCAGGTGCACAGAATATGCGTGAGCTACTTACAGGTATGGGCTACCTCTATAACAACACTAAATCATTATTAGATGATCCTAAATCTGCAATTTTAGATATTGACCGTCAAGTTGCGGAATTACAGCGTGATAACCAATTCCCTAAAGCAAACTTTGGCGTTCCTCTTGCTGGCTCACTTATTCCTTACATTGACAAACAGCTTGAAAATGGTCAATCAAAAGAAGAATGGAAAGCACAAGCTGAAACCAATAAAATTTTAGGTAATACTAACATTATTCCAATTGATGGACATTGTGTACGTATTGGCGCAATGCGTTGCCACTCTCAAGCATTAACCATTAAACTGCGCAAAGATGTGCCTTTAAATGAAATTGAGGACATGATTGCACAATCAAATGAATGGGCAAAAGTGATTCCAAATACACGCGAAGCATCTATGCATGACTTATCGCCTGTTGCCGTTACAGGAACCCTTTCTGTACCAGTTGGCCGTCTACGCAAATTAAATATGGGTAAAGAATACCTTGGTGCTTTCACTGTAGGCGACCAACTTTTATGGGGTGCAGCAGAACCATTACGTCGTATGTTACGTATTTTGATTGATCATCAATCAAAGTAATGAAGTAAAAAGCTGGTCAATATACCAGCTTTTTTTATAATTAGTTTACATTCCGTTAACATAACGCTACATTATAGCAAATGCCTATTTTTTGTTTAGTAATGCAGAATGATGACTTACCATAAACTTACCTATGCCATATTTTGTATTGGTATGTCTCAACTTGGTCATGCTCTCACATTTGACCAACCTCAAATTTTATCTACAAAAGCTGAGCTTTTGTATATGGAAATTCCATTTCAGGATGCAACATCTCAACATCTACAAGTAGAAGTTGCAAATGATGATGACTTAAAAGGTTTTGATGCATTACAAGCTGAAATTACAGATGATCTCAACGTATTCATTCGTTCAACTGGCCCAAATAATGGCATTATTACAGTAACTTCCTCACGACCTATTCAAAATAATCATGTTCATTTTGTATTAAAAACCAAAGATGGTAATGGCCAATATCTAAAACTAATTGACTTGCCATTTAAAGTCAGTTCTGCAAACACACAAACAACTCACACCCTACATTCAAGTAATAATATATTACAAGATCAGCCACTTATACCAATTACCATAAGTAGTGAAAGTCAAATTAATAATCTGCATCCGCTTCCACACAATGTAAAAAGAAATCACCTACGAAAGTCGATTGTCATACCAAAGAAACAACAACATACTAATATCACATTAGGCAATAGATATACTGTTAAACAACAAGATACTTTATGGTCTATTTCTGCACGTATTGCACAGCAGACAAATCAATCGATTTATTCAGTAATGCAACAAATACAGCAAATGAATCAACATGCTTTTATTGGGGGAAATAAAAATCTCATCAAAAAAGGTGCGACTCTCGATATAAGCGAAATTAAAAATATTAATACTCTCACTCAGCACTCAAATACTGAAATGACAGTAATTGCAGATAAAAATGCAAATAGTCTAACCACCAGTAATGAACCACTTTTTACAAAACACAATGAGCAACAAATTACTTTACAGCGTGAAGAAATATCAAATTTAGATAAAGAAGTTGCACAGCTTGAACAAGGCTTGCAAAATAAAAATATAAAGCTTGAGATATTAGATGCTAAACTAGCTAAGATTCAGCAGTTGCTTCAACAGCAAAATGTGCACAAACATGCAGCAGAATAGAGCCTGATTTTTTCGCAGATTCTTTCAAATTTTATGGGGTATTAATACTATGTTGCTTTATATCATTCCAGTCATTCTACTTTTGATCGTTGCATTCGTTATTGTAAAAAAACGCAATAATACTGAGGAGCCAAAAACTCAAGCTAGAAAACAAGCAGATATAAAAAGAGCGAGAGATACTCAGTCACAACATTCTGTTGAGCCTGCAAAACCTGAAGCGAGTGCAGAGCAATACAATCAAATTGAATCATTTATTGAACAAAAAAACTACTCTGCTGCTGAAGCATCAATAAACCAATCACTTAATGCAAACCCTAAACAAAAGAAACTTTATCTATTGCTTTTGGATATTTATCAACAACAAGATGATGAGTTTGCAATTAATCAATTAATCAGCCAGTTACGCTCATTAGAGCTATTTGAAGTACTCAATGCTGTTAAAGAAAAAAACAATGCCCATAAAGAATTACAAAAGCAAAAAGAGCAAGAAACAGAACAACATATAGAAAAAACAGAAATTGTAACGCCACATGAGCAACCAAAGCCAGCACCAGCACCTATCAACAACCAAATTAATCACGAAGAGCTTCTTGGAAAATCGGAACACTTTTCCGAAAAGAAAACTGAAAATCAAATTAATCAAGAAGATCCTCTAAAAGTATCAATTCAACCAGAAGATAAAATTTCCTCTCCTGAAATTACGAAAAAAGATGAACCTAAAGAGGATTTACTTCCTCTAGATTTCACATTTAGTACATCGCAACCGGCAGATAAAAAAGAAGATGCTACTGCTACACCTACAAAGACCGAAGAAGCACCAATACTTAACTTTGACTTTAAAGGAGAAGAACCAAAACAGGAACTAAATGTAGATACAAATGTATCAACAGATAAAGTATCGTTTGATAACATTCAGACAAGTACTTTACAACTAGATTCTGTCGATGTTGTAGCAGAGTCAACCACGAAAGTCTTATCTTCAACTCATAATGAAAAAGATATTTTAGTTGAAGCCTTCCCTGAGCTAAAATCAATCAATGAAAATACATTGAATATCGACCTTGCTGAACAATATATTAAATTTGGTGAAATCCAACGTGCAAAAACACTCCTAACCCAGTCTAAACAAAGCTTCTCGGCAGAAGAACAACAAAGAGTCGATAATTTATTAAATAGAATAGCTTCTTAAGTCACTTCGTTTTAATATAAGCAGTCATTCTTGGCTGCTTTTTTATTTTATATTTATGAAAAAAACTGCATTAATTTATATGGGCGGGACATTTGGCTGTATTGGGACACCTTTAGAACCAATGTCAGAGCATGAATTTATCCCTAAATTACAAAGTCTCTTACCAAAGGAATATACTGATAATACAGATTGCTTTGCTGCCCCACACATTATTGACAGTAGTGCATCCACAGCAGTCGAGTGGCTTCAAGTGATTCAATTCATCCAAAGCCTACAAACACAATATCATCAATTTATTATTATTCACGGTACAGATACACTCAGTTATGCAAGTGCTGTTTGCTCATATTTCTTAGCCCAGTCATGCAGTACTATACTTACAGGTAGCCAATATCCTTTATTAGATGTAAATGGTGTAAAAATTAGAGAAGTAACCGATGCATTTGATAATCTAGTCTTTGCACTAGAAAAAATTCAAACGTGCAACAAAGGCGTATACCTCGCATTTAATCAACATTTATATCATGGTCATACTGCAATAAAGCACCATACAACAGAATTACATGCTTTTGAGGGAATTGCTTCAACTGCAAAAACAGTCAAATATGTAGCTAATTCATATCATATTACAGAACAAGATATAAAACGCTCTGAAACGCTTAATATTATGAGCTTGATGATGCAGCCTATTTCTATAGAAAACTTAGCAAAAAATTTAAATTTACTACTAACTAACCCACCACATTTTTTAATTTTACAAGGATTTGGTACGGGGAATATTGCTACAAATCAGACTATTATTCGTTTGCTAAAACAATTACGCGAAAAAAATTGCTTACCTATTCTAACAACACAAGTAACTTTTGGAGCAATTGACCAACGCTATGCAATTAGTGCATGGGTTAAAGATGCACAAATCATTGCGACAGATACGCTGGGTCATGCAGACTTATATGCAAAAATTTTACGATTATATTTGAAATATGAAACAGCAGATCAGTGTTACTTACATTGGTCTGATGCATCGTAAATCATTTTGAGGTTATATATGCAACGCTATGCAATAGGTATTGAATTCTGTGGAACCCATTATCGAGGATGGCAAACTCAACAAGAAGGCGTTCCTAGTGTCCAACAAACCTTAGAGACAATTTTAAGCAAAGTTGCTAACCATGTAGTTCAACTTCATGGTGCAGGACGTACAGATGCACAAGTACACGCAACAAATATGATTGCACATTTTGATAGCCCATCCGATCGTACAGATCGCAGTTGGATTATGGGTGCAAACAGTCAGCTCCCTAAAGATATATCTATACAGTGGATTAAACGTGTAGATACAGATTTCCATGCACGTTTTAAAGCAATCGCAAGACGCTACCGCTATGTCATTTATAATGCACCTCAACGACCTGCTCTACTTCACAAACAAGTTACACATGTATATCAAGAACTAGATGTTCATAAGATGCAAGAAGCTGCAAAAAAGTTTGAAGGCACACATAATTTTGAAAGCTTTCGTGCAGCAGCTTGCCAATCCAACCAACCTGTACGCCATGTCAAACACTGCACACTTACCCCTCATGGTCCATTTTTAGTTTTAGATATCCAAGCTGATGGATTCTTACATCATATGGTCCGCAATATCGTTGGTTGCTTACTAGAAGTTGGACAAAATTGTTATAGTGTAGAGCATATTGATACTATTTTTGCTGCTCAAGATCGGAAAGCTGCAGGAGTAACCGCACCTCCTGATGGTCTATACTTTATACAGGCCTATTATCCTGATCAGTTCCAATTACCAAACATTTCACTTGGTCCACAATGGCTAAACTGGCCTGTTTAAATAGATGATGGGCCTTGTTTACGCTTCCTATATTCAATCGGTGTTTCATTGGTCCATCGCTTAAAAGCACGATAGAAAGTACTCGGTTCGGCAAATCCAGTTAATGCTACAATTTGCTCAATACTTTCATTACTATTCTTAAGAAGCCGTTTGGATAAATGGCACCGATACTCACCTAGAAGTTGCTGAAAACTGGTATTTGCTTCTTGTAATCGATGTCTAAGCTGACGTGTACTCATGCCTAAGTCTATAGCAATCTTTTCAAGTGTAATTTCACCTTGTTTTAAAGACCTTGCAATCACTGCACGAACATCATCAATCAAATCATAATATGTCAACTCTACTAATTTTTTAGTTGCAAAGCCTTCATGCAAATGTAAGAGTTCAGGCTCAGCTTGCCATAAGTGATAATTAAGAATTTCAGTATCAAAATACAGACGTGTTTCTGCCTGTCCTAATGAAACAGGACAGTGATAAACACGCAAATATTCACTCGCTTTAGCACCATTTTTAAAATCAAAATCAATTCGCTTTGGCTTAAATGTATCATCTGTCATAAATTTAAAAAACTGAATAACGCCAGACATTGCACATTCAGAAAAATGCCTATTTATTAGATTGTTCGGCTTTAGTTGTTTATTATTTTTTAAATAGCACTCATCTCCTTCAACAATTAATGTTGCTTGAAACGCATCACTAATTAAGCGCTGGTAAGGCAAAGTACGTTGTAAACCCTCTCCAAAAGATGAACTACTCACAAACAATTGTTCAATTATTTGCCCTCGAAATAAAGGTAAATATTCACCAAGATGTAAACCTATATCTGCATCTTGACTTACTTGAACCATTTCTTTCCAAAAAGAATACTGTGTCTGTTGTGGTATTCTCTGATATGAACCCAACTTCTTTTGCATGAACTGCATATTGTTGAAAAAATTTTCTACAGGCAGACCTGAACGGCTAACTGCTTCATAAGCAAGGCGTATCACTAAGGCGCTATCTGTTCGTTGATTCACAACGATCATCCTTATTTATTATCATTATTTTATCTAGCTTAGCGATTATTAAAAAAACACTCAATGAAAATGTGTGTATTTATTGCAATTATTTGGTAAATACGACAATGATATTTCTTTTGATAGGCTATGGGCTTGCTTGTTTTTAACAAGTAATTTGTATATAATTTGCGCCTTGTTAATTCATTCATTCAGGTAGGCTATGGCCAATAAAGAGGAACTAATTGAGTTCGAAGGCGTTGTCACCGAAACGCTTCCTAATACAATGTTTCGTGTCCGTTTAGAAAATGGTCATGAAGTAATCGCTCACATCTCAGGAAAAATGCGTAAGCACTATATCCGTATTTTAACTGGCGATAATGTAAAAGTTGAAATGACACCTTATGACTTAACGAAAGGTCGTATCACTTACCGCGCACGTTAAGTATTAGTCGAAGCAAAAAAGCCACTCCGATTGAGTGGCTTTTTTTGTCATGGTTTTTTATTTTATTATACTTTTCAATACCTCTACAACAGCTTGCCCCATTGCTTTTGTACCTACTTTTGTCATTCCTTCAGACAAAATATCTGCTGTTCTTAATCCTTGATCTAATACCTGACCCACAGCATCTTCAATCGCTTTTGCAGCAGTTTCTTCTCTAAATGTATAACGAAGCATCATTGCTACAGATAAAATAGTTGCCAATGGGTTTGCAATATCTTTTCCTGCAATATCTGGTGCAGAGCCATGACAAGGCTCATACATTCCTTTGCCATGCTCATCTAAAGATGCCGACGGTAGCATCCCAATAGAACCTGTAAGCATTGCTGCTTCATCAGATAAAATATCACCAAATAAATTTCCTGTCACAATCACATCAAATTGCTTTGGTGCACGTACCAATTGCATTGCTGCATTATCTACATACATATGTGAAAGCTGAATATTAGGATAATTTTCTTGCTGTTCTTTGCTTACAGTTTGTTTCCAAAGCTCAGTCACTTCAAGTACATTTGCTTTATCTACCGAGCATACTTTACCACCACGTAGAGCTGCTAAATCGAATGCAACTTTTGCGATACGCTTGATCTCAGATTCAGCATATACATCTGTGTTATAGCCTTGCTTTTCGCCATTTTCTAATTCACGAATACCACGTGGCTGTCCAAAGTAAATACCACCCGTAAGTTCTCGTACAATTAGAATATCCAAACCAGCAACAACCTCAGGCTTCAAACTCGAAGCATCTGCAAGTTGTGGATATAAAATTGCAGGTCGTAAATTTGCAAACAAATTCAGTTCACTACGAATTTTTAATAAACCACGCTCAGGACGTATTGATCGCTCAATTTGATCCCACTTGGGTCCACCAACAGCACCCAATAAAATTGCATCTGCTTTTTTGGCTTGGTCACTGGTTACTTTTGGATACGGCTCACCATATTGATCAATTGCTGCACCACCAAGCAAGCCATGCTCCCACTGCAAATCTAATTTAAATGCATTATTTACTGTTTCTAATACTTTTTCTGCAGCTGCAACGATTTCAGGGCCAATTCCATCACCCGCTAATACAAGAATTTGTTTTGACATAGATATTCCAAAATTAAAGTTCAGTCATGAGCTATATATCAAACTAGGCTGTTAATCGCATTTAGATATATAGATCAATCATTTTTTTGTTCAATAAACTCACCTAGTCCATTGAGTACATTATAAGGCTTACAAAAATGACGAACTGCCTTATCATTTTCAAGCAACTGTACACATAATGGATCTGGTACAGAAACACTTAGCAAGCGATTTGAACGTTTTACACGCTCTCTATACATCACAAATTTATAATGCTTATTGGGCTTAAACTGTTGGATGACATTTATTTTTTCTGCACGATTTAAAGAAATTGGATAAAAGCGAATCACAACCTCATGTTGTTGTGCAGGAAGTACCAAAAAAATTGAGTTTGAACCAAATGTCGATTTATCTTTTAAACGTACATAGCCTTTTTCAATCGCTTCACTACGAATAAAATGTTTAGATTCATCTACAACTACAACATTATCTAAGCGTTCAAATTCACAATTTATTGTTCCATCACACTCCACTGTCACAGTCAATGCAGACTCCTGTTTAGGTGATTTAGAGCGTATATTTACTGTTTCTATTGCATGTCTTATGGTTTGACAACCTGCCAGTAATACAATACATATTCCAATAAATGCACCTTTACCAATAATTTTCTGCATGACTAATGTTCAACCCAACAACATAAAAGTAAAAATAATTCACATTATGTTAGCAACAGTTTTATCACTTCGCCATCATTTAAATATAGCAATTTAGTCATTTAAATCTTGAAAGACCCAAGGACGTGATTGCTGAGTGCGTGCCTCATACTCACGAATCACCTCACTGTCTTGTAATGTTAATCCAATATCATCTAAACCATTTAACAAACAATGTTTACGGAAAGGATCAACTTCAAAATTAAACACCTCTCCTGATGGAAGACGTACTTCTTGTGTTTTTAAATCGACAACTATTTTATACCCTTCAATTTCTGAAGATGCTTTAATAATTTGGTCGACCTGAGCTTCAGATAAAATGACAGGCAACATACCATTTTTAAAACTATTGTTAAAAAAGATATCTGCATAACTTGGTGCAATTACAGTTCTAAAGCCATATTCACTTAATGCCCAAGGCGCATGTTCACGACTAGAACCACAACCAAAGTTTTTGCGAGTCACTAAAATTGTTGCACCCGCATAACGTGGCTGATTTAATACAAATTCTGGATTCTTTGGTCGCTTAGAATTGTCCTGTCCCGGATAACCTTCATCTAAATAACGCAATTCATCAAAAAGGTTATCACCAAAGCCTGTACGTTTAATCGACTTTAAGAATTGTTTTGGAATAATTAAATCTGTATCAACATTTGCACGATCTAATGGTGCAACAATGCCTTCTTCAGTGGTATAAGCTTTCATTATTGGACTCCTTAGAATGTTCTGACATCAACAAAATGACCAGCAATCGCTGCTGCTGCTGCCATTGCAGGGCTCACTAAATGTGTTCTGCCACCATTTCCCTGACGACCTTCAAAGTTTCGATTTGACGTTGAAGCACAATGCTCACCTGCCTGTAACTTATCTGCATTCATTGCCAAGCACATTGAACACCCTGGTTCACGCCATTCAAATCCTGCTTCTAAGAAAATTTTATCTAAACCTTCTTGCTCTGCTTGAGTTTTCACAACTCCTGATCCTGGCACAATCATCGCTTGTTTAATACTTGCAGCAACTTTACGACCTTTAATAACCGCTGCGGCAGCACGAATATCCTCAATACGTGAATTGGTACAAGAACCAATAAATACCCGATCTAAATGAATTTCAGATAATGGCTGACCCGCCGTTAAGCCCATATATTGATAAGCACGTGTCCAGTCGTTACGTTGAACATCATCTTTGGCTTGACTCAAGGTTGGCACTGCTTGTGAAACAGGAATAACCATTTCAGGTGAAGTTCCCCAAGAAACTTGAGGCTCAATATCTTCGCCTTGAATTTCAACTACAGTATCAAAGAAAGCATCTTCATCGGAATGAAGTGTATTCCAATATGCAACTGCTTTATCCCAATTTTCAGCTTTCGGTGAATATGGTCTGCCTTTCACATATGTAATGGTTTTTTCATCTACAGCAACAAGACCTACTCGTGCTCCTGCTTCAATCGCCATATTACATACTGTCATACGCCCTTCAATAGACATATCTCTAAATACTTGCCCACCAAATTCAATTGCATGACCTGTACCACCTGCTGTACCAATCTTTCCAATAATGGCAAGCACAACATCTTTTGGCGTTACCCCTTGCCCTAATGTACCATCCACACGGACAAGCATATTTTTCATTTTTTTCTGAACTAAGCACTGTGTTGCCAATACATGTTCAACTTCAGATGTACCGATACCATGAGCTAAACAACCAAATGCGCCATGTGTAGCTGTATGTGAATCGCCACATACAACAGTCATTCCTGGTAAAGTTAAACCTTGCTCAGGGCCAACAACATGTACAATTCCCTGACGAACATCATTAATACCAAACTGAACCACGTTAAAAGATTTACAATTATCATCTAAAGTTTGTACCTGAATGCGTGAGGTATTATCTTCAATGCCTGCAATACCTTGGTCACGCTCTTTTTTAGAGGTCGGCACATTATGATCAGGTGTTGCAACATTTGCACTTAAACGCCAAGGTTGACGACCTGCAAGCAGTAAGCCTTCAAATGCCTGTGGTGATGTTACTTCATGTAATAACTGACGATCGATATAAATTAAACTTGAGCCATCATCTCTTTGCTTAACTAAATGGTCATCCCACAATTTGTCATATAAAGTTTTGCCTGCCATGTCGTTATACTCCACTGGACTGGGTGTTTATGTTGGTTGTTATCTTCAATTATATGAAGTAAAAATGATAAATCTAATTTATCATTTTTATACATTGGTAAACTTTATGGAATAAATGTATTTTTATTCTAGATTTTATAATTAATAAATGGTTTGTTTACAGTAGTTTTTCACTTCAAAATGTATTTGCACATTTAAATAAAAAAAAGTTATATTAAATATTAACAAACATAAAATTACATTATTCTTAAATAAGGTACTCTCATGAATCTTGCTGCATTTGAAGCATTTGTTAAAGTTATGGAAACAGGTTCAGTATCCATAGCTGCTGAACACCTTTTCATTACCCAACCTGCAGTGACTAAAAGAATTCATAGCTTAGAAGAATACTTCAATGTCTCACTTTTTGAATCGGCAGGACGTGGAATTCAACCAACTCATGTTGCTCACTTACTCCTTCCAAAAGTAAAATTATGGCTCAACGAGCTTGGAGATATTCATCATAATCTTAGCCATCAGCATGAATATGTACAAGGCCGTTTAAAGCTTGGTACAAGCCATCATATTGGTTTACACCATGCACCTCCATATTTAAAGAGCTATGTACAACAGTATCCACATGTCGAGTTAGACGTAAAATTTGTCGACTCAGAACAAGCACACGAACAAGTACTTACAGGTGATCTAGAACTTGCTTTTCTTACACTCCCACCGACAGGAGATGACAGACTCAATTATCTCCCTATTTGGGAAGATCCCTTAGTTTTCGTTGCCTCGCCATTTCACCCACTTGCACAAATGTCTAATCTTAGCTTAGAGCAGTTAACACATTATCCAAGTCTATTACCTTCTGCAAAAACATATACCAGTCAAATTACACTTGCTGAGTTTGAAAAGCGAGGTCTACGTCCCAAAACAAGTATGACCAATAATCCATTAGAATCTATTCGTATGTTGGCTTCTATTGGTGTGGGCTGGTCAGTTCTACCTAAAACGCTTATTAACCAAGACCTCAAACAGCTCGATTTAGACTTAGAGTTGAAGAGAACACTTGGTCTAGTTTGGCATCCATCAAGAAGCCAATCTAAAGCAGCAGAAGCGCTTATTCAATTGGTAAAAATGACACAAGCGTAAATAAACTTAGATAGACCAATATAAAATAGGCCACCCTTTTTGTTGGGCAAGCTGAGTCAGCTTTTCATCTGGTGTTACAGCACTGGCATGGTCGACATATTCAAGTAAGAAACGGTCATTAAATGAATCTGAATATGCCCAACTTTCAGCAACTTCTCGTCCATCTAACCACTGTTCAAGGCGAACTAATTTTCCATCTTGAAAGCATGGTACACCTTCCACTTTACCAGTATAAATCCCATTGTTTTTTTCTGCTGTCGTGGCAATAACATTCGTTATGCCAAACTCATGAAAAATAGGCGCTGTAATAAAATCACTCGTTGCTGTAATCCCTACAATTTCATGCCCCTGCTGTTTATGGTATTCAATTGTTTCAAAGCCTTCTTTTCTCATCATTGGACGAATTACATCTTGCATAAAACGTGCATGCAATGCTTTCAAAGTATCGTGGTTATTTTTTGTTAGAAATTCAAAAACAAACTCATTATATGCAATTGGATCTAGACAACCTGCCTTATAGTCTTCATAAAACTTATCATTCATTTGACGATGGTATATTTCATCAACAAGACCTGTTGTTACCAAAAACTCTCCCCAAGAGTGATCAGAGTCGGTATCTATTAAAGTATGATCAAGGTCAAACAAAGCCAATTTCATGAAAATTCTCGTTTAATTTGAAAAATAAAGAAAAAAAATGTAAATCAATCACCGCATAAGGCAAGAAATTCGTTAAGATCATAGCAATTTTAACAATATTCTGTCGTGTTTTTTTTGAAGAGGTTTCTGCCCTAATAATCCACTTTAAGAAAGGCAATAAGAAATAATAGATTAAGGTAGCCAAATGATCGACTCCGAAGGTTTCCGACCAAATGTCGGGATCATTTTGGCAAACGATAACGGACAAGTTTTATGGGCAAAACGCATTGGTCACAATGCGTGGCAATTCCCTCAAGGCGGTATTCACTATGGAGAAACTGCAGAACAAGCACTTTTCCGTGAGCTAAGAGAGGAAGTTGGCTTATTGCCGGAGCATGTTCAAATTGTTGCACAAACAAAAGGCTGGTTACGTTATCGTTTGCCACACCGATATATACGCTCAGACTCTTCACCTGTCTGTATTGGTCAAAAACAAAAATGGTTTTTGCTGAGGCTCATTGCTTCAACAAAGCATATTCAACTTCATTTATCAGACCCACCTGAGTTTGATCAATGGCAGTGGGTAAGTTACTGGTATCCACTTGGTCAAGTTGTAAACTTTAAGCGCGATGTTTACCGCAAGGCAATGTTAGAGTTATGTAGTAAAGTCCCTGTGCAAAAAACTTAAAAGAGATGTTTTTTGTGAATGTTTTTAAATTTAAATACTGATATAAACAAAAAATCTCCATCTACTTAACTTCGGAGCACACAGTACATGTCCAACATGCAACTAGATACATTAAGACGGATTGTCCAAGAAATCAATGCTTCAAATGGTTTACATGAATCATTAGAAATCATGGTAAATCATGTATCGACTGCAATGGATGTTGATGTATGCTCCATTTACTTACTTGATGAACGCAACCAATGCTATGTTCTCATGGCAACAAAGGGGTTAAATGCCGAAGCTGTTGGTAACATATCTATTCCATTAAGTGATGGATTAGTTGGCTTAGTCGGGCAACGTGAAGAAATTGTAAACTTAGAAAATGCCTCTGAACATGAACGATTTGCCTACTTCCCTGAAACTGGCGAAGAAATCTATCATTCATTTCTTGGTGTACCTGTCATGTACCGTAGAAAAGTGATGGGCGTGCTTGTTGTACAACGTAAGCTAAGACAAGACTTTAGCGAAGCTGCTGAATCATTTTTAGTTACTCTTTGCGCACAACTATCAGGCGTCATTGCACATGCACATGCTGTTGGTTCAACTGATGTATTTCGCAAAGTTGCAAACACATCCAACTATAAAATTTTTAAAGGTGTTGCAGGATCTGGTGGTGTTGCATTAGGTCGTGCCATTATTTTATACCCACCTGCCGACCTCTCGGCTGTTCCAGAGCGAGAAGCAGAAAATATTAGCGAAGAGCTAGAATTACTTGCGCAAGCTGTCGAATCGGTACGTAATGAAATACGATCACTCGATGAAAAAATGCAAGATTCTCTTATGTCAGAAGAGCGTGCATTATTTAGTGTATTTTTACGTATGCTTGATGAAAATGCTTTGCCAGAAGAAATTCAAGATGAAATTCGTGCAGGCAGTTGGGCACAAGGTGCTGTCAAACGTGTCATAGACAAACATAGTGCCCTGTTCGCACAAATGGAAGATGATTACTTACGTGAAAGAGTTTCTGATTTAAAAGACCTTGGACGACGTATTTTAGCCTACTTACAAGAAGCAGATTCTACGCATAAAGAACTCAGTTCAGATAGTATTTTAGTGGGTGATGAAATTAGTACGGCTGCACTTGTTGAACTTCCTGTTGATAAAATTGCAGCAATTGTAACAAGCGATGGTGCAGCAAACTCGCATATGGTAATTGTTGCACGTGCGCTTGGTATTCCAACAGTAGTTGGTGTAACTGAGCTACCCGTGACCACACTTGATGATGTTGAAATGATTATTGATGCCTACCAAGGCAAAATTATAATTAATCCACCTAGACGATTACGCCAACGCTATAAAGAGATTCAAAAAGAAGAAGAGCAAATTGCTAAAAACTTAAAACTGTATGAAACAAAAGATTCAATCACACCAGATGGTGTAGAAGTTCGCTTATTCGTTAATACTGGTTTAATGATTGATGTTGTACGTGGTGTACAACGTGGAGCAAAAGGTGTTGGGCTATATCGTAGCGAAATTCCATTTATGCTAAGAGATAGATTTCCAGGTGAAGAAGAACAGCGAGTTATCTATAGACAACAATTAAGTCACTTTGCAAATAAACCTGTTATTATGCGCACGCTTGATATTGGTGCAGATAAAGAACTTCCCTATTTTTCTATTCATGAAAATAATTCTGCACTAGGCTGGAGAGGTCTTCGTTTTACCCTAGATCACCCCGAAATTTTTTCAGCACAAATTCGTGCCATGCTTAAAGCAAGTATTGGGTTAAATAACCTCCATATACTTCTACCAATGGTCACAAGTGTCAGTGAGGTTGAAGAAGTACTCTATCTCCTTGAACGTGACTGGCTTGCTGTACAGGAAGAAGAACAAGTAAAAATTAATAAACCCAAAATTGGCATCATGGTTGAAGTTCCAAGTGTACTCTTCCAAATTAAAGAGTTTTCCGAATTGGTCGATTTCTTCTCAGTCGGATCAAATGACCTCATTCAATACCTTTTAGCAGTAGATCGTAACAATCCACATGTATCAGGTGTTTACTCTCACTACCACCCTTCAATTTTAAGAGCACTTTCTCATTTGGTCGATGAATGCCACAAATACAATAAACCTGTCAGTATTTGCGGTGAAATGGCAGGAGATCCACTTTCTGCAATCTTACTCATGGCAATGGGTTTTAATACACTTTCAATGAGTTCAAGCAATATCTTACGTGTACGAAAAGCAATTTGTCATACATCTATGGTCGATGCAAAAGCTCTCCTTAATCATGTCCTTACGCTCAACAATCCATTACTTGTAAAAAGTTGGATTGAACACTACTTTAGAAATAATGGCTTAGAAGATATGGTAAAAACCAATCGGCTACTGACCAACTAATAAAAAGCCCTCGCACATGCGAGGGCTTTTTTATTCAAATAATTATGCTTTTACATCGAAACGATCAGCATTCATTACTTTTGTCCATGCTTTTACAAAGTCTTTAACAAACTTTTCTTTATTGTCATCTTGTGCATAAACTTCTGCATAAGAGCGTAAAATAGAGTTAGAACCAAAGACCAAGTCAACACGTGTTGCTGTCCATTTTACATTGCCCGTTGCGCGGTCACGAATTTCATATAAATTCTTACCTACAGGCTTCCATGTATTGTTCATGTCTGTAAGATTTACAAAGAAATCATTTGTAAGTACGCCTTCTTTCTCTGTAAACATGCCATGTTTTGTTTGACCATGGTTCGTACCAAGTACACGCATACCACCAATTAATACAGTCATTTCAGGAGCTGTTAAACCAAGTAACTGTGTGCGATCAAGTAACATTTCTTCAGGTTGAACTGCGTAATCTTCTTTAATCCAATTACGGAAACCATCATGTTTTGGCTCAAGATCTTTAAATGAGTATTCATCAGTCTGATCTTGCGTTGCATCACCACGACCTGCCGTGAATGGCACAATTACATTTACACCAGCGTCTTTTGCAGCTTGCTCTACCGCAGCAGTACCACCAAGTACAATAAGGTCGGCTAAACTTACTTTCTTGTCTAATGTACCCTGTAACTGTTCAAGTGTAGCAATTACTCTTGCAAGACGTTCAGGCTCATTACCTGCCCAATCTTTTTGTGGTGCAAGGCGAATACGCGCACCATTTGCACCACCACGGTAGTCTGAACCACGGTATGTACGTGCGCTATCCCATGCTGTATTAATTAGTTCTGCATGTGTTAGACCACTTGTAAGCAGTTTCTCTTTTAACGATTTAATCTCATCTTCAGTTAAAATATAATCTACTGTAGGTACAGGATCCTGCCAAATTAAATCTTCTTGAGGAACATGTGACCCTAAATATCTTGCTTTTGGCCCTAAATCACGGTGAGTCAATTTAAACCATGCACGTGCAAACACTTCAGAGAAGTAAGCAGGGTCTTTATAAAAACGTTCTGAAATCTTACGATATTCAGGATCAATTTTTAATGCCATATCTGCATCGGTCATAATCGGATTACGACGGACATTTGGATTATGGGCATCAATTGGTTTATCTTCTTCTTTAATATTTACAGGTTCCCATTGTGTTGCTCCTGCTGGGCTCTTCGTTAGTTCCCAATCATATGTAAAGAGTAAGTAAAAGAACTCATTGTCCCATTTGGTAGGATTCGTTGTCCAAGCACCTTCAATACCACTGACCATGGTATTCGTACCATTTCCTGTGCCTTCAGGGTTATGCCAACCCAAGCCTTGGAACTCAACATCTGCGGCTTCTGTATCTGCACCAAGTAATTCTGCTTTACCATTCCCGTGTGCTTTCCCTACAGTATGACCACCTGCTGTTAATGCAACAGTTTCTTCATCATTCATTGCCATACGGTCAAAGGTAACACGCATGTCTTGTGCTGTTTTTAAAGGATCAGATTTGCCATCTACACCTTCAGGGTTTACATAAATCAAGCCCATTTGCACAGCCGCAAGCGGATTTTCTAAAGAACTACGATCTTGGTCATTTTCATAACGATTTTCTGTTGCATCTAACCATTTGCGCTCTTCACCCCAATAAATATCTTTTTCAGGATGCCAGATATCTTTACGACCACCTGCAAAACCAAAAGTTTTTAATCCTGCAACTTCATATGCAACTGTACCAGCCAAGATAATTAAATCACCCCAAGAGATTTTATTACCGTATTTTTGCTTAATTGGCCATAATAGACGGCGACCTTTATCTGTATTCACATTATCAGGCCAGCTATTTAAAGGTGCAAAACGCTGGTTACCTGTATTGGCACCGCCACGTCCATCTTGTTTTCTATATGTTCCAGCCAAGTGCCAAGCTGTACGCACAAACATACCTACATAACTTCCCCAATCAGCAGGCCACCAGTCTTGGCTAGAAGAAATTAATTCACGAATATCAGCTTTAACTGCATCAATATCTAATGAGTTAAATGCTTTTTCATAGTCAAAATCTGGATCCATTGGATCTGTTTTATAGTCATGCTGAGATAAAATATCTAAGTTTAGGGCGTTTGGCCACCAATCTGTATTTGAGCTAGCTGCATTTGTATTTGCACCATCTGCATGAAATGGGCATTTAGCTTGCGATTTATTATTCACCTTACTTACTACTCCAACTAAAGGATATTATTAAAACTAGTTTTTTTCTGTATAAATTGGAATCCGTATTTTTTAATGATCTTTATAGATAAACTCTATATTCATAAAATACTATCTAAAAATACTCTACTTTTGTGACATAACTAACAGTAAGATCGAAATATATCTAATATTATTCAATATATTACTTAGTACGATAAAATATTCTAACACTCTTAATATATACACTTAGTAACATACTACAACGTGAATACACTCTTTTCTCAAAATTAATATGTATAATAATTATGCAAAAACAAGTACTAAGTAAATTTAATATAAATATATAGCAAGCCCTAGACACTATAAATATAGGAGTTAGCCATGAGCAAGTGCCCATATCATCAAACAACAACAGCGGGTTCACCCATTGCCGATAATCAAAATAGTCTTTCGGTAGATGCAAGAGGTCCTTTACTATTACAAGATTGGCAACTAATTGAAAAATTAGCACATCAAAACAGAGAGCGTATTCCTGAACGTACCGTACATGCCAACGGTTGGGGAGCATTTGGCACATTCACTTTAACTAAAGATCTATCTGAATATACACGTGCCAAAATTTTCAATGGTGCTGGTAAAGAAACAAAAATGCTTGCACGTTTCTCTACAGTTGCAGGAGAAATGGGAGCAGCAGATGCAGAGCGTGATGTCCGTGGTTTTGCACTAAAATTTTACACTGAAGAAGGCAACTGGGATCTCGTTGGAAACAATACACCTGTATTTTTTATTCGAGATCCACTAAAGTTTCCAGACTTTATTCATACGCAAAAACGCCATCCACGTACAAACCTGCGTTCACCAACAGCAATGTGGGACTTTTGGTCACAATCTCCTGAAAGCCTACATCAAGTTACTATCTTAATGTCAGATCGTGGCTTACCTACAGATATAAGACACATGAATGGCTATGGTTCACACACCTACTCTTTTTGGAATGAAAAGGGTGAACGTTTTTGGGTGAAATTTCACTTTAAAACTCAACAAGGGCACCGTCACTGGACTAATCCAGAGGGACAGCAAAAAGTTGGCGAAAGCCGTGAAACAACTCAAGAAGACCTCTACTATAGCATTGAAAATGGTGACTATCCTAAATGGACAGTTCAGGTTCAAATCATGCCTGAATTAGACGCAGAAAAAACATCATATAACCCTTTTGATTTAACAAAAGTATGGCCTCATGCAGATTATCCACCCATTGAAATTGGTGTGCTTGAACTAAATAACAACCCTGAAAACTACTTTGCACAAATTGAACAAGCGGCTTTCTCTCCATCAAATGCTGTACCTGGAATTGGCTTTTCTCCAGACAAAGTGCTACAAGCCCGCGTGTTTAGTTATGCAGATGCACATCGTTATCGCTTAGGTACACACTATGAAAGTATTCCTGTAAACCGCCCTGTTTGCCCTGTTCATCATTATCATAAAGATGGACAAATGAATATTCAGGAACACTTCCCAAATCCAGATGCATATTACGAGCCAAACTCATTTGGTGGTCCAATTCAGAACCCCGATGTCAAAGAACCACCTTTAAAATTGAACTCAAGCATTGTAGACCGCTTTAATCATCGTGATGATGAAGGCAATAATGACTACATCCAAGTCACTAGTTTATTTAATCTATTTGATGAAGGCGAAAAATCACGTCTATTTAGTAATATTGCTGATGCAATGCAGGGAGTTCCTAAAGAAATTATTGAGCGTCAGCTTATACATTTTTCTCGTGTTCACCCAGATTATGAAACTGGTGTACGCAAAGCTTTACACGAAAGTGGTCATAGCTCATATCAACAACAAGATGGGCATATTACCGAACAAACAGATGGACATTCAGAATAAATACATCTCAAAATATTAAACATAAAAAAGCCTATCTCATGATAGGCTTTTTTAGTAGTGAACTATACAATCAGCTTTTTACCTTCATGAATGCAATAAAAAGGATTCATTAGCTTAGAAGCATGTTCTATCGCATGCTCCAATAAGACTTCAGGTTGATCGCGAGGTTCATCTGTAAGTTGAAAAGTACGATAATGAATAGCTATAGATCGCTGAGCTTGTAAATCCATATGCGCTTTCAAAGCATCATAAGGATTCATATGCATATATTTCATCAGTGCTCTCGGCTCGTAAGCACCTATAGGTAGAAGTGCAACACGCGGTGCGCCATACTTTGTGTAGATTTCTTTAAAATGTGTCGAATACCCAGTATCTCCTGCAAAATATAGATACTGACCATCTTTCATAAGACAAAACCCACCCCATAACGCCTTATCCTTATCACGTAATCCACGACCAGAACCATGCTGGGCAGGCGTATAAACTATTTCAAAACCATTTAAATGGGCAGATTGCCACCAATCTAATTCAATCACATGAAAATGTTTGGGTAAATAATAACTATTTCCTAACCCCGTATAAATTGGCATTTGAAACTGCTCATATAGCCACTCTAATGTCGCAATATCCATATGATCATAATGATTATGGCTTAACAGCACACCATGAATAGGGGGCAAATTTTCAAGGGCTACTCCTGCTGGACACACACGTTTAGGTCCTGTACCACTCTTTGGACCTGCATATTCAGACCATACAGGATCTGTTAAAAAATTATATGGTCCTATCTTAATCAATACTGTCGCATGACCTACAAACCAAACTTTCCATTGGTAAGGATCAATATTAGATTGAATCGGTTGCATATCACGAGATTGTGCAAGCGCACTCTCGAACTCAGAATCGATATCTACATTCCAAGATTTACCATTACGCTCTATTAACCATTTAAATATTTTAAACTTATTTAATTTTTTATCTGATGAATATTCATTATGAAAACAACCATTATGATAATTAGGAGAATAATCAAAGGACTGATTAGACTTTATTAATGTATGAGACCAACAGTTCTTATTAGAAATCTGATAGTGTAATTGTTTTTCTTTAGCCATACCTTCTTCTTTAAATTGTTATACGACATTTTCATTAAAAGTTTTAAAATATTTATAATCGTTATCATATCATTCTAATTTTTAATTGAGTACGTTTATATCAATATCTAATACACTTTTGCTACATCTTTATAATTCAGCGAAAATATAACTTCTTATATAAAAAAACTATTAATAATCAAAAATATATATGAATTTATTTATTATTTTTCAAGCATTTTATATATTTCACACTTTAAATTTATAACCTTTAGACTATACTAAGCATTGAATTTAATAACAAAATGATTAGGTCAATCTCATGGAATTGCGCCATCTAAGATACTTTATAACAGTAGCAGAAGAGTTAAACTTTAGTAGAGCTGCTTTAAGGTTATATACAGCACAGCCATCATTAAGCCAACAGATAAAAGACCTTGAAGAAGAAATAGGCGTTCGACTATTTAACAGAACAAAGCGTAAAGTAGAACTTACCGAAGAAGGTCTTATATTTCTCGAACATGCTCGACTAACTATTAGTCAAGCTGAGAAAGCAGTATCTATGGCACGCCAAGTACA
Organism: Acinetobacter sp. N1-1; assembly: GCF_056711485.1. NCBI lineage: Bacteria > Pseudomonadati > Pseudomonadota > Gammaproteobacteria > Moraxellales > Moraxellaceae > Acinetobacter > Acinetobacter sp. N1-1. Next base: position 781,584 of record NZ_JBWXUO010000012.1, on the reverse strand, counting down.
GTTATCAAAACAGCATACCTTAAGAATAGGCTTTATTACCTCTGCTGAAATTCGAATACTCCCTAAAATTCTACCTCACTTTAGAGTCGAGTATCCAAATGTCAAAATTGAATTACAAATTCTAGATGACACCAAACAGCATAAACTTCTTAAAAAAGATGAATTAGACATTATTTTTAGCCGATTAAAAGTAGATGATCCCAAAACTATTGATCAAGTGATCTTTAAAGATGAATTGGCACTCATTCTACCCAAAACACATCCTTTAGCAGCTCTAGAAAAAGTGCCGTTGTCCGCCCTAGAAAGTTTAGATTTTATTCTACCAACAGCACCTAGTTTTAATGTAATGAACCAAGCTGTAAATACATTCATTAAGCAAAATCACCTCAAATTAAAAGTAATACAAAACTCAACAACCATTGTTGATAGTTTAGCTTTAATTAATGCTGGCAAAGGATGCTCTATTTTACCTAAGTACGTTGATCCATTTAGTAGCTTACCCAACCTTGCAATAAAACCATTGGAAAAAGAATTACCTACATTAGATATTATTATGAGTTATAAAAAAGACAATGACTCAATTGCACTCAAAAGTCTACTAGATATGATGCAAACTTTCTTTGATCTTTCACATAGCTAAAAATAAAAATAAGGTATTTGGTGCACATAGCACCAAATACCTAAAAGTAGAAAAAATTAAATATACTTTAACAAAGCTTGATGTAACTCTTTAATATTATCAACAGTGACCAAAGGACTATGCTTCAATAAAATATCTTTAGCATGCACACCGTAAGTCACGCCGATGCTAGGCATACCCATATTACGAGCCATTTGAAGATCATAACTAGTATCACCCACCATGATTCCTTCATGTGCAGATAACCCCGTATGATTCAAAATTTCCTGTAGCATCAATGGATCAGGCTTAGATTTGGTTTCACTCGCAGCACGTGTAATTTCAAATATTCCAGTACTTTGAGTTTTTTCTAAAACACGGTCAAGCCCTCGTCTACTTTTTCCTGTTGCAACAGCAAGTAAGACCCCTTTTTTTCTTAGATCAGACAACATCTCTGCAACACCATCAAACCATAAGTCATTTTTAGAGTACTCCACATAATGCGTTGCGTAACTTTCGAGAAGTTTTTCATGCAAATGTGGCACAGCAGGAAATAGATGTTGCATTACTTCAGGTAGCCCTAAACCAATAACATCTTTCCCATCTGCATAACTAAGTGGCTGATCATATTGCTTTGCAGCAAACTGTAAACTACTTACAATCTGATCAATTGAATTAAATAATGTACCGTCCCAATCAAAAACAACAAGCTTTGTTTTATCCATTTTATTCTTTACTTAAATGAGTCAAAACATCCTGCATATCATCAGGCAAAGGTGCCTCAATTGCTGGATAATTTGGAATTTCTAAACGCATTGCATGCAAGCATAATCGTCTTGGTGCAATCCCATGATAGGCTATATTATGCCCATATTTTTCATCACCTAACAAGGGGTGACCAATGCTTAAACCATGTACACGAATCTGATGCGTACGGCCAGACAATGGCAATGCATGAACAAGCGTGGCAGTCTTAAATCTTTGCGCAACTTTCCAAATGGTTTCGCTTGGCTTACCATCTTTACTTACTCGAACTCTTCGCTCTCCGTTTGCCAGCTCATAACGTAGCAATGGCACATTAATACGCTGTTCATTTAAACTCACCTGCCCTTTGACAATAGCAGCATACGTTTTTTGTATCTTGTGCTGACGCAATAAATCTTGTAAGTTCTTTAAAACACTTCTTTTCTTGCTAATCATCACTAGTCCAGAAGTATCTCTATCAATACGATGTACAAGTTCTAAATATTTCTTTCCTGTTGCTGTTCGTAAAGCCTCAATTAACCCATACGCAATACCACTACCACCATGAACAGCAATACCTGATGGTTTATTAATGACAATTAGCCCTTCATCTTCATAAATAATACGGTTGAGCAATCCTTGAGCGACATCATCACTTACAGGCACATCAGTATCTTGCTTTTGTTCATATCTAATTGGCGCAACACGAATTTGATCACCAATACTTAACTTTGTATCTGCCTTAACCCGTTTTTTATTTACACGTATTTGACCTTCACGAATTAAGCGATAAATTCTACTTTTTGGTACACCTTTTAAACGTGAAAATAGAAAATTATCGATACGCTGATCTAGCTGATTTTCATCAACCTCAAACCAAGTGACACTTTGCCATTGCTGATTGGAATTCATACAACTATTTTAAAACCTTATTTAACAATTTTGAATAAAATATGACCACTTAGAGAGATTATTTCACAATAAACATCTGCTAAACCCATAGGCAGATGCCGCAAGGTTTGATATAGTCAGCGCTCGGATACCGCCGTAAATGAGTATTTGCACAAAAAATATTCGCCTAACTTAGTGGATGAATAATGCAGTTTTAATATACTCATCATAAACTCGGAGTGGTCCCAAAAGAATATGCCGATGCCAAAGGCTTTATTATATCGGCAAAACTGTAGCCTATTGCGTAAAAAATAATGCTTTTGCATACACAATAGTCTACCCCAAAAAGATTTGTTGCCAATTTCGATTGGTTTATTAATGTAAACTGAAACACATCAGATTAAGTCACTCTTTGAATATTACTCAGGCTTAAACATTTGATGTATTGAAACACTGTAGTATAGCCTTAATACGATGAACATTCCGTATTAAACGTCTATAAAAGACGAAAATGCTTTTACTACAGTCAAGTGGTTTTCACAATACAACAAATGTGGCGGTAAAATTTAGATGAGTTTAGTCAAAAGGATGCTTAAGCAATTTAAAATATAAAAGAGAAGCAAGCCCTTTCAAATGGCTCATTCGTTCTGCCTTACAACCAGACATCTTTTTTCTCTATATTTAAATTGCACCATAACAGGCTGACTTATCTCTATGTTTCAATGATTAGGTATTACCCCATGAAACGTATGTTGATCAATGCAACACATGCCGAAGAAGTCCGTGTTGCACTTATCACCGATCAGCGTCTATATGACTTTGATCTTGAAAATCGTACCAGAGAGCAAAAAAAATCAAATATTTATAAAGGTCATGTAACACGTGTAGAGCCTTCTTTAGAAGCTGTATTCGTTGAATACGGCGCACAACGTCAAGGCTTTTTATCAATGCGTGAAATTGCACGTAGCTATTTGAATGCAGATGCACGTGACAGCTCAAATATTCGTGAACTCATTACCGAAGGTACAGAGTTACTCGTTCAAGTTGAAAAAGAAGAACGTGGCAATAAAGGTGCTGCTCTTTCTACTTATATCTCTTTAGCTGGTCGCTATCTTGTTCTTATGCCAAATAACCCAAAAGGTGGTGGTATTAGCCGTCAAATTTCGGGTACAGTTCGTGAAGAGCTTAAGGCTATGCTGGCATCTTTAAATATGCCACGTGGTATGAGCGTAATTGTACGTACAGCAGGTATTGGTCGCAGCCAAGAAGAACTACAGCTAGACTTACAACACCTACTCGACCTTTGGGCTCAAATTCAAAACACCGCAAGCTCTGGCCCATCTCCAATGCTTGTACATCAAGAAGCTGGTGTTGTTACTCGTGCTATTCGCGACTACTTACGTGATGATGTTTCTGAAATTCTTATCGACAATGAACAAGCATTTAACGAAGCATATAACTTTGTTAAGGTTGTTATGCCTCGTCAGCTAGATAAGCTAAAAACCTATACACTCAATGAACCATTATTCGCACACTTTGGCATTGAAAGCCAGATTCAAACAGCTTATGAACGTGAAGTAAAACTGCCATCGGGTGGTTCTATCGTAATCGATCAAACTGAAGCACTTGTTTCTATCGATATCAACTCTGCTAAGTCAACGCGTGGACAAGATGTCGAAGATACTGCGCTTAATACCAACTTAGAAGCAGCTGAAGAAATTGCTCGCCAACTCCGCCTTAGAGATATTGGTGGTTTAGTTGTTATTGACTTCATTGATATGGGTAAAGACCGTAACCAACGCATGGTGGAAGCTAAACTGCGTGAAGCGACCCAAAGTGACCGTGCACGTATCCAATTTGGTCAACTTTCTCGCTTTGGTTTAATGGAAATGAGTCGCCAACGCCTACGACCATCTCTAGAAGAATCAACAGGCTATGTTTGCCCTCGTTGCCATGGTACAGGTATGGTGCGTGATGTACGCTCTCTTTCTTTATCTATTATGCGTAAAGTTGAAGAAATTGCATTACAAGAACGGCAAGGTGAAGTACAAATTGAAGTACCCGTAGAAATTGCTGCCTTCTTACTTAATGAAAAACGTCATAGCTTAGTTTACCTTGAGCAAACTTCAAATGTAAGAATTACTATACTGCCACATCCCCACTTAGAAACACCTCATTACGAAATTCAGTACAATCCAGAAGGCTTTGCACCAACAAGCTACGAACGCACCGAAGCAACACGTTCTACTGAAAAAGAATTGGGTTATGAGTCATCTCAATGGCACCTAGATGAGACTGAAAACACCAATCAACATCAAACAGTGAAAGAAACGCAAAAAACTGGGCAAAAATCTAACGTAAATTCACCTAATCCAAACCATTCCAACAAAAGAACTCAAGCACAACAAGCTACACAGCAAAAACATAGTCCATGTGCTTGGTTAGAAAACTTATTTGTACAAAAGCAAGCGCAGACAACAGATCAATCTCGCACAGCAAACAATGCTGCCGCTGCAATTGAACAAATGGTAAACAATGGGGCTGTAAGTCGCGGTCAATTTGGTCAGCTTCAAAACCAACAAACTCAAGTAGCTGCACCAGAAATTGTACAAAGTGACAATGCTTACATTGCGCGTAACCAAGCACCTACAAAAAATGAAAAGTCATCTGTAGAGAAAGAAGAAAAGCCACAGCAAAGAAATAAAAAGCAAAGAAACAACAAGCCTAAAGATCAACGTGACTATAGCAACAACAATGATCAAGCTGTTAACCATCAAGTGCATGAAGAAGTTGTACAGCTTTCCCGTCAAGAAATGCGTGAGCTTAAACGTCAGCAAAAACGTCAGCAACAGCAAGATGCTCCACAACAAGTAGAGCAAAATGCAAATACTGAATCTCAAGCTCAAGCAGTTCCTCGTCGTGACCGCAATCAACAACGTCCAAACCGACCAAACCGCCAGCGCGATACAAGTGTTTTAGAGCAACAAGTAGAAAAACCTACTCAAGCGCCTAAAGCAAACCCAAATCAAGCAGTCAAAGTAGAACTGATTGACACACCTCGTCATGAAGAAATGCCAACTGCCCTTGTTGTTAACTTAGATAAAGAAACTAAGGATATCGTTGCTTTAAATACGGCATCTAAGCCTTCGATACAGCAAGAAACAACACAAAAAGTAGCACCTACCACTACTGTTCATGAGTCAAAAACTGTACCAAGCAAGAAACCACAACAACGTACTGTCGTGGAAACACAACCTCAAAAAACTGTAGAAAAGGAAAAAGTTACTGAAGCTCCAAAACCTGCTCAAAAGCCGCAGCGTGCGAGTAATGATCCACGTTCACATCGTCGTCAAAAGCAAGGTCAAAAGCCTCAAACAACAACTCAGGTAGCAAAGCTAAAGCCAACTCAAATCCCAGAACTTGCACAATATAGTATGGGAAGTTTGATTCGCCATGTTTATGGTGAAGATTGCACAGTACTGATAGAGCAATTTGGTTTAGTACAAACTTTTAATCGTGCATTACTCAAATTTACTGAGCAATACTCTACTCAGGTAAATAAATCATCAGATGTTAAGGAAACAACTGATGAAGAAAAATTACCTGTAACACGTGATGTTGAAGTTCCAACAAAAGTGATCCAAGAGGAGGCTCCTGCTGCTGTTCTTCCATTAACACCTCCAAAATCACAGAATGTGCGCGTTGCAAATGACCCTCGTGAACGTCGTCGTTTAGCTAAACTTGCTGCTGAACAAGCTTTAGAGCAAGCAAAGGCAAAACACTTAGAGGAAGAGCAAAAAACACAGGTTGCACAAGAAATTACACCTGCTGTAGAAGAAAAATCTGAAGAAGAAAAATCTGAAGAAGAAAAATCTGAAGAAGCTTATACAACTGAGGTAATATCTCCTGAAAAAGATAAAATAGCACCAGTTGAAGAGCAAAAACCAGCATCTACTTCTAAAAAGAAAGGAAGTACAAAAGCGGTTAATACTGAAGAGCCTATAAAAGCAACTGAAGAAGAACCTGTTAGCAATACAGATTCTGAATCAGAAGTAGAGCCTGCGGCTAAAAAAACTACGAAAGCTAAAGCAACAAGCAAAGATAAAGCTGCTCGTCCCCGTCGTCCTCGCGGTCGACCACCTAAAAAAGCAGTAACACCTGTTGAACCAACAGAAGAATAATGCTTCAAAAGAAAAAATAGCTACTTTCGAGTAGCTATTTTTTTATTCAATTACTGTCATATAAATATAAAGAAAAGCCTTTATGCTCTTTCTTCAAAAGAAAAATAATTTATTTAAAACATATAAAATTATCAATAATTGCTGTTTTTTTGCCTAAAAAACCAGATTTTGCCTTTTTTATAAACAACCAATCGCTTTTTTCTTAAAAAATACTTGTCATCATTCTATAAGTTGCTACAATACGCTCCATCAAGACGAGATGGGTCGTTAGCTCAGTTGGTAGAGCAGTGGACTTTTAATCCATTGGTCCCGCGTTCGAGTCGCGGACGACCCACCACTTATCTTGAAACCTGTTACGGGTCGTTAGCTCAGTTGGTAGAGCAGTGGACTTTTAATCCATTGGTCCCGCGTTCGAGTCGCGGACGACCCACCAAGATTCAAAAAACCCTTAGTTTTTACTAAGGGTTTTTTTTATGCTTGTTTTTTTAACTGATAATTTTCCATTGGAAAAGGAAATCCTTCTCTATATTCTTGTATATTAACAAGCTTTGTTCTATTAATGTCCATCATCAAACGATCATCGGCAAGTACTTTATAAAAGAATCGCATACCTGTTGCATAAGAAGTCACAATATATTTCTGATTATGAATTAAGATCTCATTCCAATGATCATATTCTACGCCGTCATCTAAATTTTTCCTTGTATCCACTTGTATCATTCCTAATCCTTTAATCAATCGATATACAGAACCATCAGATGCAAGGTTCAATATAAAATCAACTGAACCATTGTGCCTATTGCCACAGCGTGCAACAGGATCATGGCAAGATATCGTTACAACATAACGCCCTACAAGTGCTTTTTCACTCTGTGTTAGTAAGCGTGAATAATCTTTTCTTTTGAAACTTTTAGGCGCAACACTCTGCCCTGCAACACTCCATAAGTTTTTATCTTCTGTAATGTGATTATCTAAGTCCTTTGGTAAATTTTCATTTTTACTACATCCTATTAGAGTGCTACTACAGCCGCCTAATAAGAGAAATATAGTTATTAATTTTCTAGCTTTAACATTGAAAAAGAAAGGTTTTGACATAGTATGGCTTCACTAATATTACAAACTGCAAAACCACTTTCAATAAGTCTTATATATTTAATATATTGGCTATAAAAATGTAGTTTCATCAAAATATTTACCTTTCATTCTAATAAACATTTATGCAAATAATTATATTCTTTACATAAATTAACGCTTTATAATTCTGTGTATATTTTATTATCTATATTTACCCCCATTATAATTAAGTCGCATGACATAACAGTTCATTTTAGAGGAACTTACTTATGAAATCTTCGGGTTTATATCGCTCACGTAAGCATCATATAATTGCAGGGGTAATGGGAGGTATCGCAGAGCGTTTTGGCTGGAATGTAAATCTTCTGCGCATTATTTTTGTCTTAGTTTCTGTAATAAGCGCAGCATTCCCCGGAATTCTCGTTTATTTAGTTTTATGGCTTCTTATACCTAAAGAAAATATAGCAATCAATCAATACAGAACAACCAATAGTACAATGCGTACTGTACATGAAGAAAACATACAGTAATCTTTAACCTCTACTCTACTTTTGAGTAGAGTATTTAACTTTTCACATCTATATTAAACTTTGCCACCACCCATCAAAATCCTTATACTTATAGGTAATATTTTCTTATAATTAATTGGATGCCACATGAGTCGCGCCATCTCTCATATTGATACATTTCAGGGCTTAATTCTTGCCCTTCAAAACTATTGGGCTGAGCAAGGTTGTGTTGTTCTACAACCATACGATATGGAAATGGGTGCAGGAACATTCCACACCGCAACTTTCTTACGTGCGCTAGGGCCAGAAACTTGGAATGCTGCTTATGTTCAGCCTTCTCGTCGTCCTAAAGATGGACGTTATGGTGAAAACCCAAACCGTCTACAGCACTACTATCAATTCCAAGTTGCGCTAAAACCAAATCCTGACAATATCCAACAACTTTACTTGGACTCTCTTAAAGCCATTGGTATAGACACACTTGTACATGACATTCGTTTTGTTGAAGACAACTGGGAATCTCCAACACTAGGTGCATGGGGACTAGGTTGGGAAGTTTGGCTAAATGGTATGGAAGTAACACAATTTACCTACTTCCAACAAGTAGGCGGAATTGAATGCTACCCTGTAACAGGTGAAATTACTTATGGTCTTGAACGTCTAGCCATGTATTTACAAGGTGTCGACTCGGTATATGACCTTGTTTGGACAAAAGGCCAATTTGGTACAGTCACATATGGTGATGTATTCCATCAAAATGAAGTTGAACAGTCGACATATAACTTTGAATATGCACCCGTTGAAAAACTCTTTGAACTTTTTGATTTCTATGAAGCAGAAGCAACACGCTTAACAGAGGTAGACTTACCTTTACCTGCCTATGAACAAGTTATTAAAGCATCTCATGCATTTAATCTATTAGATGCACGCGGTGCTATCTCCGTGACAGAGCGTCAACGCTATATTTTACGTGTGCGTACTCTCTCCCGTGCAATTGCTCAAAGCTATGTAGAAGCACGTGCAAAATTAGGCTTCCCAATGGCTGAACCACATCTAAGAGATGAGGTACTGGCAGAGTTAAAATTACAAGCTGAAAATGATGCAGCAAAAGCGGAGAAAAAATAATGACTCAACATACCGTATTATTTGAACTCGGCTGTGAAGAGCTTCCACCGAAAAGCTTAAAAAAATTACGTGATGCATTAAAAGCCAATACTGAAAAAGGCTTAAATGACGCTGGACTCCAATTTTCTGCAATTGAGTCATATGCTGCACCCCGCCGTCTTGCACTAAAAATTGTAGATGTAGATGGTGCTCAAGCAGATACAAAAAAACGCTTCGATGGTCCTGCTGTAGCTGCTGCATACGATACTGAAGGCAATCCAACAAAAGCGTTGGAAGGCTTTATGCGCGGTCAAGGCATTACAATAGACCAAGTTGAAAAATTCCAAGCTGGCAAAGTTGAAAAAGTTTGCTATTACAAAGAAATTAAAGGGCAAGATTTAGACACCCTACTCCCTACTATTTTACAACATGCTCTAGATCAGCTACCTATTGCTAAACGCATGCGTTCTGCCGCAAGCCGCACAGAATTTGTACGACCTGTAAAATGGGTTGTTTTGCTTAAAGATGACCAAATAATTCAAGCAACAATTCAAGATCATAATACAGGTGCAATCACTTATGGACATCGTTTCCATAACCCTGAAGCAATTACGCTCGCACATGCAAATGAATATCTTGATGCATTAGAAAAAGCATATGTTGTTGCAGACTTTTCTAAACGCCAAGAAACAATTAAAACTCAGGTAAAAGCACTTGCAGACGAAGTTAATGCAACTGCAATCGTACCAAACGATCTATTAGATGAAGTGACTGCACTTGTAGAATGGCCTGTAGCATTACGAGCGACATTTGAAGAGCGCTATCTTGCTGTACCACAAGAAGCCCTTATTACAACCATGCAAGACAACCAGAAATACTTCTGTTTGATCAATAGCGAAAATCAATTACAGCCTTACTTCATTACTGTATCTAACATTAAATCGAAAGACCCGAGTCAGATTATTGAAGGCAATGAAAAGGTGGTTCGCCCACGTTTAAGTGATGCTGAGTTCTTCTTTTTACAAGATCAGAAACAACCACTTGCAAGCCGTTCAGAAAAACTGGCAAAAATGGTATTCCAAGCACAGCTTGGTACACTTTGGGATAAATCTGAGCGCATTGCACAGCTTGCTCAACAAATTGCACAAATTACAGGTGCCAATACAGCAGATGCAGAAAAAGCCGCACACCTTGCGAAATGTGACCTTACCTCTGAACTAGTCGGTGAGTTTCCTGAGTTACAAGGAATCGCAGGTACATATTACGCACGTATTGAAGGTGAAAATGACGAAGTCGCTGAAGCTTTGGGTGAACAATATTTACCTAAATTTGCAGGCGATGCCTTACCAAAAACAAAAACAGGTACAACAATTGCCCTTGCAGACCGCTTAGATACCCTTGTAGGTATTTTTGGCATCGGACAAGCTCCAACAGGTTCAAAAGACCCATTTGCGCTTAGACGCTCTGCTATTGGTATCTTACGTTTAATTATTGAAAACCAATTAAACGTTACTATCGAAACTTTGGTTAACTTTGCATTGAATGCATATGGCAATATAATTGAAGATCACGAAAAAACACGTAGTGATGCTGTAGCTTTTCTAGAAGGACGCTACCGTGCAAAATACGAAGACCAAGGCGTAGCTGTAGATGTACTTCAAGCTGTACAAGCACTTTCACCAAGCTCACCATTAGACTTCGATCGCCGTGTAAATGCAGTAAATCACTTCCGTACACTTCCTGAAGCAAGTGCCCTTGCTGCTGCCAATAAGCGTGTTGCAAATATTCTTGCAAAAGAAAATGTGGCTGATGACAAAATTGCTGAAGATAAACTCATTGAAGATGCTGAAAAAGCACTTTATACAGCAATTCAGAAGATTGAACCAATTGTTCAACCACTTCTTAAAGAGCAGAATTATAGAGAAGCATTAACACACCTTGCACAATTACGCGCGCCTGTAGATGCTTTCTTTGATCATGTAATGGTTATGGCAGATGATGAAGTATTAAAAGCCAACCGCTTACGCTTACTTACCCGCCTACGTCAGTTATTTACTGCTATTGCAGATATCTCTGTGTTACAAGGTTAATCAAGATATAAAAAAAGCGCTCACATGAGCGCTTTTTTTATATCTTTAATATTATACCAAAACTAGTTTTTCATTTTCACTTACAGGCGCTTCCACAAAACTACATAGCCCATGATCATCGGTATTTAAATTTAGATTTTTATAACTAATCACATAATAATCTAAATACTTTTTAAGTACCAAAGGATTCATATCACTTGTAAGTGGATCATCCTCCTTAAACAATTTCATTACACGGCGATCATTCATTGCAATTAAATAATGTTCGCTATTTAGCTCAACCTTCACCAAACAACTCGATTTTGCCATTAATGGCAGTAAGTATTTATGATTTAAGTCAATTGCATCCTGTGAATAGCTTTCCACTTTGTTACTAATCACATTAAATACTAAAAAATTACCAAAGTTATCCTGCAATTGCTGACGGTTTTCTTGTGGTAAATTTACCTTAATACCTAACTTCTGCAAATCCTGCTCTGTCACCTGACGACGACTTAACATTACACGGGTAATAAGCTGTTTAAGTGTTGGGTCTAAATACTGTGCATCAAGCTGTAAATCATTGTTCTTTAAAATTCGTCCCAACGCTTTACTATGACGCGCCATCAAGTTACCAATGACATTACGATAGTAAAACTTACTTTTCTTTTTTACCTGACGCATTTGTTCATAAAAGTAAGGCTGGTCTAAATCATGTCGAATAAAATCATTTAACAAACTTGAACTTGCCAAAACAGACAATGCCTCATGCCCTGTAAATGGAAGGTTGAGTGTCATCACAGAAGGTAAAATTTGTTTTATTTTTAAATAATGCTCTCTGTCATTCTCATAATATGGATCATAGACGATAATATAATCAGTGTCTTTAGAAACATCTTCTTCTTGTATTCTCATGTCACGATGCAGGCTAACATCAAAAAACTCTGCATAGCGGCGATCTTCAACTTCTTGAGGATTGATCGTGAACTGTGGAACGAATGCAATTGCACGTGACATATTCAATAATTTTGAATACTTTAAAACAGCATACCCCCCCATTGAACCACCATAGCCAATAATTTTTTTAAATTGAGCTATATAAGGAGCAACTGCCTCAAGCATATTTGTCATGCTTTCTATAGGAAACCATGACTTTTCTTTTGGCATAATGCCAATAACATTATAATCATATTTCATTAAAGATTTTTCGGCATTAATACTTAAGCCTTTCGCACGAGTGATTAAATCACCAAACGAAAAAATCAACTCATCCGAATTACCTTTCAAAAAAATAACTCTGATTTGTTCGTCTTCAAAAATTATTTGCTTATCCATTACACACCGAAATTTAAAAATGAATGGCGACCTAAAAATCAGATGCCATAATACAAAGATATAAGGGCAAAACTATTTTTTTATAGTGCCAAATCAAATGAATTATACAAATATAACATTTTTGCTCAAATTTATGTAAAAGAGAAACACCAACCAAGAAGCTGGACTTAAAATGAAATGAATGCATGGGCTATATACTTTTATTAAAATTAATTAATAAATTAGTTTCTTTATAAAAAAGACAATTGAATTCAGCCACTTCATGAAAATGTCATATCAATTTGTAAAAGTATTGCTACAAAATTAATCATCTGTCCATCTTGGAATCTGGGGCATGCACTATATAAGAACATCTGAAGGGTTTGCGGCACTACAAAATCGCGACCGCTCTCTTTCCTCTAAACAACGACAACTACTCCTTCTTATCGGCACGAATGATTTCGAAAAACTGTCATCAGCCGTCAAAGAAAAGCTATGTACTTCTGAAGTACTTGGTGGCTTGATTTCATTAGGATTTATTCGAAAAAATCAAGAATCATCTACTCCTGTAGACTCCACTGAACAGCCCAAAGAGGGTGTAAATACATCTACTACTACACTAAATGAAAAAACTCAACCCACGACTATTAAAGCTGAACCTGAACTAAGTCTTGCAACACCTGTTGCAAAAGATGCAGAAGAATATGATATTGAATTCAGTTTTGAGAATATGAAACAAATGATGGTCGATGCACTGCAAAAACATTGTGGTTTAATGGGTAAAGCACATATTCGATATATTAATGGCTGTACTACTATTTTAGAATTAAAACGCTCACATATGACTGTTGTTACATTACTGCAAGAAAGTAGAATGCCTCAACCTGAAATACGTCGCTTAACAAAAATTCTACAGCGTTTCTATCAACTTAGTAGTGAAACAGCATAAAAGAAAATCCAGTATTACTATACCAAAGCAATGAGATTTATTCTCATTGCTTTTTTCATATATTAAAACTCTTCGTATACAGCAGGATCTTGGTTTTGCAAACGTCCTGTCGGTTTACTTAAAGCATTAATTTCAGCGGCTTGCTCATCTGTCAAACTAAAATCAAAGATAGATTTATTTTCAATCTGATTTTTTGTACTGGTTGCTTTTGGAATAGTAATCACACCTAACTGGAACTGCCACCTTAAAATGACTTGTGGTACTGTTTTACCAACATCTACTGCAATTTTTTCTAATGTAGGATGATGTAAGATTTCACTGGCACGACCCAATGGACTCCATGCCATTGTCACAATACCATTTTTTTGGTTATATTCTCTATTTTCTTGTTGATTAAAAAATGGATGTATTTCCAATTGGTTAACTACAGGAACAACACCCGTTTCTTGCTTTAATAACTCGATATGCTCAGGCAAAAAATTACTTACACCAATCGACTTAATCTGACCTTTTCTCTGTGCTTCTATTAAAGCCTGCCATGCTTCAACAAATAGCCCTTGTTTAGGATTAGGCCAATGAATAAGGTATAAATCGTAATAGCTCAATTGTGCACGAAAGAGTGACTCTTCAATTGTTTCAAGTGCTGCATCATATGTATGATGCCTTCCTGGCAACTTAGAGGTAATAATAAACTCCTCTCTTTCTATACCAGAACGTTGTACAGCCTGCCCAACAGCACCTTCATTTTCATAATTAAATGCTGTATCTAACATACGATAACCTTGCTCAATCGCACCAAGCATCGTTTCTACACCATTATTTCCCTTTAAAGTATATGTACCAAATCCAATTGCGGGAATACCATATCCATCATGTAATGTATGAACAGGAATACTCTGTTGTAATGCCATATTCAACTCCATCATTTATAATTTAAAAAGTAATATTTCTTTTAGTAACTATAGAAGACTCTCTACTAAAGAATATTTAGTATCGCTCATACTATTTATTGCTATACATCAATTCTTATTTCAGCTTAACCAATTATCATGAAAGAATAAATAAGAAACACAAGTTAAAAATATTATTATGAAACAAGAAATTCACCCAATAGCTGAATATGGTTTTAGTCAAGATGCTTCCATGTATCAATATGCACGACCGGATTATCCACCTGTTATCACTTCATGGCTGACACAAGATATTGGTTTAAACTCATCTACAACAGTTATAGATCTTGCTGCTGGTACAGGTAAATTCACACATAATTTAGTAGAAACACAAAGTAAAATTATTGCTATTGAACCCGTCAAAGCAATGGCAGAACAATTTGAGAAACAGCATCCTAACATTCCTCTCATTTCTGCTTTTAGTCATGATATCCCCTTAGAAAATCAAAGTATTGATGCAATTGTATCTGCACAGGCTTTCCACTGGTTTGCTAATATTGATACCCTGCAAGAAGCACATCGCCTTTTAAAAAATGAAGGACATTTTGGTCTTATTTGGAATTATCGTGATAATTCATATCCATGGGTACAAGCTATTTCAGAGGTTATTTCTTCTTTTGAAGACAATACACCTAGATTTCATCACCAGAAATGGCAATATGCTTTCAAGCATCAAAACCTATTCTTTAAAAAATCGGAGAAGATCTTTAACTATACTCATACAGGTACAGTTGATAGAGTGATTTTCAAACGCCTTCGTTCTACAAGTTTTATTGCTACTCTGCCTTTAAAAGATCAGGAGCATATTCAGAAAATATTAGAAAGTATTATTTATGATTATCTTAACAAGATACCTACAGATATTATTGACTTCCCATATTGTACTTACGCTTATGACTTTATACGTTTAGAATAAGTGAAAGGTTCTTAAGCATAGCTCTATGAAATATCCAAAAATACATACGACTTTTCTCTTCAGCATATTGGCAATTTACCTCGGGGGGTGTCACGAAAAAGACTCAACGCCTCTAACGAACAAAACTGAAAAAAAAATCGGTATGCAAACAAATATACGCTCCTTTAAACTAACTCAAGAAGATAGCAGTGATATTGAACAACTTGATCAATTTAATGATGACTTTAGTACAACAACACAAAATATTTATAATGAATTAATTCAACTTAAACAACAAAATATTCTAAGAGAAGACTACATACTACAAAGGAAATATGAGCAAGCACGCGCAGCTGTAAATATGTTAGATGATCTTGATTTAAAAACTGACCAAGGGCACTATATTCAAAGTTTATTAAATCAATACTGGCAACGGCAGGCTGCTTTCTTAAAAAGCAAAACTCAACTGACAAATGAGCACCCTACCCCTGCTAATATTCAAATTTTAACTCAAGCAGAACAACAACTTATGTCTTGGAAAAAAAATCTACAACTTAAACATTAAGAAATACGTATACGACATTGCCAACTTTCTGCAGGAGTCACATTTTTTTCCCATGGACGGATATACTCCAAATGAATTTCCTCTTCCCCTGGTTTTTTTGCATCAAATTGATAGATTTTTTCTGCTGCTTGTCCCACAATTGGTCTGTGTTCTTCTTGTTTTGGCTTTTGCTCTTCTTCATCCATACTAAAAAGCTTCAATGGTTTAACCAATTGCCACTGATATCCTGTACTCGGATTTTCAGGTGCATGGAACATTAAACTCTGTCCAACTTTCATTTCCAACAATGCAGGGCATTTTTGCTTTAATGTGAAAACATGCGTCTTCCCATCAACAGTTGGACTACTGCTGTAACAGCCAACCAATAACAGTCCCATACAGAGTGCGCTAATGCACAATAGATATTTCATTTTTGCTCACTCATTTTTATATCATTATTCAATTATTAAAAGAATCGGCACTGACCTACGATTCTTTTAGAATATAATACATTAAACCCAAGCGATGAAAATTTTCAATCTACAATTTTTAATTTTGAGTAAATAAAATTAGATACTTTTTAAGCTAAATTCCATATTTCAAAATGGATTAATTTTAATCGTTTCAAAGCGCACTCGACCTGCTTTAATGGCTCTTGCAATCGCTTGCTGACCTTTCGTTAAACGTGCATTACCACTTTTAATATCAATAAGTATTACTTCAATATCGTCAGCATGTGCCTCTCCATCACGAAAATCACTATAATTATTAAATACCACATAATCTATTGGATCTCCTAAAAATCGAGCATCGGCAGGCAAATATTCAAACTGAGGAAATAATGGTGCAAACTGCTCCGCCATTTTTCCTTTTAAAACAGCTCGACTAGTATTTACACTTCTTTTTTTTGCTTCTGTTAAAGCCTCCTGATGTTCTAACTCTAGTTCTGCAATATACTTTTCATATTCAGCTTGAATTTTTCCATTCCTAAAACTCGACAAGAATATTGTTGTTATAATTGCCCCAACAAAACCACCGATTAGTGCTGAAATCCAGATGGACATTCGCTAATTTTCCTGTTATTCATAATGAAAGAAATTAATCTACCAAATTTTAACATCACAAGAATCTAGATTCTTAACTGTTATAAATGTTAATTTTTTATTAAAAAGATGTTACATTATTACAAAATAGAATATACGATCTCTCATGAAAACAATTTTAGTTGCAAACCAAAAAGGCGGATGTGGAAAAACCAATACAGCAATTACGATTGCAACTGCACTTGCTGCAAAAGGCTATAAGGTCGCTTTAGCAGATGCAGATACACAAAAATCAACATTGCAATGGCTAAAGCAAAGACCTAATACGGCATATAAAATTCGTTCACTCGATTGGAGAAATGAGAATTCAATTGGTGATGTACCTAAAGATGTTGAATATCTCATTATTGATGCACCAGGTGCTGTTTCTGGGGAACATGCTGAACAGCTTATTAGCGAAAGCCATGCAATTATTACACCACTACAGCCTTCCTTTTTCGATTTAAATAGTACAAAAAAGTTTCTCAAGCGCTTGCAAGATATTAAAAGAATTCGTAAAGGAAAAGTAGATATCCTACTGCTCGCCAATCGTGTGAAATACCATAGTATGAAATCACAAGACGTTCAGGATTTCTTTAAAAAGGTTGAGCATGAACCAATCGCTTGGATTTCTGAGCGTACCGTTTACGGACAGCAAGCAATGCAAGGCTTGAGCATTTTTGATCATCAGCAAAAACGTTTTGTCGATATTCAAAAACAATGGCAACCTATATTAGACCGTATTATTGAAGATGATACTGAATGGTTCTAAACAACTAACTTACTCCTAAATATTAAGGGACTTATCTTATATGTTTTGCTTATTAACGATTTACTTACATTTGAAAAAATAACAACGCAAAATGCTAAAAGATACTGTCCCATCACTAAAACATATTCTCATTTTTCTTGTTCTACTCGTTTTTATCTATTTAAGTTTTTCTGTTCTTAAATACTTTATTTTTCCTATTCTATGGGCAATCATTATTGCCTATATAACTTGGCCACTATATACACTTATTCAAAGTAAAATTGGGCACCAATACAAAGTAATGAACACATCAATCATGCTTGTACTATTCATTACTATTTTTGGGTTTCCATTTATTCTTGCTCTATTTACACTACAAAGAGAAGCCCAAGTTTTATTTATAGAGCTACAACATAGTTTATTAATTGGTCAGTTAGCTCTTCCGACTTCTTTACAGCATATTCCTATTCTAAGCGAAACCTTACAAAATCTAATCTCGCAAATAAATGCCAATCCACATGTTTTTATTCAAAAATTTATATCTTGGATTCAAACTCATTTAAATTATGGTGGCATTATTTTAAATGAATTAGGTCAATGTATTTTTTATTTATTTTGCATGCTTACTTCACTATTTTTTTTATACAGAGACGGCGAACTATTACTTGTACAAAGCCACTCAATTTTAAAAAATTTATTCGGTGAACGCTCTAAGCCCTATATAAAAACCATTGCGCAAACAACACATGCCGTCATTTATGGCATTGGTTTTACTGCTTTTATCCAATCTATTTTAGCAGGGATTAGCTATATTTTTGTAGGCATTCCAAATGCCCTATTCATGTCTTTACTTACATTTTCACTTGCTTTTATTCCTTTAGGAACACCTATCTGTTACGGCAGCATCGCCGTTTGGCTGTTATCACAAAACCAAGCTGTATCTGCACTCATTATATTTTTATGGGGCTGCTGTGTTGTAACACCATCTAGCAATATTATTCGTCCACTTTTTATTTCAAAAACAACAGATATACCCTTCTTAATTATTATGTTTGGTGTGCTTGGTGGTGTAGCAAGCTTTGGCTTTATTGGCCTTATTCTTGGTCCTGTTATTCTTGCAATTTTATTGGCAATTTGGAAAGAATCTTTTCAGATATCTAACAATACAAAATAAGCAGTCACCATTTATATCTTCTACGTTCCTATCGCTCTTTAGTATCAATAAATAGTAAAAGAAGTATTAAAATCTAAGTTATGTACACATTTATTAACCAATATACTGTTTCAATATATGCAACAGTGCATTTTAATTTGGTCTATTTAAACACCTCATTAAACACGATAGTCTAAGAATAAAATATAGGAGTAAAAATATGAAAGTTGCTATTATTGGTGCATCAGGCATGGCTGGTTCTCGCATACTAAATGAGCTTATTTCTCGTGGAAATAAAGTCACTGCAATTGCAAGAAATATCGATAAAATTGAGAAAAATAATGCTGTAACAGCAAAAGCTGTAGATATTAAAGATCAAAAAGCACTAATTGAAGTATTAAAGGGTCACGATGCCGTTATAAGTGCTGTACGCTTTGCTGATCTTGATGGTAAGGCCCTTATTAATGCTGTAAGACAATCAGGCGTCAAACGCTATCTTGTTGTTGGTGGTGCAGGCAGTCTACTTTTACCAGACCAAACACGTTTGATTGACTCACCAAACTTTCCTCAAGAATATCGTAGTGAAGCAGAACCAGGTTGTTTATACCTAGACCAACTTAAACAAGTTCAAGATCTTGACTGGACATTTATTTCTCCATCTGCATTATTCCAACCCGGTGAACGCACAGGAAAGTTTCGTACAGCTAAAGATACTCTTATAAGCAATGAACAAGGCAGTCAAATTTCTGCAGAAGATTATGCAATTGCTTTAGTTGATGCTTTAGAAAAAAGGCAACATATTCGCGAACGATTTACTGTTGGCTACTAATTTAAAAAAAGATGTTGTACTTTTCGCAAGTACAACATCTTTCTTTAAACACTTAAAATACAATTCAAAAAATAGAGTAATTCTCTTAAATACTAAATATTTCTGATTTAAGCTATTAGTTTCAATATATTACCCGTAACTATAAATGAATATTAAAACCGTACCACATACTCTTGCTTTATCTGTATTCACCTGCATCAATCTCATTTCATCAACAACATCAGTATTTGCAAAAGATCTTATACTTCAAGAACCTACAATTCCCGATAGTTGTAATATATTGATGCCTACGAATACAGATGCAGCACAAACTATTCAACAAGCTTTAGACCATTGTGAAAAAGGGAAAGCTGTTTACTTAGCCCCAAATGGTAAACAGCATATATTCACAAGTAGCCCCCTCTTTATACCATCTGAGCGTAGCTTAGTGATTCAATCTGGTGTCGTACTTAAAGCAATAAATCGTGCTGCTTCTTTTGATATAGGTAAGCAAACTTGTGGCAAGCTCGATCATCATGGTGGTGGATGTCAACCATTCATTACTTTTGACCATGTCAAACATAGTGGATTATATGGCTCTGGAACAATAGATGGACAAGGAAATTTTCCTCTTGTAGATCTGCCAAACTCAACATGGTGGTCACTCGCAACTGATGCAAAACGAGAGAAATTAAAGCAAAATAATCCTCGGCTTATTCAAATGAATCATAGCCAAGATATTACGCTATATAATATTCAGCTCATTAACTCCCCTAACTTTCATGTCGTATTTAAAGAAAGTGATGGCTTAATGGCTTGGGGAGTTAATATAAAAACGCCTAAAAATGCACGAAATACAGATGGGATTGACCCAATCTCATCAAAAAATGTAATCGTTGCATATAGCCAAATTAGTACAGGGGACGACAATGTTGCAATTAAAGCCAATCATTCACCTGCTGAGAATATGTTATTTACTCATAACCACTTCGGAACAGGTCACGGTATGTCTATTGGAAGTGAAACCAGTGGTGGCATATTTAACATACAAGTCGATGACTTAATAATGGATCATACAACCAATGGCTTAAGAATTAAAAGTGATCAATCTTCTGCAGGTGAAGTTGCCAATATCTCATACAATCATGTGTACATGCATGATGTAAAATACCCTATTATGATTGATACAGTGTATGAAAAGAAATCTGGGCATGATCAAGCCTATTGGCATGACTTAAACTATCATGATATTTCTTCAGATACTGCTGGAAAAGTTATAGTTAATGGTGTGAATGCACGTATACCCATAACAATGAATATGTCTTCAATACAATTTACACCTGATACAACATGGAATGTCATTAATGCACATATAACCCAATAATCTGATTATTATTTAGACATTAAAATATTTGACATGCTCTAAAAAAAAGAACAATCTTTATAAAAAATTAAAGGTGTTTTAACGTCTGTGAGCAGTTTATTAGAAAAATTAAATCAATATAAATCGAATGTTCTTTTCATCTACTGCCTACAAATTTTTATTGTATTTTCAGGCACATTACTCGGTTTATATTATATAGGCTGTATTGAATATATTGTTCCCGTTACACTTGGCGCAATTGCAGCCGCATTGACTGACTTTGACGATCGGCTCAGTATTAGGCTACGTAACTTACTGTATGTATGCATCTTGTTTTTTGTTACGAGCAGTATTTTAGAATTTCTTGCCCCCTATCCCTTACTTTTTATTCTTTATCTTTCACTCTCTAGTGGCTTTTTAATTCTTCTAGGAAGCCTAGGACAGAGATATTCAGTGATCTCTTTTGGTACAATTCTACTATCAGTCTACACGATGTTTGGACTTGATGGTCATAGTATATGGTACTTTCAACCAACTTGCTTTGTATCTGGTGCACTTTGGTATGGCGTCACTTCTATTATATTTTATCTATTGAAACCCACACTTTTTGTGCAAGATAGTCTAGCAAAAACCTTTCTTTCTATTTCAGACCTTCTCACACATAAATCCAAACTCTTTGATCCTGACAATAATAAAGAACAGATTCATAATTTGCTTTTAACCCTTTCAATGAAAAATGCAAACCTTGTTCAACACCTAGATACAACTAAAAGCGCACTTCTAACAAGACTCAAAGCATCACGTGCGAATAAAAATACACTGAGATGGTTACATCTCCATTTTTTTGCACAAGATATTCATGAGCAAGCTGCATCAAATTACTTAAACTATGAGCGTATTGGTACCAACTTTAGCCGTAGCGACCTTATCTTTAGAATACAAAAAACGGTTCGACTTACCTCCCAAGCATGTACAGACCTTGCACAATCTATATTGCAACATACTGTATATAAAGTAAAAGAAGAGCATACAATTGCACTTTCACATCTAGAAAGCTCAATGCACGATTGGATTGAAGAGAATCCAAATAATCTTGAAGTTAAAAATTTGTGCCTTATTCTAAATAATTTAAAAAACATTTATGAGCAACTGTTTCAATTAACACTTACACACCAAATAGAAAACTCACCTGCATTTCATAATATAACCGAGAATAATACCAACCTATTAGATAATGATATTCAAGACTGGGGAGATCTAGTCTTAAAATTCAAACAACACCTTACACCTCAGTCTTCCTTATTTCGACATGCTGTACGCATTGCTTTTGTCTTTTGTGTCGGTTACGGCATTTCTCTTTTCCCATTTTCCAAAAATGGTTATTGGATACTTTTAACAAGTCTATTTGTTTGCCAAGTCAGTTATTTTGCAACAAAAAGTCGTTTAAAAATGCGTACGCTGGGTACAATTTCAGGCGTTATTATTGGCGTACCTATCTTGTATTTTATACAGAATACAGAAAGTCAACTTATGCTAACTGTAATTTGCTCCGTACTATTCTTCTATTTACGTGTCAAAAAATATGCTATAGCAACACTTATGGCAACACTCATGGTTTTACTTATTTTTAGTCTTAAAGGATCTGCATACGATATTATCTTACCTAGAATTATAGATACTTTACTTGGCTGTTTCATTGCATGGTTTGCTGTTAGTTTTATTTGGCCTGATTGGCAATGTCGTAATATTTCCAAGAACATTATTAATAGTGATATCGCAACACTCGACTACTTAGATGAAATTAGCTACCAATACGAATATGGCCGTGATAATGGTATGAGATACCGTACAGCACGGCGTTTTGCTCATAATAGACAGACTGAACTTGCAAATATGATTTCAAGTTTGAGTACAGAACCTAACCCAAATAAAACACTCATTCATGATGCCTTTCGCTATCTTATTTTAAGCCATAGTCAACTTAGCTATATTTCTGCACTCGGGGCACACCGTCATACTGTCGATGATGAAAATATTTTGTCACTTATGCAATGGTGTGGTCAGACACTTCGAGAAGTTTTAATTGAGCAACATCCTTTATCTCAACAAAATATAGAAGCAAAACTTTTAGAAATTGAAGTATTGTCTTCTCAAACGAACTTATCTGCACAGCTTCAACTCACACTCAAGCAAATTTCCTTACTTATTGAAATGCTACCTGAAATTAGCACACTAAAACATACGCTTCTTACACAAGAGATAAAATAAAAGGGAGTTCTAAGACTCCCCTTTTTTTATTTATGCTTGGTCTTTAGCTTCAGCCTCTGCTCTTAAACGCATACCTTTGAGCAAAGCACGGCGCGGGAACGTAAACCAAATTAAAATAATTACGACACTTGCAAGTAAATAAGCCGCCATATGGAAGTGGCTATATAACTCACGAACTATTTCAATACCAGTAAAGAAACAAAGCATATTTAAAATAGACATTGCTGCTGCAACTGTTCCTTTTGGCATATCTGAAGAAGAAAATGCAAAACGGAAAACTACTGACACCGCAATCCCTTCCCCAAAACTTACAAGTGTTAAACCTATTAAAAGAAGAGGTAATGTGAGCGATGGAACAACAAGCCCCAATGCCGCAATCACTGCCCCTGCAAGCATAATTGGAAAACCAGCAAGAATAGTTTTACCTAATGGATAACGATCGACAACTTTAATTAAAACAATGTTACCTAGAATCAAACCACCAAAAATAGGAATTTGAAATAAGCCATATTGTAGGCTTGATAAACCAAGCTCATTCACCAACATGACAGGAGAGATTGATATCCACAACATCAACGGTAAAACAACCAATGGTAAAGCAATTGCTAGACTTAAAAAGTGGCTATCTGCATATACTTTTTTAAAGTCACCAAACAAATCGCTCATTGGTTTTTTCTCGGCTGTCGGCTTTACTTCAGGCATATATGCCTTAAGACCAAACCAGCTTATCAATGACATCAATACAATAAAAATAAAACCCCAATGCCATGAAATATGGTCTATCAGGAACGCACCAAAAACAGGCCCTAATAAAGGTGCCAATAATGAAATATTGGTCATTAGCGCCATGACTTTCACAGCATCACGCTCTTCAAATGACTCTTGTACCGCTGCATAACCTACTGCCGAAACAATAGTTAGTCCAGAACCTTGTAAGAAGCGCAAAATAAGGAATTGATACATATTTTGCGTAACTAAAATAACAAGACAGCAAATGGTAAAGAATAATACACCTGCAAGTAATACTTTTTTACGACCATAACGATCGGATAATGGCCCAAAAAGCCATGCAACCCCTGCACCACCCAATAAATAGAATGACATTGCAGAAGGAGCCCATGTGGGACTCACGCCAAAATACTGCGTAATTGGCAACATCGCAGGCTGAATTAAATCATTACAAATGTAAGTCGCCAATTCAAACAGAACAAGCGCGAGAGGGAACATTAACGTCGTAAGACTTAATGTTTTTGCTTGAGTATTTTGCATTTTTTTCTAAAAAATAACGAGGTACAGCAAGAGCATCTTAAAAATGTCAGAAAGTGCCATTTGCTGAACGATAGACTATGGGAGTTCGCAAATTACGGATACAGCACCAACTGATTGGAAATGAATGCGGCATTGAATTTGCTTTCAGGTATATGAACTAAACAGTGACATTTTTTGATCAATTCAAGGAGCGCAACATTAGCATATTTTTATATAAAGGTCGAACATGCATGCTTGCCCAACTCTAAATTTTAGCCCTATTTTACTATTTTAAGACATTGGCTTGAGATCATAGTCGTCAGGACACTAAGTGTTATATTATTTATTAGTTTACCAATAAAGGCCGATGATTTATGCAAGATATGTCGATACAAGAGAAATTAAAACAACTGCGTCAACAAATGCAGACACATCATATTAGTGCCTATATCATTCCAAGTGCAGACCCACATATGTCTGAATATCTACCTGAATATTGGCAAACTCGTGTATGGTTGTCAGGCTTTACAGGCTCCGTCGGTACATTAGTTGTTACGGAAAATGAAGCAGGGCTATGGATAGATGGACGCTATTGGGTACAAGCAGAGCAACAACTTCATCATACAGAAATAAAATTACAAAAATTGAATGCGGACCCTGCTTCTACACATATTTCATGGCTTGCCAAACACCTAAACCCAAATGATACTGTCGCAACAGATGGAAAGATCCTTTCAATCTCACAATACCAGCAACTTTCAACAGCATTGAGTAAAAAAAATATTGGTTGCCAAACGACAAAAGACTTTATTTCACCACTTTGGAAAAACCGCCCTGCACTGCCTAAATATCCTATTTATGAAATGCAAACAGGGTTAAACCATCTCACTCGTTTAGAGAAAATACAACAAGTTGGTCAGTATCTCTTAACTGAAAATATAGATGGACACTTCATTTCAAGCCTAGATGATATTGCTTGGTTACTCAACTGTCGTGGTGAAGATGTCGAATATAATCCAGTTTTTCTCGCCCATATCTATATTTCTAAAGAGGGTAAGACCACTTTATTTATTCATGAAGAAAAAATACCACACAAACTTAAACAAGCCCTTTTAAAAGATAAAATTGAGATTTTACCGTACGAAGACAGTGCCAAATTTCTTGCCAACATAACAGATCAAACACTTCTACTCGACCCAAATAAAATTTCTATTTACCATGCAGATGCATTACCCAACACAACAAGAATTATAAAAGACCTTAACCCAACAACGCGTTTTAAAGCAGTTAAATTGCCAAGTGAAATTCAGCATATTCAAAATGCAATGCTAAAAGATGGTATTGCGTTATGCCATTTTTTCAGTTGGCTTGAGCATGCGGTTAAAAATCAGGAAGTTATTTCTGAACTCACTATAGATGAAAAAATTAACGCTTATCGTGCAACACAAGATGGATTTCTTGGGCCAAGCTTTGCCACCATTGCAGGATTTAATGCCAATGGCGCACTGCCACACTATAGAGCCACGAAAGAACAATTCTCTTATATTGAAGGCAATGGATTACTCTTAATTGATTCAGGTGGACAATACATTGATGGCACAACAGACATTACTCGTGTTATTCCAATTGGCACACCAACAGATCAACAAATGCATGACTACACACTTGTTTTAAAAAGCCACATTGCTCTTTCACAAGCAATTTTCCCTGTTGGTCTACCCGCACCACTATTAGACAGCATTGCAAGACAACCACTTTGGCAAAAAAACTTAAACTTTAGACATGGTACAGGGCACGGCGTTGGCTTCGCACTCAATGTGCATGAAGGGCCTCATAGTATTTCTTACTATGCACCTGTAAATAAAAATACCGCGATGCTTGAAGGAATGATTACTTCCAATGAACCGGGGCTATATAGAGAAGGACAATGGGGTATTCGTATCGAAAACCTTATTGTAAATGAGATTGTTCCACATGAAACACAAGAATATGGTGAGTTTTTATGTTTTAAAAATCTTACGCTCTGCCCAATTAATACCACATGTATTCAGCAAAATCTTTTAACAGATCCCGAAAAACAATGGCTCAATAAATACCATGAGCAAGTTCAAAGTGCGTTACTCCCTCACCTCACAGGAGAAGTAAAGAACTGGCTAATTCAACAAACAAAAGCGATTTAAAACATAAAAAAGAGCGATATAACATCGCTCTTTTCTATTTAGATTCGGTTAATCAAATAACTTACCCGGATTCATAATCGAATTTGGATCAAAAACTTTTTTCAATGCTTTCATATATTCAATTTCTTCAGGACTTCTCGTCATTGCAAGATAAGGCTTTTTGGTCATACCTACACCATGTTCTGCTGAAATAGAACCATCATATTTTTGAACTGTATTAAATACATGCTCATTTACGACTTTACATTTTGCAAAGAAATCATCTTTATCTAAATTTTCAGGCTTTAGAATATTTAAATGTAAATTACCATCACCAATGTGCCCAAACCAACAAATCTCAAAATCTGGATAATTCTGCTCGACAATTTCTTCAATTTCTTTAATAAATGCAGGTACATGCGTAATTAATACAGAGATATCATTTTTATATGGTGTAAACGGTGCAATAGACTCTGAAATATCTTCACGCAAACGCCACAAGCTTTCAACTTGGTCTAGGCTTTGACTCAGAACACCATCAAGTACCCAACCTTCTTCCATGCAATGCTCAAAAATTTCCATTGCTGAGTCCATAATTGGCTCATATGGTGCTTCAAATTCTAGCAATACATAATATGGACATTCTGTATCAAATGGACGTTGTACATGACCGTGGTCAAGTACTTTTTGCATTGCAACTTCACCAAAAAATTCAAATGCAGTTAAATCAATCTTACTTTGAAATGCATGTAAAATTGGCATCACTGCATCGAAATCAGGTACACCAAGCACCATCACCTGTAGGTCATGTGGCTTACGCTCTAGCTTAATTTCTGCTTCAGTCACAATTCCTAATGTGCCTTCACCACCAATAAATAAATGCTGTAATGCATAGCCAGTTGCATTTTTTATCATGCCTTTATTCAAACGTAATACATCACCTTTACCAGTAACAACGGTTAAGCCAAGCACCCAGTTTCGGGTCATACCATACTTAATAACCTTAATACCACCAGCATTGGTTGCAATATTGCCCCCCATTTGGCTTGAACCTGCAGAAGCAAAATCGACTGGATAGTACATATCTTTAGATTCGGCATATTCTTGAAGTTGCTCAGTTACCACCCCTGCTTGAATACGAACCATACGGTCTGCTGGGAAGAAATCTAGAATTTGGTTCATTTTATCTAAGCTAACAACGATTTCACCATTGCTTGCAACTGCACCCGCAGATAATCCTGTACGACCACCCGATGGCGTAATCGCAATTTGATTTTGATTAGCAAACTGAACAATTTGCTGTACTTGTTCTGTAGATGAAGGAAAAACAATAACAGATGGATTCGGCTCAAAATGCTTGGTGTAATCTTTACCCCAATTTTCTAAACTACTGGCATCCGTTTTCACTCGACTTTCACCGACAATTTCGGTCAATTGAGCTAATAATTGTGGCGATAACTGTGCTGCAATACTCATCTTGGCAAACCTAGCAAGAAATAAACAAGTTGTTGATCATTATGTTATCATACTGAAACCAATATTTGGCCTTTGTAGCGGAGCCGTAATGAGCCAACATCTATCTCTTGATAAAGATAAAATTCGTTTTTTACTCCTTGAAGGTGTACACCAAAATGCAATTAACACATTAAATGCAGCAGGTTACACGAATATTGAATATCACAAAACTGCATTAGAAGGCGAAGCTTTAAAAGAAGCTGTTAAAGATGCACACTTTATTGGTATTCGCTCCCGTACTCAATTAACGGAAGAAATCTTTGAAGCAGCAGACAAACTAATTGCTGTAGGATGTTTTTGTATTGGTACTAATCAGGTTGATTTAAAAGCAGCCATGCGTCGTGGTATACCTGTATTTAATGCACCATTTTCAAATACTCGTTCAGTTGCTGAACTCGTTTTAGCTGAAACGATTCTTTTACTTCGTGGCGTGCCAGAAAAATCGACAACATGTCACCGTGGTGGATGGCAAAAAACTGCTGTTGGTTCATTTGAAACACGTGGTAAAACATTAGGAATCGTTGGTTACGGCTCAATTGGCTCACAACTTTCTGTACTTGCAGAAAGCTTAGGCATGCAAGTCATTTACTTTGATACAGTAACAAAACTACCAATGGGTAATGCACGTCAAGTGGGTTCATTAGATGAACTTCTAGAAACTGCAGATGTTGTTACATTACATGTACCTGATCTTCCATCAACACGAAACTTCTTTACTAAAGAACAGTTTAATAAGATGAAACAAGGGTCTATCTTCTTAAATGCCGCACGTGGTACATGTGTTGTTATTGAAGACCTTGCAGATGCAATTAAATCTGGTCATTTGGCGGGTGCAGCAGTTGACGTATTCCCTAAAGAACCTAAAGGTAACAATGAGGAATTCCAATCTCCTTTACGTGGCTTAGATAACGTGATCTTAACACCACACGTTGGTGGTTCAACTATGGAAGCTCAAGCAAATATCGGCTTTGAAGTTGCTGAAAAATTTGTTGCTTACTCAGACAAGGGTATGACACTTTCTGCGGTTAACTTCCCTGAAATTGCACTTCCATTGGCAGAAGGTAAACACCGTTTACTACATATTCACAAAAACGTGCCGGGCGTATTATCAAAAATTAATACACTGTTTGCAGAACAACATATCAATATCTCAGGTCAGTCTTTAATGACTAAAGATGATGTTGGTTATCTTGTTATGGATGTAGATGCATCTGCTTCAGCTGAAGCACTCGATATGCTCCATCAAGTTGAAGGAACAATACGTATTCGTGTTTTGTTCTAAGTTAAACGTATATTTGAAGAAGCCATAACTTTTAAGTTGTGGCTTTTTTATTCTGAATAAAAAGGCCTATATGAATATAGAAAATCAGAATAAATACAGCTCTGCAATTTTTCTGCTACTTATCGCTATTGTAAGTATTCAACTCAGTGGTTCTCTTGCTAAAACATTATTTCAAACACACGATGTTCTAGTTGTCGCCACCATGCGCTTAGGAATTGGGGCAACTGTTCTAGCGATTGTCGGTCGTCTATGGACAATCAACTGGAAAAATATTCGATGGAAAACAATTATTATATATGGCATCGCACTTAGTGGTATGAATGCTCTATTCTATATGTCACTTAAGTACTTACCCTTAGGTATTGCTGTTTCGTTTGAATTTATTGGCCCGTTAGCTGTCGCATTATTTCATGCAAAGCAAAAGTTTGACTTAATTTGGGTTGGGCTAGCAATTTTAGGTATGTGTTTACTTTTTCCGTTTAATAAAAGTGAATTTTCTTTTAATATAATAGGTATTGCATATGCGCTAGGGGCTGGAGCTTGTTGGGCTTTCTATATTCTTTCTGGTCAAAAAGATGCAGGTATTTCGGGAATAAATACAGCCAGTTTAGGCATGTTTATTGGTACATGCTTAATACTACCTTTTGCACTCCATAGCGGTAGCTTTACACACGCATTTGAGGCAAAGTCATTAAGCTATTTCTTTTTACTTGCAATATTAGCCAGTGCTTTACCCTACGCACTTGAAATCATTGTACTCAAAAGAATTCCCCCTTTAGTGTTTGGTACACTCACCAGCTTAGAACCTGCTGTTGCTGCAATTTCAGGCTTCATTTTTTTACATGAAAGTCTGCTTATTTCGCAATGGTTTGCTTTATCTACTATTATCATTGCTTCAATTGGATGCACATGCTCAACGCACTTTACAAAACTCAATTTAGAACGAAAGATGCGTAAAAAACAAAAACAGCTCGAACAGCAATTTAAAAAAGGATCTTAAAAGATCCTTTTTTTTAACCCTTAATCATTTGATAACCAATTCGAATAATTAAGACTGAAACAAGTACTAAAAATATTTTTCGAACGAAACCACTGCCATATTTTAAAGCAACTTTCACACCAACCACCGAGCCAATAATATTGGCTGTAGCCATCATTAAACCAATGCCAATTAATGCATGACCTGTTGGAATAAAAAAGCTCAAAGCTGCAAAATTGGTCATAAAATTGCCAATTTTAGACAATGCAGAAGCATGTACAAAGTCTACACCTAGAAACCGAATAAAAAAGAAAATGAAAAAACTGCCCGTACCCGGCCCAAACAATCCATCATAAAATCCAATAATAAGACTACCTATAGCTGCATAGATTAATACTTTCTTATTTACTTCAAGTTGATTATCTGTTTGTCCAAAATCTTTTTTTATAAATGTATAAACTGCAATAACAACCAATAAAACAAATACTAATGGCCTTAGCACAGATTGAGGAATAAGTGACAAACAAGCAGCACCTGCAAATGCACTAACAAGTGCACAAAGTGCAATAACACTTAATAGTGCCCATTGCAGTTTTACCTTTTTACTAAAAGTATAAGCTGCCGATGCTGTTCCAAAAATAGATGAAAGCTTATTTGTACCAATTACGGTTGCAGGCTGCATCTGGGGAAATGTACTCATCAGACCAGGGATTTGGATTAATCCACCGCCACCAACAGCAGCATCAACCGCACCTGCCGTAAAAGCAAACCCTATGAGCGTTATCGCAGTTAATACATCCATTTACCTTTTACTCACTCTTAACTTCTATATAGGTTTAAAACTCTTTTTGGAACAAGTCTCTTTTTATCTGTAATTTCTGCTAAACCCAAACATAATTCTCCATCAAAAACTAAAACCTGACTATCTTCAAAATGATCGATATTACTTTCTAAACCATTGCAGAAATATTTTGCCCTGCCCTCTGGGACTTGAACACGTGTGAAATGCTCAACAGGTGCAAATGCAGGAAGTAATAAAGCTTCTCTTTCGTGTTCGGTTAAGTTCTCTAAATATTCAATGGTATATTCTGGAATTAAATCAAAATGTCCTGTACCAACGCGATGCAATGCAGAAAGATGACCACCACAACCAAGTGCTTCTCCAATATCTTCACCAAGTACACGGATATATGTTCCTTTAGAGCAGGTTACATCTAGTGTCAGACTATCTTCAGTAAATGCAACAAGTTTTAAATCCGATATCGTAATTGGACGTGCTTCTCGCTCTATTTCTATACCTTGTCGTGCAAGTTCATAAAGTGGCTTACCATGCTTTTTCAAAGCCGAATACATTGGTGGTACTTGCTGGATATCTCCTCGAAATAATTCGAGTACTTTCTCTATTTTTTCTTGAGTTAATTCAGGTACAGATCGTTGCTCTAAAACATCTCCCTCTACATCTCCTGTTGTTGTTGTAATACCTAATTTCACTGTCGTTTCATAGCGCTTAACTGAATCAAGTAAATAATGAGAGAACTTCGTTGCCTCACCTAAACAGATAGGCAATAAACCAGTTGCTAAAGGATCTAATGCACCCGTATGACCTGCCTTTTCAGCACGAAATAACCAACGTACTTTTTGCAGTGCAGCATTAGAACTTAGATGTAAAGGCTTATTAAGTAGAAATACGCCATGGATATGACGGCGCTGAATTTTTTTCTTTTGAACTGACATATTTTGATACAACAACAAAAAGACAGGTCATATTAACAAACCTCAATTCGATGATCAGCACAATTATCAGTTTTTATAATTTCTCAATTTTATATTCATTATTTTAAAAATAAAAAATGCGCCATATTGGCGCATTTTTTTTGCTTCAAGTAAAGATTATTTCGCTTTACGAGCAGGTAATTTTTCACGAATACGTGCAGCTTTACCAGATAATTCACGTAGGTAATAAAGCTTAGCGCGACGTACGTCACCACGACGTTTAACTTCAATTTTAGCAACGATTGGTGAATGTGTTTGGAATACACGCTCAACACCAACACCGCTTGAAATTTTACGTACAGTGAATGCAGAGTTCAAACCACGGTTTTTCTTCGCGATTACAACACCTTCAAATGCCTGAAGACGCTCACGCTCACCTTCTTTTACTTTTACTTGAACTACAACAGTATCACCTGGTGCAAAAGCAGGAATATCTGATTTTAACTGTGCATTTTCAACAGCTTGAACTAAAGGATGTTTACCACTCATTGTGGGAATCTCCAATAATGCGGTGAAGACCTTGTCTTACGACCGCTGGGAATAGAGGCTTTCACGCATATTGACCCGGTTATCTTCCCCTTTATTGTTGGATATAACAATAAAGAGCCTATCTCAAATCGCTTAAAACACTTAAGCTTTTAAATCTTTTAGCCACTTCTTTTGCTGTGGACTCAACTCAACTTTTTCAACCAACTCAGGTCGGCGATCTAGTGTGCGTTGATACCTTTGCAAAAAGCGCCACTTTTCAATATTGCCATGATGCCCTGATTTTAATACATCAGGTACAGACAAACCTTCAAAGTGATCGGGCTTTGTATATTGTGGGCAATCTAAAAGACCATCCACAAAAGAGTCCTGCACCGCAGATTGTTCATCAGACATTGTATTCGGTAATCTTCGAATCAATGTATCTAACAACACCATTGCAGGGAGTTCACCACCAGAGAGAACATAATCACCAATAGACCACTCTTGGTCGACATATTGCTGAATAAGGCGCTCATCAATGCCCTCATAACGACCACAAAGTACAATCATACCGTCATATTCAATCAGGTCATGCACTTCATTTTCATGAAGGGTTTTCCCTTGTGGAGACATATACACCACAGGAACACGTGTACATCCTGCTTGCGAAGCAAGTTGTTTTGCATGATGAATTGCTTTTGCCAAAGGCTCTGCCATCATCACCATACCAGGGCCACCACCAAATGGACGTTCATCCACTCTTTTGTAGTTTCCCTCAGCAAAATCACGAGGATTAATGCAATGTATTTGCACAATATCGCGTTTTACCGCACGCCCGCTAATACCGTAGGCTGTAATCGCTTCAAACATCTCAGGAAAAAGCGTAATGACTGCAAAAAACACCGCAGACTCTCCTCTATTTCCTGCTGTGACTCATCCAAAAATATGGATTAATAATCTATGCCCCAGTTGACATAAATACGACCAGCTTCAAGATCAACGGCTTGTACAACGTCTTTATGCCACGGAATCATTCGCTCTTCGGAGTCAATGCTGTCAGGTGTAGCGTGAACCACCATTACATCATTTGCCCCTGTCTCAAACAGTTCATGAATTTGACCAAGATTTACATCTTGTTCCTCTTCATTCAGACTCATTACTGTAAGACCTTTTAAGTCAGACCAGTAATATTCATCTACACCTGCTTTTGGAAGTTGCGATTTTGAAATCCAAATATTAGCACCGACTAAACTCTCCGCTAATGTGCGATCACTCACATCTTTTAGCGCAACAACCAAGCCTTTGCCATGTGGCTTCCAACGTTTTACATTCACTATTTGCCAACCAGCTTTGGTTTCTACAAACCAAGGAAGATAGTCAAATATGTTGCTCATGGGTTCTGTATTTGAATACACCCACAGCCACCCATTAAGTCCATATGCTGAACGTAACTGTCCAATCTGAATACGATCTTCGGGTACATTCTGAGTTGGTTTCATGGGCTATACCTACTACAAATTATGCAGCAGTTGCAGCTTTTTTAGCTTGAACAGCTAATGCAGCAACACGCTCAGATGGTTGAGCACCTTGAGCAACCCAGTGTGCATAGCGATCAACGTCTAAACGAAGTTTTTCCGCTTGACCTTGAGCAGTTGGGTTAAAGAAACCAATACGTTCGATGAAACGACCGTCACGTGCATTACGGCTATCTGTAATGATCACTTGATAGAACGGACGTTTTTTAGCACCACCGCGTGCTAGACGAATTACGACCATGTTAATACTCTCACATGTTAATAAAACTTTTTAGATTCGGCTGAACCTAAAAAGGCGAACATTTTACGATATATTCGCCAGAAGGGAAAGGTCAATTTTTGAGTTATTCACAAATTTGAATTTATTTAAGCCTAATTCCATGTAGATGTTGCAGTTAAACTACATGTTCCTTGACCTTTAGCCCAATATTTCCAGCCATCTTGATTTAAACAAATAATACCATCACCATTTTGCCGACCTGATGTTGGTGTCGCTGTTAAAGTATATCCACGATTATCTGCATCTAAAGTAAGCGCAATTGTATAATTCGCTGTTCCTTGTGCAGGATAACTCGCAGACCCACCAATATTTGCTACCGTTGCATTTGCATAGGTACGATTTACAATTTTGTAAGACTGTAAACGCCCAGCAAGTCGTGTGAGTTCACTTTGAGCATCAACCCTGTTTGTTTTAACAACATAGTTTGTATATGATGGATAAGCTATTGCTGTTAATATAGCCACAATAGCTATAGCAATCATTAACTCAATAAGCGTAAAACCTTTTTGTATTTGCATTACCAATTTTCGCTCCCTGTATCACATGTCTTAAATGTCACATTGCTACTTGCTTTATTCTTACAGCGTAATCCACCACTTGTAAGTAATAAAGAGTACTGCTGAGAGTCTCCATTAGCTACTTTAGCTTGAACTGCCCAATTTGAAGCACCAAGATCGCTTCCTGATTGATCTTTTACATTAATCGTATATCCAGTAATAGTATTAGGGTTTACTGAAAACCCTTGGTAGCTAAAATTACGTGCCTTATAACGCTCTAAGAGTACTGCTATACGTTGCATTTCTTGCATAGCTCTACTCTCATTGGTTCGCCTTAAATAGCTTTGATAGCTTGGTATTGCAATTGCTGCACATATTGCAACAACCACAACCACAACCATAAGTTCTAGAAGAGTAAAACCTTTATTTTTAGAGTAATATTTTTTTTCCATCATATTACTCTTCATACCAAGTTTTACTCACAAACTTAAGGCTCGTACTATACTGAGCAGCTTGACTACTAGAATTTGATGTTATTGGTCCAATAGTATTTGAGCCATTTGATTGATAGCCATTCACAACTAAAGGCTGCATACCTGAGCCCAAGTCAACACCTGCACCAGCAGAATAGGTTCTTCCTGTACTACTACCCGCACCATTTGTACTACAAATAGAACTACCCGATGCATTCATCTTTCCAAATGGTAGACAATACGTTTTCAAATATGTACGACCTTTAATACCCGCTTGGCAAGCCCCAGAAGAACCACTATCGGCAGCATCGTAATAAGACATAAATAATGTATTTTTTAAGGCTGAAGAACCATTTAATACTTTATAGCGTGTCTGATTTGTAACCAAACTTGTCGTATCACTGCTAGATGAGGAGTAGCCCGATCCCGTTAATTCATCATACCATCCTGAAGACTGTTTAACTGCTGTGAAGAAATTATTTGACTGCGTATCAGAATCCGCCAATTTTTTCAAATTACTCAGCGTAATCACTGCCTGTAAGTTATCTGAAGTATAAAGATCACTTCTTCCCACATCCCTATCAAATAATCCATATATTTTATCTGTAATGCCTTGTGTAGCGAATAAACTAGGTGAGCTTACATCGCCTGAGCCTATACTTAATACACCATAATAATTAGCATTATCAGATACTCCAGTTAATGCACCCTTACTATGTACTGTGAATGTTGGCATATTATAAAACTTAGGAGCAACACTGCCAGATACTGCGAAATTTGCAATCCTAGTCACATGGGAAGCAACCATGCTATTTGTTGTACTTGAACTAGAGTTATTAATATCTATACGAAAAATTTGACCACCCAAATCGCCAAAATAAAGATTATCTATAAAGCCATCTGAATCTCGATCTACAGTTTTTATTTCACTTACAACACTATATTTTAAATCTGTATTATTTTTTGCATACGGCATATTCGTACCTGTAGTCACATCAGTTGCGCTACTACTTGCCCACCAGAGTAAATTACCCGCTTTGACAGTCGAGTCAGTATCGCTATCCTTAGCTGCAAAAATATAAACCCCATTACCTTTGGTAGCAGTGGATACTTTATAGTCTTTATCATCAAATTGAGGATCATACCCCCCACCAACAATCATGACGAGCTGAGGCTTACCTTTCCACTTAATCCAACCAATTGCTGGTTTAGACCAGCTTTGCCCCATACAACCTAAAGGATTAGAGGTACTACAAGTACCTGATGGCGCTATAGTAAACAATCTTTTTGGTGTAAAACCACTATCATTGTTTGTAGCTAAATCTAGACCATAATAGTTGTTTCCACCACGACGCATACCTCCATAGACATTTAGCGTAGAGGCTTTTATAGATTGATCTACACTATTTGATGTATAGTTTGTATATACACTCCATGGTGCATCCATCCCTTGATATAAGGTCGTATATCCTGAGCCTGTTTGTAACGATTTTGCAAGGAATCCATTTTGCTGGCTATTTACTATTGCATCGGGCAAAAATGAAAATGCTTCGACGCCAGTATTTGCATTTACAACCTGAATTAAGCCTTGCATGGTACCAAAAAGAATAAAGTCTTTTCGGTCATAATAATTATTTTTTTGTTGTGTAGTTGAATTTACACAAGCAGTATTACTCGTTGATGTTGAACAAAGCTTCGCTTCTGTCGTAAAAAATACTGGACTTGAATGTAATGATGCACCTATTTGTCGTAATGCTGTGCTTTGTGATAATTGAGTATCTGTTACACTCGCAACTGTTTGACTATCTGTAGTTTCAACAGATAGAGAGTATCCCATTAAATTAAGTAAATATTTACTCGTTAACCGCTCAGCACGTGTTTTGCTTGTGTCATTTGCTATCGCCTGTAAACTTTTAGCCGTTAATTGGGTTACCTTATTATTTAATGTACTTTCTCTGTAGATACTTCTTTGCTTTACAGGTAACTGGGAAAGGGCTCCCCCTTTTTGAACATTTGCATCGTCATTACTACCACTTGTGTTCCAGTAATCTTGCGTACTTACAAAATTACCACTTGAGTCTACTAAAGAGTTACTATTTTTATCTTTATATTTTCCATCACTATCTATCCAATATTTTTTGATGTTACCTAACCAAATACCAACGTTTTGACCACTTCTAATATCTGGTTGAAACTGTGCATAATAGACAGAAGAGAGTTGTTGTGTATTATTTAATGTATCATAAGGGACTGTTGGTGTTGCTGCACCTGTAGATGGAATACTTGTATCTAAAGTTGAAATAAAACCTTGTACAGCATTACTTAAATTATCTGAACTTAATATTGGATAAAACCCCCCCTCACCATAACCATTCAAAAAATTACCCAAATAACAAGCATTCTTTACATCCTGTAAATTACTTTGACTCACCTTATAAGTTTGACCATTATAAATATAGTTAGTATCAGCCTTTAACGCATCACAATTATATATAGTCCTTTGCTTACCATCCTCCAGCTCTCTAATACTTGACATACCATCTGTTAAATATGGAGTAAAACTATTACCATAACCTGCAACAGCAACTTTAATTCTTCTCTTATTCAACTCTTGAGCAAACTTAGCCATACAGCTCCAGCCAAAGTCTGTTTTTCCACTGCCAATAGCTTGAATACCTGTATTAGAACTAGAGGAACATGTAAAATTTGAATCTCCTAATGCATTCTGCATCAGCTGCACAGCAACAGATGCTGGTGTTTCTGTAGGTGCACTATTTGTTACTAAAAAAATACCATTTGCATTGCACTGCTGTGTATCACTTTTAACAGGAGTTTTATATCTATACTGATTAGCTCTATTAGGATTTGTATCAAGCTCTTTGGCAGATTGAACAGAATCATCAAAACCACTATAACTATAGTCATAGTAACTAAAAGCCGCTTGTGAACAACTATAATAGTTATTACTTTGAGTCCAATAACTATTATAACTATACCAAGGAGGATTTTTTGTTACTAAACAAATTTTCGATCCTTCCTTAGCATACCAGAATGGTAAGACACTAGAATCTGGAGCACTTGAAACTTTAGGTGCATTACCACTATTATCTTGAGTAGAGGTTCCTAACATGTAGGCACCTGCTTCTGCCAAAGCTCCCGCTAGAGGTGCTTTCCCTCCACTCCCCATCTCTGCAACAACAGAGCTCATTTTGTTACGTTGACTCGAATCTAATGCAACTGCAGGTATTACAACCTTTGCAGAAACGTCATTACCCTCTTTACGTACTGAATCAGGACTTAAGTTATTAGTCGCAGCCTGATACAAACTTGAGAAGCTAATATAATCATACTTATTAGATGAGCTATTATAATAGTAGCTCTTTGTTTGTGTGGAAAACTGGCCCAACCCCATAATAATTTTATCTGATGTATTTGTACTACCTAATAATAATGTCATAGCCACTTTCATTCTATCCATTCGACTATAAGCAACATTATCTTTAGATAAAGCTTTGGAGCCATCTATTAAACAATAAGGCATACCATAAATAAAACTAGATGTATTATACCAAGTATTCAGTGTACGTGCTGGCACCTCTTTAATAACATCCGAACCCTTGGTACAATTATTGTTAGGGTAGTCGTTTTTAATGGATCTTTGTGGTTTAGATCCACTCCCTACCTCATCCATTCCATTGGAACTATCCAACATCATTAAGAGCGATGTATTGCCTTGGGTAGGCGTTTTATATACATCATTCTCATTATTTGCAGCATATATATTTGGCAATCCAAAACAAGAAAGCAAAATACTACTTACAAGCATATTTTTACGAAATATTCTAGAATTCATATTTTCACTCTCTCATTAAGATAAATCATTTTGTTGCTGATAATCTGCAACTTGAGAATTAAATGGAATATTCAATTTTTTTAAACAATCAGTGACCGTACCTGTCGCGATACTATCAATTTGCTCTGCGGGAAATTTACTAAAGCACTTATTAATTTGATCACTATTTTCAGATAACCCTGGAATGACAGAAATAACATGTACACGAACAGGTACAGGTGTACTTACAGATGGATGATCTGTTCCTTCAACAAAGTTAGAAAAAATACCTGAACTACTTTGTGTAGCTTTCACATAGACTTGTGTCATTACAGCATTTCTTCCACTACTATAATTACTATTGTTAGTAGGATTACAAAATCCCGTTGTCGTCGTAGAAGGTCTTGTCATCATGAGCGCCGTGGCTGAATCTATACCATCTGTAGTATTTGTATTTACAGCAACACGATTAACATCAAATAATTGCGACATTGTTTTATCATAACAGTAGGCAACTTCATGCCCAATATTTTCAGTTTGCGTTGCAAAACCAACCATCCCAAATACACTGGCATTTATTTTTTGCTGATCTGCTTGAGAGCTTGTCAATTTCAGCAAGTAAGACTGCGTATTCTGAAACATAAGCTGTTGTGCCTGAGAATTTGTTGCAATATTTAACGATGTCATACTATGCCGTACAGCAAGTGTTCCAATAATTGTCACCAGCAACAGTAAAATTAAAATAACTATGAGCGTTGCGCCACGTTGAGCATTAATTTTATAATACATATCAATTCCCTACCCCATTTCTAAAGGCAACAGATTGTATAAAAACCTCTCTTAAAAAGCGCTGAGAAGACTTTTTAACATCATCTTTTAATTGAACATCTTTATCTAATACTGTTATTGTCCGTGAGTCATCAACAAATGAGTCTGCACTAACAGATTGCTCAGAACGTACAATCAACCCTAGTTTAAAACCAACCACTTTTGTACCAGCAGGATAATTCTGAATACTACTATCCATTAGCTTAGTTGTACTAGCAGACTGTGCCACAAGTAATACATGAAAATAATCTGCAGTTGGTATAATCAAAGTACCATCACCACTTAATGCACTTCCATTACTACGAGCAGCCTTACAAGCTAAGCCACCTCCACTACGAACGAAATAACGCTCGTAAACAGCACTACCCTGTGATATTTCATTTCCTTGGCAGTCAAACAGTGATCCATTCTTAAACTGGTCGCTTGTGGGTGTATATTGAATTGTCAATTGGTCACTGCCTATGCTTACATTCGAACCTGTTGAAGCATAGGAAGTCCCTGTACCATCATTATTGAAGATTACGCCACTAGTAGCCGTACTTCTTCTAAGATTTTTAACAATATAGCTCAAACCAAAGTTTGCATTATCTTGTATCTGTGCAACCGCCTGTTGTGAGGTATAACTTTTCTGTGCAGATAAAAACAATGCTGTACCTGCTGCAACAACTACCAAGCCAAGAGCCAATGCAACCATTAATTCAACGAGTGTAAAACCTTTATTGTGTGATGAATACATCATTAATATGCCTCCATCACAAGACAGGTAGAATCATCATTATATTTAAACTGACCACTCTCACTTTTCGTACATGCAATATGGCTACTTATAGATGCCGTGGTATCCACAGGATCTGTTT
Source organism: Acinetobacter sp. N1-1 (assembly GCF_056711485.1). NCBI lineage: Bacteria > Pseudomonadati > Pseudomonadota > Gammaproteobacteria > Moraxellales > Moraxellaceae > Acinetobacter > Acinetobacter sp. N1-1. The sequence continues at coordinate 740,590 of NZ_JBWXUO010000012.1, read as the reverse complement.
TTCCCCAAGCCACGTAAATACACTGCCTGTTATTTCCTGTTTGAGGGCAATCAATAATTGCAACACGCATATCCAATCGAGTCGCATAATCCTGCGTTTCTTTAATATCTGAATTTGCTTTCTCTACATCTGTACAAAATGTTGTATAACAAGTCTTTGTAGTGCTTGTGCTTAAACTTCCCATCTGCTTATATATATTTAAAGCAGAATCTGAATTATTCATTCTAATTTTTTCAGCAATATCTCGAGCTATATTGGTTGCTATAATACGATTTGAAGCTTCACTACTTGCTTCAACTGCTCTATATTGCAAAGCAATGAACCCAAGTACGCCTATTGCAAGTACAAACAGTGCAACAAGCACTTCCATAAGTCCGACGCCAGTTTGATATGTTCTCATTATTGGCACCCCACATTATTTTGTATTCCAGTGTCCTGAATACTTCCTAAAATATTTAATGTTATTGTTCTTGCATATTTAGCAGAGGCTTGTGCCTGATCACAGAAAGTAATAGGCAGACCACTACTCCCTATTGTTTTGTTATTAGAAGGGTCTTGAACAATTCCATCAGGGCGAAATACAACTGAAGTAATCGTAGTTTTTTGAATGACACTACCACTTGGTGACCAATATAATATTGCATCTTGATCTTTTTGGGGCTGAGTCACCAATGTCACTGTAATATTACGGCGCTCTAAAGCAGCTTTCGCCCGTGCATTTGCAAAAGTCGCTGTTAAACTAGATACACTACTATTCAAATTTTGACGCAAAATCATATTCGAAAAAGAAGGGACTGCTATTGTTGCAATAACAGCGAGTACCGCTATGGTGACCATGAGTTCAATTAAAGTAAAACCTTTTACTGGCCGCATACCAGTAACCCCCATTTAAAATAAATCATACAAAGTATAAAAATAGTGCCATGCAAATAGACATGGCAAACAATAAATAATTAAGTTTTATATCTTAAAGCATCATTTAGGCTTGTACAACTTGTATACGAAGTTCTTTTGGCAAACTAAATGTAATATTTTCCGCACGGCCGTCCAGTTCATTTGCTGTAATAGCCCCCCAATCTTTTAAACGCTGAATAACTTGCTTAATTAAAATTTCAGGCGCAGAAGCACCCGCTGTAACACCAACTTTTAACTTATTAGTAAACCACTCACGATCTAACTGATCAGCATTATCTACCAAGAATGCTGTTTTCCCCATACGCTCCGCAAGCTCTCGCAAACGATTTGAGTTAGAGGAATTTGGTGAGCCAACCACCAAGACAATATCGCATTGCTGTGCTAAATCACGGACAGCATCTTGTCTATTCTGTGTTGCATAACAAATATCATCTTTACGAGGACCCTTAATTTCAGGAAACTTACTTCTTAACGCATCAATCACTTTGGCCGTATCATCTATAGAAAGCGTCGTTTGTGTTACAAATGCCAAATATTCAGGATTTAAAACTTCTAGCTTTTCAACATCGTTTTCATCTTCTACCAAATAAATATGACCACCATATGTCAGGTCATATTGTCCCATTGTTCCCTCAACCTCAGGATGACCATGGTGACCAATTAAAATAGCTTCCCGACCTTCTCTTGCATATTTCGTAACTTCAATATGAACCTTGGTCACTAAAGGACACGTCGCATCAAAAACTTTTAACCCTCGACGTTTTGCCTCGTCTTGCACAGCTTTAGATACACCATGCGCACTAAATATCACAATATTATCATCAGGCACTTCATCAAGTTCATCTACAAAAACAGCCCCTCGTTGCCTCAAGTCATCCACAACAAATTTATTATGTACAACTTCATGACGTACATAAATTGGAGGATTAAAACATTCAAGTGCACGATTGACGATCGCAATGGCTCGATCTACGCCTGCACAAAAACCTCGTGGATTAGCCAGTACAATTTCCATAAATTCCTCAATTACACTTGAAATTACTATTTTTTTGCATTTAAACGCACGTCTATTCAAATAAACTATTCAGTTTATGTACAGTCTACTTTAAAATAGAGAAGATATTTTATCATATCAGGAAAAATATCATGTCAGGTCTATTGTTTGTCGTTTCTGCTGCGTCAGGAACTGGCAAAACTTCCCTGGTTAAAGCCTTGCTCGAACGTGTAACCAATCTCCATGTTTCCGTTTCTCATACTACACGTGGTCAAAGAGATGGTGAACTTGATGGTGTTCACTACCATTTTACTTCAAAAGACACCTTCAAAGAACAAGTAAAACAAGGTGGTTTTATTGAATACGCAGAGGTATTCGGGAACTACTACGGCACATCACAAGAAACGGTTCGAAAACAACTTAAACAAGGACATGACGTACTATTAGAAATTGATTGGCAAGGTGCAGAGCAAGTACGAAAACTGTTCCCTGAGTCAAAACAAATTTTCATTTTACCACCTAGCCAATTCGATTTACGCCAACGCTTATCAAACCGTGGGACAGATGCAGTTGACGTGATCGAACATCGATTAAGTTGTGCAGTTGAAGATATGCATCAGTACGTAAATTTTGACTACGTTATTATTAATGATGACTTTAACAAAGCACTTCATGACTTAGAATCTGTTATTAATGCTAATCGTCTAGTCATGGATCAACAAGCACAAAGACATAAAGATTTAATTACAAGATTATTGCATACAGAAATTGATTAAAACTTGAGTCTGTGTTCAAAGCATTTTATACTTCGCAGTCTGGTTAATTTTAACTGATATAAGAGATATGTTATGGCACGCGTAACCGTTGAAGATTGTTTAGACCATGTAGATAACCGCTTTGAGTTAGTTCTTGTGGCGAGTAAACGTGCGCGCCAATTGTCACGTCAAGGTATGGAACCTACTGTTGAGTGGGACAACGACAAATCAACAGTTGTTGCATTACGTGAAATTGCCGTGGGTCACGTAAGCAAAGACATTTTAAAACAACGTGAGCAAGACTATCAAGCGTCAAACCTTGATCTTGCACTTTCTGCAAATAACTTAAACATTGAGAACTTCTCTTTTTAAGTTTCATTTTGCTGAGAAAGCCTAGTTCATTTAACTAGGCTTTTTTATTGAATACTTTTTATGCATTATTGTTTAAAAAGATAACAATGATTGAAATTTTCCTCATTTTTATTCACATAAAATTTGACAAGTGCAACAGAATGCTTTTCATTAGAAGGTATATATTTATCTCTTGTCACTTAACGTAAGGGTGTTTTTATGCCAGGCGAAGATGTCAGTCAAGCCAAGCAACAGCTTAAAAGAATTATAGATGTCTATTTAAAAGAATATGATGTCGAAAGTGTATTGGCTGCATGTGACTTTGCCGATTTAGCACACAGTGGTGTAACACGTAAAAGTGGCGAACCCTATATTCTTCACCCTATTGCAGTGAGCTGTATTTTAGCGCATATGCGCTTGGACAGTGAAACACTCATGGCTTCATTACTCCATGATGTAATCGAAGATACCGAGTTTACAAAAGAAGAAATTACTGAGAAGTTTGGAAAAACTGTCGCAGAACTTGTAGATGGGGTAACTAAACTCACTCACTCAAGTGATAAAGACTTTAATAAAGCTGCATCTTTTAGAAAAATTTTACAAGCAACACTGCAAGACCCTCGTGTCATTATTATTAAACTCGCAGATCGCTATCATAATATGACAACTTTGGAAGCACTTCGCCCTGATAAACGTGCGCGTATTGCTCAAGAAACTTATGATGTTTTTGTACCTATGGCACGTATTGTCGGTATGAATGAAATGGCTGATAACCTAGAATACTTATGTTATCAGAACCTTGACTTAGACCTATTTAATAAAGTTCAAGATGCGCTTCAGAAAACTCGACCACAGCGTTGTGAATATCAACAAGTTTGGGAAAATAATTTACATCAACTGCTTGCAGAAAATAAGATTAAAGGCACAATTAAGAAAAAAAATAATAATATTGAATTGCTACGTCACTTTTTAAAAAATGATATCAATCTGCAAGAACTCACCCGTAGTCATAACTTTGATATTGTTTTAGAAACTATTGCAGACTGCGATCGACTAGTTGAAATCTTAGGTGAAAACTTTAAAGTACTCCAGTTTAAAGACCATATTCGTCGCCCCTTACCTGGTGGTAATCAGTCTTTAATGATGAAGCTTAAAGGTGAAAAAACAGCATTATCTGTCACGATTCAAACTGAGCTCATGCAAAAAGCTGCACGGTTTGGCGTTATTCTAGGTGAAAATGCACCTCAAGCAGCACGCTCTGCAATTCAAGCATCTATGAAAAATTTAAATACACTTATTGATATTGAATGTGCAAAAACAACTTTTAATGAGCTACTTGATTATCTTCACCAAGAAAAAATTTGGGTATATACACCGCATGGACAACTCCATGAGTTACCACAAGGGGCAACGATTGTAGATTTCGCTTATTCAGCAAGCTTATTTTTGGGTAATCATGCTATTGGTGCAAAAGTAGATGGTGAAGCAAAGCCTTTATCTACACCACTAAGCAATGGTCAGGTCATTGAAGTGATTACCGATGTTCTTGCAACACCAAATCCAGATTGGCTCAGTTTTGTAAATACGCAAAAAGCACGTAGAGCAATTCAAAATATGCTACGAGAGCAAGATGTAGAGGAACAACGTGTGATTGGTCAACAAGCCCTTGATCGTGCATTTAAGCTATTCAATCAATCCACTTCCTCATTGTCGCAAGAAGACTGGCAAAGCTTATTAGAGTGGCGACATGTCAATGCTCCTGAAACACTGTATGAGCAAATAGCTGTTGGTGATTTATTACCTCAATTGGTTGCCAATCATTTATTTGCCAATCATATTTCAGAGGAAGACATTCCCCATCACCGTCTCATTCAAGGTACTGAAGGCGTAGATGTTAAGTATGCACATTGCTGTAATCCTGTACTAGGTGATCCAATACAAGGGCATCTTTCACGCAGAGGACTTATTGTGCATCGAACACGATGTCACAATCTATTGCATGAGCAACACCTACACCCTGAAAGCATTATGTCGTTACAATGGCGTACAGATGAAAGTGACGAAGTTAATTTTCCTGCTTTCTTATGTATTCATATGAGTATGGATGATGAGGCAATATCTGATTTAATTTATCAATGTCGTAAAGCTCAAACAGGTGTTGAATCTGTTCATACACAAAAGAAAAAGACCTATGTTAATTTAGTGGTACATAATCGACAAGAAATTGCACAGGTTATTCGAGATTTACGTATGCATTTTGGTTTCCCTAGAATTATTAGACAAGATGCACCAATTCAAATAGAAACAAAAGATAAAGAGTAATTAAGGAAAAAAATAATGGCACGTCAAATTATCCATACACAAAATGCACCTGAAGCCATAGGTACATACTCTCAAGCAGTTTTAGTAAATAATACATTATACCTATCAGGACAAATTGGTTTAGACCCTAAAAATATGACTCTTGTAGATGGTATAGAGGCGCAAATTCGCCGTGTTTTTGAGAATGTGAAAGCTGTCTGTACTGCTGCAAATGGTTCTTTAGCAGATATTGCAAAATTAAATATATACCTCACAGATCTTTCTCATTTTCAGCTTGTAAATGAAATTATGGGAGAATATTTTGCACAGCCATACCCTGCTCGTGCTGCATTGGGCGTGGCTAGCCTCCCTAAAGGAGCTTTAGTCGAAATGGATGGCTTTGCAATAATTGAATAAAGATCATCATCTTAGAAGAAACCACCATAATGGTGGTTTTTTTATCTAAATTTTCGATTAAAATTAATCTAAAATTTAATAAGTTCCCTTGACAAACGATAATGGTTATCACTAATATCAACATTGTATTTAATATTTTGTAGGTATAGCTGATGTACGTATGCTTGTGCCGTGGTATTACAGATCAAGACATCAAAAATGCTGTTGAAAATGGTGCAGAAAGCTTTCGGGAAGTTCGAGATTTATTAGATCTAGGTACTTGCTGTGGGCGTTGTGTGCCTGAAGCTCGTAGTATGATTAATGAAGAGCTTGCAGAAATTGCTGCTCGTATTTCAGTCGCTGCCTAAATAAGATAAAAATAAAAAATAAACCATCTTAAATGGCTAAACTTTCCTCCTCCCACTAAATAAGTGGGTTTATTTTTTGGTATATATTACTTATATAATTGTTTTTGATTATGATTTCCATTTGCTGTTCAAAAAACAACTCGCTTTAGAGTAAGTTGTTGTTTAGCATATGCAGTAACTGATTGCCTTATGACATTTTCTAGGGCATAAATTATTTGCGGAGTTAAATACCATGAAAGGCAATCGTGATGTCATCAACCAATTAAATCAGGTTTTATATCATCATTTAACAGCAATTAATCAATATTTTCTTCATTCACGTATGTTTAATGATTGGGGCATTGAACAACTTGGCTCTGCAGAATATAAAGAATCGATTCGCCAAATGAAACATGCAGATAAAGTTATTGCACGTATTTTATTTTTAGAAGGTTTACCTAACCTACAACACCTAGGCAAATTGTATATTGGGCAACATACTCTTGAAGTACTACAATGCGATATTCGCAAAGTTAAAGAAAATATTGATGCACTGACTGCTTGTGTTGCACTTGCTGAAGAAAAACAAGATTATGTAACTCGTGATTTAGTACAAGAAATATTAGAATCTGAAGAAGAGTATTTTGATTGGGCTGAAACGCAAGTTGATCTAACAGAAAAAGTAGGTATCGAAAACTATATTCAAAGTCAACTTGAAAAATAATACTGATCTTACTATAAAAAAAGCTACCTTAAGGTAGCTTTTTTTATAGTCGCCTAGGTAACTGATCATATGGGATATGAATTACATTACTTACTTTAGGGCTTGATGCTAACTGAGAATCCTTATAACGTACATGGTACAATCCATCTATATATAATAATTGTCGTATAGCCTGCTGAGTTTGACCATTAAATGCTAATAACTGCGCATACTTTAAAAGATCATAGTTCGTTGGTGATACTAAAACTACTTTACGAATTTCATTCAACTGCTGTTGATCTACATAGCTGAAACGATTTAAATAATACCAATGTACACGACAACGATATTCTGTTAAAAGAATAATATTATTCTTTGGCTGCTTAAATACTCCAGACTCTGCATGTTGTCGACTCTCAGCTAATGCCTGAACAGCATTATTATAATCTCGCCAAATCAGTCCATACAGAAGGATTGCAGCAACAAGTATGCATGTATTTACATTAGATGTAAGTGTAATATACTTATTTTCTTTTATCTCAGATTGTATTAGTCCTAAAAGAAACCCCACTGGAAATAAAAAATATGCATAATTCTGTGGAAACTCAAGCATTGAGTGAACAAATACAGGAATAACCATTAATGCAGCAATCAGCGTTTCTTTTGTTTTTATAACTTGATTGAGTCTAAAAATCCAATAGATCAAGTAAGCAATAATCAGAGAACCAAGTATTACACCATTCCAGACAAGTAGTTCTAAAACAATATTGTGTGCACTATTGGTTCGTTCATCATGAGATATAAAATTTGCACCCATAATTTGTGCAATACTCGTTTGATTCCAACCGTAACCAAACCATGGCTGCTCACGAATGGCATAAAGCATTTGTGCCCAAATACCTAAACGTGCATGCCCTGTGCTTGCTCGCTCAGTAACAGTTGCTAAATCTGCATGAGAAATACCATCATTCACTAAAAAATGATTAACTGATGGTAGAAGGGCTAAGCATAAGAGATAAATACAAGGCCATAGAATAATGTACCTCTTATTTATACGATATCCTTGTTGTGCTTGATGTTTAAACAAGATATATGCTGTTAAAATACATGATGCAATCCATGGGGTTCTAGATTGGCTCCATGTCATTACAATGAGCATCAATATTCCACCAATAACACTTAACCATGTAGGTATCATTCTCTTTTCAAATAAGTAGAATGATGCCATTAAGCTCATTAGCAGAAAAGTCGCCATATTATTAGGCTGAGCAAAATTTGCATAAGGTCGAGCACCTATAAGATGCATAACTCCCCATAGTTTTTTTTCTAAACCAAATGTCTGTAGTAAAGCAATACTTGCTGTAATTAAGCCAACATAAAAAGTAATAGAAGTAAAATACTTTAATATTTTTTCTAACCCAACTTCTCGGCTTAAATTTACTCCTAAAACGGCAGATGCACCAAAGCCAAATAAATAACAAAATGATAATAATGCCTTACTGAAATATAGCTCTATACCAAAGCACCATTGTCCTAAAGGAATTAATGTAACTAAAAACCAAAACCATTGAATTTTATGAACTTCTAATGCTTTATCCCAATAAAACGCAAGTAGACAAAAAAGGCTTGCATAAGTAAACATCTCACTTGAAAAAGTTAACCAAGGCATATAGTGATATGGCGAAAGCCAAGCTAAAGCAAGCAAAATTCCTGCAGCATATAATAAGACACGTTGCATAGATCAAACACTATTACCAAGAAGTATTACATTATAAAGTAAACGTTTAATAAGCGCTTAAAATTCTGAACAGTGATTTTTAGATTAAATAATTACATCAAATATATGACTAAACACAACAGTACTATGAATAAAAAATTATTAGGCTATGAAATATATTTATGATGAGATATGACTATGAATAAAAAATACATCTTATTAGCAATACTTCCTTTTGCAATTTCTGCTTGCCAAAGTTTTCCCACACATTTAAAAAAGAATGAAGCTATGATTGTAGAAACACAAAGTCCTGAATTACTACAAACTCTCTCTGACTATACTTGGAATTATCAACCATCAGAAAAACTGCCTCCTATTGTTTTAGATTTAAATACCCAAAAGCGTATCTTTATTACGACAGGATGCAATAATCTCATGGGAACATGGCAGTTTGATGGAAAACAAATAAATACGTCTCCACTTGCAGCAACTCGCATGCAATGTCCATCTGAACTGATGGTACAAGAACATAAAGCACTTCAATTCTTCAACCAATCTCAACTAAATGTAAGTATAAATATAGCAGACCCTACTCATCCTCTACTTATCTTAGAAAACACTTCAGGACAAAAACTTATTTTCAAAGGTAAAATAAAACCTGAAGCAAAATATAAATCTACTGGTGAGGTTGTATTTTTAGAGATATCTCCTATCAAGAAACCTTGCCCAAGTGGAAATAATAAAGAGTGTTTACAAGTTAAACAGGTCAAATATGATGATCAGGGAATTCAAACTCAAGTCGACCAAAGTTGGCAAATTCTGCCTGTCGAAATTCAAGGCTACCAACATGACTCAGGCTTACGTAAAATTATTCGTGTAAAACGTTTCAACACCAAATCACAAACAAATACACCTGAATATGCGTATATTTATGATATGACCGTAGAACAAGAAGTTATTCCCCAAAAATAAAAAAATACCACCTGCCTATTGCAGGTGGTATTTTTTATAATACGATATACTTTTAGATTAAAAGTTACCAGATCGAAAATCCTGAAATGCTTGTAAAATCTCTGCTTGAGTATTCATTACAAATGGACCATAACCTTGAATAGGCTCATTTAAAGGCTCTCCTGTTAAAATTACAAAATCTGCCTGCTCTTCACTCAATGCCATCACGTCAAAATCCGTTTCACCATTATTTTCTAGAATCACGACTGTCTGATCTTGCACAGTCTGCACATTATTTATCTTTAAAGCCCCCCTACGTATCACAACCAAAGTTGTATGCCCTAGAGGTACTTCAAACCGATGACTCTGATTTTTGGCTAATTTTACATCCCATACATTTAAAGGACTAAATGTCTGTGCAGGACCAGTAACATTTTTATATTCCCCAGCAATAACACGGAGAAAACTATTTTTTTCATCCAGTGAAATAATTGGAATATCTTCCGATGTAATTGCCTGATATCGCCCTGACGTCATTTTATCTTTTGCTGGTAAATTTACCCATAGCTGAATCATTTCAAAGTTTCCACCTTTTTCAGTGAAATCTTTTGAATGAAACTCCTCATGTAAAATACCTGAGCCTGCCGTCATCCACTGCACATCACCTGCTTTAATCGTACCTCCACCACCTCTAGAGTCTTTATGTGTGACTTCTCCTTGGTAGGCAATCGTTACTGTCTCAAATCCACGATGAGGATGTTGACCAACCCCTTTTTGTATTACAGATGGTTCAACATATTGCTCTCCAGCATAGTCTAGAAGTAAAAAGGGGCTTAATGTCTGCCCTAACTTATCATAAGAAAATAACGTACTAACATGAAAGCCATCCCCTACCCAATGTTTTTGATCATTACGATAAACACCAATAACTTTTTTCATTTTCAACTCCTACCAATGAGGAAACTCTCTATATGAAAATGATTGTATTTACCTAAAGCTGAAACTAAAACACCATTTGCAAGAGATATCGTTTCAAAAATGAAACGTTATATGCTATCTAACTAAGTGGCTAAAACAGCTTGCAATATATTTTTCTCAAGTACTGTAAACTGAGCTGTTTTTTGTCTTGGTCTTGGTAAATTCACATGAAAAGTTTCTGCAATTTCACCATGATTCAGCAAAATAATACGATCTGCCAACTGCACAGCTTCACTTACATCATGTGTGACCAGTATCGTTGTAAAGCCCTGTTCTAGCCACAATTTCTCAATTAGATTCTGCATATCTAAACGAGTTAAAGCATCTAATGCACCTAATGGTTCATCTAGTAATAAAACTTTAGGACGATGTAGAAGTGCTCGTGCCAACGCAGCACGTTGTCTTTGTCCACCCGATAGCTGACTTGGCCATAAATTGACTTTATCATCTAAACCGACCCGATTCAGCAGTGCTAGCGCCTCTGACTCTTTATTCTTAGGTAGCCCTAACTTCACATTACTAATAATGCTACGCCAAGGCAGTAGGCGTGGATCTTGAAACATAACGCGTATATCATTTTTATTTACCGCACCATGTGCAGAAAAATGAATATTACCCTGACTACTTTCCTCTAAATCGGCAATTAATCGAAGTAAGGTACTTTTTCCACAACCACTGCGACCAACCACAGCTATGAATTCACCTGCATGAATATTTAAATTTAGATTTTCTAAAACAGAGACTTTGCCATAATATTTATGCAATTGTTCAATGCGAATTTCAACACCCGATGTTGCTGTATTTTGACGTGTTTTTTCAATCGTAAATTCAACTGACTCATCAAAATTTGTTGCACTTAAATTTGTCATAATATTTACCTTTATTTATTTTGATAACCTGAATGCCAGCGCAACAAATAACGTTCTAATACCTGAGCGAACACATCAGCCAATTTGCCTAATAACGCATAAAGTAAAATACCAACCAGTACGATGTCTGTTTGCAGAAACTCTCGTGCATTCATGGTCATATAGCCAATACCAGATTGTGCAGATATTGTTTCAGCCACAATGAGAAGCACCCAAACCAAACCTAGCGCAAAACGTAAACCCACTAAAATTGATGGCATTGCTCCAGGTAAAATAATCTCACGGTACAACTGCCAACGTGTTAACCCATAGCTTTTTCCCATTTCAATAAGCTGTGGATCAACACTTCGTATTCCATGATATGTATTAATATAAATTGGAAAAAACACCCCAACAGCAACAAGGAATAACTTTGCAGACTCATCAATCCCAAACCACAAAATAACCAATGGAATCAGTGCCAAAGCTGGAATATTTCGCACCATTTGAAGCGTTGTATCAAAAAGTGTTGATGCAATTTTTGATGAGCCATTCAAAAGTCCAAAAGCAAAACCTAATCCACCACCAACAATCAAACCCAATAAAGCACGGCCTGCACTAACTTTGACATCTCGCCATAATTCACCACTTAAAAGTAGATGCCAAAAAGCTGTTACCACACTACTTGGTGCAGGTAAAATCTGTGCGCTTAAAATGCCTTTAGATGATGCCATTTGCCAAACAGAAATAAGTACAACAGGCACAATCCATTGCAAAAAGCTCCCTCTCAATCGAGTTAATAATGCACTCATACCGACTCCTGAACATGCTTTTTATCGGGGGTATAGCTATTGGCAATAATTTCACCGAAAGGTCCAGTTAAATTAGGTTGTGCAAGTTTTCTTTGAGTTTCTAATGGCAACAAAGGGAAGACCAGCTCGGCGAAGCGAATGGACTCTTCTAAGTGCGGGTAACCTGAAAAAATAAAAGTATCAATACCCAGACTGGCATATTCTTGAATTCTGGCTGCTACCGTTTCAGGATCTCCAACAAGTGCTGTTCCAGCACCGCCACGTACCAATCCAATACCTGCCCATAAATTGGGTGAAACCTCAAGTTTATCCCTCTTACCACCATGTAACGCTGCCATACGTTGTTGTCCAACAGAATCCATTCGAGAAATTTTATGCTGTGCTGCTGCAATGGTTTCATCGTCGACATATTGTATTAATTGTTCAGCCGCCGCCCATGCTTCTTCATTGGTTTCTCTTACAATGACATGTAGCCGAATTCCGTAATTAAGTACTCGCCCTCTAGTGGCTGCTTTTTTTCGTACAACCTCTAACTTTTCTCTGACAGCCTCTGGCGGTTCTCCCCATGTTAAATAGGTATCCACCTGTTCTGCTGCTAAATCTGTGGCAACATCCGATGAACCACCAAACCAAAGTGGTGGATATGGCTTTTGTACAGGTGGATACAGCAGTTTTGCCTGATCTACATGCAAGCGTTTACCATGAAATGTAAAATCTTCTCCCGTATGTGAACGCGTTAATATCTCACGCCATATTTTCACATACTCATTTGCTGTTTGATAACGCGTTGCATGGTCTTCATAAACACCATCTCCTTTTAACTCTTGCTCATCTCCACCTGTAACTAAATTTAAAAGAATACGACCTTGTGAAAGCCGATCAAATGTTGCTGACATTCTCGCTGCTAAAGTAGGTTTAGTTACACTAGGACGCAATGCAACCAAAAATTTTAAATTCGTTGTTGCATCAATCAAACTAGCCGCAACAACCCAAGGATCTTCACAAGAGCGTCCAGTTGGAATAAGTACCCCTTCATATCCCAAACTGTCTACAGTTGTCGCTATTTGCTTCATATATGCATGATCAACTTGTCTCGCACCCTTTGTTGTGCCTAAATAACGACTGTCGCCATGTGTTGGAATAAACCAGAAAATTTTCATATTATTGTCCCTGCCAAACAGCTGTTTTAACATCAATGTGTTGAGGAATAACTTGATCCTTTGTAAAGCGATCTGCGATTTGTTGTTGTGCTGCAATTACCTCTTGCGTCATCGGCTTCATCAGGGATGGCTTATATCGTTTGTCTAAAACACGCTGTGCACTATCTGCATTCACACTAATCGCATTCTGATATAAAGCTCTCGTTTCAGTAGGGTGTGCAACAATCCATTGTGCTGCTTCATTAGAAGCCTGAATAATTTTTTTTACTTCACTTGCATGGGTTTTCACAAAATCAGGTCGACTAATTAAAAAGTTATAGGTGTTTTCAAACTGAGTACCATCAATAATTGGTCTTGCATTTCCTTCAACTTCTGCGACTGTCAGAAATGGTTCCCAAATCGCCCATGCATCTATTGAGCCTTTATCTAATGCTGCACGTGCATCTGCTGGAGCAAGCCATACTGGTTGTATATCAGACCATTTTAAATGTGCCTTTTCTAATACTCTGCCAAGAAGATCATGTGCACTTGAACCTTTTTGAACAGCAACTTTTTTATCTTTAAGCTGCTCAATATTTTGAATTGCGCTGTTGGCTGAAACCAATACCGCTTGCCACTGTGGCTTTACGTCTTCATACCCGACATACACAATATTTTTATTACCTGCCTGTGCAAATATTGGGGGTGTATTTCCAACAGAACCAATATCTATTGCACCTGCCGACAAGGCCTCTAATAATTGCGGTCCCGCAGGAAACTCACGCCACTGTACATTAACTTTTGGAAACTCTTTTTTCAGTAAGTTCTGTTCTGTTTGAAGCACGATCGAACTCAATGAAGATTTTTGAAACCCAATTGTCAATGTCTGTGATTGCTGTGTATCCTCTTTAGTCGTAGTTTTAGTGTGAGAAGAACACCCTTGCAGTACCGATGAGCTCAAGCCAATACCAAATAAAATATTCCAAATATACGATTTTTGTATTTTCATTATTTAACCTATTTAAAATAAAAGCAGATTTACAATTTAAGTAGGTCAGCACATTCGATACAGATCTTTAATAAAAATCAGACTTAACATTGCATGTCACCATTCATTATTTTTATTTAAACTAGAATGAATGACTCAAAATAAAAATTAAAAAAAAGAGCTTTGCTTAGTCATAAAAATGATAATACAAATATATTTGACTAATTTATTTCTGCATAGAATTTTAAAAACCATAAGTTTATGTTAAATAATATTTTATTTATTTTACGTATATCTTATATACAGATATCTATTTCATATTTTTTTAAATTATAGGCATCTAAAATTCATTTAAATGCCACGCTTCAATTAAACTTGTTTTGCTCTACCATAGAGATCGAGATGATCTTCTCCCCATTCTTTCAGTGCGAGTAAAATCGGTTTTAAAGTTAATCCTAAATCTGACAATCTATATTCAACTTTAGGTGGTACTTGCGCATACACCTTTCTCAAAATTAAACCGTCTTCCTCCAACTCTCTCAATTGATTCGTCAACATTTTTTGAGTGACATTTGGAATTTTTCGTCTAAGCTCATTAAAACGTAAAATATCTTCTTGTAGTAAATGCCAAAGAATAATACTTTTCCATTTACCATCTAATAATCCAATTGCAGCTTCAACTGAACATCCTGGTGTACAATCAAAACGTGAATGCCTTGCCTTACCCATCTCTAAGTATCCTTTTTGACACTATATTACAAATTCGTTTGTATACATTATTTTGAATGCTAAATTAAACTACGCTTACAACACAAGTAGGACGTACCCAATGAAAGCAATTTCTTTTAAAGAAGATAAAAAATCTGATTTTATAAATCCTTTGGTCGATATCGAAATCGAGGCTCCAACGCTTCAAACCAAAGACCTTCTCATCAAAGTACATGCGATTTCTGTCAACCCTGTAGACACTAAAGTCAGAAGAAATCATATTCCAATCCAAGATAAAAATAGAGTTTTAGGCTGGGATGCCGTTGGCGAAGTTATTGAAATAGGCTCTGCTGTTGAGAACTTTAAAGTAGGCGATACAGTCTGGTATGCAGGTGATTTAACCCGTGCAGGAAGCAATGCAGAATTACAAGCTGTAGATGAACGAATCGTTAGTCTAGCACCAACATCAATTACACAAGCAGAAGCGGCTGCACTCCCTTTAACTGCCATTACTGCATGGGAAATGCTCTTTGACCGCTTCGAAATTGAAAGCCAATGTAATGAAAGTATTTTAATTATTGGTGGTGCAGGTGGCGTAGGTTCAATCGCTATCCAACTTTTAAAAGCAAAAACAAATTTGACAGTCATTGCAACAGCGTCACGTGAAGAAACACATGAATGGGTAAAATCATTAGGAGCAGATTATGTCATTAATCACCACCAAAACTTGCAGGAACAAATTCATAATTTAGGAGTGAAAGCACCTAAATATGTGTTTTCTACAAACTATAGTGCGAGTTATATCGAACAAATTGCAGAGCTTATAGCTCCTCAAGGCAAACTCGGTTTAATTGATGACCCTGATTCATTAAACATTATTCCACTGAAAGCAAAATCAACTTCCATACATTGGGAGCTTATGTTTACACGCTCAATGTTTAATACCACAGATATTTCTAAACAGCATGAAATTCTACAAAATGTAGCGCACTTGGTAGATACGCAGAAAATTAGGACAACACTGAGTCAAAATCTAGGACATATTAATGCTGATAATCTAACAAAGGCACATCAGCTCATTGAGTCAGGTAAAGCCAAAGGCAAAATTGTTCTATCTGGCTTCTAAAAGGAAAATACACATGAATATTTCAATTATTGCAACATTCATTGCCAAAGCAGGTCATGAAACACAGTTACAGACATTGTTTATGCAAGTGATTGAACCAACATTAAAAGAAGCAGGCTGTATAAAATACGCACTACACACCAACAAAGAGAATCCACAAGAATTTATTTTTATTGAAGAGTGGCAAAATCAAAATGACTTAGATAAACATTTAAAAACTGATCACATTAAAAATCTTTTTAATGATATTCAAGGAATGATCGAATTTTCTGAAATTAAAACGCTTCAGTTACTTTAAAATCGCACACAAAAAAGGCCTAATTCTTTGAATTAAGCCTTTTAAGTATATCCAACTTATAAAGTTGGTGCGGAAGGGGGGACTTGAACCCCCACGCCCGAAAGCACTACCACCTCAAGGTAGCGTGTCTACCAATTCCACCACCACCGCATTTGCAGGCATTCTATTCTTTTATGAAAGAAAAGAAAAGTATTTGTCACAAATTAGTTCGCACTTTTTGTCGTGTTTGCTGAATTTGTAGCCGGTGCTGTTATAGGCGCTTGATGGTCAGTTGTTAAACTGTACGCATCTTTAGTTTGCTGTTTTGCAAATACTGCCAATGTTAAACTTGTTACAAAGAACAATGCTGTAAGCACGCCTGTTAAACGCGTCAAAAAGTTACCAGAACCAGATGCACCAAACACCGTTGCAGCACCACCGCCGCCAAAAGATGCCCCAGCATCTGCGCCTTTACCTTGTTGCACTAAAATAAGTGCAATCATAGAAACTGCCAATAAAACATGAACTACAAGTACAAATGTATGCATATAAAAAAGTTTCCTCTGCCCTATTTTGCTTGAGCAAAAGCTTGTGCAATTTTATAGAATGAATCTGCTTTTAAAGAAGCGCCCCCAACCAATGCACCATTAATATCAGCACATGTTGCAAGCTCTTCAGCATTCTCAGGTTTCACACTACCACCATATAAGATTGCAATCTTATCACCTGAAGAAGTCAATTGTTTTAAACCTTCGCGAATTTTTGCATGCATAGCTTGTGCATCTTGCGCAGATGCAGTTTTACCTGTGCCAATTGCCCAAATTGGTTCATAAGCAATAATGATTTGCGATTCCCACTGAGCATCACTCACGACTGAAGCAATATCACAAATTTGTTGTAATACAACTTTTTCAGCAACACCTTGCTCACGTTGCTCTAAGCTTTCACCTACACAAAATACTGCTGTTAATCCTGTTTTTAATGCATTCGTAAGCTTTTGACGAAGCACATCTGTATCATCTGCCAACAACTCACGGCGTTCTGAATGCCCAATAATTACATGGTTAATTTGACTATCTTTAAGTAAAGTTGCACTTACTTCACCCGTAAAAGCACCTGTTCCCTCAAAACGAGAAACATCTTGTGCAACAGTATGTACTTTACGTGAGTATAATGAAAAATCTGATTGTACTTTAGAAAGCGCAATAAATGTTGGCGCAACAGCAATATGGCATTTTTCTTCTAAGATTACTGATTGTTTTAAACATTGACCAAATTGCTCAGTCCACTCCTGAATACTCGATAATGTTGGGTTCATTTTCCAGTTCCCAATCACCCAAGGTACAATAGTCGAAGCTGACATAAACACACCTTTCTTCATTTATTTAAATAGAATGCACTTATTTTACACAGTTTTTTAGTTTTTGCGTTTTTTTTTGTTTCTTGCTACATTTTGATCATATTTTAATTAGCACTTTTTACAGTTTATTTTATCATTTTGAAGTAAATATATTTTACTATATATATTTATTGTATACCTTTTTTGGTCTTAATCGTATAATTAATGGTTAAGATTTCATCATTTTTGATTGTATTATTTATTTTGGGCATTATTTTTTATGGCACTTCCTTTAGTTACACCTAGGTTAACAGGGTTTGTTCGTCGACTTGTCGATGATGGACATTTTTCTGATGAAGAAATGTTTGACGCCTTAGAAACAGCAAAGAAAAATCGTGAAGATATTGTTAACTACTTAGTTGAAAAGCTGAATTTTTCTTCTTTAATTCTTGCAGAGACAATTTCTAAAGAGTTTGGGGAACCTCTTTTAGATCTTGCAGCATACGATCCAAGCTTACTACCCAAAAATTTAGTAGATAAGAAACACATTCTCAATTATCGTATTATCCCACTCTTCCAAAGAGCAAACAGCATTATTCTTGCTGTAAGCAATCCTACTAATTTAGAAGCAATTGATACAATTCGCTTAAATAGTAATTTACAGCCTGAGATCGTTATTGTTGAACACAATAAATTAATCGAAACTATTCAACAGAACTTCAATGAAGAGTCACACTTTGAATTTGATGATGATGACCTTGATATTAGTTTTGACGAAGAAATTGAAAATGATGGAACATCTCAAGATGATTTTGATCAAGACCCTGAAAATGAAGCACCTATTGTTAAATATATTAACAAACTATTGGTAGATGCTATTCGTATGGGCGCATCAGATTTACACTTTGAACCCTATGAAAAAAGTTACCGTGTTCGATATCGTGTAGATGGCATTTTAAGACAAATTGCAACACCACCATTACAATTGGCTAACCGCCTATCATCACGTTTAAAAGTAATGTCTCAAATGGATATTTCAGAGAAACGTGTACCACAAGATGGACGTATTAAACTCAAACTATCTAAGAATAAAGCAATTGACTTCCGTGTGAACTCATTGCCAACCTTATTCGGTGAAAAAATAGTACTGCGTATATTAGATCCATCTAGTGCAATGCTTGGCATTGATGCACTTGGTTATGAACCAGACCAAAAAGCTCTATTCTTAGATGCATTACACCAACCGCAAGGTATGGTACTGATTACAGGACCAACAGGTTCAGGTAAAACTGTTTCACTTTACACTGGTTTAAATATCTTAAATACTGAAGATTCTAATATTTCTACTGCCGAAGACCCAGTAGAAATTAACTTAGAAGGAATTAACCAAGTCAATGTAAACAATAAAGTGGGTTTAAGTTTTGCTGCTGCACTACGATCTTTTCTCCGCCAAGATCCAGACGTTATTATGGTTGGTGAGGTCCGTGACTTAGAAACAGCAGAAATTGCAATTAAAGCTGCTCAGACGGGGCATATGGTACTGTCTACACTACACACTAACAGTGCGCCTGAAACACTAACCCGATTAAGAAATATGGGTGTACCATCTTTTAATATTGCTACATCAGTAAACTTAGTGATTGCTCAGCGACTTGTGAGACGCCTATGTCCATCTTGTAAAGCACCTATTGATATTCCTAAAAATAGTTTATTGGAAATGGGACTAACTGAGCAAGATTTACAAGAAGATTTTACTATTTATCAACCTGTTGGCTGTTCTGAGTGTCGAGATGGATATAAAGGGCGATTAGGTGTATATGAAGTCATGAAAATTACGCCTGAAATTTCAAGACTAATTATGGAAGATGCCAATGCGCTTCAAATCGCAGATGCTTCTGCAAAACTGGGCTTTCATAACCTACGTCGCTCAGGCATTAAAAAAGTTATAGCAGGCTTAACATCACTACAAGAAGTACACCGCGTTACAAGCAATTCATAATTTTTATTGGGGAAAACTGTGGCTAAAAAAACAGATCAGGTGTTAACTTTTTCCTATACTGGGACAGACCGTAAAGGTATAAAAGTTAAAGGGGATATTCCTTCGCGTAACATGGCACTTGCAAAAGTAACTTTACGCAAACAAGGTATTCAAGTTATATCTATTCGACAAAAAAGAAAGGATATTTTAGAAGGTATCTTTAAAAAGAAAGTCTCCACACAGGATATTACTATTTTCACTCGTCAGCTTGCTACAATGATGAAAGCAGGAGTGCCACTCGTTCAAAGCTTTGAAATTGTTGCAGAAAGCTTAGATAACCCAAGTATGAGAGATATTGTTTTAGGGATAAAATCTGAAATCGAAGGTGGTAACACGTTTTCCCATGCACTCGGTAAATACCCTCAATATTTTGACAAACTTTTTTGCTCATTAGTCGAATCGGGTGAACAATCAGGTACATTAGAGACCATGCTTGACCGTGTTGCGATCTATAAAGAGAAAAGTGAATTACTCAAACAAAAGATTAAGAAAGCAATGAAATATCCTATTACAGTGATTATTGTTGCAATTATTGTCACCATTATTCTACTTATTAAAGTTGTACCAACATTTCAAGATATGTTTGCCTCTTTCGGTGCAGAGCTTCCTGCTTTCACTCAAATGGTTGTGAATATGTCAAAGTGGATGCAAGCCTACTGGTATATTCTCATCGCTGTCATTATTGGTGGAACAATTGCAATTTCTCAAAGCTATAAACGTAGCCTAAAACTCAGAAACTTCTTAGATCGCTTAATGCTAAAGCTGCCAATTTTTGGTGATTTAGTTTATAAATCTATTATCGCACGTTATAGCCGTACACTATCTACGACATTTGCGGCAGGTGTCCCACTCATCGAGGCACTTGAGTCAACTGCACGTGCAACCAACAATAGCGTATATGAGTCTGCTGTCATGCGTATCCGTGAAGATGTTGCATCAGGGCAACAACTCCAATTTGCAATGCGTAGTGCTGATAAGTTTCCCAATATGGCTATCCAAATGGTTGCTATTGGTGAAGAGTCAGGTGCACTAGATACCATGCTAGATAAAGTCGCAACGTATTATGAAAATGAAGTAGACAATGCGGTTGATGGATTAACAGCAATGATGGAACCTCTAATTATGGCAATTCTTGGTATTCTTGTCGGTGGATTAGTCGTTGCAATGTACTTACCAATTTTCCAAATGGGTTCAGTCGTCTAATGAATGACGTTATCTCTATGTTTTCACAAAATCCAACATTACTTTATGTGACCGTTGGATTACTCGGTTTGTGCATTGGCAGTTTTTTGAATGTCGTTATTTTACGTACACCTAAAATGATGGAGCAAGAATGGAAACAGGAGTGCCAGTCTTTACTTCACCCTGATCAGCCTATTATTGACCACCAAAAACTTACGCTAAATCACCCTGCATCTACTTGCCCTAGCTGTAAACAGCCAATCCGTTGGTTTCAAAATATTCCCGTTATAAGCTGGTTATTTCTCAAAGGGAAATGTGCCTCATGCAAGTATCCCATTAGTATTCGTTATCCATTTATTGAATTACTCAGTGCTGTTTGCTCAATCGTAGTCGTTTTCACTTTTGGTGCATCATTACAGATGATATTTGGATTAATATTCACTTGGATATTAATTACATTAACATTTATCGATTTTGATACCCAGCTACTTCCAGATCGTTTTACTTTCACGCTAGTAGGTATAGGTCTTGCTGTGAATAGCTATAGCCTTTATACATCACCTACGCTTTCAATTTGGGGAGCACTTATCGGCTTCCTTTGCCTATGGGTTGTTTATATATTATTTAAACTCATTACAGGAAAAGAAGGCATGGGCTATGGTGACTTTAAGTTACTTGCAGCCCTTGGTGCATGGATGGGGCCAATTATGCTCCCGCTTATTATTTTGCTGTCCTCTTTAGTGGGGGCAATTATAGGTATCATTCTTTTAAAAATAAAAAAACAGAATCAACCTTTTGCTTTTGGTCCTTATATCGCCATTGCAGGATGGATTGCATTTCTATGGGGGCCAACAATCATGCGAATCTACTTAGGACAATGAAATGCCTCTAACGATTGGACTAACAGGTGGTATCGGCAGTGGGAAAAGTACTGCGAGCCAATGGTTTGAACAGCAGAGAATTACGGTTGTAGATGCAGATATTGTAGCTAGAGAGGTTGTCCAACAAGGACAACCTGCGCTACAAGAAATTGAACTGGCATTTGGTGCATGGGTCTTAGAAAAAGACGGCTCTTTAAATCGAAAGGCACTTAGAAATCATATCTTTCAAAATAAAGAAGCACGCCAAGTATTAGAAAATATTACGCACCCTAAAATTAGGGATTCAATTACTTATCAACTTCAAATGATACAATCACCTTACGGTATTTTAGTTTCTCCACTACTATTTGAAGCACAACAAGATTCACTTACACAGCGTACATTACTTATTGATTGTAATGAAGCCACTCAAATCTCACGCGCAAGCCAAAGAGACCAACAATCAATTGAACAAATTAAAATGATTATTGCGACACAAATGACACGTGAAGAAAAACAAAAACGTGCTACAGATATCGTAGTAAATGACACGACACAAGAGTTTTTATACGGTCAGCTTCGTGCATTACACCTAAAATATTTAGCTTTATCTGAATTGACCCTATAACACAGCTTATTATTGATTACGCTGTCGTGTCGCCTCATATAGGGCCATGCCTGTTGCAACACTGACATTTAAGCTTTGTAACTGCCCGTACATCGGGATATATGTTGTAATATCACACTGGCTTTGCGTAATTGGACGCAAGCCCGTATCTTCAGCGCCCATTACAATCACAACTGCACCTGTTAAATCACAGCTTGGCAATGGTTTAGCTTGCTCATCAAGCATTGTGCCAACAACCTGATAATAAAACTTATCTTTCACATGTGCCAAAGTGCGCGCCAAATTTGTGACCTGAATAAACTGAATTTTTTCAGCACCACCCGCAGCTACTTTACGTGCAGTTGGCGTTAAACTTGCCGATCTATCACGTGGAACAATCACTGCTTCTACACCCATTGCTGCTGCTGTACGAATACACGCACCAAGATTATGCGGATCGGTTACTTGATCTAAAGCCAACAATAAACATTCAGGTTTTTTTGTTAATAATTCATCTAAATCTTTTTCATTCAATACAGGATGTGGCCTTACAGCAGCAACAACCCCTTGATGGTAAGGTAAGCCCGCAAGCTTTTCTAACGTATCACGACTTGCTTTTTGAATACTGACACCAAATGGCTCAGCCAACTCAACAATATGTTTTAAACGCTGATCATCACGACCTTTTAACGTAAACAATGTAAGAACTCGCTCTGGTTCTAACTCCAGTAACGACTCCACAGAATGTACACCATAATAATATTCTGGTTTAGCCATGAATGAACAACCTTTAAAAACACTAGAAAAAAATAAAATCCTGTTTAGTTAAACCAAAACAGGATTCATCATACAATTGATATTATTTTAGCTGATATTAATCGTGTTTACCTAACCTTCTAAATGGCAAACATAATCAAGAACTTCTTTTGCCTGTATTTTAAAAACACTTTCGCCTGAAACATAAAAAGATTGACCTGCGCGGAATAGCTCAGACTCTTCACTTTCACCTACCCACACAAGGCACTCACCTGAAATTATTTCCATTCTTTCAGGAACATGTGCTTCAAAAGTTAAAATCTGTTCGCTAGGTAAAATAACACCTAATGTCTTTTTTGTGCCATTTTCAAACTGAACAGTATGACTGATACATTTACCATCAAAATAAACATTAGATTTTTTTACAACAGAAACATGATCAAACTGCGTCGACATGCATATTCTCCACTTTATTTTACTGAATCAGCAAGAAATGTATTCATTTTATATGACCCAATTTATTACAATTGGTTTTCTATAAAATGTTATCATTTCACGCGAGATAACTTTTATATTATTTGTATCTAAAAAGAAAAATTGAAATACCCTAACTCACTATTTCAAACAACGATTATCTTTCTTTAAAATAATCTTGGCAGATTCAAGTTTTTATGTATCATCTTTCTTAATGATGAAATTATGATGACATAAAATCATCACATCAATATTACGACAATACTTCGCACAATCTGGATGCGTCTATGCTCACTCATTTAACACTTATAAACTTTGCCCTTGCAGATCACCTTGCTCTAGATATTCCGCCTGGCTTTAATGTTTTAACAGGTGAAACAGGCGCAGGTAAATCTCTTTTATTAGATGCATTATCTGCTTGTTTAGGTGAACGCACAGATAGTAACCTTGTTAGGTTCGGTACCGACAAAGCAGATGTAACGGCGACCTTTAGTTATTCAACAGGTTCAACTGAAGAAAACTGGTTGAATCAGCGAGAACTCGCGGATGACTCTGGTGAAATTCATTTACGACGTGTTATTTTTGCAACTGGTCGCAGTAAAGCATGGATTAATGGCAGACCAACAAGCCTCACGGAACTCAAAGAGCTTGGGCGTATCATTGTGCAACTGTATAGCCAACATAGCCAACAGCAACTTTTAGAACCACCTTACCCAAGACAGTGGCTCGATCGATACAGTAACTTTCACTCACAAGCCAATACAGTTCGCCAAGCATATCAAACATGGCACAAAAATATTCGTCTACATGCGGAAGCACTCAATGCTCAGGCGAGTAAAATACAGCGTATTCAAACCTTAGAGCTTCAACTTGAAGAAATTGAAGAAGTTGCCCAATATAATTATCTAGAAATAGAACAAGAGTTTGATCGTCTAAGTCATCATGAAAGTATTATGCAGGACTGTAGCCAGAGTCTAAATATTTTAGATGAAGATGAGCAGAACATTACACAAGAGCTCGCAAACATATTAAGAAAAATCGAAAGCCATGCTAGCCGTAGTGAACAACTTAATGAAATTTACAGTGCTTTACTCAATGCACAAAGTGAGATTAATGATGCAACTTTAAGTTTACGTCAATTTATTGATAGCCAAAGTTTTGATCCTGAAAGAATGGAACAGCTTAACCATGAACTGGCTATTTTTCATCGACTTGCACGCAAATACCGTTTGCAACCTGAAGAAATCGCATCCGAGGGTGAGGCTTGGCAAAATGAATTATTACAGTTACAGCAACTAGAAGATCCTGAGTCACTCTCCGCACAAGTTGATCAAAGCCATATGGCTTTTGTCGATGCTGCTGAAACTTTAGACAGCATGCGTCAAGAAGCTGCAATACCACTGGCTAAACAACTAACAGAACAGGTAAAAATACTCGCACTACCTGAAGCATATTTTGAGTTTAAATTTGAAAGATTATCTGAAGCAACTGCTGAAGGTTTAAGTTCAATTCAGCTACTCTTTACAGCAAATAAAGGCATTCCACCTCAACCACTCGCAAAAGTTGCATCTGGAGGTGAATTATCTCGTATCGCACTCGTTATGCAAGTCATGAATGCAGAAAAAACAGAAGCAGAAATGATTGTATTTGACGAGATTGATGTGGGTATCAGTGGTGGAACTGCTGAAATTGTCGGTCGCTTACTTTCAGGACTTGCAAAACATGTCCAAGTCCTATGTATTACACATCAAGCACAAGTTGCTGCACAGTCAGATCACCACTTACTCGTGCAGAAACAACAAACCAATCCTGCAAGTAGTTGTATATTTTCACTTTCAGAGGAGAAACGTATTTATGAATTGGCTAGAATGACCGGTGGTATTGAAATCAACAGTACAACTTTAGAGCATGCTAAACAGCTTCGAGAGTTAAAATTTCATGCAAAATAACTATTACAGGCTTGGCGAATAGCCCATAGTCTTGTATGTTAAAAAGTCACCTTCATTAAATTCAATTTACGAAATTGTGGGAGATCGCCTTTGGTAACCAAAAAGTATCTAACCCATCGCTGTTTAATTTCACCTCCCGAAACAACAGATTTGTTTTTTAACAATACGCTCATTTATATTGTTCGTCATGATGATCAGGGTGCCCAAGGCATCATTCTAAATAGACCCACAGATATTGAAATAAAAGATCTCCTGAATGATTTAGAAATTGATGCAGACCATGTTCATCCACATGCGGTTTTACAAGGTGGACCCTTACGTCCCGAAGCGGGCTTCGTATTGCATACTGGTCAGCCAACATGGCATTCGTCCATCGCAATTAGCGAAAATGTATGTATTACCACAAGTAAAGATATTTTAGATGCCATTGCCCATAATGAAGGTGTTGGGCGTTATCAAATTGCTTTAGGTTATGCCTGTTGGGAAAAAAACCAACTTGAAGAAGAAATGGCAAATGGTGACTGGCTATTGTGTAATGCAGATATGGATCTTATTTTTAACCTTCCCTATCATGACCGATGGGATGCAGCATATAAAAAAATTGGGGTTGACCCCAACCGCTTAGCTACGGAGATTGGGCATGCCTGAACAACATAAAATGATTATGTCTTTTGATTTTGGCACACAAAAAATGGGCATGGCTGTTGGACAACAATCCATCTCCTCTGCAAATCCATTACCACTTTTTCCAATGAAAGATGGTATTCCTCAGTGGGATCAACTACTGAAATTGGTAAAAACATGGCAACCTGACCTATTTTTAGTAGGCTTACCATTAAATATGGATGATTCAGAGTCTGAGCTTTCATTACGTGCACGTAAATTTGCACGGCGTTTACGTCATCAAACCAATATTGAAACACTCATGGTTGATGAACGCCTAACTACACGGGAAGCACGTGATGATCTAGACAACTACCACAAACAGGGTCGTGGTAAAGGAATTGCAGCAGATAGCCTTGCAGCAGCATTATTTATCGAAAGTTGGTATCACACACCTACCTCAATCCGTCCATAAAAAATGCTCGGTATTCCGAGCATCTTCTACTGCTAGTTCAGAGTAATTTTAACTTTTCCCAAGAACTCGTACGGTTGCTGTACGACCTGCCATAAATGCCATTTCATTTACAGGATCTTCATCTAACACAATTTTTACGGGTACACGCTGTGCAAGACGCACCCATGTAAATGTTGGATTTACATTGGCAAGTAATGAAGAACTGGCTGTACGTTCGCGATCATCAATACCAGATGCAATACCTTGTACATGCCCTTTTATCTTATGATCATCACCCATGAGTTCAATGGTTGCTTTATCACCAATATGAATACGGTTTAACTTCGTTTCTTCAAAATAACCAACCACATAAAGTTGTTTACGATCTACCATAGCAGCAACAGCTTGGCCGGTCTTCACATAATCACCAACACGCATACTAAAATTCGTCAATGTACCATCAGCAGGTGCAATAACTTCAGAACGCTGTAGGTTTAACTGTGCAAGATTCACATTACTTTGAGCAACCTCAATTAAAGCATGTTGCTGTTTAATATTAGCTTGTGCTTGCTCAATACTTGCTTCTAACTGCGTATGTTCTGCATGTGCTTGATCTCGTGTTGCAACCACTTGATCTTGGTCTTTCTTCGAAATTGCTCCTTCCATCAAGTTTGCATAGCGTGTTGCATTGCGGTCAGCCAGTCGTGTATCAACCGCAGACTTAATTAAATTAGCTTTGGCTTGTGCTAGCGTTGCTTCACCTTGTGCTAGCCCTGCTCTCGCTTTTGCAAGGTCAGACTTGGCTTGCTCAAGGTCTAACAGCTGCCTTGCTGTGTCAATTTTAAAAAGTACCTGCCCTTTCTTAATTGTTTGGTTATCTTGTACTAAAACCTCAGTTACCAACCCTGAAACGTCCGATGAAACTTGCATTACATCACCTCGAACACGACCATCACGTGTCCATGGCTCTGCATTGTAATAGTCCCATAGATGAATTACGGTAAATACTGCAATGACAAGCATTACAACAATCACTACAGGTCTGACTGCCTTACGCACATCAAAAGAACTCATTTTTTTAACC
This sequence comes from Acinetobacter sp. N1-1, assembly GCF_056711485.1. Classification (NCBI taxonomy): domain Bacteria; kingdom Pseudomonadati; phylum Pseudomonadota; class Gammaproteobacteria; order Moraxellales; family Moraxellaceae; genus Acinetobacter; species Acinetobacter sp. N1-1. Next base: position 712,938 of record NZ_JBWXUO010000012.1, on the reverse strand, counting down.
CTAATTTATGAACTAAACAATAAACCAAACAAATGCTTGATGGACACCCAATAAACAAAGCAAGTACAGACACAAGTTAAACAATCCTGAAAAAGCAATCCATCCATCTCGTATCAACTTTTCCGTTACCTTTCCAACACATAAAAATAAGATGTAAGCTAAAATTGCTTGTACTAAGAAGCTCGGTACAAAAACACCATAAATATCAAAATCGCTCATACCATTACTTCTCCTACATGAATTTGATGCGATGCATCTGCATGTAAAATACTATTTCTAATATTATTTAAGCTGCTTTTTACTCTTTGCTGAATAGTCAGATCACCATTTTCATTGGTCAGTTGCTCAACCTGAGCAAGTAGGCTCATCAATTTAGTCTGAGTTTGATTAGAAATCGTTAGCGTTTCCTCTAGTTCTCTAAATGTTTCATCAAGAATCTGCTGTAAGTTTCCAATTGCATGATGCAAAGATACAGAAAGTTTATGAGAGTTTGCTAACTCTTCCAAACGTGCAAAATCGACAACTGCACTGGTTTCAATCAGTGCCCAATTCATTGCAATTTTTAAGTTTTCAGATTGCACAAGCTTTGTATTAAGAATACCTATTCGATCCATCATGCTACGCAAATGAATACGAAACTTTGTGCCATACGGTATATAAAGTGCTTCACGCATTGCTTTGTAGTGTTTGGCAAGAATACGACTTGCTGTTTTTTCAGGAGACATCGCCCGTATAAAATAAATTGAAATAAGCGCACAAAGCACACCTAAAATCATGCCAAAAGATGCTTCTAAGAATGCAACCGTATCCATTGCATAACGATTTTGTAGGTTCATTGACATCACACTCGTTACCCCAAGCACTAACCCCAATGCCATTAAACTAGGCGTAGGTATCAACAAGGCAAAAAATATGAGTGACGGTGCAAGTACAACCGCGACCTCCCAAAATTCAGTAATATTTGGAAAAATGCCAAAAGCATAAATAAAGACAATTCCAGATGATACAATACTGCCCCATAAAAATATTTTTAGCGCAGGTATTGGATTATCAATTGCTGTTAAAATACAAGCACATACTGCTGACATCTGTGCCAACATATAACCTGCTTTCCAACCACTGAGTATCCATATTGCAATGCCTAAAAATGTGCTTAGTGTGGCTGCTAGACCACCACGAATGGCCACGCCTTGGTCACGGTGTAAGCTCGGATAATTTGTTGTTATTGGCACAATATTTTCAGGAATTTTCTTTTCACCACGCTGAATATTTTCCCAAATAAGCTTAACAATTCGAACATTTTGAATGTAATGGCGCACATCCATTTTAAAACTATATAAAACAGTTTTCTGTTCAGGTGTCAGTTGATCCATTAAAGATTCAAATTTTTCATCAAACTGGTCAGGTAAAGCCAATATATTTTTTTCATTGCATTGTTCATGACACTTTAAAAATTTGACCACCAAAATATCAATTTCATTCATCTTTTTTGTGAATTGTTCATTTTGTAAATCGAGTTGTTTTAAACGCTCAGACATAGCTACTAAATTGGCTACAGCCATAGACAGTTGATGCAACATTTCCTGTAAGGGCTTGGTCATTCCTTTAAGCTTAGATTTTTCATACCACAGATGTACCGCCAAGACATGAATTTCACTCATATCTCGTGTTACAGATGCTAATGCTTGCGTATAGTTATTCTTCTCAATTTCATTTTTTAAAATTTGAGAAAATAAATCTTCAATGCTCACCAAATTTTTATTTACACGCTGTTGAATAACAGGGCCAATATGCATTGGAAAAATCACAGCAGATACAACTGCAGTACAAATAACAGCAATCGCAATTTCCAAAAATCTGGCGAGAGCAATATCAAAAATACTATGTATATCAATATTATTAATGGAGTTAAATACAATCATTGCGACCGTATAACCTGAAAGCATTAACATATAACTTCTAGGCGTACGATCAAGTAAGGAAATATATAGACAAAACCCTACCCATCCTGCTATTACACAAGCAAATAGCCAAGGTGTATTGATAAGATTAGGCATAAAAATGATTGCAACGATTGCTCCAATGGCTGTTCCAGCAAGACGATAAAGTGCCTTAGATGAAACCATTCCAGAAAAAGGGTTAGATACAATAATTACTGTACCAATAGACCACATCGGATTGAGCAAATCTAAAGAAAATGAAATATATAACGCCAGTATTGCTGCAATATAGGTCTTAATTGCAAAAATTAAATCTAATCTACTTGGTCTAAATGCCAAGAGCTGTTTAATAAGTTGCATGCCTAACCTCTATAACACTCATCTGAATAGAATCTCGATAAATATGCCAAAAATAGTCTTCTAGACCTAGAGGGTTATACAACTCTAGGTCTTGACCATGATTTTTAAATGTATAGGTAACTTTTGATGGGACAGTACGCAATATCTAAAAGAACCTTAGATTTTAGCACTGTCTTGATTCGATATTTATATTATCAATTTTTTCAAATATTTTTAAAATAGTCAATAATAATATCTTAATATGATAATATAGATATTTTTAAGTTTGAAGAGAAGTTCTTTTTGTGCTAAAACATTTTACTTAGAATCGTAATATTATTTTTTAGGAATAGCATGTCTTATGGCTATTACAAGTTTTGGGAAAATTTTAACTGTACTGGATCTCTTCTCAGTATCTCGTCATGTCATTAATGTCGATATCATTAGTGAAGAACTTGGTCTTTCTCGTCCAACAAGCTACCGCTATTTAAAAGAACTTGTTTCAGCAGATTTATTACAGCGCCTCAGTGGCACATCTGGTGATTACACGCTTGGTCCTAAGATTGCTGTTCTTGACTATATTTCTCGTACTACAGATCCACTAGTACAAATTAGTATTCCTTTTATGAAGGAAATTGCTGAACGTACAGAATTAAATTGCTTACTGACTTTTTTAAACCATGACTATTGTATCGACCTACATGGCGAGTCATTTAAAGGAAATATGGTTTTATCTTACGGGCGTGGTAGTCCACGACCTGCATATATTGGCTCATCACCTAAAATTATTATTTCGCATTTAAATAAGCAAGGTTTGCAATCATTTTACGAGAGACATACTCAAGAACTTTCAAATGTAGGTTTTGCAAATGATGAGGCTAGCTTTATACAGCGTCTAAAAAAAATTAAAAAGCAAGGCTACTATTTTTCTCAAGGTGAAATTGACCCTGCTTATTCAGGTCTTGCAGTTCCTGTTCGTTACTCAGCAAAACTTGCACCTGTTGCACTTACTGTCGTCGGTTCAAAAAATCGATTTGAATTTGTGAATACACAAAAACTGATTGCTATGCTTAAAGAAAATGCAGAAGAAATTGAAAAGAAGTACCAATCTCTTATTGCAGAGGTTGAATCTGAGCACCAATCTCATCTTCTAGAGAGAACTATATAGTCTTAACATCAACAAAGGTAAATCATAGAATTTACCTTTGTTTACTTATATTTAAAATATTATTGGTACACTTTTTGCTTTAAAAAATAATAAATATATTTGAATGAGCCAACCTATTATGAATAGCAAAATTCATCAAAGCACCAAAAAAGAAAACAAAATGAGCCATTCATCTTCAGGGAAATACTGTGCTACACCATCGACATGTCAAAACCCAATTCTAACCAATGCCGCTGTCACTACACCACACTATTTGGCAACTCAAGCTGCTATTGAAATTCTCCAAAAAGGAGGTAATGCAATTGATGCAGCGATTGCAGCATCAGCAACACTTGCCGTCGTTTATCCACATATGAACTCAATAGGTGGGGATAACTTTTGGCTTATCTATAATGCTAAAAATAAAACAGTCAATGCCATTAATGCCAGTGGTCGTTCAGGTGAAAAAGCAACCATCGATTTTTACAAAGCTAGAGGCTTCAATAGTATTCCTAGTAGAGGCTATTTTGCAGCAAACACCGTTCCCGGAGTCGTATCAGGCTGGGATTTAGCACATACATATGCAAAAAAACACTTCTTAAATACAGGCTTAGAGTGGAAAGATTTATTTAATAAACCCATTATGTATGCAAAAAAAGGCTGTGCCGTTACACCCTCTTTTGAAAAATGGTTAGAAATAAATACCGATTCAGGCGATAAAAATGCTCGTTACTTACAGCGATTTTCTTCATTTAAAAAGACCTATCTAAAAGAAAATGGAGCGCTCTACAAAATTGGTGAGATATTTAAGCAACCTGATCTTGCACAAACACTTAAAACGATTGCCACTGAAGGTGCAGAAGCATTTTATACAGGAAGTATTGCTGAAAAAATTATTGCTGACTTATCTAAAAATGATGGTGTACTCACCCTTAAGGACTTCAAAAATCATCAAGCAAATTGGGTTAATCCTATCTCCACAACATACAGAAACTATACTGCTTATAACCTTCCTCCAAACACACAAGGTATTACCTCTTTAGAAGTCTTAAACATACTTAATCAGTTTAATTTAGAAAATATTGCTGAGGGTTCAGCCGACTATTATCATCTAATTGTTGAATCCACTAAAGAAGCTTTTATTGATAGAGATAAATACCTCACAGACCCTGACTTTGCTCATATTCCTATAAGTGAACTCCTTTCTAAAAGCCATGCAAAGGCGCAAGCTGAACGCATTAAGATGGATTTAGCAGCAAAAAACCAAGCTGCTCTAGACCCAAAAGGAGATACAGTTTGGCTAGGCGTTATAGATGAAGATGGAAATAGTGTCTCTCTCATTCAAAGTATTTATCATGACTTTGGTTCTGCCATCGTTCCAGAGGGAACTGGTGTTTTACTACAAAATAGAGGAAGTTTTTTCTCACTAGACAAGACACACATCAATTGTTTACAACCTAAAAAACGTACTTTCCATACATTAAATGCAGCAATGCTATTAGATAATGAACAACGACCAACTCTTATCTACGGTACAATGGGTGGTGAAGGACAACCACAAACGCAAGCTGCAATTGTCACGCGTGTTATTGACTATAAAATGACTGTACAAGAAGCAGTTGCAGCACCTAGATGGCTCTATGGACGTACATGGGGTATGGCATCTAATAACTTAAAAGTAGAAAATCGTATTAATGCAGATACTATTCAAGAACTGGAACATCGTGGGCATCCTATCGAAGTCTTAGAAAGCTATTCCGACCTTATGGGACATGCGGGCGCAATTTCAGTAAACTATCAGCTTGGCACAATAAATGCTGCAACAGACCCACGAAGTGACGGACTTGCCAGTGGATATTAGCCCTTTCCTTACCATGCAGGTATAGATCATAAATCTTACCTGCATACTACAATAAAAATATCACTCATCAATATGCCCACAACGCTTGCACAAACTAAATGAGCAATACTTCTCAGCATATAATTACAATTAATTTTGGTACTATTGGCAGAAATAATCTTTATAGAATTTTTAAAATAAAACCCAAGACTCTCAATGAGCTGAATAACACTAAACAATATTAATTAGGTTAAGGTTTTTCTTGTTTTAATACAATTAACTTCAAACTATATAACGTTAAACCTAACATTATATTTCAGAGAAAATATTCCGAAATGTAAGATTCACTCTTGGTTCAAGTATTTTTGTCATTTTAGGTATTGTATGCTGCCAAAATATTTGAGTATCGCCTTTCATAACAATGAGTTGACCTGAATATAAATTCATTTCAATAAACTCCTTTGTCAGCATATGCTTAAATCGAAACTTACGTGTTGCACCAAAACTTAAAGAAGCAATAACAGGCTGTTTTCCTAAAAAGCTATCTGCATCACTATGCCACCCCATACCTTGCGTCCCATCTAAATATAAATTTGCCAAGCATGAATTAAAAGATACCTTTGTTAGCGCTTCAATTTTATTTCTTATCCTAACTAAAAAAGGATCCCAACACTTTTCTGCATTGTGCTTAAAACCTGAATATGTATAGTGTATTTGATCATCTGCATACCAAGCATATTTTCTTGCAGTCACATAATGCCGACCATGTATTTTTGCTTCATCATGCTGCCAATTTAAATTTTCTAAAAGATATGCCAAACTTTTTTCTGCCTCTATTGCAGTACAAATGAGACCAAAATCTTTTACATGCCCATCGTAAGGTAAAAGATTTTCACATGGTTCAGCATTAAATAAATCTAAGTTCATAAATACACCATTAAAAAAGCCTCTATATGAGTAGAGGCTTTATACACTAAGGTTGTTTTAAAAATGGCCATGCTGCCCTTAAATAAATCACCATTGACCATAATGTAAGAATAACGGCGGTATACAATAAAAGGTAAGCTAAAATATCGAGAGGTTGCCAATTAAGTAGAAACACACTAATTGCAATCATTTGAAATGCTGTTTTATATTTTCCAACTGTAGATACAGCAACATTGGTTCTTGCTCCAAGTTCTGCCATCCATTCTCTCAATGCTGATACTGTAATTTCACGAGATATAATAACAATAGCTGCAAATGCCATTGTAATTGATGGTCTCCACTGCACTAAAACAACCAAGGCAGCCGTTACCATCAGTTTATCGGCAACAGGGTCTAAAAAACGCCCAAAAGCAGAAGTTTGGTTCAACACACGTGCCAAATAACCATCAAACCAATCTGTTATTGCTGCAAGAATAAATATAGAAGTTAATAATGTATGACGAAACAAGATCGTTTCATTCACACCATTTACACCCACTACAGGTGGCCAGTAGGCAATCACCAAAAAGACAGGGATTAACACAATCCTTGCAATCGTCAAGATATTTGGAATATTCAGGATCCGCCCTGTGCTCATATACACCCGCCACTTTACTTTAGCTGACTATGCCCAACATACACCGTGTCAAAGACATTATTATTTTACTGAAACATCTTGTCACTTTATACGAATTGCTGTTTTATGTCGACTAGAAGCTCAATAAAGTTTTTATGATTGAAAGAAGCAAGTGGCTTGTCTTTTATTATTCATGTAAAACCTTATAAATAGTTCTCGCCATTGCTGTACCAATGCCTAAAACACCTGTTAATTCTTTTTCTGAAGCACGTAACACACCTTGTATACCTCCAAAATGCGTTAATAAATCTCGTCTTCTCTTTGGTCCTAATCCTGGTATAACCTCCAATACAGAACCTGCACGGCGTTTATCACGTTTTGCACGATGTTTAGTAATTGCAAAACGATGTGCTTCATCTCGAACCTGTTGAATTAAATGGAGTGCTTTACTATCTTCTGGTAATTGTACTTTTTCACCATTAGTAAAGTGTAAGGTTTCTAATCCTGGTTTTCTCCCCTCTCCTTTCGATACCCCAACCATAAAAGGATCTAAATTTAAATTTTGCATGACTTCCATTGCCATATGTAACTGCCCTTTGCCACCATCTATGAGTAATAAGTCAGGCAACAATGCTTTTTTATAACGGCGAGTGAGTGCCTGTTTCATGGCAGCATAATCATCTCCTGCTTGAATATCTTCAATCGAAAATTGACGATAATCTCTTTTTCGCATTCCACCCTGATCAAACACTACACAAGAAGCAATCGTCGCCTCACCCATCGTATGGCTAATATCAAAACACTCTATACGATCAACCTTACGGTTTAAGACTTTTTCTAGCTGATAAAAACGCTCATTTAACTCTAAGTGATGATTTAACTGACCTTTAATCGCATGCTGCACATTCATTTGTGCAAGCTCCAACCATTCTGCACGTGTTTCTCTCACGTTCTGCTTAATAGAAACTTTCTTCTTAAATGCTTCATAAAAAGCTTCTTCAAGCTGTATCTGATCAGGTAATTTCTGATTCACGATTAACTCTTGAGGTATTTCATCAGCAACTTGAAAGTAAAAATTTGCAATAAAGTCACTCAGCATTTGCCCTAAGTCATTGCCCATCATGTCAGGAAAATAACTCTTTCCACCCAACATCTGTCCATTACGAACATGCATAATCTGAACGCAGGTTACCCCTGCCATATATGCAATTGCTAAAATGTCAGCTTCACCCTTAAATGTATAGACTGCTTGCTGGGCAGAAACCTCTCGAAGCAAACCTAAACGATCTCGATAAAAGACAGCCTGCTCAAACTCTAAATTTTCTGCAGCTTTTTCCATCTTTTGAATCAGCTCATGATTTAAAGCTTTGGTATCACCCTGTAGAAATTGCATTGAATTTTTTACATCTTGTGCATAATCTTCAGGTGAAATTAAACCAACACACGGCGCTGTACACCGTTTAATTTGGTACTGCAAACAAGGTCTTTTACGCTGTGAAAAATAGCTATTTTCACACTGTCTCACATTAAAAAGTTTCTGAAGAGTGAGTAACATATCTCTTGCACTTTGTGCACTTGGATAAGGACCAAAAAACTTACCCTCTTGATGCTTCCCTTTCCCTCGTCCACTTGCAATTCTTGGATAAGGACGATCTGCCGAGATATAAATATAAACATACGATTTATCATCTCTCAGCATAATATTGTATGGAGGACGATTCTCTTTAATTAAATTTTGCTCAAGCAATAATGCTTCAGTTTCCGAACGAACAATAAGTGTTTGAATATCATAAATACGTGCAACCAATGCTTGAGTCTTTGGATGCTCAATTGTTTTTAGAAAATAACTAGAAACCCTATTTTTTAAATTTTTTGCTTTACCTACATAAAGTAGCTCACCATCTTTTCCAAGCATTTTATATATGCCAGGTAGCTGGGTCATATGCTGTAGAACTTTTTCTATATGTTGGCGTGCATTTGGATTCACAATATTCCTTTAAATGTATTTAACTCAACGACTATGTTATGTATTGGATGCAATCGCAATAACTTTCAAGTCAAAGATACATCTCAGCATCAAAAAAGCACGCTAGAAATAAAGCCAAGACTTTACGGTTTAGCGTGCTTTTCAAGCATTGTTATAATTACTTAAAAATATATGGGCGAATAAAAATAAGAAAGAAAATTCCCAACATTAATATCCACTTTAAAATGTAATATAACGTTCTATTGGCTTTTTTTAGTGCTTTAGCTTGAATACGAATTTGATAAACATAACCAAAAGCTTTATTTAAACCACCTGTTTGATCACCTACTTCATTTGGTGAGCTCGCAGCTGTCATTACCTTACGACCAAACCAATGATTAAAACTTTCCATCAATTTTGTTTTTAATGGACGCTCTACATCACAAAATAAAATAATACGATTCTGATCTGTCATATTTTCTGCATAGTGAATATATGTTTCATCAAAAACTATACTCTCACCATCACGCCAAGAATAACGACCACCATCAACATCAATAAAACAACGATCATCATTTGGAGTCATTAATCCCAAGTGATAACGTAATGAACCTGCATATGGGTCACGATGGCGTACTAAACGACTATTAGGGGCTAACTCAGTAAACATCGCCGCCTTAATTGATGGAAGTGTTTTCAATAATTCTGTTGTTTTAGGGCACAATTCAGATGCAGATGGATGCCTTGAATCATACCATTTTAAATAAAAACGCTTCCATCCTGTTTTAAAAAAGGAATTAAAACCAAGATCATTATATGTACTTGAGGCTTTAATACCACCTTGTTCATACAAGGATTTTGCCTCATCACGAATCATTTCCCAATTTTCATCTAGCACTTTAAGGTCTTTAAAATATTGCGTTTCAATATACGGCTGATTTGGCACTTTTGAAAAACAATACATTAAAAAATTAATAGGTGCGAGTAATGTTGAATGATCAAAAAACTGGCGATAAAAAGAATGACGTACCTTACCACGATATTGAATATAAAGCGCAGATATCACAAAGATTGATAGAATAACCCATTTAGTCATAAGCAAACCGAATTGTGTCTAATATTTAAAATCGAAATATTTTAATAAATTATCATTATATGCAAATTCAATGTATAAAATAAGAATAAAAATCATCCTATTCCGTTTTTTATAACACTCGTATGACAAAATATGATCTAGGAATTTGGTAATCTCTTTCTACGACTTAGATAATCCAACAGATTTTATATAGTTATCGTAATATTCAGCAAGAATTTGATGTGTATCAGCATAAATATATGCAAAATAGCAATAAGTTAAATATTGGTAAAAAAATAAAGGAGATCAGCGCATGATCCATATTGGCAATGCGATTACCGTTCGTATGCTACAAAACGGTATTGCAGAGTTCCACTTCAATTCACAAGAACATTTGGTGAATAAATTTGATCATGCCACCTTAGAAGACTTTAAAGAGGCACTTGATGTAATTGACTCACAAAAAGATATTCAAGGTTTAATCGTTACATTTGCAAAAGCATATTCTTCACTTCATACAGAAATGAAAACATATATGGACTATTGCACTAAAGATGAAATAGCCATAAACAATGAACTTCAAGAGCTTTATTCTCTTTTAAGTCGATTAGAAGAATTACCCCTACCAACTGTCGCAGTCATTTCAGATGACCTCATTGGTAGTGGTTTTGACATTGCACTTGTATGTGATTATAGAGTGATATCAAATACATCAAAACTAGGCTTCTTAACAACGAAATTTGGTCTACTGCCTACTTTTGGTGGAACAACTCGCTTACCAAGATGTATTGGTTTAGAGGCTGCTGTTCAGTTTTTTACAACAAAAACACCATTACCTCTCGAGGTCTTACAAGCTTATGGACTAGTAGACACCATTACAAACAATGAAAAAATAATTTCAGCAGCATTAAATATTATTCAATATGCCATACAGGGTGAGTTTAATTGGAAAAAATCAAGAAAAGAAAAGAATGCGCCGTTACAGCTCAGTTCACTTGAACAATTTATTGCACTACATGCCATAAAAACAGAAGCTTTTTCACAAAATGCTTTAATGCATAATCCAGCATTAAAACTACTGTTAAATACACTACAAAATTCAACTGCTCTCAATGCACAAGAAGCATTTCCTTTAGAAGTCAGTTATTTTATTCAAGCGATCAAGCAACCACAAATACATGTACTAATAAATTCATTGCAAGCAAATGATTTTTATAATAAAAATATATTACAACATATGGATAAAGCAACACCAATTATGCATACAGCAGTGCTAGGGACTCACCTAACTGCAAGTCAAATTACGACAGAAATAGCGACTCGCCATAAATCAGTTTTAGTAAAAGTTTCCACTGCCGAAGAAGGCAATCAGGCTGTAGAATCAGTTCGAGATCGTTTGTATAAAAAACTCGAAAAGCATGAAATTTCAATTCAAGAAGTAGGTCATGCACTCTGCCAAGTCCACCCAACATATACTTATGAAAGTATTGCAAAAGTAGACTTTGTCATAGAAAGTCTAGATTATCATCCAAAATCTAAAGTTCAAGCAATTAAAGAAGTTGAAAGCCAAATTGTAACCAGAGATACAATTATTGCTTCAAACACATCTACAATATCAATTACACACATTGCGAAAACATTGCAACGTCCTAAACAGTTTATTGGCATGCACTTTCTAGGTGAAATTTCTAATCATAAATTTGTTGAAGTCGTATATGGTGAAGAAACTTCTCAAGAAACCATTTCAACAAGTATGACATTTGCAAAAGCATTAGGGAAAATACCCGTTTTAATAAAAGATGGTGCTGGTTTCTTTATTTACCGTACATTAATTCCTTATTTGAATGCCTTTGAAGCGCTTGTCGAACAAGGCATAGACTTCCAAAAAATTGACCACACTATGGAAACTTTTGGATGGCGTATGGGTCCTGCTGCGATGATTGATCAACTTGGGACACACCAATTTATGCATATGGCTGAGTTACTTGCTGAAAGCTACCCTGAGCGTATGGAAAACGAACTTCACGGCGTAACATCTTTATTACATCATGCCGAACGGTTCGGTTATCAAAACAGTTTTGGTTTTTATCAATACAAGAACCAGAAAGATAAACTTATCGATACAGCAGTATATGAAATTATTGAACCACTGATTCCAGATGAAAGAGAAACGCTTAGTCACCACGAAATTATAGATCGTATGATGCTTGCTTTATGCAATGAAACTGTTAGATGTTTAGAAGATAAAACGATTTCTACTGCTTACGAAGCAGATCTCGCTATGTGTTATATCGGTTTTCCAAATGCCAAAGGTGGCCCTTGTCGCTATATAGAGCAAATGGGTATTAAAGAATATATTGCCTTATGTAATACCTACACTCACTTAGGAAAAATATACGAAGCTCCTCAAATGTTGCATGACCTTGCAGAGAAAAATCAAAGCCTATTTCGTACAGGAGAACAATAATGGCACAATTAAATGCACGTGATGTTGTGATTGTTGATGCTGCCCGTACGGCAATGGCAAAAACACAACGTGGTATGTTTCGACATCTTCAAGCAAGCGAGTTATCAGCAGTCCTGATTCAGCAAATCTTAGAAAGAAATCATTTTAATTTAGAAGATATTGAAGATGTTATTTGGGGCTGTGTTCATGCAGAAGGTGAAGAAAACATTGCCCGAAAAATTGCGCTACTTGCTCAATTACCAAAAACAACCGCAGGACAAACAATAAACCGTTTAGATGGTTCTTCAATGCAAGCACTCCATAGTGCTGTTGCACAAATAGCAACACAGCAAGGAGATGTCTTTATTGTTGGTGGTGTTGAACATTGCCACAGCAAACCTACAAATACAAACCAGCATTTTCAACATACAAAATATTATGCACAAGCCTCTCATAATTTTGGGTTAACTGCTGAAATATTTGCTCGTATGAATGGTATTACACGCGAACAGCAGGATATTTTTGCATTACAATCGCATCAACGTGCATGGCAAGCTACCCAAAATGGTGCTTTTGCAAAGGAAGTCGTTACTATTTCAGGGCATAACCATGATGGCTTTAAAATACCCTGTAAAATCGATGAAGTCATTCAGCCACACCTAGCACTTTCAGACTTACAAGCATTACAACCTATATTTGATGCTGAAAATGGCATCATTACAAGCGAAACATTAGCACAGCCATCTAGTGGAGCATCAGCATTATTAGTCATGTCTGCAGAGTATGCAAAGGCTTTAAACTTAAAACCAAGAGCTGTAATTCGAGCGACTGCTATAGCAGGCTGTGATGATGCCTTAATGGGATATGGTGCAGTGCCTGCAACTCAGAAAGCCCTTAAACGTGCAGGTCTTTCAATGAAAAATATTCAAGCCATCGAAATACATGAAACATTTGCAGCCCAGACTTTGGCCGTACTCAAAAACTTAGACCTTTTTGAACAACAAGATAAAGTGAATATTTATGGTGGTTCAATCGCACTTGGACATCCAATTGGATGCTCAGGTACACGACTACTCACTTCATTACTGCACATTATGGAGCAAAAGAAAACACAGTTTGGTCTAGCCACCATGTCTATTGGTCTAGGACAAGGTATATCAACTATTATTGAGCGTATTTAGAACCATATCCGATCTCATCATCTTCTTTGGTGAGATCGTTTGCTGTGCAACTTATACAGCGTTCAACATTAGATACTTGCCTTTTTTGTAATAACCTCCATCATATTATTATTCTAAATAATTATTGAGATACTTATGCGCGTAGATATCTGGTCAGATGTAGTTTGTCCATTTTGTTACATTGCTAAAAAACGTCTAGAACGCGTTGCTGAAGAAATGAATCTAGACCTTGAAATTCACTGGCATAGCTTCCAACTCGACCCTAAATCTCCTGCAAGTTTTAATGTTCCAACGACTGAACTGATTGCTAAAAAATATGGTCGTACTATTGAAGATATGGAAGCAATGCAAGTTCAAATTGCTGAAATGGCAGCAGAAGAAGGTATTGACTTCCAGTGGCGTAAAACAAAAATAGGAAATAGTTTCGATGCACATCGCGTTATTCACCTTGCCCAAAGTAAAGGTCTAGGCAATAAAGCAAAAGAAGCATTTTTTCATGCTTATATTACTGAAGGACTTGCTATTGGAGAACGTGAAACTGTCGAAGAAATCGCTTCACGTATTGGTTTAGAAAATGGCGAAGTTGAAGATATGCTTAATTCAAATGAATTTGCTGAGTTTGTTAAATACGACGAAGATCTCGCACGTGACAAATTAAATGTTACAGGTGTACCATTTTTCGTATTTGATCAACGTGTTGCTCTTGCAGGTGCGCAACCCGCTCAAGTGTTTGAAGAAGTTATACAAAAAACCTTAGCATCTAAAGATGAAAAATCAGCAGCATCTGAATCTAATGCACAATGTAACGATGACCATTGTGATATACAAAAAGATTAAGCTCCATAAATACCTATGATGATAAAAAGCATTGTAGGTATCTTTTATCACTACGTTTAATTACATTAAATCTTTTCTTCTACTACTTAATTACATATAAAGATATTATACTAAGTGTTTTAATCATAAGCATATGTTATGCAACAAGTGAATGCTTTTTTACAGGGGAGAATCTCTTTTTCCGAAATTGATATCGACACACTCATGATATTAATTCAACAGCATTCAAATCCTAAAAGTGTAGAATATAAATTACTTGAATTAACACTTAATCAAATCTTGGCTGAATATCTCCAAAAAGCAGAATCTTATACCTCAGGTCAGATATCATGAATCTCTTAGAAAAAGCAGAATTAATTAAAGAAATTCGTCGAAACTTATCTAATATTGAGCAACCATCTGCATTTATTGAAAAAGCGAAAGCAGTATACAATTTAAAAAATATCATTCGGCGTTGTAGCCACCCCCATAATACACTTACAGAACAGCCAGAAATTTCATTTACACAAGAAAGAAAAAAAATACTAGAAATTGTGCAGACATCTAACTATAAACAGAGTTACTGTGGTGCTTTTGATAACAAGCAAAACTTACTTCGTGAACTCAATAAGTGCGACTCACCACGCTGGGCTATTTTATATCAAACCAACCAAACATTTTGGCAGATTTGGATTACTTTAGGTCCTCACCGTAGTACAATTCACTCCGAATGGTATCGCCAGCTTAAAGATGCTTACACATGGTTACTTGAACAGCAAAATTTTTTTATACACTTACAAAAAGACTTGGGCTAATATTATTTTGCTAAACTTCTAACATATTTTATTAAGAACTCTTTTGATGTGTTAATTCGACGACCTTTTTTTATTTATATATATTCTTCTTTAGCTTTATGTACTTTTTCTCATACAGCAGAAGCATCTCATTTTAATTTATGCTTACCTTCCCAAAGTTTCATTTCAAATAAGATATCTAAGCACCACTTTCGTCATGAAAAATACCTACATAAAAAATATAAATTAGATGCCCTACCTCTTGAGGATATTACACAAGAGGTACCTACACCACTCTGGTTTGATCCTAACTCACCTACCTTTGCAGAGCAACTATTGGCTATTTTTGGTAAAACATCATTGTCTTTACGTCTTCAAGATACTGAAAAAAAAACGACTAAAAAACGTATATTAGGTTTCCAAAAGAAGAAAACAAAAATCTCAAAGAAAGAAAAGGAAAAATTATGGGTAAGTGAGGTCTTTGGTGAGATTTCTAAAATGCTTCCATTTCAAAATGGAATGGATATTGGCTCCAATTCAAATAGTGATGTATATATTGAGGTCAATGCTGAAAAAAATTGGGAGTTATTTGCTAATTGGAAACTTGATGCAAGTCAGACCTTTCGTTATGCATCACAAAGTAAAAACTACTCTGAAACAGACTTCAATTTTACACAAGAACGTTCAGACAAGAATCTCGCTTCAAATCAATTCTCTATTGTAAAAAGTTATGCAGAAGAATTTACATGGAGCGATAAGCTTTTTATGCAAAAGAAGTTTTTAAATAACAAGAGTATTACCTATGGTATTTATACCAGCGGTATTTATAGTAAAGAAAAGAAAGATGTCGAACTGCAAAGCTGGGGACCATATTTGGGCTGGCGCATTCCTATTTGGAGAAACTGGGTGTTCTTAGAAAATGATATTTCATATTACCGAGATAGCACAGCAACAGATGGCTACTCTTTCAGTTCAAATATTCAACTCGAAGCAACATTCTAGTAAAAAAGCTGAACCCAATTGGATTCAGCTTTTAAATATATCTTAGTACAATTATTTCATCAATAAGCTATTAATACGTTTTACATATTCAGCAGGATCTTCAGGTAGACCGCCCTCAGCAATTACAGCTTGATCAAAAATTACATTTGCCAAATCGTTAAACTGCCCCGTCTGCTCTAGCTTTTTAACCAGCGGATGTTCAGGATTAATTTCTAATGTTGGTTTCACATCAGGTATAGCCTGACCTGCTTGCTTTAACATACGTACAAGCTGAGGAGATAACTCACCCTCACTAGTCACAAGACATGCAGGAGAATCGACTAAACGCGTGGTTACACGTACTTCCTTTGTCTTACCTTTTAATGCATCGCTAAGTTTTTCTACAATTGGTTTAAACTGTTCTTGTGCTTGCTCAAGTGCTTTTTTCTCTTCCGCATCTTGTAAGTCACCAAGATCCACTGCACCTTTCGCAATACTTTGCATTGGCACACCATCAAACTCGTGTACAAAATTCATTGCCCACTCATCTACACGGTCAGCCATCAGTAAAACTTCAATACCTTTTTTCTTGAAAAGCTCAATCTGTGGTGAATTCTTCGCTGCTGTTAAGGTGTCGGCTGTCACATAATAAATAGACTTTTGACCCTCTTTCATACGTCCTTTATAGTCAGCCAATGATGTTGAAATTTCATCATTTGTAGACGTAGCAAAGCGCAAAAGTTTTAAAATACGGTCGCGGTTAGAAGTATCTTCACCGAGACCTTCTTTAATTACTGAGCCAAACTCAGCATAAAACTTTTTAAATTTCTCTTGATCTTGCTCATCTTCTGACTTCGCCAAACCATCAAGCAACGTAAGTACACGGCGTGCATTACCTTCACGAATTAGTTTTACATCACGACTTTCTTGTAATAACTCACGACTTACATTCAGTGGTAAGTCTGCACTATCCACAACACCTTGAACAAAACGTAAATAGTTTGGAATTAGATTATCAGCATCATCCATAATAAATACACGTTTCACATATAGCTTAATGCCTGCCTTAGCATCACGTGTAAAAATATCTTGCGATGCCTTACTTGGAATATAAAGCAACTGTGTATATTCTGTATTTCCTTCCACGCGATTATGAGACCAAGCTAAAGGTGCCTCATAGTCATGGCTCAGATTTTTATAGAATTCGATATATTGCTCTTCTGTTACATCATTTTTACTACGTGTCCATAAGGCACTTGCAGAGTTAATCGATTCCCACTCATCTGTCTTAACCATTTGACCACCTTTAGGTTCTTCACCTTCAGCAGTCTCTTCCTCTTGCCAGACCTCTTTTTGCATTTCAATTGGAAGACTAATATGATCAGAATACTTATTAATAATTTGCTTAACTTTATAGCTTTCTAAGTATTCAGTTGCATCATCACGTAAATGCAAAATAATATCTGTACCACGTGAAGCTTTATTAATTTCTTGAACCTCAAAATCGCCTGTACCACCACTAATCCAGCGCACACCCTCATTTGCATCCAGACCAGCTCGACGAGATTCCACCACAATTTTATCTGCAACAATGAAACCTGAATAAAAACCAACACCAAACTGTCCAATTAACTGTGCATCAGATTTCTGATCGCCAGTGAGTTTAGACATGAAATCTTTTGTACCTGATTTTGCAATTGTACCTAAGTTATCAATCGCTTCTTGTTGGCTTAGACCAATTCCATTATCTGAAATAGTAATGGTTTTTGCATCTTTATCTAAAATGATACGGACATGTAAGTCAGGATCATTTTCATAGAAATCTGGATGATTAATCCCTTCAAAACGCAATTTATCACATGCATCTGAAGCATTTGAAACCAATTCTCTTAAAAATATTTCTGGGTTTGAATATAAAGAATGTGTTACTAAATGCAAAAGCTGTGCAACTTCAGCTTGGAAACTATAGTTTTTTGGATTACTTTCGGCACTCATAAACTTACCTCTTTGTATAATGACATTCTTGTGTTGAATATCTTATGAATGGAGTAACTTCTACTATTTTTCAAGACAGTTTTTTATTTTTTTTCAATATTATATATCTATCATTAATATATGCATAAAAAAACCTCACTCTTTTGAGTAAGGTTTGCTTAGCTAAAACAACAATTTTCCCCATTTCATTTTTTATTGCACGCTTTATTATTATATTGAATGTATACAGTTTAGATTGCTTTATTTTCCCCAAGACAAAGCAACTTGCTTGTACTCACAAATGATTACTCAACTAAACTATATACATATTTGGACAATTAGAAGCGATAGCTATAACCAACTGTATATACCCATGGGTTTACTTTTAAATCACCAATATGTGTACCATTTAGTTCTAATTTAGACTTTACATTTGCATAACGGACATCAGCAAATAATCCCCAATTATCATTTACCTGTGGTTTAAAGTTAAGACCAACTTGTCCTGCTATGCCATACCCTACTTTTGCATCTAGCTGATGTTTTTCACCCTCTAACTTCTCATCAAAAGGTATAACTGCTGTCATACCTACACCAACATATGGTGTAAGCGCTGTGGTGTTATTAAAATTATACTTCACAGTCAATGTTGGTGGTAAATGTCTGAATGAAGCGATCTTCGTGCCATTAGTTGTCACATGCTGTTTAAATGGTGTTGCTAATAAAAGTTCTGCCGACACACCTGTATTGTCAAAAAAATATTCAATAGATGGTGTAAAACTATATGAATTATCTGTTTTTACATGCGTTAATGCACCTTGTGCCAGCGTATTATTATCCTCTGTTGGAATTAATGCACTCACCCCCAATTTCACTTGGAAATTACCTGCAAAACTTGCAGAAGATAAAGCAACCAAAGATAAAACAACTATTTTTTTCAACATTTTAAATATTCTCAAAAACCAACCACTTAATAATATTTACATTATTATTAATATGCAACTTTATTTTAAAAAAATATTTAAAAATATTATTAAGATACTGTTATTTATATATATTTATTAAATTCATATTATTTTAGTCGGATTTAAAATTATTATATCCTACTTTAAAAGTTGGAATTAAAATAAAACAAACTATATTAGTAAAGTATTTTAATTAATCATTTTTTTGATTAAAAAATTATTATTATTTAGCATAAATATTTCTCTATATTTTTATCAAAGCTCTCTTAACAAGAATAAAAAATAGACAGTTTTTAATCAGTTGTTTAGGATGAATAAATATTATGTGGACTCACTGACTCGCTTCTATACAATATGTGGCACGGATTGGAGTAAATAATGTCACAGACATCATCTTTAAAGCGTGGATTAAGTACGCGCCACATACGTTTTTTGGGGCTCGGTTCTGCCATTGGAACAGGCCTCTTTTATGGTTCAGCTTCAGCAATTCAGCTTGCAGGGCCATCAGTCATTTTGGCTTATATTTTAGCTGGGCTTGCCATTTATGTTGTCATGCGAGCACTTGGGGAAATGGCTGTACACAACCCTGTTTCAGATTCTTTTAGCCGTTATGCAACTGAATATATTGGCCCACTTTGGGGATTTACCACAGGGTGGACATATGTATTTGAAATGGTCATTGTTGCTATTGCCGATGTTACGGCATTTGGCATTTACATGGGCTTTTGGTTCCCTGATGTACCTCGTTGGACTTGGATTCTATCGCTTATCTTCTTTTTAGGTGGAATAAATCTTATTCACGTTAAAGTATATGGTGAGCTTGAGTTCTGGCTATCTATTGTAAAAGTTAGTGCAATCATTGCTATGATTCTTGGCGGATTAGGTATTTTACTTTATGGCTTCCACTTACCTAAAACAACCGTTATACCAAGCATTACGAACCTTTGGCAGCATGGTGGTTTTATGCCTAACGGAATTGGTGGTCTTATCGCTTGCTTTTCTGTAGTTGTATTTGCATTTGGTGGTGTGGAGGTTATTGGTATCACGGCTGGTGAGTCTGAAGATCCTAAAAAAGCAATTCCACATGCAATTAATGCGGTACCTTTTCGTATTCTTTTATTTTATGTACTCACTATTTTTGTACTACTTTCAATTTTTCCTTGGAATCAAATTGGAGGAAATGGCAGCCCATTTGTACAAATTTTTGAGGGTCTTGGCATTAAATCTGCTGCCGCAGTATTAAATATTGTTGTAATTACCGCTGCAATTTCAGCAATTAATAGTGATGTTTTTGGCGCAGGTCGTATGATGTATGGCATGGCTAAAAAAGGGCAAGCTCCTAAAATCTTTGGAAAAACATCAAAACATGGTGTGCCATGGATGACTATAGTTGTTATGGCAGGGGTTCTGCTCATTGGTGTCGTGTTAAATTACCTCATTCCAGAAAATGTATTTGAAATCATTGCTTCTATTGGTACATTTGCAACTGTATATGTATGGCTCATGATTTTACTTGCACACTTTGGTATGCGTAAGAAACTGTCTGCTGAAGAAATTAAGAAACTAGACTTTCCTGTCATTGGTTGGCCTGTTGCACCTATCTTAGCCACTCTATTTATGGTGTTTGTTATTGGTATAATAGGCTATTTCCCAGACTTACGCCCTGCACTTTATGTAGGTGGTATTTGGTTAGTCATACTCATTGCAATCTATACTATTTGGATCAAACACAAAAAGTAATTTAAATAATTTGCCCACATTATGTGGGCTTTTTATTCTTCAATTTATTTAGCTCAGATAGATTGATCTCCTAAAATAACAGATTAGAAAACCCTATTTTTCCTGTATAAATCTTGCGTTTATCTTTCTCATTAATATGGTTGGTATAATATTGCTAACAGCCATTTACCCCATCTATCAAGCTGAACAACATATTACAAGCTTTACAACCACCCTCATTTTTTCAATGATTTCTACCCTATTTTTACATTTGGTAGGGCTATGGCTTATCGCTCGCCTATTCTCTGGCTTTCAGTAGGTTTATACGCTTAAACAGCAACAGTGATAATTTTATAAATTGCACAAACTGGTGTAGAGTTGCAACACTTATCGCAATTGGTAGCAATATTCTAGGCTTAGATCGTAGTCCTCTCATTGGTGGAATCATTGTAGAAAGTTTGCCAAATCCTAAAATAATGCCTTATATCATTCACCTATTACTTTCGATATTTACCATCTGCCTACTTTACTTTATTCCAGAAAGTTAGCTAAAAGCACCTCAAATTCATTTAATAATACAACTTTTAGCATTACCAAATGAGGTTAAAAACATCTTTGCCCCTGTTGCTATTGCAGGGTTCTCAGGCTTCATGGTTATGGGGTTTTACTCTTCTATTATCCCATCTATTTTAAACCATATTTTTGAAGTTCATCATGCTGTTCAAATTGGACTGACTATCTTCATTTTGTTTATTGCATCTGTTTTAGGGCAAATGAGCGAGCCTTTTATTACAAAAGAAAAACGTGAATTTGTAGGATGTTATGCACTACTCTTAGGATTACTTCCTTTTACATTATGTATTTACTTTAAAAATTTTATGCTGCTTTGTATTGCAACAGCTTTATGCGGTTGGGGGCAAGGTCTTAGCTTTAGAGCCTGCTTAGCAAACTTGGCACAGCATAGCCCTAAAGAATATAAAGCTGCCATTACATCTAGTTTTTTTGTCATTATTTATTTGGGTATGTCTATTCCTGTCATTGGTATGGGGATACTCAATCAGTTTGTAACACTAAAAACTGCAACTCTGACATATTTGGGTACTGTTTTTATTATTCTTACCACAGCAATTATACTTCTACGCAGATATTACCAATCCATAAAAAAGGCACCCTAAGGTGCCTTTTCAATATTGCTTTAACAGCAAATTTTAGAACTGTTCTTCATTCAATGCTTGGCTAAATGCTTGATCAACATCGCTAAAGTCATTTTGAAGTTCATATTCAGCAGCTTCAGACTCTTGACGACGACGCTCTAAGTGGTATGCCAAGCCCGTACCTGCTGGAATTAGACGACCAACAACCACGTTCTCTTTAAGACCACGTAAATCATCTTCTTTACCTGTTACAGCAGCTTCTGTTAAGACACGCGTTGTCTCTTGGAACGATGCAGCAGAGATAAATGAATCTGTAGATAATGATGCTTTTGTAATACCCATCAATTGACGGTCAAACTTCGCAGGGAACTTGTTTTGTGCCAATACTGCTTGGTTTTCTTGCATTACACGGATGTAATCTACTTGCTCACCTTTAATGAAGCTTGTATCACCACCATCAACAATATCTACTTTACGAAGCATTTGACGAACAACAACTTCAATATGCTTATCGTTGATTTTTACACCTTGTAAACGGTAAACATCTTGTACTTCATTAACAATATAATTTGTTAATGCAACTTCACCTTTCAGACGTAAGATGTCATGTGGATTCTGTGGGCCATCAGAAACGACTTCACCACGGTTTACATGCTCACCTTCAAATACGTTGATTTGACGCCATTTTGGAATCAACTCTTCATAGATTTCAGAACCATCATTAGGCGTAATTACAAGACGATACTTACCTTTAGTTTCTTTACCAAAGCTTACAACACCTGAAATTTCAGCAAGGATTGCATGTTCTTTTGGCTTACGTGCTTCGAACAAATCGGCAACACGTGGAAGACCACCGGTAATATCACGTGTACGAGATGATTCTTGTGGTACACGACCAATAACGTCACCGACACCAATTGTTTCGCCATCACGGACAGTAACAATTGTGTTTTGTGGTAGGAAGTAGAACTGCTCACCTCCATCAGCTGTATCAAGTACAATCGCTGGACGTAAATCTTTACCAGAAGCAGGACGTGCTGTTACAGGTAAGATTTCAACAGTTGTCATACCTGTTGTGTCATCAGTTTTCGATGTTGCAGTCGAACCATCAACAATTTGTGAGAAGCGTGCTTTACCAGCAACTTCTGTTACAAGTGGGTGTGTATGCGGATCCCATGTTGCAACGATACCACCAGCTTCTACAGCTTGACCATCTTTAAGTAAGATGCTTGCACCGTAAGGTAGTTTATAACGTTCACGCTCACGACCCAACTCATCTGCAATACCTACTTCACCAGAACGTGACACAGAAACTTGGTGTCCTTTCGAGTGTTGTACAGTTTTCACATTATGGAAGCGTACAGTACCTTTATTACGTACTTGAACACTGTTTGCAGCAGATGTTCTGCTCGCAGCACCACCAACGTGGAACGTACGCATTGTTAACTGTGTACCTGGCTCACCAATCGATTGAGCAGCCATTACACCCACAGACTCACCTGGATTTACCAAGTGACCACGAGCAAGGTCACGACCATAACAGTTCGCACACACACCGAATGTAGACTCACAGCTTACAACTGAACGAACTTTAACTTCATCGACACCCGCTTCTTCAAGATAAGCAGCGATTTTCTCGTCAATGAGCGTTCCTTTCGGTAAAACAATCTCATCATCAGAAGCACGACGTACATCTTCAGCAGTTACACGACCAAGTACACGATCACGTAGTGCTTCAATTACATCACCACCTTGAATTAATGGTGTCATGACTAAGCCACCAGCAGTACCACAATCTGGTTCTGTGATTACTAAGTCTTGTGCAACGTCTACAAGACGACGTGTTAGATAACCCGAGTTCGCTGTTTTCAATGCTGTATCGGCCAAACCTTTACGCGCACCGTGCGTTGAAATAAAGTACTGAAGTACTGTTAAACCTTCGCGGAAGTTTGCTTTAATCGGTGTTTCAATAATCGAACCATCTGGTTTTGCCATCAGACCACGCATACCTGCAAGCTGACGAATCTGTGCAGCACTACCACGCGCTCCAGAATCTGACATCATGTAGATACTGTTGAATGATTTTTGCTTCTCATCTTCACCTTTCTTGTTTTTAACAAGTGTAGAAGACAAGTTATCCATCATCGCTTTAGCAACTTGGTCGTTTGTACGCGCCCAAATATCGACAACTTTGTTATAACGTTCACCAGCAGTTACGAAACCTTGCTCGAATTGATCTTCAATTTCACGAACTTCAGCTTCTGCTTTATCAATGATCACTTGTTTTGTTGGTGGTATCACCATATCTTCCATACCAACAGACACACCTGAGCGTGTTGCTTGACGGAAACCAAGGTACATCAACTGGTCAGCAAAAATAACTGAGTCTTTTAAACCAAGTTTACGGTAACAAGTGTTAATCAACTTAGAAATGTTTTTCTTAGTCATTTCAAGGTTGATCATGTCAAAGCTTAAACCTTCAGGAACAACTTCCCAAAGTAAGCAACGACCTGGTGTTGTATCAACAATAATGGTTTGCTTTTCACGGTTACCATTTTCATCAATAATCGTTTGGTGTACACGTACTTTCACACGCGCATGCATGTTTACTTGACGTGTTGCAAGCGCACGGTTTACTTCGTGAGTATCTGCAAACACCATGCCTTCACCTTGTGCATTTACCGCATCACGCGTGATGTAGTAAAGACCCAATACAACGTCCTGAGAAGGTACGATGATTGGTTCACCATTTGCAGGTGACAAGATGTTATTTGTAGACATCATTAATGCACGTGCTTCAAGCTGTGCTTCAAGTGTCAATGGTACGTGAACCGCCATTTGGTCACCATCGAAGTCGGCGTTAAATGCCGCACATACGAGTGGGTGTAGACGAATCGCTTTACCTTCGATAAGTACAGGTTCGAATGCTTGTAGACCAAGACGGTGAAGTGTTGGTGCACGGTTCAACATTACTGGATGTTGACGAATTACGTTTGCAAGTACGTCCCATACTTCAGGTGTCTCACGCTCAACCATTTTCTTCGCAGCTTTAATGGTTGTTGCTTGACCTGATGCCTGTAGCTTCGCAAAAATAAATGGTTTGAATAATTCAAGTGCCATTTTTTTCGGTAAACCACATTGATGAAGACGTAGCGTTGGACCAACTGTAATTACAGAACGACCAGAATAGTCTACACGCTTACCTAACAAGTTCTGACGGAAACGACCTTGCTTACCTTTGATCATGTCTGCCAAAGATTTTAATGGACGTTTATTAGAACCCGTAATTGCACGACCACGACGACCATTATCAAGCAATGCATCTACAGACTCTTGTAACATACGTTTTTCGTTACGTACGATAATGTCCGGTGCAGCTAGGTCTAAAAGACGTTTTAAACGGTTGTTACGGTTAATCACACGACGGTATAAATCATTTAAGTCAGATGTCGCAAAACGACCACCTTCAAGTGGTACTAATGGACGTAGATCTGGTGGAAGTACTGGTAGTACATTTAACACCATCCACTCTGGCTTATTGTTTGATTGATAGAATGCTTCCATCAGTTTCAAACGCTTAGATGCTTTTTTCAGTTTTGTTTCTGAAGTTGTTTGAGGGATTTCCTCACGTAAACGAGAAATCTCTGCTTCAAGATCAATATCTTTTAATAGATCTTGAACAGCCTCAGCACCCATTTTCGCTGTGAATTCATCACCATGCTCTTCTAAAGCTGTAAAGTATTCTTCATCATTTAGAAGCTGGTATTTTTCAAGCTCTGTTAAGCCTGGGTCTGTTACAACATAAGATTCGAAATACAATACGCGTTCAATATCACGTAGAGTCATATCTAATAACAAACCAATACGGCTTGGTAATGATTTTAAGAACCAAATATGTGCAGTTGGTGTTGCAAGGTCGATGTGACCCATACGTTCACGACGAACTTTTGCAGTTGTTACTTCAACGCCACATTTTTCACAAATGACGCCTTTGTACTTCATACGCTTGTATTTACCACACAAGCATTCGTAATCTTTTACTGGACCAAAGATTTTGGCACAGAATAAACCATCACGTTCTGGTTTAAACGTACGATAGTTAATGGTTTCAGGCTTTTTTACTTCGCCATGAGACCATGATTTAATCATTTCTGGTGATGCAAGACCAATACGGATGCGATCAAACTCAACTGGAGTATGACCGTCAGAGTCCGTTTTTTTACGCATGATATCGAGCAAGTCTTTCAATTCTTCTCTCCGTGTGCCGAGGGAATTCATGTATTCACTCGGCAGGGTCACAAATATTGTTTGTTACTGAAATTTGATGAGCTTTACAGCTTAGTCACCATTTTTCAGTTCAATGTTGATACCTAAAGAACGGATCTCTTTGGTCAGTACGTTGAATGACTCAGGCATTCCCGGATCCATATAATGGTTTCCATCTACAATATTCTTATAGATACGTGTACGACCTTCAACATCATCTGACTTCACAGTAAGCATTTCTTGTAGCGTATACGCTGCACCATATGCTTCTAATGCCCAGACTTCCATCTCACCAAAACGCTGACCACCAAACTGTGCTTTACCACCTAATGGCTGTTGCGTTACTAACGAGTAAGAACCCGTAGAACGTGCATGCATCTTGTCATCAACCAAGTGGTTCAACTTAAGCATGTACATGTAACCCACAGTTACTGGACGATCAAACTGCTCACCTGTACGTCCATCAAACAATGTTTGTTGACCTGTACGTGGTAATTCAGCTAGCTCTAACAACTCTTTGATTTGCTCTTCTTCAGCACCATCAAATACTGGCGTTGCTAAAGGAACACCTTTTTTCAGGTTACCAGCAAGAATTAAGACTTCATCATCAGTTAGTGTTTCAAGCTCTTCTTGCTCTCCACCAACTTTGTTATAGATTTTGTCTAAGAATTCACGTAGCTCTGCAATTGTACGTTGCTGTTTGAGCATTTTATCAATTTGCTCACCCAAGCCTTTTGCAGCTAAGCCTAAATGTGTCTCAAGAATCTGACCCACATTCATACGTGAAGGTACACCAAGCGGGTTAAGCACTACATCTACAGGTACACCATTGGCATCATGCGGCATGTCTTCAACAGGCAAGATGTTTGATACAACACCTTTGTTACCATGACGACCTGCCATTTTATCACCAGGTTGAATACGACGTTTCACAGCAAGGTAAACTTTAACAACTTTCAATACACCTGTTGTTAACTCATCACCTGTTGAAAGCTTACGTTTCTTCTCAGCGAATTTCTCATCAATTTCAGCACTCTTCTCTTTCAGGTAAGTCTGAATTTGAGTAAGACGTTCAGCAATACCTTCATCAGACGGTTGGATTTCAAGTAAATCCACCATTTCTAATTGAGATAATTTATCTTCAGTCAGCTGATCACCACGTTTCGTTGTACCACCACCGTTAGACATTTGGTCTTTCAGTAGACGTACGATACGTTCACGTGCCGCTTCTTCAAAGATTTTGTATTCTTCTTTCAAATCTTTACGGTAAGAATCTAACTGTGCTTTTTCAATTGCAAGCGCACGTTCATCTTTTTCAAGACCATCACGTGTGAATACCTGAACATCGATCACAGTACCTTTCGTACCAGATGGAACACGTAACGAAGAGTCTTTTACATCTGCTGCTTTTTCACCAAAGATTGCACGAAGTAATTTTTCTTCAGGTGTTAATTGTGTTTCACCCTTAGGTGTCACTTTACCTACAAGAATATCACCCGCTGTTACTTCAGCACCGATGTAAACAATACCTGATTCATCTAACTTAGATAATGCAGCTTCACCAACGTTTGGAATATCGCCAGTAATTTCTTCTGCACCAAGTTTCGTATCACGTGCAACACATGATAGTTCTTGAATATGGATTGATGTTAAACGATCTTCTTGAAGAACACGTTCTGATAATAGAATCGAATCCTCATAGTTGTAACCATTCCATGTCATGAACGCAACACGCATGTTTTGACCAAGTGCTAATTCACCACCATCTGTAGATGGGCCATCAGCAAGTACATCACCACGACCAACTTTATCGCCAAGGTTAACAAGTACTTTTTGGTTAATACATGTGTTTTGGTTTGAACGTGTGTACTTAATCAGGTTATAGATATCTACACCTGCTTCACCCGCAACCATTTCACTCTCATTGACACGAATAACAACACGAGAAGCATCAACAAATTCAATGACACCGCCACGCTGTGCAATTACACATACACCTGAGTCACGTGCAACATTTGCTTCCATACCTGTACCAACAAGTGGCTTATCAGCAAGAAGTGTCGGCACTGCCTGACGTTGCATGTTTGAACCCATCAATGCACGGTTCGCATCATCGTGTTCAAGGAACGGAATTAATGATGCTGCAACAGATACAACCTGTTGTGCAGATACATCCATATGCGTTACACGCTCAGGAGGCATACGCAGTGTTTCACCTTGGTGACGCACAGTTACCATTTCTTCTAGCAAGTGACCCGCTGGATCAACCACTGCATCGGCTTGTGCAATAACAGTACCTACTTCTTCAATTGCAGAAAGGTATTCTGTATCTTCAGTCACACGACCATCAACAACTTTACGGTAAGGTGTTTCCAAGAAACCAAAATGGTTTGCTTTAGAATAAACTGAAAGCGAGTTGATCAAACCAATGTTTGGACCTTCAGGCGTTTCAATCGGACATACACGACCATAGTGAGTATGATGTACGTCACGTACCTCAAAGCCTGCACGCTCACGTGTTAAACCACCTGGTCCAAGCGCAGATACACGACGTTTATGTGTAATCTCAGACAATGGGTTGTTTTGATCCATGAACTGAGATAATTGGCTAGAACCAAAGAATTCTTTAATTGCAGCAGCAACAGGCTTCGCATTAATTAAATCTTGTGGTGATAGGTTATCTGTTTCAGCTTGGCTTAAACGCTCTTTAACAGCACGTTCAACACGAACTAGACCTACACGGAATTGGTTTTCTGTCATTTCACCAACAGAACGTACACGACGGTTACCTAAGTGGTCGATATCGTCGACTTCACCTTTACCATTACGAATATCTACCAATGTACGCATTACATCAGTAATATCTTCGTTAGATAAAATTCCTTCGATTTCACGTGTTTTTTGGTCTGTGCCAACTTCGTATGGACGCCCTAAACGACGGTTAAACTTCATACGACCAACAGCCGACAAATCATAACGCTCTGTAGAGAAGAACAAGTTATTGAATAAGTTTTCTGCGGCTTCTTTGGTTGGTGGCTCGCCTGGACGCATTACTTTGTAGATTTCTACAAGTGCTTCGTCACGATCACGTGTAATATCAGCACGTAATGAATCTGCAATATAAGGACCACGGTCAATATCATTAGTAAACAAGATATTGAATTCTTTCACGCCGCCTTCTGCAAGCTTAACCATAACTTCATGACTAAGTACAGTATTTGCAGGAATAACTTCACCATCACGTAATGTGATATTTTGTGCAGTAATATGTTCGTACAAGTACTCATCTGGAACAGAAAGTTTAGTTAAACCAGCAGCTTCCATTTGACGTACATGACGTGCATTAATACGTTTACCTTGCTCAACAATGACTTTTCCACTGTTGTCGACGATATCAAACTGAGCCATTTCACCGCGTAGGCGCTCTGGAACTAATTCAATTTGATAACTACCCATATCTAGATAAACAGGAACTTTTTCATAGAATAAATCTAGAATTTGTTCATCTGTGTAGTTTAAAGCACGTAAAATAACAGTCGCTAAAAGTTTACGACGACGGTCAATACGTACATATACTAAATCTTTTGCATCGAATTCAAAATCTAACCATGAACCACGGTAAGGAATAATACGCGCAGAATAAAGTGTCTTGTTAGAGTGTGTTTTACCTTTATCGCTATCGAAGAACACACCTGGAGAACGATGCAACTGAGACACGATTACACGCTCAGTTCCATTAATTACAAATGTACCGTTCTCAGTCATTAATGGGATTTCACCCATGTAGACTTCTTGTTCACGAACATCTTTAATTGCTTTGGTATCGCGATCTTTAATGATCAAGCGAATTTTAACGCGCATTGGTGCCGCATAAGTCGAGCCACGAAGAATACACTCGCGCACATCAAACTCAGGCTTACCAAGGCTATACTCAACAAATTCTAAAGCAGCATTGCCGGAATAACTTTCAATTGGAAAAACTGAACGAAACGCAGCTTGGAGACCTATATCTTCTCGGGTTTTTGCTAATTTACCATCTTGTAGAAACGTTCTGTACGAGTCGACTTGAATCGAAAGCAAGTACGGAACATCCATCACTTGGGGCAATTTACCAAAATTCTTACGGATCCGTTTTTTTTCGGTATATGAGTATGCCATCTGGAGTCCTCGGAAAGTACAAAACTAAACCCGCCTGCAGTTCGGGTTTAGAAGGAATTACGCAGGCCGATATGGCCACCACTGCTTACAAATGCTGCAAATGAGAGTGGTAATAAAACGCTTAACAATATTTTTAGAGCGAAAAATATTGGTAAGCGTTTGAATTGGATCGTTTTTTACTAAAATTTAGACTTTTATCACAGTTCAATAAAAAACCGAGCCGATTATTGTAACGCAAAAAGGCTGATGACCCAAGAGCCATCAGCCATATCTGGAGCCAATTTTTTAATAATTGACTCCGGATGTAAATTACTTAAGTGTAACTGTAGCACCAGCTGCTTCAAGTTTCTTCTTAAGCTCTTCACCGTCTTCTTTGCTCACGCCTTCTTTAAGAACTTGTGGAGCACCTTCAACTAGATCTTTAGCTTCTTTAAGACCAAGACCAGTTGCTTCACGAACTGCTTTAATTACAGCAACTTTGTTACCGCCAAAGCTTGTTAATTCAACATTGAATTCAGTTTGCTCTTCAGCAGCAGCAGCATCACCACCAGCAGCAGCAACTGCAACAGCAGCAGCAGATACGTTGAATTTCTCTTCGAAAGCAGAGATTAGGTCAACAAGTTCAAGAACAGTTTTTTCAGCAACTGCGTTTAAAATTTCTTCGTTAGTTAAAGCCATGAGAATAACTCCAAATGGAAATTAAATGGTGTAGGTAATGGATTATGCAGCTTCTTGCTCGTCTTTCTCTTTGAGCGCTGTAAGTAAGCGACCCAATTTCGAAATTGGAGCTTGAAGAACATTTGCAAGCATAGTAAGCGCTTTTTCTTGGTTTGGAAGATTTGCGATAACGCTAACTTCTGCACCTTGATAAACTTTACCGTCAAATGCGGCAGCTTTAAGTTCAAATGCTTTATTTGCTTTAGCAAATTCTTCGAACAAGCGTGCAGCTGCACCCATGTCGTCTTCAGAAGTTGAAAAACCGAGAATTGTTGGACCAACTAGGTTGTCACTTAAGATATCGAATTGAGTACCTTCAAGTGCACGTTTTGCTAGTGTGTTACGCACGATACGTGTTGAAACACCTAACTTACGAGCCTCAACACGAAGTTGAGTTAACTGCTCTACGTTTAAACCTTGGTAGTCAGCAACAACAGCAGAGAAAGCTTTGCTCGCAGTTTCGTTTACTTGAGCAACGATTTCTTTTTTGTTCTCTAATAGTAGAGCCACTGTAAAACCTCCTAAGGTGATTTATGTATTCAAAGAATACACTCCCAATTCGTAAGCCTAAAAGGCTTACACGCGGAGGAGGAATAATCACACCACCGCGTCTACGCAGGCTAAATTATTAAGAGAATTTCTTCTCGCCTGAGGTCTTTGACGCTAATAGGCTTTAACCTATCAATTCAAAGTCCACTCTAAAGATAGAGAGTTTAATCTTTATCTTTAGAGATTTAAGAATTCTGTTCTAACAATTAGTTAGAAATACTGTTTACATCAACAGTTACACCAGGACCCATTGTTGAGCTCAAAGTGATTTTTTTGATGTAGATACCCTTAGAAGTTGCAGGTTTTGCTTTTTTCAAGTCAGCAACCAATGCTTCTAAGTTTTGACGTACAGCTTCAATTGTAAAACCAACTTGGCCAATACCAGCATGAATAATACCAGCTTTGTCTACACGGTAACGTGCTTGACCAGATTTAGCATTTTTAACTGCACCAGCAACGTCAGGAGTTACTGTACCTACTTTAGGGTTTGGCATTAAACCACGTGGCCCTAAAATTGTACCTAACTTACCAACAACGCGCATAGCATCAGGAGCAGCAATGACAACATCAAAGTCAAGATTACCTTTTTGAATGCTTTCAGCAAGGTCATCAAAACCAACGATATCAGCGCCTTCAGCTTTAGCAGCTTCAGCAGCAGCACCTTGAGCAAATACAGCTACACGTACAGTTTTACCTGTACCTGCAGGTAAAGTTGTCGCACCACGTACAACTTGATCTGATTTACGTGGATCAACACCTAGATTTACAGAAACGTCTAGTGATTCTTTAAATTTAGCTGCAGGGAAGCCATTAATTACTTCTACCGCTTCTTCCAAAGAATAAACTTTGTTTGAATCAATAGCAGAAATTGCTTTTTGACGTTTAGTTAACTTTGCCATCTTATTACAGCTCCACTTCCAAGCCCATAGAACGTGCAGAACCAGCAATGGTACGAACACGTGCATCTAAGTCAGCACCAGTTAAATCAGGTTCTTTAGTCGTAGCAATTTCTTCTAATTGCGCACGAGTTAATTTACCCACTTTAGTTTTGTGTGGCTCAGAAGAACCTTTTTGAACACCAGCAGCTTTCTTAAGAAGAACAGCAGCAGGTGGAGTTTTCATGATAAATGTAAATGATTTATCATTATAAACTGTAATTACAACAGGAATTGGTAGACCTGGTTCAACTTTTTGTGTAGCAGCATTGAATTCTTTACAGAATGCCATGATGTTAACACCACGTTGACCTAATGCAGGACCAATAGGAGGAGATGGATTCGCTTTACCAGCTGGGACTTGCAGCTTGATATAGCCGTCAATCTTTTTAGCCATTTCAAATACCTCTGGGTAGTAACGCCGTAAGGCTCCCCAATTTATTACATATAAAATTGCCTAACATATAGGCATTCAATCAGTTGATTAGATTGTCTTCTCAACCTGACGGAATTCAAGCTCGACTTGCGTTGGGCGATTAAATACATTAATCGTCAACGTCAAGCGAGATTTGTCATAAATAACCTCTTCCACAACACCTTTAAAGTCTGTGAATGGGCCATCGATAACCAATAATTCTTCACCTGGTTCAAACATTGTCTTAGGACGAGGTGCTTCACCAGTATTACGTACACGAGCAAGAATCGCATCTGCTTCTTTTTGAGTAATAGGCGCAGGTTTTTCTGGCGTACCACCAATAAAACCTAGAACTTTTGGACATTCTTTAACAATATGCCAAGAATCATCATCCATTTCCATTTCGACTAACACATAGCCCGGAAAGAATTTACGTTCTGATTTACGCTTTTTACCGTCCTTCATTTCCACGACTTCTTCGGTCGGAACAAGAACTTCACCAAAGCTATCGGCAACAGCACTACGCTGGATTCGCTCTTTAAGTGAACGCATTACTTGTTTTTCATAACCTGAATAGGCATGAATAATGTACCAACGTTTCATAGCTCTCTACCCGATCATTAACTTTACTAACCAGCCCAGCGCATAATCAAAGCACCATAGCACGATAGCAGCAACAATAATTACAAGTACTACTTGCCAAGATGTTGTTACTGTTTCCTGTTTGGTTGGCCAAGTTACTCGACGCAGCTCTAATCGCGAGTCTTTTAGCAAGCGAATAAAACCTTTGCCTTGGTGGGTGGCGTATAATAAACCTAAAGCTATAATGATACAAGCTAAAATCGCCCCAATTTGCACCCAAATATTACTCGCTGGTGTCCAATATGCAGGAAGATATTGATTTACAAGAGAAGCTCCAATTAACAAAATAATTGCTAATACCCATAAAACAATATCTATAGGTGAGCCTGAGCGCACAACTTCTGCTGCTGTATTTTTCTGAGGGATTGGCGCGTCGCTCAATGCGTCACGCGATTTATCATTCGACATGTTTTTACTCGTCGTAGAATTCGCGAATCATTATAAGGACAAAATAGCCAGCATCAAGCTTTAACTTTGAAATAGTGGCAGGCCAGGAGGGACTCGAACCCCCAACATTCGGTTTTGGAGACCGACGCTCTACCAATTGAACTACTAGCCTATAAAGTAAACCGAGAACCTTAGCTCTCGGTTTAATATTTATTATATTACTGATTTACTTTAGAAACAACACCAGCACCTACAGTACGACCACCTTCACGGATCGCGAAGCGTAAACCAGCGTCCATTGCGATTGGGTGGATTAATTCTACTGCCATTTCAACGTTGTCACCTGGCATAACCATTTCAACGCCTTCTTTCAACTGGATTGCACCAGTTACGTCAGTTGTACGGAAATAGAACTGTGGACGGTAACCATTTAGGAATGGTGTATGACGACCACCTTCTTCTTTCGCTAGTACATATACTTCTGCGTCAAATTTAGTGTGTGGCTTAATTGTACCTGGCTTAGCCAATACTTGACCACGTTGTACGTCTTCACGCTTAGTACCACGTAAAAGAACACCACAGTTCTCGCCTGCGCGACCTTCGTCAAGCAACTTACGGAACATTTCAACGCCAGTTACAGTCGTTTTAACCGTGTCTTTAATACCAACGATTTCAACTTCTTCACCAACCTTAACAATACCTGATTCTACACGGCCTGTTACTACAGTACCACGACCAGAAATTGAGAATACATCTTCGATTGGCATTAAGAATGCTTTATCGATAGCACGCTCTGGTTCAGGAATGTAAGAATCTAGAGCTTCTACAAGAGAAATTACTGAAGATTCACCATATTCACCAGCATCACCGTTAAGTGCAGCTAAAGCTGAACCACGGATTACAGGAGTATCATCACCAGGGAAATCGTAAGCGCTAAGAAGTTCACGAACTTCCATTTCTACTAATTCAAGTAACTCTTCATCATCAACAAGGTCGCATTTGTTTAAGAATACAACGATGTAAGGTACACCTACCTGACGAGAAAGAAGGATGTGTTCACGAGTTTGAGGCATAGGACCATCAGTCGCAGCACATACAAGAATCGCACCATCCATTTGAGCAGCACCAGTGATCATGTTTTTAACATAATCGGCGTGTCCTGGGCAGTCTACGTGAGCGTAGTGACGAGTTGGAGAATCATATTCTACGTGAGATGTATTAATTGTAATACCACGAGCTTTTTCTTCAGGCGCAGAGTCGATCGCTGCGTAATCTTTAGCTTCACCGCCATAAACTTTTGCACAGATAGTTGCAATAGCAGCTGTTAAAGTTGTTTTACCATGGTCAACGTGACCAATTGTTCCCACGTTTACATGTGGCTTATTACGTTCAAACTTGGCTTTAGCCATGATAATCTTCCTCGTTTACATCGAATAAGTACTGAGAATTTCAGCATAATCGACATATCGCCTAAAAAACAGACACCCAATACTTTAAAAGCAGACTAATAAGCCTGCTTTCTTAAGAAGTGTAGATAAATCTACTAAACTGTATAATCTGGAGCTCTTATCGAGATTTGAACTCGAGACCTCTCCCTTACCAAGGGAGTGCTCTACCACTGAGCTATAAGAGCGATATAATTACTTCGATGGAGCGGGAGACGAGGGTCGAACTCGCGACATGCAGCTTGGAAGGCTGCCGCTCTACCAACTGAGCTACTCCCGCATGTTGGTATATTTACCACTTCATTCGAAGTTAATGGTGGTGGGAGAAGGATTCGAACCTTCGAAACTTTCGTAGCGGAGTTACAGTCCGCCCCCTTTGACCGCTCGGGAATCCCACCTTTATCACACTTACTTGGTAGTGCAGTCCTTTACTTCTGTATTTAACAACTTTAAAATGGTGCCGACACTCGGATTCGAACTGAGGACCTACTGATTACAAGTCAGTTGCTCTACCAACTGAGCTATGTCGGCGTTTTAAGTTGTTTCGTACATTTCGTATCGGAACGGTGTGCAGTTTAGCAAAACTTCAAAATGATGCAAGTACTTTTTTAAAAAAAGTGCAAAAAAACTTATAAAATCAATCCAGTTGATGATAATTCAACCGCTTTGATCACTGCGCGAGCTTTTATTTGTGTTTCATGCCATTCCGAATCAGGATTTGAGTCTGCTACTAGCCCTGCTCCAGCCTGAACATATACTTTATTCTTTCGAATAACACATGTTCTTATTGCAATAGACATATCCATCTCACCCTGCCAACCTAGATATCCCACAGCTCCACCAAAGATCCCGCGTTTCACAGGTTCAACTTCATCAATAATCTGCATTGCTCTTACTTTGGGTGCACCTGAAAGTGTTCCCGCAGGAAAGGTTGCTTTAAATACATCAAGTGCATCCATATCATCTTGAACCTCACCCTGAACGTTAGAAACAATGTGCATTACATGTGAATAACGCTCGACAACCATTTTATCTGTTACAGTTACCTTGCCAACCTTGGACACACGTCCAATATCATTACGTCCTAAATCAATAAGCATTAGGTGTTCTGCAATTTCTTTTTCATCAGCTAATAGTTCTTGCTCTAAAACCAAATCTTCTGCTGGTGTTTTCCCTCTTGGTCTTGTCCCTGCAAGTGGTCGTACTGTTGCAATTCCATTTTCAAGTCGAGATAAGATTTCAGGAGATGAGCCAACGATATGGAATGGCTTTTGATCTTTTAAGGTATAGCCTTGTACAAGAAATAGATAAGGAGATGGGTTTAGATGACGTAAGGCACGATAAACCTGTAAAGGCTCTCCATCAAAATCGGAAACCATCCGATGCCCAGGAACAACCTGCATCACATCACCAGCACGAATATATTCTTTTACTTTTTCTACAGAGGCTTTATATGCTTCTTCGCCTGTTAAAGAGTGAAACTCAGGAAATGTATGTGATTTTGCTTGTAAACGAATC
Organism: Acinetobacter sp. N1-1; assembly: GCF_056711485.1. Taxonomy (NCBI): domain Bacteria; kingdom Pseudomonadati; phylum Pseudomonadota; class Gammaproteobacteria; order Moraxellales; family Moraxellaceae; genus Acinetobacter; species Acinetobacter sp. N1-1. The sequence continues at coordinate 676,026 of NZ_JBWXUO010000012.1, read as the reverse complement.
GGCGTATCTAGCAATTGCTCCAACTGATCTAATTTACTCTGCGCATCTTCATAAGTTTCACCCACATTTACATCTGCATGAACAATCAAAAAAAGTGTATCTTTTAAGTTATCAAATACAATGACTGTTTTTGAAAGCATCATCCAAATATCAGGCAACTCAACTGGATCATCTTTAGGAGCACCACCTTTTAAATGCGGCTCTATATATCGCACTGCATCGTAACCAAAGTAACCAACAAGGCCACCTGTAAATTTCGGTAATTCAGGTAAAGTTTCTTGCGTAGGAACTTTGAACTGACTTTGGAACTCACGAATAAAATTATAAGGATTTACATTATCCCTAGTCTTAATATTTCCATCTTGGTCTTGTATATCTAATACACCATCATTACATGAAAAGATTGTAGACTCACCCAAACCAATGATTGAGTATCTTGCCCATTTTTCACCACCTTCAACAGACTCAAACAAGTACGAAGGTGTTTTTTTATTTAACCGTACAAAAACTGAGAGTGGCGTATCTGCATCTGCAAAGCGCTGACGATATACAGGAATAGTATTAAAGCCTTGCTGGGTTAATTGCTCAAAAATATCTTTATTCATTAGATTACTCACATAATTGATTATTTTAAAAATATAAATTTAATGTGAGCAACGCCATCGCAAATAATATGGCTTTAAGTTCATAAACCGTTCCTATATCTATCTCTTTAATAAACAACGAAGGTCATCAATCACTTCTTGAGGATGACTATCATAAATACTCTCACCATGATTATACCCATAACTCATCGCAATACAGTCAATTTTCGCACAACGAGCTGCTTCAATATCATTATATGAATCACCAATCATAAGAACTTGGTTATGTTTTACATGAAAATAGTGCATTGTATAAATTAAAGGCAAAGGTGATGGTTTCTTTTCGACCACAGTATCACCACCAACAACAAGTGAAAAGTAATCTAGTAAATTTAATTTTTCTAGAAGCTTTATAGCCAATATCCTAGGTTTGTTGGTCACACAGGCTATTGATATTTTTTTATCTTTACAAGCTTCCAAAAACTCATAGACACCAGCAAATGGTATGCTATTTACACATATTTCTGATTGATATTGATCAAGATATATTTTACATAACTCACTAGCCAAAGTTGCATTACAATCTAACTCAGCCAATACTTTTTCACATAGCTTTTCACTGCCCTGCCCCACCCATAATCTAATTTGTTCCACACTTACAGTGGGCAACTTCATTTGATGTAATGCAGTATTTATTGCAGTTGCCATATCGACTACAGTATCAACTAGCGTACCATCTAAATCAAAGATAATAAGCTTACGTTTTTCTAATTTTGCTATTGTCATTATTTACTCCAAAAAAAAGCATGCAGAAGCATGCTTTTTAGTTATTTAATTACCATTATTTAAAGAAGAACCAAACAATTAGCGCAATAATCAAAATAGCAATAATTGCAATGAGTCCTAATGATGCATTCTTTTTCACTTCTTGTTCTGAGTCAGTTGCATGATGAGTTTTATTTTGAATGCCTGACTCTTTATTAGAAGATTCCTCTAAATTGGTTTTTATTTCATTTTCCTGATCAGGCATTGGCGCAGGCTTAGGAATTTGAATATTTTCAGGGGTACCATCATTTGTAACAGGCGTATCTTTCACACGATCTGCAATATGTGGTATTCCTTCTTCAAGATGATTTTTTAAAGATTGATTTTCGACAGCTATGTTATCTTCACGTCTGGTTTCACTAAGAAGAAACTTTAAACTTGCAAACTGAATTATATCTTGGTCTTTTAATAAAGTTGGCTCAGTAATTTTATTGTCATTAATATATGTACCATTTGAAGATTGCAAATCTTCCAACCATAAGGATTCGTCTTTTATATAAAATGCGGCATGTCTACGCGATATTTCTGATGATTGTAAAATCAAATGACAACTCTGATGTCGACCAACAAGTGTATCCTCATGAATACTAAAGCTAATGCCTTTTAATTCATTTGAAATAGCCGTTAATGTCCACTTCATATCCATCTTCTCTTTTCAAAATTACTATTAGAATAGCATGTTTCAATATATTATAAAGTTTGAGGCTATAAGGTTTATATATTTAAAGCACCATTATATTAAACATACAATTCTGTATATTTTTAATATTCAAATAATATAATAAATTTATTTAAATAAAAAAAAGGGAGTATCACACTCCCTAAAAAATCTTAGAATTTAAATAATAAAATCTTCTATTTTCGCACCTTTTTCAAGTTCAGCAACAATCCATCTTGGTTGTTTGCCACGCCCTGTCCATGTTTGCTCAGGGTTATTGTGATTACGATAACGAGGTTCAACTGTTTTACGTGTCGTTACCTTTCTTTTTTGTGATCCATATTCAAGCACTTGCTCTACAGTAAGGTCCAACCCTGCTGCAATATCAATAATTTGTTGATAAGCATTTTGTATTGCTTGGTCTTTTTTTGTTGCAATTAATGCTTCTGCTTCTTGCTGTAAATGCTCAAGCTCTTCAACACTTAATGTACTAATATCTTGCACGTAAATTTCTCCCAAAAATAAAATTCAATATTTAATAATATCGAACATTAAATATAATAGCCAATTATACTTAATAAGTATATCTCTACTGTATAAATATATACCAACATATATTATATACTAGGATTATTAACTACAAATTATACAAATTTATAAAATTCACCATGCACTTATAAATATTAACTACATATCAATTTAGTATAAAAGTCTTAAATAAAATATTTTTTTTAAATATATACAAACAATTCTGTCAGTATATTAAATATTAATTTTTAAAAATTGTGGATTTACTTCAAATACATTTTTAAGCTGTTGTACTAAGTTGGGATTATCTTGAATATGTACTTTTATTCGTAAATAATTTAATAAAACATGATCTGGGTAACTATTTAATAAATCTTTAGCCTCCTTATATTTGCCATTTTTTTGGAATATATGCCATTTTACAAAATGAAAAACAGGCATTTCTGAATACTTTTTCTCCCAAACCATGACTTGCTTTTCTATATCATTATAATTTACATCATTGCTCAACATTCTTTGTTCAAACCACATAAAGAATACATCTTGATCAAACATATCATTGAGTAATGATGTTGCAAGCTCCTCATATTCTAGCTGCATATCATGCAAACGCATTAAAATCTTCAGCCATAAAATTTTATTTGTACGAATACTTATATCAATATGGTTTGTTTTTAAATCTAAATATCTTTGCTGTAGTTTTTCAAGCTGTTCAGGTACAGCTTGATCAAAACTTTCTAAAATTTGCGTCAACCATATTGTATTTGCATCAGCGGTTAAGATTCCGTATTGCGTTGCATATAAATATAACCAAGGAAATTGGATTGCAAACTTACTCCATAGCTCAGCTAAGCGTTGCTGATAACCCTCTTCTAGCTCTTTTAACCAAACTGGCTGCAAAGGATGCGATGATAATAATTCTAAATGTGCAAATGCATCTTCGCCTTGCCCATTGAGCAAATATACTTCTATACGCTGTAATGTAACCAATTCAAAAGCAACTGGCGGACTTTGCTCTAACTGCTTTAAAGCATCCTTATACTGCCCTTGTTGGCGTAAAAAAGTTGCTTGAATAAGATGATTTAATAGCGTTGATGCTGTAAAAATATTCTCAACAACAGCTTGTTTTTGTCTTTCCGCACCAAGTAACCATAAAATACCAAGTTTTTCATATGGATGTAGATTTGAAAAACTTTCTACTTGATGATGTATACGCTTTTTCCGATTTGCATATCGTCGAGCCATATAGCCTATTAATTGAATACATAAACTAATAAGCAAGGTAAAAAGAAGAAAACCTAAGAATGAACCCTGAATTTGCCAACCATGAAATAGTAAATATACATATCCTGCACCCTGCCCATGGCTAAGGAGCGTACAAAACCCAATTAAAACTACAGCGAGGACTAAATAAGAAAGTAGGATTTTTTTCATAACCTTAGCCTAGTCTAATAAAATTGGGGTATGTAACTTAGGTGTTCCATTAAAAGAAATGCTTTTTGCTTGTTCTAATGCCTGACGAAGAATTGGCTGATTAAAACGGGGGGCTTGGTTTAATAAAATGAGAATATCATCTAAGCTCGCAACATATTGATCATATTGTCCTAAATTTAACATTTGCCTAGCGAGCACAAGCCTTAACTGTGCCTCTTTCACAACAAGTCTTTGACTAATAAGATCTGTTGGATTTTGTTTTAAAGGCTGTATCGAAATAATTTTTTCCCAAAAACTCTGCGCCTGAACAGGTTGATAATTTTCTACATTCGTATCTAATATTTTAAAAAACTGCTGATCTATTTGAGCCAGTAGTTTATTTGCATAAGCTTGTTGTGATAGTTGTTGCTGATTAGATGCTTCGATAATCTTTTGATCCCCTTCCAAAGATGTATATAAACTTTGTTTTAGTGCAGAAGAAATATTATATTTATCCAAGCTTTGTAAAAGTTGTTGTAAATGCTCAAGTGCATATATATTTTCATGCTGATCTAGTGCAAACTGGATCAATTCTAAAGATTGCTGTATTGGCAAAACAGGATTAATCATCACTGCTGGCTGTATAGTTACACCTGATTGATTTAGCTTTTCTTTTGTTGATTTTTGAGTAGGTACAGACTGCCTTTGCATTGCCACCATTTGATCATTAACATGGTTAATTGATTGTTCTATACCTGTGACCTGCGACCTTAAATCATCAGTAGTTTGAATATACTGTTGTTGATCATAAGTTAATTTAGACATCCATAAAAAACTGACAATAAATAGGCACACACATCGCTTATTCATAACTTTTCCTGTGATTGCTGTATCAAACTGCCCAATTCATTGGCCTTTAAATTAGAAGCTAAAAGTATTTTTTCTAAAGGTATATTTTGCGCAACGATACCGTGCAATCTTGCACCTAAAACAATATAGTGGCACTTATTTAATATATCCAAATCATGTTCAAGAAGACTATGCCAGTTTACCCAGCTTGCTTCACTGCTTATACAAACATAAATTTTTTCATGATACTGTTTTAATATTTCAGCAACATGTTGAAAACTCGTAACTGTTTCCTTTGGTAAGCTACGCTTGTAGAGTATCATATTTATAATATTAATATTTTTCTTGGCAAGATGATTCATCATAAACTGACGCCCACCTTCCCCCCGCCAAAAGGCAATACTTTGTATATTTACCTGCTTTAAAATAGGTAAATCCAACATTCCTTCCGATGTTTCAATCTTTGGAATCTCTGCATTGATACCTGCTGCGTTTAACACTTCAGCTGTCTTTTCACCGACTGCAATCCAATGAACATTCTCTAATTGTGGTATTTTTTTAAATATCTGAGCTAAAAAAGATAACCCTATTTGTGCAGCGGTTGGACTGACAACAACAATTACATTCGTTTGCGGCAAAATATGAAACTGCTGAATCAGTTGCTCCGATAAAGCAACTGACTCTAAGCATAATAAAGGCACATCTAATACATCTATACCTTGTCTACACATTTCCCGTGTTAAGGCATCTGCTCTTTCACTCGGTCTCGTATTTATAAATAACATAACAAGTTATAAGTGTAGATCTTTTAATAAAGGCCCCGCACCCATCTCCAATAAATTTTTTGCAAGTTGCTCACCTATTGCAATTGGATGGTTTGGCTCACCTTGTATTTCTGCTTTCAACAATGTTTTACCATCAACACTCCCAACTCTTCCTTGCATCATTAGCTGATTATTTTCTAAAACTGCATATCCTGCTATAGGAATTTGACAACCACCCTCCAAGTAGGCATTAAAAGCACGTTCAGCACGAACGCATACTTCCGTTTCAAAATGCTTTAATGGTTCAATCAAAGAAAGTACTTCTTGGTCATCTGTACGACACTCTAAGCCTAAAGCACCTTGACCTACAGCAGGTAAACTCGTTACTGGGTCAAGCGTATGGCGAATACGATCATGAAGCTCTAATCGTTTGAGCCCTGCACTTGCCAAGATAATTCCATCATATAAACCACTATCTAACTTAGATAGTCTTGTACCCACATTGCCGCGTAAATCTTTAATGACTAAATCTGGTCTGTAATTTAAAATTTGGCATTTACGACGTAAGCTTGATGTGCCAACAACCGCACCATGAGGTAAATCATTAAAATGTGAGTAGTTATTCGAGACAAAAGCATCGAAGGGATCTTCTCTTTCACAAATTACAGGTAAATCCAACCCATCAGGAAGCTGCATCGGTACATCTTTTATAGAATGCACAGCCAAATCTGCACGACCGTCAAACAATGCTTGTTCAAGCTCTTTTACAAATAGCCCTTTACCACCAATTTTTGCCAATGGGGTATCTAAAATTTTGTCCCCTTGCGTTACAAAAGTCACCAACTCTACAGTTAAACCATGATGTAATTTTTCTAATCGAGCTTTAATATGCTCTGCTTGCCAAAGAGCCAATGGACTTTGGCGTGTTGCTATTCTCAGCGTTTTCATATGTGCCCAATAAATACTTTTTAGTTAAGCCTAAACTTAACTTGATCTATAGAAATTGCAAGTCAAATTACTGTACTTTTCTCTATAACACACATCGACTCAACAAATCATTGAATAGAGCCTATTATTCATAATTCAAAGATACATATATAACAGTAATCAAAAACCACTCATGATTCGACAAATACAGCATAAATTTGCAATAACCTTATAGCTTTGTTAAGTATAAGCAATACAACTTGCGTTCACTGCAACAGTAAAAGTTAATACTTTAAAATAAAAGTTATAACTCTAATGAAAGTGACAAAAGTACCTATTTAAGATAAATCGCTACAAACCGTATATTTATATAGCGAACCCCCTTAAAATAAACCTATCCATTATTGTAATAGAGCGATCATGAGCACATCTTCAAATCATTCAACGACCCCTTTATCTCAAACCTCTGGTATGTGGGGCGGACGCTTCTCAGAAGCGACAGATGCTTTTGTGGCTGAATTCACAGCATCAGTACAATTCGATCAACGTTTTTATAAACAAGACATCGCAGGTTCAGTTGCACATGCGAAAATGCTTGCAAAAATTGGGGTACTGACAGCAGAAGAGCGTGACGATATCATTCATGGTCTTACTGACATTCAAACTGAGATTGAGGCAGGGAAATTTGAATGGCGCATTGACCTTGAAGATGTTCATATGAACATTGAGTCACGTCTAACTCAACTCATTGGTATTACAGGTAAAAAACTACATACAGGTCGTAGTCGTAATGACCAAGTTGCTACAGATATTCGTCTTTATCTACGTGATGAAATTGATGAAATTTTACAAACACTGAAGCGTTTACAACTCGGTATTTTAAGCCTTGCAGCAAAAAATACTGCGACAATTATGCCTGGCTTTACCCATTTACAAACAGCTCAGCCAGTAACATTTAGTCACCATCTAATGGCTTGGTTCGAAATGCTTGTACGTGACACTGAACGCTTACAAGACTGCCGCAAGCGCGTAAACCGTATGCCTCTAGGCTCTGCCGCACTTGCAGGTACAACCTACCCAATTGATCGTGCCTACACCGCTGAACTTTTAGGATTTGATGAGATTTCTGAAAACTCATTAGATGCTGTTTCAGATCGTGACTTTGCCATTGAGTTTAATGCAGCAGCTTCTTTAATTATGATGCATCTCTCACGCATGTCAGAAGAACTCATTCTATGGACTTCTGCACAGTTTAAATTTATTCAGATTCCTGATCGTTTCTGTACAGGTTCATCAATTATGCCTCAAAAGAAAAATCCAGATGTACCTGAACTTGTTCGTGGTAAGTCTGGTCGTGTCTTTGGCGATCTTATTAGTCTGCTTACACTAATGAAAGGGCAACCTTTGGCATACAATAAAGATAATCAAGAAGATAAAGAACCTTTATTTGATGCAATCGATACAGTTCGTGGTTGCTTAATGTCATTTGCAGATATGATTCCTGCATTAGTACCAAATATTGAATCTATGCGTGAAGCTGCTTTACGTGGTTTTTCAACTGCCACAGACCTTGCAGACTACCTTGTTAAAAAAGGTGTTCCATTCCGTGACTCACATGAAATTGTAGGTAAAACTGTTGCACTTGCTGTTGAAGAAGATAAAGATTTATCTGAACTTTCTCTTGAGCAACTACAACAATTTTCTACTCTCATCGAAGAGGATGTATACGATAAAGCGCTTACATTAGAAGCTTCTGTAAGTGCTCGAAATCACATTGGTGGTACTGCACCAAAACAGGTACAAGCTGCCATTGAACGAGCACATACTCGTTTAGAAAAACTCTATGGAACAGCTTAAAGCGAGAAAAATATGCCGAATCAAGTTTTTTGTAAAAAATACCAAAAAGAAATGGAAGGTCTAGATTTTGCACCATTCCCTGGCCCTAAAGGCGAGTTCTACTTTAAAAATGTTTCTAAACAAGCATGGCAAGAATGGTTACAACACCAAACCACGCTGATCAATGAAAAACGCCTTAATGTTTTTGAATCAGACGCGAAACATTTTTTAGAAGAACAAAGAGAAAAGTTTTTCTCAAATGATGAAAGCATAGAAACAGCTGAAGGTTGGAAGCCTGAGTAATTATTCTTAAAAAATAAGGTCTTACGAAGACCTTATTTTTTGCAAACTTACATACAATTACAAATAGCTCTTATAATAAAACATCTATTTACAAGAAGATTGCAGACAAATATCATTATTTTTCATATGATTTATCGCATAGAGAGGAATAAACCTTCTTTTCATAATACAAAGTTTATAAAGCTTATTAGCCTCAAATCTCCCCCAAGATTTGGGGCCTTTTTTATTCATGTCGGCCTAAAATTACTCAGACTTATTTGAATCACTATGCACTTTTTTCTCAATCTCATCCATACTTGCGTGACGAACATCTAAGCCTTTTACTATGTAAATCACTTGTTCAGCAATATTACGTGCATGATCACCAATACGCTCTAGAGAACGTAATACCCAAAGCACATTAAGGACACGAGATATTTGACGTGCATCTTCAATCATATATGTCATCAGCATCCGTGTCGCTGATTGATATTCACGATCTGTATCTGCATCAGCACGCAACACTTTAAGTGCTTGTTCCGTATCTAAGCGTGCAAATGCATCCAAAGCTTCATGAATCATCACTCTTACTTGATTCCCAATATGACGTGCTTCCATAAATCCATAAGATGCACTTCTCTCTTCACTTAAACTTTGAGAAATACGGGCAATTTTGTTTGCTTCATCGCCAATTCTTTCCAAGTCGGTATTGGCTTTACTCATTGCAATAACCATTCTCAAATCAATAGCAGCAGGATGCCTACGTGCAAGAATGATTGTAAGAAGTTCATCAATTTCACGCTCTAAGCGATTTACAGTATTCTCTGTATATTGAACATCAACAGAAAGCGCGATGTCTTTATCTAACAATGAATGGATTGCATCAGTCACCTGTTGCTCAATAAGACCACCCATTGCCATAAACTTGGCATTTACTTCTTGTAAATCTTCATTGAACTGCGAAGAAATATGGTGTGATAACATCGGATTTTTTAAACTCAAGGGGGGATCTCCAAAAAATCAAAAACTTAAATATTAGAACAAATTAAGTTGAATATTTTATGACAAACATAAAGAACACGATTAATTATTAATAATTCGATAAAAATTACAAATTATTTACTGTGAAAAAACCTTTTCCATATCAAACTTACTCAAAACATCTAAGCCAAATCTTTACCATTTTTACTAAAATACTGTATTCAATTACAGTTTTATGCATATAAAAAACACATCATATTTATTAAATTTCAATGAGGTGTTTACAATTAAAGACTCCTATCTGTACAAGGATTAATATGCAGGTTTCAACAATATGAGCAAACGAATTGTCTTCATATTTACGATAGTTTGCTCACTGCTGAATGGTTGCCATCAAGAGAGTTCTCCCTCTACACAGAAAGACAATCAATCTAAATCATCTATTGCACCAGAAAACCCTTGTGTATACCTACGACAAGATATTCAGCACATCGATAATCAAAGTACAGTCGAGGTACTTGAACAAGTAAATTTCCGCTTAAAACAATGCCTACCTCAGCTTAGCTTAAATGACCGTACTCTTCTGATGTACGCAACAACAGCAATGTATCAACGCTTTTTATTTGTAGATCGTACACCTGAACAGCAACAATACTTTGAACAATACGCAATTAATACAAGTGCATATCCAACTTTACAGCAAAATTATGAATCTTACTTTTCAAAAAGAGATCAATATCTTATAGATCATCAAAGTAATGCTGCTTATTATGAGTTATATGATGCTGGAAATAACAGAACAAAATATCGTAGACAACCTAGTTATTTACGTGACATTTTTGCACCTTTTCTACCAGCGGCAGAGCAAATGTTTATTATTAATCTTGCTCGGCAAAATGAGCAACCCGTCATATCAAACAATACATTTAATCTCACATGGCAGGAGATCGCAGATCGAGCACAATTTTGGGAAAGTTATACAATTTCTTATCCAAATAGTATTTTTTTTGAAGATGCACAACGCCTGAAATTTGCTTATACACGTTTTTTATTTCATGGCCTACCAAATATGCCTATTTCAACAGACTATGAGGGTGAAGAAAACATCCACCCTGAAGCACTTAAAGAAATACAGGCGCTTGCAAATAATGGTCACTCACAGTTGTCTGAAAAAGCAATAAAATTTTTAAATTTTATTAAAATACCTGTAAAAACACGTGACTTAAAATTTCCAATAGAGCTCAGCCCTGTCGAACAACGTTCTAAACAGTTCGAAACAATCAAAGATATGAAACAACTCGACCAATATATCGGCTTATATGATCCTTTAAGCTTTGATAGTACACATATTAATAGAGATTGCTTTAGCGATTCTATTTGTGTCACACATTTAGGTAATATCTCGAGTAGCTTTTCTACAAAACAAGATTTTTAGATACATCCATTTTTCTAAAAACATGTTAGTCTTTGATAACCGCTTGACGGAGCGCGAGTAAAAACTCGCTGAGATCACCTAAGTTAAACTTGAGGGTGAGTACCGTTGAACCTGATCAGGTTAAGACCTGCGTAGGAATCAAGCCACCTCAAACTTATGCCTCATCTATTCTTTTATTAGGATAAATCCGCCACCGTTTTTGGTTGAGCTTGATTCGTTGATTTTTTTCATAAGGATCATGTCAATGAACCAATTAACGAATCTATCTAACACTTCAAAGCAACATGAGCAAGATGCAAAAGATTTAACTCGAATCTTACCTGCATCCAGCAAAGTTTATATTTCAGGCTCTCACCCAAGTATTCGCGTACCTATGCGAAAAATTAATCTATCTGATACACCAGAAGGATTAGGTGGTGAAGAAAACCATGGAATTTTAGTTTACGATACTTCAGGCGTATATACCGATCCAAGTGTAGAAATAAACTTAAATCAAGGGTTACCCCACTTACGCCAATCATGGATAGAAGAACGCCAAGATTCTGAAGAACTACCACATTTAAGTTCAGCATTTGGTCAACAGCGTGCAAAAGATATTCGTACTGCTAATATTCGCTTTGCACATATTCAAAAGCCACGTCGTGCAAAAAAGTCTAAAAATGTCACACAAATGCACTATGCCAAACAAGGTATTATTACACCTGAAATGGAATTTGTTGCCATTCGTGAAAACCAAAAACAGCACGAATCTGTAGATTCAAGACAACATACAGGACAAAATTTTGGTGCAAAAAATCTCACTGAAATTACACCTGAATTTGTACGCCAAGAAATTGCTGAAGGGCGTGCTATTATCCCTTCAAATATTAATCACCCTGAATCTGAACCGATGATTATTGGTCGTAACTTTTTAGTCAAGATCAATGCCAATATTGGTAACTCAGCTCTAGGTTCTTCTATTGATGAAGAAGTTGCCAAAATGACTTGGGCAACACGCTGGGGTGCAGATACCATTATGGACCTATCTACAGGTCAAAACATTCATGAAACACGAGAGTGGATTATTCGTAACTCACCTGTCCCTATTGGTACAGTGCCTATTTACCAAGCTTTAGAAAAAGTAAATGGGGTTGCAGAAGACCTAAATTGGGAAATTTTTAGAGATACACTGATTGAACAAGCCGAACAAGGCATTGATTACTTTACAATACATGCAGGTGTATTGCGTGACTACATTCCTCTTACTGCAAACCGCCTCACTGGTATTGTTTCTCGTGGTGGTTCAATCATGGCACAGTGGTGTCTAGCGCATCAAACTGAGAACTTTTTATATACGCATTTTGATGATATCTGTGAAATTATGAAAGCATATGATGTTTGCTTTAGCTTAGGAGATGGACTCCGCCCAGGATGCCTACAAGATGCAAATGATGAAGCACAATTTAATGAACTACGCACACTTGGTGAACTAACCCATAAAGCATGGGCACATGATGTACAAGTCATGATTGAAGGTCCGGGTCATGTGCCTATGCATATGATTAAAGAAAATATGGATCTACAGCTTGAAGTATGTAAAGAAGCACCTTTCTATACGCTTGGCCCACTCACAACTGACATTGCTCCTGGCTATGACCATATTACATCTGCCATTGGTGCAGCAATGATTGGCTGGTATGGTACAGCCATGCTCTGTTATGTAACACCAAAAGAACACTTAGGCTTGCCAAACAAGAAAGATGTGAAAGACGGTATTATTACTTATAAAATTGCAGCACATGCAGCAGACCTAGCTAAAGGTCATCCAGGCGCACAAGTAAGAGATAATGCGCTATCAAAAGCACGCTTTGAGTTCCGTTGGGAAGATCAGTTTAATCTAAGCTTAGACCCAGATACAGCACGTGAAATGCATGATGAAACCATGCCTAAAGAAGCCCATAAATCAGCTCACTTCTGTTCAATGTGTGGCCCTAAATTTTGTTCAATGAAAATTTCTCAGAATGTTAGAAATATAGCCAAAATTGCTGAACCAATTTAAATTTCATGGACTTTGTAGATAGCTTATAAATATATATAGGCTATCTACAATAAATAATTAGGAATTCTTTAAAAAAATAAGTTTTATATGCAAAACAAATAACACTTATACAAATTAAAGCAATATACATCACATTAGTATTTAAAATAAGCATTTCTTCGCTCAAAATTCTCAGTTAGCATAATAGTTATTAGAAACACGTTAAATAAGTTGATCATATTGATGATGAAGAAAGAACAATATACGCAAAATGATGTAAACGTTCTCTCACGAGAATCAATATATCAAGGTTTTGTAAAACTAGAAAAAGTAAGCCTCCAATATCGACTGTTCAATCAAAATAATTACTCACATATTGTAGAAAGAGAGCTAATTCGACGCAAAAAAGCAGCAGGTGTACTCATCTATAATGATGAACAAAAACGCTTTGCTCTTATAGAACAGTTTCGCGTTGGTGCGTTAGAAGATACTATCACTCCTTGGCACTTTGAAATTATTGCAGGTGTTTTAGATGGTGATGAAACACCTGAGAATTGTATTTATAGAGAAAGTCTTGAAGAATCAGGTTGCGAGCTTTATGACCTTGAACATCTTTTTACTTTTTACCCTTCAGCAGGGTCATGCGATGAAATTTTCTATCTCTATACAGCACAAGCTAAACTTCCCGATCAAGGCGGTATTTTTGGCTTAGAGGAGGAGGGTGAAAATATTCAACTTCATCTATTCAACTACAATGAGCTAGATACAATTTTTAAAAACAGCCAACTTCGTAATGCACCTGTCATTATCGCTTTACAATGGCTTAAACAGCATATTAAGACGCTTTGAAAGTGAGTCTTTCTCCTGATGGGAATACATCCTCAATGAAAACCATTATCCAAATTAGTGACACACACTTAACAGATTCATCTGAGAATAAGTTTATTCAAATTGATCCTGAACAGACATTTCATCAAGTTACAGCTGATATTCTCGAAAAACATAAAAATATCGATACAATCATTCATACTGGTGACCTTGCACAAATTGCAAAGGCAGAAACATATCAACGCTACCTAGAGCATATGGAGAAGTTTAAAGTACCTTTTTACCAGATTCCTGGGAATCACGATGATTTAAATATTTTTCCATATCACCAAAATAGTCCAATTTCTATTATCCATTTGGATCAATGGTGTATTATTCTCCTAACCAGCGCAATAAAAGGACGTATTGATGGATATATTTCAGAATATCAGTTAGAAAAACTGGATACTTTACTGAAAAAAAATAAGACATTACATACCATTATTGGTTGCCATCACCATCCTCTTCTCATGAAGTCTGAGTGGATTGATACTCACTGCTTAAAAAACACTGATGCATTACTTAAAATATTAAAGAAGCATTCTCAAGTCAAAGCAGTTATTTCAGGGCATGTACATCAAGAGGCAAAAATTGAATTAGATAATATTCAATTTCTATCTGTACCTTCAACATCTATTCAGTTTAAACCAGAAAGTAAAAACTTTGCTCTTGATACTATTCAAGCAGGCTATCGTGTTCTTCACCTCCACGATAATGGTCATTTTGAAACAAAAGTTCATCGCTTAACAGCTCCCCTACCTCAAATAAATGAAAATATTTCAGGCTATTAACTTTTATTTTCCTAGAATTTATATTAACTTAGCTCATCAATAGAGCTTATCTTAGATTAGATATGCTTTAAGGACTACCCAAGTCATTAAAAAGTCTTTATGATAACGAGCCCTTAAATCTGTGGTTTTACAGTTTTAAGAGCAATAATAAAAATTTGCATCTCACCCTAACGAGTACGTAGCTTTGACGTATATGATGAGGAATGCCCTATATGGCAAATGATACTCTAAACCAAGTCCTAGATGAGCAAACAACTGTTGAAGGTGAAGCGCCAAAACGTGGTCGCAAAGTAAAACCTAAAACAGCAAGCAGCGGTTCTACAGCAAGCCTTTTTGGTATTGCACCTTATGAACCTAAGAAAAATGAAGAATATATGTCTGATGCACAATTAGAGCATTTCAGAAAAATTCTTTTAGCTTGGAAAGCTGACTTAATGTCAGAAGTAGACCGTACATTAAATACAATGCAAGATGAGTCAACAGCTCTTCCTGATGTCAATGATCGTGCAACACAAGAAGAAGAGTTTGCAATTGAATTGCGTACTCGTGACCGTGAACGTCGCCTTATTCGTAAAATTGAGAAATCGATTGAAGCAATTAAAAATGATGATTACGGCTTTTGTGAAACGTGTGGTGTAGAAATTGGTTTACGTCGCTTAGAAGCAAGACCAACAGCAACACTTTGCATTGACTGCAAAACTTTGGCAGAAATTAAAGAAAAACAAAATAAAGGCTAAATTATGGGTGTATCACACTCAGAAAATATAGCTTATAGGGGTCGGTTTGCACCATCGCCAACCGGCCCCTTGCATTTTGGCTCACTCATTACAGCAGTAGCAAGCTACTGTGAAGCAAAAGCACGACATGGAAAATGGTTTGTTCGTATAGAAGATACCGATATTCCGCGCATATATCCCGGCAGCGAAACACATATTCTTCAATGTCTGGATGCTTTTGAATTTGAAATTGATGGTGAAATTTTATTTCAAAAGGATCGTTTGAATATTTATAATGATATCCTGCATCAACTACAGCAGAAAAGCTATATTTATGCCTGCCAATGTACCCGAAAAATTTTGGGTTCAAATGCAATTTACCAAGGTACATGTAAAACGCTTAACCTAGAATTTGAGCATCAAGCAATTCGTGTAAAAGTAAACGACCAACCAATTGAATTTATAGATGCCTTACAAGGTAGCCAAACAGCTAACCTTGCAAATGAACTCGGTGACTTTGTCTTAAAACGGCGTGATGGTATCATCAACTATCAACTGGCTGTTGTTGTAGATGACTACCTACAAAATGTTACCCATGTTGTTCGAGGTGCTGACTTACTCGATAATACAGCACGACAAATTTGGCTAGGAAAACTATTAGGTTATCCTTCTCTCAAATATATGCACTTACCTTTAGCTATGAATGATCAAGGTCAAAAGCTATCTAAACAAAATATGGCGCAAGCACTCAACCCTTTACATGCACCTCAACTTTTACAACAGGCACTTATTGCGCTAAAACAACCTTTCGTAGAGTTAGACCGACCTGCAATTATGCTAAAACAGGCAGTTTCTCAATGGCAACGAAATCTTATCCCAAAACAAACTACCCTTTCTGACATATATGTTTAAATAAAAAAGCACCTTACTTATACAAGCAAAGTGCTTTTTTTACCAAAATTCGATTAAAAATTAGAAAGTTCTTTAGTTGGGTTCTCTTCTTTCGTCGAAGCATCAATTTTAAGAATAAGTGTAATCATAGCCGCACACATCATCAACGATGAGCCACCATAACTAATAAATGGTAATGTTAATCCTTTCGTTGGTAACATTCCCATATTCATTCCAGCATTGACTAGAATTTGCATTAGAAAGATAAAGCTAATCCCATAAGCTAAATAACCCGCTCTAAGATAGTTATTCTTCAATGCTCGATAGCCAATTCTTACACAACATGCAAGCATCAAGAACTCTAAAGAAAGGACTGTAAAAATACCAAAAAAACCAAACTCTTCACCTAAAATTGCAAGCATAAAGTCTGTATGTGCTTCAGGTAGATAGGACATCTTTTGCATACTATGCCCAAGCCCCACACCAAACCATTCTCCCTGTCCAAAAGCCATTAAAGCATTCGACAACTGATAACCAGAGCCAAGTGGATCTGCCCAAGGATTAGAGAAAGACATCAGTCGTTCCAAACGATATGGTTCAAAAACAACTAACGATGCAAGAGCAAGCACAATAACTGCACCCATGACCAAAAACTGCTTAATAGGTGCACCTGCAAGAAAAAATACGCCGACCATCATCATGACAATTACAGCTGTTGAACCAAAGTCAGGCTCTAAAATAATGAGAACAATAGATACAAACATAACCAATGCCAAACGCATTAATCCCATCCATCCACGATCTCTTACTTCACTCGCACGGCGTACAACATAATCCGCTGTAAATACTGCCATTATCATTTTAGCCACTTCAGTCGGCTGTAATGTAAAAAATCCAAGACGAATCCAGCGCCGTGCACCATTTACCTCTGTACCAATCAGGAATGTTACAAACAACAAGGCAATTGTAATAAGCCATAAAAGAAAAATACTTTTAAACCAACTTTCTAAAGCAAACTTCGAAACTACAAATGCAACGCACAAAGCAATCATGATCGAGATCATGTGGCGCTCTAAAAAGTAAAATGGATTATTTTGCACATTTGCAGCATATGGCATAGAAGCAGATGCCACCATAACAGTACCAATAACCAATAATGTAAAAACACAGAAGATTAATATATTTCTTACAGTAATTTCATCAGGCACTAAACCACGTATACGTGTATAAACTTCCTGTAGCCTTACACTTGGACTTACTCCTAAGCGCTCTTTTTTTTGAATCATTCGGATAAGGCCTCTACATATTTTACAAACTGGTGTCCTCGGTCACCATAATTTTTAAACATATCAAAACTCGCACAAGCAGGAGATAATAAAACGACATCATTAATTGCTGTCATTTCATGGCAAATTTGTACTGCTTCATTTAATGTCTTCGCAAAAATAATTTTTGTTGTTCCTGCAATAGCTTGAGATATTTTAGGAGCATCCTCTCCAATTAAAACAGCTAATTTTACAAACTTCTGTATTGATGAACGTAAAACCGTAAAATCTTGTCCCTTACCTACGCCACCTAAAATAAGAGCAATCTGACCTTTACCACTAGCTACCAATGCCTGTCCCAAACCATCAACAGCTGCAACTGTTGCACCCACATTTGTACCTTTAGAATCATTATAATAACGAACATTTGCTTTTGTAGTAACATATTGGCAACGATGCTCTAAACCTTTAAATGTTTTTAAAGTATTCAGCATCTTATCTAATGATAAGCCTATCGCTTCTCCTAATGCCAAACATGCCAAAGCATTTGCCATGTTGTGCATACCTTGAATATACATCTGATCACTACGTAAAATTCGCTCTCGACCACGAGCAAGCCAAATTGTGCCATCAGTATCTCTTAAAATACCGTACTCATTTATATCGGGAGCATTTAGACCAAAACTTTGAATTGGTATTGCATCGGGAATAAGTGGACGTGTGAGTGCATCATCTCTGTTATAAACAACTTTTTTCACTTGTTGAAAAATACGATGCTTCGCCTGATGATAATTGAGCATTGTGCCATGGCGATCTAAGTGATCTTCACTCATATTTAAAACAACTGCAACATCTGCATTTAAATTTGAAGTTGTTTCTAATTGAAAGCTAGAAAGTTCTAGAATAATTAATTCAGGATCATCTTTTAATAAATCGAGTGCAGGACGTCCAAGATTACCACCTACAGCAACTTTTTTACCTGCTTCTTCCGCCATCAACCCAATTAAAGTGGTCACAGTACTTTTTGCATTTGATCCTGTAATTGCCACAATTGGCACTTCAGTTGCCCGTCTTAACAGCTGAATTTCACTAATAACAGGAATACCATGTGCGATCGCACGTTGAATTTCAGGTAAATCTACAGGCAATCCTGGACTTAAAATAATTTCGTCTGCTTGTAATAATAACTCTTCATCTAAATGACCAAATACTTTTTGAATATCTTGAGGAATTTTGTCACACCCTGGAGGAGTTTCTCTAGAGTCAGTTACAGCGACTCGATATCCTGAATCTACTAAAAAATTTACGGCAGATACGCCAGATATACCAAGGCCAACAACAACCTTTAAACCACCACGCTGTATTAACATTTATGCCCCAAGAGTCATTCTTTTACTTTTATGAATGGTAGCACTTTGCTTTTTAGATTGCTTTTATAGATTAAACCCCAACTCTATTTTTTTGTGTTATTCACGTAAAAAAGCCATCTTTATGATGGCTCTTTATTTATCTCGTTAAAACTTACTTCCATTTTACTGCTTTTACAGTTTCAGGAACTTTGGTTTTACTTGGAGAACTACTGCAACCACAGTCACCACAGCCTGAGACCATGGCAGGTCTCACCCAAGATGCCAGCTTAGTCCACCCTTGTTTTTGGAAACTATTTGCAAGAGCGTTAAATACTTTAAAAGCAGATTTTGGAAAAACCTTCTTAAACGTATAAATTGCACTCCAAATCACCAATGCTGCGACAATAATCGTTTCAACCATCTTAGCCTCCTCTTAGCCAAAATAATGTGAGGCAATTTGATAAGTCAGAAATGCTGTAAAATACGCAAGTCCAAACAAATAAATTGTCATAAAGGCAACCATTTTCCATGAGCCTGTCTCACGGCGTACAGTTGCAAGCGTTGAGATACAATGTGGTGCGTAAATAAACCAAACAAGTAAAGACAGTCCTGTTGCTACTGTCCAACCAGAACCCGGTGAGCTAATTAAATGTGTTAAACCTTGTGCGACTGCATCATCACTTGCACCTGATAAAGCATAGACTGTACCCAATGAAGCGACGACTACTTCACGTGCTGCCATTGCTGGAATTAACGCAATACAAATTTGCCAATTGAAGCCAATCGGTGCAAATAAAGGTTGAATAAGATGTCCTAACTTACCTGCAAAGCTATAATCAATTGCAGGCAATGTGGCATTGTCAGGTGCTTGAGGAAACGTACTTAAAAACCATAATAAAATTGAAAGTGCAAAGATAATACCACCAACACGTTTTAAGAAAATACGCCCTCGGTCTAACAAACCAATTGCAATACTTTTCATATTTGGAAAGCGATAGCTTGGCAACTCCATAAGCAGTGCATATTCAGACTTATCTTTTTGAAAGAGCTTAATAATAAAAGCAACAATAAGCGCACTAACTATTCCCGCCATATACAACGCAAATAAGACTAAACCTTGTAAACTTAAAAAGCCCCAAATTTGCGTATTAGGAATAAACGCGGAGATGAGCAAAGCATAAACAGGAAGCCTTGCAGAACATGTCATCAGTGGAGCAACTAAAATTGTCGTTAAACGATCACGTGGATCATTAATACTTCTTGTTGCCATGATACCTGGTACAGCACATGCAAAACTTGATAACAATGGAATAAATGAACGTCCACTCAAACCTGCTTTGTACATAAGTTTATCGAGTAAGAATGCTGCTCGAGGTAAGTAACCCGTTTCTTCTAAAAGTAAAATAAAGAAAAATAAAATAATAATTTGTGGTAAGAAAACTAAAACACTTCCTGCACCAGCAATAACACCATCTGCAATTAGGCTATGTAACATTGGCTGTGTAATAACACTACCAACAGAGTCACCGAGCCATTTAAATATACTTTCAATCCCATCCATAAATGGTGCAGCCCAAGTAAATACCGCTTGGAATACAATAAACATTAAAAGTGCAAGACTCATTAAACCTAAAACAGGGTGCAAAAATATACGATCTAAAAATGCAGTACGTTTATCTTCTTTTTCTGCAAAAACAATTACATCATCAAGAATTTTTTGTGCTTTTTGATGGGAATTACCAACCAAACCACTTAACTCGGTATGTGGTACAGTAAAACGCTGTTGTTCGAGTGCTTTAATTAAATTTGCTACACCTGATGTACTTTTAGCAACTGTTTCTGTAACAGGTACACCTAAACGCTCTGAAAGCTTTTGTACGTTTATTTGAATACCACGGCGACGTGCTTCATCCATCATATTCAGAACAACCATTACAGGTCGCCCTAATGCAATGACTTCAAGTACTAGACCTAAATGCAGGCTCAAATTTGTTGCATCAACAATACATAAAAATGCATCTTGCTCTGCTTCTGCTTCCACCTTTCCTAAACAAACATCACGTGTGACCGCTTCATCAGGACTGGTTGCATCTAAACTATATGTTCCAGGCAAATCAAGGACACGAACAGCTTTTCCTGAAGGCAAAGTAAAAAAACCAACCTTCTTTTCAACTGTTACACCTGCGTAATTTCCCACTTTTTGACGAGTACCTGTCAACTGGTTAAAAACTGAAGTTTTTCCACAGTTGGGATTTCCCACCAAGGCAACGCGAAGTATCTCACTCATGAATGAGCTCCTTCTTTCTTGACTTCAATTTTTTCTGCTTCGGACTTTCTTAATGCAAAACGCGTAAAACCAATCTGAATTAAAATTGGATCACCACCAAATATTCCTCGCGCAATAATTTTCACAAGCGTTCCTGGTAAAAATCCTAAAGTTTCCAATCGGCTAGCAATTAAATCACCCTTTTCATCTGTAGAATCTAAGTGATTAATTTTCTGTATAACAGCAGCTTGCTTGACCTTTAACTCTGATAACAGCACCACGCAGCTTCCTTAATATTTTTAGGTATTATAAACATAAATGAGAACAATTTACATACACATAAACTATTATTAACCAAATACAACATTTATTATTTTTCACTTCTCAATCAAATAATTTTTTACTATGATGTCACTATGCTAAACAATAAAAAGCCGCGCGTGCCTGCGCCTATTCAAATACCGAAAGAACTCCCTTTTCTTATTGGGTACAGAGATTATTTAGTTGCACAAACAGTCAGTCCCCATACACGAAATGCTTATTTATCTGACTTAATACAATGTACACAATTCTGCCGTCTTGCTTTACCACAGTGGTGTAAAGATGATATTTCAGATGTACTCATTGAACTCACAAAACAAGGGAAAAGTCCACGCTCAATTGCACGTGTCCTTTCAGCACTACGCTCTTTCTTTAAGTTTATGCGTGAGCAAAAATTAAGAACTGATGACCCTTTAGAAATACATAAGACACCACAGTTAGGTCGATCTTTACCCAAAGACTTAAGTGAAGAGGATGTTGAAGCTCTTATTCAAGCTCCCAATATTCATACTCATTTAGGACTGCGTGATCGTGCTATGCTAGAAGTTTTATATGCAAGTGGGTTGCGTGTCAGTGAATTAATTAACTTGCGAATTGATTTACTTAATTTACGCCAAGGTTACTTACGTATACTAGGTAAAGGAAATAAAGAACGCCTTGTGCCTATGGGTCAAGTTGCCACAGAGTGGATTGAAAAATACCTCAATGAATCGCGACCACACTTATATAAATCAAGCACAGATTATTTATTTTTGACTCAACATGGCGGTATTATGAGTCGGCAAAACTTTTGGTATGCCATAAAAAGATATGCACTTATTGCAAATATTCAAACAGAGCTTTCACCACATACACTCAGACATGCTTTTGCAACGCATTTGTTAAACCACGGTGCAGACTTACGCGTTGTACAAATGCTCCTTGGACATAGCGACCTTTCAACAACACAAATTTATACTCATGTTGCACAAGTTCGACTACAAAAAGTACATGCCGAGCATCACCCTCGTCCATAAAACTTACTTATCATCATTGCTACAATCGTTAATGAAAATTCACGAATTTGTGCATATTTTTTGATATGCTTAAGACCTATTTTTTATTCTTATTGATCAGTTAAAGAGTTTTTTATGACCTTTCCTTACGCTAAAACGCTCCTAGCTTGTGCCATTAGTGTGACTGCTTTACTTTCTGGATGTTCAAAAGATAAAGCAGCAACAACAAAATCCGATTCACTCACAGCAACAAGCCCTGCAACAGGTGATGTATCACCAATTTTAGAGCGTAACGAGAAACAACGCTTAATTACAACATTCCAAGAACAGTTGGAAAAAGCAAATATTAAAATTAAAGTTACGGATATCAAAAAAACAGAAGTTCCAAATATTTATTGGGTGAACTTAGAGGGTATGCCTTCTGTTTATGCAACATCAGATGGTAAATATATTATTCAAGGCGATATCTTACGTTTAGGTGATACAAGACTTCATAATGTCAGTGAAGGTCTGCAGTCACAAGAAAATCAGAAAGTATTCGGGGGTCTCAATACAAAAGACCTGATTGTTTATCCAGCACAAGGACAAACAAAACATATTGTTTATGTATTTACAGATGCAAGTTGTCCTTACTGTCATAAACTGCATGAGTCCCTGCCAGAAATTAATGCTAAGGGTATCGAGGTACGTTACATTGCATGGCCACGTGGTGAACAATTCTTGCCTACAATGGAAAGTATTTGGTGTAGTAAAGACCGTAAAGCTGCATTTGAATCTGTGGTTAAGGGTGAAGCAATAGCACCTGCTCAATGTCAAAACCCAGTAAAATCACAATACTTATTGGGTCTAAATATTGGCGTAAATGGCACACCTGCTATCTACAGTCAAGATGGTCACTACCTTGGTGGTTACCTTTCAGCCGATGATATTCTCAAAAAATTAGAAAAATAATACTAAAATAGGTGAAGATTCGTGAATCTTCACCTACACTCTGCCGTTTTTTTTAGCTATGATCTAAGATCATTTGCTAATTTATTTTGGAGTGTGACGTGAAACCAGTTCGTCTGGCTATACTTGGTCTTGGTACCGTTGGTAGTGGTGTTCTTCAATTATTACAAGAAAATGCTACAGAAATTAAACGCCGTACAGGTCGAGAAATTCAAATTACTCACGTAGGCACTCGCCGTCCTCGTCCAGATCTCAACTTAGAAAGCATTCAACAAAGTGACGACTTATTTGACATTGTTCGTCAACCCGATGTTGATATTGTAGTTGAATTAATTGGCGGACTCGATCCAGCACATGATCTAATCTTAGAAGCAATTAAACACGGCAAACAAGTTGTTACCGCAAATAAAGCATTACTTGCTGAAAAAGGTAATACACTATTTGAAGCTGCCGATAATAATACTGTACAAATTGCATATGAAGCTGCGGTCGCAGGTGGTATTCCTATTATTAAAGTCATGCGTGAAGGACTTGCAGCGAACCGAATTGACTGGCTAGCTGGTATTATTAATGGTACAGGTAACTTTATCCTAACAGAAATGCGCGATAAATCGCGTCAGTTTGAAGATGTACTTGCCGAAGCACAAGCTCTCGGCTATGCGGAAGCAGATCCTACATTCGATGTCGAAGGCATTGATGCAGCACATAAACTCACATTATTGGCTTCTATTGCATTTGGTATCCCATTACAGTTTGATAAAGTTTACACTGAAGGCATTAGTAAAATTACAGCACAAGATGTGAAATATGCTGAAGAGCTTGGCTTCCGTATTAAACATTTAGGCATCGCACGCCGTGCTGAAAATGGTATTGAACTGCGTGTTCACCCAACATTAATTCCTGAAGATCAACCATTGGCAAACGTAAATGGTGTGCAAAACGCTGTGGCTGTAAAAGCAAGTGCTGTAGGTCAAACCATGTACTATGGTCCTGGTGCAGGCGGTGGCCCAACTGCTTCTGCTGTTGTTGCAGATGTAATTGACCTTGTACGCGATATTTCATATACCGAAGATGGTTCAGGAACAATTCCACAGCTTGCGTTTGAGTCACTTGAAGATATTCAAATTCTAAAACGCGAAGAAATGACCACAGCATACTATTTACGTGTCAATGTTGATGACAACAAAGGCGTTTTAGCAGATATCACGACTATTTTAAGCCATTGTGGTATTAGTATCGATGCCATTATGCAACAACCGCGTTTGAAAGACCGAGTTCCTGTTGTCATTATGACAGACCCAATTGTTGAGTCAAAAATGGATGAAGCCATTGCTAAAATCCAAGCCTTGCCTGCAACACACGGTGAAGTGACTAGAATCCGCTTGGAATCTCTTGAAAATTAATTTAAGCTCAGTTGCGAGGCAAATAACCGTCTCGCATGTTTTACACATATTATTGGAACATCATCATGTCTAATGCCAATCGCTACACTGGACTTGTAGATCGCTATCGCGACCGCTTGCCTGTATCAGAAACCACACGTGCAATCTCTTTAGGTGAAGGAAATACACCACTAATCAAACTTGAAAATATTCCACGTATTATTGGCAAAGATGTTGAAATTTATGTGAAATATGAAGGCTTAAACCCAACAGGATCTTTTAAAGACCGTGGTATGACCATGGCTGTCACAAAAGCTGTTGAAGCGGGTTCAAAAGCGATTATTTGTGCCTCTACGGGTAATACCTCTGCTGCAGCTGCAGCTTATGCAGCACGTGCAGGCATCAAAGCATTTGTACTTATTCCTGAAGGCAAAATTGCCATGGGTAAAATGGCTCAAGCCATGATGTACGGTGCAATTACCATGCAAATTCGTGGTAATTTTGATGATGGTATGCGTCTAGTGAAAGAAATGGCAGACCAAGCACCTGTAACGATTGTGAACTCGATTAACCCTTACCGCTTACAAGGGCAAAAAACCATTTCTTATGAAATTGTAGAAGCACTTGGTAAAGCACCAGACTACCACTGCCTACCAGTAGGTAATGCAGGAAATATTACTGCGCATTGGATGGGTTATACAGAAGCTGTTGCAAACCAACCTGCAAATGAATTCGAGCAAGTGGTTTACGATGCAACAACTGATCAATTTACAGGTCCTAAACCTGATGGTCTACCTAAAATGGTCGGCTACCAAGCATCAGGCGCAGCACCATTTTTACGTGGCGCACCTGTAGAAGCACCTGAAACAGTAGCGACAGCCATTCGTATTGGTAACCCTCAAAGCTGGAACCATGCAAAAGCCGTTGTACGCGACTCAAACGGTTGGTTTGATGAGCTACAAGACAGTGAAATTTTAGATGCTCAACGTATGCTTGCAATGTACGAAGGTGTATTTGTCGAGCCTGCATCTGCTGCATCTATTGGTGGTGCTATTCGTGATATTAAAGCAGGTAAAATTGCTGAAGGTTCAGTCATTGTATGTACTGTAACAGGTAACGGCCTTAAAGACCCAGATACTGCAATTAAACAATGTGCTGATGCAGTTATGCTAACCATTGATGCAACAATGAATGATGTGAAAAACTCAATTTTGTCTCATATGGATAAATAAAAGAAAATACTTAAATAAAAAAAATCCCTGTTAGATAACAGGGATTTTTTATTGTAAAAAGCGAGTCTAAAGATTGAACTCAGGTATCTTTTGGTAAACCAGTTAACCAATTTAATAAGTCAGTTGCATCTGTATTACGTGCTTGTGTTGTCGGCTCACCCATAAGCACAACAACAGCAGGACGCGAGTTCACTGTCGTATGCATAACAACACAACGACCTGCTTCATTAATAAAGCCTGTTTTCGATAAATTGATATTCCATCCACCATTACGCACAAGTGCATTGGTATTACTCGCATTTAACATACGGTAGCCCAAGTTGAAGTCATAATGTGGTGTGGATGAAAACTGACGAATTACCCCATATTTATATGCTTGTGTTACGAGAATTGCTAAATCACGTGCAGATGAAACATTACGTGGATCTAAACCTGTCGATTCAAAATAATGCGTTGAGCTCATTCCAAATTCATGTGCTTTTGCATTCATTGCTGCAATAAAGGCTGGTTTACCACCTGGATATGTTCGTGCCAATGCCGCTGCAGCAGGATTTTCTGATTTCATAAGTGCAACTAGCAGTACTTCTGCACGATTCATCGTATCACCAGCACGCAATTTAGTACTGGCCTTTTTAGGTCCATCAAAATCGATTGGCTCTAAAGTAATTTCTTGTGACATATCTAAATGAGCGTCTGCTGTTACAACAGCAGTCATTAATTTTGTAATCGATGCCATAGGTCTTGAAAAATTACTATTTTTACTAAATAAAACCTCCCCTGTTTGGGCATCCATTACCAATGCTGAACCTGCATGGACATTCGGCCCTGCATTATTCATAAATGTTGTATCAACGACTCCGCCATGCATTGGCTGTGGTGTACCATTACTTTGACGTAGTGTTGTTGATGCTATTGCACTTCCTTGTGGGGCTAGCTCTAACTCATCATCATCTGCTAATAGTTCTTTTACATCATGTGTAGATAAATTTTGATGCGGTGCAGGATTACCATTAATTGTTAAATCTGCAAAACTATGACAGCTCAAACTCAATAAAAGAGGCACACTCAACATGTGCACTAAAGACTTCTTTAAACTTTTCACAATACTTCACTCGACTAAAAGGGTGATAAGATAAATTTGCTTATTACCACAAATATGCCTTACATTTACACAAAACAATTACTTGCATTAATTTTAATAACTATGCGTAAATTTAAGGTAATATTTTAAGATAGCATTGCTAATTTTGTGTTGCGATTGCAAGTTTAATTTGCTTTATGTAACAAAAAAGATTAATTAATGAGGTAACCAAACGTGATTTCAGTTTTAGTCGTAGATGACCATGAGTTGGTAAGAACAGGTATTTGTCGAATGCTTACCGATCAGGTCGATATTAAGGTCATTGGACAAGCTGAATCTGGAGAAGATGCACTCATACTTGCACGCCAATATCAACCAGATATTATTTTACTCGATGTAAATATGCCAGGTATTGGGGGAATTGAAACAACCCGTAGACTCGTACAAAGTGTACCTACAACCAAAGTTATTGCTGTGAGTGGACTCGCTGAAGAACCCTATCCATCTTTAGTTTTAAAAGCAGGTGCAAAAGGCTATATTACAAAAGGTGCGCCTATTGAAGAAATGATTCGTGCTATTAAAAAAGTAACACAGGGCGGTAAGTACTTTAGTGCAGATATTGCAGAGCAATTAGCAAGTTCTTATTTAGCAGATACACAACTTTCACCATTTGACCAACTTTCTGAAAGAGAAATGCAAGTCGCAATGATGGTTGTAAGTTGCCATAGCGCACAAAATATTGCAGATAAGCTATTTGTGAGTGTTAAAACAGTCAATACATATCGTTATCGCATATTCGAAAAGCTCAATATTGATAGTGATGTCAAGCTAACACACCTTGCTATACGCTACAATCTTATTCAACCTTAATGCTTTAACAGTGCATCTGCTACATTTTCTAAATAGCTACTGTCTTTTATATTTGCCAGTCTTAGCATAGTCTGATTTGGCTGTATGCCTAGACCATCTATCATATTACCATTTGGAGTAAAATAGTGTGAAACAGTCATTTGCACTGCTGCACCATTTGGTAATGGGAATAACTTTTGTACTACTCCCTTACCGTAACTTTTTTCACCCAATACCCAAGCACGTTGATGTTCTTTTAATGCGGCAGTGAATACTTCTGCCGCAGAGGCTGAGCGATTATTAATTAAAATACCAAGTTTTAAACCCTCAAACTCCTTACTTGGCAGAGCTTGAAAAGTTTGACTACCTTCAGAACGACTACGTGTTGTGACAATCACACCACTATTTAAAAATAGATCTGCTGTTTCTACGGCAGCCGATAATAAGCCACCAGGATTATTGCTTAAATCAAAAAGTACCGCTTTTACTTTAGTATTCGCATACTGCTCTAAAATACTTTTAATTTCACTAGCTGTTTCTTGTTGAAATACAGGTACTTTTATCACTAGAACCTGATTTTTTAAGAGTGTTGTTGTAATTTCAACTTCTATTTTTTTATTACGAACCACTGTAATAGGCTGACCAACAGGGGCAACTTGCACATTAATAACAGTACCTACAGCACCTAATAAAATGTTCTTTACTTGAT
This sequence comes from Acinetobacter sp. N1-1, assembly GCF_056711485.1. Lineage (NCBI taxonomy): Bacteria > Pseudomonadati > Pseudomonadota > Gammaproteobacteria > Moraxellales > Moraxellaceae > Acinetobacter > Acinetobacter sp. N1-1. The sequence goes on along the minus strand of NZ_JBWXUO010000012.1, from coordinate 647,265 downwards.
TTGGATTTAAATCTTTGAGCTCAGTATTATCAAGCTTATACACAGGCATACCATTATGAATACCTAACTTAGCAGAATCTGAGTTAGGTCTAACACCACGAATATACCACTGATGTTGAGCACGATCTAAACTCAAATCAAAATCAACTGTCGCCACATCACCATCTGTATATTGAATCAGTTGATGATATTCAATTGGTGTTAAATATCTTGAATAACGGTCTAATCCACTGACTAAACCTTTAATAGCATGTTCAAATAGCTCATCATCAGATGTTTCACGTACATAATTATCTTTAATTAAAGCATAAATTTGTACAAATCGCTGAATTTCATCAACAGGCACTTCTTGACTATGTAAGGTCTTCTCATCAAGATCATAATCTGTGTTTTGACTGCGATCATCAGATGTCGCAGCCAAAATAGAATGATTCATACAACCTAACAGACCAAGTAAAACACCAAGTTTTTTCAGTTGATGAATCATTCATAGACCTCTAATGTTTATTCAGTTAACGTAATTAGATTACGCCCTTTCATTTCTTTTGGAATTGGTAATTTCATTAAACTTAAAAGCGTTGGTGCAACATCTGCGAGCACACCACCATCTGCAATTTTTGCACTTGTTGGACCAACATAAATAAATGGTACAAGCTCTGTGGTATGTTGCGTATGTACTTGACCACTTACATAATCTTGCATTTGCTCAACATTACCGTGGTCGGCTGTAATAAGCATATGTCCATGTTGTGCCATGACTGCTTCATAAACACGACCTAAACAAGTATCTACTGCTTCTACTGCTTTTACCGCAGCATCGAATACACCTGTATGCCCGACCATATCACCATTAGCATAGTTAATTACGATTAAATCATATGCTTGAGAGTTAATGGCTTCAACAACCTTATCGGTTACCTCGTAGGCACTCATTTCAGGTTTTAAATCATAAGTTGCCACACTTGGTGATGGAATAAGAATACGTTTTTCGCCATCATATTCATCTTCACGACCGCCACTAAAGAAGAATGTCACATGCGCATACTTTTCAGTTTCAGCAATACGAAGTTGAGTTTTTCCTAAATTAGAAAGGTACTCACCTAGAGTATTGTGTAGTTCTTCTGGCATGTATGCCACAGGTGCTTGAATGCTTGCTTGATAACGTGTCAGCATGACAAATTCAGCAAGTTTAGGCTGAACTTTACGTTCAAAACCTGAGAAATCAGTTTCTACAAATGCGCGTGTTAACTCACGTGCACGATCTGCACGGAAGTTCATAAACACAACACTGTCACCATCTTGAATTGGTGTTTTTTCTCCAATACGAGTTGCTTTTACAAACTCATCAGTTTCTTCAGCAGTATATGCTTGTTGTAAACCTTCTTCAGCAGTTGTAGCCACACGTACGGCTTCACCTTCAGTAAGTAAACGATATGCTTGCTCTACACGATCCCAACGATTATCACGATCCATTGCAAAATAACGACCAATCATGGAAACAATACGACCTTGATTTGGATACTGTGCAAACAGCGCATCTAATTTCTTTAATGCAGATTCCGCACTTTTTGGTGGTGTATCACGACCATCTGTAAATGCATGTAAATACACTTTTGCATTGCGCTTCAATGCAAGCTCACACATTGCCACAATATGGTCTTCATGTGCATGTACGCCACCATCTGAAAGCAACCCAATAATATGAACAGCCCCATCTTTGGCTTTAGCTTTTTCTACAGCATTCACCAATACTTCATTTTTAAAGAAGTCACCTGTACGAATATCTTTGGTAATGCGTGTAAAGTCTTGATACAACACACGACCTGCACCAAGGTTCATATGACCTACTTCAGAATTCCCCATTTGACCATCAGGTAAGCCAACATCTTCACCCGAGCCAGAAATTAAACTATGCGGATGATTCGCTTCCATTGCGGTCAAATTAGGCGTCTTTGCTGCGAGAAAAGCATTGTCCTGTTCTGCTTCGCGATGACCTATACCATCCATAATGACTAAGATATGTGGGATCTTGCCTGCCTTCACGTCCGTCATAGTATATTCTCTTTGTTGTTTATTGAAATTTCCATATTACATACTTTTTAAACAAGCGACTATGTTACCAAGGTTGTAAAATACAAAGCATATACAACCTTTTTTAGCTTATTTCGCTCGGTTCAATAGATATCCACCCGCAATCAAAATGAAGATAATCGGCGTAAATACGAACCATGCAGGTGATGCATTATAAACTAAGCTGGCATACCCAAAAAAATCTTGAATGTAATAAAAGCCTAACCCTGTAAACAATGCAATAACCAAACGAAAACCCATAGATTGTTGGCGTAAAGGACCAAAAATAAATGAGCATGCAATAATAACTAAAGCAATCAGAGAAAAAGGCATACCTACTTTTTGCCAAAATGCGAGCTGATAAGACTTCGGTACTTGACTATAATCAGATAAATAGCGAATAAATGAAATCAACTGACTCGGCGACAAATCTTCAGGATCAATAGTCACCATATGTACATATTTTGGCTGTAGAGCCAAAGCAAGATTTGTCTGAGGAAGTTTTTCCTCAACAGCATGCCCATCTTCTTGTACGGTCATCTGCGTTACATTATTCAATTGCCACTCACCACTTTTTTGGAAATGACCATTTTCTGCATTCAATGTATGTCTTAAATGATAGTTATTATCAAAGTCTAGAATCTGTACCCCTTTTAGGTCACCATCTGAGTTTGCATAATTAATATAAATAAAACGTTGTGCTTCTCTTGTCCAATATCCATGAACTTCTCCGAGAGAAGAAATACTCTGATGCTTTTTAAGACTATCTGCTCTTTCATTGGTATATGGTATGACCCATTCACTCAAAGCAAATGCCAAAATAATTAAAATAAGTGCAGAGCGAACAACCCAACTTACAATTCGCCATAGACTCACACCTATAGATCGCATTACAACCAATTCACTATTTGATGCAAGTGTTCCTAAGCCAATGACTGCACCAATTAATGCAGAAATAGGTAAGATTTTATAAAGAAAAGCGGGAGTATTCCAAAGAACATATTGCAACGCTTGTAAAGCATTATAGCCATGCTTTAATGCACTTAGCTCGGCTAAATATGTAAACAGCCCTTGTAACAAGGTTAAAACTGCTGTTGCACCAAGCATTGCAAGTACTGTTGTAGAGGTCACGTGTTTAGCGATAATACGACGTGCGAACATTTATAGACCTCATCTACTCAATTTTTGTTTAAGTCTTGGTGTTAAATTCGGACTACGTAAGAAAATAAACGTAACCACACCATAAACCATGAGAACAATAGGATATAACCAAACAGTTAAATCTCCACGCGATACACGTGTTCGAACTGCCATCATCAATACAATTAAACTTGCAAAAATAAGAATCGCAGGAAGCAACTTATAATAACGTCCCTGACGTGGATTCACTTCAGACAAAGCCGTTGCCAACATGAGCGCGATGACAATAACCCACGGGCCAAAAATTCGCCAGCCTAACTCACTTTGCACAACTGAGTCATCTCTTTTCGCCCAAAGTTTACCAATCGTTACTGCATTAATCGCACTATTGCCAAGCGATGACTCCTTATCATTTTCTATACGTAAACGATAACTTTTAAACTCAGCCTGTGAATAACGTGGTTGCCCCTGATAAACTTCATAACGACGACCATCTAACAAATCTACAACATTCGCTGTATCATTTGGAATTTCAACACGTTTCGCTTCTCGTGCTAGAATAATTAAGTCAGGCTTACCATCTTGTTCTGAACGTTGATAAAAAATGACATCTTTTAAATTTTTCCGATCTTCAGACAAATCACTTGCATAAATAGTATAAGGACCAGAAGATACAAACTCTTTTGGTCTAACGAGGTCAAATCCCGTTCTTACCGCTTGGGCACTGGTCAACTGCTCAAACTTATGAACTCCCCAAGGTGCTATCCACACCATTAGCGAAATTTGTATAGCCATAAATACAACAGTTAATGGAAGTAATAATCGTGCTAAATAATTACGACTCAAACCACTACTATTCAGTACAGCCATTTCATTGTCTGTATATAAACGTCCAAACACCAACATTAAGCCAATAAAAAAGCCCAACGGTAAAATTAGTGTTAAGAATTCAGGAAGTCGATAGCCAATAATACTAAACAATACACTGGCATCTAAACGACCTTGTGCCGCCACCCCAAAATATTTAATGAGTCGACCACCCATCATAATTAAGGTTAATAAAGCCACGACAACGACGGAAGTCGACACGACTTGCTTCACAAGATAACGTCGAATAATCAAAAGGACACTTCCATTTTTACATTGAAAATTAAATATGTTGCTAGTTTAACCGAATACACAGAATAAATAACCTCTCACCAGATGCCTTCACCTTTGTTTCACTTATAATAAAACAAAGATTTTCTGAAATAAGCGCTGTTCGACCTTGTTTTAAATCAATCTTTTAACTTTTAGTAAAAGCCTCTGTACCCATAAGGGCAAATTGGCTTAGTATGATGATAGAAGTTGTTCTAACAATTAATCCCCTATGACAAGGTTTTGCAAGCGTATGAAACTTACTTTAAAACAATCGCAAGATGCGCATTCAATTCTATTTTCTCTTGTAAATGCACAAAACATTGAGCAAGCGAATGTTGCATCACTCGAAAATTTTAATCAAATCGTTCAAAATGCAAATTTTAAAGCACAATTGAATGAAACTTTACCATTGATTGGACATAGCCAAGCCTATCAAAGCATTACTTTAATTGGTTTAGACAATCCTGCAAACCTTACAGGCAGTAAAATAGCAAAAATTGCACAAAACGTTATTAAACTTGCGCAAAAGAACCATTCTCAGATCACACTTAATTTAGCTGAACTTCCTGAAAACTATCATTATACCTTTGCCCTTGCCTTAACGCAGGCGAACTATCATTTCGATGAATTCAAATCAAATAAACACCAACAAGTATTAGAAACCATTCAACTTGAATCAAGTAGCCTTTCAGAACAACAATTAGAGTTAATTCAAGCAATTCAAAATGGTCAAACTTTAGCGAGAGATTTAGGCAATCGTCCGGGTAACATTTGCTATCCAGAATATTTAGCAGAACTTGCAATTTCACTTGCTGAAGAGTTTCCTGAACAATTGAAAGTGACTGTGCTTGATGAAGATGACATGGCAGAACTTGGCATGCACTCATTTCTTGCAGTTAGCAAAGGTTCTGAACGTCCGGGACGCATCATTACACTTGAATACAATGCACAGCGTGAAGAAGCACCTGTGGTACTCGTTGGTAAAGGTGTAACATTTGATACAGGTGGCATTTCACTCAAACCGGGTGCAGGTATGGATGAAATGAAATTTGATATGTGTGGTGCAGCCTCTGTATTTGGTACAATTCGTGCGCTTTGTGAAGCTAAACTTCCAATTCACGTAGTAGGTACAATTGCAGCCGCTGAAAATATGCCATCAGGTAAAGCAACTCGTCCGGGCGACATTGTGAAAACTATGGATGGTCAAACTGTAGAAATCTTAAATACAGATGCAGAAGGTCGTCTTGTACTTTGCGATACACTCACCTATGTAAAACGCTTCAATCCTGAATTAGTTATTGATATTGCAACCTTAACAGGTGCATGTGTCGTTGCTTTAGGCAAAGTACTCAGTGGTTTATTTTCATCAGATGATGCTCTTGTACAAGATTTACAACAAGCAGGTGAAGACAGTTTTGACCGCGTATGGCGCATGCCTGTCATTGATGACTACCAAGAGTTACTAGACTCACCTTTTGCAGATATTGCAAATATTGGTGGACCACAAGGTGGTTCTATTACTGCTGCATGTTTCTTACAACGTTTTACACGCGACTACCGTTGGGCACATCTTGATATTGCAGGTACTGCATGGCTTTCAGGTGCAAATAAAGGTGCAACTGGTCGCCCTGTTCCGCTTCTAACCCAATTTATTGCAAACCGTGTTAAATAATGACAGCAATTAGCTTTTATCTTTTTGAAAAAAGCGCCGAACGACAAGTGCAAAGCGCTTGTCGTTTAGCACGTAAGCTTTTAAGAACAACACCAAAGCTATGGTGGTATTGTCCATCTAAAGAATTACAGCAGATTTTAGATAATCTGTTATGGTCTTTTGATAAAACCAGTTTTATTACACATTCTATAAACGATACAACAGGGCAAGTTTGTATTTCAGGCGATTTACCCACTGAAAACGAGTGGATTATTTTTAACTTTAGTGATGATATTATTTCACTGAAAGATACGTTTAAACACATTATTGAGATTGTTGAAAATACAGAAGCCTCTAAAATAATAGGCCGCGATAAATTTAAACAATATCGTCAGCTTGGCACTGAACCAAGAACATTTAAACTATAAAAATCGTTGAGTATGAGGAGTTAGATTGGTGGCATTAGATCTTGGTGAAGACTTTAAAACCCGTTGGTTAAATACACCACAGGCTGCACGACAAACCTATATAGATGACCTCTCACGTATCTGCGAACTCCTCACGCTCGAAAGTGAAATCGAAGCATGGAAAGCTTCAGATGAACTTGCTCAAAAAACATCAGAACAACGAATTCAGCAAGCTTATGAAATATTAAAAGCTCAAATGATTGAAGATGCTCGCTGTCGTGAGCAAAAACGACTAGAAGATAAAATTTTTAAACAGAGAGAAGCTGAAGATGAATATCTCAAAAACTTACAGCTCGATGAACGCTTGCAAGAACAATCGCAAATAGAGCAACTTAAGGCTTTCCAAAGTCAGCTTATGCAGGAAACAAAAACATATAGCAATCGTTATCATAAAATAAGTCTTACTACAAACACACCCAAAGCAACAGATAAACAATTACAACTAACCCATCCACAACTTCAACAAATTATTGAAAATATTCAAGTCAGATTAGAGCTTGAGGCGGAAGAGCTCATTGAGCAAATTCAAAAATCAGTCGAAGGATTTAATCACAACTTACAGCAAGCGGCTGAAGAAGAAGTGAAAATTTCCTTACAACATACAAAGACAAAAAATTCGGCATAATGCCGAATTTTTTTACTTTAAGAAGCCATTATTTGCAAGAAACTCCATACTAATATTGGACTCTTTTTTCGCAACTGCTGCACGATCCCCTAAAAGTAAACGCTCCATATAGCGTGCTAAAATATCTACTTCTAAATTCACAGCCGTACCCACTTGCCACGTTGAAATATTAGTACGCTCTGCAGTATGTGGAATCAGATTCAGACTAAGCACACAACCGTTTAAATGATTAATCGTTAGACTAATACCATCAACAGTAATAGAACCCTTCTCTGCTAAGTATTTTGCAATTTCTTTCGGTGCGGTTACTTCAAAATACAATGAACGTGCATCATGACGCATCTGTGTAATTTCACCTATTGCATCGACATGGCCACTAACAATATGACCACCAAAGCGCGTTGTAGGTAACATGGCTTTTTCAATATTTAATGGTTGTCCAACTTTCCAACGTCCTAAAGTTGTACGATCTAAACTTTCACGCGAAACATCAGCCGAGTACCAGTTATCGCCCCAAGCTGTTACCGTTAAACAAATACCATTGGTTGCAATTGAATCACCTAAATGCACATCAGACATATCTATATCTGTAGCTACCGTTAAGCGAATATCTCCACCTACACTTTGCAAGCTTTTTACTTGCCCAACACTTTCAATAATACCTGTAAACATGGTTATCTTCCTTTTACCACAATGCCAACTGAGAGCTTACACCTGTCGTATCCACACCACCTAACTCTGCATAATGGTAAAGTTGTCCAAGTAGCTGTCTCAGTGGTGGGCCAGATTTGGCTTTCGTATCTGTAATGACAATAAATTCAAGTACACGTGCGCGCTCAGACTGACGTTGTTTACTCACACGATACCGTGGTACATCTTGCGTGAGTAACGTGACTTTACCACGTTCTAAATTTGCTTTAAGCAAGTCAGTTGCCGAAATATTTCCATCTGTCGAATAACTCGTTAAAATAAAACGTGCATTTACCGTAGCAAGTAACTTTTCATAGGCTTCTTTGGCATATTTAGATGAGTTATATAAGCTCGGACGTTCTTTGCGCCAAGCACGGTCTATACCACTTTTAAAACCTTTCGTATCTGGAGATGGTAAATCAGTTTGATCCCATAACGTGAGCGAATTTAAAACATGGTAATTACTGCTATACGCATGTTGATTATACGGCGGATCTAAATAAGCCACATCAACTTCAAAATCACTCATTTGATTTGCAAGGTGCTGTGCATCTACACACCACATTTCAGCAGCAGCCTGATTCGGACGCCCAATGTCACAAAAACGACTTGGCGTTAACCATAAAAGCGACTCAATACGTTCAAGTGCCGTCTGCGTTTTCCCCCCCCAACCATGATGAAAACTCTTAAATACACCACTGGTATTACTTACAAAACTTGCTGAATATAGAAGTGGTGCTAAAAGTGCACTCATTTCAACATCATCAATCGCACCTTCTGCCTGCCATGTTGCAATTTGCTGACGAATTGCATCAATACGCATGCCATTTCTGCGTTTAAAGAACAAACGATCACGTGCAGGATCATACTCTTCATCATTACGTGGGCATAAATTATGTGTTACCCAGCCCTTTGCTAAAGGTAGACGGTTTAAGTAATCAATCGCTTTTTGATACCCGCCTAGCTCTTTAAAAGCAGGTGCTTCAACACAAGAAAGAACAGCATGGTTGAGCGCATGACTATACGGTTCCCAATCATTTGCAATAACACGATAACCATTTTGGCGTGCTAAGCGAGAAACAACGCCACTACCTGCAAAAAAATCGGCAAAAATGGGGGCACGCTTTTTCTTACCATCTGTATTAAGCGTTCCTGTCATTTCTAATGCTTCTAAGATGAGATGTAGAAGACGACGTTTATTGCCTAAATAAGGCACTAATTGATGGAACAAGTATTCATCTGTTGTTCGGGCCGCATGTCGGCGCTTATGATAAACCGTTGTTTCTGAACTCATAATGACTCTTGTACTGGTATCAGCCTTAAGCGGAAGTCATTACCCAACTGAGTAATATCTTTCACAGTAAAACGTTGTTGTTGCGACAGTAATAAAAAATCCGCTTGAAACATGGCTCGGGCAGACTGACCTAATAATGTTGGTGCAACGTAATGGATCATTTCATCGACCAAACGTTCAGTTAAAAAACTAGTCGACAGTGTCGCTCCTGCTTCAATAAGTACATCGTGAATACTGTACTGTTCTGCAATAATTTTTAATAAATTTTGCAGAGGTTGCACCTCAAACTGAAGTACACCTAAATCAGCTAACTCTTGACGGTACGGTGTCATTACCCATGTATTGTGAGGATTCTCTAAAATTTTTGCAGTTAAAGGCAAGCGCCCTTGACGATCCAATACAATTCTTTTCGGCTGTACAATTGCATCTAGTTCAATATTATTCGGCAATTGACGCACATTTAATTGGCAATCATCTGCCAATACGGTTTCAATACCTGTAATCACAGCACCTGATATTGCACGCCAGTGTTGTACATCTTCACGTGCTTCTTGTCCCGTAATCCACTTCGACTCACCTGAAGCCATTGCGGTACGACCATCTAAACTTGAAGCTACTTTTAGTCTGACATATGGCATACCTGTTGCCATTTTCTTTAAAAAGCCCTCATTAAGTACTCTTGCTTCGTACTCACACAACCCTGTTTGAACCTGAATACCTGCTGCTTCTAAAATCGCGATCCCTTTTCCTGCAACCAAAGGGTTAGGATCTGTATTGGCAATAAATACTTTTTCCACTCCCGCTTTCACTAAAGCCTCTGCACATGGTGGTGTTCGACCATAATGTGCACATGGTTCTAAAGTTACATATGCCGTTGCACCCTTTGCATGGTTGCCTGCTTCACTCAAAGCAAAAACTTCTGCATGGGGTTGCCCAGCTTTAGGATGAAATCCTTTCCCGACCACTTGGTCATTCTTCACAATCACACAACCCACATTTGGGTTCGGCTTAGTTGAATAAATTGCCTTTTTTGCAAGTTCAATTGCTTGAAGCATATATGCATAATCTTGCTGTGAAAATAGATGGCTCATGATTCGCGCTCTTTCTGCATTTGTTGCATTTGTTCAATTTGCTTTCTGAATGCGTCAACATCTTGGAAGTCTTGATAAACAGAAGCAAAACGCACATAAGCCACATGATCTAATACAAATAAAGCTTTCATTACAATTTCACCAATGCGCAATGAGCTTACATCACGCTCACCTAGACGGCGCAGTGTTTGCTGAATATCGCTGAGTACTGCTTCTATTTTTTCTTGTGTGACAGGACGTTTTTGCAAAGCATGCATTAAAGAACGGCGAAGCTTAGCTTCATCAAATGGTTCATTTTTTCCATTCGATTTAATAACACGTGGCATAACCACTTCGTATGTTTCAAAAGTTGTAAAACGCTCACCACACCCAACGCACTCTCTGCGACGACGGATTTGGCGCCCTTCAGCCGCAAGCCTAGAGTCAATCACTTTACTGTCAGGAACATTACAAAATGGACAATGCATTTTAAATTCTATCTGCCAATTTATTTTTCTCTAGTGTATCAAAAAACTCATAGATACTAAATGTTGTGCCTAAAATAAAAAATAGCCCCATATAGAGGCTATTTTCCTTAAAATTCTATTATTCGATACGCTCACCATGTTGGCTTAAATCGAGTCCCATACGCTCATCATCGTGTGATACACGAATACCAATAACTACATCAATTAATTTTAAAATAATGAATGTACATATAGCACTATAAACAATTGTTGCAAGAACACCTTGGCTTTGTACCCATAATTGGTGCGCCATATTTGTTGGCGCTTTATCGCCCATAATAAATGAACTTGCAAATACACCTGTTAAAATTGCACCTGCAATTCCACCAACGGCGTGTAGACCAAAAGCATCAAGTGAATCATCTACTTTCAAGAATCGTTTCAGTGCAGTAGTACCCCAAAAACAAATTACACCGCCAAGTAAACCCATAATAAGTGAGCCTGCTACAGTGACATAACCTGCTGCAGGTGTAATTACCACAAGGCCTGCTACACCACCAGAAGCGATACCAAGTACTGATGTTTTACCACGAACAAGTTTTTCAATTAAAGACCATGAAATTGCTGCTGCCGCTGCTGCTACTTGCGTTGTTACTAGGGCGTAAGCCGCTCCACCATTTGCACCTAATGCTGAACCACCATTAAAACCAAACCAACCAACCCAAAGCAGTCCTGCACCAATTACTGTTAATGTTAAGTTATGCGGTGCCATAGACTCTTTACCAAAGCCAACACGCTTACCTAACATATATGCAGCCACCAAACCTGCAACACCTGAATTAATATGTACAACCGTACCACCAGCAAAATCTAAAGCGCCATCTGCTGCTAACCAGCCACCACCCCAAACCCAATGAGCGATTGGTGCATAGACCACAATTATCCAAAGTATTGTGAATGCAACGAAAGCACCAAACTTCATCCGTTCAGCAATTGAACCACTAATAATTGCAACAGTAATAATGGCAAAAGTCATTTGAAAAATAACAAATAAAACTTCAGGGATTGTACCTTGCAAAGTATCTAGACCAATGCCTGAAAGCATAGCCTTGCTAAAGCCTCCAATAAATGCATTGCCCGCATCGAAGGCCAAAGTATAGCCCACTGCTACCCAAACAACACTAACGAGTGCTGTTGCTATTAAACTATGCGCCATAATACCCAAGACATTTTTCTTACGTACCATACCACCGTAAAAAAGTGCAATTCCGGGAATCGTCATCAACAATACCAATGCTGTCGAAATTAGTACCCAAGCTGTATCCCCTGTATCTAACTTCGGTGTTGCAACTGGTGCTGGAGCAGGCTGAGAGGTCGGGGTTGAAGTACTCACTGCAACATTATTTGTTGTTACTTCAGATACTGCTGTCGCAGATGTTGGTGCAGATGCCGACGAACTATCTGCCCATATTGGAGCACTTGTTAAAAGCGCACCCGTTACCCCTAATGCCATTATGATTTTTTTCATATTCCCCTACCCATATTCATGCAAGTTATTCAGCTAATAGCAATTTTTATACTCAACTTCTTAAACAGCATCAGGACCAGTTTCACCAGTACGGATACGAATAACTTGCTCTAGAGTAGTTACAAATATTTTACCATCACCAATTTTTCCTGTGCTTGCAACACGAGTAATAGACTCGATCACGCTATCTACCATTTCGTCGCTAATTGCAATTTCAATTTTTACTTTTGGAAGAAAATCTACAACGTACTCGGCACCACGATAAAGTTCCGTATGCCCTTTTTGGCGACCAAACCCTTTAACCTCAGTGACAGTAATACCTTGGACGCCAATTTCAGAAAGCGCTTCACGAACATCATCTAACTTAAATGGTTTTACAATTGCTGTTACAAGCTTCATGTCTAAGTCCTTCGGATTATTTGATTGTATTTAATTTTTATGTTCAATTTTCATGCCAATACATCTTAATATTGAATAAGAGTAGATATCTCGTAATATGTATGAAATTTTTTATGATTAATTTATATTTTAGAACTTATTTTATACTTAATGAATATTTAAGTATGATTGAGCAGTGCTAAACTAATCACTTACTTTCATATTTTAATTTTGGCTTTTCATGATAGAACAACTTATTCAATCCATTTTATCTCAAATAGAACAACCTAAAGCAGATTTAGAACATAATTTGCGTACACTCTTAAGTGAAGCTATAAAAAAAATGGATTTGGTTTCTAAAGAAGAAATACAACGTCATCAAATAGCGCTATCTGATGCAAATACTAGAATAAATGAGCTTAGCCAACAAATCGCTATATTAGAAAAGGCGATTCAAAGCATTGAAGCACAAAAATAGTGCAAAATCTAATAATATACGCCTATCAATAAGCACCAATTTGGTTCAAAATGTCGTTTGCTAAAATCTATACCCGCGGTTTATTCGGTCTTGATGCACCAAGCATTGAGGTTGAAGTACATATCAGCCAAGGTCTACCATCTTTAACCATTGTAGGTCTAGCAGAGGCAGCAGTGCGTGAAAGTAAAGATCGAGTACGCTCAGCTATTATTAATAGTGGTTTTACCTTCCCAACGAAAAGATTAACCATTAATCTTGCACCTGCCGATCTTCCTAAAGAAGGAGCACGACTCGATTTACCTATTGCACTTGGTATCCTCATTGCCTCAGGACAAATACCTTCAATTTCCTCTGAAGATTATGAATTTATTGGTGAACTATCTTTAGATGGTCAACTAAGAGCCATTTCAGGCACACTAACTATTGCAATGGCATGTGAAAAACAGCAACGTGCGCTTTTTTTACCACATCACAATGCAGATGAAGCAAATCAGTTGGGAAGTCTAGAAGTATATAGTCCAAAATCACTCAAAGAAGTATGTAATCATTTTTTAAATATTCATAAGCTTCAAAAACTTAAAAAAATTAAATCCACTCTTTTCCAGCCAGAAAATACTTTAGACCTTATCGATATTAAAGGACAAAAAAGACCTCGCCGTGCTTTAGAAATCGCAGCCGCAGGTGGGCACTCGCTTCTCTTTAGAGGGCCTCCCGGCACAGGTAAAACAATGCTTGCTTCAAGACTACCCAGCATTCTCCCTCCATTAAAAGAAACAGAACGGTTACAAGTTGCAAGCATATATTCTATTGCTAAGAAGTCATATCAATTCGGCCATAGACCATTTAGAGCACCTCATCATAGCGCTTCACATATTGCACTTGTTGGAGGAGGCTCATCACCCAAACCAGGTGAAATTACACTTGCACATTTAGGTGTCTTATTTTTAGATGAACTTCCTGAATTTAATAGAAAAGTTATTGAGTCTCTCAGACAGCCTATTGAAGAAAAAGAAGTAACTATTTCTAGAGCATCAAGCCAGATTACCTTTCCAGCAAGCTTTCAACTTATTGCGGCCATGAATCCTTGTCCATGTGGTTATGCATTTCATGAAGATAATCGCTGTCAATGTACACCAACAATGATTAGAAACTATCAAAATAAAATATCTGGTCCTATGCTCGATCGCATAGATTTACATATTGATGTTCCTCCATTAACTTCACATGACTTACAAACAACAATCCCCTCAGAAAGCTCCGAAATAGTAAGGAAACGCGTTATAGAAGCGTATCAATTACAGATAAATAGACAAAACAAGCCCAATTATATGCTTTCACCACATGAGCTAGAAAAATATGCAACCCTTGATGATAGCTGTAAAAAAATTATTAGTATTGCTCAAGAAAGACTCAACTTATCAGCACGTAGTTATCACCGTATTTTACGTCTAGCACGCACAATTTCAGATTTAGCATCATCGAAAGATATTACACCTACACATCTAAGCGAGGCACTCTCTTATCGTAGTCTTATGCAATAAAAAAGCGCCAAAAGGCGCTTTTTTATTGCAACATCAAACTTAATTAAAAAGTTTTTGTAAGGCTAAACATTGCACCTGTATCTACACCACGTTTTGCAACATGGTTATAATCAGTCGTATCAATATTTGTTCCAACTGCATCTAATTCTGCTGTTAAGCCATTAATAGATTTAACATTATATGTTACACCTGCTTTCCAATCGATGTAATTATCATCATCACCATATACAGCAATTTTATGATCAGCTTTGCTATAACCTACACTTGCAACTCCGCCAAAACCTGTATCTGCAAATGGCACAGCATATGCTAAATTGAAGTTCCAATTATTAATACGATGCTCTTCAGCATTTTTCATTGAATTTCCACCATAGTTATTACTATAAGCAATACTTGGCGTAATAGTGTCACCTTTGACAATAGCATCAGCAAAAGCAAGACGAACATAAAATTCAGGATAGTTTAAGTCATGTCCACTCGGATAATTATAATAAGCAAGACCTGTATCTAATGTTGGTTGTAATGTACTTGAAAGTGGCAACTTCGTGGTATAACCAATCGAAGGGTCTAATTCCAAATGTGTAGAGCCTTCACCAAAATTAACATTTGAAGAGAATACACTAATATATGCACCAGATTCGTGCGCTAAGGTAAATGTACCTTGTAATGCAGGGTCATTTTGTGTCTGTGTTTGACCACGAAAACGGTAGTCAGAAGTCAGTGTAGCATTACCAGAAAAAGAAAGTCCGTACTGTTGCAAACCATTATCTGCTGCATTTGCTATGCCAGCCGTAGCTAAGACGCCAGTTACCAATAATAATTTATAAAACATATTTTCCCCTGAGCACATAAAAATGAAGATTGCTTAAATACAAGCAAATATCAAACCAAGTAGAATTGTATACATTAACAAAAATTTCATCATCATGAAACTTGGTATACTTTTTGCTAATTAAAATTGAAGAATATACAGTGTATCCTAACAGTATAGACACATATATCTAAAAAAAAGCATAGCAAATCCATATTTTATATATGACATATGGTAAATAAATTTGCAAAGACTGTTTTTTTTATTATAGATTAGTTAGTCTTTTGTTAACTCACTGTGTTTTGATTAGCTCCAAATTACAGTTACCTCATTGGGGAAATACATACATGCCAAAATTACACAAGAAACTTGCACTCGCACTTGTTGTACAAGCAGCGCTTCTTTCAACAGCATATGCAAGTGAACAGAGTGATTCAAAAGGGTTCGTTGAAGACTCAAAAGGCTCTATCCTACTTCGTAATGGTTGGATCAACCGTGATTTCACAACCAACGGTACATATACAAGTTCTTGGGGCCAAGGTGTTATTGGAAAGTTTGACTCAGGCTTTACACAGGGAACTGTAGGTGTTGGTGTTGGTGCATTAGGTGATTTTGCATTTAAGCTTGGTGATAACTCACATGCTGGCAACCAAATGCTATATAAAGATGGTAAAAAAGATATCTGGGCACGCGGTGGTGTTAATGTTAAAGCACGTGTTTCAAATACAACCGTTGTTTATGGTACACAATTCTTGCAATTACCTGTTTTAGCAGGAAATGATGCTCGACTATTGCCTGAGTATCATACAGGTACATTGGTTACAAGCCATGAGATTAAAGATCTAGAATTAGTATATGGTCACTTTACAAAAGACCAGTATTCTAATCAAATTAACACTGATAGTAACCACCTCAAACGTGTAGATGTTTGGGGTGCAAAGTATCAATTCACTAAAGAGTTACAAGGCTCATACTACGGTGCAGCATTCAAAAACGCTCTACAACGTCATTACTTAGATTTAAACTATAAGCTACCACTTGCTGCTGATCGCTCATTAACATTTGACTTAAATGGCTATCATACTCGATATGATGCTAGCCTAGACTCAAACAATGATGAAGAGCGTATTCTTTCATTCCCTACAGGCGCATATAATACAGAGAAGAAAAACAATATTTGGGCTGCTGCAGCTACATATAACCAAGGCCCTCATACAGGTATGCTTGCATATCAACAAAGTACAGGCGATGTTGGATATGACTACAATATTGTCGGTGATGGCGGTGGCTCTATTGCACTTCCAAACTCATACTTCTCAGACTTTAATGGGAACCATGAAAAATCACTACAAGCGATGTACTCTTTAGACTTTGGCGCACTTGGTGTTCCTGGTTTAACTTGGACAACTGCTTATGTATATGGTTGGAATATTCATGTTGCTGGCACGACAGATAATGCCAAAGAACGTGAAATCTTTAACCAAGTTAAATATACCGTTCAAAATGGTTTTGCTAAAGACTTAAGCTTTAAAGTACGTAACTCAACATATCGTGCAAATGCAAGCTACAATGCCTATGCAGGTAATACTAACGAATGGCGTCTATACTTAGAATATCCAATTAATTTCTAAGTAAAAGCTCTCAATAAAAAAGCCTTCATATGAAGGCTTTTTTATTATTTAAATATTTTATTTTGCTGCTGCAATTGCTTTTACAACTTCAGCTTTAGCAACATCTGCACCTTCCCAACCAGAAATTTTTACCCACTTACCAGGTTCTAAATCTTTATAGTGTGCAAAGAAGTGTTCGATTTGGCTAATAAGCAATTTTGGCAAATCTGTGTATTCTTGAATATCTGAGTAAAGTGCAGATAATTTTTCATGTGGAACTGCAACAAGTTTTGCATCAATACCACCATCATCTTCCATGTTTAACTTACCAACAGGACGACAACGAATTACTGAGCCTGGCTCAACTGGATGCGGTGTTACAACCAATACATCTAATGGATCGCCATCTTCAGAAAGTGTATTTGGTACATAACCATAGTTTGCAGGGTAAAACATTGTTGTTGCCATAAAACGGTCTACAAACAACGCATCAGAGTCTTTATCTACTTCATATTTAATTGGTGCAGCATTCGCTGGAATCTCAATGACAACATAAATATCATTTGGTGCATCTTTACCCGCAGGGATATTGCTATAGCTCATTTCAATACTCTTGTATTTACGATTGGTTATCTTGTTAATTATACATTTTACAGCAGTTTTTTCTAATTAAGTTGATGTAAAAGTAACTGAGCAATCATATCATTACATTTGTTCTTACAAAGAATGTTAGACCTTTAATATTATGTAAGCCTAATGACCAGTATCAATAGAAAAATTGGGCAACATATCGAAAGAAACCACATCACAGAACGAAGGCTACTCCAATTTGCCAAATAACAAACCGCATATAAAACTCGTAATATTAAATATGCACTCCCTAACACCATAATAACATGTTGATCAATTACCATATATTCTGCCATTAAAATAGCAGCAATAAATAAAGGTAACCCTTCAAAGCTATGATGTCTGCTGAAAAAACAGGAGGGTTTAACTTGGTAAACTATACATACTCATCAGGAGTTTACCATGAGCAAGAAACACAAGACGTATACGGCAGAATTTAAAGCTGAAGCGATCAAAGCAATAGAAGCCAATCAAGGCAATGTATCCCAAACAGCTAGAGAACTCGGCATTTCCATGCAAACCCTTTCGAACTGGAATACAAAGGCAAAGGCAGGGACTTTAGCCGGTACAAAACAGTATTCACCTGATCTAAATGCTTTACTCGAAGAAAATAAAAAACTTAAACAGCAGCTTAAAACAGCCGAAATGGAACGTGAATTTCTAAAAAAGGCAGCAGCGTACTTTGCCAAAGAAAGTCAGTAAGGTACGCCTATATGAAATCGCAAAGACACTTATTTCCTATTATTTTGATGGCTCGCTTACTTCACGTATCAGTTTCATGCTTTTATGATTGGCTAAAACAAGGTGTGAGTAAACAATCAATTCAGCGAAATCAACAAGCAATTTTGGTCAAAATAGCACATGAGGAAACGAAACAGAGCTATGGCTATATTCGTTTAACCAAGCATTTACAGGCTCAGGGCGTAAAAATTAGTGCCTATGCCGTTCGTCAGATAAAAAAGTTAAATCAGCTGTATTGTAAGCGCCACAAGCGTTTCAAAAGAACAACGAACAGTGACCATAACCGAGCGATCTATCCAAATTTGCTTGAACAACAATTCTCAATGATTAAACCAAATCAAGCGTGGTCGAGTGATATTACGTATATATGGACAACTGAAGGCTGGTTGTACTTAGCAGCTGTAAAAGACCTTTACACGAAACAAGTGGTTGGCTACAGCTTAAATGAGCGTATGACAGCCAAGCTTGTTTGTGATGCATTGAATATGGCTATTCGCAATCAAAAACCAACTAAGGACCTCATTGTGCATTCAGACAGAGGCAGCCAATATTGCGGTCATGAATATCGAAACTTACTTGAAAAATGTGGCTTTCAGGGTTCAATGAGCAAGCGTGGCGATTGTTACGATAATGCACCGATTGAAAGCTTCTGGGGCATACTCAAAAACGAATTGGTGCATCATCATAGCTATAAAACGAGGGAAGAAGCCAAAGCGGAGATTACAAAATACATAGAGTTATTTTATAATCAACGAAGAATTCAAAAAGGTTTGGATTTTAAGACACCAAATCAAATGGCAGAGGACTTTTGCAAGTTGGCTGCCTAAAATCTCCCAAGTGAAAGTCTCCTGATAATTCAGCACACATCACTATTTTGTTGGACTGCATTTGCTCTTGCAGCTAAACCATTTGTGTTAGATAAAAACTGACGTGGATTTTGATTATCTTTTAATGTAAAACCACCTACAACTTTTGCAATCATTGCAAATACATAAGGTAACAAACATGCACTTAGAATCAAATAAACTATGCCACTTATGCTTTGCATAAAATACCCTCTTAAACTTTAATCTATATCACAATAAATCATACAGGAAACTATTTTACTAGCTTATATATGTCAGCTATGATCAATACATACCAATAAAAAAAGAAAAATCTATGTTATGGAATAAGCTAAATTTAAAAATTCTAATGTTAGGAACATTAGTTGCAGGATTTATTAGCTCACTTGTAAAGTGGGGCTCTGAAGTCAATATGCCTCCACGAGTTGCTGGTGAAATTTCACCACCTGCTGCTCATATCAATTCATGGCTTAAACCATTTGGCATAGATGCACATAGTCTAGACTATGTTTATCAAGGTACAACCGTAAGTGGTGCTGTTACTCTTTATCATTGGATATTCAGTTTTATCTTTGCTTTTGTTTACATTTTTATCTCTGCATACTTTCCTAAAATTCGCACTTGGTATGGCACCTTATACGGTATAGTCATTACTGTAGTCATGCATGGCTTTTTAATACCAGCTTTAGGATTCAGATATCCTGTATATGATTCAAATATTAAAGGATGGCTCTGGAATTTAAATAGTTATGAATTCATAAGTGAAATTTTAGGACACATTTACTGGTCCTTCTCTATAGAAGTATCTTTTGTTTTTATTTTAGCAATTTTGTCTAAACCGATTAGAGGAAATCTATGGACACGCTAAAAATAGAGACAAATTTAACAAAAATTTAAAATCTCAAGTAACATAGTATCCGTTCACTTTGTTTTATGAGAAATACATGCCACAACCTGACCAACAAGAATTATTAAATGCTCTTGATCAACATCAAGTTGCTAAAAAAAAGCTTGACCGTATTTTAATGATTGTTCTACCTGTTATTGCATTTCTGATTAGCATAATGTGTGCAAACTGGACATGGTTTTCTACATTAGGAACAATTATAGTACTTACACTCGCATTTATTGCCGTTGGTATTCAGCGTTGGTCTATTACATTATGGCTCGCTATTATCATCATTTACTGTGGTATAGATAATTATTTTTGTTATGGTACGCTTGTTCTAAGCAAGTTAAAAATACAAGCACTTACCATGCTTGTGTTTACTATTATTTTTCATGTAGCTCGCCCATATCTAGACCAGATCATGCAACAAAGCCTTATAAAAAAAGACCGATAAATCGGTCTTTTTTCTTCCCTACCCTTGCTTACGCAAGTCCTTACGTAAAATTTTCCCAACATTCGATTTTGGTAATTCATCCATAAATTCAACAAAACGTGGACGTTTATAACCTGTCAAATTTGCCTTTGCATAAGCCAATAGCTCTTCTGTTGTTAATGATTTATCTTTCTTTACAACAAAAAGCTTAGGTGCTTCTCCTGAACGTTCGTCAGGTACACCTACAGCAGCCACTTCTAAAACCTTAGGATGCTGAGCAATAACTTCTTCAATTTCATTTGGATAAACATTAAATCCTGATACTAAAATCATGTCTTTTTTACGATCTACAATCTTAATATAGCCTCGCTCATCCATAATTCCAATATCACCCGAACGAAAGAAACCATCTTTTGTCATAACTTTTTCTGTTTCATCAGGACGATTCCAATAACCTTTCATGACTTGTGGACCACGAATACAGATTTCACCCTGCTCACCCAAAGGAACTTCATTACCATCATCATCTAAAATTGCAATATCTGTTGATGGTAAAGGAATACCTATTGTCCCTGTAAACTCTTCAGATACAGGTGGATTAAATACAACTGCTGGAGAAGTTTCAGACAGGCCGTAACCTTCATGAATAATCATTCCCGTATATTTTTTCCATGCCTCTGCTGTAGATGGTAAAACAGACATACCTCCACCAACTGCTATTTGCATTTGACTATGATCAAGTTGCTTAAATGTCTCATTATGTACAAGTGCATTAAATAAAGTATTTACTGCTGGAAAAACCGTCGGTTTAAATTTAGCAATTTCTTTCACTAATGCTGGCAAATCTCTTGGGTTTGGAATAAGTAGATTTGTTGCCCCTTGACACAACCCATAAAGTTCACAGATGGTAAATGCAAAAATATGATACAAAGGCAATGCAGCTAAAAAGCGATATTCAGGATTTTTAATTGTACGAAACTTACTTTCAAATAAGTTTTTAATTTGAAGCATATTTGCTGCTAGATTTCGGTGAGTCAGTTCTGCACCTTTCGAGATACCTGTTGTTCCGCCTGTATACTGCAAAATAAACGTATCATCTAAACTTAAAGAAGGACGTTTATATTGGTTTGGGTTTACCTGACTTAATGCCGTATTAAATGAGATATGACCAGGAATATGCCATTTAGGTATTTGTTTACGTACCGTACGTAAAACAAAATTGACGACAGCTCCTTTTACCATACCAAGCATATCGCCAACTGAAGCAACTACGACATGTTTTACAGGCGTTTTTCCAATTATTTTTTCATAAACTGAAGCAAAGTTTTCAAGAATAATAAGTGTTTCTACGCCTGCATCATTTAACTGATGCTCAAGCTCTCTTGCGGTATATAACGGATTTACATTCACCAAAATACAACCCGCTCGCAATATTCCTAAACTGGCAACTGGATATTGCAATACGTTCGGCATCATCACTGCAACACGCGTGCCTTTTTTAAGACCTAAGCTTTGTAAATAGCAGGCAAACTTTCGGCTTTCTAACTCAAGATCTGTATAAGTCAGCTTTTTATCCATAAAGATAAAGGCATCACGCGAGCCAAATTTTTGAAAACTTTCTTCAAATAGATCAATTAAAGAAGTGTTTTCAGGTGGCAGCTTGATCTCGTTTTGAATACCTGTTCGCTTGTACTCATCAAACCATATCTTTTCCATAATGCCAGCTAACTCCAGTTTAAGAATTTATTCATTATAAGCATGATTGTAAGTTGGCTCACTTCAAAGTTTACCAACAGAACTAATTTTCATAACACGCTATCTCGCTATAATCAAAATTATGTATAAACTTCAAGTTTATATGCTTTTTGATAACCACGAGGTAATACCTGTCCCTTACTTGCACGCTTGCCAATATACTTAGCCAAGTCATCCCCTTTCAGCTTCAGCTTTTGCTGTCCTGCTGTGACTTCTAAGATATCTGTTAACTGAAGTGGTTCAATGGCAAGTAATGACTCTGCTTTATCCAATTGTACTAATTTATTTCCTTTACCTTTGTTTAATATTGGCAATTCTGCCAATTCCATTACGAGCAAGCGACCTGCCGAGGTAAGAATTGCAAGATGTGTATGCGCTCTTATTGGTAATAATGGTAATGCTTGCGCGCCTTCAGGCAATGTCAAAAATGCCTTACCTGCTTTAGCATTGGTATCTAAAGACTGCGCCACCGTTTTAAAACCAAAACCTGCCGAGCTTGCCACTATTATTTCTTGCTTATCATCAGCAATATGAAGTTGAATAAAGTTCACACCACTTACAGGAGATAAACGAGAGCTTAAAGGTTCGCCCAAGCCTCTTGCAGAAGGCAGTGTAGAAATTGCTAATGCATAACTTCGTCCTGTCTCATCTAATATATATACACGCTGATTCGTCTTACCTACAGCATGACTTAAATATTGATCACCTGCACGATAATTCAGTTTTTCTGCATCAACATCAGCACCTTTTGCTGCACGCACCCAACCCGCTTGAGATAAAACTACAGTAACAGGTTCCGCAGGTACAAGATCTTGCTCTTTAATTTGTACTGCATCATCACGCGATACAATTTGTGAACGACGATCATCACCAAACCTTTTAGCATCAGACTTCAACTCATCAATAATCAATGCTTTTAACGACTCAGGATTTTCTAACTGCTCTCGAATAATGGCTGCGCGTGCAGATAACTCATCTTGCTCTTTACGAATTTCCATTTCTTGTAGCTTAGCTAAATGACGAAGTTTCAGCTCTAAAATTGCCTCTGCTTGAATCTCATCAATCGCAAACTTTTCCATCAAAACAGATTTAGGATCATCTTCTTCACGAATAATCTGAATCACTGTATCAATATCTAGATATGCAATGAGCAGACCTGACAATATATGCAGTCGTTTTTCTATTTTATTTAAATGATACTTTAAACGGCGCGTCACTGTATTCTTACGAATAGAAATCCATTCTAAAAGAATTTGACGAATAGATTTTACCTGCGGTTTACCATCTGCACCAATCATATTTAAATTGACACGATAACTACTTTCTAAATCTGTAGTTGCAAACAAATGGCTCATTACCATCGCAGCATCTACACGGTTCGAGCGTAAAACAATGACGAGTCGCGTTGGATTTTTATGATCAGATTCATCACGAATATCTGAAACCAAAGGCAGTTTCTTCGCCTGCATTTGGTCTGCAATTTGTGTAATTACTTTAGAACCTGACACCTGAAATGGCAGTTCATGAATAATAATTTCATTTTTTTCAACACTATAAAGTGCACGAACACGGTAACTTCCTCGCCCTGTCATTTGTATTTTTAACAAATCTTCAGGTGAAGTAATAATTTCCGCTTTGGTTGGTAAATCAGGCCCCGGAATATATTCGGCAACTTTTTGGTCGGTTAATTGTGGATTACGAATTAAAGCAATCGTTCCTTTAATGACTTCACGTAAATTATGAGGAGGAATGTCCGTTGCCATCCCCACAGCAATACCAGTTGTACCATTTAAAAGAATATTAGGAACACGGGCAGGTAAATTAATTGGTTCTTTTAATGAACCATCAAAGTTATCTTGCCAATCACAAGTACCTTGTCCAAGCTCCGAGAGTAATAACTCACTAAACTGTGAAAGTTTAGCTTCTGTATAACGCATGGCTGCAAAAGATTTTGGATCATCGGGTGACCCCCAATTCCCTTGTCCTTCAATAAAACGATAGCGATAGCTAAATGGCTGTGCCATTAACACCATTGCTTCATAACATGCCGAATCACCATGTGGGTGGTATTTACCTAAAACATCACCCACAGTACGTGCAGATTTTTTAGGCTTTCCGCTATGCTTTAAGCCCAGCTCACTCATTGCATAGACAATACGACGCTGTACAGGTTTTAAACCATCACTAATATGAGGTAATGCACGATCCATAATGACGTACATTGCATAGTTAAGATATGCTTGTTCAGTAAATTCTGCAACAGAACGGTTTTCAGTTGCATGATGAGTCAGACTAGACATAAATATAAACGGCCAATTCGTTATTTGTTATCTGTCGCCTATGCTAGTCTGTGCATCACATAAGAACAAGTGTTTGTATAGTTTTCGCTGATTTATTGATAACACACTGACATTCCATATACATCAACTTGGGTTTTGCGCATTCTTATTTAAGAAATACATCAAAATTACTGCAAAGACTGTAATAACACCAGCAACACCATATAAATTTTGCATACCAATAAGAGGAATAAGCAGTCCTGCAAGTGGCCCAATAAACATAAGTGCAATATCTAAGAATGCATTATAGACACCAAGCGCAGACCCCCTATTTTTTGTTTCTACTTGTTTAACTGCTTCTACACCAAGTGCAGGAAATACTAAAGAAAAACCCGCACCAACAAGGAAAGCACCCACATAAGCCAAACCAATATGCGTACTTCCCCAAATAAGAAGTAACCCTAATGCCTCTATAATGAATGAAAATAAGGACACTTTAATACCACCAAACTTAGGAATCATTTTTCCTAAAATAAGTCGGATAAATACAAAGCCAATACTAAATACACTTAAAGCATAGGCAGCATTTGGCCAGCCTTTCTCATGAAAATATAAAGTAATAAATGTAGAAATTACGCCAAAACCTACTGTTCCTAAAGCCAGTGCTGCGCCAAAAACCCATACTTTTGAAGCTACTTTTAAAAAAGCAATTTTTGTATCTACCTTTACACGAATTGTTGGCTTACGGTATGCCAAAATAAAACCTGTAACTGCCAAAACTAAAGTCGCTATTGCAAAAGCATATGTAGAAAAATGATTATTTAAATACACGCCAAGAGGTGCACCAAAAGCCATCGCTGAATAAGTTGCCACGCCATTCCAAGAAATGACACGTGCTGTTTCCGTACGATCTACAAGATTCATTCCCCATAACGTTGAACCTGTACTACCAAAACTTTCTCCTGCACCTAAACATAAGCGTCCAAGTGCAAACAAAATTAAACTTAAAGCGGGTTTATCCAAGCAAAAAACTGCAAAAATAGAAAAAATGCCACTCATACCGCAACAACTTAACCCAATAAGCACAACTTTACGCGCACCCAACATATCTGCCAGTTGTCCTGCTTTTGGTCGTGTTAATAATGTTGCTAAATATTGAATACTAATGATACCGCCTGCAATAAATGAACTATATTGCAGTTGCTGGCTGACAAGTTGAGGTAAAATCGCAAGCGGCAAACCAATAGATAAATAAGTAAAAAAAGTAAATATAACAACAGCGAGAATTTTTTTATTTAATTCATATTTCGACGTATTCGATGCTATTTGAGTATCCATACCGTTCTTTTTTACTCTATGATGAAGTGATTATAATTCAATCATAGAAACAGTTTTAGTTTTAGATACAAAACTATAAGGCTTTATTCAAATATCTTTAGAAGATGCTGATTGATCATCATCGTCCTGATAAATAAATTTTGGCATTTCTAGACCAAAATAAATGGCAATGACACGCAAACCAAAACCAAAAACTAGCGTTGTCACTACTGTCCATTCAAGCACTAAACCAAAATGCATACATAACCAATAGCAAATAACAGATACAAATGAAATACTGGCATATAACTCACGGCGAAAGACTAAAGGCACATCGTTACATAAAATATCTCTTAGAATCCCACCAGATACACCTGTCATAATTCCTGCTACAGCAGAAACTACAAAACCATGCCCCATTTGAATTGCAATCTGACAACCAATAATTGTAAAACAGATTAAACCGAGAGCATCTAAAAGCAAAAAAATAGAGCGTAAATGCTTCATCCAATTTGCAATAAAAATTGTGAATAATGCTGCACAGCAAGTGAGTACAAGATATTCAGGGTGCTTCACCCAACCGAGTGGATAATGCCCCAATAAAACATCTCTGACAGAACCACCACCTAATGCCGTTACACAAGCAATAAGAATCACACCAAACCAGTCCATACTCCTGCGTCCTGCAGAAAGTGCTCCAGTCATAGCTTCAGCAGTAATTGCAATAATATAAATAATAGTAAGAAGCAACACACCTTATTCCTTATATGGAGCATTATTGGTTTACAGAATAATGAATTTTAATCTTTTTTTCATGAAATATTTTAGCTTCATATATATTGGGCACAACAAAGCTTAAATTTCTTATTCGACCCACAAACACATGGTTGCTTCATCGTATATTTTTCTTCTAATGTTGGATCTAGAAAGTACCATTTATCTAAATGTTTTACAAAAAAAGAGTTCTCATGATGTGCATATGTTTTGCCATCTACCAAATAATATGCTTTGAACTCTACACTTGCATGATTTTTATCAAGGTTATCTTGATCGCTTAAAATCTCTAACCCCTGCCAGTCAGTCGTCTTACTCCAAGCCATCAATGCAGAAACATCTAAGAGATGTTGCTGATTCTTTGCAGTTGTTTTAACAATATAATCAACATTATGTTTTACAAATGCGCTGTACCGCGATCGCATTAACTGCCGTGCATTGTTTGCATATATCTTTCCTTCGTGTAAAGGAAAACAGCACTCTTGGTAACGTTCACCACCACAAGGACAAGTCTGATTATTTCCCATAAAAACAGCCCATATAAAATGGGCTATTTTAGAGTGATTCAATGCTTTTGCAAACTCACTAGCTTTGTTGCGAGTCTTGCTCTTCTATTGACACAATATGAACTTTTTCAATTTTATGCCCATCCATGGTAATAATTTCAAACTGATACCCATCAGCTTTCACAACATCACCATTTTCAGGTAAACGACCTAAGTGCAATAGCAGATAACCTGACAATGTCGAGTATTCCTCACTCTCATCAACTAAGTCTTTACCTAATAATAAAGATAAGTGGCGAATATCTGTAGATCCCTCTAACAACAGTGAACCATCATCAAGGCTTTCTGCAACTGCTTCCATTTCATCTTCATCTGGAAATTCACCTGCAATTGCTTCTAAGATATCAATTGGCGTTACCAAGCCTTCAATTGAACCATATTCATTTAACACAATTGCCATTTGTAATGGTGCTTGACGTAACTGTTCCATAACCATAAGTACATGCGCATTTTCATGAACAATCATTGGCTCACGTAAGCTTTTTTCTACATGTAGCTGTTTAGTATCTACATATTCATTTAAAAGCTTATGTGCTGAAGCAATGCCAGCCAAGTTGTCTAACTCACCATGTGCAAAAATCACCCTTGAGTGCGTCATTTGCATTAAACGCTCTTGTAGTTCTTTGGGTGTATTGTCTAGGTCAATCCAATCAATATCTGGGCGTGGTGTCATTACAGATTTTACAGGTCGCTCAGACAAACCTAAAACACCCTGCACCATCACACTATGATAAGTACTGTTTTCACCATCAAATATTTCATCAGCCAATGCTCTTGTTGCGAGTACATCACTTTCCGAGTCCATAGCTTCAGTAGAACCATTATTTTTTGATTTACCACCAAGCATACGCATAACAGCAGAAGCTGTTTTATAACGTAAATCTGTTGTGGTAACGAGCTTTTCTTGATTACGACGAGTGGTTTGGTTTAAAAATTCAATCATTACAGAGAATCCAATCGCTGCGTATAGATAACCTTTTGGAATATGAAACCCAAAACCTTCTACAACAAGCGAGAAACCAATCATCATTAAAAAGCCAAGACACAACATTACAACCGTTGGATGACGATTAATAAAGTCCATTAATGGCTTAGAAGCCCACATCATAATACCGACTGCAATTACAACCGCAACCATCATGACGGGCAAATGCTTTACCATACCAACAGCAGTAATCACGCTATCTAATGAAAATACAGCATCTAAAACAACTATTTGCGCAATCACTACCCAAAATGCAGCATGAACAGGGTTATCTTCTTTGACTTGCATCTTGCCTTCAAGGCGTTCATGCAATTCCATAGTTCCTTTAAACAGCAGAAATACCCCACCAAATAATAAAATGAGATCTCGCCCAGCAAAAGATTGCCCAAAAATTGTAAATAATGGCTGTGTAAGCGTAACCACCCATGCGATAGAGGCAAGCAAGATCATTCGCATGCCGAGTGCAAGCGTTAGCCCAAGTAGACGTGCTTTACTACGTTGTTCTGGCGGTAACTTCTCCGCCAAAATTGCAATAAAAACAAGATTGTCAATTCCAAGTACAATTTCAAGGACAACAAGAGTTGCAAGACCCACCCATGCAGAAGGATCAGATATCCATTCAAATATCATTGACCATACTCCTGCATTAAGTCTATTTTATTGTATTGATTAAAATAAGAAAAAATAAAGCACTGTAAATATATAGGCTTTTTAAATTGTGGCGAAAGTTTTATCGAGCGTCGACAACCCATATTCATAAAAATGTTGTTAAACAGGTATTCAGTATAGGAAAGATTTTTATTAAATTCACTAAATTTTCTGACTTTTTACGATTTAACGATGATGGCATCTGTAAGTTTTAATCAGACCATCAAATAATCTTATTTTTTATATCTTACTTTATTTTTGTCACATTCATGTCGTTTTAATCAAAGATGATAAAAGATACTTGTATCTTATGAAATAAGCATGTTAAAGAGGATATATTGTCTAATATGGTGAAAAGTAGAATGAATAAAGTAGAACAAAAAACAACCCAAACTTTGATCGCTTTATACTGTGGCTCTCGTGCTGGAAACAAGCCTATTTATCTACAAAGTGCCATTGAGCTAGCTGAGGGACTTGCTCAACATCATTTTGGTTTAGTCTACGGTGGCGCAAGTATCGGATTAATGGGGCAAGTAGCAGATACCTTCGTTGAATATGGGGCTGAAACTGTTGGTGTTATTCCAGAATTTATGTTGGATTATGAAGTTGCCCATCACGAGCTGACAGAGTTACATGTTGTAGAAACAATGCATGAACGCAAAGCAATGATGGCAAATCGTGCAAGCGCATTTATTGCTCTTCCCGGCGGACTTGGTACTTTTGAAGAAATTTTAGAAGTTGCAACATGGGGGCAACTTGAACAGCATCAAAAACCGATGATTCTTTATAATGTTAATGGCTACTACGATGCGCTTATCTCTCAGCTTGACCATGCAGTCAAAGAAGGTTTCCTACCCCCTCAGCACCGTGCAAAACTCATTGTGTGCCAAGAATTGAATGAAATATATACGGCACTCAATCGATTAGAAGCACCTAAGCATGTTCTACTCTAAAACAAAAAAGCAGAAGTTTAAAACTTCTGCTTTTTTTGACCAAATAGGATTTTATTCCCATTCAATTGTTGCTGGTGGTTTAGAGGAAACATCATAAACCACGCGTGATACATCTTTAATCTCATTCATAATGCGTGTTGAGATTTTATCTACAAGTTCATATGGTAAATGTGCAAAACGCGCTGTCATGAAGTCAACTGTTTCAACAGCACGCAAAGCTATTACCCATGCATAACGGCGACCATCACCAACAACACCAACAGATTTTACAGGTTGGAATACAGCAAATGCTTGTGCTGTTTTGTCATACCAACCACTATTACGTAGCTCTTGCATAAAGATGTCATCTGCTAAACGAAGAATATCAGCATATTCTTTCTTTACTTCGCCAAGAATACGAACACCTAAACCAGGTCCAGGGAATGGGTGGCGATAAATCATGCTATGAGGTAAACCAAGCGTTGTACCCAATTTACGAACTTCATCTTTAAATAAGTCACGCAATGGTTCAACCAAATCAAATGCTAGGTCTTCAGGTAAACCACCTACATTGTGATGTGATTTAATCACATGTGCTTTACCTTGTTTGCTTGCAGCAGATTCAATCACATCAGGATAAATTGTCCCTTGCGCTAAATATTTTACGCCATCAAGCTTACGCGCTTCTTCTGCAAATACTTCAATGAATTCACGGCCAATTATCTTACGTTTTGCCTCAGGATCAACTTCACCTGCCAAAGCAGTAAGGAAACGTTCTTCAGCATCTGCACGAATAACACGAATACCCATGTTTTCTGCAAACATTTGCATTACTTGCTCGCCTTCATTTAAACGAAGTAATCCATTATCTACAAATACACATGTAAGCTGATCACCAATGGCTTTATGAAGTAATGCAGCAACTACAGACGAGTCAACACCACCAGATAAACCAAGAAGAACTTTTTCACTACCAATTTGCTCACGCAATTGCTCTATACGTAAGTCAATAATGTGCTCTGAAGTCCAAAGGCTACGGCAACCACAAATTTTGTGCACAAAATTTGAAAGAATTTCTTTGCCTTTAGAAGTATGTGTTACTTCTGGGTGGAATTGGATTCCATAAAAACGACGTGCTTCATCACTTACCATTGCAAAAGGGCAGCTTGGCGTGCTTGCAGTTACTGCAAATCCTTCAGGAATTTTACTGACTTTATCGCCGTGACTCATCCAAACATGGAGTTGGTTCTCATTATCTTGTAAGTCACCAATAAGCTGGTCACGCACTAAAATATCTACTTCAGCATAACCAAACTCATGGACAGTACCAGCCTCAACCTTACCGCCTAACTGCTCTGACATTGTTTGTAAACCATAGCAAATACCGAGTACAGGTACACCAAGCTTAAATACAATTTCAGGTGCGCGCGGACTGCCTGCTTCATGTACACTTTCAGGTCCACCCGATAAAATAATACCATTTGGATTGAACGCACGAATGTCTTCTTCAGACATGTCAAAAGCATACATTTCAGAATAAACACCAGCATCACGTACACGACGTGCGATAAGCTGACTATATTGTGAGCCGAAGTCTAATATAAGAATACGGTCTTCGGTAATTTGAGTATTGGTCGTCATGAGATTCAACTATAGAATGCTAAAGAAGAAAGATAGCGAATAATTGTAGCATTTTTCAGGTGGTGAGTATATGTATATGTAAATCATCTTTTTAAACGAAGATATACTTTTCTCTTGCCACAAAAGTATAGAATAAGGTATTTTTAATTAAATAATTCTGTTACTTTTACTAGTAACTATTAAAGTATCTCAATAACTCAGTTTAAGCCTTGCTTAAATTCAATTTATGAAAATTTCGGTATTCGTTTAAAGTATGATAATAGATACTCATAGCCCCTCTGATACGGCAAGAAATAATTTAAGATCGCCTTTTATAGGTTTAAATAAAGTTATAAAAAGAGCAGAAGATATTTCTATTTCACTTATTATTATTTTGCTCATTTCTCCACTTCTTATCATTATTGCAATTGCAATTAAAATGACATCATCAGGCCCTATATTATTTAAACAAAATCGCCATGGGTTGAATGGAAAAATTATTCAAGTCTGGAAATTTCGTAGCATGTCAGTTATGGAAAATGGCGGTACTGTGACTCAAGCAACTAAAAATGATAAACGTGTTACCAAGGTCGGTGGCTTTCTCCGTAAAACATCTTTAGATGAACTCCCTCAGTTTTTTAATGTTCTATTTGGAACAATGTCTATTGTTGGTCCAAGACCACATGCCATTAGCCATAACGAATATTACGAAACACGCATACCAAACTATATGTTACGCCACGTGGTAAAACCTGGTATTACAGGTTTAGCACAAATGAAAGGCTGGCGTGGGGAAACGGATACTTTAGATAAAATGCAACAGCGCGTAAATTGTGATCTTGAGTATATTCAAAGTTGGAGTTTATGGTTAGATATCAAATTAATTTTTCTTACCATTCTCCGTGGCTTTATACAAAAAACAGCGTACTAATGAAAACTTATTTTTAATCAATGGAAATATAAATCAATGACTGCAAAAATAGTTCCTGTAATAATGGCTGGCGGTAGTGGAACACGACTTTGGCCTCTATCTAGAGCGCAACACCCTAAACAATTTCTTAAACTTTCACCAGATGGCTATACGCTTCTCCAATCTACTTTGCTTCGGCTAAAAAACTTATCTTGCGAAGAGCCTATTCTTATTTGTAATGAAGAACACCGCTTTCTTGCAGCAGAACAAATGCGTGAAATTGGCGTATCTGCAAAAATTATTTTAGAGCCTGAAGGTAAAAATACTGCCCCTGCTGTTGCTTTGGCTGCTGCATATCAAAGTCATAAAAATAAGGAGAGTATTTTACTTGTACTCGCTGCCGATCATGTCATTCAAAATCAATCTGCATTTGAAACTGGCATTCACCAAGCATTAGAACTTGCTAACAATAATAAACTGGTTACTTTTGGTATTGTCCCTACACATGCAGAAACTGGTTATGGCTATATCGAAAAAGGTAATGAAATACTTTCTGGGTATAGTGTTAAAAAATTTGTTGAAAAGCCTAAATTAGAAACAGCAGAAGAATATTTAAAAAGTAACTTATTCTTATGGAATAGTGGAATGTTCATGTTTAAAACTGACATATTCCTAGAACAATTAAATCAACATGCACATGATATTTATGACGTATGTACAAGAAGTATAAAAGATACAACCTTAGACCTCGATTTTATACGAATTAATGCAGAAATTTTTAGTACATGTCGCTCAGACTCTATTGACTATGCTGTTATGGAAAAAACACAAGATGCTGTTGTCATTCCTTTAGATGCTGCTTGGAGCGATGTCGGTTCTTGGTCAGCTTTATGGGATATACAAAATAAAGATGAGCATGGCAATGTCTTGCATGGTGATGTGATTAGTATAGACAGTAAAAATAGCTACTGTCATAGCAACAATAAACTTGTTAGTTTACTTGGTGTCGAGAATATTATTGTTATCGAAACTAAAGATGCCGTATTGGTTGCAGATAAATCTAAAGTACAAGACATTAAGAAAATTGTTGAATCCTTAAAAAAGGATAATCGAACCGAACACTTTAACCATCGTGAAGTATATCGCCCTTGGGGTAAGTACGACAGTATCGATCATTCATCTCGTTACCAAGTGAAAAGAATCACAGTTAAACCAGGCGAAAAACTTTCAATTCAAATGCATCATCATCGCTCTGAGCATTGGATTGTAGTTAGCGGTACAGCAAAAATTCATAAGGGCAAAGAAAGCTTCTTACTCACCGAAAATCAATCGACTTATATTCCACTTGGTGAAATACACGCACTTGAAAATCCAGGTAAGTTACCTTTAGAACTTATAGAAGTGCAATCAGGTTCTTATCTTGGCGAAGATGATATTGTTCGTTTTGAAGATATTTATGGACGTTGCTAAGAAATAGTGATGTAAAAGATCAGGCCTATCTTATAAGTAGAAGTAGGCCTGAGTTATATTTATCGAATCTCTAAAGATTGTGCCTTCTGCTCCCACTTATCAGATACATATAACTCTAGTTCTGATTTAAAACGCTCGGTAGAGAATGTCAGTGCGTTTTTTCTACATGCTTCAGGTAAGAAAATACTTTGATTAGCTTCAAACTCTTTCACAGCATCAATAATATCTTTAACTGTTTGTTGTTTAAAGAATAGACCCGTTGGTTGCTCACTTTTTAAAGATTTAACAGTTTCTAGTGTGCCACCTTTTCCAAAAGCAATAATTGGTGTACCACATGCTTGAGCTTCTACAGGCGTTATTCCAAAATCTTCTTCAGCT
Source organism: Acinetobacter sp. N1-1 (assembly GCF_056711485.1). NCBI lineage: Bacteria > Pseudomonadati > Pseudomonadota > Gammaproteobacteria > Moraxellales > Moraxellaceae > Acinetobacter > Acinetobacter sp. N1-1. Next base: position 613,133 of record NZ_JBWXUO010000012.1, on the reverse strand, counting down.
GCAAAAACAAAACATTTTGCCTTTTGCATACAATCCAACATCACTTCATTAGATTGATACCCCAAGATTTCTATATTTCCTTTTGCCTTGGATTTAATTTTCTCCATATCTGGGCCATCCCCAATAACAACCAGCTTCTTATCTGGCATATGGCTAAATGCTTCAACAATTAAGTCTATTTTTTTGTATGGTACTAATCTAGATGCAGTGAAGTAAAAATCTTCTTTCTGTTCAAACAATTGAAACCTATCTGTTTCTACAGGAGGATAAATAACATCGGCTTCACGCCCATATACCTTATTTACTCTACGTGCAATAAACTTAGAATTTGCAACAAAATGATCTACCCCATGAACAGTTCTATAGTCCCATAAGCGAATTTTATGGAGCAACCAACGTACAATAAATGCTTTTAATCCTTTATCCAAACCAGATTCTTTTAAATACTGATGCTGTAGGTCCCAAGCATAACGAATGGGTGAATGAATATAACTAATATGAAGTTGATCAGGCCCAGTAAGTACTCCCTTTGCAACAGCATGACTACTAGATAAAACTACATCATAAGCCGATACATCAAGTTGCTCTATTGCTAAAGGCATTAATGGTAAATAATTTCGATATCTTTTTTCTGCTTGAGGTAACTTTTGAATAAATGTTGTATGTGCTTTTTTATTAAGAAAGTGAGTTCGAGATTCATCACTTAAAAAATCAATAACAGAGAATAGTTCAGATTTTGGAAAAACCTTAAGCATCTCACTAATTACTTTTTCTGCACCTGCATACGTGACTAACCAATCACATACAACAGCTATATTAAAATCTTGTTTCATTATCAGCTCTATAAATATTGCACTTAAAACGTATTATGATCATAAGAGTTAATTAATTCATTTAACTTAGTAGCCGATTTAATCCAAGAAAATCGTTCTACATTTACCAAGCCTTTTGTAATAAGCTTATTTCTTATATCAGAATTTGAAGAAACTGATTCAATTTTATTTCTTATATCCTCAACATTCAAAGGATCAAAATAAATAGTACTTTCCCCAAGAACATCAGGTAGAGAAGCCGCATTTGAGGAAATAACTGGACAGCCACAGCTCTGAGCTTCTAAAGGCGGAATACCAAACCCTTCATAAAGAGAAGGAAAAATAAAAAACTCGGCATTTTGGTATAAATCAATCAACTCCTCATCAGTAACTCTACCTACAAATTCTATCTTATCTTTATTTATATTTTTATTCATCATAGGAGAACGATCATTAAAAACGCCTGAAGCTGAACCTATAATTTTTATTTTAAAATCAATATTTGCATCATTATATGCCTCTATCATCCGATAAAAATTTTTATGGTAATTGGGAGATGATACAGCTAATGCAAATTTATCTTTCTCAACATTATTTTTTTTATCATCTTTTGGTGTAAAACTTTCATTTACAGCATTTGTAATTACATGAATCTTTTGGGGAGAAATTTTATAAAACTCAGAAATATCTTTTTTTGAAAAATTACTAACCGTAATCACTGCATGACTAGTTTTTAGAAATAATGGTGCAAAATTCCTATAAAATAAACGAAATTTCCATGAGTAGCTTTGAGGAAATCGAATATAAGTAATGTCATGATGCGTAGAAATTTTATTTTTATAAAATATTGGTGCTGAATTACATAAATTGACTAATAAAGGAGAGCCTAGAGATTTCAGATATTTAGGTAGAGTTACTTGCTCCCAATAATGTCCACTTCCACCCGATACCTCTAAAATATGAACTTTATCAATAACAGAACGATCTAAAATACGCGCCTTACTTGGCACCAATACAGTAATATCAGTTCTCAACTGATTTAGGTTTTTCACAAGCTCAAAGGCAAAGCGCTGAACACCTGTCATTGGTTGTTCTAAGAATCTTCCATTAATGTAGATCATATTTTCACCGACTAATTTTTCTGACTATCTAACTTATACTTTTCATAAAATGGAGATATTTTTAATGCCTTGTAACATAATAGTTTTCTATATAAATATAGTCCTATTACAGAAAAAATAATCTCTTTAATTTTACGAAACCTAACCTCTCTCCATGTATTCGTAAAGTGATGAATTGTATAGTTATTTCTCTTTAAAAAAGAAGGCTGTTCAAATTGGTCTTTCTGCAAAATTTTAATATTACCTAATAATTGCTCCTGACCATTTAATTTAAATCCATTAACATTATCAATAAAATAGGTTGTCATTAAATCATTATTAGGTGCATTTAAGTTTATTGTATCTGTTAGATAATGGTTCAATAAATCATAAATAATATGATTATTTTTTTCTGCACAAATTACAGCAGTTCCTAAATTACAATCAAACATAAACCCTATAGTAAAGCTATATTTCAGCAAATCATCAAAAGGTTTAACTATTTCTATATCTGTATCTAAGTATATTCCACCATATTCATATAAAATATCTAATCTTGCAAAATCTGATAAATGTGCCCATTTTTTGTTTTCATAACAATGACGAACATATTCATTTTTATATACATCATAGTTATCTTCATTCCATTCGATAATTTCATATCCATTCTTTTTTAGCTTTTCAAATGTAGCTAAACAAGATTTAATTTTACTATTTTTGGGATTTCTACCAAACCAGAAATAATGTATTTTTTTTGGAACCATGCTATTCCCCAAGATATTTTTTGTAAGTAAATAAGAAATAATAGGTTAATATTACAAAATTATCTATTGTATAAACTCCTACAGTAGCAGAAATTATAGTCAATATAATTACATCAAAGGATTTTAATCCCAACCACCAAAATGAAAATATTAATAAAATAAATCCGACTAAACCAAAATTAATAAATATCCCATTTAGTCCTGTAAGTGGATATAACTGACTATCTGCTAAATCTGAAATTAGGTTATTGCTTGTAATATACTCACAATCTTCAATATTACTACAACCTAAAATAAAATCTGATTCTTTCATTTTAGGAATTAAATATGAAGATGACAACCTATGGGATACTGATTGATTAATAATTGCAAAATGATTTTCATTTACGTCTAGTCGGCTAGCTAAAAATATAAAAATAATACTTAGAGTTATTATAGTAATAAATACAGGTATTCTATCAATAATTCTCCTTAAAGGAAGCATCAAGAATATCACTAAATTTGTAAATGAAACTTTTGATAAACTAAAAATATAAGCAGAGCTATGTAAAAAATTTTCTTTTAATGTAGCCTTTTCACGAGAGTAAATAATTAATGCCATTACTATCACCAAAGAAGCAAAAAAACCTGCCTCACGTGACAACCCCCCCATACGAGGTAAAAACAATACTTCATATTGGTTTACAAATCCAGGGGTTGCTAATTTAGTACCCCAAATAGCCATACTCAGATTATAGCCAGCTATACTAGAAGAGAAGGCAGGGTTAAACCAAAAAAATATAAACTGCGTAAAACAAAAACCACAAGAAATGTAAAAAGCTATTTTAAGTTTAGGATATATCTCTCTATCCATAATACACAAATAACTAACACCTATAAACAAAGCCAATATTTTAAATGCATCAGAAAAATCAAGTTTTATTATACATATGATTAACCAAAGAATTAATACAATAATAACTTTCTTAGATAGATAACTTAATCTTCTAATAAATAAAAAGTCAAAGGGAATTAAAAAAAACCATAGGTAAAATGTAATACCACCAACATATGGATTTATCACAGTAGCAATTAAAGAAATACATACCAGTAGTCTATTTAACCCTCCAATATCCTTATTTAAAATACTCATATATCTAGTCTCATAAGATTAAGTAAAATATTTTTTAGATTTTTTTGAAATTTCATCAATTTTATTAACTATGCCAATAGATTGACGTTCTAGTAGCAATGTATCATTAATCATATTTTGAATATCTTTAGCAAAATCTTTTCTACTAGAGACTTTTACATTTTCTCTTAAATATTCTAAGCCGTCTATAGATTCCGAGGTACATATAATTGGCATACCATAAGATGCAGCTTCCAATATTTTAATTTTTATTCCAGACCCCAAAATAACTGGAGATAAAAATATTCTATTAACCATAAATTGATTAGTTAATTCTTCATTGCTGACCTTACCTAAAAAATTAATATTCTTAGGTATATTATAATCTGTTTTAAGATCACTACTATTTATTCCACAAATATTAATTATAATTTCAGGATCAACATCATATAAACAATTCGACAGCTCCCTTATTATCCAAAATACAGCTTCTTTATTTGGATAATGGTTTGCTGAACCTAAAAATAGAATAGACTTATTTGTATTTTTTAAATTCCATTTAGTTTTTTGTAATTTTATATATTCTAGGTAAAGTTTTGATTTACCATACTTTGATAATTCAGACATATCTTTATCAGAAATAAAAATATTTTCTATAGAGTGACGAAGTATTTTTTTTTCAAAAAAATACATTTTTAAAGCATTAATTAAATGATAAGGGATTAATAATTTATTGCTATATTTTATAGCATCAAAAACAAGTCTACTTTCAATATTATGAGATATATAAATATATTTTATTTTTATATATTTAGGAATATTACCACATGAATCTATATTATCAAAAACAAATAAAGCATCTTTATTTTTTTTATAAATATTAATAATAGCATCCTCTATTTCTTTAGAAGATCCCATATATATATTTCTCGGCAATAATGAAAAAAATATTTGAAAAACACTAACAAATATATTTTTAAGGCTAAAAAAATTAATTTTAGGTAATCTTCTACTATACACTTTAAAATCTAAGTTTTGTGGATAATTCATAATATCTAGCTCATTATAATCACCATTCATATCCATAAAAAATGCTTTAACATTATTATATTCTTTACATAACTGACATAGATGATTATAACTAGCTAATCTTCCACCAGATTTCCCATTATATGGTACACATCCAGATATATAGTAAACTTCCATTACCTAAACACCTTTTTTATTAAATTTATTAACTTAATATCATTAACATCATATAAAAAACCACCCCTTTTCAAAATATTAGCAGATAATGCTTTCTCATTTAGAATACTTTTTAACTTTGCCATCTTATATTCCGAGCTCACATTATTTGCATTATACCAACCATCATTATTAGTAGGATACAACCAATTATTTATATGTGTAGCTAGATTCTTATCAAAATTATCTGTAAAACATATTCCTGTATCATCAGAACAATTAATAACATAGTCTCTCATACTATCTTTAATAAAATCTAATTTCATATCTCCTTTAAAAATATAATCACTATTCATAATAAATAAGTAACTACTAATCCATCCATTCATTTCAACATTTAAAAATTTAAATTTATGATCAAAACTATTCTGATCACCACAAATACCATTTTTTTTACTCTTTATAAATTTATTAAATCCAAAAGAAAATTTAAATTTTTGATAAATACCCCATTTTCTATGGTGACAGAAAGTATCATTAGCAAATATTAAGTAATCTGCATTTATACTATTATTTTTTAAGAACTCAACTGCCGAGTCCCATCCAGAGAATTCATAAGATGAATTATTTCCTTGTATTGTATTTTCAATATAGATATTGGAATTATTATTAACAATAATTACATTAAACCCACCATCTCCTACACGTTTAGAAAAAGACTGAAGCTCTTGAATAGCATTTTTATAGTATCTGCTGCTATAGACTAATAAGACATAATAAATCATTAAAAAACAACTCTATTAGATTTAATCATTGGAATTTACATCGACTATTTTTGATATTTAGAAATGAGAGCAGAATTGAGAAGATAAATTATACTACTAGATTTATTGTTAAGTAGTGGATCAAAATATCTAATCATAGACTCATAATAATCTTATATAACATTTTAAATTCATAAGTATACAATAACTATTAACTACTTTCTAAAGACTATTGTTGATAGCTTTAAAAATACTTTATTTTTCAAAATATAATTTATGAAGCTAAATGGTGTTACGACAAATCTAGTACACGTTGTGAAAAAAAACTGTGTTCTTTTTCGTCTTTTTTGAATATCTATATAACGATCTCTGCTTTCAAAGAATTTTTTATCTATGTTTCCTTTACTCTTATGATATAGATGAAAGTCTACTACATAGCTTTTTAAACCTAAATAGTTAGCATTCTGACATAGGTCAAGCCCATATAGATGAAAGCCTTCAAGATTTATAGAACACCCAAAATTATGTTTAGTATTTATAATAATAAAATTTTCATCTACACTCATAACCTCTGAGGGAAATGGACCTTGTGTTTGGTTTTCACCATGAGGATCTGTTATCTTTATGATTACTTTTCCATATTTAGTGACACCAGCATTACCAATAACCGCCCAATTCGGATCAATTTCCTCTAACTCTTCAATCTTTTGTAACAAATCAGCATATGTATCATACTTAAATACAATATCTTGGTGGCAAAATATTAAATATTTTGACTTACATGCCTTAATTGCATGATTGATACCACTAAACCCATCGAAATCATTACTATTAGTATTATCAATATAATAAAACTGTGACTTACTAAATCCTGCATTTAGCGCACTCTCTACCATTTCTTGATACTCATGGTGCCTCGTCACAAGTGTACAAAGTGATAGCGTTGGTATATCTTCAGGTATATAGTTGTTAATACAATTCATTAGTTATTTTATTCAGCATAAATAATACATCAAATTCTATTGTAATTACCTAGAGACATCAATCATATCTATGATATATTAATAAAAGTACAATATAATTAATGAAAATATACAGTTAGGTTACTACATGAGTGTTATAAAAAAAAATATTTTTGTTTTACTTATAATTCAGATATCTAACTATCTCTTTCCACTTTTAACTATCCCCTACCTTTCAAGAATACTAGGGCCTACAGGTATAGGCGAAATTGCTTTAGCACAATCTATAATCATTTACTTAACCGCTGTAATAGAGTTTGGATTCAATCTTACTGTCACCCGAAAAATTAGTATTGCTAATGCAGAAAAAAATCAATTAGAAATTAATAGATTATTTACAGCAACATTATATGCAAAAATACTATTACTAATTTTAACTGTATTAATATCAATAGTTTTAGTTTTATCTTTCAAGCAGTTAGAATCAGTACATACATTAATATTTATTGGCTACATATCTTTAGTAGGCGCCTCATTAAACCCTATATGGCTTTTTCAAGGTATACAAAAAATGGCTATCTCTTTAATTCCTACAACTATTTGTAAGTTTTTAATACTGGGTTTAATTTTTCTTATTGTAAAATCAAAAGATGATACCATTTACACAATGCTTATTACATCCTCAGGTATTCTAGCATCCGCTTTTATTTCATTATTTTATACATGGAAATATAATTTAGCTCAACTCACAACATTCAAACTTCGAGATGCTATTCATTTAATAAAAGAGTCATCCCATATATTTCTAAGCTATATTGGTTCTAGTATATATACTACGCTAAATACATTTATTATGAGCTTTCTTATACCTATTTATAAGATCGGTATCTATAACTCCGCAGATAAAATTACGTATACAGCACAAACTCTACTTTCCCCAATTCAACAAGCTATTTTTCCTCATTTATCTACCTTTAAAACTAAGTCAGAGTATATTTACAACCTAAAGAAGTACGGCTTAAGATTTGCATTATTCGGTTTATGTATATCAATTGGGTTACTCATTTTTTCTAAACTTATTGTTACAATACTCTTAGGTCAATCGTTCTATGAATCCTATAAAATTCTTATGATTCTCTCTAGCTTACCTACTATTATTTGCTTAGGTATTATCTTTGGACAATGGGGACTTATTACAATTAATGAAGCTAAAGTGCTAGGTAGAGTCTATATTTTTGGTGGGTTATTTCATTTAAGCTATTCGATTATATTAATGATGAAATATGGTATATATGGAGCTGCTATATCTATAGTTGTAACTGAACTAGCAATCACAATAGTACTCGCTTACTTTTTCTTAAGAAAGCTAAAGTCTTGGAATATTACATGATTTAATTATCACATAAAATAAAAAACAGTATAACCACTATTTCATAGATATACTGCTTTTAAGTTATGACATTTTATATAATTGCTAAAAAATACTTTCTTTCTGAATTGCGTCTTTTAAACTCATTGCAACTTCATCTTTTTCACTAACCAAAGGCTTTATGCTCTCATCAATAGGCCATTCGATATTTATGTCTTTATCGTTCCAAACAATTGAACGCTCACATTCTTTAGAATAGTAATTCGTTGTTTTATATAAAAACTGCGTATTATCTTCTAAAGCAATAAATCCATGTGCAAATCCAGCAGGAATCCAGAATTGTTTATGGTTTTCACCTGTAAGCTCGACACCTACCCACTGCCCAAAAGTCGCAGAATCTTTACGAATATCTACAGCAACATCCCAAGCACGACCCTGTACAACCCTTACAAGCTTACCCTGTGCATGTGGATTTAGTTGATAATGTAGACCTCTAAGCACACCTTTTTGTGAATAAGAGTGATTATCTTGAACAAACTGTGGAACGTCCAAGCCACGATCAGTTAAGGCTTTTTCAAATGCTTGTTGATTAAAACTTTCCATAAACCACCCCCGATCATCACCAAAAACACGGGGCTCGAATATCAGTAAATCCTTAATCTTTGTTTCAATAATATTCATAATTCATACTCTTTATTGGCTTAAGCACTATATTTATTTAGATTCTTGATGAAGTTTTAATAAATATTGTCCATAACCTGTTTTCTTAAAGAATTCTCCTCGTGCTAATAATTGTTCACGATCGATCCAACCATTATTAAAAGAAATTTCTTCAAGGCTAGCAACTTTCAAGCCCTGTCTATGCTCAATAGTTTGTACAAACTGGCTTGCTTCTAATAAAGAGTCATGTGTTCCTGTGTCTAGCCATGCAAAACCACGCCCTAATACTTCAACATTTAAGTTTTCCTGTTGGAGATAAACGTTATTTACATCTGTAATTTCAAGCTCACCACGATGAGATGGCTTTATATTTTTAGCAATTTCTACTACAGCATTATCATAGAAATATAATCCTGTGACTGCATAGTTAGATTTTGGCTCTGCAGGTTTCTCCTCAATACTAAGGGCTTTACCCGAATCATCAAAATCAACAACGCCAAATCGTTCTGGATCATTTACATAATAACCAAAAACTGTTGCACCTTTTTCTTGTTGTGCAGCACGTTTTAGCTGATCACTAAAATGTTGTCCATAGAAAATATTATCGCCTAAAATAAGGCATACATTATCTTCACCAATAAACTCCTCACCTAAAATAAAGGCTTGAGCTAAACCGTCTGGAGAGGGTTGTACTTTGTAAGATAGTTCTATACCTAGCTCTTTGCCAGTGCCAAGTAATTTTTCAAAGTTTGGTAAATCTTCAGGTGTTGAAATAATAAGTATTTCCTTAATACCTGCAAGCATTAATACAGATAAAGGATAATAAATCATTGGCTTATCATAAATAGGTAAGAGTTGCTTCGAAGTACCCATTGTAATTGGATATAGTCTTGTACCCGAACCGCCTGCCAATATAATACCTTTACGATTTTTTTGCTGAGTCGTCATATTATTTCTCCAAGCGCATGCGCTACGCCTTGCTGCCAATGTGGCAAGTGAATTTTAAAATTTGTTCTAATTTTTTCAGTATTTAGCCTTGAGTTCAAAGGGCGTTGTGCAGGCGTTGGGTAATGACTTGTTGTCACTTCATGTACTTGTTTTACTTTAAGTTCAAGCCCTTTCTCTCTTGCTATAGAAAAAATAAAGTTTGCGTAGTCAAACCAAGACGTTTCTCCTTGAGGCGCTAAATGATAATGCCCATGTAATGAGTCTTGCTTATCTATATTTGCAAAGTAATAACATATTGCCTGTGCGGTTACATCTGCAATTAAACTCGCACTTGTAGGCGCACCAATTTGATCATGAATAATACTTAGCTCATCTTTACTTTGTGCAAGTTTAAGCATCGTTTTAATAAAGTTATGACCATGTGTGCCATACACCCAACTGGTCCGAAAATTTAGAAACTTTGCTTTTGATTTTTCAAGTGCAACTTCTCCCGCTCTTTTCGTTACACCATAAATATTGTTTGGTGCAGTTTCATCAGTTTCCAACCATGCTTGCTTGCCAGTGCCTGGAAAGACATAGTCCGTAGAATAATGTACTAATAATGCATTATATTGACATGCGAGATCTGCTAGAACTTGAACAGATTGATGATTAATTAAATCTGCACTTTCCTGTTCAGTTTCAGCTTTATCTACTGCCGTATATGCAGTTGCATTTACAACGACATCTGGTTGTAAATGCTCAAATATTTTTCTAATCTCTTGATGGTTCGTAATATCACCACTTAAATTCAAAGTAGGACATGTATTTCTATCTAATGCATAAACTTCACCAAGTGGCTGTAAAGCGCGTTGAAGCTCCCACCCCACTTGACCATTTTTTCCTAGAAGTAAAACTTTCATAATTAGACTCAATTTAGATAGTTATTCATCATATTGAGTTTTTACCCAATTTTGATATTCACCACTTTGAACTCTTTGAACCCAATCGGTATTATTTAAGTACCATTGCACTGTTTTCTTTAAGCCAGTTTCAAAGCTTTCCACAGGTGTCCAGCCTAAATCTTTTTCAATCTTACTTGCATCAATTGCATAACGTAAATCATGTCCAGGTCTATCTTTCACATAAGTAATTAAGTCTAAATACTTATGTACACCTTCTGGTTTATTTGGTGCAAGCTCTTCAAGCAACTGACAAATTGACTTTACAACATCAATATTCTTTTGTTCGTTATGTCCACCAATATTATAGGTTTCACCAATTTCTGCTTCAGTCACTACTTTATAAAGCGCGCGTGCATGGTCCTCTACATAAAGCCAATCACGAATTTGCTCGCCATTGCCATAGATTGGTAAAGGCTTACCAGCAAGTGCGTTTAAAATAATAAGCGGTATGAGTTTCTCAGGGAAATGATATGGACCATAATTGTTTGAGCAGTTAGTAATGACAACTGGTAAACCATATGTTCTGTGCCAAGCTCGTACCAAATGGTCTGAGCTTGCTTTACTTGCAGAATAAGGAGAACTTGGTGAGTATGGTGTTGTTTCTAAAAATAAATCTTCTGTACCCTCTAAGTCTCCATATACTTCATCTGTAGAAATATGATGAAATCTAAAAGCATTTTTCTTTGTAGATTCCAATTGACTCCAATAATGACGTGCAGCTTCTAATAACTGATAAGTCCCAATAATATTTGTTTCTATAAAGTCTTTTGAACCTGTTATTGAACGATCCACATGAGATTCTGCCGCTAAATGCATCACTAAATCTGGTTTAAATTCTTTAAATAATTGATCTAGACGAGTACGATCACAAATATCAGTTTGTGAAAACTGATAACGCTCATTATTTTCAATTTCTTGTAATGACTCTAAATTACCAGCGTAAGTTAATTTATCTACGTTCAATACATTATTTTTTGTTTCATTAATGAGATAACGTACTACGGCAGAACCAATAAATCCTGCACCACCTGTAACTATAATATTCATTTAACACCACAACTTTATATTTAAGTTAAAACTTTATAGGAAGCTTAACACTAAGGGAAATACCACTATCATTTTTGAAATATTTTGAATCACTCAACCAACCTACAGCTTTCAAATAGATATCTGGCTTAACCTGAGTTTCCCAACCAAGCTCCATTGCTCTAACTTGATCATTTTTTGGAAATGCTTTATTAATATCTAAGCTGGATTGATTAACTTCTGCATATAACACACGACCAGTTATACGATTGATAGCATTAATTTGTACATTACCACCCACAGAATACATCTGACCATCTCCCCCCATAGCATGTCCAATTGGATAGCCATACTGATAGTACCCTGCTTTATATTGATGGTGGTTATAAGTGTACCCTAAAACATGACCATCAGTTCTAGTATCTGCCCACTCTGCATAAATTTGGTAGGGTCTATTATAAATACTTGATGAATAATCAACCCCTGCTAAGTAAAGATTCTTCGCTGGTAGTTTCCCAGACTCATCCTCACCAATCATTTGTCCATAAATACCTACAGGAATATTTAATAGTGGTTTCAAATTAAGGCGAGCATCAAATCCTGCAAGTTGATTTGATGCATTCTCAGCATTTGCATCACAATTTGCATCTTGGCAGCTATTGTCATTACCAATCATGGCATTCCAATATGCTTTAAAACTATCAGGCTGTCCTTTTCCACCAATTTGTAAAACACGCGATGCACCAAGCTCTAATGACTGAAAAGGTTGCGCTGTAACACGCATACCTAATAATTTAGTACCAGGAATAGAGGTGTAATGCTGAAACTCTCCTGCAAATAGCTGATATTGCCATGGACCAATCCATGATAGCCATTTATTTTCAAATGCCTTTTGTTCCGCTCTTTGCATTGTAAATCCTGGTACTGGTCTCGTTGCATCTCCACGAATCAAACTACCATCATGACCAGGCCCCCACCAAACAGGCGTATCACCAAAGCTAACCCATTGATTCCATGCTTTCCCAGCAATATATGAGCCATTTACATTAAATGGACTATTAGTGCGTATTATCTGGTTTACCTCTAAATTTAACTGCAGGTGAGCATCCCAATTTTCATCACTTTTTTGTAATGTTAATCCTGCTTTAGATTGAGCAGTATTATTGTCACCAAAGCTACTTGGTAACTTATTTTGTGCCGTAGATGTACTTGCCTCTGCAGAGATAGAAGTATGACCTTCAGTAATTTTTTGCTGTACCGCATCAACTACTTTTTGCTGTGTCTGATTTACCACATTAGCATTTTTTATTGCTCGTATGACCTCATCTGTACTTAGAGGCCATGTAGATGTACTCACTTGGACTACACCCTGCTGATTCAGCCAATTTAAGTCTGACCGTAAGTCATTATCATTCATTAAAAATGCTTGCGCATAAATTGTTGATGATGAAAGACCTACTGCAGATATTAAAATCATTTTATGATGTAATCTCATAGCAAATATCCTTTTTATTCTTTAGATTTATAATCATAGCTATAGTTATAGCCATAACCAGCTGCGCGCTCTACGCTATTAAGGACCACACCATGTATTTGGCGATCTGCATTTAAGAAACGATTTAATGTAAGTTCAAGCTCTTTTTTGCCTGTTTTAGCAAATCTTACCACCAATAAATTCACATCACTAAATTGTGAAATAATAGTTGCATCCGTAACTGCAAGTACAGGTGGTGTATCAATAATTATATGATCATACTGTTCTTTCAAGTTCTGAATTATACTTTCAAAAACACCTGTATTGAGCAGCTCAGAAGGATTACTTGGATTCTTACCTCGGCTAATAAATGATAGGTTATCTTGTTCTGTAGACTTAATAGCTTCATTAAGAGAAGTCTGTCCACTTAATACATCAGATAAGCCTTTATCATTATCACTTTGACTAAAATACTTATGTAAATAACCTCGACGCATATCTGCATCTATAAGTAATATTCGACTTCCACTTTGCGCCAAAATAACAGCTAAATTTGCAGAGATAAATGACTTACCCACCGCAGGAGATGCCCCAGAAATCGTCAGCACTTTATTGGCCGTTTTTGCAAGTGAAAAGTGAATTGCTGTTCTTAAACTTCTTAAACTTTCAATTGCAACGTCGTCACTTTCTTTCAATGCAAGTACAGGCACACTATTTCGTTTCTTGAGTAATCTATTTTTAACTTCCTGCTTCGGAGATTTTGGTACCGTCGCATATACAGGAATATCAAATTCATTTTCAATTTCTGCTGTATCTTTTATCCCTGAACGCATTAAGTTTTTAGCCAAAGAAACTAAAACACCAAAAAACAAACCTACAATAAAAGCCAAGACTACTGTTATTAAAGAGCGTGGTTTAATTGGTTTAATTGGCTCTACAGCAGTATCAATAATACGTACATTCCCAATTTCACCTGCTTTTGCTACGCTAAGAGTTTGGTAAGTATTTAATAAATTTGTATAAAGCTCATTTTTAACTTGTACTTCACGATATAGTTGTAAGTACTGACGCTGTACTTCTGGAAGTTTCTTTAATGTTCCATCAAGTTCATTAATCTTTTGTGTAATTGCTGCAAGTTGTGCATTTACCTCTTGCAGTACTGGATGCTGTGCTGTGTATTTTGCTGCCAGTTCTGCTTGCTTTTCTTGCAATACAATTCGTTGTGTTTCTAAATCGACACTTTGCTTTAAATACAATTGTGCTTCTTGATTTACATCAACTGTATTATTCTTTTCACGAAATCTATTCCAAACTTTTTCCGCATTATCTAAATCTAATTTCAGCTCAGGCAATTGCTTATTTAAAAAAACTAATGTTTGCTCTTTTTGTGCCGTATTACTTTCTATATTTTGCTGTTTATAATTTACCAACACTTGGTTCAATACATCAACGATTAAAGCTTTATTGCTTCCTTGGTAGGTTAAACCAATAATATTAGTTTGTTTACCTTTTTCAGCAGCAGAATAGTTTCCTAAAAAATTAGCCATCGCTGTTGTAATTGCATTTTTGCTTACAAAATACGTTTGTTTACCTAATTTCTGAGCATCACCATCAATTTCAATATTCCATTGCTCACCAAAAGTATTTTTTTCACTTGAAACTTTATTTAATTGCCCTTTAAAAATAACTTCATTGGTTTTCGAGTCAGATAGGACGTAGCCAGCCGAATTAAAGCTAAGGATTAATTTTTTATCTAAGAATGAATCGGGTACATCGAACTTACGAATAGCAAACTGCTGTGTACCGTCTTGTATCTTAACTGCTTGTGTGGAATAGTTCTCTGTAAAATCAAGTGGTGAGAATACTTTTTTGAAAAAAGAATCATCAGTCGGTATAACATTAATATCTAAATTCAGTTGTTTAATTGTTGTACCTAACACCAACCGAGATTTTAAAATTTCAACTTCACCATCTGCTGCTTGGGTACCCCCCAAACCATTAGCCCCCATAATTCCTGAAAGCTCTTTACCAAGTAGTGCCGATGATCCACCATTTTTATCATCGACTTGAACCATCGCATCAACAGCATATGTGCTAGGTGTTACACGTAAATACAGTAAAGCACAAAGAACGCTGAGTAAAATACAAATACTAATCAGTTTCCAATGTGCAATTAGGGAAAAAAAGAGCTCTTTTAAATCTATTGTATCTTCGGTTGGCTTTTGTATTGAGTAGCTCATAGCATCCGCATCAATTAGTTAAATTTTTATTCCAATCATTTACACAAGAAGCAATTAAGTTTGCTGCTTCATCAAATATTTTTTGGTCTTTACGAAAAGGATCAGACACATTGGCATTTTGCCAATGACCCAATCTAAATGTTTTACCTTTTGCAACAGGCCATGTTTGTTCAATATGCTTTTGCTGACGAGAGCTCATTACCAAAATAATATCTGCCTCTGCCACTAAACTCGCATTCAACTGCCTTGCTGTATGAGGGCTAAGGTCAACGTCAAAACGTTTTGCTGTCTGTTGTGCTTTATCATCTGCCGGATAGCCAACCAATGCTGAGATACCAGCAGATGATACATTTAAATGAGGATTTTGCTTTTTTAAAAAATATTCAGCCATTGGGCTTCGGCAAATATTTCCTACACAAACAACTAAGACATTCTTTATTTGCATATTAATTACCTAGTTTTTACCTAACTGCTGAAGAGTATATAACGTACTTGAGAACGGTATAATCTGATTAACCACACGCTGCCAACGTGTTAAGCCTGTTGCATCAATATACACAATATCATTGCGTTGCATTGTAAACTGGCTTGCTAATCCTAAATCACCAATATTAGAAAGATTTAAATGATAAATTGCTGTGGCATGATCTTTTGTACCCGTTCGCACCACATAAACTTTGCTAGAATTTGCTGAACTTGGATCTAAACCTAGACCTTCACCCAATACATCAGCAAGCGTCATTCCCTGATCACGCATTTCTAATGCTTGATTTTTTCCTGTTTCACCCATTAAATAAATTTTATTATTTGCACGTGAATTCACATAAATCGTATCATTCGGTTGAATGAAAAGTTTATTTAATGAAAATCCAGCCTTTTCTAAAGCAACAGTATTCAGGTTATAAGTTTGTCCATTACGTACAAGTGAAACAGAAGTACTATCCCCCGTACTTGTTACACCACCAGCCATTCCTAAGGCTGCATATAAACTTACAGGTTGATCAGTTAAATAATATTGACCGCCTTTTGTTACATTACCTTGCACAGAGTAACGTTTGCCTTGATATGAAACAACTCTTACCAAAACATCTGGACTCTTAAGGTATCGGCTCAGTAAGTGTTTAATATCTTTATTAATTTGAGAAAGTGTTTTTCCTTCTGCTTTATATTGACCAACAAGAGGTAATTGAATATAGCCATCTTGATCAATCGGATAACCATAAGCTTGTACGGTTTGATCATTACTAATAGTTGCAGATGATGGTGCTATTTCAGGATAATTCCATAATTGAATAGATAGAACATCACCTGAAGCCATTTTATAAACTTGTTGTGATGTACCAAAGAGTGAAAGATACTCAGTCTTATTATTAATTTCTGCTGGTCTTGTCGCAGGAATCGTATCTTGCGTTAAAGGAATAACATCTACAGTCGTGCCTAAATCTGTTTTATACATACCTTGGGCAGGTACATTATATGTTTGCAAACCTGAAACAACCGTACATCCTGTAATTGTTGTGCAGAAAAAACCTATTAAAAATATTTTAGAGTAATTCACTTTTATCACTTGCTAGCAACTGTAATAAATTTTATTCGTCTTATCATAGTCGATTTTTCGTATAATCCAAGTATTGGAACGTAATTTATTTTTTTCGAACAATTTATAAACAGAGTCTTTTTACCTTTATTCAACTCATTTTTTTATAACAAAAATATTCAGTATTTTTTAATTTTTTATTATTATCATATGCCATTTATTGACACTGTCATCAAACAATAATACCTCAAATGACTTTTAGGAAATCATATGATTCATAGTGAATATATTTTTGATATGAATGATATCAATGCACCAATTACACATAATTTATTTATTAATACTCAAAGTATTTCTCAAATTATCTCCCAAAAAAAGCAAGTACAAAATAAACATCAATTTAGCCAAACATTTTATTTCTCAGATAATTTTTCTGAAACGGCGACTACAAAGTATCAACCACTATTATCTCATATTAATATAGATAAATTCACACAAGCATTAGAGAGTATCTCTGCAACTGTAAGCCAATTTCAGTGTGCAAAAAGCATTCGTATTGCCTTAGAAACGGCAGGAGCAAAAATACTAAAGCACCCTATTGCGGCATCTGACTGGGGACACACTTTAGAAAGCCTTGGATATAAAAAGATACAGCCTGCTTTTGACCAGCCGCTTGAAGGTGACATTTATATTATTAAAAGGACAAAACGCCATAGTTATGGACATATTGCAGGCTATACAGGCACAGAATGGGTTTCAGACTATAAGCAACCCACATATGAGGTTTATCATGATAGTGGTGTAAGGTATCAATACTATCGTTTAGATACATCATCTTAAATCAAGTAAGAAATCGACAATTTTCTTCACATGCGCTTTTGTTGTATCAAATAAAGGGGTTGCTAAAATTTCCTGTTCAGGCAGTAACATACCTATTTCTGTACAACCTAATACAATACCTTTAGCACCATCATCTTTTAGCTTTTGAATAATCTCAAGAAACTTTAAACGTGATGCTTCTATAATTTTTCCATGACACAATTCATTATAAATAATGTCATGAATTATTTTTCGATCTTCACTACTTGGTGTTGCTACGCGAATGCCACAATTTTTTAAATGCTCTTTATAGAAAGGTTGTTCCATTGTAAAACGAGTACCTAGCAATGCAATATGCTGAATATCTTGTTCTAAAATCATTTGCGCAGTTGCATCTGCAATATGCAAGAAAGGGATAGAAAGATCACTTATAATTTTTGGTGCACAAATATGCATTGTATTGGTACATAAAGCGATACCATCAACACCTGCAAGTTCTAACTTTAAAGCTTCTTTCTTTAATAGATTACCCGCCTCCTCCCAATTCCCAACTTTTTGCAACTCTTCAATTTCTGCAAAATTTACACTATTTAAAATAATCTTGGCTGAATTGAGCCCACCAAGTGACTTTTGTACTTCTTGATTAATTTGCTGATAATATAAGTCTGTTGACTCCCAACTCATACCACCCAACAATCCTATTGTTTTCATTTTTGTTCCTTTTATATTTGTTTAAATGCCAAAGAAACTATGCTCTTTAGCATTTAAAGATAATACTTTCTAATGGGTTAAGCTTTAATAAAATGATGAACTGCTTTGGACAATCGATCTAAACCTTCATTAATTTCTTCTTCAGAAATCACTAAAGATGGTGCAAAACGAACAACATTTGGCCCTGCAACAAGTACCAATACACCATAATCACTTGCAAGCTTCATTAACTCACCTGCTTTTCCTGCAAATTCAGGCTTCAATACAGCACCAAGAAGTAAACCCTGACCTCGAACTTCATCAAAAATTTGTGCCGTTTCATTTATTTTTTTTAGTCCCTCAACAAACCACTTATGGTTCTCTTGAACTCCTTGTAAAACTTCTTCAGTATTTACAAACTCAAAGACTGCATTTGCCACAGCACTTGCCAATGGATTACCACCATAAGTTGTCCCGTGGTCGCCTACCGCATACATATTTGCAAAATGATCAGTCGTCAGCATTGCACCTATTGGAAATCCTCCACCTAATGCTTTTGCAGTTGTTAAAATATCAGGTACTACGCCAGTATTCATATATGCATATAAGCTACCTGTACGCCCTACACCCGTTTGTACTTCATCAAAAATAAGTACAACCTGTTTTTCTGTACAGTATTCTCGTAAACCTTGTAAAAACTCAAGATTTGCGGGTACAACACCACCCTCACCTTGTATCGGCTCAACAATTACAGCACATGTTTTCTCTGTGATAGCAGCCTTTGCAGCTTCCAAATCATTATATTCCACATGCTCTATACCTTTTGGCAATGGTGCAAAATCTTGAGAATACTTTGGTTGCCCACCTGCGGTTACTGTAAACAGCGTTCTTCCATGAAATGAATTTTTAAAGGAAACAATATGGTTTTTCTGCTCGCCACCTGTCTTTAAGCCAAATTTTCTCGCAAGCTTTAGGGCTGCTTCATTGGCTTCAGCACCTGAGTTACAAAAGAAGACTTTATCTGCAAATGTATTTTCAACAAGATTTTTAGCTAAACGTAATACAGGCTCATTGGTATAGACATTACTGACATGCCATAGCTTTTTAGCCTGCTCAGTTAAAGCATTGATCGCCACAGGATGTGCATGTCCTAGACTATTTACAGCAATACCACCAGCAAAATCAATGTACTCTTTTTCTTGTTGGTCCCAAACACGGGAACCCTCTCCTCGGACTAAAATAAACTCAGCAGGAGAAAATACGGGAACCATCCAATCATCAAAATTTTGACGAGTTATTTGATCTTGCGTTTGCATTTTTATGCCTCTGTTATAAAAGGAAATTTCCCTATTAGTTTTATCATAAATAAAACCACTGAAACCAAATTATTTTATTTTTGACTCTCAATAAACAAAAATGCTTGGGATTTACCCAAGCATTTATTACATTCTTTATTAAAGTCGAATTAGCCTGGGAATATACCACGCTCTTTTCTTGCTTTTAAAATACGTTCACATGCTAAAATATAAGCTGCTGTACGTAAACTGCACGATTTTTCTTCTGAAGTTTTCCACACATCTTCGATCGCTTGAATCATCAACTTATCTAAACGTTCATTGATTTCTTCTTCGCTCCAAAAGTAGCTCGCCATATCCTGCACCCACTCGAAGTAGCTCACTGTCACCCCACCTGCATTACAAATAACATCAGGTACAACAGTTACACCACGGCGAAGCAAAACATCATCAGCAGATGGATAAGTCGGACCATTCGCCCCTTCTAAAACCATTTTTGCAGATAAGCGCTCTGCCCGCTCTACAGTAATTTGTCCTTCTAATGCCGCAGGAATAAAAATATCCATTTCCACATCCCAAAATGCTTCATTTTCTATTTTTTGACTATTTTCAAAACCTGCAACACCATGATGCTTTTCTACATAATTCTGCAATGCTTTTACATCTAAACCATCAGCATTAAAAATGGTACCTGTATGATCTTGAACAGCAACGACTTTTGCACCTGCTTGATTAAATAGGTAAGCAGCTTCGTTACCTACATTACCAAACCCTTGTACAGCAACCTTACTATTTTCAATAGATAGACCAATTTTTTTCGCAGCCTGCAAACCAGTTACAAATACGCCACGACCTGTTGCACGTACACGCCCTAAAGAGCCACCAAGATGTACAGGCTTTCCTGTTACAACACCAGTTACAGTATGTCCATGCTGAGTAGAGTATGTATCCATCATCCAACCCATAATATTTGGATTAGTACCTACATCTGGTGCAGGAATATCTTGTTGAGGACCAATTACAGGACTAATTTCTGTCGTAAAACGGCGAGTTAATCGCTCTAATTCACGTGTAGAAAGTTTACGTGGATCAACACGAACACCACCTTTTGCGCCACCGAAAGGTAAGTTTAATACTGCTGTTTTAATTGTCATCCATGCAGATAAAGCCATCACTTCATTTAAATCTACATTTGGATGATAACGAATACCACCTTTACCTGGACCACGTGACAAATTGTGTTGTACACGATAACCTTCAAAGTGTTGAATCGATCCGTCATCCATAACAATCGGTACATCAACAATTAATGCGCGTTTCGGTCTTTTCAATGTATCTATATATTTTTTTAGATCACCTAAATATGGCGCAACACGATCAATTTGCGCTAAATAAGTTTGCCAAGCATCTGTATTTTCATTTACATAAGAAAGGTTTGACATTTGTTCCTTGACCTTTTCGCTGTTTCGAGTACTCCATCACATATAAAAGCAATATTGGGTAAATACTATATTTATTGTGATTTCATTATCTCATTTCTATTCAGAACTTTTTGGTTCTCTATAAATAAAACACGTTAAATACTAAATCCATTATTTAACGTGTTTTATTATCATATACCTACCAATACAAAAATCAATTATTAACAATCAATTAAAATATCAGAAATAACGATTAAAATTATCGTTATTTATTTGTAAATAAAGCAAAAAATATACCAATCAAAAAATATAAAATAATTTAACAACAAATTAAATTTTAAAAACCTAAAAAATATTTTTAGATATATACTCTTATTAATAAATAATATTTTTATATATGAAAATTAATTTAAAAAAATATACAACAAAATAACAACTAATACCTTATATAAAAATATATAAAAAGTTAAAGTAACTAAGCTAAGTCATATTTATTGAGCTAAAACTAGATATAACTGGAAACCTGAAGAGTTTTATCTCCATACATTTATAAACAACATGCCATATCACAAATGAAAAGTGACTTGCATAAAAACAGGCGATTCAATCGCCTGTTTTGTTCAATATCAGATTAAATTATTGCTTTTCATGTTTCATATCTGACATGTTATGCTCATGTTGCATCGACATATGATCCATATTCATTGGCTCACTCGCCGACTGACTATCACCCGACCAAGTTTTCGCATATTCATTTACATTTGTTGTATCATGCTGGACTGATAAAAACAAAAATGCGAGAAATAATACACCGCATATAATTGCAACAACCACACCTAACCAACTTTTATTACTAGAGTTTTTTACATTTGTTGTCATCTCAATATCCTATCAATTTATTTAAGTATTTATTTTATAAATAGATAATAGGTGCGGGTGGTGCTTGACTCAAAGGTAAATAATATTTTCGTATCCAGATGGAAAGATTAGTTAATCGAAAAATACAGAAGATAAAAAATAAGCTCAGCCACTTTAGATGTTCCATATTACTGTAAGGAAACCAAAGTAAAGCATGACCATAAAGTAAGTAAAATATACATACCTCATGTAGTGTATGCTGTTGATGATAAGTATGTACTCGACTTATCTGCGGTTGATGAGCTGTTTCTTTAGGAGAAAAATCAACTCTTAGCTCTTCACAAAGTAAACGCTGTAAGTGATTTGCAGATTGCAAAACAGGCTGTAAAAAAAAATTAAGCTGTAGACTCCATGCACAAAGGCACAGAGAAATCCCCAAACGTTTTGTCAATAAAGTGCCAATCATTAAGTTGATATTTAATATATTCTAATCCACTTTCAAATGATTAAAAGTATATTAGAAAAAAATAAATAAAAAAAAGCACGTGATTCACACGTGCTTTTTCAGATTCAGTGAAATTTAAAATGGTACACGTTTATACTGACGGTATTCAGGTGTCCAAAAATTATCTTGAATATTCTTTTGTAATAGCTCATCTGAAATTTCTGGTGCTACACCTGCTGCAATTGCCGCTTTGGCTACCTCAAATGCAATCACTTTAGATACAGCTTTAATATCATTTACATCAGGTAATAAATCACCTTGAGTATCATGTAACAACGGAGAACAGTCTGCTAAAGCTGTACTCGAAGCCATTAACATACTATCTGTTACACGTGTTGCACCTGATGCAATAATCCCTAGTCCAATACCTGGGAAAATATATGAGTTATTGCACTGCGCAATATTATGCAATTTTCCTTGATAGTTCACAGGTGCAAATGGGCTACCTGTTGCGATTAATGCTTTACCTTCTGTCCATTGAATAATATCGGCAGGTACGGCTTCTGCACGCGATGTTGGATTAGATAATGGTAAAACAATCGGACGCTCGCAGTGTGCGCTCATTGTACGGATAATTTCTTCTGTAAATAATCCTGGCTGACCCGAAACACCAATAAGAACTGTTGGCTTTGCATTTTTAACGACATCATGTAAAGAAATAATATCTGTGGTTTCCCAAGACTCAATCACAGACGCTTTTTGTGCAAGTTTCTTCTGGAAATCTAAAACATTTGGCTGATTATCTGTAATTAAACCAAAGCGATCAACCATAAAAATACGCTCACGTGCAGCTTCATCTGTTAAGCCTTCTGATACCATTTGTGCCACAATCTGCTCTGCAATACCACAACCTGCAGAACCTGCACCAAGGAATGCAATTTTTTGATCTTTCAGTGCCTTACCTGCGGCACGACTTGCTGCAATTAAGCTACCCACAGAAACGGCTGCTGTACCCTGAATATCATCATTAAAACAACAAATTTTATCACGATATTTATTCAATAATGGCAATGCATTTTTCTGTGCAAAATCTTCAAACTGAATTAATGCCTTTGGCCAACGACGGCGAATTCCACGGATAATATGATCGACAAACTCGTAATATTCATCGCCTGTAATACGTGGTTGGCGCCACCCCATATAAATTGGATCATTCAGTAATTGTTGACTATTTGTCCCAACATCAATCGTAATTGGTAAAGTATACGCAGGGCTAATTCCACCACATGCGGTATATAGAGATAATTTGCCAATTGGGATACCCATGCCACCAATTCCTTGATCACCTAAACCAAGAATTCGCTCACCATCCGTAATCACAATCACTTTGACATTTTTACGATTCACATTTTGCAAAATATCATCAATATGATCACGATCAGGATAAGAAATAAATACACCTCGATGGCGACGATAAATATCTGAAAAGCGCTGACATGCCTCACCGACAGTTGGTGTATAAATAATTGGCATCATCTCAGATAAATGATCTTCAAGGAGTCTGAAGAATAAGGTTTCGTTAGTATCCTGAATATTTCTTAAATAGATATGCTTATTAATATCGCTATTAAACGCACTGAATTGTTGGTATGAACGCTGACTTTGTTCTTCAATCGTTTCAATTACATTTGGAATTAAACCATGCAAATTAAATCGTGTTCTTTCATCTTCACTAAATGCTGAACCTTTGTTAAGCAAAGGAAGTTCTAACAGTGTATTACCTGCATAAGGAATATAAAGTGGACGTTTTTGGGGGAAATCAGAATTCATACGCTCTCTCATCTTTACCATAACTGTATAAACAGTATGCGATCATATCTTGCTCTAAGCTTAATTGTTTTTTTTATAAATGGATATGTTTATTTATAGTTCATCAGTTATTTTATAAAAAATACCCTTAAATAACAAAGACTCATTCAATTTAAGGGCAAAAATAGAGAGATCATCTAACAGTGTATACTTTATGCTTTTTTCTTCGCAAAGCGCCCAAACTTACGATTAAAGTTCGCAACACGACCTTCATTACTTGCTTGACGAACTTCTCCTGTATAAAACGGATGAGAAGCGCTTGAAATATCTAAAGTCATGTATGGATATTCTTTTCCTTCATAAACTTTTGTCTGTTTTGGCTGTAATGTCGAACCAATAATAAAATAAACGTCAGCATTTGTATCATGAAAAAGAACTTGCTGATATTTAGGGTGAATATTTCTCATAGTGAGTACCTGAATATGATTACATTAATGTTACTTTATAACATAACAATAAACCTTTTTATATGCGTTGTCAATTTGTCAAAATATACGAAACATTCCCTAAAGAAGCCGAAATTTGATATATTTACCATTTTTATGCAACAGTTTTTCTATTGATATGAATACGGCCATACAAGCAGCTTTAGACCATGCCGTGCAAACTCTTATTGCACAAGAAATTCTCCCTGCAGATTGGAAGAATGCAAGCCACCTAACACGTACAAAAGACCGAAGCCATGGGGACTTTGCATCAAATATTGCAATGGTTGGCTCAAAAGCTGCGGGTATGAAACCTCGTGATCTTGCAGAGAAAATTTTAGCTGCGTTACCGCAAGTTTCAGAAATTAGTAAAGCGGAAATTGCAGGTCCTGGTTTTATTAACTTCTTCTTAAATGCAGACGAACGTTATGCTGTATTAGATCAAATTCAACAACAACAAGAAAATTTTGGTCGTACAACACATAATGCTGACCAACGCGTACAAGTCGAGTTTGTTTCAGCAAATCCAACATCTAGCCTACATGTAGGTCATGGTCGTGGTGCAGCATATGGCATGACTGTTGCAAACCTACTTGAAGCAACAGGTGCAACTGTAGACCGTGAGTACTATGTCAATGATGCAGGCCGTCAAATGGATATCCTTGCAACATCAACATATCTACGCTATTTAGAGCTTAATGGGCAAGCACTTGTTTTCCCCAAAAATGCGTATCAAGGCGACTACGTTAAAGAAATTGCACAAAGCATTATTAACCAAGATGGTACAGAGTACGACTTCCCTGTTGCAGACGTATATAAAGATGTTCCTGAAGATGTGCAATATGCAGAAGAGCTCGATAAAGACGGCAACAAAGTTGTTTTATCAGGCGATAAAGAAAAACATATTGATGGCTTAATTGCCAATGCACAAAGCCTTCTTGGACCAAACTATCGTATTTTCCATCAAGCAGCACTCGATGCCATCTTAGAAGATATTAAAGATGACTTAGGTGAATTTGGTGTTACGTTCAACCAATGGTTTAGTGAAGCAACACTTGCAGACAAGATTGAAGAGGCATTAGAAACTCTTGAACAACGTGGTTTCTTATACGAAAAAGATGGAAACATCTGGTTTAAGTCAACTGAATTTGGCGATGAAAAAGACCGTGTTGTGAAACGTCGTAATGGTCAAGCCACTTATTTCGCTTCAGACATCGCTTACCATTTAAATAAATTACAGCGTGGTTACACTCACCTATTAAATATTTGGGGTTCAGATCACCACGGTTATATTGCACGTGTGAAAGCAGCAATTGATGCTTTAGGTTATGACTCATCAAAACTGACTGTATTGCTTGTACAATTTGTAAGTTTATGGCGTGGTGGCGAAATGCTACAAATGTCTTCTCGTTCAGGTCAATTTGTGACATTACGCGACTTACGTAAAGAAGTAGGTAATGATGCTGCACGCTTTTATTATGTTATGCGTAAAAGTGAACAACATATCGACTTCGACTTAGACCTAGCAGTATCACAAAGTAAAGATAATGCAATTTACTATATTCAATATGCACACGCACGTATTTGCCGTATGCAAGAAAAAGCAAAAGATGTTGGTATTACATTTAACACTGTAGATGCTCGTCCTTTTGCAGAACATTTAACACTCGAAGCAGAAACAGCAATTTTAGCTAAACTTGCCGCATATCCTGACGTTGTTTCACGTGCTGCAACTGCATATGAACCACATCAAGTTGGTAACTATTTAAAAGAGCTTGCTGCCCTATTTCATGCTTGGTACAACGAACACAAAGTACTGAATGATGATGCAAACCTAACACAAGCACGTCTTCTTCTTTCTGCAAATGTACAAAGAGTTTTACGTAATGGTTTAACACTTCTCGGTGTATCTGCACCTGAAGCAATGTAAGTTAGAGGAATCTTAACGTGTTTGGTAAAGTGCAACGTGGCGTTTCAAAAAAACCCAAACCATCTAAATCGAAACTGTTTCCTACTTGGTTAGGTACAGCGATTATTATTCTTATCGTATTTTTTGGTGCGGTTGCCTTTGCACTTTGGAAACCTTGGGCACCTGTGCAACATCCACAGGCTTCCCAAAATGCCATGAGTAAAGATACAGAAACCAACCACGACTATCGGTTCTATGACCAGTTACCAAAACAACAGGTCACGCCTATACCAGAACAAGCGGTACCAACACATCAAACTACGACAGACAGTATTATTGTTGAAGCACCACAAACTGCTTCCGATATTACAAATGCAGGTATATCTACCAATGATCCTACACCTGTTTCGTATATTTTACAGGTTAAAAGCTTTCAAGACCCAGACAGTGCAGATGCTAGACGTTCAGAAATTTTAATGAACAAACTGCCTGCAGATGTAATTACGAGTACTGAAGGTGGACAAACATGGTATCGCGTTATTTCAGGACCTTATCAAACACAACAGGATGCTGTGCAAGCACAGCAAACTCTACAAAATAGTGGCATCGACTCTATTGTGGTAAAAAACTAACTATCTAAGAACAGGCAATCATCTAGTGATTGCCTGTTTGCTCTTAAACCATTTAAATTTTTCAGCTTTTATAAAAAACACTGCATTACCTAATAAGATTAATCCAATACCAAATACCGCATTAAATGTCCAAATATAACCATCCATCAGTGTAGAAACAATCAAAGCAACCAAAGGAAAAAGCAAAGTGCTATATGCAGCATTACTTGCCCCAATACGCCCAACCAAAATAAAATATGTACAAAAGCCAATAACAGAACCAAATATAGCCAAATACAAAATTGAGAGTTGTGAAATAACCTGTACCTGAGGAAGTAAATTTTTTCCTAAAATGAGGCATAAAAACAACATAATTATTGCACCATATAACATGGCATATGCTGTTGTTGTAAAAACATCTCTACCATGCTTCTGATGTTGAACACTCAGCATATTTCCTAGAGAAAATCCACACGTTCCTATTAAACATAGAACAATTCCAAACACTACATCAGGTTTAAAATGAGTACCATAAATATCATGCCAAAATAGTGAAACAATGCCACTTATACCTAAAATGGCTGAAAAATAAAACTTTTTTGAAATAGGCTGTTTAAAGAAAATACGACTATTTATTGCATTAAATAGCACTGCAAGTGAGAAAATAATGGCTTCTAAACCACTATTGATGTAGTGAATTGCATAGTAAAAACATAAAAAATTAAAGCCAAAAATACAACAGCCCTGAAGTAAACATAATAGATGTGCCTGCTTAGATATTTTTTTTAGCTTCTTAAATAAAATAAGTACTGTAAATAAAAGTAAGCTGGCAATCAAAAACCTCCAAAATACAGAGACTTCAGGAGCAATAAAACTACGTTGTTGTAATGTAATCGCTTGCCATGTTGTACCCCATATCAGTACAACAAATCCATATAAAAGCAAATTCAGTTTCATGCTTATTATCTCAAGCCTTTAAATTTATATTCTCTACAATCTACCCACGCTCTGAATCCATATTCTTGCGATAGATATCTATATTTTTGTGTATTTATTCCCCTTTTTATTCTTCGATCCTTTATATTAAATAATCAAATTATTTAGAAAACTGTCTTTCTTATTTTATGTAGTACGATGCTATGCGGTACGATATCTTAGAACAATTACAGCGCTTTAAAACTCGATTGGTCAACTCAGTTGAGATTGGCTCAGGTATCCAACTTGCACATTGGGAAAACAGTCATGACTATGTAAAAGTATGCAGTAACCATCATACACTTAGCCTTTATGTAAAAGATGGTTATGAAACTTATCAAAAAACGGCTCATGGCTGGAAAAATGGTGGTGGGCCCAATAAGTTTTGCTTAATGCCTCAAAACTCTGAATCGACTTGGGATATCAGAGGCAACCTTTCCTTTGTTCATCTTTACTATACACAGCAACATCTACAACATGTAGCAGAGCAAGTTTGGGATAAATCGCCAAATACCATTGAGCTTCATGAAAATGCTTTTGTGCTTGATGAAAAAGTCAGCTTCTTATATCAAAACTATCTTATTCAACCTACGTGGGCACACCAAGAAAATCACTTGGAAATGAGTATGGCAGCATCATTACTCTTAACCCATATGGTCAAAAACTATAGTAATGTCCTGTGGCATCTCCCTAAGATCAAAGGTGGGCTATCTCCCTATGCACTTAAATATATTTTGGAGTGGATTGATGCACATTTAGATCAGCCACTTACATTGAGCCAATTGGCACAACAAGTCCATTTAAGCGAGCATCATTTTGCACATATGTTTCGAAAGTCAATGCAGATACCACCTCACCAATATGTTATGCAACGTCGCTTAGAAAAAGTACACCATACACTCATGCATACAACACAGACAGTTATCGAAGTTGCACATTTATATGGATTTAGCTCTGCAAGTCACATGAGTGATCGGTTCAATACTTATTATGGCTATAGGCCTTCTAAACTCAAATAATGTTCAGAAACCACCTGAATACCATACTGACGAAATAAAGCTGTTGTGACACCGACACCAACCCTTGTCTCTCCATTAAACTGACCATTATAAATATAGCTACTTCCACAAGAAGGGCTTGCTTCTTTTAATACGACATGTGTCACTTGATACTCTTGTGCAAAAGCCAATGCTTTTCTAGCACCTTCAATATACAACTGTGTAACATCATTTCCAGTGTTTTCTATAACTCTCGCAAATCCTGCAAGCACATCATAACCATCTCCACCTCTAATTTCTGCAGGTGGCCTAGGTGTAGAAAACCCCGCCAATAACTCAGGACATATAATTTTAGCTTTATTTTCTAAAACTAACTGTCTAATTGTATTATTTAATGCATCGGTTGCATTATAACGTACAGCATTTCCAGCCAAGCAAGCACTTACGAGAATCATCAGTTAAGTCGTTTCTAGTTTTTCTTTCACTCTTGCAATACGGTATCCATCTCTTTCCTCTATTCGTTCTAAATAACGTTTAATATTAGGAATATTTAAAGAAGGTTTTCGTGCAAGCACATCTAATGGAAAACTCATTTGAATATCGGCAAAAGAAAATTCACCTGCAAGATAATCATGGTCAGCTAAATAGTTTTCAATATATTGAATATGATCACTCAAACGTGGCTGAATAAATGCTTTTTTAATGCTTTTTGAGAATGTCTGAGCAACAGGACGAATAATAAAAGGCGCACGTTGTGCAGCAAGTCCAAGAACCAAACGAAAGACCAGTAAAGGCATGAGAGATCCTTCTGCATAATGCAACCAAAAAAGGTACTGCTGTAAATCAGAAGGCTGTTTTGGCTTAAAAGTACCTGCTATATCATAAGTCATTTGCAAATACTCAAGTATTGCCCCTGACTCTGCAAAAGCAGTACCATGATCTGTCAAAATAGGGGCTTTCCCTAATGGATGAACCTGTTTAAGAGCATCTGGAGCAAGAAAACTTGATGTTCGCTCATAATATTTAATCTTATAATCTACACCAAGCTCCTCTAATGCCCAAATAATTCTAAAAGAACGTGAATGCTCTAAATGATGTAGCGTAATCATGCTATTTTTCTTTGACAGTTTAAATTATAAGATCAATTTAGCATGCTCTAAAATATGTAAGCTAGCACTTATTTCAGATTATTACGCATTTCCAACTTAAAGATGATCTAGATATTCAGGCTCTTTAGGAATTGCTAAACTACAGAAAAAGCAAATAACTAACATTAAAATAACGTAAATGAAAAATGTATTCTCTAAACCACTGGCTTTAAACTGTAGTGCAACAGAAGGAGCAGATCCTCCAAAAAGAGCATTTCCTACAGCATAAGAAAAACCAACACCAAGCGCACGCACATGTGAAGGAAACATCTCAGCTTTCACCAAACCACTAATCGAAGTATAAAAGCTCAACAATAACATCATTAAAATAAGTAGTCCTGCCACAACAAATGTATCATGTGCAAAGTATGGCATAGCAACTGCCATCACTGGATAAATTGCTATAGCAAGTAAAGCACTAAAAGCAAGCATAGCATTACGACGACCAATCCGATCAGCCCATGCACCAAATACAGGCTGTACCAACATAAATACAAATAATGCCCCTGTCATAATATAGCCAACAGTTTTATCTGGAATTCCTATACTATTTGTCAGATATGTTTTTGAATAAACAGTAATTGTATAAAAAGCCAATGACCCTGCAGAAGTATATCCAACAACCAATAAAAATCTTTTCCAATGCTTTGTAAACAATTCGACTAAACTTCCAGACTGCTCTCTTTGGCTTTCATCTGTAGATAAAGTTTCCTCTAACCCCCGACGTACAACTAGAGAAATTAGTGCGGCACACCCACCAAGTACAAAAGGTAATCTCCACCACCCTGCTTCTAGCTGCTCATGCGTTAAAAATGCCAACATAATGACACTGAGTAAACTTGCAAGTAACTGTCCGCCTGACAGAGTCACATACTGAAATGAAGAAAAGAAACCACGTTGCCCTTTTAAACCAATTTCACTCATATACGTTGCAACAGCACCATATTCGCCACCAACAGATAATCCTTGTAATAATCTCACCACTAATAATAAAAAGGGTGCAAGAATACCTACTTGCTCATATGTTGGTAGAAATGCAAACAAAAATGAACTTAATGCCATAAAACATATAGAAATAATCATAGATTGTTTTCGACCATGACGATCAGCAATACGTCCAAATAACCAACTTCCAATAGGACGCATAAAAAAGCTCGCGGCAAAAACACCCCAGACATAAATTGACTTAGTTGTAGCAGCCATATCAGGTGCAGTTAATGCATGAGTAAAATATACAGCGAACACTGCATAAATATAAAAATCGAACCACTCCACTAAATTTCCTGATGCTGCACCAATAATTCCACGAATACGACTACGTTTTTCTTCCACGCTATATGTATTCATTTTTCATCCTTATGTGCATAATTGAAATTTTTCTTTAGCACTACACCATATAACGTATGGTCAAAAAAATACTATTAGCCATTTGGCTATAAAAAATTTCTGAAATAGCTCTACACTAAAATTAAAATGCTCTTCAGCCTTATAAATCGTTATAATTTTCTTTCCGAGGTAGTCATCTATTTAATGCAAAATATCTATGCGTAAGATTATTCATATTGATATGGATGCATTTTTTGCATCTGTTGAATTACGTGATCGACCCGAACTCATTCATCAACCTGTCGTGATTGCATTTAATCATCCACGCTCAGTACTCACAACAGCTTCATATCCAGCACGAAAGTTTGGGCTACACTCAGCAATGCCGTTACATCAGGCAAAAAAACGCTGCCCACATCTCATCGTTATTGAACCAAACTTTACCAAATATAAAGAAGTATCAGAAAATATTCATGATATATTCCAAAGATATACAAATATAATTGAACCACTTTCTTTAGATGAAGCTTATCTAGATGTCACAACAAATTTTAAAAATCTTGCAAGTGCAACTGAGGTCGCTCAATATATTCAAAGGGATATTTACTTAGAAACAAAACTTACCGCATCTGCAGGTGTTGCACCCAACAAATTTCTCGCCAAAATTGCCTCTGATTGGTATAAGCCAAATGGACTATGTGTTATTAAACCCAAAAATATTCAAGATTTTATTCCCTCATTATCTTTAAAAAAGATTCCAGGAGTTGGTAAAGTTACACATGCCAAATTAGAGAAGCTCAACCTCTATACGCTCGGGGATATACAAAATACTGATGAGGCTATTTTAATCCACCACTTTGGAAAATATGGAAAACAGCTTTATTTATATGCACAAGGAATAGATGAAAGACCTGTGCAACATGAACGTGTTCGTCAACAAATTTCAAAAGAAAAAACATTTAATACGAATTATAAAATAGAAACATGCCAAATTTATATTTATGAACTTTGTGAACAGGTTTGGCAAAACCTTTCTCAGAAAAAAATGATCGCATATGGCATATCACTGAAACTTAAAAGAAGTGATTTCCATGTATTACAACACAGTAAGAGCTTTTCTCATTCATTTGAATCTCTGGATCAACTTAAACAAGCAAGTCTTTTATTGCTTGATGAAATGAATATTCCAATAAATACACAATTTAGACTTGTTGGCATTTCAACGTATCATTTAGAAAAGCATACGTCCATTTCTCAACTTTCTTTGTGGTAGCAAAATACTAGACTTGTATTTTTAATATAAGCTAATTTAGAGTATCAAATCCAAAACCTTATGCATGATGATAAGACCAATGAGTATTACACGCCTACATAAAACCAGCCGCTTTTGTGAAGTAGCAATTACAGGAAATCTCATCCATTTAGCAGGACAGCTCGCAGATGATATCTCACAAGATATTGCCTCTCAAACACAACAAACTTTAGATAATATTGACCGTTTTCTTGCAGATGCAGGAAGTAATAAGAGTCAAATTTTGTCTGTAACCATTTACTTAAAAGATATCGAAAAAGACTATCAGACGATGAACACATTATGGGATGCATGGATTGATCCTGAAAACCCACCTGCACGTACATGCGTTGAAGCAAAAATGTATTCACCGCAAGTCTTAGTTGAAATGACTGTTACAGCCATTCAACCATAAAATAGGGCTCTTGCCCTATTTTTTACTCTTCTTCAGCAAATAAAACAGAAGACAGATAACGTTCGCCACTATCAGGTAGAATCACTACAATCGTTTTATCTTTATTTTCTGGTCTTAATGCAACCTGTTCAGCTGCTACAAGTGCCGCTCCACAAGAAATTCCAACTAAGATCCCTTCTTGAGTTGCACATTTCCGTGCCCATTGAATTGCATCTTCACTACTTATAGGTAAAACTTCATCGACTAAATTTAAGTCTAAATTTTTAGGAATGAAGTTAGCACCAATTCCTTGAATTTTATGCGGCGCAGGTGTAATTGCTTCTCCTGCTTTAGTTTGTGTAATAATTGGTGATTCATTTGGCTCTACAGCAACAGAATATAAAGGCTTATTCTGAACCTGTTCAAAGTATCTCGAAATTCCTGTAATGGTACCACCTGTACCTACACCTGAAATGAGAATATCAACATCTCCACCTGTTGCCTGCCAAATTTCAGGGCCAGTTGTTTCTTCATGTATTTTTGGATTTGCAGGATTATCAAACTGTTGAGGTAAAAAATATTTTTCAGGGTTTTTAGTTGCTAAACGTACTGCTTCATCTACAGCACCTTTCATACCTTTTGCTGGTTCTGTAAGTACCAAGTTTGCACCTAATGCTTTTAATACTTTACGTCGCTCTAAGCTCATACTTGCAGGCATCGTTAAAGTAATTGGATAACCTTTTGCTGCTGCTACAAATGCCAATGCAATACCAGTATTGCCACTTGTAGGCTCGATAATATGCATACCTTCTTTTAATACACCACGTTGTTCAGCATCTTTTACTAAAGCTGCACCAACACGACATTTTACGGAAAATGCGGGATTACGACTTTCAATTTTGGCTAGAACTGTTGCTCCACCTTTTATAATTCTATTAATACGTATTAATGGTGTATTTCCAATTGCTTCAGCATTATTTTCATACACAGCAATACCTAAGTTTTCAGGTGTTTTAAAGTTCTGATCAGTTGGCATCATTTATATCCTTTAATTTATATGATTTTTCATATATCACGATGCCAAATTTTGAATTTAAAGTCCATTTTAATTATATTATTTCTGCATAAAAAAAGCCTCCCTAATGGGAGGCTTTAGAATTAGATGCTGGCGATGACTTACTCTCACATGGGTAACCCCACACTACCATCAGCGCTAAGAGGTTTCACTTCTGAGTTCGGGAAGGGATCAGGTGGTTCACTCTCGCTATTGTCGCCAGCATAACTGTTATGGAGAACGATTAGGTCTTATATTATTGCCTATGTTCAACCAAATTTGGCTTAACAGGTTATTCAATTGGTCTGTATTGTAACTAGGTTTATTACTAAATCAAGCTATTTGAAGAGAAATACAACTGTTTGGGTGTTGTATAGTCAAGCCTCACGAGCAATTAGTATTGGTCAGCTTCATGTATCACTACACTTCCACATCCAACCTATCAACGTCCTAGTCTTGAACGGCTCTTTAGGTGACATAAAATCACAGGGAAATCTAATCTTGAGGTAGGCTTCCCGCTTAGATGCTTTCAGCGGTTATCCCTTCCGAACATAGCTACCCGGCGATGCGACTGGCGTCACAACCGGTACACCAGAGGTTCGTCCACTCTGGTCCTCTCGTACTAGGAGCAGATCCTCTCAAATTTCCAACGCCCATGGTAGATAGGGACCGAACTGTCTCACGACGTTCTAAACCCAGCTCGCGTACCTCTTTAAATGGCGAACAGCCATACCCTTGGGACCTGCTTCAGCCCCAGGATGAGATGAGCCGACATCGAGGTGCCAAACACCGCCGTCGATATGAACTCTTGGGCGGTATCAGCCTGTTATCCCCAGAGTACCTTTTATCCGTTGAGCGATGGCCCTTCCATACAGAACCACCGGATCACTAAGACCTACTTTCGTACCTGCTCGACTTGTTGGTCTCGCAGTTAAGCGCGCTTTTGCCTTTATACTCTACGCGTGATTTCCGACCACGCTGAGCGCACCTTCGTACTCCTCCGTTACTCTTTAGGAGGAGACCGCCCCAGTCAAACTACCCACCAGACATGGTCCTCGACCCAGATTATGGGTCAGAGTTAGAACCTCAACATTACCAGGGTGGTATTTCAAGGATGGCTCCATAGTAACTGGCGTTACTACTTCAAAGCCTCCCACCTATCCTACACAAGTAAGGTCAAAGTTCAATGTCAAGCTGCAGTAAAGGTTCACGGGGTCTTTCCGTCTAGCCACGGGTACACGGCATCTTCACCGCGATTTCGATTTCACTGAGCCTCTGCTGGAGACAGCGCCGCCATCATTATGCCATTCGTGCAGGTCGGAACTTACCCGACAAGGAATTTCGCTACCTTAGGACCGTTATAGTTACGGCCGCCGTTTACTGGGGCTTCGATCAAGAGCTTCGCTTACGCTAACCCCATCAATTAACCTTCCAGCACCGGGCAGGCATCACACCCTATACGTCCACTTTCGTGTTTGCAGAGTGCTATGTTTTTAATAAACAGTTGCAGCGGCCTGGTTTCTGAGGCTGCCGACAGCTCAGGAAGCAAGTTCCATCACCATCAGCAGCGTACCTTCTCCCGAAGTTACGGTACCATTTTGCCTAGTTCCTTCAGCAGAGTTCTCTCAAGCGCCTTGGTCTACTCGACCTGACCACCTGTGTCGGTTTCGGGTACGATTCCTGTGTAACTGAAGCTTAGAGACTTTTCTTGGAAGTATGGTATCAGCCACTTCGTAGGTAAACCTACTTGCTATCGACTCTCAGCATAGAGCACCCCGGATTTGCCTAAGATGCATGCCTACTGTCTTTCACCTGGACAACCAACGCCAGGCTGACTTAACCTTCTCCGTCCTCTCATCGCATTACACAGAAGTAATGGAATATTAACCATTTTCCCATCGACTACGCCTTTCGGCCTCGCCTTAGGGGTCGACTCACCCAGCCCCGATTAACGTTGGACTGGAACCCTTGGTCTTTCGGCGAACGGGTTTTTCACCCGTTTTATCGTTACTCACGTCAGCATTCGCACTTCTGATACCTCCAGCATGCTTCTCAACACACCTTCATCGGCTTACAGAACGCTCCCCTACCACTTACGCTAATGCGTAAATCCGCAGCTTCGGCACATAGTTTTAGCCCCGTTACATCTTCCGCGCAGGCCGACTCGACTAGTGAGCTATTACGCTTTCTTTAAAGGGTGGCTGCTTCTAAGCCAACCTCCTAGCTGTCTATGCCTTCCCACATCGTTTCCCACTTAACTATGATTTTGGGGCCTTAGCTGGCGGTCTGGATTGTTTTCCTCTTGACTACGGACGTTAGCACCCGCAGTCTGTCTCCCGGATAGTACTCATAGGTATTCGGAGTTTGCATCGGTTTGGTAAGTCGGGATGACCCCCTAGCCGAAACAGTGCTCTACCCCCTATGGTATTCGTCCGAGGCGCTACCTAAATAGCTTTCGGGGAGAACCAGCTATCACCAGGCTTGATTAGCCTTTCACCCCTATCCACAAGTCATCCCCTGGCTTTTCAACGACAGTGGGTTCGGTCCTCCAGTTAGTGTTACCCAACCTTCAACCTGCTCATGGATAGATCGCCTGGTTTCGGGTCTATACCCAGCAACTAAACGCCCTATTAAGACTCGATTTCTCTACGGCTCCCCTATACGGTTAACCTCGCTACTGAATATAAGTCGCTGACCCATTATACAAAAGGTACGCAGTCACATAACAAAGTATGCTCCCACTGCTTGTATGCATGCGGTTTCAGGATCTATTTCACTCCCCTCACAGGGGTTCTTTTCGCCTTTCCCTCACGGTACTGGTTCACTATCGGTCAGTCAGGAGTATTTAGCCTTGGAGGATGGTCCCCCCATATTCAGACAAGGTTTCACGTGCCTCGCCCTACTCGATATCATTATCTAAGCCCTTTCGTGTACGGGACTATCACCCTTTATAGTCACACTTCCCAGAGTGTTCCACTAAAACTTAGATAACTTAATGGGCTGATCCGCGTTCGCTCGCCGCTACTGACGGAATCTCAATTGATTTCTTTTCCTAAGGGTACTGAGATGTTTCACTTCCCCTCGTTCGCCTCAACAACCTATGTATTCAGTTATTGATACCTACCTTATGGTAAGTGGGTTCCCCCATTCAGAAATCTCCGGATCATAGGATATTTGCCGCCTCCCCGGAGCTTATCGCAGGCTATTACGTCTTTCATCGCCTCTGACTGCCAAGGCATCCACCACATGCACTTAATTACTTGACTATACAACCCCAAACAGTCGCTTACGCGAACTTCAAGGTGTACAGCTTCAATCTCATACCAAAACGCTTGATTCAGTTAATTTGCTAGTTCTCATCTCATTTCAATTTGTCTCAATCTAAATTAGTTAAAATTTCAATTAAAACGCTTCAAAATGTATGAGTGAACAATTTTATTTCAGACTCAAATTGAATAATCTGTTAATGATTTAACATGCCTTCGTCAGGTCATGTACTGTGATTACTCACAGAGGTTAATATCAAGGTCGCATATTATATACAATCTTTCTATTAAGCTCTATAAGCAAATAAGCTGTTTGCTTATTTATTAGCTTAACTTTAATTAAATTGAAATATCAATCTGATTAAAATCATGGTGGAGACTAGGAGAGTCGAACTCCTGACCTCCTGCGTGCAAAGCAGGCGCTCTACCAACTAAGCTAAGTCCCCAGCTTAAAATCATTTCGAATTGTACATTATCTTCTAGTCTTTGGTGGGTCTGACAAGACTTGAACTTGTGACCCCACGCTTATCAAGCGTGTGCTCTAACCAACTGAGCTACAGACCCTCAGATAATATACCGAAGAACAACTTGTTGTGGATTCTTACCAAGTCTCACCTTTTCGTTAAGGAGGTGATCCAGCCGCAGGTTCCCCTACGGCTACCTTGTTACGACTTCACCCCAGTCATTGGCCACACCGTGGTAAACGTCCTCCCGAGGGTTAGACTATCTACTTCTGGTGCAACAAACTCCCATGGTGTGACGGGCGGTGTGTACAAGGCCCGGGAACGTATTCACCGCGGCATTCTGATCCGCGATTACTAGCGATTCCGACTTCATGGAGTCGAGTTGCAGACTCCAATCCGGACTACGATCGGCTTTTTGAGATTAGCATCACATCGCTGTGTAGCAACCCTCTGTACCGACCATTGTAGCACGTGTGTAGCCCTGGCCGTAAGGGCCATGATGACTTGACGTCGTCCCCGCCTTCCTCCAGTTTGTCACTGGCAGTATCCTTAAAGTTCCCATCCGAAATGCTGGCAAGTAAGGAAAAGGGTTGCGCTCGTTGCGGGACTTAACCCAACATCTCACGACACGAGCTGACGACAGCCATGCAGCACCTGTATCTAAGTTCCCGAAGGCACCAATCTATCTCTAGAAAGTTCTTAGTATGTCAAGGCCAGGTAAGGTTCTTCGCGTTGCATCGAATTAAACCACATGCTCCACCGCTTGTGCGGGCCCCCGTCAATTCATTTGAGTTTTAGTCTTGCGACCGTACTCCCCAGGCGGTCTACTTATCGCGTTAGCTGCGCCACTAAGTCCTCAAAGGACCCAACGGCTAGTAGACATCGTTTACGGCATGGACTACCAGGGTATCTAATCCTGTTTGCTCCCCATGCTTTCGCACCTCAGTGTCAGTATTAGGCCAGAAGGCTGCCTTCGCCATCGGTATTCCTCCAGATCTCTACGCATTTCACCGCTACACCTGGAATTCTACCTTCCTCTCCTATACTCTAGCCACCCAGTATCGAATGCAATTCCCAAGTTAAGCTCGGGGATTTCACATTTGACTTAAATGGCCACCTACGCGCGCTTTACGCCCAGTAATTCCGATTAACGCTTGCACCCTCTGTATTACCGCGGCTGCTGGCACAGAGTTAGCCGGTGCTTATTCTGCGAGTAACGTCCACTTATCCTAGGTATTAACTAGGTAAGCCTCCTCCTCGCTTAAAGTGCTTTACAACCATAAGGCCTTCTTCACACACGCGGCATGGCTGGATCAGGCTTGCGCCCATTGTCCAATATTCCCCACTGCTGCCTCCCGTAGGAGTCTGGGCCGTGTCTCAGTCCCAGTGTGGCGGATCATCCTCTCAAACCCGCTACAGATCGTCGCCTTGGTAGGCCTTTACCCTACCAACTAGCTAATCCGACTTAGGCTCATCTATTAGCGCAAGGTCCGAAGATCCCCTGCTTTCCCCCGTAGGGCGTATGCGGTATTAGCGCTCCTTTCGGAACGTTGTCCCCCACTAATAGGCAGATTCCTAAGTATTACTCACCCGTCCGCCGCTAGGTCCAGTAGCAAGCTACCTTCCCCCGCTCGACTTGCATGTGTTAAGCCTGCCGCCAGCGTTCAATCTGAGCCATGATCAAACTCTTCAGTTAAAATCATTAATTCCTTAAGGGAATCAATCTGGCTCATTAATCACTAGCAAAAATATTCGCTCTCAAATAAATCTTCGAGTAAATTTCTACTTTTGATCAATGAATCTTAAATATATTCAGTGATCACTCAGTAAAAATCCACACAAGTTGTTCTTCAATTCTATTAATGATTCGCATCACTGATTCGTCATCAGCAAGCTAGGTCGGCTATATTACTCTCTTTTAAAAGAAAGTCAACTGTAATCTGAAAGTTTTTTTAAACTACTTAATCAAACTAAACTTCAATCAATCTAAGAACTAAATCTCAAACCAATCAACTAAGTTATTGTTTATTAAGAAGTTTCTCTCAACATCACCGCCGATGGATACGCATTATAGACCAATACTTCCCAAACGCAACCCCTAAATCCATTTTATTTCATATTTATTTATCAACAGAACAAAAGATAGACGAAATATGCTTAAAAAATAAAAAAACCACCAAATTTGGTAGTTTTTTTATTTAGAATTTGAATTAAAACTTATATTTTAAACTCAAGGTACCAGAATTATCGTTCATATCTTTTGAAAATTGGCCATTATAGTTCACTCCCATTTCAAGAATTTGGGTTAAATTAGCTTTAATACCTAAATCAATAAATCCTGTATCTTCAGCTAAAGAGGCTCCTACAACTTTATATGAACTTTGAGATCCATTTAAGCTCAGGTTTGCTTTAGAGTTTAAATCACCAAATGCATGTCTCCACCCTAAACCTGCTTGAATCGCTAAATTTTGTGACTCTAATGGTAATTTATATTCTGAACGCACTCCTAATGTAGAGAATGTCGTATTGATTGTAGATTTATTACCACTTAGACCTGCAATGCTTGCATTCTGTTCTTTAAAAGAATTTATCTGTGTCATTACATGAGATAAACGAATGTAAGGTGTTAAAGGAACTTGAGTATTTAAGTTTTTCCAATATTCTCCAAAGGCTTGAACACTTTGTGTATCTAAATCTGCTGTTGCATGTTTTTTCATATTGGTAAAGTTAATATTACGATTTGCAGAAACATCTCCCCAACGACCCACTAAGCCAACTGTTGAACCTGAGTGATCTCCAACATAACGCCCGTAAAAACCAACTTCAGTATTATGATCTTTTGCAGTGAAATCTCGTGCAGCTATTTTGCTTGTACCACGACCTTGTCCTAATGTTGCTCCAAGGTTTGCTTTATCACTTAGTGGAATTTCCACACCTGCCAAGGCACCATAGTTACTGTATTTAGAGTCAGCAACCGCTTTACCACTATTTTGTATACTTTTCGCATAGCTATTCATCCATACTAATGGTTGCTTTTGGTACTCATAAGAAATAAGTGATTCACCACTTGTAAGTAAGTCTTGTGTTGCATTAATACCAAGTGAAGCATAACCCTCGCCAGAAAGTGCTTGGAATGACTGACGTGCTTGGTCTGTTGTTTGCTTAGCAACAAGGTTATAAAGTGGATTACCCAGACCTAAACGATCTAAGCTGCTTGCAACTTGGTATTGGTTATTGTTTTCTGCAACGCTATTAAAACTTTGATCGTTTCTTAAAAGCTGCAATGTTACAGCATTGTTGTTGTAATTAATTTTTGGTGTAAGAAAAGCATAAGCACTCGATACTTTATCAAACTTCCCCGTTATACCTTGCTGTGCTGTAAGGATTGTATATTCAGATAGTAGGTTGTAATTACTATTTATACCAACTTGTAAAACATTTCCACCATTTAGCCTTGTTGCTCCTTTAACATCAATGCCACTCGTATTGCTACTGCCTGAATTTGCCATAACTTTAAGGGTTGAGCCTTGATTCATGACAAGGTCATTCATTACATTTAAACGATTTGTATTTTGGCTTAAATCTACAGTACCACCTTGTAATACTTGTAGACTTTGGAGCTGACCATTACCTGATAATGTACCGTTATTTTCAACAACTGTTCTGCCATTTAAGTTACTTTGTACATTCAACACACCATTTTGAATATGTGTTGTTCCTTTAAAGTTAGAACCATCGCCATTATAGGTTAGGTTTCCACTACCCTTTTTATAAAAATTACTATTCGTATCTGAAATGAGCGTATTCGTTAATGTGTCATTATTTGCTGTATTCATTTCAAGACTTGCATTTGTTAGTGTAACACCACCCTGACCAAATGACTGTCCATTACTACCCACCAATTTTCCTGCAAGTACACTTGTACCACCTGTCCAGCTATTATGACCTGCAAGTGTAAGCGTACCTGTACCTTCTTTTTCTAAAGAACCTGTACCATTAATATCGTTTAACCAAATATCTGAAGCTGAGTAACCACCTTGTTGTGCATCCATATTAATTGTTGTTTTTTGATTAAATGCACCATATCCATTACCTGCTTTATATAAGTTAAGCGTGTCATAGCCCATACCATTGTCGAGCACACCGCCCGTTTTATTTGAAGTTGTGAGTAGAATTTCTCTTTGCTGATCTGCACTTAGGTAAGGATAACGTGTTTCTATAAGTAGTTCCGCATTCTTAGGCACAACTGGTGTTGATGTCGTACTACCAATTGATGGGAAGTCATTTACAAAAGTATATTTATCATAAAGTGCTTTATTGACTTGGTATTGATTATAAAGTTGATTCAAGTCGATATTTTGATAGCATCCATCTATTGAACCACCACACTGGCTACTTAAAAAAGCCTGTGCTTGTGTATAAGCTGCTTTTCTTAAATCGGGGTTACTTGCAAGTCCATTAATAGCAATATAAGTCGCATGCATTCTCCCACCAATGACATCCAATGGAGAGTGAATTGA
Organism: Acinetobacter sp. N1-1; assembly: GCF_056711485.1. Classification (NCBI taxonomy): domain Bacteria; kingdom Pseudomonadati; phylum Pseudomonadota; class Gammaproteobacteria; order Moraxellales; family Moraxellaceae; genus Acinetobacter; species Acinetobacter sp. N1-1. Next base: position 570,459 of record NZ_JBWXUO010000012.1, on the reverse strand, counting down.
TGTGTGCTGAATTATCAGGAGACTTTCACTTGGGAGATTTTAGGCAGCCAACTTGCAAAAGTCCTCTGCCATTTGATTTGGTGTCTTAAAATCCAAACCTTTTTGAATTCTTCGTTGATTATAAAATAACTCTATGTATTTTGTAATCTCCGCTTTGGCTTCTTCCCTCGTTTTATAGCTATGATGATGCACCAATTCGTTTTTGAGTATGCCCCAGAAGCTTTCAATCGGTGCATTATCGTAACAATCGCCACGCTTGCTCATTGAACCCTGAAAGCCACATTTTTCAAGTAAGTTTCGATATTCATGACCGCAATATTGGCTGCCTCTGTCTGAATGCACAATGAGGTCCTTAGTTGGTTTTTGATTGCGAATAGCCATATTCAATGCATCACAAACAAGCTTGGCTGTCATACGCTCATTTAAGCTGTAGCCAACCACTTGTTTCGTGTAAAGGTCTTTTACAGCTGCTAAGTACAACCAGCCTTCAGTTGTCCATATATACGTAATATCACTCGACCACGCTTGATTTGGTTTAATCATTGAGAATTGTTGTTCAAGCAAATTTGGATAGATCGCTCGGTTATGGTCACTGTTCGTTGTTCTTTTGAAACGCTTGTGGCGCTTACAATACAGCTGATTTAACTTTTTTATCTGACGAACGGCATAGGCACTAATTTTTACGCCCTGAGCCTGTAAATGCTTGGTTAAACGAATATAGCCATAGCTCTGTTTCGTTTCCTCATGTGCTATTTTGACCAAAATTGCTTGTTGATTTCGCTGAATTGATTGTTTACTCACACCTTGTTTTAGCCAATCATAAAAGCATGAAACTGATACGTGAAGTAAGCGAGCCATCAAAATAATAGGAAATAAGTGTCTTTGCGATTTCATATAGGCGTACCTTACTGACTTTCTTTGGCAAAGTACGCTGCTGCCTTTTTTAGAAATTCACGTTCCATTTCGGCTGTTTTAAGCTGCTGTTTAAGTTTTTTATTTTCTTCGAGTAAAGCATTTAGATCAGGTGAATACTGTTTTGTACCGGCTAAAGTCCCTGCCTTTGCCTTTGTATTCCAGTTCGAAAGGGTTTGCATGGAAATGCCGAGTTCTCTAGCTGTTTGGGATACATTGCCTTGATTGGCTTCTATTGCTTTGATCGCTTCAGCTTTAAATTCTGCCGTATACGTCTTGTGTTTCTTGCTCATGGTAAACTCCTGATGAGTATGTATAGTTTACCAAGTTAAACCCTCCTGTTTTTTCAGCAGACATCAAATACCTGCAACGACACGGTTATAACCCATTTCCCCAGCTTTAAGTACTAAGTCGCTATATTGTTGTGGGATGACATATGCAAGTGTTAAACCTGTCCAATAAGATTCATTGGTATGTCCACTTGGAAAACCTCCCTCACTGCCTGCCGAAGCACGACCAACATCAACTAAAGGTTTTTCCAAGACCCAACTTAAATCTTCTCCATTCAGTTTTTGTATAAATGGGCGTGGATATTTATATTTATTTTTCGGTGGGTTTGATGATGCATTCTTAGCAATTGCATTTCTTAAGTCTAATAATTTACCCAATTGTCCAGAGGTATTATCCCCTATACCATTACCATTATCTTTTGCTGTTGTTGCAGTTAGACCATCTAAGCTTGTTAGTTTTTCATAGTCTATGGTTGCTTGACTGTTTGCTTCTGCACGAACAATTGTTTTCAACGGACCTAAAGCACCCGTTAACATATAACCAGCTTTTTGAAAATCTACAGCAAATGCCTGAAACTCTTGTTGTTTGGTTCTGTTTTTTGCAATATCTCTCACAATACTTAAATTTTTATCGAGTATCGCTTGTCCCTCAGGTGTTGCTTTCCCTGTCGCCAAGCTATCTCCTGAAGTCCATAACTTATTAAATCCTGATAAGACATCAGTGCCTGATTGAGGTTGTGGTGTATCAGCAAAGCTCATTGAAGAAAATAGGATACAGCTCATTGCAATGGTGAGTTTATGCAAAGGATATTTCATAATATTTAGCGGTATAGTAGAGACTATCGCTTAATATAATTACAATTTATTACAATATATTTACTAAAAATATATTTTATTTTTATTTATTATTTCCAGCACCAGATTTTTTTCTAGTGCTGGAGGGTAGATTTTATCGTTTCACTGCAACTTTTTCACGTTGGCGAACGACTTTCTCAACTTTATCTCTGGCACGCTTACGCTTTAATGGTGAAAGATAATCTACAAAAAGCTTACCATTTAAATGGTCCATTTCATGTTGAATACACACAGCCAACAGGCCATCAGCCTCAATATTAACTGTTTCACCATTTAAATTTAGATATTCAATTTTCACATGAGATGGTCTTTCAACTTTATCGTACACTTGTGGTACAGAAAGACAGCCCTCTTCATATTGCTGCAGTTCTTCAGTTAGTGGTGTAATTTTAGGGTTAATAAAAACCATCGGTTGATTTTTGTCTTCCGATAAATCCATTACAATAAGCTGAATATGTTGGTCAACTTGTGTTGCTGCTAAACCAATACCTGGTGCATCATACATTGTTTCAAACATATCTTCTGCCAGTTGACGAATGTCATCTGTCACTTTTTCAACTGGTTTTGCAATGGTACGCAACCTTGGATCTGGGAAGCTTAAAATTGGTAATAAGGCCATATGCCCTCCTAAAAATTCTATTGCGTCATAATGAAGACATTTCTTCATAGCAAACTAGTGTATATTTTAGCTATTATAGCGTAACTAACTCATACTGTTTTAGGCATTGCATAATGAAAGATTTTTTAAAAAACACTCACTCTTTGAGTGTTATGGGGATACAACAAAAAATGACATCTATATCTGTAAAGACATTACTTGCAATTGGGCTATCTATTGGCACACTGCATTCTGTCTCTGCCGAATCGGCACCGAGATTGAATACCAATGCACCTAATACCTATACTGTAAAATCTGGTGATACACTTTGGGATATTGCAGGAATGTTCTTAAAATCACCATCTTCATGGCCAAAAATTTGGGCAGATAATCGTAATATTAAAAATCCAAACCTTATTTATCCTGGTGATACATTATTGCTTTGCAAATATAAAGGCAATACACCACTGGTAGGTAAAGACATGGGTGATGGTTGCAACGGTATTATTGCTAGATATACAAATTCAGCACAGCCTAATGAAATTCGCTTAAAGCCACAAGTACGCATTCAATCATATGATGATGCAATTCCTGTAATTCCTTTAAAGAGCATCAAAGTATGGCTTGATCGTGCTGTTATTTTACCATCTGAAGCACTCAAAGATATTCCATACGTTGTCAGCTCAGAAGACAATCACATTATGGCAGGTGTTGGTCAAAAGATTTATGTTCGTGGTAATGGTATCCAAGCTGGGAAATATTATGGTATCTACCAACCAACATCACCATATATCTTTAAAGATAAAAGTGGTAAAGACTATAATGCTGGTAATGAGTTAACCCAAGTTGCAAAAGCTGTTGCAACTCAAGTAAACAATGATATTGCAACCCTAGAAATTGTGCAGAGCTACAATCAAGAGGTTCGCTTAAACAATATTGTTCTACCTGAAAAAGAGTCTAAATTACCAAATAAATTTATTCCAACTACTCAAAATATTGCAGGTGGCTCTATTATTAGAGTACTAGGTTCAATAGGTGCAGCAACCAAAAACAGTGTAGTTACTGTCAATCTTGGTGAGCTAGATGGATTACAACCAGGACAAATTTTTAATATTTATCAATCAGGGAAAAAGATTAAAGATTCAAAGTCTGATCAAGTAATTACTCTACCTTCTGAAAAAGCAGGCTCTCTTTTAATTTTCAAGACATTCGATCATCTTAGTTATGCATATGTACTTGAAAGTTATATGCCCATCAAAATGGGAGCTAGCATTACAACACCAAATAACTTAGATGACTAAGCATTAGGTAGTATGCAACAGCCTATTTCTGCAAACCAAGCTGCCATAATTACATTATGGTACTTGGTTCAACACTCTCTTTCGACATATTATAAGCTTACAGATTTTTTTGGTCATGCAAGTAACGCGATTACACCTGTAAACATTGCCAAATGGCCTTTACTTAAAATACATAGTAGCCATATTAAGCGTGCAAACAAACTTAATGATGCTGAAACACAAAAAAAATTAAAGCTTATTTTTCAGAATCTTCATACATACTGTGATTTCATTTGTACAGTTGATGATGACCTCTATCCAAAAATGCTACAACCATATAATGATCGACCGCCCATTTTATTTGGACAAGGTAACATAGCGCTATTAAATGATCCAAGTATTGCGATTATTGGTAGCCGAAAGGCCTCCAAGCTTGGAGAGAAAAATAGTTATGATTTTTCCTACTATTTTGCCGAAAAGGGCTATGTTGTTATTAGCGGTTTGGCTGAAGGAATTGATCAGGCTGCGCATTATGGTGCTATTGCACATCATAAAACACTTGCGGTTATGGCAACAGGTATAGATATTACCTACCCAAAACATAATGATCATTTACGCCGTCAAATTTTAAAAAACTCAGGTGCAGTTATTACTGAATTTTTACCACAAACCAAACCTTTACAATTTAATTTTCCTCGCCGTAATAGACTAGTGAGTGGTATGAGTATAAGTGTCGTCGTTATGGAAGCAGGTCTACATAGTGGTTCTTTAGGAACTGCAAAAATTGCAGCCGAGCAAGGTAAAAATGTTTTTGCAACACCAGGCTATATTCATGATCCACTTTATGAGGGTTGCCATGAACTGATTAGAGAGGGAGCAACACTCATTTTTCATCCAGAACAAGTCATCGAAGACAGTCTTTTTGCACTCGGTCTACCAAACAATCAAACCACACCAATAGCTATAGAACCTATAAATAAAAAAGATTCTATAGTCCCAAATCATCTTAAAAAACTTTATAACGATTTATCTTGGCATGCTCAAGGTATCGATGAAATTTCTGAAAAATTAGATATACCAATTGCTCAACTCACAGCAGAACTGATGGAACTTGAGCTACTTGGATTATGTATACATGAATCAGGAAGATATTTACGTGGCTAACTTAACCCTATAAGGAGAAATTTATGCTCATTTTCTCTGCACAAGAAGCGGCTAATATATTGCATCAAGGGAATACTCTTGCCTATCCAACAGAAGCGGTTTGGGGGTTAGGCTGTGACCCAATGAATGAGCTCGCATTCCATAATATTCTAAAACTAAAGCAACGACCTATTGAGAAAGGCGTTATTTTACTCGCAAGCTCTATAGAGCAAATTGCTCCACTTCTAGAAAAAGTTTCAAAAGAAATTCAAGCACAAATCATAACCAGTTGGACAAAAGATGTAAAAACAGATAGAGCCACAACTTGGCTACTTCCTGTAAACACTTACATTCCCACATGGATTCGTGGCAATCATTTATCTGTTGCAGTACGTGTGACTCAACATAAGTTATGCCAAGAAATATGTGATTCCTTTGGAAACTTTATTGTATCGACAAGTGCAAACCCAGCAGGTGGGGCCCCTGCAAAAAGTTTATATGATGCTCAAAAATATTTCTATGACGATACATATTATTTAGATGGTTCTCTTGGAGAAAATACTGAACCTAGTCAAATTATTGATGCAGTCACAGGAAAATTTATTCGCAGATAAAAAAAAGCTCAGTCAAAAAAATGACTGAGCATTAAAAATGATGTGGAATACACATCAGAGGGTTAACTTATAAACTTTAATCTAGCAAGCTAGATTAAGTTAAATTATGTATAAAAACCCAACAAATAAAAAATACTTTAAAACTATTAATTAAATTACATAATATTTAAAGTAAATTAGTATTTTAAAAAAATAAATCTTATATATTAATTATATATAAAAATAAATTTCGGGTAAAAACTAATTAGTAGCCATAAATTAACTCACAAAAAGATTATTACTTAACCATTAGAAAGATGTAACTTATATATTTAATCTCACTATTTAGCAATTATATTTTTACCTTCTGCTTTTGTGCAAAAAGTATTCCAACCAATATACCTATACCTCCAATGGTATGATAAACCGTCCATTGCTCCCCTAACCAAATCACTGCAATAATTGCTGTGAATATTGGCATCAAATTCATAAAAATACTTGTTCTATTGGGTCCTATTTGTTGTACTGCCATCATCCATAAAAATGGTGAAATAATTGATGGAAAAATTCCTGCATACAAGATACTACTAATGTTGATGTCTGCTGAAAAAACAGGAGGGTTTAACTTGGTAAACTATACATACTCATCAGGAGTTTACCATGAGCAAGAAACACAAGACGTATACGGCAGAATTTAAAGCTGAAGCGATCAAAGCAATAGAAGCCAATCAAGGCAATGTATCCCAAACAGCTAGAGAACTCGGCATTTCCATGCAAACCCTTTCGAACTGGAATACAAAGGCAAAGGCAGGGACTTTAGCCGGTACAAAACAGTATTCACCTGATCTAAATGCTTTACTCGAAGAAAATAAAAAACTTAAACAGCAGCTTAAAACAGCCGAAATGGAACGTGAATTTCTAAAAAAGGCAGCAGCGTACTTTGCCAAAGAAAGTCAGTAAGGTACGCCTATATGAAATCGCAAAGACACTTATTTCCTATTATTTTGATGGCTCGCTTACTTCACGTATCAGTTTCATGCTTTTATGATTGGCTAAAACAAGGTGTGAGTAAACAATCAATTCAGCGAAATCAACAAGCAATTTTGGTCAAAATAGCACATGAGGAAACGAAACAGAGCTATGGCTATATTCGTTTAACCAAGCATTTACAGGCTCAGGGCGTAAAAATTAGTGCCTATGCCGTTCGTCAGATAAAAAAGTTAAATCAGCTGTATTGTAAGCGCCACAAGCGTTTCAAAAGAACAACGAACAGTGACCATAACCGAGCGATCTATCCAAATTTGCTTGAACAACAATTCTCAATGATTAAACCAAATCAAGCGTGGTCGAGTGATATTACGTATATATGGACAACTGAAGGCTGGTTGTACTTAGCAGCTGTAAAAGACCTTTACACGAAACAAGTGGTTGGCTACAGCTTAAATGAGCGTATGACAGCCAAGCTTGTTTGTGATGCATTGAATATGGCTATTCGCAATCAAAAACCAACTAAGGACCTCATTGTGCATTCAGACAGAGGCAGCCAATATTGCGGTCATGAATATCGAAACTTACTTGAAAAATGTGGCTTTCAGGGTTCAATGAGCAAGCGTGGCGATTGTTACGATAATGCACCGATTGAAAGCTTCTGGGGCATACTCAAAAACGAATTGGTGCATCATCATAGCTATAAAACGAGGGAAGAAGCCAAAGCGGAGATTACAAAATACATAGAGTTATTTTATAATCAACGAAGAATTCAAAAAGGTTTGGATTTTAAGACACCAAATCAAATGGCAGAGGACTTTTGCAAGTTGGCTGCCTAAAATCTCCCAAGTGAAAGTCTCCTGATAATTCAGCACACATCACAGGAATAAAAGCATTGATAATTCCCATATTTGTCGCTGTTGTATAATGAGATGCTGTATATGCAATACCTTGATACATCACCATACCAAAGGCACTCAAAACTGCTAGTTTTTTTATGTCTGGTTGTATTTTTTTCCTTTGCTTTAATACTTTAGGAAGCATAAAAGGCGTTAATATAATAAAAGCAAAAAACCAGCGATAAAAGCTAATACTTACTGGTGAAATATAATCAGATATATAACGCGTAACGACAATATTTAATGACCAAATTAATATTGCTCCTAAGGGAAGCATAAAAGCCCATAGTGGTATTATTTTCTCTTTGTGCATTGCTATATCCATATTTTATGATAGATGTATTTTGAAGATTGTCTGAAATAGTTTAAATAATGAATATCAGACATTTATATTGTAATTTAGCCAACAGAATAGTTTTTAAGGAAATTTTGAGTGGTTGATTTAAGCAAGCTCATAGAAATCAATGAATTCTTCTTTCGCCCAGAAGATAGCATTTCTTGGCACTCTTCTTTATGGGGAGATTTAAATTTTAGTCTAGATGGTATTTTAGAGATAGAAGTCAATCAGCATAAGTTTATTACACCACCTAACTTTGGCTTATGGATTCCCCCAAAAATAGAACATTGCTGTATTTCTGTATACGATCAAATTACACATTTTATTTGTATTCGTATTCACCCTTCTATAGGACATAAAATTTCAACATCTGTAAAAACATTAAGTCTTCAACCATTTTTTCACTCTTTAGCAAAAGAGGCTCTAAGACTCAAAAAACAAAAAAAACTACATCAACAATACTGTCACCTACTACAAGTTATTTTTGATCAAATTTCTATGGCAGAAATTTATGACGAATATTTACCACAGACAAATCATCCAATTCTGCAGCCTATTTTTGAAGAGTTAGGCAAAGCAAAAAGATTACATGAATCTACCTCATGCATATTGGCAGAATATACGATCAGTGAAAGACATATTTTACGTATGACACAGCAAGAAATGAAGATTTCAATTCAAGAATGGCGTAACCGTGCGAAAATTTTATATGCAGTTTCACAACTTAAACAGAATATTTCTGTTAAAGAAATCAGCTATAAACTTGGATATAGACATTGTTCAAGTTTTATAGAATTTTTTAAGCGTTATACAGGCAAGACACCACGTAATATTTCTAGTATAAGTTAAATGTAAATACCAAATTTCACTTTAAAAATAGGAATTAACCATGACTCAATCAATATATAATATTCCTTTAAAAACGATTAAGGGCACGGAAACTAATCTCGAAAAATATAAAGGAAAAGTTTTAATTATTGTTAATACTGCTTCTAAATGTGGTCTAACACCCCAATATGAAGGCTTAGAAAAATTATATGAACAAAATAAAGAAAAAGATTTTGAAATTTTAGGCTTTCCTGCAAATAATTTTATGGAGCAAGAACCAGCTTCTGATGAAGAAATTGAACAATTTTGTTCGATTAACTATCAAGTAAGTTTTCCATTATTCTCAAAAATTTCTGTAGCAGGTGATAATAAGCATCCACTATATAACTACCTTATTAAAGCTGAACCACAACGTATAGGCGGTGAAGAGTTTGAGAAAAAATTGCATAGCTTTAATATCACAACAAACCCTATACCAGAAGTTTTATGGAACTTTGAGAAATTTATTATAGGTAAAGATGGTAAGGTTGCAGCACGCTTTTCACCAGATACTACTGCAAATAATCCAGAACTACTAAAAGTAGTAGAAACTGAACTTGCTAAATAGTTATAAAAAAACTACGTGTGGTGGATCTATGCCACTACACGTAAATCCTTAAATTAAATTTATGTTTCTGATTTGGAGCTAAAGAAGTTAATGGTAAAACATTACCTGTTTCCACACATATAAACTCTTTCCATGCATCATCACGCATATCAGCCAAACGTCTAGATTTTTCTATCCATGGATTCCATACTACAGCACTATTTGTATTTGCTTTTACATAAGTCAGCATCTCTATCTTTGAACTAATAGCAAAACTCCCTTCTGTTTTTGGGTATATACGATCAATTTCACTATTTATAACAATATCTTTTACTTGTTGTATTTCACATTTATTCTGATTTAACTGATCAATATATTCTGCATATTGTAAGCCTTCTACCTTGGTTGAAAAAATATCATCTACAGTAAAATAACTATGCCATGCAAATGCATAATCAAATGATTTATCACCTCTATTTTCTAATTCAAACTCTACACTTAAGCTTTGACCACAATGAATGGTTTGTATAAGTGAAAATTTGAATGGCCAAATCTCTCTCGTTTTTTCATTATCTACGAGCTCAAAGCTAAGGTAATGACCATCTTCATTTTCAACAATCTCTTTAAGTTCCCATAAAATATTTCTAGCAAAACCATGAGATGGATGACTATCACTAATAGGACTTTTACCAAACCATGGAAAGCATAAAGGAATTCCTCCACGAATTGCTTTATTTGGCTGATATTGATTTAAATCAGACAACCATAGTTTTTCAGATAAATCACCTGCTGTTTTTATCTTGTAAGAGAGTACCTGTGCCCCTTGAAAAGAAATAGTAGCCTCACAAAAATGATTTTCTATTTTCAAAACATCTAATGAACCACATTTTTGACTTTTTATATTCATACGATTTCAACTTTATATTATATGTTAAATAAAAAAAGCCACTCAAGTGAGTGGCCTTTTATAAATCATCAATTACATTGCACGATTCTTAATTTTACGAATCGTTTCAAGCTGTCCTGCAATCTCTGAAAGAGATGCCAACGCCGATGCTGCATCTAGATCACTCTTCTGATTTGCAAGCAATTGTTCAGCATTTTTACGTGCTTCTAATATTGCTGCTTCATCTAAGTTCTCTGCACGAGTTGCAGTATCTGCAAGTACAGTAACAACATGTGGTTGCACTTCTAAAACACCGCCAGATACGTAGACGATTTCTTCTTGGCCATTTTCCAAAATTACACGGATTGGGCCTGGTTGAAGTAAAGTAACAAGTGGCATATGGTTTGGCATAATACCCAACTCACCACCCGTACCTTTAGCAATCAGCATTGTTACTGCGCCAGAGTAAATTGACTCTTTTACACTTACAATATCACATTGCATAGTCGCCATGAGATTACCTCCGAAATATTAGAGTTTCTCAGCTTTAGCAATTGCTTCGTCAATACCACCAACCATATAGAACGCTTGTTCTGGGATGTGATCGTATTCACCAGCCAAGATACCTTTAAAGCCACGAATCGTATCTTTAAGTGGTACCAATTTACCAGGAGCACCAGTAAACACTTCAGCAACATGGAATGGCTGAGAGAAGAAACGCTGAATTTTACGCGCGCGATAAACAATACGTTTATCTTCTTCTGATAATTCATCCATACCAAGAATAGCAATAATATCTTTCAACTCTTTATAACGTTGAAGAACATTTTGCACTTCACGTGCAATACTATAGTGCTCTTGACCAACAACTAATGGATCTAACTGACGTGAAGTTGAGTCAAGTGGATCAATCGCTGGGTAAATACCTTGTGATGCAATATCACGGCTCAATACAACTGTTGCATCTAAGTGAGCAAATGTTGTTGCTGGCGATGGATCTGTTAAGTCATCGGCAGGAACATATACAGCTTGAATAGATGTAATCGAACCTGATTTAGTTGATGTAATACGCTCTTGTAGTACACCCATCTCTTCTGCAAGTGTTGGTTGGTAACCTACAGCAGATGGCATACGACCAAGTAACGCAGATACTTCAGTTCCCGCTAGTGTATAACGGTAGATATTATCTACGAACAAAAGAACATCACGGCCTTTACCGTTCTCATCTTTTTCGTCACGGAAGTATTCAGCCATTGTTAAGCCAGTTAAAGCAACACGTAAACGGTTACCTGGTGGCTCATTCATCTGACCGTAGACCATCGCTACTTTATCAAGAACGTTAGAGTCTTTCATTTCGTGATAGAAGTCATTTCCTTCACGCGTACGCTCACCAACACCAGCGAACACAGATAAACCACTGTGTGCTTTAGCGATGTTGTTGATCAACTCCATCATGTTTACAGTCTTACCAACACCGGCACCACCAAACAGACCAACTTTACCACCTTTTGCAAATGGGCAAAGTAAGTCAATGATTTTGATACCAGTTTCTAGAAGATCTGTAGAACCCGCTTGTTCAGCATAAGATGGTGCTTGGCGGTGAATAGCCCACTTCGCATCAGTCTCAACAGGACCAGCTTCATCTTGTGGACGGCCTAAAACGTCCATAATACGACCTAATGTACCTTTACCTACTGGTACAGAAATAGGTTCGCCTGTGTTCGTTACAGAAAGGCTACGTTTAAGACCTTCTGTAGAACCCATTGCAATTGTACGTACAACACCATCGCCTAGCTGTTGCTGAACTTCTAATGTAGTTTCAGTGCCATCAACATGGAGAGCGTCATAGATCTTAGGAACGCTATTGCGTTCAAACTCGACGTCGATAACCGCGCCGATGATCTGAATGATACGACCGCTACTCATTGCTGTCTCCTCAATTCAAATTTAATAGTGTTAAACGGCAGCGGCACCACCAACGATCTCAGAAATTTCCTGAGTAATCGCGGCTTGACGCAGCTTGTTGTAAATGAGCTGTAGATCTTTAATAATCTGACCTGCATTGTCTGTTGCTGCTTTCATTGCAACCATACGCGCAGACTGCTCACACGCAATGTTTTCAATTACGCCTTGATAAACTTTAGACTCAATATAGCGAACCAGTAAACCATTTAGCAATTGTTCTGCATCTGGTTCATACAGGTAGTCCCAACCATATTGACGGTTAAGATCTTCACCTTCTTTCGCTGGAGCCAAAGGAACAAGTTGTTCAACTTTTGGCTTCTGCGTCATTGCATTTACAAAACCGTTAGATACAAGATAAACACGATCTAATTCGCCTTTATCAAAAGCATCTAGCATGATTTGTACTGAGCCAGAAAGTTGTTCAAGTTCTGGTGCATCGCCAAGTTGTGTCGTTGCCCCAACCACTTTACCGCCGTAGTTTTTAAAAAACGAAACCGCTTTTTGACCAATTAAAGCAAATTGAACTTCAATTGATTGCTCTTGCTGTTTTTGCACATGCTGAACAACTTTTTTGAACAAGTTAATGTTCAAGCCACCTGCTAGACCACGATCTGAAGAAACGACGATGTATCCAACGCGTTTTACAGGACGATCTACCATATAACGGTGTTTATATTCAGGATTTGCTTGTACCAAGTGAGCAATAACACGGTGCATATTTTCGGCATACGGACGGCCTACAGCCATACGCTCTTGCGCACGACGCATTTTAGAAGCAGCCACCATTTGCATTGCACGCGTAATTTTTTGCGTGTTTTTAATGCTGGCTACTTTGGCGCGAATTTCTTTTAAATTTGCCATACGCTTAACCTAGTCGTCGAAAGCTCAATGAAGAGCCTTCGAAGGGTGATCCGTGAACCAAACTTAAATTTAAGCTCATGCTAAAAATTAATAAGTTTGAGTCGCTTTGAAGTTCTCTACACCTGCTTTAATTGCAGCTTCGATGTCTTTGTCATATTTACCAGTTTCATCAATTTGCTTCATTAAATCAGCATGTTCTGAACGGAAGTATGCAATTAATGCGATATCAAAGTCTACAATCTTGCTTACTTCTACGTCAGTCATATAACCTTCGTTTGAAGCATAGATAGAGATTGCTTGGTCCGCAATTGAATATGGAGCATATTGTTTTTGCTTCATTAATTCAGTTACGCGTTGACCATGCTCAAGCTGTTTACGTGTTGCTTCATCAAGATCTGAAGCAAACTGAGCAAATGCTGCAAGCTCACGATATTGAGCAAGTGCTGTACGAATACCACCAGAAAGTTTCTTAATGATTTTCGTTTGCGCAGAACCACCAACACGAGATACTGAAATACCAGCGTTCACAGCAGGACGAATACCTGAGTTAAACAATGATGTTTCTAAGAAGATCTGACCATCAGTAATCGAAATTACGTTTGTTGGTACAAATGCAGATACATCACCTGCTTGAGTCTCAATAATTGGTAGTGCAGTTAATGAACCAGTTTGGCCTTTAACTTCACCTTTAGTGAATTGCTCAACATAATCTGCAGATACACGAGAAGCACGTTCAAGAAGACGCGAGTGAAGATAGAACACATCACCTGGATATGCTTCACGACCTGGTGGACGACGAAGTAATAATGAAATTTGACGGTAAGCAACAGCTTGCTTAGACAAATCATCATAAATAATTAATGCGTCTTCACCACGATCACGGAAGTATTCACCCATTGTACAACCAGCATAAGGTGCTAGGTACTGCATTGCTGCTGGATCTGCTGCTGCTGCTGCAACAACAGTGGTATATTCCATTGCACCAGTTTCTTCTAGTTTACGTACAACGTTTGCAATTGTTGATTGTTTTTGACCAACAGCAACGTAGACACATTTAATACCAGAATTTTTCTGAGCGATGATCGCATCGATCGCCATTGCTGTTTTACCAGTTTGGCGGTCACCAATAATTAATTCACGTTGACCACGACCAACAGGAATCATGGTATCAACTGATTTATAACCAGTTTGAACAGGTTGATCTACGCTTTGACGCCAAATAACGCCCGGTGCTACTTTTTCAACAGCATCAGTTAATTTTGCGTTAAGAGGGCCTTTACCATCAATTGGGTTACCCAAAGCATCTACAACACGACCTAGAAGTTCAGGACCAACTGGAACTTCTAATACACGGCCTGTGCAACGTGCTTTTTGTCCTTCTTGAAGACCTAAGTAGTTACCTAAGACAACGGCACCCACTGAATCCTGTTCTAGGTTCAGTGCCATACCAAATAAGCCGCCGTCAAATTCGATCATTTCACCGTACATTGCATCAGCAAGACCGTGAATACGCACGATACCGTCGGACACCATAACAATGGTGCCTTCGTTTTTAGCGGTTACGCTGGTGTCCAGATCGCTGATACGCTGTTTAATGAGCGCACTGATCTCGGATGGATTCAGTTGTTGCATTGCGCTATTCCTCAATCTTTTATTAGTTCAGTCTTATTGCTGTTAAGCAAGAAGACGAGTCCGCATTTTTTCAAGCTTGCTAAGCGCAGAATCATCTATCACTTGATCGCCTGCATGAATCACAACCCCTGCAATTAATGCAGGATTAACTTCAACTGTTACTTGAACTTGTGCATTAAAACGCTTTACAAGCGCATGAGTAAGCAATTGTTCTTGTACAGCTGTTAATGGAAATGCCGATTCAATGACCACATCCACTATATTGTTATTTTGTGATTTTAGCGCTTCATACTCATCTGCAACTTCAGGCAATAATGACAAACGGTCATTTTCAGCCAGAAGTACGATAAAGTTCGATAGTGCTTCTGACTGTTGCTCACCTAATACTTGCGTAAAAAGCTTCACCTTCTCTTGTGGAGAAAGTTCAGGGCGATTTAAATAAGCGGAAAATGCTTCATCTTGCACCGCAGCACTGAGCAGTTGTAATGCATTAGACCAAATGTCAGTTGCACTTTGCTCAGAAGCATAAGCAAATGCTGCTTTAGCGTACGGGCGTGCCAACGTCAAGAGTTCAGCCATATTTCGCCTCTCTTATAGTTTCGCAGCCAGCTGAGTCAGCATGGCATTGTGGGCATTTGCATCAACTTGTTGGCTAAGAATTTTCTCTGCACCATCTACTGCTAACGCAGCAACTTGTTGACGTAATTCTTCACGAGCAGAGTTGATTTCTTGATCAACAGACTCTTGAGCTTGTTGACGAATGCGCTCACCTTCTGCCGCTGCTTGAGCACGAGCCTCTTCAATCAATTGTGCTGAACGACGATTTGCCTGTTCAATCAATTGAGCTGCTTGTGCTTTTGCTGCATCTAGCTCATTTTTTACTTGCGCTTGAGCATCTGCAAGATCTTCTTTCGCTTTTTCAGCAGCATTTAAGCCATCAGCGATACGACGCTGACGCTCACTAATCGCATTGATTAGTGGTGGCCAAACAAATTTCATGCAAAATGCGACAAACATCGCAAATGCAATCGCTTGACCAATCAATGTGAGGTTGATATTCATTGCAATTCCTCAAATAGTTGTTTCGGAATTAAACGGATTAACCTGCAACAAATGGATTTGCGAAGATGAAGAATAAACCAATACCAACGCCGATCATAGGTACAGCATCAAGAAGACCTGCAATTAAGAACATACGAGTTTGAAGTTGTGGTGCAAGCTCAGGTTGACGAGCAACTGCTTCTAAAAAGCGACCACCTAAAAGACCAAAACCAATCGCAGTACCTAAAGCACCGAAAGCGATTAAAATAGCAGATGCAATCGCAACTAGACCTAAAGTGAGTTCCATGAAAAATTCCTCAGAGGTTTATAAATTACGCCTAACCCTTGTTTGTTAGGCAATACCATTAATGTTTTTCGCTTGCCATGCTCAAGTAAACGATTGTAAGCATCATAAAAATAAATGCTTGCAAAGTAATTACAAGAATGTGGAAGATCGCCCAAGGCACAGACAACGCCCATTGAATCCAAAACGGTAGTAACGCGATTAAGATGAAAATAAGTTCACCTGCATACATGTTACCAAAGAGTCGAAGTGCCAATGAAACTGGTCGTGCTAGGAAAGTTACTAATTCTAGAATTAAATTCACAGGAATTAATAACGCTTTAGCAATAGGATTACTTGGGTTAAATGGGTTCAGTGCAAGCTCACCTACAAAACCACCCACACCTTTTTCACGAATACTGTAAAATAGGATTAAAACAAATACAGATAACGACATACCTAAAGTAATGTTAGGATCTGTAGATGGAACAACCTTAAAGTACACATGATGTGGATCCATGCCAAATACGTTTGAACCGATGATTTGTGCTAGATGTGGAATCCAGTCAACAGGAATCAAATCCATTGTATTCATGAGGAAAATCCACACGAAAATCGTCAATGAAAGTGGCGCAATTAAACGTGACTTACCATGAAAGGTGTCGCGAACACTTGAGTCAACAAACTCGATAACCATTTCTATAGCAGCTTGAAACTTTGTAGGTACACCAGAATTAGCAACTCTAGCAACTGATCCAAAAATCAAGCAAAAAATGATACCAAGAGCAATTGACCAACCCATTGAGTCCAAGTGAATAGCAGAAAACCCCATTTGATGAGCTTCATTTGCATTCTCAGCCAATTTCCATGTACCGTCTGGCATTTTGCCATAGGTCAAATTGGTCAAGTGATGCTTGATATACTCGGTCGAAGTAAGGGCATGTTCTTCAGCAGCCATAAATCACACCTGGTCAATGTCAATCATAAAAAGAGAAATGAATACCGCGTGCTGCTTGGTATCTCATCTCTCTATAATAATATTCAATTTTTGATTTATTCTACACTCGTTTTTTTTGTTGTCTGGAAACCAAAATTGGCGCAACCCACGACATCGATTGAACAAGTATAAAACCACAGAACAATGCGACCGGTGACAGCGGTTTAACATTGTTTAATATCAAAAAAAAGCCAATAATCATAATTGCGAACTTACCCATCATGCCTTTATACATGTTAGATAAAACTTGTCGAGAAGCACGCGCACCTGCGACACGAAAAGACTGCCAAGAAAAATAACAAGTCATTAGCAAACAAACAAATGCACCTAGTGCCATGCTTTTTGCTACTGTTATATCTTTCACAACCCACGCAATTAGAGCTAAAAGTGGCACCATTATTGCCTGTAGAGCAATCAGAGCTTTTGCCAACCGACGATCTATCAGACGATTTACAGTAGCCACGAGTACTCATTTATCAGATTAATGCTTGACACGTTTAACTCACGATTATTTTTAATCGAAAGCATTATAGATGCGCCCCCCTAAACATGCAATCGTTTCCGAGCCTTCAGAACACCTTTTTAGTAAAAACAAGAGTTTTTTAATTTACCATTAAGTTAAATAAGCTCTAAATTAGTTGTGTGCACTTTGTACACAATCTTGTACTTTAGTCGCAAGATCACGCCAAGCAGCAATAAACTGTGTTTCACCCGCTAAACTTTCTTCCACAGGTTCAAATTGCACTGGTTGTAACTTTTGGTATTGATTGCTACTCGCCTCGCCTTCGGCAAGTAAACACATACGATGATACGGACGATGATCATTTAAATATTTAATTTGAGAAACAGTTGGCGGTACATGAGGATCAGGTGTAAGTACACCAGCTATCTCTAAGTTCAATGAGCGCTCTAAATAATGGTATGCATCATGATATGTCCAATACTGCATAGGAGCTTTATAGCGACCAAACTTATTTGTTTCTGCATAAAGACGTTTAGAGAAATCGCGTGCATTTGCCCAATATTGATCTTTATGCTCAGGATGTTGTTTAGATCTTAGCGCCGCAATGAAAAATGCAATGCGTACAGCATTATTGGGTTCTAGCCATACATGTGTATCTACCGCATTCGGTATAGGTTTCCCTTTTAAATCACGTAAAGGCAATACCTGAAGTACACCTGAGTTTAATAACGATACAGCATTCGGATTATTAGATAGTAGTTTATCTAAAGGTGCCTCATGTGCTTTACCCAACCAAATAACAAGCTCAGCATCTTGAATCGCTTTACGATTCTCTGGTGTAAGTTGAACGTCATGCCCTGACTGATTACCTAAAAGTAGTTCAGGCTGCTCGATTCCTTTAGTAACTTCTTCAGCAATTAAATACAATGGATGTATAGATACGACAAGTCCTTTTGCCCATAACATACTGCTACACAAACAGAGTGCTGTAATCGTTATTAAACGTTTCATCATTTGAGTTATCTCTGCAATTAATAAAAGTGTTATAATATAACAACAACCGTTATACTATAACACTAAGAAGAAACATGCTAAAATACCTGATTGCATTCTGCAGCTAAATTTTTATTTTAGGTGGTATATTTATGGCTTCATGTACACATTCTCATGATAACTCAGTTCATGGCGTTCATGATCATGGAGACTTAACTACACGCTTAGAAGATGCAGAAAACCTATGTATTGCACAAAATGCACGTCTTACACCTTTACGTAAAGAAGTCCTTAATCTAATTTTAAAAGCAACTGGACCTATTGGTGCTTACGATATACTTGCACAAATCAAAAATACATCCGATAAACCCGCTGCACCACCTACAGTATACCGTAGTCTAGATTTTTTACTCGATATGGGCTTAATTCATCGCTTAAGTTCAATTAATGCATTTATTCCTTGCTGCCATCCAAGAGAGGGGCATCAAGCTGCTTTTTTAATTTGCTCAAGTTGTAAGTCTGTAAAGGAAGCATCTGCGGACAATGTTTTAAAGCAACTTGCAACACTTGCTACATCAGATGATTTCAATATCCACCATACAACGATCGAAATATCTGGGAAGTGTCAGCAGTGCAGTCAGTAACCACTCCCCTACTCCTGTCATTAAAGCAGATTAATGTCAAAATTGATGATCGTGATATTTTAAAACAGATCGATTTTGATCTACATAAAAATGAAATTGTGACATTAATTGGACCTAACGGCGCAGGAAAATCGACACTTATTAAAGTATTATTAGGCATACTTAAACCCAATAGTGGAAAAATTTCTCAGACAACGAAATTAAAGTTTTCTTATGTTCCACAGAAGTTTAACCCTTCTCACAGTTTACCTTTACGCGTTAAAGATTTGCTTGCCTTAGAACCTTGTGATACTAAAACTAAAGAACAGATTATTGAAGAAACTGGAATTCTAAAACTCCAAGATTCAAAAGTACAGCAACTCTCTGGTGGAGAACGTCAGCGTGTTTTACTTGCACGTGCATTACTTAGAAAACCTGACGTACTTGTTCTAGATGAACCAATGCAAGGCTTAGACATTCAGTCTGAAGCTGAACTCTACGAGTATGTGCGCAATGTACCTGAGCGATATCAATGTGCCGTACTTATGGTTTCTCATGATTTACAATGGGTGATGCAAGGCACAAACCGCGTTGTTTGTCTAAATAAGCATATTTGTTGTAGTGGGTTACCTGAAAATGTACAGCAACATCCTGAATATCAGGCTATTTTCGGTACTCAGCGTGCGCTTTACCATCATCATCACGATCATTGTGCCCATGGTGATATACCAACGACAACATGTGAACATGAGCAACATCCCCATATTCACCCAGAGCCGGAAGTCTAACGCATGATGGAATGGTTACAGCTTTTACTCCCCGCATGGGTAATGGGCTTCTTACTTATATTCTTAACCGCACCACTTGGATGTCTTATGCTCTGGCGACGTATGTCGTTTTTTGCAGATACAATGGCGCATGGCACACTACTCGGCGTAGCTGTCGCAGGTATTTTTCAGCTTCCACTGTGGATTGGTGTCTCTTTACTTGCATTTTTACTTGTTGCCTTACTTTGGGTCTTACACGATAAGCGTTTACCCAATGATGCATTGCTTGCTTTATGTTCAGCAACACTACTGTGTAGCGGACTATTGCTCATTCAGCAACTGCCTGCTCTGCGACCAGAACTGTTAAGTTATTTGTTTGGCGATTTACTTACAATCAGCTGGTCTGAACTTCCGCTATTTGGCCTGATTATTTTAATTGCCATTACTATCTTACGCCTTTTCTGGACAGCGCAAATTCAAATTGCCATTGATCCTGACATTGCAATGAGTGAAGGCATTAGTGCAAACAAACAACGCCTTGTCTTTATGGTACTTCTCGCGATATTTACTGTACTTGCTCTACGCGCTGTTGGTTCACTACTTATGGGTGCATTACTTGTCATTCCACCACTTACCGCCCGTTTAATTGCTCACTCTCCCAAACAAATGGTCATTCTTGCATTTATTTTAGGGCAAGTTGCTCTTGCGATTGGCTTATGGTCGAGTGCATTACTCAATATCGCAACAGGATTAAGCATTGTACTAACCATGTCTTTGCTATTTTGCTTCGTATTTGGTTTTCAAAAACTGAAACATCTCTTTGCTTAAAAGAAAAACCCCTTATAGAAAGGGGTTTTCGATTTCTTTAGCATCTTCAATTTTTATTTTTTCTGGTAAGTCTTTTTCTTTCTCAAGTGTTGCAACCAGATCATTCAATAAACTTTGTAATATTTTTGCAGCTTTAAGACCTTCTTGATCTTTTGTAAGCTGTAAATTTCCATAAATATTCACACGATCTGCACCATTTTCTAAGGTTAGATCATAAATTGATGATGACTCATCACCTTCAAACGGTTTAAACATTTTATTATCCTCTATTATTGTATGACTGATCATAGCCTATTAAGTTTTCAACATTTTTAAAATAAACTCTAATATTGTCGGTAGCAATTGTTTTATAAACTGTAAAATACGATCCTTAATATTGCCTACAACACTCCCACTATTTCCTGTTCGACCTTCGGCATGAAATAATTTTTGTGTCGCTTGTATATCTGCTTCAGAAACGTGATCTGCACATTCACTCTTCGCATCCCAACTTAAATAACTTGCTTTCTGTGCTGGCTTAACCTCTCCTCCCATTAAAGGTAAGTTATATACCTTTCTTTTTGTACTTTCATTTAAAGTTGGAAATAAATTAATTCCTGTTAAGTCTTCAATTTCACAGACACTTACCACATGAACATCTAGAGAGTTATTATTTGGCGCATAATATGCACCAATTACACCAGTCTGAGGGTAATAAACTGCTTTAAATACTGCAGAAGGAACAAATACACCATTTCCTATCGTTGAAAGTTTTCGACCTGAGAAGATAGGGCCAGTAATGACATAAGCATCATGTTTTTGCTTCGTTACTGTCGAGCGTGTCGCTTCTTCTAATTTGCGCCAAATATCCTGATTATTTTTTGGTGCTTGCGGAACCATATTTGCTAAAGAAAAACTATCAGCTTGTGACAGCATATCAGGCATATCACCATTTGGTGACATATGCCCTCGGTCAAAACCTGAACCTTTATAATCTCTTAACGTTGCACGAAACTCAGAACTAACTCTATCTTCTTCATGAAAGCTATCCTGACGTTTAATCTTATGACTTAAACGCTCAACAGTTAAATGTTCTGCACTCCATAAAGGTGTCTTTGATGTTCCAGAATACATCACATTAAAACCATGAAAGCATAAAGCTGTCGTATTCTTTTTCAGACTATCTCTAACTAAATAAGGTGGTGTATCTTTATAAAACTCATTAAGACAAGAAGAGTTGCTCCAAAAGCTTGTTGCCGCATGTGCAGTCTGATACGGCGAAAGTGTTGCTATACCTAATATTACACCACAGCTTAAACTAGAAAATGCTAAAGAGGCTTTCTTATAACTGATTAAATCTTTCATATTTTATTCAAAAAAATACCCTGTAATGAGATTAGCAAGCTCACTATAGAAAGTATATTCAAGACCATTCAATTGCCTATACATTGAACAAATTTAAAAAGCATCAAAATATGAACTCTATTTGATATTTTTTATACAATACTACTATGGAAAACTTATCAATATTACCAATACTAGATTGATTCTAAATAAAATATATGCGAATGTAATTTTGTTATAGTTTATACAACTTTTTTGAATTGGAATTTTATGATGCGCAATATCATAACGACAATTGGGTTAGTGATGGGAATTTTTACAACAGCGACTGCATTTGCAGAACCTGCTGTTGAGCTGGGCCAAACACTAGAAAGTCTCTCTCAAACACAAGTTTCTACAACTGTAAATGGGCAACCGGGTTCTCTCAAGAACCTTCTTCAAAGTGGTCAATATACATTGGTTTCACCTGATAACAATGTACAGCAAGCACCAAATGAAAATAATGAACAGACTCCACCGCCTGCTCAAAATGGCATGTAGTCACTAAATAAAAAACCGAGCAGTTGCTCGGTTTTTTATATTTTAGATTTCGATTTGGCTTCCCATTTCGACAACCCGATTTGTCGGAATAAGATAAAAGTCACTCACAGGACTAGTATTGCGATACATCGAAATAAAGAGCTTTTCTCTCCAAGGTGCCATGCCATCTCCAACCGTATGAATTAATCGATCTCTTGAGATAAAGAAACTCATATGCATCATGTCAAACTCAAAACCAAGTTCTTTATATGCTTGACCTAAAGCAAGGGGAATATCTGGCTGATCTTTAAAACCGTAGTACATAAAAATACGGTAGAAATGATCATTCATTTTCTCCACATGTAAACGGTCTTTATCTTGAACGTATGGAACATCCTGCGTAATCACCGTCACCATAATATTGCGCTCATGAAGCACTTTATTGTGTTTAATATTATGCAGCATTGCATGCGGAACAATATTTGGCGTTCCTGTTAAAAATACAGCTTCACCCGGCACATATTTTGTATCATTGCTCACACTAACACTTTTAATAAATAGCTCTAATGGAAGCGCATCTTTTTCTAGTCTTTGAATTACAATCTCTCGACCATTTTTCCATGTCATTAATATTGTGAATACAACGAATCCAATGACAATTGGAACCCAGCCACCAGCCAAAATTTTCACTGAGGTTGAAGAAACAAAAATAATGTCTATAAACAAAAATGGGATCGTAAAGCCTGCAATTTTCCACCAAGGCCATTGCCATCCACTATGAGCATATGCAGTAACTAAGATCGTACTACACAGCATAGTCATTGTTACGGCAATACCATATGCTGCCGCTAAGTTAGCACTGTTATGAAAGAGTAAAATTAGAATTAATACTGAAACGTATAAAATCCAGTTAATGAATGGCAGATAAATTTGCCCTTGCTCCACATCAGATGTATGGTGCACCGTCAAACGTGGTAAGTAGCGTAGCTGTATTGCTTGATTCGCCATTGAAAATACGCCTGTAATTACTGCTTGAGAAGCAATAACTGCTGCCGCAGTTGCAAGTATAATCATTGGGAATAAGCCCCACTGAGGCACTAACAAATAAAATGGGTTAGATATAGCACTGCCATCTCTTAAAAGTAATGCACCTTGACCTGCATAATTCAACAGCAAACATGGGCAAACAATAATGAACCATGCCAAACGAATAGGTTGGCGACCAAAATGCCCCATATCGGCATAAAGTGCCTCACCACCTGTGAGGGTAAGCACAACTGCGCCCATGGTTAAGAAAGCAACTTTAGGCTCATTTGCAACAAAGTGAATTGCCCAATATGGATTCACTAAAGTCAGCACATACGGTGTTTGAATAATACTCCAAACACCTAATACTCCAATTGAGATAAACCATATTAAAGTAATTGGGCCAAAGAGCTTTCCCATTGTGCCTGTACCATGACGCTGAATCATAAATAACGCCGTTAAGATACCAAGAGCAATTGGCATAAGCCATTGGTTAAAACTTGGTGTAACAATACTTAACCCCTCAACTGCAGAAAGTACTGAAACAGCAGGAGTAATAATACCATCACCAAAAAATAGAGAAGCACCAATAAACCCTAAAGCAATTAAGAACATTTTCTTATTTTTGTCTATTCGTTTAGAGCGTAGATTCAAAGCGAGTAATGACATAATGCCACCCTCTCCATTATTATCTGCTCTCATAATAAAGGTCACATACTTAACACTAATTGTTAGCATCATTGACCAAAATACCAATGACAAAACACCCATCACAGTAGATTGACTTATAGATATATGAGCAGCTATAAAGCACTCTCGAATTGCATATAATGGACTGGTTCCAATATCACCAAACACGACGCCCAAGGCAGCCAATGTAAGTGCTTGTATAGATGGTTTTACCGTTGAATTTTGCATAAAAAAACTACATGTTCTTCGCATATATGGCGAATATTAGCACTAAGTTAAGCCTTTTGCTTTAAATCTTATATTTCAGCTTGGCAGGCTGTATTTTTTTCGCTATCATCCTCGCCAATTGGTGAGGTGTCCGAGTGGCTGAAGGAGCACGCCTGGAAAGTGTGTATACGTTTGCGCGTATCGAGGGTTCGAATCCCTCTCTCACCGCCATCTTTGTAATAACTACTAAATAACAAAATATTTCTAAAGTCTATATCTGATAACTTTATTTTTACTTAAATACAAACATCTCTATATTCGTTACTTTACGATTTTAAATATTGTTAAATTCCATCACCTATAAAACTCTTATTAAATATAAAAATCATACTGCCATCATAATATCATGATCAAATTTCAAACTAATTTAATCTAATAATTATTGGTATGCCATAATGCAAAATACCGCTTCTATTCCAAATCGTAAAAATGCTTCCTTACCTAAAAATAGTAATGTTAATCAAGCCTCCCCACCATGGTTTAAATACTCGTTTCTAATTGTTGTTATTGTTTCTTGTGCTTATATTGGACTGCAATTAGTTACCGACTTATCTACAGTTCCACCATTAAGTACATTCTCATTTTTTATGCTTGGTCTTGCGCTGCTTATCGCATTGGGCTTTGAATTTGTGAATGGTTTTCATGACACAGCAAATGCTGTAGCAACCGTCATCTATACCAATGCTATGCCTGCACCTATTGCTGTCATGTGGTCAGGTTTCTTTAACTTTTTAGGTGTTCTAAGTGCAAGTGGTGCAGTTGCTTATGGCATTATTGCTTTGCTACCTGTCGAGCTTATTTTACATGTAAATAGTAGTGCTGGTTTCGCAATGGTTTTTGCACTTCTTATTGCTGCAATTATTTGGAACTTGAGTACATGGCTTTTAGGCTTACCGGCTTCAAGCTCTCATACTATGATTGGTTCAATATTAGGTGTTGGACTCATGAATCAAATATTACACTCAGGATTTAGTAGTGGGCTCAGTGGAATTGATGTAGAACAAGTGATTAAGGTGATTAAAGCACTCTTAGTTTCTCCACTTGTCGGTTTTGGTTTAGCGGCCATTGCTTTTCTATTATTAAAGCTAACGTTAAAAAATAAAAAAACAGAGCTTTTTGATGCACCAAAAGGTGATAAACCACCTTCATTTGTTACACGTCTATTGCTCATTTGCACATGTACTGGCGTCAGTTTTGCCCACGGCTCAAACGATGGACAAAAAGGCATGGGCTTAATTATGCTTATTCTTATTGGTATTGTTCCTCTTGCTTACTCACTTAATAAAACAATGGATAGCAATGAAGTACAGGCTTTTGCAGCACTCTCAGAAAAGTCTGCTCACATTCTAGTATCTAACCCAGACCAAATGGATGCGACTACAGCGCGTAATACTCTCACCCAGTATATTCAGACCAAAAATATTACACCTGAAACAATCGTTGCTGTTGCAGCATTATCGAATCATTTGGGTAAGCTTGTTGCAGATTATAAAACCATGGGAGATATACCTGAAAATACAACTATAAACTTACGTAACGATATGTATTTAAGCAGTACCACATTAAAAACAATGCAAAAAAACAATCAACTTACACAATTAAATTCTGCCGATACCGCCACAATTACACAGTATCGTAAAGACTTAGATCAAGCTACTCAATATATTCCAACTTGGGTAAAAGTTGCTGTGGCACTTGCATTAGGACTCGGAACAATGGTTGGTTGGAAACGTATTGTAGTTACTGTAGGAGAGCGCATTGGTAAAACTCACCTTACCTACAGTCAAGGAATGTCAGCAGAATTTGTTGCTATGGGAACAATCATTGCTGCAGATAAATTTGGACTTCCTGTTAGTACCACACATGTACTTAATAGTGCAGTTGCAGGAACAATGACCGCCAATAAGTCGGGGCTACAATGGAGTACCATTAAAAGTATTATTCTTGCATGGGTTCTGACTTTACCTTGTGCTATGGTTCTATCTGCGACACTTTATTGGTTGTTTTCTAAGTTTATTTAAATAACCTGATTATTATTTCAAAATTAATGGATTAGAGCTATAAGTTTCGTTACACCATAGCACTTAGAGTTCTAATCCTAATACGAAAAATTACTACTTTACTCTCTATATAACAATAATTGTAATAAGATTCATCTTGTAAAGAATAGAAATAAATTAGACGATCGCCAACATATTTTTAATAACGACTTTAAACTCTTATCCATAAATCATTTTAGTAGTTTTTCATCTTACTAATTATACTAATTTTTTTAAAATAAATTGATGATTAACTAACATAATAATCGTTTAAATAGTAGATATATATTTACTTCAGGATTTTTAAACCATCTCAAAAACATAGCTATTGGTCGAATTTGTATCAGCCATATATTGATATATGGTATGTATGATTTTCTTCGCTTTTAATAGCTGGCATGCAAGTGTTTAGGAAAGGATTTCTACTCTACGAAAATAAATAGGATAATATATATGGATATTTTAAGAATGAAAGAGGACCTTATTTTGTATAAAACTGATTTAAATGTATTTTTAAAATACAACCAAAATTGTCACCCTATTTAAAGTTAATTCAAGTAAACTTTATGGGGTTTAATCTACAATTATGTCCAATAATCAAAAAGAACTGATTTTCAGGGCGAAGCATAGTAGAATTTGCCTTTTAATTTTTCCCGGAAAGGCAGCGCCTCAACTCGATTTATGATGTTTTTCAAGGATTTTTTATGTTAGCGCTAGATGTACAACATGTTAGAATGGATCAACATGCTGTTGATAAAGCTCAGGCGTTAGAGTGTCTAGTCAACATTTTAGTTGAAGATAAACTAGTTACTCCTGAATATTTAGAAGGCTTAAAAGCACGGGAGCAACAAAGTGCGACCTATCTTGGTCAAGGTATTGCTATTCCCCATGGTACACCTCAATCAAGACAATATATTTTAGAAACAGGTGTGCGACTCGCCCATTTTCCACAAGGTGTGGTATGGGATGGCGAAAATAAAATTTATCTCGCTGTTGTCATCGCTGCTAAATCAGATGAACACTTACAAGTATTACAAATACTAACTAGAGCACTGATTGACGATGTTTCAGATCGTGTAAAAAATGCCACTTCACCAGAACAAATTATAGAATTATTACACGCTCAACCCCCTTCTCTTGCACTTCATGAAAACCTGATTGCGACACAAGTCCCTGCAAATGACACAGATGACTTACTATGGCACGCAACACAGCTACTCAAGCAACAAAAATTAGTAGAGCCTGGTTTTATTTGTGCACTAGATCCTAAGCAGATGATTCATCTTGGTGAGGGAACGTGGTCAATTACTGCAAGTGAATATGTAATTAGCCCTGCTGTAAGTATTATAAAACCTGAGCATCCTATCGAACATCACGGCGAAACCATTAGCACATTGCTTTGTATCGCAAGTAATGACCAGCTTGATATGCCTCAGTTCAATCGTTTAATGGATATTCTTTTCGACCCAAGTCAGCTTGAGAAACTAACACAAGAAAATGATAGCCATCAGATTGCTCAAATTATTGGGGCTGAAATTATTCCTGACTGGCCATCACGCAAAGTAACCCTTGCGAATGCACATGGATTACATGCACGCCCTGCAACACAACTGGTCAATATTAGTAAAACATTCAAAGGTGATATCCAAGTTTCCGCCGATGATGGTCAACTTGTTTCAGCAAAAAGCTTAACAAAGCTACTTTCTCTTGGTTGTAAGCGTGGACAAGTGCTTACCTTCATTGCAGAACCAGATACTGATGCTGTGGCAGGTTTAGACGCGATTATTGCAGCAGTAAAAAATGGCTTAGGCGAAGAAGTTGAACCTATTGATGAGCAAGAAACTGTAAAAGAAGCAGATCAAGTTGAAGTTGTGACGTTTGAAGAAGAGGTATCAACTTCGGGAATTCCTGCATCTTCAGGACTTGCATTTGGTCCTGCACACGTGATTAAACCACGTGAGTTCCATTACGAACGTAATAGTAAAAACGTGAAAGCAGAAACTGAAAAGCTTGAACATGCCATTGCGCAAGTGAAAGAAAATATTCGTCAGTTTATTGCTGAAAGTAAAGTTGAAGCAATTAAGCAAATTTTTACTGCGCACTTAGAAATGCTTGATGACCCTGATCTCATTCAAGGTGTACATAAACTTCTTAAACAGAACCTTTCTGCACCTGCAGCTTGGCATGAGCATATTGAAGCAGCAGCAAAAGCACAAGAACAACTCAAAGATCATCTACTCGCAGAACGTGCCGCAGATTTGCGTGATATTGGAGAACGTGTTCTAGCTGTTCTTTGTGGTGTCCCAGAGGTTGTAGAACCTCAAGAGCCATACATTCTCATTATGCATGATGTTGGACCAAGCGATGTTGCACGTTTAGATAAAGACCGTGTTGCAGGGATATTAACAGCGGTTGGTGGTGCTAGTGCACATAGTGCAATTGTTGCCAGAGCACTGGGTATTCCTGCTGTGGTTGGTGCAGGCAACAGTGTTCTTAAAATCGAAAGTAATACCATCGTTCTTATCAATGGTGATAATGGTGATTTCATTGTTGACCCTGCTCAATCACTTATTGAACATGCAGTGGCTGAGCGAGAGCGTCAACGTCAAATTCGTATTGAAGCTGAAAAACACTGCCTAGAGCCTGCGATTACACTCGACCAGCATCAAGTAGAAATTGCTGCAAATATTGGGAAAGTAAATGCTGCTGGAAAAGCAGTCAAAGACGGTGCAGAAGCAATTGGTCTGTTACGTACAGAACTTGTATTTATGGCGCATAACAGCGCACCAGATGAAAAAACACAAGAAGCAGACTATCGTGTTGTTCTAGATGACTTACAAGGTCGCCCTCTTGTTGTACGTACACTTGATGTCGGTGGTGACAAACCACTACCGTATTTACCAATTGCAGAAGAAGAAAATCCATTCTTAGGAATTCGCGGTATTCGTCTTACACTTCGTAAACCTGAACTATTACGTCAACAATTGGTTGCCCTACTTAAAGCTGCCGATAATCGTCCATTACGCATCATGTTCCCAATGATTGGTCGTGTTGAAGAATGGCGTGCAGCAAAAGCAATTTTAGATGAAGTAAGCAAAGACTATCCTCGCGAAAACTTAGAAGTAGGTATCATGATCGAAGTGCCATCTGCGGCATTACTATCACCGATCCTTGCTCAAGAGGTTGATTTCTTCAGTATTGGAACAAATGATTTAACCCAATACACTATGGCAATTGACCGTGGTCACCCACTACTTTCTGCCGAAGCAGATGGCTTACATCCAAGTGTTTTATTACTGATAGACCAAACTGTACGTGCTGCACATAAATACGGAAAATGGGTAGGCATTTGTGGTGAGCTTGCAGCAGATCCTAAAGCTGTTCCTGTACTCATGGGCTTAGGTGTAGATGAACTGAGTATGTCAAGTACAAGCATTCCTTTAGTAAAAGCACAAATCCGTACTTTAAACTTTACTGAGTGCCAGAAAATTGCGCAAAAAGCATTGCAGTGTGACAGCGCAACCGCAGTAAGAGCATTAGGGGAATAAGCATGGCAAAGGTTTTAACAATTACACTTAACCCCGCAATAGATATTACACTTCAGCTCGATACCTTAAAGCTTGGCGAAGTAAACCGTCAGCAATCTGCGCAAAGCCTTGCAGCAGGCAAAGGACTGAATGTAGCGCAAGTCCTCAAAGATTTAGGGCACTCCCCTATTGTGACAGGTTTCTTAGGACAGAGTAATCGCCAACTATTTGACCAACACTTTGAGAAAGAAGGCTTAGAAAATCACTTTGTATATATTGAAGGTGAAACACGCCACAATATCAAAGTAGCTGAACAGTCTGGGCGTATGACTGACATCAATGGTAAAGGATTTTTTGTCGATGAAGCTGCGAAAAAGAGTCTTCGTGAGAAAATTAGCCAGTTAATTGACCAAGTAGAAATTATTGCTATTTCTGGCAGTCTGCCTCAAGGGTTTTCACCTGAAGAGTTAATCGAACTCATCGAATGGTTAAAGACAAAAGGTAAAAAAGTTGCTGTAGATACAAGCGGTAAAGCACTCAGTGCTGCTATATCAGCAAACCCTTGGCTCATTAAACCCAATACAGATGAGCTTGTAGAGGCATATCATGCTTCAGCCAATACTTTTGCAGAACAACATGCTTTATTCTCTCAGTTAAATTCAACCATTGAGAATATTATTGTGTCTATGGGGGAACAAGGTGTGAACTGGTTACATCCAACTCACCCTCTACATGCAAAAGCACCTAAAGTCATTGTGAAAAGTACTGTTGGCGCAGGTGATTCTTTAGTGGCAGGCATGATCCATGGCTTCTTAAACCATACGTCACCTGAAGAAACACTAAAAACTGCAACAGCTATAGGTAGTAACGCCGTTACACAAATTGGTTTTGCTATTGAAGATCTATCAGCAATTGATAAGCTGAAGCAACAAATCTCAATTGATTCATTGAGCTAGGTAAATAATATGCAAAACACTAAACATATTTTATTTGTTCCACATAGTCCTGAACAACCTATCAATGCATTGATTTTGGCACGTAAGCTTGCCAGTGTTGCTTCATCACTCGGATATACAAACTCAGTTGCACAGTCTATGGAAACCATGGATGCTCAAGCAGCTGACCATATTATTTTTATTGGCCGTCGCCCTAGCCTCACTGAAGCATTAAAAGATAAACAAGTTTCTATTGTAAGCTTAGATGTATTACAAAATAATGCAGAAGATATTCTAAAAAATGCACTAGATACATCAACTACAACAGAAGAGCTTGCATCTACAAGTACAGCTTCTTCAGGTGCTGTAAGCAAATTTGTTGCTATTACCGCATGTCCAACAGGAGTTGCACATACTTTTATGGCTGCCGAGGCATTACAGCAAGGTGCAGCAAAACATGGGTATCAGATTAATATTGAAACCCAAGGCTCTGTAGGTGCAAAAAATATCCTTTCTCCTGAAAGTATTGCAGAAGCCGATATTATAATTTTAGCAACAGACATCGAAGTCAATACTGAACGATTTGTAGGGAAACGTGTTTATCGCTGTGGTACAGGTTTTGCACTAAAACAAACAGATAAAGCTTTTGCAAATGCAATTAAAGAAGCGACAGTACTAGAATCTGGTAAACAGCAGAGCCAAGATACAGAAGCTGGCGATAAAAAAGAAAAAGTAGGCGTATACAAGCATCTTCTAACAGGGATTTCTTATATGTTGCCTATGGTGGTTGCAGGTGGTCTTATTCTTGCAATTTCACTCTTCTTTGGTTTAAACCCTGCCGAAGGTACACTAGCCGCCAATTTAGAAATGATTGGTAAAACAGCTTTAACCCTTATGGTACCTATGTTGTCAGGCTACATTGCCTATTCCATTGCAGATCGTCCAGGTTTAACTCCAGGTCTAATTGGTGGTTTTCTAGCAGCAGGCCCTCTTGGAGCAGGTTTCTTAGGTGGTATTGCCTCAGGTTATATTGCAGGTTATATCGCTCTTTTCCTTGCGAAAAAGGTTAAACTTCCACAAAGTGTAGAATCATTAAAACCCATTCTTATTATTCCCTTATTTGCGAGTTTAATTACAAGCCTAATTATGGTTTATGTGGTGGGTCATCCGGTTGCTTATATTTTTGATGCGATGAAACACTTCCTTAATAATATGGGTACAGGCAATGCCGTGCTTATGGGCATGATTTTAGCAGGCATGATGTGTATAGACTTAGGGGGTCCAATCAATAAAGCCGCTTATGCATTTACTGTTGGATTACTAACAACCAATACATATATGCCAATGGCTGCAACAATGGCAGGCGGTATGGTTCCACCACTTGGTATGGCAATTGCAACTTTTATTGCAAAAGCGAAGTTTGACCAGACAGAACGAGATGCGGGTAAAGCAGCATTTGTACTTGGTCTATGCTTTATTTCAGAAGGTGCAATTTCATTTGCAGCAAGAGATGCTATAAAAGTCATTCCAAGCTGTATTATTGGTGGTGCAATTACAGGTGGATTAGTTGCATTTTTTGACTGCAAACTCATGGCACCACATGGCGGTATTTTTGTACTCTTAATTCCAAATGCAATTAATCATGCATTTTTATACCTTGCTTCTATTCTAGCTGGTAGTGTTATTACAGGTATTATCTATGCCACTATACGAAATAAGGCTTCTGACACACAAATTATAAAAACAACTGAAAGTGTTTAGCTATATTTATACTCATTCAAAAGCCGAGTAAATATACTCGGCTTTTTACATATTAGAAATAAAATCATATACTTTTTTAAGCTAATTTTAAATTTTAACTTTTATTAAAAAATAGCCATTGATATACTACAAAAGTATTAATTGAGTGCTGTAACTCATTATATGGGTAAATGGATTTTTACCTCACTTAATATCAAAAATCTACCTTTTTGAGTATATTCACTCACCCACGGACAGCCATTTATTTTAGGGAACTTACATGAAGAAATTCATGAAATACCTACTTATACTATTAATAGTATTAGGTATTATATTTATTTTATTTTTATTCCGTCCTGTCAGCTCAAAACAAATTGACGTCGATCCAAATGAATCAACTGTTGATGTTGCTCTCATTGGCGGAGGCATTATGAGCGCAACTTTAGGCACATATCTAAACGAGCTACAGCCAAATTGGAAAATTAGCATGTTTGAGCGTTTAGACCAAGTTGCTCAAGAAAGCTCTAATGGTTTTAATAATGCAGGAACTGGACATTCAGGTTTCATGGAAATGAATTATACCGAAGAAAAAGACGGTAAAATGGACATTTCAAAAGCTGTGAATGTAGCGAATCAATTTGAGATTTCAAAAGAATTTTGGGCATATCAAGTAAATAATCAGATTCTTGGTCAGCCAAGTACTTTTATCAACCCTGTACCACACCATGCTTTTGTATGGGGTGATAACGTCGATTTCCTAGAAAAACGTTATGCAGCAATGATAAAAAACCCATTATTTAAAGGTATGGAGTTTACAGAAGATCCTGAACTTATTAAAAAATGGGCACCTTTAGCGATGGAAGGACGTGATCCTAAGCAAAAAGTTGCCGCAACACGTATGGAAATTGGGTCTGATGTGAACTATGGCTCTATTACAAAACAGCTTATTGCACATTTAGAGAAATCACCAAACTTTACGTTAGCACTTTCAACTGAAGTCACGAATATTAGTCAAAATGCAGACAAAACATGGTCAATCGAATCTAAAAACCTAAAAACAGGTCAAATTAGTCGAATTAAAGCAAAATTTGTCTTTATTGGTGCAGGCGGTGCTGCAATCAAAATACTTCAAAAAACAGGTTTACCCGAATCTAAACAATATGCTGGTTTCCCTGTAGGTGGTGAATTCTTAATTACAGACAACCCCAAAGTAGCATCTGAACATACAGCAAAACTGTATGGTCGTGCAGATATTGGTGCACCTCCAATGTCTGTTCCACACATCGATACACGCTATATTGATGGGAAAAAATATGTGCTATTTGGTCCATTTGCAACATATTCAAATAAGTTCCTAAAAAATGGATCTCAATTTGACTTACTTGCATCAACGAACCGCCATAATGTGCTGCCAATGACAAATATTGGTTTAGAAAACCTTGATCTAGTTCAATATCTTATTAGTCAAGTACTTATGTCTGATGAAGATCGCTTTAATGAGTTGAAGAAATACTACCCAAATGCAGATCCTAAAGATTGGCATTTAAGCCAAGGTGGTCAGCGTGTTCAAATTATTAGAAAAGAACCTGGTAAGCCTGCAAAACTTCAATTTGGTACAGAAATTTTTGCATCACAAGATAAATCTGTAACTGCATTACTAGGTGCGTCTCCGGGTGCTTCAACCTCTCCATATATTATGTTGAGCTTACTTGAAAAAGCATTTCCAGAACAAACCAAAGGTGAATGGAATTCAAAACTTCATGAGATTATTCGTTCTTATGGACATAAATTGCCTGAAGATCCAAAATTACTTGACCAAACTCGTCACTATACGAGTCAAGCACTTGGATTGAACTATATAACACCTACAGATCTATTCTCTACAAACACACCAGAACAAAGTAAATAATTTTTGTTCTACCATAAAAGGGATGAAATATTTTTCATCCCTTTTTATAATTATATGCCCCCACAATACTAACAACAGCATGACACACTCTACACAACCCGCACTATTTCAATGGCTATCTAAAATTAGCTATATTTTACTTTTTTTAATGCTTGTACACGCAGCATACATTGCAATTATTGGTGGTGCTATTAAATTTATTCTCTTTAATTTCATTGTATTACTTATTCTACTTACTTCAAAATTTCAACATATTTTTTATAAAATAGTATTGGGTATCCTTTCTCTAGGATCAGCATTCTATTTACTAGTCTATAAACACGATGCAGTCCTTCCCGTTGGTTTAATTATTGCCTATATAATTGGCTTCTTCTTTATGAATAGTAGCTATAGAATAAGACTTAGAACTCTAGCTTTTTTAGGATTATTCATCATTATTGGTATTTATCAGTTTTCATATTTTCAGAATCTAAAATCACATTATGCACAGTACAAGACCACTGAAAATTGGCAAAAATATGGAGCGTTATGAATCAATTTCACCTTAAAAGTGAATAGGTTTCATTTTCTATTTTTTTGAATAAGATTATCAAAAACTTCATTAACTTCATATAAAACTTTTCAGTATACTGCCTCTATTCGTATAAAATAGATGTGTATTATGAAAATTTTAGATGGCGGTGTTGGCCGAGAACTTGCACGGCGTGGGGCACCGTTTAAACAACCAGAATGGTCTGCATTGGCATTATGGGAAGCCCCAAGTACTGTTAAAGATGTACATCTAGACTTTATTCACTCAGGCTCTGAAGTCATTACTGTAAACAACTATGCCGTTGTTCCTTTTCATATTGGTGAAGCACGCTTTCATAGTGAAGGGCGTCAACTTATACAAGTTGCAATTGACCAAGCAAAACAAGCAGTTTTAGAAAGTAAAAAAGAAGTTAAAATTGCAGGCTGTCTTCCACCTCTATTCGGCTCATATCGTGCAGATTTATTTCAAGCAGATCATGTCACTGAAATTGCGCTGCCTATTATTGAAACACTCACGCCACATATAGATTTTTGGCTTGCGGAAACACAATCTTGTCTAAAAGAAGTTGAGCTTGTACATGCATTATTGCCTAAAGACAATAAGCCATACTGGGTTTCATTTACGCTACAAGATGATGTTTCACTCGAAAAAGCACACTTACGCTCAGGGGAAACCTTAGAGCAGGCTGCAGAAGTTCTGAAACGGATTAATGCGCAGGCAGTCTTGTTTAACTGCTGCCAACCAGAAGTTATTTTAAAAGCAATTGAGGAAATTAAAGCACTCTTACCAGAAATACAAATTGGTGCGTACGCCAATGCATTTCCACCACAAGATGAAAATGCAACAGCAAATGATGGACTCGATGAAATCCGTGAAGATTTAAGCCCTGAAGCCTATTTACACTTTGCACAGCAGTGGAAAGATGCAGGAGCAACCCTTATAGGTGGCTGTTGTGGAATTACTCCTCAACATATCGCGCGTCTATCGCAGTACTTTAAAAGGTAGATATCATGTCTTCTCAGAAAATTGGACTGCTTTCACTCACAGCACTCGTATTCAGCTCAATGGTTGGCTCTGGAGTATTTAGTCTTCCACAAAATATGGCTGCTGTTTCTAATGGTGCTGCTTTAATTATTGCTTGGCTAATCACAGGCGTTGGTATTTTATTTTTGGCCTTCGCATTGTTGTTTCTATCTCGCCAATACCCAGAGCTTGATGGTGGTATCTATAACTATGCACGTGCAGGATTTGGTGAACTGATTGGCTTCTGTTCTGCTTGGGGTTATTGGTTATGCACGACCATTGGTATTGTTGGATATGTTGTAATCGTCTTTGCATCTTTAGGTATGTTTGTAGACACTAAAGAACATGTAATTTTTGGTGATGGCAACACCCTATATGCAATTATTGGCTCATCTATATTTGTTTGGCTCGTACATTGGCTTGTAAGCCGTGGTATTAAAGAAGCTGCGATTGTAAATCTTATTGCTACCATTGGTAAAACTGTCCCAATGGTTGTTTTTATCTTATGCACATTCTTTGCATTTAAACTTGACCTATTTAAATTTAACTTCCATGACATATCTTTACATGTTCCTCTTTGGCAACAAGTGAAAGACCTCATGCTCATTACTTTATGGGTATTTACAGGAATTGAAGGAGCAGTCGTTCTATCTTCTCGTGCAAAAAATAGAAACGATATTGGTAAAGCTACTGTCCTCGGTGTACTTACTGCACTTACTTTTTATATAATGGTAACTGTACTTTCTTATGGGTTATCTACACGTGCCGAAATTGCAGGCATGCAAAACCCATCAATGGCAACCATCTTATCTCACTATATTGGTTTTTCAGGCACAGTTATTATTACTGTTGGACTTATTATTTCTGTTGCTTCTTCTTACCTAAGCTGGACACTCTTTGCAACTGAAATTCCATTTCTTGCAGCAAAAAATGGAGCTTTTCCTAAAAAATTTTTAGAAACCAACGAAAATAATGTGCCTAAATCATCATTATGGCTAACATCTATCGTTGTTCAACTTTGCCTTATTGCTGTCTATTTCTTTAATAAGAACTACACACAGCTCTTGCTTATTTCTTCTGTAATGATTCTTTTACCTTACTTCTTAGTATCTGCATTCTACTTAAAAGAATCTATTAGACATAAGCGCCACAAGCATATTTGTATTGCATCAGTTGCAACAATCTATGCATTATGGCTGTTATATGCCGCGGGTGTTTCGTTATTGCTTCTTTCCGTTGCACTATATGCCGTTGGACTGATCATCTTTTTCTATAGTTATTTACAACATAAAAAACAGCGAATCACGCAATAAAAAGCATAAAAAAACGGTTCATCATGAACCGTTTTTTTTATTTGAAGCATTCAATTATTTAATAGAAAGCTCATATTGTTTTGCTTTTTCTACATCAAATTGCTTTTCCCATTTACTAATCACAAGTACTGCTAAAGCATTACCAATAACGTTCAATGCAGTACGTGCCATATCTAAGATACGATCAACCCCAGCAATAAATGCAAGCCCTTCTAAAGGAATACCTACAGAACCAAGCGTTGCAAGCAATACAACAAATGATACACCAGGAACACCAGCAATACCTTTCGAAGTGACCATTAATGTTAATACAAGCATAATTTCTTGTGTTAATGACAAATCAATACCATATAACTGTGCAATAAAGATCGCAGCAATACTTTGGTACAGTGTAGAACCATCTAGGTTAAATGAATAGCCCGTAGGTACAACAAAGCTTGAGATTGCTTTAGGTGCGCCGTATGCTTCCATTTTTTGCATAATACGCGGTAAAACTGTTTCAGAACTTGCAGTTGAGAATGCAAGAATAATCTCATCTTTTAGAATTTTAATAATTGTAAAAATATTGAGACCACAAATTTTTGCAACAATACCTAAAACACCTAGACCAAAAATAAAAATTGCTGCATAAACCAAACCAACAAGTTTTGCTAATGGTACTAATGACGTAAAACCAAAACTAGCAACAGTCACAGTAATCAGCGCAAATACACCTACTGGTGCATACAGCATTACAATATGAGTTACGCGAAACATTGCTTCTGAAACAGATTTCATTACATCTAGTAATGGTTGTTTTGTTTCATTTGGAAGAGCAGCAAGTCCTGTACCAAATAAGACAGAGAAAAAAATGATTGGTAGCATTTGAGCTGTTGCCATCGCATTAAAAATATTCGATGGAATAAGAGACAATAAAGTTTGCATGAACCCATGTGAACCTGATTGTACTTGCTCAGTTGTATGCTCATATTGTGAAATATCAACTTTTGTAAGCAGTGACATATCCACACCAGCGCCTGGGTGAAATGTATTGGCAAGAAAAATTCCCAATATAATGGCTACAGTTGTAATAATCTCAAAATAAAGTATTGTCTTTAGGCCAAGTGTTCCTAATTTTTTAGAATCACCTACACCAGCAATCCCTAAAATTAATGTAGAAATTACAATAGGCACAACAATCATTTTGATCAGACTAATAAATATCTGACCAGCAGGTTTCAAGAAATTAGTAACTGCATAATCTCTAATTTCCGGTTGATTATGTAGAATCGCCCCGACAACAATCCCTAAAATCAAGGCGATTAAGATTTGCCACGCAAGACTAATCTTCACTTTTTTCATAGGTCAAAAACCCTACTCAATCCCATTTTTTGTAATAAATTTCTGCATCACAATATTGGGAAATGGAAAGATAAAAGCATGAAACTCATGAGATGAGTACTAAGAATGCTTTGCTAAAAACTAAACTAATGTACTAATGGGTTATTCAAGCGTCAACATAAAATTAATTATCACACTAGTTTAAAAATGTATATTTTTTATTTTCACATTATTATCAATAACTTACAATATAAATAAATTTTATTTGCAAATTTTACGACCAATTGATATTTATTTTTTTCAATTAAATATCAATTATACCAAAGTATTATTTTTACCAAAAATTTATATTTTTCTTGTATAAATAAGAATATTTTTTATTTAAATTTAGACCTCGTATATTTCTATGTTGTATACATAACACTCGTTTTGTACTTACAATTACATAAATGCCCGTTATAATAAATTTTATCATAAACATCAAAAACACTGAAACATATGACAACTTTAACTTGCTTTAAAGCCTACGATATTCGTGGCAAATTAGAAACTGAACTCAATGAAGATATTTCATATAAAGTTGGACGTGCTTATGGACAAATTTATAAACCAAAAACAATTGTCGTAGGCTGTGATGTACGCTTAAGTAGCCAAAGTTTAAAAGATGCCCTTATTCGTGGTCTAAATGATGCAGGCGTAAATGTACTTGATCTTGGCATGACGGGTACCGAAGAAGTTTATTTTGGTGCTTTCCATTTAGATGTTCAAGGCGGAATCGAAATTACAGCAAGCCATAATCCAATGGACTATAATGGTATTAAACTAGTACGTGAAAATGCACGTCCTATCAGTGCAGATACAGGTCTTAAAGATATTCAAAAACTTGCTGAAGCGAATAGCTTTGAAGAAGTTACTCAAAAGGGTACAACTGAATCTTATAATATTCTTCCAGAATTTATTGAACATCTACTAACTTACATTCAACCTGAAAAAATTCGTCCATTAAAGCTTGTGGTTAATGCAGGTAATGGTGCAGCTGGTCATGTTATTGATGCCTTAGAAGAAAAGTTTAAAACACTTAATATTCCTGTTGAGTTTATTAAAATTCATCATGAAGCAGATGGTACATTCCCAAATGGTATTCCTAACCCTCTTCTTGTAGAAAATCGTGCAAGTACATCTGAGGCTGTCATTAAACATGATGCAGATATGGGTATTGCATGGGATGGAGACTTTGACCGTTGCTTCTTATTCGATGAAAAAGGTCAATTTATCGAAGGCTATTATATTGTTGGTTTACTTGCACAGGCATTCCTTATCCAAAAACCAGGTGAGAAAATTGTTCATGACCCACGTTTAGTATGGAATACACTTGATATTGTTGAAAAATATAATGGTGTCGCTGTTCAGTCAAAATCAGGGCATGCTTTTATTAAACAAATCATGCGTGAAGAAAATGCTATTTATGGCGGTGAAATGAGTGCACATCACTACTTCCGTGACTTCTCATACTGTGATAGTGGCATGATTCCATGGTTACTAGTCACTTCATTACTTTCTGAAACACAGCAAACACTTTCATCACTTGTTGAAAAGATGATTGCTAAATTCCCATGCAGTGGTGAAATTAATTTTAAAGTAAGTAACACAAATACAGTTATTCAGCGTATTTTTGATCACTATGCTGTTCAAAGCCCAACAATTGATAAAACAGATGGGGTAAGTTTAGACTTTGGCGCATGGAGACTTAATATTCGTGCATCAAATACAGAACCTTTACTACGCTTAAACATTGAGTTAAATGCAAGTGCTTCTGGTCGCTCTTTACAATCATATGTAGATGAAGTTTCAGCACTTATTCAAGCATAAAATATTGATCCAGTAACTAAGCTATAATATGGCTTAGTTACTATTGTTCCACGTGAAACATTTGAAGAAACCCATATAGCTAGATATCATATCTCCCCCTAACTTTCATATATTGGC
Organism: Acinetobacter sp. N1-1; assembly: GCF_056711485.1. Taxonomy (NCBI): domain Bacteria; kingdom Pseudomonadati; phylum Pseudomonadota; class Gammaproteobacteria; order Moraxellales; family Moraxellaceae; genus Acinetobacter; species Acinetobacter sp. N1-1. The sequence goes on along the minus strand of NZ_JBWXUO010000012.1, from coordinate 529,663 downwards.
CCCAACAATAATTATGCTTTGGATTATCATTCTTGTATTAGGGATATGCTTTTTTGGTCTTATTCTACAGTTTTGGCTTGTTATTTTATCTACAGTATTAGGTACTATCTTTTGGGGTACAACAGGCGGTATCGTTGGCTTTATCATTGGTTGCTTTCTACAAGCAAATAGTAAGAAAAAACAAGTTAATATTTATAACTCCCAACAATACTATCAACAATCGCAAGTACCACATGATATTACACACCTCAAATCTATTATTGAGCTTGTAAGTTATTACACAACTTTTCCAGATCAAATTTGGTCATCTGACAAAGTAAATTATGTAAAAAACACATTTCGCTCTGAGTGTAAAAATGAAAATGATTTAGCTCTTTTAAAAGAACTACTCAAAACAAGACGTTTGGACTTGTCCCAAATTCTTGGAGAAGTATTAACAATTTCAGATTATGAAACACGAATCACCATTTTTAAAATGTGTTGCCAAGGTTTAAATTATAATAATTATAATGACTCTGATATGGAGAGAATCCTAATCAATCTAGCAACAAACTTACAGCTTCATATACTTCACTATCAGACTATTATAGATATGTTTAAAAGCCATAGTCATCAACAAGGTGGTTATAGCTATACAAGTAATGAAAACTATACCATGACTTTAGCTGATGCATATGAGACCCTTGGGATTGCTGAAACAAATGACCAAGCGACAGTCATCAAAGCCTATCGTAAAAAAATGATGCAATATCACCCTGATAAAAATCCAAATGCATCTGAAGCTGAAAAAGAAAAACTTAATGAAAAAGTAAGTGAAATACAAAAAGCTAAAGAAAGAATCATTAAATCTTTAAGCTAAAAAAATGGTGAATACTTTCATATTCACCGTTTTAGCTTTATATCTATTTCAATTAAAGCCAGTTGGATTTTGATATTGCCAATTCCAACTATCTCTAAGCATATCTTCTAAAGTAAATTGAGGTTTCCATTTCAATTCCGCAATAGCCCTTTGGTTATCTGCAAAATAGGCTGCTAAGTCACCTTCTCGACGTGGTGCATACTCGAAAGGCACGTTTAAACCATTTATTTTTTCAAAGGTTTCTTTAATTTGTAAGACTGAATAGCCCTGACCTGTTCCAATATTCCAAGCACGACAACCTGTATTATCTAAACGATTATTCAAAGCCAGTAAATGTGCATGTGCTAAATCTACAACGTGGATATAATCACGAATACATGTCCCATCTGGTGTATTATAATCATTGCCAAAAATTGAGAGTTTATCTCTTTTTCCAATAGCAACTTGTGTCACATAAGGCATCAGATTATTTGGAATACCTTGTGGATCTTCCCCAATCTGACCACTTTGATGTGCACCAACAGGATTAAAATAACGCAGTAAAGCAATAGACCAACGATTATCAGCAATTGCTAGCTTTTCTAATATTTGCTCAATAATAAGTTTGGTATAACCATAGTTATTATTAGGCATCCCTGTTGGCATTGTTTCTTGATATGGAGATGGATTATTTTCCCCATAAACTGTGGCAGATGAGCTAAAGACGATATTAAAAATATGTGCTTTTTCCATTGCTTTGAACAAACTTATGCTTCCTGCAATGTTATGCTCAAAGTAAGCAAGCGGAAACTTTTGGCTTTCTCCAACAGCTTTTAAACCTGCAAAGTGAATCACTGCATCAATTTTATGAGAGTCAAATATTTCTGTAAGTTGATTTTCATCTCTAATGTCAGCTTCAAAAAACACAAGGTTCTTTTTTGCAAGTTTTTCTATACGTTTAAGTGACTTAACCGAGCTATTCGACAAATTATCTATAACAACAATATCATGTCCTGCCTCTAAGAGTACAAGACATGTGTGTGAACCAATAAAGCCAGCTCCGCCAGTTACCAAAATATTAGCCATTATTTTTGCCTAGCAATATTTCGATAAGCCCTTGCGTTGATGCATCAAAAGAAGATAAATCCTCTTGCTCACCATTAAGTACAGGTAACAACTGATTTGCAATCTCTTTGCCTTTTTCAACGCCCCATTGATCAAAAGGATTAATATTCCAAATAACAGATTGAACAAAAACCTTATGCTCATAGAGTGCAACAAGCATACCAAGTGTATATGGGCTCAATTCTTGTACAAGCATCGTTGTACTTGGTTGATTGCCTTCATATTGTTTATATACAGGTAGATGATCCAATTCATCTTTTGCAAGTGCCTGATTACCAAAGGCCAGTAGTCGTGACTGTGCTAAACAGTTAGATAATGCCAAATTATGTTGTATAGCCAATGCCTCAGCATTTTCAACATAAGTAAAATGTTGTGCATTATAACGTTTTACAGGTGCAATAAAGTCGCAACTGACCGAGTGAGTACCCTGATGAAGTAATTGATAAAAAGCATGCTGTGCATTGGGTCCAACTTCCCCCCACACAATTGGGCATGTTCTCAATTCTACCTTTTTATTATTCCGTTGAACTGATTTACCATTTGACTCCATCTCTAACTGTTGTAAATAAGATGCAAAATACTTTAAACGTCCATCGTAAGGTAGAACTGCATGTGTTTGCATATCTAAGAAGTTTGTATTCCAAACCCCCAACAATCCCATTAAAACTGGAATATTTTCTGCAAATGGCGCTTTTTGAAAGTGTTGATCTACAGCATAAGCCCCTGCTAAAAAGGCTTTAAATCCCTCAACACCAACAGTTAATGCTATAGGTAATCCGATACAAGACCAAAGAGAATAACGCCCCCCAACCCAGTCCCACAGCAAAAATTGCTTCTCAGGATCAATTCCCCAAGCAGTCATTTTTTCAGGTTTTGTTGAAATACCAATAAAGTGATTTTTTATCACTTTATCATTTTCACCTAATGCCTTTTCAAGCCATAAACGCACAGTTTTTGCGTTTGATAACGTATCAATTGTGCCAAAAGATTTTGATGAAATAATAAATAGCGTTGTTTCTGGACGTAACTGATGTAATAGATCAGAAAGTTGGCTACCATCCATTGTAGAAACAAAATGTGTTTTTAAAGGACTTCGAGTCTGTACTTTAAAATCTGAGAGGGCATGGCTTGCCATAAGTGGACCAAGATCTGACCCACCTACACCAATATTAACAACATCTTGAATGACTTCACCTGTCGCACCACGATATTGACCTTGATGAACCTTCTCCACCAATGCATACATTCTTTCTAATTGCTCATTTACCTGATTTGCAAGAAGCTGGTGCTCACTCCCCTGCTTTGGTAATCTCAACGCCCAATGCATTACTGAGCGGTTTTCTGTATAATTAATTGTATCTGTTGAAAATAACTTTTTAATCCAACCATCAAGCTCTTGTTGCTTTGCAAATCCAACAAGCTCATCAAGTACAGTCTGTGTAATACGCTGCTTACTATAGTCAAAAACTAAATGCTCAAAGGATTGAGAAAAATCCTTAAATCTTGACTCATGCTGATCAAACAATTCATTTAAATGAATATTTTCTAAATCAGTAGCAAGCTTTTTTAAATGATTATATGGCGTATTCATTGCATCTTTTGGAAATGTAGTTATATTGTGGTCGCTCATATACGCCCAACTCCTTCATATGCAAAGCCTTGTGATTTTACATAACTTGCATCATAAACATTACGACCATCAAGTATCAGTGGATGAGTCATCAATTGATGCAAACGGGTATAGTCTAAACTAAGGTACTCTTTCCATGCAGTTAATAAACATAAAGCATCTGCCTTCTCTACAGCTTCATATCTATTTTCACATAAAATCAGATCCTCACGGCGACCATACTCTTTTGCAATAAATGAAAGGGCTTGAGGGTCATGTAATTGAACAATTGCACCTTGTGCCCATAGTGCTGTTAACATTTGATGAATTGGAGAAAAATTAGTTCTTGCCGTATTCTCCTTAAAAGATGCTCCCCAAATAGCAATAACCTTACCCTTAAGATCACATTGATAATAGTTCCATAGCTTACGGAAGAGCACTTCTTTTTGCTGTTCGTTAATATCCCAAACCTGCTCTAACAACTCACTTTTTGTACCAGTTTCAGCAATTGTTTTAGTCAATGTTAAAATATCTTGTGAAAAGTTTTCACCACCAAAACCTACCCCAGGTGCTAGATATGATGAGCCTATTCTAGAATCTGCACCTAAACCTAAACGAACATTCGCAATATCAATATTCATTTTTTCTGCAACTTGGGCTAAATCATTCATATAGCTTATACGTGTAGCCAACATCCCTGAAACACTTAACTTAGTAAATTCAGCATCTCGAATTGGCATAAATAGATAATGGTGATTTGCACTATAGAAGGGTCTTAAGATTTCTCTAATTTTTTTTCTTGCAACAGTTGATTCCACACCAACAACAATATGCTGTACTTTAGTAATACTATTTAAAGCATTTCCTTCTTGTACCATATCAGGTAAATAACACCAATCATCTTTAACAGCAATTTCTTGTAATTTTTTTGTTCCATCCAGACCAAAACTCGAACCATTAATCATTAATTTAGGATGAATAATTGGTTTGGTTTGAAGCTTATTTAATACATCTGCTGCAAAAGAATACTCATGAGAGTTAAATGCAAAAAAATAAGCATCAACATCAACGGGAATATCTGAACATGAGGAAATAATTAGATTTTTCTTAAGAATTTGTTTTTGTATTAGATCATTAACGGTTTTTTCTTGGTATTCAACTGAACAGCAATCTTCATCTACGGGATATTGGCACCAATAACTTTGATGCCCATACTCCGCAAATAAACCTGCCATGACCCCTGCATTTAATGTTGTTCCATAAATTGCAATTTTCATGACTTTCCTTTTATTTAGATTTTTAATTCTTTAATGATTTGCTTAAATTCATTACCTAATTTTGGATGCTCAATACCATAGTGTAGTACTGCTTTTAGATAGCCAAGCTTGCTACCGCAATCAAACGTTTCACCTTGCATACGGAATGCCTCAACAGTATCAGTTTGTTGTAATGCTGCAATTGCATCAGTAAGCTGAATTTCATTACCTGCACCTTTAGGTGTTGTTTCCAAAATACTCATAATTTTTGCAGGTAAAATATAACGACCAATCACAGATAAATTACTTGGTGCTTGATCAATTGCTGGCTTTTCAACAATACCTTTCATCACAATACTTTGCCCAACTTCAGGTGCCTGTTCAACATCAACAATACCATATTGATCAACTAGATTCTGAGGTACAGCCTCTACCATAATCTGTGCTGCATTCGTTTCATCAAAGCGTTTAACCATTTGAGCAAGATCATTTGTTGCGCTCTTCGCTTTTACAAGCACATCAGGAAGAAGTACTGCAAAATCATCATCACCCACAATATCTTTTGCACACAACACAGCATGACCAAGTCCAAGTGGCTGTGGCTGTCTTACACTGACAATAGAAACATCTGAAGGTACAATTTTTGTAATTTCATTTAATAAATCAATTTTCTTCTTATTTTCTAAAGTTGTTTCCAACTCAAAGTTACGGTCAAAATAATTTTCAATTGATGCTTTTGAACTATGAGTCACTAAAATAATTTGCTTCACACCAGCAGCTACTGCTTCTTTCACAACATATTCAATTGCAGGGCGATCAACAACCGTTACCATTTCTTTAGGAATCGATTTACTTGCTGGTAAAAAACGAGTGCCCAAACCCGCAACTGGAAGAATAGCTTTTTTAATCATAACAACTCTACTTTGTAATTAAAAACATATTTATAGATCGATAATATCGTATATGAAACAAACCCAATACACGTGTTATATGCATATTATGTTTAATTTTTTATATTATCGATAAAATAAAAATATAGTATAATAAATTTACCGTAATATGATAGAAATACATATCATTTTGCGCACATAAGCAATTTTTTATAAAAGCTACCCTTTCCTTTTCTAAATTTACATAAAATATCAAGATGTTTTTTTACATCTTTTCACCTTGGTGATATTTTTAATATTTAAGATATAACACTATTAAGTTTAAGTTATTGAAACTATCCTATAAATGATAAGGATATACTTATATAGTTACATTAATTTTTTGGATTTTATATGCGTAAACTATCACTTCTTTCTACAGCTGTTGTTATTAGTAGTTTGACTATTTTGCCATTAACTGGCTGTTCTAAAAATGAATCTGCAGACAAAGCAGATAAAAACCAAGCATCTAGCATCAAAACAAACAAAAGTACAAATCCACTTGAAATATTAAGCTATGCGCAAGGGTATCAATTAGGTTCTCAACTTCCTGCAGAAATTAATACAAAACAGCTTTCTACAGGTATTGATGATGGTAAAGGACATAAAGACCCGCTATATACACAAGATGAAATTAAAGCTGCCTTTGAAAGTTATCAAAAAACTTTAGCCCAAAAAGCTCAAGAAGGATCTCAAAAAAATGATCAATTCTTAGCAGAAAATGCAAAAAAACCTGATATCAAAACAACAGCATCTGGTCTGCAATATCAAATATTAAAAGAAGGTACAGGTAAAAAAGCAACTGCTAGCTCGACAGTTAAAGTTAACTATGAAGGCAAACTGATTGACGGTACTATTTTTGATAGTACATTTAGTCGTAATGAGCCTGTAGAGCTTTCATTAGGCTCAACTATCCCAGGTTGGATCGAGGGATTACCTATGATCAAGGAAGGCGGTAGCATTATGCTATATGTACCTGCAAAACTTGGTTACGGCGATCATGCTGTAGGTAGTATTCCAGCAAATAGCGTTTTAATCTTTAAAGTTGACTTACTACAAGTTAAATAACCAAGCAAGAGATAGAGCATAACTATTTGCTCTATCTTTTTACTTAAAAGACCTATCTATATTAAATGAATTATCTATTAATTTTTCACAAAAAAAGAATAATAATATTCATCTCTATGAAATGTCCCTATAAACCGTTAATATAAAAATATACTACTTATTTTGTAGCTTTCTAATTTTATAGAGACTTTTTCTATATATAAATATACCTATTTACCATTCAATTTATCTAAATGAACGTATTAGGTATTGCTTCATTTTTATTTTGGGAATATCAACATGAATAAGACATTACTTAGTCTACTATGTATGACATTAGGCACTGCAACATTAGCAGCAAACAATACATCGATGAATGCACTTAATGGGCAAGATACTCTAATAGAAAAAAATAATAATTCTAATAGCCTTCAACAAGATATCAAAAATACTCAAAAAATAGAAAGCGATTATCAAAATAATAATTATACTGGAAAACAGCGCGCTATTATTAGCAATAAAGACCGCGTGTTTTTTGCAGAAAATAGCCGCCGTTTAGGTGTAATTACCACCGATTCAGGTCTACAGTATCAAGTACTTAAAGCGGGGTTGGGGCGTATTCCACGCAATCAGCACAATGTTCGTATTTCTTATGAAGTAAAAGACTTGAATGACCGCTCTATTCTACGTCAAATGAACCAATCAATACGATTAAATCATTTAATGCCTATCCTTTCTGAAGGTATACAAACAATGAGAGAAAAGGGTAAAACCCGATTCTTTATTCCTACAGGTTTAACTTCAGGCATTAAAAGCTTAAGTACCGCTATCCCTGAAAATACATCATTGATCATAGATGTTGAGCTACAAGGGATCGAATAATCCCCCATAATAATGTGGAATAAGATATTTATTTTTTCATAATCTACTATACAAAGGTATCTTGAGTAAGATACCTTTGTTGTATTAGTCATCAAAGGATAAAATAATGAGAAAAAGTCTAACTTTCACTATTTTTTCTATTTTATGTTTTACACATCAGTATGCTTTATCCGCTCAAACAATTACTTCAAAAAGTTCTCTAAGTGATCAAGCTGGATATAGTTTAGGTTATTTACTTGGTAAAAATAATACTGAAACACTTAAAGGAATTAATCTAGATGCTTTCATTCAAGGACTGATGGTTGCCTCAAATAATCAGGATCCTAGTTTAAATGAAGAGCAAATGAGTCAAGTCTTAAATATATATAAAAAGAAAACAGAAGCTAAAGAGTTTTTAAAGCTCCAACAACAAGCAGATAATAATTTAATTGCTGGAAATGCATTTTTACAACAAAACTCAAAAAAGCAAGGTGTTGTAACAACAAAAACAGGGTTACAGTATTTAATTATTCAAGCAGGTTCTGGTAGTACACCTAAAGCAACGAGTACAGTACAAATTAACTATGAAGGGCGTTTAATTGATGGCACAGTATTTGATAGTTCAATTGCACGACAACAACCTGTAACTTTAAAGATAAGTGATGTGGTAACAGGACTGGCACAGGGACTACTTACAATGAAAGAGGGTGGAAAATCTCGTTTCTTTATTCCTGCGAAACTCGGCTACGGGACCATCGGATCTGGTGATACAATTCAACCAAATAGTACTCTAATTTTTGATGTAGAACTCTTAAAAGTCGAAAATTAACTTTACTTATAGGGGTATTTTATTTATCCCTATACTAAAATTTTACAGAATATGTTTTAGCATTCTAATCAAACCAATAAAAAATATAACGATCGGTTATTACTATAATTTAAATCAAATTAATCTAATTTAAAAATGCAAATATACTGACTAAAATCGCAGCTCAAGCATGCTAATTCTGTTTCTAGGCAAATATATGAATTTAAAACATCCTTTAGCAATCGCGATATTGATTGCGCCAGCTTTTGCTTCACAAATGACTATTGCAGCAGACCCACTAACACGTGATAACGGTGCTCTTGTTGGAGATAACCAAAACTCACAAACAGCAGGTGCGAATGGTCCAGCACTTCTTCAAGATGTTCAACTTATTCAAAAATTACAACGTTTCGACCGTGAACGTATTCCTGAGCGTGTTGTACATGCAAGAGGTACAGGCGTACATGGTGTATTTACACCATCGGCAGACATTTCTGACCTAACAATGGCTAAAGTATTTACTCCAGGAACACAAACACCTGTATTTGTACGTTTTTCTGCTGTAGTACATGGTAATCACTCTCCTGAAACACTACGTGATCCACGTGGTTTTGCAACAAAATTCTATACCCAAGATGGTAACTGGGACTTAGTCGGAAATAACTTCCCGACATTCTTTATTCGCGATGCGATTAAATTCCCAGATATGGTTCATGCATTCAAACCAAATCCACAAAACAACTTAGATGATATGGGGCGTACGTTTGACTTCTTCCAACATGTGCCTGAAGCAACACGTACTTTAACTGAGCTGTTCTCCGATCGTGGTACACCCGCAGGCTACCGCTTTATGGACGGAAACAGTGTTCACGCTTATAAATTTGTAAATGCTAAAGGTGAAGTTCACTATGTGAAGTTCCACTGGAAGAGTCTGCAAGGTGAGAAAAACTTAACACCAAAAGAAGTGCCTATGGTACAAGGTCAAGACTATAGTCATATGACCCACGATCTTGTAAACAGCATTCAACGTGGTGAATACCCGAAATGGGATCTATACATTCAAGTACTTAAGCCAGAAGACTTAGCAAAGTTTGACTTTAATCCACTTGATGCAACAAAAGTTTGGCCAAATGTTCCTGAGCATAAAATTGGTCAAATGGTCTTAAACAAAAATGTAGATAACTATTTCCAAGAAACTGAACAAGTTGCAATGGCACCTGCAAATGTTGTTCCTGGTATAGAACCATCTGAAGATAAACTACTACAAGGTCGTGTTTTTGCATATGCAGATACGCAATTATACCGTGTTGGAACCAACGGTCTGAGCTTACCAATTAACCGTCCCGTGGTTGCTGTAAATAATGGCAATCAGGATGGTGCCATGAATTTCGGTCATACAACAACATCTGTAAACTACGAACCAAGTTCACGTAATCCAAGACCACAAGTTGCATCTGCTCGCTATAGCGAATTGCCACTCATGGGTACAACACAGCAAACTAAAACTCAAAAAGAGCAGAACTTTAAGCAAGCTGGTGAGCTTTACCGTTCATTTACCACAATGGAACGTCGTGACCTAATAGACAACTTTGGTGGTGCGCTTTCTGGTGCAGATGAACCTGCGAAATATAAGATTGCATCATTCTTATATAAAGCAGATCCTGAATATGGTACAGGCGTTGCAAAAATTGCAAAAGTTGATGTAAACCGTGTGAAAGCAATGGCTGCACAGTTACAAGACTAATTCTTCACAATTGTCATATCACGGCATCATGTATGTATTGGTACGTACATGATGCTTTTAACTTTGGGAGACTGTAATGAAACGTCTATTTTTAGCAACAACAGCAATACTTTTATCTTACTCATCACAGACTTTTGCAGACACAAATATTTCCACTCAACCTTCAAAAAACATTTCTGCTGAAGAAGCCAAGACACAACTCACTCAGTATTATTTTGATGCTGCACGTGATGGTAATACAAAGATGCTGAATGAGTTTATTCAAGCAGGATATAACTTAAATACCCAAGATGAAAAAGGCTATACAGCGTTGATTCTTGCTGCATACCATGGTCATACAGAAGCAGTAAACCAACTTCTAAAAGCAGGAGCAAATGCATGTGTTCAAGATAAGTCAGGCAATACGGCTTTAATGGGTGCTATTTTTAAAGGTGAATTACGTATTGCAAGAACACTAATGAAAGCTGGCTGCTCACCTGATCAAGCCAATAGTTCAGGACAAACTGCAAGTATGTACGCTGCTCTTTTTCAACGTAAAGAAATACTTGATGCTCTCATGAAACAAGGAGCAAATACTCAACTGACTGATAAACGTGGCAATAGTGTAAAAAATTTAAGTGAAGGTAACTTTAATAATTAAAGTGACTGATAGTGGTCTTCAAGCACTTGGCTAAATATACTTTCGATCATCCAAACACGATACAAACTATTAAATGTATATGTTCTTTGATTCACTTTTAGCACTAATACAGGGAAGTTTGGCTGATTTTTCTCAATACATTGAATATCATTGTTTTTTAAGTAACCTTTTACATCTTCTTTATTAAGTAAAGTATCTATTGGCAGATTTTTACGTATTTTTTGAATATGTGGTGAGTATGATAAGTCCTGACCATGAACCCATACTGCCTCTAGGATACGATACATTGTTTCGATACGATCTTTCTCATCTACACTATAAAAAAGCGTTGCAATCTCTAATACTGTTTCTTCTGTAGGGCGACAGAAAGGTGTAAAAGCAACCTCTGTACGATTAGATAAACGCATTGCAAGCGCCCAATCAAATTGATCTCTTCCATGATAGGTTAGAGGATGTATATGCAACTGAATATTATAATAATTCGCTAATTCTTCTTTAATATATGCCAATAACAGCCAACTAATCGGATCTTCTAAAGCAATATATAAATCTAACTCTGGTTGCATTGCTTGAATGTCTGCAAGTTCCTCTGCATCATTAATTAGATGCTCTCGCCATTCAATATGGTTAATTAAAAATATTGGATTATCTGTCAGTAATTTTTGTTGTTTCAATCGTCGAGTTAGACGAAGTAAGTCATCAAAAGCATTATACTTTTTACCACCAAATTCAAAATAACTTGCCAAAATAGCATCATCATTAAAAATTCGTTCTTTAAAATATTGCTCTTTATGCTGTTTACTAGCCATCACATATAAAAGACGCAACTTTCCATATTGTTGCTGCCATAACATATGAAAAACATCTTCAAGCAAATAAAGAAATTTCTCTTCCCTTAACGGTGTATTTCTTAAAATAATTTCTGCTTGATTTAGTGCATTCTTAGATGGAAGTTCAGGATGATCATCATAACCAAAACCATGCTGCTTTGCTAAATTCTTAGCATCGTTTAAAGCATATTCTTGCCATTCTTCAGCAGTCATTCCATTTGGCGCTGTTGTAGCATTTTTAGAAATAATAACTTTAAGTGGTTTTAAATCATCAACTAAAATTTCATTCAGCTTTGCCAATTGCTGAACAATTAAATAGCTATACACATCATCTAAACGTAAATGGATCGTTAAACCGTGATCGATTGGTAAGACATCTTGGCGAATAGGTTTGTTATAAAACCATTTCGACTGGATTGGATCAAACCATCGACGTAAAAAAGACATGCAGTGCGCCTCTAAAAATAATTCCGTAATAACATAGAGAACCGTTCATTCAAACTTTAACCATCTTAGTTAAAGTCTACTCTGTTCGATGAACACTAAGTTTATCAAAAAATGAATAATTTCGGCTAAAATATTGCGCAGCAAAATTTTAATAAATAAAAAACTGCTATAAGTGTACTCATAGCAGTTTCGTATTGTCTAATATAAGACTTACAGTGTTCTTACTGCACCTTTTGCAGCACTTGTTGTATGCTGTGCGTAAATTTTTAATGCCTTAGAAACTTTACGCTTTCTTTCTTCTTCAGGCTTCCAACCTTTCTCTTCTTGAATAGCACGGCGTTTTGCTAAAGTTTCATCATCCACTTTTACATTCATGCTACGGTTTGGAATATCAATTTCAATAATATCTCCATCTTTGATTAAGCCAATTGCACCACCTTCTGCTGCTTCAGGTGAGATATGACCTATTGATAAACCTGATGAACCACCAGAGAATCGACCATCTGTAATTAATGCACATTCCTTACCTAAGCCCTTAGATTTTAAGTAGCTTGTTGGGTACAGCATTTCTTGCATTCCCGGACCACCACGAGGACCTTCATAACGAATTACAACCACATCACCCGCTTTAATATCATGGCCTAAAATTGCTTCAACAGCAGCATCTTGGCTTTCAAAGACACGGGCTTGTCCTGTAAATTTTAGAATTGAATCATCGACACCAGCAGTCTTTACAATACATCCATCAAGTGCAATATTTCCAAATAATACAGCAAGACCACCATCTTGAGAGAAAGCATGCTCAGCACTACGAATTACGCCTGTTTCACGATTACCATCTAAAGTTGGATAATAGCGGTTTTGTGAGAATGCGACTTGTGTAGGTACACCACCCGGAGAAGAACGATAAAATTCATAGATTTCAGGATCTTCATGACAAATGATATCCCATTTATTAATCGCATCTGCAAGCGTTTTTTCATGCACTGTACTTACCGATGTATCAAGTAATTTAGCGCGATCTAATTCACCTAAAATTGCCATAATGCCCCCTGCACGGTGTACATCTTCCATATGTACATCTTGTTTTGCAGGTGCAACTTTACAAAGTACAGGGACATGGCGAGATAGTTGGTCAATATCAGCCATGGTAAAATCGACTTCTGCTTCATGCGCAGCTGCCAATAAATGTAGTACAGTATTGGTTGAACCACCCATCGCAACATCTAAAGTCATTGCATTTTTAAATGCTGCTTTGGTTGCAATTGAACGAGGTAATACCGATTCGTCATTTTCTTCGTAGTAACGCTTCGCAATTTTTACAATTTGCTCACCCGCTTTTAAGAAAAGTTTTTTGCGGTTGGCATGTGTAGCTACGATTGAACCATTACCCGGCAAAGACAAACCAAGTGCTTCTGTTAAACAGTTCATTGAGTTTGCTGTAAACATACCTGAACACGAGCCACAAGTTGGACATGCAGAGCGTTCAAAATCTTTTACTTCTTCATCGGTATAACTATCATCTGCTGCAACAACCATTGCATCAACAAGATCAATAGCTTTTTCATTGCCTCTAAATTTTACTTTTCCTGCCTCCATTGGGCCACCTGATACGAAGATTACAGGAATATTTAGACGCATAGATGCCATAAGCATACCTGGTGTAATTTTATCGCAGTTTGAAATACATACCATTGCATCTGCACAATGTGCGCTTACCATGTATTCAACAGAATCTGCAATCAAATCACGTGATGGCAAAGAGTACAACATGCCATCATGCCCCATCGCAATACCATCATCTACAGCAATCGTATTAAACTCTTTTGCAACACCACCTGCTTCTTGTATTTGCTCTGCAACCAACTGACCAAGATCTTTTAAATGTACATGACCAGGAACAAATTGAGTAAATGAATTGACAACGGCAATAATCGGCTTGCCAAAATCTTCATCTTTCATACCAGTTGCACGCCATAAGCCACGTGCACCTGCCATATTTCTTCCATGTGTTGATGTTTTTGAACGATAATCAGGCATGATTTTTTCCAATTTTTATGCTTGAGATGAGTAACGATCTCTGGCTAAACGTCATATGTATGAAGTTGGCCAGTTCGCTGTCTCATACAAATAGTGACAAGTAAGTTATAGATGTTTCTTTATCTAAAACATGCCATAGCAAAAGTATTGTGCAAATACTTAATATAGACATGTTGTAACATCCTAGATATGGAAAATCACGCTTATGGGAGTAGCAATACCTATTTTAGGTTGGGTGAGCTTGCATAAGAAGCCAGCAATAAGTCGTTTAGACTCAAAGGCGTATTTCCAAAATCTAAATATACCTATGGTTTATCTCATAACGAATAAGGATCACTTATTTATAATCGATTAAGACCATCATATTATTTTTTATTCTATAGAACAGTATGGCTTTCTAAAAGTCAAAATATCATTCATTTACAGAATAAAAGATAAAAATTTAATGAATATTTTTTTATTATTAATAAATATTTTTTATGAAATAAAAAATATGAGCCATCAATTTTGATGGCTCATTTGATCATTTGTCTATTTTACCAGTCAATAACGACACGGCGATTCGGAGCTGCACATGCATGTTTCTCAAGCATACGCTGATCTCCCTTACATTCCTCAAACTGGCTTGTTTTACTTGCAGCTACAACATGAATAATATTCGCTGATATACCTGCCTCAATCAATTGCTGTTCCACTGTTTTTGCACGTGCTTGAGATAATTTTTTGTTATAACTATGCGATCCTTTTATATCTGTATATCCTGTTACTGTCACACTTTGACTATTTGTCTTTTTAATCGCATTGACAATTGTAGTAATAGAGCTATCTCGTGCAACTATTCCCTGCTGGTCTGAACGATCAAATGCAAAAAGTACATACGCCTTATGTGGGAGAGTTTCTTGCTTTACTGGAATTGGTGCAATTACGGGCACAACTACAGGACGATTGTTTACCCCCCAATCCATAAGCCCTTGACACTCTTCTCCTTTCCAATATAAAGCTTTACCAATATAGTCTTTATCAAAATCTATTCTTAACTGACAGCGCTTATATTGTTGTGTATTTGGTACACGAATATCTAAAACATAGTTCCACGTACGTACAGAGAATATTCCCTCATTAAATTGAGGATTACCCAATAAATGACGATATTGGTCTTTCGTTAAACCTGTGGAAAGATTTGCAACTGTTCCATACTCATAGCGTGGAACCTGCTTTAAATAACTGTCTTTAATTTCTGGAAAACTTATCTCTGAATCAGATGCTGTTGTATTTACACTTTCAGCTTTTATTGATGTCGCTATAAATGTGAATGAAAGTGCCGCACCCATACATAATGTAGCTATAATTTTTTTCATTTTTTTGCTCTTAAAATTGTTAAAAGATAAATATGAGATCTCTTTAGACCAGAGATCTCATAACCTACCTAATTAATAACTTAATCAATCACACCTGAGATACCTACACGGAATAATGGTGAGCTATTATTTCCTCCTGCCACACCACCAGTCAGAGACCAACGACCATTGTCTGCAGTCCGACGTAATGTTGCACCTATAGCACCTTGGTTATTGTAGTATGAGGCACCAGCAGCATAAGTCCATTTACCAGCAACATATGGTGCATTTTCTAATGCAGCTGTTGCGGCTATACCTGCTGAGAGTTTATCTTCAAGTTTATTAATACGGTTATTTGTATAAGTGAATGCTTGGTTCAAAGTGTTTTCCACATTTCCAACACGGTTATCCACAGCTGTTAATGCATCTCCAACATTACTATAGCTGCCATTTGCAACACTATAAGTTGGACTAGAAAGTGTTCCATCTGCATTCACTGCTGCACCACCACCTAATGCCGTTGCAATAGAAGCGTTTGCAGCATATACCTGTGAACCATTCACAGCATCTTTAGATGCCACACCAATACTGCCATTTGCCACACTTGTAACTTTTTGACTGCCAGCATCAATACCCGATGATGTCACGCTTGGACCTGTAGAAGCACCTGATGCATCTTTAAAGCTCAAACCATTATTATTAATTGTTGAACTTGTTTTATCTGCACCCGTATATTTGGTTCCTGTTGCTGTGGTAATTGCTGAGTTTCCTGTTGCATCAGATAAACTCGACTGTGTAGATGTATAATTTGCATTATTAATCACATTGCCTGAACTATCTTTTGTTGCAACATTTGTTCCAGATGCTGTAGTTGTAGAGGTAATTGAATTGCCCGATGCATCTTTACCACTGAGTGTACTTGATGTTGCTGTTATCTGATTGGTATTGCCTGATGCATCTTTAACTGTGTTACCTGTAGCAGTAGATTGATTCGTATTACCTGTACTGTCAGTCACAGTATTTCCAGATGTTTTCAAAGAATCTAACTGACTTTGTACAGAATACAGTTGGCTACCATTGACAGCATCTTTAGAAGTAGAAGTAACAGCGCCATCTGCAACGTTTGTGACTTTCTCATTACCTGCATCTAATCCTGAAGCAGTAACACTTGGACCAGTAGTATTACCATTTTTATCTGCAAAACTAATACCATTCCCACCTACAGTCGTACTTGAACCATCTGCATTGGTATATTTGGCACTGTTTGCCCCATAGGTTGCATTTGTTGTATTGCCATTACTATCTTTACCTGTAACCGATACACCATTCGCCGTGGCAGTTGTATTATTGCCATTAGCATCAGATAAACTTGCTTGTGTCGCACTGTAGTTTGCATTATTAACAACATTACCATTGGCATCTTTTGCGGTAACAGTTGTACCACCATTACTTGTATTAGAAGTCGAAGTTCCTCCATTACTTGTATTGCCAGATACAATATTGCCTGTTGCATTAGAAATATTTGTATTACCAGCAGAATCTGTAACTGTATTACCTTCTGTTTTTAAAGCTGATATTTTATCATCAACTGCTTTGAGTTGTGCCACATTTACAGCATCGCTATCTGCTGTTCCTGCCGCAACGCCTGTAATTTGACGATATACTCCACTTTGAGCATCACCAACTGCAACAGCTCCTGTCGTTGATGTAGTTGCCTTTATCGCATTTTCATCACTTGTTGTTGCACTTGTTGGTACATAACCATTTACCCCTGCACCTGTGCGAGCAGCAGAATTATTACCTAAAACTACTGATCCAGCTGTTGTTGCTTGTACATTATTACCTAATACAAATGTATTGTTGGTATTTACGGTATTATTATTACCTACTACATAACTTTCTTTGCCAGTAACTGTACTTGGGTCACCAAATGCACCAGAATTATCTCCCGTCACATTATTTCCTGTACCTACACTAATAGATTGAGTACCTGAAGCAACAGCACTATTACCAATTGCCACAGAAGAAGCACCTGTCACACTTGAATTATTACCAATTACTACAGAATTTTTAGCTGTGCCAGAAGCGGATGTGCTCTTACCTAAAGCAATTGTATTATCCGCCCCTGAGTTAATAACTGCATTTACACCTATTGCCGTTGAGTTTGTACCGCCTGCACTTGAATCATTTGTCTTACCATCTACCACTTCTGTACTACCATTGGTATGTGCATATTTCACACCTTCTGTATTCATTTTTTGAACAGTTTGACCAATGGTTAAACGATCTGTAGTTTCTTGTCCTTGGGTATTATATGTAAGGAACATAGACTGTGTATTACTGTTACTTGGAGAGCTGTTTACAACCTCACTAGTCACATTAACTTTATTGCCATTACCATCTGTTACATTAGTCACACTATTACTGATACTAGTTGCTAAAGCATCCAACTGACCTTTATTCACTGCATCAGCAGTGTCTGTGCCATCTGCAACATTAGTAATTTTAGTACCTGCTGCATTAATACCAGATGTTGTAATGCTCGGACCATTATTAATAATTAAACCACTAGAGCTAATAGTCGTTCCACCAACATTTAAACTATCAAAAGTTGCATTTTTATCTAACCCAATAACAATATTTCCATCACTATCCGTGGTTGTTTTCAAGTTATCTGTACTGTACTGATCATCAGATTTCTTGCCAGTACCTTTAATAGTTAATGTCTCACCTAAGTTCTTATGCGTTACTGTGCCATTAGTATCCGCAAAGTTTAGACCTTTATTCGTTAAGTCTGTTGCTGCTGCATAAAGTTGGCTACCATTAATCGCATCTTTAGATGTTGAGCTGACTGTACCATCTGCGACATTGGTAATTTTTTCATTCCCTGCATCAATACCTGATGCAGTCACACTTGGCCCAGTCTTATTACCAGAGGAATCTGTAAAACTTAAACCATCTTGACCAATATTAGTGCTTGTTTTATCGGTTGAATCTGCACTGCCATACGTTGTACCAGATGCCGTAGTCGTCGTCGTATTCTTACCATCCGTAATAGTATTACTAGTAGACGTCGATGTATTACTATTGCCATCTTTATCTTTAATTATCGTACCATCAGCCGTTGTGGTCGTACTATTACCATCTTTACCAGCAAGTGTATTGCTAGTTGCTGTTGATGTATTGCTATTGCCATCTTTATCTGTAACAGTTGTACCCGATGCAGTAGTTGTAGAACTATTGCCAGAACCATCTTGCGTTGAACTACCTTTGGTTGAAAGATCATTAAACTTATTATTTACTTCAGATTCTAAAGTATTTAGCTGACCTTTATTTACAGCATCAGATGCGTCTGTACCATCCGCAACATTAGTTACTTTAGTACCTGCTGCATTAATACCAGATGTTGTAATACTCGGACCATTATTAATCGTTAAACCACTATTATTTAGACTTGTATTTCCTACTGTTAAACTGCCATCACTGCCAAGATTCACATCTTTCGCAAGTTGTACTGAAAGACCATCTGTGCCATTGGCAATAACACCAATGTTATTGGTTGTTAGCTTACTGCTGTCTTTAATACCACCTGTAATACCTAAGGTTTCTCCAAGTTTACGTGAAACATTCGTACCACCATCCCCTGAGAAGTTGAGACCTTTATTGGTTAAAGTGGTATTTAACTGGTTCGTAGCATCTGCAACTTGACCTTCTGTCGCTGCACGATCTGCTACCACGGATGAACTGTTCCAAGTCGTGTTAGTCAGGCCAGTGACTGTGCCTGTACTACCATCAACAACCACAGGGCTTGCACCTGTACCTACTGTTAGTTTGTCCGATGTGAGTGATGAACTTACTGTATCTCCTTTACTATCAGTGCTTGAAACTGTTGTTCCTGCTGCAGTCAAGTTCGTCGTGTTGCCTTTAGTGTCTTTTAATACATTGCCTGAAGCTGTCGTTGTAGTAGTATTTCCTGCTGCATCTTTAAGGCTCGTACCATTTAAACCATAATTTGCTGTCGTCGAGCCATCACTAGATTTAATATTCGTTCCTGAACCCGTTAAGGTCGCAACATTACCACTGGCATCTGTTGTTTTAATGCCATCATTATTTAGGCTTGTATTTCCTACTGTTAAACTACCATCACTGCCAAGATTCACATCTTTCGCAAGTTGTACTGAAAGACCATCTGTGCCATTGGCAATAACACCAATGTTATTGGTTGTTAGCTTACTGCTGTCTTTAATACCACCTGTAATACCTAAGGTTTCTCCAAGTTTACGTGAAACATTCGTACCACTATCCCCTGAGAAGTTGAGACCTTTATTGGTTAAAGTGGTATTTAACTGGTTCGTAGCATCTGCAACTTGACCTTCTGTCGCTGCACGATCTGCTACCACGGATGAACTGTTCCAAGTCGTGTTAGTCAGGCCAGTGACTGTGCCTGTACTACCATCAACAACCACAGGGCTTGCACCTGTACCTACTGTTAGTTTGTCCGATGTGAGTGATGAACTTACTGTATCTCCTTTACTATCAGTGCTTGAAACTGTTGTTCCTGCTGCAGTCAAGTTCGTCGTGTTGCCTTTAGTGTCTTTTAATACATTGCCTGAAGCTGTCGTTGTAGTAGTATTTCCTGCTGCATCTTTAAGGCTCGTACCATTTAAACCATAATTTGCTGTCGTCGAGCCATCACTAGATTTAATATTCGTTCCTGAACCCGTTAAGGTCGCAACATTACCACTGGCATCTGTTGTTTTAATGCCATCATTATTTAGGCTTGTATTTCCTACTGTTAAACTACCATCACTGCCAAGATTCACATCTTTCGCAAGTTGTACTGAAAGACCATCTGTGCCATTGGCAATAACACCAATGTTATTGGTTGTTAGCTTACTGCTGTCTTTAATACCACCTGTAATACCTAAGGTTTCTCCAAGTTTACGTGAAACATTCGTACCACTATCCCCTGAGAAGTTGAGACCTTTATTGGTTAAAGTGGTATTTAACTGGTTCGTAGCATCTGCAACTTGACCTTCTGTCGCTGCACGATCTGCTACCACGGATGAACTGTTCCAAGTCGTGTTAGTCAGGCCAGTGACTGTGCCTGTACTACCATCAACAACCACAGGGCTTGCACCTGTACCTACTGTTAGTTTGTCCGATGTGAGTGATGAACTTACTGTATCTCCTTTACTATCAGTGCTTGAAACTGTTGTTCCTGCTGCAGTCAAGTTCGTCGTGTTGCCTTTAGTGTCTTTTAATACATTGCCTGAAGCTGTCGTTGTAGTAGTATTTCCTGCTGCATCTTTAAGGCTCGTACCATTTAAACCATAATTTGCTGTCGTCGAGCCATCACTAGATTTAATATTCGTTCCTGAACCCGTTAAGGTCGCAACATTACCACTGGCATCTGTTGTTTTAATGCCATCATTATTTAGGCTTGTATTTCCTACTGTTAAACTACCATCACTGCCAAGATTCACATCTTTCGCAAGTTGTACTGAAAGACCATCTGTGCCATTGGCAATAACACCAATGTTATTGGTTGTTAACTTACTGCTGTCTTTAATACCACCTGTAATACCTAAGGTTTCTCCAAGTTTACGTGAAACATTCGTACCACTATCCCCTGAGAAGTTGAGACCTTTATTGGTTAAAGTGGTATTTAACTGGTTCGTAGCATCTGCAACTTGACCTTCTGTCGCTGCACGATCTGCTACCACGGATGAACTGTTCCAAGTCGTGTTAGTCAGGCCAGTGACTGTGCCTGTACTACCATCAACAACCACAGGGCTTGCACCTGTACCTACTGTTAGTTTGTCCGATGTGAGTGATGAACTTACTGTATCTCCTTTACTATCAGTGCTTGAAACTGTTGTTCCTGCTGCAGTCAAGTTCGTCGTGTTGCCTTTAGTGTCTTTTAATACATTGCCTGAAGCTGTCGTTGTAGTAGTATTTCCTGCTGCATCTTTAAGGCTCGTACCATTTAAACCATAATTTGCTGTCGTCGAGCCATCACTAGATTTAATATTCGTTCCTGAACCCGTTAAGGTCGCAACATTACCACTGGCATCTGTTGTTTTAATGCCATCATTATTTAGGCTTGTATTTCCTACTGTTAAACTACCATCACTGCCAAGATTCACATCTTTCGCAAGTTGTACTGAAAGACCATCTGTGCCATTGGCAATAACACCAATGTTATTGGTTGTTAACTTACTGCTGTCTTTAATACCACCTGTAATACCTAAGGTTTCTCCAAGTTTACGTGAAACATTCGTACCACTATCCCCTGAGAAGTTGAGACCTTTATTGGTTAAAGTGGTATTTAACTGGTTCGTAGCATCTGCAACTTGACCTTCTGTCGCTGCACGATCTGCTACCACGGATGAACTGTTCCAAGTCGTGTTAGTCAGGCCAGTGACTGTGCCTGTACTACCATCAACAACCACAGGGCTTGCACCTGTACCTACTGTTAGTTTGTCCGATGTGAGTGATGAACTTACTGTATCTCCTTTACTATCAGTGCTTGAAACTGTTGTTCCTGCTGCAGTCAAGTTCGTCGTGTTGCCTTTAGTGTCTTTTAATACATTGCCTGAAGCTGTCGTTGTAGTAGTATTTCCTGCTGCATCTTTAAGGCTCGTACCACTTAAACCATAATTTGCTGTCGTCGAGCCATCACTAGATTTAATATTCGTTCCTGAACCCGTTAAGGTCGCAACATTACCACTGGCATCTGTTGTTTTAATACCATCATTATTTAGGCTTGTATTTCCTACTGTTAAACTGCCATCACTGCCAAGATTCACATCTTTCGCAAGTTGTACTGAAAGACCATCTGTGCCATTGGCAATAACACCAATGTTATTGGTTGTTAACTTACTGCTGTCTTTAATACCACCTGTAATACCTAAGGTTTCTCCAAGTTTACGTGAAACATTCGTACCACTATCCCCTGAGAAGTTGAGACCTTTATTGGTTAGGTCAGTTTGAGTTGTTTTTAATTGTGATACGTTAACCGCATCTGTATCTGCTGTGCCTGCTGCAACATTGGTTACTTTCATGCTTGCAGCATCAATACCAGTTGTCGTAACACTTGGACCATTATTTATGGTTAAGCCAGTCGCTGTTACTTTGCTCGTATTTGTACCATCATTTACAGATAAACCACTATTACCTACACTCACATTATTCGTGCCATCAGTGTAAGCTGTATTTCCTGCTGTCGTCGTTGTTTTAGTCTTTCCATCACTCGAAGCAACCACATTATTGGTCGATGTACTGGTGTTGGTATTACCGCTTGAATCAGTTAATTTAGATTGATTTAAACCGTAACTTGCTTTGGTACTTCCATCTTGAGATGTAAATGTTGAGATAGTCGCATTTGTTTTAGTAGAGTTACCACTTGTATCTGTTATATTCAAACTGTTTAAACCATAGCTTGCACTACTAATACCATCAGATCCTTTTAAGTTAGTTCCAGTAACAGTGGTACGAGATATATTACCGCTTGAATCAGTTAAATTTGAACCACTTAAGTTATAGTTCGCAGTAGTGACTCCATCCTCTCCTTTTAATGTAGTGCCAGTGACTGTTGTACGAGATGTATTACCGTTTGCATCTGTAAGTTTAGATTGAGTTAAACTATAGCTTGCAGTCGTTGAACCATCGCTAGATTTAATATTTGTTCCTGAACCCGTTAAGGTCGCAACATTACCACTGGCATCTGTTGTTTTAATACCATCATTATTTAGGCTTGTATTTCCTACTGTTAAACTGCCATCACTGCCAAGATTCACATCTTTCGCAAGTTGTACTGAAAGACCATCTGTGCCATTGGCAACAACACCAATGTTATTGGTTGTTAGCTTACTGCTGTCTTTAATACCACCTGTAATACCTAATGTTTCTCCAAGTTTACGTGAAACATTTGTACCACTATCCCCTGAGAAGTTTAGACCTTTATTGGTTAGGTCAGTTTGAGTTGTTTTTAATTGTGATACGTTAACCGCATCTGTATCTGCTGTGCCTGCTGCAACATTAGTTACTTTCATGCTTGCAGCATCAATACCAGTTGTCGTAACACTTGGACCATTATTTATGGTTAAGCCAGTCGCTGTTACTTTGCTCGTATTTGTACCATCATTTACAGATAAACCACTATTACCTACGCTCACATTATTCGTGCCATCAGTGTAAGCTGTATTTCCTGCTGTCGTCGTTGTTTTAGTCTTTCCATCACTCGAAGCAACCACATTATTGGTCGATGTACTGGTGTTGGTATTACCGCTTGAATCAGTTAATTTAGATTGATTTAAACCGTAATTCGCTGTGGTTTTTCCATCTTTAGATGATACCGTTGTTCCCGTACCAGACAATACGCTGTTATTACCATCTGTGTCCGTTGTTGTGACTGTTTGGAAGTTCGAGTTTTTGTCAATACCAACCACAATATTGCCACTGCTATCAGTCGTAGTTTTAATATTCGATGTATTGTATTGATCGTCTGCCTTTGTCCCAGTACCTTTGATCGTTAGGGTTTCACCAAGGTTTTTATGGGTCACTTTGCCATTGTTATCAGCAAAGTTCAGACCTGTATTGGTTAGATTAGTTTGAGTTGTTTTTAATTGTGATACGTTAACCGCATCTGTATCTGCTGTGCCTGCTGCAACATTAGTTACTTTCATGCTTGCAGCATCAATACCAGTTGTCGTAACACTTGGACCATTATTTATGGTTAAGCCAGTCGCTGTTACTTTGCTCGTATTTGTACCATCATTTACAGATAAACCACTATTACCTACGCTCACATTATTCGTGCCATCAGTGTAAGCTGTATTTCCTGCTGTCGTCGTTGTTTTAGTCTTTCCATCACTCGAAGCAACCACATTATTGGTCGATGTACTGGTGTTGGTATTACCGCTTGAATCAGTTAATTTAGATTGATTTAAACCGTAATTCGCTGTGGTTTTTCCATCTTTAGATGATACCGTTGTTCCCGTACCAGACAATACGCTGTTATTACCATCTGTGTCCGTTGTTGTGACTGTTTGGAAGTTCGAGTTTTTGTCAATACCAACCACAATATTGCCACTGCTATCGGTCGTGGTTTTAATATTCGATGTATTGTATTGATCGTCTGCCTTTGTCCCAGTACCTTTGATCGTTAGGGTTTCACCAAGGTTTTTATGGGTCACTTTGCCATTGTTATCAGCAAAGTTCAGACCTGTATTGGTTAGATTAGTTTGAGTTGTTTTTAATTGTGATACGTTAACCGCATCTGTATCTGCTGTGCCTGCTGCAACATTAGTTACTTTCATACTTGCAGCATCAATACCAGTTGTCGTAACACTTGGACCATTATTTATGGTTAAGCCAGTCGCTGTTACTTTGCTCGTATTTGTACCATCATTTACAGATAAACCACTATTACCTACGCTCACATTATTCGTGCCATCAGTGTAAGCTGTATTTCCTGCTGTCGTCGTTGTTTTAGTCTTTCCATCACTCGAAGCAACCACATTATTGGTCGATGTACTGGTGTTGGTATTGCCGCTTGAATCAGTTAATTTCGATTGATTTAAACCGTAATTCGCTGTGGTTTTTCCATCTTTAGATGATACCGTTGTTCCCGTACCAGACAATACGCTGTTATTACCATCTGTGTCCGTTGCTGTGACTGTTTGGAAGTTCGAGTTTTTGTCAATACCAACCACAATATTGCCACTGCTATCGGTCGTGGTTTTAATATTCGATGTATTGTATTGATCGTCTGATTTTGTCCCAGTACCTTTGATCGTTAGGGTTTCACCAAGGTTTTTATGAGTCACTTTGCCATTGTTATCAGCAAAGTTCAGACCTGTATTGGTTAGATTAGTTTGAGTTGTTTTTAATTGTGATACGTTAACCGCATCTGTATCTGCTGTGCCTGCTGCAACATTAGTTACTTTCATACTTGCAGCATCAATACCAGTTGTCGTAACACTTGGACCATTATTTATGGTTAAGCCAGTCGCTGTTACTTTGCTCGTATTTGTACCATCATTTACAGATAAACCACTATTACCTACGCTCACATTATTCGTGCCATCAGTGTAAGCTGTATTTCCTGCTGTCGTCGTTGTTTTAGTCTTTCCATCACTCGAAGCAACCACATTATTGGTCGATGTACTGGTGTTGGTATTGCCGCTTGAATCAGTTAATTTCGATTGATTTAAACCGTAATTCGCTGTGGTTTTTCCATCTTTAGATGATACCGTTGTTCCCGTACCAGACAATACGCTGTTATTACCATCTGTGTCCGTTGCTGTGACTGTTTGGAAGTTCGAGTTTTTGTCAATACCAACCACAATATTGCCACTGCTATCGGTCGTGGTTTTAATATTCGATGTATTGTATTGATCGTCTGCCTTTGTCCCAGTACCTTTAATTGTTAAGGTTTCACCCAATTTTTTAGTAACTGATCCATTATTGGCTGCAAAAGTAATCGGCTTCACAATATCTGTAGACAATGCCGCTAAAGCTGTTCCTACATTTGTAGCCGTCGTTGTTGTACCATCTACCCTATTAATAGAATAGCTAGGTGCAGTTATACTTCCATCAGATGTCTGTAAAGATGAGCCTCCACCCAAAGCACTTGCTGTGCTAGTTGCTACATTATCCGTATAACTTTTAACTTTTTTAAGTTGTGCAACGTTCACAGCATCTTGATCATTTGTACCAGCAGCAAGACCTGTTATTTGGCGTGTTACCGTTGAACCATTACCTATTGCTACAGCGGCATTTGTAGATTGCCATACTCCCGTTGTATTTGTTGAGCTAGTTCCTGTAATTGGGTCATAACCGCTCACACCTTTATCTATAGTAGACACAGAGTCACTACCAATCGCAACACCACCTGCTTTTGTCGCTTGTGAGTTTATACCTATAGCAGTACCTCCCTCTTCCGCAACAGCTGATGTACCTATTGCAGTCGCATTGGCTGCTGCTTTAGCTTTACCACCGATTGCTGTTGCATAATCACCATTAGCCTGTGACCCTGAATCAGAGCTATTACCAGAACCAATTGCTGTTGCATTTTTCCCATTAGAAATAGAGTTAATACCTATCGCGACTGATCCTGATTGTTTTGCCTGTGATACTGCTCCCAAAGCTAAAGAACCAGTTCCGGAAGCTACCGCTGTAGTCCCTAATGCAAGAGAAGCATCTCCTGTTGCATTAGATGCCATACCTACCGCAGTAGAAAAATTACCTGTTGCCTGAGACGTTACACCTATCGCTGTAGAAGCCCCGCCCGAAGCTGTTGTATTAGGATAACCACTTGGCATGCTCACACCAGTAATAGACTTATAAGATGCACTCATAGTGGAATCTGATCTGACTTTATTAATGTCATCACCACCAATCGCAACACTTGAGTTACCCGTTGCATTTACATTATTACCTAGAGCAACAGATTGGTCACCGCTTGCCACAGCTACACTACCCACCGCCACAGATTGACCATTACTTGTAGTACTGGCAGTAGATGCATTATCTCCAATTGCTACAGAGCGAGTAGTTCCCGTTGTATTGGCAGATTTACCAATTGCAATCGAAGTATCACTTCCAGCATTTGCTAAATAGCCAATTGCTATTGCAGCATTACCTGTTGCAGTAGCACCCGTACCAGTATTATTTCCACCACCTGCTGCAAAAGAGTTTGCACCACTTGCATTTGCATCATTACCAATTGCAGTTGAACCATATCCTGTTGCTTTAGCACCCGAACCATATGCAGATGTACTTTGTGCACTTGCTGTTGCGCTATTACCAATCGCAGTCGCATAATTACCTCCTGCAGATGCAGCATTATCTCCTGAACCATAGGCAGCATAGGAAGCAAAAGCATTGGGTGCAAAAACGATCATTGCAGTGATTAAGCTAGCAGAGCCGATTGTCTTAGATTTTGTTTTAGATTTAGCAATTTCAGATACTGCTACCCATGCTCCTAATGTAGCATTCCAGATAACTTTATATATTTTATTCATAGTTTGCTTATCTCATATTGTATTTAAATAACAATTTTGTTTATTTTATTTCTACTAAGACACTATCATATAAAAATAATGATAACTAGTTAATACATTATTAATATTTTGTTTATAAAAATACAATTATAAAAAATAACAATAAATAATATAGATTATTAATAAATAAAAAAACCTAGATAGCTAACTATCTAGGTTCTTATTTTTAGAGCAAATTAATTATTTATTTCCATTGATAACCAACAGAAACAGCACCACTGACATTACTTCGTGTATCAGCTGAAGCACCAAATTTCCAGATGTATTTATTAGTATCAGTAATTGCACTCACTCCAACAGAAACAGCACCTTCTCCACGATATCCACCTATACCAGCACTTACCATGCTCATACCAGCTTCACTTGGCTGAGGTAAATTACCAACAGCCATTGCCCCTGCAATACCTGCATTAGTTTCATTACGGAGTTTACTCAATTGTTGATTCGTTTGAGCAAACGCGCTTTCTAAATTACCTACACGACCATTTAGATTACTTACTGCGCCATCAATTGTATTTTGTCCTGTACCACCTATATTACTTGTAGATACTGTACCGTTTGACTGTAATTTAGCATTACCACCGAGTGCTGTTGCCAAAGCTGCATTTGACTGATAAAGCTGATCACCATTCACTGCATCTGTTGAGCTTGATGCAATATTACCCGCAGAAACACCCGTTACTGTACGCGTGCCTCCTGTACTATTGGCCATATTTACTTTCGTACCACCAGTATCTTTACCAATACTAATATCACTGTTTTTATCAGCTTGTTGTATAGCGCCAGATTTGCCAGTTGCCAGATCACTTACTGTACTATTTAAATGGTTGATGCTACTTGTATTTTCATTCACTTGTGATTGTACATTTGCAAGTTGTCCACCATTTACAGCATCTTTAGAGCCAGCAACAACTTGACCATCTGCAACATTTGTAAGTGTAGTCGCATTTGTTCCATCACCTAAAGTCACACGCCCTTTATTTACAGAGCCATCAGTATTTTTATCATACTGAACGGCAGCAGTTGATAAGGTATTTACAGTATTATTCACACTATTAACTGCTGAATCCAACTGACCTTTATTCACAGCATCTGTAGAGTTTACACCTGCCGCTACACCTGTAATAGATTTACCACCAGCATCTATACCCGAAGCTGTTACACTTGGTCCTACTTTATGACCAGATGTATCACTAAAACTTAAGCCATTAGTACCAATACTCGTACTCGAGTTATCTGCTGCTCGATAAGTAGTATTAGTTGCACTATATATAGCATTATTTCCAGAGCTATCTCGAACCGATAATCCCATTGCATTCGTTTTAGCACTATTTCCAGAACCATCTTTTACAATAGTCCCTGTTGCATCTGTAACAGAACGATTTCCAGACTGATCACTGACAGTAACTTTAGATACATCAATATCCTTACCTGATGTATTGGCATTCTGAACTGCTTGATTTAATGCATTCAGTGCATCAGATACTGACGTTTGTTTGCTACCTGCAATGTTGTAACTTGGGCTAGAAATTGTTCCATCTTGGTTAACTTGAACACCACCAATGGCATTCGCAACACTTTGCGAAATGTTTGCAACCTGACCACCATTTACAGCATCTTTAGAGTTTGTTGCAATAGCACCACTTTGTACATTAGTAACTTTTAAGTTACCTGCATCCAAACCTGTAGCTGTAACACTTGGACCTGTACTATTACCATTGCTGTCTTTAAAGCTTAGACCATCTTGTCCAATCTTTGTACTTGCTTGATTGCTTGTATCAGCATAACCATACGTCGTACCAGATGCTGTTGATGTATTAGTACGTGTACCATCACTTAAAGTATTGCCCGTTGCAGTCGATGCATTGCTATGCCCTAAACTATCAGAAGTTGTATTTCCTTCAGTCTTCAAAGCAAGTACTTTATTATCTACAGCCTTTAATTGTGCAACATTTACTGCATCACTATCTGCTGTGCCTGCTGCAACTCCTGTAATTTGACGATAAATATTATTTTGTGAGTCACCAACAGCTATTGCACCAGTCGTTGACTTAGTTGCATTAATAGCAAATTGATCTATAGTCGCTGAGCTTGTAGGAATATAACCACTCACCCCTGCACCCGTACGAGCTGCTGAGTTATTTCCTAAAACAACTGAGCCTTCCATCGTTTGAGTTATGCCATTACCCAAAGCAAATGTATTGTCTGTGCTAATATTATTACTATTACCAACTGAATAGCTATTTGTACCATCAATAATAGATGGATCCCCAAATGCACCTGAATGGCTACCATTCACTTGGTTTCCTGTACCAATACTAATTGATTGATTGCCTGAAGCAACTGCATTATCACCAATAGCAACAGAAGAGGCACCCGTCACACTTGAGTTATTACCAATAACGACAGAGTTTGTAGCTGTACCAGCAGCAGATGTACTCGTACCTAAAGCAATTGTGTTATCTGCACCTGAATTGATGACTGCATCTACACCTAATGCCGTAGAATTCGTAGCACCAGCACTTGAGTCTTTACCATCTGTACTATTAGTATGCGTGAATTTAACCCCTTCTTTATTCATCTTCTGAACAGTTTCACCAATAGTAAGTTGATCAGTTGTCGTTTGACCTTCTTTATCATAGGTCAAAAATAATGAATCTTGGTTTGAATTCTTCCCAGAAGTATAGTTTTGATTAACTACCTGACCAGTGACACTCACATTATGGTTAGCACCATCTTGTACATTAGTAACATTATTACTAATGTAAGTTGATAATGCATCTAGCTGTCCCTTATTTACGGCATCAGAGGCATTCTTACCATTTGCTACATTTGAAATTGTTGTACCACCACCAGTAACAACACTATTTCCATAGCTATCTTGACCTATGCTTGCAGCTGTACCTTTACCACTTCCAGCAAGGATACTGTCATAATCTACACTGCCATCTTTATTAATCGCATACTGAACACTATTATTTCCAAGCGTACCTAACTGTTCTTTCAAGCTAGCTTGTACATCGGCAACCTGACCTGTACTTGCAGCAGCACTACGATTTTGTGCTGAATCTGTTGTCCATGTTGTATTGGTCAATCCTGTGATTGTACCTTTACTACCATCAACAACCATTGGACTCGCTTGACCTACTGTCAATGTATCTGTCGTTAAACGGCTACTGCCTGCTTGAACACTGTCTACATCTAAATTACGGTTCAACGCATATTTGATGTTATTACCACTCTTACTTACAGTAAGGTTTTTCTCACCTTCAGCCGTACCAATATCAATCGCATCACCTGCCTTCACCGCTTGTGATGATGTACCATTACTAGTAACGCTGAAACCTTGATTTAATGCATTCAAGGCATCAGATACTGACGTTTGTTTGCTACCTGCAATATTGTAACTTGGGCTAGAAATTGTTCCATCTTGGTTAACTTGAACACCACCAATGGCATTTGCAACACTTTGCGAAATGTTTGCAACCTGACCACCATTTACAGCATCTTTAGAGTTTGTTGCAATAGCACCACTTTGTACATTAGTAACTTTTAAGTTACCTGCATCTAAGCCTGTAGCTGTAACACTTGGACCTGCACTATTACCATTGCTGTCTTTAAAGCTTAGACCATCTTGTCCAATCTTTGTACTTGCTTGATTACTTGTATCAGCATAGCCATACGTTGTACCAGATGCTGTTGATGTATTGGTACGTGTACCATCACTTAAAGTATTGCCCGTTGCAGTCGATGTATTGATGTTATTCCCTTGGGTAATTTGATTCCCTTCGGTTTTTAATTTCGCAAATTGATCATCAGCAGATTGCTTCACATCGGCAACCTGACCTGTACTTGCAGCAGCACTACGGTTTTGTGTTGAGTCTGCCGTCCATGTTGTATTGGTCAATCCTGTGATTGTACCTTTACTACCATCAACAACCACTGGGTTTGCTTGACCTACTGTCAATGTATCTGTCGTTAAACGGCTACTGCCTGCTTGAACACTGTCTACATCTAAATTACGGTTCAACGCATATTTGATGTTATTACCACTCTTACTTACAGTAAGGTTTTTCTCACCTTCAGCCGTACCAATATCAATCGCATCACCTGCCTTCACCGCTTGTGATGATGTACCATTACTAGTAACGCTGAAACCTTGATTTAATGCATTCAGTGCATCAGATACTGATGTTTGTTTACTACCTGCAATGTTGTAACTTGGGCTAGAAATTGTTCCATCTTGGTTGACTTGAACACCACCAATGGCATTTGCAACACTTTGCGAAATGTTTGCAACCTGACCACCATTTACAGCATCTTTAGAGTTTGTTGCAATAGCACCACTTTGTACATTAGTAACTTTTAAGTTACCTGCATCTAAGCCTGTAGCTGTAACACTTGGACCTGCACTATTACCATTGCTGTCTTTAAAGCTTAAACCATCTTGTCCAATCTTTGTACTTGCTTGATTGCTTGTATCAGCATAGCCATACGTCGTACCAGATGCTGTTGATGTATTGGTACGTGTACCATCACTTAAAGTATTGCCCGTTGCAGTCGATGTATTGCTGTTGCTTCCTTGGGTAATTTGATTCCCTTCGGTTTTTAATTTCGCAAATTGATCATCTGCTGATTGCTTAACATCTGCAACCTGACCTGTACTTGCAGCAGCACTACGATTTTGTGCTGAATCTGTTGTCCACGTTGTATTACTAAGACCTGTAACTGTTCCTTGTTTCCCATCAACAACCACTGGGTTTGCTTGACCTACTGTCAATGTATCTGTCGTTAAACGGCTACTGCCTGCTTGAACACTGTCTACATCTAAATTACGGTTCAACGCATATTTGATGTTATTACCACTCTTACTTACAGTAAGGTTTTTCTCACCTTCAGCCGTACCAATATCAATCGCATCACCTGCCTTCACCGCTTGTGATGATGTACCATTACTAGTAACGCTGAAACCTTGATTTAATGCATTTAGTGCATCAGATACTGATGTTTGTTTACTACCTGCAATGTTGTAACTTGGGCTAGAAATTGTTCCATCTTGGTTAACTTGAACACCACCAATGGCATTTGCAACACTTTGCGAAATGTTTGCAACCTGACCACCATTTACAGCATCTTTAGAGTTTGTTGCAATAGCACCACTTTGTACATTAGTAACTTTTAAGTTACCTGCATCCAAGCCTGTAGCTGTAACACTTGGGCCTGCACTATTACCTTTACTGTCTTTAAAGCTTAGACCATCTTGTCCAATCTTTGTACTTGCTTGATTACTTGTATCAGCATAGCCATACGTTGTACCAGATGCTGTTGATGTGTTGGTACGTGTACCATCACTTAAAGTATTGCCCGTTGCAGTCGATGTATTGCTATTGCTTCCTTTCTTTACAGTATTACCAGTCGCTGTTAAAAAATTTAAATTCCCTGAACTATCTGAAAGACTAGTAAGATTTGCTTTAGAAACATTTATATTTCCTGAATTATCAGACAAGCTGTTACTATCAGCTTTAGCAATATTCCGATTAGCAGAGCCATCAGACAAGCTATTACTATCAGCTTGTGCAATATTTTTATTTGCACTGTTTGCATTAGATAAAATAGTTTGTGATGCAGTCGAGTTACTTTTATTTATACCATCATCAACTATCACACCTGTCGTAGTAATAGAAGTATTTCCTACCTTAAGGCTATTTAAATTCTGATCGGTTTTTCCTGAAATTGTATATGTTGTTCCTAGGCCATCTGTACTAGTAGTCGCTGAAACATTAATATTATCATCAGCACTAGTAACAGTTGTTTTAGCCTTAGCAGATGCAGTTGCAATCGCATCATTCAAATTAGACTTACCAGTGCCCGCAATATTTGACATGGTCAAATTACCATTGGCATCTGTATTAGCATTCCCACCTAATATATTCTTAATAGAGTTAGAAACTGTAAAAAGTTGACTACCATTTACTGCATCAGTTGAGGCAGATGTAACAGCACCAGCAGCAACATTTTTCACAGTAGTATTACCTGCATTTATACCTGTAGCTGTAACACTTGGGCCTGTACTATTACCATTGCTGTCTTTAAAGCTTAGACCATCTTGACCAATCTTTGTACTTGCTTGATTACTTGTATCAGCATAGCCATACGTTGTACCAGATGCTGTTGATGTATTGGTACGTGTACCATCACTTAAAGTATTGCCCGTTGCAGTCGATGTATTGCTGTTATTCCCTTGGGTAATTTGATTCCCTTCGGTTTTTAATTTCGCAAATTGATCATCTGCTGATTGCTTAACATCAGCAACCTGACCTGTACTTGCAGCAGCACTACGGTTTTGTGTTGAGTCTGCCGTCCATGTTGTATTGGTCAATCCTGTGATTGTACCTTTACTACCATCAACAACCACTGGACTCGCTTGACCTACTGTCAATGTATCCGTCGTTAAACGGCTACTGCCTGCTTGAACACTGTCTACATCTAAATTACGGTTCAACGCATATTTGATGTTATTACCACTCTTACTTACAGTAAGGTTTTTCTCACCTTCAGCCGTACCAATATCAATCGCATCACCTGCCTTCACCGCTTGTGATGATGTACTATTACTAGTAACGCTGAAACCTTGATTTAATGCATTCAGTGCATCAGATACTGATGTTTGTTTACTGCCTGCAATGTTGTAACTTGGGCTAGAAATTGTTCCATCTGAGTTAACTTGAACACCACCAATGGCATTCGCAATACTTTGCGAAATGTTTGCAACCTGACCACCATTTACAGCATCTTTAGAGTTTGTTGCAATAGCACCACTTTGTACATTAGTAACTTTTAAGTTACCTGCATCCAAGCCTGTAGCTGTAACACTTGGGCCTGTACTATTACCTTTACTGTCTTTAAAGCTTAGACCATCTTGTCCAATCTTTGTACTTGCTTGATTACTTGTATCAGCATAGCCATACGTTGTACCAGATGCTGTTGATGTATTGGTACGTGTACCATCACTTAAAGTATTGCCCGTTGCAGTCGATGTATTGCTGTTGCTTCCTTGGGTAACTTGATTCCCTTCAGTTTTTAATTTCGCAAATTGATCATCTGCTGATTGCTTAACAGTTGCAATTGCATCATTAAGATTAGACTTACCAGTACCTGCAATATTTGATATAGCTATATTGCCATTATTATCAACACTGGCATTTCCACCAAGAACTGTTTTTAAATTATTCGTAGCAAACGTTCGAGTACTTTTTAATTGAGCTACATTAACTGCATCAGTATCTTGCTGTCCTGCAGCAACACCAGTGATCTGACGTGTAATATTTGTTCCATCGCCTATAGCAACGGCAGCATTTGTAGATTTCCAAACACTGGTCACACTATTACTATTCTGACCAGTAGCAGAGTCATAACCTAATACACCAGAATCTACAGAGGCAATTGAACCAGAGCCAATAGCTACCCCACTTGTATTTGATTGTGCACCTAGACCTATTGCTATCCCATTATCTGCATTAACTTTTGTATCTGCACCTATTGCTATGCCACCAATACCTTTACCATCATTATTTGTAGCTCCAACATTTGCACCAGCACCTATAGCAATTGATTTACTCAGTACAGCTCTAGACTCAACACCTGTTGCGACAGCATATTGTCCAGCAGTTGCACCAAATCCAACTGCTACAGCTCCTTTATCTGTACCTTGTGCAAAGGCACCATAGGCTGTAACTCCTGTTTTACTATTTCCACTAGAATTACATCCTGTGACTATTGAATACGTACCACTACCATCCACAGGATTAGCATTAGTTGCTGCTCTCTGAACATTATAAACACTACCTGCTGCACTAGATGTACAATCCTGTGTACTTGTAGGCTGAATTGTTGCAGCCATAACTCCTTGAGAGAAAGTAATTAAAGTTAGAACCCCCCACCCATAATCGTTTTAGTTGTTTTTTTCTGTGATTTTGCTAGTTCAGAAACAGCAACCCATATGCCTAATGCAGCGTTCCAAATAACTCTATAAAATTTATTCATACTTTCCCCTAAATAAACAACCATATTTTGGTTTAATTTTATACATTATACATATATATTTGTTAACAAAAAACATACGGTAATAACTTTATGTAACAATGCATATTAATAATTTAATTAATTTTAAATAAAATCATATGATGAAAATTTAAGAAAAAATTAATAAAAAATATACAATTTATTGATTTGTTTTATCAAAAAAATATAGGTTATATCTATTAATATAAGTAAATAAACTTTCACAAAACTTCAAATGCTATAATGGAGTATCGTTATTCATATAAAGTGAAAGGCAAAATTTTGAGAATTATTTTTGCAGGAACACCAGAGTTTGCAGCTACTGCATTGAAAAGTTTATTAGATTCTAAACATGAAATTATTGCTGTTTATACACAGCCTGATAGAAAATCAGGCAGAGGGCAGAAAATTACGTTTTCTGCTGTTAAAGAAATTGCTCTACAACATAATCTTCCAATATATCAACCATTAAACTTCAAATCCTCTTCAGAAAATGGTTTAAAAGCCCGTGAAGAATTAAAAGCATTAAATGCTGATATAATGATTGTTGCGGCTTATGGCTTAATACTTCCACAAACTATATTAGATATACCAAAGTATGGATGTTTAAATATTCATGCATCATTACTACCACGCTGGAGAGGGGCTGCACCTATACATCGTGCTATTGCAGCACAAGATCAAGAAACTGGTGTTACCATTATGAAAATGGCTGCAGGATTAGACACCGGTGATATGATGTTAAAAACATACTGTCCAATTGAAGTAAATGATACTTCGGCAACATTGCATGATAAGTTAGCAATTCAAGGTGCCGAGGCCATTACAAAAGTCCTAGCATCTGAGGATACGCTCAAAACCTACTTAAAAAACTGTGAAATACAAAATGAAGCTCATGCAACATATGCACATAAATTAAGTAAGGCTGAAGCAAAAATAGATTGGAATTTACCTTCAACACAAATTACTTCAAATATCCATGCGTTTAATCCTTGGCCTGTTGCTTTCATTCAACTTGAAACAGAAAACTTAAGAGTTTGGCAAGCAAATATCGTTTCAAATGAAAGAAATACTGAAAACCTTCAGGTAGGTACAATTTTGAATATAGACCAAGCTGGTATCACTGTTTTATGTGGGAATAATACAGCGATTATACTTACCTCTTTACAATGGCCAGGTGGTAAACCATTAAATAAAGAACAAATTTTACAAACAAATAAATTAAATGTTGGACAAATACTTGTATGAAACTAGAACCATCAAAACTTGCTTCATATAACTTAAGAGCTAAAGTAACCCATCTGCTTACATATATACAAAATGGTGAATCACTATCCAATTTACTTGATGTCTACATTTCAAAGGTAAATGACAAAGATCGTGCACTTTTTCATGAGCTGACGCTAGGTACACTACGCCATTGGTATGCTTTAAAAGCAGTAACACTACCTTTATTAAAAAAAGATTTAGAAAACCCTACTGTTGAAGCAGTGCTTTACTTAGGAATATATCAATTAATTTACACACGTATTCCAGTACATGCTTCAATATCTGAAACAGTAGAAGCCGTCAAACAATTAGGATTCTCACCTTTAAGTGGCGTTGTTAATGCTATTTTGCGACTTGTTTCAAGAGATTTAGAATTTTTTAGACATAATTTAGATCAAGCTCATGGTTTACCAAGTTGGCTATACAAAAAGACCAAAAAAGATTGGCCTAACCATACTCCTGAATTATTTAATGCTCTAAAAGAAGCTGCTCCACTTACATTGCGTATAAATCAGCAAAAAATAACAAGAAATGAATATTTAGAATTACTCAATCAATTAGATATTCAAGCAATAGCATGCAAATTTTCTGATGTTGGAATTCAACTACTATCTCCTCAAGTTATTCCTAATCTTCCTGGATTTAAAGATGGTTATTTTTCTGTTCAAGATGAGCATGCTCAACTATGTAATCAGTTGCTTAATAATCTAGATAGCACAACAGTTATAGATGCATGTGCTGCTCCTGGTGGTAAAACAACTCATTTAGTTGAACAGTTCAAAATTAAAAAATTGATTGCACTTGACTCTAATGAGTTAAGATTAAAAAAGGTTGAAGATAACTTATCACGCTTAGGTCTACATCATATAGATACAAATATTCAATTAATTCATACAGATGCAAGCCAATGGCAAACAGCAGAAAAAATTAATCTTATATTACTAGATGCACCCTGCTCTGCAACTGGTGTTATTAGACGACATCCGGATATTCGTCTATTAAGGAAACCTTCAGATATTAAGCAAATAATTGAAATACAAAAGAATATTTTAAAAAATATGTGGCAACAACTTTCTATTGGAGGTCATCTTTTATATATTACATGTTCTATTTTGAAAGCTGAAAATGAACACCAAATGGAAGATTTCTTTAGTGAGAATCAAAATGCTAAAGAAATAAAAATTCCTGCAGATTGGGGAATAGAACAGAAATATGGTAAACAATTGCTTCCAGAAACACACCATGGTGATGGATTCTATTATTGTCTAATTCAGAAAAAAGCCTAACTATTATGTCACCTTTAAATATTTTAAAGGTGATTATTCAATAGCATACCCGATTGCTTCAGCATTATTTTCATACACAGCAATACCTAAGTTTTCAGGTGTTTTAAAGTTCTGATCAGTTGGCATCATTTATATCCTTTAATTTATATGATTTTTCATATATCACGATGCCAAATTTTGAATTTAAAGTCCATTTTAATTATATTATTTCTGCATAAAAAAAGCCTCCCTAATGGGAGGCTTTAGAATTAGATGCTGGCGATGACTTACTCTCACATGGGTAACCCCACACTACCATCAGCGCTAAGAGGTTTCACTTCTGAGTTCGGGAAGGGATCAGGTGGTTCACTCTCGCTATTGTCGCCAGCATAACTGTTATGGAGAACGATTAGGTCTTATATTATTGCCTATGTTCAACCAAATTTGGCTTAACAGGTTATTCAATTGGTCTGTATTGTAACTAGGTTTATTACTAAATCAAGCTATTTGAAGAGAAATACAACTGTTTGGGTGTTGTATAGTCAAGCCTCACGAGCAATTA
This sequence comes from Acinetobacter sp. N1-1, assembly GCF_056711485.1. Taxonomy (NCBI): domain Bacteria; kingdom Pseudomonadati; phylum Pseudomonadota; class Gammaproteobacteria; order Moraxellales; family Moraxellaceae; genus Acinetobacter; species Acinetobacter sp. N1-1. The sequence goes on along the minus strand of NZ_JBWXUO010000012.1, from coordinate 490,924 downwards.
GTATTGGTCAGCTTCATGTATCACTACACTTCCACATCCAACCTATCAACGTCCTAGTCTTGAACGGCTCTTTAGGTGACATAAAATCACAGGGAAATCTAATCTTGAGGTAGGCTTCCCGCTTAGATGCTTTCAGCGGTTATCCCTTCCGAACATAGCTACCCGGCGATGCGACTGGCGTCACAACCGGTACACCAGAGGTTCGTCCACTCTGGTCCTCTCGTACTAGGAGCAGATCCTCTCAAATTTCCAACGCCCATGGTAGATAGGGACCGAACTGTCTCACGACGTTCTAAACCCAGCTCGCGTACCTCTTTAAATGGCGAACAGCCATACCCTTGGGACCTGCTTCAGCCCCAGGATGAGATGAGCCGACATCGAGGTGCCAAACACCGCCGTCGATATGAACTCTTGGGCGGTATCAGCCTGTTATCCCCAGAGTACCTTTTATCCGTTGAGCGATGGCCCTTCCATACAGAACCACCGGATCACTAAGACCTACTTTCGTACCTGCTCGACTTGTTGGTCTCGCAGTCAAGCGCGCTTTTGCCTTTATACTCTACGCGTGATTTCCGACCACGCTGAGCGCACCTTCGTACTCCTCCGTTACTCTTTAGGAGGAGACCGCCCCAGTCAAACTACCCACCAGACATGGTCCTCGACCCAGATTATGGGTCAGAGTTAGAACCTCAACATTACCAGGGTGGTATTTCAAGGATGGCTCCATAGTAACTGGCGTTACTACTTCAAAGCCTCCCACCTATCCTACACAAGTAAGGTCAAAGTTCAATGTCAAGCTGCAGTAAAGGTTCACGGGGTCTTTCCGTCTAGCCACGGGTACACGGCATCTTCACCGCGATTTCGATTTCACTGAGCCTCTGCTGGAGACAGCGCCGCCATCATTATGCCATTCGTGCAGGTCGGAACTTACCCGACAAGGAATTTCGCTACCTTAGGACCGTTATAGTTACGGCCGCCGTTTACTGGGGCTTCGATCAAGAGCTTCGCTTACGCTAACCCCATCAATTAACCTTCCAGCACCGGGCAGGCATCACACCCTATACGTCCACTTTCGTGTTTGCAGAGTGCTATGTTTTTAATAAACAGTTGCAGCGGCCTGGTTTCTGAGGCTGCCGACAGCTCAGGAAGCAAGTTCCATCACCATCAGCAGCGTACCTTCTCCCGAAGTTACGGTACCATTTTGCCTAGTTCCTTCAGCAGAGTTCTCTCAAGCGCCTTGGTCTACTCGACCTGACCACCTGTGTCGGTTTCGGGTACGATTCCTGTGTAACTGAAGCTTAGAGACTTTTCTTGGAAGTATGGTATCAGCCACTTCGTAGGTAAACCTACTTGCTATCGACTCTCAGCATAGAGCACCCCGGATTTGCCTAAGATGCATGCCTACTGTCTTTCACCTGGACAACCAACGCCAGGCTGACTTAACCTTCTCCGTCCTCTCATCGCATTACACAGAAGTAATGGAATATTAACCATTTTCCCATCGACTACGCCTTTCGGCCTCGCCTTAGGGGTCGACTCACCCAGCCCCGATTAACGTTGGACTGGAACCCTTGGTCTTTCGGCGAACGGGTTTTTCACCCGTTTTATCGTTACTCACGTCAGCATTCGCACTTCTGATACCTCCAGCATGCTTCTCAACACACCTTCATCGGCTTACAGAACGCTCCCCTACCACTTACGCTAATGCGTAAATCCGCAGCTTCGGCACATAGTTTTAGCCCCGTTACATCTTCCGCGCAGGCCGACTCGACTAGTGAGCTATTACGCTTTCTTTAAAGGGTGGCTGCTTCTAAGCCAACCTCCTAGCTGTCTATGCCTTCCCACATCGTTTCCCACTTAACTATGATTTTGGGGCCTTAGCTGGCGGTCTGGATTGTTTTCCTCTTGACTACGGACGTTAGCACCCGCAGTCTGTCTCCCGGATAGTACTCATAGGTATTCGGAGTTTGCATCGGTTTGGTAAGTCGGGATGACCCCCTAGCCGAAACAGTGCTCTACCCCCTATGGTATTCGTCCGAGGCGCTACCTAAATAGCTTTCGGGGAGAACCAGCTATCACCAGGCTTGATTAGCCTTTCACCCCTATCCACAAGTCATCCCCTGGCTTTTCAACGACAGTGGGTTCGGTCCTCCAGTTAGTGTTACCCAACCTTCAACCTGCTCATGGATAGATCGCCTGGTTTCGGGTCTATACCCAGCAACTAAACGCCCTATTAAGACTCGATTTCTCTACGGCTCCCCTATACGGTTAACCTCGCTACTGAATATAAGTCGCTGACCCATTATACAAAAGGTACGCAGTCACATAACAAAGTATGCTCCCACTGCTTGTATGCATGCGGTTTCAGGATCTATTTCACTCCCCTCACAGGGGTTCTTTTCGCCTTTCCCTCACGGTACTGGTTCACTATCGGTCAGTCAGGAGTATTTAGCCTTGGAGGATGGTCCCCCCATATTCAGACAAGGTTTCACGTGCCTCGCCCTACTCGATATCATTATCTAAGCCCTTTCGTGTACGGGACTATCACCCTTTATAGTCACACTTCCCAGAGTGTTCCACTAAAACTTAGATAACTTAATGGGCTGATCCGCGTTCGCTCGCCGCTACTGACGGAATCTCAATTGATTTCTTTTCCTAAGGGTACTGAGATGTTTCACTTCCCCTCGTTCGCCTCAACAACCTATGTATTCAGTTATTGATACCTACCTTATGGTAAGTGGGTTCCCCCATTCAGAAATCTCCGGATCATAGGATATTTGCCGCCTCCCCGGAGCTTATCGCAGGCTATTACGTCTTTCATCGCCTCTGACTGCCAAGGCATCCACCACATGCACTTAATTACTTGACTATACAACCCCAAACAGTCGCTTACGCGAACTTCAAGGTGTACAGCTTCAATCTCATACCAAAACGCTTGATTCAGTTAATTTGCTAGTTCTCATCTCATTTCAATTTGTCTCAATCTAAATTAGTTAAAATTTCAATTAAAACGCTTCAAAATGTATGAGTGAACAATTTTATTTCAGACTCAAATTGAATAATCTGTTAATGATTTAACATGCCTTCGTCAGGTCATGTACTGTGATTACTCACAGAGGTTAATATCAAGGTCGCATATTATATACAATCTTTCTATTAAGCTCTATAAGCAAATAAGCTGTTTGCTTATTTATTAGCTTAACTTTAATTAAATTGAAATATCAATCTGATTAAAATCATGGTGGAGACTAGGAGAGTCGAACTCCTGACCTCCTGCGTGCAAAGCAGGCGCTCTACCAACTAAGCTAAGTCCCCAGCTTAAAATCATTTCGAATTGTACATTATCTTCTAGTCTTTGGTGGGTCTGACAAGACTTGAACTTGTGACCCCACGCTTATCAAGCGTGTGCTCTAACCAACTGAGCTACAGACCCTCAGATAATATACCGAAGAACAACTTGTTGTGGATTCTTACCAAGTCTCACCTTTTCGTTAAGGAGGTGATCCAGCCGCAGGTTCCCCTACGGCTACCTTGTTACGACTTCACCCCAGTCATTGGCCACACCGTGGTAAACGTCCTCCCGAGGGTTAGACTATCTACTTCTGGTGCAACAAACTCCCATGGTGTGACGGGCGGTGTGTACAAGGCCCGGGAACGTATTCACCGCGGCATTCTGATCCGCGATTACTAGCGATTCCGACTTCATGGAGTCGAGTTGCAGACTCCAATCCGGACTACGATCGGCTTTTTGAGATTAGCATCACATCGCTGTGTAGCAACCCTCTGTACCGACCATTGTAGCACGTGTGTAGCCCTGGCCGTAAGGGCCATGATGACTTGACGTCGTCCCCGCCTTCCTCCAGTTTGTCACTGGCAGTATCCTTAAAGTTCCCATCCGAAATGCTGGCAAGTAAGGAAAAGGGTTGCGCTCGTTGCGGGACTTAACCCAACATCTCACGACACGAGCTGACGACAGCCATGCAGCACCTGTATCTAAGTTCCCGAAGGCACCAATCTATCTCTAGAAAGTTCTTAGTATGTCAAGGCCAGGTAAGGTTCTTCGCGTTGCATCGAATTAAACCACATGCTCCACCGCTTGTGCGGGCCCCCGTCAATTCATTTGAGTTTTAGTCTTGCGACCGTACTCCCCAGGCGGTCTACTTATCGCGTTAGCTGCGCCACTAAGTCCTCAAAGGACCCAACGGCTAGTAGACATCGTTTACGGCATGGACTACCAGGGTATCTAATCCTGTTTGCTCCCCATGCTTTCGCACCTCAGTGTCAGTATTAGGCCAGAAGGCTGCCTTCGCCATCGGTATTCCTCCAGATCTCTACGCATTTCACCGCTACACCTGGAATTCTACCTTCCTCTCCTATACTCTAGCCACCCAGTATCGAATGCAATTCCCAAGTTAAGCTCGGGGATTTCACATTTGACTTAAATGGCCACCTACGCGCGCTTTACGCCCAGTAATTCCGATTAACGCTTGCACCCTCTGTATTACCGCGGCTGCTGGCACAGAGTTAGCCGGTGCTTATTCTGCGAGTAACGTCCACTTATCCTAGGTATTAACTAGGTAAGCCTCCTCCTCGCTTAAAGTGCTTTACAACCATAAGGCCTTCTTCACACACGCGGCATGGCTGGATCAGGCTTGCGCCCATTGTCCAATATTCCCCACTGCTGCCTCCCGTAGGAGTCTGGGCCGTGTCTCAGTCCCAGTGTGGCGGATCATCCTCTCAAACCCGCTACAGATCGTCGCCTTGGTAGGCCTTTACCCTACCAACTAGCTAATCCGACTTAGGCTCATCTATTAGCGCAAGGTCCGAAGATCCCCTGCTTTCCCCCGTAGGGCGTATGCGGTATTAGCGCTCCTTTCGGAACGTTGTCCCCCACTAATAGGCAGATTCCTAAGTATTACTCACCCGTCCGCCGCTAGGTCCAGTAGCAAGCTACCTTCCCCCGCTCGACTTGCATGTGTTAAGCCTGCCGCCAGCGTTCAATCTGAGCCATGATCAAACTCTTCAGTTAAAATCATTAATTCCTTAAGGGAATCAATCTGGCTCATTAATCACTAGCAAAAATATTCGCTCTCAAATAAATCTTCGAGTAAATTTCTACTTTTGATCAATGAATCTTAAATATATTCAGTGATCACTCAGTAAAAATCCACACAAGTTGTTCTTCAATTCTATTAATGATTCGCATCACTGATTCGTCATCAGCAAGCTAGGTCGGCTATATTACTCTCTTTTAAAAGAAAGTCAACTGTAATCTGAAAGTTTTTTTAAACTACTTAATCAAACTAAACTTCAATCAATCTAAGAACTAAATCTCAAACCAATCAACTAAGTTATTGTTTATTAAGAAGTTTCTCTCAACATCACCGCCGATGGATACGCATTATAGACCAATACTTCCCAAACGCAACCCCTAAATCCATTTTATTTCATATTTATTTATCAACAGAACAAAAGATAGACGAAATGCGTGGATTTCTAATCAATTTGAATGCTTTTACAGCAAAATAAGAAAGATTATTTATTACCTATCAGTTCTTTTATTCTTAAATAGCGCGCTTGCGATGCTAAAAAGAGCGTTTTCATCATTTTTTCAGAGAATAAACAGTTTTCTCGTAAGAAATAAATAGACCATGCCTCTCTAAAGAGAATATATGGAAGTATTTCTTTCATTTGTAATCTTTGCTGGCTTAGATCGTTATATATATGCAGAAAGTATTTGAGCCGACGATCTATTTCTTCATTGAATAAGTCTGAGGAAATAAGATTCCAAACCACAGTGGCTAAATCATATTTTGGTGTAGCCAAGGTAGCATTTTCAAAATCTATAAATGTCAGATGTTCTTTTTCATCAATAAATGTATTTTCTGGTCTTGCATCTCCATGACAAAAAGATTGGGATTCATTTAAAGGCATGAGTAAGTATATTTGAGAGCATAAGTGTTTGTAATATTGAAAATAGGTTTTTTCTTCTGTAATAAAAGACTGTATTTTTATAAACTTTTTTAGATAGTCGTGAAAATCAAATGGCTGAATCAGAGAGTTTGGTTGATATTGATGAAGTTGTACCAAGCTTTGTGCAAGTAGTTTAAAGTCTGTTTTTTCTAATGAACATTTTCTTCCTCTTGCTTCAGAAAAAACAAGCGTGTCATAGAACTGATGGCAGAGTTTGAGCCTTGTTAAGTAGTTCCCTCTGTTATTTTTAAGTACTTGTGCTGATGCTAAACCAATACTATTTAGCTCATTTATAAGGTTTGCTTCTGTTTCAATAGAAATAGATTGACGAGGTTGGTTAAATAACTTGATGTAAAATCTATTTTTTTGCTGATCCATCACTTTTAAAACTGTATTCAATCGATTAGGAATAACCTCTAAATGTTGAATATAGAGGTTATAGTTGTTGCACATCCATGCATTTACAATATCAAAATATTGGTTATCCATCACTCAACTGTATTTCCTTTGCTTTTTTAAAATAAGGGAGAATTGCTCCCCTACTTTTAATTTATATTTTTAATCATTCATTATTCTTTGTGTACTGTAATCTAAAATATTTGGTTTATAAATTTGTTTTTCACCATCAACAGTTGGCTGACGCTCTAAATAGTTTAAGAATACTTCTGCATAATCTAATCCAATGTCTTTACGGCGATCTCCTTGTATTGTACTCAGAGTCGTGTAGTGTCCTGAGCCTCTTGCCAAAAAGTCTATCGTTGCGAGTTTATATATTTTATTTAAATCTAAAGGCTGTATTTGCCCTGATGGTAGAACTTGCTCCAAGTTTTGAATGCGATTTCCCTTGGGTTGATTTAAGTCTACAGTCCAATGTAACCCCGACATATATGGATAACTTCCTGCATCTTTATCTAGATTATTCTTATCCATTACCTGTTCTAATGTATTTTTTATTTCAGCTCCAGTCATATTTAACTGCATTAAGGTATTTTTAAATGGTAAGAGCTGATAGACCATTCCAACAGTCACAGGCCCTTTTGCAATTGGAATACGAACCCCACCACCATTTTGTAAAGAAAAGTCTGCATTAAATTGACGTTTGCCTTCTTCTAATAGCGCTTTGGCAAAGAGTTGCTGTAATTCTCCACCATATTTTCCACATTTATTATTTAATGTAGGTACAGGCATACTTTTCACACATAAGTCTTCTTTGGCATAGCCAACAATTCGATTGGTGAAACGTTGTTTCTGCTGACTATATGGTGCTAATACCTGCAACATAGCGGGATCAGGCTGTATGATATTAACTGGTAACTGCTGTTGCTTGATTTGCTCTTGAATTTTTTGTTTTTCATTTTTAGATAAATCGCTGTTATTTGAAGCTCTTTTAATATCATCACCTATTAAAATATGGGGTGTGCCTGTACAGCTTAATACTTTTCCATTCTCATCAAACTTGATATTAAGTTCACCTACAGCATAGTTATACTGCCATGCTTGAGCGATACAGACAGGCTCTCCATCTTTATTTTTTACTTGGGTTGGATAAGCCCCCTCAGGCTTTAAACCAATATTATTTAAGTTACTTGGTCCAAGTAGCGTATGTGAATCTGCTCCAATAATCACATTTACGCCTGTGAGTTGTTGCGCAAGCTGAATATCAAACTTATAACCCAAATGAGTTTGCAAAATAATCTTATTGATTCCTTCTTCTTTTAAGCGATTAATTTCCCCTTGTGCTGTTTCTAGCTCATTGGCAAAAGTTGTATCTAAATTCGGTTGTGATGCATTTTTAGTTTTATCTGCAACAGTTAAACCAATAAATGCAATTTTTTGACCTTGTTTTTCAATAATTGCTGTTTTCTGTACTAAGTTAGTTTTATATAAAGGTGAAGATGCACCAAAACTCACATTAGCTGAAAGAATTTGTGTTGGCTGAGGACAGTTTCCATGTTTTAGAAAGTGAATAAACTGATTGAGTCCTTGATCTTTCGCATCAAACTCATGATTTCCTAATGTAAATGTATCAAAGCAGATCTGATTCATTGCCAGTGCATCAGCTTTACCCCCATTCAAATTATAATAAAAGTCACCTGTAACAGCATCTCCCGCATGTACTTTCACAATATTTTTATTTGGTAAACTTAGCTCATTGATCATTGTTGCAACACGAACAATACCCCCACGTGTCACTTCAAACTCTTCTACACCTTTACCCGCATCAAATTTTAACTTTGTTTTTTCTTCATCTAAATGAGAGTGATGGTCATTGATATGTAAAATAGTCAATTCGAATGGCTGCTGTAGATGTTCAGCATGCCCTAATGAGCAGCCAAGAATAAATGCTGTAGGAATAAACTGACGAAAGAGTCGCATAATGTATTCTAAATAATCATATAAATTTTTATATTATTTTCTTTGAGTTTAATTTAAATAAATATAAAATTTTTATAATAAAAAATGCCCCCTAAGGAGCATTTTTAAAGAATGATTCAATTAGTCTACGAAAGTAACACGGGCAATTGCTTTTTTACCTACTTGAATGATCACAGTTTTATTTTCACTTACAGAGAAATCTGCACCAATCACTTCACCATCAACTTTAACGGCTCCACGTGAAACAGCATCTTTTGCTTGTGCTGCATTCTTGGTTAGACCAGACATACGTAAAATAGAAACAATGAAGATTTCACCAGATTCACCGCGTGATACTTCAACTTCAGGTGTATCTTCTGGAATTTCACCATCGACCAAACGATTACCTGCACCTTTATGTGCATTTTGTGCAGCTTCTGCATCATGAAAACGTTCAACAAGTTCTAATGCAAGAATACGTTTAATCTCTTGTGGATTACGCCCCGCTTCCATCTCTGCAAGAAGACCTTGTATCTCTTCTACTGTTTTAAAACTTAATAAGTCAAAGTAGCGTTCAATGAGGGTATCTGGCATTGAAAGCACTTTTTGGTAAATAGAACCCGGTGTATCAAAAACACCAATATAATTGCCTAAAGATTTAGACATTTTATTTACGCCATCTAAACCTTCAAGAATTGGGATCGTGATACATACTTGTGACGTTTGCCCATAGCGACTTTGCAGTGTACGCCCCATTAGCAAGTTAAACGTCTGATCTGTTCCACCAAGCTCTACATCTGCTTCTAATGCAACAGAGTCATAACCCTGAACCAATGGGTATAAAAACTCATGAATCGCAATCGGCTGTTGGTTGTTATAACGCTTTGTAAAGTCATCACGTTCCAACATACGTGAAACCGTTTGCTGGCTTGCCAACTGAATAAGGTCTGCTGCCGTTTTTTGTCCGAACCATTCTGAGTTAAAGACAACTTTGGTTTTTTTCGGATCAAGAATTTTAAAGACTTGCTCCTGATAGGTTTTTGCATTTTCAATGACTTGCTCACGCGACAATGGCGGTCTTGTAGCACTTTTACCAGTCGGGTCACCAATCATGGCTGTATAATCACCAATCAAAAAGTGAACTTCATGACCTAAGTCTTGAAAAGCTTTAAGCTTATTAATAAGTACAGTATGACCAAGGTGTAAATCTGGAGCAGTTGGATCAAAACCTGCTTTTACACGTAATGGACGGTTTTCTTTTAATTTCTTCAGTAAGTCTTCTTCAGAAATAATTTCATGTGTGCCTCTTTTAATAAGGGCCAACTGCTCTTCAGCAGGTAAGAAATTTGACATCACAAAATCCAAACACATCAGTTATTCAATTTATGCGATATACTAACACTTTTTCAGCATATTGCAGGTTTTGTTAATCATGACATCAATCTATATTGGAGTGATGACAGGAACAAGTATGGATGGCATCGATATTGTCGCTGCATCTTTTGAGCCTTTACAGTTACATGCAACACTTACAATTCCATTCGAGCAAGATTTAAAAGATGAGCTCATGGCACTCACATTACCAAGCGATAACGAAATTGACCGCATGGGAAAAGCAGATGTTGCTCTTGCAAAACTGATTGGACATGGCATTAATGAACTAATCAAAAAAAATAAACTTGAGCGTAAAAAAATTAAAGCAATTGGATCTCATGGCCAAACGATTCGACATCGTCCTGAAGATGGTTTTACACTACAAATTGGTGATCCAAATATTATTACAGAAATCACTCAACTTCCTGTTATTTCAGATTTTCGCCGTAGAGATATGGCAGCAGGTGGTCAAGGTGCACCCCTTGTCCCTGCATTTCACCAAGCCTTGTTTCAGCATGAGCAAATTGATCGTGTCATTCTAAACTTAGGCGGAATTGCAAATGTCAGCTTCTTACCTGCAGGCAAGAAGGATAATGTTTCAGGTTTTGATACAGGACCTGCAAATGTATTGATGGATGCATGGTGTCGTCGCCATACAGGACAAGCGTATGATGAAAACGGTGATTGGGCAGCCAATGGATCCCCCATTCGTGCCCTACTAGATCGTTTATATGCGCATGATTTTTTTGCACGAAAACCACCAAAAAGTACAGGTCGTGAAGACTTCAATTTAGATTGGCTAGATGATCAGATTCCTGACTGGCGTAATGATGAATTAGAGTACGAAGAGTTTGAAGATACACCTGAAAATATTCAAGCAACTCTTGCAAAGCTCACAGTACGTGCAATTCAAAAAGCCATTTACCGCTCAGGTATGAAAAATGGTGAAGTTTATGTCTGTGGTGGTGGTGCTTATAATTCACATATCCTTGAACAATTACGATGGCGTTTACGCAAGCATAGTTGGTCTGTGCAAACTACAGATGTTATTGGACTATCACCAACATGGGTAGAGAGTACAGCCTTTGCATGGCTTGCAATGCGATTTGATCAAAGCATGAATGGCAACCTGTCTGCTGTTACAGGCGCGAAAGGTGATCGAATTTTAGGAACAATTACGAAAGTATAATGATAAAAAGCGACAAATATTTGTCGCTTTTTTTACTTGATTAAACAGAGAAAGACGAACCACAACCACATGTTGTTGTTGCATTTGGGTTCTTCACAATAAAGCGTGAACCTTCTAAGCCTTCTATATAGTCTACTTGAGAACCCACTAAGTATTGATAGCTTAAAGAATCAACAAGCATTTTTACATCACCGTTTTCAAATGATGCATCATCATCATTGGCACTTTCAGCAAAGTTAAAGCCATAAGAGAAACCTGAACACCCCCCACCTGTGACATAAACACGAAGCATAAGTGCCTGATTCCCTTCACTGTCGCGAAGCTGGCGTACTTTTTTTGCTGCATTATCAGTTAATACTAAAGCTTGAGCAGTCATGTTGGGCATTCCTCAAATCAACACAGATGGTCTGGCAGGACAATATATCCGTATAATATAACATAATCTATCTGTTGAAGTATGTCTTCATAGAAGCGATTTGTTTTGTTTTCATCGGCTTTGGCTTTAGAATGGTTGCATCTTATTACATACTGAAAACCCTATGATCCAACTTGAACATTTTAGTATTCGTCTTGGCGGTCGTGTTCTCTTTAAAACAGATACCATGCAATTGCACCCAGGTTGGAAAATTGGCTTAACAGGCGTAAATGGTGCAGGAAAATCATCATTATTTGCCGCTTTACTTGGCAAAATAAGTGGAGATGAAGGCAGTTTAACACGACCTGAAAGCTGGACTGTGGCACATATGGCTCAAGAGATTGAGGCTTTGGACTTGCCTGCCATCGACTTCGTTTTATCAGGTGATGAAGAATATTGGAAAATTCAAACCCAACTCAATGACAGTGACAAGCTAAGCAATGATGATATTGCTCAACTTCATGGAAGGTTTGATGAAATTAATGGCTATACTGCCTTTGCAAAAGCAGCTCAGCTTATGGCGGGTTTAGGGTTTTCAGAGCAAAAAATTCGTAACCCTGTCGCAAGTTTTTCAGGTGGATGGCGAATGCGCCTCAACTTGGCACGTACATTGATGAGCCGTTCTGACCTGCTGCTTCTAGATGAGCCAACCAACCATTTAGATTTAGATGCAATTTTATGGCTAGAAGATTGGCTAAATAGCTATGAAGGCACACTGATTCTGATTTCGCATGACCGTGATTTTCTAGATTCAGTTACAGATCATATTTTGCATATTGAAAATCAAAAGCTCACGCTATACACAGGCAACTACTCTTCATTTGAAACCATACGTAGTGAACGCTTAGCACAGCAACAACAGGCTTTTGAGAAACAACAAGAAACGAGAGCACACTTACAAAAATTTATTGACCGTTTTAAAGCCAAAGCCACTAAAGCAAAACAAGCACAAAGCCGTATTAAACAACTTGAGAGAATGCAAGATCTCGCACCTGCGCATGTTGACACTGCATTTACCTTTAGCTTTAGAGAGCCAACAAAAATGAGCTCTCCGCTTCTTACTTTAGATGATGTAACTATTGGCTATCCGAATAAAGAAATTGCAAGCCAAATTAATCTACAAATTACACCAAGTTCTCGTATTGGCTTACTCGGTATGAATGGTGCAGGTAAATCGACACTGATTAAATCTTTAGTTGGTGACTTACCTATTCAACATGGTGAAAGAAAAGCATCTGAACTTCTAAACATTGGTTACTTCGCACAGCACCAAATGGATGCTTTAGATGGTAACGCAAGTCCTATGTTACAACTTGCACGTATTGCAGACCCTAAAATTAGTGAAGCATCACTCAGATCATTCTTAGGTAGTTTTGGATTTAGCGGCGAAAGAATGGATACCGTATGCGAAAACTTTTCAGGTGGAGAACGTGCACGCCTTGCCTTAGCTTTAATTGTATGGCAACGCCCAAATGTACTTATTCTTGATGAGCCAACGAACCATTTAGACTTAGATATGCGCCATGCTTTGACTATGGCATTACAAGACTTCGATGGTGCTGTAGTTTTGGTATCGCATGAGCGTCAGCTTATTTCAAGTGTTTGTGATGACCTGATTTTAGTTCACGGAGGTCAATGTCAAAATTTTGATGGCGACTTAGTTGAATATGCAAAATGGTTGCGTGAAGCACGTCAACAGCAGATGAATGCACAAAATGCGCTTGATGCGAAAAATACACCTAAAAAAGTAGATAAAGAAACACAAAGAAAAGCTGCTGCAAAAAAACGAGAACAGACACGACCTCTTCGAAAAAATATCGAAAAAGTTGAAAAGAAAATTGAAAAACTTCAAGAGCAACTTCAAAAAATTGAAGTCCTATTGGCAGATACAACATTATATGATGAAAATCGTAAAGATGAATTACTAAAAATTATGGATGAACAATCTAATCTAAAAAATGATTTAGAAAAAAATGAGGAAATGCTCCTAGAGCAAATGATGGAACTTGAAATGTTAGAAGAAAGTTTCTCTGAGTAAATGATTTAAGAAGATGTTCCACATGGAACATCTTCTTATTTTACTTTATTTAAAAGCATGATGCCCAAAAGACATAATTCGATCTATATCTTTTGTTTCTTCTTTTGCTTGTACAAGCTGATTATTTTTAGCCAGATCTTCTGCCTTTTGAACTTCCGTTGCCAAAGCATCTAATGTTTTAAAATATGATTTAACCTCAGGGCTATTTTCAGGCTCATTCATAAGTTTCATTGGAATGCTATTTTTTGCATCTAATGCATAAGTTTTCATTTTCTCTAATGCAGCTATCGCTTCTTCATTATTTTCAGTCTTTTTAAACTGCTTATAACTTGTTGATAACCCATCCATGTCTGTGGATAAGTCAGCAGCAAAAGTACTTCCACTCAAAACACATGCACAGATAATTGCTAATCGGCTAAATCCTGACATATAAACTCCTTGTCATAACATAAAATGAATTGTTGGCTAAAATAGCTATATTTTCAAAGATTAATCTAATACCTAAACTTTATTTTTATATTAAATATTATAATTTCGTTTGATTTATTTCAGTTATCTATATATATGTAGTAAGTTAAGATCAGTTTTTTATAATCTGTGCTAAAATTCTTTTAAGCAAGTTGTGTGCAACATTTGTACTATGTTGCTTTTTTAGTGGAATATTATGTAAATAAAAGTGGGAATGTACCCCCGATGAGTTTTTTTGATTTTATTCTTAGCTTTGAAAGTCACTTACCTATTTTAATTCAAGAATATGGTATGTGGATTTATGCTATTTTATTTTTAATTATTTTTGCAGAAACTGCATTTATTTTTATGTTCTTTCTTCCTGGGGACAGTCTATTACTTACAATAGGCGCATTATGTGCAACAACACCTTTGCTTAATCTTAATTATATGATTTTTCTCTTATTTATAGCTGCTGCACTTGGCTATATTGTGAACTACCATATAGGTAAGGTATCAGGAAATAGTATTATTAACTCAAACTCTAGATTTATTAAAAAAGAATATTTACATAAAACCGAAGATTATTTTGCTAAACATGGTGGAAAAACCATTCTTCTCGCACGATTTATTCCATTTGCACGCTCATTTGCACCATTTGCAGCAGGTTCAACTGGTATGAATTATTTTATATTTCTTATTTATAATATTATTGGTGCATTTATTTGGATTGCTCTACTTGTAGGTATTGGTTATATGTTTGCATCAGGTATTTTAACTGCCGTTAAATAAATATAATTCAATAAAAAAGCACTCAATATGAGTGCTTTTTTATTTTTGTAGATATTAAAATATTTAAGCATCTATATCTGCATTTAGTGCATTTTCTTCAATAAATGCACGACGTGGTTCAACATCATCACCCATTAAACAATTGAACATACGATCTGCTTCAATTGCATCATCAATAGTTACTTGAAGCATATGACGATTTTCAGGATCCATCGTCGTTTCCCACAATTGATCTGCATTCATCTCACCAAGACCCTTATAGCGTTGAATCATCATACCGCGACGAGAATCTTGTAAAACATTTTGCCAAACTTGATGGAAATCTGCTACAGGAATACGTTTTTCACCTTTTTGCAGGTATGCTCCACCTTCTAAAAGGGTAAACCAACTTTCTGCATTTTTAAGTAAGCGTGCATATTCAGCAGAGTTTAATAAGCCTGCATCTAAAAGATAGTGATGTGGTAAGTTATGTACATATACCGTTACACGTGGCCAGTAGTGCACAGACTTCGTACCATCAGCATCTTCTCTTTCAAAAGCTTCTAATGAAATTTCAGGTTTTAGACTTTCCTGATATTTTGCTACGGACTGCTTAAGTTTTTCTGCCCAAGCTTGAACATATTCCTTATCATGATTTTGTTCAGACTTAAACATATCAAGATCTAATAATGCATCTAAAATACTTGCAGGGTAACGCTGAGTTAAACGTGTAATACTCTTCTGCGCAGCTTGATAATCATAAATTACTTTAGCCAGTGCTTCACCTGTAATTGCAGGCGAGTCCGCATTAATATGCAAGCCAAGATCATCAATTGCATTTGAAATAAGGAATGTTTCTAATGCATCCTTATCTTTCATATACTGTTCATGCTTACCTTTTTTCAACTTGTAAAGTGGTGGCTGTGCAATATAAATATTCCCACGCTCTACAAGTTCAGGCATTTGACGGAAGAAGAACGTGAGCAGTAATGTACGAATATGTGAACCATCGACATCGGCATCCGTCATAATAATAATTTTATGATAACGCAATTTATCTGGGTTATATTCTTCGCGACCAATACCACATCCAAGTGCTGTAATGAGCGTTCCAACCTCTTGGCTAGAAATCATTCTGTCAAAACGCGCACGTTCAACATTCAAGATTTTACCTTTTAAAGGCAAAATTGCTTGCATTTTTCGGTTACGACCTTGCTTTGCACTTCCACCTGCTGAGTCACCTTCGACAAGATAAAGTTCTGATAATGCAGGATCTTTCTCTTGGCAGTCTGCCAATTTACCTGGAAGACCTGCGATATCTAATGCACTTTTACGACGTGTCATTTCACGTGCTTTACGAGCAGCATCTCTTGCACGTGCTGCATCAATAATTTTGCCTGCAATAGCTTTTGCAGCAGCAGGATTTTCAAGCAGATACTCAGAGAATGATTTATTCATAGCCTGCTCTACAGCAGGTTTCACTTCACTAGAAACAAGTTTTTCTTTTGTTTGCGATGAAAACTTTGGATCTGGAACTTTTACAGAAACTATTGCGGTTAGACCTTCACGAGCATCATCACCTGATACATTTACTTTTTCTTTTTTAAGAATATTTTCTTTATCTAAATAGTTATTTAAACCACGCGTTAATGCCGCACGAAAACCTGCTAAATGCGTACCGCCATCTTTTTGTGGAATATTATTTGTAAAACATTTTACATTTTCTTGATAGGAATCATTCCACTGTAAAGCTACTTCCACTGAAATACCTTGGTCTGATTCTGCATTAAAATGGAAAATATCATTTAAGTGTGTTTTACCTTTATTGATATATTTTACAAACTCAGCAAGACCACCCTCATAATCATATGAATATTCTAAATTAACACGTTGATCTATTAGAACAATACGCACACCAGAATTCAAAAATGAAAGTTCGCGCAAACGACGCGCTAAAATATCTACATTGAAAATGGTTTGGCTAAAAGTATCTGCACTTGGCCAAAAACGAACAGTCGTACCTGTTTTTTCAGTTGTACCAACCACTTTTAGTGGTTGCTGAGGTACACCATGACGATATTCTTGCTCATGGATTTGCCCTGCACGGTGAATTGTCAGCTTTAATTTACTCGAAAGTGCGTTTACAACCGAAACACCTACACCATGTAGACCACCAGAAACTTTATAACTATTATCGTCAAACTTACCACCAGCATGAAGAATTGTTAAAATTACTTCCGCTGCTGATACACCTTCTTCCGGGTGTATATCTGTTGGAATTCCACGTCCATTATCTGAAACACTTAAAGATTCATCTTCATGAATTTTGACGATAATTTCATCACAGTGTCCAGCCAATGCTTCATCAATTGCATTATCTACAACTTCAAAAACCATGTGATGTAAACCTGTCCCATCATCGGTATCACCAATATACATTCCAGGACGTTTACGAACTGCATCTAGCCCACGTAATACTTTGATACTAGAGGAATCATAAGCCTTTTCATTGTTTAGTTCTGTTTGAGAAGCAGATTGAGACTCTGAATCCATGGTTTCTCCCTAGTCATAAATAAAATAATGATTACTCAACTTGGCTTGTGTTTTCCATAAGCTGAACACAACCGTTGTTTACATTAAATAATTGATACGAAATAGATAGCGCGTACAAGTGTTTTTCTACGCTTTTATGGTCTAAAGTTGTTAAAAACACCTGACAGCTCAGTTCATTTAAACGCGTAATTAAACGCCGTTGCGCCTGATAATCTAGTTCTGCCGTCAAATCATCTAATAATACCACAGTTTCAAGATTACTCGCATGTAGCATTGCAATCTGAGATAACTTTAGAGCAATAATTAATAGCTTTTTCTGTCCTCTTGAGAGAACAATATCAGCATCTCCATGCGTAGTCTTTAGCTTTAAATCTGCACGATGTGGACCATACTCTGTATAGCGTTTTTCACAATCTTTAACATGATGATTTATAAGGTTTTGTAAGAGTCCTATACTCAGTGAATAGCCTGCCTGATATTCTAATTGAATTTCAACTTCTGGCAGTAATTGCTGTATAGCTTGTTGAAAAAATACCTGCCATTGCTCTACGACTGCATAACGCTGAGCATTTAAAATTTCGCCATACTCAGCAACAAGGTTATTCCAAGGTTCAAGTATTGCCAAAGGAATATTTTTTTGACCTTTAAGTAAAATATTTCTCTGTTTAAGTGCCCGAGAATATAATTGCCATACTGGATAGAAATTAGGTTCCACGTGAAACATTAACCAATCTAACAGCTGGCGTCTGGGCTTAGCTCCATGATCAATAATATCGGTACTTAATGGATCTATATGCTGTAACGGAATCTTTTTTGCAAGTTGTCCTTGCGTTGCAACATGGTCGCCATTGAGCTTAATAATTTGCTCACCTGATATTAATTTTTGTATACCAAGTTTTTCTTCTAAGGATTGTGCAAAAACAATCGCATTATCTGTTTTATATTGAATGTAATGTTTAGGTATATGTGTACGAAAAGACCGACCTGTTGCAAGTAAATGAATTGCCTCAAGTACTGAAGTTTTTCCCGAGCCATTATTTCCGTATAAAATAGTAAACGGTTGCAAATTTTGCATTGCAACCGCCTCTAAGTTTCTTACACGCTCGATATTTAGACGTGTGAAATGCATATAAAAACTCTAATTTCTAAACACGCATTGGCATAACAACATAAACCTGATCTTGATGCTGTAAATCTTGAACAAGAACGGATTGATTTGCTTCTGTCATAGTCATTGAAACATCATCACCATCTAATGCGTTCAAAACATCTAATAAATATTGCGCATTAAAAGACATTTCCAAACTATCATGCTGATATTGAATCGCAAGGTCTTCAATCGCCTCATCTTGTTCAGGGTTATTTGCACGGAGTTGCAACGTATCTGTATAAAAATTTAAAAATACACCACGTAGTTTTTCATTACTTAAAATTGCAACACGCTGTAAAGACTGCTTAAAGACATCATGACCAATATTGACTATTTTATCACCACCCTTAGGAATAACACGACGATAGTCCGGGAATTTTCCATCAATCAATTTTGTCGTAAATCTTACTGTAACATCACCCTGCTCTTTATCTCGGCTTGGCATACCAATCGTTACATTCAGTAATTCACGTCCAATAAGCACCGTTAAACCTTCATCTTCTACGCTTAATAAACGTTGTAACTCTGCTACTGCCTTACGTGGAATGATGGCTTGTAAAGGCTGTGTTGCTGTAGATTGAGCATTTGTTTCACACATCGCAAGACGATGACCATCGGTCGTAACTGCACGCAACTGCGCTGTGTCTATTTCAAGCAGTGTTCCCGTTAAATAAAAACGAACATCTTGTACTGCCATTGCAAAAGCAGTCTTTTCAAACAAGCGCTTCAACTCACGTTGTTTAACTTGAACTTGTGTTCCTTGCGTCATTTCTGTTGTAAGAAGTGGATAATCTTCCGCAGGCAATGTACCTAGAACAAATCGACTATTACCAGACTTTAAAATACAACGCTGATCTTCAGTAATCTGTAAATCGACTAATGCCGATGAAGGAAGTGACTTACAGATATCCATGAGCTTACGTGCAGGAACTGTTGTTTCTCCTGCTTGCACACAACCACCATTTGCAAATGGCATACTAGCAACCAGTTCAACCTCTAAGTCTGAACCGGTAATGGTTAGAGCATCATTTGAAGCCTGAATCTTTACATTGGATAAAATATTTAAAGTATGACGACGTTCAACTACACCAACAACATGGGATAAGACATTCAGTAAACTTTCTTTCGCAATTTTTAAACGCACAGCGCATTCCTCTAAACAAGTATCTTGAAATAAAATAGATCTATTGCTAAGTACAGTGCAATCTAAATGATTAGATGCAAATATAGCGTTTTCAAATTAAATAATGAAGTTCTAACTTTGTAGCAGACGGAGCAAATTCTTATAGTCTTCATCAAAGATTGGGTCTGTTTCTCGTAGGCTAACGACCTTCTCACAAGCATGCATAACCGTACTATGATCTCGACCACCAAAAGCCATTCCAATTTCAGGAAAGCTATCACCCGTTAACTCTCTTGAAAGCCCCATAGCAAGCTGTCTTGGACGTGCATAAATACGTGTCCTCTTCGGCCCAATAAGCTCTTTTAAAGGCACTTTAAAGTACTCACTCACGACTCGCTGTATATTTTCCGTACTAATTGTTCTTGCACGAATTGCAAGCACGTCTTTTAAGGACTCTCGTACTATGTCTAGATCAATTAATGAACCTTTAAATCTTGCAATTGCAACAACTTTATTTAAAGCACCCTCTAACTCTCTAACATTTGCAACAACTTGCTGTGCAATAAATAGAGCACAATTTCTTGGCAGATCGACACCTGTACTACTTGCTTTTTTAAGTAGAATTTCAATACGTGTTTCAATATCTGGAGGCTCGACCCCAACAGACAATCCCCAAGAAAACCTTGAAACTAGTCTAGGATCCAACTCTGTCAGTTCTTTAGGATAACGATCTGATGTTAAAATAATCTGTTTGGATTCATCTAAAAGTGCATTAAACGTATAAAAGAACTCAACTAAACTCGCCTCTTTTCCTGCAAGAAGATGAATATCATCAACCAATAATAAATCTAAAGATCGACAGTTCTTTTTAAACTCTTCAACTTTTCCCTTTTGTAGCGAACTTACAAAATCTTGCACAAAACTTTCAGCAGTCATATACATCACACGCGCGTTAGGTTTTACATGTAAAAGTGCATTACCAACTGCTTGCATTAAGTGGGTTTTGCCTAGGCCTGTTGGGCCATATAAGAACAGAGGATTGTGCTGTGACTCTCCCAAATGTGTTAATGCTTTTCGACATGTTTCTGCCGCCATTTGATTAGAGCGACCTTCCACAAATGAAGAAAAAGTAAATAGCGGATTTAGCTGTCTCTTCTTACTTACTTTATTTGTTACAGGTGCCCCTGATTCTTTTTTCTCTTTTTGAGGGGAAATAGTCGTTTTTGTGATTACAGTTTTTTCAAGTGCCGCAGTAGTTGTAGCAGGTTGCTCACTAGCTTTTAAAATTGCGCCAGGTCTTGAGTCAACAATAATTTCAACATTTTTAACTCTTCCTTCTGAAAGCTGCTCAACTAAAATTGAAATAAGTTCTAAATGATGCTCTTTTATATAACGTGTCCAATAAGGATTTGGTGCATATAAACGTAATGTTGCATCACTTTCCTCAGCAACTAGCGGGCGTATCCACATAGCAAAGACATTATCAGATAACTCCTCTCGTAAACGAGCTAGACATTGTGTCCAAAGCATGTAAAACCCCTAATTTAAATTTAAACACATCATCCTCAGTTTGAGGGTCGGCTATTCTAACCAAGTTATCCACATATGTCATAAAAATTTTAATATTTTAATATCAAATCAGGCCTGTGGATAACATCGGCAAAACATTGTGGATAAAATATATCACAAAGTTATCCACAATTTAATATTTATTTAGAAACAATGTTATCCACAATATAAATAATTGTTTATTTTAAATAAAATTAGCTTATCCATAGAAAAATAGCTCTCTAATAATAATAAATTTAAATTTATAAATTTGAATTTATATATAATCTTTGGTTTTATTGTGGATAATTTAAATTTATTTCTGAATTTAAACTTGAATCAGATATGTAACAACATGTGGATAACTATGATGATAAAATTGTTTATAACTTATTAACGTATTTTTGATACTTTTTAATTTATTTAATTCTACTCATATTAAGTAAAAATCGTTGACATAATGTCCAATGCACAATAAAATCGCGAACCTTTAAGATAGATCAATTTTGGAGTTTCAATATGAAACGTACATTTCAACCATCTGAATTAAAGCGTAAACGCGTTCATGGTTTCCGTGCTCGTATGGCTACTAAAGCTGGTCGTCAAGTATTAGCTCGTCGCCGTGCAAAAGGTCGTCATAGCTTAACAGTATAATATACTGTTAACGCTTCATCGACTTTGGGTGTATGACACTTTATAGTTTCGGTACAGAAAAACGAATACGCTGTGCCGCAGATTACAAGAGTGTATTCGATGATGCGCTTTTTAAAGTGCATCAGCCCCACTTTCTGTTTTTAGCAAGAAACTCAGAAGAACTTAGTCGTTTGGGTATAATTGTTGCTAAGAAAAAAGTTCGTCGAGCACACGAAAGAAATCGAATAAAACGTATTGCTCGAGAGAGTTTTCGTTTAAATCATCATAATATTGATTTACTCGATATTGTAGTCATGCCAAAAAAAGGAATTGAAAGTGTAAGTAATGAAGACTTGCATCGACAATTAACATTCGCTTGGCATAAATTACAACGCTTATCTAAAAAGCGACATAATAATACGACTACCATCACGTCAAAGTAGAGATAGCCAATGGTTAAATTATTACATTGGTTTGTTCGCTTTTATCAAATTGCTATTAGTCCTCTAATAGGGCCTCGTTGTCGTTATATTCCTACCTGCTCCCAATATACTATTGAAGCGCTTCATATGCATGGTGCTTTCAAAGGCAGTATATTCGCTTTTAAAAGAATATGCCGTTGTCATCCGTGGGGTGGTTCAGGCTATGATCCTGTGCCTAGAAAAGCAATTCGTTTTATTTCATTTCAGCAAATCAGTTCTCAAATGCATCACGTTGCTGTACCCTTTCGTGAGCATTTTATGAATCAATATCATTCTAACCACTTGGGGTCATAGCTATGCAAAAATGGGCCAGGTTTGCGATACTCGGAGCCATGTTGGTTACCGCGTACTTACTTGTTTTGGCTTGGCAAAAGGACTATGGTCATAATACAAACACAGCTACGCAACAAAATAGCGCAGCTGTTGCTTCTAATGACGTATCTGCCGATTTACCAAATAGTCAAAATACTGTGGCAACAGATGTGCCACAAGCAAGTAATACTGTCGCATCTCAAACTAATACAACAACGACAACATCAGATCAAAAACTGATTACTGTTCAAACAGATTTATATCGTTTATGGATTAATCCAAAAGGTGGTGACATTGTTCGTCTTGAACTGTTAAACCATGATTCTAGTAAAAATAGTAATCAGCCTTTTGTAATGCTTGAAAGTGATAAAGATCGTACCTATGTGGCTCAATCTGGGTTGATTGGTGCAAATGGACCAGATAGTAGTGCTTCAGGGCGTCCATCATTTGAAATTGAAAAAACAAGCTATTCTTTAGCTGATGCTAAAACAGTAAATGCTAAAAATGGTCAAACAGAAAAAGTAATTTCTATTCCTATGGTATATAAAACTGCCAATGGTGTGGAAATTGTGAAAACATTTACGTTTACGGAAGGTCAATATCCAATTAATGTTGACTACAAAGTAATTAACCGTAGTCAGCAAAACTGGCAAGGTCAATTCTTTGGACAAATTAAGCGTGATGATACTGTAGATCCTGGAAAATCAAGTCAAGGTATTTTCCAATTAGGAACATATCTTGGTGGTGCTTGGGGTACACCTGATGAACATTATAATAAATTAAAGTTTACTGACTTTAATGATGAAAAGTTAAATGTTCAGGCAAAAGGTGGTTGGGTTGCTGTTGTTCAACACTATTTTGTAAGTGCTTGGATTCCAGGAACACTGAAATTGAGCCAAGCAAATGGTGAGCCATATACAGCAGACTTACAATCTCGTAAATCTCCTGATCATATGAATATTATTGGCTTTACCTCTCCTACAATTACTGTGCCTGCTGGTACAGCAATGGAAGTAGATGCAACATTCTATTCAGGCCCTAAAGTTCAATCTGAATTGAAAGATTTGGCAGTAGGTTTAAACCAAACCGTTGATTATGGTTGGTTATGGCCAATTGCAAAACTACTTTTCTTAGGTTTAGAAACGTTCCATAACCTTGTGGGTAATTGGGGCTGGTCTATTATCTTATTAACAGTTGTTGTTAAGTTAATTTTATGGCCACTTTCTGCGAAAAGTTATCGCTCAATGGCAAAAATGCGTGTTATTGCACCTGAAATGCAACGTATGAAAGAAGAGTTCGGCGAAGACCGTATGCGCTTCTCTCAAGAAATGATGGCGCTGTATAAGCGTGAGGGCGTAAATCCTCTTTCAGGTTGTTTGCCAATGTTTTTACAAATGCCTATTTTCTTAGCTTTGTATTGGGTACTTATGGAAAGTGTGGAACTTCGCCACGCACCTTGGTTAGGTTGGATTCAAGATTTGTCTGCAATGGACCCATGGTTTATTTTACCATTGATTATGGGCGCAACTATGTTTGGGCAGCAAATGCTAAACCCACAACCTGCAGATCCAATGCAAGCAAAAGTTTTCCGCTTAATGCCAATCATTTTCACAGTATTTATGCTCTTCTTCCCTGCAGGTCTAGTACTGTACTGGATTGTGAACAACAGTATTACAATTTTACAGCAATGGTTTATTGGCCAAAGTGTAAAAAAAGCACGTGAGAAAAAAGAGGCTAGCTAATTTACGAGATAAGTTAAGCTAAACCGAACCGCTTAAGGTAAAATACTTAAGCGGTTTTTTTATATGTATGATTTAGTTAAATAAGGATGAATGATGAGATACAACCAAACAACCATCGCGGCAATTGCAACCCCTCCAGGTCGTGGCGGTGTTGGTGTCATTCGTTTATCTGGCCCAAAAGCATATTTGATTGCAGAACAGTTGTCGGGTACAACACTTCCTAAAACACGAATGGCTGGATTTAGACAGTTTTTAGATGTCGATCATACTGTATTAGATGAAGGATTACTCATTTGCTTTCCGAACCCTCATTCATTCACAGGGGAAGATGTTGTTGAGATCCAAGGTCATGGTGGGCCCGTGGTTCAAAATGCTTTGCTTCAAAGACTCTTTGAATTAGGTGCTATTGCTGCTAAAGCAGGTGAGTTTTCAATGCGTGCCTTTGAAAATGGAAAACTAGATTTAGTACAAGCAGAAGCTATTGCAGACTTAATTGATGCAACATCGCAAGCTGCTGCTCGCTCTGCTGTTCGTTCATTACAAGGTACATTCTCAAATAAAGTAAATGCTGTGCTTCAGCAATTGATACATTTACGGCTACATGTAGAGGCTGCAATAGACTTTCCTGAAGAGGAAATTGACTTTTTAGCAGATGGTAAAATATTAAATTTACTTACTGAAGTACAAAGCTCGGTGAAAGAGGTGCAACAGTCTGCCCGCCAAGGACAATTGCTCAGAGAAGGGTTACAAGTTGTTATTGCTGGTAAACCAAATGCAGGAAAATCAAGTTTATTAAATGCGCTAGCAGGTAATGACCGTGCAATTGTGACAAATATTGCAGGAACAACACGTGATGTCTTGCATGAGAAAATCTCCTTAGCAGGTTTGCCTATTACATTGACAGATACGGCAGGGCTTCGTGAAACAGGTGATGTTGTCGAACAAGAAGGTATTCGACGTGCAATTAAAGAAATTAGTCAGGCAGATTTACTTTTATTGGTTTATGACTTAAATGAAGATGATGATCCATTGGCATTAGCAAAGCATTACTTTGCTGAATATCAGACACCGAGCAGACTTATTTTAATTGGTAATAAATGCGATTTAACGCAAAGTACGGCGACACTGGTTGACTATCATGGCTTTAGGCATATTTCTATCTCAGCAAAAGAGCAAATAGGTGTTCAAACGCTCATAGATTCGATTACAGCACATGCAGGATTCCAACCTGAAGAAGATACCTTTATTGCAAGAACTCGTCATATTGACGCAATGAGACGCACACAAGGCTATTTGGAAGAAGCACATGAGCAGTTGACAGAGTTTCACGCGGGTGAACTTGTTGCTGAGTCACTAAGATTAGCACAAAATGCTTTGGGTGAAATTACAGGTGATTTCAGTGCAGATGATTTACTTGGGGAAATTTTTGGATCATTCTGTATCGGAAAGTAAAATAGCTTCAATTTTAAGAACAGTATACCTAAAAGCTGTTCTTAAGAACTACTTAGTCCTAACTTGTATTTAATGTCTTTTTAGCCGCGTGGCTAGGTAAAGCATATAATTGATATTTTTATTGAAAATTAAATATTTTTTCTGAGCTAGTTGTAACTCAATTGCTTATTACTTTGTGTTTCACGTGAAACATAGGGGCTAAATAAAATATACAACAGAATATTTATATAGATATACACTACAACGTTGATTGTTTTATTGTGTGATTGGTTATGTGGAAAATAAGTGCGGTTTTAGCGATAGCATTAGCATCTATAATGACATATGCAGATGTAAGTACAGTAAACTCACAATTAAAGAAACAATATCCCAATCTAGATTTTCAGCATATGCAACCTACAGAAATGCATGGTGTTTATAGCGCAATGCTAGATAATCAAGTAGTTTATGTTGATGAGGCTGCAGAACATGTTCTATTTGGTTCTATGATTCGCTTAAAAGATCAAAAAAACTTAACGAAAGATTTAGTAATGCAAAATAATAAAGTAGCTTGGTCTGCTCTTCCTTTACAAGATGCTATAAAATTCGTTAAGGGGAATGGTGAGCATAAAATTGCAATTTTTTCAGACCCCAATTGTCCTTATTGTAAAAAATTAGAATCGGAACTAGATCATCTAAATAATGTGACAGTTTATATTTTTCTCTACCCTATTCGTCCGCAATCTATTTTTACATCTAAACAAGTATGGTGTAGTACAAGTCGTGATTATTATTGGAAGAAATTAATTCGTGAAAATATAACACCTCAAAATGATGGAAGTTGTGATACACCAATACAACGAAATTTAATGTTAGGGAAAAAGCTGGGAATTGATGGAACACCCGGAATTATTTTTTTTAATGGTTTTAAGATGATGGGATATATCCCTGCAACAGAGATAGAAACCATTTGGAAAGATGCTGGGATTTAAACTAAAAAAGCAGTACATTATGTACTGCTTTTTTTAACTAAAGAATGGCTTAATCATTTTTAGTAAAAAAGTTATAAGCAATTAAAACAACAATTGCACCAACAACCGATGCAATAAAGCCTGCTGATGAGTTTTGTCCATATAGGTGTAACATGCGACCGCCATATGTAGCAACAAGCGAGCCAGCAATTCCTAATAGTGTTGTGACTAAGAATCCTGCTTTGTCATCACCGGGGTGTAAAGCTCGTGCGATGAGTCCTGCAAAGAATCCAATAAAAATGGTGACGATGAGGCTCCACATAATAAGATGCTCCCGAAAAGTCTTTGTTTATTCTAGTATTACATTTGAGTGTTTACGATTTCTTAAAATTATAATAAACAAAGAAACAGATAAGAATGTTGTTGTTTTGTGCATAAAAAAGTGGCATATGCCACTTTTTTTATAAACCGATTTCCCCAATGAAAGGAATATGGCGATATTTCTGATCATAGTCTAGACCATAACCAACAATAAAGCGGTCTTCTACTTCAAAACCTAAAAACTTAACATCAAGTTCAATTTCACGGCGTGAAGGTTTACTCACTAGCGTACATAGCTCAATAGAGTTCGGATTACGTGTCTGTAGCATTTCAACGACTTTGCTCAGCGTATTTCCTGAGTCAATAATATCTTCAACGACTAAGACATCTTTACCTTGAATATTGCCATCTAGATCTTTTAAGATTTTAACATCACGGCTTGAAACAGTACCCCCACCATAGCTAGAAACAGTCATGAAGTCGAGTTCATGTGGTTTTTCAATGGTACGGCATAAGTCAGCCATAAAAATAACAGAACCACGTAATAAACCAATAAGTACAAGCTCTTTGTCACTATTGGCATAAAACTGGTTAATTTGTTCACCTAGCTGTTTAACTTTGGCTTGAATTTCATCTGTGGAAATCATCACACGCATTGGAACAGTCATCGGAAGGTCCTACTTGTCTGAATAAAAAAGGTGTTGCGTTGCAACACCTCAAAAAACTGCCGTTAGTTTAATGCAAAAGGTCAAAAGATGCATCTTCAGATTTTTATAAGTATGTTTATTTAACTTTATTTCTGCTGATATGCTACTTGTCCATAAACATAAGTAGTATGAATATTACGGTCATCACCCATAGTAAAGAGTGCGAATAAGCGGTCTTCAATATCTTTTGCTTGAGATTGTCTAAGTGCTTGTAAAGCAGTTGCATTGAGGTTAATGACAACACAGTCCGCTTCTTTACCAATATTGAAGTTACCTAGTTTATCATCTAAATGTAGTGATTTTGCCCCACCGAGAGTTGCGTGATATAGCGATTCAAATGCAGAAAGTTTGTCACCTTGAAGCTGTTGTACTTTATACGCTTCATTTAGGGTTTGTAATTGTGAAAATGAAGTCCCTGCACCAATGTCTGTACCAAGTCCTACCTTAACTTGTTTATTCCAAGCTTGTTTTAAAGAGAATAAACCACTGCCTAAAAATAAGTTAGACGTTGGACAGAATGCAATTGCGGAATCTGTTTTATGCATACACTGCCATTCATCTTCTTCAAGGTGAACGCAATGTGCAAATACAGAGCGACTACCTGTAAGCCCATAATGATCATAGACATCTAGGTAGTTTTTTCTTTCAGGGAAAAGTGATTTAACCCATGCAATTTCATCTTTATTTTCACTGAGGTGTGTATGCACGTATACATCAGGAAATTCTTGTTTTAACTGTCCTGCCTTTGTTAGTTGTTCGGGGGTAGATGTCGGTGCAAATCTTGGTGTAATTGCATAAAGTGCTCTGCCCTTACCGTGCCATTTTTCAATGAGTGTTTTACTGTCTTGGTAAGCTTGTTCAGCAGTATCGCAAAGGTCTTCAGGTGCATGACGATCCATCATCACTTTTCCTGCAATGAGGCGCATATCTACTTTTTCTGCTGCTTCAAAAAGTGCATCTATAGATTGAGGATGTACTGTGCCAAACACTAATGCTGTAGTTGTTCCATTCTTTAGGAGTTCTTGAACAAAGAAAGCAGCAATCTTGTCTGCATATGCTTTATCTTTAAATTTTAGTTCTGTTGGAAATGTATAGGTATTGAGCCAACTTAAAAGTTGTTCGCCGTATGCACCTACCATTTCAGTTTGTGGATAGTGGATATGTGTATCAATAAATCCGGGAACAATCAGTTGATCTGGATAGTGCTGAACTTGAATATTTTTAGATAAGTGCGCTTGTCCATCTTCCCATGAGCCGAACCATGTAATTTTTCCTTCTGATGTGATGAGTAATCCATCTTCGATATAACGAATATGATTTTGAATATCACTTGCTTGGTTGACTGTATGAGTAATATCTAAAAAGTTACCACGAATAGCAGAAGGTTGTGGAGAAGTTGTAAAAGACATTTGTCGCTCATCTATATTGTTTTTTCAATAGATTGTAACGTATTTTTATAGTAGATAGATTGGAAAAAAAGATAAAAAAAGCATGCAAGAGGCATGCTTTTTATAAGATTGTTATGATATTTTTTGATTTTTGTCATAACGTAACGAAAGAATCGTTGTAATGATTAAGACAATAGCAATTACACCTAAAGATAACCAGATTGGAATATGGAAGTTAAACATTAACATCAGCATTTTAAAGCCAATGAATATGAGAATGACGCCAAGACCATAAGGTAGGTAGTGCATCTTTTGTGCAGCACCTGCCAAGAGGAAAAACATTGCACGTAATCCTAAAATTGCCATAAGGTTTGCACTGAGCACAATAAATGGATCACTTGTCACTGCAAAAATTGCAGGGATTGAGTCAACTGCAAAGATGATATCAGATACTTCTACAAGAATAAGTACAATCAGTAATGGTGTAACAAATAATTTACCCTTTTCACGAATCGTAAATTTGTCTTCACGTAATGTCGGAGTAATCGGTAATTTTTTTCTTAACCATTTGAGAAGTTTCATGTCCTCAATATCGGGGTCTTCATCTTGTCCTTTTAAGAATTTATACCCTGTATAGACGAGGAACGCACCGAAGATATAAAGAATCCATGAGAATTCTTGAATGAGCCATGCACCAATAAAAATAAAGATGGTTCTTAAAACGATTGCTCCAAGTACACCATAGAGCAATACACGGCGTTGTAAAATAGGTGGAATAGCAAAAGCAGAGAAAATCATGAGCCAAACAAAAACATTATCAATCGCGAGAGATTTCTCAAGAAGATAACCTGTGATGTATTCTAATGTTTTTTGGTTCGCAACTTCTGTGCCAACGGTATTTTGTAAATAAGCCCAGAGTCCACCTGCAAAGAGCAATGCCACAGTGACCCATGCAGCACTCCAAATTCCTGCTTCTTTTAATGAAACACCTTGTGATTCATTGGTGGTATCTTTTTGTTTAAAACTTAAAAAGTCGACAAGTAACATGACAGCGACAAGGCAAAAGAATACCCCGTATAGCCAAACGTTTCCGATAGAGTCCATTTTTACTCCTTCATCTTGCATTTGGCCACAAAAAAACCTTGACCAGTTGCCAGATGATTTTTTATCTTCTGAGACAACATGATCAAGGTCTTGCCTACACTGTATATTTACAGTGCTCAGATACCGACTTTGTTTTAACAAAGTGTAATGACGATACCTGACACTTAGTCATTGACTAAGCTTGGAAGAGGCTACTCCCCTTGTTCAATTCTGTTTGGACTAAATTGGTCCAATTCGAATATATTGGCACATTTATAATCAATTTAAAAGCAAATATTATTGATTTTTTAAGGCTCTAATCAGCTTCTGATGTAAGCCACCAAAACCACCATTTGACATAATAATAACAGCATCTCCTTCATGGGCATCTTGCACGACATGTTGAATGATTTCATCGAGTGAATGACTTACATATGATTTATTTTTAGATGCATCTACAATTGGCTGTAAATCCCAGTTAAGCCCTTCAGGCTGATACCAAATTACGTCATCTGCAAGTTCTGTTGCATGAGCAAGGTTTTGTTTATGAGCCCCCATACGCATTGTATTTGAACGTGGCTCGATCACTGCCCATAAACGGCGTTTACCTAGTCTTTTACGTGCACCATCAAGTGTAGTTGCAATTGCTGTTGGGTGGTGTGCAAAGTCATCATAAACTTCAATACCATTAATGGTATCTAGAAGCTCCATACGGCGCTTTACACCACCAAAGTTAGATAATGCCTCACATGCTTGTGCAATATGAATCCCTACATGTTTTGCAGCAGCAATTGATGCCAAGGCATTTGCAACACTGTGTTGTCCTGTCATCGTCCAATGTACTTCACCAACTTTTTCTTGGTTTTGATACACATAGAAATGAGACCCATCTGCTTTAATGAGCTCTGCATATATTTCAGCATCATGATTTGGTGAGAGCGCCGTTCTTGTCACAGGTGTCCAACAACCTTGTTTGAGTACGTCATCAATATTTGATTCGGTAATCGGTGCAATAATTTTTCCTTCACTTGGAATAGTGCGTACAAGGTGGTGGAATTGTTTTTGAATGGCGGCAAGATCATCAAAGATATCTGCATGGTCAAATTCTAAGTTATTTAAAATTGCTGTTTTAGGGTGGTAGTGAACAAATTTAGAGCGTTTATCGAAAAAAGCAGAATCATATTCATCTGCTTCAACAACAAAGTATTGCCCACCTCCTAAACGTGCGCTGTGGCTAAAACCGAGAGGGACACCACCAATAAGAAATCCAGGATTTAAACCTGCTTGCTCAAGCACCCATGCAAGCATGGTTGTTGTGGTTGTTTTGCCATGCGTTCCTGCAACAGCCAATACATGTTTACCTTGTAATACGTGCTCTGCTAAAAACTGAGGGCCTGATGTATATGGAATACCTTCATTGAGCATGTATTCAACAGCATCAATACCTCGAACCATTGCATTACCGACAATGACTAAATCAGGTCTTGGGTCTAAATGCTCACGATGGTAGCCTTGCATGAGTTCAATACCTGCATTCTCAAGCTGTGTAGACATAGGGGGGTAAACATTTTGATCTGACCCTGTCACTTTATGCCCTAGATCTCGTGCAAGCAGTGCCAAAGAACCCATGAATGTGCCACAAATACCTAAAATATGCAGATGCATGATTTAATTTTCTCCAAATCTTATACTGTTCTTTTCTGATGTGAACATGAATAAAGTGCTGATATTAATTGAAGAAACCATAGCAAGGCTATTATAGAAAAGATAGTTATAATTGGTGAAGAAAAGCTGAAATAGCAACCACTACAATAGTTTAATGTAGCAGTTACAAGAAGATTTATTATTTTTCTTGGTAGTGAATGACTGTGCGAATAGATTGACCTGTATGCATTAATTCAAAAGCATCATTAATTTTTTCAAGTGGCATGGTATGTGTCACAAATGGTTCAAGCTGAATATCACCTTTCATTGCATCTTCAACCATAGTAGGCAATTGGCTGCGACCTTTAACACCCCCAAAAGCAGTTCCTTTCCAAGTTCGTCCTGTTACGAGTTGGAATGGACGGGTTGAAATTTCCTGCCCTGCACCTGCAACACCAATAATGACTGACTGTCCCCAACCACGGTGAGCAGATTCAAGTGCTGAACGCATAACATTCACATTACCAATACATTCAAAAGAGTGATCGACCCCCCACCCTGTCATTTCAACAATCACTTGCTGAATGGGTTGATCAAAATCTTTTGGATTGAGAAAATCTGTTGCACCAAATTCTTCTGCAAGTTTGAATTTTTCAGGGTTAGTATCAATAACAATAATTCGACCAGCTTTTGCCTGACGTGCACCTTGTACAACAGCAAGACCAATACCACCTAAACCAAAGACAGCAACACTATCACCTTCTTGTACTTTGGCAGTATTATGAACAGCACCAATCCCTGTTGTTACACCGCATCCTAAAAGACAAACTTGCTCATGGTTGGCTTCAGGGTTAATTTTTGCAAGAGATACTTCAGCAACAACCGTATACTCACTAAATGTAGAACAGCCCATGTAGTGGTAAATAGGTTTACCTTCATAAGAAAACCGTGTTGTACCATCTGGCATAACACCTTTGCCTTGAGTTGCTCTTACCGAAATACATAAATTTGTTTTTCCTGATTTACAGAAAAGGCACTCTTTACACTCTGCTGTATATAAAGGAATAACATGGTCGCCAGGTTGTAAGCTCGTTACCCCCTCACCAACTTCAACGACAACCCCTGCACCTTCATGGCCTAAAATTGCAGGAAATATACCTTCAGGATCATCCCCAGAAAGTGTGAATGCATCGGTATGGCAGACACCTGTATGACTAATTTTAACGAGTACCTCACCCTTTTGAGGTGGAGCAACATCAACTTCTACAATTTTTAATGGTTCGCCTGGTCCAAATGCAACAGCGGCACGAGATTTCATCTTAACTTTTCCTATAGTTTTTTAAAGTATTTAAGCTTCTTTAATCCAATGAAGATAAGGATTAATTCTTATGTACTAGACTATTATGAATTATAGCTTTCCAACTATATGACTTTATATATTTCCTATGGTGTATGCAGTACAGATTGTTTATAAATCATAAAAATATCTATTCATTATTGATTTATAGCGAACAATATTTCTTATATGCGGCGGTTGGGCACTGTCTAAAAAACGGTTATACTTGAAGATATTATCATTACTTGTAATGAGTAATTATTAACCCTCCCTTATGCTTGGAATTTTGAATGAACATGGCTAAAGTTGAAGCTACACCATTAGTTGGAATTATTATGGGGTCCCAATCTGATTGGGCAACGCTTGAGCATACTGCAAAAATGCTTGAACAACTTGGCGTACCTTTCGAAGCTGAAGTTGTTTCGGCTCACCGTACACCAGACCGTTTATTTGAATATGCTGAAACTGCACGTGAGCGCGGTATTCAAGTTATTATTGCAGGTGCAGGTGGTGCTGCGCATTTACCAGGCATGTGTGCGGCAAAAACAGATTTACCTGTGTTAGGTGTTCCTGTTAAATCTTCTATTTTAAATGGTGTAGATTCGTTACTTTCAATTGTTCAAATGCCTGCGGGTATTGCTGTAGGTACATTGGCAATTGGGCCTGCTGGTGCAACAAATGCTGCAATTATGGCAGCACAAATTCTTGGGTTATCTCAGCCTGAAATTGCAAAGAATGTTGCACAATTCCGTAGTGCACAAACAGATAAAGTCTCAAGTAACAATATTCCTGGAAATGTCTAATTAGGGGCTGAAGTATGGATAAAACCATTGGTATTTTTGGGGGTGGTCAGCTTGGTCGTATGATGGCTCAAGCAGCTTTGCCACTGAATATTCAGTGTGTATTTTATGAAGCAAATACTGATTGTCCCTCTGCTGCATTAGGCCCTATTTTTTCTAGTAAAGATAATTGCTTAAACGACTTTATTCAAAGTGCAGATGTATTCAGCTTAGAGTTTGAAAATACGCCTTTAAATGAAGTTGATGAGTTGTTGGCAGAAGAAAAAAATATTCATCCTCCTCGTACAGCATTAGCAATTGCACAAAATAGATTATCTGAGAAAAATCTATTTAAACGACTAGATATTCCTGTAGCACCTTTCTTAGCTGTGGATAACTTGGAAGATATACACAGCGCTGTAGATAAGTTAGGTCTTCCGATTGTACTTAAAACAGCAATGGGTGGGTACGATGGAAAAGGACAGTTTGTTCTTCGTTCAAAAGATCAAATATTAGAAGCATGGGGTGAATTAGGAGAGGCTAAACATCTTATTGCAGAGAGTTTTGTTGAATTTTCTAGAGAAGTTTCAATTATTGCGGTAAGAGGTCAGGACGGCGATGTAAAAACTTGGCCATTGGCTGAAAACCATCATCATCAAGGTATTCTTTCTCATTCTATTGTTCCTGCTCCAAATAGTGATGATTTGCAACCGATTGCACAAGAATATATTACAAGACTACTTAATCATTTAGATTATGTTGGTGTACTAACTTTAGAACTATTTGTCACACCTCAAGGTCTATATGCAAATGAAATGGCACCAAGGGTACATAATTCAGGGCATTGGTCTATTGAAGGTGCTATTTGTTCACAGTTTGAAAATCATATACGTGCAGTTGCTGGATTACCACTAGGATTAACGGCATCTATTTCTCCAACGGTGATGATTAATATTATTGGTAAACATCCTAATGTAGCTGAAGTCTTGTCTTTAGAGGGTGTACATCTTCACTTATATAATAAGTCTGAACGCACAGGGAGAAAATTAGGTCATATTACATTAATGCCTAAAGACCCTACACAATTAACTACTTTATGCCAAAAGTTAGCGAAAATCTTACCTGAGCCATTGGCGCTTACAGAAGATATGACAATTTAATTTTCCTATATAAAAAAAGCGGCTTATATAGCCGCTTTTTTTATATAGGAAAATAGATTTGAATTTAAAGTATGTGTTTAGCTTTAGGAAAATACTTTTAATTTTGAATAAGTCTGTGGATATCTTTTTTAAATTCAAAGTTACCATTTTTATAATAGATTTTTTGGAATATCTGCTATTTTATACAAAAATTAAATTCAAAAAATTAGGAATTTTATGGATGAAAAAGTCTTTAAATTTATTGATGTTACCGCTTATAGCATTATCTATTAATTCGCATGCCGATCTTATTTTTCATTCGGGAGAGAATATAAATTCAGCATCAGCACCTGTTTTGAATTCAAATATGCAAGATGAAAACAAAAATATAGATAATTTAAATTCAAACTTTAAGCAATGTTTAGCGCAGTTAAAGCCCCTTGCGTTGAATACAGGAATACAGTCAGATGTATATGATAGATATACACAGGGAATTACATCTGATTATTCGATTTTAGATAAACTAAATTATCAACCTGAATTTTCAACACCAATCTGGGATTACTTATCAGGTCTGGTTGATCAAGAACGTATTACATTAGGTCAAGAAAAATTAAAGCAATATCAATCGACTTTAGATCGTGTTCAGATGATTTATGGTGTACCACCTGAAGTAGTTGTTGCTGTCTGGGGAGTTGAGAGTAATTTTGGTAATATCACAGGAAAATATCCACTACTACAGTCATTAGGAACATTAAGTTGTGAAGGTAGAAGGCAATCATATTTCCGTGGTGAGTTTTTTGCAGCCATTCGGATTTTACAACGTGGTGACTTAACGGAAAACCAATTAACAGGTTCATGGGCAGGAGCATTTGGTCAAACTCAATTTATGCCATCTACTTATGAAAAGCTTGCTGTCGACTTCGATGGCGATGGACGTAGAGATCTGGTTTCTAATACACCTGATGCTTTAGCATCTACAGCCAACTTTTTAAAACAATCGGGTTGGCAAGTAGGTATGCCGTGGGGCTTTGAAGTAAATGTACCCTCAAATTTTGTATTTAGTAATGAAGGAAGAAGAAATAAAAAACCATTATCTACATGGATGTCGCAAGGTATAGTACGTGTAGATGGCAGTCCTCTTATACAAGGAAATCTTACAGATACAACGATGGCAGGTTTGCTAATGCCAGCAGGTCAAAATGGTCCTAAATTCTTGGTCTTTAGAAACTTTGATGCAATATATAGTTATAATGCTGCAGAAAGCTATGCTTTAGCCATTGCTTATTTATCAGATCGTTTGAAAGGTGCGCCTCCAATTATGACAGCATGGCCAACAGACGACCCTGGAACTTCAAGAGCAGAACGTAGAGAAATACAAAATTATCTAATTTCTAAGGGGTATGCAATTGGTGAACCTGATGGTTTGATTGGGGATAAGACTCGCCAAGCAATTCAGCAAGAACAACAAAAATTAGGTCTAAAACCAACTGGGCGAGCAGGACAAATATTTCTTAAAAAAATTCGGAGCCTACAAGCCAGTCAATTATTAGATTCAGGAACTTAATTTATTCATTAATGGAATAACATACTGTGCTGTAAGTGGTGCAATAGGTACTGTGGCATGCTGTTGTGGATGAAACCAAATTAAATCCTCGATTTCTGCACAAGCCACAGGATTTCCTGAAATTTCAACTCTATATAAATAAGCTTTTAATAGATAACCTGTTTCATTTGCAGCTTGTGTGTGAAACTCACCTAAATATTTTATAATATTTGCTTCTACGCCAATTTCTTCTTTAATTTCACGAATAATTGTAGTTTCAGGGTTTTCATGGGGTTCTAGCTTTCCACCTACCTGCATATAGAAATTTGTATTTTTTTTGCGCACCAATAATAGTTCTCCTTGCTCATTGGTAATAATAGACGCAGCTACAGTAATTAAGTTCTTTGTATTCATAAATAGTTACCTATACTTACGTTGTAATTAACACTAAATAACATTCTATTACTTAAATTAACAATCAAAATATTATTAATAATCAATAATATACATAAATTTGATTAAAAAAAATACTTTTGTAAGTAAATGCTTACATCTAATTTTTCAATAATTGCTTATTCTGTATTTGCCCAACAAAAAACAACCAAAAAATAATTATAAACATAAATATATAACAGAGGGTGGGCAGATAAACCTCTCTATGAAAATAGAGAGGTTTATCTTATTGTAAGATGTAAAAAATATTATGCCTCTTTATCTATATGATTTTTAAATATTCTACGACCTGTCATATCTACAATATATGCAATTAAACATCCAACTGCACAAAAAAGAATACGTAATAATGCACCATGAAATGTATTATGTGAAACATCATAAACAGTAACAATGAGTAATCCTGATAAGGCAATACCACAATATTCTGCATGTTTTAGAAGAATACATGTGACTGTTGTCAGTAGAATACCAACAACAAGTAGTAAATATTCAATATTAATATATGTGTGTTCTTTAGAGAGTTGTGAAACGAGTAGCCAAATAATTACCCCAATGCTAGAGCCAATTAGATTTCCAGTGACTTGATTAAAGTTTACAGGATTATTGCTATCATATTGAATAGTAAAAAATGCAGTTAACGAGCTCCATAAAAAGAAATTAGAAACATGATCTTTATCTATACATATAGCAAGTAGAGTAACAATCATTGCACATGCAAGAATTTTTAGAATATATAAAATTTTCGCTTTTTGTTCATTAGTGAACGTCATATTAAATATTCAAAACTTTTGTTATTTCAGCAGATAGTTTACCTAATTTAGCTATAAAAAAACCGTGCGAGATGCACGGTTTTTTGATTTTAAGAAATATTATTTCTTATCATCTTTTACTTCTTTAAATTCAGCATCTACAACGCCATCATCAGCTTTCTTTTGATGAGCAGCACCTTCTTGGTTAAATGCATTTGGATCAAATCCTTGTGCACCACCTTCAGCGCCTTGTGATTGTTCATAAGCACGTTGAGTGATTGGCATTAAAATGTTTTGTAAGCTTTCAGTTTTTGTTTTGATTGCTTCAGCATCATTTTCTTTAGTTACTGCTTCAAGTTCAGAAACAGCAGTATTTACAGCAGTTTTTTCATCTTCAGTAACCTTATCACCTAAGTCTTTTACAGCTTTATTCGCACTAGAAATTAAAGCATCTGCTTCATTGCGTGCTTTTGCAAGATCTTCAAATTTACGATCTTCTTCAGCATTTGCTTCAGCATCTCTGATCATAGCTTCTACTTCTTCATCAGATAAACCAGAGTTTGCTTTAATTTGAATAGACTGTTCTTTACCAGTGCTCTTATCTTTTGCAGATACTTTTAAGATACCATCTGCATTGATGTCGAAAGATACTTCAATTTGTGGTACACCACGTGGAGCAGGTGGAATATCACCTAATTGGAAGTTACCCAACAGTTTATTTTGTTGAGCCATTTTACGCTCACCTTGATAAACTGCAATATCAACCGCTGGTTGGTTATCTGCTGCTGTAGAGAACACTTGTGATTTCTTCGAAGGAATCGTTGTGTTCTTTTCAATGATTGGCGTAAGTACACCACCCATTGTTTCAATACCAAGTGTTAATGGTGTTACGTCAAGAAGTAGAACGTCATTTTTATCACCAGAAAGTACAGCACCTTGAATTGCAGCACCCATTGCTACTGCTTCATCAGGGTTTACATCTTTACGTGGCTCTTTACCAAAGAAATCTTGTACTTTT
The DNA here is from genome assembly GCF_056711485.1 of Acinetobacter sp. N1-1. Lineage (NCBI taxonomy): Bacteria > Pseudomonadati > Pseudomonadota > Gammaproteobacteria > Moraxellales > Moraxellaceae > Acinetobacter > Acinetobacter sp. N1-1. Next base: position 452,251 of record NZ_JBWXUO010000012.1, on the reverse strand, counting down.
TGTTGTACAAGTGGCATACGTGTTTGACCACCAACCAAAATAACATCTGAAATTTCACTGTTTGAAAGACCAGCATCTTTTAGTGCAATACGGCAAGGTTCAAGTGTACGTTCAACAAGGTCAGCAACGAGTGCTTCAAGTTTTGCACGTGTTACGTTCAATACTAAGTGTTTAGGACCAGTTGCATCTGCAGTAATGTACGGAAGGTTAATTTCAGTAGCATTTGAAGATGAAAGTTCAATTTTTGCTTTTTCAGCTGCTTCTTTTAAACGTTGTAGTGCAAGAGGATCATTTTTAAGATTTACATTTTGCTCTTTTTTGAACTCTTCAACTAAGTAGTCAATTAATGCTGTATCAAAGTCTTCACCACCTAAGAATGTATCACCATTTGTAGATAGTACTTCAATTTGTTGGTCGCCATCTAAGTCAGCAATTTCAATGATAGATACGTCAAATGTACCACCACCTAAATCGTATACAGCAATTTTACGATCGCCTTCTTTTTTGTCCATACCGAACGCAAGCGCAGCAGCAGTTGGCTCGTTAATGATACGTTTTACATCTAGACCAGCAATTTTACCAGCATCTTTTGTTGCTTGACGTTGTGCATCGTTAAAGTATGCAGGTACAGTAATAACAGCTTCTGTAACAGCTTCACCTAAATAGTCTTCAGCAGTTTTTTTCATTTTTTTCAAAATTTCTGCTGAAACTTGTTGTGGTGCAAGTTTTTTATCGTTTACTTCAACCCAAGCATCGCCATTGTCTGCTTTTACAATTTTGTATGGCACAAGACCAATATCTTTTTGTACAGCAGAATCTTCGTAACGGCGACCAATTAAACGCTTAATTGCGAATAATGTGTTTTTTGGGTTAGTTACTGCTTGGCGTTTTGCACTTTGACCAACAAGTGTTTCACCATCTTTATATGCAATGATAGATGGCGTTGTGCGTGCGCCTTCAGCGTTATCAATTACTTTTACTTTTTCGCCTTCAAGTACTGCAACACATGAGTTGGTAGTACCTAAGTCAATACCAATAATCTTAGCCATTGTATGTGTCCTCTAAAAATTATTTTGCAATGTTTTCGCTTGTTATTCGATATGAGAGTGAATCTAATTTTTTCAAGCAAAAAAATTAAAAAAATTAAAAAACTCTCTAATATTAGTTAATTATTGACCAACGGTAACCATTGCAGGGCGGAGTAGACGACCTGACAATGTATAACCTTTCTGTAAAACATTTCCAATTTCACCAGCTTTGGCCTCTGGATCAATGCCCACAGCTTGGTGGAATTCAGCATTAAAGCCATTTGCAGTATCTACAGCAGCAATTTCATGCTTTTCTAACGTTGTAATGAGTGACTTTAATGTTAGTTCTACACCTTCAAGTAAAGGACTTTTTTCTTCGCTTGTTGCTTGAATCGCACGCTCAAGATTATCTACAGATTCAAGTAAGCTTTTTGCAAATTTTTCTAAAGCAAATTTTTTCGCAGTATCTGCTTCACGTTCAACGCGCTCTTTTACTTTCTCTGATTCATAAATTGCATTTGCAGCTCGTGCTTTTTCAAGCTTTAAACTTTCTTCAAGTTTTGTAATCTGTGCTTGTAAATCTTCTACGCTCACATCAACTTGCTCATTATTTTCTTCAGTCTGTACATTTTCCTGTTTTTCTACTTCAGGTTGACTGTCTTGAGCTTGGTTTTTTTGCTCGTTCGCCATTGATGATCTCCGTTTAAAAAGTTTTTCAAACATGTACAGTCCTTGGTTGGCATCCGCTCAGTCTTGAATACTTGAACAGGCATTATGCTGAACTGCCATGGAGGTTTGTAAAATAATTAACTAAGAGGTATGGGCGCACTATTAAAATTCAAGAAGGAAATTACATTAATTCGCAAATTAAATCGTATATTTATCTTTTTCTAACAACTTCGGTAAATTCTCTTGAATAAAAGTGATGAATTTTTGTGAAATTAAAGGTAAATGATGGCGTGACGTATACACTAAGGAAAGCATAATATCAGGTGCAGTATACTCAGGTAATATAACTTTTAAAGCACCATCTTTTAAGTCATCCTGTACAACATAAATTGGTAGCATTGCAATGCCACAGCCTTGTACACACATTTTATGTAATGCCAAAACATCATTACTTTTAAATGTACTTTTTACAGGATAGTTTTGAGGTTGTTGATCACTATTAATAAATGTCCATGTGCTTAATTGGGCATAATGAACAATACAATCATGCCGAATTAATTGATTGGGATTTGTTATTTTTTCAATTTTCCCTAGAAATTTAGGGCTTGCACAAAAAATTGATGGAATAGGGCATACAGGTCTTGCAACTAATCCATCTGCAATATTTTGAGAAATTCTAAAGGCAATGTCTATGCGGTCTTCAATTAAATCTATCGTAGATTCACTCAGTTGAATATCAAACTCTACTTTAGGAAAATGCGTTCTAAACTTAGCAATACATTCATCTACGCCGATTTGAAATAAAAAACTGCTACAAGAAATACGAATCATACCTTGATATTGTTCATGTGCAGACAGGCTATATAACAAGTTTTGTTGCTGTAATATATTCTCACAATAAACTAAAGCTTTCTCTCCTGAGGGAGTGAGAGAAATTTTTCTTGTGTTTCGTTGAAGTAATCGTGTTGAAAATGTTGTTTCAAGATGCTCCAAGTAACGTGAAACCATTGCCCTAGAGTAATTTAAATGTTCGGCAGCCTTTGTAAAACTTCCATATTGATGGATAGTTACAAAAACTTGTATGGCCTTTAGCGTATCCATAATAGAATTATTTCTTAATATGAAATAAACCATCTTAATTGAAGTACTTTAAAGTACATAGAAGAAGATTAAAATAAATACCTTCATAAAATGAGATATAATAACATGACTGGAATATAAAAATTATCAGTGGCTTTATTATTGAATAGTGTTTTTCTAACGCAATATGCAAATGCTAAAAACATTAAAATACAGCCTTTTCTTGCATCTCCTGAACATTTTGAGTGACATCAACACTCATTGAAACAGGTAAAGATGTCATGCATTGTAAATGCACAATTTTCAAAATCTGCAGCATTGCGTATCGTTGCAAACATATTAGATAGTGGTAAACAGCTTAAAACTATTTTTGTGAGCTATGGCGATCCAGATTATTACTTTGGTTTAGATGTCGTAAAACAAATATTTCCTAAAGCACAAATTATAGCAACACCTGAAACTGTAAAACATATTGAAAAAACCTACCAACTCAAACAAAAATATTGGTCTCCTCAAATGGGAGAAAATGCACCTAGTAAAATTATTATTCCCCAACCCTATACAGCGAAAGAAATTAATTTTGATGGTCTAAATATCCAAATTCAGGGAAAAAACGAGCTGACTTATCTATGGATACCAAGTATTAAGGCTGTTATTGGTGGAATTCCTGTATCTTCAGGTATTCATTTATGGATGGCAGATACAGCAACAGCATCATCTCGAAAAGAAGTGCTGACGACTTTAAAAAATATTAAAGAACTTATGCCTAAAATTGTTATCCCTGCACATATGGCAAGTGGTGTGGTAGAAAATATGCCAGCAGTCAACTTTTCCATACAGTATTTAGAACAATATGAAAAAGCAGTACAAAAGACAAATAATGCAAGTGAGCTTATTTCTGAAATGAAAAGAATCTATCCTAGCCTATACGAAGTCAATAGTTTAGAGTTAAGTGCGAAAGTCGTTAAGGGTGAAATGAAATGGCCTTAGATACTAATTATTAAATATAAAAAACCAAAAAGTTCATGATTATCTATATAAAAAGATATAACTCTGTTTGTGGAGTGTATCTTTCTATGATTTAAATGAAATTTCAAACTGATAAATAAATAAACAATAAAATAATAATTAAATAAAAAATAATAGGTATAGCAAAGGTTTAATACTTATATATAGAAAAAGAGTCATTCAGAAAAATTAACAAAACATATGTTAAAGCAAAGAAATACGTTAAAAAAGTATCATATTCAGAATATTACAACTTAAAAAAAATATAGATGATGCAAAAACTCCGATGTTGAGTATTTATTTTTTTCCTTTTAGGAACGAGTGATTATGAAAAAATTAGTTTTAATGTCTTTAACAATTACTGGATTTGCATTATCTGCTGTTGGATGTGCTTCACAAAAAGCAGAAGAACCGACAAACACGATGCCTGCATCAGCTTTAAGCTCTGCGCCAGTTGTTTCAAATGATTCATCATCTCAGAGTACAGTGCCTCAATCATCTACAGGAGCATCAGATGTAGCAACAACAATGGCTCAATAAAATTTAAGTTATTTAAGACTATATGTATGCATACATATAGTCTTAACCTTTTAAAATTGTGTTTCACGTGAAACAATGTTAGAGATTGACTTAAATAAGCATTTGTTTTTGGTATTACATATGAAAAAATCAATTCTTTTACTTTTATCTACGCTTGCATGTGGAACAACTTTTGCGAATACATATGTAGATATGAAAACCTCTATGGGAAATATAGAAATTGAACTAAATGATACTCAAGCTCCGATATCAACGAAGAATTTTTTGCATTATGTAAAGAGTAACTTCTATGCAAACACAATTTTTCATCGAGTTATTCCCGGTTTCATGATCCAAGGTGGTGGGTTTGCACAAAATTTTAGTGAAAAACAGACAGACGCACCAATAAAGAATGAATCGTATAATGGTTTGCCAAATGTTCGAGGAACATTGGCTATGGCAAGAACCAGTGATCCAGATTCTGCAACGGCACAATTTTTTATTAATACAGTAGATAATCCTAACTTAAATAAAAGTATGTACAACGATGGTTATGCTGTCTTTGGTAAAGTGGTAAAAGGAATGGATATCGTAGATAAGATATCAAAAGTAGAAACAATGGATAAAGGCGTGTATCAAAACGTACCTATAAAACCTATTTTTATTGAAAGTATAAAAGTTGAAAATAAAAAATAACTCTAAAACTTTCCCATTCTGCTGTAAAATCATTCAAATTGATTAAAAAAACTCATATTTCGTTTAGATTTTATTCTATTGGCAAATAAATATGAAATAAACTGGATTAGGGGGTTGTGTTTGGAATTGATTGGTCTATAATGCGTATCCATCGGCGGTGATGTTGAGAGAAACTTCTTAATAAACAATAACTTAGTTGATTGGTTTGAGATTTAGTTCTTAGATTGATTGAAGTTTAGTTTGATTAAGTAGTTTAAAAAAACTTTCAGATTACAGTTGACTTTCTTTTAAAAGAGAGTAATATAGCCGACCTAGCTTGCTGATGACGAATCAGTGATGCGAATCATTAATAGAATTGAAGAACAACTTGTGTGGATTTTTACTGAGTGATCACTGAATATATTTAAGATTCATTGATCAAAAGTAGAAATTTACTCGAAGATTTATTTGAGAGCGAATATTTTTGCTAGTGATTAATGAGCCAGATTGATTCCCTTAAGGAATTAATGATTTTAACTGAAGAGTTTGATCATGGCTCAGATTGAACGCTGGCGGCAGGCTTAACACATGCAAGTCGAGCGGGGGAAGGTAGCTTGCTACTGGACCTAGCGGCGGACGGGTGAGTAATACTTAGGAATCTGCCTATTAGTGGGGGACAACGTTCCGAAAGGAGCGCTAATACCGCATACGCCCTACGGGGGAAAGCAGGGGATCTTCGGACCTTGCGCTAATAGATGAGCCTAAGTCGGATTAGCTAGTTGGTAGGGTAAAGGCCTACCAAGGCGACGATCTGTAGCGGGTTTGAGAGGATGATCCGCCACACTGGGACTGAGACACGGCCCAGACTCCTACGGGAGGCAGCAGTGGGGAATATTGGACAATGGGCGCAAGCCTGATCCAGCCATGCCGCGTGTGTGAAGAAGGCCTTATGGTTGTAAAGCACTTTAAGCGAGGAGGAGGCTTACCTAGTTAATACCTAGGATAAGTGGACGTTACTCGCAGAATAAGCACCGGCTAACTCTGTGCCAGCAGCCGCGGTAATACAGAGGGTGCAAGCGTTAATCGGAATTACTGGGCGTAAAGCGCGCGTAGGTGGCCATTTAAGTCAAATGTGAAATCCCCGAGCTTAACTTGGGAATTGCATTCGATACTGGGTGGCTAGAGTATAGGAGAGGAAGGTAGAATTCCAGGTGTAGCGGTGAAATGCGTAGAGATCTGGAGGAATACCGATGGCGAAGGCAGCCTTCTGGCCTAATACTGACACTGAGGTGCGAAAGCATGGGGAGCAAACAGGATTAGATACCCTGGTAGTCCATGCCGTAAACGATGTCTACTAGCCGTTGGGTCCTTTGAGGACTTAGTGGCGCAGCTAACGCGATAAGTAGACCGCCTGGGGAGTACGGTCGCAAGACTAAAACTCAAATGAATTGACGGGGGCCCGCACAAGCGGTGGAGCATGTGGTTTAATTCGATGCAACGCGAAGAACCTTACCTGGCCTTGACATACTAAGAACTTTCTAGAGATAGATTGGTGCCTTCGGGAACTTAGATACAGGTGCTGCATGGCTGTCGTCAGCTCGTGTCGTGAGATGTTGGGTTAAGTCCCGCAACGAGCGCAACCCTTTTCCTTACTTGCCAGCATTTCGGATGGGAACTTTAAGGATACTGCCAGTGACAAACTGGAGGAAGGCGGGGACGACGTCAAGTCATCATGGCCCTTACGGCCAGGGCTACACACGTGCTACAATGGTCGGTACAGAGGGTTGCTACACAGCGATGTGATGCTAATCTCAAAAAGCCGATCGTAGTCCGGATTGGAGTCTGCAACTCGACTCCATGAAGTCGGAATCGCTAGTAATCGCGGATCAGAATGCCGCGGTGAATACGTTCCCGGGCCTTGTACACACCGCCCGTCACACCATGGGAGTTTGTTGCACCAGAAGTAGATAGTCTAACCCTCGGGAGGACGTTTACCACGGTGTGGCCAATGACTGGGGTGAAGTCGTAACAAGGTAGCCGTAGGGGAACCTGCGGCTGGATCACCTCCTTAACGAAAAGGTGAGACTTGGTAAGAATCCACAACAAGTTGTTCTTCGGTATATTATCTGAGGGTCTGTAGCTCAGTTGGTTAGAGCACACGCTTGATAAGCGTGGGGTCACAAGTTCAAGTCTTGTCAGACCCACCAAAGACTAGAAGATAATGTACAATTCGAAATGATTTTAAGCTGGGGACTTAGCTTAGTTGGTAGAGCGCCTGCTTTGCACGCAGGAGGTCAGGAGTTCGACTCTCCTAGTCTCCACCATGATTTTAATCAGATTGATATTTCAATTTAATTAAAGTTAAGCTAATAAATAAGCAAACAGCTTATTTGCTTATAGAGCTTAATAGAAAGATTGTATATAATATGCGACCTTGATATTAACCTCTGTGAGTAATCACAGTACATGACCTGACGAAGGCATGTTAAATCATTAACAGATTATTCAATTTGAGTCTGAAATAAAATTGTTCACTCATACATTTTGAAGCGTTTTAATTGAAATTTTAACTAATTTAGATTGAGACAAATTGAAATGAGATGAGAACTAGCAAATTAACTGAATCAAGCGTTTTGGTATGAGATTGAAGCTGTACACCTTGAAGTTCGCGTAAGCGACTGTTTGGGGTTGTATAGTCAAGTAATTAAGTGCATGTGGTGGATGCCTTGGCAGTCAGAGGCGATGAAAGACGTAATAGCCTGCGATAAGCTCCGGGGAGGCGGCAAATATCCTATGATCCGGAGATTTCTGAATGGGGGAACCCACTTACCATAAGGTAGGTATCAATAACTGAATACATAGGTTGTTGAGGCGAACGAGGGGAAGTGAAACATCTCAGTACCCTTAGGAAAAGAAATCAATTGAGATTCCGTCAGTAGCGGCGAGCGAACGCGGATCAGCCCATTAAGTTATCTAAGTTTTAGTGGAACACTCTGGGAAGTGTGACTATAAAGGGTGATAGTCCCGTACACGAAAGGGCTTAGATAATGATATCGAGTAGGGCGAGGCACGTGAAACCTTGTCTGAATATGGGGGGACCATCCTCCAAGGCTAAATACTCCTGACTGACCGATAGTGAACCAGTACCGTGAGGGAAAGGCGAAAAGAACCCCTGTGAGGGGAGTGAAATAGATCCTGAAACCGCATGCATACAAGCAGTGGGAGCATACTTTGTTATGTGACTGCGTACCTTTTGTATAATGGGTCAGCGACTTATATTCAGTAGCGAGGTTAACCGTATAGGGGAGCCGTAGAGAAATCGAGTCTTAATAGGGCGTTTAGTTGCTGGGTATAGACCCGAAACCAGGCGATCTATCCATGAGCAGGTTGAAGGTTGGGTAACACTAACTGGAGGACCGAACCCACTGTCGTTGAAAAGCCAGGGGATGACTTGTGGATAGGGGTGAAAGGCTAATCAAGCCTGGTGATAGCTGGTTCTCCCCGAAAGCTATTTAGGTAGCGCCTCGGACGAATACCATAGGGGGTAGAGCACTGTTTCGGCTAGGGGGTCATCCCGACTTACCAAACCGATGCAAACTCCGAATACCTATGAGTACTATCCGGGAGACAGACTGCGGGTGCTAACGTCCGTAGTCAAGAGGAAAACAATCCAGACCGCCAGCTAAGGCCCCAAAATCATAGTTAAGTGGGAAACGATGTGGGAAGGCATAGACAGCTAGGAGGTTGGCTTAGAAGCAGCCACCCTTTAAAGAAAGCGTAATAGCTCACTAGTCGAGTCGGCCTGCGCGGAAGATGTAACGGGGCTAAAACTATGTGCCGAAGCTGCGGATTTACGCATTAGCGTAAGTGGTAGGGGAGCGTTCTGTAAGCCGATGAAGGTGTGTTGAGAAGCATGCTGGAGGTATCAGAAGTGCGAATGCTGACGTGAGTAACGATAAAACGGGTGAAAAACCCGTTCGCCGAAAGACCAAGGGTTCCAGTCCAACGTTAATCGGGGCTGGGTGAGTCGACCCCTAAGGCGAGGCCGAAAGGCGTAGTCGATGGGAAAATGGTTAATATTCCATTACTTCTGTGTAATGCGATGAGAGGACGGAGAAGGTTAAGTCAGCCTGGCGTTGGTTGTCCAGGTGAAAGACAGTAGGCATGCATCTTAGGCAAATCCGGGGTGCTCTATGCTGAGAGTCGATAGCAAGTAGGTTTACCTACGAAGTGGCTGATACCATACTTCCAAGAAAAGTCTCTAAGCTTCAGTTACACAGGAATCGTACCCGAAACCGACACAGGTGGTCAGGTCGAGTAGACCAAGGCGCTTGAGAGAACTCTGCTGAAGGAACTAGGCAAAATGGTACCGTAACTTCGGGAGAAGGTACGCTGCTGATGGTGATGGAACTTGCTTCCTGAGCTGTCGGCAGCCTCAGAAACCAGGCCGCTGCAACTGTTTATTAAAAACATAGCACTCTGCAAACACGAAAGTGGACGTATAGGGTGTGATGCCTGCCCGGTGCTGGAAGGTTAATTGATGGGGTTAGCGTAAGCGAAGCTCTTGATCGAAGCCCCAGTAAACGGCGGCCGTAACTATAACGGTCCTAAGGTAGCGAAATTCCTTGTCGGGTAAGTTCCGACCTGCACGAATGGCATAATGATGGCGGCGCTGTCTCCAGCAGAGGCTCAGTGAAATCGAAATCGCGGTGAAGATGCCGTGTACCCGTGGCTAGACGGAAAGACCCCGTGAACCTTTACTGCAGCTTGACATTGAACTTTGACCTTACTTGTGTAGGATAGGTGGGAGGCTTTGAAGTAGTAACGCCAGTTACTATGGAGCCATCCTTGAAATACCACCCTGGTAATGTTGAGGTTCTAACTCTGACCCATAATCTGGGTCGAGGACCATGTCTGGTGGGTAGTTTGACTGGGGCGGTCTCCTCCTAAAGAGTAACGGAGGAGTACGAAGGTGCGCTCAGCGTGGTCGGAAATCACGCGTAGAGTATAAAGGCAAAAGCGCGCTTGACTGCGAGACCAACAAGTCGAGCAGGTACGAAAGTAGGTCTTAGTGATCCGGTGGTTCTGTATGGAAGGGCCATCGCTCAACGGATAAAAGGTACTCTGGGGATAACAGGCTGATACCGCCCAAGAGTTCATATCGACGGCGGTGTTTGGCACCTCGATGTCGGCTCATCTCATCCTGGGGCTGAAGCAGGTCCCAAGGGTATGGCTGTTCGCCATTTAAAGAGGTACGCGAGCTGGGTTTAGAACGTCGTGAGACAGTTCGGTCCCTATCTACCATGGGCGTTGGAAATTTGAGAGGATCTGCTCCTAGTACGAGAGGACCAGAGTGGACGAACCTCTGGTGTACCGGTTGTGACGCCAGTCGCATCGCCGGGTAGCTATGTTCGGAAGGGATAACCGCTGAAAGCATCTAAGCGGGAAGCCTACCTCAAGATTAGATTTCCCTGTGATTTTATGTCACCTAAAGAGCCGTTCAAGACTAGGACGTTGATAGGTTGGATGTGGAAGTGTAGTGATACATGAAGCTGACCAATACTAATTGCTCGTGAGGCTTGACTATACAACACCCAAACAGTTGTATTTCTCTTCAAATAGCTTGATTTAGTAATAAACCTAGTTACAATACAGACCAATTGAATAACCTGTTAAGCCAAATTTGGTTGAACATAGGCAATAATATAAGACCTAATCGTTCTCCATAACAGTTATGCTGGCGACAATAGCGAGAGTGAACCACCTGATCCCTTCCCGAACTCAGAAGTGAAACCTCTTAGCGCTGATGGTAGTGTGGGGTTACCCATGTGAGAGTAAGTCATCGCCAGCATCTAATTCTAAAGCCTCCCATTAGGGAGGCTTTTTTATGTATCCAATAAAATTATGAGGTAATTAAACTTGCAGCAATATTAATGCAAATTGCTAAAATAATTGTATTAAAGGTAAAGGCAAGCATAAGATGAAATGTATTAAGTATACGCATTTTCTTTGAGGTAATAGAAACATCTGCAGTTTGAGAAGCTGTACCAATAACATAACTAAAATAAATAAAATCAAAATATACAGGCATAGGTGTTTTAGGAAATTCTAGTCCTGGTTCTTTTACGCGATTCTTTGCTATATAGAATGCATGTGCATAATGAATGGCAAAAACGGTATGCATAAATAACCAAGCCATAGCAATAGTGCCGAGAGCAAGTAAAATATGTTCATATTTTAGTTCGGATACACTAGGGAGATGCGATAAATGAATAATAATGGCATATAAGCACATACTTACAGCAAGGCATACCAATAAAAGAATAACCCATTTATTTTCATCTTGTTTTTCAGCACGTTCAGCAATATGTTTTTGATTATAGTGAGTAATAATTGCAAAAGTTCTTATTAAATATAAACCAATCGCACTATTCCAACTTGTAAGTAGAATAGTAGACCATGCCCAATTTGTTAAATAATTTAAAATACTAGCAATAACTAGCCCAACAGGTAACATAAGATAAAAATATGGGTGGTAACGAATATTTCTATATGTTTTTCTAATTAAACTCATATATTTTCCTAGTTATTCTATTTTATAGAGTGAAATAAAAAAGGGAATATCCGAGATACTCCCCCTCGAAATTAAATTTTAAAAGGGAGCATCAATATCTGTAATACTAATAACCTTATGATTTACAAATTCTTTTAGGCCCAAATCAAAAAGCTCACGCCCATACCCTGATCTGCGGATACCTCCAAAAGGAATATGTGCTTTTGTTCCAGTTGGATGATTTACAAAGATCATACCTGTTGAAATTTTTTCAGCAACTTTTTGACCATGCTCTGGGTCAGTAGTAAAGACAGATCCACCTAACCCAAAATGTGAGTCATTAGCAATACGTATAGCATCATCGTCATTTTTTGCTTTAAATATCATGGATATAGGGCCAAAAAATTCTTCGTAGTATGCAGGATTTTCTGGTGTGATATTTGTAAGAATTGTTGGCTGAATAAAAGCACCTTGTTTTGGAATAGGCTCTCCTACTTCTTGAGCTATAGCACCATTTTTAATAGCATTTTGGACTTGTTGCTTTATATTATCGGCCGCTTTTTGTGATGAGAGAGGGGCGAGTTGAGTATCAGAAGATTTAGGATCTCCTGCCTTTAAAGCAGCAACACTTACTATATATTTTTCTAAGAATTCATCATATATGCTTTCATCTATAATAATTCTTTTTGATGCGATACATACTTGACCTGCATTCCAATGTCTACCAAAAACAGCCCATTTAACTGTTTTATCTAAGTCAGCATCAGCTAATACAACTAAGGCATCTGCACCACCCAATTCGAGTGTAGATTTTTTTAAATATTTTGCAGCTATTTGAGCAACAACTGCACCCGCTGCTTCAGATCCAGTTAAAGCAACGCCATGAACACGTGAATCTTTTAAAACATCCTCTACTTTGTTATGTGGTAAAAAAAGATTAATGAAAGCACCTTTTGGTAATCCTGCATCTAACATAAGCTTTTCAAAAATGAGTGCACATTGTGGAACATTTGAAGCATGTTTAAGTAAAAGAGTATTACCCACCGAAAGTTGTGGCGCTAATATTCGGGTAATTTGATAGAAAGGAAAGTTCCATGGTTCAATTGCTAAAATAATACCTAATGGTTCATGAGAAACAATTGAGTCACCGTCTTCAGGAGATAGTGGTGGAATTTTTTGAGGAGCAAGTAAGTGTTCTGCATTTTTTGCATAATATTCAAATATTTTTGCACATAATTCAACCTCTGCGCGTCCTTCAGAAAGAATTTTACCCATTTCTAGGGTAAGTAATTGTGCATAGGTTTCAACATCTTGGCGTAAAATAGAAGCAGCTTTTGTTAATATTTCTGAACGAGTCTTAAAGGATGATAATCGCCAAGATTGAAATGCTTGATCTGCATCTGTAATGGCTTGTTGTATTTCAGCATCTGTTGCATCTGGAAAAGTTTTTATAACTTCACCTGTATATGGATTTGTTGTGGCAAATGGCATGGTCGAACTCCTTGTATATATTTGCTTTAGAACTTAATGTATATTTTGTTGAGTACACGAGCGTTTTACTTGTTTCTGCGTTTTAATAGCTTTATTAAATAATATAAATGAACTTTTATTTTATAGCGTAAAGAAATATGAGGAATCGTAGCAAATTGCAAAAATAGAAAATTTAAGAATGTATCTCCTATTTCTTAAATGATCTTTTATAATAAATGTTGTAATAAAACGACAAGTACAAAGGCTTAGTTATGGTGGGTCATCCTTCTACGCAATCAGATGCAACTTCTACAACCAATTATTTATACTGGTTTCGTAACTCTGCACCATATATTAATGCACACCGTAATAAAACCTTTGTGATTATGTTTGATGGCGCTGCATTAAAAAATAGTAATTTTCAGCATATTATTCATGATATTGCATTATTACATTCATTGGGTATTCGACTTGTTTTAGTACATGGGGCACGTGATCAAATTGACGAAAGTCTTGCTAAACAAGGTATTCAAACAAAATCCCATTTAAATCGTCGTATTACAACAAGAAATGCTTTACCTGAAATTATGAGTGCTGTTGGAGCTTCTCGTATGTATATCGAGGCTTTGCTTTCTATGGGGTTGGCAAATTCTCCAATGTTTGGCTCACGTATAGATGTTGTTTCAGGAAATATAATTACAGCAAAGCCTTTTGGTATTCATGATGGTATTGATTTTCAACTGAGTGGAGAAGTCCGAGCTGTAGATACACATACAATTAATCACTTATTATCTAATAATAATATTGTATTACTAGGCCCAACTGGATATTCAACTACGGGAGAAGTTTTTAATTTACTTGCTGAAGAGGTTGCTACTAAAACAGCAATTGCATTAAAAGCAGATAAACTGATTTTTCTAGGTGAGCAAGCAGGATTATTGAACTCAGAACATCAATTGATTCGTGAAGTAAGTTCGAATCAACTTGATGATTATATTATAGAAAATAGCGCATCTCCATATTTTTCAACAACTCTAAAATATGCACAAGAAGCATCTTTGCATGGTGTTCAACGCATTCATCTATTACCATTTGCTTATGATGGTGCTTTAATTGAAGAGTTATTTACGCGGGATGGTGTTGGTACGATGGTTACAGATGCCCACTATGAAGAAGTGCGAATGGCAACAATTTATGATGTGGGTGGTTTAATGACATTACTTAAACCTTTAGAGGAGCGAGGTATTTTAGTTTACCGCTCTAGAGAAAGGTTGGAAAATGAAATTGAACAATTTGCAGTAATTGAACGAGATGGAACGATATTAGCTTGCGCAGCTTTATATCCAATTGCAATTAAAGAACATGAAGTACCATCTGCTGAAATTGCATGTGTAGCAGTTCATCCGAGTTATCGTAAGTCGAATAGAGGCACTCAAATTTTAGCTTTCTTGGAAAATAAAGCAAAAACAAATAATATTAAGCAATTATTTGTTTTAACCACACGTACAGCACACTGGTTTGTAGAACATGGTTTTCAACCATCTAGTGTTGAAGATTTACCAAATTCACGTCAAGAACTCTATAATTTTCAACGAAACTCATTGGTATTTAAAAAATTAATTATGTAATATTTTTTATAGATAAAAACGATAGTTTTTAGGAGATTTTTAAATAGGTTTTTTAATAAATTCCATGCAAAATCAAAGATATTTCTCTAAAATCTAAATATATTTTTAGGCAGGTTGCATGTTATGGAATTAAAAAAAAGTATGCAAAAGCGACATCAGCTTTTAAATGCAGCCTTAGATGTATTTTCGATCTATGGTTTTAGTGGTGCAAGTTTAGATGAAATTGCTAAACGTGCTGATATGCATAAGTCGAATATATTTTATTACTTTGCAAATAAAGAAGCACTATATATTGAAGTATTGACATCTGTATTACAAAAGTGGCTAGAGTCTATGCAACTTTTACATGTGGATGCAGATCCTGAAGTACTTTTGACACAATATATTGAGAATAAGATAGAATTCTCTAAAATGAATCCAAAGGCTTCAAAGCTATATGCTTTAGAGATTATTCAGGGGGCACCATATATTCATAATATTATTAAAGGCTCAATTAAAAAGCATTTTCGTCGTAAGATAAAAGTAATTGCTGAGTGGCAAGCACAGGGAAAAATTGCTGCGGATATTGCTCCTGAGTTATTTATTATGAATTTATGGTCTTTAACGCAAAGTTATGCTGACTTTGATATTCAGTTTGAGGCACTTACAGGAAAAACATTGCGTAATAGAGTATTTCACCAACGTGCGATACAAAGTAGTGTTCAACTTTTATTACATGGCGCACTTACAAAACCAAATGCTGTATAGAAAATTTCGCCTATTTCCCTTTGATTTATAACTCTAAATGGGAATAACAAGACGAACCGATTAGAATATGGCAAAATAGGCAAAGAGAACCTTTTCTAAATGGATCATATGAGTCTTCCATGAATCTACTTCGTTTACATGCCTTGATGCCCTCATACAATTTACCAAAAACAGCTGTTAGTATTGGTAATTTTGATGGTGTGCATCTAGGGCATCAGGCGATGATTAAAAAGCTTAAAGAAATTGCACAACAAGAACAGTTAAAAACATTAGTTATTATTTTTGAACCTCAACCCCTTGAATTCTTTAAAGGTAGTGAAGCTCCACCAAGAATTTCATCACTTAGAGAGAAAGTCGAATATTTAAAAGAGCTTGGTATAGATTATATCGCTATTGCGAAATTTGATCATTGTTTTAGAAACCAAAGTGCAGAAGATTTTGCCTTACTATTAAAAAATACTCTCAATGCGAAAAGCTTAATATTAGGTGATGATTTCCATTTTGGAAGAGACCGCCAAGGGAACAGTGAATTCTTAAAATCTTATGGTTTTGAAGTACATAACTTGAAAACTGTGATGTTCGAAGGTAAGAGAGTAAGTTCAACTCGACTTCGTCAAGTATTGCAAAAAGGTAACTTAGCGTTGGCAAGCCAACTTTTAGGTCGACCTTATAGTATTATTGGTCGTGTTCAACATGGCGATAAACTTGGTCGCACATTAAATTTTCCTACAGTAAATATTGCTTTAAAGCGGCATAAACCCTGTTTAAATGGTATTTATGGTGTGGATGTCATTTGCGAAACCCATAATTTAAGAGAAATAGTAAAACAACAATCAGATTTAACAGGCATTTCAGGGTATCAGTCAGATAGTCTTTTTGGTGCAGGACATGTAGGTACACGTCCTGCAATAAAACAAGATGCTCCAGAGTGGCGTTTAGAAGTTCACTTTCCTGAAGTTTCTGCTAATCTGTATGGTTTACTTATGCGTGTAACTTTTTTAAATTACTTACACGGTGAGAAAAATTATGCTTCACTTGAGGCATTAAAGGTAGGAATACAAGATGATGTTGTTCAGCTAAACGAATTTCGTAAGCGAAACAACACATTTCCTTTTTAATTTGAATTTTAAAGTACAACGAGTCATAGAAAACTCTGAACACTGGAAGTAACTTGCATGAGCGATAAGCAAAATCCTGAAAATGTAGTGGATTATAAAGCCACATTGAACTTGCCGGGTACTGAGTTTGCAATGAAAGCAAACTTAGCAGTACGTGAGGTGAAATGGTTGGAAGAGTGGTATGCCGACAACATTTATCAGCGAATTCGTGACTCGCGTATTGGCAAAAAGAAATATATTTTGCACGATGGCCCTCCATATGCAAATGGACAAATTCACTTAGGTCATGTGGTAAATAAAGTACTTAAAGATATTATTATTAAAAGTCGTACTTTAGATGGTTTTGATGCACCGTATGTTCCAGGTTGGGACTGCCACGGTCTACCTATTGAATTGAAAGTTGAAGAAAAAGTTGGGAAGGTTGGGCAAAAAGTAGATGCAACAACATTCCGTAAACTTTGCCGTGAATATGCATTAAAGCAAGTCGATTTACAGCGTCAGGACTTTAAGCGTCTTGGTATTTTGGGTGATTGGGATAATCCTTACCTGACCATGAACTTCAAACAAGAAGCAGATATTGTTCGTGCACTTGGTAAAATTCAAAAGAATGGTCATATTCAACCAGGTCTAAAACCTGTGAACTGGTGTTTAGATTGTGGTTCAGCTCTGGCTGAAGCTGAAGTTGAGTATGAAGATAAGAAATCGGAAGCGATAGATGTTGGATTTGCAGTTGTAGACTTAAATGACCTTTCAAAGCGCTTAGGTATAGAAGTTACAACTGCAACAGATATGGTAATTTGGACAACAACACCATGGACCATTCCTGCTAACCAAGCTGTAGCTGTACATGCTGAAATTGAATATCAACTGATTGAAATTGACACTGATACAGGTAAGCAAAATATAATCTTTGCAAAAGATTTAGCTCAGTCAGCTTATGAACGTTATAAACTTCAAAATCCAAAAGTTCTTGCAGATTTTGCCGGTGAGAAACTTGATCAGCTTCAACTACAGCATCCATTAATTGTTGAAAGACAAGTTCCTGTAATTTTAGGTGAGCATGTTGTTGCAACAAGTGGTACAGGTGCTGTACATACCGCACCTGCACATGGTGTCGATGACTATAAAGTTGGTTTACAAAATAATCTACCTGTAGAGAACCCTGTAGGTGGAAATGGCGTTTATTTACCGGCTGCATCTGTATTTGTAGGTGAGCATATTTATAAAGCTGTTCCCAAAATTATTGAGGCTTTACGTGAAGCAGGTCGTCTTTGGGCACATGAAACGATTCAACATAGCTATCCACATTGCTGGCGCCATAAAACACCAATTATTTTCCGTGCAACACCACAATGGTTCATTAATATGGATCAAAATGGATTACGGGCAGGTGCATTAAAATCTATTGAAAACGATATTAAATTTGTACCAAATTGGGGACAAAGCCGTATTGAGTCGATGATTGAAGGTCGCCCTGATTGGTGTATTTCACGTCAAAGAACATGGGGGGTCCCAATTCCATTCTTTGTTCATAAAGATACGAATGAATTACACCCACGTACACCTGAAATTATTGAAGAAGTTGCTCAACTTATTGAGAAAGAAGGCATTGATGCATGGTTTACCCGTGATACAGATGCGTTCTTAAGTGCAGAAGAAGCAAAAGAATATAACCCTGTACGCGATACTTTAGATGTATGGTTTGATTCTGGTACGACACATTATGCAGTGTTGGATCAGCGTGAAGAATTAAGTAGCCCTGCAGATTTATATTTAGAAGGTTCAGATCAACATCGTGGTTGGTTCCAATCTTCGTTATTGACATCTGTAGCTATTCATAATCGTGCGCCGTATAAAACGCTATTAACACATGGTTTCACAGTTGATGAGAAGGGTCGTAAGCTCTCTAAATCTTTAGGAAATTATATTCCTTTAGAAGAAATTACCAAGCAACTGGGTGCAGATGGTTTACGTTTATATGTTGCATCAAGTGACTATCGTTATGAAATTGCAGCGTCTAAAGAAATCTTTAGCCGTGTAAGTGATAGTTATCGCCGCATTCGTAATACATTGCGTTTCTTATTGGCAAATTTAAAAGGTTTTGAGCCGAGCAAAGATTTACTTCCTGTAGATCAACTGATTGCTTTAGATCAATATATCTTACAACGCGCCAATGAAGTTCAGAAAACAATTGCTGATGCATACAACGAAATGAACTTTCATGCTGTATGTACTGCTTTAACAAGTTTCTGTATTAATGATTTGGGTGGTTTTTACTTAGATATTATTAAAGATCGTCAATATACGACAAAAGCTGATTCACAAGCACGTCATTCTGCACAAACAGCGCTTTACCATATTGTGCAAGCATTTGTTCGTTGGATGAGCCCAATCTTAAGCTTTACAGCACAAGAGGCATGGCCACTTATTCCTGAACAGTCTGAAAAATATGTGTTTACGCAAACATGGTATGACTTACCTCAAGTGGCAACAAATGAAATTTCTGAGCAAGATTGGCAACAATTAATTCAGGTAAAAACTGCAGTAAATAAACAGATTGAGTTTGCACGTAACGAAAAAGTTGTTGGTGGTAACTTATCTGCTAAAGTAAAAATTTGGGCGACACCTGAATTAGAGAAACTACTAAAATCTTTAGAAAATGAACTTCGTTTTGTCCTTATTACTTCTCAAGTAGAAGTTAATCCTTTTGCTGAAGAAGGGAAAGAAACTGAAGTTGAAGGTTTACGTGTAGAAATTCTTGCAGCAGAAGGTGAAAAGTGTGTTCGTTGCTGGCATGTATTACCAGATGTAAATACACATTCAGAACATCCAGGCTTATGTTCTCGTTGTATCATTAACGTTGATGGTGCAGGTGAAGAGAGAAAATATGCCTAATCAACAGCATGGAAAAGGCTTAAAATTTCATGTAGGAAATGTGTTGTGGTTAGGGCTTTCTGCCTTAGCCATTATCATTGATCAGTGGACGAAGCATATTGCGAGTACATCTCTCGAATATGCTGACCCACAGCATGTTGTTCCTTTTTTAAATTGGACGCTTTTACATAACTATGGCGCTGCATTTAGCTTTTTGTCGGGTGCAGGTGGTTGGCAGCGTTATGTATTTATTGGGCTTGCTGGAATAGTATCTTTAATATTTGTTTTTTGGCTTATGCGTATGCCAAAAGGACAAAAAGTTTTACCTGCTGCATTGGCACTTATTTTAGGTGGCGCAATTGGTAACTTAATCGACCGTATGACTTTAGGTTATGTAGTCGATTTTATTCATGTTTATTATGGTCAATATAATTTTCCGGCATTTAATATTGCTGATAGTGCAATTACATTAGGTACAATTTTACTTTTAATTGATACGTTTTTTCTTGAGAAGAAAAGAAAGCAACAACTGGATAAAGTGAATGGCTAATATTATTTCACCAAATGAAGAAACAAGAGTAGAAGCAGGTGCGCATGTCGAGTTACATTTTTCGGTAGCTTTAGAAAATGGTGTGGAGATTGATAATACACGCCAACATGATGCACCAGTTCAGCTCACAGTTGGTGATGGAAATTTATTGCCGGGGTTTGAAAAGGCATTATATGGACTGCGTGCAGGGGATCGCCGTACAGTACATCTACCACCAGAAGATGCTTTTGGACCTTGGAATCCTGAAAATGTACAAACATTTGATACAGTAAAGTTCGAAGAAAGACCAACGATTGGGCATCTTATAGAGTTTGAGGATAAAGCAAAATCAAGCTTATTTGGTGTGGTTAAATCAGTGAATGATGATACAACAGAGATAGATTTCAACCATCCTTTGGCTGGAAAAAACATTAGCTTTGAAGTGGAAATATTTAAAGTAACGCCAGCAGGACAACAAGGAATTAATATCA
This sequence comes from Acinetobacter sp. N1-1, assembly GCF_056711485.1. NCBI lineage: Bacteria > Pseudomonadati > Pseudomonadota > Gammaproteobacteria > Moraxellales > Moraxellaceae > Acinetobacter > Acinetobacter sp. N1-1. The sequence continues at coordinate 431,862 of NZ_JBWXUO010000012.1, read as the reverse complement.
TATAAAAAAGTGCTTCGGCACTTTTTTATTGCACACTAATAATTGAATTTGTCGCGTCAATAAGCAAAAAATCATTGTTGATACGATACCACTGTTGATCTCGTTCAGGTCTAGGCAAGTTATACTCGATATAATTGACTTTATAACTGTCGCTGCGGTAATGCTGTGGCATTGTATATCCCTGTTGCCATTTTAAGCGTTTTAGGCGTTCAAATCCTTGTGCTTCACGGGTTCTACGTATTTCTTGTATATCTTGAAAAATATCTTGATGAATAATAGTATGGCTATTCAGTCCTGAAAAATTATCACCTTGGGATATATGTCCGATAGGAGCACCTCCCACCATTCCTATTGAAGCTCCTCTCCCTCCCATATGATTAGGCTGCGCATATACAGCTGTGAAAAATAATAGGTTGGATGCAAATGCCAAAATATAGCATAACTTTTTCATGTTGCACCTTTTTCGAAATAGTAAGCTGTTATAGCTGAATTTCTACTTACTCTATCTAAAAAATGCATAGAAATTGTGAAGATTATAACAAGATTTCAAAAGTTAAAATAAAAGAAGGCATAGTAACTTGAAGGAAAGGGAGGGTAAAACCACTTTCCCCTAGTTTTATATACTAATCCTGTGCATTAATACTTTCACCATTAAGATGTTTGCTATCTTCACCCATTAAATATAGGTACGCAGGCATAAGCATTTCTGATGTAGGCAGTGTTAGGGGGTCTTCATTAGGAAATGCTTTTGCTCGCATAGCTGTACGTGTTGCACCCGGATTGATGCAGTTAAAACGCAGTTGGGGATATTTATTTTCTTTTGCAAAAATCTGGCACATGGCTTCAATACCAAATTTGGAAATAGAATAAGCTCCCCATAGCGCACGTGCTTCCCGTCCAACACCTGAGCTTGCAAATATAACGGAAGCCGATTCTGACTTTTCTAATAGTGGTAATAAAGCTTGCGTCATTGCAAAAGGCGCTCGTAAGTTCACAGCCATGACTTCATCCCATATATCTGTTGGATAGTCAGATAATGGTACACGTTCGCCAAGTATACCTGCATTATGCAAGATACCATCTAAACGCCCAAATTGAGCATTAAGAGTATCTACGAGTAGCTCATAGTCCCGTGTAGATGCACTTGAAAGTTGTAGTGGTAAAATGGCGGGCTGTGGTGCACCCAGACCTTCTATTTCATCATAGATTACTTCTAGTTTGTTGATTGTGCGTCCATGCAGAACAACTGTTGCACCATGTAATGCATAACTGAGCGCAGCTGTACGTCCAATACCATCACCTGCACCTGTAATAAGAATTACCTTATTTTTTAGTAAATTAGGTCTAGGTTGATATTCTGAATATTTCATTGCAGGGCCTCCATTCACTTCTATATTTTTAAGTGATTTTTAGCTGATTTTTTTAGCAATTTCTGTATGTAATTGTTCAACATTTTGTACAATTGTATCTGCATTCCATGCATCAAGATCATCTTTCATATTTGGTGGCAAATAACCATATGCTGCCAATACTGTGAACATATTTGCATGACGACCTGCATCAATATCTCTAGGATGATCACCAACATAAATAATATCTGTTGGAGATATATTAAGTATTTTTGCAGCAATAAACATCGGCTCTGGATCTGGCTTAGTTTTTTTGACATCTTCAGGACAGACCAAAACACTACAGCGATGATCTAGCTTGAGTTCTTTGAGTAGTTTCTCTGTAAGATAGCGTGGTTTGTTCGTCACAATACCCCAAGGAATATTGGCAGCTTCTAGCATCTCTAAAATAGGATACATGCCTTCAAAAAGATCTGTGTCTACAACTACTTGTTGTTCATAAATATCTAAAAACTGCTGGCGATACTTTAATAGTGTTGGATTATCTTGAGATAATTCGGGATATACCAACTGAACCATTGCACGTGCACCTTCAGAAACTTGTGCACGTATAGCATCTGCTGAAATGATAGGGTGTCCAACTTCGTGGCAGATATTTTGAATAATGCGAATAAAGTCTGCAGCTGTATCTGCTAATGTACCGTCTAAATCGAATAAAACAGCTTTTTTCATACTTCACCTTTGTCTTGTGTATGAACCATATAGTTCACATCAATATTTGGTGCTAACCAGTAGTGTTTTGTAAGAGGGTTGTAGTGCAAGCCAATCATATTTTTAAGTTCTAAGTTTGCTGCACGGATGTCATAAGCAAGTTCAGATGGACGAATAAATTTATGGTAGTCATGTGTGCCTTTTGGAAGCAGACGAAGAACATATTCTGCACCAATAATTGCAAATAGGTATGATTTAGGGTTACGGTTAATGGTTGAGAAAAATACATGACCACCTGGTTTAACTAGTTTTTGGCATGCTTGAATAATAGATGCAGGATTTGGGACATGTTCTAGCATTTCCATACATGTTACAATATCGTATTGTCCTGCTTGCTCCTCTGCAAGTTGTTCAACAGGAACTTGTTTATATTCAATATTTTTTATATTGTGCTTTGTGGCATGTAGACGCGCAACATTAAGAGGTGCCTCGCCCATATCTATACCTAAAACAGATGCACCACGACGAGCCATACTTTCAGCTAAAATACCGCCACCACAGCCTACATCAATAATTTTTTTCCCTTCAATGCCTTGTGAATATTCATCAATCCAGTTTAAACGTAGTGGATTAATTTCATGTAATGGGCGAAATTCTGATGTTTTATCCCACCATTTTTCTGCAAGTGCTTCAAATTTTGCTATTTCTTGTGGATCAACATTTAACTGAGTCATGTGCTATTCCTAAAACTATAAAAATTTTTATTTCATCTAGTGTAGCGTTTATTATGGAAAAAGCGATTGCCTACGTAAAAAACTTCACATAAACAAGACGTTTTTTGCATGAATATTTTGAAATTACACGTTACTCTATTGCATAGCTTAAAAAGTTGATAAAAGGAAATACTGAAAAATGAAGAAGTTTATTTTAGGTGGTCTAGCTGCGACGGTAATGGCTTTCTCTGTGAATGCAATGGCAGATCAATTTGTTGAGGGGAAAGATTATACTGTAATTAAAAACCCAACACCTGTAACAGGAAATAAAGTAGAAGTACGAGAGTTCTTTTGGTATGGCTGCCCACATTGTTTTAAGCTTGAACCGCATATGCAAGATTGGTTAAAGCAAATGCCAAAAGATGTTATTTTTGTGCGTACCCCTGCTGCAATGAATCCTGTATGGGAGTCAGGTGCACGTACTTACTGGGCATCTGAGATGCTAGGTGTACGTCAAACAACACATCTAGCTTTATTTGATGCAATTCAGCTGAATAATCAACAAATATTTGATCAAGCATCTGCTGCTAAATTCTTTACAAAATATGGTATACCTGAGAATAAGTTTAATAATGCCTATAACTCTTTTGCTGTAAGTTCTAAAGTTGCTGAGTCAAATAAACTCGCACAGCAGTATCAACTTTCAGGTGTACCTGCAATTGTGGTAGATGGGAAATATATGATTCAAGGTGAAGATGGAAGAGTGACTAAAGTACTTAGTTACTTAGTAGAAAAAGAAAGTAAACTGAAGAAGAAATAAATACTAAAAATAAATAAAAAAAGGCATCTTATGATGCCTTTTTTTATAGATATATTGTTCGCTGCATAAAAAATACATGGTTTAGGCAATTTTTAAGAAATATTTTTTTATCATTTTCTTGGGTATTATTTTTACATAGGTTAATCCAATCTTTAGACCATATAAGACACATTTCTAAAAGAATTTCTGCAAACATATAAAGTTCATTGGATGTAATATTTTGATATTTTTCTAATTTTTGTAAGTCACTGACTAAATCTCGTGTCAAGTCAGAAATATCTTGATGGATCATTTTCTCTAAAATAGGATAATTCCCCCACCGTTCTGAAATAAAAAAGTGCCAGTACATTGAATGTTGTTCAACAAATTTGAACAGTGTTTCTAAACGAACTTCAGTTGTTTCATTACTATGTGTTGAAAACCGCGCACGCGATTGAAATAATGCACTTTTAATAAATACAGCTACTTGGTCTATAGTCGCTTGTGCAAGAATATCTTTATTTGCAAAATGCCGATAGAGTGCGCTTGGTACAATACCAACTTCACGTGCAATTTCACGTAAGCTCATACAGTGAAAGGGTTGTCCGTTATAGCTAAGCAATAGAACTTTTTCAATAATGGTTTGCCTACTCTGGGTTTTACGTTCAGCACGTATAGACATTATAGGTTCCACTTCATAATGTAAAAATCAATTTAAGCATAGAATGAAAAATAGCGCTATTTTTATTCAAGATTTATTAAATGAGCTATCAATATGTTAAAAACTAAAGATTACCTAACCCAATTTTTAGGGTTAGGTTTTTTTATATTAATTATTTGATTTTAAATAATTTAATGCAACATCTAAAGCATATTTTTGACATGCAGTACCTGTATTAGGATTATAGTTACCATTATTTGTTAAATTATTAGATAGAACACGAATACCAATAAATGGAACGTGATATAGAGAAGCAACTTGTGCGGCAGAAGCAGTTTCCATTTCCTCTACAGACGTTTGATAGTTTTCATGGAAATACTTAATGCGGTCTAACTCATTATTCCATACATCTGCTGAACCAATGACACCTTCAACAACTTTTCCTTGTTTATAGCTTGATTTAATCGCATTTGCTGCAACTAATAGCTTAGGATCTGCTTCGAAACGTAGATGACGACTTTCTTCTTCAGTACTGTTATCTTTAGGCAGTACATTAAAAGATTTATTCCATGTTAATGTATTTGAACCTTCACCAATTGCCTTCTTAGGTGTAATAAATGCACCAATATTTTCAGAAGTTTTACCTAAAACGATATCAAACACATTGAGCTTTGGATCATGACCACCAGCAGTACCCTGATTAATAATGGCTGAAGGGTGGTAGTGTTCAATTGCTAATGTTGTTGCAGCAGCAGCATCTGTCATACCCATAAGTGTACGAGAAATAACGATAGGATAGCCTTGATATGTTCCTTCCCAGAACTTCCAAGCGCCGTAAGTTTTTTCTTTTACGTCTTTGAGTTGACCAATCATATGGTCTGTTTCAATATCTAAAGCACCTTGTATGACAACGGGGGCAACTTTTGTATTTGCATAAGTCGTATGTGTTGCCATGATACATGTAATGGCAATAAGTGTTGGTTGAATGAACTTTTTCATAATAAATTTCCAAACAATGATCAGTTTATTTCAGAGCTTTTACGTACTGAATAACAAGTTGAGATGAGTTTTTTGCTGCAAGTTGAATGAATGTACTTTCTTCATTCTCACCAGCACCACCACCAGCAAGGTCAGATAAGGCACGGAAAACAATAAATGGCGTATTATTGACATAAGCAACGTGACCGATAGCTGCAGACTCCATATCTACAACATTTGCATGGAATGTATTAAAAACAAATTGACGCAAGTCGGCATTATCCATAAATGATTGCCCAGAAACACCATTACCGCCAAAAGCAACTTTTGGTGTATGGCTAAGGCAGTGGTTATCTGCGGTACAGCGGTCTAGATTAGGTTTAGCAAGAATTTCTTTAGCTTGTGCCATTAGATTAGGGTCAACTTGGAACCAAAATTTTTCTTCAGGCGCTTGATTGCCGTTTGCAATTTGTACATCTTGAGGGAACATCATGCCAAAGTTTGGGTACGGTGTTTTTAAGAAGGCTGGTGCAACAAACTTTCCGTTGGTCTGACGAGCCATGATTGATTCTAAATATTGTCCCCATTGGTTAGGTACTGAAATATCACCAATATTTAAATCTGGGTTAACTCCACCTGCAACACCTGAAAAGACAATATTTTTGATATTGAAATGATCTAGAGCCATTTGTGTTGTCATGGCTGCGTTAACCATTGACATGCCAGATAAGAATAACACCACTTCTTTATCACCAATTTTTCCTGTATAAAATTCAGTTCTATTGATGGTATGCAGTTGTGCATCTTTTAAAGCTGCACGTAATTCAGGGATTTCCGGTTGGAATGCACAAACAATAGCAATACGTGATGTATTATCAATTTTGCTTTGAGCAAATGTTACGGTGCTTATAATTAAGCTAATAAAGAAGGTCAGTAACTTTTTCATTCAAAGTGCCTTTCAGGATAATAGAAGGTATAAAGCAAGCAATATGCCAATAGAAATCTATGGCATGAGATTCAATGAGTTTAGAAAAAATGAATAAATGTTTAAATTAAACACTATTTTGACATTAAAAATAACATTTTTTAATATAAATGAAATAAAATAATGAGTTAGTTTTAACATCAATATGATTATTTGATGATTTTTGTTGCAGTGTATATGCAAATAGGCATATTCATTGCTTATAAAACTCCTTTAATTCTATTTTTGCCATTTTGGTCAAAATATATATGTCGTGACTTAGGAGCACGTGAAATCATGTCTAACAAACTATTGAGCTATTTTTTTGCTGCAACAGCAGCAGTTTGTACTGTTCAACAAACAAATGCTGCGATGAATACAACGTTATGGGGCATTTATAGCAATAATGTTATGTTTAGCCCAAAACCTGTAAAGAATGCTTATTTAGAACTTGAGTATTCAGGACAAACTGGTCCAATAGATTGGTATGGTTATTTTGATGCGCCTAAGTTTTTTGATGGAAATCGTAATATTTCAGGTGTTTGGGATAGTAGAAGCTCTAAGCTTTTTATGGAGCATGAACCAAAAGTTTCTTTAAATCGTTTGACTGGCAAAGATCTTTCAGTTGGTCCTTTTAAAGATTGGTTTGTTGCAACGGATTGGATCTTAGATGCTGGTAATACAGTATTAACACGCCAGAACACATTATATTATGGTTTGGGTACATCAGTTGACACGCATACTAAGCTAGGTATGAGTGTAAATGTGTATGCAAAACAGCAATGGGAAAACTACGGTGCTGCAAATGCTTATACATCGGATGGTGGGCGCTTACAGGTACAGTTCTTCTATCCTTTATATTCTTTCCAAAATGGTGCATCTTTAAATTACTTCACTTTCTCAAACTATGACTTTGGGTCAAAACTTGCAGATAAAACAGGTGGTAATACACGCACGAATGAAGCTTTTGTATCTACGCATATTTTTTCTTACCAACAGAAACAATTTGGTGCATATGCAGGCGCACGTTATTTCCATAATGGCGGCCAGTTTAAAGATGGTGCAACAAGTAACTGGGGTAGTGGTGATTTTACGCAAATTAGTACAGGCTGGGGATACTACCTTGCTCTAGGCTATCATTTCTAAGTATATAGAATGCTCCAATAGATAGCAGTTATGTAAATGACTGCTATTTTTATATGTGGTTGTGATTTGTAATATATCTATGCCTGAATTACTAAAAAATAAAATAGAATCTGTTACAATTATTTTATTCATTTACTTTTAGTTATATTGAAGGAAAAAAAATGCGTATAGACCAAAGAGCGGTAGATCAGCTTCGTGACGTCAAAATTACTAGAAACTATACGCGTTACGCAGAGGGCTCGGTTCTCATTGAATTTGGTCATACCAAAGTACTTTGTACAGCAAGTATCGACCATAACGTTCCAAGATTCTTAAAAGGTCAGGGCCAAGGTTGGGTAACTGCAGAATATGGTATGTTACCAAGATCGACACATACACGTTCAGACCGAGAAGCAGCCCGTGGGAAGCAAAGTGGTCGTACACAAGAAATTCAGCGTTTAATTGGACGTAGTTTACGTGCAATGGTTGATTTAAAGAAGCTTGGTGAAAATACGATTACGATTGACTGTGATGTAATCCAAGCAGATGGGGGAACACGTACAGCTTCAATTACAGGTGCTGCAATTGCGCTTGTAGATGCGATTAGCGTTTTGCTTGAAAAGAAAAAAATTAAGCAAGATCCACTTAAAGGCTTAATTGCTGCGATTTCTGTAGGTATCTATCAAGACGAAGCATTGCTTGATCTTTGTTATGAAGAAGATTCTAACTGCCAAACAGATTTAAATGTTGTAATGACACAGGCAGGGGAGTTTATTGAAATTCAAGGTACTGCTGAAGATAAACCATTTACACGTGCACAATCAGACAGCATGCTAGAACTTGCAGAAAAAGGTATTCAAACACTTATTCAAAAACAGCAAGAAGCATTGGGTTGGTAATTTATTTAATAACTACAAGAGCTGATGCTTTTAAATAAGGCATGTTAATGAGCAAACCACTCTTATATAAGAGTGGTTTTTTAATATATGTTTAGATGATTCCACATGCGATACGGCTACCACCACCGCCAAGAGGTTTAGGCGTATCGGAGTAGTTATCTCCACCATTATGGATAACTAATGCATGTCCTTTTATATTTGCAAGTTTTAGGCGTGGTGCAATACTCGTTTCTTTAACATCGCCATTTGTATTTGCAGTTAATAAAGGTAAATCACCAAGATGACCTGTGAAAGGAGTGCCATGATGCTCTGCATGATTTGGATTGAAGTGACTACCTGCTGCGAGTGCAGCTGCTATTTGTCCATCTTTTCCTGTAGGTTCACATGAGCCATATTCATGTACATGAAAGCCGTGAGGACCTGGTGGAATATTGATAAGGTTGGTTTGAATTTTTAATCCGTTAGCAGTATCTTCTAAAGTTACTGTACCTATTTTTTCTTCTATGCCTTGTGCAGATACAGCATAAATTGGAACTGTTTCCATTGATTTTTCATGATTTGAGTAAAGTGTACTGCATCCAGTAATCATTAAAATACTTGAAAAGCATAATCCAAGTGTCTTATAGAGTCCATTTATTTTCATTCCTTTATTCCTAGCATTTCAATTATGGCTTGATGAAGTTATATAACTATTTTGAATGAATATTTGTGATATTTTTTTAATTTTCTGAATCAAACCTACAAAATTTTATAATGTTTATAGTTGAAAAGCATTGTTTTTTAGCATGTTTTAATCAGTTACATGTTTGAATTTAAATGTAGTTTTTATGTGATTGATTAATAGTTTCCGTAAACAATCTTATTTATTTTGATTATTTATAAATTAAGTGCTTTCAGATGTATTGAGAAGACCATGCTTAAAGGTTTTTAATACTGTAATTTAGGATTTATGTTTGTATTTAAAGAAATACTAATGCATTCATTTTATGAATCATTTTGAAATAATATCAGATAAATTTATTTTTTTAAGCGATTGATAAAGATTAACTTAGTGTGCTAGTTTTGAGGATGAAGGACATAAGAATTTAGTCAACTCATGGAGATAAAGAAGTTACTATCTATATCTTTTAGTATGTATTATTTATTTTTAATTTGTAATAGATATATAGGTTAAGTACTAAATTTTTACGGAATCATAAAGTAAAAGCATCTTTTTTAAGAAAACTCATGCTATCTTAAATTGATGCTTTTTATTAATCATGGAGTGAACGCAAAGAAAAGGTTTTTCTATACTAATGTAGTATGTGCTTTAGGATACATAATCTCTAAGGTGTATTTTCATCGTGTAGAGGAAGTGTAGAGTCTGTTTTATTGACTTAATCTTGCGCTATTTTAAATAGTTTAATGGAGTCGGAAATGTCATATTTTGCGATTATATTTGAAACAGATGAAGGGAACTATGGGCGTGTGGAAGACGCAATTCATACCGTTTCTAAAGGAAATTGCCAAAAAATCTTACATAATTTTTGGGTAGTAAATACACTTTATCCTGATGCCAAAAAAGTTCGAGACTACATTAAAAACTATTTAAAACTCGATTTTGACGATAAAGTATTCGTAACTGCTATTAAAGAGGGGGAGTCACCGTGGGCCTCTTGGGGGCTAGAAAAAACAGCGGTTGATTGGTTAACATCAAAAGCTCAGTCTCATAGCTAATACAATTTTAAAGAAGATGGAAATTTTAATTTCAAAGGTGAATATAAATGATTAATGTTGCTATTAATGGATTTGGTCGTATTGGTCGTAGCTTCGTTCGCGCACTTCAAGCAAAACAAAGCGAAATTAATATTGTTGCAATTAACGATCTAGGGTCGGTAAAACAGCTTGCACACCTATTAAAGTATGATACGGCATTTGGCAACTTTCCTGAAGAAGTTAAAGTGGAAGAAAACGCGCTATACATTGGCGGTAAAAAAATTGCAGTTTACCAAGAAAGAGATCCTGAAAACTTACCTTGGAAAGAATTGAATATTGATGTTGTTTTAGAGTCTACGGGTGTATTTGTAAGTGGCCCTGCTGCATCTAAACATTTAAAAGCAGGTGCGCGTAAGGTTGTTATTTCTGCACCAGCAAGTGAAGTTGATTTAACAATTGTTCAAGGCGTAAATAACGATCTATATGATAAAGAGAAACATAATATCGTTTCAAATGCATCTTGTACGACAAACTGCCTAGCACCTTTGGCAAAAGTACTTAATGATAACTTTGGTATTGTTGATGGATTTATGACAACAATCCATGCTTATACACAAGATCAAAACTTACAGGACTCTCCACACAAAGATATGCGCCGTGCACGTTGTGCAGCACAAAATATTGTGCCGACATCTACAGGTGCAGCGAAAGCAATTGGTTTGGTTATTCCTGAACTAAAAGGAAAATTAGACGGTGGTGCAGTACGTGTACCCGTAATTACAGGTTCAATGGTTGATTTAACTGTAAATTTAAAAGAAACAGTAACTATTGAGCAAGTAAAAGCTGCTGTTAAAAAAGCTGCTGACAATGAAATGAAAGGTGTATTGGCATACACAGAAGATGAAATTGTATCTTCAGATATTATTAAAAACCCTGCATCTTCAATTTTTGATGCTGGTTTAACGAATGTGATTGGTGATAAATTCCTGAAAGTAACAAGTTGGTATGATAACGAGTGGGGCTTTTCTAATCGTTTAATTGATACAATTCAACAAGTTGCTGCAAAATAATTTTTATAAGAAATTTTACTAATTAAAAAAAGCCGATATTTTATATCGGCTTTTTTATCGCTATGTCTAATATATCTACATTAAAAAGAAAAATGCTATACATCTGCATCATCACTATAACGCTTTATTAAACCCATTTATTTTAAAGTTTAAATACTAGAAAGAGAGTATTTGCTTAACTCTATGAATTAATTTAAGAAGGTTATTGAAGGTTATATATTGTTATATGAAGGGAGGTAATGGCAGGTATTAGTTTGCCATTTTCTATGTCATTTACATTTATTTATAATGATAAAGTGTATTAAAAAATTATAAAAATAATTTATATTTAATGGGTTACTATAAATATTTTTGTAGTTTAACTAGGCATATATATCTAAAAAAATAAAATAGTAAGCCATGTTATAAAAATAATAGTTAGCGCGACAAATTGAGCTGCACTTCCCATATCTTTTGCAATTTTTGCAAGTGGATGTCTTTCAAGTGAAATACGATCTACAACGGCTTCAATTGCTGAATTAAATAACTCGACAATAATAGCAATAAGACCAACAACTATCAGTAATATGTGTTCAGATCTAGATGCTTCTACCGCAAAACTGATTGGTAAAAGGATTAAGTTTAAGTAAATAATTTGACGAAATGCAGCCTCATTTTGAAAAGCTGACTTAAAGCCTGAAATTGAATAATGAAAAGCATTAATAATGCGTTTCAGTCCATGATTTCCTTTAAATGGAGAATATTGACTCATAATCTGTAAATTGAGCAATGAACAAGACAATGTATCATACCGTGTATATTATTAAGTAACAGTTAAATTTAATTTGATATAAAAAATTACATCTAAATGTAAGTTTTTCCGTTGTGATACGCTGAAAGTGGTATTCTGCTTTTCTTTTGAAAGATGCATTGAATTGAGGCGATAAATGCAAGAAAAAACACAGCCTTTTTATATAGAAAATGGTGTTTTACAAAGGGTATGTCAACTACCATCTCCAAATTTTAATCAACGTCCTGAAGAAAGTGAAATTCAACTTATTGTTATTCATAATGTGAGTTTACCTCCTTCCCAGTTTGGGCAAGGATACATTCAGCAGTTTTTTCAGAACAAATTAGATTGGGATGCACACCCATATTTTCAGACAATAAAAGGGATGGAAGTTTCTGCACATTTACTTATTTTACGTACAGGTGAGATAATACAGTTTGTTAATTTCCAAGATCGTGCATGGCATGCAGGGCGTTCGACTTATTTAGGCCTGCCTGAGTGTAACGACTATTCAATAGGTATTGAGCTTGAGGGAAGCGATGACTTGCCTTTTGAGGAAGCCCAATATACATCACTTGTAGATGTCGTTCAGTGTTTAAAGCAGGTATATCCAAAAATACAACAGCATATAGCAGGACATTCTGATATTGCACCTGTGCGCAAAACTGATCCTGGACCATATTTTAATTGGTTACATTTTAGAGCGCTATTAAATGCAGCTTCATGATAATAATTGATCTTTTAATGAAAAAAATCCATCCATTTTAATTAAAATGGCCACATTAAACTAAATTTAGGTATAAAAAATGGCGCTTTGGCGGTCGACATTTGTCGTAAGTGCAATGACGATGCTGTCACGTATTTTAGGGTTAGTACGTGATATGGTTTTGTTAAATGTATTTGGAGCAGGCAAAGAGTTTGATGTCTTTGTCGTTGCATTTAGGATACCGAATTTTTTCAGGCGATTGTTTGCAGAAGGTGCATTTTCTCAAGCATTCATTCCTGTTTTAACTGAATATAAAACAAAACTACATGTTGAAGTACAAATACTCATTAGTCGTGTTTTCGGTTGTTTATTGCTGTTAATGTCATCATTAACACTGATTGCTATGCTTGCTGCACCTGCAATTATTTATGTATATGCTCCTGGCTTCCATGAGCATCCAGATAAATTTGTCGATGCAGTGCAGATGTTTCGTTTAACGATTCCATACTTAATGTTTATGTCATTGACGGCATTTGCAAGCAGTATTCTCAATAGTTACGGTTCTTTTTTTAGTCCTTCCTTCTCTCCTGTTCTACTCAATGCAATTATGATTGCGGGTGCTTGGTGGCTGACACCTTATATGCAAACACCAATTATGTCATTGGGTTGGGCTGTCATTGCTGCGGGTATTATTCAGCTTGCGATACAAATTCCAGAGTTATGGCATAAAAAACTACTAATTCCACCAAGAGTAGATTTTAAACATGAGGGTGTAAAAAAGATTCTACGTTTGATGCTTCCTGCATTATTTGGTGTATCTGTAACGCAAATTAATTTATTACTAAACACTATATGGGCGTCGTTTATGCAAGATGGTTCTGTTTCGTGGCTTTATAGTGCAGAACGCATGACGGAACTCCCACTAGGGTTGATAGGTGTTGCAATTGGTACAGTGATATTGCCTTCACTTTCAACCAAACATGCTGAACAAGATGCTGAAAAGTTTAAAGGTATGATTGACTGGGCTGCACGCGTTATTATTTTAGTCGGTGTACCTGCAAGTCTAGCATTATTTATGTTGTCGACCCCAATTATCCAAGCACTCTTTCAGCATGGAGAGTTTACGCTTAAAGATACGAGAATGACTGCATTAGCCTTGCAATGTATGAGTGGTGGTGTACTGGCATTTATGCTTATTAAAGTCTTCGCACCTGGGTTTTATGCACAACAAGATACGAAGACTCCTGTACGCATTGGACTTGTGGCGGTTGCTGCTAATGCATTAATGAATGTTATTTTAATTACGTTATTTAAGTATATCGATTGGCATGCACCACATATGGCTCTAGGAATCTCCTCATCATTTTCGGCACTTGTAAATGCAGGTTTATTGTATTATTTCTTACATAAGCGAGATGTTTTTAGATTTGGAGCGCATTGGAAGAAACTAGCAGTCCAATATCTAATTGCAAATATTGTGATGGGAATTGCTTTGGCTGTTGGTATTCACTTTTATAATGGACAGCTCTCGCAGTGGATGCGTATTACAGAGGTACTTGGTCTTTGCTTTGTTGGTGCAGTTGCCTATGCATTTACATTATTAGTTGTTGGTTTTAGACCACGACATTTAAAACCATAGTCCTTGACCAAAACTAGAAAGTAGCCAAGGTGCTACTTTCTAGTTTTAAATATAGTAGATATAAAAATTTATTAACAATGGAAGTAAGTCATTTAATTTATTTTGATAAGATAAAAAAATATTGTTTATCTCATTTTGTATTGTATAAACTGAAACTTAAAGTCTTGAAAATGTATGCATTATAAATTAATTTTCCCTTACTATAGCTATTACTGACTTCTGAATACGAAATAAATACAGCCAAGTAAGCATCCCATCGCCCATAGGTAGTCTAATTTAAAAGGTTGTTTAAATAAAAAAATCATAAAGGGTGTAAATACAATAAGTGTAATAACTTCTTGCGTAATTTTGACCTGACCTAATGACCATTGAGTCTGTGATAAGAGTCGGGTTGCAGGAATCATAAAACTATATTCAAGCAGGGCAATACACCAACTTAATAAAACAGCCTTCCATAAAGGAGAATCGTGCATAAATTTTAAATGGCCATACCATGCGAGAGTCATGAAGCAATTTGAAATAATAAGAAGCAGAATTCCGTAATACATCATTGTTCAACATTCGTCTTAGATAACTGATTATAATTTATCTTTTGATGCAATCGTTTAAAATTTAAGTAGGATATATGCAGAATATTTTCTACATGCTTATGAGCAAAGGTTAGCTCAATATCAATGTAAATGATGCTTTGAAACATGACAAGTAATATACGCATCGATACGAACTTACAGAACATTAAATAGAAATTAATTATTTTTGAACTAGGCAACGGCAGCTTTAAAATTTTAAGTATTTTAAGTTTCATTAATCGTCTATCACGATAAAATGAACGATTCTTCTTATATGTACCCAAATATGACTAAATATCGTGATGTAACTATGATTCTTTATTTATATCGAAATATTTGATTTATAGATTGTGGGTGATAGAGCAGATATTCTGAAGTATCGACATTTGCAAACATAAATTATTTTAGAGCTTGATAGAAGCTAGCCGATGTGAAAATTTTTTATCTAAAATAACATAAATATCTCCATTTTCTAGGGAATTGGCATGTGTAGTGCATGTTTAATAGAAGTCATATTTGGTGAAATCCATCAAGAAATTATTCAGTTAAATGAAAAATAATCAGATCATATGTTTACTTGCGTAGCTTAATATTCAAAAGTGCAATTTTGGAAATTAACTTATAACAGTAGAAAGAAAGGCGAGGTATAAGATGAATGCAATCCCAATCGTAAACTTAGTAAATAAGCCTTGTTATAGCCAATTTGAAGAAAGAGATTGGGAAATTTTATCGCAATATTGGTATCCCGTAGCGACTATAGAAGAACTTTCCATACAACCTAAACAAGTTACTTTATTAGATGTGAAAATTGCAGCTTATAAAACAGAAAGTGGAGAAATTCATTTAGTGCGTGATATTTGCCCACATCGTGGTGTTCCTTTGACTAAGGGGTGGGTTGAAGGTGAAGATATTATTTGCCCATATCATGGACTACGCTATAACGCTGAAGGAAAGTGTATTCAAATTCCTGCACAGCCTGATTTAATTAAAATTTCAGATCGGTTTTCGTTAATGAAGTTTCCAGTCATTTTAAAATATGGTTTGGTTTGGACCAGTTTACAAAATAGAAATCCTGAAACTGCACTGCTTCCTGAATTAGATACATGGGAATATGAGGAGCATCAAAATATTTTACCGCCATTTGTAGATATTTCGGGTTCAAGTGGTCGCCAACTTGAAGGGTTTATCGATGTTGCACATTTTGCATGGGTACACCACAATGCATTTGCGACACGTGAAAATCCAATTGTTCCTAAATATTCAACGACAAAAACAAGTTATGGGCTACATACTGAATATGTGAGTAATGTGAGCAATTATCCACATGGTCTACAGCATTTAGCGCCGAAAGATTTCTTATGGAAACGTGTGTTTGATGTATATCCACCATTTTCAGCAATATTGACAATACATTTTCCAAATGATGGTGTATTAAAAATACTCAATGCTTGTTGCCCAACTTCTCATAATAAAACCCGCCTATTTGTACCACTTACGCGTAATTTTGATACTACAGGAGATTTACAAGCAGTCTATGATTTTAATGCACAAATTTTTTCTGAAGATCAGGAGTTTGTCGAGTCACAAAAACCTGAGGAACTACCTTTAGATTTAACAATGGAGGCGCATTTTGAAGCAGATCGTTCTTCGACGATGTATCGCCGTATTTTGGCAGATTTAGGATTAAGTAAGCATTATACTGTATAGCAAAATAGAAATTGGGGGCAGAGTAGAAGAACTCTGCCTAATTTTTTAAACTTTTTTTAGACTAAATAATAAATTGAGTGCGATTGCTGCAAAAGTGGCTGTACCAATGCCACCTAAATTAAAGCTACCAAAGTGTAGCTCAAAGTTGCCAGCACCTAAAATAATAGTTACAGCAGCAATAATAAGGTTGTGGTTTTGTGCAAAATCAACTTTATTTTGAATCCAAATTTTTGCACCTGCAATGGTAATTAAACCAAATACAACAATAGATGCACCCGTAAGTAGTGCCGTTGGAATGGTACTAATTACAGCACCAAATTTTGGAGATAGACCTAGTAAAACTGCAAATAGACCTGCAATCATAAAAATAATTGAAGAATAGACACGTGTAACCGACATAACACCAATGTTCTCACCATAGGTTGTCATGCCGGGTGCTCCAAGTCCACCTGATAAAGTGGTGGCAATACCATCTGCAAAAAATGCTTTTCCAAGTTGTGGTGTTAAATTCTCATTGGTCATTGCACCAACTGCTTTAATATGCCCAAGATTTTCAGCGACTAAGATAAGTGCTACAGGAGCAATAATTAAAATTGCATTTGTATCGAATGTTGGGTGTGTAAATGAAGGAATACCAAACCATGGTTGAGCGGCAATTTTCCCAAAGTCGATTGCTTGTCCTAATCCTAAAACATTAGTTGCAATAATATAAATAATGTAAGAAAGGATTAGTCCAAGCAGTAATAAAAGACGTTGTAATAAACCTTTGGTGAAAACAGCAACTCCACCCATACATAAAATGGTAATAAGAGCCATCCATGTATCAAATGGATTACCTGCAATAGATTTTACTGTAACAGGTGCAAGGTTTAGACCAATAATCATGACTACTGCACCTGTAACGACAGGTGGCATGAGTTTCTCAATCCACTGCGTACCTGTCCCCATTACAATCAGACCGATGAGAGCATAAATGATACCGCATGCCATAATACCGCCAAGCGCAACACCTAAACTTGGGTTTGCACCTGCGCCAATGGCGTGCCCTGTTGCTGCTGAAACTACTGAAATAAATGCAAAGCTTGAACCTAGATAACTCGGTACACGACCACCTGTAAGTATAAAAAATAAGATAGTGCAGATACCCGACATTAAAATTGCAAGATTTGGATTAAATCCCATAAGAATAGGTGCAAGTACTGTTGCACCAAACATCGCAAATGTATGTTGTAAACCTAAAATGATGCTATGAGATGCGGGAAGATATTCGTTTGTTGCAACAGGACGATTTTCGGTTTCACCCTGATACGGGCGCCATTGAGGAAACCATGACATAAAAGCACCAAAGAGGCAGACAAAATTAAAACTATGATACGCGTTGTTGAACTAAATTTCTGCAAAAAAATAATATTTTTCATAATCTATAGGTGCATAAATTAAAAATAAAGTAATGAAAAATATAAAATATTAACTGTTTTTAATTTTTTTATTGGTTGTCTGTTGATGAATAACAAATATAGAGAGTAGATGACTACGCTCTATATCTATTATTGTTCCTAAATACATCTAACCTGTATTGCGTAGACCTGCAGCAATACCTGTGATACTGACCATGAGTGAATGGTCTACAGGTGTATGTTCCGCATGATGTTCTGCAACATAAGCACGGCGACGACGCATTAATTCGGCTTGCAATAAATGTAGTGGAAGTAGATATGTTTTACGCACACGCATTGCTTGGTCAAGTACTTCATTCTGACTTAATAGCTCAGATTCACCTTTTAAACGAAGTAATGTATCAATCGCATCCTGTAGCCGTTGACGTAACTCGCTGCCTAACGCATGTAAGTTTGGATCATTTGTTAGATGTGCTTCGTAATACCAAGCAACATCACCATCTGACTTCGATAGCACCATCTCTAGCATATCGATAAGCGTTTTGAAGTACGGCCATTCTTGTAGCATTTCATCTAGTTGTGATTTTTTATCTGCATTCAGTATTTCATCTAATGCTGCACCTGTACCTAACCATGCAGGTAGCATTAAACGAATTTGTGTCCAAGCAAATACCCATGGAATTGCACGTAATGACTCAATGCCACCACTGACTTTACGTTTTGCAGGTCGAGAACCTAGCGGTAACATCTGTAATTCAAGCTCAGGCGTAACAGTACGTAAATAACTCACAAAGTGAGGGTTTTCACGTACAGTATCACGGTATACATGCACAGATGTTTCAGTCATCTGATCCATGAGAGTACGCCATGCCTTTTTCGGTACAGGTGGTGGGAGTAATGTCGCTTCGAGTGTGGCTGCGGTGTAAATTTCTAAGTTTTGCAAAGCGATGTCTGCGACACCAAACTTAAAGCGAATCATTTCTCCCTGTTCAGTTACACGAATTGCACCTGAAATTGAACCTGGAGGTTGAGAGTAAAGCGCTTGTTGTGTTGGTGCACCGCCACGACTAATTGAACCGCCACGACCATGAAATAGGGTTAAGCGTACATTGTGTTTTTTAGCAACCGCAGTCAGTTCTTCTTGTGCACGGTACTGAGCCCAATTTGCAGACATAAATCCTGCATCTTTGGCAGAGTCCGAGTAACCAATCATAACTTCGTGTTTACCCTGAATATGCTGTTTATACCAATGCATATTAAAGAGTGTATCCATTGCTTTTGAAGCACCATCTAAATCTTTTAGTGTTTCAAAGAGTGGTACAACACGTAGAGGTGTTTGAATACCTGACTCTTTTTGTAAGAGTAGAACAGCCAATACATCACTTGGATGTTCTGCCATTGAAATAATGTATGCACCTAATGATTCAGGTGGTTGCTCTGCAAGTGTACGCATAGTTGCAAACACTTCTTGTACATCAGGATGGTTAATTAAACTCGTTTTTGGCTCATGAATAACCTTAGGAAGTAGAGGGCGTTTGCTTTGTAACTCGTTGAGTAAAAAGTTTTGTTTTGCTTGTTCTGTCCACGTTTCAAAGTTCCCAAGACCTAGATATTCGGTAATGGCTGAAATTGCTTGGCGGTGACGTGTAGATTCCTGACGAATATCAAGTTTAAGTAATTCAATACCAAAACATTGAACACGATGAATAAAGTCGAGTAGGTTGCCATTTGCAATCTCTGCAAGATTACATTCAATTAATGATTTATGACAAAGCATTAAAGGTTCTAATAGGTCATTTTTATGACGAATTAAGCGAGGGTGATCTGTGGTTGGATTACCTTGTAACTTATCTGCAAGCCATTCATGTGTTAAGCGTAACCGTTCACGTGTATCTCTTAAATACTCTCGATATGGTTCAGAATGGTCACTGCCTAATGCTTCACGTAATTCTGGTGTACACTCCTGAATAGATAGTTCCCAGCGTAAGCTTTCTAGATCACGTAAATATAAGTCGGTTGCTTGCCAACGAGAGAACCAAAGGACTTGTTGTGTCACTTTATATGTAACATTTGGGTTTCCATCACGATCACCTCCCATCCAAGAAGCGAAACGTATTGGAGTTGCATCTATTGGTAATGGCTTACCACATTTTTCTTCAACCAGCTCACTAAGTTCACGTAAAAAGCGAGGAATTGCTTTCCATAATGTTTGCTCAATAACTGTGAAACCCCATTTAGCTTCGTCTACAGGTGTTGGGCGTTGTTGACGAATCTCATCGGTATGCCATGCCGAACATATTAAATGTTTAAGTTCTTCAATAATTTTTGTACGTTGATGAGGTGTTAATTTTTTCTGATCTAATGTTTCTAAACAACGATTGATATTGTCATATTTTTGAATAAGTGTACGGCGGCTGACTTCTGTTGGATGAGCAGTAAGTACAAGCTCAATACTTAAATCACAAATTTGCTGATATAGCGTTTCTTGATCAATATTGTGCTGCTGTAACTTTTCAAACAATGGAATGAGTGGATTTGGCGATGTTCTTGCTGTATCGAATTCTGCTTCTCTACGTCCACGAACAACATGATATTGCTCTGCAATGTTTGCGAAATTTAAGAAATGGGTGAAGGCACGTGTGAGTGGGAGAAAAGCATCATCTTCTAAGTTTAAAAATAATTCTTCTAACTTTTTCTCAGCTTCGATTTGACCATCACTTGCGCCTTTTGCTAACCCACGAATTTGTTCAACCTGATTAAATAGATCTTCTCCAACATGCCTTTTTAAGGTTTCTCCAAGGAGATTACCTAAAAGGCGAACATCATCGCGTAATGGAGCATCGATATCTTGTGCCATAATAAATTCCTTCTAGGGAGTATGTTTCTTATAAAATAAAGAATGATGCTTTGAATTATTAATCCTCAATAATCTCTTTCAACCATAGCAAATAAATATCGAAAAATCTTTAGCCATTGGTCTAGCACTGACGTAAAAATAGAAAAGATTTAAGTAACTTATTTTTATAGTTAGTATTGCTAGAAAACATCTAAATAAATGACATAAATACTTACATTTTGTTTAGTGTTTTTGTGAATTATGCCTAAGTATTAGGGTATTGGAGATGCTAAATTTACAAAACTCCATTATAGTAGTGGGCTAATTTTAAAAGATAATTTCAAGCAATGATCCATGGCATCATAAGAGGTCATGAGAGAGGTCTAGACTACATGGGGCAAGACGATATTCTCAAGCACCGACGTTCAATAAATTGGGCATATTTTTTTATGTTTTTTGCTCTATTTACTGTCATTACGGGTGTAATTGCCTACTTTTTATCTGCAAAAGTTGCACAAGCACAAGATGTAGAAGTATGGATGCAGACACAAGCGCTTTGGATTATGCGTAGTATTATGTTATTTGTTACCACAATAATATTTGCTGTGTTGTGGTTTATTCCATTACATTTTTACTATTGGGATACCTTTTTATGGGTAAAAGGGTGCATGGTTGTGGGTGTTATTTTTGCCTTTATTGCATGGATGATGCTACTCAATGCTTTTATTAAAGGACTAGCTAAGTATATTAAAAATAAAGCAGTTTTTTAATACATTAAAAAATCTAAAATTCTCCCCTTGTAAAATAGTAAAACAGCCCAATCTATTGGCAAGTTATCGTATTTTTTTCAAATTCCGTAAGGAGCATCGCCTATCATGGCTAAACGTGATTATTATGAGGTTTTAGGCGTTTCTAAAACCGCAAGTGATGATGAAATTAAAAAAGCCTACCGTAAGTTGGCGATGAAATATCACCCTGACCGTAACCCTGACAACGAAGAAGCTGAAGAAAAGTTCAAAGAAGCAAGCGAAGCTTATGAAGTACTTTCAGATGGCGAAAAGCGTAGTATGTATGACCGTATGGGGCATAATGCATTTGAGGGTGGCTTTGGTGGTGGCGCGGGTGGCTTCGGCGGCGGCGGTTTTAGTGCTGAAGACATTTTTAGCCAGTTTGGTGATATTTTCGGTGGTGCATTTGGTGGTGGTGGCCGTGGTCAACAGCGTCAACGTAAAGGCTCCGATCTTCGTTATGTAATGGAGCTTTCGCTAGAAGAAGCAGTTACAGGCGTTAAAAAAACCATTACATTTACTGCCCCTGCACCTTGTGATACTTGCGATGGTAAAGGCTCTCAAAATCCAAACGATGTCCAAACTTGCCCAACATGTCATGGCGCAGGTCAGGTACGTATGCAACAGGGATTCTTCTCTGTACAGCAAACATGTAGTACATGTCATGGACAAGGTGAAATTATTAAGAATCCATGTGGTACATGTCATGGTTCAGGTGTAAAAGACCGTCAACAGTCTTTAGAAGTTACTATTCCTGCTGGTGTAGATAATGGCGATCGCGTTCGTTTAACCGGTAAAGGTGAAGCGATTCGTAATGGTCAAGCAGGCGATCTTTATGTAGAAGTTGCTGTACGTGAACATGCAGTATTTCAACGTGATGGTGCAGACCTTTATATGGATGTACCAATTAGCATTGCAGATGCAGCGCTTGGTAAAGAAATCGAAATTCCAACGCTCGACAGCCGTGTAAGTTTGAAGATCCCTGAAGGAACACAAAATGGAAAAGTTTTCCGTTTACGTGGTAAAGGAGTTCGTCCAGTACGTGGAAGTATGGTTGGTGACTTACTTTGCCGTATAGTTGTTGAAACACCTGTTAATTTAACAAGTCATCAGCGTGATTTACTTAAAGAACTTCAAGCTTCTATGGATGGTACAGATCATCATTCAAGTGAAAAGAAAAAATCTTTCTTTGATCGATTGAAAGAAACATTCGATTAATTTCTTGAATAGCTTTTAAAAAACCTACCTTTAAATGGTAGGTTTTTTTATGTTTAAAGAGAAATAGAGCATTTTAGTTTGTTATATTAGATGATATAAAAGAGTTAATTGTTAGGAAAAGAAGATGTCTAGTTCACCTCGTATTGGTATTTTAGGTGCAGGCGGTCGAATGGG
Organism: Acinetobacter sp. N1-1; assembly: GCF_056711485.1. Taxonomy (NCBI): domain Bacteria; kingdom Pseudomonadati; phylum Pseudomonadota; class Gammaproteobacteria; order Moraxellales; family Moraxellaceae; genus Acinetobacter; species Acinetobacter sp. N1-1. The sequence goes on along the minus strand of NZ_JBWXUO010000012.1, from coordinate 409,095 downwards.
CCGTATTTTAATTCAGGCGGTACAACAGGCAGGTCATTCTCTAGCTGCTGCAGTTGAACGCCCTGAAAGTTCACTCGTAGGTGCTGATGCAGGTGAGATTGCAGGTATTGGTAAACTGGGTGTAAAAGTTGTTGGTGGATTAGAGTCTGTACTTAATGATGTTGATGTAATTATTGACTTTACTGCACCAGTAGCGACTGAACAGCATCTAAAGCTATGTCGTGAAGCTGGTGTTGCAATGGTGATTGGTACAACTGGTTTTTCTGAAGAACAAAAACAACTTCTTGAAGAAACTGCAAAGCATATTCCTATTGTATATGCTGCTAACTACTCAGTGGGTGTGAATGTTTCCATTAAACTGCTTGAACTCGCTGCCAAAGTATTTGGTGATACAGTTGATATTGAAGTGATTGAAGCACATCATCGTCATAAAGTAGATGCACCATCTGGCACAGCGTTGATGATGGGTGAAGCAGTTGCTGATACATTGGGTCGTAATTTAAAAGAAGTTGCTGTATATGGTCGTGAAGGGTATACAGGACCAAGAGACCGTCAAACAATTGGCTTTGAAACGATTCGTGGTGGTGATATTGTAGGTGAGCATACAGTTATGTTCATTGGTGAAGGCGAGCGTGTAGAAGTAACACATAAAGCAACTAATCGTATGAATTTTGCTTCAGGAGCTGTTCGTGCTGCTGCTTGGGTTTCTGGTAAAGACGCACAAAAATATGATATGCAAGATGTACTCAATTTGAAAAAATCTTTGAATTGAAAGAAAAGCCTGAACTTAGTTCAGGCTTTTTTATAACGAGATTAGAAATATTTAATATTTTTATATAATACTGAGATCTAATATAATATAAATGTATAAAAATGAGTAAATTGTTATATTATTTTACAGAAATGAAAATGGTCAATGAATTGTCATGGTTTAAAGTTAAGCTAGGCTTCCTCATAGAAACATGATGTTATAGACCATGCCTTTAAGAAATAATGTAGAAGTGAGATCGAATAAAGTTATTTTACGCGTATTTTCATTTACAGATGCAGATGAAGCTTTTGAAGCAATTACACCTAGCATAGCAAAATTTATGCCTTGGGAAGCACCAAAGACACGGTGTGATTTTGAAAAGGTATGGAATGGTTGGAGTGAGAACCGTCAGCGTGGATTAGAAATAGTTTTCGCTATTCGTGACCAAAAAAGCCAAGAGTTTTTAGGGCTTGTTGGGCTGCATCGTTTAACGACTGCACCACGTATTGGTATTTGGATTAAAGAGCGTTGCCATGGCAAAGGATATGGTAAAGCTTCGGTACATGCTGTTATAGAATGGGCAGCTCAAGAGCTTGGAATTGAAGAATTTAACTATACCGTTGCCGAAGATAATATTCCAAGTGAGCGTATTGCTCTATCACTTGGTGGTGTTAAAAATGGGTATTTGGTTGGTTCGAAGTATAATGCTCAGATTTATAAAATCATTCACCATATTATGCCATTTAAAGAGGCTTTATAACTTTTGTTCTTTTAATGCATGGTAAAACTTACATACATAAATGAAATAAAAGGCATGGCTTCATTTATATAGCATATGTAATTTAGTTCTTAAAAGATTAAAACTATTATGCCCTAAATAAGGGCATAATAGATAAAAACATTAAGAAAAATCAGATTTTAATACAACACGATAACGAACATTGCCCGATTTTAAATGTGCAATCGCATCATTAATCTTTGACATTGAGAATAATTCGATTTGTGGTGCGATATTCTTACGTGCAGCAAATTTTAATAACTGGCGTAAGGCGAGAGGCGAACCAGTTGGTGAACCGCTAATTGATTTTGACCCACTAATGAGCATTGGGGCAGGCGTTGGAATAGGTTCTAATGGAATACCAAGAAGATGTACACTGCCATTTGGTGCAAGTGTTGCTAAGTAGCTAGACCAATCTAATGTTACATTGACTGTGCTGAGTAACAGGTCAAATTTGCCAACTTGAGATTTTAAAGCTTCTGAGTCACGACTATTGACAACATGGTCTGCACCCATAGCTTTAAGTTCATCAGTTTTATCTAAATTTGATGTAAAGGCTGTAATTTCACAACCCCAAGCTTTTAATAGTTTAATAGCAATATGACCAAGACCACCAATACCAATTACACCAACATGGTGAATAGCTTGAATATCATGTTTTAAAATAGGATCAAATACGGTAATTCCACCACATAAAAGTGGGCCTGCACTTTCAGGGTTTACTTCTTCTGGCAAAGGAATAACCCACTGCCATCCTGCACGAACTTTATCTGCAAAACCGCCAGCATGCCCAATAATCGTTGGCTTTTGCTCACCTGTGCAAAGTACTTGTTGCCCACCAATACATTGGTCACATGCTTCACAACTTTCAGCTGTCCAACCAATGCCAACACGTTGACCTACTTTTAGTCCTTTTGCTTCTGAACCTAGGCGTTCAACTGTACCAATAATCTCGTGACCTGCTACAACAGGGTATGATGAAATACCCCAGTCATTATCTAAGACTGAAATGTCTGAGTGGCATAGACCACAGTATTCAACTTTAACTTCAACTTGGTGAGGCTGTAGTTCACCCGCATCAAACTCATAGGCTTCAAGCGCTGCACCTTCTTCTTTTGCAGCATAAGCTCGGATGGTATTATTAGACATATGTTCTCCTAGATTGAGCCTTTAAATTCATTTAAATATACACAAATTTTCGTGGTCATTAACCATGCCTGATGCTTGCATAAAGGCATAGCAAATGGTTGGGCCAACAAATTTGAAGTGGTGTTTTTTGAGTGCTTTTGACATGTTTTGACTTGCCAATGTTTGGCTTGAAATAAGCGTATAGTCCAGCACATTATTTCTGATGGTTTCACCACCGATAAAAGACCAAAGCCATAAAGGAATATTCTCTATTTCACGATTAAGGTTTTGCCATGCAATCGCATTATCTCGAATTGAAAAGAGTTTACCTTTATGCCGAATGAGACTTTTATCTTCCAATTTATGAAGAATTGCTTGATTTGATATTTGCGCGATTTCTGCAATTGAAAATTGAAAAAAATGTTTTTGATAAGCCGATCTTTTTTTTAGTACAGTGAGCCATGAAAGACCTGCTTGTTGACCTTCTAGGCAGAGCAGCTTAAAAAGTTGGTGTTCATTATAAAGTGGTTTTCCCCACTCATGATCATGATAGTGAATATATAAAGCATCACCTAAACACCAACGACAGCGCGGTAAATCACTCATTGCAAATAATTCATAAGTTGGTGATATTTAAAATATCACTTTTTAGATAGGCAAAAAGTAGGTGTTACAAATACAAAACAGAGTATTTAACAAGTTTGCAAAATATTTTTAAATGCAGTCCATTCACTTATCTTCTGATCCCAGAAAAAGAGATCTGCTTGTTGTAATTCTTCTATAGAAAGTAAAACATCTTTACCTTTTTTCTCATTGAAGCCTGTGCTAATAAGTAAACCCTCCTCAGATATTTCCATAATCCAACCTTGATATGAAATATGAGGGAACACTATTTTTTGTTGATTACCTGATTCTGCAAATTCAATTAAAAATTCAAGTTGTTGGTTAGACATTAAAAATCACCATTTAAGTAAGGGAAGGGGTTTGTTGCACCGCGTCCTTTGCCTGTTAAATAAATACCATAATGTAGATGGCTTACGGTATGTTTAGCATTGCCACTATTACCGACATAACCAATTGTATCACCAATATGTATCTCATCTCCGACACTTAAACCACGTTTATGACGTAAGAGGTGGGCATAATAATGCCATGATCCATTAGGTCCTAAAATCCAAACAACATTGCCACCTAATCTATTGCTTTGTAGACTTGCGACAATTCCCTCAGTGGTACTTGTAATAGGTGTTCCACGTGGAGCCATAATGTCTATACCTTCATGACGCCTTCCTGAACTACGTGCAACACCCCAAGTGTCTGTGAGCTGTTGCTTTTGTACACCTTTTACAGGGATAGGAAGTATAGGACTTAAAGGGAGTTGTTTTAAATATTGTACTTTGGCGGCAGGAAGTACTTTGGTTTTGCTAGGCGTGTGCTGACAAGCACTTAAAAGAAAAACACAACAAATTAGTGCGAGTATAAAACGTAATTGTTGCACGATTGAATATCCTATAAATAGTGCTTTTAGTCCGATACCATCATTGTATAGTTCTTTATAATCTTTTGCATCGCTGTAGGAATACCACGTTTCTTTGCTTCATCTAGGCTAATCCACTCTCCACCAATTTGATCTGTTATGCGTTGCTTTTGATCATGTGTAATGTTGATACATTGTGTATCAAGCAACCATGTAAAGTGAGTAAAGCTATGTTTAATTTGGAATGTTAGTTGAGAGGTAGGTAATTGAAGAGCATCATATTCTGATTGATTTTCATGGTCATAAATAGGCAGGCTCCAAAGTCCACCCCATAGCCCAAGAGAGGGGCGTTTATACCATAACCATGTACTTTCGCATTTTAGAAGTAATACATTGGCTTTTTTAATGGGTACAGGCTTTTTGGTTTTTTTAAATGGTAACTCGTTTTCTAAGCCTTGTTGATGTGCCTTACAGTGTGCTTGCATTGGACAGTATAGGCATAAAGGTTTCTTTGGCGTACACACCGTTGCGCCTAAGTCCATAATTGCTTGTGTGTAGTCATGGTTGCGCTCTGTTGGACAAAGTGTGGTTGCCAATGCCCACATTTCTTTTTCATGAACAGATTTACTGAGATCATTTTCAATGGCAAAGAAGCGAGCCAGTACACGTTTCACATTGCCATCCATAATGACGCCGTATTTGCGTAATCCCAATGACATGAGTGCCCCTGCAGTTGAGCGCCCAATACCAGGAAGTGCGATCCATTCTTCAAAGCTTTGAGGGAGATTTCCACCATTTTGAACAATTTGGTTTGCTGCTTTATGTAGGTTTCTTGCACGTGCGTAGTATCCAAGCCCTGCCCAATAGGGTGCAACATCTTCCCAAGATGCATTGCCAAGAGCATTTACTGTTGGAAATTGTTCAATAAAGCGATCAAAGTATTTTAGTACAGTCTTAACTTGTGTTTGCTGAAGCATAATTTCAGATACCCAAACTTTATAAGGGTTATCGGAAACTTGCCAAGGCAAGTCATGGCGACCATATTGATCGAACCATGTAAGTAATGCTTGAGAAAACGAAAACTGTGACATATTAACCCTACTTTTATCAGTAGCGTATTATAAGTCTAAATGAATTAAAAACGAATGTTCACTTTACAATTTATAAAGCTTATAACTCGGTTTTAGTCTAGTGTAGGCTGATGTACACCCCAGCGTTTATCGAGTTGTAGTTCTTGTTTTGAGTAACGTGGAATAACATGAATGTGTAAGTGTTCTGCTCGTTCTGCAAACACATCACCATCATTAAAACCAATATGATAACCAGAGGGTTTATATCGCACTTCAAGCTCATTACGTGCTTTATCGAGCAACGACATTAAGCTTTTACGTTCTTGGTCTGTAATTTCGAAGAAAGAGCTGATATGGCGTAAAGGAACAATAACAACATGACCTTTAGATAAAGAAACAGGTTCAGGAAACACTACACCAAACTCATTCTTTGCGATGATGTCGTATTCATCAACGTCACAATATATACAGTGTTTTGTAGACATGATGTGTTCTCTTTTGCCATATCAATGATGATATAAAAATTTTAATACATATCATCAATCTTGTGGATTATCTTTAGTCTAGTGCAGATTTCAAAAGATTATCTAAAGCCATTAAACTTTTTTGTTCAGCTTCTGCATTATAGGCAAGATCCACACCTGTTTTTTTAGAGCGCTCATCTGCAAGTGGATTCATAAACCCATGTTTTGCATTTTCTAATATCAAAATATGATGTTTCACTTCGGCATCGTCAAGTTCTTGTGTAATATTTTTCACATCTTCTAAACTAACCATGCTGTCATCTTTACCATGACATATGAGTGTGTTGGCTTTAAATACCCCTTTTTGTGCAGGGTTCTGTGTTTGTAAGTTGCCATGGAATGATGCAACGGCTTGTAGTTGTGCACCTGCTCGAGCAAGCTCTAAAACAACTTTCCCACCAAAGCAAAAACCGATTGCAGCGAGTTGATTTGGATTGACTTCAGGTTGTGCTGCAAGTGTCGCAAGTGCAGCATTGGCACGTTCGACAAGTGTATTTGGTTCAGCAAATGTTTCATTCATCCATGCATGTGCTTGGCTTGCTTCATCAGTTGTCTTTTTATCGCCATACATGTCTATTGCTAAGGCTGCATAGCCTTTTTTTGCAAGTTCTTTGGTACGTTGAACTGTATATTCATCGCGTCCCCACCATTCAGGCCCAACAATAATGCCTGCAACCGTCTGATCTGTTACAGGTGCCGCAAAGAAGCCAATGAGTTTTTTACCGTCATGTGCAGAATATTCGATTTCGCGTGTAATAATTTCAGTCATTTTTGTCCCTATTAAAGATACCAATTATTGTAGGAAGGCTTAATTTTTTGATTTAAATGATATGAATATAAGTAAAGATCAATCAGACGATCATTTCTTATTTTATGATCTTGTGATTCAATTCAGTCGTCAATATTTTTTATGTGTCAAAAAGCAAAGAAAACGGCTGTGATAAGAGAACACATCTTCGATTCCATGAACTGTTATAATATGTATTTTGTTGTACCTAAATAGGTTGAAGATGTCTTCATTACGTCCATCATTTTGGAAAAAATATCCATTAGAAGCGCTAAATAGAGATGAATGGGAAGCATTGTGCGATGGTTGTGGGCAGTGTTGTTTAATTAAGCTTGAAGATGATGAAACGGATGAAGTGGCTTATACAAAAGTGGCTTGCCAACTTTTGGATTGTTCAACTGGTCATTGTTCCGACTATATACATCGTAAGAATTTTGTACCTGATTGTATTCAACTTACAATACAAAAAATTACTGAAATTGCATATTGGTTACCGACCAGTTGTGCCTATCGCCGTTTATATGAGGGGAAAAGTTTACCTTCATGGCATTATTTAAATACAGGTTCTAGAAACAGTGTTATCCAAGCTAAAAAATCTGTTGCAGGACGCTGTATTTCAGAAAAAGACATCAATGATGATGATATTGATGAATATATTGTACGTTGGGTAAGATAACCCAACGTACCAGTAATTAGTGTGCATGTTTATGTTCATGAGATTGCTGACGTTCTGCCCATGCTTTTTTCACAATTTGCAGCCCACCTGAAAAACCAAGCACAGCCATAATAAAAGCAACAATTAAGTCGGGAAGAATACTTTGCGTACCAAATACACCCAGTGCAGCAAGTAAAACGGCAACATTACCAATCGCATCGTTACGGCTACAAATCCATACAGAGCGCATGTTTGAGTCACCATCTCTAAATGCATAAAGGACTAATGCACTAATAATATTTGCCACAAGTGCTAAAATACCAATTAGCCCCATAGTAATGGCTTCAGGTGGCTGTCCATTGGCATAAGACCATACGACTTTACCAACCACAAGACCTGCAAATAACAACATCATTGCACCTTTGAGCAATGCTGCATTTGCACGCCAATATAAGCTCATGCTTAATGCAATGAGTGATAAAATATAATTAAAAGAGTCACCTGCAAAGTCGAGTGCATCTGCCCAAAGCGCGGCAGAACCCGATTGCATCCCACCAATGACTTCAGTAAGAAACAAACTTAAATTGAGTACGAGTGCAATCCATAAAGCATTGCGAAATTTTTTTGAGTACGACTTTTTTGGAATGTCGTGACTGCAAGCACATCCAGCCATTTGAAAATCCCCCAGAACTTATTTAAACTCATTAGAAAGCTTAGAGTAACTCTAAGGTCAAGAGGTAAATATGAAATTTACAATTGGTGAATTGGCAAAAAAAACAAAACTGAGTGCAGATGCAATTCGGTTTTATGAAAAGAGAAAATTAATTGCTCCTGCAAAACGTGCTGAAAATAATTACCGTTATTATGATGAAGATAGTTTTACTCGGCTGACATTTATTCGACATTGTCGTGAGCTAGGCATGTCTTTAAAGGAAATAGAAGCATTGCACTTGCAATTGCAACATCCTTTAAATAACTGTGCTGAAGTAAAGCAAGTCATTACAGATCATTTGCAGCACGTAGAGGAAAAAATTGCACAACTTGAAGTATTTAAAACTCAATTGGCACAATTAAAAAACTCATGCCATTCTGATGAAACCATTCAAGCGTGCCAAATTATTCAGGCCTTGCAACGTTCAGATGAAGAGCAAGCTTTTGGGCAGGTAACAACGATTGATTTACATTAAGCCCAACAGAACACGTAATGTGCATGGCGATTTTTTGAAAAAAGCATGGCATGATGTGGCACATACTTATTTAAATTTTTATTTGATTACATATTATTCATGATGACAGACAGCCATATTCCTTTACCTGAGCGTATTCGCCCACGTGACTTATCTGAGATTATTGGGCAAGATCATTTACTCGGTGAAAATGCGCCTTTACGTCAGATGATTGATCAAGGTCATTTACCATCTATTATTTTTTGGGGGCCGCCGGGTGTTGGAAAAACAACAATTGCGCTCTTACTTGCACAAGCTGTTGACCGTCCATTTCTCAGTTTATCAGCACTCAATACAGGTGTAAAAGAGTTACGAGAAGTCATTGCTGAAAGTGGTGACTTACTTGCACCGGTTGTATTTATTGATGAAATTCATCGATTTAATAAGTCTCAGCAAGATGCATTGTTGGGTGCGGTCGAAAAAGGAAAAATTACCCTTGTTGGTGCAACGACTGAGAACCCTTCATTTGAAGTAAATAGTGCATTGTTATCGCGCTGTCAGGTTTATACCTTAAATGCTTTAGATGAGAAGGCCATCACGCACTTACTCAATCATGCCATTGCAACAGACAAAATTTTACAAGCACGTCATTTATTTATTGATGAGTTTGAAGCACTGATTCAGTTTTCGGCTGGCGATGCGCGAAAAGCATTGAACTTACTCGATTTGGTTGCTAGTACATTTGATGTGGATGAAGATGTAAATCATATTACCAACGCATTAGTGGTAAAAGTTGCACAGCAAAATATTGCCCGCTATGACAAAAGTGGTGGGCAACATTATGACCTTGTTTCTGCATTTATTAAATCTATTCGAGGAAGTGACCCCGATGCAGCATTGTATTGGATGGCACGTATGCTCAAAGGTGGAGAAAACCCATTATTTATTGCACGCAGAATGTTAATAGCTGCTTCTGAAGATATTGGTAACTCGAATCCAAATGCACTGTTACTTGCAGGCGAGTGTTTTAGGTCTGTACAAGTTATTGGTATGCCTGAAGCTCGTATTCTTTTAGGACAGTGTGCTGTTTATCTTGCAACTAGTGCGAAAAGTAATAGTACTTATCTTGCAATCAATAAAGCAATGGCACTTGCTGAAAAAACGGCAAATGTAGCTGTACCACTTCATTTAAGAAATGCACCAACAACTTTAATGAAAGAGCAAGGTTATGGTGTTGAATATTTATATCCTCACGACTACCCTGAACATTTTGTAACGCAAGACTACCTTCCCCCTGAGTTACAAGGAACAAAGTTGTATACGTCTGCACGCAATAAAAGAGAAGTTGAGGGGGAAAAATTACAACAACGCCGTTGGAATAAAGAACAGGAATAAATATGCAAGAAATTACATGGAGTGATTTTGAAAAGGTAGAGTTGCGTGTAGGTCAAATTATTGATGTTATTGACTTTCCTGAAGCAAGAAAACCTGCCTACAAGTTAGTTATCGATTTTGGTGATGAAATTGGTATACGTAAGTCAAGTGCTCAAATTACTGACTTATACGATGCATCTAGTTTAAAAGGGAAGAAAGTCATGGCTGTTGTAAACTTTCCCAAAAAACAAATTGGAAAGTTTATGTCAGAGTGTTTAGTCACAGGACTACATAATGAACATGGTGAGGTAGTTTTATGTGTTCCTGATGGTGATGTCGCACTGGGTACGAAATTACTCTAACGTTTGAAACCAGTCTAAAAATAGATGTGGCCATGCTATTGTTTCTGTGCCTTGTTTGCCAAGTCCCCATCCATGACCACCATTTTTAAATCTATAAAATTGATATGGGACATGTGCTTTTTGAAGTGCGTGTTCTAATAAAATACTATGTAGAATTGGTGCTGTTTGGTCATCTTCTGCATGTGCAATAAATACAGGTGGCATGTTTGGTGTAACTTGTTTATCTACAGAAAAATTTTCTTCTATAGATGGGTCAGGTTTGTATCCAAACAAGCTATGGTATGCATGTGTTGTATTGAGAGGTGCTTCCATATGAATAACAGGGTAAAGTAGAACAGTAAAGTCAGGGCGGGCTGATGTTGAATCGAGTGCATCTTGGTTTGGATAAAAGTGTGCATTCCAACGTGTACTTAAAATACCTGCGAGATGTCCTCCTGCTGAGAAACCGAGTACTCCAATTTTATGTGCGTTATAACCATATTGTTCTGCCCTTGCACGAATAATGCGGATAGCACGTTGTCCATCTGCAAATGGATGATTACGTGAGTTAGAGTCTTCTTTAATATTGGGTAAACGGTAAATAAGTTCAAAAACTGTAAAACCTTGTTTTTTTAGCCATTTAGCAGTAGGTGTTCCTTCTTTATTTAAAGCTTCATGTGCGTAGCCACCACCACTAAGTACCAGTATTGCAATATGTTTATTATTTTCTTGTGTAGGTTGATATAAAGCCATCACGGGTTCTTTTGTATCTTGTTTTCCTACATTCGTATTAAATGGAGATTCATTTATAAGATGTTCATTTGGCCATAATGCAATATTTATTGGTTGTGCCGAGATAGATGTTGATGTCATGAGTAATGCAAAAATAAATAGAAAATAATTTTTTATCATGGCTATTATTCATTTAATTAGAGCTAAAAAGTTTAGTATTGAAAGCAATTAATTAATATTATTGATAATAGATTTTTTATGCAAATATCATACATTAGTTAAGCGTATAGCTGCATTATTAATTATTTCTACTGTACTCATGTGTTTTTGGATATTCTGTATTTATGGCAGCAAAATAACCAGATAAAAAGAATATTTCTTTGCTTGTTGCAGGAATGTCTAGAGCAATGATTATGGGAGAGTTTGGTACACCAGTAAGTACTGAAAAGCCTAGTGATAATACACGTGTAGATTTCATAAGGTTGCATATGTTGCAACTTTAGGACTTTAGGAGGTAAGTATATTGCTTTTCAGGTGACGTACGATGTGAGTGATCGAATTATAGAAGTGATACAGCTTAACAAATAATGTCTATAAAAAAAAACCGAGTATGATTACTCGGTTTTTTTATGATATTTGGAATTAGATGCTATCTAAGTTTACGCCTAAACGGTGTGCAACTTCTTCATATGCTTCTACAACATCACCAAGTCCTTGACGGAAGCGGTCTTTATCTAATTTTTTCTTTGTTTCTTTATCCCACAGACGGCAACCATCTGGTGAGAATTCATCACCAAGAACAATACGGTTATGGAAGACACCAAATTCTAGTTTGAAATCAACAAGAATCATGCCAGCTTCATCAAATAAATTAGTAAGCACTTCATTTACTTTATATGTAAGTACTTTCATTTGTGCAAGCTGTTCTTCAGTTGCCCAACCTAAAGCCACAGATTGTGACTCATTTACCATTGGATCGCCTAAAGCATCATCTTTGAAAAATAGTTCAAATGTAGGTGGTGTAAGTTGTTTACCTTCTTCAACACCTAAACGACGGCATAAAGAGCCTGCAGCATAGTTGCGAATTACACACTCGACAGGGATCATATCCAGCTTTTTAACTAAAACTTCGCTTGGATTGAGCAGTTTCTCAAAATGAGTTTCGATACCTGCTTCGGCAAGTTTTTCCATAATGAAGGCATTAAAAAGGTTGTTTACCTTGCCCTTACGATCCAGTTGTGCAACTTTTTCGCCATTGAATGCTGAAGCATCATCACGGAACACTAAAATTAAATGATCAGGATGATCTGTTTCATATACAGATTTTGCTTTACCGGTATAGAGCAGGGTTTGTTTTAACATGGGATGAACCTGTTTTTTCAAAAGTAATGCTTAAGGTTTAGGCTGGCCAATTCTGAGAAATCTGATCTAAAAGCGACTTTGCTTTTGTTGAATCAGCGAAGCTATTGTCTGGATTAAATAGTACAAGCGTATTTTCTTTTCCAACCGCAGAAAGCTTAATGATATATTTACTATCGTTCACTTGAATGGTTGCTTCATAGTTTGAACGACTTTGGTCGATCACCTTATAATTCAACCTATTAAGTGTTTCAAGTGTATATTGCCAAATAGTAGCAGGTTTACCACTAACTTTCAGTAAAGGATTTTGTTGTTCATCTAATAATACAACTGGGTGAACATAAAGTGTTTGTTTCGCAGACGCTCTGTTGCTTACAACTTCACCGGGACGAGGCATTGCAAAGCGATTGCCTTTTTGATTTTCAAAGTCGGGTGCATGCTGTAATGCTAAAGGATCAATAATTGGCGCAGGGTAAAGCGGTGTAGCAGGTCTAACCTGATCACCTTCAGGGTATTGAAGTGGAGCAAGAGTGGTTGCTTTTTTGTAGTCTAAAGAGCCGTTATTTACAGCAAGTTTAGTACTTAAAGTACTACAACCTGTTGCGGTAAGCACTGAAAGTGTAATGAGAGTTAGACCTAAACGTAATTGCATAATATTGTGCTCTTAAATAATTCCTACTTCTTTGAGTGCCTCATTTAAAGGCGTTCTATACTCTTCTGCAAGTGGCGTAAGGGGGAGGCGAATACCTGTAGACATGAGTCCCATTTCATATAATGCCCATTTGACAGGAATTGGATTCGATTCGCAAAATAAAATATTGTTTAGATTTGCAATTTTCTCATTTAGGCTACGCGCTTCTTCGGCATTTCCTGCAATTGCAGTCTTACAAATTTGACTCACAGTACTTGGTACAACATTTGCGGTAACAGAAATATTTCCCTTACCACCCAAAAGCATAAGCTCAAGAGCTGTATCGTCATCACCTGAAAAAACGTCTATTTTTCCATCTAAATTTTCAATAAGTGCTTTACCACGAGTAATATCGCCAGTTGCATCTTTAATTGCGATAATATTTTTAATATCTGCAAGACGAAGGACAGTTTCATTTTTTAAATCTACACTTGTACGTCCTGGTACATTGTAAAGAATGACAGGAATATCTGCAGATTCAGCAATTGCTTTAAAGTGTTGATATAAGCCCTCTTGTGTTGGCTTATTATAATACGGGGTTACAGAGAGAACAGCATCTGCACCAAACTCATAGGCTTCTTTCGTAAGTTTTATAGCTTCATGTGTTGAATTGGCACCTGCACCTGCAATAACAGGAATACGCTTGTTGGTAACACGAATAACTTCTTTGATTACTTTCGCATGCTCTTGCATGGTGAGCGTTGATGATTCTCCTGTTGTACCGACAGCAACAATTGCATTTGTACCTTGAGAAATATGCCACTCAACGAGCTTTTCTAGACCCTTCCAATCTACGCTGCCATCTTCAAACATAGGGGTGACGAGTGCGACAATTGAGCCTTGAATATTCTGAGCTAGCTGAGTCATTTTGAAAAAATATCCTATTTGGTCATCCATATTTTAATCAATAAAGCGGATGGTGAAAGTCGTTTTAAAAATTGAATGAAAAAGTTGATCATTGCATAATGCTTATCCAAATTATGACTGATCATAGTGTGAAGAACAACATCATTTGAAATAAGTCTATAAAACTTTATAGTCATTTTTTGTTATTTTTTCAACTATATTCGTTTGTTTATTAAATAGAAATATATACCTGTTCAAAAATTGAAAAAATATCTACCGAAATATCTCATAATTATTTATGGTTAAAGAAAATAAACAAAGGATATAAGTTTTAATATGCAAAATGACAATGCTGCACTTATTATTGTAGATGTCCAAAATGGCTTTACACCAGGAGGAAATTTAGCTGTTGAAAATTCAGATCAGATTATTCCAAGCATAAATATATTGGCGAAAAAATTTCATTGTGTAGTACTTACTCAAGATTGGCATACAGCAGATCATATTTCATTTGCAGAAAATCATGAGGGTAAGCAGCCATTCGAAATGATAGAGCTTGACTATGGAACACAAGTGTTGTGGCCAGCACACTGTGTTCAGGGTTCTTCTGATGCCGATTTTCATCCGAATTTAGATGTGCCTACAGCACAACTAATTATTCGTAAAGGGTTCCATCAAAATATTGATAGTTATTCTGCTTTTTTGGAAGCTGATCGTAAAACATCTACTGGGCTTCAAGGATATTTAAATTCAAGAAAGATAGATACCGTTTATGTTGTTGGTATAGCGACTGATTTTTGCGTGGCTTGGACAGCTATGGATGCTGTAAAACTTGGATTTAAAACATATGTAATAGAAGATGCAACTGCGGCAATAGACCTTAATGGTTCTTTAGGTAAGGCATGGAGTGATATGTTAGGTATTGGAGTTCACAAAATATATCTTAAAGATATTTAAAAAAAAGGACAGTAAAAATATAGGGGGTACTATATTTTTACTGTTGGGATAAAAAGTTAGCTCGCTGCTTTCATTTTAATTGTGCGAGTATCATTATTTTTTTTAGGATGAAGAATAAGCATTAAGTTTTTATCAAAGACACCTCTAGAATATTTAACAGATGATTCAACAATATTTAAGCAAAGCTCTATACCACCAAGATATATATAGTTATATGTATTATGTGGTGAATATTTAATATTTTTACCTCTTGTATATATTGTTGAGTCTAAGGCTTGTGCATAAGCAAGAGCATCCCAAATTAACTGATTTGGATTATTCTTAAAGAAGCGATTTAGATTTTTATCAAAAAAAATGATAAGAGGTTGTTGCGATTTTATATAACCTGATTCATCTTGAATCGAATTTATATATAGAAATAAAGAAGATGCAAATTGATAATAATTTTTAAATTGCTCTTTACAGCAAAAGCTATAAAAAAAATTACTCGTCAATATGTCTTTTTGAGCAGATATGCACGGAAAATCTGAAGCTGTAGCAACAACTTTCAGATCTTCAACGATCTCATTTTTCCAACTTCTGTCATGTATAAATTGATCTTCAGATTGGTATAGCATACTGCTCTCAAGTTCTAATAAATCTATATATATAATCATACATTATTTATATAGACAGTTCTGTATTTTTAACTACTTTTTTGTAACTTGTTATGAATTCTCTATATTAGATAAAATTTTGGTTACAATATTCCATGCTAGACTTATTGCTTTATGATCTTTAAATAGTTGCTCATGTATAATTGCGCCATCTAATAATAATCTAATTTGAATAGCTAATTGCTCATGATGTTCAACATTCATTTTTGCTAGTAAGTCAGAGATTACATCAGTAATCCACTGTTTATGAGCTTTAGAAATAATTTGAGAATTGGGGTGATGTGGTAGCTCATCTAGAGCTTTAATAAACATACAACCATGAAAGTCTTCTTGATTAAACCATTTTGCAAACCACTTAAATATTGTTTTTAACTGTTGCTGAGGGTCTTTGCTTGCATCTAAAGCTTTAGAAATACTTTCACGAATCAAACGATCTCGCTCCCGTAAACATTCTGTAATAAGAATGTCTTTAGATGGGAAATATTTATAAAAAGTCATTTTTGCTACTTTTGATTCTGCAATAATTCGGTCAATCCCTACACTGGTATAACCGAACTGATTAAATAGTTCTATTGATTTATATAGAATATCTTTTTGCTTTTGTGACATTATTTAATCCTTTTAAAATATTATATGTAGTATTGTATAACGATAATTCTATTAAAGGGGGCAAACCTTATGTGTAATGTGGAGAATCATCAGTCTTCTAGATATATAGCAATTGATCTTTTAAAAAAATCTATCCCACTAGCTACATGGAATCAAAGTAAAGAAACTCTAGATCACTTAAAAGAAGAAATACTCGCTCATCCACTATTTAATCACTCTATTATTAAAAAGCTAAATAATGCGATTTATGGTTTGGAAAAGATACAAGATATTCATTTGGAATATCAACATAGTATTGTAGAGATATTTACCGATGCGTTATTGATGGCACAATTTCAAGCAAAACAGCTTGATCCAAAGATATTTCCAACGATTAAAATGTATCCTAGATTTCTGATTGCATTTAATATTAATGATGAGTTTGGTTTATCATCAGAGCATAATAATTATCAAGATACACCATTAAATGCACATTTCTGTTTATTTAATAGAGTGCTAGATGACCTAAAAATCTCTAAAACTAGAATCAATGATTATAAGTGTTCTGATGAGTCAAATAATTTAAGATCATTTTTAGAATCTACTTATAGTGATTATATTAAAATAGTACTTGCACTTGCGATAGCGGAGCAACAAGTCATTACATTTTCTCCACCATTAAAAGAGGCTGTAAGAGGACTGAATATCCCTACAAATGATGGATATTATGATGTGCATGGTACAACAGATGACACTTCAATTTCTGCAGCAGATGATCTACATGAAGAGGATCTATGGTTATTATTAAATCATGCTTTACATTTAACGAATCCTAACGAAATAAGAGAAACAGCACTTAAATATTGTGATTTATGGTATGAGTTTTGGAGCAAGATGGAAGCAATATAATTAAAAATTAAAAAAGCCAATATTATATTATTGGCTTTTTTATATAAATATAAGAGGTCTTGGTTTGACTTTGAGTTTTATAGCGTTATCTACGTATATTTTTACAGTGATTATTATGATTGCAGTACCTGGTCCTGTAATGTTGTTAGTTGCTAGTGCAGGGTTAAAAAAAGGTTATTTACAAGCGCTAAAAACAATTTTTGGTACAAATACGGCTTCATTGATTTTAATTGCAGCATCTATATGTATTTTGAAAGGAGTCTTTAGTTTAAATACACAAGTATTTATCTTATTTAAATTGATTGGTTGTTTATATATCGGATACTTAGGGTGTCAAACTTTAAAAGATGCTAGAGCATTAGATGATGAGGATAAAATAGATACAGTTTCACCACAGCTTGGCGGTTTTAAACAGGGATTCTTTATTGGTATTTCTAACCCTAAAGATATTATATTTTTCTCTGCATTTTTCCCTCAATTTGTAAATGTAACTTCAAACATAAATATCAGTTTAATTGTTTTAACTATTATTTGGATTTTTTTAGATTTTTTAACATTATCTGTTGTTTATATGGGTTTTAATAGTTTATCTAAGAGCAAGAATTATCCTAAAATCTTATATATTTGTGGTCTTATTCTTATATTTATTGCAATTTATGGGGTTATTAGGAGTTTAATTTATTCTTAGATGAAAGGCTTTTTTTGCCAACGTACATTGAATAAATACAGTTTATGATGAAGAAATGCTTTCATCAATATGGAAAAAGCCATGATGTGTCCAAAATGTGGTTCATCTGAATTAGAAATTAGAGATCATGAACAACGTTTAAAAACTTTAGGTGGTGTTGTTCTTGGTTCAGCTGGTGTCGCAGCTGGTACAGTAGGTGGTGCAGCAGCAGGTGCATCGACAGGTGCTGCAATTGGTACATTAGCAGGGCCTTTAGGTGTAATTACAGGTGCGACTATTGGAACATTTGTCGGTGCAATTAGCGTTGGTGTAACAGGTGGCTTTTTAGGGCGAAAGTTTGGTAACAAGGCAGGCACGGTTGTAGATAAAAATATATTTTTTGATTATCAGTGTAAGCAATGTGGTACTCGTTTTAATGCTTAAAATAAAATGCCAACCTTATAAAAATAAGGTTGGCTAAGTTTTATGAAATATCAAGACATAGATACTTAGTTTCTAGGTACTCATCAATTCCTGCTTGGCCACCTTCACGTCCAAGACCAGATTGTTTAACCCCTCCGAATGGCGCAACTTCATTTGAAATAGCACCTGTGTTGACTCCTACCATGCCATACTCTAATGCTTCGCCAACACGCCATTGACGACCTGTATTTTGTGTAAATATATAAGCTGCTAGACCAAATTCTGTATCGTTTGCCATCGCAATCGCTTCACACTCTTCTGTAAACCGAAATAGCGGTGCAACTGGGCCAAAAGTTTCTTCTTTAGCTATTTTCATTGCTTGAGTAACACCTGTGAGTACAGTCGGTTCAAAGAAACGTGTACCTAAAGTACTTGATTTTCCACCAATTGCGATAGATGCACCTTTTTCTACTGCATCGTCAATGTGTGAAAGTACTTTATCTACAGCTGATTGCTCAATCAATGGTCCTTGAGTCGTTCCTTCATCACGACCATCACCAACTTTGAGTTTTTTTACTGCCTCGATGAGTTTTTGACTTAATGCATCATAAATTCCATTTTGAACATAGATGCGGTTTGCACATACACATGTTTGTCCACTATTGCGAAATTTACTTGCCATAATACCTTGGACTGCTTGTTCTAAATTTGCATCGTCAAATACAATAACAGGTGCATTCCCACCAAGTTCTAAGGATAGTTTTTTAATAGTCGGTGCGCACTGTTTCATGAGAATGCGCCCAACTTCTGTAGAGCCAGTGAAACTTAGTTTACGAATAATGTCGCTTTCACATAGTACTTGTCCAACATCTTCTGTTTCACCACTTATATGAATAAGTAGGTCTTGTGGCAGACCTGCTTTAAGTGCCAATACTTCAAGTGCATATGCAGTTAAAGGTGTAAGTTCAGCAGGTTTTACAATCATGGCACAGCCTGCGGCAAGGGCAGGGGCTGCCTTACGGGTAATCATAGCGGCAGGGAAGTTCCAAGGTGTAATTGCAGCAGTTACACCAATGGGTTGTTTGATGACAAGAATACGTTGTTGGTTTTGTGTTTGTGGAATAATTTCGCCATCAATACGTCTTGCTTGTTCTGCAAACCAACGAATGAATGAAGCTGCATAGCCAATTTCCCCCTCAGCTTCTGCAAGAGATTTTCCTTGTTCTGCTGTTAAAATTTGTGCAAGATCTTTTTTATGGTCAATAAGTGATTGATACCAAGATAATAAAATATCTGCACGTGTTAAAGCGGTTTGTTTCTTCCAAGCACTCTGTGCTTTTTCTGCACGTTTAATAATATTTTCTACTGCATCACGATCATGCTTTTTAACCCATGCTAAGGGGGTATTTGTTGCTGCATCTGTAACTTCAAGATAGGTGGAATCCTGTTTTTTAAAAGAAATATCAGGATGTTGAAGTAGGTATTGTAGTTCTGTTGCAATCATTAAAATTTCTCCAATCTTTGGATCTTCTATAAAGATGCAAAGCTTTTTTCTAGGATATTTAATCCTGCATTAAATTGTTCTGTTGGAATAGTAAGAGGATAGAGGAAACGAATGACATTTCCATGTTTACCACAAGTAAGTAACAGTAAGCCATGTTCCATTGCATGATTTTGTATTGCTTTCGCAATATCTGCATTTTGAACTTCAACGGCAATCATAGAGCCTAGTGCACGGATATCTTGAATAACTGTAGGATATTTTTCTTTTAATGTCTCAAGCAATGTCACTAATGTTTTACCAAGTGTATTTGCACGATCACACAACTTTTCTTCTTCAATAACATCAAGTACTGCATGTGCTGCTGCAACTGCAATTGGGCTTCCTGCATAAGTTCCACCTAACCCCCCTGCATTGGGTGCATCCATTACTTCTGCGCGACCAACCACACCAGAAATAGGGAAGCCACCACCTAAGCTTTTCGCCATGGTAATTAAATCTGCTTTCACATCATGGTACTGCATGGCAAAGATTTGTCCTGTACGTGCAAAACCTGACTGAACTTCATCTGCAATGAGTAAGATGCCGTGTGCATCACAAATTTCACGTAATCGGGTTAGAAATTCAGTCGGTGCAATGTGGAAACCACCTTCACCTTGCACAGGTTCAAGTACAATTGCGGCCACATCATGTGCTGAAATATCTTCGCTAAAAATATTATGAATGCTTTCAATAGCATCATTAACAGTAATACCGTTAGATGCGACAGGGTAGCGTGCGTGAAATACACCAGCAGGCATTACACCAAAATCACGTTTATAAGGTGCTGTTTTTCCTGTCATTGCCATGGTCATAAATGAACGACCATGGAATGCATTACCGAAAGTAATAATACCGTGACGACCTGTGTATGATCTTGCAATTTTTACTGCATTCTCAACTGCTTCTGCCCCTGTTGTAAAAAATGCTGTTTTAGCATCACCATTAATGGGTGCAAGTACATTAATGCGCTCAGCAAGAGAAATATAACTTTCATACGGTGTTACTTGATATGCCGTATGTGTGAAATGCTCAAGTTGCTTGCTTACAGCCTCAATAATTTTTGGATGACGATGCCCTGTATTGAGTACTGCAATACCCCCTGCAAAATCTGTAAATATACGGCCATCTGTAGCCCAAATTGTTGCATTTTCTGATTTTTCTGCATACCAACTACACATAACACCTACACCACGGGGCGTTGCTTGTTGTTTGCGTGTATTTAATGAGGTGTTCTGTTCCATGAAGATATCCTTGATATTGATGATTACATCGTGCATATACAATGCTTTATAATGTAAAGATTAATCTAACTTTTCTTATGCTTTAATGTGTCTTGTTTTGTAAGTATTGACGAGAGCCATTTTATTAAATTTGGAGGGTACCAATTGCGTAGTCTGCTTGGAGATTATGTCTTACAACATTTACAAAATGAGCAAAGTGGTACATTACATAGTCGCTTATTTCGTTGTTTAAGGCATGCTATTGTGAATGGGGTTGTAAAGTCTAATAGTCGACTACCTGCATCACGTGATCTCGCACAGGAAATACATGTTTCGAGAAATACAGTATTAAGTGCTTATGATCAGTTACAAGCAGAAGGATATGTCGAAGCAAAGACAGGTCACGGCACATGGGTTTCTAGTAATATTCCAGATAGATTTTTATCATCATTATTAGATTGTACTTTGCAAAAAGAAGATAAGAATAAAGAGGCACAATATGGGATATCTCAGCGAGGAAAGTTCTTAGTTGAAAATGCGGCTGCATCGCCATATCAATGGGGAGCTTTTGTACCAGGCGCTCCCGATGTCACGGCATTTCCGCATCATATTTTTCAGCGTATTCAAGCTAAGTTAAGTAAATCTCCTCCAGTTGAACAGCTTATTTATAGTCATGAGGGTGGCTGTTTAAGGTTACGTTTGGCTTTAGCGCAGTATTTAAAAGTTTCTAGGTCTGTTTCATGCAATGCAGAGCAAATT
Organism: Acinetobacter sp. N1-1; assembly: GCF_056711485.1. Classification (NCBI taxonomy): domain Bacteria; kingdom Pseudomonadati; phylum Pseudomonadota; class Gammaproteobacteria; order Moraxellales; family Moraxellaceae; genus Acinetobacter; species Acinetobacter sp. N1-1. The sequence goes on along the minus strand of NZ_JBWXUO010000012.1, from coordinate 387,694 downwards.
ATTATTACTGAAGGGATTCATCAAGGCATTGATCTAATTACGCGCTTACTTACAGACGTTGGTGATACTGCATGGGTTGAGGAGCCTGGATATTGGGGAGTAAAGAATAATCTAAATGTAAATGGTTTGGCTGTTGAGCCAATACCAGTAGATGATGAGGGGCTATGTTTACCAACAAGATCTAATCAGGTTTTACCAAAACTTATTTTTGTGACACCTTCTCATCAATACCCTTTAGGGCCACATTTAAGTTTACAACGCCGTAAGCAGTTGCTTGAGTTTGCACGTAAAAATCAGAGTTGGATTGTTGAAGATGACTATGATAGTGAATTTCGTTTTTCAGGGCAGCCATATCCTTCTCTACAAGGATTAGAAAAGAACAGCCCTGTGATTTACATGGGAACATTTAGCAAAACGATTTATCCTGCTTTGCGTATTGGATATGTTGTTGTACCACAGAATTTGGCTGGAATTTTACGTCAAGCAGCAACTGAGTTGTATCGTGGAGGGCATACACTTCTTCAAAATACTTTAGCTGAGTTTATAGAAGAGGGATATTATGAAGCACATATTCGACGTATGCGTCTATTGTATGCAAAACGTAGAAAGTATCTGATCGATCTTATTTTTAAATATTTAGGGCATACGTTCCTACATGAATATGATAATGCTTCAGGACTGCATCTTATACTTAAACTACCGCAAGGTGTAGATGATGTTGCTTTAAGTCAATATGCAATTCAGCAGGGAGTAAAAGTTCGCCCATTATCCCAATATTATATTCGTAAGAATCCTTCGGTTGAGAGAGGGCTTTTACTTGGTTTTGCCTGTGTAGATGAAAAACTAATGTTTGATGCATTTAGCATATTATTAGATTGTTTAAAGCAGTTTAGAGTGTGATGTAGCTGTAGCTTCTTCTATTGTCGATATTAACTATTTACCAAAAATCTATGATATATAAAATAATGTTGTCAATTTAGTTCGGGTATGAATTATAAAACCATTGTTTTAAATTTAATATTATTTAAATAAAAATCAATAACTTAATTTTAAATATGGTGTTAATTTTTAAATGGATCATAAGAAATAATAGGTAGATTCTCTTTTATTATGAATTTTCTCTGTTATATTGTATGTAGGTTGTAAAACATACAAACCTAATGTGTTTAATATAAAAATATAGTAAATAGAATAAATTATAAAGAGTAGGGTATATGAGAAGTAAAATCATCACATTTTGGGTTCTATTTTCTGTGATAATTCTAAACGTAGGGTGTTCAACTTCAGTACGAAACATAAAAAGTGACAAATCATTAAATATAGATATTAATCATAATCAAGACCTCAAAACCTTTGGTATAACACCAGATAATTTTCGCAAAAAAATGAATGCCCGTATAGAAAGGGAAACAACTAAAGTCCTTGGTCCTTTTCAAATATTTAATATTAAAAATAATCATTTCAAAGTTAATATTATTGCTAAAGAAAATATTATTTTGGAAGGTACAGTTGCAGCAAATGGAGAGTTAACTTCTCTTACTTATACAAGCCGTATGGTAGATGATGAAAGCCTAATAAAAACGATGTCATTAATTGATTTAACGGCAAAAATTTTACCACCTAATATAGATGAAAAGAAAAAAGGGAATTTATTGGAAGATGTGATAGAAGCATCTGTTGCTAGCCCTAAAAGTTTTGCACAAAAAACTGTGAATAATTCAGTCGTTTATACAGTTGAGAGCTTACCAGATGGACAGTTTATTGTGACATATACACCAGCAACAGGGAGCTAAAACAAAAATTCTTGTGATTTCATAATTAGATGGTTCGTGAGCCTTTCAAGTTGAGGTGATTGCTGTTGCCAGTAATGCCAATATAGAGAAATATCTCGTGTTGTTTTTTGCGTAAGTATAGTTAATTGAGTATTTCTTATTTGAAGCTCGGGAACCATACCATAGCCAAGACCTAACTCAATTGCATCTACAAAAGATTCTGAAGAAGGAATAGAGTGGTAAGGATAGGCTGTTTTAGGAAGACCAAAATGTTCAAGTAATACATTGCTGTGCATATTGTCTTTACGGTTAAAAATAACAGCAGGAGCATGTCTAAGTGCTTCTCTAGATATACCATTAGGAAACCAAACACGAATAAAATCATCAGATGCGACTAAGTGGTAACGAACTTTACCTAAAAAGGTAGCGTAGCAACCATTTCTAGGTTTTGACTCGGTAGATATACAAGCATTGACTTGCCCAGTTTCTAATAAATAGTGGGTATAGTCCTGATCTTCTAACTGTAAGTTTAATAGAATTTTTTCATTCAGAGTAATTTGTTGTAATGCAGGTAAAAACCAAGTTGCTAGGGTATCTGCATTGATTGCAATAGCAAGTCTGAAAAATTCAGAATTAAGGTCTTTCCCCGAAAATTTGTGTAATAAATCTTGTTCTAAAATTTTAACTTTTCTTAAATAAGACAGTAAATCATGCCCCGATTGTGTCGGTTTACATGGGCGCTCACGTAATAATAATATTTTTCCTAAACATTGCTCAAGGGATTTAATTCGTAAGGTGATGGCTGAGGGAGTGACATTAAGCTGTGTACCTGCAAGTTCAAAACTACCTGTTTCAATGACTGCCAAAAAGGCTTCACACTGTTTATCATCAAGCATAATTTACCTAAATTATTTTTAGTTTGACCTATATTTTCTTAATAATACTTAAAAATGAATAAAAAGATGAATAATGCATTAAAGATAAATATGGAATAGAGAACATATAAAATGCTATGGGGAGTTTGGGGGCAAGGCCTCGTAATAGGAGCTGGTTTAATTATTGCAGTAGGTGCACAAAATGCACATGTATTACGTATAGGCTTACAACAGCAACATGTTTTACTGACTGTTTTAATCTGTATTTTATGTGATGCTACTGCAATATCACTTGGGGTTGCAGGTGTAGGAACTTTTATTCAAGGTAATGATGTTTTTATGAATGTTGCACGTTGGGGTGGTGCTTTATTTTTATGTTTATATGGTTGTTTGGCATTTAAAAGAGCAATTTTTTCTGAAGATGGATTATATGTCGAACAGCAGAAGAAGACCCTTTCTAAGATGTATGCAGTTCAATTGGTTTTAGCTGTTTCTATACTCAATCCACATTTATACTTAGATACTATAGTTTTATTGGGTGCTGTTGGTGGGCAATATCGTGAAAGTGATGCAAAAATGGTCTTTACGATAGGTGCTATCTCTGCATCTATTTTATGGTTTAGTCTATTAGGGTGGGGAGCAAAAAAAGTTGCCCCATGGTTACAAAAACCGATCGCTTGGCGTTTTATAGATGGTTTTGTCGCTATAATGATGTTTACAATTGCTTTAGTACTTATATTTAAGCCCATATAATAGGAAATAAAGATGTCACAAGAAAATCTATATATTGTTTTACTTGGTGGAAAACATGAAAAAGCAAATATAGAGGTTCATGATATTCGACCTGTTATTTGCTCAAATCTATCAGATGCTTATACTGCATTAAAGCAACAATGGTTTGGTGTGCAAAAAGGTTTACATATTGATGGCTGGATGAAAATTAATGGTGTGCATTATCATGATCAGCCTTATCAAATAACGATTTCTGAACAACCACTTCAGGGTTCAGGTTTAAAACCTTATTTAATTAATTTAGGTGCGTATATTCCTGAGGAGTTTGGTGAGGTTCATAAGTATCTTATCGTTGCAGGAATGAATCCAGCAGAAGCAAAGCAACAAGGAAAACAGGCAATAGAAAAGCATTGGTTTAAACCACATACAGATGCTGTGGTTGATGTAGATGCTTGTATTGAATTAAGTTTATTTGATCAAAAATATATATATCTTGTGAGAGGCGAGTTTGAGCCAAATAGTTTTGAAAATGACTATATTGTAATTGGGTAAATAATGTCTAAATACAGCGTAGAAGAGCAACATCTTTTAGAGCAATTAGATGTGATTGCCGATGGTCTTAGTCAAACATTACAACCTTTTTGTGAGGTTGTTGTTCATCATTTAAAAGGTGAGCAACAAGGTATTCACCGTATTTATAATAATTTATCTGACCGTAAAGAAGGTGGTGATATAACAGCCTTAGGTGAAGCAAGAATTCACGATAAGCATTATCCAAATATTATTGCCAATTATGCCAATAGATTACCTAATGGTAAGCCATTGAAAAGTACGTCTATTGGTATTAAAAATAAAGAAGGAGAGTATGTTGCTGCATTATGTTTAAATCTTGATATAGCAGCATTTTCAACAGTACAAAATATGCTGGCTCAATTTACAGCAATTTATGACTTAAATCCTAAAGAAAGTTTACAGCCTTTGAGTCAGGAGGAGTTGATTCATTATATAGATCAATTTTCGGCTAAAAAGGGGATACCCGTGCGAGGTTTGAATGGTCAGGAAAGAAAACAGTTGATGCATGAGCTAAAAAATGAAGGTTTTTTAGAAATTCGCCGTTCAATTGATTTAATTGCAAAACATCTTGGTGTTTCAAGACCTACAATTTATTCATATCTAAAATAAATAATATTTATACTTTTACTTGAGAGTAGATTTTTAAATATTTATCTTTACAAAAAGTCAATAAGTTAATATTTTGTAAACATGATTTAATGAATTTAGAAGAATGATGATGAAAACAATTGAATATAATGATGTATAGTCAAACAATCTAATTACTCATACAGACATGAAAAAACATCTGAAAGAGTCGATCAATACAATCCTCTTGCCATTCTTTTCTCTTTTTCTTAATCCATGCCCATGTCTTTTCAATGGAATTCAAATCAGGACTATAAGGCGGTAACCATAAAATATGATGCCCATGATGTTCTAGTAACTCCTGTGTGTCTGCTCGTTTGTGAAACGTCGCATTATCCATCACAATGATGCTGTGTCTAGGTAATTCAGGAATAAGAAAATGCTCTACCCAGAAATGGAATACATCTGAATTAATTTTACAATTGAATAGCCCAACGCTAAACAACTTATTTTCATACAATGCACCAATGGCATTGGTCTGATTATTTAATTGCCAATTAAATAATCCATAACATGGTGCTCCTTTAGGAGAGTAACCATGAGGTCGATAATCGTGTGATTTAAACCCACTTTCATCAAGATAAACAATGGGATGCTTTTTTTGAAGATGATCTAAAGCTTTGGTGAATGCGGATCTGAGGGATTCTTTTGCTTGTGGATGGCGTAAGGTCTTTTTTTCACTGTGATTCCTAAACGTTTTAATGCATAACCAATAGATGCAGCTGAGCAGGAAAAGCGTACAGCACGCTCATATTGATAATCATCTGGATATTTCTCAACATCAGCACGTAGTGCATCATCCTCAATTTTAAAAGGTTTCCGTGGGCGAGTTCTTTTAACCTCAATTCTTTTTTTCCAACTCAAAATTGTATTTTTATCAATCTCAAATTGTGTCGATACCGCTCGTATGGAATGTCCTTCCTCAAGCTTCGCTATAACTTTTCGTCTAAAATGTTCTGAATAACTCATTTCCATATTGTCTTATATTTTTGATTGTTTGACTATAGTTCAAGCACATGAAAAAATTAGACAACACGTAAAAAGAACAGAAATTCAAACCTCTCAGACTTTAAATGAATGGTTGGATGCAGAAATCTATTTTAAATGCGAAAACTTTCAAAAAACGGGCGCATTTAAATTGAGAGGTGCAGTCAATGCATTATTAAATTTTAATGTCTTACAACGAAAAAAAGGAGTGCTGGCATTTTCATCTGGAAACCATGCACAAGGTATTGTATATGCAGCAAAAATTTTAGGTATACCTGCAAAGGTTTTAATGCCTAAAGATGCTCCAAAGTCTAAAATTCAAGCCACACAAGCTTATGGTGCAGAGGTTATTTTCTATAACCGTTATACAGAAAATCGGGAAGAGATTGGTAAGCGTTTAGCATTAGAGTATGAAATGACACTTATTCCGTCATATAACCATACCGATATTATTGCTGGGCAAGGAACAGCAGCAAAAGAGCTTATAGAAGATGTTGGAAAGTTTGATCAAATATTTGTAGGGCTCGGTGGTGGGGGAATGCTGGCAGGTACACTACTCACAACAAAATATTTATTACCATCTTGTGAGGTATATGGTATAGAACCTGAAACAGGAAATGATGGTGAACAATCATTACAAGCTGGGAAAATTATTCAAATTGATACACCAAAAACTATTACTGATGGTGCACAAGTAACAAGTTTAGGTTCGTTAACTTTTCCAATTATTCAAAAATATGTAACTGATATAAAAACAGTCAATGATTTAGAAATAAAACAAGCAATGCGATTTTTTGCTGAAAGAATGAAAATGGTTGTTGAGCCAACAGGCTGTTTAGGTTTGGCATCACTTTTGAAATATCGATCATTATGTAAAGGAAAGAAAATAGGCGTAATTGTTACAGGTGGTAATATTGATATGGAGAGGTATGCCGATCTTTTAACGCTGAATTAAAATATTTATGTTTATTATTATTTACGAGGGTAAATTTTACCCTCGTAAATATCAAACTTATTCTACTGTGACAGATTTCGCCAAGTTACGTGGTTGGTCTACATCTGTACCACGCAAAACTGCAACATGGTAAGAAAGAAGCTGAACAGGAATACTGTAAATAATTGGTGCTAACCAAGGGTTCACAGCTGGAATATCAACAACATGCTGACGCTCTTTGCTTTTAATTCCACTGTGTTCATCTGCGAATACGAAGAGTTCGCCACCACGTGCTTGTACTTCTTCCATATTCGATTTTAGCTTATCTAACATCTCATCTTTAGGTGCTAAAATAACGACAGGCATTTCATTGTCTACAAGTGCCAAAGGACCATGTTTTAGCTCGCCTGCAGCATAACCTTCGGCGTGAATATAAGAGATTTCTTTTAGTTTTAATGCACCTTCAAGTGCAATTGGGTAGTTTGTACCACGACCCAAAAATAAGCAGTGTTGCTTTTCAACAAATAGCTCAGAAAGATGCAAAATTTTTGCATTATGCTGTAGGGTATCCAAAATTAATTTTGGACAATGCCATAAACTAGCTACAATTTCGGTAAGTTGTGATTCAGCTAAACGCTTTTTCACTTGACCGATTTTAAGTAGTAATAACATGAGTGCTGAAAGCTGTGTTGTGAAAGCTTTGGTTGAAGCAACACCAATTTCAGGGCCAGCTAATGTTAATAAATGATGATCTGTTTCACGTACCATAGATGAGGTTGGTACATTACAGATAGCCATAGTTGAAATATTTAACCCTTTATCTTTAGCACGCTTCTGTGTATCTCTTAATGCAGCTAAAGTATCTGCTGTTTCACCAGATTGAGAAATACATACATACAATGTACGATCAATAATTACAGGTGAGCGGTAACGGAATTCACTTGCAATTTCAACTTGGCAAGGTAAATCAATTAGTTGTTCTGCCCAATATTTTGCAATCATGCCTGCATGGTAACTTGTACCACAGGCAATAATTTGGATTTGCTCTATATTTTGAAAGCTAGTAACTGCATCACTTAAGAAATCTTCACGTAATGCATTGTCATTTAGTGCTTGTGCAATTGTTTGCTGTATTGCTTCTGGCTGCTCATAAATTTCTTTAAGCATGAAATGCTTGTATTCACCTTTAGATGCATGACTAACTGTTGCATCTAACTCTTTGGTTGGACGTTCAACACGCTCTTTGCCATGGTTTTTAAATATTTTAACACTTGTACGTGTTAAATGAGCAATATCACCTTCCTCAAGGTAGATAAAGCGGTTTGTAATTGGCAGTAAAGCAAGTTGATCTGAGCTAATGAAATGTTCACCAATACCTACACCAATGACAAGAGGAGAGCCTTCACGTACAGCTATTAAATCTTCTGGATAATCTGCATGCACAATTCCTAAAGCAAAAGCACCTTTTAAACGAGGAACAATACTTTGAACGGCATTAAAAAGAGTCGTGTGTGTTTTCATTGCCTCGGCGACAAGGTGAGCAACAACTTCACTATCTGTCTGAGAAGCGAATATATAACCTAACTGTTCAAGCTCAGATTTAATTTCTACATAGTTTTCAATAATACCGTTATGAACGACAGCAACTTTACCTGAAATATGCGGGTGTGCATTCGATTCTGTTGGTTTCCCATGAGTCGCCCAACGTGTATGAGCAATACCAATATGCCCATTGAGATGTTGTTCTTTGGCAGCTTCTTCCAAGTTAATAACTTTGCCAACACGTCGTTCACGCAAGATATTTTTATTATTAATTAAGGCAAGTCCCGCAGAGTCATACCCACGGTACTCTAAGCGTTTGAGTCCTTCAATTAAGATTTCACTAATATTTCGTTCGGCAATACCACCAACAATACCACACATATTTTAACCTCTATTTCTCGCTATTATTTAGTCTTTTGGGGACGTTGATAATTTGCTTTTTCGATTTGTTGTGAACGTTCAAAAGCCAATGTATTTTCAGGAACATCTCTTGTAATAACAGAGCCTGCACCAATGGTTGCACCTTTACCAATAGATAATGGTGCAACAAGAGAGCTATTTGACCCAATAAAAGCAGACTCACCAATAATTGTTTTATGCTTATTTACACCATCATAATTACATGTAATTGTTCCTGCACCAATATTGGTTGTTGCGCCGACTTCGCTATCTCCTAAGTAAGTAAAATGGTTTGCTTTAACGCCTTTTTCAAGACGTGAGTTTTTAACTTCTACAAAGTTTCCAATATGAACTTCATCAGCAAGTTCTGTACCTGGTCTTAGGCGCGCAAAAGGGCCTATCATAACTTTTTCACCAATGATGGCATGATCAATGATGCTATAAGGTTGAATCTTCGTATTTGAGGCAATACGAGCATCTTTTAAAATACATCCAGCACCAATTTCTACATTACTACCAATTTCACAATGACCTTCTATAATGACATTGATATCAATATATACATCTTGTCCTGTTGTGAGAGAACCACGTAAATCGAAGCGTGCTGGGTCTGCAAAAGCAACTCCATTACGCATTAAGTTAAGAGCTTGCTGTTCTTGAAATGCACGTTCTAAGCTTGCAAGTTGAACACGGTCATTAACACCTTCTACTTCAAAGTCGAGTGCTGGCTGAATTGAAGCAATTTCTAGACCATCGCTAACTGCCATTGCAACAATGTCTGTTAGATAATATTCACCTTGTGAATTGGCATTAGAAAGCTTGGGTAACCATTCGTGTAATTTGCAATTTTCAACGCAATAAATCCCAGTATTAATTTCTGTAATTTGACGTTGTTCTTCAGAGGCATCTTTATGTTCGACAATGGCTTGTACTTTCTGATTTTTACGTACAATTCGACCATATCCTGTAGGGTCGGCCACATTTAGAGTGATCATACCAATACCAGTTTTTTGACTGGCTTCTAGAAGTTTTTCAAGGGTTTCTGAAGTGACTAAAGGAACATCACCATATAAAATAAGTGAAAAACCATCATGGGGTAAAACAGGTAAAGTCATTTGTACAGCATGACCTGTACCGAGTTGTTCTGCTTGCTCAACCCATTCAATATTTTCTTGTCTAAATGTTTCTTGAACCTTCGAGCCACCATGCCCAAAAATAGTAATAATGCGTTGGGCTTGTAGTTGTTTTGCTGTTTGAATGACATGACCAAGTAAAGGTTTGCCTGCTAAGGGTTGGAGTACTTTCGGTAGTTGAGAGCGCATACGCGTTCCTTTACCTGCAGCGAGAATAATCACGGTAGTAGACATAATCATCCTATTGGAGTTAAACCGAGAAAAGTAAATAAATAAGTATACATATTGCAGCCCATAGACCCGCAATAATGTCATCTAGCATAATGCCAAAGCCACCATCCACTTTTGTATCAATAATGTGGATTGGCCATGGTTTCCATATATCAAATAAGCGAAATAAGGCAAAGCCAATAAGTGCCCATTGTATATTCATTTCATTAAAATAAATTAAAGGTAGAAAAGTAATTGATTGTCCTGCAAATTCGTCCCAAACAATTCGACTATCATCGTGTACTTTAATGAGTGTTGCAGCTTTACCACAAATATAAATGCCAATAATTGACATGATTACTGTAATAACTAACGTGCCATAAAACCCAGATATTAAAAATAATGGAATAAATAACAATGCAAAAGCAGAGCCACATGTACCGGGAGCTTTAGGTGCAAGACCTGACCCAAGACCGACTGCAAGAAAAATAATAAAGCGTTGGTATAAGGAGAATTGCTTAAAATGAATTTCTGGTTTAGGCAAAGTGTTGATACCCATGAAAATTTAATGATTGTAATTTATCTTTATAGGTCAGTTTAAGACCTGTATTAGATTCAATATGCCCAATAATAGTGAGGGAAGGGGCTTCTTCTTCTAGACAAATTTTTTGATAGTTTTCAGGGGAAATTGTAAAACATAGCTCATAGTCATCGCCTCCAGCAAGTGCATATTGCCATTGCTCTTGAAGTGAAAGAGATAATAATGTTTTATCTATTGGTAGATGTTCAAGTTGAATAGTTGCACCTACATGTGATGCATTAAGAATATGTTGTAGATCTTGGATAAGCCCATCAGAGAGATCAATCATGCTTGAAGCCAGTCCAAGTAAATGTTTTCCGAGTTCACAGCGTGGAGTGGGATAGTCGAGTCGATGTTGTAAAGGATGTTCTAAATGCTGTAGCCCATAAGCAGCATCACCAATTTGACCACTCACCACAATATAGTCACCGACTTGAGCACCACTACGAGTAATGGCTTTCCCTTGCGGTACCCAACCTAATGCCGTCACGCTAATTGTGAGATGACGACCTTGCGTTGTATCACCACCAATCAGTTCGACCTGATGAGGAGAACAGCATGCAAAAAGCCCTTGGCAAAATTTATCAAGCCATGGTTCATCTATTTCAGGCAATGTAATTGCCAGTAATATACTATGTGGTGTTGCTCCCATTGCTGCAAGATCAGATAAATTGACAGCAACGCTTTTCCAACCAATGGCATGTGGAGTGGTTGAAAGGGGAAAGTGGCGACCTGCAACTAGTGTATCCGTGCAAATGACCAGTTGTTGGTGAGCTGGTGGTGTAATTAAGGCCGAATCATCGCCGATACCTAAGTTAATATTGCTTTGGTAAGCATGCTTTTGCTTAAAATAACGGTCAATAATTGAAAATTCGGCCATAACTCAGATCTTTATGCTTGCTTTTCAGCTTGGCGCAATGTGTGTGCTAAGCGATCTAATACACCATTAATGTATTTATGACTGTCTGCACCACCGAAGTGTTTTGCGAGCTCAATGGCTTCATCAAGTACAACGCGATATGGAATTTCTGCATGATCACGTAGCTCGTAAGCACCTAAACGTAAAGTTGCAAGTTCTACACCATCAAGTGCAGTCAATTCACGATCAAGTACGCTTTTAAGCAGTTCATCAAGAATTTCACGTTCTGCAATGACACGTGTAAGAAGCTCGTGATAGTAGTTTAAGTCAACTTTATGCATGGCATTATCTGCACGTGTACGTGCTTCAATTTCATGTACAGGATTTTGGCTCATTTGCCATTCATAAATCCCTTGTACTGCAAAGCGACGTGCTTTACGTTTAGCAGCATAAATTGCTTGTTGTGTTTGTGACATCGATTAAATTGCCTTTAACAAGTTAACCATTTCAATGGCAGTAAGAGCAGCTTCGCTACCTTTGTTGCCCGCTTTAGTGCCTGAACGTTCAATGGCTTGTTCAATGCTATCTGTGGTTAAGACACCATTAATGACTGGTAGACCAGTTTCAAGACCAACAACGCCTAATCCTTTTGCACATTCACCTGCAACAAAGTCAAAGTGAGGTGTACTACCGCGGATTACAGCACCAAGCGCAATAATGGCATCGTAAGTTGATGTATTTGCTAGTTTCTTAGCAACTACAGGAAGTTCCCATGCACCTGGTGCATGAATAACAGTAATATTTTCTTCAGCAACACCATGACGTTTTAATGTGTCAATGGCACCCTCAAGAAGATGTTCAACAACAAAACTGTTGAAACGTCCAACTAAAATCGCATAACGACCTTCGCCAGCGAGATGCATTAAACCTTCAATACGGCGAATAGCCATAAGAAACCTCTATTATTTTTCAGTAAATTGATCAGCAGAAATATATTCTACTACTTCTAAGTTAAAACCTGATAGTGCATTAAAACGTAAGGGTGAGCTTAATAATTTCATTTGCTCAACACCTAAATCGCGTAAGATTTGAGCACCCACACCAATATTTTGGTATTGCTTAGATAACTCAGCATTTGACTTACTTGCTTTACGTGGTAGTAAAGATGTTTCTAAAGCATGCCCAAGGTCTAACAAATGGTTTTGACCAATCCATACTAAAACACCACGCTCACTTTGTGCAATGTATTGAAGAGCATGATCTAAATTCCATGCAGTTTCACCAGATTGCGATTTGAGTTTCACGAGATCACGCAGTGGGTTAAAGCCATGAACACGAACAGTAGTTACCCCTTCTTTCGGTTCACCTTTAACAAGTGCAAGATGTGTTTCAGTATTACCATGTTCACGGTAACGATAGAGTTCAAATGAGCCATATTCTGTTTCGATGGTCTCTTGCCCTAATCGCTCAACTGTTTGTTCATTTGTCATGCGATAATGAATCAGGTCGGCAATTGTACCAATTTTTAACTGATGTTTCTCGGCAAATTTTTCTAAATCTGGACGACGTGCCATTGTACCGTCATCATTAATAATTTCACAGATGACAGATGCAGGTTCTAAACCTGCTAAACGTGATAAATCTGAACCAGCTTCCGTATGTCCAGCCCGATGTAGAACACCACCAGATTGCGCCATAAGTGGGAAAATATGCCCAGGTTGTACAATGTCGGAAGGTTTAGCATGTGCTGCAACAGCTGTACGAATTGTATGTGCGCGTTCAGCAGCTGAAATACCTGTGGTTACACCTTCTGTTGCTTCAATTGAAAGCGTAAAGTTTGTTCCATGTTGTGCACCATTTTGGTCAACCATTAATGGTAGGTTTAACTGTTCACAACGTGCTTTACTAAGTGTTAAGCAAACGAGACCACGTGCGTGAGTAATCATGAAATTAATATCTTCAGCACGTACATGCGTCGCTGCCATGACAAGATCGCCCTCATTTTCACGATCTTCATCGTCCATGAGAATAACCATTTTACCAGCGCGAATATCTTCTATGATTTCTTCTACTGTATTAAGTGACATTCGTCCACCTTTACCAAGTTGCATAACATGATACAAATATTGTGAAGTGATTTATGTTAGCAATATTTTATAAGATTTGCTGATGTTTATCTTTAGACAATATGTCTTACGATGAAAGTCATTTAACCTAATAGGTACAATAAAAGAAATATAGATATTTGAAAAGCCATAGATGTTTGCTTCTTATAGTTTATCGTTACTTATATTGAAGCGAGTAACTTTGAGTAAATTAAAAACGCCTGCAAATGCAGGCGTAAATTTTTATTTTTGAGTGGATGCTTTCCCTTTCAGAATATCCGTTCTAAATTTTTGTGCTAAAACAGCGCATGGCGTATTCATACCATTAATCATAAATGCATGGCGTGTGAGTACATTGGTTGGATTAGGGAGGGAAATGAGTTGATAACATTCATTAATGTTTTTTAGCATGGTATGGTCTAAATGAACTGCACTTTCTTTTGCACTGAGCATTTGACATAGTTTTGCGGCTGCTTGAGGTGCTTCGATTTGCATTTCATCTACGGCATTAGATATGCCACAACGTGTTTGTAGAACAAATCTTTTTTCTTCTCTGTATCTTTTGTAGAGAACCTCGGATAAAAGTTGGAATACTGCTGAAATCATGAGTAGGCAGGTTGCTGCTTTAGGTTTTTCTGTACTCATACAAATAGTTGCACCTTGTGCATTAAATTCCTCTTCTATAGAAATAGTAGATGTTGGAATTTGATAGTGCTGTGCACATAAAGCAATGCTTTTATTTAAAAAAATCTGGCATAAATTAAAATGGGAAGTTGCAACAGATGGACTTACGGAATTGAGTAGTTGTTTTGGGTCATAGAATTGAATATTTAAAGCAATAACCTGTTTATCAAGTGCCACTTGCTTGCCATCATCTAAAAGTTTTGCTGTATCAAGTGTTTTTGCTTTTGGTATTTCTTTTTCAGTAGTAGAAGCTGACGCAACTTTCTCCTGTTCAAGCGCTTCTTTCAGTGCTTGAATCTCATTTTTTAAACCCATTTCATTATGAATACGAGCTAAATACTCTGTGCGACTTGGTCTTGCAATAACACGATAGGCAAGCCATAAAATAACATGTAAAAAGAAAGAGAGAACAATTGCAATCCACTCAGTACGTAAAATTTCACCAATACTTGGTTTTATGAGCGTAATTTCAATACGACCAATTTTTCTTTCATTTTGCAGGGCATCACGTGAAAAGACTTCACCTGTACGGGTTTGTTGTAGCCCACTGGTTGCCAATACATCGTTATTCGCACTTAAAATACGAATTGAAGCAACACTCGGATTGCTCGAATAGCGGTTTGCAATAAGCGCCAATGAAACAGTATTGGGTGGACTTATTTCTTGCAAGCTATCTGCAACCAGTTGACTTGTCATGAGTTGCCCTTGGTTTGCACGATTTTCTTTAAGTTGGTATGTCGTTGCTAAAACTAATAAAAAAGTTTGTAGTGCAAAACTGATGATAAGTAGGCTGGCAAACAGCCCTTGTCTAGGTGCATTCAAGGTAACATTCCAAAGCAATTGAGTGTATTTATTTCTAATGTCTATCTACAATAGTTTGGCAATTGAGCCGAAGTTTATTTATATCTATGAGTTTAATCAGTTCATTTAAGCAAAATACTCAGCCAGTATATAAATATTATTGCTAATAAATTGAAATTACTCATCATTATTTAAAATATGACATCTTATTCTGTCAAATTCAGTTAATTTATGTATAAAGTACTTCGAACTTAACATCAAACTTATTGTTATAAGTATAAAAAAATAGGCACTATTTTAACATAATAGAATGCTAAAGTAGGTAAATTGAAACCAATGAGTAACATAGAAGATTAGCCATATGACGCAGATTACCCAAGGCCTATCATATAAGTTTACCCTTTTAGGGAAGAAACTTACCAGTCATCATTTTCAAGCACTAGAAAGTTTTTTTCAGCGCCATCATTTGGTTCATACGAAAAGTCAGCGCAAGATATTATCTGAAGGGAAAGGACACGATGCCACGCAATTTATTGTCGTGGCAACACAGCCATTTGATGTGTTGCGTGATTTATGTTTGTCTTTTTCTGAAGAGGAGTGCGTTGACCTTGTGGTGCAATCATTGGGCTTTAATACAAAAGAATGCCGTTTGGTGTGTTTCGACATGGATTCGACACTCATTGGACAAGAAGTAATTGATGAATTGGCAAAAGAGGCTGGCATCGGTGCGCAAGTTGCAGAAATTACAGAACGTGCCATGCAAGGTGAGTTGGATTTCCAAGAAAGCTTTCGTGCTCGCGTTGCTTTGTTAAAAGGACTAGATATAGATGTTCTAGAGAAAATAGCATCTCGTTTAACAATTAATGAAGGCGCAGCACGTTTAATTTCTACTTTAAAAGAACAAGGCATTCATACTGCAATTTTCTCAGGTGGTTTTCAATACTTTGCAGAATATCTGCAAAAGAAATTGGGCTTAGATGAAGTGCATGCTAATACGTTAGATATCCAAAATGGATATGTAACTGGTGAAGTAAAAGGCACCATTGTAGATGGTGCGCGTAAAGCTGAACTCTTAAAGGAACTATCTACAAAGTTGGGTATTGGTGTAGAACAAACGGTTGCTGTTGGTGATGGTGCAAATGACTTACCCATGCTTTCACTTGCAGGGGTAGGGGTAGCGTTTAGAGCGAAGCCTTTAGTACGTAAAAGTGCGAAACAGGCCATTTCTTATGTTGGTTTAGATGGCGTGTTATATTTGCTTGATTACTCAGACAATTAAGTTGAAACTAATCATATATAGTAATGAAGCACCATAAATTTATTGAAGTATATAAAAATTATGGTGTTTTTCTTTTTATAGGCGAAGCCGATTTTCATAAATATTATTTCTTATAAAAAATATATTTACAGTATTTTATAGTTAGTATTTTTTTGTAATGACACGCTAAGCCATAGCCTTACTTGGATATACGCTAAAGTACAAATTAAAAAATTGTAATGACAAAACAATATAGCGACATTTTATGTCGTACTAAGTAAATACAGCCCTTTTTTTTCCTTCTGTTTACTGCATAATGTCTTCGTAAGGAGTGTTGAATCAGGTGCTTAACTCCTTCGAGTTGCAATAAAATAAATACTTTATTTATGGTTCATCACATACAGTGATTGACGGAGGTCTTATGCTAACAGCAAGTTTTGCCAGTATGGTGGGGATGTTTCTCATTATGATTGCGCTTGTCTCTGTATATTTTTCACCGTATCGTCATTGGCTTGGGTTTATGCTGGCAGGTATGGTGTTTTGGGGGAGCATTGAAGTTATGCGGTTGAGTGTAGAATACTTTCTACAATGCCCAGCAGCTTATAGTTATATGATTTCAATACTTATAGGAGTGGCAGGTATGCTGTTTGTATTACTTCGCCTAAATTATACTGAACAAAAAATTCTTGCGAATCGACAACTCATTGAACATACCCCTGTGTATGACGACAAACAATAATAATAAGCAGTAGTAACTCACTCGACTCGGTGTATTGAAAAATACACCTTTTTTTTATCTATATATTTCAAGATATGTATTTTAGTTCAAATCTTATCTTTCCTTGGGTATGATACGATGCTCTAATATTTGGGAATATGAGAATAGGCGAAATGCGTATGAATTTTTCAGCAATTCCTGTTGTAAAGTTACCTGTTGTTGATGTCAGTACAGATCCATTAGATTTGTTGGTGGCAGGTATTGCATTGCGTATGAAGCAACTTGCAAAAACAAGTCCAAAATTTATTGAGTTAACACATGATCGCCAAATACGTGTTGAAATAAGTACACAAAAAGGGATGGCACGCCAAATTATTATTGATAAGGGGGCTGTTTCAAGCGTGTCAGGGAGAGCAGAGCCAGCCGATTTGGTACTCCAATTTAGAAATAGTGATCAAGGTGTTAAAACTTTTTTAAAGAATGATGCTTCAGCAATCTTATCTGGAATTCAAAAGGGAACGATTGAGCTAGAGGGAGACCAAAGAGTATTGGTTGTTTTCGCAAAGTTATTACGTTTATTACCGCCGAAACTCCCTACATCTGTACAACAAAAAGTACAGCATGCACGTGCATTTATTCGTAAGAAAATAGGTAGATAATAAAAAAGCCCTTTGAAAGGGCTTTTTTTAATTTGTAACTTCAAGGTTAAATGTGACAGGGCCATCATTAATAAGGTGGACTTTCATATCTGCGGCAAAAATGCCTGTTTCAACTCTGATATTTTGTGTTTGAGCATATTGGACAACTTGTTCATATAGAACTTTTGCATCTTGCGGTGGCATTGCATCGCCAAAATCTGGACGTAAGCCTTTTTGTGTTCTTGCCATAAGGGTAAATTGAGAAACCAATAAAATACTCCCCTTAGCTTGGGAAATATTCCATCCCATTTTTCCTTGTTCGTCATCAAAAACACGGTATTTTAGAATTTTATCAATTAGTTTTTTACCAGTTTCTAAATTATCTTCTTTTGAAATACCTAAAAAAATAAGTAATCCGTGTTGAATTTTACCAGTTGTTTCTTCATCTACAACTACTTGAGCTTCTAGTACTCTTTGAATGAGGGCACGCATAATCTTTAAATAAAATGATAACTGTCTTTTATTATAGCCAGTCTTTTATACTTTTTGTGACTATAAATCTTTATGCAGCAAGACTATCTTAAC
Source organism: Acinetobacter sp. N1-1 (assembly GCF_056711485.1). NCBI lineage: Bacteria > Pseudomonadati > Pseudomonadota > Gammaproteobacteria > Moraxellales > Moraxellaceae > Acinetobacter > Acinetobacter sp. N1-1. Next base: position 369,682 of record NZ_JBWXUO010000012.1, on the reverse strand, counting down.
CCTTAATCAGTATTTGGTTTAACTGCAACTCTTTCTAGTAAATAAAAGCTCTTAATTTTAATGTGATTTGATAGTCATTTTTTTTTAATAATGTGTTTTAATTTGTAATTAATGTATAATTTATATTTTATTTAAATAACCTTTTCTAATGATCAGCGATATTTTCTCTCTTTTAGAAAGTTTAGGGTTTGGGTATCAAAATAGAGCCATTCACGCTCAATTCTCTAATCCAGTGTTAAATCCACAACTTTTTATACAACGCATCGATGGCCACCATGAAATAAATAAAGGCCTGAGTTGTGAACTCATTTGTTTGTCGATTAATCCTGCGATTCCACTCAAGGAATTTATAGGGTGCCGTGTGGCAGTCGATCAAATTACAGATCTAGGTCAGTTATTTAGAACAACAGGAATTATTGTAGGAGCCTCACAAGGACAACATGATGGCTCATTGAGTGTCTACAAACTTAAAATTCAAGATGCAACCTCCCTTTGGCAGAAGCGTCGTAATAGTCGGGTATTTATGAATAAATCTGTGTTAGATATTACACAGATCTTATTTAAAGAATGGCAAGAGAAAAGTCCATTGTTTGCATCGAGTTTAATACTCGACATGAGTGGTCTGAGTAAAACTTATGATGTACGACCGTTCATCATGCAAAGTGCTGTAGAAACAGAATATGAGTTTCTAACCCGTTTATGGCGAAGTGAAGGGATCAATTGGTTAATTGATGAAAGCCAAGCATTTGTATTGCATAATAAAGATCAAATCCAAGCACAGAAACTACGTTTAATTGATGCCAATGCGCAGTTTAAAGCACTAGATCGTCAACTGATTCGCTTTCATCGTAGTGATGCCATGGAAGCATTCGATACCATTACCAGCCTGACTGCTTCTCGTCAGCTTCAACCAAGTACGGTGCATGTACAAAGGTGGCAACCGCAATATTTAGAACAAGAAGATGGTGCAGGTTCAGTTTTATCTTTAGGTGAGCAAAGTGGTCAATATGACAATGCCACATTAAGCTTAGAAGATGCTTGGCATGTAAGCCCAGCATGGGTAGGTGACTTAAATAAAGAAGATGGTGTCACCCCATCAAGCCATCAACAAGTTGAGGCATTGAACAGCCATTTATCCGACCAAAACCGTTTAAAGTCAAAATACTTTACAGCACACAGTACTGTACGTGATGCGCAAGTGGGTTATTGGTTTAAACTGAATGGTCATCCTGAAATAGATCTACATACAGGTTCAGACCAAGATTTTCTTATTTTAAGCAAACACTTCTATAACCAAAATAACTTACCCAAAGATATTCAAAAACAAGCGGAAGAACTACTCACTTCAAGTCGTTGGCATACAAAAAATATTAAAGAAGATGAACAACGCCAAGGCAATACCTTAACACTCATCAGACGTGAAATTAATGTAGTGCCTGAGTATCATCCTGAACAACATAAACCGACAGTACATGTTCAACGTGCGCAAGTGGTGGGTGTTGAAGGTGAAGAGATTCATGTTGATTCATGGGGTCGAATTAAAGTTCGTTTCTTATTTAGTCGTGCAGAAGACAATAACCATGATGGTGGTGCAGGGAGTAATCAAAGCGATACTGACTCTGCATGGGTAGATGTACTTACCCCTTGGGCGGGAGAGGGTTATGGCGCTAGATTCCTTCCACGTGTTGGTGAGATGGTTGCCATAGACTTCTTTGATGGCAACATCGACCGCCCCTTTGTGACAGGTCGTTTGCATGAAGCAGAGCGTCACCCGACACAGTTTGATCAAACTGGTCCGCTTCCCGAAACTAAAAGTTTAAGTGGTATACGTTCACAAGAGATCAAAGGGTCGGGTTATAACCAACTACGTTTTGATGATACTCACGGACAGATTAGTGCCCAGTTACAAAGTAGTCATGCATCAAGTCAACTTAATCTAGGGCAACTCAGCCATCCTAAATCACAAGTGACCAGTGAAAGTCGAGGAGATGGATTTGAGTTAAGAACAGACCAATGGGGAGCAGTTCGAGCAGGAGAAGGTCTTTTAATATCTACGTATAAGCAATTAGAAGCACAAGGAGATCATCTTGATGCTCAAGTTGTAAAACAACAACTTCAGCAAAGTAAAGACAATAGCGAAGCGCTGAGTACTGTCGCAAAAAAACAGGAAACAGATGAAATTGAGACGATTGATCAATTAAAAGCATTTGCAGATCAGCTTGAAAAAGACGTTGCAAAATTTAATAAAGCACTCTTGGTTCTGAGTTCTCCTGATGGTATTGGGCTAAGTACGGCACAGGATATTCACTTATCTGCAAATGCTAAGATTAGCCAGACAGCAGGCGACAGCATTAGCATGAGTACGCAAAATAACCTGATTGCTCAGGCACAAAATAAGATTAGTTTATTCGCAAGTACAAACGGTATTAGTGCAAAAGCCGCGAAAGGCAAAATAGATCTTCATGCACAAGATGACATGATTGAGCTTATTGCAAGAAAAATGATGAAGATCATTTCAACGGAAGATGTTTTGGAACTCATTAGTGCAAAAGGCATTTCATTGAAATCGGGTGGCTCAGAAATTTCAATTTCTCCCGATGGGATTGTGCTTAAAACAGCTCAAGGTATTTCTTACTATGCTGCACAACATCAGTTTAAGAAAGGCGAGAAAGTGGATGCTCAGATTCCTGAGTTACCAAAACAAGGTCCACATGCGATTAATTTCTTATTTTTGGATTTCTTTGGGCGAGCACAAAAAGATGCCAAAGTAGAAATTGTAAATACTCAAACAAAAGAACCAATTTGGCAGGGTAAAACAGATGCTTTAGGTACAACAAATCTTTCTGTTTTAGATGAAAAGCACACATACAAAGCTTTAGTCGGTTTTGACTATTGGGCAGGTGAATTTGAAGATGAAGAACAGCATGAAATAGAAGAAGAGGAGAGTTTTGATCTAGGTGAGCATGAAGGTCCTCAAACTGAAGTAGATGAAATGACCATAGAGGGAAATAAAAATGTCTGAGTTCTATAGTGTAAAAAAAGGCGATACACTTTGGGGTATTGCAAAACATTATAATATTCATGTTAGTGATTTAGCATCTATTAACCATTTACGAGGAGATGCTGTTCATCACTTAAGATTAGGGCAAAAGATTTATTTAAAAGAGCATCCTAAAGATGTAAAAACATATGAAACAAAATTGACAATTAAGCTTTTTGATTTGGCATTTAAACCAATTAAAAAGGCGACATTAAGGGTTGAATATGATGGTAAAAAAGAAACTATATTTGTGCATGATGGTGTAAGTAATGAATTATTTATTGAAGATCATGCAAAAGGTTTAAAAGTTTACTTTAAAAATTTAAAAGAAGAATTTGATCTTGTTGCAGATCATAAAAAAGTCAGCATTGGCAATAAAGTACTTAAGATTACGTCTAGGAAAGTGTTAGTCGAGGGAAGTTATCACCCGAAAGAAGGTGTACAGCATACTTCTACAGATTCAATTAAACGAAATCTTCGCAAGGCTGATAAAGAAACTCGTACGAAACAAGCTCAAAATAAGACACTCACACCTCAAGCTCCAACAGCGTTAGGAGCGCCCAAAGTAAAAACACCACCACCTGTAAATGAACAAAAAAGAACAGACCACGGCAACAGTACACATGTAGTTGCAGTTCATTTTTCAGAAGATAACTTTATTATTATTCCTGAAAATGAAAAATACCGAGGCTATATTTTTGCAGCAGCAAAACGACACAACTTAACCCCACACTCTTTAGCAGCATTAATTAATGCGGAAGCTGCTAAATTAAATGATAGAGGAGAGTGGAATCCAAAATCAAAAGCACCGCCTCCGGGTACAGCAGCAGGCTTAACGCAGTTTTTAGATGGCAGTTGGTTAGGCATGGCAGCCGATCCTAACTCATTGGTTGGGCAATATGTTGCAGCGAAGTACCCCAATGTAAAACCGAAAGATTTATCAGTGTACTTTGAAAAGAACCGCCATATAAAACAAGAGGTTTTAGATTTAAGGTTTAACCCAGAGATGTCGATTGATGCGGCGGGCGCATACGCGCGGGCTAATTTAAAGGGGCTAGAAAAATATATACCAAACGCGAGTCAGCTACAAGATGCTGAAGCCTTGGCAAAACTAGCTTACCTGTTACACCATGAAGGGTTAGCTGGTGCAAAAACCATTATTAAAGATAATCTGACGGAAGAAAGAGCACGAGTGTTACTCAGAACACAAGTTGGTAAAACAAAAGATAAGTGGTTAAAACGTTACCATAACGATCCAATTAAAGCCTATAAAGCGTGGTTGATGGGGTATGTGAATGATCATATTCGAATCGAAAAGTTTTATACAGAAGATGAAAATAATCAAACCACATATATTAGTCTAGATTTTGAAGAGGTATTGGTACAGTTAAACCCACAGTACCAACGTATAGGTGAGGCTGCGCCTTTGCAACAAGCCAAAAGCACAGCACATGAAAAGCCACATGGTAAACCTGCCGAGCCACTAAAGCAAACCATACAGCCACAACCACAATCTACACAGCCGAGTGGCGCAGTGGGTGGGGAGAATGGTTGGTTTGACCCTGTTAGAGTATGTAAATTAAGAACCAAACTTTTAAGCAGTGTCAAAGGTGCCACCTTTGGTATGGTGCGAAAAGATAAGGACGGTAAGCTAAAACCGCATCAAGGTATCGATTTAGAAGCAGAACCTGGCACAGATATTTTCGCGGTTTGTGGCGGTACAATTGTAATGGCAGTAAAAGACTCATCCACTAAGGGCTATGGTTGGCAAATTTTACTTATGGTAAATGTGGCTGATTTACCACCTAAACATCAAGTGTATGCGAAGAGACTGGTGGGAAATCAGGAACAAATTTACTTTTTTTATGCGCATTTATCCAAAATAGATGTAGCTATAACTAAAACTGTGCAAGCAGGTCAAAAACTCGGTGAAACAGGCTGTACAGGCAATGCGTCTAATATGAAACACATTGCAACAGGGGCACATTTACATTTTGAAGTGCGATATAAGAAAGATGTAGCTAAAGGGTTAGGTGGGCGTTTAGATCCATTGCCATTTATCTCAAGCAAATTATTGTAAGGAGTTTTTTATGAAATATTTAAAAGTACTGGCACTGTTATGTGGTGGCTTGTTTGCCAATTTAAGTTATGCAGAGGACCCTGAATGGGATAATTTTATGATAGATGATATACAGTTAAAAAATCCTGTTGATTTTTTAAGTAATCATCGATTTAATTTTTATTCGCGTTACAGTGAAAAGTTGAAAGTTAAAATTGTCGATTATGGAATTAGCAACGAATCTACGGGGAAAGAAAATTATCAGTTGCAAGAGTATGGCGTAGAAATTCTGAATAAAAATAAAATCTATCAGTTATTTAAAACAGCAGGACCATATAATGATCAATTATGGGTGCGTATAGATAATATTTGGTTAGATGAAGAAACTGGTTATCTGGCACTCACGGTGCGTACAAATAAATATATCAATTATGGATCATCACCATTTAAAACAAATGACGTTACCACGTATGTGTATAACTTAAAAAATAATAAAGTTATAGAATTAAAATCGGTATCAGAAATTAGCTCGGTCGATGCCAAAGGTATTCCGACTAAAGCGATGGATTGTACAGCAGGGGTGAAATTAAGTTATAACGAAAAAACCAAACAGTTTACTTATACAGACCGTATTAAAAAGGGCTGTAAAGGACCAACAAATGAACAAACTATTAAAAATATGCCAGTCTATAGAGTGACGTTTGACCGTAATTTAGAATGTATTTCGACCAATAAATTAGCTGGTGGCTGTAGTGATGGTGATGATATTAATGAAAAAATTACGACTTACCCTGCTGAATTTATCCGTATGAAGAAAAAATAAAGTAGTCACTTTAAAGCCAATATGAAGAGTCGTGTTGGTTTTTTTATGGGGAAAGAATGAAATATTTAAAAGTATTGGCACTGTTATGTGGTGGCTTGTTCGCCAATTTAAGTTATGCAGACGACCCTGAATGGGATGATCCATTTGTTGAAGGTGTGCAATTAAAGAATCCTGTTGACTATTTAAGTAATGATAAATTTAATTATTACTCTTATTATAGTGATGATTTAAAAGTTAAAATTGTAAACTATGGAATTAGCAATGAATCTACAGGTAAAGAGAATTATCAGTTACAAAAGTATGGTGTCGAGATCCTAAATAAAAATAAAATTTACCAATTATTTAAAACAACAGCACCATATAATGATCAATTATGGGTACGTATAGATACTCTTTGGTTATAGGAAGATAGTTATATTGCCCTTACCGTGCGTACAAATTATTACATCAATTATGGACCAGTACTTCAAAGAAACAATGATGTTACGACTTATGTGTATAACTTAAAAAATAATAAAGTGATAAGTTTTAATTCAATATCGGACAGTAGTAACGTCGACTCTAAAGGGGATGCGATTAAACCACTCGATTGTACTGTAGGGGTGCAGGTAAGTTATAACGAAAAAACTAACCTGTTTACTTATACAGACCGCATTCAAAAAGGTTGTGATGGCCCCATCAATGAACAAACTATAAAAAAAATGCCAGTCTATAGAGTGATGTTTGACCGTAATTTTAAATGTGTTTCGACCAATAAATTAGCCGGTGGTTGTAGTGATGGGCATGAAGTTACAAAAAAGGTAAATGGTGGTAATCAAAAGCTAAAGAAAGAAAGCTAAACAAGAAATCGCTGTTCTATTTGTAAAAAAATACGGAGTATGTAAATGTTCAAAAAACTAATATTATCTTTTTTATTAACAGTAACATGTAGTTCTATTTGTTATTCAGAAAATTATATAGATTTCAAAAAAAACTACTCGAATTATAACGATGATAATATGTATGATTTAGATATATATATAACGATCAGAAAGCCAGTACAAAAATAGGTACAATTGGTTATTTTGGTGATAGTCCTAAGATAAATTATGTTTTTCAAAAAAACAACGATATTTATATCTCATCATATGTTTACAATGATATATATGAAGAAAATCCTAAATACATTTATGAAGATGGAAAATATAATTCTATATATGTTTTTCACTGTAAGAGAAATTCATGTATTTATGATGAAAAAACTAGTGATTTTTTTGGTGCTGGTGGAAATATTTTAAGATTAAAAGATGATAAAATTGTTCAATATTATCCTTATAAGTCAAGTAAAAATTTACAGTATGATTTAGATAGTAATTTATTTAAAGTTTGGAAGAGTAGTCAAACTCAAGGGATAACCTTAAAAAAGACAAGCATATATGAGTTAAATCGAGTAGATTCAGAATATATTGGCTACTTAATTAAAGGTGATGAGTTTCAAATTAAGGATATAAGTTCTAGATGGTTAAATATATTATATAAAAGTTCTAAAGGAAAAATAATAGAAGGTTGGATACAGTGTAAAGATACCAATATTTGTAGAGAAAATTAATGAATACAAGAGTTAGTAATAAATTATGAAAAATATTTTTATAGAAATTATAAAATAGTAATGCTATTTCGCATCCTATATATATTTAGAATCTAATTTTCTTTAATTTAGATTCTCTTATGATATTGAATATATTTTTTAACTTAGGGGGTGAGATTATTAATTAGTATTAGTTGACGTAGATTAAATATCATCTAGATAAACTGAGTTAGAGTAAGAAATATGAAAAATTTGTTAATAAAAAATAATTTTATTTTATTATTGTTAACTATATGTAGTATAAGTTCTACAAATGCTGATCAAGTAAAAAAAATTTCTTTAGTTGAAAGAAATGATGAAGATGGTGAGACTTTCTTTATTTTAAAGAGTAAAGAAAAATTTTATCCTCAAGTTTCTTACTATGAAGATACAAATTTACATTATTTAGATAGTAGAAATTTTTTTGTTGAGAGTAATTTCTCAACTAATGAAACAGTCAGAATTAAAAGCTTCTTTAAAATCAAACAAGATAAGTTAGTCTTGGAGAAAATTACAAGTTTTTCTACGTTAAATATGTTAGCACCAGCAGGGGGAGAGGAGTATTGTGAAAAAATAATAAACCTTGAATTTAAGAAAGCAATTAATAAATATATAGATGAATATTTATTCAATGAAAGTGAGAAAAAAAAATATTGTATAGTGAAAAAATATAAAAAATAAATTCAAACCCTATTTAATTTAAGTAGGGTTTTATTTAGATGCTTAAATGAATTTAATAGCTTTTTTATAATAAGAAAATGATTCAGATTTATTTTTAGATGAGTAAAGTAGTCAATATGACAGCGCTACATTAAGCTTAGCAGATAAGCCTAGCATGGGTGGGAGATCTTAACGGTGAAGATGGGTCAAGCCATCAATAAGTTGAGGTATTGAACAGTCATTTATCTGACCAAACCGCTTAAAGTCAAAATAATCTACTGTGTACATTAGGTGATGTGCAATCTGGTTAGTGGATGGCTAAATATAAACAACATATGAGATCACCATGCAATTTTATTATCTATAAATGCATTAGAATGGTAAGAAATTTTGAATTCAATTGTTTTTCCGACCTTTCATCTCTTAAAAAATATGGTTTAATGCTGAAAGTCAAAAAAAAGCTATATTGATATGGAACCAATAATACAGTCGTTGCTTGATACGGATTTATATAAATTTACAATGCTTCAAGTGGTATTACATAAATTTCCACAAACACATAGTGTGTACCAGTTTCGTTGTCGTAACTTAGAGGATACCGTTTATCCTTTACCTGACATATTAGATGAGCTAAATGAGCAACTCGACTTATTATGTGAACTACGATTTCAGCCAGATGAGCTATTGTATTTAAGAAAACTGCGTTTTATTAAAAGTGACTTTGTTGACTATTTAGAGTTGTTTCAACTGAAGCGCCGTTTTATTGAGGTTGGCTTAGATTCGCAAGGACGTTTAGATATTCATATTGAAGGGCCAATGATTCAGGCATTGATGTTTGAGATATTTGTTTTATCGATTGTGAATGAGCTTTACTTTAGAAGACTACACTCTACAGAGGTTTTAGCAGAGGGTGAGCGTCGACTACAACAAAAACTTGAACGCTTAAAGGTACTTGAAAAAAGACAGGCAGGTGCAGAGCCACCATTTTTAATCGCAGATTTTGGAACACGTCGCCGTTATAGCCTAGATTGGCATCGTCATGTTGTGCAAGAATTCAAACTTACTTCACCAACCATTTTCAGAGGAACGAGTAATGTCTTACTTGCAAAAGAGCTGGGCATGATTCCTATTGGTACAATGGCACATGAGTTCTTACAAGCCTTTCAAGCACTTGATGTTCGACTACGTGATTTTCAAAAAGCAGCACTTGAAGCATGGGTACAAGAATACCGAGGAGATCTTGGGATTGCTTTAACTGATGTTGTAGGTATGGATGCATTTCTGAAAGATTTTGACTTATATTTTGCCAAATTATTTGATGGTTTACGCCATGATAGTGGTGATCCATACTTGTGGGGTGATAAAGCCTATGCACACTACCAAAAGTTGAAAATAGACAGTAAAACTAAAATGCTTACATTTAGTGATGGATTAAATTTGGATCGTGCTTGGGATTTATACGAGTACTTTAAAGATCGTTTTAAAGTAAGTTTTGGTATTGGTACAAATCTCACCAATGATATGGGACTTACGCCTTTAAATATTGTATTGAAGTTGGTTGAGTGTAATGGTCAATCTGTCGCTAAAATTTCAGATAGTCCCGGAAAAACTATGACAGACAATGATACATTCTTGGCATATTTAAGACAGATTTTTGAAATTTCAGCCGAATAACACATTCTTTTTTGTATTGAGCTTATACAAAATTCAGAAAAGCATGTGTTTGGCTTATGATAATATTGAAAATGTCAAAAAATATAGAATTTATTCATTATGACCACACCAGACTTACCCTTTGGTTTGCTTGTTGAAGCAGAAGAACTTGTTTTATATTTAGGTCATCCAAAGTTACGTATTGTCGATTTAACACGACCATCTGTTTATGAGCAACTTCATATACCTCATGCAATTCATGTAAAGCCACAGCAATTGGTTCAACAACAAGGAACTGCATCGGGGTATTTGCCTGATGAACAACAGCTTCAATCACTTGTGAATTATTTACAGCTTTCACCTGAGCATCATGTTGTGGCTTATGATGATGAAGGTGGTGGTTGGGCAAGTCGTTTGTTGTGGAACTTACACTGTATTGGTTTTCATAACACCAGTTTATTAAATGGTGGTATTCATGCTTGGCTTGGAGAAGGGTTGCCTACAAGTCATGTGGCAGAAAAGATTGAACGCACGAGTCATTTGATTTCTGTTCAAATTAAAGAACAAGAAAAACATCAAATTAGCTATACAGATTTGAAGCAACATGTTGAAAAGAAAGATATTCAGATTTGGGACAGTCGAACTTTTGATGAATATACAGGGAAAAGACTGGCTGCACGAAAGGGTGGGCATATCCCCAATGCCTATCACTTTGAATGGAGTAGTGCCCTAAATCGTGAAAATCGTTTAAAATTACATTCTTTTGATCATATTAAAAAGAGTCTACAGCATGTGGGCTTTAATTTAGATCAGCCTGTAGTGGTATATTGCCAAGCTCATCATCGGTCAGCGCTCGCTTATTTTGTCGGGCGATTATTGAATTGGGACGTCCGTGCATATGATGGCGCATGGAGTGAATGGGGCAATATGTCAGATAGTCCAATAGTTATGGGAGAGAGACCACTTTGAGTCTTGCATCATTAAAAAATAAGGTTTTTTTACAGGCACAACGTATTGTTCCTCAGCACCAACTTAGCCGTGTCGTGGGGAAAGTGGCTGCAAGTGAAAACTTAGTGGTTAAGAACTTAGCTATTCAGGCCTTTAAAGCAAAATATGGCATTGATCTTTCGATTGCCGAACAATCAGATGCTTTAAAATATAAATCGTTTAATGAGTTCTTTACACGCTCGCTTAAATCGGGTGTACGTCCGATTGATGAAGCTCAAACGCATATTGTTTCTCCTGCCGATGGTGCGATTTCCCAAATTGGTGAAATTGTGAATGGCGATATTTTTCAGGCAAAAGGTCAGAATTTTACAGTTGAGCAATTAATTGGTGATCCACAGCTTGCACAGCCTTTTAAGCAAGGTAACTTTGCAACAGTTTATCTTTCACCAAAAGATTATCATCGTGTACACATGCCATTTACAGGTACACTTACAGAAACGTTATATGTACCAGGTGAATTGTTTTCGGTTAACCAAGTAACTGCTGAAAATGTCGATGGTTTATTTGCACGTAATGAGCGCATGGTTTGTCTTTTTGATACGCAAGTTGGACGCATGGCAGTTGTGCTTGTTGGTGCAATGATTGTTGCAGGTATTGAAACTGTAGCTACAGGAAAAGTAAAACCTACAGGACGTCTTGAACTGCAACAGCATCAGCTTGAATTACAAAAAGGTGATGAGCTTGGTCGTTTTTACTTAGGTTCTACAGCAGTAGTTTTATTTGAAGAAAATGTAATGCAATGGGACCCAACGTTTCAAGCAACATCTCAAGTTGTAATGGGTGAAAAGATAGGTGAATTACTGTAGTTTGACCTTGTGAATATAGATAAAAGCGTGATGAATGATCACGCTTTTATTGTTTAATCAGTACTTAAAACTTTTGTACATAAGAGTGGATCTGCTTTTATTTTTGCTTGTTCATCTGGTGAAAGGCTAAAATAGTGGTTAATGAGTTTATGTGCAAATTTTTCATAGATTTTAGGCTTATAGTAGGCATAATTTGGCATACTATTTATTGCAATATCTTGAAAGTTTGCATACATATCATCAGGATTTTTTGATAATTCTGGTTTACTAATTACAAAGCAAAGCGCCGTCCGATGATAAGCTTTGTCATCATCATTCGGTTGGTTTTTTAAGGTATAGATGCAGATAGATGCAATAACAACAATGAGTATACCGAGAATAGGCAAACCTATTTTTTTTGTGGCCATAATTTCCAATCTAATTTAGTTCTCGCTTTGGTATAGGCATTCTTTAGGAAAAACGGCTTTAAAGCAAGAACCCTCATTGGGAATTGACTCAATTTCTAAATATGCACCATGTTGCATAAGTACATGCTTCACAATAGCTAGCCCTAAACCTGTTCCGCCTGTTTGACGACTTCGTGCACTGTCTACACGATAAAAACGTTCTGTGAGGCGGGGGAGGTGCTTGAGGTCAATGCCAATACCATTGTCTTGTACGGTAAAGTAGCCATTCTCTTGGTCATCATGCCAACCAATGGTGATATTGCCACCACCTTTAGGTGTATATTTAATGGCATTGGTAATCAGGTTGCCAAAAGCACTTGCAAGCTCCATATCTGAGCCAATAAGGTCACAATGGCTATCTATTTCTAAATGCAGCATATGACCGTATTCACTGTTATATGCCTGTGCATCATCAAAAAGTTGCGTCATTAGACTTGGCATTTCAACAATCTGATTCTTTATAGTTGTTTTCTCGCTTTCAAGGCGAGAAAGAAGTAATAAATCATTTACTAACGCATTCATACGGCGTGTTTGAGATTGCATTTGGTCGAATGCACGTTTCCAACGAGGATTGAAATCATCTTGCTCTTGAAATGTTTCTAGATAACCACTTAGAACAGTCAGAGGTGTACGTAATTCGTGTGATATGTTGTCGACAAAATCTTTACGCATTTGTTCTAGGTTATGAATACGCGTGACATCGTATGCGAGTAATAAGCGACTTTCTATGCCAAATCTAGTGAGTTTAATTTGAACGTAGTGCCCTTCATATAAAGAAGATTCAATTTTTATCCCATCTGGATGCTGTTCCATATCTTGGAAATATTCAACAAATGCGGGACGACGTAAAATACCTAAAATATTATTGCCTTGATCGCTAGGTTTAATTCCTAAAATACGTTCGGCAGCAGGGTTAAACCATTCAATTTGATGAAGCTCATCTGTAATAACAACAGCTTCAGCAAGTGCAAATAGCGAAGCCTGTGCACGATCAATGAGACTGACCATTTCAGCTTGTACAACACGTTCCTGACGCTGTGTACGATAAATATTAAAAAGTAGCGCACCCCAAATACCATTAATATTTGGTGGTGCATCATAAGGGCGGTTTGAAATCCATTCATTAACTAAATACAGCGCTCGAATTTGTAACGCAATAAATGCACTAAATCCGATCGCAATACATAGCCAAAAGTATCCAATACCTAGTCCAATAAGCCCAGCGATGAGCAGAAAAAAGAGCAGTAATTTGAAATCTTGCTTTGCAGACTCCCATAAACTGCTATAGCGATACTTTTTATGCTCGTGACTTAACTCAGGCGTTGGATAGGGTTCATACATAGGAAAATGTCTTAAGCGTCTGTGCGTATCGAGAAGCGGTAGCCTGTTCCACGAACAGTTTGAACAAAACGATCGGCACCAAATGGTTCTAAAATTTTACGTAAGCGACGAATATGAACGTCAATTGTACGGTCTTCAATATAAACACTTCCGCCCCAAACATGGTCTAGAAGTTGTGCGCGTGTATAAGCACGTTCAGAATGCGTCATGAAAAATGCAAGTAGACGGTATTCTGTTGGGCCCATATCTAAAATGTTGTCATTAAAGCTAACACGTTGGCTTACAGGGTCAAGAATTAATCCATTCGCATCAATCGTTTTTTCACCGCTTAAAGCACTTGAACGGCGCAAAACAGCTTTAATACGAGAAATTAGTTCTCGTGTAGAGAAGGGCTTGGTCATATAATCATCTGCACCAGCATCTAGCCCTTGTACTTTATGATCTTCATCACCACGAGCTGTAAGCATAATGACAGGGATTTCAGCAAGCGTTTCATCTCTTTTTAGTCGGTAACATAAGTCGACACCACTTAAGCCACCTGGGAGCATCCAGTCAAGTAATACTAAAGATGGGCGTTTATCAACAATCATTTGATGTGCTTGTTTTGCATCTTCTGCTTGTAAGCATTGATAGCCCGCCATATCTAGTGAAGTATGAATCATTTCACGAATAGGTAACTCATCATCGACAATTAAAATATAGTCATCTTTCACTATGTCACACCCTATATGAGAATTTAATTAAAATCTTATTAGCGTATTACAAAGATTTATTATGACAGTATTATTGCAATACTTATAAGGATGCAATATTTTAATGTTTTTTTATGACAAAACTAAAAAACCTTTGTGAATATTAGATGACAATTTTTTTACAAAACAATAGATTAACTATTCATAATATAATACTTAGATTTTAAGTTTCTTTATACTTAAAATAAATTTTTTTAAAACATATACTTAGGATTTTTTAAGGTTGTATATAAATAAAGTATATAAAAATAACTAAAAAATTATATATTTTATTTTATCAGTTGATTGAAATAAGTAAAATGAAGAATATCTATGACATTTTGAACGAAAAATAATGGCTGACTATTTAAAAGTAACGCAAGGAAGTAAATCTGAGCAATATCAAGATATTATTCCGCAGATTTTTGGAATTATTGCAGATGAACCTGATTTAATTGCAAACTTGGCAAATATTACAGCAGCATTGAAAGAACAGTTTAACTGGTTTTGGATAGGTTTTTACTTAGTTAAAGATAGTGAACTTGTTTTAGGGCCATTTCAAGGGCCAATAGCATGTACACGTATTGCAAAAGGCAGAGGGGTCTGTGGTGATGCATGGGAGAAATCAGAAGTTTTAATTGTACCTGATGTAAATGCATATCCGGGGCATATAGCATGCAGTGCACAGTCAAAATCTGAGATTGTACTGCCTATTTTGAGAAATGGGGTATGTATGGGGGTATTAGATATTGATAGCAGTGAGCTAAATACTTTTGATGAAATAGATGAACGGTATCTGCAAAAAATTATTGATGCAATTCATTTATAATACTGCTGTGCTGTTAGGTATATTCTTTATGGATATACCTAAAGTCAAACCAACTTACGAATGGCTTTTTTCTTCCAAACTAATTGATAATAACAAAATTGAAAAATACTTAAGCTGACGAAAGACAAGGCATAAGCAAACCAAACTCCTTGTAGTCCCCAAAAATGACTAAATAAATAAGCACATGGCACTTCAATAAGAAATATGGTTGCAATATTAATTATCATTGGGGGGGTAACAGTTCCTGATGCACGCATGATTGATGCAAATATGGCATTGATGCCTAAGAATAAAATTGCCCATAAAACTGTAAAAAGTAACTTTTGTCCTAAAGCCACAACATTTGGGTCTGTAATGAATAGATTCATTAAATGACGAGAGAATAAATATGCAAAAAGTACTAAAGAGCCTGTGATTGCTAGATTCATAAGTAATGCTGTTTTGGTTACTTTTGACAAGAGTTCTGCTTTACCTGCCCCAATTGCTTGAGCACCAAAAATAGAAGCTGCAATTGCAATTGAAAATGCAGGGAATTGAATATAATTGATCACTTGGTTAAGCGCACCATATGCGGCAGTTGCATCAGCACCAAAAGAATTAACTAAACGAATGACCATAAGACCTGCAATAGATGCAGTAATCATTTGAATACCTGTTGGAACTCCAAGTTTTAAAATAGTTGTACTGAGTTGAGCATGGTGTCTAATTTCTTGCAGTAATGCTTTGTTTGGACGAAGTGGATGTCGTTTCTTATTCAGATAAACCGCTAAAAATAATAGTACAGCAAAGTTTCCTGTAATCGATGCAATTGCAGGAGCAATAATACCTAATTGGGGTAATCCTAAATAACCTTTAATCAGTGCTGGAGTAATAAAAAGCCCAAGTAAACTTGTTATTGCTAGTGCAACTAGGGGAGTAATACTATCTCCTACGCCACGTAAGAGAGAAGTGTAAACGATATATAAAAATAGCATTGGGCTACCAATAAGCATACTTTGTATGTAAGGTTCTGCTAGCTGAGAAACATCAGGTGCAACGCCTAGTAATCGTAGTAATGGGTGTGTAAATGTTAGTCCCAATATTGCAATAATAGTGCCTGAAATAATGGTCATAAAAACAGTAGAGCCCACGGCACGGCGAACGGTTTCTAAATTACCAGCCCCCCATGCTTGACCAACTAAAATACTTGCACCTGCAGAAAGCCCAATCATAAATGCCAACAGACAGAACAATATTGGGAAAAACACAGCAACAGCGGCAACCGCATGTACACCAAGTAATTGCCCTACAAAAATAGTATTAATAGTCATTGAAAGATTTTGCAGAATATTTGTAGCAATTAGAGGGAGTAAAAATAAAAAAAATGACTTCCAAAGTTTTTGGTCAGTCATTAAGGGACGTTGCTGCATTAAACTGACCTACTCACTAAAAGTAATAATTTTAAAACTTCTCTTGGGTTTGGTACAGCATTGCTTTGTAATATCTATTTATTTTACCTGATTTAAAATATGAACGGCTTGCTCTAGGGTTGTTTGTTTTTTTGCAAAGCAAAGGCGCAATAGCTTTAATGACGGTGGCGCTTCTTTGTAAAATGCCGATAATGGAATAGTCACAATTTTATATTGCTCTGCAAGGTATTGACACATTTCATAGTCAGATAAATCAGGGCGCACATTTTTATAGTCAAGCAATTGGAAGTAAGTGCCTTGGCTTTTTTCTAAATTAAAAGCAGAGTTTTTTAGCCCATCGAGTATGTAATCTCGTTTTTTTTGATAAAAATAAGCAAGATTTGTTATGTGCTCAGGTGTATTTTCAATAAATTGGCTTAGAGCAATTTGTACAGGTGAGACCCCACAAAAACAGGCAAATTGGTATACCTGCCTAAATTGTTTCATTAAGTCGGACGATCCCACGCAATAGCCTGTTTTCCATCCTGTCACATGAAAGGTCTTTCCAAAAGAGCCCACGACCAAACTTCTATCACGCAGTGCCTCAAATGAAAGTGCACCATAGTGGCGTTTTTTATCGAAAATAATATGTTCGTAAACTTCATCTGACAGCACAATAATATTGGTGCCTTGAATGATTTCAATAAGTGTTTGCCAATCTTCTTTTGACCAAATAGCCCCTGTGGGATTGTGTGGTGTATTTACAATAATCATGCGTGTTTTTGCATTAATACTGTCTTTTACACGCTGCCAATCGACATGAAAGCTTGGTGCATCAAGCATAATATGCTTTGGGATACCTTGAGCAAGTAGTACCGCTGGGCTGTAACTGTCGTAACTTGGGTCAAAGATAATGACTTCATCACCTGCATGAACAAATGCCTGTATGGCACTATGCAGTGCAATAGTTGCACCTGCGGTAATAGTAATATTGGTATTTGGGTCTAATTGTATTTGATCACGTTCGTAAAATATCTTTGAAATGTGTTCGCGTAGTGTAGGTAGCCCATCTCCTGTAGGGTATTGATTGTAGCCTGCTAGGGTTGCTTGTGCTAAATATTCTAAAAGTCTTGGTGGTGCAGAAAAATCGGGAAAGCCTTGTGATACATTTAAAGCATTTAAACGCTTTGCTAGATCAGACATGACTGAAAAAATAGTCGTGCCCTGATTGGGGAGTTTTGCATTTGGAATTTGCATGAGATGACCTAATTGCTATTGTTATATTTAGGATAGTTTTTACACATGATGCCGTATATTTCTTCATGCGTCATCCATGACCTAATGAAAAAATATGATTTTGTTATTTAGTTAAAGTAGATAGTCGACTAAGGCACGAATCACACCTAAAATTAAACCAATAAATGCACCAACAATCACGCCGTTCACACGAATCATATGTAGGTCACCACCAACTGAATTTTCAATTTTGGCGATCATCTCTGTAGAGTCCCATTCATGAATTCGTTGGCTAATAAAACGAATGACTTTGTCACTATATTGGTCACTAAAATAAGTAGCAAGTGTAATTAGGCGTGTATTTAGAAGTTGTCTTACATCATTATTTTCTGCGAGGTTTTTACCTACCAGTTCGATGGCAGCACGCATGTTCATTGCAATACCTGAGTGTTCTTTAAGTAAGTCCTCTTTGATGGCATTAAATAGAATTACCACTGCACCACTCATAAAGTTGAGTATATGTGGGTTTTCTAATAGTGCGTTTTTACCTGCATTTAATCGTTGGCTAATTAGACTTTCATCATTTTTAAGCTCAGTAATGAGCGTTTGTCCGTAGTCCTCAATATGTTGTCGCCATGGGTGTTCAGGATCTTTTAAAATTTCTTCAAGTTTATGCATGAAGCTGTCTACAGTGCGTTGCTCCATGTCGATGCCTAACCAACTTACCCCTTTAGACAGTTTTAAAATACCCATTTCTTTAAAAATACGGGTTACGATTTCACGGGTTTTTTCAGGATGTTTGTGTACCCATTCATGTGAATAATCTAAAGTACGTTGTAATACATCTTGATGAAAGTCATTGTCTAAAACTGAATGCAACATTTCACTGGCAAGATGATTTATTTTTGTATTTTGGATCCACTGTACGCTGTTATTTTGAATAAATTGTGCAATTTGCTCTTGTTCCACAAAATCAAAAACTTTAGGTAGTGTTTGTTGTACTATTTGTGTGACTTGTATGCTGTTGCTTGGGTTTTCTAGCCATTTTCCAATACTTAGAGTGAGATCCGTTTTGCTTAGACTTTTTTCTACAATTTGTGGAGATAAAAAGTTTTCTTGCACGAATCGTCCCATCGACTCTGCAATACGTGCCTTATTCCGAGGAATAATTTCCGTATGGTCTCTTAAAAAGTGTGGGATAGGAAATTTACCAAATGGATTACGAAAAAGTACCGTTACAGCATACCAATCGGCAAAACCACCTACGACACCTGCTTCAGCCGAGAGCATAAGAATATGCAACCACCATGCATATTCAGGAAAGAGTTTGGCTGTAACCATGAAGACAATCCAAACCAAAATGGCAATAAAAAGCGCAATGGTAGCCAGTCGTCGGCTACGCTTTAAATGACTAGAAGGTGTGGATGTCTCCATGTGTTAATCCTCTTATACTTTATGGCTGTGCGTTATATTTTCCTGCGGGAACAGGGGGTAAGACGTTGCCGTTAGGTGCGACGCCATATTTTGCACCAAGAGATTGTAAAATAGTTTCAGCATTAAATGCATCACTTGGTGTATTTTCAGGTTGTTTATAGCATTGAATGGTGTAAGAAACTTCTGTTGGGTCTATGTTAACAACTTCTGGGAAATTATCCCAAGGGCCATCATTAAAAAATGGACCTGGTCTATAAAAACCATGTGGACCTCCAAACATTGGGGGTAGGTCAGGGTAAACAATTGTTTGTCTTGGTGGTTGATTACGGTTGCTTGGATCATTGAGAACTTTAAATGAACTGAATCCATTATGTATAGCAACTTGAGCAGCTTTAACGAGAGTAATTTCTTGGGCTGTACCATAGCTCATATTTGGGCTAGTTTTAAAGCTTACACGGAAGCTATTTTGATTAAGCGGATAACTTGAAAAATGCCCAAGCTGATCGAAATTACGAGGTTGTTCAAATGTAGTCATACAGCCTGTAAGGTTAGCCACAGTAGCTAAAATCAAACATGGTAAAATTTTTTTCTTCATTTTTTGCTCCAAATGATGCAACTTAAAAAGAATAGATCTTAAAAGTGGCTATCTGGTTGTGTGAGAAACATTTCTTCTTCTGCTGTAGATGTACGCCCTAGAACTTTATTGCGATGAGGATAGCGTCCAAAACGATCAATAATCACTTTATGTTTATGCTCAAATTCCAAGTTCAAGGAGTTGCCCAAATTTTCAAATAAAGCCACAGCATGTTTATGAATGATTTTTGATTCACTGTGCATGAATGGCATATATAAAAATGAGCGTTTCTCAGGAGAAAGTTCCTGATCTAACTTTAAAGAAATCGCTTCTTGTGCAAGTGCAAGTGCCAATGCATCTTGTGCAAATGCTTGTGCTTTATCTCTAAAAAGGTTTCTAGAAAACTGATCAAGAATAATAATTTCAGCTAAACGACCTTCAGCAGTTATTCTCCATGACCATAACTCAGCTTGTGATGCTGCATCATGAATTTTTTGGAACTGATCTGCAATTTTTTGATCAAATTGTGTATCTTTTGAAAACCATTTAGATTTGTGTTCAGGGTCAAACCAAAAATTAAGAATGCTATTTTGATTCATAGTAATCCTCATTTAGTCGTATTTATTTTTATTGGATCATAAGAGTATGTCTTGATATTGTACAATTTTACGATTTAAATATGATTTAGATCTGTATAGTCATTTAAAATCTACATGAAATTCGCATGATTGAACGTAGTGTTTTGTGATATTCATGCAAAAATATACTTTGTAAATAGACAGCGAAAAATTAAAGTGAGGAATACTATGAGTCAACCCAAAGCAAGTTCTCATTCGATAGTGCCAGCTTGGGTAGACGCATCAATGCTTCAGGGAACTTTACGTGGTATAGAGCGTGAAAGCCTTCGTATGCAGAGTGATGGCCATCTATCAAAACAACCACATCCGCAAAGTTTGGGTTCAGCACTCACACACCCTCATATTACGACTGATTATTCTGAAGCATTAATGGAGTTTATTACGCCTCCTGAAAGCTCGATTAAAAAAGTTTTGGCATATTTACAAGACCTTCACTATATAGCCCATAAAAATTTACCTGAGGGTGAAAAGCTATGGCCAATGTCTATGCCGTGCATGTTGGATCAGGATGAAGAGAATATTCCATTTGCACAGTATGGAAGTTCAAATATTGGACGCTTTAAAACATTATATAGAAAAGGCTTAGCCATTCGTTATGGTCGCAGAATGCAAACCATTTCAGGCGTGCATTATAATATTTCTTTTCCTGATGAACTCTTTGAACAACTACAAGCACATGAATTAGATACGTCGCTGAAAACACTGAGCTTGCAAGACTATAAAAGTTATCGTTATTTTGGTCTAATCCGAAACTTTATACGTTTAACACCAATTATTATTTTCTTACTTGGTGCAAGCCCAACAGTCTGTGGAAGTTTCCTTATTGGGCAAACTCATCAATTAAAGCCATTGGTTGCAGGTGCATTGCATTTGCCACATGCTACAGCGTTACGTATGGGTAAACATGGTTATCAGAATTCTGCACAGAAAAAACTAGGTATTCATTATAATGATTTAACGGGCTATCTTGCAGGTATTCAAGAGGCAGTTAAGAAACCATATGCACCGTTTTCTAAACTTGGGCTAGATGATGAAAATGGTGAGCCACAACAAATTAATGACCATACCTTACAAATAGAAAATGAATACTATAGTTTAATTCGTCCAAAGCAGACGCCAAAAGGTAATGAGACACCATCACAAGCTTTAGAAAATCGTGGTGTGGCATATGTTGAATTAAGAGCGGTTGATGTAGATCCTTATAGTCCGATTGGCATAAAAGAAAGCAGCGCTGCATTTCTTGAAACATTTGCACTGTATTGTTTATTGCTTGAAAGTCCTGAAATTTCGGAAGCTGAGCAATCCCGTATTGAAAGAAATCAGGCTTTAATTGTTGAAAGAGGGCGTGAAGAGGGGCTTCAGTTAGAAACGGAAGGCAGTTCAATTTCAGCAAAAACATGGCTGCTAGAGCATTTATTTGCAATGAAACCTTTGGCTGAGTTATTTGATCGAGGCTTGCAAGAATCATCTTATCGTACTGCAATAAATGAAATGCTATTGCGTGTTGAAGATTCTAGCCAAACACCATCTGCAAAAATCGTTGAAGAAATGAAAATTCATGGTGGAACACGATATTTTGGTGGTCATTTGGCAACGCAACATGCACAAATATACGATGCACATCAGATTTCAGCCGAAAAACAGCAATATTTTGATGGACTTGTGATTATTTCTAAGCAAGAACAGTTGGCTTTAGAGCAAGCTCCAACAGAAACTTTTAAAGAGTATTTAAATAATTTTCGCTAACAGCAAAGTGAGAGAGTAAAGCGTGAAAGTAAGCTATCGTCTCGTCAGTGGGTTACTGGTTTTGGCCAGTATTGTAGGAATGTCTTTTGCGCTTTATTTAGAGCATGTAAAACATTTAATACCATGTCCATTATGTATTTTTCAGCGCGTAGGGCTTATGGCCATGGGTGCTGTGGCTTTAATTGCATTTTTGCATAATCCCAAAAGTAGTGTCATGAAGCGTATATATGCATTGCTGGCAGGTTTAGGCGTGCTTTGGTCAGCAGGTGTTGCTGTAAGACATGTATGGATACAACACTTACCAGCAGATCAAGTACCAAGTTGTGGGCCGGGATTAAATTATTTAATTGATGTTTTTCCAATGAAAGACGTATTAGAGCAAGTACTTCGAGGTTCGGGTGAGTGTGCTAAAGTCGATTGGACATTAATGGGTTTTTCACTGCCTGAACTATCGGTGGTGTTTTTTAGTGGATTGGTGATTATTTGTTTTTGGCAAATGTTTCGTAAGTTCTAAAGAAGATAACCACCCTTGCGGTGGTTTTTTATTAAGTTAAGTATGCATCATATTTTTTATTTACATGGGTTTAAAAGCCATACAAATTCTGTAAAAGGGACTTTGTTAAAAGAATATTGTGTGAGTCATCACCCAAGCATACAAGTTCATTTACCCGATTTAAACTTGCCACCGCATATAGCAATAGAACGGATTCATGAAAAAATTTTTCAAAATCAGCTTACGAATATTTCATTTGTTGGTAGTAGCTTAGGTGGGTTCTATGCTACCTATCTGGCAAATTATTATAACTGTGCAGGTGTGCTTATTAATCCTGCTATTCGACCTTGGCAACTGTTTGAAAAGCAAATTGGAGTTCATCAGCTTCCGTATTTGGTTACACCAAATTGGTTGCTAACTATTGAAGATATCTATGCATTAAAGCAATATGAGCTTGCAGATGCACAGGATCTGAGCAAAATGTTGGTATTATTGCAACAAGGCGATGAAACTTTGGATTATAAAGAAACACAGCGTTATTATAGTGCACACAAAGTTTCTAGTATGATGATTACCGAGTGTGGTGGTAATCATGTCATGGATAATTTTGCAGAGAAAATTCCCATGCTCCTCGTGTTTTTATTACAGCACTTATCATTAAGGAATATATAAAACGTGTCACAATATACAGCCCAATCTCTTGAAGTTTTATCTGGTTTAGACCCTGTTCGCCGTCGTCCGGGTATGTATACAGACACAACACGTCCGAACCATTTAGCACAAGAAGTGATTGATAACTCGGTAGATGAAGCATTGGCAGGGCATGCAAATAAAGTATGTGTGACTGTACATAAAGATGGCTCGCTCTCTGTGCAAGACAATGGGCGTGGTATGCCTGTCGATATTCATCCTGAATATGGACAAAGTGGGATTGAGATTATTTTAACGAAGCTTCATGCAGGCGGAAAATTTAGCACAGATAACTACCAGTTTTCAGGTGGTTTGCATGGGGTGGGTATTTCGGTTGTGAATGCTTTATCTACACGTGTAGAAGTTGAAGTACAGCGTCAAGGTTCATTGTATAAAATGGCATTTGAACATGGTGAACCTGTGAGTCCGCTTGAAGTTTTTGAAGGCAAAGCACCTAAAAAGGCCTCAGGCACGCGTGTTCATTTTTGGCCTGAAGCAAAGTATTTTGATAATCCAAAATTTGCTGTAAAAGCACTAAAACATAATTTAAAAGCAAAAGCAGTGTTAGCAGCAGGACTACAAATTATTTATGTTGATGAAATTAATAATGAAAAAATAGAATGGCAGTTTGAAAATGGTCTTGTTGATTATCTTATGGATGAAGTGCAAGATCGTGAAATTTTACCAACCCCTGTTTTTGTGACCCAAGGCGATGCCGAACGTGCAAGCTGTGAGTTTGCATTATGTTGGAATGTAGATGGTGGTGAGCAAGTTCAAGAAAGTTATGTGAACTTGATTCCAACTGCGCAAGGTGGAACACATGTAAATGGGTTACGTTCAGGTGTTACCGAAGCATTGCGTGAGTTTTGTGAGCTAAGAAATCTTTTACCAAGAAACCTGAAGCTATCTGCCGAAGATGTTTGGGATGGTGTGAACTATATTCTTTCTTTGAAGTTTCAAGAGCCACAATTTTCAGGGCAGACCAAAGAAAGACTTTCAAGCCGTGAGGCCTCAGGTATTGTATTAAACATTGCTAAAGATGCTTTTACGCTATGGTTAAATCAGAATTCAGAAGTTGCTATACAGCTTGCTGAAATTGTTATTGCCAAAGCAGGACGTCGTTTAAAAGCTGCGAAAAAAGTACAACGTAAGAAGATTGTATCGGGCCCTGCATTGCCTGGAAAACTTGCGGACTGTGTGGGACAAACGCGAGAAGAAAGTGAACTATTCATTGTTGAGGGTGACTCGGCAGGTGGTAGTGCAAAACAAGCACGTGATAAGAACTTTCAAGCAGTGATGCCCATTCGTGGAAAAATTTTAAATACGTGGGAAGTTGCTTCAGATGAAGTCTTAGCTTCACAAGAAGTACATGATATTGCCATTGCCATCGGTGTAGACCCAGGAAGTGATGACTTGTCAGAGTTGCGCTATGGTCGTATTTGTATTTTGGCAGATGCGGATTCAGATGGTTTACATATTGCAACCTTACTGTGCGCATTATTTGTGAAGCATTTTGCAACGCTAGTTGAAGAAGGTCACTTGTATGTTGCGATGCCACCGTTGTTCCGTATAGATGATGGTAAAGATGTGCACTATGCATTAGATGAAGATGAGCTCAATGCAACTCTTAGTCGAACGAAAACTAAAAATCCACAAATTACCCGATTTAAAGGGTTAGGTGAGATGAATGCGAGTCAACTTCGTGAAACAACAATGGACCCAGATACACGCCGTTTGGTGCAGTTAGATTTAGATGATGCGCATTTTACAGCAGGCTTGCTTGATAAGTTGCTTGCAAAAAAACGTTCAGCAGACCGTAAACAATGGTTAGAACAAAAGGGTAACTTGGCAGATATTGCTGTTTAATTAATATCGAAAAATAAAAAACGGCATATGATGCCGTTTTTTATTAAGAATGAGTTGCGCGATAGAGATCCCATTCATCTTTTTCTATGCCATTAGGTAGTTTGCAGTTAAAACTAATATTGCCATAAGCGTCTTTGAGTTGTCGGAGCTTTCCATGTTGTGAAATACAATACTCACTTGCAGGGTTTGCTATACCTTGTTTTTTATGAAATGTAGGTAAGTTACTACATGCACTTAGTGCAAGACCTAAAGATACAACAGTAAATACAACCAATTTATTCATAATTTAAAATCTATGTTATCCCAATAAAAATATAGCGGATATAACTCATTCAAAATGTAAATTTTATAAAGTATGCCTTTATAAAACTGTATCTTTCTTACGTTTATTCTTCTTAAATCATCTCATACTTTCTTATATCTAAAGAGTGGCATATTTCTCGCTATATAAATGCTAAATATCTAGAATAAGGCACACTAAAGTGAAAATTGTCATTATTGGTGCAGGAATTGCAGGATTAACAGCAGGAATTGCACTAAAAAAATTCGGTTATCAGGTTGTTATTTATGAACAAGTAAAAGAAATTCGACCTGTTGGCGCCGCCATATCTTTATGGCCTAATGGTGTGAAATGTCTAAACTATTTAGGATTAAAAGATAAAGTTTCAGCATTAGGTGGTCGGATGGATCATCTTTCTTATGTTGATGGTATTCATGGCGATGTAATGACAGCATTCAGCTTGATGCCATTAATTAAAGATGCAGGACAACGCCCATACCCTGTATCTCGTGCAGAATTACAAAGCATGCTTATGGATGAGTTCGGTCATGAAGATATCTATTTAGGTATGAAAATGACAAGATTAGATCAAAAAGAAGACAGTGTATATATTACTTTTGAGGATGGCTCAGAGGATAGAGCAAACTTGCTTATAGGTGCCGATGGTACACACTCTATGACACGTCGCTATGTTTTAGGTGAGCAAGTATCACGCCGTTATGCAGGATATGTGAATTGGAATGGTCTTGTGAAAGCCTCTGAAGAGATTGCACCATTGGCGCAGTGGACAACCTATGTTGCAGATGGTAAGCGTGTTTCACTGATGCCCGTTTCGGAAGGGCGTTTTTACTTTTTCTTTGATGTACCTTTACCTGTAGGATTAGAAAATAATAAACAAAATTATAAGTCTGATTTAAAGTCGTACTTTGAGGGATGGTGTCCACAAGTTCAAATGCTCATTGAGCAATTAGATGTGGAAAGAACGAATCGTGTCGAAATTCATGATATTGAACCATTCTTGAAATTTTATAAAGGTACTGTTGTACTTATTGGCGATGCTGCACATAGTACGACCCCAGATATTGGTCAGGGTGGTTGCCAAGCGATGGAAGATGCAATTTATCTTGCACGTGCATTACAGGTGAATAGTTTAGGCATTGAAGATGCTTTAAGTCGCTACCAAGATAAACGAAATGAACGTGCCAAAGAAATGGTATTACGTGCGAGAAAGCGCTGTGACATTACACATATGAAAGATGCTAGCGTTACAGAAGAATGGTATGGTGAGCTAAGAAAAGAGAAAGGAGAAAATATTATGAAAGGAATTCTAAATAATATTGTAGGTAATGTTCTAGATTAGTTGGCTGCTGTCAGGGCAAAGTTTTTCTTTGCCCTGACTTACTTATTGGCTTATTAGAAGTGGTAATCTACACGTACCATTGGAGTATTGGCAGTTGCGCCTTTATCCCCTTCAGTTGGGTTACCAAATTTGTTGTGCCAGTATTGGTATTCAAAACCTGCACGTAACGTTTTATCTTTTTTACCCCATAACGTGCTTAAATCATACATGATCATTGCATCAATATTTGTTTCTGGGGAAGTTTTACCACCAAACTCATTTTTACCTTTAGAGTCAATCCATAGTGCATAGCCTTCAAAAGATAAAGGTGTTTCGCCAAGTGGAATACCCCAAGTTAGCTGAAATGCAGCATGTGGGTCATAAGAGTAACGATACCCTAGGCCTTTTGGTTGATTGCTTTCAAATAAAGCCAAAGCGCTTAAGCTTAAGAATCCTGGTACATCAAAGTTAATAGTTGGCCCAACCACCCACATACGCTTTTTAGAGCCGTAAGAGTCATTTTTTGTATTCCAGTCGAGTCCTGCTGTTAGAGCATAACCACGAATACCTTTCGATGAGAAATCTTTTTTAAGTACAGAACCTAGGTCAATGTTGTTACGATAAACTAAATAGGCTTCTTGTGTTCCATGATCAGATTTATCTGAGCCAGTACCACCATAAACTTCTTTGGTCGATTGTAAAAAATCTACATTTAAAAAGTTTGTACCGTAGCGATAGCCACTACTGTGAGTAAACGAATAAATTTGTTTAGCAATATGTGTTCTTGAGCCATCAGCATTATTTTTATATGGTTCAGCAAAGTCACTGCCATAACGCCAACCAATTGCATTATCACTCCAAGTGAGTGCAAAGCTAGAAGATGAAATGAGTGCAATTGAAGTAAGACCAATTGCTGTGGCAGACTTTTTAAAAAAAGACATCATATATGGCACCATGTAAAAAACCCCAATGGTCAGAATAAATGCAAAAAGCAGTAAGGGTGCTTATGCATAGGCATATTCTGCAAAAAATGAGCCATAATGTATAAAACTTGTAATAAAAAAGAAATAAAAAAATAATATTTTTTAAATATTTAAATTAAAACAATTGTTTGTTTAGAATATTAACTTCCTCTATAAGTAGAGTAGGCATATGCACTTAATAAAAGCGGAATATGGTAATGCTCATTTAAAGCAGAGATATAGAACTGAATATAAACTTTAGGAAAAAATGAGGGAGTATTTAGTTTTTGAAAATAAGGCGCTACATCATATTCAAGTTGATATATACCTTGCTCAATAGGTATTTGAATTTGAAGGTCTTGTATTCGACCATTTGAATCAGTCACACCCGCACCAATATAGCGATTGGTTTCTACTTGAAACAGTCGAACAGAAATAAAACTTGCAGGTTTACCAAGTTGCGTATCTAAAATATGTGTACTAATCATATAATTTCCTGTTCAAGTCGAAGTAGCGTAATTAACATAAGTTGTTCATGGACACATTTTTTTTCAGTATCTAAATTATTTTTTAGTCTTAGCTCTATTTGAGTCAGTACTTGGGAAGTAGATAAACCCATAGCTTTAATGAGAAAAATAAAACCAAATTTATTTTCATAGATCATATTTGCCTGTATGAGTGCTATTTTATCTTGTGAATTTGTTGAAATTTTTTCTTGTTCTTTACTAGAGTAACTATTTTCAGTTGTTGATTTCTCACCAATTTTAGGATGCTCATTCAGTGCAACTGAAATCTCTTGCCATGTCCATTTTTGAGCCAATATTTTAGCTGTATCTAAGAGTAATCTTTTATTTTTATATGGGCGCATTTCATCAATAGATTTGATCCAAGTGGGTATATTTACACAACGAGAGAGTACATCTTGAATTTCTGCTGAATTCAAATGATTAAATACAGTGAGTTGCATATTTCTCCAATTCCTTTTAAATAAATTTGGGTTTACAAAATATAGAAAAGCAAAAAATATACCCATTTTGGAGATTTTATGTATTTTTAAAAGGTATGCGCCTAAAGTCGAAAGCATCATGTAAGCAAATACATATAGTTTGTAATTAAATATAGATGTTATTAGATGAACACGTTTTTATTGCTTTTCTTTTAATCAAAACTATAAAAATAGACTTGCATATTTTTATAGAAAGCTCATATTAAATGAATAGAAAGATAGAAAAGTTTAAATAAGCTTAGTAATAATAAGCTACACCAAGTCATTTAAAAGGTGTGAAATAAGACGGATATACCGATTTCGCATAACATGCGCAATGAGTGAGGATAAACTATGAATATTGAGATCCGTACTGATAAAAATATAAAGAATAGTGAGCGTTTGATTAATTATGTGAGGGAAGAGCTCCTAGAAAAATTTCAACGTTATGGTGAAAAAATTACTCATTTTTCTGTGCATTTAAGCGATGAAAATGCGGCAAAAGGTGGGGATGATGATCTGCGCTGTATGATTGAAGCCCGTCCAGCAGGATTAAAGCCCGTTGCCGTTTCTCATAAAGCAGGAAATGTGGATGCAGCAATTCATGGTGCATTAGATCGTTTAAAACGAAGTTTGGAGCATCTGTTTGAGAAGTTAGATCACCCTCGTGATCATAAAGGTTTAGAAATCCTTGAAGAATAAAGTCAAAAGTAAATAATATAAAAAAGCGTCTTTGGGCGCTTTTTTATCGTTTAAATAAAACTTTCTTGTTACACTGCTATTATCTTTAGACAGCTATCTAAGCGGATTAGAGTGAGCACATTATGCTAACAATAGAACAACAATCATTTATTCAAAGTATTGAAAGTTTGGATATTCAAGGGGTTCAATCATTATTAGACAGTGGTTTAGATCCAAATTTTATTGATCCTGAAAAAGGTCCTCCAATTTCAATTGTATGTGATGGTCTTTTTCAGTGGTGGGAGTCGGTGTGTGAAGCATATGAAAGCGATATACCTCTTTCTGAAGAAGTAAAACAAAAAAGATTGGCTCCTCATATTGCATTGCTTGATGCTTTAATTCTTGCAAAAGCAAATGTACACTTATGGGATGCAGATGAGTTTTATGGACCACTGTGGGATGCTGCAAGTGCAGCCTGTGTTCCTGCTGTTGAAAGATTACTCAAAGAAAATGTAGATCCAAATACAAAAGATGATGAAGATTTAACGATACTTTCATCAATTAGTCAGTTATTCTTTGAATGTGACTATGATGAGATTGATTGGTCACAAGCTTTACCAGAAGAACAAAAGACACTCGAAATATTGCGTGAGTATGGCGCTAAAATGTCGAAAGAAGTCAATTTATAAAAGAGTAGATAATATGATGAAAAAACTTCTAAAAATAACAATGCTAACATCTATCACTGTAGTGAGTTCAGGTGCTTTTGCTGAAGATTTCTCATTTGATCGTCCTGGCACAGGCTTTGGAACAAGTACAACACCGGTTGGACATATTGCTTGGGAACAGGGATTGCCAACCGTTGAATACAGTAAAGCAAATATTAATAATGATCAGAAGCAAAGTGTTTCTCTACAAGAAGATATGCTGTTACGTACAGGGTTAACAAAAGACTTAGAGCTTCAGCTTGGTTGGGATGGGCCAGGTTGGTTGCGTACAACTCAAAATGGTAAAAAAACAAATATTAGTGGTTTGGGTGACATGAATGTAGGTCTTAAGAAAGCTGTAGATCTACAAGATAATCGCATGAGCATGGCACTTTTAGGTCAAGTTACTATTGCGACAGGAAACGATAATTTTTCTAATCATGATAATATCTATGCAATTGCCTCGTCAGTACAATATGCACAAAGTGATCTTTTAACAACAGGGATTACAATGCGTTATGAGATGCAGAATAGTGACTGGGCTGTAACTGCAGTACCTACTTTAAGTTATAAGTTGTCAAATAAATGGTCAGGATACTCAGAGTTTGTTTATCGTAAACAAGAAAGTGAACATCTTCAAACATCATTAGCAACTGGTGTGATGTATGCTGTCAACAATCGTATGCAATTAGATGCAAGCATTGGGGCAGGATTAAGCGGTGATGTACCTGACTATAAAGGTGGATTTGGCGTATCATTCCTGTTCTAGTGTGTTAAGCATTTGGACAAATCATGGGTTTTATAAAAAATAGATTTTTGACAGCACTGTGTATATTTATACAGTGCTGTTTGTTTCTCATAATATCGACAACAACACGAGCAGAAGAGCCATTATTACCTGCTGCACAAGCATTTCAGTTTTCTGCAAATGCATTAGATCATCAACAAGCATCTTTAGCTTGGATGATTGCACCAAATTATTATTTATATCAGAAAAAATTCTCTATTCAGGAAAATGGTCATCCTGTACAACTTAAGTTTCCATCTGCTGTTCAACAGCATGATGCGACATTTGGCACGAGTTTAGTTTATTTTAACCAGACTGTACTGAATATTAAAACCAATGCGAATGCAACATATGATGTCAGTTGGCAAGGATGTGCAAAGGATCGATTATGTTATCCACCTCAGCATACGCAATTCAAAACAGATAAAGATGGATTAGTGGTAGATGAAAATCAGACAGTACAAAGCTCAAGTTTATTAAATTTAACACCTAAAACATCAGGTATATCTTTAAATAGTAATGATGAATTAAATAATGCTAAGCAGACTCCTAAAGGTATGAGTAATCTTGCGATAACAGCACCAGCAAAATCATCATCGCTTGCTCAAGATCAGGTTTTATCGGAAAAGTTACATGATCATTCTTTTTTCTATGGATTATTCCTTTTTTTAGGATTAGGGATATTACTTGCTTTCACTCCTTGTTCATTGCCGATGCTACCTATTCTTAGCTCTCTTATTATTCGTGAAAAGAAAGGCACGAAAGCATGGGCAATTGCACTTGTATTTGTTTGTAGTATGGCTTGTGTTTATGCAATTTTGGGAATGGTTGCATCTTATGCAGGATTAGGTTTTCAACGTTGGTTACAGCAACCAACGACATTAATTGCATTTAGTACTTTATTTATTGTCTTTGCTTTAAATTTATTTGGCTTATTTGAAATTAAATTACCTCAGTCTTGGACCTCTCGTTTAGACCAAGTGCAATCTATGCAAAAAGGTGGTTCCTTTATTGGTGCTACAGTAATGGGCATTATCTCCGCATTGTTGGTTGGCCCATGTATGACAGCCCCTTTGGCTGGTGCACTCCTATTTATTGCCCAAACACAAAGTCAATGGCATGGCGCTGTTCTCTTATTTGTACTTGGTTTTGGTATGGGGATTCCTTTGCTTTTAGTCAGCATTTTAGGTACTAAAATATTGCCAAAAGCAGGCGAGTGGATGGCACAGATTAAAGTTGTGTTTGCTTTTATTATGTTGGGATTAGCACTCTACTTCTTAAGACCTATGCTATCACTATCGCTCATGTATATTTTGATATTAGTGCTTTATATTTCTGCGGTTATTTACTTACTCTATGGTATTTTTAAGTATGTAAAAGGTATTAAGATTCTATTTGCATTCTTGCTTATAGCTGTTCTTGCAGGAATAGGTTATACACAGTATCAATATGCACAAAATTCACAAGTGACCAGTGAAGCTGAAGTAAAGTGGCATGTAGTAAAAAATGCAACAGATTTTGAGAAAACTTTAAAGAATGCACCGCAAGGACAATCAGTTGTAATTGATGTTTATGCAAATTGGTGTGTGGCTTGTCAGCCAATTGAGCATCATATTTTAAAGCAAGTGAATGTTCAAAATGGACTAAAACCATTTTATTTAATTAAGCTGGACTTGAGCCAATATGACACATCACATCAAGCATTACTTGCACAGTGGGATATTCTAGGTCCTCCAACATATTTATTTTTAGATAAACAACATCAAGAACGGCGTGAGCTCCGTTTAGTAGGTGAGTTTGAGGCACCTCAGTTAATTCAACAGTTGCACGATTTAAAAAGTCGCTAGAGAAAGAAAAAGGAGGCATATATAATGCCTCCTTTTTACAATGAATTTATAAATTCCTCACAATTGTGAAGCGCTTGCTTTCCTTCATCAAACCATTCATTAAACATAAAAAAGTTATGCCACATTCCTGTGTATAGCTGATAATCGACCACAACATCTACAGCTTCAGCCATTTCTTTTAATCTGGTTGCATCATCAAGAAGTACAGACTTACTTCCAACTTGAATAAGTAAAGGAGGGAGTCCTGTTAGATCTTCATACAATGGTGAAATACGAGGGTCATCTGCTTCAAAATTAGTATTGGCAGTATAATATTCAATTCCTTTTTGTAAGAATGGAATAGATGTTAAAGCATCATGTTTTCTGTTTGAGCGTATAGAGCGGCTTGTTAATGTTAAGTCAAGGAAAGGTGAAAACAGCATAAGAGCTTTAGGCAATTTAGTATTTTTTTGCCTGATAAGGCGAAGTGCGAGAGTCAATGCCAAGTTAGCACCGCTATCATCGCCTGCCAAAATAATATTTTCGGCTTCTATTCCCGAATTGATGAGTTCCAAATATGCATTGTATATTGCTTGACTAGAATTCGGAAAAGGGTTTTCTGGTGCAAGAGGATAATCTAAATGCATGACTTTAGTTCTTGTTGTTTCAGCAAGGCGATATAACCATGCTCGATGGCTTTTTAAAGAACCAAGATGAAAGCCACCACCATGTAAGTAAAAAATAACATAGTCATTTTTTTGAACTATTGGTTTAATAATTTCAACTTGAAGACCAGCAAGAGTTTTATTTTCAGTAGTTAGATTTTTATGATGTAATGGAAACACCGAAGTTGCATGGTTAATATAAAAACGATTCAAATTTGGTGAAAATTGATGTTGGCTTGGATAGCGAATAGTTGTTTTTAATAAGGCTTCGACAAGCCATTGTTTCCACATTTCTTGCATGATAGACATCCTGTATTTGTTATTAAATAACTTATCGAAATTTATAAAGTGTATATGATGCATATTATGTCAGGCTAACAGTCATTCGTCATATGACAAAATTGCAACATTGTTTTAACTCGATTGTATTAATAATTTATCTATGCGTATGAAGGTATCGAAATGAAGAAAATACTACTTGCTCTAGGGCTTCTGGGGAGTATGGCTGTACATGCAGCAGATCCTCTTAATGGCACACTTTGGAAAACTATTGATGATGAAACGAATCAGCCAAAAGCATTGGTGATGTTTCATGAGCAAAAAGATGGTGTTCTTTCAGGAACAATTGAGAAAATTTTAGTACCAGGAGAAGACGGGCCATGTGATGGTTGTGAAGGGCCGTATCATAATAAACCCTTGAAAGGTGTAACCATTGTTCATCATCTAAAAAATATTGGTCATGGTGAGTATGCAAATGGTGAAATTACAGATCCTAAAAATGGTAAAACCTATAGCTTAAAAGGAGAAATCTTAAATAATGGTAAGACATTGAAGTTAAGAGGCTATTTGGGTATTTCTTTATTGGGTCGAAATCAGATTTGGCAACGTGTTCAATAAAGTATGAAAATAAAAAGTCTGCGTGATTGCAGACTTTTTTATTAAAGTTAGCCTTTTAGAGCTTTGTATTTTTCTTCGTCAAAACCAACAATAATGCCATGAGCCGTTTCTAAAACTGGACGCTTAATCATGCTTGTATTGGTTTGAAGTGTATTCATTAATTCAGATTCACTTTCTAAAGCTTGTTGCTGTTTTTGAACATCTAACTTACGCCAAGTTGTTCCTTTTTTATTTAAGATGACGTCTTTTCCTGCTTCTGCAAACCATTTCTGTAAATGTTCTGCATCAATACCTTGTTTTTTATAGTCATGAAATTCGTATTCGAGTCCAAGTGTTGTAAGTAGATCGAATGCTTTTTTCATAGAGCTACAGTTTTTTATGCCATAAATCTTTAACATTATTTTGCTATTCCTAATGTATTAGTCATAAGCCTATCGAAGAATATAAAAGATCTCTAGAGGAAAAATTAAGAAATGAGTATTATAATAGAGAAAACCCGCATTACATCATCCTGATTATGCGGGTCTCATGGTTCAACGTCCAGTGTACATCCTTAAAAATAAATTAAATCATTAACTTATTTCCTTTCCATCCTACGGCTTCCAATCCTTGTATTGTCATCCTGACATATCCCTTTGCCGTATAGATATATTGCGCTTATTTAAAATGAATGCATAGCCTCAAAAACGACAAAATTTGTAGGTCAACAACTAATGTTAAGTGAACACTTGTTCACTTATGGGTTATTTTATTGAAAATATGATACATATCATAAATATAGGTTTGTTTCAAAAAGGTTGTTTTTATAACGATATATTAAAAGTAGAATATTTTTTAGAATTAGAGTACAGATAATCACATTTTTTATTTATAGAAAAGGAGGCAACGCTTTGTTAGCCTCCTCTATTTGGATTATTTAATACGGTAGTCAATAATAACTGGTGCATGGTCGCTATACCATTGTTCACGATACACCCAAGCATTTACAGTACGAGCTTTCCAATCGGGCGAACAAGCCTGATAGTCTATACGCCATCCAACATTCTTTGCGCGAGCTTGTCCTCGATTAGACCACCATGAATACAATTCTGCTTCAGGGCGAACCTCTCTAAATGTATCGACATAGCCAAGATCATCGTACATATGATCTAGCCATGCACGCTCATGTGGTAGACAGCCCGATGAATTTTTATTGCCTGACCAATTTTTAATATCAATGCGTTTATGAACGATATTATAGTCGCCACAAATAATGATGGATTTATCTTCATCTCGCCACTGTTTTAAAATATTTTGGTAGTGTTCTAGAAAAACTTCTTTTCTTGCTTGTGCTTCATCACCAGAAGACCCAGATGGTAGATAAAGTGAGCAAATATAAACATTTTTCTCTAAACCAAGGTCAAACTCGGCAGCAGTAAAACGCCCTTGGCTGTCTGCAAGTTCAAAACCTAGTCCATCTTTTACCGATACAAAAGGCAAACGACTATATATGGCTGTACCTGCATAGCCTGCTTTTTCAGCAGGAAATAAATGTGTATGCCAGCCTTCAGGCTTAAATTGATCTGTCCATTGTACGTGAGTAATACGACTTTCTTGAATGCAAACAACATCTGCATCTGACTGCTCAAGCCATTCAAGAAGCCCTTTTTTTACCGATGCACGTAGACCATTGACGTTAAGAGAAACAACTCGAAGAATTTTTTCATCACTTGGGTAGTGATCCTTTGGTATCATATGCCAGTTTGACCTCAATATCTAAAAAATGGAGCACCGCATGACAACGCCGAATCAATTTAACCCTAAAGATTTTATTGAACTTGCCTTATCACGTGGTGTGCTTAAGTTTGGTGAGTTTACTTTAAAATCGGGACGTGTGAGCCCTTATTTTTTTAATGCTGGCTTACTCAACGATGGTGAGGCTTTATCTCTTTTAGCACAGGGTTACGCAGCACAACTCATGGCTTGTAATGATGTTGAGGTTATTTTTGGCCCAGCATATAAAGGCATCCCTTTTGTTGCAGCAACGGCAGTTGCTTTATCACAACAATATGATCAAAGTGTACCATGGGGTTTTAACCGTAAGGAAGCCAAAGACCATGGTGAAGGTGGTGTATTAGTGGGTGCATCGGTTGCAGGTAAAAAAGTATGGATTATTGATGATGTAATCACAGCGGGTACAGCAATTCGTGAAGTGGTTGAAATTCTTAAAAATGCAGGTGCAAGTATTGCAGGGGTATTGGTTGCCTTAGATCGCCAAGAGCGTGGACAAGGAAAGCTTTCTGCAATTCAAGAGGTACAAAAAGAACTTGAAATTCCAGTGCATGCATTAATTACAATGAAAGATTTGATGGATTATCTAGAACAAAAAGGTGATCAAGAAGCACTTGCTGGTATGCAGGCATATCGTGTGAAGTATGGTATTTAAATATGAGAGGAGCCGAAAGGCTCCTTTTTTATGAGGCAGATTTTAGCTCGGATAAAATATCTGTATCCTCCTCATAATCTTTAGCGACTTCCTTACAAATTGCTTGTCCAACAATAATATTTTCACCATTAAATGACATAGTTGGTGAGCCATATAGCTCCCATCCTAAATTGATGGCTTTGCTGACGCGTGCACAAAATGCAGAGTCATCAACACCTGTTAGGTAGCGATATAGCTTCATATTTTTAACTCCATGATTATTGGCTGATTATCATGACAGAGATAGCTTCTAAATTTAATAATCGTTGTAGAAATTTTACAAACAAGCAAGTTTGCAAGGTATTTTGAATTCAAAGTGATAGTATAAATACTCAGGAAAATGAAAAGTAATAGGGAAGAATATGAGAATAAATAAGGATACGGTTTTATGCATGTCATTAGCGGCAAAGCCGAGTAATTTTGGAACACGATTTCATAATTATTTATATGAAGCACTTAACTTAAATTTTATGTATAAAGCCTTTGCACCACATGATATTACACAAGCCATACTTGGTGTACGTGGGTTGCCTGTACGGGGATGCGCAGT
This sequence comes from Acinetobacter sp. N1-1, assembly GCF_056711485.1. Classification (NCBI taxonomy): domain Bacteria; kingdom Pseudomonadati; phylum Pseudomonadota; class Gammaproteobacteria; order Moraxellales; family Moraxellaceae; genus Acinetobacter; species Acinetobacter sp. N1-1. The sequence continues at coordinate 332,472 of NZ_JBWXUO010000012.1, read as the reverse complement.
TTCTATGCCATATAAAGAAGTGGTCATTCCTTTAGTCGATGAAATAGATGCCTCCGCACAAGAAATTCAGTCTGTAAATACTATTGTAAATACAGACGGTGTATTAAAAGCATATAATACCGACTATATTGCCATACAAAAAATTATTGAAAAACATGAAATTGATTCAAATATTCGCTTTGTGCTTAAAGGCAGTGGGGGAATGGCAAAAGCAGTTGCATTTGCATTGAAAAGTAAGGGCTTTAAAAATGGGATTATACTTGCAAAAAATGAAATATCTGGCTCTGCACTTGCAGAGGCAACGGGTTATGTGTGGAAAAAAGAACTATCCGATATAGATGAAGCTGATCTTTTAATTAATGCAACACCTGTAGGAATGCAAGGTGCAGGGTATGAACAAGAGCTTTCTTTTTCAGAAACTGTAATACAGCGTGCTCAAATTATTTTTGATGTCGTTGCACTGCCTGAAAGTACACCCTTAATTCAGATTGCTCAAAAATATAGTAAAAAAACAATTTCAGGTTCTGAGGTTTTTGCATTACAGGCATTAGAGCAGTTTTACTTATATACAGGGGTTTATCCTGAAAAAGAATTATTTCATGCTGCTGCGACCTTTTCTCGTATAGTCTGATCGCAGTATGATGAACTAAACTTTAATTGCATGAGAAGAAAATAATGCGCGTACTTGTAGTGATGGATCCGATTGAGCAAGTCAATGTAAAAAAAGATTCGACAATGGCAATGCTGTGGGCAGCGTCTAGGCGTGGTCATGAACTTGGTTATGTGTTACAGCAAGATTTATACATTAATCAAGGTAAAGCATATGGTCTTATCTCACCACTTCAAGTTTTTGAAAATTCAGAAAAATACTATGAATTGGGTGAGAAAAAATCACAATCATTGGCTGAATATGATGTGGTATTAATGAGAAAAGACCCTCCTTTCGACATGAACTTTGTGTATACAACTTATATTTTAGAGCAGGCCGAAAGAGAAGGTGCTTGGGTTATTAATAAGCCTCAATCATTGCGTGATTGCAATGAAAAGCTTTTTGCGACTCAATTTCCTGAACTACAAGTACCGACACTTGTAACTTCTCAGCAATCATTGATTCGAGAGTTTATTCAAACGCATCAAGATGTCATTGTAAAACCCCTTGATGGTATGGGTGGAAGTGGAATATTCCGTTTAAATGCACAAGGTGCAAATATTGGCTCAACATTAGAAATGTTAACGGAACTAGGTAAGCAACCAATCATGGCACAACGTTATATTCCTGAAATTACAGCAGGGGATAAACGTATTCTTATGGTCAATGGAGAGCCAATTCCTTACTGCTTAGCACGTATTCCACAAAATGGTGAAGTCCGTGGTAATTTGGCAGCAGGTGGTCTTGGTGAGGCTCGACCACTTACAGAAAAAGATAAAGAAATTGCAGCTAAAGTTGGTCCAATATTACGTGAAAAAGGACTTATTTTTGTAGGTCTAGATGTGATTGGTGAGTATGTCACAGAAATTAACGTAACAAGTCCAACATGTATTCGTGAAATTGATTCTCAATTTGGAACATCTATTGCAGATACGTTATTCGATATGCTTGAACAAGGTCGAGTGAGTTAAGTATTAATAGCATTGATATGAGAGTAAGCGCTCATATCAATGATTGTGATTTTTTTTGCACTTTATATAAAATATAGGACTTGGGTTGTAATTTTTGTCTTATACAGAGTAGACTAATCAATAATTTAGTCCAAAAATCTAGCTATTACTGAATTTATATGATGAGTTGATATATATAAATTGATTGTTTAGTCTAAAATATATAGTGCCTATCATAAACTTCTTATTCAGAGAGAAAGCCATACAATGGTGCAATTCTTCTAAAATTGTTTAAACGATGTGAAAATCGTTCACGCATGAAGTAGTTTATGATTACAATAAGAAGATATGAAAATTTAATAGTTTATAACTGAAGTATTATACACGTGAGCAACTCTCAAAAGTCCCAATCTAAACATATTCTTATGATGGCCGCAGGAACAGGTGGTCATGTCTTTCCTGCGCTTGCCGTAGCAAAATTACTACAACAACAAGGGCATCAAATTTCATGGCTAGCAACACCAAATGGTATGGAAAATAGATTACTTCAAAATGAAGCTATTCCAATTTATCCAATTGATATTCAGGGTGTGAGAGGAAATGGTCTTATTCGTAAAATTATTGCTCCTTTCAAGATTTTAAAAGCTACGTTTGCGGTCATTAAAATTATTCAACAGCAAAAAATTGATGTTGTTGCAAGTTTTGGCGGGTATGTTGCAGGGCCAGGTGGCTTAGCTGCGCGTGCACTTGGCATTCCAGTTTTAGTTCATGAACAAAATGCTGTTGCTGGTTTTACCAATCTTCAACTTGCACGTATGGCCAAGAAGATTTGCCAAGCGTTTCCAAAAACCTTTCCTGAAAGTGAAAAAGTGGTGACGACAGGCAATCCTGTACGTGCAGAAATTGCGCAAATACTGAGTCCAGCATGGCGTTATGAGCAACGAGAAAAAAACAATCAGCCTTTGAATATCTTGGTTGTCGGTGGTTCTTTAGGTGCTCAAGCACTCAATGAAACATTACCCGAAGCATTTAAACAGCTTACGGTGCCATTACAGATTACACATCAATGCGGTCAACAAAAGTTAGAAGCAACACAGGCAAAATATCAGGGTTTACCTGCTCATATTCAAGTCAATACCGTTCCATTTATTGAAGATATGGCAAAAGCATATAGTGATGCCGATTTAATTATTTGTAGAGCGGGAGCACTTACAGTTACTGAGGTGGCAACGGCAGGCGTTGCATCTGTATTTATTCCACTGCCAAGTGCTGTAGATGATCATCAAACAGCAAATGCAAAATTTTTATCAGATATTGGTGCGGCTAAGCTTTGTCCACAGGCAACGTTTACAGTGGAACATGCTGTAGATGTACTAGCACCATTAATGAACCGTAAGTTCTTATCTGAAATGGCAGTGAAAGCTCGCCAACATGCACAACCAAATGCGACAGAACAAGTCGCTCATTTAATTGAAACATTATAGTTAGAGAGTTATATGTCTCCAGCAATTCCTGCTCAACAAGCAAAAAAATTGATTAAAGTTCCTGAAATGCGTCGTATTAAGCATATTCATTTTGTAGGTATTGGTGGTGCTGGTATGTGTGGTATAGCCGAGGTGTTAAAAAACCAAGGTTATCATGTATCAGGGTCTGATATTAAAGCTTCAAAAACAACAGCGCAATTAGAAAAAGATGGGTTAACTGTTTTTATTGGTCACTCTGCAGATAATGTAAAAAATGCAGATGTAATTGTGGTTTCTACAGCAATTGATCCTGAAAACCCAGAGATTAAAGCAGCAATAGAACAGCGTATTCCATTGGTTCGCCGTGCAGAAATGTTAGGTGAGTTGATGCGTTACCGTCATGGAATTGCGGTTGCAGGTACACATGGAAAAACGACAACAACAAGCTTGCTTACAACGATGCTCGCAGAGGAAAACTTTGATCCTACGTATGTGATTGGTGGTTTGCTCAATAGTACAGGTGTAAATGCAGCATTGGGAGAAAGTCGCTTTATTGTTGCAGAGGCAGATGAATCAGATGCGTCATTCCTGTATTTACAACCAATGGCTGCAATTATTACCAATATAGATGCAGACCATATGGATACTTATGAAGGAAGCTTCGATAAGTTAAAAGATACCTTTGTTGAATTTACACGTAGATTACCATTTTATGGCTTAGCAGTGGTCTGCGGAGATGATGCAAATATTCGCGAAATTATGCCAAGACTTGCACGTCCAATACTGACGTATGGTTTTGAAGAAGATAATGATATTCGTGCAATTGATATCCTACAAGATGGTATGCAGTCGCACTTTACAGTACTTCGTAAAGGGCATGAACCATTACGTTTAACCATTAATCAGCCAGGATTGCATAATGTACTCAATGCATTGGCTGCTATTGGTGTTGCTACAGATGAAGGTGTTTCTGATGCTGCTATTAGCCGTGCCTTAGCAGGATTTAGTGGTGTTGGTCGTAGATTCCAAATTCAAGGTGAATATGCGCTTGATAACGGGACTGTCAAATTAATTGATGATTATGGTCATCACCCTAAAGAAGTAGATGCAACGATTAAAGCTGCGCGTCAGAGTCACCCAGATCGCCGTTTAGTTATGGTTTTTCAGCCCCATCGTTTCTCTAGAACACGTGATTGTTTCGATGACTTTGTAGATGTACTTTCACAAGTAGATCAGCTTATTTTATTAGAGGTTTATCCTGCGGGTGAGAAGCCAGTAGTTGGTGCGGACAGTCGTGCGTTGGCACGTAGTATTCGCTTGCGTGGTCAGGTTGAACCGATACTTGTCGATCCAATAGATGAAAAGCATCTTGAAAGTGTAATTAAAGGCGTATTAAAGTCAAATGATTTAGTGCTAACGCAAGGTGCGGGCAATGTTGGCGCGATTTCTGCAGAGTTAGCACAAAAGAAATTGTTTTTGTAAATCGTTCAATAGGTTTTATCATTATTTAAAGTTTAAGGAAATAAATGTGTCAAATGCTTCTAAATTCGGCAAAGTTGCGGTCTTACTTGGCGGTTGTTCTGCTGAAAGAGATGTCTCTTTAGATAGTGGGAAATCAGTACTTACATCTTTATTAAATTCAGGTGTACAGGCTGAAGCATTTGACCCTAAAGAGCGTTCCGTTACAGAACTTGTAAATTATGATCGTGCGTTTATTGTCTTGCATGGTCGTGGTGGTGAGGATGGTCAAATTCAGGGTGTGCTTGAATGGCTTAACATACCTTATACTGGAACAGGCGTACAAGGTTCTGCAATAGGTATGGATAAAGTAAAAACTAAGCAGATTTGGCAGGGGAGTGATTTGCCGACTGCGCCTTACCGTATTGTAACTAAAGAAACCCCTGTAAATGATGTAATTGAAGCTTTAGGTCTACCACTCATTATTAAACCAGTACATGAAGGCTCTAGTATTGGTATGAGCAAGGTTGAAAAAGCTGAAGACTTTGCGACAGCTATTGCTAAAGCAACAGCACTAGATGATGTGGTTATGGCCGAAAAATGGATTACAGGTCGTGAATATACGATTGTAGTGCTGAATGGTCAGGCATTGCCAGTTATTCGTTTGCAGCCACCTGAAGACGTTGCATTTTATGATTATGACGCAAAGTATCAGCGTAATGATGTGCAATATGGTATTCCAAGTGGTTTATCTGCTGAAGATGAAGAAGCACTACAGTCATTAACTTTACGTGCTTTCCAAGCAGTTGGTGCAAGTGGTTGGGGACGTATAGATGCAATGCAAGATGAGCATGGCAATTTTTGGTTGCTTGAGGTGAACACTGTACCGGGAATGACCAGTCATTCGCTTGTACCGAAAGCTGCACAAGCAGTCGGTTATAGCTTTGATGAGTTGTGTTTGGCAATTTTAGAACAAACAATAAAAGCGGCTGGCTAGTTATGGCTCAACTACCTGCTTCAATGCGCCGTAAACCTACGGTAGCAGTGACTTCTATTCACGATAAGCCACCATCGAAAAAAGAGACGATTGCAAATTTAGGAGGGTGGTTACTTCTTATTTTTGCAACTGTGGTTGCTTTGGCAGGTGCTTATGGATTGTATAAAGTTATTACAGATGCACATGTTGCTGATTTAGATGTTGTAGGTACAGATTCAACTATAGAAAACCAACAAGTAGTAAGCTATGTTCAACCTATTGTAAAAAATAATTATTTTACTGCCGATTTAGAGCAAATTCGTGATCGAGCGTTAGATATTTCATGGGTTGACCATGTGGTTGTTTCTCGTGCATGGCCAAACCAAATTCGATTGCGTATTATTCCCCAGCATCCTGTGGCACGTTGGGGGACGGGTCGCTTACTTAGTGATAATGGTACAGTGTTTAAAGAAGCTGTACCTCAAAATCATGCGAATTTGCCATTGTTACATGGTCCTGCAACACAAGCACAACTTATGATGCGTCGTTACAATGAAATTAATCAATTGTTTCAACCGTTAAATTTACATTTAAAAGAACTATATTTAACTGAGCGCATGACATGGTTTATGCAGTTTGATACAGGTTTAAGGGTTATTGTTGACCAAGATCAAACGATGGGTAAGTTGCAACGTCTCAGTCAAATGGCTTCAAGAGATTTAGAGCCTGTATGGTCACAAATTACAACAATTGACTTACGTTATAGAAATGGCCTATCTATTCAATGGAAAGGTCATCCACCTGTATTGCATGGTCAATTTGTTGTAACGAATAGTGACTCTCCCATTGCAGGAATAGAGAAGAGCAAGCGATAATACGCGGTTTAACATAGCAGGCGTATATACGCCAAAATTAATGATAAATAAATGGTATTAGGTAATGAGTGACGCTGTTTCCTCAGTTGTAGCAATAGATATTGGAACGCATAAAATTGCGGTTCTAATAGGAAAGGTACATTCTCCTGACAATATTGAAGTTGTGGGGATGGCCACCGCGCGAAACCGTGGAATGAGTAAGGGCAAAATAGTCAGTTTAGATAAGGTGATTGCTGCAATAAAAAATGCAGTATCAGAGGCAGAAGATATGGCTGAATGTCGTATTCACTCTGCATGGGTATCTATTCCAAGTACAGACTTGAAAAGCTTTTATGCAGTTGGTACGACACCTATTCAGAATCCTGAAAAAATAATAACAACCAATGAAGTTGTACGCGCATTAGAACTTGCGAAAGAGCAACATATTATACCTGACTATTATTTATCTAGTGCTGTTCCTTTAGGGTTTGAACTCGATGGTACAGATCAATGGGTCGTGAATCCTGTAGAAATGTCAGCACAGCAGATCACTGGGCACTATCAACTAATGATGCTACCTATCAATACCATGCAAAACCTTGATCGAGCAATGAAAGGGGCAAGTATTGGTGTAGAGAAGATGGTCATTTCTTGTCTTCCGACATCTGAAGCAAGTCTATTGCAAGATGAAAAAGACTATGGTGTATGCCTTATTGATATAGGTGCAAGTACCACCAGTGTTGCTGTATATCTAGATGGTCGACTTGCTTTGACACAAACCTATACTATTGGTGGTGAAAATGTCACACGAGATATTGCAGCAGTATTGCAAACAACCACTGAAGAAGCTGAGAGGCTGAAAGTTTTACATGGTTGTATCGATTTAAATGCAGTAAAACCAGATCATATGATACAAGTACAAGGGATTGAAGGACCTCAAACGATTAGTCGTATAGAGCTTAGCGAGATTATTATTGCGCGCTATGAGGAAATTTTAAACAAAATTCGCAATGATTTAGAAGGCACGGGTGCAATTCATGGTCTATATCATGGTATTGTTCTAACAGGAGATGCATGCCAAATTGAAGGTATGGTTAATTTCACACGTAGAGTGGTTGGAATATCTGCACATCTTGGAAATGCGCCAATACAAGTAACAGCAGTGGATGAGTTGCTTCCTGCATTGCGTCGTTCACAATATGCAACGGCAGCAGGGTTACTTATGTATAGCCAAAGAGAAATCTCGGAGGCATTTGATGTGCAAAGTGATGAAGAAGATCAAACGTTTGTAGAGCGTTTAAAAAGTGGATGGAATACATTAAATAATAAGCTGAAGTCAATTTTTTAAGTTAAACTCAGTTTAGAAGTTGTAGGGATATTGTAAGTGCGAATGTTGATACTTGACAAAGGTCACTCTCTCACTTCATCCTAAAAAAAATTTGTATTTTTAATTATGAAGTGCAAGGCAGTATACGGGCTCAAGTGGCTGCCAATAAACATTAGGAACGCTCAAGGTCATGGCCTCATTTGAATTTTTAGACGACGAACAACTTGATGGTAACGGTCAAGCCCGTTTCACTGTATTTGGTGTAGGTGGTGGGGGCGGTAATGCTGTTCAGCACATGGTGCAATCAGATATTAAAGGTGTGAAGTTTGTTTGTGCAAATACAGATAAACAAGCATTAGACCGTATGAATGCACCCTTTAAAATCCAACTAGGTGAGCAAAGCACACGAGGACTTGGTGCGGGTGCAAACCCTGAAGTGGGTCAAATTGCAGCAGAAGAAAGTCGTGAGCAAATTCGTCAGCACTTAGAAGGTGCAGATATGGTATTTGTAACCGCAGGTATGGGCGGTGGTACAGGTACAGGTGCAGCACCAGTGGTTGCAGAAGTTGCTAAAGAGATGGGGCTGCTTACTGTTGGTGTTGTTACGACACCATTTAACTTTGAAGGTCGCCGTCGCCAAAAATCTGCAGAAAAAGGGATTGAGGCACTAGAGCAATTTGTAGATTCATTAATTATTATTCCAAATGAACGCTTATTGAATGTCTATGGCGATATTTCAATGCAAGATGCTTATCGTAAAGCAGATGATGTGTTACTAAGTGCTGTACGCAGTATTTTTGATTTGGTTGTACGTCCGGGGCATATTAACCTCGACTTCGCCGATTTAAAAACAGCAATGAGTACACGTGGTTATGCAATGATGGGTGAAGGCAAGAGCTCTGGCCCAGAGCGTGCTGAAGAGGCTGCACGTTTAGCAATTCGTAGTCCATTACTCGATAATGTAAATATTATGAATGCCAAAGGCGCGCTCATTAATATTACAGGTGGTAATGACGTTACTTTACGCGAAACGCAAATTATTACTGATGTTGTGAACCAAATTGTTGATTTAGATGAAGGTGAAATCTTCTTTGGAACAGTTTTTGATCCAGAGGCACGTGATGAGATTCGTGTAACTGTGATTGCAACGGGGCTGACTCGTAATGCAAATAAGCAAGAAACTCGACCTTCAAAAGTTGCTGTGCATCAAGCTGCACATCAGCAAGCAGCACGCCAACAACCAGTGTCTGAAGATGAGATTCCTGCAATTCAGCGACAACAACAGGCTGAAAATGCATCACAACATGAACCAACTGCTGCACAGTCGAATGCAAGACCAAGTCCAATGAGTATTCAGGAATACCTTAAAAAACAACAAGGTAGGTAATATTTGCTTGCCCGATGGTTTTAATCTAAAAAAAGGTAGGTGTTTCATCTACCTTTTTTCTTTTTTATCAATGGCTAAATGTGCTAACGTATAGCCGATTTATAGGTAGAAGATGAGTACAGATGTTGAAACAACGTACCCTCAAACGTGTTGTTAAAGCCAGCGGAATTGGTTTGCATAGCGGACAAAAAGTAATGATTAATTTTGTGCCGCATACGGTTGATTCGGGCATTGTTTTTCGTCGTATTGATGTTGAGCCACCTATGGATATTCCAGCAGATGCGATGCTTATTCAGGAAGCATTTATGTGCTCCAACCTCATTCAAGGTGACTTGAAGGTTGGGACAATTGAGCATGTCATGAGTGCAATTGCTGCATTAGGTATTGATAACCTCATTGTAGAGGTGTCTGCATCTGAAGCACCTATTATGGATGGTAGCGCTGGACCATTTATTTATTTACTTATGCAAGGTGGACTTGTTGAGCAAGATGCACCGAAGAAATTTATTAAGATTCTAAAACCTGTTGATGCTCAAATTAATGATAAAACGGCGAAGTTCTCGCCACATGATGGTTTTCAGTTAAACTTTACAATCGATTTTGATCACCCCGCTTTTGCAAGAGAGTATCAGTCTGCAACAATCGACTTCTCTACAGAAACATTTGTATATGAAGTAAGTGATGCACGTACATTTGGTTTTATGAAAGACTTAGACTTTTTAAAGGCCAATAATTTGGCTTTAGGGGCAAGCTTAGAAAATGCAATTGGTGTTGATGAAAATGGTGTAGTGAATGAAGAAGGTCTGCGCTATAACGATGAGTTTGTCCGCCATAAAATTTTAGATGCAGTTGGTGATCTTTATTTATTGGGGTATCAGGTTATTGCAAAGTTCGATGCGTATAAATCAGGACATGCACTGAATAACCAACTATTGCGTAATGTGAAAAGTGACCCTTCGTCTTATGAAATTGTAACATTTGATGATATTAAAAACTGTCCTATCCCTTATGTCGGTGTAATTTAAGCAATTCATAGAAAATATATGTTTGTTTAAAAACGTGAACTAAAATTGCTCATATTTGTGAAACATATAATAATTGAGCACGTTACTTTTTGTGATTAACAAAATTAAGTAGTGCTTGGCTAAGTTTTGGGTCAGTTACAAAACTTGCAGCACTTTTAAGCATATTTTGTGTTTCCTCAGGAAGAGGTTGAGATACTTTAGGTGTATTAGGAATATTTTTTTTAGGGCGTAATCTGACATTGATTCTTTCTAAGTCTTTGAAAGCATCAAGTGCTGTGAGCTTTTGCACGTAGTTTTTTTGCAAATAGCCAAGTTGACTAATCATTGCCTGATTTTCACCTGTTAATGTCAAGATACCATGTTGGTAACATGCAACCTGCCAGTTTTCGGGTTGTGGTAAAAGCGGCTGAATAATGTTTGTAAGCTTTTGCCAATATGCCACTTGTTGAGTTAAGTGTTTTACATTACTTGATTTATTTGTTTTTTTATTTGCTGTTTCGAAAAACTTGGTGGGTTGTGACATTGCATTACTCTGTTTATAAATGACAAGGATAGTAATGTGATTGAGTTGAGTCAAACAAGAAATATGAAACGGTTTAGGTTTAACCTAACATAAATGGGAAGATTTATGCGCCGTATTTTTTTTGCGTTATCTATGATTGCATCAACACCATTTACCTATGCAGATTTAATTGAAAATTATAGCAGTCAAGAGGATATTAAATCAGGTAGGCAGCAAAGTGGTTTGGATAAAAAATATCCATCAAAGATTGTAGCCAATGTAGTATCCAGAAATAAAAAGTTTTCAGAAAAAAATGCTGTGATGCAATGGTTGAAACAACATCCACTTCCAAATACGCGTATGAGTTCAGATTTTGGTGAGCGTATTATGTTTGGGAAAAGGGAAGGGCATTCAGGTGTCGATTTTGCCGCACCAACGGGAACGCCTATTTTGTCTTCAGGCTCAGGATTAATTGTTAGAGCAGGTTGGGTGAAAGGATATGGTCAATTTATCGAAATTAATCATGGTAATGGTTATTTAACACGTTATGGACATGCTTCACGGTTATTGGTTAAAGTTGGTGACTATGTAAATGCGGGTGATGAAATTGCAAAGGTAGGTTGTACTGGCAGGTGTACAGGTGCACATCTACACTATGAAATTGTACTTGATGGAAAGCGTAAAAACCCTGAAACTTATTTAGCAATGCTGCCATAAGTTGCATATAAAAACTGATGTATAATATGGTTAGTGAACTCTGTATAAGCTAGAAAAATAGGGCTTTAGCATTGAATTACTTACATCGTAATTTTGTGTTTAAAGTGGTTTAAATTCATCGGTATTTATTTACGAAATGTCGAGATATAGTTGTATTCAAATGTAACCATTACTTATAGCCATAAAAACATGGTAAAACTATAGGCGGTTATTGATAATGATGAAGGAAAGGTGAAATATGGCGTATTATGGTGATTCCGACGCTCAAGAAACCCAAGAATGGCAAGATGCCTTTGATTCTGTTTTACAACATATGGGCACAGAGCGTGCCGCTTTCTTATTGGAAAAATTGTATCAACAAGCTGTTGCAAAACATGTGCCTATCCAGCGTCTTAATACGCCATATCTAAATACGATTTCAGTTGAAGAAGAGCCTGCTATGCCGGGTGACTCAAGCATGGAACGTCGTATTCGCGCACTTATTCGTTGGAATGCATTAGCAATGGTATTGCGTGCAAACAAAACGGGCGATGATTTAGGTGGTCACTTAGCAAGTTTTGCATCTTCAGCAACGTTGTATGATGTTGGATTTAACCATTTTTTCCGTGCCAATAGTGATAGCTTTGGCGGTGATATGATTTATTACCAAGGTCACTGTGCGCCTGGTATTTATGCACGCTCATTCCTAGAAGGGCGTTTAACAGAAGAACAACTGGGTAATTTCCGTCGTGAAGTGAATGGAAATGGTTTACCGAGTTACCCGCACCCTTATTTAATGCCTGACTATTGGCAGTTCCCGACAGTTTCTATGGGACTTGGGCCAATTATGTCAATCTATCAAGCACATATTCAAAAGTATTTAATGAATCGTGGTTTGATTAAAGAAGAAGACCGTAAGGTATGGGCATACTTAGGCGATGGTGAAATGGATGAGCCTGAAAGCTTAGGTGCAATTTCACTTGCAGGTCGTGAAAAGTTAGATAATCTTATTTGGGTTGTAAACTGTAACCTACAGCGTCTTGATGGTCCTGTACGCGGTAACGGTAAAATTATACAAGAATTAGAGTCTTTATTCCGTGGTGCAGGTTGGCGCGTTATTAAAGTGGTATGGGGTCGTCAGTGGGATCCACTACTTGCAAAAGATCACTCAGGTGCCCTTAAAGCATGTATGGATGAAACTGTAGATGGTGATTATCAGCGTTATCAAGTGAAAGGTGGTGCTTATACCCGTGAAAAGTTCTTTGGTAAATATCCAGAATCTGAAGAGCTTGTAAAACACTTAAGTGACGATGATATTGATGCATTACAACGTGGTGGACATGATCCACATAAAGTATATGCAGCTTATGCAGCAGCGACACAAAGTAATGGTCAGCCAACTGTTATTCTTGCAAAAACTGTAAAAGGTTATGGTCTTTCAGACGAAATCGAAGCAGTTAATAAGACGCACCAAATTAAAAAGATGCAGTTGGAATCATTAAAATACTTCCGTAACCGCTTTAACTTACCGTTTAATGATGAGCAGTTAGAAGAGCTACCGTTCTATCGTCCAAGTGAAAACTCACCTGAGATGAAGTATTTGAAAGCGCGCCGTGAGTCACTCGGTGGTTATTTGCCTGCACGTCGTAAAGAAAGTGCGGCTTTACCAATTCCTGAGCTTTCTGTATTTGATGCTGTATTAAAAGGAAGTGGTGGTAAAGAGCAATCGACTACCATGGTTTCCGTACGTTTAATTTCTGCTTTACTTAAAGAAAAAGCACTGAAAAATCATGTTGTACCTATCGTTCCCGATGAAGCACGTACATTTGGTTTAGAGGGTATGTTCCGTCAGCTAGGTATTTATGCTGCACACGGTCAGAAGTATACCCCTGAAGACCAAGAGCAACTGATGAACTATCGTGAAGCAAAAGATGGTCATATGTTGCAAGAAGGGATTAACGAAGCAGGTGCAATGAGTGCATGGGCAGCGTTGGCAACAAGTTATTCAACCAATAACTTACCAATGATTCCAATGTACATGTATTACTCAATGTTTGGCTTCCAACGTATTGGTGATATTGCATGGGCAGCAGGTGATGCACAAGCACAAGGTTTCTTGTTCGGTGCAACCGCAGGTCGTACTACGCTAAATGGTGAAGGCTTACAACACCAAGATGGTCACTCTCATATTCTTGCAGGAACAATTCCGAACTGTGTGTCTTATGACCCGTGCTTTGGTTATGAACTTGCTGTAATTATGCATGATGGTCTAAAACGTATGTATGCAGACCAAGAGCGCGTGTTCTATTACTTAACATTAATGAATGAAAACTACGAACACCCACCAATGCCACAAGGTGTTGAAGAGGGAATTAAGCGTGGTATGTATTTATTTGAAGAAGATGAAAAAGCGACTGTTCAGCTATTGGGTTCAGGTGTTATTTTGCGTGAAGTGATTAAAGCTGCAAAGATTCTTCGTGATGAATATCAAATTCACTCAAATGTTTGGAGTGTAACAAGCTTTAATGAACTTGCACGTGACGGTATGGCATGTGAAGAACATAACCGCTTACATCCAATGGACGAAACGGCACAAGAGTCTTGGGTATCACAGCAATTACGCCCAACAGATGGTATTGTTGTTTCAGCAACAGACCATATGCGTGCCTATAGTGAGCAAATTCGTGCATATCTTCCAGACAACCGTCCGTATGTAACATTAGGAACAGATGGTTTTGGTCGTTCAGACACACGTGCAAACCTTCGTAGCTACTTTGGTGTAGATGCTGCTCATATTGTTGTTGCAACATTGAAAAAATTAGCAGATGAAGGTGAAGTCGATAACCGCTTAGTTAAAGATGCTATTTCATCATTTGAATTAGATACGGATCGTCCTGTTGCATGGGCACCACAAGCGCATCCTGAGGTACAACCCGTTGCTGAGTATCGTGAAGATCAAGCAGGTGAGGAGAACTAAGCATGGAAATCAAAACACCTGATATTGGTGTCGATAAAGCAACTGTTGGCGAAATCCTTGTTAAAGTTGGCGATACCATTGCAGAAAATGACAGCATTATTGTTGTTGAGTCGGATAAAGCAACTGTTGAGGTACCAAGTACTTCAGCAGGTGTAGTGACGAAGATTCTTGTAAAAGAGGGTGATGAAATCGGAGAAGGTGTTCCACTTCTTGAAATCTCATCTTCAGAGCAACAATCTGCTGCACCAAGTGAAACAAAAAAAGAAGAGAAAGTAGAACCATCTGCAACGCAAGCTTCTACCCAAGAAAAAGTAGAAACAGTACCTGTTCAGACATCGACTTCTTCACAAGTAATTGATATTCAAGTACCTGATATTGGTGTTGAAAAAGCAACAGTTGGCGAAATTCTTGTTAAAGTTGGCGATACTATTGAAGAGAACGACAGTATTGTTGTGGTTGAGTCGGATAAAGCAACTGTTGAAGTACCATGTACTTCGGCAGGAGTTGTTGAAAGCATTGCAGTGAAAGAAGGTGACCTCATTCAAGAAGGTGTTGTTCTTATTAAATTAAAAACAACTACTACTTCACAAGATACTGCATCTGTTACCTCAGCACCTCAGCAAGCAGAAAAGCCTGTTGAGTCAACAGTTCAAGTACAAGAAGCATCATCTACTCAAACATCAGGTGGTTCTGTTGAAATAGCAGTACCAGACTTAGGTGTTGATCAAGCAGCTATTGCTGAAATATTGGTAAAAGTGGGTGATACGATTGAAAAAGATGACAGCATCATTGTTGTAGAGTCTGATAAAGCCACTGTGGAAGTACCAAGTACCGAGTCAGGTGTAATTACTGCTTTACATGTTGAAGTTGGACAAAGCGTCAAGCAAGGTATGAAACTTGCAACAATTGAAGTTAAAGGCAGTTCAAAGCCACAACAAGTGAATGCGCCTGTTGCACCGCAAGCGACTGCGCCTAAAGCTTCATCTGTACCACAACAAGCTGTAGAAAAAACATCTCCTGTTGAAGCAAACACATCTACTGAAAAACTAACGAAACAGCAACAAGCGGACAATGCGAAAGTATATGCAGGCCCTGCTGTACGCAAACTTGCACGTGAGTTGGGTGTGGTTCTTGCTGAAGTGAAAGCATCAGGTCCACATGCGCGTTTAATGAAAGAAGATGTTTTTGCTTTTGTTAAACAGCGTTTAACAGAAAAACCTAAAAGTGCTGAAGCAACGACTACAGCACCCGCTGCTGGACTGCCTAAATTACCTGACTTTACTGCATTTGGTGGTGTTGAAGAAAAGCCAATGACACGCTTACAGCAAGTATCTGTACCGCAACTGTCATTAAATAATTTTATTCCACAAGTTACACAATTTGATCATGCTGATATTACTGATTTAGAAGCATGGCGTGGTGAACTTAAAGGTGGATTTAAACAGCAAGGCATTAGCTTAACCATTCTTGCATTTATTGCAAAAGCGGTTGCACATCTACTAAAAGAAGAGCCTTATTTTGCTGCACATTTGGCAGATGATCAAAAAAGTGTCTTGCTTCGTAATGAAATTCATATGGGTATTGCAGTAGCAACACCAGATGGATTAACAGTGCCAGTTATTCGTAATCCTGATCAAAAATCAATTAAAGAAATTGCGATTGAACTGGGTGAGCTAAGTAAAAAGGCGCGTGAGAAAAAACTTTCTCCAAAAGATCTACAAGGTGCAAACTTTACAATTACAAGTTTAGGTAGCATTGGTGGAACGGCATTTACACCGCTTGTAAACTGGCCACAGGTTGCAATTTTAGGTATTTCACCTGCAACCATTCAACCAGTTTGGAATGGTAAAGATTTTGATCCACGCTTAATGTTGCCGCTTTCATTGTCTTATGATCATCGCGTGATTAATGGTGCAGATGCTGCAAGATTTACAAATAAGTTAACGAAATTATTGAAAGATATTCGTTCATTATTACTGTAGTGTAAATTTATAATGAGAACCTCGCTACGGCGGGGTTTTTTATATTTTAAAAGAATAGTCTGTAAAACAATTAATTAAGATTAATTTAAGATATGTTTTAGAGTAAGAGTAAATTTTTTAATCCATTAAAGATTGCAATCAATGATAAAACTTATATAATTATCAACAACTTCATTGGGGAGTAGCCGCTATTTACAATTATTGTAAATAGATGATGGTCAACATACTTGTTCTCTTGAACATGGTCATCATAGCAAAGAACCAAATTTTTCTTTTGTTGGCAAGACCTTTGATTTATCACTCTGCAACTTTTGGCTGGCAGGAGAGATGAATCATTGGTAGCTATTGCCAGCCAAGGAAAACATATATGTATGCCTTCCTAATTTCCGTTGCTGTTGTTGCTCTTGCAGAAATGGGTGATAAAACACAACTTCTTGCCTTATTACTTGCCGCGCGTTTTCGTAAGCCAGTTCCTATTCTTATTGCTATTGTTTTAGCCACTACAATTAACCATGGTATATCTGCAGTTTTGGGTCAGTGGTTAACAACGGTCGTAAGTCCTACAGTTATGATATGGATTTTGGCGATAGGTTTTATTGCTATGGCAATTTGGATGCTCATTCCAGATAAATTAGATGATGAGGAAGAGAGTATTAATCAATGGCAACGTTTTGGTGTCTTTGGATCAACATTTATTCTTTTCTTTCTTGCCGAAATTGGCGATAAAACACAAATTGCAACGGTAGCACTTTCTGCACGATTTGACAGTATTTGGATTGTTTTACTAGGTACAACTATTGGAATGATCATTGCTAATGCACCGGCTGTCTTTATTGGAGATCGTTTAGCTGGGCGATTGCCTATTGCACTTATTCATAAAATTGGTGCAATCATATTTTTAGTAGTTGGAATAAGTACACTCGCTGAACATTATTATTTCTAATGAAATCATGTTTATTTATAAAATAAGCATGACTTTTATATATTTGTTTTGATTAATTTCAAAAATGAAAAATGTCTTGCAGAAATAAAGACCAAATACATAAAAAACTATAAAAAAGAAAATGAAAGAAACGATGCAATTTAAAATGAAATTTGTTTATAATGGCTCACGGAATTAACCAGTGAGATTGTTATGCTAACCATCATTCAAGAAGCGCTAACCTTCGATGATGTCCTTTTAGTGCCTGCCTATTCTACTGTCCTCCCAAAAGATGTTTCTCTAAAGTCGCGTTTAACACGTGATATTCACCTGAATGTTCCTCTTGTTTCTGCTGCTATGGATACGGTTACTGAAGCCCGTATGGCAATTGCAATGGCTCAAAATGGTGGTATTGGTATTATTCATAAAAATATGGATATTGCTGCACAAGCGGCTGAAGTTCGCCGTGTTAAGAAATTCGAAGCGGGTATGGTCAAAGACCCTATTACTGTTACACCAGAAACAACAGTACGTGAGCTTATTGCAATTAAACAAGCAAATAATATTAGTGGTTTGCCTGTTGTAAAAGATGGCCGTGTTGTTGGTATTATTACTGGACGAGATACACGCTTTGAAACAAATCTAGAACAGCCTGTTAGTAATTTAATGACGACACAAGAGCGTCTAGTTACTGTACGTGAAGGTGAATCTAAAGAAAATATTCAAGCATTATTACAAAAGCACCGTATTGAAAAAGTGCTTGTAGTTGATGATAATCAAGCACTCAAAGGCTTAATTACAGTAACAGACTTCCGCAAAGCAGAGTCTTACCCAAATAGTTCTAAAGACCATTTAGGTCGTTTACGTGTTGGTGCAGCAGTCGGTACTGGTGCAGAAACACCATCTCGTGTTGAAGCTTTAGTTGAAGCTGGTGTAGATGTAATTGTTGTAGATACTGCACATGGACATTCAGCAGGGGTAATTGATCGTGTAAACTGGGTGAAGAAAAACTTCCCTCAAGTTCAAGTGATTGGTGGCAATATTGCAACAGGTGATGCTGCACTTGCATTATTAGATGCTGGCGCTGATGCGGTAAAAGTTGGTATTGGTCCAGGTTCTATTTGTACAACTCGTATTGTTGCAGGTATTGGTGTTCCACAGATTTCTGCAATTGATAGCGTAGCAAATGCATTAAAAGAGCAAATTCCTTTAATTGCTGATGGTGGTATCCGTTTCTCTGGCGATATGTCTAAAGCCATTGGTGCAGGTGCAAGCACAATTATGGTTGGTTCTTTACTTGCAGGTACTGAAGAAGCACCAGGCGAAGTTGAGTTTTTCCAAGGTCGTTACTATAAAGCATACCGTGGTATGGGGTCTTTAGGTGCTATGGCAGGATCTTCAGGTTCTGCTGACCGTTACTTCCAAGATGCAAAAGCAGGTGCTGAAAAACTTGTTCCTGAAGGTATTGAAGGTCGTGTTCCTTATAAAGGAAATATGGGCACAATCTTACATCAAATGATGGGTGGTCTTCGCTCTTCAATGGGTTATACAGGTTCTGCAACGATTGATGATCTCCGTCACAATGCAAAATTTGTAAAAATTACTTCTGCAGGTATGAAAGAATCTCATGTACATGATGTAACCATTACTAAAGAAGCACCAAACTATCAACTTGGTTAATTTATACTTTAAGTAAGTTAACTGTAGGAAAACCGTCATTATGATGACGGTTTTTTTTGTTTTTGGTGTAAAGTATTTCAAATTATGAATATACATTGGGTATAGATTTATATATTACCCACAGTAAAAGTTTTGACTGTATGAGAGACACATGAGTTATTTTGGCACAGATGGGATACGTGGAAAATTTGGACAGCTTCCAATTACACCAGAGTTTGCATTAAAACTGGGGTTTGCTGCTGGTAAAGTATTAAAAAAACATAGTTTTAATCATAAACCTGTAGTAGTGCTTGGTAAAGATACACGTCTTTCAGGATATATTTTAGAGTCTGCATTACAGTCGGGTTTAAATGCAGCAGGTGTATATGTTCACTTGCTAGGACCTCTGCCAACACCAGCAATAGCACATTTAACACGTGCATTGCATGCAGATGCAGGAATTGTAATTTCTGCCTCTCATAATCCATATTTTGATAATGGGATTAAATTCTTTTCGGCTGAAGGAAAGAAATTGGCTGATAGCCTTCAAAATGAAATTAATGAAGAGCTTAAAAAAGAAATTCTAATTGAAGATACAGCTGATCTTGGTAAGAGTGTTCGTGTAAAAGATGCGAATGGTCGTTATATCGAGTTTTGTAAGTCGACTTTTCCATATCATTATGATTTAAGAAATTTAAAAATAGTTGTCGATTGTGCAAATGGTGCTGCCTATAACGTCGGGCCTGCAGTATTTCGAGAGCTTGGGGCTAAAGTTGTCACGATTTATAATGAGCCAAATGGTTTAAATATTAATGAAAATTGTGGCTCAACGCATCCGCAGGCTTTACAAAAAGCAGTGCTTGAGCATCAAGCTGATTTAGGTGTTGCATTTGATGGTGATGCAGACCGTGTTGTACTTGTGGATCATAAAGGAAATCTGATTGATGGTGATCATATTCTTTATGTTTTAGCAACAAAAGTGAAGAAAAAACCTTTAGGCATTGTTGGTACGGTGATGAGTAATATGGCTTTTGAGCTTGCGCTTAAGCAAGTAGAAGTCCCATTTATTCGTGCAAATGTCGGTGACCGTTATGTATTGCAAGCATTGGCAGAAAAACAGTGGAATATTGGTGGAGAGCCATCAGGTCATATTTTAACACTCGATAAAAGCACCACGGGTGATGCAATTATTGCGACATTGCAGGTGCTTACAGTAATGGTGTATCAGCAAAAATCATTACATGAATTGACTTCAGAACTAAAATTATTTCCTCAAATTTTAGTGAATGTACGTTTAGAAAAAATGATTGATCCATTTGCTGTACCACATTTGGTAGAAGCATTTGAAAAGGCTGAAAAACAGCTTGAGGGTCGTGGACGCCTTCTTATTCGTAAGTCAGGTACAGAGCCAATGATTCGTGTTATGGTTGAAGGGGAACACGCAACAGAAGTTACTACTTTAGCAAATAACTTGGCTAATTTAATTCGTAAGTATGCTGAGGAGAGTGCAGAATGATAGATACAATTAAAGATCTAAGTGAGCTACGTTTAAGCTATGAACAGGGTGAGCTTGTTGAAGACCAAGTTTTAAATGATCCACATAAGCAATTTTTAAACTGGTTTAATTTTGCACTAGAGGCGCAACTTCATGAGCCTTATGCAATGTATCTTGCTACAGCAGATGAGCAAGGGCATCCACATGTGCGAACGGTACTATTGCGTGGTGCAACAGATTTAGGCTATGACTTTTATACGAATTACGATAGTCAAAAAGGGTTAGATCTGGCAAAAAATCCATTTGCGGAAATCTTATTTTATTGGCCTAGTCTAGAGCGTCAAATTCGTATTCATGGTCAAGTTATTAAAATTTCTGAGCAAGAGTCAGCAGACTATTATCATAAAAGACCTAGAGATAGCCAAATTGCTGCGCATGTAAGCACACCGCAAAGTGGTGCGATTGAAAATAGACAGATTTTACAACAAAAGTTTGAAACTTTATCTGAAGAAGTGAAACAGCAGTCTGTTTTAGATAAGCCATCTTTTTGGGGTGGATATCGTCTACAAGCAACTTCTTATGAATTTTGGCAAGGTCGCCCTAATCGTTTACATGATCGTCTTCAATATACAAAAAAAGATGCGACTTGGGTACTTCAGCGTTTAATGCCATAAATGTCTATATTACATATTCGTCAAAGACCACTTAAAACAAGCCCTGATAATTTTCTAGGGCTTTCATCATTTATGGCTAATATTCTCGCCCGCCGTGAAATTCAATCATCTTCAGAGCTAGAATTAAAGTTGCCACGATTGCTTAAACCGACATTAAAAGGTTTAGAAAGTGCAGTGACTTTGCTTAATGACATCATTGAGTCTAATAAAACGATTGTCATTGTAGGAGATTATGATGCTGATGGTGCAACTAGTACAGCCATTATGGTTTTGGTGCTACGTGCTATAAATGCAAATGTTGAATATATCGTGCCTGATCGTTTTAAGTATGGCTATGGTCTGACAGCTAAAATTGCTGATTTAGTATACGATACGTATCAACCTGATTTATTGATAACAGTTGATAATGGTATTTCAAGCCATGAAGGTGTAGCGCGAGCACAGTCGTATGGTATGAAAGTTATTATTACAGACCATCACCTAACTACAAAGCAACCGCCTAAAGCGGAAGCAGTTGTGAATCCAAATCAGTTGGGCTGTAGTTTTCCAAGTAAAGCCCTTGCAGGAGTCGGTGTTGCTTTTTATATTCTTGCGAGCTTAATGAAGTTACGTAAGCAACAAAATAAAAAAGTTACGTCAGTGACACAGTATTTAGATTTAGTCGCACTTGGTACGTATGCAGATGTAGCAACTTTAGATTATAACAATCGTATTTTAATACAGATGGGTTTAAAGCAAATTCAAAGTGGTCAATGTCGTGCAGGTATTTTGGCTTTACTTGATGTTGCAGGTCGTGATTTTAATACATTAAGTGCAGAAGACTTTGGTTTTGTTTTGGGTCCAAGGCTAAATGCAGCAGGTCGTATGGACAGCATGCGTATTGGTATTGATTGTTTGTTATCTAATGATTTTTCCGAGGCATATGCACTTGCAAGACAGTTACAACAGTTGAATTTAGAAAGACGCCAAGTTGAAACTGAAATGAAAGAGGAGGCATTACGTGCTTTGGCTCAAATTCAGTTAGATACCACACAGCTTCCAAGTGCTTTAGTATTATTTGAGCCACATTGGCATCAAGGCGTAATTGGTATTGTGGCAGGGCGTTTAAAAGAGCAGTTTCATCGTCCAAGTATCGTATTTGCACCTGATGAAGATGGTATTCATATCAAAGGCTCTGCTCGCTCGGTTGAAGGCATTCATATCCGAGATATGATTGAAAAGGTTGCAGAAACATATCCTTACCTTGTTCGTTACTTTGGTGGTCATGCAGCGGCAGCAGGGTTAACCATAGAGAAAAAATATTTTAATGAGTTTAAATCTTGTTTTGAAAAATATGTGTCGGAAGTCGATCCTCAGCTATTAGAGGCAACGATTTGGACAGATGGACAACTCGAAGAAAAGGGTTTTAATTTACAAACTATTGATGATATTGAGGCACTTGGCCCATGGGGACAGAATTTTCCATCGCCAGTATTTGAAGGTGCTTTTAAATTGATTAATTATCGATGGTTAAAAGATAAGCACCTTAAACTCACTTTGGCGTTATCTTCAGGTCAGCAACTTGATGCAATTGCATTTAATGCTTTCGACAAATTTGAATTTAATGAAAATAAAGATCAAATCTATCTTGTATATACATTAGATAAAAATGAATTTAATGGCAGAGTGAATTTACAACTTAAAATTAAACATCTATATTCGCTATAAAAAAAGCCATGCAATTGCATGGCTTTTATAAAGTAAGATATTAGAAGCGGTAAGATGCACCTACAGTATAAGTGTTGTAATTATCATCACCGAAACCAAGACGACCATTTACACTAAGATTTTCGTTGAAGAATTTTTTCGCAGTAATTCCCCATTGATCTTGGTCTATAGATTTGTCTTTTGTATAGTCAGCACCAACACTTAGAGTTTTATCGATGTAGTAGTCGCCACCAACATAGTATTGTTTGTTGTTGCCATCACCAAATACACCACGTGCTTCTACATTAATATCGTGTTGACCTAACTGTGTTACGTATTTTGCACGTAATGTTGGATCTGCACCATCATCACCATTTTTTACGTCATAACCTTGTACACCAACTGCAACCAATAAACCTGGTGCAGGTAGATAACCAACTTCTGCATTGTAACGCGTAGTTTTATTGTCTACGCCGTAACGTTTTACTTTATATTCGTCACGCGCAACACCACCACCTAAGTAGAAGTCTGAATTAGGTACATAGTACTCAGCACCTATTCCATAAGTGGAGTTTTTTGTACCGTCATTGTCACCGTATTTTACAGCAGCATTTACATTACTTGCACGATCTAAAAATGCAGCTTCTGCAAGTGGTGAATTCTTGATTTGTACTGGGTTAAAGTAGTATGTCCCATTTACCCCAAATTGGCTAACACCACTGCCTTGATCAGGGTCTAAATAGCTATAAGAGCCCCCAACTTCAGTTTGGTAGGCATTTGCTGTTCCCGTAAATGCAAGACCTGCAAGGATTGCAGCTGCAATAAATGTCTTTTTCATGATGATACTCCTGTGAAAATTCACATTCATCTTTTGTTACAACTTTTAGTCTATGTGAAAAAAAACTATGGTCAACTAGCTACACGTAATCAAAATGTACAAACGTAATATTATGTAATTTAGTTATTTTAAGATATTGATTTTTATTGATATTTAATATTGTTATGTTTTATTAAAAATGTTGTAAGTATGTGATATTACCATAATTAATTTATTTTCGTATGAAAAATAATCTGGAAGTCAGAGTCTAATAGTTTGCTGAATTGTCTTTATTTGATGTATGAGATAAGCAATATGGTAAAATAGAAAGAGTATTTAAAGTCTGTAGAGAGAAATTCACGTGGAAATTAATCCTTATCTAAACCAATTAAAAGACCTATCTGATCGTAGTGAGACATTACGGGGGTATCTTTGACTACGATCTTAAGAAAGAACGTTTAGAAGAAGTTTTACGTGAGTTAGAAGATCCTGCAATTTGGAATGACCAAAATCGTGCCCAAGCGATGGCCCGTGAAAAAGGTGAGCTTGAAAATGTTCTAAATGTATTGGATCAGCTTGCTGAACAGCTTGAAGATGCAACAGCAATGTTAGACCTTGCTGTTGAAGCAGATGATGAAAGCTTACTTGCTGATGTTGAATCTGAGTTGAATACAGCAGAAGAAGCATTGGCGAAGTTAGAATTCCGTCGTATGTTTAGTAATCCGATGGATCCAAATCCGTGCTTCTTAGATATTCAAGCAGGCTCGGGAGGTACTGAAGCACAAGATTGGGCATCTATGCTATTGCGTATGTATATGCGATGGATTGAACGTCATGGCTTTAAAGCAGAGCTAATGGAAGTTTCAGATGGTGATGTGGCAGGGATTAAGTCTGCGACGATTCGCGTTGAAGGTGAGTTTGCATTTGGTTGGTTAAGAACTGAAACAGGTGTACATCGTCTTGTGCGTAAATCGCCATTTGATAGCGGTAATCGCCGTCATACATCATTTAGTGCAGTGTTTGTATCGCCTGAAGTAGATGACAATATTGAAATTGATATTAACCCAGCAGATGTGCGTATAGATACTTATCGTGCATCTGGTGCTGGTGGTCAGCATATTAATAAAACGGATTCGGCGGTTCGTTTGACACATACGCCAACGGGAACGGTTGTAGCATGTCAGAATGAGCGTTCACAGCATGCCAACCGTGATCGCGCTTGGAAGTTGCTTCGTGCAAAGTTGTATGAGCTAGAAATGCAAAAACGTAATGAAGCTGCACAAGCACTTGAGGACTCTAAGTCTGATATTGGTTGGGGTAGCCAGATTCGTTCATATGTACTCGATGATTCACGTATTAAAGACTTACGTACAAGTGTTGAAAACACCAATACCACTGCGGTACTTGATGGTGATTTAGACAAGTTTATTGAGGCAAGTCTGAAAAAAGGGCTATAACAGAGTACTGTTATAGATAAAAGAAGTGGCATTACAATAAAATCGAAATAAATAGATATATAAATCTATTTATTTCGATATTGGTATCGTGTATATTCGATATTAGTGATTGTTAAGCAATGCCATTTTCTAGTAATGTCTTTAGATAGTTTAATTATGGATATTGATTTAATTAGTAAGGCGCTTGCAAACCCCTTAAGGCGTCAAATTTTACTTTGGCTTAAAGTACCTCATGAACACTTTATAGCAGGTGGATATGCAGGTGATTTACAACAAGGTGTTTGTGCAGGACAAATTGAGCAGCTTGGCAAAGTTGCACAATCTACCATGTCTAATCATTTGTCTATATTACAGAAATCAGGTTTGGTGGCTGTAAAAAAACATGGACAATGGTCTTATTTTTCTAGAAACGAAGCATTGATTCAGCAATATATTGAACATTTACAAAAAACACTCTAGTAATTTAATTAAGTGTATCGTGAAGTGAGAAATATCATGGCAGATCTAAATTCGTCATTAAAAATGGGCGATCTTACCCTCAAAAATCGTTTAGTCCTTGCACCATTAACTCGTGCGCGTAGCAATGAATCTCGTGTACCGACATCAATCATGGTTGAATATTATAAACAGCGTGCAAATGCAGGTTTAATTTTAACTGAGGCAACTGTAATTGGTGCAGATGCTGTTGGCTATGCCAATACACCTGGGTTATGGAATAAAGAACAGGCAGAAGCGTGGCGTCAAATTATAGATGTTGTGCATGAGCAAGACTCAAAAATTGTTGCACAGCTTTGGCATGTGGGGCGTATTTCAGATCCAAGCTTACTTAATGGCGAAACACCAGTTGCACCAAGTGCAATCCAACCAGAGGGTCACGTTAGTCTATTGCGTCCAATACGTCCATATGTAACACCTAGGGCACTTGAAGTTTCTGAAATTAAAGAAATTATTTTGGCTTATAAGAATAGTGCTGAACTTGCTAAAGAAGCAGGTTTTGATGGTGTTGAGTTGCATGCTGCTAATGGCTATTTGGTTGATCAGTTCTTGCAAAGTGGTACAAATGCACGTGAAGATGAATATGGCGGTAACCTAGAAAATCGTGCGCGGTTACTTCTTGAAGTGGTTGATGAGTTAATTGGTGTTTGGGGAGCTGGGCGTGTTGGTGTGCATATTGCACCACGTGGTGATTCACATGACATGCATGATGATTATCCTTTAGAAACATTTAGTTATGTTGTTAAAGAATTAAGTAAGCGCAATATCGCTTTTATTTTCTCTCGTGAGTATGAAGCTGAAGATAGTATTGGCCCTAAATTACGTGAGCAGTTTACAGGTGCTTGGATTGCAAATGAGGGGTTAACCGCAGACTCTGCTAAGCAGATGCTTGCGGAAAATCGTGCAGATGCAGTCTCTTTTGGTAAGTTATATATTGCCAATCCTGACCTTTTAACACGTTTAACGAAGAATTTACCTTTAAATGATTTAGATACCTCAACGATGTATCCAAACCCTGAAAAACCGTTGGAAACAGGCTATACAGATTATCCTGTATTTGCTGAATAGATAGCTTTGAGAAAGTGAAATGATGATTTTGCTTTCTCATTATTTATTATGTGTAACTTTAAATCCTTTGATATAATTTTCGATGATTTTATGGTGAGTTTTATCACGTGATATGTGTAAAATTTCACCCAACGTAGATAAGGATTTTTTCATTGCAGCCTCCATTTTGGTATCAGTTTCTACTTCAGTGTATTCAGCCGCTTTATCGTTGGCGAGTTAAAAAAAGATCAGATAGTGCAGTGGCATTAAATGAAGAATTAAAACAACGATTTGGAGAGCTTATACCTGCTTTAAATACCGATGTTATTTGGTTTCATGCGGTTTCTGTTGGAGAAACCAATGCTGCTCAACCACTTATTGAGCACTATTTAAAACAAGGTAGGAATGTACTTGTAACCAATACAACAAAAACAGGTCAGGCAAGAGTAAAATCATTATTTGCGGAAAAGTTCCCCTTATCATTTCAAGCCGTTTTTCTACCGATTGATACACAAGAACAAGTCGAGAAGTTTTTAAAACAGTATCAGCCTAAAATTTTACTTTTAATGGAAACAGAGCTTTGGCCAAATTTGCTTGCAATTGTGGCTAAAAAAGGAATTCCTCAACTTTTATTGAATGCGAGACTCTCAGAAAAATCTGCAAATGGTTATGCCAAATTTAAGCGCTTAACACAACCGATGCTCTCGCAGTTGAATTGGATTGCTACACAAGATGAGGCAACATATACACGCTTTGCATCTTTAGGAAAAAATACGGCGTCGATGAGTGTGGTTGGTAATATTAAATTTGATATTCAACCACCTGAACAGGCAGTGACTACTGCCAAAGCCATATATCAAGACTGGCATTTGCAAGGTCGAAAAATTATTGTTTTGGCAAGTACACATGCAGATGAAGAAAAGAATATTTTAAGTGCTTTAGAACATCAGCTTAAAAAAGATGTTCAACTATTATGTATTGTTGTACCACGCCATCCTGAACGATTTGATGAAGTGTATCATGTTATTCAGAATCTCGGATTAACGATTCACCGCCGTAGCTTAGAGCAACCTATTGATAAAAATACACAAGTCTATTTAGCCGATAGTATGGGAGAACTATGGATTTGGTATGCTTTAAGTCAAGTGAGTTACGTAGGTGGTTCATTGAATGAACCTGGTGGTGGGCATAATATCCTTGAACCGATATCTATGAATGTAGCGACCATACTCGGTAAAAATTATTTTAATTTTCAAACATTAGTCGATGAGTTTGTAGAAAATAAAGGTGTGAAAGTTGTACAGTCGGCTGAAGAAGCTGCAAACTTACTATATGCACTTTTAAATGATGAGCAACAGCAACAAGAAATGATTGAACAAGCCAATAAGATTTTCCATAAAAATCAAGGTTCAGTCGCACGTCATATTAAATTGATCGATCAATTCATATGAATATTATTCTATTGCCTGAATCTGAGAAAAATAAATCGATATGGTTTATTCGAGAGCAAAGACAATTAGCACATATTTATGAGCATTTAAATGCAAAAGTGGGAGATACTTTAAAAGTAGGTATACGTAATGGTGAACGTTATACTGCTGAAATTATTGCGATGAATGCAATAGAGGTTGAAGTAAAGGCGGTAGAAAAAGTACTAGTTCCTGAAAAACGTCCGATCACACTTGTACTTGCATTGCCTAGACCGAAAGTTTTACGCCGTTTAATTATGGATAGTGTTACTTTAGGTGTGGAAAGAATTATTTTATTGCATAGTTTTCGGGTAGATAAAAGCTATTGGCAAAGTCCGCTTTTAAGGCAACTTGATGATTATATAACATTAGGGTTAGAGCAAGCGGGGGATACTTATGTACCTGAAATTCAAACTTATCAAAGATTTAAGCCGTTCGTTGAAGATGTCTTACCTAAAATGATTAAGCAAAAAGACTGGGTATATGTTGCACACCCATATGTTGAAAATACATTACCTAGGGATATTGCATCTGAACAGGGCATTATTATTATTGGTCCAGAAGGTGGATTTATTCCTTATGAGATTGATTTACTCATAAAAAATGGTTGCCAAGCTATTCAACTTGGCAACCGTATACTTAGAACAGAAACAGCCGTTTCTTATTTACTTGGGCGTTTAGCTGCTTACTAAACTTGAGTTTCTAGTGCTTTTGCAGGTGCTTGAGTAATTTGCTCTTGAATTGGATATGGAATATTGATGTTGTTCTTTGCAAACTCAGCAACTACAAGTTCTTGAATTTCACTTGTAGAGTTTGCAATCGTTATTTTACTGGTATCAATCCACCAACGAATATTAACATTAATTGCAAAGTCACCAAGCGCTGTAACATTCACAATGCTTGCAGGTTGATTTAGTACATTTTTACTATCTGCTAGTATTTTAAGCACAACCTCTTTTGCTTTTTTAATGTCATCTGTATATCCAATACCAACATTAAACTCACAACGGCGTTGTGTATATGCAGTAACAACGGTAATTGAACTTGTATAAACCGTTGCATTTGGAATCACAAGACGACGACCATCGTACGAGCGTAAAGTTGTTGCTCGAATTTGAATGTCTTCAACGGTTCCTTCTAAGCCATTACATACAATTGCATCACCAATACGGAAAGGTTCACTCAATAAAATAAGAATGCCTGAGAGTAGATTTTGAAAAATATCTTTGAATGCAAAACCAATTGCAACAGAACCGATTCCTAAAGCACTCATAAGTTGCCCAGGAGTGAACCCTGGAATGGCAATCACTAATGCGATAAGGAAACCAAAGAAAATAATGAATGTACTGCCGACACGGTTGAGTACAAGTACAAGGTTTTGTCTTGCATAAGGACGATTTGATAGTGCTTTAGCAACAAAGACTTTAAATACTTTTGAAAGTAGCCAAAAGATGATGAATACGACAATAGCAATACATAGGTATGGAACACGCTCCCAAAAGCTATTGACGATACCATCAATAGTCAGATATGCATCATGATATTGTCCACTCTGACCGAACATATTTGCAGCTTTATTGCCTGCATTTGTTATAGCATTTGTAGTTTGTTCTGCCACAATTTTTTCCAATAATGATAGGGTTACATATATTGTGCCTTAAATTAGAGTTGAGTTTAACTCCTTAATTACATAAACGATATGAAAATAGGATTTGTTTTCATATATATGAATAAAATGTAAATTAACTCGATTTTATTTATGCTTGAGTTCTACAAATAGATATATATGGCTGAATAGGCCACTATTTTCTCATAATTAAGATAATGATTTTTATAATAAAAATTATTGGTCGATAAAAAAAATATGATTTTAGACTAAAAAGTAGATACAAATAGTAAAATATCTGTAATATTGATTGACTTGTTTTTATAGTAAAGACAGCATTTTGCATACATTACACGGATATGGCCAAACGCATTATGAATATACTAATCGTTGATGACCACCCTTTATTTCGCCATGCTTTAATACAAGCTGTGCGTCATGGTCTACCTCAAGCTCAAATTCAAGAAAAAGCAACTGTTAAAGAATTCTATGAGTATCTTGAAAGTGGTGCGGAACCAGATCTCGTATTGTTAGATTTGAATTTACCCGGTGCTTCAGGATTTTCAGCACTTGTTCATGTGCGCGCACAATATCCAACAATTCCTATTGTAGTTGTTTCTGCACATGAGGAGACTTCAGTTATTCGTCGCGCTATTATGCATGGTGCAATGGGATATATTCCAAAGTCTGCAAATCCTGACAATATTAGTACTGCGATTACTCAGGTATTAGAGGGTGACCTTTGGCTTCCTGCAAACATACCTGCACATAATATAAATGATGCTTGTAGCAATGATGAAACGGTATTGGCAGAACGTATACAATCTCTTACACCACAGCAATTCCGTGTATTAATGATGGTGGCAGAAGGTTTATTAAATAAACAAATTGCATATGATTTAGATGTTTCTGAAGCAACAATTAAAGCACATGTTACCGCGATTTTTAGAAAGTTGAATGTACAGAATCGTACACAAGCTGTACTTGCGATTAGCGCACTCAATATTAGTGAAAAAACAATATAATCTGTAGTTATTTCTCATAAAAAAGCGAGGATTTACCTCGCTTTTTTATGGATTAAACTTTTAGTCTTGAAATCCATGCACGCATAGAAGCGGGTTTTAAAGGTTTTCGCAGTAGCATGATATTGAGTGTTTTAAGGCGTTGAGGAAGTTCAGGATCAGAGTCTGCGGTAATGAGTGCAATAGGAACCTGATGCTGCTGACGATTTTTTTCAATAAAATCTAATCCTCGTTTATGATGATTAAGATGTTGGTCAATCAGCCAAATTTGAATGTTTTCACGCTTTAGTATTTCTTCAGCTTCTTCAGGCTCTCTTGCTTTAAAGACTTCATAACCCCATTTTGTTAGTAGTGTGACCATACCTTCAAGAATTGCTTCATCATTATCTAAACATAATATTTTGTAACTCTGATGATTTGTACTTACTGTTGGTAAATCCATACTGGCTTGCTTGGGTGCATCTATAACAGGCACTTCAAGCATAAAGCATGAACCCCGATTAATTTCTGTATAGACATGGACTGGATAATTGAGCATATGTGTCATGCGCTGAACAATTGCGAGTCCGAGGCCTAAGCCTTGTTCCCCCCATGGTGAAGTGTGTCCACATCTTTCAAATTCTTGAAATAGTTTATTTCTTTGTGTTTCAGAAATACCAGGCCCTGTGTCCCAAACACCAATACGAATATAGTTAGGTTGTGAGGCACTTCGTAATACACCAACGACAATTTTTCCTTTTGCGGTATAGCGAAGGGCATTGCTTACAAAGTTTTGAATAATACGTCTAATCCATTGTTGGTCAGTATCAATCCAAAACTTTGCATCATGCACATGAAATTTGATATTACGTTGGGCTGCAATCGATTGAAACTGCATTTTGAGATCACTGAGTAAATCATGTAGTGGGTAAGCTTGTCGTTTGGGTTGAATTGTTCCACCTTCAAGGCGTGCAATATCCAGTAATGCAGAAAGCATACTTTCTGCTCCATATAAGGCACGATCGAGCTGTTGTAAGGTTTTACGATCTTCTTCTTGATGAATGCTTTGTTCTAATGCAGTGCTAAACAGGCGAGCAGCATGCATTGGCTGTAAAAGGTCATGACTTGCTGCAGCAATAAAACGGCTTTTTGACATATTGGCTGTATCTGCTTGCTCACGTGCAAGTTGTTGCTCTGCTAGCGCAGTTTCTAATTGTTTTGTTCTTTCTGTCACACGTGCTTCTAAAATAGCTTCAGCTTCTTTAAATGGTGTGATATCTGCAAAAGTTGTTACAAATCCACCGCCTTCAATCGGGTTGCCACGAATTTGAATGACCTTTCCATCTTTACGTACACGTTCATATTCATGAGGATTTCCAACTTTCATCCAGTGAATACGTTTACGAACATGCTCCTCTATAGGACCAGGCCCACATTCACCACGTTCTGCATTATAACGAATGAGATCTGCGACAGGACAGCCAACATATACGAGCTCTTGTGGGTAGCCAAATAGTGTAAGGTATTGCGTATTCCATGCAACAAGACACATATTTGCATCTACCACACTAACACCCTGTGCCATATGGTCAATCATGGTCATGAGTAGGTTTTGGCTAAAGCGTTGCCATTGAGAAGCTTGGTCAAGGATATTTGCAACTTGGGCAACACCTAAACCATTATTGACGAGTGCCGTTTTTAATAGTGTTCGTGCAGAAGCTGCACCAATCGTACTGGCAAGATACTGTTCAGTAAATCTCCACCAAATGCCATTGGCAATGTGATTGGGATTTAGAACCAAATGGTAACGCTTTGCAATTTTTTCAAAGGCTTGTTGAGCCTGCTTTTCACCTGTGACTCTTCCCGCAAGTGCCAATAAATCTGCAACTTTGAGCCTATAACTGTCTGCATTAAAGTAGTTTGTATCATCTGCCTGTTGTTTTGACGGTAAAATCTTTGTTTCATAGTAAAAGAAACTTTCTGCCTGAATTTGTTCTGCAAGACTTGGTCGATAAACACGTGATACCCAAACATACAGTAAAACATTTAGACCAAGTGACCAAAGTACACCATGTGTGAGTGGAGAAAGGGAAGAAAAGCCAAATAACGCTTCAGGTCGAAGAATATGAATCCCTAATAAACCATCTGTTAAAATACGATGATCTAATGAGAATTGTGCAGGAGAAACATGTTTTAAAATGGTTGGTAATAATAGGGTATAACCCCACATGATAAACCCAGCAATTAGTCCTGCATATACGCCTTGTTTACTGCCACCACGCCAATATAACCCTCCAATGAGCGCTGGGGAAAACTGAGCGACAGCAGTAAAAGCAAGTAAACCTAAAATCGAAAGTTGATCAACACTGTCAAATACATGATAGAAAAGGAAGCCAAGCACCATTACAAAAGCAATGGAAACACGCCGTGCGATTTTTAGTACCGATGGTAGTCTTTCATCATGCCGAGAAATAATACCTAATCGCCACATTGCAGGCATAATTAAGTCATTGCTGAGCATGGTAGAAATTGCGACAGAGGAAACAAGTAGCATTCCTGTAGATGCTGAAAATCCACCAAGAAATGCAAGGAGTGCTAACCATTCATGTTGATAGTTTAGTGGCAGTGTGAGAACAGCAATATCTGGAATGCCAAATAAACTAATGTCTGAATGTAATGCCCAGCTTGCAATAGGAAAAATAGCAATTGCTGTGAGAATTAAATATATAGAAAACCATTTTCGAGCACCTTTAATATGTTGCTCATCTCTAAGTTCAACGACGGCTACATGAAACTGCCGAGGTAGGCAGATCATAGCAAGGGCTGCTAAGATGGTTTGCGTCCAAAATGTTTCGGGTACGCCCGAGATTTGCATGTTTGCGTATTGTTGCTTTAAGTCATGTGATAGTAAACTCAAGCTGTTTGGGTGTATAAATATAAAAAATAACGCAACGCACAGTAAGGCAAAAATTTTCACAAAGGATTCAATAGCAACAGCAAGCATGAGTCCTGCATGCTGCTCTGTATTTGAAACCTGACGTGTACTAAAAATCATTGAAAGCATGACCATGATTGTAGTTAAGCAAAGTACAATATTGGTGGTCAGGTGAACAGAAGCAGTTTCGGGCAAGATCGCGACTGTACTTAAAGAGATTGCTCTAAGTTGGAGTGCAAGATAAGGCACAGTACCGACAACAGAAAGTATAGTAACCATTGCAGCAAGCGCACCGCTTTTACCATATCGTGCTGAAATAAAATCTGAAATAGATGCAATAGAGTGATATTGTCGAATTTTTCCAATTCTGCGCCAAATATAATAGCCAAAACTGATAAAAAAAAGTGGCCCTAAATAAATGGGTAAATAGTTAATACCATGCCTTACAGCTTCGCCGACACCACCATAAAATGTCCAAGAAGAACAATACACACCAAGTGTTAGACTAAACAGTAGCATTCTGCGTTTTGCACTCAGATGCATGGCATACTTTTCACCAAATATGGCACAGATAAATAGTATGGAAATATATAAGATGAGTGTGCCAATGATGAGCAGACTATTCATAAGAACCTAAAGCATTCAGATTTGATCTTATAATAACTGATGTGACATGTGCTTGAGCGAATTTATCAACGGTTATGAAATAAAACAATAAAGTGATGATAACTCATGCCAATAAAGTCTTTGGCATGAGCATTGATATGAAATTAGTGTGGGATTGCTGATTTAATTTTTTGAATGAGTCCAACACCTGTGAAGCTATAGAGAAGCATCACAATACATACCGCAATTTCGATATCAAAAGGAAGTAAATAGAGTAGAACGCCTGAAACGAGCCCGAAAAAGAACTGTAATGAACCAAGGAGTGCACTTGCTTGACCTGCACGGTGTCCTTGGTGTGCTAAAGCAAGAACGGTTGCATTAGGGCCAACAAATCCAACACAGGCAACGATTGGGAATAGACCCAACATAATTGTAAAAATAGTAAGGTGGTTGGTGAAAATTATTATACTTAAAATGAGTGCACCAATAAGTTGTACGCTGCTTCCAAATTTTAGTAACTGTAGAGGCTCATACTTTTTTAGTAAAATACGATTTAAATTTGATGAAAAAATAATACCGCAAGAGTTAATACCAAAAAGAATAGAAAACAAAATAGAAGAAGCATGTAGCTGATCGATAATAATTTCAGATGAACTATTAATATAGGTAAACATCATACCCATCAGAATACCACTAGCAACAGATGGAACAATAAAGCGATGATCTTTGGCAAGAGCAATATAAGTTGCAAATGCAGAAGAAAGCGTATGTTTTTTTCGGCGCTCTATAGGAAGACTTTCAGGTAACTTGAACCATGCAAGTAGAAGGCCTATAGCACCAAATATAAATAAAAATAAGAAAATAATACGCCATTGCATAAAATAGAGAATAAAGCTTCCGAATAACGGAGCTAATATTGGAGCAAGACCTTGAACGACCATGAGAGATGAGAATGCTTGCGCTGCATCTTTACCAGTTAACGTATCACGGATAGCGGAGCGAGAAACGACGACACCAACACAACCACCTAATGCTTGAGCAATACGTGCAATGATTAAAACATCAAGTTGAGTTGCAAAAATACAAACGATACTTGAGATCAGGTAAATAGAAAGACCTATAAATAAAGGTTTACGTCTACCGAAATGATCTGTAAGGGGGCCATAAATGAGTTGTCCAAATGCTAGACCCATAAAGTAAGCAGGAAGAGTATTTGCAACTTGACTGCTTGTAACAGATAAGTCTTTTGCCATAATTGGTAAAGCAGAAAGATACATATCTATTGAAAAAGGTCCAAGTGCAGTGAGTGTGGCAAGGATAAATATCCAAGATAAGTTATATGGTTTATGGGTCATGTATTTGTCAACATTAGATATGATGAATTTAGAAAATATAGTAATTGATGCATATAAAAAAAAACTTAATTTAAATGATAAATAGGATCACTTGGCTTTGTTTATCTATAGAATTAAAATGAAGTAGATAGCAAAATCTTGCTATCTACTTCAATACATAAAAATTTATTTATATAAACATTATGTTTATTTTAAGCGTTTTCTATTATTTTTTGTGGAGTTTTAGGTATAAAAACAGGCTGGGAAATTATTCGGTCGAGGCTTTCAATAGCTTTAAATGTTGCAGAGCATTCAATATTTTGGCATTGATAATATATTTCTTTAATAGTATCAGTAATATATCTACTTGTTCTAGTATGTGCAGTATGCTTGCAGATAGGACATCTCATCATTTTACTTTTCTCTCATCATGTTAATTATCATATATTTTTAAGGTATAAACTTTAATATAAAGTAGTTTATGTTCTAAATAATAAACACTATGTTTACTTTGGGCAAGGATTTTGTTTATTTTAATTTGTTTACTTATGTATAACTTTCAGCAATAATATCAATAAATCATAACAAACAACCAGTTGAGTAACAGAAATGCATGCTTCATTCAAAAGGCTACTTGAGGCAAGTGGCGGGAAGCTAACTCAAGAAGAGCTTGCAAGACGAATTGGCGAGCAGGCTCAAACCATTACAAATTGGAAAAGAAGAGGTGTATCTAAATCTGGCGCGCTTAAAGGTGCTGCTGCTTTTGGTGTCTCTGCAAACTGGATTTTACAAGGCGATCAACCATATGAGCATGTGGATGTAACTGAGGTAAAAGGTTGGGATGCATCAACACCTGTTGATGATGATGAAGTTGAAATCCCTTTTTATAAGGATGTACTTATTTCTTGTGGAAATGGGTCTTTTTCTGAGGTGGTTGGAAATGAAACACGTAAGTTACGATTGAGTAAGTCAACACTACGTAAGTATGGTGTTTCTGAATTTAATGCATATGCTTTAACTGCTTTTGGCGACTCAATGTCACCTATTATAAATAGTGGTGCA
Source organism: Acinetobacter sp. N1-1 (assembly GCF_056711485.1). Lineage (NCBI taxonomy): Bacteria > Pseudomonadati > Pseudomonadota > Gammaproteobacteria > Moraxellales > Moraxellaceae > Acinetobacter > Acinetobacter sp. N1-1. Next base: position 295,961 of record NZ_JBWXUO010000012.1, on the reverse strand, counting down.
ACAGTTTATGTGGATGTTGGGCGTACAAATATTACTGATGGAAAAATTTATGCAATAAGCCATGGTGGACTGTTTAAATTCAAATTTTTGTATCGTATGCCAAAGGGTGGAGTACGTATTGTAAGTGCAAATAAAGAGGAGTATCCAGAAGAGTCATTGACTGCCGAACAAATTATGGATCAAGAGTTTTGTGTTGTTGCTTATGCATTTAATGTGCAAAACCCATTGCCATAGTATAGGTACATTGATATAGGAGGTTAAGCCTCCTATTTTTTTAATCAAATATAGAAGATAGCGATATTGGAGCCAAGTCCAAATTTGTAATCATGCCAATTAAAATCTATTTTCTGTATAAATGCTTTGAAATACTTTCTCTGTGTATATCTAATATGAGTAGAAGCAACTTCCTTGTTGTCGTAAGTTAATCTAGTTTATTTACGAGTACACTAGCAATATTATGATTATAATTTTTAGACATTTTCTCAATGTAAATTATTATTTTTATTCAACATATATAATTAAACATGACTAAGAGCCTAGTTGTTCTGAGAAATAGTCTATATTTTTCGAGTTTCATTAACTGTTTTATAATTCACTATACTCTAGTGGTCTAATATTCCATTATTTGTGACTAAAGCAAAATAGATGAGGCATCTTTTTGTGTCGTGTCATCTAGTTAAACAGATAAGTTATATTGACTATTTTAGATGTAATCTATTCTATAATTTTTATTCCTGCTTTAAAAAATATGCACTTTATCAGGCTAACTCTTAAATTTACTGTATTACAAATATCATTTTATCTATGTTGATACAGCTTTTCTCAAAAAAAATTTAACATATTTTATAGCCTATTATTATCAAATCTTGTTGTGTGGTCTAATGAACAATTGTTAATTAATATAATTAAATCAGTACGTTGTGTGGTGTTTCATACATTGAAATTTAGTTTTTTTAATTATCTTCCTGTTCTATTTTCTAAATGCGGTTTCGCAAATCTTAATTAAACAAGGAAAATAGAAATGACTAACTTAAATTTTCAATCAACAATTTGGACTCGTGCAGATGCTTTAAAAGTACATACGGATGATCCAACAACTACACAGCCACTTGTACCAGCTGATTTTCCAGTTTTAGATGAAAATCTATTCATTTGGGATACGATGCCACTGCGTACACTAGATGGTACGATTGTATCTGTCGATGGATGGTCGGTTATCTTTACATTAACTGCTGAACGTAGTCCTGAAGATTTTACAGATGCCAATGGTGACTATGATATTGCTGCTGACTGGAATGATCGTCATGGGCGTGCACGTATCTGTTTTTGGTATAGCCGTGATGGGAAAAGCTGGATCTTTGGTGGTCGTGTAATGAAAGAAGGTGTTTCTCCAACATCTCGTGAGTGGGCAGGTACACCTATCTTATTAAATGAACAAGGAGAAGTGGATCTGTACTATACATGTGTAACACCAGGCGCAACAATTTCCAAAGTACGTGGTCGCTTAGTTACCTCAGATGAGAGTGTATCTGTAGCAGGATTTACCACAGTAAAATCATTATTCTCTGCAGATGGTACATACTATCAAACAGAAGAGCAAAATGCGTATTGGAATTTCCGTGACCCATCTCCATTCATTGATCCGAATGATGGACAACTATATATGGTCTTTGAAGGTAATGTGGCAGGTGATCGTGGTACACATACAATTGGTAGTGCGGAAATGGGGGATGTACCACCAGGATATACTGATGTAGGCGGGGCACGTTATCAGACAGGATGTATTGGTATTGCTGTTGCAACAGACTCATCTGGTGAAAGCTGGAAGTTACTACCACCACTTGTCACAGCTGTAGGTGTAAATGATCAGACAGAGCGCCCACACTATGTCTTCAAAGATGGAAAATATTATTTATTTACTATCAGTCATAAGTATACCTATGCAGATGGTTTAACGGGTCCTGATGGAGTATATGGTTTTGTGAGTGAGAATCTGACAGGTCCATACCGTCCAATGAATGGTTCTGGTCTTGTTTTAGGAAATCCATCATCTCAGCCGTATCAGACCTACTCGCATTGTGTGATGGCAAATGGTTTAGTGACTTCATTCATTGATTCTGTGCCTGTAGCAACACCAAATCCTGAAGATCTTCAATATCGTATTGGTGGTACTGAAGCACCAACGGTAAGAATTGAATTGGTGGGTGATCGCTCATTCTTTGTGGAAACATTAGACTTTGGTTACATTCCTGCAATGCGTGATGTTGAGCTAAAAGAGAAAACAAATACGAGTTCGGATATAGATTCTATATTTGGATCAATTGTTAAAGGTATTTTCGGATGATGAATAGTATAGTTTTATGTATTCTCTGCTTTAAGTTCTACTTTTAGCTCGGCATGAAGGGAGGCTGTAATGTTATCGCATGATATACAATTTCTAGACCTTCTTAGAGCATGGTGGCAGGAAGATATTACGTTTAAAGGCATTTTAATGTCAGTTATAATTTCTGTCTTGCGTATGATGTACTCCGGTGCATCATGGGCTGCTACCATAGTTGAAGGACTATTGTGTGGAGCACTTTCTTTAACAGCGGTTTCAGCAATGAATTATTTTAATATACCTCAAGATATGACTGTTGCAATAGGTGGTTTTATCGGTTTTATTGGGGTAAAGAAAGTAGCATTCTTGATTAATCGCTTTTTAGATAAAAAAGTTTAAATATTTAATAAAAACTCGGTTTATATGTAAGCCGAGTTTTTTTATGAAGAATAATTATATTTTTTTAGCATATCAACTCATTATAATTTTACGAAATTTATAAATAAATGTATTGTTGATTTAGGAACACAATAAATTTTGACCTTTAGTAGTTAATTGAAAAATCTGTAAATCCAATATTTGATCTAAAATAGATATTTGCTTAATATTCATTAATATTTTTTTGACTCATAATGCGAGATATAAGATCAAAGATAATATACAGCGACTCTTACTAAATAATATTATTAGAGGCATAAAAAAAGCCCCCATCTTTTGATGAGGGCTTTTAGAATTTGGAGCGGAAAAGGAGACTCGAACTCCCGACCCCAACCTTGGCAAGGTTATGCTCTACCAACTGAGCTATTTCCGCAAATTGAGCAGTTTTGAAAAACTTTCACTAAAAATAAACTGGAGCGGAAAAGGAGACTCGAACTCCCGACCCCAACCTTGGCAAGGTTATGCTCTACCAACTGAGCTATTTCCGCGTGAGATGTATAATACCTGAAATGTTATTTGAATCAATAAAAAAAATAAGAAAATTGCTTTGATTGAGTAAAATAAAATCAAAATGAAATGTTTAGCTGTAAAAATATACAGTTTGAATAGATGAACTATCTGCATATAGGAGTTTGTATTATTGTTATAATAAAATTATATCTTATATAGCGTAATGAAATATATGAACTTACAGAAACAACTCGCAGAGCATTTGAATGCTCTAAATCCAACTCATTTAGAAATTATTAATGAATCAGCCAATCACGGTGGTTATTATCTTGGTAAAGAATCACACTTTAAAGTCATTATTGTTAGTGAGATTTTTCAAGGGGTGCGTGCAGTACAAAGACATCAAAAGGTCTATAGTTATGTACAAGATCTACTGATTGCTGGTGGTGGAACTATTCATGCTTTAGCACTTCATACATATAGTGAAAGTGAGTGGAATGGAGATGTCCCTAAAAGTCCAGAATGTGCACATGCTCCAAAAAATTAAATTAAAGTAGGTTGTAGGCAAATGACACTATTCACATTACTGAAAATACTACATGGCATTGCAATTTTTATTCTTTTTATTACTTTGGTGATTCAGACTGTTATTCTTTTTAAGCACAAAAATTTAGACATTGTACATTTGAAAAATAGAAAAACACTTCTAATTGCGCAGCATAGTACTTTTGGTCTTTTTTTAATTACAGGTAGTTGGCTACTTTATTTAAAATCTTTTAGTGTACAAAGTTGGTTCTATGCAAAAGCAATTTTATTTATTGTATTACTTTCGTCGGTGATTAAAGCATTTAAAAAGAATGAAAGTATTTTGATGGTTCAACGCCGTGGTGGAATAGTCATTACTTGGATTGCTTTCTTTGCAATATTAGCTTTGGTGATAGTTAAACCAGTTTTATTTTAGAAATTTATTACAAATTACAATTGTTATGCCTATAAAAAAAGCCAAAAATAGTGGATATAGTTAGTTATTTTTGGCTGATAAAAACAACAAAAGGATAATTGAAATGAATAGAGTAAAAGTTTTCTTTTCATGTTTTGTTTTTCTAAGTTTAACAGCATGTACAAGCCTTCCTGTTAAGCCAACTTATGTTTCTCCTACACAGTATCAGAGTTTTAACTGTATACAGTTACAAGCCGAATATAACCGCATTCAGCAATATCTAATCAATGGTGTGGAAACACCTAAAAGAACGGGTATGGGTGTTGGGTTAGGTCTAGGTGGTGGCTGGGGGAGAGGAGGATGGGGTTTTGGTCCATCTATCTCATTTAATTTGGGACAGTCATCTAATACAAAACGTACAGAGATATCGCAGCTATTGGGTCAACAAGATGCAATAGTACAAGCTGCTAAATTTAAAAACTGTCCAATGCAAGTTGTAAAAAGGTAGTAGAAGAGTTACTCCCTCCAAATCGAGTATGAAATGGAGGGGTGAGCTGTTAATTATTTTGATTTAACTTTATTGCGTATAAACTCAAAAATGGCAGGTAAGATACTTAAAATAATAATGCCAATAATTACATGGGAAAAATTATCTTTGACAATAGGCATATTACCAAATAGATAGCCTAGAATAATTAGTGAGCTTATCCATAATAGTCCGCCAACAACATTAAAAAATAGGAAGTGACGATAGCTCATATCACCTGCACCTGCAATGAATGGTGCAAATGTACGAATAAATGGAAGGAATCGCGCAAAAATAATGGTTTTACCACCATGTTCTTGGAAGAAGTCATGGGTTTTTAGAAGATGTTCTTTTTTTACAAATTTTGAATCTATTTCAAAAACACGAGGGCCAATATATTTTCCTATATGGTAGTTTACAGTATCCCCCAAAATTGCAGCTAGAGATAAAATAGCAATTAATGTAATGGGTTCCATTACACCTGTAGATGCCGCTAGTGCACCCGCTGCAAGTAATAGACTATCACCAGGTAAAAACGGCATGACAACAAGCCCTGTTTCTACAAATATAATCATAAATAAAATGGCATAAATCCAACGACCATATTGATGAATAAAATCGAGCAAATGCTGATCGATGTGGAGGATAAAGTTAAGAATGTCCATACGTCGTAAGAAGTTATAATATCGCTAAAATCCTAACAGCCTATATCTCTAAAGTCAGTAACAAAAGTCTATATTTTTATAGGCTGTTTTAGCATGCTTCAAAATATAAAGATAATTTCCGAATTATTAAAAGTTATTTGGAGTAGTCTTCATTATTAATGTTCATATGCCATACTCCATTTTGTTGGTAAGGCGGTTTTTTTACGTTAAATGTTGTTGAAAAGTCTCCAGTGCCAACCTGAATTTTTTGATTGTTAATTTGGCTAATTGGAGCAATTATATTAGATTGTGAGCTACTTTGTTCAAAGGAGTTCGCCGTTTTATTTTCAGTTTGATATGTGCTGGTATATTTAAATGTACCGTTACGATCAACTGTAATTTGACTATGTGGCGATTTCCAATGCCCAATGAAGTTTTCCTGTCCGTTTAAAATACTATTGGTCTGAGCACAGGCGATTAGTGGAATACTACAGCTTAGTAAAATAATTATACGATGCAAGTTCATAAGAATACCTTTTGAAACGAAAAAAATGGTGATTCATACATATATTATATTTAGCATATTTAAAAAATAGGAGGATATTAAAAGCGTAAAGCTCTATTCGATTTACGTATTTGTTTTAATATATTTGTTAAATAATAAGGCTATTTCTCATTATGGCATTTTCTCCTTTAAAACGATTTATAAAACATTGGAAACAGTTGCCATCTGCATGGTTATTGGTATTTCAACTTATTATTTTAATGATGACTTTCCTACCAGTAGACCATTTATATTATCAATTAGTCATGTGGGGAGGTGGAGTACTTGCATTATTGCTTATTGCAAGAGTAATTAAGCAGACAGCTTCTTTTCATACATTGGGTAAGCTGTTTATTAGTGGTGCTGTTCTATGCCTTATTTTAATGATGGTTGGTGGATACAACCTATATTTACAGATTGGTGCACATATCTTTGAAATAGGGGCATATATTTCTGCAGCATATAGCTTGCTAAGGTACATGTTTGCAGACCGTTACTTAACAAAAGATGAGCTTTTTGCTGCTGGTGCTGTATTTACGTTGCTCGCTTGGGCTTTTGCATATGCTTATAATATTTGTCAGATTTTAGTGCCGAATAGTTTTAGCAATTCTATACATCCGACAAGCGTTCAATCTTGGTTAGATATCTTATTTTTTAGTTTTAGTTTGCAGTCAGCAACGGGTCTATCGAACCTACTCCCTATTGCACCTGCTGTAAAAGTATTGTCTATTTTACAAATGTTTGTGGGTGTGATGTATTTAGCAACAATTGTTTCACGTTTAATCGCATTGCAATATATTCATAAGGCATCAGTACCTGAAAGTGAGGAATAAAAAAAGGACTCAATTTGAGTCCTTTTTTAGCGTATCAATCTAATACTAGATTAGAAACGGATACGTGTATTTAAACCAATTGTTTGTGCATCTTGTGCTGTAGATTTAGCATTCGTGCTATAGTTTTCAGCATTTGTTTTGGTATAAGTCGCACCTACAGAAATAGCAGGTGTAATGAAGTAGTTTACGTTACCACCCCAAATATGGTCTGCACCTGATTTGAATGCAGATGTGTCTGCATAGTTTGCACCAACGCTAAGTTGTGGAGTTAGGTATAGATCAGTTGCTAAACCATAAGCTGCGCTGCCATGTACAAAGATGCTATCTACTTCGAAGCCAACAGCCATATTTGTGTTGTCGATGTTACCTACGTATTTTGCACGTGCAGTAACGGCATCTGTTTTATAGCGTGTATTTGCAGTATCAGCTTCATTACGTGCAGTTAATACGCCGTTGTTAAATGCTTTAAAATTATCTAAAGAGTAAGCATTTGTTACGTTTGTATAACCTACAGCCACTAAGAAGTTATTTGTTGGTAGAGCACCAACTTCTAATGCGTAACGATCACCATGATCTTTAGTATTAGTTTTTACATCAGTATGACTGTATGATGCACTACCATAAACAGGTACAGGAATGTACGAAGTTTCATAGTAGCCTTCAGCTTTTGCACCATAAGACTGTGTTTTAGTTGCTGAAGAGTTATCAAATTTCTTTTGACGATCGAAATGATAGCCTAATTGTACATTAGATGCTTTATTTAAAAATGCAGCTTCAGCTAATGGGCCTTTAGAAGCATCCACATCTTTAAAGTAGAATGTACCCTGACCATCACCAGTATAAGCATCTTTATACCCTTTTGAATTTAGGTATTCAGATTGACCTTGTAGCTCTACTTGGTAGGCATGAGCGCCGGTCATGGCTAAGAGAACTGCTGTTGCTAAACCGATTTTTTTCATAATTAATGTCCAAAGTTATCTATTTAGATAATGGTATTTATTCTATTGTTACAAAATATTTAGTCAATCATTTGATTGATGCTATTTTAGATTGTGTTGATGGGAAAAAAATATAATCTCTATAAACTAGAATAGTAATCTTTCTTATTTATATGAAAAAATATTTATTTAACAGTGTTGTATCGCCATCTTGTACAAAATTAATTGATTATTAAGTAGTCTATTTTTGCAATTTTGTTTTTATGTAATCGATTGTTAATTTTTTGCAAAATTGGTTATATTTTAATCTTTCATGTTTGCCGATGTTATATTATTACTTAGTTTTATTACAAATAAAATAATTATAAAACAATTTTTGATGAAGTTTTAAAGGACATACGCATGCTTAAAATTTTATAAAAGCAACATAAATTTTAGTCTATGAAGATATTGCGTTAGCACATATGACTAACGCAATAAATAGAGCATATCTATCCTTATTTATTGAAGCATTGCTTTAAGAAATTTTCCTGTATGAGATTCCGTAATTTGGGCAACTTCTTCAGGAGTACCTTTCGCAATAATTTGACCACCACCTGAACCACCTTCAGGACCGAGATCTATAATCCAGTCAGCAGTTTTAATAACATCTAGGTTATGTTCAATGACTACAATAGTATTTCCTTTATTGCGCAGTTCATACAAAATATCGAGTAGTTTTGCAATGTCGTGGAAGTGTAGCCCTGTTGTTGGCTCATCTAATACATAGAGCGTTTGTCCTGTATCTCTTTTAGCAAGTTCTCTTGCTAGTTTGACACGTTGTGCTTCACCACCAGAAAGCGTCGTTGCAGCTTGACCAAGACGGATATAGCCAAGCCCCACTTGTGTAAGTGTTTCTAAACGGCGAAAAATAACAGGAATAGCACTAAAGAACTCGGCAGCATCTTCTACGGTCATTTCTAAAATGTCAGAAATATTTTTACCTTTATAGCCAACTTCTAAGGTTTCTCGGTTGTAACGTTTCCCATGGCAGGCATCGCAAGGAACGTACATATCTGGTAGGAAGTGCATTGCGACTTTAATCATGCCATCTCCTTCACACGCTTCACAGCGCCCACCTTTGACGTTAAATGAAAAACGACCAGCAGCATAACCACGTGCTTTGGCTTCAGGAGTTTGTGCAAAGAGTTCACGAATTGGTGTAAATAAACCTGTATATGTTGCTGGATTAGAGCGAGGTGTACGTCCAATAGGGCTTTGATCAATATCAACTACTTTATCTAGATATTGTAAGCCATTAATTGAATCAAATTTTTCAGGTGTAAGTGTTGTTGCGCCATTGAGTTGTGTCGCAGCCAATGGCAGTAATGTACGATTAATCAGCGTTGACTTACCTGAGCCTGAAACGCCTGTAACACAGGTCATAATGCCAAGTGGAATTTTCAGATCTACATTCTTTAAATTGTGACCACGTGCACCCATCAGTTGAATCATTTTTTCAGGGTCATTTGGTTTAAGGCGCTCTTTAGGAACTTCAATTTTTAACTTACCTGCTAAATATTGTCCTGTTAAAGAGTTTTTATTTTTTGCTAGCTGTTTGGCTGTACCTTCTGCAATTACATGACCACCATGTACGCCTGCACCTGGACCAATATCGATAATATGGTCAGCTTCACGAATCGCATCTTCATCATGCTCGACTACTAATACAGTGTTTCCTAAATCTCTTAGGCGAATAAGTGTTTGTAATAGGCGATCGTTATCGCGTTGATGTAAGCCAATAGAGGGTTCATCAAGTACATACATGACTCCCATAAGTCCTGCACCAATCTGTGATGCAAGACGAATACGCTGTGCCTCACCCCCAGATAGTGTTTCTGCAGAGCGAGAAAGGCTTAAATAATTGAGGCCGACACTGACAAGAAAGTGTAGTCGTTCACGAATTTCTTTAAAAATCTTATCTGCAATTTCGCCTTTAGCACCTGTAAGGTTTAAGTCTTGATAGTAGTTTTCTGCATCGCCAATCGACATTTGTGTAATGTTGGCAATGGTTTTATCTTTGACACGAACATGACGTGCAATTTCATTTAGACGAGAGCCATCACATACATCACAGGCCGCATTTGAAAGGTATTGAGCTAAGTCATCACGAACGTAATTGCTTTCAGTTTCACGGTAACGTCGTTCAAGATGAGGCAAAATTCCTTCAAAGACCTGAACACGGTTGTGGTGACGACCCCGTTCGTCGGTATAACTCATATCTATTTTTTCACGGCCTGTGCCTTGAAGAAATTTTTTCTGTACTTCTTTACTTAGAGACTGCCATGGCTGTTCAAGATCAAACTCAAAATGAGCAGCCACTTTTTGTAGCATGGCATAGTAGTAAGGTTTTTGACGATCCCAACCACGAATTGCTCCTTGGCTAATCGAAAGCTCAGGATTTGGAATGAGTTTTTCTTGGCTAAAGTGACTGCGAGTTCCTAAGCCATCACATACAGGACATGCACCAAAGGGGTTATTAAATGAGAATAGGCGAGGCTCTAATTCTCCAACTGCACGGTCACATTCAGGACATGAGTGCTTTGCAGAAAATACACGGTCGGGCTGTTCTTCTTTCATCCAAGAGAGTATGGCAATATCACCACCTAGGCGTAACGCAGTTTCAAAAGACTCCGCAATACGGTTGCCTAAATCATCTCGGACTTTAAAGCGATCGACAACGACCTCAATGGTATGTTTTTTCTTTTTATCGAGTGTAGGAGGTGTATCAATATCGATAATTTCACCGTCTACACGGGCACGGACAAACCCTTGACCTTGTAGCTGTTCAAAAAGCTGGGTGTATTCGCCTTTGCGTTCACGAACAACTGGAGCAAGTAGCATCAGTGCTGTACCTTCCTCCAGTACTTTGACTGCATCAACCATTTCAGAAATAGTTTGTGCCACCATGGGAAGGTCATGCTCTGGGCAATATGGCGTACCGACACGTGCATAAAGGAGTCGCAAATAGTCGTAGATTTCAGTAATTGTACCGACTGTAGAGCGTGGATTGTGGCTTGTCGATTTTTGTTCAATCGCAATTGCAGGGCTCAGTCCTTCAATCGAATCAACTTCAGGTTTTTCCATTTGTGATAGGAACTGGCGAGCATAGGCAGAAAGGGATTCTACATAGCGACGTTGCCCTTCGGCATACAGAGTATCAAATGCTAAGGAAGATTTTCCTGAGCCTGATAACCCCGTAATGACCACAAATTTATCGCGTGGAATATCGAGTGACACATTTTTTAAGTTATGTGTGCGTGCACCTCGGATACGGATATGACTTTGGCTCATAAACAGGAGAATCCTAAATTTTGATAAATAATAGTTTTAAGTAGTGTATATCAATATGCCTGAAATTTGGGCGTATCACTACGTGATAAATTGTTAATTATTATCATACTATGAATTCAAAACATGAAGGATTATCCATGACGTAAATGAAGCAATTTAGCAAGCGACGTTTAACTCCCTTTCAAATATAGATTCGATATTTTCAAATGTATATTTGCGAGGAGTTTTTTGTTCTTTAAATGCATAGTGGATAATTTCTTGTTCAAGCGATGATAAAAACTGCTCATATTCTTTTTCAAAATAAGTAAGATCTAGTAGGTCGAAGCGACTAGAATGATTGCAGTTATAGCGCGATATAAAATCGAGCATCATGTTTTGGATATTTTTATTGGTAAAATAAATGAGGTAGGTGGCTGCTGAGCCGCAATGTAGACAGCCTTTATTGATATAAATTTCTTCATTTTCTAGCCAGCATTGGCGTAAAGTTACCATTGCTCTTAGCGCTTCACTGCCTTGAGAGTGTTGTTGTTTCATATGTCCCATAGCCTGCTGTGTATTATTATTAATAATGATTATCATTACATATTTTATTTTAAAGGTCTAGCTGAAATTTTTATCTATTATTCTCAATTTTTTATACTTAATTAACAATTATTTAGTTTATTTTTTTATTTAATTAATGCTTTGTCAGTTTTTTAATAACTACTGAGTAAATCATGTTAGTATCTGAAAAGTAGTTAAAATAAAAATGGATATATACGATGTTTATTGTCAATTTAAAATATAAAAAACCTTTAGATGAAGTGGATAGTTATTTAGAAGGTCATATTGCGTGGTTATTACAACATTTTGAACAAGAAGACTTTATTGCAGCAGGTAGAAAAGTACCGAGAACAGGTGGTGTTATTCTTGTAAAGTCGATGGCAAAAGAACAAATTGAAGATATTTTAAAACAAGACCCTTTTCAAGCCATTGCAGATTATGAGCTGATTGAAGTTGAGTTCTCACGTGCATTAGCTGGATTTGATAATCTTATTTCTGCTTAGAAATTTGAAAAAAAGCCATTTTATAAAATGGCTTTCTAGCTTTTAATCTAAACCGAGCCAATGGCATTGATGGTAAGCACTGTCCCAAAATAACCATTCTAATTCAGCACCACGACGATATGCTTGATGCATTTTTTCGAGTGTTCGTTCATCTGCTTGAGCAGCAACATGGTTAACTGTGGCAATAATATTGTTCACAGCCGTATTAAATTCTTCCCCTGCATAAGTATCAATCCATGCTTGGTACGGATTATTTTCTTGGCTATGTTGCACAATTTCTTTCCCAATTTCGGCATAAATCCAAAAACATGGCAGGAGAGAGGCAAGCACTACAGGGTAACTTTCAGACCATGCTGTTGCCGTTAGGAAAGATGTATAGTGATGGCAAGCCAGAGTAAGGGGTGTTTGCTCAAACTGTTCTTTAGTAATGCCAAATTGTTTCATGAAGTCGCTATGTAAGCTACGTTCAACAATGATTGCAACTTTTGCACCTTCTGAAAATTGAATAACATCATCAGCTTCAAATGCCTTTGCCGCAGCGACAGCAAGTGCTCGTCCATATGCTAAAAGGTAGTGTGAATCTTGAATAATATAATGCTGAAAGATTTCAGGTTTTAAGGTGCCTAAAGCAAGTTCTTTATTAAAAGGATGGTTTTGAATCTTTTCATATAATTCAAGGTTTTTTTGCCACAACTGATTTGTAAATGTCATTGGAGAATCCAAAAAATTATGGTGCATTGTATGTTCCTGTAAAGTAATTTTACGCGAGACAAATTAAAAAAAGGCATAATAAGCATATTATTATTTCACTATATTACAGTTCATTTTATGTTGGCAGCGAATGGCTTCCAAAATATATAGGTCAGTTCATGAAGCATTTTCGGTTTTCTATTTTTTTTACATTAGTATGCTTAGTTATTGTTGCATATTGGGGATATTCTCATGGTCCAAATGCAGGAATAGAAGCTATGCTCAATGCTGTCATGATTACAGCAGTACTTGCAGTAATGGAAGTTTCTCTTTCATTTGATAATGCAGTGGTAAATGCATCTATTTTGCGTCATTGGAATCATTTTTGGAAAATGCTGTTTCTGACCATTGGAATGATCGTTGCAGTATTTGGTATGCGCTTGGTTTTCCCGATAGTAATTGTTGCCATAACAGCAGATATGACGATGTATGATGTGACACAATTGGCTTTAAATAATCCTACTGAATATTCAGCACGATTAATGGCACATCATCCTGAAATTTCAGCTTTCGGAGGTGCATTTTTACTTTTGGTATTTTTAAACTTTTTCTTTGATGATGGAAAGGAAACTCATTGGTTTAAATGGTTGGAAAAAAAGCTTACAAATTTAGCTAGTGTACCTGCGATTTCTGTATTTGTGACGCTTGTTGCTCTTTTAATTATGTCTCACTATGTTGAACATGATATTCGTCTTGCAGTCGTTATATCAGGAATATGGGGGATTGTAGTTTATGTGAGTGTGCAACTATTGGGTCATCTTTTAGGTGGTGAGCCTGAAACTGATTCGTTAGAAACAGTGGAAGGTAAAGCAGGCTCGGCTGTTGTTAAAGCAGGAATAGGTGGGTTTTTATATTTAGAAGTTTTAGATGCTTCATTTAGTTTTGATGGTGTGATTGGAGCATTTGCAATTACTACAGATGTAGTCATTATTATGCTTGGTCTTGCGATTGGTGCGATGTTTGTACGTGCATTGACTATTTACCTCGTGGATAAAGGAACATTAGAGTCATATATTTATTTAGAGCATGGTGCACATTATGCCATTGGTGCATTAGCAGTCATTATGTTTATGACAGGTGCGGGTATGCATGTTCCTGAAATTGTAACAGGGTTAATAGGCATTGCATTTATTATTTGGGCAGTAATAGCCTCTCGGCGTTATAATTCAAAAATTTAAATAGTGATTACTACAATTAAAAATTAGATTAAGTCAATTTTCAGGAAATTGTATAGAATATAGGGGAAAACTTAGATGTTTTCCCTTTTTTTAAATATATAGACAGCCAATGTGCCATCTTATAATGCCTCTGAAAGACATAACCCACTGATAGAATGAATATGATGAATGCTTTAGAACGCCGTTCAACCTTTGCTTTAAGTAGTATTTTTGCACTTCGTATGCTTGGGTTGTTTATGATTATTCCTGTATTTGCTGTGGAGGGACAATCGTATGAATACGCGACACCAGCGCTCATTGGTTTGGCAGTAGGGGTATATGGTTTATCTCAATCTATTTTACAAATTCCATTTAGCTTATGGGCAGACCGTTTTAGCCGTAAGCCTTTAGTTGTTTTAGGTTTATTGCTTTTTGCAATTGGTGGTGCGGTTGCTGCAATGTCACATACTATTTATGGTGTGATTATTGGTCGTGCTATTGCGGGAGGTGGTGCAGTTTCGGCCGTTGTTATGGCACTACTTGCAGATGTAACCCGTGAAGAACATCGAACAAAAGCCATGGCTGCGATGGGTATGAGTATTGGACTTTCTTTTGTGGTTGCATTTAGTATAGGCCCTTGGCTAACAGGTCTTGTAGGTATTTCAGGGTTATTCTGGGTAACTGCAATTATGGGTGTCTTGGCAATATTTACACTGTTATTGGTCCCAAAAACAACACGTCATCACCGTAATTTCCAGCAGGGTTATTTGCATCAGCTTAGACAAGTACTGCAAATGCCAGATTTAAATCGACTGCATGTATCAATTTTCTCGTTACATCTGTTGCTTACTGCAATGTTTATTTACGTACCTTCACAGCTTATTCAGTATGCAGGTATTCCTTTAGCAAAACATGGCTTGGTATATCTGCCATTATTACTCATTGGTATCATCTTCTCATTCCCAAGTATTATCTTGGCAGAAAAATATCGAAAAATGCGTGGAATTTTTCTAACAGCGATTGTCGGTGTTATTTTAGGGTTGGTTGTTTTAACCTTTGGAGCAACATCAAAATATCTTTTACTGCTTGGCTTAGGACTGTTCTTTGTTGCATTTAATGTCATGGAGGCATTACTTCCTTCATGGTTGTCTAAATCTGCTCCAATTCAGTCAAAAGCAACAGCTATGGGTATCAATGCAAGCGCACAATTTTTAGGTGCTTTTGTAGGAGGTACACTTGGTGGGCAGTTATTAACATTACATAGTACATCGACAGGTTGGGCAATATTAACAGCCATAGCGATACTCTGGTGTATTATAGGCTTTGGCTTAAAACAACCCCGCTATCTATCATCTTTGATTATACGATTGCCTGAAGAAGATAGTGTTGAACAGACAACACAGGGTTTAACAACAGAGTTGTTAGAAATAAAAGGTGTTGAAGAAGTTGTAATCATGTCTGAGCAAAAAGTAGCTTATGTGAAGCTAGATAAGAAAGTAATTGATGAGGATGGACGACAGCGTTTAACGCAGTTGTTTGGGAAAGAGCTAGTTATTTAGGTATAATTCTTATAAAGTGAACCTCAGAAAGATATAGGAAGCAGTAGAAATGCGTGGTGTAAATAAAGTTATTCTTGTCGGTACATTGGGGCGTGATCCTGAAACAAAAAGTTTCCCAAATGGTGGATCTATTACTCAGTTCTCTATTGCAACAAGTGAAAACTGGGTAGATAAAAATACAGGTGAAAGAAAAGAAAATACAGAATGGCACCGTATTGTTTTAAATAACCGTCTTGGTGAAATTGCACAGCAATATTTGCGTAAAGGTTCAAAAGTATACATTGAAGGCTCTTTGCGTACACGTCAGTGGACTGACCAAAATGGTCAAGAGCGTTACACGACGGAAATCCGTGGTGATCAAATGCAAATGTTAGATTCTCGCCAAATGGGTGATCAGGCTCAGAACTTTGGTGGTGACCAAGGTGGATATGGCCAGCCGCGTTTTAACCAACAGCCGCAACAAAATGGTGGTTATGGAAACCAAAGCATTGCTCCACAAAATACAGGCTATAACTCTAATGGTTTTGCTGGGCAAAATAGTGGTGGGCAAGGGCATGGCATGCAAAAGCCTCAGCAACCTGCATCGCCTGCACCAAATGACTTAGATGATGATCTACCGTTCTAACTTGTATAATATGTAAATATTGTACTCTAATTAGAATAAGAACCTGATATGTATCAGGTTCTTTTTTTTTTAATATAAATATGATTGTATTTAGGTTTTTATGCAAGATCATAAATATATCAAACTTTATATTAGGTATTAAATTTTGACACCTTCCGAAAATTAAATATAATGGGGCTACTTCATTGGGGAGTAGCCGCTGTTTACATTAGGTAAATGGGTGATGGTCAACATAATTGTTTTCTCAAACATGGCCATCATAGCAAAGACCAAAAGACCTTTGTTGGCAAGACCTTTGTTGGCAAGACCTTTGATTTATCTCTCTGCATTAGAACACTTTGGCTAGCAGGGGAGGTAAGTCGTTGGTTTTATGCTAGCTAAAGGGCATCATCATGTTAAAACATTTCCGATTTTCTCTTCTTTTTACATTGATATGTCTTGTGGTATCTGTATATTGGGGATACACACACGGTGCAAATGCTAGTTTTGCTGGTATATTCAAAATTCTTGCCATTACTCTGTTATTGGCTGTTATGGAAATCTCTTTATCTTTTGATAATGCCGTTGTAAATGCATCTGTACTCAAGCACTGGAATCCGTTGTGGAGAAAGCTTTTTCTCACAGTAGGTATACTTGTTGCTGTATTTGGTATGCGTCTTCTATTTCCATTATTAATTGTTGGTTTCACAGCAGATATGGCAATGTTAGATGTTGCAAAGCTTGCATTAAATAATCCAATTGAATACTCCAAACAGCTTACCCTTCATCATGCTGAAATTGTGGCATTTGGTGGAATGTTTCTTTTACTTGTTTTTCTAAATTTTATTTTTGACCAAAATAAAAATACGCATTGGTTTCAATGGATTGAATCACATTTATCTAATTTAGGAAGAGCGCCTACAATATCAATTTTTATCGCAATTGCCTGCTTAATGTTGTTAAGTGAGCATGTAAGTGGTTCTACTCATCATACAGTAACCATGGCAGGACTTTGGGGGGTGATGGTATATGTTGGTGTACAAGTTGTAAGCTCTTTATTGGAAGAGAACTCTGATAGTAATGCCAACCCTGATTTGGGAAAAACTATTGTGAAAAGCGGAGTGGGCGGGTTTTTATATTTAGAGATTTTAGATGCTTCCTTTAGTTTTGATGGTGTACTTGGTGCATTTGCTGTAACCACTGATGTTGTAACGATTATGATTGGACTTGCAATAGGTGCGATGTTTATTCGTTCACTTACAGTATACCTTGTTGAGAAAGGTACTTTAGATGCCTATATTTATTTAGAACATGGTGCACACTATGCCATTGGTGCTTTAGCTTTTATTATGCTTTCAGCAAGCACAGGGTTACATATTTCTGAGGTTGTGACAGGACTTATTGGTATTTTCTTTATAGGCTGGTCAACACTTTCTTCTATCTCACATAATAGACAGCGTGCAGCTCAGAAAAAGTAATTATATACATTGTATATAATTAATGTATTAGTCTTTTATTAAAGCATGGTTTAGATTGTAATTTCTTTATATAAAAATAAGTATGCTTTATGCATCTAGCAGACCAGTATCTTCCCTGTTATCAGTTTAAAGAAACTCATCAAAAGGTTATTCAAGCTTCTATAGATGATGTGTTTTTAGCAGTGCGTAATTATAATCCCGCAGATGATCAATTTTTTCGTTGTATGATTCTGTTGCGAGAATTTCCAATGAGGGCCTTAAAATTACTAGGACAATACCCTTCAAATAATGAGGTCTTTGGTCTAAATAATTTTACGTTACTTGAGGAATCTAAAAATGGACTTGTCTATGGATTGATAGGTCAGTTTTGGAAGCTTAACTATGGTCAGGTTGCTATTGCGAGTGTAGATGAATTTCATCAGTTTAAAAAATCAAATTACGCTAAGCTTATTCTAATTTTTGACTTGAAAAAACTCAGTGATAAAGAAACAGAACTCATAACGGAAACACGAATATTGTGTCTAGGTAGTAAATCCTATAAACGCTTTAGATTATATTGGTACATTATTAGACCAATAAGTGGTCTAATTCGCCGTAGAATGTTGCAGGGGATAAAAAATAATATTGGGAAATAATTAATTTATAGCTAAATACTATAATTAAAATAGAAATACTACCAAATATAATTATGATTAGGTGTAAAAGAGCTTATTTTTTTAATAATTATGAGCAAGTGCTAGTACTATTATATTTTAATCTAATAATTTTTTATATGCTAAACTAATAAATACATATATTTAATTTTAATTAATAGTTTATCTTGGTGTGTAATATATTTTGTAATTAAATATTATATGTAATTAGAGTCAGTTAATATTTATTTTATATGGTTTTTTATTTTATATTTTTTATTGATATTTATGTTTTTTTGATATATTTTTATTAATAGGTTTTTATATTAGCCTAGGAGAAAATATGGTGGTTAAAACTAGAGAAATAGATTTAAAAACATACCCTATATTAATTACAAATAATAAAGCATATATTCAAGCTATTAATGGTGAGTTCTTTTTTGTTTTTTCAGATGAAAAGCCTTCTATTAATAATACAAAAGCAATTCATAGAGATACGAAAATTTATTTAGATGGTCATTGTGGTAATTTGTGGGCATGGAAAAAATATTCTTGGAAAACGAGATTGATTGTTTCAATTTAGTTTAGACTAATAAATATAAAAATAATTTGCTGTGACATGGGATGGAGCTCATGAATAAAAAAAGAATATTTGATTCATATTTAAATAAAAATGCGATTGGGCAATATAATTTAGCAGTTTCTTATAGAGATGGCATAAATATAGAACAAAGTGATTTGCAAGCTTTTAATTGGTTTCATAAGGCTGCAGAAAAAGGTTTAGATCAGGCGCAGTATAACCTTGGTGAAATGTATAGTGATGGTATTGGAGTTAAACAAGACTATAAAAAAGCATTTCATTGGTTTTATAAAGCCGCAATACAAAACTTTGTTCAAGCACAATACAATTTAGGATTGATGTATAAAGATGGTTTGGGAGTACAGCAAAGTAACCGAAAAGCATTTTATTGGTTTTATAAAGCAGCTAAAGAAAATTTACCAGAAGCACAAAATAGTATTGCAATGATGTATGTATCAGGTTTTGGTGTTCAGCAGGACTATCAAAAAGCATTTTATTGGTTTTATTTGGCTGGCAAACAGGGCTTTGATCAAGCTGAATATAATTTGGGGGTAATGTATAAAAATGGTCTAGGAACAGAGCAAAGCTATTTAATTGCGTATTCATGGTTTAGTAAAGCCGCAAATAAAGGGTTAAATAATGCGATTGAAGAGTTAAGTTTTATATATAAAAGAGATAAAAAATAAGTATAAAGTAGATGGTATATTTTATATAAATTTTTACTTAGAAATGAGGATTATGGGTTAAATGCTGGTATTGAATTTTTTAATTATGTGAATATATACTTAATATATTCTATTGAAGTATAAATTTTATATTTATTTGTGTGTTTTATAAAGGCTAATTCATAAAATTATTTTTATATGTAAATTATAAATAATTATTACCTGTCTAATAATAAAGATGAACTTGTTTTTTATTGAATTAAGTCTTATTTATTAAGCATATGACTATGATTTTTGAATGAATTCTAAATCTAAATTATATGGTTCAGTGGATTGATAAAGCTAGCTATAGTCAAACAATCTAATTACTCATACAGACATGAAAAAACATCTGAAAGAGTCGATCAATACAATCCTCTTGCCATTCTTTTCTCTTTTTCTTAATCCATGCCCATGTCTTTTCAATGGAATTCAAATCAGGACTATAAGGCGGTAACCATAAAATATGATGCCCATGATGTTCTAGTAACTCCTGTGTGTCTGCTCGTTTGTGAAACGTCGCATTATCCATCACAATGATGCTGTGTCTAGGTAATTCAGGAATAAGAAAATGCTCTACCCAGAAATGGAATACATCTGAATTAATTTTACAATTGAATAGCCCAACGCTAAACAACTTATTTTCATACAATGCACCAATGGCATTGGTCTGATTATTTAATTGCCAATTAAATAATCCATAACATGGTGCTCCTTTAGGAGAGTAACCATGAGGTCGATAATCGTGTGATTTAAACCCACTTTCATCAAGATAAACAATGGGATGCTTTTTTTGAAGATGATCTAAAGCTTTGGTGAATGCGGATCTGAGGGATTCTTTTGCTTGTGGATGGCGTAAGGTCTTTTTTTCACTGTGATTCCTAAACGTTTTAATGCATAACCAATAGATGCAGCTGAGCAGGAAAAGCGTACAGCACGCTCATATTGATAATCATCTGGATATTTCTCAACATCAGCACGTAGTGCATCATCCTCAATTTTAAAAGGTTTCCGTGGGCGAGTTCTTTTAACCTCAATTCTTTTTTTCCAACTCAAAATTGTATTTTTATCAATCTCAAATTGTGTCGATACCGCTCGTATGGAATGTCCTTCCTCAAGCTTCGCTATAACTTTTCGTCTAAAATGTTCTGAATAACTCATTTCCATATTGTCTTATATTTTTGATTGTTTGACTATAGTTATTTTTTATGAATACTATATATTTGGTTTTCGATTCTTTAAATACTTCTATTGCCATATGGTCTGCCCCTTTTGGAAAACGGCATTTCCTCAATTGGTCAGCTACAATCGTTTTATTGAAATTATGCCAAGTTTTTTACAAGCCCTGACGACATTATTTTATCAAGTGAAGGGTAAAGATACAGGGATCAGCATTATTGATTCCACAAAGATTACGGTTTGTCACAATTTAAGAAACCAAAGACATCGTATTTTTAAAGGTTTAGCAGAAAGAGGGGGGAAAGTAGTACAGGTTGTTTTTATGGATTCAAGTTATATCTGATTATCAATCATTTAGGTGAGATTATCGATCTCACACTGACTTCAGGCAACGTGCATGATACAACTGTCGTAGAGAAATTAACAGGTGAACTTAAGGGAGTATTACTTGGTGATAAGGGCTACCTGAGTAAAGCAAAGACTGAGATTTTAGCCACAAGAAGATTAAGACTGATTACTCCAAAACGTCGAAACATGAAACAAAATAAGCCTACGATTGCGACTGATAAAGCATTACTTTCAAAGCGTGGACTGATTGAAACAGTGAATGATCAACTTAAAAACTTACATCATATTGAGCACTCAAGACATCGTTCAGTATTTAATTTTATGGTGAATATGATGGCTGCTGTTGTTGCATATTGTTTGAGTCTGAATAGATCTAAGGCACAACGAATGATTCAAATTTAGATTACTTACATCGAACTCAGGTTATATTCAAAAAATATAAATAACTGGGTGGGGTAGCAAAAAATAAACAATTTATTGGGTCAAATTTAAGTTAGCCTGCGTTTAATAAATCTAAGAAAAAATAATAGGTGAAGCTGTGTTTGTAACAAGAGTAAGAAAAATTTCGATTTTGTTCTGTTTATTTTTTTTTGGTTATTTGTACTTGTCACCATATGTAATGTTTTATGAATTACAACATGCAATTAGGCAGGGGAACTATAATGCAATACTTCAAAGTACGAGTCTGCCAGATTTAGAGCAGAATCTGGAAAGTCAAATAGATACAGACTTGATGTATCAGCTTTCTAGGGAAGGGACGGGAGATAATAATTTTGCCAATCTTGGTTCAATGATAGCATCTTCATATACATATAACTTAGTTAAAGGAGTGTTTACACCACAAAATATAGCATTATTGATGATGGGGCATTACTTAACAAATCGTGATGTTATTGATCATCAATTTTCTCTTTTTCAGGCACAAATTCCAACAACAACAGATATTTTTTATGAAAAACATTATGATTCATTAAATCAATTTTCTGTTTGTGTGCAAAATAGTGATCAGGATGAACCCGTATATTTCCATTTTTCTAGAGATGGGCTAGCTTGGAAGCTTAAAGCGGTGAATTTACCAAGAGTAAGCTAGAGGTGAGAAAATGGAGCAAGTTGATACTTGCTCCATAAAATAGAGGCTTAACCGAATCGACCAGTAATATAGTCTTCTGTTTGTTGTTTTTGTGGGTTGGTAAAGATGTTATTTGAATGATCTAATTCAATAAGTTCACCCATAAACATAAACCCAGTATAGTCAGAAATACGTGCTGCTTGTTGCATGTTATGCGTTACAATAAGCACAGAATATTGCTGTTTTAGTTCTTCAATAAGCTGTTCAATTTTTGCAGTTGAAATTGGGTCAAGTGCAGATGTTGGCTCATCGAGTAACAATACTTCAGGTTTAAGTGCTACAGCACGCGCAATACATAAACGCTGTTGTTGACCACCAGAAAGTCCTAAAGCACTTTTATGCAGTTTATCTTTAACTTCATCCCAAAGCGCACCATCACGTAATGCTTTTTCAACGCGGTCATTCATTTCTGATTTAGAAAGTTTTTCGTAATGACGGATTGCATAGGCAATGTTTTCATAAATCGTCATTGGGAATGGAACTGGTTTTTGGAATACCATTCCAATTTTTGCACGAAGTTGGTTAATTGAAATTTGATCTTTTAAGATATTTTTTCCATCAAAAATAATCTCACCTTCTGCACGTAGCTTTGGGTAAATATCATAAATACGGTTAAAAATACGTAAAAGAGTAGACTTTCCGCAACCTGATGGCCCAATCAGTGCAGTTACACGGTTTTCAGGAATGACCATATTAATGTTTTTAAGTGCTTGAGTGTCGCCGTAATAAAAGTTGAGGTTACGTACATCAAGCTTTGCTTTTTCAGTATGCGGAGTTGTTGTGTTCATAGAATCGAGAATGATATCTGAATGTGGAGGAATAGAAATATGCTGATGGTTTGCATTTGCAGTAGGATTTTTTACTTCTTTGATATCCATCTTATTTCTCCTTTTTCACTAAAAGTGAACGCGAAATGATGCCGAGAATGAGGACAAATAATGTCATGACCAATGCACCTGCCCATGCAAGTGCATGCCAGTCATCATAAGGGCTCATTGCATATTGGAAAATGACAACAGGGACATTTGCCATAGGTTGCATGATATCGGTTGACCAATATTGGTTATTGAGTGCTGTAAATAGTAGCGGTGCTGTTTCACCCAAGATACGTGCAAGCGCAAGAAGTATACCTGTGATGATACCTGACATTGCAGCACGATATAAAACTTGGTTTACGATTTTCCAACGAGGAATACCCAGTGCTTGTGCTGCTTCACGCATTGTATTTGGTACAAGTTGTAGCATTTCATCGGTTGTGCGAACAACGACAGGTAGTACTAAAAATGCAAGAGAGATTGACCCTGCTAAAGCAGAGAAGTGCCCCATGCGTCTAACCATAATTTCATATACGAATAGACCAATAACGATAGATGGTGCAGAAAGTAAAATGTCATTAATGAAACGTACACAGAAGCCGAGCTTGGTTTCTCTTGCATATTCAGATAGATAAGTACCTGCTGCAATACCAATAGGTGTACCCACTAAGATTGCAATGGTACTCATAATGATACTACCTACAATTGCGTTGAGCATCCCGCCTGATTCACCAGGTGGAGGTGTCATTGCAGTAATGAGGTGCATATTTATTGCAGGTAGACCATTGGTTAGTGTCGTCCATAAAATCCAAACTAACCAAAATAAACCAATAAAAGCCGTTGTAAGTGAAAATACTTTTGCAAGAGTATTCTTAATTTGGCGAGTTTTCCAAAGCATATTTGACATGATTATGCTCCTTCACGACGTGCTAGGCGGCCGAGCATGAATCGTGCTAAAGCAAGCACAATAAATGTAACGACAAATAGGATAAAACCTAAAGCAAGAAGCGATGAAAGATATAAGCTTGAATCTGCTTCTGTAAACTCATTGGCAATAGTTGCTGAAATAGAGTTGCCCGGTTGTAGTAAGGAAATACTGAGTTGGTGTGCATTACCAAGTACAAAGGTAACTGCCATTGTTTCACCTAGTGCGCGACCAAGACCGAGGAAAATACCACCGAGTACAGATGATCTTGTATAGGGTAAAACGATATCCCAAATGACTTCCCATGTCGTGTTTCCGACAGCATAAGCTGATTCAATAAGCGGTGTTGGTACAGTTGAAAATACTTCACGCATAATTGATGAAACAAAAGGAATGATCATAATACTAAGCACAATGCCTGCGGTAAGCATACCTAAGCCAATAGGTGGGCCTTGAAAAAGTTGACCAATTAGGGGGAGAGCACCCATGTGTTCATCTACCCAAGGGTAAACATGGTCTGCCATAAATGGTACGAAAACAAAAAGTCCCCACATACCATAAATAATAGAAGGAATACCGGCCAATAGCTCAATTGCAGTTGAGATTGGTGTTTTTAACCAGTTGGGAGCAAGGTTAGTGATAAAAATGGCAATACCAAAACTTACAGGTACGGCAATAAGCATGGCAATACATGATGTGACCAATGTGCCATAAATAGGAACAAGTGCGCCGAATTGTTTTGTTACGGGATCCCATGCACTGCTCCAAACAAATGAACTACCAAATGTTTGAAAAGCCTCTTTACCTCCCCAAATCATTGAGAAAGAAGCAGCCAGCATAATGAGAAGAACAAAAACAGCACAGCTTTTGACGGTATAATGAAAGAGTTTATCGTTACGTTGATCTTTAAAATCAGAATTACTATTTTGTTTCATCATCGAAGAGCTTCATTTTTAAAAGAAATAAATCCAACAAAATTACTTTGTTGGATTTGGGGAGATAACAAGCATGAATTATTTAATATTCTTAGACCAATAGCCTTCGATCTCTTTCACTAGGTTGCTTGGTAAAGGAATATAGTCAAGTGCTTTAGCATCTGCTTGACCATTTTCTAAAGACCATTTAAAGAAGTTAAGCGCTTCACGGCTTTCGTTCACAGATTTTGGTACTTTATGCATAATTACAAACGTTGTTGCAGTAATTGGCCAAGAGTTTTCTCCTGGTGCATTTGTAATAATATTGTAGAAGTCAGGGTTTTGATTCCAATTTGTACCAGCTGCTGCAGCTTGGAATGAAGCTGTACTTGGTTGTACGAACTTGCCAGCTTTGTTCTGTAGAGCTGTATAGCTCATTTTGTTTTGTAGAGCGTAAGCCAACTCAACGTAACCAATAGAACCTTTAATTTGTTTTACATATGCAGCAACACCTTCATTACCTTTACCGCCTACACCTGTAGGCCAAGAGATTGAAGTACCTTCACCTGCTTTACTTTTCCATGTTGGACTTACTTTTGAAAGGTAGTTTGCCCAGTTAAATGTTGTACCTGAACCATCAGAGCGGTGAACAACAGAAACGCGTTGATCTGGTAATTTCAAGCTTGGGTTAAGTTTTTGAACTTCAGGGTCATTCCACTTTGTAATTTTACCCAAGAAGATATCTGCAAGAACAGCACCCGTTAAGTGTAATGAGCCAGGCGCAACACCATCAATGTTTACAACAGGAACAACACCACCAACAATAACTGGGAATTGTTTTAAGCCAGCATTATTCAATTCTTGTGGGGTTAAAGGCATATCTGATGCACCGAAAGTGACTGTACCTGCTTTAATTTGAGCAATACCACCACCAGAACCGATAGACTGATAGTTCACTTTGTTTCCAGTTTTTGTATTGTAAGCGGCAGACCACTTAGATAATACTGGATAAACGAAAGTTGATCCTGCACCTGTGATTTCGGCTGCTTGAGCGACAGATACAGAAAGTGCAAGTGGTGCAAGTAAAGCCAATAATGATGACTTGAAAAGTCTTTTTGTACGGTAAGCCATGGATGTTCCCCAAAGTGGATACTTTCTATTCCCTATAATTTTTTAGGTGATAAAAATATAGGAATTGTATTAGACGAAACTGACTTTAAATTAGAAGTTATTTATTACATTTAGATGACGGGACTATTTGTAATGTATTGTTAAATTATTTTTTTAAAACAAATGTTTATAATTTAATTATAGTTTTAAAATATAATTAAATTAAGGTTTATTTAATATTTTTTTGATCCATTATTTTGATGGGCATTTATATTTTCGTAGGTATATAATTTTTATATTAAAAAATAAAAAATAATTTTTATAGTGGTACGTGGTAATAATTTTAATGGTTATTTGGTGATTAATATTTATTCATTATAGTTATTGTTTTTATATGATGTTCTATTAAAAAAATACAAATTAAATAATTTCAATTGAATAAAAAGTGATCGCAAATTTTGTAAGATTATTTATGGAGTCTAAGCTAAAAAAGGCGCTATTATGTTGCAACTTTGTTATAAAAAGATGACCATATCATAACTAAAATTCTATATGACACATCTCATATTTAAAAAATAGATATGGCGGAATTCTGTGAGCTACTTTAACGCTTAGTAAATTATTTAGAGGCTATATTGTATTTATATTATTAAAAAATATATTTAAAAAACATAAGTAGTGAAGGTTTGATATCTATATGTTATATTATAACATAATAATTTATTTTTTTATTTTACTATGAAGCAGTATTCTGTTGGGGTTGTGCCTTTAGCACTTTTATTAGTCAGTTCTGTATCTAATGCAGAAGAAAAATCAGTTGAAACATTAGCAACAATTAAGCTCTCATCGGGCAGTGTAGTCGCACCATATGTAGGTAAAAGTTCATCTGTTTCAACCAAGTTTGAAATTGACCCAATGAAGGCATCTCAAAAGGTCGATGTGGTTAGTCATAAAGTTTTAGAAGACACCAATGCACAACGTGTAAATGATACATTGGCTATAGTAAGCGGTGTATCTGCACTTAATCCAATGGGTGGGTTATGGGATAACTATTCAGTTCGAGGCTTTAATACTGACCAGACCATAGGTGCTTCAAGTTTACGTAATGGCATTAATTCGAATTTGGGAATGAGTGCTGCACGAGATATGGTTAATGTCGAACAAATCGAGTTTTTAAAAGGCCCTGCCGCTGCAATGTATGGTGCTGGCGATCCGGGCGGTACACTCAATGTGGTTACGAAGAAGCCAAAGTTTGAGCCACAGCATGGCTTACAACTGCGTGGTGGGTCGTATGACCAATATCGTGCAGCAGTGGATTCAACCAATGCTTTAACTGATACTGTTGCTTATCGCTTTGGTATTGCTTATGAAAATAACCATAGTTTTCGTGACTATGTAAAAAATAATCGCTTATTTTTTGCACCACAACTGACATGGCAGCCTTCCGATAACACACAGGTCGATTATGACAGTGAATATTCTTTTACACGAAGCATGTTTGATCGTGGGGTTTTGGCACAAAATAAACAATTAGGTGTTATTCCTAATAGTCGTTTTTTGGGTGAAAAAGACGATGGTTTAATGACCATGAAAGACTATTTACAACAGGTACGTGTTAAAGAGGTATGGAATGACCAGTGGACAAGCCAAGCCGCTTTTAATTATAAAGAAAATGATTGGTCAGGTTTTTCTTCTGAGGCATTTCAGCTTTTAAATTCAAAAGGTGACTTAAATAGAGAGCGCCGTTACCGCGACTATAAAACAACAAGCTATTTAATTAATCATGATTTATTAGGGCAGTTTGAGACATGGGGCATACCGAATAAACTTGTGATTGGAACAACAGCAAGCTATTTAGATATTAAAAATAATTTACAAAGATATCGTGTAAAAGGTACAAACTCAGTAGATATTGTCAATATTTATAATCCTGTATATGGCAGTGCATTGCCGAATGTTAAACCAACATTTAGCCCAAGCGAAAAGCAGAAAAATTTAGGTTTATCTGTAACAGATATGCTTGATTTTACCGATCAGTGGTCTGTTACGCTCGGTGGACGATTTGATGTTTATCAGCAGTCTTATAGTGAGTCATCACAAAAAATTTCAGGTTCTAAAGACTTTAATCACTTTAGTCCTAAGTTTGCAACAAACTATCTAATCAATGATCAGTTTTCTGTCTTTGCAGGTGCAGGGCAGTCTTTTCACCTCAATTCAGGTTTAAAGATTCAAAACCAACCACTTGACCCTGAAAAAGCATGGACGTATGAAGTTGGTCTAAAAACAAAATTGTTTAACGATCAGCTAACATCAAGCATGTCTGTGTTCCACGTGAAAAAAGAAAATGTAGCACGTACAGATATCAATAATAGTGCATATATGACAACAACTGGTGCCGAAAAAAGTCGTGGTTTAGAGTTAGATTTGACCGCACAACCAACGGATGCTTTAAATGTAAAACTTGCTTATACATATATAGATGCTGTTGTGACTCAAGGTGATGCTTCTCAAGGAATTAATAAGGGAGCACGTTTATTGAATACACCGAAGCATACTGCAAACTTACTTGCAATGTATGATGTATGGCAATCAGGTGTACAAAAAGTTGGTATAGGCGGTAATATTCAATATGTGTCTGCACGTTCTGGTAATGTGGCAGATGATGGTTTTGAGTTACCTGCATATACCTTGGTCAATTTGAATAGTTATTATCAAGTTAATGAAAAATTACGTTTCCAACTGACGCTCAATAATGCATTGAATAAAACATATTATAGTTCAAGCCTAAAAGACCTTTGGGTGACACCGGGCAATCCGCGTGAGCTCTTTTTAACAATGAACTATCAGTTCTAGTTTTATGCAGAATGAAAAAAACCAAGGCACCTTATTATGAATAAAGTGCCTTGTTTCTATCAATAATTACATTTTATACAATAAGAAATGAGGATAAAAAAATTAATAAATAGGGAATATTGTTAAAGTTTTATGAATAAATTATGACAGTATATGCTATGATTTTCGCAATTATTTCATTCATGTGATGCTCTTGTTTAAGTCTGGTTTGGCTCTCTCTTTCGGAGCAATCATCTTACAACTTGCGGTTTTTCTACAGCCTTTTTTGCCTCAGCAATATCAGGTTGCACTTGTTTGTGAGCAAATCACAACGGCTTTAATGCAAGATCAAAGTGACAATATGTCCGATCATCATATGCATATGAGTACGTCAATGCATATGGCAAAAACACATCAAAATAGCCACCATGATGCATCTCATCAATGTCCTTTCTGTACTGTTTATAATCATATTATTCCATTTGTTGACTTAGGTATAGATGAAGTTTTTGATCGTTTAAAGATTAGATTGCTGGCATTTGCACGTGCATTTCAGCATATCTATTTTGTACTACAACGACTCTTTTTAATTCCTCAAGGGCGCGCGCCACCTCTTTTTACTTAAACCACAGAAAATTTAATTTTTATGGGCTTTGAAGTGCCTATAGCATTGTTTTATCTGAAATTTGAGTAATTTATGTTAAATGCAAACTTTTTTATGCAGCGATTGACTGTAGCCATCTCTATTGTTCTTTATTCTAGCTCTAGTATGGCGGATATACAGCAAGATACATCACATCATTTAGTACCGATTGTACTTACCGCAGAAAAAGGCAATGAAGCCAATGGGCTAGTGGTTGTTAAAGACCCAAAACAACCTATACAACCAATTCCTGCGATTGATGGAGCATCTTATTTACAAAGCATTATGGGATTTAATGCAGTGAAAAGCTCAGGTTTAGCCAATAGCGATGTGACATTTAGAGGAATGTTTGGCTCAAGAATAAAAATGCTTACCAATGGCTCTGAAAATTTAGGTGCATGTGGTGGGCGTATGGACTCACTAACCTCTTATATTTCACCAGAAAGTTTTGATAAAATTACAGTTTTGAAGGGCCCTGAAACAGTTCGATTTGCCAATCCCGGTTCGGCAGCGACGGTGATGTTTGAGCGAGATGCAGTACATTTGCCTGAAGGAAAAAATATTGAAGGTCAGGCAAGTACAGTCGTAGGTTCATTTGGTCGATGGGATCATAACTTAGATCTTACGATAGGTGACAGTACCAAGTATTTGAGAGTGAATGCAAATCGCTCTGTTTCAAATGATTATAAAGATGGCCAAGGTCATAATGTGCATTCAAATTGGGAGAAATGGAATGCAGATATATCGGCAGGTTGGACACCCGATGAAGATACATGGATTGAAGCAACAGCAGGAAAAGCCGATGGTGAAGCGTCTTACGCAGGGCGTGGAATGGATGGCACCAAGTTTGGGCGAGAAAGTCTAGGGCTACATCTTCAAAAAAAGAATATCAATACGTTTATTCAAAAAATTGATGCACAAGTGAATTATAACTTTAATGATCACATTATGGATAACTACCGTATGCGCCCTGTGAAGGGGATGAAGATGTTATCTAATGTTGCACGTGAAACATTAAATAGCCGTTTGGAATTCACGACCATATGGACAGATCGGCTTACAGTGCTTGCAGGAGTAGACAGTCAGCATAATACACATACAAGCCGTGGCGGGCTGAATTATGCAAGTATACCAAGGCAAAAAGATATGACTTTTGAGTCTTATGGTGCTTTTGCAGAGGGAAGATATCAACTGACCGATCATCAAAAAATAGTATCTGGTACGCGTTTTGATGCTGTTCAAGTACAAGATTTTCGTGCAAAAACTCAAGCATTCAATCAAACACGAAATACAGTTTTACCGAGTGGTTTTTTACGTTTAGAGAGTCAATATCCTGAGCTGAATACCAATACTTATATTGGAATTGGACATGTACAACGTATGCCAGATTATTGGGAAATATTTTCGCCTATGAGTATGGCAACCGATGGATCGAAAGATGTCTTTAATCGTGTAAAACCTGAAAAAACAACACAGATTGATTTAGGCTATCAATATAAACACGGTGCGCTGTCGCATTGGGTTTCTGCTTATGTTGGGCAAGTGAAAGATTTTATTTTGATGCGCTATGCACCCAATCGTAGTGTGATGAATGTAAATGCACGTATTGCAGGTAGCGAGCTTGGGGTGGGTTATGCGTTTACAGACCATCTTCAAGCAGATGTGAGCGGTATGTATGCTTGGGGAGAAAATACAACGAACCGTACGGCATTGCCACAAATTGCACCATTTGAAGCACGTGTGAATTTAAACTATGTCACAGAAAAGTATAGTCTTGGCGCATTGTGGCGTTTGGTTTCTGCACAGCATCGTTATCGTGAAAATGAAGGAAATGTTGTCGGGTATGACCTTGGTTCGAGTCGAGGTTTTGGGGTATTGTCTATTAATGGAACATATCAAATCACCACTGATATGAGTTTGGCATTAGGCATAGACAATGTTTTGAATCGTAACTATACAGAACACTTAAACAAGCTAGGTGCTGCAAGCGCAGGGAATATTGGTACAGAACAAATCAATAATATTGGACGTAACTATTGGGCACGTTTACAGGTTAACTTCTAAATAGGATTGTTGTAAAAATAGGCTATTGATTTCAATAGCCTATTCTATATTTAAGCGTTTGAAATTATTTTATTTTACGAATAAAAATGTAAAAGGACTTTTGAAAGCGTATTCATTTGATGATCGCACAGCTCAATATGAGTTAAGAAAACCATACACAACAATGAATAATGGTAGTTTTTAATAAAGTTTTTCATGGCATTATCACGCATAATAAAAAAAACTTTTTTGAAAATGGATAAGAAATTGGATATTGCAGTCATTGGTAGTGGCATGGCAGGGCTTGCCACAGCTCGAATTCTAAAAGATGCAGGACACAATATAACCGTGTTTGAAGCACTTCCTGGTCGTGGCATGGATAGTCACACAATTGAGTTTGATGGTGGCATGATTGATGCGCCTTTGCGTGTAATGAATCCGTATTTATGGAAAAATACGTTGAGTCTTGCAACACATTTGGGCATAGATACTTTCCCAGTACGCACTTATATGTCTTGTAGTTGGCTATTTGAAGAAAAAACAGAAACATGGCTAACCACATCTCGTGCACCTATTGGTAACTTTCCAATTATTAATAACCGTAAAGGGTTACAACAGTATGGTGTTCGTTTAGTCAAAGGCATGCTACAGCTTAAAAGCGCAATTTATCGTTTCTTTAAGTCTAAGCATCAAGATATTACGCTGACCGAATTTATTAATAAAAATGAAATTGAAGAAGTATTTTGGCATGGTGCAGTGATGCCTGTGCTTTATACCATTTGTACGTGTAATCCTGAAACGATTGGTGAATGGCCTGCGAAACCATTGTTGGTGTTTTTACAGCAACTAACCAATGGTGATCAGTTGCTTCGTTTAAAAGGTGGTACGCCTGCTTTTGTAAATAAGCTCATCGAAGGTGTAGACATTCAGAGTGGTTCGGCAGTAACAAAAGTTGAGCTTCAAGGCGAAAAAGTTTACGTTGAAAATGAGGCAGGTGTTAAACAACTGTTTGACCGTACAATTGTTGCAACACCAACAAATAAGCTTGAAGATTTCTTGAATAAAGAACAGTTTGCTGAAGATATTGATCTATTGAAGCAGTTTAGATTTGAGGAAGGTGATTTAGTTATTCATACCGATTCAAGTGTGATGCCACCTCGCCGTAAAGATTGGTCTGTTTTAAGTTATATGATGGATCGTAAATTTACCAAACAACAATTTACGGTATGGATGAACGCAGTAGAACCAACATTGGTAGGAAAAGAGGCAGTGTTCCAAACATGGCGTCCTGTTACACCAATTGATCCGAAAAAAGTGGTATCTACTGTTAAACTTAGTCGTGCTGTTGTGAATTGGCAAACGATAGAGTTAAACAATGAGTTACAACGCCGTCAAAAAGCAGTCGATCGCAAAGTATATTTCTGTGGTTCATGGTCTTGCGATGGTTTACCAATTTTAGAGTCTGCTGTGACATCTGCAATGCAAATTGCTAAAAACTTAGGTGCACCTTTACCTTTTGTAGGTTTAAAACCAAAAGTAGAAGTTGCGCCTGAGTTGGGTTACTAAACTCGCTCATTTGCAATGATGCAGAACCAAAAAACAAAAATCCTTCAACATAAATATGCTGTTAATGCATCTATGTTGGGGGATGATGCAGTTTTGCCATGGACGAATTTGGGTCTATGGTATTATACCCCTCATCTTACTTATCCTGAAGCATGTCAAAATTTAGCAATATCTTTGGCAAATGCATTGGCGTTAAAAAGCGATGATGCAGTATTGGATTTAGGATGTGGTTGGGGAGCAAGTTTAAGTTTATGGCAAGAGAAATATGCTGTTAGGCAGATAAGCGCCGTTGAGTTGCAAATAGAATGTTTAAATTATTTAAAAACACAAGACTGTTTGAATAATGTGAGCTTCTATCAAGGTTCATTTTTAAACTTAAAAGCACTTTCTTTAAATTCAAAATATGATGTTATTTTCTGCATAGATGCCTTATATCATCATTCACTACCTGAATTTTTAAATTCAATTTCAGTAAGTGCACATAAAAAAACACGATTGGGTTTTCACTATTTAATCGTTACACCACGGTGGGAAGAATTATCTTTTTTACAAAAAAAGAAGTATCAATGTTTACTTG
This sequence comes from Acinetobacter sp. N1-1, assembly GCF_056711485.1. Classification (NCBI taxonomy): domain Bacteria; kingdom Pseudomonadati; phylum Pseudomonadota; class Gammaproteobacteria; order Moraxellales; family Moraxellaceae; genus Acinetobacter; species Acinetobacter sp. N1-1. The sequence goes on along the minus strand of NZ_JBWXUO010000012.1, from coordinate 262,404 downwards.
CTCTTGCAGATATTCACATCAATGCATTATATAATCAAGCTCAACTTCGACAAATACTCCAAAACTCAAGTTGGCAATATACAGATATTCAAATATTGACTGAGCCAGTGTTTGGAGGATTTTCAAATTATATTGAGCACAGGAAAGATAAATGTAATGGTATAGATGGACTTAAAATTAAATTGACAGCAAAGTTATGCCATCAACTTTTTAAAGCGGGAATTGTGGACTATGTGCAAGTGGTTAGCCATAGATTGCCTTAAACTTTTGAATAATACGACTGCCGAATACATTAATACAAAGCCCAAAGATAACAATAAAAATGCCGATAAGCTGTTGTATTGAAAGCACTTCATCTAAAAGTAAAAAAGCAGAAAATAGGCCTATTATGGGCACAAGTAGCGTAAGTGGTGCAACTTTCCATGTTTCGTATTTATTTAGTAGGTATCCCCATAAACTATAGCCAATTAACGATGAAATCATTGAAAGGTAAAGTACAATAATTAGGTCTTGGGCTGAAAAATGGCTAAGGCTATGTAAAATTTGTGCCTTGCCTTCAAATATAAATGAGCAGAGCAAAAATGGAATAATGGGGAACAAACCACCCCATGTAACTAATGAAAGTGTTTTCGTTTGACCTGTTTTTAGAATAATTTTATTGTAGATATTACCAATAGCCCATGAAAAACTTGCAGCTAAAACAAGAAAGAGTGGAAACATAGGAATGATAGTCTGTGTATGTTGCATATATTGACTAGAAGCCAATATAACTAGACCAAATAAAGCGACACACATACCTATCATTTGTGGAAGTTTTATACCTTCTTTTAAAAATATATAACTCAGTAAAATAGTAAAAAATGCTTGTGACTGTAGGACTAACGAGGCTATACCTGCTGGCATACCAAGATGAATGGCTAAAAACAGTAATGCAAATTGCCCAAAACAGAGTGTAAGCCCATAAAATGCAATAAGGTAGAGTGGTATCTTGGGGCGTGGAATAAAGAAAATTGCAGGAAAAGCTACACATATAAAGCGTAGAGCACCTAACAAAAAAGGTGGAATATCATTAACACCTAGTTTAATAATAACAAAGTTAAATCCCCATGCAAAAATAATAATGATTGCGAGCAAGATATCTTTTGGTGTCATAGAGTAGTCCTTTTCCCATATCGTCTTGGTGTTATTATCCTTTATCAAATTTATAGCATATAGGTTATTTTTTGGAATATATTTTTAATTGGAATCAGTAAATATTAAACGCTAAATTATTGGTGTATTTCGCCATTTTTATTCTAATAATATATAAGTAAATGTTAGTTTTTAATTTTAATGACTTATAGTTTTTATTTTACTATTGATCAAGTAGTTACAATAGCTGAAAGTAGGTCAAATTTTATTGGTATTGATCTGTTTAAATTTTTGGCTAAGATGCGTATCTTTTTACAAGTAATATGGGAGCGACAACCTGTATAGAAATTAGTGAATATTCACGAATACATTGATTTTTACCTAAATGGCTTTAGTAATTATTCTAATCATTTATTTTTACTTATAATCTTATTTGATATCCCAAAAACCTTACGGGTTAGTTATTTTGTTGTTGATGATTCTATGGTGTGAGCACTGTGTTAAATCAGTCCATTTATGTGTTTTAGAGCATTAAATTAAATATAAAAATAATATAATGTAATATATTATTCATAGTTAATTACTATTATTCTGCCAATTATTTTTTATTTTTGGGGGAATACTTTAGTGAAAAAAAAGACAAAGACAGTGCACATTTTATTAAAACCGAGTGCACTTATTTTAGCAATGGCAGCAGTATCAAATACATATGCGCAAGGCTCAGATGCACAATCATTAGGTACGATTGATGTGGTTGGTGTTGGGCAAGCAGCAAGTATGAACGCTGCGCTTCGTGAACAGAAGGCATCGGATTCAATTAGTAGTGTGGTGCATGCAGATGCGATTGGTCAACTGCCTGATGATAATGCGGCAGAAGCATTACATCGTTTGCCTGGTGTATCTGTTGAACGTGATCAAGGAGAGGGGCGTTTTGTTTCTGTACGTGGTTTAAATGCAGACTTAAATGCAGTTACCATCAATGGTACGTTGGTACCAGCACCAGAAGCAAAACGTAGAGGTGTTGCTTTAGATATTCTTCCTTCAGAACTTGTACAGTCCTTAGCTGTAGTGAAAACATTGACACCAGATTTAGATGCCAACTCTCTAGGCGGTACAGTTCAGGTTAATAGTCTTTCTGCTTTTGATCATAAAGGGTTGTTCTATACAGGTTCAGCAGAAGGTGCTTACAATGAGTTAAGAGATAAATATAGCCCTAAATTTTCAGGGGCAATCAGCAATCGTTTTAACATATTTGGTGGTGAAGATAATTTTGGTGTTGCGGCAGCATTGAGTTATCAAAATCGAAAATTTGGATCTGATAATGTTGAAACAGGTGGTGCTTGGAGTGAGCAAAAATTAGATAAAATCTCTATGCGTTATTACGATATTCAACGTGAACGTCTTGGTGCAGGTTTAAATTTCGACTGGCGTAATGAATCGAGTCAATACTATTTAAGAACTTTATATAGTCGCTTTGTAGATACAGAAACAAGAAATTCACTCAATGCTAAATTTGATACATCTTGTGCAGTTAATCAGATTTGCACAGGTAAAGTTACCCGCGCATTAAAAGCTCGTGAAGAAGATCAAAATATTCAATCTTATGTTTTTGGTGGTAAGCATCAGCTAGGTTTGTGGGTAGCTGAAGGGCAAATTGGTTATAGCCAAGCGGAGCAAAAAGATCCACGAGGTATTTCTGCAGCAGAGTATACAGGGAAGTTTAAAAAACTAAGCTACCAAGATACAACTGAGCCCGTTTTTTCTGCTGGTGCTGATTTATACGATCCAAATAATTTTTCATTAAGTAGTATTAAAGAAAAAGAAGAACATTCAAAAGATACAGAAAAAAATATTAAACTTGATTTTACTCGTGATTATAGTATCGCGAATTATTCAAGTGAGTTTAAGTTTGGTGCTAAAGTAAGTCAGCGAGAAAAAACAAATGATGAAAATGCATGGAGCTATAAAAAATTAAAAGGTGGTGCAGATTTTTATGGAAATGCAGATTATAGCTTAGGTCAGTTTGGTCCTTTAATTAATGCAAATAGTGTTCGTGAGCGCTTAAAAGGGTTAAATTCAGATCAGAACATTGATCGTCAGCTTTCAATTGTTAATGATTTTAACAGTCGTGAAAATATTAATGCTGCATATGTAATGAATAGCATAGATATTGGTGATTTGAGAGTAATTGCTGGACTACGTTTTGAAGATACGCATAAATCTGCCAATGGTTATGTGTATAAAGATGGTGTAATTACTCCAACATCTACAAAGCAAAATTATCAACATTGGCTCCCAAATTTGAGTGTGCGTTATGAGCTAAATAAACAAACTCTCTTACGAGCAGCATATACAAATACAGTTGTAAGACCAACTTTTGCACAGTCTTCACCAGGTGTAAAAATTGATAGTACAGATGCCGAGTTTGGTAATCCTCAGTTAAAACCCCTTACATCAAAGAATTTTGATTTAAGTATAGAACGTTACTTTGGAACAGCTAGTACAATTTCAGCCAATGTTTTTTATAAGAAGATTAATAATTTTGTCTACCAAACTAACTTAGCAGGGCAGGGAGTTTGGCGAAACTTTGATACAGCAACAACGTATCAAAATGGTGAGCATGCCAATTTGTATGGCTTAGAACTTGCATATTCTCAAAAAATGGATGGGTTAAGTGCGCCGTGGAATGGTCTTATTTGGGGTGTAAATACAACAATTAGCCATTCAGATGCAAAAATTAAGGATATGAACAACCAACGAACAATATCTTTTCCAAGCCAATCAAAATTTGTAGGTAATGTAATGCTTGGGTGGGAAGGTGAGCGTTTGGGTATGAAATTTTCAGCCAATTATAAGACGCCAGCATTGTATGAGCTTGGTGCGGTCAATCAATCCAATTTAGATATTTATAATGATCGTCAGCTATTTGTCGATTTTAGTAGTTATTTTAATATGACTAAAAACCTTAAATTGAAGTTTGATATCGCAAATATTACCAATGAAAAATATTATGCATATACAGGAAATAAAGCACTGAATGCACAGTATGAAACGTATGGTCCAACATATAAGTTAGGTCTTACTTATACAAGTTTCTAATTTGATAGGCAGGGACGCCTTTAATTTTGCGAACAGTTAGAGCTTAAATAATGAGTATAATTTTTTTGAAAAAATCTTGTTTTGTCAGTGTGGTTTTACTCGGTTTAATTGGTTGTAGCCAAAAACCTACCTTTATTCCTAAAGCATTAGTTACATCTCAAAGTGGAATTATTCAATTTTCATCTACAGAAACTAAAAATGGTCCAAATATATTTAAAGTTCAGTCGGCAAAAACTCTAGATATCCCTCATTGGGCAGAAGCTCATCTTATTCAAACCAGTAAGACACATGGGTTGCAGATTTTAGACAAGCAAAATCGTATCCTACAGTCAATTGATGGTGCTTTTGGGGATGTTGATTATCGAGTCAAAGATAGTTTGTTATTTATACAAACTGTCGATTTAAAGCAACAGCGCCCAGTAATTTTGATTTTTGATATACAGTCAAAACAGTGGCAGCCCTCTATTTTATTGGAAAAAACAAACTTTAAGGTTGAAGCAGTTTGTCTGTATCAAGATCAAAGTCAGCAACTTTATTCATTTTTGATTGGTGGGCAAGGTTCAGCACAGCAATGGGCGGTAAATACTAATCCTATTTCAAAACAGCTTGTAAGAAATTTGAACATACCAATAGGTAGTAAATCTTGCACTGTAGACGATTTACAAGAGCTATTACTTATTAATGAAGATGGAATAGGCATTTGGGAATATTCAACAGATGCTGAACAACCTTTTAAAAGAAAAATTGTAGATATGGTAAAACCTCATGGTCATATAGAGGGTAATCCAGGGGGCTTTACTCAACTAGATAACTTACTATTTGTAGTAGATACACAGCAACCTTTTATTTATAAGTATATTCATAATGGAAAAGACTGGCAGATTTTAGATCGGTTAAATACCCTTGAACTACAAAAAACTGAGCAGTTGAATGCAAAAAAAGAAGGGGAAAAAGTAGAGTTATTATTAAATGATAATCACAAATTAAAAATAGCATCAGTACCATATACAGTTGCTCATCAGACTATTAAAAAAGATGAACATTTTCAGTTTATTCAGGCAAAAGTTCAAACTGCGCCTGTACCTAATATAGGTGATGCTGCTGATGATCCTGCTATTTGGTATAACGAGGCAATACCAACAGCATCCAGAATATTGGGTACAGATAAACAAGGTGGGTTACAGGTTTATGGCTTAGATGGAAAAGAGCAGCAATATTTAACTGTTGGACGACTTAATAATGTAGATATTCGACCCAACTTTAATTGGGGTAGTGAGCTTGTAGATTTGGCTGTTGCAACAAATAGAGATCATAACAGTTTGCATTTATTTGCAATTGAGAAAAAAACTGGGCATGTGGCAGAAATTGGGCAAGCACAGACGTCACTTAAAGATATTTATGGTTTGTGTCTGTATCAAAATAAACAAGGCGATATTTTTGCAATTCCAAATGATAAAGATGGAACATTTATTCAATATCAGTTAAGTGCTGTGAAAAATAAAGTAGATGCTAAAGAGATACAGAGGTTTTCTGTAAAAACTCAGCCCGAAGGTTGTGTCGTCGATGATCAACATGACCAAATTTTTCTTGGTGAAGAAGATCGAGCAGTTTGGCAAAAGAGTCTTTTGCATAATAATAGCAACTTGCAAGAAGTTGCAGTTGTTGGGAAGAACCAAATCCAAGATGATATTGAAGGAATGGGGCTTTATCAGGGCAAAAAACAAAGCTATTTGGTTGTATCAAGCCAAGGGAATAATAGTTATGCCGTGATGGAAGCACATGCACCATATCGTTATCGTGGTAGTTTTAAGATTGTGATGAATAGAGTGGAGAAAATAGATGCTGTATCTGAAACGGATGGGTTAGATGTTACGAGCCATAACTTAGGCGAGGGTTGGGTAAAAGGGATGTTAGTTGTTCAAGATGGGCATAAAGTCATGCCAGAAGATCATCAAAACTTTAAATATATTTCATGGGCTGAAATTTCTGAGAAGCTGAATCTCGAAGAGTAGGCATAAAAAAATCCTCTCAATAATGAGAGGATTTTTAAAATTCGTTGGTGCCGACACTCGGATTCGAACTGAGGACCTACTGATTACAAGTCAGTTGCTCTACCAACTGAGCTATGTCGGCAACGTGGGGCTATTCTATCTTATTTTACTTAAAGGTCAAGCCAAAAAGTAACCAATTAGAACATGATATTATCTCATTCTTCGTTTTAATTTAGTTTGAAGTATTTATATGCATTTTAAGATATGTCAATTTAATGCAAGTAAGTAGTGTGAAAAGTTATATTAAATTATAAAATTTTAAAAAATTAGAATCATATTTAAAAGTAGAATGATTAAGATAATGATGTGATATGTTATTAAATTCTATAAAAATAAAGCATAAAATTATTTCTTTATTATTGTAATAAGTATTTGAATTTATATTAATAAATATTTTATTTTGAATGCACTAAAGATAATGGTGTTTTATGTATTATAGTTGTTTGATATTTCTAAATGGGTTATTGGAGGCAATCGTTTTTTATATGTGAATTTTAATTATATTCACTTAAATAAGATTAAAATTTATTTATTTTACTGAGCGAGTATTTGATTTTTTGAACTGTAATATCGTGTAAATTATAAGATCCATACGCTTATAAGACAATGTTTAAAATAATAAAATCAAAAGTAGGTATAGTAACGGAATGTTAATATATCTATCACTTAAATGTCATAATTTGCTTATACCATTCCGTGCATCGAATGGTGAGGTATTTATTTCATGCGTAGTTGGAGTGAATCTAAAAAAGCAAAACCACATATAGAACTCATTCCCATGATTGACGTCATGATGTTTTTATTAGTTTTTTTTGTATTGATTAGTTTGAATGTTATTCCCTCGCAAGGATTGAAAACACAGCTGCCTTCAGCGACAACATCTCAAGCTCTAAAACCACAAACTAAAGCAATTGTGACATTATTACCCGATACAATTCAGCTTGATGGTCAAAAATTAACAATAGACCAATTATTGCAGAATTTAAAAGGTCAAAAACAACAAGGACAAAACCTTTCAATTATTATTAATAGTGACAAGGGTGTTGCAGTAGAGCAACTTGTTCAAGTCATGGATCGTTTACGCGCTGATGGTTTTACTTCGGTGTCTTTAGCAGCACGGAAAATTTAAGTATGAGTACATACTTTATTTACCACAATAGACATATTTTAAGCTGGTGTCCCGCCGTTTTTATGGGGGCATATTTACTTTTTTTAGCTCAGCCTGACGCGTTGAAAGTTCAGCCCAAATATGATGAAAAAACAATAGAAATATCGTTAGCAGAGCCTGCTCCTGAGCCTACGCCTAAAGTAATTGAGCCTCAGGTACAGCCTGAACCAGAGCCTGCTCCAGAACCAGAAGTTCCAGCAGAGGATGCAATTGAACAGGTTAAACCAAAACCAAAAGTGAAGGCGGAGCAACCTAAGCCAAAACCTGTACCAATCAAGCCAAAACCTGAACAAAAAGTGAAAAAGGTTGAGCCAAAACCTGAACCTAAGGTTGAAAAACCAATACCAGAAGTTTCACAAAAGGAAGAAGCACCAAAAGTTGAAGCACCTAAAACGGATGTTGTAGAAAAACCAAAAGTTGAGCCTGTAGTAGAAAAACCAAAACCAACGCCACCTGCTGAACATGCAGCGGGAAATCCTTCAGTTGAAGCAGGGTATTTAAAACAAGTGCGTACGGCAGTTGAAGAACAGAAGCGTTATCCAACAGGTAGAGAGGCTTCTTTAGATCGTCCCGAAGGAAATGTTGTGGTGTGGTTGCAAGTTGACCGTTCAGGGAAGGTTCTTGATTCAGGAATTTCAGAAAAGTCTAAAAGCATGTTGTTGAACCGAGCTGCTTTATCAAGTTTGCAAAATATTAAACAAGTTGAGCCATTTCCTGCAGAGGCTTTTGCAGGAGAAAGTCAGAAAAAATTTATTGCCACATTAAACTATAGCGCACCTTGATGTTGTCTGCGTTAGGGAAATAATTTATGAAAATGTTTGAAAAGAAGCTTTTATCTGTTTCTATTGTATCCATTTTAATGTCAGTAACAGCACACGCCGAAAGTGATGCGGTCAATGTTGGAACAGTCAGTGTAAAAGGTCAGTCACTTGGTGGTGGCTTAATGGTTCAGGAAGATACACCAAAAGCACGTTCTGTAGTTACAGCAGAAGCTATGAACAATAATCCAAGTGCAGGTAATGCGCTAGATAAAATTGCCAATGTTCCTGGTTTGCAAATGGCGAGCAATGACTCAACAGGTATTAGTGGCTTGAACTATACCATGCGAGGAATGGGAGCAGACCAAATTGGTTTATCTGCAGATGGTATTCCACTTAATGATTCAGGGAATTATGCAGTTTATCCAAACCTACTAGGTGACTCTGAGAATGTAGGTCAAGTTTTTGTGACCCAAGGTTCATCTGAAGCAGATGGTCCACATATTGGTTCAAGTGGCGGTAATATTGGTTTAGTCACGAAACGTCCAGATCGTGATGCTGGTGTATTTGTAGAGCAAAAGTTTGGTAGTAATAACTTAAGAAAAAGCTTTGCACGTTTAGAAACTGGCAAAATTGGGAATTTTAGCGCATGGTTATCTGCATCTCATACTGAAGCAGATAAGTGGAAAGGTCTTGGTAATCTTGAAGGCAATAAAGTTGAAGCCAATGCTTTTTATCAAGCAGATAATGGCAATACAAGTAGCTTAATTATTAAATATAACAAGCAAAATAATTACCAATATAATACTGTTACGAAAGCTGATTATGATGCGGCACCAACGGTTGATGGTACAACTGGACATAAAGCAGATTATTCATCTAATCCTAATAGTTCAAAATATTATCAATATGCACGTAATCCATTTGAAAATTTAAATATTTCATTTACACAAGACCTAGTTTTAAGTGACCGCCTTAAAGCAACCATTCAGCCATACTACTATTGGGGTAACGGTGGTGGTGCAGTTGGATCGAGTACTTTATCTCAATCATCGAATAAATCGAATGTATATGATTTAAGTAATTTAACAAGTTCAGGATCATATTATCGACCATCGATGACAACTACATGGCGCCCAGGTATTACTGCAAAAGTAAAATGGGATGTGACAGATGCACATAGCATTTCGGCAGGTTATTGGTATGAGCGTGCTCGTCAGTTGCAAACACAACCATACATCTACGCAAATAATGGTGTACCAACAGATGTCTGGGCAGAATCAAATCAAGTTGTAGACGCAAAAGGAAATGTTGTACAAGGGCGTAATCAGTTTACGGTCACACCTGCACAGCGTATTTGGCTACAAGATACTTGGTATGTTTCTCCAAAGGTAACATTAGCAGGTGGCTTAGCTTGGGAAAGTGTAGAGCGTAAGGGTGAAAATAGAGGTAGCTTGTCAACAACAGCATATCAAAAACATGCAAAGTATGATGAGCTTTTACCAAACTTTAGCGCAAAGTATCAGCTTAATGAGCAGAACCAGTTCTTCTATAATATTTCGAAAAATATGCGTGCGCCACAGAACTATGTTTTGTATAACGCAGATGACTCTTTAAGCCTCAAACCAGAAATTAGTCTAAATAATGAATTAGGTTGGCGTTATCAAACAGATAAAATGTTAGTGAGCGCAACTATATTTAATTTGCATTATAAAAATCGTCAGCTTTCGAGCCAAAATGGAGGCGGGGACGATATTATGATTAATGGTGGAACAGTTGATACACGTGGCTTAGAGTTAGAATGGAGTGGAAAGTTACCGTATAACTTAAATTACTATACATCATACAGTTATACAGACTCTGAACAGAAAGACAATGTGATTAGTAAAGGTGTTGTTTTGCCAACGAAAGGTAAACAATCTCCGAATACCTCAAAAAATGTGCTTACCGCAGGTCTTGGTTATGATGATAGCCGTTGGACATGGGACTTTAAAGGAAACTATACAGGTCCATTTTATGGTGATATGACTAACGATGAAAAAATCGCAGGTCGTACTGTATTTGACTTCTCGGCAGGTGTACATTTACCCGTTGATAAGAAATTCATTAAAGAAGCAACGCTTAGTGTTGGTGTAAATAACTTGTTTGATAAAGAATATTTAGCATCGGCAAAATCTGTAAAACAAAACTCTAAAACTATCGGACAAGCTAAAGGTTCATCGCCGCAATATATTATTGGTGAAGAGCGTACGTTTGTAATTTCTTTATCTGCAAAAATGTAAAAAGGCGACTTAAAAATGAATGCTGAATTGATCCATAATCTTATTTTTTACGTGATGTACGCCTCTTTAGTTTTATTGGCTGTCATCTTTATTGAGCGAGTAATTTATTTTTCTTGGACATTGAAACAGAGCAAGAAATTGAATGAACAGCTACAACGCGATGCAAAAATTGATGAACAACATGTTGAGAAAAAAGATAAGAATCCTGCATATGCTTTAATTCAACCTTTACTGACAGCACATTTCTCTTCTGAAAATGAAAAGTCAGATATGGTTGAGCAACAGTACATACAAAGTAAGGGTGCATTAAATAAAGGGATTTGGATTTTAGAAACGATTGTTACTGCGGCACCTTTATTGGGGCTTCTTGGTACAATTCTTGGTATTGTTGATACATTCCATGCATTGGCTGCATCGGGTACATCAGATGCAAGTAAAGTATCGGGTGGTATGGGTACAGCACTATATGCGACAGGACTAGGTATTGCGATTGCATTAATTGCATTAATTGCAAATAACTTTCTAGGAAGTCGTATGGAAAAAATTAACGAGCTTTCTAAGATCTTACTGATTCAAGTTAGTAAAGAGAAAAAAATGGCAAAGCCTGAAGTTGTTAGTGATAAGCGCTATGCTTAACCAGCATCAACCACAAAAGCTCAAACGACTTTGTCATTTGGGCTTTTTTAGTCTTTTTTCTATGCTTATTGCACAGATGAGCCATGCAAAAATTGAGTCTGATGGTATGGAGCTTGTTGTAAATACACCTTTAGAAACACAATTGCCGAATGATGATTTACGCAGTGCTGCACCTGTCTGGGAGGAGATGTTTTCTTCTGCAAAAAAGACTATAGATATTGCACAGTTTTATGTTTATAACCAACCAAATTCTAGTTTAGATCGAGTACTAGATATATTGCGTCAGGCAGGAAAGCGTGGTGTAAAAATTCGATTCTTACTTGATCAAAAAGGGGTTGGTATATCTAATCCTGCGACCATTGAACAAATTAAAGCAATTCCTAATTTAGAACTGCGTATTATGGACTTTTCTAAAATAGAAAATGGAATTATTCATGCAAAATACTTTGTTGTAGATGATGAGCAGGCTTTTGTAGGTAGCCAAAACTTTGATTGGCGTGCATTAATGCATATCCATGAAACAGGTTTAGTTATTCATCAACCTAAAATTGTTCAACAAATTGAGCATATTTTTAATGTTGATTGGTACAATCAAGCACAGCTTGCTCAGCAACAGCCGATAGATAAATTTTCTCAGCATCAAACGTTATTCAATCCAAATGATGGTACATATCTGCTCGCAAGCCCTGCGCAAGTCACTCCAAGTGAAACGTATGTAACAGAGGATGCCTTCCCTAAATTGATGGCAACAGCAGCATCGGAAATAAATATACAAGTGATGCAGTATGTTCCACTCAGTTTTACCGAAACTAAAGGGAAAAGAGAATTTTATCCTTTAATGGATGATAGTTTACGTGCAGCGGCAGCAAGGGGTGTTAAGGTTAATTTAATGGTTGCTGACTGGAATGTAAAAGAGCCCGATTTATCATGGTTGAAAAGTTTGGCACTTGTGCCGAATATTCATATTAAAATTGTGACAATTCCCAAAAGTAAGCAAGGTTTTATTCCTTTTGCACGCGTTGTACATAGTAAATATATGACAATAGACCATCATACCGCATGGGTCGGAACATCGAATTGGAGTGGTGGATATTTTGATCATTCTCGCAATTTAGAGGTTGTAATGAATGATGAGCATATGGCAAGTCGTCTAGATATGCTATACGAGCAACTTTGGAAAAGTCCGTATGCGCAAGATATAAATATTCAAAAACAGTATATGAAAGTGAATCCTGCAAAAGAGTAAATGATGCAATATAAAACATGGATTAATGCAATATTCGCTGTTGCATGTGTAAGTCTAATAGGGTGTCAGCAAGTTTCTAAACCGACATCTAAGCGAAACATACTTTGGCATATTGTAAATGAGCGTTGTGGTACAAGCCAAGATGTGAAAAGTGACTGTCTTGTGATTAATAAACAAGAGGGCTATGTAGTATTGCGAGATATGCATGGACCTGTACAAACTTTAATTATACCGAAGCATAAAGTGACAGGTATTGAAGATGCTCAGCTATTGAATGTCAAAACACCAAACTATTTTTATGATGCTTGGATAAATGCACAGATTTTGAATCAGCAAAATAAAAAAGAAATTGATCCGAAATATCTTTCTTTTTCTGTGAATTCTTCGCATGGTCGTACTCAAGACCAACTACATATACATTCATCATGTTTAAAGGCTGATGTTTATACAGAACTTCAAAAATACCGTAAAGATATCCGTGAGCAATGGTCTGTTTTACCAAATAAAATATTGGGTCATACTTATATTGCTAAAAAAATAAAGATATCTGACTTAGATGGGCAAAGTCCATTTTTACAGCTAGGGCAATATGTAAAAACACAGCCAAAGACAGAAATGGGCGATTATGGTTTAGCAATGGTTTCAGTGGAGAATAATGAGGCGATATTACTTGCAACGAAGTTTAATGTATTAGAAATGAATTTAGGTTCGATTGAAGAAGTACAAGATACTGAGTGTCAAGTTACACGTTAAGTAAAGATGCCATAATTGAGATTATGGCATTTTATTTTTAAACTCGCATTTCAATCCCTTGTGCAGCAAGATATTCTTTTGCTTCAGGAATTGTATGTTGACCAAAGTGAAAAATACTTGCAGCAAGTACAGCATCTGCACCACCTTGTAAAATACCATCTGCTAAATGTTGTAAGTTACCAACGCCACCCGATGCAATGGTTGGAATAGAAACACGATCATTAATTGCACGCATAAGCGCAATGTCATAGCCTGCTTTTGTGCCATCGGCATCCATACTTGTAATGAGTAGTTCACCCGCGCCGTAATCTGCCATTTTTACAGCCCAATCAATGGCATCAATTCCTGTTGCTTTACGACCGCCATGGGTAAATATTTCCCATTTATTATCTGCAACTTTCTTTGCATCAATTGCGGCAACAATACATTGTGCACCAAAGCGTGAAGAGGCTTCTTGTACAAACTCAGGGTTAAATACAGCAGCAGAGTTAATACTGACTTTATCTGCACCTGCATTTAAAAGTGAACGAATATCTTCAACCTTACGTACACCACCACCTACAGTGAGCGGGACAAATACAGAAGAAGCCATACGCTCTACAGTACGATATGTAGTATCTCGACCATGATGCGTTGCTGTAATATCCAAAAAGGTAATTTCATCTGCACCTTGTTCGTTATAACGCTTTGCAACTTCGACAGGATCACCTGCATCACGAATGTCTAAGAACTGAACGCCTTTAACAACACGACCGTTATCTACGTCTAAACAAGGGATGATTCGTTTTGCAAGCATAATGGTAGTCCAATGGTCTATAAATAAAGTTCCCGTGAAGGGCTACAAACTTGATCAACTTCATGTATTCTATCAAGCTTATTTTGTTTCACGCAGGTTTGCTATGTCTGTTTACACACCGTTGAATGTTGATGAAGTCCAGCAGTTCGCTCAGGCTTATGGTTTAAATGTTATTGCACTTGTTCCCATTCAAGGTGGTATTCAAAACACAAACTACTTTATTATTTGTAAAGATGAGACGCAATATGTTTTAACGGTTTTTGAAAATGAAACCGAACAAAGTGCGGGTGAGTTAGTTCCTGTTTTAAAGCAATTAGAAGAATATGGTGTACCTGTTGCCGCGCCACTAGAGCATAGCGGTAAAGCCATTCATTACCTAGTGGGTAAGCCTGCACAAATTGCACCACGCGTTTGGGGTGAGCATCCTGAAAAAGCGACTGTAGAGCAGGTGGGGCAGATTGCAACAGCGCAGGCAAAGTTGCATGTAGCATTGCAAGATTTTCCACTTAAACGTAGCCATAGTCGCGGACATATCTATTGGACAGAAATTGGGAAAATGCTACAGAAAGAAGAAATGTCTGTAGAAGATGCTGCATTGTTTGAGCGTGTTTATCAAATTTTTACCCAGTATCAAAAGAAATATCCAAATCGTGTAAAAGGTTGGGTTCACTCAGACCTATTTCGTGACAACACCTTATTTGAAGGAGATAATTTACAAGGAATTTTAGATTTCTTTGAATTAAACTTTGATGAGTTACTGTTCGATATAGCAATTACAATTAATGACTTTTGTACGCAATACCCTGATGTTTCTTTAGATCAATCACGTGTTGCGGCCTACCTTGCTGCCTATGAAGAAGTACGTACACTGACTGAAGATGAACGAATGTGTATGAATATCTATTTAGCCATGATGGCATGTCGTTTTTGGTTACTACGTTTAAATGTTGCGCGGCTAAACCGTTTAGAAGGGCGTGGGGGAGATGATGTTTTCCAAAAAGACCCTGCTCAAATGCATGCAATGCTGGTTGAACGTTTAGCACATGTGACTGAGTTGTAAAAATGAAAAGAGATCAAGGTCGTTTGGTTGAATGGTTTGATGAAAAAGGCTATGGCTTTATTCAGTCAGACCACCATAAAGAACATAAGGTGTTTTTGCATATTCAAGACTTTGCAAAAAAAGGACCACGGCCTTTGGTTGGATGTGCATTGGATTATGCTGTTGCTGTCGATAGTGATGGGCGTATCCGTGCAAAAGATGTTATATACTTAAAAGCCTCCCAAACCCAGAAAAAAATTGATACACGGATTGAATCATTTTCTAAGCAAAACTCGAATTTAGATAAAATGACTATAGGAATTATTCTCTATTGGTTGATAATTTTTATTCTATTAAATCTTGGGAAGTTGCCACACTTTTATTTCTTGTGGTTAATCTTGGTAAATGCACTGACTTATTTTGCATATCGCCGTGATAAAAATGCGGCACAATTTGGCTTACAGCGCATTCCTGAATTTACATTGCATCTTCTTTCCATATTAGGTGGTTGGTCTTTTGCATGGTTTGCACAACAAAAGTTTCGGCATAAAACACAAAAGCAACCATTTAAAAAGATTTTCTTCTGTACGGTTGTACTCAATATATTGTTTACTATAGGTATGCTCATCTTATTAGAACAATAGAAGAGGGACATATGTCATTTGATGCACAGTTTAAGTCAGATAAAACGCTTACGTTTGTACTTTATATTTTATATATTGCTGCCATTTTCTCTGCGGGAATTTTAGCAGTCGTTGCACTTATTATTAACTATGTAAAGCGTAGCGATGTAAAAGGTACAATTTTTGAAAGCCATTTTGGTTGGCAAATTCGTACGGTATGGTGGTATTTGTTATGGAATATTTTGGGCGGCGTTCCACTTTTTGTATTTCTATTTACAACCAATGATATAACTCAACCTTTAGAAGGGACTGATCTTGCATTTACATCTATAGGTCTAGTTATTTGGATTGCTGTTGTGGTTATTGCATGGATATGGATTATTTATAGAGCCATAAAAGGGTTAATTGTTTTGAATGATAATCAAGCCATTTCCTAAATAAAAAAGAGGTCATTAGACCTCTTTTTTATTGAGTAGATTTAGAGTTTATTCTCATCGAGAATTACTTGAGCTTCACGTAAGTTGAGTGAGCCTTCGTAAATTGCACGACCTGTAATCGCACCTAAAATACCACGCTGACCTTTTAACTGACGTACATCATCTAAGTTAGTTACGCCCCCTGAAGCAATAACAGGGATACCGCAGTAATCTGCAAGAGAAACAGTTTGTTCGATGTTTACACCCTGCATCATGCCATCACGTGCAATATCAGTGTATACAATGCTTGAAACACCTGCATCAGCAAAGCGTTTAGCTAAATCAGTTGCTTTTACATCGAGTACATTTGCCCAGCCATCAGTAGCAACATAACCTTCTTTTGCATCGATACCAACAATAATATGTCCAGCAAATCGTTTACAAGCTTCTTCGACAAATTCAGGATCTTTTGCAGCTTTTGTACCAATAATGGCAAAAGATACGCCAGCTTCTAAGTAGTGTTCAATAGTTTCTAAAGAGCGAATACCACCCCCTATTTGAATAGGAAGCTCAGGGTGCGCCTTTGCAATGGCTTCGACAACATTTTTATGAATAGGTGTACCTGCAAAAGCACCGTTTAAGTCAACAAGATGGAGACGACGTGCGCCTTCATTTACCCAATGTGTTGCTGTTGCTACAGGATCATCAGAAAAAACGGTATCGTCTTCCATACGCCCTTGTTTGAGTCGAACACACTTTCCATCTTTGAGGTCAATTGCAGGAATGATTAGCACAGTTTTTTCCCTAAGTATAAAATATAAAATTTGATCTTACCAAAATATTGCTTATATTTTCACTAAATATAGTAGACCGTAATATTTATAAATGATCTTTTTCTTTAAACTCTAAAAAGAGATTAGGTATTTATGGAGAGTTTTGATGAATAATACTTTGTTGTTGAACAAATTTAGCTTTTTCTACATAACGTTGGTATGCACCAATAGATGTGATTATGAATATTCCAATAAAAATAGGTAAAATTGCAATATAAATCCAGCCTAAGACCTTCTCTACCAAAGGTGTTTCTCTTTGACAGCCATAGTTATTAGATTCTTTATCTCCTTTTGCACAGATTAAATAAATAAAAAATACAGCATTAATGATTGGTATTAAACTTAATAAAGCCATCCAACCACTTTTATTTCTATCATGTAATCTTTTAATTGTCAGAATATATGTGAAAGATATAAATATGATATAAATAGCCCCTAGAACTATATAGCCAATTATACCTTCATTGAATGATAAGCCGATAAATCCGATAGCAAATCCTAAAATTAATATAATTAATAATATAATAATATGCCCTGCTAAAAATGATAATCGTCCAATACGTCCTTTAGGTGAAAAAATACTTGGAGAAAGGTTGTTTTTACTTTCAGAAATAGTTTGCATAATTCTTTTAATCAAATGTTTGTGTGTTATTATACTAAATCATATAATATATTTATTACAAATTTATTCTAAATAAAAATTATAATATTATGGTTTGAAGTTACAGACTAAAAACTACTTTAGGCTATAAAAATGTTTGTAAATACTCTACGCTATAAAATTCTTGAGAAGTTTTTATTGATATAAAAGTGTATCTCTTAAATTAATTTAGCATCTTATCTTCATTGATGTGTAGAGGATGCCATGTTTGAAATTTCACTAAAAAAGGTATTTTGGTAAAACTGTGATGTTGCTGTATCTGGTGCAAGTAACAGCGCGGCTATAATACCTATAATTACAAGTGGTATCACTAAAATATAAAGCCAACCTACTATTTTTTCCCACGTAGGTGTATGACGTGGCATACCATAGTCATTTGTTTGAACGTGTCCAACTGCACAATAAAGGTAAATTGAAAAAAAGAAATTAATAACAGGAATTAAGCTAAGTAAAGACATCCAACCGCTTTGGTTACAGTCGTGTACGCGCTTTATAGTAAAAACAAAAGAAAAATAAATGTAGGCAATATATATAATTAAAATAATAATTGAAGACACTAAAGGATATTGGGAGGTATTTGCCAAAGAAATATTGTTGGTAAGGGCAAGAGAACCAATGGCTATAGCGAGAAATAATGAAATTAGACCATTCCAAGCAGCAAAAGAAAGTCTACCCATACGGCCTTGCGCACTAAAAACGTTGGGTTGCTGTTGTGGTGCTAAAGGTGGTGGTGTTTCTGAAAAAGGTGAGTTCATTTTTATTATCTCTAAAGTGTTTTTTTAATTATATGTGATATTTTTTATAAAATAAAAGAGGTCAAATAGCTTTGACCCCTTCAGTAGAATTTAGATATTCCACTCTACAAAGTTTTTGAGTAGTTGTAAGCCTGCTGTGTGGCTCTTTTCAGGGTGGAATTGTGTCGCAAATAAATTTTCTTTATGAATTGCCGCACAAAAATCTAAACCATAATGACACGTTGCAGCAACATTTGCAGTTTCTTTGGGTTCAACATAAAAACTATGTACAAAGTAGAAACGAGAGTCTTGCGCAATATCTTTCCACATTGGGTGGTCTGGTTGTGTTTGATGCACTTGATTCCAACCCATATGCGGTACTTTAAGCTGATCGATATCAGGAAAGCGTTTTACAGTTCCTTCAAAGATACCAAGTGCATCGCTACCGCCATTTTCTTCTGACTGTTGTAAAAGTGCTTGCATACCCACACAAATAGCTAAAACAGGTTTATTAAAAGCAGCATGTTTAATGACTTCATCAATTCCTGCATCTTGCATACCTAAAATACAGTCACGCATTGCACCAACACCAGGAAAAACAATTTTGTCAGCTTGCGCAATAAGTTTTGGATCATTGGTTACATCAACCTTTGCACCTACATGCTCTAAAGCCTTTGCCGCAGAGTGGAGGTTACCCATACCATAGTCTAGAAGAGCAATACGTGTCATTTATAAGCTTCCTTTTGTTGATGCAATTGTACCTGCGGCACGTGGGTCTTGTTCACATGCCATGCGTAAAGCACGTGCAAATGCTTTGAATGTACTTTCAATTTGATGATGGCTATTTTTACCTTTTAGATTGTCAATATGCAGTGTCATCAATGCATGATTTACAAATCCTTGGAAGAACTCTGAGAACAAATCTACATCAAATGTTCCAATACGTGCACGTGTAAAAGGAATGTCCATAAATAATCCCGGACGCCCTGAAATATCTACTACAACACGAGAAAGAGATTCATCGAGTGGTGCATAGAAGTGCCCATAGCGACGGATACCTTTTTTATCGCCAAGCGCTTGAGCAAAAGCTTGTCCAAGTGTAATACCGCAGTCTTCTACTGTATGGTGGTCATCAATTTCAAGATCACCATCACAATGTATATCTATATCAAATAGACCATGTCGCTTGATTTGATCGATCATATGATCTAGAAAAGGAACGCCAGTATTTAATGTTCCTTGACCTGTACCATCGAGGTTTACACGAACGCGAATTTTGGTTTCGTTAGTGTTTCTCACTACTTCACTGATACGTTGAGTCATGGACACATTCCTTAATAAATGGCTGGTTTTAATAACAATGGCTATATTTACTATAGCAATATTAGATTGCTCAGGAGGGTTAATCAATGCCTATCACAATTCATGCTTATTCTTCTTTAGAAAATAAAGAAATAGATGTAGAACTCGAAAGACTTTATATGACTAGTCCTGAGTTTGTGAGTGGTCTAGATGCTATACAACAGTTAAAAAAAGAGATAGGTGCTCAAACATTATTATATACAGCAGAGTTGAATACTAAAATTATTGCTGCTATTTGGTGTTTTAGAAGGAAAGAAACTATAACAGTCGAAAGTCGGCTGCAATACATTGTTGTAGATCCGTCAAATAGAGGCCAAGGTATTGCTCAAAAGCTTATTTCGGAGGTTTGTCGTATGGAGAAACTCCATAATAAGGCAACCATATTTATACCCGGGTGTGGTGCCATACATAAAATATTACACAGTCTTGATCAAATAATATAAAGCGATATAGCTTTTTTGCATAAGTCGTATGTACATAGAGAAATAATTAAATAAAGTCTTGACAGGTGAAAGGTTAAGTTGTTTAATACGCACCACATTGGCGCGATAGCTCAGTAGGTAGAGCAACGGATTGAAAATCCGTGTGTCGGCAGTTCGATCCTGCCTCACGCCACCAAAATTTGTGTTTTCAATCCCTGATCCCATCAGGGATTTTTTTTGCCTAAACATTGTCCAATCGTTTGAAATACTAATAATTTGTTGTTGACTCAGTCTAAGATTTCAGGCTTAATACACCACATCGGCGCGATAGCTCAGTAGGTAGAGCAACGGATTGAAAATCCGTGTGTCGGCAGTTCGATCCTGCCTCACGCCACCATATTCAAAAAGCCCTAGATATTATTATCTGGGGCTTTTTTTATGCTTATTGTAATTATAAATAGTCATAATCGTTAAAAACTTACCAATATAATAAGATAAATATAAGAAGAATATTTAAATGATAATCATTTTCAAATATATTAATGGGTATATATAAGGTATTGGTGAGAATGCGCGAAAAAATGGCTAAAAGTCTTCAAGAAGTCAATAATACAGTACCTATACCCAGCTCAAATGCATCTTTTTTTCGGAAGTTATTTGCATTTTCAGGGCCAGGTGCACTTGTTGCTGTTGGTTATATGGATCCTGGGAATTGGATTACTTCTATTCAGGGTGGAGCACTTTATGGCTATCTTTTGCTATCAGTAATTTTACTATCTAGCCTGATTGCAATGTTATTACAAGCGATGTGTAGCAAACTTGGTATTGTTACAGGTATGGACTTAGCACAGGCAACGAGAACTTTAGCAGGTAAAAAAGGGTCTTTTATTTTATGGGTAATTGCTGAGCTTGCGATTATGGCAACAGATGTTGCTGAAGTCATTGGAACAGCAATTGCCCTTAACTTACTCTTTGGTATGCCACTGATGTTGGGTGTTTTGCTAACATTATTGGATGTTTTCTTACTGCTGCTTTGTATGTCGTTTGGATTACGTAAAATTGAAGCTTTTGTTTTTACGCTTATTCTGACAATTTTTCTTATCTTTTCTTATGAAGTTATACTAGCATCACCCCAGATGGGGGATATTATACGTGGATTCATTCCGCAAAAAGAAATATTTACGGCATCTTTATCAGGTCAAGATTCTGCATTAGTCATTGCTTTAGGAATTGTTGGTGCAACAGTGATGCCACATAATTTATATTTGCATTCATCTTTGGTTCAATCACGTCAATACGCCCGTAATACAAAAGAGGGAATTAGAGACGCAATTAGATTTTCAATTTTTGATTCAAATTTACAGTTAACATTTTCTTTTATTATTAATTGCTTATTACTTATTTTAGGCGCATCTTTGTTTTTTGGGCATGATCCAGAACAGCTTGGGCGTTTTTCTCAGCTATACCATGCCTTAGAGAGTCCTGCGATTGTGGGAAGTATTGCTAGTGGTTTATTGGCAACTTTATTTGCTGTTGCATTACTTGCATCAGGCCAAAACTCAACAATTACAGGAACCTTAACTGGTCAAATTGTCATGGAGGGATTTATTCATTTAAAAGTGCCTGCATGGTTACGCCGTTTTATTACTCGTGCTTTGGCAACACTACCAATTATTTTTGCGATTTATTTTTGGGGGGATCGTGAGGACGTTATTGAAGGATTACTTATTTATTCACAGGTATTTTTAAGTATTGCTTTGCCAGCTTCAATGATTCCACTTATTTGGATTACATCTAATAAGAAGTGGATGGGCGAATTTGTGAACTCTAAGTTGACAATTGCATTAGGGGTTTTATCAACAACACTATTAATTGGTTTGAATATTCAATTGATTATTGAAACTGCTAAGAAGCTATTTAGTTAAGCTTTAGTCTTGAATGAGGCGTTTGCCAAGGCAGACGCCTTCAATTTCTTCAAAATCTAATTCTTCATAAAATTGAATTGCAGATGTATTTTCAGGTCTAACCATAAGTTGTACTTTTGGGCAACCAATTGCAATTAAACGTTTTTCTATGTTTTGCATAAGTGCGGTTGCAATACCTAAACGTTGATATTCAGGTTGAACAGCAAGATAATGAATCCAACCTCGATGACCATCGTAGCCACCCATGATAGATGCAATGACTCGGTTGTCTTTGTCGGCAACTAAAAAGAGGTCATCTTTTTGGTTCATTTTTCTAAAAATATCAGTTTCAGGATGATTCCATGGACGAGTGATATTACAACTTTCCCAGAGTTCAACGACGGTATCTATATCTTTATTTTCAATAGGTCTAATGATAAACATAAGTTTTCAGATCACGGTATACATATATTTGAAAAAAAACCGCTATTTACAGCGGTTTTATCATTAATTTAATTGGGTTGCATTGTCCCATATTCTTCAAAATTGGTATGCCATTCAATCGCTTCTTTAAGTAAGTGCGGTGTATGGCCACCTTTTGCACATGCACGTTCAAAATAGTCAGCAACAGCATTTTTGTAGTCAGGGTGAACACAGTTTTCAATAATTACTTTGGCTCTTTCTCTTGGTGCGAGCCCCCTTAAATCTGCAAGCCCTTGTTCGGTCACTAGAATATCTGTGTCGTGCTCTGTATGGTCGACATGGCTAACCATAGGCACAACAGATGAGATAGCACCACCTTTTGCAATGGATTTGGTCACAAAAATAGCCAAATGTGCATTTCTTGCAAAATCTCCAGAGCCACCAATACCATTCATCATTTTTGTACCACCGACATGTGTTGAATTTACATTACCATAAATGTCAAATTCAAGAGCTGTATTGATACTAATAATACCAAGCCTCCGTATAATTTCAGGATGGTTGGAAATTTCTTGTGGGCGTAGTACAAATTTATCTTTATATTTGTCGAGATTGTTAAATACACGGTCACTACATTTTTTAGAGAGCGTAATTGAACAACCCGAAGCAAAAGCCATTTTACCTGCATCTATAAGTTCAAAGGTACTGTCTTGTAATACCTCAGAGTACATGACTAAATTTTCAAATGGAGCATCTTTAAAACCTGTAAGAACAGCATTTGCAATAGATCCGATACCTGCTTGCAAAGGAGCAAGATTTTTGGGTAGATGACCTGTTTTTACTTCATTTTCAAAAAAATTAATAAGATGATCTGCAATTGCTTGTGTTTCCGTATCAGGATCGGTCACTGTAGATGGGGAGTCAGGTAGATCATTAAATACAATACCTAATACTTTTTCAGGGTCAAATGGAATTCCTTTTGTTCCAATGCGGTCATCTACATGAATGAGTGGAATAGGTGAGCGGTTTGGACGTTTTTCTGGAATATAAACGTCATGAGTGCCTTCAAAATCAGGATTCACCGAGGTATTAATCTCAATTAGAATTTTATCTGCTAACTCAATAAAACTTGCTGAGTTCCCTACAGATGTTGTGGGAATAATAAAACCATCTTCAGAAATTGCAACCGCTTCAACAATAGCAATATCGGGGCGTTTTAAGGTGAAGTTACGCATTTGTTCGACAGTTTCTGACAAATGTTGGTCAATAAACATAACTTCTGCATGATTGATGGCTTTTCTTAATGTATTGTCTACCTGAAAAGGCATACGCCGAGCTAGTATGCCTTTTTCTGTAAGCTTTTTATCAAGATCATTACCTAAACTCGCACCCGTGACGAGTGTAATTTGTAGTGGTGATTTTCTCTCTTGGCTAGTCAGTGCTAGAGGTATTGCTTTGGCTTCACCTGCTCGAGTAAAGCCACTCATGCCAATAATCATTCCATCTTGAATAAATGAGGCTGCCTCTTCGGCTGAAATCACACGTTCTTGAAGTGCTGAAAAACGAATATAGTTAGATGACATGTTAATCCCTTCAAACATTATTTTTTCCTGTAGCCAAGATTCTACTCTGCTACATAAGTATTTGCTAATAGCTTAGTCTAAGGTCTAAGAGTCTAGAATAAATATTAGTATTAAAAATATTAATATTTATTAAAAGTATGAAATAAATTATTTAAAACAATAGTATATGTCTACTTTGTATTTTTTATCGAGATAGGTAAAGCAATAATTACTTCAAAACCACCAGTTGGACGGTTTCTTAAAGTAAGCTTTCCTTGATGTATATCTACAATACGTTTAACAATAGCCAATCCTAAACCACTACCCTGAATGGTTCGTGCAGTATTGCCACGAACAAATGGTTGCATTAGTGCTTCAATTTGATCATTAGGGACACCCTCACCATTATCTGCAATACTAATTTCAATTTGTTTATTCTTAATTTCTGCTGAGATCTCAATTGGTTCTGCACCATAGCGTTTAGCATTATTAATTAAATTCCCAATCAGGCGCTTGAGTGATAAACTACGTGCTTGGATAATAGGGATCTCTTGAGGTGTAAAGATGATCTCGAGTGGATTAAATTGAACGATTAGCTCTTGTAATAGGCTGTTGATGTCTGTATCGGAAAGTATTTCATCTGAACCATCACGCATATACGAAATAAATTGATTCAGAATGGCATCCATGTCGTCTACATCGTAGACAAGTCCTTCTCTTAAAAACTCATCAGGCAACATTTCAGCAGTTAGACGAATTCGGGTGAGAGGTGTTCTTAGATCATGAGAAATACCCGCTAGCATAATTTTACGGTCTTTTTCAATTTGCTCTAAGTTATAAACCATATGGTTGAATGCTTGGTTTACTTCTCGGATTTCAAGTGGGCCATGATTGGTAGAAAGGTATGGAGCACTGCCTGTATGGCTATATGAGTTTGCTGCATTTTGTAGACGTTTTAATGGTCTATTTAACTGACGTACAAGGGTGAGAATAATAATAAAGGCAAGAATAGGAATGCCAAATAACCAACCAAAAATAAGCTCAGGTTTATAATTTGCATAGGTTGTCAGAGGTTCTTTTAACCAATGTCCATGCATGTCTGGGCTCTGTACCCAAATTGTTGGAGATGGTTTAAATTTAAAATAAACAGTGACTTGCTCTCGATTGACTTGTAACTCTTGTGCTAAGCGCTTTTCAATACGACTGGTAATAAAGTCGGCAATTAACTTTTCTTGTACATTTGGGTATTGTTTAGGATCAGTAATATATTCAACACCTAAGCGCCGATGTAGCCATGTGTCTACATCTATATCTTTACCATGATGAGAGATACTAAAGTTTGGGTTATTAATAATGTCGAGCTCAATAGCAAGATATCGCGCATGTTGTTGTATTTCAGGTAAATATAATGTTCGCCAGAAAAACCAAAGTGACATAAATAGGCTAAAGAACACCACAAATGCAACCAAAATGGTTGTACGCATGGCAGCGGAACGTGGTTTAACTTTATCTAACAATTTTTCCATTTTAGTACGCTTTTGAGCGTAATAGCCAGATGAGTCAACCAGTTCTTTAGGGTCTATTGGGTCAAGTGTCACTGAGGTTTCCTAACTGTGTTTTGAATATAATGACGCCAATTATTCTGCACCATCTGGTACAAAAACGTAACCAACCCCCCAAACTGTTTGAATATAACGTGCGCGAGCAGGATTATCTTCAACAAGTCTGCGTAAACGAGAAACTTGTACGTCTATAGAGCGCTCCATAGCGCCCCATTCACGTCCTCTTGCAAGGTTCATGAGTTTATCGCGTGTTAGAGGCTCTCGAGGATGTTGCACAAGTGCTTTGAGTACAGCAAATTCGCCAGTTGTGAGTGTAACAACTTGACCTTCACGTGTTAAAGAACGTGTTGAAAGGTCTAAAGACCAAGGGCCAAAACTGACAACTTCCATTTGCTGGCTTGGTGCACCGGGCACTTCACGTACTTGACGGCGTAGGATGGCACGAATACGTGCAAGTAATTCATTTGGATTGAATGGTTTTGGTAGATAATCATCTGCACCTGCATCTAAACCTGCAATGCGGTCTGAGTCACTTCCCCTTGCTGTAAGCATAATAATAGGGGTGTCGATGTTTGATTGGCGTAAGCGACGACAAATACTTAAACCATCTTCCACAGGAAGCATGAAGTCTAAAACAATTAATGAGAATAGCTCACGTTGTAGTAAGCGATCCATTTGAGTTGCATCGTGTGCAGTTTTTACAACAAAGCCTTTATCTTCTAAAAAGCGTTGTAAAAGTGTGCGAAGGCGTACGTCATCATCGACTACCAAAATACGTTCAACACGGTCTGTATCTACAACACTTTCCGTATTTTCAGCAGGTACCACTAAACTCATAAAGTGCTCCCTTTTTAATCATTTATTTAATATTAGATAATTTGAGTATAATGCTTTTAAGCGACATCTGGCTATAGTGTTAATTTGTCTAATTTTACAAATATATATAGCGACATCATTTGTTTGTCAGGTTTCCATTATACGTCTTTAGATGGTTATTAAAGTAACAAGATTCAAGTTAAATATGCTTATAAATACATTTAAAAACAAAATAAGTGCATATTTATTGCGATAAATTTAAAAAATCCTGCTTCTACCTGTAGATTTTACGAGCATGGTCTTTATAATCTCTGCTTTGAGTTTATGTTCCTTAAGTAGGATTCCATACGATGACTGACCTCGTTCAGCAGTTGGCAAGTGAGCTTGCCGCACGTCCGAACCAAGTAGAAGCCGCAATTCGTTTAATTGATGAAGGGGCAAGTGTTCCATTTATTGCACGTTACCGTAAAGAGGTGACGCAGGGCTTGGATGATACGCAACTTCGTCAGCTAGACACACGTTTGAGCTACTTACGTGATTTAAACGAGCGTCGTGAAAAAGTTATTCAAGCTTTAACTGAACAAAATAAATTGAGTGATGATTTACTTACACGTGTAAATACTGCAACAACAAAAAATGCATTAGAAGAAATTTATGCGCCGTATCGTCCAAAGCGCACAAGTAAGTCATTTAAAGCAAAAGAAGCAGGTTTAGGGCCTATTGCAGATCGTATTTTGCAAGAAGATATTGAGCCAACACTTGCGCTTGATGGCTTTGCTCATGAAGATTATGCAGATACAGAAAGCCAACTTGATGCTGTTCAACATATTATTATTGATAGTTGGGCACAAAATATTGCATTGTCGGTTGAGCTAAAATCAATTTTTGCTAAAACAGCTGTATTAAAAAGTGCTGTTGCTTCAGATGAAAAGCGTGAAGTTGGTAAGAAGTTTAAAGACTATTTTGAATTTTCAGAAAATCTAAATAAAGTACCTTCTCATCGTTTACTTGCAATGCTTCGTGGTCGTCAAGAAAATGTATTGGGCTTAAAAGTAGATGGTGAAGATGAAGCACCACTTTCACGTATTGAAGTAGAATATGCTTTAGACAGCATTCAGCCTCAAGCACGTCAAGATTTCTTGAAACAAACAGCAAAACTATTTTGGTTAGGTAAAATCAGACCACAAATCGAACATTCTTTGCTGACTGAGAAACGTCTTGCAGCAGAAGCTGAAGCAATGCAAGTTTTTGCAGAAAACTTACGTCATTTGTTACTTTCAGCACCTGCTGGTAGCCGTTGTACGTTAGGTGTCGATCCAGGTGTACGTACAGGTGTTAAACTCGCTGTTGTGAATGCATCAGGTGATGTTGTTGCGCATAGCACAGTTTACCCATTTGCGCCAAAAGAAGATAAAGCAGGTGCCAAAGAAGAACTTGCACGTTTATGTCGTGAATATGCAGTAGACCTAATTGCCATTGGTAATGGTACGGCAAGCCGTGAAACAGAAACTGTTATTGCTGAAATGATGGCAGAAAACAGTGACCTTAAACTGACACGTGTCACTGTCAGTGAAGCAGGTGCATCAGTTTACTCTGCAAGTGAGCTTGCTTCACAAGAGTTACCAGAACTTGATGTATCAATTCGTGGTGCTGTTTCAATTGCACGTCGTTTACAAGATCCTCTTGCTGAACTTGTGAAAATTGATCCTAAGTCAATTGGTGTTGGTCAGTACCAACATGATGTCAATCAGGCAGGTCTTGCAAAAGCACTTGATGCTGTTGTTGAAGATTGCGTGAATGCGGTTGGTGTTGATGTAAATACGGCATCTCCTGCTGTATTAGGCTATATCGCTGGTTTAAATAAAGCGATTGCACAACAGATTGTCGAGTATCGTAAAGAGCATGGTCGTTTTAATGATCGTAAAACATTAAAACAAGTGCCACGTTTAGGCGAGCGTACTTTTGAACAGGCAGCAGGCTTCTTACGTATTCATGATGGTGAGCAACCTCTTGATGCTTCAGCAGTTCACCCAGAAGCATATGGTTTGGTTGAAAATATTGTTGCTGAGAAATCGACAACGATAAAAGATATTATTGGTAATAGCGAAATTCTACGTCAAATTGATGCTGATCAGTTTGTAAATGAAAAATTTGGCTTGCCAACAGTAAAAGATGTTTTAAGTGAACTTGAAAAGCCGGGACGTGACCCTCGCCCTGAATTCCGTACAGCAAAATTCCGTGAAGATGTAACTGAAGTTGCACATTTACATGAAGGTATGGAGCTTGAAGGTGTTATTACAAATGTAACTAATTTTGGTGCGTTTGTAGATGTTGGTGTACATCAAGATGGTTTAGTGCATATTTCAGAATTGGCAAATGAATTTGTTGCTGATCCACAAAAGATTGTGAAACCAGGTCAAATTGTTCAAGTGCGTGTTATTCAAGTAGATGCAGAGCGTAAGCGTGTCAACTTAAGTATGCGTCCAGAAGGCTCGCAAGCGCCTGCGAAGCCACAACGTGCACCACGTCGTGAGCATAAGGGGCAAGATGAGCGTAAGCCACAACACAAACGTCCAGCGCAACCACGTAAAGACTTACCAAAACGTGCGAAGCAAGATAAACCACAAGAGCAGAAAATTGGTGGTTTAGGTGCATTGTTATTACAAGCAGGTATTAAAGGGTCAAAATAACTGACTCATATAAAAAAGCCTCCTAATTAGGAGGCTTTTTTATGTTTAATGATTATTTGGAAAAATCTTTGCATAAGCACGTTGGATAAGCGTTAATTTCTCTTTCTCTCCAATGGAAGCACTAGAGCTCGGAAATAAGCTGAAGCCAATAGACATAAGCTTATTGTTTAAATCTGGAACAATAGAGTAAGTGAGAGAAGCTAAACGACCTAGATTGGTTGCAACACTCTTTGGACGCTTCACAATGGCTTGTGCAATGAGGTCTGCTGCCTGATCTGTAGAGAGGGTTGGCACATAGTTATATAGTTTTGTAGGTGCAATCATGGGTGTGCGTACAAGGGGCATATACACGGAAGTAATGGCAATTTTATGTGCATGAACTTCTGCGGAGAGGCAACGACTAAAAGCATCGAGTGCTGCTTTAGATGCAACATAAGCAGAAAATCGTGTGGCATTTGCAAGAACACCAATCGAACTAATATTAATAATATGCCCATCACGACGTTTAATCATATGCGGTAATATATTTAGTACCAAACGTACTGCACCAAAGTAGTTAAGCTGCATAGTTCTTTCAAAGTCATGAAAGCGATCTAGTGACTCTTCAACGGCACGGCGAATAGAGCGTCCTGCATTGTTAATCAAAATATCAATATGTTCGACATTCGCTAAAATATTTTTAGAACATGCATCTATAGCATCCATATCATTTAAGTCACATGGAAAAATAGAGGCTTGACCACCATCTTTTTCAATTTCTAGCTGTACTTCACGTAAATTTTCTTCTGTGCGTGCAACCAATAATACATGCGCACCTGCGGAGGCTAGGCGCTTTGCAATGGTTCTACCAATGCCACTTGATGCACCTGTAATGAGAGCAGTTTTTCCTTGAACGCGTTGTTGAAAAAGGTGTTCTAACTTTTTTTTCACAAGAGGATACCTTGGCGCATGTGTTTTGGTGTAATAATGGTTTTGATGAAATGTACCTCATCAAAAAACGAACAAAGCATATCGTAAAAAGAAACAGAAGATAATGACGAAATATGAAAAATATTAGCTTATTTTGCGAGTTGCCAATATTTTAAACAGATTTGAAAACTGTACAATCTTTTGTCACAATGAAGTTGAATAATAAGGTTACTTACATTCTGTCTAATAAGCACTGATAATAAAAAGGCAAGAGCCTTATTTTATGAATACTTTTAGGTATAATAGTTTCAAAGATTTTTAGCTGTACACTATTTAATTGAGGAGTCCGCGTGGCCCAATATATCTATACAATGAACCGAGTATCTAAAATGGTTCCGCCAAAGCGCGAAATCCTTAAAGATATCTCTCTATCATTTTTCCCTGGTGCAAAAATTGGTGTGCTTGGTTTAAATGGTGCGGGTAAGTCAACACTACTTCGCATTATGGCGGGTGTAGATAAAGACTTTTCTGGTGAAGCACGTGCACAGCCTGGTATTAAAATTGGCTATCTTGAACAAGAGCCACCTTTAGACCCAAATAAAGATGTTCGTGGTAACGTGGAAGATGGTTTGCGTGAGCCTCTAGATGCGCTAGCACGTTTAGATGAAGTATTTGCTGAATATGCTGCTGAAGATGCAGATTTCGATGCACTTGCAAAAGAGCAAGAAAAGCTTGAATCAATTATTCATGCTTGGGATGCACATAATTTAAGTAACCAAATGGAACAAGCAGCAGATGCGCTACGTTTACCTGCATGGGATGCAGATGTAAATAAGCTGTCTGGTGGTGAGCGCCGTCGTGTTGCACTTTGCCGCTTACTTTTATCTAAGCCTGATATGTTGTTACTTGACGAACCGACAAACCATTTAGATGCAGAATCGGTATCTTGGCTTGAGCGTTTCTTAAAAGACTTTGCAGGGACAATTGTTGCGATTACCCATGACCGTTATTTCTTAGATAACGTTGCTGAGTGGATCTTAGAGCTTGACCGTGGACATGGTATTCCTTATCAAGGTAACTATACAACGTGGTTGGAACAAAAGAATGCACGTTTAGAGCAAGAGAATAAGCAAGAAGAATCTTTTGCGAAAGCATTGAAAAAAGAGCTTGAATGGGTTCGCTCAAATGCTAAAGGTCAGCAGAAGAAGAATAAAGCACGTATGGAGCGTTTTGAAGAGTTAAACTCTAAAGAATTCCAAGAACGTAATGAAACTTCAGAAATTTATATTCCACCTGGCCCGCGTTTAGGGAACAAGGTTGTTGAAGTTGATAATATTAGCAAATCGTTTGGCGATCGTTTACTTTACGAGAACTTGAGTTTTTCTGTACCACCAGCATCGATTGTAGGTATTGTTGGGCCGAATGGTGCAGGTAAAACAACACTTTTCCGTATGATGACAGGTGAGCAAGAGCCATCTACAGGTACAGTGACTGTTGGTGATTCCGTGAAAGTGGCTTATGTTGGTCAGATTCGCGATACCTTAGATGATAATAAAACTGTTTGGGAAGAAGTTTCAGGTGGTTTAGATATTTTACGTGTAGGTGATTATGAAATTGCTTCTCGTGCATATATTGGCCGCTTTAACTTTAAAGGTTCAGATCAACAAAAACGTGTAGGTGAACTTTCTGGTGGTGAGCGTAACCGCTTACAACTTGCAAAAATTCTTCAGCAAGGTGCAAACGTTATCTTACTCGATGAACCATCAAACGACCTTGATGTCGAAACGTTACGTGCACTAGAGGACGCTATTTTAGTTTTCCCTGGTACAGTAATGGTTGTGTCGCATGACCGTTGGTTCTTAGACCGTATTGCAACGCATATTCTTGCTTTTGAAGATGAAGGCCCTGAGTTCTTCGACGGTAACTACACAGAATATGAAGCATATCGTAAGAAAAAATTAGGTGATGAAGCTCGACCAAAGCGTCAAAAATATAGAAAAATTGGTGGCTAATTTTAATTAGTGATTCAGAGAAAGCCAACTCATCGGTGAGTTGGCTTTTTTTTATATTTACCGAATCTTTAAATTCATAGGTGTAGGGCATTGAATAGAAATTAAGATATACCGTTGGAGGTTGGAGTGATACAAGAAAAAATTTTCTACTACATTTAACCTAAAGGGTATTGTGTACCTAAAAGGTAATAGCATATCTATATTTTTAGAGTAGTTAATTTTATTCAATTGTAGAGGTATCTTAAAATGACTTGTCATAAAAATTCTACATTTTGATTAGGGTGAAAAGTTATTGGGCGGCATGTCAAAGGGCAGATGCTACTTATTATTGAAATTGTTTAGAAATTTTCGAACTAAGATATGAGTTAAAAGTAGGTTTACTTAATTTCAAAGGCTCTACGTTAGAGTTGATTGAGAAAGAATATATGCAACTGGAATAAAGTCGTTTTGTTATATCGTGAGGCTCTAGAAAAGCTATTTTACTCATGAGTATACATGTGGGCACACTCATGAATAAGATTGTGGTCTAAATTTGCCATTGATGATTGCAGTCACGGCATTTCCATGCTTTTTGTGATTGCATAAATGCCTGCATAGAAATTTTAAAGTTTGGTAAGTCACGCCAGAATAAAACACCTGAAATAGCAGTGATAGCAAATACAACAGCAGTTGCAATTTGTAAGTTTGTACCAGCACCCTTACTAAAAATCCACATTGCAATATCAGCAATAACTAAAAGTAAAAGTAAAAAAATAGAGAAGACTAAAACTATAAGACTTTTAGGTACATCAGGGCGCGTTGTACTGCCTACTTGAGCAACTGGCATAACTTTTTGGCTTTGGCATTGTGGGCAACGGTATTGCATGAAAACTCCAAAATAATTTTAAGTATATTCTAGCTAAATAATAATGAAATAAAAAACTTTCAACTCTATTGTCTATCTTTTTTAGACTTTTATAAGAAATATCGATCAACATAAATACGAATAATTATTGTTTTTGTTACTAATAAATATTATTTTATGACATATTTTAAAATATATTATAATTTAAGAGATTTTAAATGCAGCAGAAATCCTTTGTATCGATATACCCGTTTAGGCAATCTAAAGTAGCTATTGCAACTTTTATTTCCCTATTCAGTTTCACATCATTTTCATATGCTGAAGAACAAAACTCTTCAAAAACAGCAGTTTTAAATACGATTCAATTACATGCGCAAGGAAACTGGCTTGAAGATGTAACAGCAAAGAAAGTATTTGAACATGCAGGTGCTAGAACAATTATAGATCGTAAGCAGCTTGATGAAACGGCTTCAACAACATTAAAAGATGCTTTAAGGCAGGTTCCTGGTGTTCAGGTTCAAGATAATGCAGGTACAGCAGGCAGTGATTTATCTTTAAGTTTTGGTGTTCGTGGTTTAACCTCACGATTCTCTCCACGTTCAACAGTTCTTATGGATGGTGTGCCACTAGCATTTGCACCATATGGTCAGCCACAGCTTTCATTGGCGCCAACCAGTTTAGGCAATATTTCATCGATTGATGTGATTCGTGGAGCAGGTTCTGTTCGCTTTGGGCCTCAAAATGTGGGTGGTATCATTAACTTTAATACGCGTGAGATTCCACAAGATTTTAAAGGTAGTGTGGGGCTAACAACTGAGTTCGCTAAAAATGGCAATGTTAAGTTAAGTCCAAATGCATTTCTTGGCACAACTTTTGAAAATGGTTTAGGTGTTGCTATAATGTACTCAGGTACGCAAGGAAATGGGTATAGAGATAATAATGATCATAACAATATTAATGATGTTATTTTAAAAACAGCGTATAGCTTTACCGATGCAGATAAGCTTGAATTTAGTCTACATCGTTATGATGCTAAGGCAGGTATGCCAGGCGGTTTGACACCACAGCAGTATGCGGTTAATCCGAATCAATCTGTGATGAAGAATGACTTTTTTGAAGGGCATCGTACAGATGGTGCTTTAAAATATACCCATAAAGATGATGTAAATACTTTTGAGGTTTTGGCTTATCATACAGATACCTACCGTAATGCGGTAATGGAAAATCAAGCACAAAATTCCAAAACCAAGAAGTTGGAAATGCAGTTAAGAAACGCGCCTAGGACTTATCAAGTTTCTGCAATTGAACCTCGTTTCTCTCATGCTTATGCTTTTGGTAATACTAATAATGAGATTTCTGTTGGATATCGTTATTTACATGAGACCAGTAAAGAATATATTGGACGTAGTGCATTCTATGCACCCAATAGTCCTGTAATTACACAGTTAGATGGTTATTCTTCTGCCAATGGTAAAACAACAGCGCATGCAGTATATCTAGATAACAGAACAGATATTGGTCGTTGGTCTGTGACACCTGGTGTACGTTTTGAGTCGATTAAGACGACAGAAAACTTTAACCGTTTAAATGCCAATAATAGTGTAAAAAGCTCTATTACGCCTGTTGTAAAGTCGAATGAAGTTTTACCAAACTTTTCAGTGAAATATGCGGTTAATGATCAGTGGAATGTATTTGCAAACTATGGAATTTCATTTGGACCACAACAATATAGCCAAATGGCAAAAATTGATGGAGATATAGCAGTATCTCAAACACAAGGTTTACGCCCTGAAAAAGCAAAAAATTATGAGATTGGGACACACTATTTAGGAAATGGTTTACAAGCTGAGCTAACAGCATTTTACATTGACTTTAATCAAGAGCTGAAGCGTTCAAAAATTAATGGTGTAGAAGAATGGAGTAGCCTGGGTGCGACTAAGCATGAAGGCTTTGAGCTTGGTATAAATTATGACTTTGGTCAGATGTATGATGTACTGCAAGGGCTATCTGCTTATAGTAATTTAACCTACACGCATGCAACAGCTGCAGCAGGCATACGTAAGGGTAAAGATATTCCACTTTATTCGCGTTGGGTGGCTAACCTTGGTTTAGGTTATAAGGTGAATCAGTGGACTGTGAATACAGACTTATTTGCTCAATCTAGTCAAATTGCAACAAATAAAGATGACCTTGTTATTGAAGATGATAAAGGGCGCTTTGGACGTATACCAGGTTATACAACAGCTTCAGTACGAGTTGCGTATGACTTTAGCCAGCAGTTAAAAGGGTTAAAAGTGGCAGCGGGTATTAAAAATGTGTTCGATACCAATTATTTTACACGCTCATCTGACAGTATATATGGGAAATATGAAGGACAGCCAAGAACAGTCTTTTTGCAAACGTCATTTGATTTCTAGTTAAGTTTTAAAAGAGGCCTTAGCAAGTTGCTAGGGCTTTTTATTAAAAACACACATAAAAAAAAGCCACTGAGTCTTCAGTGGCTTTTTTAGAATTTGGCGTCCCTACGGGGATTCGAACCCCGGTTACCGCCGTGAAAGGGGCGTTAGCCACTTTCACTATTATTTTGTAAAGTTTTGTAATCTTGTGTTAAAGAGGGCAAAGAGGACAAGCAATCATGTAGATTTTCAGGAGCTAAATGCGCATAGCGTTGTGTAATTCTTGTATCTGAATGACCTAAAAGCGTAGAAACATGATAAAGAGGAATACCTTGTTTTATTAAAAAGCTAGCAAATGTGTGTCTTAAATCGTGTATGCGAACATGACCAATTTCAGCCCTTTTAACAGCACATTTAAAACCTTTATAAAAAGTCTTAATATTAGAATCAGTATTCTCATTATAAAAAACATATTTTTTATGCGTTTTTAAACGTAAGAGCGCATAGATCGAAACATGATTAAGCGGTTTATAAACAGTCTTTTTATTCTTAGATAGTGAGTTTCTAATAATAAAATATTTATCATTTATATGAACATTATCCCATGTCAGTGAGAGAAGCTCTCCAGAACGACAGCCCGTATTTAGTAAAAGAAGTATGTAATCGTGAAGAATGTAATTGCCGTATTGTTTTGAAGCGTTTAAGAGCTTGGTACATTCGTAAGCATTTAGAAAGCGTGGTATAAAATCAGTTTCAAAGAGCCTAAATCCATTAAATACGTTTTTAAAATTATCGTTTTTATGTTTTAAGTAGTAGTTAAAAGCAGATTTAATAACGTGCAATTCTCTATTGATTGTTGAATTTTTTACACCTTGAAGTTGTCTATATGTGCAGTAGTCATGCACATTTTCTATTGTTATATCATCAAATTTATAAAACCACTCCAGGTGAGAGAACTTATCCATATATGTATGATTTGATTGAAATAAGCCATTTCTAGCATAAAAATTTAATATCTTTTCTATATCCATTCTTAATTCCTAAAATCAAAAAAAACAGCAAATCATTTTGCTGTCTAATCAGTACATAAATGTGTCTTGGTCGCCCCACACTCCGTGGGGCTTTGTTACTACCGATTAAAATTTAATGGGAGCAAGGTAATCAGGGAGGAAAAAATAGCTACGCTAATTTTCCATTTATCGAAGAGCATTATTTTGTTCAATAATAGTTTTTTGTTTTTCTCTATCCCACTTGCAATAATCTAAAGCACGAGATAAATCATGTTTACTTATTACAGCATTTGTATTCACATAATCAGGTAAATCAGAGCATTCAATATAAGCAGATTTTATCGAAGCTGGAGAAGCTGGAGACCAATATTGATAAATTATATAAATAGCTGCAAAAATAATTCCAACATAAACCATATTACGATTAGTCATTTATTTAATATCTAAAGAAAGGAATAAAGATATATTAATGAAAAAATAAGTCATTTCAAAATAGCCTTCTGTTTTGAAATAACTTGATCATCATGACATTTCTGCAAATAAAATTCTAAAGACGAAGAAGTAACAATGGAATCAGGTAAATAATTAGATATAGTTGGACATTCAGATTTAGCAGCTAAAAGCTCTTTATCTGTTGCGGGTGAATTTAAAGAAGTACAAAAATAAGCAAGAGAACCAACGAGAAAAACAAGAGCAAGAACAAGGAAAAATGGTGCCCAATCATCAAAAAAAGATTCAAACCAATCAAAAATTTTCATAACTAAATACCTTCCTTATTTTCATACATTGTTTGTGCTTTTTGTTCATCACCTGGGAGTGTTGAAGCAGGAACAGCATTTACTTGTAAGTCTTTAGAAGCATGATCACCAAAGTAATCAAACGGACGATCTCCGTTAATTACTCTTTCACAATCAGAAGAAGAAACATTGTGAAGAATAGTGCCTTGTTGGGTATAGGCGATATATTTATGACCTGATTTTAAACAGCCTGAAAATATTGGCTTGTTCTTAATTTCATACGTTGATTGAACTTGTTTTTGTAATTCATCTGAAAATGGGTTAGATGGATCATAGTTAAATGTAGAAACAGATTTATGATTTTTGGTTAAGTCATCATACCAAGCAATACATTCTTTACGGTTTAAGTTTTCAGCTTTACGGCACTGGGTAGAGAGATCAGAAGCATTAATAGGTGCAGTATTTGTATTGGGTTGAGTTGTATTTGCGACATGGGTTGTCGTAGTTGTTGTGGTTGTCGTTGGTTTTTTATGAAAGATATTATCCCAATTAAAATAAACACAAGCAGCAATCACTAGAAAAAGCATCCAAATACCTTGTATGACTTTTGCAGGTATTTTAATTTTAGAGTGTGAATCTCCAGAACCATCTGATGATTTATACATGGTGAAAAGCTGTTTAGGATAGGTGAAAGTACCTGTATCCTCAGCTTCTGCCTTAGCAGACTTTGTATTCGGACTAATTTGTGAGTGTTTCCAAAGCCACCATGTTGCAAGCTTCATGCCCATAGGACGATGTAAGTGTATATGTGTACCAACCATATCAAGTACATCAACATTTAAACGTCTAGGAGCTTGTGTGATGAATATAATATCTAAAAAGTCAGCATGTCTATGAACTGATAAGAACTCAACTTCAGGATGGTTTTCATTTTTTATAGGGTGTTTATATTTTTTAGAAAAATGCGTTATGAAATGTGCTTCATCAATAACAACTAGAGAGTTGGGCGGATAATCAACAAATTTATCTTTAAGCGGTTGAGCAGA
This sequence comes from Acinetobacter sp. N1-1, assembly GCF_056711485.1. NCBI lineage: Bacteria > Pseudomonadati > Pseudomonadota > Gammaproteobacteria > Moraxellales > Moraxellaceae > Acinetobacter > Acinetobacter sp. N1-1. The sequence goes on along the minus strand of NZ_JBWXUO010000012.1, from coordinate 224,483 downwards.
ATCTAATTTTAGACCATCAATGTTTGAAAATATATTCCAATCTTTTGTTGTATCATTTGCACGTTTAAATATTTCTTGTACAGCCCAAAGCGTTTTGCCTGATCCTGGAGTAGCAGTTAGTAATGTAATCATTTTTTAGTTACCGAAACATTAGTCGAGCGTAATTGAGCAACAACAAAAAGGGCTGAAATAATAATAGATAGGGATTGATCAAAACCCGAAATACCAATAATCCAAGAAATATCACCAACATAAGCTAAGTTTGATAAGAAGCGATCAATAAGAAAGGAGAGGATAATATTTAGAAGTACAGAAGATGCAATGGTAAGACCTGCGCTCTCCAGTAACCTTTTTAAAAGACCATCTCCAAATTGATCAAATAACCATTTGAGTAACTTAACCATTTAACCCCCCTAATTTTTTATTTAAAACGCTAAAGCGTTTCTCTCGTCCTCCTCGTTGTCCTCCCCGTCCGCCTCGTCGTCCTCGCTTACCCATCACGTGTGTACCCCAGTAAGATGTAAGCAGCAGAAAGCCAACCAATCGCTATAACAATCGGGTGTATTAATTCTAAAAAGTGACAAAAAGGTGAATAATCAAACTGATAAGAAACAGAAGCTGTCATAAGGTTTAGATTAACTTGTGTAGGTGCTGGGCAAGTATGAGAAGCAGAAACCCTATCCGTACGGAAAACAGAGAAATCAAAATTAGTGGGTGAATCTACATCAACATGACCATCTTCTTTATCTGAATCTGTTGGTTGTTCTTGTGTCCAATCTAACCATTTGCATAAAGAGGAAAAATAGTCACAAAAGGCAGGTAAATCTGTTTTTGTCTTTATGTTGTCAGCGGTGGTATTCATTTGCTCTGTTGACTGCGTACCATCAGGTTTTGTCGTTGTGACTGTTGTAGTAGTGGTTTGTTGTCCTGTTTTTGGATCGGTAACAGTATCTGTACTGGTCGTTACTTTTGTACCGTCTGGCTTAGTTGTTGTCGACTGTGAATGGCCATCAGGTATGGTTTGCTGTCCTGTTTGTGTAGGGTCTTTAACAGCAGTATTTAAAGCATTTAAATTATTTTGTGTAATATCTGCTTGGAGTATTGCATTACGATTATCAATTAAATTTTGCGACATTTCAGGTGTAAAACCATTCACACCCCAATCAATATATGTTGCAGGCTTAGGCGTAACACCGTCAGCCTCCTTAGGCGTATAAGCATATTGAATAACAGGATCATATTTACCTGTCGTATCAGCATTCATTAGCTGTGCCAAAGTGGGAATATCAGAACCATCGGAAGGAACAGGAACAGTATCAGCAAGATCGGGAGCAACAGAAGGATCATAATTAGGATTTACAATCTGAGGAATCCCGAAAGACCCTGTCAAAACCTCAGAATTCGGATCTCTTTGAAAAGAACAAACAGTAGTAGCAGAATACTCATCAGGAGTAGCTTTCATAAAAAGAACATGAGACCAACCAAACAAACCCTTTAAATAATCACACTGAGCAGAACCAGCTGCATTAAGATCAGAATATTGCTTACCCGTATTCAAATTATAAATATAATGACCTTTATAATTTTTAGGATCAGTAAGTGTACCGTCAGACTTTTTTACAACAGCCCCCGGACCCATAACATAACCAACTCCATCAAGAAGTTTATCAATGCCATACTGAGCAGCTAAACCAACACCTAAACCACCGCCAATCTTTGCAAGTTTTTTAGCAGCATCTAAAGCAACTTTTGCAACTTCAGCAGTATTCGCAGGAACTGCAACATGTTCAGCAACTTGATACATTGAACCATTCGCAGCAAGGCGTTGAGTTAAATCACCTGATACTTGACCTGCACGAGCAGAAACATTTTCCATTTTCCAATCATTGGAAGCAGGATTTTTTCTTAAAATATCACGAGCAACATCTTCAGGAGTAGGCTTTGGTACAGCAGATGCAAAAGAGGTTGTAACTATTATTAAAGGTAATAAAAAGGCAATTATTTTTCTCATTTTTATTCCTTAAATAACAGAGTAAGAAGAATAAGCATTAAAATTAAGTAGAAAAATCCGAAAGACATAAAGCCTCCAAGCAAGGGGGAATAATCCCCCTCCATAAAATCAAGTACGGTTGAAAGCTTGTTTAATAAAGCCCCAAACTTGAAGTGTTGCAGTAGGAGCGAGTTTAGCTGCACCAACACCAGCGATAGCAGCAATAGCAGTACCAATAATTGTCACACCTGAAGAAGTATCAACACCTGAACCACCATCAGCCATTGCAACGCCAACAGTAGCCGCAGTAACAGCTACACCAACAACAGCACGATTGTAAAAATTACGAATTTTACTCATTTCACTAACCTCGTTTCATGGCATCTTCAATAAGACGCCAAACATAGACAGTGGCAAATGCCACAAGGATTTGCGTAAGTAATGCGTTAGCATCATTTACATTGATGTTGAAAAGATCAAAATCTTCTTTTGCAACGTATGAAACACACGTTTGAACAGAGTTAATAACTTGTATTTCTTTGCAAACGTATGTCGTCATTTTTTAATCTCTTTTATCAGCAGATCCAGCATTTAAACCGCAAAGATACTGACTTCTATAAATTTTCATTAACTCTGGTGAGTTCTCTAAAATCTTTAGTAATTCATCAGGTAAAGGGTAGTCCTTACCAAATTTTGCAAAAGAATAGCCCTTGTTAAATGAAGCGTCTGAAATAACTTGACCCATTTCTTGATCTAATGGCTCTTTCGTCCCTAGAAGCTCATATAATTTAGATATTGCTAAATCTAATTTCTTAGAAATCATGGTAAGCGTTGACCTATCTACAAGCTGAGTAGAAGAATTAGAAAAAAGATATGAAATATCTACTTTTTTAATGTCTTGTAATTGACCAATAACGGAAAGAATATCTTCTTGTTTATCAGACATGATTTAGCCTAAGCTGACTTTGAAGGAGCAGGAGCATTAATTGGGTTTAGCTCAACAAGTTTTGTTGTTGAACGATTGCCCGATGTAACAACCTCAAAAACAGCCTTAGCCTTAAATCGAGCGTCCACATTAGGAAGCAAATGTTTAATTTTTTCCATATTGGTATGATCACCCCATGTATAGACAGTATTCGTAGAACCATAGCCACGACCTTCATCAATAGGGGTTTGAATAAAAACTTTTGTATTATCGTGATGCTTACCATCGACAGAATCATTAAATGTAGTAGCACCTACAACAACAACTTCACCTTCAAATTTCATTGGATTAAATCCTCATACATTGGTTTATTTAAAAGAGGGACACCCTCAAAAAGCGGATATTCAGCATCGTTATTTCTAACAATTTCTTGTGTTAAATTATGAAAATGGGTAGCACAAGCGTGAGTAAATTTAAGACGTTTAGGAACAACGTCCTTATCAGACATGACCATGTCTAAAAGCAGAGAATCATCAAAAACTTTTCTAAATTGGCGAATATATTTACCGAACTGAATCTTAATAATTTCAATAGCTTTAGCTATATTTAACTCTGATTGTCTTTTTACAACGTCTATCTTTTCAGGTGTAACCCGATCACCTAATTGTTCACATAACTGGGCAAGTGCAGGATATGCACCCGCATAATATTGGGTAGGGTGTATTAAAATATCTAAAGGAATATTTATATTTTTAGCTTGTAACTCTAATTCACCACGAACCCACGGATTTATAGAATCACCATTTTTTTTACCACGTTCATAAGCACGGAAAACTTTACCACTATTTCGAGAACCCACTTGAAAGGTACGACCTGCACCTGTTGGTCGTCTCCAGTTACCTAAGTGACGAACATCAGGAATCATGCCATGACATGCAAATAAACATTGCTTATCCCATTCATCAACAAGCTCAACAGGAATAAAATCACCATCAAAGTCATCATAACAAAGATCAATACGACCTAGTTTTGGTGAAATAACGTCTTTTTTTAAGTAGTTATATAATCTTTCTTGCCAACCCTTTCGAGCAAGAGCACAGCCAGTACCATTAATCTGAACGGTAATTCTTTTATTAGTATGACCATAAAGAACCAAACCGAAATCATCTTGTAGATCGTAACCGTAACTATTAAAGTGCATACCCTTTTCACGTTTACGCTCAAGCCCAAAGCCAAAAAGCTCATATAAGATAGGGTCTAAAAAGGTTTCAACAGCATGAGTTAAAGCCTCATCCGCTTCAATACCAACATGATAAAGAGAAGTCTGAAAAGTAGATTGGCAAAAGCTAAAAGTCACATAGTCATGAGCCACAAGCTCACCAGCAACAGGAACAGAAAAAACAATAGGAACAGCCCCTTGAGGGGTCATAATCATCTTGTAGTTATCTTGCGAACGCGGAAAAGCATATGAATCAGATTGTGATTGAGTATCAGGTACCCCCGTATTACAAACGGGTAGCATAATCGAATGAAAGTACTCCGTGTTTTGCGCGGTTTTGAGTATTTTTTGAACAAAAATATCTTTAATTGGAGAATTTATCTTAACTGCTTTTTTCTCAGTATTTAAAAAGACATCAAGACCAGTAAACTTGTTACAAGAAACAGAATTTAAAAGATTTAAAAGCTCGATTAATTCAGAAGAAGTAATTTCAAAAAAAGCACAGGCAGTTTCTATTTCTATTTTTATAGATTTATAAGCATTAAAGATTTCTTTAGATGAAAGATCAGATTTATCAAAATTATTAATAAGGTCTAATAAGCGTTTCATTCAAACTCTCCAGACTCTCTAATTAATTCAGCTTCAAGCTCATCAATAAAATGAACGTCATAATCCATTTGAAAAAGCAGAGAAGATAGAAAGTTCAAAACATCAATGTGATCTTTTACCGAAGAAGAACATTCCATTGTTAAAACAGCATCGTGATGAACAATCTTAGAAACTAAGTTAAAAGCGCACTGGAGATATTCAGCATTAGAAGAAAACTCAATTTTTTGATTATTCATTAAAGCCCCATGTGTATTTTTGTAGAACTTCGCATTTTGCGAAGGACTGCATAAAAAAAACTTCTATAATTGCGAAGAAATATACTTCGCATTTTTGAGAAGCACAAGAGGACGAAAAATGTTAACAGAGCTTATTGAGGCATGTAAGGAACGATTCGGAAGCTATGAAAAACTAGCATGGGCACTAGATACTTCACCATCGAATATATCTGATTGGAAGGCTAAACGAAGAAAACCCAACACAATTCAAGTCATGCAAATGGCTGAATTTGTTGGGTTTGATCCGTACCAAACACTTTGCATGGTCATGGAAGAAGTCGACACGAAGCATGCAGAGCTTTGGAGAAAGTGGCGTCCCTACGGGGATTCGAACCCCGGTTACCGCCGTGAAAGGGCGATGTCCTAGGCCTCTAGACGATAGGGACTTCTAGAGTATTCTGAATTTAAGTGGCGTCCCTACGGGGATTCGAACCCCGGTTACCGCCGTGAAAGGGCGATGTCCTAGGCCTCTAGACGATAGGGACACATCAGAAGGTGGGCGTATATTAGGTTTAATCTGAGGTTCTGTCAAATACTTTTTTAAGAAAAATGAAATATTTCTAAATTTTTGGTTAAAAAAAGGTCTAAATACTTAATTAACTATAAAATACTATTTATTTAAAAGTTTACCGTATTTTTTAGATTTTGTTTTAAATAGTCTGTTTGTTCGAAAATAGAACGAATAACGCTAGGGTGTTGTAAATAACCAATAATCTCATGGGGTTTATCGGCAAAGGTTGTAATGAGATGGTTTTCTACTTTTGGTGAAAGATTAAAGCGAGGCGATGCTATTGGAAAAGTTGTAAGGTAGTCATCACGAGAATAGAAGTTATACCAATCTCCATATAAAGCATTGGGGCGTTGAATGGGTGAAACGATGTGTCGTTGTACTACATTAAATGGAAGTGGAGATGCGAGTGTAATGAATCTTTCTATAGGATAGTCTTTAGAAAGTTCATGTAAAACATTATATGCAATGACTGTACCTAATGAGTGTGCAACGACAATGTGTTTTTCACCTTTTTCAAAGCACGAAATAATACGCTCGTGAATTTCTTTCTTAAATGTGGTGTCGTACCAATAGAGGTACGCTTCAGAAATGAATTTTTGAACAAGAGATTCATGTAAATTGGGGAAGTGATTGAGAAGAATAACCATTTCTTTGAGCACATGGTCTTTTGCTAGCTGTGATAGTAAAAAAAACTTACGTTTTAGAGAATATTCTTGTGATTCGTCATAATGTGGCAAGAGTGGTATTTCGAGTGCTTTTTGAATTTTTTCTTTATTGCGCTCTTTCAATTTTGGAAGTTTTTCAAAAAATGCCCAGTTGGGATTCATGGTGTTTAAATGAACGGCATTTTTCATTTTTCGTGTTGTAAGAATATCACCATAAAAAGGGAACTCTAGATTAATATCTTTTAATGCTACATTTAAATCATTTTTTTCTAAACCAATATTAAATACATCTGACCAATGATGCTCAAAGGATTGGGCATCAAAGTTCTGTTGATTAATACCGTGAATAAAAATAATTTTCATATTTATGAGAAGTACATTGTTATATCTATGAATTATTAGTATAAATGGATAAAAAAAAAGTGTAGCAAATGGCTACACTTTTATAATAAAAGACGATTGTTCTTTATTGAATATTTTTCTTGCGGTATAGGAAGAAGTGACTTACATAGCAGAGTGCGATGAAGCCAAGGCAACTATAGAAACCTGCGAGCATTTGTGGGTCTACAGCCATACTAATACAGGTAGTAACACAGAAAATAAAACCAAGAATAGGTGTAATTGGGAATAGTGGTGCAGCAAATTTTAACTCGTCTTTAGTATATCCAGATTTATACCATTGACGGCGGAAATTAAATTGGCATACACAAATAGCTGTCCATACAATTACCATTGTAAATGCAGCAACACCAAGTAAGTTCTTGAAAATTGTTTCAGGTGCAAACTGTTCTGACAGTAAGCCGGGTACAGCACCGAACATCGTTACAATAATTGCAATGATTGGCGTACCTGATTTTGTGAGCTTTGCAAATATTGTAGGTAGTTGTTTCTTCTCAGAAAGAGACCACATCATGCGTGAAGCTGCATAAAGTCCTGAGTTTGCTGCAGAAAGTAATGCTGTAATAATTACAAAACGGATAATATCTTCTGCATATGGAATGCCGATATACTTAAATACGGTCACAAAAGGACTACTGCTAACTGAACTGCTGCTTAGTCCAGCTTGTTCATAAGGAAGTAATGCACTAATTACAATAATAGTGCCTACAAAGAAAATAAGTAGACGCCAAATTGATGCATTAATTGCTTTTGGAACATTTTTCGCTGGATTTTCTGTTTCACCAGCAGCAACACCAATAAGCTCCGTTCCTGAAAAAGCAAAGTTCACAATAAGCATGGTTGCAAAAATTGGAAATATACCTTTAGGGAACCAGCCATGTGATACCAAATTGTTAAATAAAGGTGCAGATGGCTGGCTGTTGTAATGAATAATTCCAAATATTGCGAGTAACCCAAGTAGAATAAAGCTAATAACAGTAACAACTTTAACTAAAGCAAGCCAAAACTCAGACTCTGCAAACATGCGTGTAGAGCTAATATTAAGTGTAAATACAATGGCTGCAAAAACGAGTGTCCAAATCCACATAGATACGTGCGGAAACCATTCTTGCATTAAAAGTGCAGCAGCAGTAAATTCTGTACCAAGTGTTGCAGTCCAAGTGAGCCAATATACCCAAGTAATCATATAACCTGTAGCAGGTCCAATGTATTTTGTAGAGTACTCCCCAAAAGAGCCAGAAACTGGCATGTGTACGGCAAGTTCACCCAAACATAGCATGACTAGATAAGCAATTAAGCCACCTAGAAAATAAGAGATTATGGCACCTACAGGCCCCGTTTGTGCAATGACTTCACCCGAGCCTAAAAATAGTCCTGTGCCGATAGCACCACCAAGTGAAAGCATCACCAAGTGTCGGGTACTCATAGCGCGTTTGAGAGGCGCAGAATTGCCCTGATCCAATGGATCATTCGGAGATTGAGATGACGGCATGTATACACAGATTAATCAAAAAATGAAGCGGGTTATTGTAGAGAAAAGCTACAAATGTGCAATAGTATTCTAAATAGACAAAATATGCTTGCTGTATTAGCGCTACTTAAAAGAGGATGGCATATACTTTTAAATGGTTATGCTATATTTACACAATAGACTAAATCAATAAATACATATGCTCGCTGTTCTTATTTCATCACTTTTACCTTTATTTGTTTTTCTTATTTTAGGATGGGGGAGTGCTCGTATTTGGACTAAGTCTATTAAGCATAAACTTATAAAAAGTATTGGTTATGTGGTGTGGGTTTTATTAATTACGGTCGGTTACGAGTTTGGTGTTGTTTTAGCTGATCCTTCTATTGGTGTAAAAGTATGTATAGATGCTTTTTTATATGCTTCTATACTTTCAGTTGTGACATTCATACTTTTATATTTTCAGTTTTTTCAGAACAAATCATCTGTATTAGAAAAGCAAAAATCAGTAAAGCAGTTTAAAGATATTCTGTTACCGATTAAAGAATGTATTTGTGCCGTTTCAATGGTGGTAATAGGGGTATTACTGTATCAATCTATGCCGAATACTTTTTCGCATATTCCACTTACAACCTACTTGCTTTATGTTGTAATTTTTTTGATTGGTATAGATTTAGCTTCGGTAAAATTAGAAAAAATAACGTTCCAACATATTTATGTGCCATGTATGTCTTTGGTTGCTTTGTTTGTCGCTTCAGGCATCGCATGCACTTTGTTAAGGTATAATTTTATGACCTTAATGATGGTAGGTAGTGGATTAGGTTGGTTTAGCCTGTCAGGTTCTTTGGTTGCAAAATTAAGTACAAATGAGCTTGGTAGTTTTACATTACTCATAGACTTAATAAGAGAGTTGTATGCCATTATTTTTTTATATTTATTTGGTCAGTATCGTTCGCAAGCGGTTATAGGTGTCTGTGGCGCAACCGCAATGGATTCCACATTACCTTTTGTGAAAAAGAACTGTAATGATATAGATGTGCAAATTGCAATATTTAGTGGCTTCATTTTGACAATTGCAGCCCCTTTTCTTATTACTTTTTTTGCATCTATCCGTTAAACCTTAGTGTAATTTGTAATGACAATATTAAATATAAAATTAGGTAAAATATGAAACTGGCAGAAGGATTACTTAGTTGAAGTAGTAAAGAAACATTTCTGCACTTGAATGGTAGACAGCCATAAGGTGATGGTTTAGGAAAATGGTATATCGTATTCATTTAACCGATGCGCTAAAAAAATTGAAAAATTAGAAATATATTTTTAGCATAGTCAATACCGTGAGATGCTTTAGTACAAAGATATAAAAATTTAATTGTTGTTATTGAGCATATCCATCTTTGACCTTCTCATAAATAAAATACAGGTATTTAGGTTTTTAGCTTTCAGAAGTAAGAATATGATATTAAAACAAAAAATTGTGATTTAAATAGAAAAATTGAGGTGCAAACTGGTAAGTTGATTTTAGGGAGAGATTAACTAAAGTTACTCGATAAAACTCTATACTGCATCAATAGGAAATTTGAAAGCAAATGCAGCATATCTTAATAGTAAGGGGGGAGCGATACGATTATCCCCAAAAATTATTACCTTTTTAAACCTGTATGTAAATAAGTTACCTCAGACTTGGAGCCATTATATACAATAACCCCATAAAAAAAGCCTAGCATGATTGATGCTAGGCTTTTTTAGAATCTGGCGTCCCTACGGGGATTCGAACCCCGGTTACCGCCGTGAAAGGGCGATGTCCTAGGCCTCTAGACGATAGGGACATATAAACAACGAGAGACTGGTGGAGTCAAGCAGGATCGAACTGCTGACCTCTACAATGCCATTGTAGCGCTCTACCAACTGAGCTATAACCCCAGCTGTGTTGTGAGCGCTATACTATGAATAACGCTCACTAAGGTCAAGTAAAATATGTATATTATGAATCAGTTGGGTTGTTTTTAGCCAACTCTAGCGATTCATTTAACTTTTCCCACAATTTTAACTCTTTTTTACTTGGTTTGCCGACAATTTCAAGTGCATGACGTAATCGAGCATAAGTCAAATCTGGTCCAATTGTTACCATGGCGTGCATGATCGGGGTTGCACTTGTTGAGCCTGCAATTGCAATAAAGAATGTTGGCATAAAGTCACGGAGTTTAATGTCCATTTGATTTGCTAAATCCATTAAGATTTGGCTAACGGTATCATTGTTCCATGTAAAAGTTTTTTCTAAACGCCAAATTGCAAACTGTAGGCTTTGGCGCACTTGTTCAGGTGTTAACTTTTTATGCTCAAACATTTCTGCTGTCAGTGTTGGCATATGGTTAAAATAGAATGCTGACCAATTCACTGCTTCTGAAAGTAGGCTAATACGTGGTTGAATTGCTGCTGCAATATCTTCAAGTTTTTTACTATCATTTTGCCAATGAAGAATGCGACCTAATAATTCAGTTGGTGTAAGTGATTTGATCCATTGACCATTTAACCAATTCAGCTTTTCTACGTCAAAGATTGGGCCGCCGAGAGAAACACGTTTGACATCAAAATTTGCTTTCATCTCATCAAGTGTAAATACTTCACGTTCATCAGGCATTGACCAGCCCATACGTGCCAAATAGTTGAGGAGTGCTTCAGGCAGAACGCCAATATCTTTGTAGTAATTAATTGAAGTTGGGTTTTTACGTTTTGAAAGTTTTGATTTGTCTGGGTTGCGTAATAGAGGCATGTGACAAAGAATAGGCATTTCCCAACCAAAATACTGATAAAGCAATTGGTGCTTAGGAGCGGAAGGAAGCCATTCTTCACCACGTAAAACATGGGTAATTTCCATGAGATGGTCATCGACAACGTTTGCAAGGTGGTATGTTGGTAAACCATCAGTTTTGAGTAGAATTTGCATATCTACTTGTGCCCAAGGAATTTCAACTTCACCACGTAACAAGTCATTGAACTGACAAACACCTTCTTCAGGAACTTTCATGCGAATGACATGAGGTTCACCTGCTGCAAGTCTGCGAGAAACCTCTTCATTTGAAAGTTTAAGTCCACGACCATCATATTTCGGTGTTTCACCACGAGCTTGTTGCTCTGCACGCATTTGATCAAGTTCTTCTGCTGTTGCAAAGCAATAAAAAGCATGACCTTTTTCTACAAGTTCTAATGCATAGTTTTTATAGATATCCATACGTTCAGATTGGCGATATGGTGCATGTGGGCCACCAATATCAGGGCCTTCGCTCCATTCGATACCAAGCCAGCGTAGTGAATCTAAGATCATTTTTTCAGATTCGGGTGTTGAACGCTGTTGGTCTGTATCTTCTATACGGAGAATAAATTCACCGCCATGTTGTTTAGCAAAGCATAAGTTGAATAGGGCAATATATGCGGTTCCAACATGTGGAAATCCAGTCGGTGACGGAGCAATACGAGTACGAACAGTCATAGTTACTTTAATTCAAATAAAAATCATTATAACGCCAAGTGTAACGTGAAAAATATAGGTGGCAATCGATGAATTTAACTTTGAATAAGGTTTTTATTATGAGTCATGTGAAAATAGACTTTGTATAAAACGGGAGAAGCGGTCATGTTGGGCTGCAAAAAAGTTTTGTGTAGGTTGTATGTGAATCGTAGTTAAAATTTTTATATCATCAGTATTAGAGCTGAGATGGTCTACAGCTTGCTTTTGTTTATTGAGTGTTTGTTCAATTAAAGATGTTGCTGATTTTCCTGAAAGACTTTGTTTAATGGTGGGAGTTTGAGTAACTTTTGCTACATGTACATTTTCTATTGCATTGGCATACAGTGGTGTTGTAGTTGCTCCAATGCATAGGCTTAGTAAAACCAAGCGGAAAATGTTCATTTATATACTCCCAAAATATATTTTAAAAAGTGGATTTTTGGACCCGTTGTTGTAACTGAATCGTGATCGTATGTTGTACTATAACTGAATTGTATTAAATGAGACTCATTTTTATTTTACAATATGTATACAGGTATTAGAATTACATTCACATTTGGTATCTATAAAGTTATAAAAAATGTATGTATGTAGTATTGAGTATTCATATTTTATAATGTTGATGAATTTACATGCTTTGCTCATACTTTTTAACCGCCTTTTGTATAAAAAATAGATGAAAGCATTGAAAAGTCATGAATTAGGTTAATATTTTTCTACAAAAAGTTATTTGGTACTTGTAGTAAAGCCATAGATAATGTGCAATTACATTTTTAAATCATTTGATGCTTGTTTTTTATGTCACATATTTCTGTACTGCTTAATGAAACTATAGATGCGCTTCTTGCTGATCGTTGTACAGGAGTATATGTAGATGCGACCTTTGGTCGGGGTGGTCATACAAGGCTTTTACTTTCTAAGTTGGATGAAAATAGCCGTGTTTATGCTTTTGATAAAGACCCGCAAGCACTAGCAGTTGCGGCTGAACTTGAAAAAGAAGACTCAAGATTTAAAATTATTCATGCAAGCTTTGCTGATATACAAGCAGAATTAAATGCCATTGGTATTGAACGTGTTGATGGCATTATGGCAGATTTGGGTGTTTCTTCACCACAGCTAGATGAGGCAGAGCGAGGCTTTAGCTTCATGCATAATGGTCCGCTTGATATGAGAATGGACAACTCTAAAGGTCAAACTGCAAGAGAGTGGCTATTAGAGGTAGATGAAGAAGTTTTAGCAAATACAATCTATAAATATGGTGAAGAACGTTATAGTCGCCGTATTGCTCGTGCAATTAAAGAGGCAGGAGATATTGCAACGACTGCCGAACTCGCTGAAATTGTAAAAAAAGCACATCCAAAATGGGAAAAAAAGAAACACCCCGCAACAAGAGCATTTCAAGGCATTCGTATTGCCATTAATAAAGAACTAGAAGATATTGAAACTTTTTTACCCCAAGCAGTAGATTTAATTGGGCCTAAAGGGCGTCTTGCTGTGATAAGCTTTCATTCACTTGAAGATAGAATGATTAAACAGTTTATTCAGCAAGAGTCGACATTACCTGAAGATAGTGGCTGGGGAATGCCACAAAAACAAGAAGATACACGACGATTAAAGAAAATTGCACGTGTTTGTGCAAGCCCTGAAGAAGTGAAAAATAATCCAAGATCTAGAAGTGCATGGCTTCGTGTCGCAGAAGGATTGGTGAAAAAAGGCAACAGATGAAAGCAGAAGAAGTAGAAGTCATAGAAAATCAAGCCTCTCGGTTTACAGTCACGCATAAGAAAATTATTGCATACTTCTGTCTTGTACTTCTGATTTTCATAAGTGCAACGATGGTTGTGTTTGAAGTATTTGAATATAGGCACGATTATAGACAAATGACGACGTATTTAAGAGAGGAAGATGATTTGAATGCAGAGTGGGGGAGGTTGCTTATCGAACAGCAAACCTTTGGCTCGACCTCTCAAATAGGAACGCGTGCAGTGACTCAGTTGAGAATGTTCTCTCCGCCTACCGCAGATACTGTTGTAATTTCTTTACCTTCGTTGGAGCAAAAAAAATAAGGTTGCTCTATGGCTGAAAAACAAATGAAGCAAACACGTAAACTTAAGCGTTCAATTACAGAAAAACCAACTGCTGCATTTGACCAATGGCGCTTTTATTTAATTTGGGGCATGATTCTAGTCTGCTTCATTGCGCTAGTTTGTCGTGCGTTTTATGTACAAATTATTAATAAAGACTTTTTGCAAAATAAAGCCAATGCATTGATTCAGCGAGATCAAACTGTAGAGCCAATGCGTGGTGTAATTAGTGATCGTAATGGTATTCCATTGGCAATTAGCTCGCCAATCATGAAAATTATTATGGATCCAAAAGATTATTTTGATAATAAAAAACTCTATGAAGCAATGACTGCGCCATCAGCCGATGGTAAAAGACGTAAACCAAAACAAAAGTTACCTGATAAAGACTTTAATTTGGATGAGCTTGCAGATGCGGTAGGTATGGATCGTGCAACATTAAAAGCACGTATGAATGCCCATCCAAACTCACGTTATTTAGTTTTAAAGACTGAAGTGCCACCACCAGAAGCTGATGTGATTCTACAGCGAAACTTCCAAGGTATATATACAGAAAAATCATATAAGCGTTACTATCCACAGCCACAACCGAATGCTCAAATTATTGGTTTAACTAATAATGATGGTAAGGGTGTTGAAGGCTTAGAAATGAAGCTTAATACTCAATTAACAGGAGAACCTGGGCTACAGACGAATACTCGAGACAAATTTGGTAATCGTGTACGTGACCCTGATGTGATTCGACCTGTTCAAAATGGTGAAAACTTTACGTTAAGTATTGATTCTCGTATTCAATATTTGATGTATAGAGAGTTAACAGCAGCAGGTGTTGCAAACAATGCACGTTCAGCAACAGCGATAGCCGTAGATGTGAAAACGGGTGAAATTTTAGCACTTGCAAGTTGGCCTTCATATAACCCAAATGATAAAGATGACTTAAATAATAAAGATGCGATGCGTAACCGCGGTGCAATTGATATGTTTGAGCCGGGTTCAACCATGAAGCCATTTACCATAGCTGCTGCGCTCGAAAGTGGAAAATATACACTAAATTCAATTATTGATACGCATCCTGGCTCAATGCGTATTGGTTGGCATACGATTCGTGATACACATGATCATGGTGTGCTTACACTGGCAGGCGTTATTATTAAGTCATCAAACGTAGGTGCTGCAAAAATTGCCCTTTCTTTACCGCCAACGACATTACCAACAACTTTTAGGCGTTTTGGTTTTGGCTCAAAATCTGCTGTACATTTCCCAGGTGAAAGTGCAGGTCTAATTTTGCCTCAAAAATATTTAAATGTCTCAGAAATAGGCACTATGGCATATGGTTATGGCTTAAATGCGACAGTATTACAGCTTGCACAAGGCTATGCCATGTTAGCTAATCATGGTAAAGAAATGCCATTATCTTTATATAAATTAGACCAACCTGCGGAAGGGAAACAGGTGCTTGAGCCAAAAATTGCCAATGAAATTGTAGGTATGTTGGAGCAGGTAACACAGCCAGGGGGAACTGCACCTCAAGCACAGATTCCTGGCTATAGAGTTGGGGGTAAAACAGGTACAGCGCATAAGTTGAATCCAGACCGTAAAGGATATTCTAAAACACAATATCGTGCATTATTTGCAGGTATTGCTCCAATTAGTAATCCACGTATTGCAATGGTGGTTGTGGTAGAAAATCCACAAGGTGCTTATTACGGTGGTTTGGTTGCTGCACCTGTCTTTTCAAGAATTATGCAAGAGTCTTTGCGTTTGCTGAATGTACCCTTAGATAAACCATTACAATCTACAAATGTTCGGCGATAAGTGAGTTTTTATGTCTATTACTTTGCAGGAAATTTACCCCGTTGAAACACAAGCATCTTGGGTAAATCAATCTTTTGAAGGCTTCTGTTTAGATAGTCGGTATATTCGTTCAGGGCAAATTTTTATTGCATTGAATAGTTATAGTCAGCCTGAAAAAACACTTAATTTTGCACAAGCTGCCTTGGATAAGGGCGCTTTAGGTGTAATTTCTGAACAGGCATTGGATATTGAAAATAGTATTATTTGCGCTGATGTCCGTCATTTAATGGGCGCGTGGCAAAAGATATATTTAGAGAGAAAAAAAACTGTTGAAACAGCAAAAATATTGGCTGTGACAGGCACAAACGGTAAAACGACGATAGCGCGTTTAATGGCGGAATTGCTAACTTTACAGCATAAGCGCTGTGCGGTTATGGGTACAGCAGGAAATGGAATTTTACCTAATCTTGTAGCATCATCTCATACCACGTTAGATGCACTCAGTTTACAAAATGAGCTTTACCACTATGCTGAGCAAGGGGCGCAGTTCGTTGCTTTAGAGGCAAGTTCGCATGGGCTTGTACAAGGGCGATTAAGTGGCTCAAATATAGAAGTTGCTGTTTATAGTAATCTAAGTCGAGATCATTTAGATTTTCATGGCACATTAGATGTTTATGCGGCAGCAAAAGCACAGCTTTTTCAGTTTCAAACACTTAAAACAGCCGTCATTAACTTAGATGATGCGTATGCATCAGTCATGCAAGAGGCGGCGAAAAACAACCCAAGCCAACCTCGTATCTTAACGTATTCAATGAAAGATCATACGGCAGATTTTTATGTGTCTGATATTTCATTTAGTTTAGATGGTGCAGAATTTACTTTGCATACAGTCGATGATGTATACCATGTTAAAAGTCCGTTGCTAGGTCATTTTAATATTGAAAATCTGGTTGCAAGTTTAATTGCCGTTGCAACGTTGGGTGAACCTCTTCAAGATTTAATTGAACAGTGTTCTTTACTCGAAGGTGCGCCAGGAAGAATGCAAGTGATTCGTGATAGTGAGCGCATTTTTGTAGTTGATTATGCCCATACGCCTGATGCACTGATTCAAGTTCTTGGAAGTTTAAAACGTCACGTCAATCATCAGCTATGGGCTATTTTTGGCTGTGGTGGCGATAGAGATCGTGGTAAGCGTATTCTTATGACACAAGCTGCCATAAATGGGGCAGATCTTGTGGTTTTAACATCGGATAACCCTCGTACAGAAGATCCCGCACAAATTTTTGCAGATATGAAGCAAGGCTTCACGTTATCTGAAAATTTAAAAGAAATTGATGATCGAAGAGAAGCCATAAAATATGCAGTGAAGCATGCAAAAGCGGGTGATATTGTGGTTGTTGCAGGCAAAGGGCATGAAAATTATCAAGAAGTGAATGGTGTAAGACACTGGTTTGATGATGTGGTTGAAGTTAAATCTGCAATGCAGGCACAGCATACAGAGCCGAAAGCATATTTAGCAGGAGATTATCACTAATGCATACATCAACAACAAGCTTGGGAAAACTTACACCGTGGTCAGCAGATGATTTGCAACAGGCAACAGGTGGGTATTGGTATCAAGATAAAAAGCCATCAGAAGTCTTGAAACGTATACTGACAGACTCTCGTCATGCAGAACAAGGGGATGTATTTCTTGCATTAAAAGGTGAACGTTTTGATGGTCATACGTTTATTTCTCAAGTTGCATCACATGGTTGTACGGTTGTTATCGTTTCTGAGCCTGTCGCTGAAGTAGACCATATTTTTCAATTGGTGGTGTCAGATACGCGTATAGCACTCGGTCATTTGGGCGCATTTCGCCGTCAGTCTTGTCAAAACTTGCAGGTTATTGCACTGACTGGAAGTAGTGGTAAAACAACAACAAAAGAAATGCTAAGTAGTATTCTAAATGGAGTTGCACCGACACTTGTGACACGTGGTAATTTAAATAATGACTTGGGTGTGCCCATGATGTTGTTGGAATTATTGCCTGAACACCGTTATGCAGTGATGGAACTTGGTGCAAATCATCAAGGTGAAATTGATTATACATCTAATTTAGTGCGCCCTGATGTTTCTGGTATATTAAATATTGGAACAGCCCATTTAGGTGAGTTTGGCGGGCGCGAAGGAATCTGTACAGCCAAATCTGAAATATATAATCACTTATCTGAAACGGGTATTGCAGTTGTACCTGCAAAAGATGACTTTACGGTAAATATTTTAAACACCACTCAGCACCTTGAAACGCTCAGTTTTGGTATGGGGGGAGATGTTTTTGCCACAGATGTTCAGTTAGAAGCGCAGCAGTCAATATTTTGTTTGCATACACCTAAAGGTACAGCAGATGTATGTCTGCCATTTGCAGGTGAGCACAACATATCAAATGCATTGGCCGCTGCTGCTTTTTCAATTGCACTAAAAATTCCACTTACACAAATTGTAAAAGGTTTACAACATGCTGTTGGTGCAAAAGGGCGTTTAAACTTTATTCAACGTCATCAATACACATTTATTGATGATACATATAATGCAAATCCAAGTTCGATGCTTGCAGCAGCAGATGTATTGTTGAAACAGAATGGCTTTAAAGTCATGGTAATTGGTGATATTGGTGAGTTAGGTGCAGAAGCAGAGCAGGAACATATTGCTTTGGGACATAAACTTTCTGAAAAAGAAATCGATTATATTGTGGCGATAGGTCAATATTCAAAAGCGATTAAGTCGGGTGCTCAGGCATCGGATAAAATAATAAATTTTGAGACGCAGGCACAAGCGTTGCCTGCTTTAATTCACATGATTGAAAAACATCAACCTCAGTCTATGAACTTCTTGTTTAAAGGTTCTCGCTTTACCCATATGGAGACGTTGATGGCTGACTTGATGGAGAAGCTTTAAATGCTGTTATGGTTGTTTAAACAATTGGCAGGGTTTGATACATCCTTCCTTGTTGTTCGGTATCTGACATTACGTGCATTGCTTAGTGTAATCACGTCACTGTTAATTGGTTTGGGTTTAGGCCCAGTTATGATTCGCAAATTACGTGCTTTAAAGTATGGTCAAGCGGTAAGTAGTTATGCTCCTGAGGGTCATGCGCAAAAAATGGGTACGCCAACCATGGGTGGTGTACTTATTTTAATGTCTATTGGCATTAGTACATTACTTTGGGCAGATTTATCGAACCCTTATGTATGGATCGTACTTGGGGTTATGGTGATTTTTGGTGCAGTTGGTTGGGCAGATGACTGGATTAAAATTCGCTACAAGGACAATGCAGGTTTACCTGCACGAAAGAAGTTTTTTTGGACTTCTGTAGGTTCACTCGGTGCAGGTCTTGCGTTGTATTGGATTGCAAATTCGCAAGGTAATCCGATCGTTACTCATAATATGCTAGACCTCCTTGTGCCTTTCTTTAAGAATATTAGTATTCCATTGTCAGCCATTCCATTCGGTTTAGCATTTCTAGCATTTACTTATCTTGTCATTAATGGCGCTTCGAATGCCGTGAACTTAACAGATGGTTTAGATGGCTTGGCCATTATGCCTGTTGTTCTTGTTGCTGCTGGACTAGGTGTATTCTCTTATCTGTCTGGTGATATTCGTTTTGCAAGCTATTTACATATTCCATATGTGAAATATACCTCAGAGCTTGTCGTGATTTGCTCTGCCATGGTGGGTGCGGGTCTAGCTTTCTTATGGTATAACGCACATCCTGCACAAATCTTTATGGGTGATGTTGGTGCATTGGCACTTGGTGCAATGTTAGGCACAATTGCCGTAATGGTAAGACAAGAAATCGTTTTTGCTATTATGGGTGGTGTCTTTGTAATGGAAGCAATTTCTGTTTTCTTACAAATTGGCTCACTCCGAATGC
Organism: Acinetobacter sp. N1-1; assembly: GCF_056711485.1. Lineage (NCBI taxonomy): Bacteria > Pseudomonadati > Pseudomonadota > Gammaproteobacteria > Moraxellales > Moraxellaceae > Acinetobacter > Acinetobacter sp. N1-1. The sequence continues at coordinate 205,123 of NZ_JBWXUO010000012.1, read as the reverse complement.
GTAATAAGCGTGTTTTTCTCATGGCTCCTTTACATCATCACTATGAGAAAAAAGGTTGGAAAGAAACTCAGGTTGTAATTCGCTTTTGGATTATTACGATTTTCTTAGTAGTTTTAGGTCTAATGACGTTAAAATTGCGATAAGCTAAAGAAGAAACAAAAAAGCTGGTGATTGACCAGCTTTTTTTATGATGGAGTCTGAGCAAGTGGAAGCAATTGCTAAACCTTATTTAATGTGTCCTGTTTGCCGTGAGGCACTCCTTTTACGGGAAAAAACTTGGCAATGTGCCCAAAAGCATAGTTTTGATGTTGCGAAACAGGGTTATGTGAATTTACATGTTGTTCAGCATAAGCATAGTAAAACACCAGGGGATACACCTGAGTCTGTGACTGCAAGACGTGCTTTTTTATCGGAAGGTTACTACTCACCTTTAAAAGAAGCAATTACAGCATGTATAGAAAAATATGCGGTAAAATACTTACTAGATATTGGTTGTGGTGAGGGGTATTACACCAGTGCAATGCAAGCATCTACAGATATTTGTGTGGGTGTAGATATTTCGAAAAGTGCTGTACAGAGCGCTGCAAAAACCAATAAAAATGTGACGTGGATTGTGGGAACTGGAGCAATTTTACCTGTGTTAGATGCATCTATGGATATGTGTACTACAGTATTTAGTCCAATTCCTACATCTGAGATATTAAGGGTTTTAAAGCCTGAAGGGTATTGTTTAGTTGCGGTTGCTGCACCAGAACATTTATATACAGTGAGAGAAGCATTATTTGGGGAAGTTAATTTACATGACCCTGAAAAAATACAAAAACAGCTTCAAAATGAATTCGATCTTGTCGCACAACAGTGTATAGATGCACCTTTGACTTTAGATCAAGATGCACTCAAAAATTTAGTTGCCATGACACCATATGCATATAAGGCAAAATTAGAGTGCCGTGAACAATTAGAGTCAAAGCAATCTTTTGATGTAACTGCAAGTTTTCAGCTATATGTATTTAAAAAGAAAGCCGTTTAATTAAACGGCTTTCTTTTATTGAACTTGGTTAATGAGTTGCTCTAGATCGTCTTTTTTGGGCTGAGGAACGATATTTTCTTTACCAGCAGTATTGCTACTTTCACCGTCATTTGGGATAAGTCCTGAATCTTCTGGTAATCCTCCGAAGTCTTTATTGTTTGGGTTAGTATTTTTAGGTGGTGCTGGTTTATATATTGGACGAGCCATAGGAGGAGATACGCGATCTTCACTTTGTACTTGACGTTGTTGTGGTGTGAGGTGTAAATCGGGATCTGCAGCATTTTTATCAAATGTGACCCAAGCATAAGGTGTGCCACTGAGCGCATTTTTCATGAAGTTTGCCCAAATAGGAAGGGCGGCAACCCCACCATATTCTCTTTTGCCTAAAGTAGTTGGTTGGTCAAATCCAACCCAAGTTACGGTCACTAATTTTCCATTAAAACCTGAAAACCATGCATCACGGGCATCGTTGGTTGTACCTGTTTTTCCACCTAAATCTTCACGTCCAACTGAAAGAGCTGCACGACCTGTACCAATTTGAATTACGTCATGTAATATATTTGCCATGTCGTAAGCTGAACTCGATTTAATGATTCGCTGTGCTTGACGGTAGTCACTTTTATTTTTATCTACTTCTTTAAGTTTAGGTGTTGTTGTCATATTCTTATCATGTGTTAAGAATGCCTCATCATCAGGAGTATTTGAAACCTGTCCTGACTTGTTGGCTATATCTTCATTTATACATGGAATACAAGCATAGTCGGGATTAGCTTTGTATAATGTTTTTCCATAAGCATCATCAATATGGTCGATAAAAAATGGCTCTATACGATAGCCACCATTTGCAAAAGCTGCATAGCCTGTAGCCATTTGAATCGGAAGTACCTGTGGTGTTCCTAGAGCAATTGTATAGTTACGAGGAATTTGATTTTCTTGTAAACCAAAATCCATTAATAGCTGTCGAGCACGCTCAATGCCTACACTTTGTAGCAGACGTACAGAAACTGTATTTCTAGATAAATAAAGTGCAGTTCGTAAAGGAATCATACCTAAAAAACGCCCATCAGAGTTTTTAGGTGACCATTTTCCAATGGTAATTGGATCATCATCAACCATGGTATTTGGTGTCATACCGCGTTCAAGTGCTAAAGCATAAATAAATGGTTTAATGGTTGACCCAGGTTGTCTCCAACCTTGTAGTGCCCTATTAAAGGTAGATTGATAGTAGCTATAGCCTCCAACAATTGCTTCAACCGCACCATTGTTAGGATTTAGGGCAATGAGTTGGCCTTGTACTTTAGGAATTTGAATAAGTGACCAAACTGTTTCAGTCGCATTAGGGCGTAAGCGTACAATATCGTTCACTTTTACAATTTGCGATGCCTTTGTTGGTGCAGGGCCAACACTATTGGCATTGTGATATGGTTTTGCCCAAGCCATACCCTCCCAAGGAATTGTTACTTTTTTACCATCTTTGAGTTCTGCGACAAAGGTAGTCGAGTTAACTTCAAGCACTTTAGCAGGGTAAGCATTCGCATAAGTAAAAAATTGGCTTAAAGGCTGATCATGTGCTTCAGCACCACGCCAGCCATGGCGGCGATCATATTCTTCTAAACCATTTTGTACGGCTTCTTCAGCATAAGCCTGACGCTTACTATTGATTGTAGTATAAATTTTAAAACCAGCATCGACAGCTTGGGGACCAAATTTATCTACGATTTCCGAGCGAACTAATTCGCCAATATATGGAAACTGAGTGGTTATACCACGATCAGGCATATCTAGATTTAATGGTTCTGCAACAGCAGTCTGATATTCATGCTGATTGATATAGCCAAGTTGCAGCATTCTTCCTAAAATCCAGTTCCTACGTTCAAGCGCGCGCTCTGGGTTTGCAACAGGATTATATTTAGATGGTGCTTTAGGTAATCCTGCAATCATTGCCATTTGAGCAATGCTCAGTTGGGTTAGATTTTTATTGTAATAAATCTTTGCGGCTGCAGCGATACCATAAGCATTTTTACCGAGGAAGATTTTATTTACATAAAGTGATAGAATTTCTTCTTTGCTTAAATTTTGTTCTAGCTTTCGTGCAAGGAATACTTCTGTAAGTTTTCTTTTAAGTGTTCTTTCAGGGCTAAGATAGTAGTTTTTTGCAACTTGCATTGTAATCGTTGAACCGCCTGTTTGGACATCTGATCCAGAGATACTTTCACTGACTGCACGTCCTAGGCCTTTTAAACTGATACCGCTATGCTCAAAAAATGAAGAGTCTTCAGCAGCTAAGAAAGCATGAATAAACTGAGGGGGGATTTGTTTATATTCAACAGGTACTGAAAGTCGACCACCATATTCACCAATAAGCTGGTTATCGGAGGTATAGATTTGGATAGGCTTAAGCAAAGGTGCTTTTTTGATGCTACTCATATCAGGAAGAGATGGTGCAATGTAGAGATACATGCCATAAAATCCGACTGGAATTGCTAAAAGTAGCATAAGAATTAGCAAAAAAAGTGGGTATATTCGACCTGAGTAATATGGGTTTTTCATAATATATATTAATTTTGATATATGAATTGGGTAGCAAAATGCAAGTATAGCTTAGAATGTTCGCATGAAAAGTACTATATACGTTATTATATTGGTTATGTTGCAAACAGAACTTTGCGTTGTGACATTTTTGATAAAAAGTAGATTGGGGTTGGGAAAGTTATTGTGCTTAGGTTAAATCGTAAACCGAAAAAGGGGTTAATAGGAGTTGATATTAGTTCGACTTCTGTGAAAATTTTGGAGCTTTCTGTAAAAAGTGGGCGTTATGAAGTGCTATCTTACGCGATTGAGCCTCTTCCTGAAGGGGCTGTGGTCGAAAAAAACATTTTAAATCCTGAAGCTGTAGCAGAAGCAGTTGAAAGTGCTGTTGCGCAAGGTAATCCAAGATCTGATGAAGCTGCATTTGCTGTACCTACAGCAAGCGTAATTTCAAAGGTAATTGAAATGGATTTAGATATGACTGATGAAGAGCGTGAAGTTCAGATTCGTTTAGATGCAGAGCAATATATTCCATTTCCATTGGATGAAGTGAGCTTGGACTTTGAAGTGGTTTCAGTTGTTCCAAATAAACAGAATAAAGTAAATGTTTTATTGGTGGCGACACGTACGGAAAATGTCGATTCGCGAAATGAAGTACTTATTTATGCAGGCCTTTCACCTAAAGTGGCTGATGTTGAGAATTTAGCTGTTGAAAGATCATTTTCAATTTTTTCTAATACATTGCCTATTGCTGCAAAAGTTGTTGCGTTGTTTGATATAGGTCATTCAATGATGACCTTATCAGTATTGGATCAAGGGAAAATCGTTTATACACGTGAACATAGTTTTGGTGGTAAGCAGCTGACATTAGATATTCAAAATCGTTATGGATTATCTTATGCTGAGGCCGGCCGTGCCAAAAAAGATAGTAGTCTGCCAGAAGACTATGAGACTGCAGTATTGCGTCCTTTTATGGATGCATTAGCACAGCAAGCGACACGTTCATTACAGTTATTTTTCTCAGCCTCTCAGTATGATGAAATTGATCATGTGCTATTGGCAGGTGGTACAGCAAACTTAGAAGGGCTAGCGAAATTCTTGCAAAGTACATTGAGCTATCGTGTCACTGTGGCAGATCCTTTCTTAAAAATGACTTTTTCACCACAAGTAAATATTAAAAAAATAAAGCAAGATGCCCCATCTTTAATGGTTACTTGTGGTACTGCGTTAAGGAGTTTTGATTAATGTCTAAAATTAACTTATTACCTTGGCGTGATGAACTCCGTGAAACAAGAAAAAAAGCTTTTGTTTTTATCTCGGTGCTTTCGGCTTTAGTTGGTGTTGTAATTACAGCATTGGCATGGTTCTATTTTGATCAGACATTAAATGATCAAACTCAAGCAAATCAAATTGTAACAACAAGTAACCAAGATTTAGATCAAAAATTGAAGTCTTTAGATGGGTTGCAAGAACGTAGAAAAGAGATTGTTGATAGAATGCATTTAATTCAGAATCTACAATCACAGCGTCCTGTTGTCGTTCGTCTATTGGATGAGTTGCCACGAGTGATACCTAAAAATGTATTTTTGACTAAATTTACACGTAATGGTGATAGTTTTACACTTGAAGGTCGTGCTGAAAGTCCAAATGCTGTTGCTGAGATGATGAGGTTAATGTCGGCTTCTCCTTGGTATCGTAATGTATTTATGAGTTCTTTTTTAGCAAATGATAATAAAGGGACAACAAGTGCAATAGGCTCTGTTGTACCACGTGATGAAGATAAGTATGGAAACTTTGTAGTCACGGCAAATCTAAGCGAAAAAGCAAATGATTTAAATGCATTAACGAATATTGAGCAAAGAGGGGAGTAAGTAATGGATAAAAATGACAGTTTACATGATTTTTCAGCACAGCTCCCAAAGCAAAAGATGACGTTGAAAAAATTTACACAGCAATTTAATTCTTTGGATGCAAATAATTATGGAAGCTGGCCTCTTTTAGTCAAAGCGACTTGCTGGCTGTTTATTGTTTTTATAATCTGTATCGTTGGCTATTTTGCAGTTATTAGCAATATAATTGAGCAAATTGCTGCTGCTAAGTCTCAAGAAGAAAGTTTATTGAATGAGTATCGTCAAAAAGAATCAACACTACGAAATTTAGAGCGATATCAACTTCAGTTAAAAACTATGCAAGATAGTTTTAATGAACAATTACAGCAATTGCCCAAAGAGTCTGAAATACCTGGTTTAGTAGAGGATATTAATGTGACTGGCGTAGAGTCTGGATTGAAGTTTAAGAATATTCACTTAGATCCTGAAGTCCGCCAAAACTTTTTCTTAGAACAACCTATTTCGATTGAGGCAACAGGTGATTTTCATGCCTTTGGACAGTTCGCAAGTGATATTGCTTTATTGCCTCGAATTGTAACGTTGCATAATTTCTCAATTACTGCACAGTTAAATAGTAATAGAAGATCTGAAATCCCAGAGTTAACTTATATTATTAATGCGAAAACATATCGTTATTTAGGTAGTGAAAGTTCAACACAATCAAACACAAAGAAAGGGGCACATTAATGCGTTATCAATTAACTTGTCTAGTGTGTGTATTACTACTTTCTGGATGTGATTCAAGGGTAGAAGAGGTAAATGGGCAAATGGCCCAGATTAAGAATCAACCGCCACTTCCTGTTGAAAAGGCACCAGTGTTTGAAACGACACCTTCATTTCAATATAGTGCGCAAAATATTCGTAGTCCATTCTTGCCAAGCTCTCTTTATACTGAGTTAAAAGTAATGGCTGGTAAACGCGTCTATCCAAATTTTTCACGAGCACCACAGCCGCTTGAGGCATATCCGCTTGAGTCCTTAATAATGAAAGGAACACTGCGTGGAGCAAATGGACAAGATGTAGCATTAATTCAAGCACCAGATTCACAAATTTATCGTGTGCAGACAGGCAACTATATGGGGTTAAATCAAGGTCGAGTTGTGAAAATATCTCCAACAAAGCTTGATTTATTAGAAGTTGTTTCAGATGGTAATGGCGGATATGTTGAACGGCCACGTGCACTTATTTTATTGGGCCAAACGTCTTAATTTTTTTGGGGATAATAATGACAATTGTAATTCAATACTTTTTGGGGATGATCACAGTATGAACGCTATCTCTCGTCGATTTCTTTTAAGTGCTGCTGTTGTGGCAATCATGCAAACCGCACAAGCTGGTGTAGCTGTGACAGGCATTGTTCCAATGCAAGTAGCAAATCAGGGCACTGAAATTCGTATTATGTTTAATGGTTTACCACCGCAACCTAAAGCATATCAGGTACAACAGTCTTCTCAGCTTATACTCGATTTTCCTGAAACAACAAACAATACAACACAAAGCCAAATTCCAGTTTCAAATGATCAAGTCAGTGCAATTAATGTTTCATCTGATAATGAGCGAACTCGTTTGAGCGTTGACTTAAAGCAAAATAGTAAATTTTCAACACGTGTTGAGGGAAATACCTATATATTAAGGGTTTTACCAACATCAGTTACACAGCAGATATCAACACCTCAAGCTGTACTTCCATCAGCTGTACAAGGTATTTCTAATATTGGTTTTCAGCGTAATGATAAGGGTGAAGGTCAGGTTGTTATTGACTTATCTAATCCTAGAACACCTGTAGATATCCAGCAGCGTAATAATAAAATTATTGCACGATTTACTGGTAATAAGATTCCATTGTATTTAGCAAGACGTTTAAATGTGAATGATTTTGCAACACCTGTATCAATTGTTGATAGTTTCAATGATGGGAATAATGGTGTTATTGAAATACAGGCAAATGATAGCTTTGATTATATGGCGTATCAAGCCGATAACAAGCTTACAATTAATGTAGGTAAAAAGTTAGACTCTACGCAGCGTGCAATGCAAGCTACGAAATATAGTGGTAAAAAAATATCTTTAGATTTTCAAGATATTGAAATTAGACGCGTACTTCAGCTTCTTGCCGATTTTTCTGGAGAGAATATTGTTGTAGCAGATAATGTACAAGGTAATATTACACTTCATTTAAAAGATGTTCCTGCAGATCAGGCACTTGCGCTTATTCTACAAACTAAAAATTTAGATCAGCGTCGAACTGGTAATGTAATTTGGATTGCTCCAACTGCCGATATGATTAAGCGAGATGAGGAGCAAGCTAAACTCTATGCACAATCAATTAAACTTGCACCATTACAAACTGAATATATCCAGTTGAATTATGCAAAAGCATCAGATATCCAAAAACTTATTGCTGCAACAAAGAAAAGTTCTAGTGAAAGTAAAGATGCATTGAATGGAAGTGATGATAGTAATTCTGGTTCATTACTGAGTTCACGAGGAACGATTTCTGTAGATGATCGTACAAACACCATTATTATTAACGATACATCAACTAAGATTGCTCAGCTGCAAGAGCTGCTTAAACAGCTAGACATTCCTGTTAAACAAGTTATGGTTGAGGCCCGCATTGTAAGAGCTTCAACTGACTTTTCTAAATCTATTGGCGTGAAATGGGGTATTTCTGGTCGTGGTGGATCAGTAACTAGCTCTGATGGAACTTTTGTAAGAAGCACTGGAACACTTGTGGGTAGCTCAACTGCAAATGTGACAAGTTTAAGATCGTCAAATAGTGTTTCAAATAACTTAAATGTCGATTTAGGTTCTACGATTAACAATTCTCCAAGTATTGCTTTTGGGATATTAAATACTGCTAATTCACTTCTTACTTTAGAGTTATCTGCTTTACAGTCAGATGGATTGGGAGAAGTACTATCTACTCCAAAAGTAATGACTGGCGATAAACAAGAAGCGATTATTAAATCAGGTGCAAAAATTCCATATGCAACGACCAGTGCGAATAATGGTACAACGACAACTTTCCAAGATGCTGTGCTTGAGTTGAAGGTGACGCCAAGTATTACGCCAGATGGTAAAGTGCAAATGAAACTTAATATTTCGAAAGATACTTTAGGTTCACTCACAGATGCAGGTTATGCAATTGATACCAATACACTGCAAACAAATGTATTGGTAAATAATGGTGAAACTGTTGTACTCGGTGGTTTGTATGAAAATTCTACATCGAATAATATAAATAAAGTGCCTGTACTTGGTGATATTCCTGGTCTTGGTAATTTATTTAAGAATAGAACGCGTACAGAGCAAAAAAGAGAGCTATTGATTTTTATTACACCAAGAATTGTTAATGACACTTTTTCAAGAAATCATTAATATAAGCTTAATTGATGTAATGAAATAGGTGGCTCCTTGCCAAAAAAAGCAATAAATACCCTACCAAATATATATTTGGTAGGGCCCATGGGGGCTGGGAAAACAACTGTTGGTCGTCATTTGGCTGAAATTCTCGAGAGAGAATTCTTAGATAGTGACCATGAAATAGAAAGAAAAACTGGTGCCTCCATTCCTTGGATTTTTGAAAAAGAAGGCGAAAGTGGTTTTCGTGAGCGTGAAACATGTGTATTAAAAGAATTAACAAAACGTAGGCAAATTGTACTTGCTACAGGCGGTGGTGCAGTAACACAGCTAATAAATAGAAATGTTTTGAAGCAACGCGGAATAGTTATTTATTTATTTGCACCTGTAGAAATTCAGCTACAACGAACATATAGAGATAAGAATCGACCATTATTACAAGTTGAAAATCCTGAAAAAAAATTACAGGATCTTCTTTCTATCAGAGACCCTTTATATAGAGAAGTAGCACACTTTGTTGTTGATACACATAGTGGTGATGCACGAGATTTAGCGTATCAAATTCTTGATGATATTCTAAAATAATTTATCTAACTTTTTCGCTGGTTGAAATTTATGCAAACATTACATGTTGAGCTCGGTGATCGCCGTTATCCTATTTTCATTGGTAGCCATTTAGATATTCAACATTTGTTAAAGCCTTATATTCAAGGTAAGCAAGTGATGATTGTAACAAATGAAACGGTTGCTCCTTTGTATTTAGAGAACTATAAAAAGGCTTTAACTGCCTTAGATAAAGTGACAGCACAGTGTATTTTACGTGATGGTGAGAAATTTAAAAATATTGAAAATCTAAACTTAATTTTTGATGCATTATTGTCATCAGGATTTAATCGTGACTGTACGGTGCTTGCATTGGGTGGTGGTGTAATCGGCGATATGGCTGGTTTTGCTGCTGCAAGTTTCCAAAGAGGTGTAAACTTTGTACAAGTTCCAACAACGTTGCTATCTCAAGTTGACTCAAGTGTAGGTGGGAAAACTGGTATCAATCATCCACTTGGTAAAAATATGATTGGGGCATTTAAACAGCCATCAGTTGTTTTTGCTGATATGAACCAATTGTCAACTCTACCACCACGTGAGCTTTCTGCTGGTCTTTCAGAAATTATTAAGTATGCACTTTTGGGCGATATTGAATTTTTAGCATGGCTTGAAGACAATATGCCAAAATTGGTGGCTGGTGATGAGCAAGCTTTAGCAGAAGCGGTATACCGTTCTTGTGCGCATAAAGCACGTATTGTGGCAAATGATGAGCATGAAAAAGGCGAACGAGCACTTCTAAACTTAGGGCATACTTTTGGTCATGCAATTGAGTCTTATCTTGGATATGGCACATGGTTGCATGGTGAGGCAGTTGCTGTGGGAATGGTTATGGCTGCTGAACTATCATATTTAATGAAATGGATTTCAGCTGAAGATCTAGCGCGTGTCAAATACATTATTCAACAAGCAAACTTGCCAATTTCCTGTCCTGAAATACCATTAGATGATTTTCTATCTTATATGTCGCATGATAAAAAAGTGCTTGATGGTAAAATTAGACTAATTTTGATGAAAAAATTAGGGCATGCAGTCATTACTGAAGAATTTAATGTAGATTATATGAAACAGGCGATTCTGAATAATCAAAAAAAAGGTAAATAATCATGTCTCAGCAGCAAAAAGAACAATCTCGGCCTTTACCATGGGTATCATTATTTATTGGTATTGCTTGTTTATTTGCTGCTTTATTTCTAAATTTAACTATAAAAAAACTTCCCAATACAGAAAAAGATATTGAACAGGAAGATGTACACCCACAATTTCAGGCTGAAAGGGTTTCAGCAATGACCAATTTGGGTGTGCTTGATGATGATGTTAAGCCTTTACAACAAACAACAAGAGCAATTAACTCAGGCACGCATGAGACGGAATTTAGAGGAACAAAGTTTATCCAAAGAAATCCTTATGGTTTTACATTGGAAATCCTTACAGTAGGTAAGGAGGAAGTTATTCGTGACTTTCTAAAACAGAGAGCTGATAGAGAAAAATTTATTTATTTTAGATTGTCTAATGAAAATCAACCCGATCAATATGTTTTAGACTATGGCTTGTATCCTAATGAGCCTCAGGCGGATCGAGCATTACAAAATTTGAATCTTGGATTACCAAAGTCTTTGCACCCATCTGTGAAGCCCTTATCGAATTACTCACATCAAGTAAATGATATGGGAACAGATGAATTATCTTCTGACAGTAAGTTGTATGAAGTAAACTTAACAAATGCACCAGTACCAAGAACAATGAGTTTACCAAACCCTATTCAAACCACTACAGATATATTAGATCGTACAACTGATCCTGTAGCATCTACACCTAAAACAACATTAAACTAATTTATGCACTATATTGATACATATTTATGCACATTCACTGCTTAAATATTATTTTAGTGCGAAAAATGAACTATAAAATTAAAAATTGAGAGTTTAACTTATTTTCCTCTGTCATGAATTTGGCACTTATTTTGCATATATTGGTGCATAGGTTGCCCTAATATTCTTTTTTTAGCGCAAATCTTATTAAAATAAGTAACTTTATACTCTTTAGTGCATTAAAAGTGTGCATGTAAAAGAGGAGTGATGAATAAACTAATACTATAGGAAAGTCTAATTTTTTTCTAAAAGGTATCGCAATAAAGTTATAAAGAAAATTTACTATGTGTCGCTCACTTAGGAGCATCAACTAAAGAAGGGTACGCTATGCACATGCCATCGCTAAAAACAGTAGCTCCCGCTCAAGGCTTATATCAGCCAGATGAGTTTAAGGATAATTGCGGTTTCGGCTTAATTGCTCATATGGAGGGCAATGAAAGTCATGACTTGGTAAAAACAGCTATTCATAGCTTAAGCTGTATGACCCATCGAGGGGGGATTGCCGCAGATGGCAAAACAGGCGATGGATGTGGTTTATTACTTGCGATGCCAAAAGCATTTTTTAGACAAGAAGCGCCGAAGATTAGTGATATTACACTCAGTGAAATTTTTGCTGTGGGCACAGTTTTTCTTAGTCTTGATAGTGAAAAAGCACAACTTGCAAAAGATGTATTAAAAAAAGAAATTGAAGAAGAAGGTTTGCGCGTTATTGGTTGGCGTATTGTTCCAACCAATAACGATGCATTGGGGGAGATTGCGCTACAGTCGCTTCCTCGGTTTGAACAAATTTTTGTGAATTGCCCAATGGGTGTGACAGAAGTTGAGTTTAATCGTAAATTATTTTTAGCACGTCGTCGTGCAGAACAAAAACAACAGCACGATCCAGATTTTTATATTACAACTTTATGCTCTACAGTCATTAGCTATAAAGGCTTAATGATGCCTGAGGCAATTGCAGATTTTTATACAGATCTTGCCAATCCTGCACTTGAGTCACATATTGTTGTATTTCATCAACGCTTTTCTACCAATACATTACCACGTTGGCCTCTTGCACAGCCGTTTCGTTATTTAGCACATAATGGTGAAATTAATACCATTACAGCAAATCGTAATTGGGCTGCTGCGCGTACACCAAAATTAAAAAATGCACTTTTGCCAGGTTTAACAGAGCTTAATCCAATTATAAACCGTACGGGTTCAGACTCTTCAAGTTTAGACAATATGCTTGAAATTCTTGTGGGTGGTGGTATGGATTTATTCCGTGCTTTACGTATGCTTGTACCACCTGCATGGCAGAATGTTGAAAACTTAGATGCAGATTTACGTGCCTTTTATGAGTTTAACTCTAAACATATGGAAGCATGGGATGGTCCCGCAGGTCTTGTAATTCAAGACGGTCGCCATGCCATTTGTATGCTTGATCGTAATGGATTACGTCCAGCACGTTGGGTGATTACTAAAAATGGCTATATTACACTTGCTTCTGAAATTGGTGTATGGGATTACAAGTCTGAAGATGTGATATCTAAAGGGCGTGTTGGTCCGGGTGAAATGCTTGTCATTGATACCTTTACAGGTAAGATGCTAGATACCACAGATGTAAATAATCATTTAAAGCGTATGCGTCCATATCGGCAGTGGTTACGTGAAAATGCTTTCCGCTTACAAGTCAGTCCGCAGTTAGAAGAACATTTAGCAGATAAAGGTTTGAAAGGTGATCAACTAAAAACTGCACAAAAAATGTTTATGGTAACGTTTGAAGAACGTGATCAGGTACTGAGACCGATTGCTGAAAATGGTCAAGAATCTGTCGGATCTATGGGTGATGATACCCCGATGGCAGTATTGTCTAAACAAGTACGCCATGTTTCTGACTACTTTAGACAACAATTTGCACAAGTGACTAATCCGCCAATAGATCCATTACGTGAATCTATTGTAATGTCTTTAGAAACGTGTCTTGGGCGTGAGCAAAGTGTATTTGAGCAAGGCCCTGAACATGCAGATCGCCTTATAATTTCAAGCCCTGTGCTTTCAAACTCTAAAATGCATCAACTGCGTACTTTAGGTCGTACAGGTTATGAAATTGCTGAAATTGATCTGAACTATGAAATAAGTGAGGGTTTACAACAGGCAATAACACGTATTTGTGAAGAGTCTGCACAAGCCATTCGTGATGGAAGAACTGTACTTATTCTTTCAGATAAAAAAATAAAAGAAGGTTATTTACCTGCCAATGCTGTACTGATTACAGGTGCAGTACACCACTACTTAATTCAAACAGGATTAAGAGCTGATGCAAATATTATTGTTGAAACTGCTTTAGCACGTGATCCACATCAGTTCGCCGTGATTTTAGGGTTTGGTGCAACGGCTATTTATCCTTATTTGGCTTATGATGTGATTCATGACCTTGTGGCTAAAGGTGAGTTACTTGGTGACCCTATTCAAGCGCAAAACAATTTTAGAAAAGGCATAGATAAAGGCTTACTCAAAGTCTTGTCTAAAATGGGTATTTCAACAGTTGCATCATATCGTGGTGGACAGTTATTTGAAGCTGTTGGTTTGTCGAATGAAGTTGTTGATCTTTGTTTTAAAGGAGTTGCAAGCCGTATTCAAGGTGCGACATTTGCAGATCTAGAAGAAGATCAAAAGAAACTTGCTACTTTGGCATGGAAACATCGTCAACCCATTGACCAAGGTGGAATGCTCAAGTTTGTGTTTGGTAAGGAATACCATGCGTTCAACCCAGAAGTGATTAACTCGTTACATAAAGCAGTTCGTTCGGGTGACTATGCAGACTTTAAAGCATATGCAGAGCTTGTCAATACAAGACCAATCGCAACTATTCGAGATTTATTAAAGCTCAAAACAGACAATTCAATTGCTTTAGAAGATGTTGAGCCAATTACATCGATTTTACCAAGATTCGATTCGGCAGGTATGTCTATTGGTGCACTCTCACCAGAAGCACATGAAGCTATTGCTATTGCAATGAATACGATGGGTGGGCGCTCTAACTCAGGTGAGGGTGGTGAAGACCCTGCACGTTATGGCACCATTAAAAACTCTAAAATTAAACAAATCGCTTCTGGGCGCTTTGGGGTTACACCTGAATATTTGGTGTCGGCTGAAGTGCTACAAATTAAGGTTGCACAAGGTGCAAAACCAGGTGAAGGTGGACAATTACCGGGTGGTAAAGTTAATGGCTTAATTGCACGTTTACGTTATGCTGTACCAGGTGTAACACTTATTTCACCACCACCACACCATGATATTTATTCGATCGAAGATTTATCTCAACTTATTTTTGACTTAAAACAGGTCAATCCAAAAGCGATGGTATCTGTGAAATTGGTATCTGAGCCGGGCGTGGGAACCATTGCAGCAGGCGTGGCAAAAGCGTATGCAGACTTTATTACTATTTCAGGGTATGACGGTGGTACGGCAGCCTCTCCACTTTCATCTATTCATCATGCAGGTTCGCCATGGGAGCTTGGACTTGCAGAAGCGCATCAAGCACTACGTGTAAATGACTTGCGTGGCAAAGTCCGTGTGCAAACCGATGGTGGTTTAAAAACTGGCTTAGATGTGGTGAAAGCAGCCATTTTAGGTGCAGAAAGTTTTGGTTTCGGTTCAACACCAATGATTGCTTTAGGGTGTAAATATTTACGTATTTGTCACTTAAACAACTGTGCTACAGGTGTTGCAACACAGCAAGAAGGCTTACGTAAAGAGCATTACATTGGTGAGCCTGAAATGCTCATTAACTTCTTCCAATTTATTGCAGAAGAAACGAGAGAATGGCTCGCAGCACTTGGGGTGAGTTCGTTAAAAGACTTAATTGGACGTGTAGATTTACTCGAAGTGCTTCCGGGTGAAACAGAAAAGCACGCACATTTAGATCTTTCACCACTTTTACAGTCACATGCTTTTGCAGAAGGAAAAGCACAGTATTGCCAAGTAGAGGGGAATGCACCGTTTGATAAAGGCATACTTGCAGAGAAAATGGTTTCTGAAATTCTGCCTGCAATTGAAAGTAGTTCCGGTGGTGAGTATGCATTTAAAGTAGGTAACTGTGACCGCTCTATTGGTGCGCGTCTTTCAGGTGAAATTGCACGCCGTCATGGCAACTTAAATATGGAAAGTACACCTGTTGTTGTTAACTTAAAAGGTACAGCAGGGCAGTCACTTGGTGTTTGGAATGCAGGTGGCTTACATATTAGGTTAGAAGGTGATGCCAATGACTATGTAGGAAAAGGCATGGCAGGCGGTCGAATTTCTATATTCCCACCAAAAGGCTCTCAGTTCCAAAGCCAAGAAACGGCAATTATTGGTAATACCTGCCTCTATGGTGCAACAGGCGGTAAGGTTTTTGCTGCGGGTACAGCAGGAGAGCGTTTTGCAGTGAGAAACTCGGGTGCTTTTGCTGTCATTGAGGGTGCAGGTAATCACTGCTGTGAGTATATGACAGGCGGTATAGTCACTGTTCTTGGAAAAGTTGGGCATAACTTCGGTGCAGGTATGACTGGTGGTTTTGCTTATGTGCTTGACTTAGAAAATGACTTTGTTGATCGTTATAACCATGAACTTATTGATTTAACACGTATTTCTACGGAATCTATGGAAGAGCATCAAGAAAATTTATTACGTATTCTTGATGAGCATATTAAAGAAACTGGAAGTGCTTGGGCATATAAGATTCGTAATGAATTTGATTTTTATAGTCGTAAATTTTGGTTGGTTAAACCCAAAGCAGCGAATTTACTAACTTTGCTAAAAACAACCCAAGCCGATCCGCAATAAATTAAGCCTTTATGTGAATGAGTAGGTAGGTGTGAATGGTAATTGATCCATTCACATGACCCCATGGAGAAGAATATGGCACAGCGCCTTAGTAATGACTTCCAGTTTTTAGATGTTGCCCGTCACGACCCACAAAAAAAAGCAATAGATATACGCAAAGCAGAATTCGTTGAAATTTATCAACCTTTTCATAAAGAAGAGGTGCAAGACCAAACCCATCGTTGTTTAGGGTGTGGTAATCCATACTGTGAATGGAAGTGCCCAGTACATAATTATATTCCTAACTGGTTGAAACTCATTTCAGAAGGCCGTATTTTTCAGGCGGCGGAATTATGTCATCAGACCAATACATTACCCGAAGTATGTGGTCGTGTATGCCCACAAGACCGTTTATGTGAGGGTGCTTGTACCTTAAATGATGGTTTTGGTGCAGTAACTATTGGAAATGCAGAAAAGTATATTAATGATACGGCATTTGCTTTAGGTTGGCGACCAGATATGTCTGATGTGAAATGGACAGATAAAAAGGTTGCGATTATTGGTGCAGGGCCTGCAGGGCTAGGTTGTGCAGATATTTTGGTTCGTAACGGTGTTAAGCCGACAGTTTTTGATAAACGCCCAGAAATTGGCGGTTTACTCACATTTGGTATTCCTGAATTTAAAATGGAAAAAGATGTGATGAAGCGCCGCCGTGAAATTTTTACGGGTATGGGTGTTGAATTTAAACTAAATACTAACATTGGTACAGATGTAACAATTGAAGATCTTCTAAAAGATTACGATGCTGTATTTATGGGAATGGGCACCTATACCTATATGAAGGGTGGTTTTGTAGGTGAAGATTTACAAGGTGTACATGATGCTCTTGATTTTTTGATTGCGAATGTCAACCGTTGTCAAAACTGGGAGAAAGACCCAAGCGAATATATTTCTATGGAAGGAAAAAAGGTGATTGTTCTTGGTGGTGGTGATACCGCAATGGATTGTAACCGAACCTCTATACGTCAAGGTGCAGAACAAGTGATTTGTGCCTATCGCCGTGATGAGGAAAATATGCCGGGTTCACGTAGAGAAGTACGTAATGCACGCGAAGAAGGAGTCGAGTTTATATTTAATAGACAGCCAATCGAAGTGATGGGTGAAAATGGTCAAGTAACTGGGGTTAAATTTGTCACTACACAATTGGGTGAGCCTGATCATCGTGGACGTCGTAGCCCTGAGCCTATACCTGGTTCTGAAGAAGTTATACCTGCTGATGCAGTACTACTTGCTTTTGGTTTTCGTCCGAGTCCAGAGTCTTGGTTTAAAGATGTAGATATTAAATTAGATGGTTCTGGCCGTGTTTTAGCAATTGAGAAACAAGATTTTAAATTCCAGACATCACATCCACAGATTTTTGCAGGTGGAGATATGGTACGAGGCTCAGATCTTGTAGTTACTGCAATTTGGGAAGGTAGACAGGCTGCAGAAGGTATATTGGACTATTTAGCTGTTTGATTATAAAAACCGAGCTTTTAAGCTCGGTTTTAAAATAGGAATTATTATAAAAAATTAAATATTTTTTTTAAAATTAAATACTGGTATATTTACCCATATGTTGTTGTTTTTTGTATCTTTATATATTTTTATATTTCAATGGTTACATATTTTTTTGTTAAAAAAAGAACAAAAAATGGTTAAATTAGTGAAAATTATATTAAAATAGTTAAGTACAGTACTTGCTGTCATATAAATGTTAGGTAAAACTGTTAACGTAAATGATACAGGGTTACAATTTTATAAACACATTGGGGTAAAAATTATGAATGCTCAAAAGGGTTTCACTCTTATTGAATTAATGATCGTTGTTGCGATTATTGGTATTTTGGCTGCGATTGCTGTACCTGCATATCAAAGCTATACAAAACGTGCAGCCTACACAGAAGTTACTGTAGGTATGTCTAGTGTAAAAACAGCAGTTGATGTTTGTTATAGCACTACAAATGATTTATCTAAATGTTCGACAGCTACAGATATTGGTACTGCATTGCCTACAAATATTACATCTGGTACATTGAATAGTATTACATTGGCTACTGGTGGTGTTATTACAGCAGTGCCAAATGCTGTGAAAGGTATTGTTGCAACAGATACATGCGTATTAACACCAACTGAAACTGATGAAACAGCTACTACTACAAGCTCTCCAGCATCTACTAAACGCTTAATTTGGAAATACTCTGGTAAGTGTGTTGATAATGGATATGTTAAAAACTAATTTAAATTAGTTTTAAAAAACCGACTTATTACTAATAAGTCGGTTTTTTATTTTAGTCAAAATAATTATATTTATACCATAAAAAATAAACCCGAGCTTGCTCAAGTTTATTAAATTAACATCCTTATTAATTCCGAAAGTATTAATCATCCAATGATTTACACTTACACTTATGTTTAGCGACATCCTATGCGCTTTCCTTAGCTTATATATAATAAGTAGATATCACATTAGAGAAAATAATCTTTTAATAAAATCTACTGTAGATAAATATATATATAAAAGAGAATAGCTAACTCTTTTGGTTATATAAAAACCATTTTGTTTAAAAAATAACATGTTGATGCATGGTTATTACAATAATGAATAAAAAGACTTGCGTTAAAGTGATTGGCTCTATACAATGCGCTCCATCAAGTAAATTACTTGATACTTACTTTAAACCAGAAAGTAAGTGGTTGTTGCGGGATGGAGCAGTCTGGTAGCTCGTCGGGCTCATAACCCGAAGGTCGTTGGTTCAAATCCAGCTCCCGCTACCAATTTAATGAAACTTGCAAATTCATTAATCTAATTTAAACTTGAATTTTTCGCTTAAATTAGATATATTATTGCACACTATTGCGGGATGGAGCAGTCTGGTAGCTCGTCGGGCTCATAACCCGAAGGTCGTTGGTTCAAATCCAGCTCCCGCTACCAAGATTCTTGCTAAAAGGGCTCACATATAGGTGGGCCTTTTTGCACAGTGGGCTATGCTTTTCTGTGCTATAAAGGGCGGATTTACGCCCTTTTTTATTGCTATCGTGTAGTGTCGACATCAATTGGTCAAAAAGACATGCTTCACTACAAGAGGTTTGGTCGGCAAGGGCCGATTGTTGTATTGCACAAAATGACGAGAGTACATGAAACTATCAAATAAAACCCAAGCATTACAAGATATGATCGCCCCAGCGGTAGATGCTTGTAATGTTGATCTTTGGGGTATCGAATTCCTACCTCAAGGCAAACGCTCAATGTTGCGTATTTACATTGACAAATCAACAAATACAACTAATGATGAAGCTCAAGAGAAGCAAGGTATTAGTGTTGAAGATTGTGTTCGAGTAACGCAACAAGTTGGTGCTATTTTAGATGTCCATGATCCAATTTCAGGTGAATTTTCACTAGAAGTTTCATCTCCAGGGTGGGATCGTCCATTCTTTGAATTATCTCAATTGCAGGCGTATGTTGGTCAACAAGTTGCACTGCGTCTAATTAGTGCTGTAGATAATCGTCGTAAATTTCAAGCTAAGCTTGTAGCAGTTGATCTTGAAAATGAAATGATTCAAGTTGAAGTGGAAAAACAGCAAGTATTAGATATCGATAGTCACAATATCGATAAAGCAAATTTGGTTTATCAAGATTAAACTATTAAGAAAATCTGAAATATAGGTGACTTATGGGTCGTGAGATTCTTACCGTTGCAGAAACGGTTAGTAATGAAAAAGGTGTTAGCCGCGAAGCCATCTTTGAAGCACTAGAACAAGCATTGGTTGCTGCGACTAAGAAAAAATTTTATGAGGGTACGAACTCAGAAGAAGCGCGTTTACGTGTAGAAATTGACCGTAAAACGGGTGATTACAGCACTTTCCGTCAATGGGAAGTTGTTGCTGATGAAGATCATGAAATGCCTGCTTGCCAAGATGCGATTTCTGATCTAGACCCTGCAAAGTGGTCGATTGGCGATATTCGTGAACTTGAAGTTGAATCAATTGAGTTTGGTCGTATTGCAGCGCAAATTGCAAAACAAGTGATTGTTCAAAAAATCCGTGAAGCAGAGCGCGCACTGGTAGCAGATGCATATGCATCTAAAGTAGGTGAGCTTGTTTACGGTGAAGTGAAAAAGCAAACAAAAGATGGCTTTATTATTGATCTTGGTGACAATGCTGAAGCTTATCTTGCACGTGATGAAGTAATTCCAAAAGAATTACTACGCCCTAAACAGCGTGTAAGCGCGATTCTTTACGAAGTGAATCGTGAAGGGCGTGGTGCACAATTATTACTTTCTCGTGCAAAACCAGAAATGTTAATTGCTTTAATGCAAAAAGAGATTCCTGAAATTTCAGAAGAAATTATTGAAATTAAAGCTGCAACGCGTCAACCTGGTGTGCGTGCTAAAATTGCTGTAAAAACAAATGATCACCGTATTGACCCTGTTGGTGCATGTATTGGTATGCGTGGAACACGTATTCAATCTGTTCAACAAGAGTTAAATAATGAACGTATAGATGTTGTAGTATGGTCTGATGACCCTGCACAATATATTGCAAGTGCGCTTGAGCCTGCTGATGTATCTGGTATCGTAATTGATGAAGATGCAAGAACAGCAGATATTATTTTTGCGACAAGTGATCAATTGGCCCGTGCGATTGGCTCACAAGGTCAAAATGTTCGTCTTGCATCTGACTTAACTGGATATAAGTTAGACATGATGCTTGAAGAAGAGTATCGTGCACGTCAGCAAAACGAAACTCAAAAATACCTAGATATGTTTGTAACACGTTTAGATATTGATGAGGGTCTTGCAATGGCACTTGTTGAAATGGGCTTTACCTCATTTGAGGAAATTGCTTATGTTCCTGCAGAAACATTTAATGAAATCGAATTAGATGTTGATACTGTTGAACTGTTACAAAGTCGTGCAAAAGAAATTGCACTGGCAGAAGCATTGCAACAGCAAGAGAACATTCAAGAACCAAGCCCTGAATTATTAAATATGGAAGGCATGACGCAAGAGATTGCATATGCACTTGCTAGCCGTGGCGTGATCACAATTGATGATTTAGCTGACCAAGCAACTGACGATATTGCAGATATCGATGGTCTTGGTGCTCAAAAAGCTGGTCAATTAATTATGAAAGCTAGAGAATCATGGTTTAACTAGGAGGTAATAAATGACGGACAAGTCTATAAAAGAGTTGGCGCAAAGCGTGGGACGTCCTGTTGAGAAGCTCCTAGAGCAGGTGAAAAATGCAGGGTTGCCACAGCGAGTAGCTGATGATGTCTTGACTATAGAACAGCAAAACACTCTCGTAGACCATCTTAAAAAAATGCATGGTCAAAATGAGAGCAGTGCAGGAAAAATTACTTTGAAACAGAAAACAACAGGTACAGCAAAAGTTGCCAGTACTTCTGGTAAGGCAAAAACGATTAATGTAGAAGTACGTAAAAAGCGTACATTTACAAAGCCTGACCCAAAACAGCTTGCTGTAGAAGCTAAAGCAAAAGCTGAACAAGAGGCTAAAGCAAAAGCTGAAGTACAGCAAAAGGTAAAAGCCGAACAAGAAGCAAAAGTAAATGCTGAAAGTAAAGCAAATGCGACACTTGAAGCAATGCGTGCTGCGCAGAAAAAAGATAAAGTAACAGCAGAAGCACCAAAAGCTGCAGCTGTCGTGGTTAGAAAGCGTGGTGGTGGTATGGTTAAGCCAAACACTAAACCATCGAAAAATGCTGAACAGAAAAAAGCATTACAAGCGCAAGAAGCACAGTTAAGAGCAACTGAAGAGGCAACACGTCGTAAAGCGGCTGAAGAAGCACAACAGCGTACGCTTGAGCAAATGCGTCAAATGGCATCAAAATATTCAAATGATGATGGTGCTGCAAAAATTCGTGTTGTAGATGACTCTCCATTGGCAGCTGGTCTTGTTGGACAAGCATATGAAGAATCATTTAAGAAAGAAGACCGTGAAATTAAACGCGGTGGTGGTGGTAAAGACAACCGTAAAAAGGGTGGTCGCCATAATCAAGAAGAACAGAACTTCAGTAAAAATAGCCATCATAAGCGCGGTTTAAAAACAAGCCAAGGTAACAAACACGGATTTGAAAAACCTGTTAAGAAACAAGTTTATGATGTTGAAATTGGTGAAACCATTATTGTTGCTGACTTAGCACAAAAAATGGCAATTAAAGTTCGCGAAGTTATTAAAATACTCATGAAAATGGGTGAGCTCGTTAACCAAAACCAAGCGATTGATCGTGATACAGCATCTTTAGTTGTAGAAGAAATGGGACATAATCCTGTTCTAGTTTCTGACAATGCTGCTGAAGACAACTTAATTGAACAAGCTGAGCAAAAACGTGGTGAGTTAACAACACGTCCACCAGTTGTAACAATTATGGGTCACGTTGACCATGGTAAAACATCATTGCTTGACCGTATTCGCCGTGCGAAAGTGGCTTCAGGTGAAGCAGGTGGGATTACACAGCATATTGGTGCATATCATGTTGAAACAGAGAAAGGTATTATTACTTTCCTAGATACACCAGGACATGCTGCATTTACTTCAATGCGTTCACGTGGTGCAAAAGCAACAGATATCGTAGTACTTGTAGTTGCTGCTGATGATGGTGTAATGCCACAAACAGCGGAAGCGATTGACCATGCACGTGCAGCTGGAACTCCAATCATTGTTGCAATGAACAAGATGGATAAAGAATCTGCTGATCCTGATCGTGTATTGAATGAGTTAACAGCGAAAGAAATCGTTCCTGAACAATGGGGTGGTGATGTTGCTGTAGCAAAAGTATCTGCACATACAGGTGAAGGTATTGATGACTTACTTGATCAAATTTTACTTCAAGCAGAAGTAATGGAGCTTCAAGCTTCGGCTGAAGGTGCTGCACAAGGTGTTGTTATTGAAGCACGTGTAGATAAAGGTCGTGGTGCAGTAACTTCTATTCTTGTACAAAATGGTACATTGAATGTTGGTGATTTGATCCTTGCTGGTTCATCTTACGGTCGTGTGCGTGCGATGTCTGATGAAAATGGCAACCGTATTAAATCGGCTGGCCCTTCTATTCCTGTTGAAATTTTGGGTTTACCTGAAGCACCAATGGCAGGTGATGAAGTTCTTGTTGTAAATGATGAGAAGAAGGCACGTGAAGTTGCTGGAGCACGTTCAGATCGTGAACGTCAGAAACGTTTAGATCGTGCAAGTGCAATGCGTTTGGAAAACTTAATGTCTTCAATGGGCAAAAAAGATGTTCCAACAGTAAATATTGTACTTAAAACAGATGTACGTGGTTCTTTAGAAGCTTTACAAGTTGCATTATATGAACTTGCAACGGATGAGGTGAAAGTACGTGTTATTGGTTCAGGCGTAGGTGCTATTACCGAGTCTGATGTAACACTTGCAGAATCTTCAGATGCTGTACTTCTTGGCTTTAATGTACGTGCAGATACAACAGCACGCCAAAAAGCAGATGAAGATGAAATTGATATTCGTTACTATAGCGTTATTTATCAATTAATTGATGATGTTAAAGATGCAATGAGTGGCAAATTACCACCTGAACATCGTGAAACGATTCTTGGTGTTGCACAAGTACGTGAAGTGTTCCACTCAAGTAAGTTTGGTGCAGCCGCTGGTTGTATGGTTATGGAAGGTACAATTCATCGTAATAAGCCAATTCGTATCTTACGTGATGATGTTGTAATTTTCCAAGGTGAGCTTGAATCTTTACGTCGTTATAAAGAAGTTGTAGAAGAAGTTCGTGCTGGTATGGAATGTGGTCTTGCTGTTAAGGGCTATAAAGATATTAAAGCACTTGATAAGATTGAAGTATACGACGTACAAATTATTAAACGGAGTCTTTAATGGCAGGTAGTCAGCGTCTTAAGCGTATGGCAGACACGGTTCAGCGAGAACTCGCTGAACTTATCCGCCAAGAGCTTAAAGATCCTCGTTTAGGTGGTTATGTAACCATTTCTGCTGTAAAAGTAAGTCCTGACCTTGGTTATGCAGAGGTGTATGTCACTGTAATGGGACGTGACCTGCAAGATGACCAAACAGAAGAAGCACATAAAGAAACACTTGGTGTTTTAAATAAAGCTTCTGGATTTTTACGCCAAGAGTTAAGCCGTAGATTAAAAACACGTGTTACCCCACGTTTGCGTTTTCACTATGATAAAACAAATGCACACGGTAATTATATGTTTGGCTTAATTGAAGAAGCAGTAAAAGATTTACCTGAACGAAAAAAAGATGAAGATTAAAAAAAAGCCACCTTCGGGTGGCTTTTTTATATTTATGATTTTTTGCTTGTATGAATGGTATTTTCTTTTTTTGTCTTCCCTTTAGGAACAAAGCGATATTTAGACCAAGGTAGAGGTCTTTCAATGCTTTCAGGAACATCACCACTGAGTGAGCGAAGTTTTAAGTGAAGTGCTGCTTGAGCCATAAGGTTTGCAGATACTGGTGCTGTAATAAAAGCAAGTAAAGTAAGTAATAACGCTGAAAACCCAAAATGACCCTGAAAGTAGCTATAAATCATTGCCGCAATAAGAAAGCTACCAAGACCAAGTGTACTAGATTTGGTTGGCGCATGTAGGCGAGTAAATAAGTCGGGTAAACGAATCATTCCAATACTTCCAACGAGCATGAAAAAGCTACCTAGAAGTAAAAAAAAGGAGATAATGATTTCCATGATAAGCTGTGTTGACATGATAAATATATCCCTTTTTAGTCAATAACATGACCGCTAGTGAAGTAGCGGGCAAGAGCCATTGTTGAAATGAAGCTTAGCATTGCAATAAGTAATGCACCCTCAAAAAGATAAGTTGTTGTCCAATAAATACCAAGAATAATAATTAAGCCTGTTGTATTTAAAAATAATGTATCTAGCGCTAGCAGTCTATCGACAATAGATGGCCCAATAATTAGACGTATCAGGCAAAGAGACATAGAAATTGTTGTTGAGAGTAAGCATATTCCAAGGATATATGGCAGGATAATCATGATTTTTCTCCTGATTTTACTTTGAATATCTTAATCAGCGGTTGTTCATAGCGTATTTTAATTTGCTTTATTTCCGCTTCAGGATCGGTTGCATTTAAAGCATGTACTAAGATATCACCTCGTTTTTGGTCTATACCTGCACTGACAGTACCTGGAGTAGTGGTAATAATCATGGCTAATAATGCATTTACTTGTTCGTGCTGTGTGGAAAGTGGAATACGAAACCACTTGGGTTGTAAGTTTTTTTTAGGACCTAAAACCAGTTTAGCAACAACAAAGTTAGATACAATAATATCTATGAGTACTGTATAAAATAGCTGTATGGCTGCAACCCAATGAATATTCGGTGTCCTTGGGATAAATGGTGCAACCATTTTTGGAATAATAAGTGCAAGAATAGCAGCAGTTAAAATATCTACTACTGCAAGAGTATGGTTGAGTACTAGCCATGCAATTGCCGAAATAGCTGAAAAGAATGGATGTGGTAACCAGCGGGAAAAGCGAGTTCTTCTTTTCATTTATGGCTCCATAAGTTGCAGTTTTGCACCATTATTCTTTGTGGGAATCGTAGTGGACTGATTTAATTGTTGTTGTTGAAATTCAATTTGCTGTTTCTTATATAAAGAAATATGCGTGCCATTGAGTGTATCTGGTGAAATAATATAGGGAATAAAATGTGCATTAGGGTCAGGGTTTTCTCCTGCATATTTTGTTTCTGCAATATATTTTGGGTCAAATGGTTCTACACTAATAAATTCACCACGCATATTCTTATGCAAAATTAGGTTTTGATATGCTTGTTGCTGTGTCAATGTAGTTGCTGCATTAAATAAATATTTCTGTATTGGGTGTGCAAATACAACATAGAGTACAAGGCTGATTAATAAAATATAAATAGTTGTATCATTACGACTAGGTGCATGATTGGATAAAGCTTGATATGCCTCATATCCTATACGATTAGGATTTGACTCGGGTTCGGTTGCTTGCCAAAATAAAATAAACCCAACACGTATAAATGCAATGATACTCAGTAGGCTAACAATAAGAATCGTACCAATAATCCAAAGCTGTTGAGGCGTATCTTGTGTTGCTTTTAATAAGAAAACTTTGCCTAAAAAACCACTAAATGGAGGTAATCCAGCCATCATTAAAGCAATGAGAAAAAAGCAAATAGAAATGAGTGTATTTTGCTTCATTTTTGGTGCAATTTTGAGGTGGTCTTTAAATTCTCCACGTTGAGCAGTGATCCATCCACAGAGTAAATAAAATGCAGCTCCAATAATTGTGCTATGCAAGAGATAATATAAGCTTGCTGCCCAAGCCTCAGGTTTGTGCAGTCCTAGCCCGATACAAATTGTACCGAGTGAAGAAAGAATCATAAAACCAACAAAGCGTCTTAGGCGAATAGCACCCATGGCACCAATAACACCATATACTGATGTAATAAGCCCTAAAATAAGAACAATATCAAATAGCGGGGAGGGACGATCAAGTAGTATTGTTGAGTTTACTCTTAAAATTGCATAGATACCGACCTTAGTCATTAGTGTAAATAGTGCTGCAACAGGTGTACTCGCAACAGCATATGTCTTAGGTAACCAAAATCCTAATGGAAAAATTGCTGCTTTAATTGCAAAGACAGTAAAGAGTAGATATAGCCCTACGGTTGCAAGATGTAGTTGATCAGGTTGTAATTTCTGTATTAATCGAGCAACATCAACCATATTTAGGCTGCCTACATTTGCGTAGATAAGTCCTAATCCGATAAGAAATAATGCACTGGCAAATAAGTTGATAATGACATAATGAATGCCAAGCTGAAATCTTGCTTTACCATCTCCATAAATGAGGAGAACATAAGATGCCATGAGTAATATTTCAAAAAATACAAATAGATTAAATAAATCTCCTGTTAGAAATGCACCACAAACACCCATAAGCAAAAACTGAACGAGTGCATGAAAATACCGCCCTCTTAAATCCCAATCTTTACTTGCAAACCAAACGATTGGCATTGCTAAAAGATAAGTTAAAAACAACATGAAAGCTGAGAGTCGGTCAAGAACTAAGACAATACCAAAGGGCGCACGCCACTCGCCAAGGTCATATGTCATGATTTGACCTGTAGATGCATGTATTAAATAAAGTGTTGCAGTAATTAAACCTGCAAATGTTGATATATAGCTGATGAATCTGCGTAAAGGTTGGCGTTTATCATGCTTTAAATATTTTGAACCTGGATTACCTAATAGGAGGAGTAAAAAGCCTGCAAAAGCAGGAATTAAAATGCTAATAATAGGTGTCTGTAGTTGCCAGAAACTGATTATTTGGTTCATCATTGGACATGATCCTCATTTGGGTCATTTGCCAATTCTGTAATTTCTTTGGAATCTATATGGTCTGTTCCCGATTCATAACGGCTACGTAGTGCTAGCTGAATAATAAAAGCAGTTGTTGCGAAGCCAATTACGATTGCAGTGAGCACAAGTGCCTGTGGGAGAGGGTCTGTAATAGATGTTGCTTCAGTTAAAATTGCAGGTGAATTTATTTTAACTCGACCCATGGCAAATAAAAATAAATTGACTGCATAGCCAATCATTGCAAGCCCTAGAACGACAGGAAAGGTTCTTGCTCGAAGCAGAAGATACACACCTGTTGCAATTAAGAGTCCAATAGCCGAGGCAAGTAATAATTCAAGACTAATCATATTTTACTCCTTAGGTACAATTGGACCAGACATAGATGAGTGACGAGAGTCACCAAGTACTGAAATCATAAGCATGGTTGAACCAAGTACAGCAAAGTAAACACCTAAATCAAATAGTGCTGCAGACGTAAGGTGAAGTTGTCCGAGTAATGGTAGTTCTACATAAATATGTGCACTTGTTAAGAATGGTCGAGACCAACCCCATGCAAGTAGACCTGTACACCCTGCAATTGTTAGACCTATACCAATCCAGCGTTCATAACGTCGCCCCGATTTTGCATGTAGTAAGCGTTCAGCACGATCTTGCCCCAATGCAATGTATTGCATAATGAGTGCCATAGCAGTAATAAGCCCTGCAATAAAACCACCACCTGGATAGTTGTGACCTCGTAAGAAAATATATAGGCTGACGACGAGTGCAATAGGCAACACCCATGACGTACTGGTTCTTACTAAAAGAGGTGATGGTGTGAAGCGATAAGTTAGACCTTTTGTCGTTGTGGTACCATGTGCACGCATACCATCCATGAGACATAATGTACCAATACCTGCGATACCGAGTACGGTAATTTCTCCAAAAGTATCGAAACCACGAAAATCTACTAAAATAACATTTACAATATTAGAACCACCACCAAGTGGCAGAGCTTGCTGTACAAAGAACCATGAAATAGAGTCATGGTCACGTGTTAAAATAAGCCAAGCAATCCAGCCAATACCTAAACCTGCACTAATTGCAATCATTGCATCACGCCATCTTCTAGTTTGTGATGATTCGTAAGGTGTGAGTTGTGGCAGTAAAGAAAGACTCATAAGCAACAGTACAGTTGTTACAACATCGACAGTAATTTGAGTAAGTGCTAAATCTGGTGCAGAAAGCGTAATAAATATAATTGATACTACTAATCCAACGGCACCAATAATAAGTACTGATTTAACTCGCTCATGGTGAAACCATAGAAGCATCCAACATGCAGTAAATAGTAATGCCCAAAGCACAATGGCTAATAATGGTGCATGGGTTAGAATGCGTGTACCTGTTGATAATGGATATGAAAATAAAGGTATACACACTAATGTAATACTAAAGAGAATGATCCAAAATAAATAACCTTGTAAACGTCCTGTTTCTGTCGCTAGCTTTATTTTTCTAGATAGATTTTCAAGAAATACAAGTATGGCTTCAAAGATAAAGCTGCATTGTAATGGACCTAAGGAGTGCTCAAGTTCAATACGACGAATTTTCCCACGATATGCAAAGAAAGCATAAAACAAAATACCACCTAGAAGAGCAATTAAGCTCATGATAAGTGGTAGGTTGAAGCCATGCCAAATAGCAAGGTGAGGAGAGTCTATAGATTGTTGAAGAGCCGATTCAGTAATTATTTTGACAGCACTCTCAGCAAAAAATGCAGGAAAAATACCCACAGCTAAACATGCAATAGCTAGAAAAAGAATAGGTGAACGCATGCCAAAATGCGGTTCATGTGCATTTTGATTAGGGATATCTTTACCCAATGAACCATCAAAGAAAATGCCATGAATCATGCGTATAGAGTAAGCAACAGCAAATATACCTGCTAGGGTTGTTACGATAATAGCCAATATCGCACTTGTTCCAGTAAAAGCTTTGCTAATCTCTGTGAAAAACATTTCTTTAGAAATGAATCCATTTGTAAGTGGAACGCCAGCCATTGCTGAGGCTGTAATAAATGTAAGCGTTCCTGTAAATGGAAGAACTTGCCATACCCCTTTTAACTTACGCAGACTTCGTGTACCCATTTCATGGTCAATGACTCCTGCAATCATAAAAAGTGCTGCTTTAAAAGTTGCATGGTTCAGAATATGAAAAATTGCTGCGGCAATCGCTAGTGGTGAGCCTATGCCCAATAGGCACATAATTAAACCAAGGTGGCTAATGGTAGAGTAAGCCAATAGTCCTTTTAAATCTTCTTTAAAAACTGCAAAAAATGCACCAATACAAAACGTAATGAGTCCAACGGCTGTTACTAGTTGATGGAATAGTGCAAATCCTAGAAAAATGGGAAGAAAACGTGCAACAATGAAAATGCCTGCTTTTACCATCGTGGCAGAATGAAGGTATGCGGAAACGGGTGTTGGCGCTGCCATGGCATTGGGCAACCAAAAATGAAATGGGAACTGCGCACTTTTTGTAAATGCACCAAGTAAAATAAGTAAAAGTGCAGGCGTAAAGAGTGGGCTATATTGTAGCGTTGTACCCATATTTAAGAGCTGATCAATTTGATATGTCCCTGCAATCTGCCCAAGAAGAACAAAGCCACCCAACATGGCTAAACCACCTAAGCCTGTAATGGTAAAAGCCATTCGTGAGCCACGCTGTGCCGCATCATACTGTTGCCAATAAGAAACCAATAAGAATGATGAAATACTCGTAAGCTCCCAAAATACCATTAAAATAATTAGGTTATTTGAAAGAGAAATTCCTAGCATTGCTGCCATAAACAACATAAGTAAGCAATACAGCTTACTCAAACTGCTTTTTTCACTCAGATAATAGTAGGCATAGATAAAAATAAGTGTACCAATACCACTAATTAAAAGAGAAAATAAAAGCCCAAGCGCATCTAAGCGAAAACTGAAGTTAATACCAAGCTCAGGAAGCCAACTCCACTCTTGAATGATGCTTTGACCCTTAAATATTATATTTGCTTGGGTTAACAAAAGTGTGAAGCAACTCAAACTAATACCAACTGCAATGAGCATTTTTATCAGTCTAGGGAGCTGATGTAGACTTGCACTGAGTACTGTACCCAAGAGCAAAGGTAAAAGTATGATAATCGCTAGCACACTTGTGTCCTTTTTATGATGTTAGGCTGATCGAGATCACCTAAGTTAATTTTTTAAACTTCAAAGGAAAACAAGGAATTATCCAATATTCAAAGTCTAAAATTGGGAGTGCTTAAAACATTATCTATATCAAGTTATAGATTGTTTAAAGTCACATGAAAAAATAAAATCTAAACACATTGTAATCAATTTAGCGCACAAAAATGAGGCTTTTAACATTAAAAAACAGCATAACATGCATCTAAAAAATCAATGAATATATTTTTTTATAAAGTTTTTTCGCCAAGGTTTTAAAATAAATAATGCTAAAAGTGCGCTAAGTACATCAAATGAAATTGCAAAGTAAAAAACGCTGTTCCAGTTTTGAGTATGTTGAAAGAGTAATGAAGCAAATGGCCCACCAAATATAGACCCAACTCCTTGAGATAAATAGAGCCAACCATAGTTTGCAGTTGAGTGTTTTGTACCAAAAGTGTCTGTAAGTGTAGATGGGAATAGAGAGAAAATTTCACCCCAGCCAAAAAAAACAACGCCAGATAAAATTACAAATAAGATTGGGTCTTGACGGCACATTAACCAGATTAACATTGCAATTGCTTCTAAGAAAAAAGCAATAAACATGGTGTTTTCTCGTCCCATCTTGTCAGAAATAAAACCAAATAAAGGTCGAGTTAAACCATTGGTTAGACGGTCTAAACTTAATGCCAATGGTAGAGCAGCCATGCCAAAGACGATGGTATGACTAATACCAAAATCTTCCGCAAACGTTGCCATTTGAGAGGTAATCATAAGACCTGAAGTCGACATCATTACCATCATTAAAAACATTAACCAAAAAATGGGTTGGCTTAACATTTCTTTAGATGTGAATTGATAGTGTCTATTTGTAGTTGATAATGGTTGTTTAAATTCTTCAAAATAGTATGGAGGTGTTTTTAGTCCTAGACTTGCAAGACCACCTACACAGCAAAAAATGACACCAAATAGAATAAGTGTATGTTCAAGACCATATCGAGCAAGCGAAATACTCACAGGAAATGTGGTGAGTAATGCACCCATACCATAACCTGCTGCAACGACCCCAGCAGCAAAACCACGATTTTGTGGAAACCATTTGACCATTAATCCAACAATACCAACATAAACGATACCTGTACCTAAGCCACCAATACAGCCATACACTAAATACAACTCAGTTAAATGAGCAATTTGTGATGAAAAAATCCAACTTAGACCAGATAAAATAGTACCTATGAAAATGAGCCTTTTAGGGCCAAATTTGTCAATCAGTTTGCCTTGAAATGGAGAAAAAAAGGTTTGCAGAATAATAAGTAGTGAGAATGTGACTTGTAGCTCAGGTAAACTTACCCCTAGTTTAGTCATAAATGGTTTGGTTAATAATGTCCAAATATACTGTGGGCTAGAAATAGAAGCCATACATATGAGGCCGAGAATAAGTTGATACCATGGTGTATTTTTAGTTATTTTATTTGTATGGCAATTTATCATTTTTGGATCTCTTATGTGTTTTATAAGAGGTCTGCATATTATGTGCCAAAATAGATATGAGCCAATGAAACTTCAAACAAAAAATTTAGGTATAAAACAATAAATCTGTTATCTTATTTTTGCTTTATTTGGCAAGTGATTATGAAGCTTACAGCGTAATTGTGTCTTAAGTCGTATATGATAAATAGCACTTTACTTGTAGAGTAGTTGAAAACAAAATAATGGGACGATATGACATTCATATGGTCTTAAATTGGTTACGATTTGATGCTGCTATTTAGTTTTGCTGTATTCTTAGTAGTAGAGGAGCCTAGGCAAATAGGATATTGCTGAAGAATAAAATAGGATATTTTTTCGTATCGAGAATAAACACATTAATAAGTACGCAGCGTAAGCAACGAACTTAAATAATGTGATGATTGGAACGAGACCTATTATATATACACTTTCAAGTGACTATTTTATTTATTTCTGTTTCTATGCCTTTACTCAGCTCAAAGTAAGATATCACTTTACGAAAATCAATGAGCAGATAAGAGGTTATATGCTCAATTGATGAATAATTAGTATTGTCATCTCGTAGTGCTAAGGTTTGGTTGATGCGATTTGCCAAACGGCATCATACGATGTGGGTTAAATAATATAACTCACTTTGTTTTTGTAATCCGAATGAATCCATCTGATTGATGAAATAGGAAAACATAATATGTCTAAAATTTTTGATTTTGTAAAACCTGGTGTTGTAACTGGCGATGACGTTCAAAAAGTATTTGCTGTAGCGAAAGAAAATGCATTTGCACTTCCTGCGGTAAACTGTGTGGGTACGGATTCAATCAATGCTGCACTTGAAGCTGCTGCAAAAGTCAAAAGTCCAATCATCATTCAGTTTTCTAATGGTGGTGCAACATTTATTGCTGGTAAAGGCTTAAAAACAGAACAGCCACATGGTGCTGCAATTTTAGGTGCAATTTCTGGTGCGCATCATGTACACCTTTTGGCAGAGCATTATGGTGTACCTGTTATTTTACATACAGACCACTGTGCAAAAAAACTATTGCCATGGATTGATGGTTTATTAGATGCAGGTGAAAAGCACTTTGCAGAAACAGGAAAGCCATTATTTTCTTCACATATGATCGATCTGTCTGAAGAGTCACTTGAAGAAAATATCGAAATTTGTGCAAAATATTTAGAGCGTATGTCAAAAATTGGCATGACGTTAGAAATTGAATTGGGTTGCACAGGTGGTGAAGAAGATGGTGTAGACAATAGCCATATGGATGCTTCAGCACTGTATACACAACCTGAAGATGTTGACTATGCATATGAAAAACTCAATGCAATTAGTCCACGCTTTAGTATTGCTGCTTCATTTGGTAATGTACACGGCGTGTACAAGCCAGGTAATGTGAAATTAACACCAACAATTTTACGTGATTCACAAGACTATGTAAGCAAAAAACATAATCTTGAGCATAACTCACTTGATTTTGTATTCCATGGTGGTTCAGGTTCTTCTGCTGAAGAAATTAAAGAATCTATCAGCTATGGTGTCATTAAAATGAACATTGACACAGATACACAGTGGGCAACATGGGATGGTGTTTTACAATTCTATAAAAAGAATGAAGCATATTTACAAGCACAGTTAGGTAACCCTGAAGGTGCAGACAAGCCAAACAAAAAATTCTATGATCCTCGTGTATGGCTACGTGCAGGTCAAACATCTATGGTGACACGTTTAGAGCAAGCATTTAGAGAGCTAAACAGTATCGACCGTAACTAAGATGAAGTTTAAATAAAAAAGGAGCGAAAGCTCCTTTTTTATTTTCTTGGTTTTTTATTTTTAAGCTGTTGAATCAAATCATAAATATAATGGATATTTAAACTTGATTTTGCACGTGTGCATGCAACGTAAAGCAAACGAAGTTCCTCATCACTAATTTTATAGTCATGCTGGTTTAGCTTAAACTGGTAGTCATCTTCAAGATGAACACGATCCCATTCTAAGCCTTTGGCTTTATGTGCAGTAGAGATGACATAGTCTGCTTCATCAATGGGGGTAATTTGAGTAAGTGCCTTTTTTAATGGGCCTGAACCATGTTCATCGACCAATCGTACAAGTGGTTTTATATCACTGCCTTCATGTGTTTCACAGTATTCATGTACATCATGCCATGAGTTAAACCATGCAAGTTCAGGTACATCTGTAACGCGCTTTCCTTGTTTAAGCATGCTTGCTGCATCAATAAAACGCCCTAAACGTGCATGGTCTGCTTGTAAAGTCACTTTGTCATTATTAACTAAACCTGCAAGCAATAGCTCCATTGCACGTGCATTGGTACGACATAAAATGGCATCACGCTGTTTGGTATGAGGCTTATTTACCACTTTGGAAATTTGATTTGGATTTCCCAATAAAGGTACGGTTTCACCAAGTCCGCCAAGGAGTAAATTTGCCACTTGTGCAATGTCTTCACCAAAACGAAAGGATGTGGTGAGTCGTGAAGCAGGTAAAGGAAGCTTTTGCATGGCATTGACTGCGCCACGCCATGCATAAATTTGTTGATGTGCATCGCCAACATAAATGACTTGGGTTTGTTGCTGTTTGAGCAAAATACCTAGCATGAGGGGGGCTGCATCTTGTGCTTCATCAAATAATACGTAGTCTGCAGGAATGACGGGATTAGAGAGTGCCCATAGTTTTAAGTAGATATCATGCCCGATACCTGCTTGATGTTCAGGATGAATTGACTCAAGCCAACGTCGCTCTAAAAACGGATATAAATGTTTTTGTAATGCATCAATGTCGTCTGTATGTAGCCAACTGGGTGCTTGAATATGACGCGGAGCAGGGTACTGTGAGTTTGTAGAACAAAAATAACCTACAGCATTGACGACAAGACCTGCCAAGCGACTTGGCATAATGGTATATTTTTCATAGCGTCCACCCATTAAGCGTCTCAGCGTAATTGGTTCAAGGCGGTATTCTTTGGCCAAAAAAGCAGGGCTTAGACGAGGAAGCCGTAACTTATCGGTAATTGAACGAGGGACACTGCGAAAAGCCAAGGAGTGAAAAGTTCTGCTGTCGACTTGTCGGTCAAACTTTTTTTGAGCTTCACTTGCAATGGCTTTATTAAATGCCAAATACATACCACGCCGTTGAGGCATGGCATGGCTAATCATTTGTAAAGTCGTGGTTTTACCTGTACCTGCATAAGCAACCACTTTTAATGACTCACCAAGTAATGCATGTTCAATGGCTGTACTTTGTTCGTCTGTAGCCTTTGGAGTTGTGGTCATCTTAATGTGTACGGTTTGCCTTTTCGACTAAACCTGAAAGACCTTGGCGTCGCGCAAGCTCATTTAGAATATCTTGTGGGTTTAAGTTGAAGTATCCCAACATCACAATACTATGAAACCAAAGGTCTGCCACTTCATAGATGAAGTCATTTTTATTGTTCAAGTTCTTTTCTAAGTCAAAATCTTTAGCGGCAAGAATGGTTTCAAAGCTTTCTTCACCCACTTTTTCTAGAATTTTATTTAAACCTTTATGATAAAGCTTGGCAACATATGAGCTATCAGGATCCGCTTTTTGGCGTTCAACCATCATCTGACCTAAATAATCTAGGATTTCGACAGATTCTGCTTGTGTCGTTGCACTTTCCATCGCAAGTGTATGTGCATTTTTCTCTGAGGCATTGGCATAAATATCTTTAGGGTCTTTGAGTTGATGATCTACAATTTCCCAACCATTTTTGGTTAGCTTTCTATAAAAACATGACTCGCGTCCTGTATGGCAAGCAATGCCACCTTTTTGTTCTACTTGTAAAATAATGACATCTGCATCGCAGTCTAAGCGAATTTCATGGACAACTTGAAAGTGTCCTGAGGTTTCACCTTTATGCCACAATTTTTGGCGTGAACGAGAGAAGTAAACCGCTTGATTTTTTTCTGCCGTCATTGCAAGAGATGTACGATTCATCCATGCAACCATGAGTACACGACCTGTTTGATGATGCTGTGCAATAGCAGGAATTAAGCCTTGTTCGTTAAATTTTACCTCATCAAGCCATTGCACGTTATTCATGGAAATCACCAAAATTAAAACTAAAAAAGAAAATATGATCTATAGCAGACATATATTAATAGTGTACGTGAAGTTATACGATTTCTAAACGCTTTTCTTATCGAACCAAACGCCATATAACAAGTAAGGCACTGATAATAATGAGGAGTATAGAAATAAACCAAGGTGAGATAATTGCAATAGAGAGCACAATTAAAAGTACGCTGCCAAAAATCCAGTTTCTTTTTTGCTGATACTCAAGCTGTAATCGCAGTTGTTGTATTTCTCGTAATTGCTTATCTTGCCATGCAGACTGATTTTTTAATCCATTGAGGCTATTGACAATTAGACTTGGTAAATCTTGTGCACCGAGTAAAAGATCGGGGATCTGTTTACCAAATTGCTTAATATTATAAATAGGATCCATATTGGCTTTGACCCATTTGGTTAAAATAGGTTTTGCCAATTTCCAAATATCTAACTCAGGGTAAAGATCTGTGCCTAAGCCTTCGATATGTACCAGTGTTTTTAACAACAACATGAGTTGAGGTGGAATTTCTAATCTAAAACGCCGTGCAATATCCATAATTTGCAGTAAGATACCTGCAAAGTCGAGTTCATGCATTGGCTGTGAAATCATTGGTGCAATAGTTCTACGCATTTCACGTGCAAGAGCATCTTGGTTGGTATCGGGTGGAATCCAACCTGCTTGATGCACGACTTGAATCAATTGTGTAAAGTTGCCATTCATGACTGCAAGGAGCATGCGCGCCACAGTCATTTGGTCTTTTTTGGAAAGCTCACCCATAATTGCACAGTCAAGTGCAATGTATCTTGGATTTTTAGGGTTAATGGTTTCTACGAAAACATTGCCCGGATGCATATCTGCATGAAAAAAGTTATCTCGAAAAACTTGTGTAAAAAAGACAGTGAGTCCTTTTTCAGCCAAATCTGCACGATCTATTCCCAAACTGTCAAAGGTTTCTGTATCTGAAATAGGCACACCTGTAATGCGCTCGGCAACCATAGCATCGGTGCTATCCATATAGACTTCAGGCACATACATCATACTTGAGCCTATAAAGCACTGGCGCATACGACGAGTATTACTGGCTTCTAATGATAGGTCGAGTTCATTGAGTATGGTTTGACGGTATTCTTGAATAATTTCAAGTAAATGTACTGCACGTGCAGCTTCGAGTCGGTTTTCTAAATGTTGCCCGAACCATGTTAAGACTTCAAAATCTTGAATGAGTTGGGGGTGAATATCAGGGCGTGTTACTTTTACAACGACTTCACGGTCATCATGTAGGGCAGCAGTATGCACTTGAGCAATAGATGCAGCAGCTAGAGGTTGGTCATCAAAACGTTTAAATAAAGTATTTAAATCTGCTTTAAATGAAGCCTGAATGCGCTCTTTTGCAACTTGTATAGGGAAGGGCTTAACTTGGTCTTGTAGCATGACCAACTGCTGTAAAATTTCAGGTGGAATTAAATCACGTCGGGTAGAAAGCAGTTGCCCCATTTTTATGGCGAGTGGCCCCATATCTTCAAGGGCTTCTTTGAGTTTAAGGGGGTTGTTTATATGCTTACTTGACCATGCTGCAGGGTGTATGCGAATGAGTTTAAGCAATGGATGTGCTTTAGGTGGAATATCTTCCGCAGAGATTAAAGTATCTAGTCGATAATGCGCTGCAATACGCCATACTTCGAGTAAACGTGAAATATGCGGAATCATAATTTAATCACCCGAATGATTTAAAGTAAGTTTTTCTTTAAGCAATTTAATTTTTGCATCGAGGCGATCAATATTTTGTTGTAGTTGTCGAGTACTTTTGTTGAGATCATCCATTTCCCATCTAGCAGCAAATAACTTACTGTCTTCTTTAATGGTGTCTTCTAAAAAGAACATCTGACTTTGAATTGAACGTTGAATATATTTCGGTACAACATGTACTTGACCAATAGCACTAGAAAGATTTGCACCTATCCATGGTGAAAGCTGTGCAGCAATATCAGGTTGTATGTGTTGTAAGATGTTCTGAATATTTTGCAGTAAATGGTAATCGCCTTGTACAGGAATATTACCCACCTCTTTATTTAATAGTAGTTTTGCTAAGGCAACAATGTTCTCGACATGTAGCGTTGTAGTTGCATCAACCACATGCTCTTTTTGGTTAAAAGGTCGTTGCTTAAAAATAGAAGCTACTGAGGTATGACCTGTAACGGTTGGTTCGAGCCGAATTTTTTCAGCATCGAATAGAACGTCGACAGAGAGTTGAGGCGAGTCAATAATGACGCGTAGGCATTGACCTTCTAACGCATTCAATTGGACACGTGTAAGTGAATCAAGGTCAACCATACGGTTAACCATTTTTTCTGCAACGCTGAGCGCCAGTACTGACCACATGAGGAATATCCTTATGTTTTAAAGTTTGAAGCCACGATGTACAGCAACAATACCTGCTGTAAGGTTATGGTAGTCACAGTTTTGGAAGCCTGCATTTTCCATCATGCCTTTCAGCGTTTTTTGGTCAGGGTGCATACGAATTGACTCTGCCAAATATTTATAGCTTTCTGAATCATTTGCAATGATCTTGCCCATTAAAGGCAATGCTGTAAATGAGTAAGCATCGTAGAGTTTTGAAAATGGTTCAAAGATTGGCTTTGAAAACTCAAGAATAAGTAAGCGACCACCTGGTTTAAGTACACGTAGCATGGACTCAAGCGCAGCCTCTTTATTGGTAACATTACGTAAACCAAAGCTAATTGTAACAAGGTCAAAACTATTGTCTTCAAATGGTTCTAAAGATTCAGCATTTGCTAAAACAAAGTCGACATTGGTACAACCTGCATCGATAAGACGATCGCGACCAACATTGAGCATTGACTCATTAATATCTGACAATACAACATGACCTTCTGAACCAACTTCACGACTGAACACTTTAGCAAGGTCACCTGTACCACCTGCAATATCAAGTACGTGCTGACCACGGCGCACACCTGACATCTGAATTGCAAAGCGTTTCCATAAGCGATGAATACCAAATGACATAAGGTCATTCATAAGGTCATATTTTTTTGCAACAGAATGGAATACATGAGCAACTTTTTGCTCTTTTTCTTCGGTACGTACTGTTTCAAAACCAAAGTGTGTGGTTTCACCCACTTGTTCGTTTTTATTTGCACCTTTTGGAAGCGTGTATTTATTATTGTTTAATGTTTGTGATGAGGTCTGCTGACCCTGAGGTGTACCTTCAGGTAAAGGAGAAGATAAAAATGGACTCACTTTGTCTGACTGAGTAGCCGTATTTGGTGTTGTTGTAGGCGTTTGGTTTTCATTCGACATGGAGTTTCTCCTGATCACGCAGAATAGTTAAAAAACAACATTACTAAACAAGGAATCTTTGTTTGTATTTACTGTAATGTATAGATAGGTCAATAATATACAGAAAAAATCTGTTGTTGTGGCATTTTATCTTATTGCTGAGCTAAGCAAATGGTGAAGGATGCCCCGTATGTAATTTTTCAATCACTAGTCGTTCTTTATTCGTAAACGTTTTTACAAAAGTTGCGGCAGATTTTAATGGTTTTAATGCCACAAATCCTTCATGCATGAAACCATAAAGTGTGTCTAATTTATGTTTATATGCAAGTGGTTTTCCCATTTTAAATACTGTTTGAAGCATGAAAGAGCGTAAATGACGGTCTAAATAACAGCCAAGTTTATCGGTCATTTCAAGCTGTTTGAGCCGTTCCTTTTCTTGTTCTACTTGAATATAACACTGTTGCATCATTGCATTATTTAGAGGTGTATTTAGATCATATTGTTTAAGTAATGCTTCGGCAACTTCTTCATCGAGTTGTACAGCTAAAATGGAAAGCTCAATACCATGTGTACCTGTTTCAATGGCTGTACTTGGAATGAGTCGTTCAATTTTATGTGCATGTTGAATGAGGCGAGAAACTTGTTCTGCAATGAGATCAAAGTCAGGGCCGCCATATAAACGTTGCACAAAATAGTGCCCCATCAGCTCATGATTCTTTTGTGCAAAAAAATGTTGGTGTGCTTTACATAGTCTGTGTTTCTGCCACTGTTGTACATCATGTAAACGTTTTTTTAGTGCAGGATTATTATGGTATTTAAGTTGTTGATACCGTGATACGAGATCGTCAAGTACAGCAAGTTTTGACATATGAATATAAAACAACAAAAGAAAACATATTCATCATAAATTGCCTTTCCTAAAAATAATATATTTATTGCGTA
The DNA here is from genome assembly GCF_056711485.1 of Acinetobacter sp. N1-1. NCBI lineage: Bacteria > Pseudomonadati > Pseudomonadota > Gammaproteobacteria > Moraxellales > Moraxellaceae > Acinetobacter > Acinetobacter sp. N1-1. The sequence continues at coordinate 164,609 of NZ_JBWXUO010000012.1, read as the reverse complement.
AAAATACGGTATAAATTGATCATGATTGAAAAGAAAAATAATGGGAAATCTGGCATGAATCACAACAGCATACATGAAGATGAGTTATCACTTGCACTCATTGAAGCACAGTATGCTTTTAAAAAAGCACGTGGTACAAAAACTGGCAAAAGTTTGCTAATTTTGGTGAGTGGTATAGAGCTTGCTGGAAAAGGTGAGGCAGTAAAACAATTACGAGAATGGATAGACCCACGTTATTTAAGGGTTAAGGCGGATACACCACAGTTACTCAATAATGAGCAACCTTTTTGGCAGCCATATGTTTCTGCTATTCCGAGAGAAGGGCAAATTGTTGTGCTTTTTGGAAATTGGTATAGTGACTTACTTACAACAGCAATGCACATTAATCATCCTTTTGATGAGAGTACATTTAATGGCTATGTACAAAGGATGCAGGAATTTGAGAATGATTTAAAAAATAATGCTGTAGATGTAGTCAAATTTTGGTTTGATACATCTTGGTCTCATTTGCAAAAAAGGCTTCAAGATATCGACTTGTCAGAACAGCAACTTCACCGTTTACATGGTGTCGATTGGCATAAGAAAAAGCAGTATGAAAATGTACAGCGGTTACGCCAACGCTTTACTCAAGATTGGATTATTATAGATGAAGATGATCATAAATCACGGAATACCAAATTTGCACTTAATATCTTAAAGCATTTAAAACAAGATACTTTGCCATCTGTAAGTCATACAGCCATTTGGAAACAGTCTAGTATTCATGAAAAACTCATTCATATTCCAGAACAAAAAATTGATCACTCATCTTATAAACAGCAATTAAAAAAATTGACCAAGCAAGTAGCGCATTTATTGCGTGAAGATCAACGCCGTATTGTTATTATGTTTGAAGGTATGGATGCAGCAGGTAAGGGCGGTGCAATTAAAAGAATTGTGAAGAAGCTTGATCCACGTGAGTATGATATTCATGCCATTTCTGCACCAGAAGAATATGAGTTAAGACATCCCTATTTATGGCGCTTTTGGATGAAGACCAATCAGGAAAAAATTACAATTTTTGATCGTTCTTGGTATGGTCGAGTGCTCGTCGAACGTGTGGAAAAATTAGCAGATGATGCAGCATGGCAACGTGCTTATAGTGAGATTAATCGTTTTGAGCAGGATTTAGTGAGTACCAATACAGTAGTGATTAAGTTTTGGTTATCTATAGATAAAGACGAACAAGAAAGACGATTTAAAGCACGAGAAGAAACACCACATAAACGTTTTAAGATTACAGAAGAAGATTGGAGAAATCGGAAAAAGTGGGATAATTATTTGCAGGCTGCTTCAGATATGTTTGCCAATACAGATACTGTTTTTGCACCATGGCATATTATTGCCACTGACAATAAGCGACATGCACGGTTACAAGTTCTAGAGGCAATTATTCAGCAAATGAAGGCGGGATATCCGCCCTCATAAGGCTTAAGCACTTACAGTTCTAGGTTGAGATTTTTCTTGAACACTTTTAGCAAGTTTGTAGCTATCTTCAATATGTGTTTCAGCAATTTTTTTGAACACAATATAGCCTAAACTTGCCGAAACAATTTGACCACCAAGTGGAATAAACTTAGTAACTTGTTTGGTGAGCATACGACTAATAAAACCATTAATTGATTTTTTAACACCTGTGCGCGCTACCATTAAGCCTGTAAATTCAACGCCACGTTTGCGGAGTTCATCCCATTTTACTTCTTTGGTTTTGGGGTTGAAAACACTTACGTATTCTTTTGAAAGTCCAAAGCGTTGGTTCATTTCGGGAATAAGCGATGTAAGTAAGCCAACATCAATGACAACATCAAAAAATGGAATAGGGACAATTGCAGCACCTGCTGAAATGTACGCACGTTTTTTTATCAGCTCTAGGCATTCACGCTTGGCTTGTTCTAAATCTAAATGTGGATCAATATATTCGGGTACATTGTCAATATTCATATCATGATACCTTTAAAATTTTTGTTGCCGATAAAAGTGACAATAAGCTTAATATTTATATAAATTTGGCTTGATAAAATAAGGTTACATTTAATACGGTAATCTTCGCAAGTGTTTAGGTAGATAAAAAAAGTAATTAATACGTAAATTTACTTCACTACTTTAGATAAATAGAGTGATGTAATATGCATCCTCTAGAAAAGGAGCAATATAAGAAATGGGGATTCATGTATTTCAAAGTCAACAGCTTGAAGTATTGGCACAGATGCTACTAAAGCAACAGTCGAAAGTCACGAATGATCCATTTCAGGTATTGGAAACACAGCATTTTATTGTGCCGAATCAGGCCATTGAACAATGGTTAAAACAATATATTGCCGAGCAACAAGGGATTAGTGCCAATCAAATTTATCATCAGCGTATTCAAACTTTTCAGTGGTATGTTTACCAACAAGTGATGACTGATAAAGACCAAGTTCGTCAGGCAAATATTCCTCGACTGGTCATGAAGTGGCGTATTTATGAAGCACTGCGTCCTTTTATTGCATCTGCGCAAATGGAGATCTCGGAGCAACATGCGTTATTCGATATTATTGCACGTATTTTTGACAGTGCTGCTCATTTAACAGACCCATTACAACGCCAAATAAAAAAGCAAAGCATGCTGTATTGGGTTTCTGAGCAGGTTTCTCGTCTATTTGGCCATTACATGTTATACCGTGGTTATTGTTTTGAAGGACATGCCCAAGGTAAGTGTACTTGTAAGCAAAATTGGCTCGATGCTTGGGGGCAAGATAAACCTATTGATGTGGAATCTCTAATTTCACCGCAGTCAAAAAATATTTCTTTATATAATTTAGAGCAAGCTGAGTCATTAGAGGCATGGCAACGTTGGTTATGGCATGAAGTTTTTCATGAAGACTTTCTCAAAATCAAAGCCATTGATACGCAGTTTTGGCAAATTTTAGAGGCAACCAAGACTACTGCATTAAAACAGTTACCTCGACAAGTCACAATTTTTACGCTCTTAGATTTGCCCCCGAATCAATTACAGTTTTTGCGCCGTTTGGGGCAGTATATTGATGTCACGATTTATCATTACAATCCATCGCAAGAATATTGGGCAGACAGTGTCGATCCAAATTGGAAAAAAACCTATGATGCGCAGGCTGTACAGCGTTTTAGAGATAAAACTGAGCGTCAAGGAAAAAAACTTACAGATACAGAAATTGAAGCATTTATTCAAACTTTTAATGTGACCTTTAATGCAGAGGCAAGAGAGTCGAGGCATCCATTGCTTACTCGGTTTGGTAAACAAGCACGTGACCATTTTTCCTTGTTGGCAGGCTTATCCTCGGGTGAAGAGGGGATATGGGAAGATTTGTTTTTTGATGACTATCAAAATACTTTATTGGGTAAAGTACAGTCCGATATTTTATTTCTCATGGAGCCTGAAGCACATGCTTATCCGCTTGCTTTAGAAGATCAATCTATACAAGTACATGTCTGTCATTCTAATTTAAGGCAGCTTGAAGTTTTAAAAGATCAGCTTACATATTGGTTGTCACAAGGAACAAAAGAAGCACCACGCCGTTTAGATGATATTTTAGTGGTTGCGCCTGATTTGAGTACGCTTGAGCCCATGATTCGTAGTGTGTTTGCGCCACCACCACGGCAACAAGGACAACGTCAGGAAAGTTATTTACCGATTAAAATTGTAGGTGTACCACAGTTTGATTTAACCAATGCATGGTTGGCAGTGATTGGGCGAATTCAGTTGCCACAAGGGCGTTTTAAGTATAGTGAATTTGCCGATTGGTTAAGTTTATTGCCTACACAGCGCTATTATGGTTTAGACCATGAGCAAGTGACACGTATGCTCACACTCCTTGAAAATGCAGGGTTTAAGCGTGGTTTAGATGAAGCACATTTAAAACGCTTTTTACTTGAAGAAGATCAGGACTATCGTTTTAGTTTTAAATTTGCTTTAGACCGTTTAGTGATGGGAGTTGCAGTACCTGAACATACATTGGTTTTAGATACGCTAAGCTATGCTGAAGTACAACCTGAAGATTTTTCACTGATTGGTCATTTAATTCAAATTTATAATGATTTAAATCATCGTCGTGATTGGCTCATTTGTCATGAGCAGGGTGAGCCTTATAGTGTTGAGTATTGGCTGACCGTACTTGCAGAAGAAGTTGCGCAGTTTCAGCAACAGGGCGAAGATATTTTGCGTACGGTGACGGAACTCATTCATAAACATATTCGTATGTTGACGCTTTCTGTAACTTATGAAAAGCGCAATTCACAAGAAAAAATAGGACAGCTAGATGACCTTACTTTACCACTTACATATGTAATTTCAGAGATTGAGCAAGGTTTAGAAAGTCAGTTAGAAAATGCTGAACCGAGTGGACATATTACATTTAGTGAAATTGGGCAAATTCGTCCAATTTCTTATAAATTAATGGTGGTTATTGGTTTAGACAGTGGCGTGTTTCCAAGTCGAGATCGTCATATACCTTTTGATTTGATGCAAGTTTTACGTCCAATTCTAGGTGATCGCTCACGTTTAGAGGATGATCAAGGCGCTTTTTTAGATACATTATTATTGGCCAAAGAGAATTTTTGGTTGTTTTATAATGGTTTTGATGAAAAAAGTGGTGAGCTGATGCAACCCTCAAGTGTGTTGCAAGAGTTTATGGATCATTTGGCATTGATTACTCAAGAAAAGATAAATACAGAAATTGCAGAAGAAAAATCGAAATATCTCAAAGAAATGAATGTACCAATACAGCTTGAATCTATATATCACATTCATGCATTACAACCTTTTGATGCAATTAACTTTATCAATTCAGGTGCGATACATTATCAAGATCAATGGTTTGCAGTTGCGCAGCAGTTACAGCATCATTCAGGTAAAAGACAGCCTTGGATTGATCAGAGTTATGAAATAGATACATCTGATGTATTGGTATTAGACAGCAACCAATGGGTGAATGATGTTACGTTCCCCGCACAGCTTTATTTAAAAACGCTTGGTGTCGAAAATATAAAAAATATTGAAGAAAATAATGATGAAGAGCCTTTAGTATTGGATGGTTTAGCAAAATATGAAGTAAGGCGTTTTTTACAATCACAAAATGTGCCTGTCGAAAATATGAAAATATTGTTGGATCAGTTGCCTGTGGGTAAAGTACAGCAGAGTGCATGGGAACAGTCGCAACAAGAGTATCTAACATTATTAGAACGTTTACATACATATGCAGATGAACCCACAAAAACGACACAACAAACCTTATGTATTGCAGAAAATTTATACTTACGTATTACTGTGCCAAAGCAAACCAATGAAATGCAATGGGTTGAGCTACAGATTTCAAGCGCACGTGCTGAACGACGTACAAAAGCATGGCTTCAGTATTTATTGTGGTTGCAGTATTTAAACCTTGATGAGCAAGGCAAGGACTATCGTTATATTGTTGTATTTAGTGACCAGACCATTACGTATGAAGGAGTGAGTTCAGCACAGGCAAATATCTTTTTGGAACATTGGTGGAAGCTATGGCAACAGGCAATTACGACACCAGTTGTTTTACCTGCTGCATTATTACTTAAACCAAGTGAAAAGAATAAACAGCCTGAGTGGACAGAAGAAAATAGTTTAGATGAAAAAACTTGGCAATCACTATTTAAACATTGGAATGACCCACAAAAATACAGTGATGCATTCTCTGCAAGTGAGGATAAAGCATCGAAGTATCATCAAGACTGGCAGTTTATTTTGCAGGAACAAGATGCGAGTATTTTATTAGAAAGTCACTGTCGTGAATGGGCATATTGTTTATATGCACCAATTTATGAGCATTTGAATGTTGATGAATAGTTGAAGTTGAAAAGGAAAATATTGTGAAACCAACTGTACGAGAAGTATCTTTTCAACCGATTCAAGATATTCAATTTCAAGGGCTGCATTGGATAGAAGCTTCGGCAGGCTCAGGAAAAACTTTTACGCTGTCTAGTTTACTTGTGCGTATTTTACTAGAAAAGCATTTGCCTAAACATGTTGTTGCAACTACATTTACGCGTGCAGCTGCCGCTGAGTTGAAACAACGTATTCGTCTGCGCTTGATAGAAATACATCAATTCTTTAAGGAACGACAAGGATTTGATGATCAAGCAAATATCGAGCACTTAAAACAACTTAAAGCAGAGAGTGCAGACCCATTAAAAATTGTTTTATTAGAAAAATTTTATACACAAGTGACTTACGCATGTAGTCGCTTACAATTGGTTTTAGAACAGCTTGATGAACTATTTGTGGGTACGCTGGATAGCTTTAGTCAGAAGTTACTACGAGAGTTTGCATTTGAAAGTGGTAAAATTGAACGAGTTGATATTACGGATCAGTCAAAGCAGTATACTGAGCAACTAATACATGATGTGCTGCGTGAATGGTTGCAACAACAGTCACAACAACAGGTAGATTGGTTTTATATGACTGGTCGCCTAAAGCCAACTCATCAATATATAAAAATTGTGGAAGAGGCACTAAATTTTACCAGCGCATATTTTAAGCCTGTACAGCCTCCAAAAATAGAAATAGATCAATTTTTAAAATTACGAGAAAAACTACGAAATTTAAGCTTGGCGCATTTGGCATCTTACTATTTGGCAGATGGCGATTATTTTCCAGCAGTTAATAAAAAAATATTTACTAAAGACAGTTTTACCGTTTTATTTGAGAAAACTATTCCTGAGGCTATAGAGCGAATTTTAAAAGAAGATGGTCGATCATTCTTTTTAAAAGAATTTACAGATGCACGTACAACACTTGAAAAGTTTGTCAAAAACATTCAAGACGGTAAAATTTTTACTAAGAAATGTACTGAGCAAGATGCGATATGCTTCTATAACGATGAGGCATTGCAAAAACTAGTGGATGTATTAATACATACACAGCATATGGAAAGTACGCTTGGACAAACAGAAGGCTATCTGAAATATCATCTATGTGAACAGGTAAAATTACGTTTACCTGCACTGCTCCAACAACAGGGCGAAACCACGTTTGCACAGCAAATAAAAACCTTGTCTGAAGCACTACAGGGAGAACAGGGTGAACACTTTGCAGCATTCGTACAGACCAGCTATCCACTTATTTTAGTTGATGAATTTCAAGATACCAACCAAGAGCAAGATAACATGCTTGCAAGTATTTGGCGTGCACCTAAGAGATATGAAAAAGGCTGCATGATTATGGTGGGTGATCGTAAGCAAGCCATTTACGGGTTTCGTGGTGGAGATATGCTTACCTTTATTCGTGCTTATAATGATGTGCTTGCTAAGAAAGGTAATTTTTATCGTTTAAAGTACAATCATAGAACCATTAAGCCATTGGTTGAAGCCGTAGATGCGCTATTTATGCAACAGCCTAACTTTGGTGAACAAGTAGTTTATGAGCCTGTAGAAGCAGGTACACGACCACATCCATCATTAATTGATGAAAATAAAGAAAATCCAAAACCATTACGTTGGTTACATATGGAAGGCGAGGTTCAGCCCGAAATTCAAGTTGCATGGAAAATATCTACACTGTTGCAGCAGGGACAACAAGGGAAATTGTATCTATCACACGATCATTTAAATACTCCGATCATTGCAAAAGATATTGCTGTACTGTCTAAAAATCATGATGGCTTAGACAAAGTACAGTTTGAGCTAGAACGTTTAGGTATACGAGTAAACCGACCATCTAAAAGAAGCGTCTTTGATGGCTTACTTGCACAAGATGTTGCAGCAGTACTCACAGCAATTATGAACCCTTATGATGAAAAAAAAGTAAAACGTGCTTTACTTAGCCGAATGTTAGGCTACACACTCAAAAAATTAAATGAATTTGAATGTCAAACAGATGGTCTAGGGCAGTTCATCTCGGTATTTGGTGAAATCCGTGAAATTTGGTTTGAACGCCACTTTTTAGCAGCTTGGCAGTATTGTTTACGGTATTTTGATGTATGGCGTAATTTAGTTCGATTTGAGAGTCGAGATAATGAAAGAAGTGTTGTCAATTTAAGACACTTATCAGACTTGCTAAGTCAGCATAGTGGCAAGTATCAAGGGCCTAAAAACCTATTTAATTGGTACTTAAAACAAGTAACTTCGCCGAGTGATAGAGAGTGGGAACTAGAACGCAGTTTATCTAATAATGCAGGCATACAGTTGATGACGATTCATCAATCGAAAGGTCTAGAGTTCAAAATTGTTTTTCTACTTAATGCTAATGGATCTTCTAATAACAACAACAGCGCATTAAATTTTTCTATGATTGAGGAGTTTAATGAAACGACACAACAGTCAGAGAATCGACGTGTAATCGCGATAGATGATAAAACAGCTTTGAGTGAAATTGAGATGGAGCAGCATCATTCACGTGAGCAATCAGAGCAAAACCGTTTGTGGTATGTAGCGCTTACGCGTGCAAGTCATCGTATTTATGTAGTGTTAAATAAGAAAGGAAAAACTGAAACAACAAGCGGGGTTAATTTTTGGAGAGTGCAACCTACGCTGTTTAACCATATTTCGGCAACAGATGAGCCACTACTCACAAGTAAACCTTTACCCTATAAAGAAGCTCGTGAAGAGGTTGTTGAGTTATCTGCAATACCACAGCCTCAACTGAAGCTATATCCAAGATTGAAAACCAGTTTTTCTGCATTGGCACAGCATTTAACCAAGCAACAAGCTTTAGATGTTTTAGCTACATATACAAGTAATGAAGCTGCAGCAGATGATGAGGTTTTAGTCGTCGAATCTATTAATGATATAGATGACGTAAGCTCAAATGATGCGGAAAAAATATCATGGATTGCACGAAACTTCCCAATGGGAACACATGCAGGTAATTTTTTACATGAGATTTTTGAACATCTCGATTTTCAAGACCAAAGCTCATGGGACTTAGAAATTTATCGCCGTTTTAAAAATGACTACAGCACACTCAAGAAACAAGTTTTTGAAAAGTACCAAGTATTATTTGATGCTGGTATTCATGAACAGGATTATGAGGAGCGTTTAATTGCAGATGTGAAATCTTGGTTAAACGATATTTTGTCTACACCATTTGGAAGTGGATTTATGCTTGGGCAACTTAAGCCGAATGCATACTTATCAGAATTTCCTTTCTATTTAGCACTGTCAGATCAGGTATTTGCGAGTCAGCGTATCCATCAGCTTTTTCAAGAGTACGATATATTTGTTCCTACGCTGAATAGTGCAGAGTCTTCGCGTTTCTTAAATGGATCAATTGATTTGGTATATCAGTCTGAAGGTAAATATTACATTGCAGATTATAAAAGTAACTTTTTAGGTGAAACAGTTCAGAGCTATACGCAAAATGAAATTGCTAAAAATATGTCGCAAAGTAGTTATTGGTTACAGGCAAGTTTATATCTTGTGGCGTTGCATCGTTATTTAAAAGAGCGTTTACATGGGTATGATATAGAACAACATTTAGGCGGGGCAACATATTTGTATTTGCGTGGCATGACAGGGCAAAAAAATATGGGTGTATGTCATTGGCAACCAAGTACAGAGTTTATTCAACGCTTAGATGCGATGTTGGGTTACTATGCTATGCAGAAATTGGCTTAGATTAAATATAAAATCTTAAAAAACAAAATGTTAAATTGTGGATAATCGTGAGTATAACTCTGTTGATATCTGTGTGAATAAGTTTGAGGATAACTCTGTGAGTAAGCAGTTGGATAAGTTGGAAAAATACGATGAGTGGATGATTTTATGGTCTGAGTATTTGACCAATACACTCGATTTTACTGCAAACAATGAAAAAGAGAACACGCAAGAGGTTATACAAAACATTTTGCTGTCTAATGCTCAGGGGAATAGTTGCTTATCTATAGACCGAGCAACTGTCGAGAGGTTGCGTAGTCTAGTGGCTTTCGAAGAGAAAAGCTATACCTGTCCTTTTATTTATGATGGTAAATGGGTTTACTTGTATAGATATTATGCGCTAGAGCAACGACTGGCAAGGCAAGTAAAAAGATTGATTGAGCAACCTTTAATAAGTTTAGATATAAGTGCTTATGAAGATTTACTTGTTGATAAATATCAAAAGCTCGCATTAAAAATGGTTGCACAGCATCATCTGGGCATAATTACAGGTGGACCTGGGACAGGAAAGACTTATACGCTTGCACGTATTATTGCTGTGTTAAATAAAGAGACACCCAACTTACGCATTGCAATGGCAGCACCCACAGGGAAAGCAGCACAGCGAATGCAAGAGGCATTGCAAGGTGCATTTCAAGATAAGTTACTCAATGATAAGGGACTCGTTACACCCGCATTACAAATGGTTCAACCTGTAACATTACATCGTCTACTTGCAATGGGAAATAGAGGCATTGCAAAGTTTAATCTCAAGCAACCACTACCTTTTGATGTCATTGTTGTCGATGAAGCTTCTATGCTTGATTTAAGTCTTGCAACTGTACTTTTTGAAGCAGTTGCAGATGGAGCAAGACTTATTTTGTTAGGTGATGCAAATCAGCTTGCTTCTGTTGGTGTTGGCTCAGTTTTAGCAGATTTACAGCAAATAGAAGCATTACAGGCTTACCGCACTCATCTTGTACATAGCCGTCGCTTTAATGATGATGCACAAATTGGAAAAATGGCAAAATTTATTCAGCAAGTGAGTACGTCTAATACAGTATTTGATCATGAGCAACTTTTAAAAAACTTTAATGATGAGGTTGTGCGTGCTTCTCATATTGAATATATCGATTTAGATACTCTTATAGAAGATCATCTTCAACTGACTTATTTACCTAAAAAAATAACAGAAAATGAACTTGAGAAAACTTTAGATCAGCTCTGTTTAGGTTATACAGATTATATAAAAGCCGTTAAAGCATATGACTCAGTGGAAGGTGAAGATGAGAGTGACTTGGCATCATTAAGGCAAAAAGCCATAGACTCCTTTAACGACTACCGTATTTTAACTGCAATGAATGTTGGTGTATTTGGTGTAAATCGAATGAATCAATATGTCGAACAGCAGTTTAAACAAGAAGTTTTGGGCTATTCAACGCGTGAAACCGATTGGTATGTTGGAAGACCAATCATGGTAATAGAAAATGACTATCAGCTGGGTGTTTCAAATGGCGATATAGGGATTTGCTTTAGACATCGACAAGATCATAAACAATATGAAGTGTTTTTTCCCAGTTTAAATAAATGGGTGGTTGCAACACGATTACCTAAAACAATTCAAACAGCTTTTGCAATGACAATTCATAAATCACAAGGCTCAGAGTTTAAGCATGTTGCTGTTGTTCTTGAAGAAAGTTCCCAAAGGCTGTTGAGTAGAGAATTGCTATATACAGCAATTACACGAGCGAAGCGCGTTGTTAGTTTATTTGTTAACCCTGAATCGCTGACAACAGCATTAGCAGTAAAAACAGTACGTCAAAGTGGGTTATATTCGAAAATAAACAACTTTATTAGAACTTCTGATGTATTGTGAGATGATTATATTTTGTAAGTTATTACTTACGTAAAATGCAGAAATTAACCCATAGAGCTTAACTTTTATTTTTGAGATGATGAGAACGTTAAATAAGCTTAGTCAGGAAAATTAAGCAAGAAATCGCATAATAAAAATAAAAGTTGAATGACAGCGAACTTACAATGATCTGTAAGCAGTAGAATAAGTAGGCATAACATTAGGCCTTGTAGTTTTGGGAGAGACTGCAGGGCTTTTTTATATACAGAACATTCTGCCTGTAAGTAATTGCGTACAACATGTGAAGAAAAAACCACTATGATCTAACAAAATATGTGTCAATATAGGAGATATAAGGACGTTGTAAAGTAACAAAGATAAGGATTTCTGATAAAAACAATACGATAGAACAATAACCTAAGCAACACAGCGCATATTATAGGCCCAAGGAAACTTGGGCCTACTATTATTTGGATTATTAAAATGTAATGTTGATAAAGTATGGTTAATCGTATGATGACTAAATTTATTCATCTTTTTGAACACTGAAATGAATTCTGTTTAAAAAAATCAACGCTTACTTGTATCAAAATTATAATATTTACTGTCTAAGTTATAATTTTATTGTTTTGAGTCTTAATATGATTTATCCATATGCTTAATTTATACAAATGATTACGATGGTATGAAGCTATTTGAGCTTTTAAAGGACTAAGTGCAGAAAGCATTTTGCAATTCTAGTCTTTTTCACTTAAAATAAGTCCTTGCTGTAGTGATGCACGGCAGACAGTTTTAGTTACTAAAATTGTTTTATATCAGTTTTTAAATTTTTAAGCATCTCGGAGAAATCGAATGGCTTTAACTACACAAGATCGCGCAGAAATCGTTGCTAAATTTGCTCGTGCAGAAAATGACACTGGTTCACCAGAAGTACAAGTTGCTTTATTAAGCGCTCAAATCAACGATTTACAAAGCCACTTTAAAGCACACAAACAAGATCACCACAGCCGTCGTGGTCTAATCCGTATGGTTAACCAACGCCGTAAGTTACTAGACTACTTAAATGGTAAAGACCACGGTCGTTATGTTGCATTAATTGGTGCGTTGGGTCTACGTCGTTAATTCGATGATAAAATGTTTTTTCGGAATACCGAAGGTTGAAACTAACTTCGTGACTGGGAAGCAACACTTAGTTTTCTAAGTGGAAGGAAGGGGCGAATGTTCGCTCCTTCTTTGTGTTTAAACTCTAGTGAGGTCGGCTTCTAAGCTTTGTCATTTATAGTTACAAAATAAGAAAGTAGTGTAAATGCCAAACCTTAGGGGTCTCCACTAGAATAAAATCAGGAAATAAAAATATATGTCGATGTTTAATATTACGCGTAAAGAATTTCAATATGGACAATACCAAGTTGTTTTAGAAACTGGTCGTATTGCACGTCAAGCAAACTCTGTTTTAGTGACAATGGGTGGAGTTTCAGTATTGGTTGCTGTTGTTGCACAGCCAACTGCAAAAGCAGGGACAGACTTTTTCCCTTTAACTGTAAATTACCAAGAAAAACAATATGCCGCTGGTCGTATTCCAGGTGGCTATGGTAAGCGTGAAGGTCGTGCTTCAGAAGCAGAAACCTTAACATCTCGTCTAATTGACCGTCCAATTCGTCCATTGTTTCCAGAAGGTTACTACAACGAAGTACAGGTAACAGCAACAGTTGTTTCTTCTGACAAGACAATGGAAGCTGATATTGCAGCAATGATTGGTACATCTGCAGCGCTTGCAATTGCAGATACACCATTCCGTGGTCCAATTGCTGGTGCGCGTGTTGGTTTAGTTAATGGTGAATACATTCTAAACCCTAACTTTGAGCAAATGGCTCAATCAGATTTAGACCTTGTTGTTGCTGGTACTGAGTCTGCTGTATTAATGGTTGAATCTGAAGCGAAAGAGCTTTCAGAAGACCAAATGCTTGGTGCAGTACTTTATGGCCATGATGAAATGCAAATTGCGATTCAAGCAATTAACGAGTTTGCAGCTGCCGTAGGTACAACAAAATCTGAATGGGCTGCACCAACGAATGATGAAACACTTCGTGCAAAGTTAAAAGAAGCGTTTGAAGCAAAAATTTCAGAAGCATATACCATTGCTGTAAAACAAGACCGTTATGCGGCACTTGGTGCTTTATATGAAGAAGCTGTTGCTCAGTTCGTACCTGAAGAAGACGAAGGCGGTAAAATTGCTGATGAAGTTAACTTCTTATTTGAAGATTTAAAGTACCGTACAGTACGTGACAATATCTTGTCAGGTAAGCCACGTATTGATGGTCGTGATACGAAAACTGTACGTGCATTAGATGTACAAGCAGGTGTACTTGATCGTGCACATGGTTCAGCACTATTTACACGTGGTGAAACACAAGCAATTGTGACAACAACGCTTGGTAATACACGTGATGCACTTATGGTGGATACATTATCTGGTACAAAAACAGATAACTTCATGTTGCACTATAATTTCCCTGCATACTCTGTAGGTGAAACTGGTCGTGAAACTGGCCCGAAACGTCGTGAAATTGGTCATGGTCGTTTGGCTCGTCGTGGTGTACAAGCGGTTCTTCCTCCAATTGAACGTTTCCCATACGTAATTCGTATCGTATCTGATATTACAGAATCGAATGGTTCTTCATCTATGGCTTCTGTATGTGGTGCTTCATTGTCACTTATGGATGCAGGTGTACCATTAAAAGCACCTGTTGCAGGTATTGCGATGGGTCTAGTAAAAGAAGGTGAGCGTTTTGCTGTACTTTCTGACATCTTAGGTGATGAAGATCATCTTGGTGATATGGACTTTAAAGTAGCAGGTTCTGAAAACGGTATTACTGCACTTCAGATGGATATCAAAATTGAAGGTATCACTGAAGAAATTATGGAAGTTGCATTAAATCAAGCATATGCAGGTCGTATGCATATCTTGAATGAAATGAATAAAGTAATTTCTCGTGCACGTCCTGAAATTTCAGCACATGCGCCAACGTTTGAAGTAATCAGCATTAATCCAGACAAAATTCGTGATGTTATTGGTAAAGGTGGTGCGACAATTCGCCAAATTACTGAAGAAACCAAAGCTGCGATTGATATTGAAGACAATGGTACAGTACGTGTGTTTGGTGAAACAAAAGCAGCAGCGAAAGCAGCAATTGCTAAGATTCAAGCATTAACTGCTGAAATTGAACCAGGTACAATTTACCAAGGTAAAGTCATTCGTATCGTTGAATTTGGTGCATTTGTAAACATTATGCCTGGTACAGATGGTTTACTTCATATTTCGCAAATTTCGAATGAACGTATTGCAAATGTGACGGATGTATTGACTGAAGGTCAAGAACTGAAAGTACAAGTACAAGATGTTGATAACCGCGGTCGTATTAAGCTTACGATGAAAGATATCGAACAAGCATAAGTATATTTATAAAAAAGCCCGCTTGATGCGGGCTTTTTTTATAGGCATCATGTATATAACGATGAAAAATTTATAATTATTTATGCAAGTTTATTATTTCTACCACCGTCCAGATGACAATACGATTTTTGTTTCTCAACAAAAGCATGACAATTGTATTTTAAACTTTATGTGGGTTGATAGTTTAAGGTCGGAAGTTGTAGGTAATATTGAGCAGTGGCAAAGAGATATCTTTGAGCAGACAAATATTACAATTAATGAGTTACATACGTCTGATATTTTAAATATTGAACACCCATGTGGTTTTGATGTGATGGAAGAGTATGACTTTCTGATTTTTCGTAAGTTAGTTACACCAAATGACCAAATAGGTTCAGGTGAAATAGAATCTGAGCAACATCAAAGTGAGTTTGGTTTAATTACGACACCTGTTAACTTTATTATTGCACCTAAAGCTCTCATTACTGTTAGAGAGCAAGGCAATAAAGCGATTCAAAACTATATAGATCGTCTTGTGGGCTTATTTGATAAAAAACCAAATGAGCAAAATAAGCAAAGAAAACTTCCAGTTACTTCAATTAATCTTGCATTGAGAGTGCTTAATAGCATGATTGATGATTATTTAGGTTTAAGAGCGCCTTTAACACGCCGTGTTGAATATTGGCAGAAAGAATTACTACAAGGGAAGCACTACTTCCACCAATGGCAACAGCTCCTTGATGAAAATATGGCTTTTCAGCAAGTTGAAAACTTATGTGAGGAGCAAATAGAGACATTACAAGAGTTAAGGGATGAAACGGTAGAAAATTACCACCACTTATCGCAAGAAAAGCATTTTGAGTCTTTAGATTTAGTTTTGGTACGTATTAATGATTTGGCTAGTCATATTGAGCGTATTCAAAAGCATACTGCACGGTTAAGAAGTTCTATTCAGGCTGCAATAGATTTACACTTTTCAGCGATTTCGAACCAAACCAATGAAAATATGCGAATTCTTGCAATCATTACGGCAGTTTTTGCGCCCTTAACACTTTTAACAGGTATTTATGGAATGAACTTTGAGTTTATTCCAGGCTTGAAATCCCCTCAAGGGTTTTGGATGATGCTTGTGGCAATGCTTGTATGTACAATTTTACTTATTTATTATTTTTATCGTCGTCATTTGGTTGGACGTAGTGAAAAAAGTGTTTTGGATCTATTGTCTCAATCTCATGAGCAAAAAGGAGCGAATTTCCTTTCATTGTTAGATATGGATCCAATTAAACAAAAAATTAAAGAAGTAGAGCAGTTTGCTAAGAGAAAGTAGACAAATGCTCAGGTGTAGATCTAACTGAGTGACCTACACCTGAAAATTTTAAAGGATTAGTATTTCCAATCTACACGAAATAGCATACTTCTTGGCTCACCAAGGAAGTTGTTTCCGCCATTCATGCGCATTCTATTATTTTCGTAATAGCGTTTGTTGGTAAGGTTCTCACCAATTAAATTAAAGGATAGGTTTTCAGAGTAGGTGTAGCGTAAATTGGCATTCCATAAAGTGTAACCACCTTGGTGAATGTCATATAAACTACTGGTCTCTGTTTGTGTACTTAACCCCATACCCGTTGACCATTTATCAAATATACCAGGCAGTTGATACTGGGTATACATTCGGAATATATGCTCAGGTGTATGTTTACTAAAATTACTACCTGCTAGGTAACGTGAGCTTTCAGTTTGTAAGTATTTGCTTTTATTAAAGGTATATCCTGCGAATATTGCTAAATCATCAGTCACTTTTCCTGAGATTTCGATATCTATACCATGGCTACGTACTTTTCCTTCAGGAATAGAAAAATTAATATTTCGGGGGTCAGTAAGTGGTCTGTTTTGCTGTTCAATATTAAATAGGGCTAGTGATGCATTTAAACGATGATTGAATAGTTCAGACTTAATCCCAATTTCCTGATTCTTGCCAACAATAGGATCTAAAATTTCACCTTTGATATTACGAAAAGATTGTGGCTTAAAGATTTCAGTATGGCTTGCATAAAGACTTGTATTGGGTGTGAGATCGTAAGTTAAACCAATATAAGGAATAAGTTTGTTTTTCTTAACCTCTCGATTTTTAGCATATTCACCATCAGGCTTACCATTATAAGTTTCATAATATACCGAACCATTAGTAGTAGATTGTGTATAACGACCACCTAGAATTAGATGGAAGTCTTTAGGAAAATTCAATCGAGTACCTAGCGATGCTGCCTGTTGTATAACATAATTATTATAAAAAATATGGTGGCTTAGGTTTTTATTCCAATCAGGTTCTTGAACTTGAGAGGGAGAGAATGTCCAGACATTATATGCTGTATTATTAACAATAGATTTCCAATCAGACAGTTCATATAGGCTGCTATAGTCAAGTGTTGCAAACAGCTCATGTGTCGTATGAAATAAAGAGTATTTGCCACTTAAAGCAACTCTTGCTGTCAACTCATCACTTGAATTGTTATATTTTTGAAAGTTATTCATTTTCAGGTTTGGGGTGTTACTATTAATACCCGTATAACTCGTTGTAAGCTGTGTTAGTCCGCCAACTTTTTGTAAAGACTTATTCCAGTTACTATTGATATTTGCTGAGATTTTCCAATCATCATTAAATTGATGCTCTAACTCTGCAAAAGCATTATATTTCTCAAAGTTTAAAGTAGACCAATTTGAGCCTAAGAAAGTATGCGCTGGTAAGCCTGAATCTACTCCTCCTACTGCCATAGGTATGCCAAAGTAATCTGGTACATCATGTGTTTTTTGGTACATTGCACCAAGGCGTAGCAGGGTTGATGGTGTTAAATCAAAATCTAATACGCCGTATAGCGTTTTTGTATCGCTATCGACACTGTTTTTAAATGAGTCTTGAGTCCCATCAATTGCAACGAGGCGACCTCGGATTGTTTTACTATTATTTAAAGCACCAGAGGTATCAACCATCGAGCGAACATTATTCCATTGACCAGCCTGCACATATCCATGCATTTGAAACTCTTCGGTTGGGTGTTTTCTTACAACATTAATGGTACCTCCAGGTTCTGCATTGGCTTGAGTTAAGCCTGTAGCGCCACGAACAACCTCAATATGTTCATAAATATCTAAATCTGAAGAACTAGATGCTGTACGATTTGAATTACTAGCAGAACCAGGGACTGTACTACTTAGACCATCTTCTTCAATTTGATCGATATAAAAACCACGAGATTGAAAACGATATCTTCCTGAGTCTCGAATAACATTGATGCCTGTAGTTTGCTTTAAGGCTTTACTTAAACTAGAAATACCTTGGTCTTTAAGCTGCTCTTGAGTAATAACAGAGATAGATTGAGGTGTTTCTTTTGGCTTGAGTTTAAGCCCTGTGGCAGCTTCTAAGGTAGATGAAGGCTCTGATTTGACAGTAATTGTTTCAAGCTGCGTATTTACTGTTTCTGCATGTAAAGAAGTGGCGCTTAAAGCAATAAGAATACTGAAGCTAAGCGGGTGACGTAGAAAATTCTGCTGACTGAATATAAACATGACTATAAAATAATTACAAAAATATGACACTATTTTATATAAAATATAATAATTATCAATATTATTATATTTTAATGTTTGGTTGTTTCCGATAATGAAAGAAAATAAAAATATTAGAATTTTGTAATATTTAAGGCAATATCATTCATAAGCATGTCATCTCTTGCTAAGATAATTTGAAAGGAAAGTGAAATTAAAAAAAATGATGTGAAATAGTTTGTCTTAGCCTACGAGGTGAAAATGTCAATTAAATTAATCGCTGTAGATATGGATGGTACATTTCTAAATGGAGAAAAAAAGTACAATAAACAGCGTTTTTTTGCACAGTTTCTTCAGTTACAAGCACGTAACATCCACTTTGTAGCAGCAAGTGGAAACCAACTTTGGACACTTAAAAATTACTTCTCCGAAATTCAAGATGAAATTGCATATGTTGCTGAAAATGGCGCTTATGTTATGGATGGTGTAGAGGAGGTTAGTTTTTCCCACTTTAGCCAAAATGTTGTAAATACAATGGTCGATGACTTATTACAACGTTACGCCGATGGAGTCATTCTCTGTGGGAAACAGGGCGCATATATTGGCCCTGAAGTAAAATCTGAGGCAATGCCAAAGTTAAATAAATACTTTAAGCGCTTAAAGCAAGTTGATGACTTAAAGCAAGTTGATGATTTAGTCTGCAAAGTCACCATTAATACAACCTACTATGATTTTGAAATGCTAACGAATGATTTAAAGACAAAGTCATACATTCAATCGGGCGATGTAAAAATGGTTTCAAGTGGATTTGGTTTTATTGATTTAATTGTACCGCATAAGCATAAAGCATATGGTTTAGATTTCTTGCAAAATAAATGGCATGTGGAAGACCATGAAATTTTGGCTATTGGCGACAATAACAATGATATTGAGATGGTTAAGAAAGCAGGTTATGGGTTTGCTGTAGAAAATGCAATTCCTGAGTTGAAACAGGTAGCGAAATATCAAGCCAAGCATAATGAACAAGAGGCGGTGTTAGATGTGATTGATATTGTCCTTAATGCAAAAAATGAAGAAGAGTTAGTTCGTCTATGTCAGGCTGAAAGTCTATAGACTAGACGAACCAAAAAATATTAAACATGCTTTGGAGCACACTTCCGAAGCATGTTTATTTCATCAATAAGGTCTAACATAACAGATACAGCAGGTAGGGACGCTTCAAAATCTCTTTGTAAACGATATGCTTTTCTAACACGTTGGATATCTTCTTGTAGAAATGAAGGCGATTCATGTTTTGTATTTCTGTTAGGTAAAATATCATATTCAATGAGCTGAATAATCCAATCTGGTTGATGCCCACAAATTTCTGCAAACTTTTCTAATGAAAATACTTCGTCGATAATTTCCACTTCATGGTAGGAGTGGCTGATAACTTCAGAATACTGTATATGATGTTTCATAATGCAAGCCCTTAAATTTTTCTTGGGTTAAATTGCGGAAAGACTTCTGCAAGTTTTTTATATGCTTGTTGTTGCTCAGGACTAATTGCTTGAGGTGCTTCAATATTGAGTATGAGATACAAATGACCCGCAGGAGAGCTTGGAATGCCTTTATCTTTAATACGTAACTTTTGACCGCTTTTTACATTCTTGGGAATATTAATTTCAATGATAGAACCAGAAGGAATTTTGACCTGAATACTCTGACCTAAACCTGCTTCCCACGGGCTAATAGGTGTTTCAAGGTAAATGTCATTACCCTCTACATACAGTTGCTTTGAATTTTGGTAAGTAATTTCAATATAAAGATCTCCATTTTCACCACCATTAATCCCAGACTGTCCTTGTTTTGCTAAACGAATTTGCTGACCAGATTTTATTCCTTTAGGTATTTTTATTTCTAAAGTTTTTCGCTGAACTTCGGGTCTACCTTGTGCAGTATATGTTGGAATCTGTAAGGTAATTGTTTGAACTGAGCCATGAAAAGCTACATCGATAGGAACTTCGATAGATGCGTGTTGGTCTTCACCCTTAAAATGTCGGTCTTGGAAACTTCCTCCACCAAATCCTGAACCAAAACGTCCAAATAAATCTTCAAAGCCATGAAATTCATGCCCTTGATGAAACCCTTGTTGTCCTGAAAAATCATAATTATTTTTCCCATTTTGATATACATTTTCAGGATGATCTAAAGCATAATCATATTCAGTTTTACGCTCTGTATTGCTTAAAGTATCGTATGCCGTATTAATTTCTTGCATACGTGCCTCAGCATCAGATTCTTTACTAATGTCGGGATGATACTTTTTCGCAAGTTTACGATATGATTTTTTTATTTCTTCAGGCGTTGCACTTCTGCTTATGCCTAAGATTTCATAATAGTTTTTAGCCATAATTGTTCAACATGATTAGAGGTATTAAAGTTTTTCTTCTTCTCTTATTATGTTATGGGTAAAAAAGAATCAATAGTATGTGAATGTTTTATTATTGTTGCCTAACGTTTCTTATAAAAATGAGCTGAATTAAAACAACAAAGAATGGTTATTAAAGTACTATTTTAAATGAGAAGAATTGATTAACTAATTTGGATTTCCCCTGTAAAAAGCATAGAAGTTACATTATTTTTTTCAGATATAAGCAATGTTTAATCAAAATGGTTATACTATACGCTTTCTGTTACCTAAATGTAAGCAGAGAACTTTAGGAAATATGCTGAGAGAAAACCTATGCTTCTCATGAATGTTGAACAGTACCAAGAAAATAGCTGGAAAATTCTATGTGATTTTGATGGTACGATTAGTTTGCAAGATACAACGGATGTCTTGTTGGAAAATTTTGCAGATCAAGGATGGGAAGAAATTGAGCATTTATGGGAGCAAGGTGAAATAGGCTCTAAAGAGTGTATGCAGCGCCAAATTGCATTGCTTAATGTTACAAAAGAACAGCTTGAAGCGCGTGTTCAGCAAATTGAGATTGATGAAAGCTTTATCGATTTTGTGAAAACTGCTAAAAAACTAGGTATTCCACTGACCATCGTAAGTGATGGTTTAGATATGGTTATTCGTCACATTCTAGCAAAATATAATTTACGCCATGTTCCCGTCATTGCCAATCAGCTTGAGCAAGTAAGCGAGTATCGTTGGCAGTTACATTTTCCGAATGCAACGACAACGTGTAAGTCGCAGTCTGGTACATGCAAATGTAAAGTATCTCAGACACAACATAAGCAATATAAAACTATTCTTATTGGCGATGGTCGCTCAGACTTCTGTTTGTCAGAAGAGGCAGACTATGTTTATGCCAAAAAATCATTATTAAAGCACTGCCAAGAAAATAATATTAAACATGTGCCATTTTCTACATTTAAAGAACTTACTCAGACACTCAACCAATTTGTTAGTGTGCCACATTTAAATGCTAAGGTTCATGTATGATCACAGATCACTCATTTTTGTTGGAAGGCAATCGTACAGGTATTTTACTTATTCATGGACTTACAGGTACGCCTAATGAAATGCGTGGATTGGCCCGTAAATTCCATCAGCAAGGTTATACTGTTTATTCAGTACAGTTAGCAGGGCATTGCGGTACAGTCGAAGACCTTGTAGAAACAAACTGGAAAGATTGGTATGCAAGTGTGTGTGCAGGTGCAGAAAAACTTAAGCAATATACCGATGAAATCTTTGTTGGTGGTTTGTCTATGGGGTCATTACTTGCACTCAATTATACCATTGAGCATCCAGAGGTTAAGGGTGTACTGTGTTATAGCCCAACATTTAAATATGATGGGTGGAGTGTGCCTTTATGGGGAAGATTGTCTGCACCATGGATACTGCCTTTAGTTTTTCATTTAAATATTTTACGTTCTAATATTCTTCATGAAGCAGAGCCATATGGTATTTATAATGAAACATTGAGAAAGCGTATCGTTAATTCTATGAATCATGGTGACAGTAGCGAGGCAGGGCTACCTGGTAACCCTTGGCACTCGCTATATCATATGCAACGGTTATCGGCACATGTTCGAAAAAATCTGCATAAAATTAAAGCAGCAACTTTATGTTTACACGCGTATGAAGATGACATAGCACATCGTAAAAATAGCCAGCTTATTTATGACGGTGTACAAGGTCCTAAAAAATTGGTTTGGCTAAAGAAAAGCTATCATATGATTACGATTGACAATGATCGTCAACAGGTCATTGATGAGTCTTTGACTTTTATAGATACATATCGTACTTCAATACAAGAACAAGCGGCTTCTAATAATGTAACTTCAGAAGCAGAAAACTAAGGTATTTTATGGAACCCATTGTTTTTATCGTATGGTTACTGACCATTGCAATAGATACTGTTGGACAATTGGCTTTTAAAGCTATTGCTCTGAAAGGTGCAGACTATGAAGGAGTTGAGCGTTGGGTTGCCCTTGCCAAAATGCCAATGATGTGGTTAGGCATAGGTTGTTATGTTATTGAGTTTATTGTTTGGCTTGCTTTTTTATCTTTGGTACCGCTCTCTGATGGTGTGATGCTTGGCTGTATTAACATTGTCGTAATTATGGTAGCAGGACGCTTGTTCTTTAAAGAGAAAATAACCAAATATCGTTTAATTGGTGTATTGCTTATTACAGCAGGTGTCGCAGTGATTGGAATGAGTATATGAGACTGTTTTATTTGGTGGGATTCTCCATTTTAATGCTATTTGATACTTTGGCTCAAGTAAGTTTTAAAATGGCTTCAAATCATGCAATGCCTCTTACATTCGACTTGCCTTGGCTCATTCGTATTTTTAGTAATATTTGGATTTATGGTGCGCTTTTAGGATATATCGCCTCATTCTTTACATGGATGACATTGCTTGAGCGTGCACCGATTGGCCCTGCAGTTGCAGCTTCTCATATTGAGTTGATTAGTGTGACATTACTTTCTGTTTGGCTTTTTAATGAACCATTGACTGCTGTAAAAGTATGCGGTATGGCACTCATTGTTTTAGGTGTGTTGTTCCTAGCCAAAGGTGAAGCGGAAGAATTTAAAGCAGAAGAAGCTGCTAAAAAAACTTCCTAAATAAAGCTATTTCCATTTGTTTTGCATGCGATCAATGAGTCTAATATTAAGTGCTTGTTGTTCTTTCTGCCAAATTGTAAGCTGACTTTCACTTGGTATTTCTTGGTCATCTAATGAACTGAGAAGACGTTTGAACCATTGTTTATATTGGTACAGTGAAATATCTCCAGTGATATCTGCACCTATAAGTTTTTGGTCACATGCATCTATGAGCAAATTTAAGTGCTCTTCTGCAAAATAGCCCTGATCCCAATTGGTTTGCACTACATCTTCAGACAGTACATCTTTATCTATAGATAAATAAACCGGTAAGTTTATCTTTTTCATTTCAGCTAAAAATGCTTTCATAAGTGAATCTGGTTCATCAAATGCATGCCATGCAGACTTTGCACCGACTTTATTTAACCAACTTGCATTTTGTTGAATGCTCCAGTAGTGCAACTTTCCTTGACGTAGTGGCGACCAATGATTTTCCCATGCATGTGCTAATCCAATGTCGCTTGAGCCAATACCTAGCACGTCTATACGTGCAACATGTGGTAATTGACTTGCCCAATATACCCAAGAACCACAATGAATACCAAAAGGGTAGCGCATATTATCTGGATGGTTATCACAGATAATAAGATGTATGGGGTGTTCTTTGTTAAGACGCGACAATAATAAATAACTGAGGTGATGATAATCTCCACTGCCTAAAAGCACGCAACCCATTGCTTCTGTGGATGGAAGTTCATTTGATAGTTTTTGCTCTAGTGTTTCAAATGCTTGCCATTTACAACCAAAACGAATGGTTTCCTGTTCATTTTGTAAAGGAATATTTATCCATGTTTGGTTTGATGCCATTGAGGAGTCATCAAAATTTAGAACAATAGGGGTACGTGGTGAGGTACTCATTTGGCAGTTTTCTCTTCTTGTTGTTGATGCCAATGTGCATCTGCTTCAAATAAATGTCTAAATCTTTTTAAAATAAAACGAAGTAACGGCGACTTTACCCATACAAGATGTTGAGTGAAGGTGAACTTTGCACCAAGCTGTGCTTTTACATCAGGGTCTGTCCAACCTGCAACATAATATTTTAACTGTTGGCTTTTTGCATAGTCGAGGTTAACAAACCAGCTAATGAAATAGAGGTTATAATCGAGTGCAAGAGGGTAGTTAAGACCAATATATTTATCTACGAGTTTATCTTTATAGACATAACAAATGTTATAGCCAACGAGTATGTCATCTTTCCAATACATGAAAACACGACCGTTACTTTGACTATCTTGTAAAATCTCTTGAAAGAATGCTTTGCTGAGTAAGTCAAAATGAATTTCACTTTGTTTATATACAGCAAGGTACAGCGTATATAATTGCTCAAGATGACTTGTATCGCTAAAGTAATTGTCACCTGTGTGGTGAACTTCTACCTTTAGTTCATCTAAGCTACGCAGTTTGCGTTTTAAATTTTTACGTCTACTTTTTGAAAGTCTAGAAAGGTAATCATCTCGATCATTAAAGTCTATCTCGACATAAGCCAATGCCTGTCCTTCAACAGTCAAGAAGCCAGTTTGCTTTGCTTGAGTAATGAGTGCTTCACTTACGGTATTTTCTTCTTTTGTGAGTAAAGGTGATGACAGCGGAAGGTCTTTAATAATCGTAAGACTATGTTTGTGACTATTCTTCTTTATAGTATCTATAAGTATTTCGGATGAAATATTTTTAGGTAATGGCGTATATTCTGTGACTGTTGTACCAATAAAGCGTGTTGGAAAATGAACAATTTTTTTCCAATACTGATAGCCAACCAATGATTCAATTTTTTGACGTACGGGTGCATCAAGTGTCGTGAGTAAATTGAAGTTGGTAACGAAGTAATAAAGAGAGTTATGTAAGGTAGATGCCTGAAAATCTTGAGGTGGATGCTTTAAAAAAGCATCCACGAGACGATTTGGTTCTACATGATTTAAACCATTGTCCATAAGAAATGTTTAGATTTCCTTTTTCGCACGGTTAAGCAATTGCTCAAGTAGTACAAGTGCTTGATCAATCTCAGCGCGTGAAATTTCAAGTGATGGTGCAAAAGTAATTACGTTTTTGTAATAACCGCCCACATCAAGAACAAGACCACATTTTTGACCGTTGTACTCTAAAGTACCAGATAGACCAATATCAACCATTTTATCAAGAAGTGCTTTGTTCGGTGTAAATCCGTCTATTTCACAGATTTCGGCACGAAGTGCAAGACCTAGACCATCAACATCACCAATTTCTGGATGACGCGTTTGAAGATCTTTTAAACCTTCTAGGAAGTATGCACCGCTTTCCATGATTTGCTTTTCATAGTCTTTTTCAGCAAGCATAGTCATAAGTTCTAAACCAACAGCAGTACCGAGTGGGTTAGATGCAAATGTTGAGTGCGTAGAACCAACTGGGAATACTTCAGGGTTAATAAGAGCTTCTTTTGCCCAGATACCTGCCAATGGGTTTAGACCATTGGTGAGTGCTTTACCAAATACGGTAATGTCTGGTGTAATGCCAAAGTGTTCCCATGACCATAGTTTACCTGTACGGTAGAAGCCCATTTGAACTTCATCGACTACCAATAAAATACCATGATCATCAAGTACTTTTTTCAAGCCTGTGAAGAAGTTCTTAGGCGGAATAACGTAACCACCTGTACCTTGAATGGTTTCCATGTAAAAAGCAGCAAACTCACTTTCGCCTACTTTAGGATCCCAAACACCGTGATATTCAGTTTCAAATAAACGTGCAAATTCAGCAATGAGTTTGTCACCATACTCTTCAGCAGTCATTCCTTTTGGACGACGGAATGGGTATGGGAATGGAATGAAATGCGCACGATCACCAAAGTGACCATAGCGACGACGGTAGCGGTAGCTCGAAGTAATTGATGATGCACCTAAAGTACGACCATGGTAACCGCCTTCGAAGGCAAACATACGGCTTTTACCGCCAGTAAAGTTACGTACAACTTTGAGTGAATCTTCAATGGCTTGTGAACCACCAACATTGTAGTGAATACGACCTGCTTCACCTGTTTTTTTGAAGATATCTTCTGCAATTGCTTTACTTAACTGAATTTTTGTAGGGTGTAAGTATTGGCTAGCAACTTGTGGCAGGGTGTTAATTTGGTCAATCAGCGCTTTATCTAAACGAGGATTCTTATAGCCAAAGTTAACAGCGGAATACCACATTTGAAGATCTAGATAAGGCGTATCTTGGTCATCGTAGAGGTAGCTACCTTCACAGTTTGTAAAGATTTTTGGTGGTTCTACATAGTGTACAGTATCACCATGCGAACAGTATTTTGCTTCATCAAGCAATAGTTGCTTTTCGTTAATTGCCATAAGTCAGTCCTTATTGTGCTGATTTAGTCTAGAATGTTTTGCAGTTAAATAACATACTATTTTGAACAAAACATTAAAGAATGTGAGAAAGTGTTTAAACAATTTTTAAAATTGATATAAAAAACCAAGAGATGTCGAAATATCAGTTTTTTTATCTACCATAGGGCTACTATATTGTTGGTTTGATAAACCTGTAACTTGTAGTCCGCTGTAAAGTGTCCATCGTGAGTTTAATGTATATGCTGTATCTAAGCTAAGATAAGGTTGTAGACTTTGTTTTGGATGGTATTCTTTAAAGCCAGTAGATTGAGCCTCGGCTGTGCTTATACCGTAGTAATAGTTATTATATTTTTTACTATTCCACTGTACACCAAGCTCAGGTGCAAATGTCCATTTGTTATAGTTAAGCTCGGCAAGGTATGCAAATGTTGTAAACGCCCCATGGCTTCTAGATAAGATGTCTTGTTCAGCCTGAATTTGAAAGCCACCATATTGTGTAATATAAGTATAGCTACTACCTGCCATGACTGAAGGTTTTCTTTTGTTCAACTTATTGAGTTGGTCTGATGGTTTAAACTCACTAGAATCGTAATATAAGTTGAATTTAAGTTTATGATTTGGCTGATTTATGCCATAGATACCAACTTCATCACCGTCAATATAGAAATGCTTAGAATCGTAGAAAATAGCAGGAAGAATTGTATTCGGATTATTTTGATTTTTATAAGCTTGGAAATCGTAGGTGTCGGTTAAGCCAATTTGTAGTTTAGAAGGTTCATCTGCATGTACGAAAGAGAAACTATTTACGATAAGTAATGGAACTATTATTATTTTTGTAGCGGTTAATTTCATCTTCATGCAAAGTTTCCATAGGTTTAGAATTCATATTCTAAGCCAATACATTCAAAAAACAGAAGTAATCTAAGAGTTAATTATTATATTAAACTTAAAAAGTAACAATAAAAATAAATATATTCACAAAATTTTAAGTATAAGCATAAGGGGAAGCTCCCCTTATGCTTATTTCTTAGCTTAGATGTTTACCAAAAAGAGAAAGTGCTTCTTCTGCATTAAAGGTATAGCGTGAGTTACAGAATTGGCAATCCATTTCAATTGGATTCTGTGTTTCGAGTGTTTCTTTTACAGCATTTTCACCAATTTGTATGAGTGCATTGACACACTTCTCACGAGAGCAGGTACATGCAAACTGAAGTGACTCTTGCTCAGGTAATGTGATATCTTCTTCATGGTATAGGCGGAATAAGATTTCTTGAGCATCTAGTTCGGTTAGTTCATCTGCTTTGAGTGTATTTGTAAGCATAATGAGGCGAGGCCATAAATCTTCATCAATGGTTTCTTGCTCTTCTTCGGTACGTGGAAGTAGTTGTATAAGTAAACCACCCGACGCTTCCGTTGTACTTGCAAGTACAATATGTGTTGGTATTTGTGCAGATAGGTCATAATACTGCATTAGACATTGTGCAAGCGTTGGTTTATCTAAAGGTACAATGCCTTGATAGCGCTCACCCATCTCTGGTTCAATATTAATAAACAACACAGGTTGTTCTAACGTAGAAAGTACAGTACTACTGTCTATTGCTTGAGCAAAGCGATCATCATCTGAAAAATCTGCTAACGCACGTACTTCACCAAGGTGGTTGCATTCAGCCATGGCCCACTTGAGTGTACCTTGAGCCTGAATTTGTAAGCTAATTCGACCTTTAATTTTTAAGGTACTTGCAAGTAATGCTGTTGCACTGAGCATTTCCCCAAGTAGTACTTGAATAGCTTTAGGGTAAGCACGTTGAGATAAAATGGTTTGCAGGGCTTCATCTAAATGAACAACCTCACCACGAACAGGGCAGTTTTCAATATAAAAACGTTGACGTAAGTTAGACATATATTTCTCCAATCCCTTTAGTTAATGGTGGCATCATAAAAAAACACAAGCTATTCGTTTTCATTTCGTGAAACATTGATGCGTTGTTGTCCAAGACCACGGCGTAAGTTGACTTCATTTTCTTTTGGCTCAACTTTGGTGTCACTTTCAAATAAATGTTCAAGTTCTGCCAGTGCATTGCGGTGTGTTTCAAATACTTTTTGTTCGTCGTTATAAATACTTTGCTGTTCTGCCAGTAGCTTTTCATCATAATCACGGAAAAGTTCTATTTTTTCATAAGCTTCTTGATCTTCCATACCTAATTCTCGAAGTGCACGATAAGCAAGGCCTAAAGAAGAAAGATAGGTTTCTCGCCAAATATGAGTAACACCAATATCACGTAGTAAATGTACATGATGACGGTCACGTGCACGAACCAATAATTTGACATGAGGATAGTTGAGTGTGATGTGCCGTGCAGTGTTGAGTGAGTCTTCAACATCATCAATTGCAAGTACAAAAACTTTGACATGCTCAATCCCTGCCGATCTTAACAACTCAGGTTGTGTGACATCACCATAATAAATTTTTCCGCCGTAGCGACGTACAAAGTCAATTTGTTTTAGGCTTGAGTCTATAGCAATAAATGGAATGTGCTGTAAGCGTGCAATACGGGCAATAATTTGTCCGAAACGACCGAAACCTGCAATCATCATTGGACTTTCATGGCTTGGGATCTCATCAAACTCTTGTTTATTATTTTGTTCAAAGCGAGGTATGACAAAGCGTGTCATGAACCAATATAGAATTGGTGTAAATACCATGGAAAGGGTAACAATGAGTGTGACAGGCTCAAGTAAGCTTTGAGATAGTAGTTGTTCGCTATGCGCGACATTAAAAACAACAAAAGCAAATTCGCCACCTTGTGCAAGGCACGTACCGAGCATCAGACTATTTTTCCATGTGTTTCTGTAATATCTGCCAATGAGTGTGATGGAAATAAGCTTGATGAGTAAAAGTACGATTGCACCACCAATAATAAGCAGTGGATTATTAAATAGGGTGGAAAGTTGAGTTGTCATGCCCACAGTCATAAAGAAGAGCCCTAATAGGAGTCCTTTAAATGGTGCAATACTTGCTTCAAGCTCATGTCTGAACTCAGAGTCTGCAAGTAGGACACCTGTTAAGAATGCACCTAAGGTTGTGCTTATACCGAGTGTTTCCATGAGTAGAACCACCCCAAGTACAATAAAAAGGGCGACGGCTGTAATAAGCTCACTTGCACCACTTTTTGCAACAAATCTAAAAAATGGGCGCATGACGAAACGACTAAATAAAAATAAACCACTAAATGTTGCAATAATGGCAGCAAAATAGGCAATACCATGATGTGCAGAAGACGTACCTGCAAGTAAAGGAATGACAGCAAGTAAAGGAATGGCTGCGATATCTTGAAAGAGAAGAATTGAAAATGACTTTTGACCATACGTGGTGTTGAGTTCTTGTTTTTCATTGAGTAATTGTAAAACAAATGCTGTAGATGAAAGTGCGAGCGCAAATCCAACAGCAAAACTTGTAGGAATACTTTGTTGGAAGAAAAACCAAAGAATTGCCATGAAAATAAAACCAGTCACACCGACTTGCAAGCTACCCATAGCAAAAATGGCTTGTCGCATTTGCCACAGTCGTTGAGGGCGTAATTCTAGTCCAATAAGGAACATCAGTAGAATAACGCCAAACTCTGCTAACTCCATAATAGACTGAGGGTCGTTGGCAACATTGAGTACACTTGGCCCTAAAATAATACCTGTAAATAAGTAACCTAGAACGGTGGCAATACCTAACCGTTTGCCTAGAGGTACAATAATAAGACATGCACCTAAGAAGATAGTCATTTGTAGTAAAAGTGACATGCAAGTGTCCTAAATCATAGACCGTCTAAGGTCTTTTTTAGTATGTAATTGAAGATGAATTATGCCATGTGAAGATCACAATAATTTGAAACCGTATCAAATTATTACTTAGTTCAGTTCTTGTGGGTCTACATCAATAGAAAGTTTGATATGTGTAGGACATTGAGAAAGTACAAATGACCACCAATGTCTGACGTAGTAATGTAGATGTGCGCGCTCTTTTCCTAAAATGACCAAATGTGCTTGGTATTTTCCTGCTTTACGTTGCATAGGTGCGGGAATAGGTCCCCATATTTCTAGATGTTGTGTAGATATGTCTTGTAAATTTTTAGAAATTTCAGTGAGGAACTGTAAGTTTTTCTGCTCATCTTTAGACTCACTACGAACTAAAACAGTGTAGCGATAAGGTGGTAGTAATGCAGTCTGGCGTTCTTTTAATGTTTGCTGTGCAAATACACGATAGTCTTTAGAAATAAGTGTGTTTAATGTGGGATGGTCGGGGCGAAGTGTTTGTAAAAAAACCTCTCCTTTTTTCTCTCCACGACCTGCACGACCTGACACCTGAACAATCATTTGCACCGTTCGCTCAGGTGCACGGAAGTCTACACTGAGTAACCCTGCATCTATATCTAAAATAGCCACTAAGGTGACATAAGGAAAATGATGCCCTTTAGCAAGCATCTGTGTGCCGAGTAAAATAAGTGGTTTGTTTTGGTGTATTTTTTCATATATTTTTTCGAGGCTGCCTACACGGCTTGTACTGTCACGGTCTACTCGAATAATTTCTGTATCGGGAAATAGTTCTTTAAGACCATCTTCGACTTTTACGGTGCCTAAGCCAATGGGCTTTAATGTTTCTTGTTTACATTCAGGACAGCTTGGGGGTAAGACTTGAACAAGCCCGCAGTGATGGCAATGTAAATGCTGATAAGGCTGTGTGTGTAGTGTAAAGTGTGCATCACAATTTGGACAGTTAGCTTGCCATCCGCAGTGTTCACACATCATCACAGGGGCATATCCACGTCTATTTAAAAATATAAGTACTTGTTCTTGTTGTTGCAAGCGTTGCTTGATGTGGCCAATCAAATATTGGCTGAGCCCATGTACTTTTGGGCTTACTTTGAGGTCGATCAGATGCATTTTGGGCAGGACAGCATTGCCTGTACGTGTATTTAAAGTGAGATGCTGAATTTTCTTTTGCTCAACCAATGCAAGGCTGTCTATGCTTGGGGTTGCTGAGCCTAAAATAATTGGGCATTTTTCAAGATAAGCACGATATAAAGCAACGTCTCTAGCATGGTAGCGAAAGCCATCTTGTTGCTTAAAAGATAAGTCATGTTCTTCATCTAAAATAATGAGACCAAGGTGCGGTAACGGTGTATAAATTGCAGAGCGTGTGCCCAAAATAATTGAGGCTTGCCCTGTTTGTGCTTGTTGCCATGCATGTAAACGCTGTAGATCTGTTAAGCCTGAATGAAGTAGGGTGATATGACAGTCAAACCTTGCTCTAAAGCGAGAAATAGTTTGAGAGGTAAGTCCAATTTCAGGGACTAAAACAAGGACTTGTTTTCCCTGTTTTAATACTTCATACATGACTTGCAAATAAACTTCTGTCTTTCCACTGCCTGTAATGCCATCAAGTAAAAAGGCTTGATAAGTGTCTTGTTTTTCTAAGATTTGATCAATCGCTTTCTTTTGGTCTTCATTTGCTGTTAAGGATGATTGTGCCAACTGTATAGGCTTTGCGGAAAAGTCGATATTTTTTTCAGTTTCTTGAATGATTTGCTTTTTTTCTAAGGCACGGAGAGTCGGTAGAGAGAAGCCTTCATTAATAAGGCTTGTTTCAAAGTAAGGCTCTGTTTGTTTAAGTAAATGAGTATATACCGCACGCTGTTTTTCTGAGCGTTTAAGTTTCTCATTTGCATCAAAGTCTATAACTTTCCAAGCAAGCGCTGTTCTCGCATAAGCGTAGCCTTGTCGTAGGCGTGTAGGAAAGGCACTTTGTACAACTTCACCAATCGGAAACAGATAGTATTGTGCTGACCATTTTAATAAGGATATTACGTTTGGGGTGATTAGTGATGAAGGGTCTAAGATTTCTAAAATATGTTTAAGCTTAAATTTGGTTTCTTGTGGAGTATTGGGTGGCACCTTTTCCATAACAACGGCAATACATTGTTGACGACCAAAAGGTACTTTCACGCGTGAACCAATTTCGAGGTTAGTATATTGCTCAGCAGTTACTAAGTAGTCAAAGCAGTCGTTAAGTGGTAATGGCACAGCAACACGAATACGAAGTGGATGACTAGAAGTTACTGTGTTTAATACCATAAGACTTAAGCGTGTTTTCTATATTTTAAAAGATTTTAGCATGCTCATGCTTAATATCACTCACAACATATATATTGATATGTTGTGAGTGATATGAATTTTTTATTTATTAAAATAACTTTCGAGGTGCGCTTTATCATGCAGTATACAATAAATAGGTGTACCGTGCTCAAATCGTTTACCTTGAGCTAGTGAGCCAACATCGACAGTTTCGAGACCTAAATCATTTAATAAACTGATAACCCTTTCTTTATCTACTTGCTGATCCCCTGCGAGGGGTAATGCTATTTTTTTTGAAGAAGTGGGTAGGAAACTATTGTTTTCTAAATCTTGCATTTTTATAGCATTAAGTGTTTTGATAATGTGCGTACTATTTAAATACTTTGCAATTATTTCACTACTAGAAATATTATTTTCCTCTATGTTGTAGATATCTCCATCTCTTTCTTTATAAAAGTTGGTTACATCAATAATAATTTTATTCTGTGTAGATGAGTTTTTAGGCAATGATGTATATGCATAAAATGGTATTGCTAAAATAATAAGCTCACCGAAATCAATTGTTTCATTTATATTCCCAACTTCACAAGGAAAATAGTAGGGTAAGCTAAATAGGCTCTGAGGCCCTCTTGAATTGCTGATCATTACTTGATGGTTTGCTTTAGCTATAAGCTTGCCTAATGTTTTGCCAACTATTCCAGCTCCGATAATTCCAACCTTCATATTTTTATCCATTTTCTAAAGTATTGGTTTATATTTTATACATAACAACTATTTCATGATAAATAGTGAATTTTAATAGTAATTAACAACTATGAGTTGTGAATAATGGATAAATTAAAAAGTATAGCTGTCTTTGTAAAAGTAGCAGAATTAGGATCTTATGCAAAAGTTGCAAATATATTGAATATGTCGCCCCAGATGGTTGCAAAACATATTTCATATCTTGAGTATCATCTAAATACGGTACTTATTATTAGGACAACGCGAAAACAAACATTAACGCACAATGGAATAGTTTATTATGAGCACTGTATAAAAATCCTTAAAGGCATGAATGATGCTGATGATTTAATGAAAGAATTAAACCATAGTCCTAGAGGTGTTTTAAGAATAAATGCACCAACTACATTTGGCGTGCACCAACTTCCACTTTTTCTTACTAAGTTTATGAAAAAGTATGAAAATATAAAAATTGAATTGATATTGGACGATAAACTAGTTGAACTAGCTGATAATAAATTTGATATTGTAATTCGTATTGGTGATTATGATAATACTCGAGTTTCTGCAGTAGTCTTGCAATCATAT
Organism: Acinetobacter sp. N1-1; assembly: GCF_056711485.1. Taxonomy (NCBI): domain Bacteria; kingdom Pseudomonadati; phylum Pseudomonadota; class Gammaproteobacteria; order Moraxellales; family Moraxellaceae; genus Acinetobacter; species Acinetobacter sp. N1-1. Next base: position 130,269 of record NZ_JBWXUO010000012.1, on the reverse strand, counting down.
GAATTAATGGTATGTGCAGCTCCTGATTATTTAAAATGCTATGGTACCCCAATTCAACCTATTGATTTAGAAAGTCATAAATGCTTATTACATAGTGCAATAGATGGGTGTTCTTTATGCAGTTGGAATTTCATCAGAAATAATATAACCACTTCTGTCGTTATCAATGATACTTTTAGAAGTAGTAATTGGAATGTTTTATTAAATACAGCCATACATGGTTTAGGTATCGTTCTAGGGCCAAAAAGTATATTGGATAAGGAAGTAAAAAAGGGAAGATTAGTACAAGTATTAAAAGATTTTACCTTGCCTGTGAAACCAATGAATGCAATTTTTTTAGAGAAAAGTCGGAGTATTGTGAGGATAAAAGTCTTTTTAGAAGAGTTGGAAAAAGCATTTCCTAAATAGAAATTATCTGATTAAAAAACCTCCCTATGGAGGTTTTTTTTAACGCCGTGATTTAAATGATATATCTTTTTGCCTTGGTCGATAATAAATACCTAAACAAAGTAAAATCACTGAAAAAATAAGAATTGGTAGGTCACCTAAGCGGTTATATAGGGTTTGCCCTGAAAATGCAGGAAGGTCGTGGCGTAATACAAACGGTCGATCAATCGGGGCTTGTGAAACGATTTTTCCTTTTTCATTGATAAACGCGGTGACTCCTGTATTGGTTGCACGAATAAACCACCGTCCATTTTCTTTGGCTCTCATTTGAACCATTTGTAAATGTTGCCATGGCCCTGCCGTACCAGAGAACCAAGCGTCATTAGATACAGTCACCATAAAGTCACTATGTTGTGCATTAATACGGGTAATATTTGGATAAGCAACCTCATAGCAAATTGCTGTACCTAAGTTATGTTGCTTTACATTTAATGCTTTTTGTCTAGATGGCCCTGCGGAAAGACTACCTTCGGTAATATCATCTTGTAGAGCAGGTAAAACCCATTTTAAGAGCCCAGCAAATGGGACATATTCTCCAAAAGGAACAAGACGCTGTTTTTCATATAACCCTGATGTTTGGTCACCTAAGGCCATTAAACTATTATAAAAAATACTTCGACCTGCTTGAATAGAAGCTTGTTCATCATAATAGGGAATACCACTCAACCAAGCTGAATGATTAATTTTAGCTGTTTGTGCAATATCTTCTATAAATGGCGCGACTGCTGTTTGCGTCATGGGTATTGCAGATTCAGGCCATACAATGAGGTCACGTCCCCATTCTGTTGCGCTGAGGTCTTGATATATTCCTAAAGTGCGGTCTTGGTATGTGCTTAACCATTTTAAGTCTTGAGGAATATTTCCTTGAACCAGTGAAACACTTAGCGGTTTTTCATTTTTAGGTTGTACAAACTGTAAATAAGATGCACCCCAAGCGCCTATAAGTAGTGTAAAAATTGGAAGAATCCAAAAAATACGTTTACGTATAATCTCAACACAAGCTGCTGCAATGAGTACAGCAACAAAAGAAACACTTAAAACACCAAAAAGTGGTGCATAGTCATCTAAAAAAGCACCTGTAAATGCATAACCGACAAAAAGCCATGGAAAACCAGTGAATAACCATGTTTTTAGCCATTCAAATAAAATCCATAGTGGTGCAAACGTAAGGGGTGTTTCAGGAAAAAAGCGCTTATATGTCCATGTTTGAACGGCACTAAATAGCCCCATAGTCAAAGCGAGAAGAGCAATAAGAAATACACCCACGGGCGTACTTATATTTCCATAGTTATGAATCGATGCAAATAGCCAAAAAGCGCCTGTAAACCATAGACCAAAACCGAAACTCCAGCCAATAAAAAAGGCTTGTCTTGGCTTGCGCTGTATTAAGCATGCATAAAGTAATGCAGGTGAAAGGAGAGCAATCCACCAATAATGATATGGTGCCAATGATAGGCTAAACATCCCACCTGAGATTAAAGCAATAATACAAATCATAAAGGCGGGAAGTTTGAAATTTTTAAGAGTCCTAGATGTTACTTGACTCATTGACGAACAGCCCGAATGAGTTGAATGGTTCGTGTGTCGGCCTCAATAATAGTAAATTTCCAATCTTTAATTTCAATAGTTTGACCCTGTAGGTCGTTTACTAAGCCAATTTCCTGTAGAAGTAAACCTCCAACAGTTTCTACTTCATCATCAGAAAAGTCTGCATCTAATAGTTCATTAAAGTATTCAATTGGTGTTAGTGCTTGTACAATCCATGCATGTGTAGTTTCATGCTTTGCATCTGGCAGAATAAATTGCCCTTCTTCATCTGCTTTATCATGTTCATCTTCGATTTCACCGACAATTTCTTCTAAGATGTCTTCTAAGGTTACCAGTCCTGACGTTGCACCGTATTCATCAATGACCATTGCAATATGTGTTTGTGTATTTTTAAGCATACGCAATAGTTGGTCTGAACGTGCACTTTCAGGAATAAATAGAGGCTGACGCATTAGGGCACGAATATCTACTTTTGCAGTAGGTTCAGATAAAAATGGCAATAAGTCTTTTGCAAGAAGTACACCTACCACAGTATCAGGTTGATCGGCAGAGAAAACTGGAAAGCGAGAGTGTGCAGATTCGATAAGTACATGGAGAATGTCTAGTAGTTGATCATCCTCTTGTAAGCTGACCATTGCAGTACGTGGTGTCATAACCTCACGTATTTTTGTTGCAGGGAGGTCGAGTACGCCCTCAAGCATTGCAACAGTATCAGGTTCTAAAAAACGACGAGAGTCTTGTACAAGTTTGAGTAACTCATCTCTGGTTTCTGGTGCGGTGCCTAACCATTTTCTTAAGCCGCGCATACCCCATGATGAGCCTGATTCCTCTTGCATGATCCTTCCTAAATAGGTGTATTTGTTATCAAAGTAGAGCCGTCATCATACCGAAGAAAAAAGGTTCATGCATTATATAAACTGTATGAAAAATTTGAAAAGAATGAATTTTTTTGGCACGACATGATTTAAGCCATTATGATAAAATTAATTTTATTTTAAAGTGATGTATTTGTTATGACAGATGTATCAGTTGAACCCCAAATTCAGCTTAATACTCGAGGTTTGTACTGCCCAGATCCAATTATGATGCTGCGTCAGGCAATACGAAAAATACAGTCAGGTGAAGTTGTAGAGGTGTTTGCAACAGATATTTCAACTTCTTGGGATATTCCACGTTTTTGTGTACATATGAACCATGAGTTACTATTAAAAGAAGAATATTTAGATGATAAGGGACATAAAGAGTACCGTTATCTGATTAAAAAAGGATAAAAAATAAGCCTCTCACAGTGAGAGGCTTATCTTAATTACATATTTGGATAGTTTGGACCACCGCCACCTTCAGGCGTCACCCATGTAATATTTTGTGAAGGATCTTTAATATCACATGTTTTGCAATGCACACAGTTTGCAGCATTAATTTGGAAGCGTTTGGTGTTGTCTTCCTCAATAATTTCATAGACCCCAGCAGGGCAATAACGCTGTGCTGGTTCATTCCATTTTGGTAAATTTACATTTACAGGAATAGTGGCATCTGTCAGCTTCAAATGAGATGGTTGATTTTCTTCATGTACTGTATTTGAAATAAAAACAGAAGATAAACGGTCAAATGTAAGCGTACCATCGGGTTTTGGATAGTTTGGCTTAAAATTCTCTGCATCAATTGTTTTTAAAGCAGCAAAGTCTGGGACAGTGTCATGTAGTGTAAATGGTACTTTAAAAATGTTTTGGTCAACAAAGTTAAATGCGCCACCAAACCACTGACCAAACTTATGCATGGCAGGGCCAAAGTTACGAGAATTATAAAGTTCTTCTTTTAGCCAGCTTTGGTTAAATTTATCTGTATATGCAGTGACTTCAGTAATGAAGTGATCTTCATCTTCCATCGTGCGTGCAATACCAATTTCGCCACCTTTTTCTACACCATTTGCAATCGCTTCAAAAACCGCCTCTGCACACAGCATGCCAGACTTCATTGCTGTATGAGAGCCTTTAATTTTGGCGAAGTTTAGGAAACCTGCATCATCACCAATAAGGCAACCACCTGGGAAAGTGAGTTTTGGTAAAGCATTAAAGCCGCCTTTAACCACTGCGCGTGCGCCGTAAGAAATACGTTTACCACCTTCTAAATATTGTTTAATAAGAGGGTGCGTCTTCCAACGTTGCATTTCCATAAATGGATACATATTTGGGTTGGTATAAGAAAGGTCAATAATCATGCCTAAAGTAACCTGATTATTTTCTGCATGGTATAACCACCAACCGCCAGAAGATGCTGTTTCAGACAATGGCCAACCTGCACCATGCATCACTAAACCTTCTTTATGCTTTTCAGGGTCAATTTCCCAAAGCTCTTTAACTCCAATGCCGTAGTGTTGAGGATCTACGTCTTTGTCTAGTTTAAAGTTTTCAATCAGACGTTTACCAAGATGGCCACGGCAGCCTTCTGCAAAAATGGTATATTTCGCATGAAGTTCATAACCAGGTGTAAAGTGAGCCGTAGGTTCGCCATCTTTACCAATACCCATATCACCAGTTTGAATGCCTTTTACTGTACCATTTTCATGATACAAAATTTCAGAGGCGGCAAATCCTGGGAAAACTGCAACTTCTAACTCTTCTGCCTTTTCACCTAACCAACGAACAACATTACCGAGTGAAACGACATAGTTTCCATTGTTGTGCATGGTTTTAGGAACCATCCAATGAGGTGCTTCTTGATGTTTCGTATCTGACATTAAGAAGTAAGTCTTGTCTTCTTTAACAGATACATGAAGTGGTGCGCCTTCTTCTTTCCAGTTTGGAAAAAGCTCATTTAATGCACGTGGCTCAAGTACAGCACCAGACAGAATATGTGCACCGACTTCGGAGCCCTTTTCTACGACACAAACGGTTAAATCAGATAAGTCATGTTCAATCGCTAACTGACGAATTTTTATCGCTGCAGAAAGACCAGCAGGCCCTGCACCAACAATAACAACGTCAAACTCCATCGATTCGCGTTCGATGTGTTCCATGTAGGACTCCTCATATTGAAAAGGGTGGCAACCAAACGGTACATTGTGGTGCTGCCATGAGTGTTTTCTATAGACACAGACCTAAGACATATATGAAATGATATGTCTGAGATATAATCAACTTAGATGTATAGAATAGCCTATTGGCTGATATGTGTGTATTTTCTGTCAAATGGGGGATAAAAGCGATGGGAAAAGATGATATTTCTCTGAGTATGTATAAAAAACAGTCAAATTTAAAGAATAAAAGTTTAGATTCAATTTTACAAAGTGTAAATGCAGAGCAGGTTTTACAGAAAAAACAAATTCCACCATTAGATCAATGGAATCCTCAAAGTTGTGGAAAAATGGATTTATGTATTCGTGCAAATGGTACATGGTGGCATGAAGGTGTACCAATTCAGCGAGCATCTATGATTCAGTTGTTTTCGCATATTTTATGCAAAGAAGAAGATAAATATTATCTTAAAACACCTGCTGAAAAAGTAGAAATTCAAGTTGAAGATGCCCCACTTTTTGTGAATCGGATTGAGCAAGTTATCGAGAATGACAAAACGTGGATTTATGCATATACAACAGATGATGATATTGTCATTTTAAATGAAAAAAATAGTATTGTTATGAAAGCTTTTGAAGATGAAGTACGCCCATATATTTATATTAGATATGGCTTATATGCTTTAATTCAGCGATCTGCATTCTTTCATCTGATTGATGCTGGTGAATTAAGAGAAAATGAACAAGGACACACTGAGCTTATTATTCAAAGTGGAGATTTTCGCTTGCATTTAATGACTTGAGGTTTAACATTTACATGACAATGAAATTTAAAAATAAATGATCCTATGAATGAGTCACATTACATATGCAAATGAACCGAAAAAAGGCATCTGCTGAAGCACCGATAGGTGTATTTGATTCAGGGGTAGGTGGGTTATCTATTGTAAATGACATTTTAAAACATTTGCCACATGAACATATAAAATACCTTGCAGACACTGCACATGTGCCCTATGGCGCACGGGAAGATGACGATATTCGTCATTTAACAGCGCAAGCTGTAGATTGGTTGTACAAACAGGGGTGTAAGGCTGTTGTTGTTGCTTGTAATACCGCATCAGCATTTAGCCTAGATTATTTGCGAGAATACTATGGTAGTGATTTTCCAATTATAGGTTTAGTTCCAGCCCTAAAACCTGCTGTTTTAAATACGAGGAGTAAGGTAGTAGCTGTCCTTGCGACACCTGCAACCTTTCGTGGTAAATTAATTAAAGATGTGATGTTGCATTTTGCTGAACCTTTAGGGGTAACTGTCCTACCAATTACCTCTTTAGATTTAGTTCCGCTTGTAGAGGCAGGTCAGCAAAATAGCCCTAAAATGCATATCTTACTAAAAGAAATTCTACAGCCTGCAGTAGATATAAAGGCGGATCAATTGGTTTTAGGTTGTACTCATTATCCCTTCTTAAAAAATAGTATTGAACATATTTTTCCATCACAATTTGAATTGGTCGATTCAGGACAGGCTGTGGCAAGACAATTAAGCCATGTGCTTTCGCATCACCATTTAATGAATGAGGTTGTTCCAACAACAAAAAAACCACAAATGACCTGTTATTTTACAGGTGAATATACATCTAAAATGCAAATAGTGTTACAACATTTAATTTCGAAAGATATTGATTGGAAAGTAAGCTATTTTTCAGATTAATTTTTTAGCAGTAGTTAATAATTGAGTTTACATATGGTCGATAAGCGATACCAGATATTTATCTCAACCTCTGGAGAGGAGATGTCTGTTGAAAATCGACTGATTTGTCAGACACTTGTGGCAATGGGATATTTTGTGTGGGGAATAGAAAAACGATGTGAAATAACAACGACTTTAGCACGTCGCCAAATAGATGAATGTGATTATGTTATTTTATTGCTTGGTGATGGGTATGGTCAGCAGTCGGCTTCTGGTGTGAGTTATGTGCAACTAGAGTATATATATGCCTTAGCAAGACAAAAACCGATGATGGTTTTTATACATAAAAATACAGAACAAGAGAATGATGCATATTTATTAGATGAGGAATATAAAAAGTTTAATCATTTCTGTGAGTTAATTAAGCAAGAAGTCAAAGATATATTTGAGTATGACTCATTAGATCATCTGGTTGAACAGGTAAAAAAATATATACCTATGATGTCTAACCGTTATCCAAGCCAAGGTTGGATGCGTGCATATAATAATACGAGACTGTTGCAAGATGAAATAAAACGTCTTAAAAGTAAGGTAGCACAATTTGAACTTCATTTTGAAAGTCAGCATCAATTGATACATGGGCATCAATCTGCAAAGCTCTCTGATATTTTTGCATTAGACTATCAAGTTTATGCGTATGAAAATGATTCATTTGAAGTGATTGTAAGAACAGTGTGCTTAACATGGTTGGAAATTATTCAAATCATAGGGCATTCTTTTTTAAAACCTCAAACCGAAGAAGTATTTGCTCAGTGTTTAAATAAGTATTTAACCCAAGTTACATGGTCAATATTGAGCAAAGAAAATCCAAATTTAAGTCATATTACAAATACTGCAATTCATATGCGTGCTTTATATTTAATTAAGCTCCACGTGAAACAAAATCATTGGATTATGCCTGTTGGTCGTGATCATAGACAGCGTACACTTTGGAAGGTAAGTAAAGATATTCAGAATATTTTGAAAAAGAACATATAAAATATAAATTTATTGAATGATTGTGAATAACGATAAGTTTTAGCAAAAAAAACCAGTAACTATATTATTTTATTTAAAATTCAAAACCGTTAAAGTAGATAAAAATATTTCGAGCGTATGAGTGAAAATGAAGCAAGATAAACCAAAAGTCACAGTAATTCTCGCTAACCTCGGCACACCTGATGAACCAACTGCACCTGCTGTTAGCCGATATTTAAAAGAGTTTTTATCTGATCAACGTGTTGTTGAAATTCCTAAAGTGATTTGGCAAATTATTTTACGCCTTTTTGTGTTACCACGCCGTCCTAAGCGTGTAGCAGAAGCCTATGCTTCGATTTGGTGGAAAGATTCGCCAATGCGTGAAATCTTATTTGATCAAGCAGATTATTTAAAAAAATCGTTACCTGAAAAATATCCTGAGTTTGACCTAAATATTGTGCCTCTCATGACATATGGTAACCCAGGTATGAAAGCACTGCTTGAAGATTTAGATGGCAGTAAAACGGATCATATCTTACTGTTTCCACTTTATCCGCAATATTCTGCAACGTCTACCGCACCGCAGTATGACTTGCTTTCAAAGTGGGCATTAAAACAGCGTAATTTACCAGGTATTAGTATTATTCGTGATTATTACCAGCACCCATTATATATTCGTGCGCTTGCAGAAAGTGTAAAACATTTCCGTAAAGAACATGGCACTGCCGACAAACTTTTAATGTCTTTTCATGGTATTCCACAACCATTTGCAGATAAAGGCGATCCATACCCAGAACGTTGCCGTAAAACAGCTAAATTGGTTGCACAAGAACTTGGGTTACAAGACAGTGACTGGGCAATCAGTTTCCAATCTCGTTTCGGTGCGCAAGAGTGGGTGCGTCCTTATACAGATGAGTTGTTAGATGAGTGGGGTAAGAGTGGCGTTAAATCTGTTCAGATTATGAGTCCAGCCTTTTCAGCAGATTGTTTAGAAACATTAGAAGAACTAGCCGTTGAAAATGCAGAAAACTTCAAAAAAGCAGGTGGAGAGTCTTATGCTTATATTCCTGCATTGAATACAGATGAAATGCATTTGAAACTTTTTCAAACATTGTTGACTGCCCATTTAGATGCGATCAAGGTAACATTGGCTCAATACGAATAAATAAGGCGATATACCCATGCTGCAAGTTAAAATTGTACCTGTGACGCCATTTGCACAAAACTGTTCAATTGTTTGGGACAGTGAAAGTAAAGAAGCAATTATTATAGATGCAGGTGGCGATGCACAAAGAATTCAACAAGAGGTTGAATCTCTTGGAATTCAGGTTAAACAATTATGGCTAACACATGGGCATCTTGACCATGCAGGGGCAGTTGGTGAGCTTGCACGTGTATGGGGTATTCCTGTAGTTGGCCCACATAAGGAAGATCAGTTCTGGTTAGATATGCTTCAAGATGTTTCTGCACAATATGGCTTTCCAATTCCTGAACCTGTTCATGTCTCGACTTGGCTTGAGGGGAATGAAATACTCACTCTTGGTCAGCATCAGTTTGAAGTGAGATTTGCACCGGGTCACACACCAGGGCATGTTATTTTTTACAATGCCGAACATAAGTTATTATGGGCAGGTGATGTGCTATTTAAAGAGTCGATTGGCCGTACAGATTTTCCAAGAGGAAACCATCAGCAACTTATCGATTCCATTCATAGCACATGTTTTACATTACCTGATGAAACGCAGTTCATTCCAGGACATGGTGAGATGAGTACCATTGGTCATGAGAAAAAATTTAATCCCTTTCTATCGGGTAGAGCAGGTTAGTTGAGTTTAGAAGTCTTCTTCTTTTGATAGTTCAGATTGCGGTGCATCTTGAGTTGGTAAACGGTATGTTTCATTTGCCCATGCGCCAAGATCAATCATCTTACAGCGTTCTGAGCAAAATGGACGAAATGCATTGTCTTGCCATTTCGCAGGTTCACCACAGCGCGGACATGGAATAGAGCGTGTCATAAAAAAACATCCAAATATGAGAGTAAACGTATGCAATAAGTCTTCTGCTTGTTAGACTTATGCCAATTCTTACTAGTTTGATCTGATTATGCAAATTCGTCAATTTCAGGCACAGCGGATGATTGCCCCTCGTCAATTTCAACCTATTGAAAATAAACCAATTGTAGTTGAAGTTGGGGCAGGAAAAGGAAAACATGCATTACAATTTTGTACTTTGCATCCAACACAGACCCTTTATGCCATTGAACGTACTCGTGAGAAATTCGATGCAATGCATAAACAGGCACAATTACACCCAATAAAAAATTTGGTCGATATTCATGCAGATGCATTGCCATGGGTGACGCATGCACTGTATCCGAAACAGGTTACACAATTCTTTTTACTTTACCCAAACCCTGAGCCTCATAACTCTGCACAGCGTTGGTTAAATATGCCATTTTTTGAGTTTTTAATCTCTCGTTTGGCAGATGAAGGCACAATTACACTTGCAAGTAATATTGAAAGTTATATTGAAGAAGCAGAGCAACAGTTAAAAGAGTTATGGCAACTGCCATATGAAAAACAAATCATTGCAAGTGATTCTGCGAGAACGCATTTTGAAGTGAAATATTTACAACGTGGTGAGTTATGTCAGCAACTCATTATTCGTAAACCACAAGGATACAAAACACGGTTTGATGATTTTGAGCCTTTAAATGGTCAGAGTAATGTATGAGTAAAAAGTCTGTTGCAATTGTAGGTGCAGGGCCTGCTGGTTTAATGGCAGCAGAAGTTTTGAGTCAATATGACTACGATATTCATGTATTTGAACAAATGCCTTCAGCTGCAAGAAAGTTTTTAATGGCAGGTAAAACAGGTCTAAATATCTCTCATGCAGAAGATCTTTCAAAATTTATTCACCGTTATGATCAAGCTGAATGGTTGAAACCGTGGATTACTCGGTTTGATTCACAGTGGGTACGTGCATGGATGGATGGTTTAGGTGTAACGTCTTATGTGGGAAGTTCAGGGCGTATCTTTCCATTAGAAATGAAGGCTGCGCCGTTATTGCGTGCATGGTTGAAAAGGTTAGCCAATACAGGTGTTCAGTTTCATTATCGGCATAAATGTACAGGTATCGAACAAAAAAAACTAAGGTATATCGATACATCATCAAAAGAAACCATCGAATCTGAAAAGGTATTTGATGCAGTTATCTTGGCTTGTGGTGCAGTATCTTGGCCAAAACTTGGGAGTGATGGTCGATGGCAGGAATGGTTACAGCAACAAGAAATTAAACCCTTTGTCGCAAGTAATGTCGGGGTTGAGTTTTCTTGGTCGAAGTATATGGAACCTATTTTTGGTCAGCCATTAAAGCGTATTCAGGCATGGACATCATCTCAACATAAAGTAGATGGTGATATTGTGATTACACATTACGGTTTTGAAAGTGGTGTGATCTACCGTCTCAATCGTACATTACGTGTATCAAAGACACTCTATTTAGATTTATTGCCTCATCTTTCAGAAGGTGAGTTGGTATTGAAACTATGTCAAAATAAAAAGCAATCACTTGCGAATATTTGGCGGAAAGTAGGATTAGATCAGGCAAAAATTGCATTATTGCGTGAAATAGTTGAGAAAGATTTTTGGCAGCAGTCTGAAAAGATGGCATACCACATTAAAAATCTAGAAATTTCTATTCAAGGTTTTCGACCGATAGAAGAAGCTATTAGCTGTGCAGGTGGGGTGAAAGAAAATGTATTGTCACCAATGCTAGAGTTAAACTCTCAATCAGGTATTTTCTGCTGTGGAGAAATGCTTGATTGGGATGCACCAACAGGTGGTTACTTACTTACAGCTTGTTTTGCAACAGGGCGTATAGCAGGAAAAGGTGCTCACTTATTTTTATGCAAAAATAATTGAAATTTTTCTGAAATTATCTTTATATAGTTATCCAGCATATAGGAAATGGCATCTTCCTTTTAATAAAAACCGCCAATATGGCTAATGATGCCTACGTAATCTTGATAAATACAGGGTACGTAGGTATGCGCACTCTGTTCATATAAAACCAGAAATAGGACAAGTATATGTATTATTCATTAGCTGCAATTGCTTTAGGCTCAATTTTAGGTGGTTGGTCTAGATGGTGGGTGGGACTAAAAATGAATAGTCTACATCCCAATATTCCAATGGGGACGGTTGCTGTAAATTTGATAGGTGGGTTTATTATTGGCTTTGCTATCGCATTTTTTGCACAAAGTCAGCTCAGCCAAAATTATAAATTATTTGTGATTACAGGTTTTTGTGGTGGTCTAACTACCTTTTCCACTTTTTCTTTAGAAGTTGTCACTTTATTACAGCAAGGACGAATTTCTACTGCCATGTTGGTCATTTCTATTCATGTGATTGGTGCATTGTTATGTACGATGGCAGGAATGGCTGTTTTTCAATGGTGGCATGGTGCTTAAATACCAGTTATTTCCGATATGCTTAAAAGCATATCGGAAACGCATGTTTTAAGCTTTTGGCTGAAGTACATCTGCATCAAAAGAAACACCTTGCCATCCTGTTTTCATGAACTGGCGAATATTTTGGTGGTCTTCTTCATTTGGCGTTGCTTGAACTTTTGCATAGTGTTCTGCAAATAGTTGAAGTGTTTCTTGTTCATTTAGGCCGTGTAATTTTGCAAATGAAAGGACTTTTGCACTACCTTGGTTTTCCGTTGCTTGGTTTTTCTGAGCACCATTGACGAAAGCTGTTGGGGTATGTGTGTAGTGACGGTCAATGTAAGAAATCACATCTATAAATTTAATTGTATTTGCATTTAATTGTGCTAATAGATGCTGTGCCATTTTCTGTCCAATATAAGTGATAAAGCTTTATCGTACAACAAATGGCATTATATACAAATACTTAGTTCTTATGTTGACTAGGAATAATTTCTTCAAAGAGATCACTTAAATTATCATTGACTTGTAAATGGATCATATTCCAATAATGACCTGAAATTGTTCGATTAATCATAAGAGTATCGGGTGACGGTTTAAATAAATCCCAATATTTTAAAGATTTTTTTGCCAATTCCACACTGTCATGGTGAGCTGAATTTTCTTTAAAATTGTACTGTTGAGTAAGTGGTCTAAGTAACACTTCAAGCCATTCATGGTATAAGCTCGCAGGGAATTTATCTTTTTCTGTTAGAGCTTGCAAATCGAATAAAGCTGTTTCTAATTGAGGAATATTGCCATTACGAGAGGCTTGAATAAGGTCTTTAAATTGTTGAATCACATAAGAAGAAATAACCTTTACACCGCCGTAATCATATACGATAACATCACCGTTTTCTCGAAATGCAAAGTTCCCAGGGTGAGGGTCACAATGAAAGCGCTTTAAGTGAAAAATTTCTTGCCCTATGGCTTTCACAAGTCGTCTGCCTAAAGTATTTCTAAGGTCTTGACTCCAAGTACTTGCTGTTGAAATATCATGCCCTGCTTCAAGGCTAAGTGTTAATAAATGACGAGTAGAGTAGGCTTTAAATACTTTTGGGATAATAACTTGGGGGTCGATAGTCTGGTGAAATGAACGAGCAATCTCTAAATTTTGAGCCTCTATTTCGTAGTTAAGTTCATTCGCTAGACTTTCCTGAATTTCACTAAAAAGTTTATCTTGAAGTTTTTTATCAATTTTTAATAATCCCATCATTTTTAGAGCTAAGCGAATTTGCTTTAGATCACTTTCACAGGCTTCATCTACACCAGGATACTGAATTTTTACGACAACATGCTCACCAGTTTTAAGCTGTGCTTTGTGAACTTGTCCAATAGAAGCAGCAGCAAAAGGAGTTTCTTCAAAAGATGAGAATGTTTCATTTAGTGGTTGTTTTAGCTCTTTTTCAATTTGTACTTTAATGTCATTAAATGACATAGGAGGGGCTTGGCATTGTAGTTTTTCGATTGCTTTAGATACTTCTACTGGAAAAATATCTTTATATTGTGATGCAATCTGTCCAACTTTCATTACTGCACCTTTCATTTCTCCAAGTGTATCTGCAATTTGAATCCCAATATCTTGAAAAAGCTTTTGTCTAGCTTGGTCTTTGTGTTGTTCGTCTGCGGTAAAACTGCGAATAGAGTTGGAAACTGTTTTGGTTGCAATATTGGCGGTCATACTTGCAAGTTTAAAAAAACGTTTACTTGGAGAATTGACTAACTGTGCCATGTGCTATTTCGCCTATGAGAAATGCTTCATTTGATAATAACGACGTTTATATAAGAGTTGTGCCAGATAATTGTTATTTTTTAATATTAAGTATGTGATTGATGTGTAGCTTTCTAAGATTGAACGTATATTTGATAATAAAAGAAAGTTTTTGAGTTTATTTATTTTATACGGTAGGTATTCGTTTTGAATAATATAAATATGAATTTTTATATATTTAAATTATTAAAGAGTAGATTAATTAAGTATTAATCTACTCTCATAATACTTATGCTTTACCTTCAGCTTCAGCAGCTTCCATTTGAGCACGCTGTAAATTTGCTTCAAACTCAGCATCAAAGTTGATTGGGGTAAGTAGTAACTGAGGGAAACTTCCTTTTGTTACTAAATCATTTACCGCTTCGCGTAAGAATGGGAATAAAATATTTGGGCAGTAAGCACCTAAAATATATGGTAAACGATCTTCTTCGATACCATCTACAAGGAATACACCTGCTTGTGTAATATCAACGATAAATGCAGTTTCACCTGCATTTTTTGCTTCTACAACAACTTTTAAAGCAACTTCAAAGTGAGTCGGATCAACTTTATCTGCATTTGAAGATAAGTTAATATTTAACTCAGGTTGCCATTCTTTTGTAAAAACATGTGCCCCAGGAACCTCAAAAGAAACGTCTTTTGTATAAAGGCGTTCCAAAGCTAATTGCGGTTGTTTTTCTTCACTCATTATTAAATCCTTCTTTAATGTATAGAACTAATTAATTAATCAATTAATTCATCAAGTTTGCTTTCGCGATCTAATGCATAAAGCTGATCAAATCCACCAATGAATTGATCGTTAATAAAAATTTGTGGCACTGTACGGTGATTTGTACGTTGCATCAGCTCAATACGTACATCTGGTGCTTCATTTGAAAGGTTAACTTCTTTATATGAAATCCCTTTGCGTTCTAGAAGTTGTTTTGCACGAACGCAGTAAGGACATACTGTTGTAGAATAAATGACGACATTTGCCATAATGCTTCTCGCTAAACGTTATTTTGCTTTAATTAATGGTAAGCCTTGAGCTTTCCAATTTGAGATACCACCATCTAAGCGGTAGCTGTCGGCATATCCCACTTGTGCAATTGCACTGCCTGCAACTTGACCAAGATTACAAATAAAAACAAGCGGTCGGCCTGCTGTTTGTAGTTCTTCAGTATGATTTGCTAAGTTGCTGTATGGAATATTGCGGCTACCACTAATATGACCTTCTCGATAGTCTTTCGCATCTCTTAAATCAATCAGCATTGCATTTTGTGCTTTCACCAAAATACCAAGGGATTGTGGGGAAATTTTGCGGCCATTGCGTTTTCCTTCAATTACGAAAAACAGTACGATAAGAACCGCAAGCAGACCAAATAAAAAGGGGTGATGCCCCATGAATTCGAACCAACGTTCCACAAATCACCTTATTAACCATCAAAAATTGAGCTAGAGTATAGCTTATATTAATAGTGATCAAAAAGCGCAGTTCAAGGGTAATTGTTAAGAAAATTAAGTTTTTTGGTTTGCTGTCTGAATTTCATCGCATAAACGTAAGAAACTTTCTAAGCGTCTTGGTAGGATTTCACCTGTTTGAGCCGCTTTTTCGAGTGCGCAGTTTTTTGCATTTTTATGCGTGCAGTTTCTAAATTGGCATGACCCAATGAGCGGTGATATTTCAGGAAAACCATGATATACCGCATTTTCTGTAAGGTGCCATAATCCAAATTCGCGAATGCCTGGAGAGTCGATCAGTGCCCCATTTTCACCAAAACTAATTAAGCGTGTGGAGGTTGTGGTGTGTTGCCCTAGTGCAGAGTTCTCGGAAATGATATTGGTTTTTTGTGATGCATTGGGAACAATGGTATTGATAAGCGAGCTTTTACCGACACCTGATTGACCAACAAATGCAACAGTTTCACCATCTAGGCGCGTTTTAAGTGGTTCTAAATCGCCATCGGACTGTGTAAGCATAATTTCATAGCCAAGCGCTTTATATTCATCGACTAGCGTATGAATTGAATCATTTTCTTTAATTAAGTCAACTTTATTTAACACTAAGAGTGTAGGAATATTTGCATCTTCACAAGCCACTAAGTAGCGATCTATAAGCATAGGTGCAGGCTCAGGAAGCGGTGCAAATACAATAACAATAAGGCTAATATTGGCGGCGACGGGCTTTACTTTATGATATCGGTCAGGGCGTGTAAGTAATGAAGTGCGGTCATGAATTGCAGTAATAATACCCAAGCCTGTATTAGGGTCGGCTTGCCACTTTACACGGTCGCCAGTAACCAGTAACTCTAAGTTGGTACGTGTATGGCAACGCCAAACACTGCCCATTTCGATGGGTTTCCAAAATGGTTCAGGCTCTCCTGAAATGACAATTGGCTTTTCAGGATGATTTTCAGGAACAGACAATGCTTTAACTTCAAGTTGTCGACCATAGTGCTGTACGACTAATCCTTCAAGATCATTGGAGGTATCAATTTCATCTTGACGAGATTGATGTTGTTTTTGAATTCGACGCTTTTGTTGCTCTGTCAAACGACGTTTACGGATAAGAGCCATTCACATATTAAAAACCAGTTAAGAGATGGCAAAAATAGCATGAAGCACGGTTCAATTACAGCCAAGAAGCAATAAATTTGCTACTATTCATGTTTTAAGTGAATAAGAACTGATTTCATGAGCAGCACAGTAGATACACGGTTAATTTGGATTGACCTCGAAATGACGGGTTTAGATACTGATAATGATAAGATTATTGAAATTGCAACTATTGTAACTGATGATAATTTAAATGTGCTTGCTGAAGGGCCTGTATTGGCAATTCATCAGTCTGACCAAATTTTAAATGGCATGGATGAGTGGAATACACGTCAACATGGGCAATCTGGGTTGATTGGACGTGTGCGCCGTAGTCAATTGACGGTACGCGATGCAGAAGAGCAAACTATTGCATTTTTAAAGAAGTGGGTTTCACCAAAATCTTCGCCAATGTGTGGAAATTCGATTTGCCAAGACCGTCGATTTATGCATCGTTTAATGCCTGAGCTTGAGCAGTTCTTTCATTATCGTAATTTAGATGTATCTTCTGTGAAAGAGCTTGCAAAACGCTGGCGTCCTGAAATTATGAGTGGTCTTAAAAAAGAAGCTTCTCATTTAGCATTAGATGATATTCGTGATTCAATTCGTGAATTAAAATATTATCGTGAATACTTTTTTATTACCAATGATGATTAATTTTATTTAAATAATCAGATTTAAAATGCTCTTAATTATATTAAGGGCATTTTTTTTATAACATAATTTTTTTAATATTTAGGTTTTAATAATATCAGTTTTTATTTTAGCGATGATTATTAATTATCATAAAAAGGTCATTTTTCTGTCATAAAAATGTCTTTTTATTTATTCATTCTTATTGCTCTTTAATAAGAATAGTTTAGATTAATTATGACTCACCTAACCTTAAATAGAATTAAAAAAAGCTGGGGCGATAAAGTTGCGCTAGATGAAATTAGTTTTCAGGTTCAGGCTGGTGAATTTATTGCATTACTTGGTCCATCGGGTTGCGGTAAAACAACACTACTTAGAACAATTGCAGGTCTAGAATATGCTGATGCAGGTGAGATATTATTAAAAGAGAAAAACGTAAGTCATTTAGGGCCTGCAGATCGTCATTTATCTATGGTCTTTCAATCTTATGCATTATTCCCACATTTAACAATTCGTGAAAATTTACTATTTGGTTTAAAAGCAAGAAAAGAAGATAAATCTACTTTTGAAAAAAGACTAAGTGAAACCGCAAAATTATTAGAGTTAGATGCATTATTAGATCGTTTGCCTGCACAGCTTTCAGGTGGACAACAACAACGTGTTGCCTTGGGTCGAGCTGTTATTTCTAAAAGACCATTATGTTTAATGGATGAACCTTTATCTAACTTAGATGCAAGACTACGTCAAACTATGCGTAGAGAAATTAGAGAACTCCAACAAAAATTAGGTTTAACCTTAATTTATGTAACTCACGACCAGACTGAAGCAATGACAATGGCTGATCGTATTGTACTGATGAACAGTGGACATATCGAACAAATTGGTCATCCAACAGAGTTATACAATGATCCATGCAATGGTTTTGTTGCACAGTTTATTGGCGCACCTGCCATGAACATCTTTCCATTAAATTCAGTCAGTCATGGCTATGGTATTGGTGGAAAAGCATTTATTTCACATATTGATGCAAAAGATATTTCCATGGGACTTCGTGCAGAGGCTGTCAGAATAATTTCTGCAACGCAAGGAAAAATGACGGCAACAGTTGTTAGTTATGAGTATTTGGGTGCAGATACACTTTTATTGTGTGAACTTGATGCCCAGCCTCAAAGTCAAATTACAGTCAAACTTACTGGGCTACATCAATATTCGGTAGGTCAAACAGTTGGTCTAGATTGGGATAAAGATGCCCAATATATTTTCACAGGAAAAGCGTTAAAGCGCTATCACTTAAAACATTTAGAACAAAATACAAATATCTCATTATCATCTCAGGAGAAAGTTTCATGATTAAGCGTCTTGGAGCAATGTTGTTATTGGCAGTAGGCTCGGCAAGTTTTGCAGCACCAGTCACTTTGCAAATGTACTATCCAATTGTTGTTGGTGGAAAAGTACAGGGTACAATTGAAGGTCTTGTAAATGATTTCATGAAGCAAAATCCAGATATTAAAATTAATCCTATTTACACAGGCGATTATGTTACAACGGTAACGAAAGCATTAACTGCATATCGTGGGCATAATGCACCACAACTTGCTGTAATGGGAGATATTGAGGTTTACTCTTTAAAAGATGCAGGTGCAATTATTCCTGTTTCTGATTTAGTGAAAAATGATCCTGAAGGACAAAAGTGGTTAAGTCATTTTTATCCTGCTTTTATTCGTCATATTGATGGAAAAGTATGGAGTGTTCCTTTTCAGCGTTCTACCAATGTGATGTATTGGAATAAAGAAGCATTTAAAAAAGCAGGTTTGAATCCTGAGCATCCACCACAAAATTGGCAAGAGCTAGTCGATTACGCTAAAAAACTGACGATTCGTCAAGGGAATACAGTGACTCAATGGGGGGTTGAAGTTCCTTCAAATACACCAAATGGGTATTGGCCATATCAAGCATTTGTTGCGTCAAATGGTGGCCATCTAGACAATGGTAAGGGCACAGCCGTTACATATTACACGCCTAAAACTGTAGAAGCTTTAAACTTTTTACATGATTTATCTGTGAAATATAATGTTTCTCCAAAAGGTGTAATTACAGACAGCACCACACCACAAGACTTCATTAATGGTAAAACTGCAATGATGTTTATTTCTACTGGAAACTTGGGCGAAGTTCGTCAAAAAGCGAAGTTTCCATTTGGGGTAGGAATGATTCCTGAGAAGACACAACGTGGTAGTCCAACAGGTGGTGGTAGTCTTTATATGTTTAGTGGGATGACACCAGATCAACAAAAAGCAGCATTAAAACTTGTTCGTTGGTTGTCTGAACCTGAGCAAGCAGCACGTTGGAGTATTGCAACAGGATACATCGCAACATCACCTGCTGCATGGGAAACCAAATCTATGCAAGCATATGCGAAACAATATCCACAAGCATTGGTTGCACGTGAGCAATTGAAATATTCACAACCTGAACTTTCTACCTATCGTAGTTTGCAAGTTAAAGAGTTACTTAATCGTGCAATCGAAGCAACGGTAACAGGTCGTGATTCGGCAGATAATGCATTGAAGAGTGCACAGTCGCAAGCAGATCGTTTATTAAAGCCTTACCAGTAAGAGGTTAAAATGTCTGGAGCAAGTCCTGCTGTAACAATGCGACCAAGTATATTGTCAAAGCAAGTGTATGGGTATTTGTTGCTATTGCCTGCGTTGGTTTTCTTAGTTGTATTTACGCACTATCCAGTCATTGCAACATTTTGGCAAAGTTTGTTTGCTGGTCATGGGGGAGGTCCTGCTAAATTTGCAGGGCTTCAAAACTATCAAAGTATTATGCAAGATCCTGTATTTATTCAATCTGTGAAAAATACATTATTTTATGCACTAATCACGATTCCATTATCTTGTGGCTTGGCATTACTTATGGCACTGGCAGTGAATCGTCCTTGTAAGGGGCGAGGATTATTGCGGAGTGCATTCTTTTTACCATCATTGTTGCCAATGATTGCGATTGCAAATCTATGGTTGTTTTTTTATAGCCCACAAACTGGCGTACTTAATCACTGGTTAAATAGTTTGGGTTTTTCTTCTGTTAACTGGTTAGGTGATCCACATGTTTCGCTTTACAGCTTAATGGCTGTAACTGTATGGAGAGAAGCTGGATTCTTTATGATTTTTTATCTTGCCGCATTACAACAGCAAGATGCAAAGTTATATGAAGCAGCAAGGGTAGAAGGTGCATCAGCCTCTCATTTCTTTTGGAAAGTACAGTGGCCTTTACTTATGCCAACCACCATTTTTATTTTAATTAATGCAACATTAAATGCTTTTCGTTTAGCAGATGTCATTATTGCAATGACCAATGGTGGGCCAGATAACAGCACAACGCTATTGTTGTTTTATATTTATCAAACGGCATTTAGCTATTGGGATACAGCATCTGCATCTGCAATGACAATTGTTTTGTTGGTGATGTTGGGAACTTTGGCATGGCTAAAGTTTTATTTCTTAGATAAAAAGACATGGTACCAATAATGCCAAATTTCTTTAAAGATAAGGTTGTTCCATCTATTCTTTGGACGCTCGTTTGGGGTGGTGCATTATTGTGGCTATTACCTCTACTATTGGCAGTATGGACAGCATTTCATCCTGCTGAGTTACAAGGGCAATTTATTTTATTTTCGCCTATAACTGTAAATAATTTTATTCAAGCATGGCATACAGCACCTTTTGCAAAATACTTTTTAAATACCTCGCTGTTGGTTATTTTAATTGTTTGTGTACAACTTGTACTTGCGACTTTGGCTGCTTATGCTTTGGTTCGATTTCCTTTAAAGGGAAAAGGGTTGTTATTTTCGCTGATTTTATTGCAGCTTATGATTAGCCCTGATGTACTTATTTTACAGAATTACCAAACGATAGGTTCTTTAGGTCTGCGTAATACATTGGTTGGTATTGCACTTCCATATTTCTGCTCTGCGTTTGCTATCTTCTTATTGCGCCAAACTTTTAAAAGTATTCCTGTTGTTTTAGAAGAGGCTGCAATGATTGAAGGTGCAAGCCATTGGGGAATCTTATGGAAAATTTATGTACCACTTGCATTCCCTGTATACGTTGCTTTTATCTTGGTATCGGTAAGTTTTCACTGGAATGACTTTTTATGGCCGCTTGTGATTACAGACTCTGTAGATGTGCGACCACTAACGGTTGGCTTACAATTATTTTCTGCACCTGAGCAGGGTGTTCAATGGGCATTGGTAAGTGCTGCGACACTCATGACATCTTTACCATTACTTGTACTATTTATTTTCTTCCAAAAGCAGTTTGTACAATCATTTATGCGTGCAGGAATTCGATAAATAATGCAATCTTCTGATGAGGCTATTTTAGAGAAGCTATTAAACTATCCAGAATTTAGCTTAAAACATGAAGATAAATTTCGGATTGCATTTTTGGCAGACCCACAATATGCAAACTTAGAAGATGATTTAGAGGAGCGTTGCTACTTTCGAGCAACGCTCAATAAAATGACGAAAGTCATGCACTTTCTGAATCAGCAATCATTAGATTTAGTTGTTACATTGGGTGATATTGTCGATCGTGCATGGCATGATTATCCTGCTGTTCTAAAACCTTATGAGGATCTATGTCATCCTCATTTGTTTGTTTTAGGCAATCATGATGCAACAGCGATGTTCTCACAATTTAAAGTAGATCCTAATTACCATGTCCCTATTCGTTATCATTCATGGTCTTTAGCCCACTTTCGTTTAATTATGATTGATGGTAATGATCGGAGTTTGCATGCGTATCATTCAAATGCGCAAGAATATTTAAATGCAAAATTACAGTTAAGTCATTTAGCTCAAGAAAAAAAGCAATATGCAAAGTCTTGGAATGGTGCTTTAAGTCCGAGTCAACTTGAATGGTTAGAAGAGCAACTGATTGAAGCCCAACAAGCGCAACAGCAGGCTGTTGTGGTTGGACATTATGCTTTAGACCCAAACTTGAATGCGCATAATTTATGGAATTGTGAAGAGGTCATTGCACTATTACATAAGTATGGGGCAAAAGTGAGCCTCAATGGTCATAATCATTGTGGTGCTCAATATGTATTGGGTGAAACTCTTTTTTATACTGTACCTGGTATTGTGGCAGACCCTTATATTGCACCGTTAATTATTTTAGAAATATCTAAAGACGGTGAATTGTCTATAGAAAGACATTATCTTATAAAAAAATAAAATGAAGTTACAAAAACACATGATGCAATATATGATGATGCCTTGAAAAGCATTAAACTAGTACGTATATCTCAATAATCTTTAGAAATTAGAGCGAAACAATGCAAAGTAATAATCCTATTTTAACGCGCGTTGAAACTTACGCCGATTATCAAAAGCCAATGACCATTCAAGGGACTATTGGTAAGTCAGTTCTTCTAACAGGTATTGCAGCAGCAGTCGGGTTAGCCATTTTCTTTTATTGTGCACTTACAATGAATACTGCTATTGCGGGTGCAGCAAGTTTGGTCGGTGCGATTGGTGCAATGATTCTTGCATTAGTTACAGTGTTTAAACCCAATACAGCCCCAATGCTTGCAGTACCTTATGCATTATTTGAAGGTGCTTTTTTAGGTGGCGTTTCATTTGTTTTTCAAATGAAGTATCCGGGTGCGCCGTTACAAGCATTGCTTGCAACATTTGTAACGACACTTGCGTTATTTGGTTTGTATAAGTTTCAAATTATTCGTGCGACTGAAAAGTTTAAAGCTGTTGTGATGTCTGCAACTTTAGCAATTGCACTGGTATTTGTTGTACAAATGGTTATGGGGCTTATTTTTAGCTCATCTATTCCATATGTTTTCCAAAGTAACTGGTTAGGCATAGGTTTTGCTGCATTTGTTGCAGTAATTGCATCATTAAATCTTATTTTAGATTTTGATTTAATTGAAAATGCAGCGGCGCAACGTGCACCACAGTCATTTGAATGGACATGTGCAATTTCATTACTTGCAACATTGGTATGGATGTATATTTCATTCTTACGTTTAATTGGTATTTTGTCGAATGACTAATTCATTCTTCTAAATAATTTGATGAGGTCGTCTTTGTAAGTACAAAGGCGACTTTTTATATGAAAAGACCAAAAAAATGAAAAAAGATGCTTTATGCAATTTCTAAAAATGTCCAAAATAGGCATTATTTCAGGAATAGATTTTAACGAGAGAATATAAAATGGCACTATTAACAGGTAAGCGTTTTTTAATCGCTGGTGTAGCAAGCAAGTTATCTATTGCATATGGTATTGCACAAGCATTACACCGTGAAGGGGCAGAGTTAGCATTCACATATCCAAATGAAAAGCTTAAAAAACGTGTTGATGAGTTTGCTGAAAAGTTTGGCTCTACACTTGTATTCCCTTGTGATGTGGCTGTGGATGCAGAAATTGAAACTGCTTTTTCTGAACTAGCAAAACATTGGGATGGTTTAGATGGGGTTGTTCACTCAATTGGTTTTGCACCTGCGCATACTTTAGATGGTGACTTTACAGATGTGACTGATCGTGAAGGTTTTAAAGTTGCACATGATATTAGCGCATATAGCTTTGTTGCAATGGCACGTGCTGCCAAACCACTTTTACAAGCACGTCAAGGTTGCTTATTAACATTGACGTATCAGGGTTCTGAGCGTGTAATGCCGAACTACAATGTTATGGGTATGGCAAAAGCATCTTTAGAAGCGGGTGTTCGTTACTTGGCATCTAGCCTAGGTCAGGACGGTATTCGCGTAAATGCAATTTCAGCAGGTCCAATTCGTACACTTGCGGCTTCAGGTATCAAATCTTTCCGTAAAATGCTTGATGCAAACGAAAAAATTTCACCACTTAAACGCAATGTAACGATTGAAGAAGTGGGTAATGCTGCATTATTCCTATGTTCTCCATGGGCATCAGGTATTACTGGTGAAATTATGTATGTAGATGCAGGCTTCAATACAGTAGGTATGAGCCCAGCAATTATGGATGACGAATAATTATTATTCATGTAAAAAAGGCGACTATTAAGTCGCCTTTTTTATTTATGGTAGCTGTGTGATTGGACTACCACCTAATGCTTGCATGAGTGTGACATAAGCATTGTATTGGCTCTGTTTGGTATTGACTAAGCTCAATTGAGCAGTGCGCAAGTTTTCTTGCTGATCTAAAAGGTTTTTTAATGCCACAGCACCATATTTATATTGTATAAATACAAGTCGTTCAGCTTTTTGTGATAGGGCTACATTTTCGGCTTGGGCTGTCACTTGATAATCAATTTCTGTACGGTTAGATAGTGCATTTTCAACATCTGCAAATGCTTGGTAGAGCGTTTGGCGATACTGCAAAATGGCTTTTTCATAGTCAAGCTGGCTTACAGCAAGACTCTTTTTCATATCATTATATTGTATGAAAGGTAAGCTTAAATTTGCCCCTAAAGTTAGGGCAGGATTTTTTATAATCTGTGTAAGAGATGTACTACTTGCACCTAATCCACTTGTTAGATTAATTGCAGGATAAAAACTGGCTTTGACAGCATCTTTATTGGCTAAAGTTTCACGCAATCTTAATTCAGCTGCTTTTAAATCTGGTCTTCTTGATAGAATATCTGCAGGTAAACCAGAAGATATTTGAGGCAGATGAACTTCGGGCAGATGAGATGGCTCTGTAATATCTAACTGCTGTACAGGAACATGGAGTAAAACGGCAATTGCCGTACGTGTTTCTACAAGACTTTGTGCAATACGGCTTAAATTGGCCTGTTGGCTTTGTACAGCTTGTGCTGCCTGAGTTAAATCGACATCGGAAACAGCGCCTGAGGTATATTGTATATGTACAAGTTTATAAAGTTTTTGAGAGTTATTTAAACTTTCTTCTGCCGTTGTTTTGCTTTCATGTAAGTAAGCAAGTTGCCAATAAAGTTTAGCTGTTGTTGCAACAAGTGCTTGAGCTGTTGCTTGTAAGTCTTGTTCGGTTGCCAAAGCTTCCCATTTTGAACTTTCAGTTTGTCTTGCAAGTTGCCCAAAAAGGTCAATTTGATAACTTACACCTGTATTTATAGATATGCCTTGAGATTGTTCACTACCATTATTTAGATTGATGGTATGACCTACAGATGTAGATGCATTAACACGAAATCCTTGTTTGTTTTCTGCTAGGCCTGCCTTTAAGCGTGCTTGTTTTAGGGTAAGTCCTGCAACAGCAAAGTTATTATTTCGAGTAAGTACCTGTTGTACAAGTTGGTCTAAGTTTTTGTCCCCAAATAAAGTCCACCAACAATCTGCATAGGTGTCTATAGAAATTTGCTTATTATTGGGCTGACTTTTTTGAAATGTTGTAGGAATGTTGACTTGAGGTGCTTGGTAAGGTGTTTTAATAAATGCACTACAACCACTTAGTACGAAAGCACAGACTGAAATTGGAATAAGCGTTTTTCTAATATAGATATTCATTATTTACTCTCTTGCAAGTGCAGCGACAGGATCTAATTTGGCTGCATTCTTTGCGGGCAAGAAGCCAAATACAATACCAATAAGTGTAGAACAGATGAAGGCTGCAACAATAGATATTGTCGAATAAGATAGGGTAAATGCACCATTTGCAACATGTGTAATAAGCTGACCTAACCCAATAGACAGAAAAATACCCAATACGCCACCAAGTAAGCAAACTAAAACAGCTTCAATTAAAAATTGTTGCAAAATATCGCCTTGGCGAGCACCTACAGCCATTCGTACACCAATTTCTTGGGTACGTTCTGTCACAGAAACGAGCATAATATTCATTACACCAATTCCACCTACTATTAAAGAAATAACAGCAATTGCAGAAACGAGTAAAGTCATGGTATTTGTTGTTTTTTCAATAGTTTGCCGAATACTATCGCTATTCATAGTATAGATGTCTTGTGTGCCATGACGTAGTGAAAGTAAATTTACAATTGCATTATCTGCGGCATTTGTAGAATATTTATCATTCACAAGCACAATAATATTGCGCACATTGGTTTGTCCAAGCATACGGCTCATTACAGTCGTATAAGGCATGTAGACATTTAATGTGTCACTTGATGCCATGGCTGTATTTTGTGATTCAACAACTCCAATGATACGTGCAGGTACGCTACCTAATAGGATGACTTGTCCAATCGGACTATTTAGGTGGCCAAAAAACTTCTGTTGTGTATTAGTGTCGATGACAACATCTTGCGAGCGTGAGTGAACACTTGCGTTATCAAAACTTTGACCTTCTGTAAATTTTAAACCTTTTACTAAAAAGAAGTCCTCATTGACACCATTAATGCTTGCAGTTGCTTCAGTTTCTTCAAACCTCAGTGTTTTAGAGGTATTCACAACAGGGCTAGCAGCACTTACATAGGGCTGAGTTTCAAGTGCATTGGCATCATCTGGAATGAGTGTTTTTACATTGGCGAATTTAGAGTTATCACCAAAACTTTTACCTTGAAAAATAGTGATAGTATTTGTGCCTAAACTACTAATATCTTTTAAAATTTGTTCTTGTGAACCTTTACCAAGAGCAACAACCGTTACCACGGAGGCAATACCAATAATAATGCCAAGCATAGTGAGAAATGTACGAATTCGATGAGCATTCATTGCAATGAGTGCCATATGAAATGCTTCATTCAAACGGTCTAATATAGAAAATAAAGCTGAAGATTTTGTACTTTTATCTTCATTATGGGTAAGTACGGTTGTTTGCTCTGGGTGTTTGGTTACTTTAGTTGTCGTTATATCTTGATGAGATGGTGTATTGGCTTGGTCATTAATAATTCGACCATCTTTGATCTCAATAATGCGCGTTGCATTTTTAGCGACCTCCATATCGTGGGTGACTAAAATTACTGTATGACCTGATGCATTTAACTCTCGTAAAATACGTATGACTTCTAAGCCACTCGCAGAGTCGAGCGCACCTGTTGGCTCATCGGCAAGAATAACATCGCCGCCATTCATAAGTGCGCGTGCAATAGAAACACGCTGTTGTTGTCCACCAGAGAGTTGATTCGGTTTATTTCCTAACTTTTCTTCTAAGCCAAGTGCAGAGAGTAGGTCTTTAGCACGTTTTTGTCTTTCAGTTGTTTCAACACCTGCATAAATGGCAGGAACTTCTACATTTTCTTTTGCAGTTAGGTCATTTAGAAGCTGATAGCGTTGAAAAATAAAGCCAAAATATTCTCTACGTAGTTGCGCTAAATTATCTGGTGTTAAACTGCCTGTTTCTCGCCCTCTTATGGTATATGTGCCGTTTGTTGGTTGATCTAAACAGCCAAGAATATTCATGAGAGTGGATTTTCCTGAGCCTGATTGCCCCACAATAGCAATGAATTCACCCTCATGAATTTTTAGGTTAATATTTTTTAAAACTTGAATAGTCGACTCACCTGCGGGAAATTCACGAACAAGGTTTTTGACCTCAAGCAATACTTGCTTTGTCATGATTACATTCCCATTGGTGGGCCATTACGTTTACGGCTATTATTTGATTTTGCATCCGCAGCAGATGCATCATTGCTGTCAGCAATAACAACTTGTTGGCCTTCTTTTAATCCAGCCAAGACTTGAGCATTAATACGGTTATTAATACCAACCAGTATTTGTTGAGAGTAAGTATTTTCACCATCGTAAACACGAACAAAGTTTAGACTTGCTTTGCCATCTTTAATTAACTCTTTTTGTGCATTGGTAAGTTCTAATTTATGTGCTTGAGGTAAGCTATTTTCATGATGAGGCGATGCTATGCCATTTGATGCAAACATAACTTTAGAGCTACTGAGTGCTGAAGATGGAACTAAAATGGCATCTTTGACTGAGTTAAGTACAATATAGACCTGTGCAGTCATATTAATACGTAGTTTGCCATCAGGGTTGGGAACATCAAATAGTGCATTGTAGTAAACAGCACTACTACTCGTACTAGTTGAACTTGAATCACTTGCAATTGAGTCTGGGGCAGGTTCAATCTGACGCAAAGTGGCATAACGCTTCTGGTCATCGCCAAGTGTTGTGAAATAGACTTGCTGACCTTTTTCAATTTTCATTACATCTGCTTCACTGACTTGTGCTTTTACAGTCATTTGTCCAAGTTGTGCAAGTTTTACAATAGTCGGTGTAGTCTGGTTTGAGTTTACCGTTTGCCCTTCATCTGTCACGATTGCAACAACTGTTCCATCAATGGGTGCAATAATACGTGTATAACCGACATTAGTTTTTGCTGTTGACTCAGATAAGTATGCTTGCTCGATTTGTGCATCGAGTACCTTCATTTGTGCAGATGCAGTTCTATAGTTTGCTTCAGCAGTTTCAAAACTTGCACGAGGCGTTGCATTTTGTGCAAGCATTGCTTTCTGACGATTATACTCAAGCATTGCTTCATGAAGTTTTGCATCTTGCTGTAGATGCTGTGCTTGTAAGCTACGGATGTTTGCAGCTGCATTTTGTAAAGTATTTTCTTGGGTTTCTGAGTCAATTTTAGCAATGACTTGACCTACTTTTACTTGGTCGCCAAGATGAACATACATATGTTTGACTTGACCAGATACCTGAGCACCTACGCTCAGCATTTTACTTGCACTTAATGTTCCTGTAGCAAGTACGGTACTTTCCAAGTCACCTTTTGTGACGGCCTCAGTAATATATTGAGGAGGTTCAACTTTAGGCTTTGAAAACTGCCAAACAAAGAAGCCAATGACAATAATAATGAAAAGTATAACTAACAATTTAGGGGATTTAATTTTTTTTAACATATAGGAGTATAAGCTACGTAACTTTATCTGAAAGGGCTTGTAAAATAATATGCCGGTACGATGTTAATATCTTCACTAGTTTAAAATAATAAAGACATATTCCTGATTGATATGGCTTATTAAAATAGTATTTTACTACATAACTGGCCAATTGCTTGCAATATCAACAATTCAGGCTTCTGCTGTGAGTTGCCTTTAATTGCAAGGTCAATTTCTAGTAGTAAATGGGGCCATGTAAGGAATTGTTGTGGTTGAAAACGACGTAAAGCATTTTGGTATAGATACAATTTGGTTTTCCATATACCAAGTTGTAATCCATTTCTAGGTTGTTCAAAGAGCTGCATGAGCAAGCGCATTTCTTTACTAATGACCCATAGTATAAATGTCATTGGTTCGCCTGTTGCTATCAAATATTGATAAATTTTAATAGATTGCTCAAAATTACCCGCAAGTAGATTATCGCTTAGGTCATAGGTTGAATAGCGAGATTGATCTTGTAGACAACTTTGTAACTCATTGATACCAATATTTGTTATATCGGGAAAAGTGTCACTGACACGAATTAAACTATTCTTTGCAGCAAGTAAATTGTGCTCATGATGTTCAAGTAACCATGTCCAAGCATCATTTTCTAATTGAATAGACAATTTTTTTGCTTCAACTTCTAAAATTTGTTGCCGATCTTTGGGATATGGTGCATTCAGGGTGACGAGTATTCCATTGGCTTCAACAGTCTGTATAAAACTACTTTTTAGACTTTGTCCATCTTGTTTTGGCATCACAATAACAAGCAAATTTTGCTCATTATGTTGAAGAAATGCCTTAAGCATTTTAAGGCCACTTGCATCAGGTTTAATGTTGCCATGTGCTTCTATTGCAAGCTGTTGTGAAAAAAGCGAGAGACTATTTAATGCATTGAATACATTTTTCCAGTCATTCACACTTTGAATATCGTAACGTTGTCGTTCGATATCTTTAGATAGCCACTCTTTACGAAATTGATCTAATAAGTTTTGTTCAAGTAATGGTTCTTGGCCATGCAAAAGCCAAGCACCTGATGCATTTTGTGTGCGCTTTAGTGCTTGGAGATAGTCAATTTTCATAAAAAGCTATAGTTTATTTTGAAAGTGTAGGTAAACGATTGGTTGAAATTTGACGTGCCATTTGCTGGGCAACATCATCAACGAGCATATCGTTTAAATAAGACTCTTCGTTATCATCGACGTTTACCGTTGCAACGTTGTACTGATAGCTTTTTACACTTGAAATTGTACGGGGTTCTGTAACTGGAGAACCATTGCGGTCTTCAATTTGAAATGTAACATCTAAATGTAGAATAACTTCAGCTACACGACCACTCAACTTTTGACGACGATATTGATAGTCGAGCACATGTAATGTATATGTGTTTGGGTCTTGATCAAACTTTGCACCATTGCCAATCAGATAAACTTTGAGTTTTTCTCCTAAGTTTGCTGTGTTGGCTGGTAAATCGAGTTTCATATGCTGATATACGAGAGGTGTTGCATTAGGGCCGTGGCCAACAAGATGAAAGCCACATCCCACTAAGCTTGCACTTAGACCTAAAGTTAAAATAACTGCTGAAAGACGTTGGACTAAGTGCATGCTTTTTCCTCTTTTTTTAAACCACTAGGTTTACGAGCTTATTTGGAACAACAATTTCTTTCTTTGTTGGCCCAGTTAAGAATTGTTGTACTTCTGGTAATGCTTTTGCTTGAGCAAGAATCTCATCTTTCGATAGATTGGTTGCAACTTCAAGTTTACCACGAAGTTTACCATTAACTTGAACAACAATGATTTGCGTATTACGTGCAAGTGCTGATTCATCGACCATAGGGAAGCGTGCTTCTGTTAAGTCGATACCAAATTCAGCCAATAGCTTTTGACTTAAATGTGGTGCAAATGGTGCAAGCATTGTCAGTAAAGCAACGATTGATTCTTGTTCAACTGCAAGGTCGTTGTCAGACTTCGTTGTGAATTTCGTAATCGCATTTAATAATTCCATTTGTGCTGCAATGGCTGTGTTAAATGCGTGACGACGCTCAATATCATCACCAACTTTAGCAATCGTTTCATGTGTTTTACGACGTAGATCTTGTGCATCTTTAGATAAAGTAGCTTTGTCTAGTTGAATAGATTTATTTGCCGATTTTTCTAAGAAGCCTGTACTTAAACGCCATACACGTTTTAAGAAACGGTTTGAACCTTCTACGCCTGCATCTGACCATTCAAGAGACTGATCTGGTGGTGCTGCAAACATTGTAAATACACGTGCAGTATCTGCACCATATTGGTTAATAATGGCTTGAGGGTCGACCCCATTATTTTTGGACTTAGACATTTTTTCTTGTCCACCAATAATGACAGGTTGACCATCTGTTTTGCAGACAGCAGCAGTAATACGACCCTTTTCATCGCGAGTAAGCTCGACATCTGCTGGGTTGAACCATGTTTTTTTACCACTTTCTTCTTCACGATAGAATGTGTCGGCAAGTACCATGCCTTGAGTAAGTAGGTTTGCAAAAGGTTCATTACCTTGAACAACACCTTCATCACGCATTAACTTATGGAAAAAACGTGCATATAGTAAGTGTAAAATAGCATGTTCTACACCACCAATATATTGATTTACAGGTAACCAAGTCTGTGCTGCTTCAGGTTTAATCATACCATCTGTAAAGTCTGGTGATGCGTAACGCGCATAGTACCAAGAAGACTCAACAAAAGTATCGAGGGTATCTGTTTCACGTTTTGCATTGCCACCACAGTGTGGGCATGTGGTTTCATAGAACTCAGGCATTTTTGCGAGTGGATTACCAGAACCATCTGGAACAACATCTGTTGGAAGTTCTACAGGTAATTGATCTTCAGGTACAGGAACTTGACCACATGATTCGCAGTTGATCATTGGAATAGGACAACCCCAATAGCGTTGGCGTGAAACACCCCAGTCGCGTAAACGGAATTGTACTTTTTTACTTGCAAGATTTTTAGGCGCTAGAAGCTCAATAAATGCATCAAAAGCTTCTTGGAATTTTAAGCCATCAAACTGTGCAGAGTTAACGAGCTTACCTTCTTTACTGCCATACCATTCTTGCCATACGGTTGCATCGTAAGCATTGTCTTTTGCACCTTGTGCATCAATCACTTGCTTAATTGGTAAACCGAATTTATTGGCAAATTCAAAATCACGCTCATCATGTGCAGGTACAGCCATAACTGCACCAGAGCCGTAGCTCATAAGTACATAGTTTGCAATCCAAACTTCTACATTTTCACCAGTAATAGGGTGTTTTACATAGAGTCCTGTTGCCATACCTTTCTTTTCAGCTGTTGCAACATCTGCTTCAGACACAGAACCATGACGACATTCTTCGATAAATGTATTAAGTTCAGGGCGTAGTTCAGCAGCTTTTTTTGCCATAGGATGTTCTGCTGCAATCGCAACATAAGTTACACCCATGAGTGTGTCTGGTCGTGTGGTATATACAGTTAATTCATCTGCATAAATGCTTGTATCAGCCGATGGGAACGTAATGTCCATTCCTTCTGAGCGACCAATCCAATTACGTTGCATTGTTAGCACTTGCTGTGGCCAACCATCTTTAAGTTGCTCTAAATCATCAAGTAGTTCTTGTGCATAGTCTGTAATGCGGAAGTAGTACATTGGAATATCACGTTTTTCTACCAATGCACCTGAACGCCAACCACGACCATCGACTACTTGTTCATTTGCAAGAACAGTTTGGTCTACAGGATCCCAGTTTACAGTTGAAAGTTTACGGTAAATAAGACCTTTTTTATAAAGTTGGACAAATAACCATTGTTCCCAGCGATAGTATTCGGGTGTGCATGTTGCAATTTCACGATCCCAGTCAATTGCAAGGCCTAGGCTCTTAAGCTGATTACGCATGTAATCAATATTTTCAAATGTCCATTTTGCAGGTGCAACTTTATGTGCGATGGCTGCATTTTCCGCAGGTAGACCAAAAGCATCCCAACCCATAGGTTGTAAAACTGTTTCACCTTTCAGTCGGTGGAAACGACTAATCACATCGCCAATTGTATAGTTACGCACATGCCCCATATGCAGTTTACCGCTAGGATAGGGAAACATAGACAGAATGTAACGACGTTTACCTTCTACAGTGTCGGCAACTTTAAAAACTTTGCGATTTTCCCAATCTTGTTGAACATTTGGTTCAATCGCATTTGCTTGATATTCAGGGTCGATATGTGATGTAGCCATAAAAATTTAATCGATGACGGATTATAGTTAAAAGTTGATACAGCATATCGCAAAAATACTATAAAAGTGAATTTTGCAATATAAATTCTATATTGTTAGTCCATCTTATTTAGACGGAGGTGAAAAATATCTTACTTTTTAGGGTTAAGTATATAGTTTCTCTCGCTCATCATTGTGTAATGGGTTGAGTCATTGGCATAACATTGCTGCTATTAGATGAAGAATGTGAATACTGTTCATTATTACTGCTGTTATTTTCTACTGTGCTATTACCGTTGAGAGGGCTGTTATATGTTTTAACTACGCCATGTGCGGAAACACCTTTTTCCTTTGGTGGGGGTGTTTTTGTATAGTGGGTTGAACCATTTGAATCTGTCCATTTGTAAAAATCTTGCGCATGTGCAATTGGTAAAATAGACAATGGTATAAATACCAAAAAAGAGATTCTTTTGAGAGTAAG
This sequence comes from Acinetobacter sp. N1-1, assembly GCF_056711485.1. Classification (NCBI taxonomy): domain Bacteria; kingdom Pseudomonadati; phylum Pseudomonadota; class Gammaproteobacteria; order Moraxellales; family Moraxellaceae; genus Acinetobacter; species Acinetobacter sp. N1-1. The sequence continues at coordinate 96,558 of NZ_JBWXUO010000012.1, read as the reverse complement.
GAGCATTTTTGTACCATTAGTTGATGAAAATTTAATATTAATATAAATAGATTGTGTGACAATGGGAAAAAATTTCTTTTATATTTATCTTTTAAGTAAAAAATCGTAAATTTTTTTTGAGAATATGGCGGAATAGATTCCTTTTTCTTTATATTATCCATTCTTAGATAAGAATTACGAAAAAAGAGCAGAAGCCTTGACTTTTTATGCCGAAAAAACAAGAATGTTTAACATATCTACTTTACTTGACCACCCTTCACTTAAAGTAGTAGCAATGGGCATGCGCTCTAGCCGAGTTGTTATGTTTAGAAAAAAACGATGTTTATCCCAGCATGTTTTGTCAGGTTTTGTGTGTAAAAACACATTGAATCTTCTTTTTTCCTATTGCAAGATTAATCGTTAAAGCTGTGCTATAAAGAAGCAGAGTAACTGTAAAAATTAAAAGTACTATATGTCTCCCATATGGTGTGAAAAACAATAGGGTGAATCACGTTGGAACTTCTTTCTGGTGGTGAAATGCTCGTTCGTGCACTTGCGGACGAGGGTGTTGAGCAAGTTTTTGGCTACCCAGGTGGCGCCGTACTGCATATCTATGATGCTCTTTTTAGACAAGATAAAATTCAGCATTACTTGGTTCGTCATGAGCAAGCAGCAGGGCATATGGCCGATGCATACGCTCGAGTAACGGGTAAAACTGGTGTCGTACTTGTGACGTCTGGACCGGGTGCAACAAATACGGTTACACCAATTGCAACCGCATATATGGACTCGATTCCAATGGTGGTTCTATCTGGACAGGTTGCATCGCATCTTATTGGTGAAGATGCTTTCCAAGAAACAGATATGGTGGGTGTATCTAGACCAATTGTGAAGCATAGTTTTCAAGTGCGTCATGCAAGTGAAATACCTGAAATTATTAAAAAAGCTTTTTATATTGCTTCAAGTGGTCGTCCCGGTCCTGTTGTTATTGATATTCCAAAAGATGCAACGAACCCTGTAGATAAGTTTGCTTACGAATACCCTGATAAAGTGAAAATGCGCTCTTATCAACCACCGAGTCGTGGGCATGCAGGGCAAATTCGTAAGGCTGTAGATGAATTAATTACTGCAAAACGTCCTGTAATTTATACAGGCGGTGGCTTAGTTCAAGGCAATGGTTCTGAATTACTTACCGAGATTGCACACCTTTTAAATTATCCTGTAACAAGTACGTTGATGGGTTTAGGTGGTTTCGATGGAACAGATCCACAATTCCTAGGTATGCTGGGAATGCATGGGACTTATGAAGCCAATATGGCAATGCATAATGCTGATGTAATTTTTGCAATAGGCGCACGTTTTGATGACCGTGTGACCAATAGCCCTGCAAGATTCTGCCCAAATGCAAAGATCATTCATATTGATATTGACCCTGCATCAATTTCCAAAACGATTTTGGCACATATTCCAATAGTAGGAGCTGTAGAACCTGTATTACAGGAAATGCTTGCTCAATTGAAGCAATTAGATGTGCTAAAACCAAATGAAGAAATAATTTCAGATTGGTGGAAACAAATTGATGAATGGCGTGGTCATCATGGGTTGCAATATGTACCTACTTTGAATAATCAAATTAAGCCACAGCAAGCAATTGAAGCGCTGTATAAAGTAACAAATGGTGATGCCATTATTACTTCGGATGTTGGTCAGCATCAAATGTTTAGTGCAATGTATTATAAATATAAGCGTCCGCGTCAGTGGGTGAATTCGGGTGGTTTGGGTACCATGGGTGTAGGCTTGCCTTATGCAATGGGTGCAAAACTTGCACATCCAGATCAGCAAGTAGTCTGTGTAACAGGCGATGGCTCTATTCAAATGTGTATTCAAGAATTGTCTACATGTAAGCAGTATGACCTCAATGTAAAAATCTTGTGTTTGAATAATGGCTCACTGGGTATGGTGCGTCAGTGGCAAGATATGAACTATGAAGGTCGTCACTCTCAATCATATGTTGAGTCTTTGCCTGACTTTACAAAGTTGATGGAAGCGTATGGTCATGTTGCTATTACTATTACTCATGCAGATGAGCTTGAGGAAAAGTTAGCAGAAGCCATGGCAATCAATGACAAATGTGTATTTATCAATGTCATGGTAGAGCACGCAGAACATGTATATCCAATGCAGGTTCCAGGCCAAGCGATGAAAGACATGTGGTTGGCAAAAGGAGAGCGTACGTCATGAGACACATCATTTCGGTATTAATGGAAAATGAATCGGGTGCGCTTTCTCGTTTAGTTGGTTTATTTAGCCAACGTGGATACAACATTGAAACTTTAAATGTTGCGCCAACGGAAGATGAAACGTTATCACGTCTTACACTCACAACTTATGGCGATGATCACAAGATTGAGCAAATTACAAAACAGTTGAATAAGTTGATTGAAGTTGTGAAGGTTGTGGCATTAAGTGAGAGCGCCCATATTGAGCGTGAGTTAATGCTCATTAAAGTGAAAGCATCTGGTACTGCACGTGATGAAATTAAGCGTACAGCAGATATATTTCGTGCAACAATTGTAGATGTAACGCCGACTACATATACCGTACAAATAGTTGGTACTGCCGAGAAATTAGATGGCTTTATGGATGCTTTGGCGGAAAGTACGATTTTAGAAGTTGTACGTTCTGGAGTATCTGGAATTGCACGTGGCGAAAAAGTTTTAACTGTTTAACTAAATTAAAAAGATTTTTACTGGAGATAACAAATGCAAATTTTTTATGATAAAGACTGTGACTTGTCGATCATTAAAAGCAAAAAAGTAGCGATTATTGGATATGGTTCACAAGGTCATGCACATGCTCTAAACCTTAAAGACTCAGGTGTTGAGGTTACTGTAGGTTTGCGTGCGAACTCTGCATCATGGAAAAAAGCAGAAGGTGCTGGCTTAAATGTTGCTGAAGTGCCAGAGGCTGTAAAAGGTGCAGATCTTGTAATGATCTTAACACCAGATGAGTTCCAATCTCAGCTTTACCGTGATGTGATTGAACCGAATATTAAAGAAGGTGCAACACTTGCATTTGCACATGGTTTTGCAGTTTTGTATAACCAAGTTGTGCCACGTAAAGACTTAGACGTAATTATGATTGCGCCAAAAGCACCAGGTCATACTGTACGTTCAGAATTCCAACGTGGTTCAGGTGTACCTGATTTAATCGCTATTCATCAAGATGCTTCTGGTAATGCACGTAATGTTGCGCTTTCTTATGCTTCAGGCGTAGGTGGTGGTCGTACTGGTATTATTGAAACTTCATTCCGTGAAGAAACTGAAACTGACCTTTTTGGTGAGCAAGCAGTACTTTGTGGTGGTGCAGTTGAACTTGTAAAAGCAGGCTTTGAAACACTTGTAGAAGCAGGTTATGCGCCAGAAATGGCATACTTTGAGTGCTTACATGAATTGAAGTTGATTGTAGACTTAATGTTTGAAGGTGGTATTGCAGACATGAACTACTCGGTTTCAAATAATGCTGAGTATGGTGAGTATGTAACAGGCCCTGAAGTGATTAATGACCAATCACGTGAAGCAATGCGTAATGCATTGAAACGTATTCAGTCTGGTGAATATGCAAAAATGTTTATTCAAGAAGGTGCTTTAAATTATCCATCTATGACTGCACGCCGTCGTCAAAATGCAGCACATGGTATTGAAGTAACTGGTAATAAGTTGCGTGCAATGATGCCGTGGATTAAAGCAAACAAAATTATTGATAAAGATAAAAACTAATTTGTCTTTTTAATGCAAAAGCCTCACTTTACGGTGAGGCTTTTTTTATGGTATTCATAGGGGTGTCATGCTTTTAATTATAATATACGTTTAGAAAGAGTATTTAAAAAGAATGAAGATTACTATTTGCTTAAAGCTAAATAGTAGGAAAATTGAAGGGGCAAAATGATGCTACAAGAGTTAAAAATAAGAATGCTCGCCCTCGATTTAAAAGGTTGTATTTACTTAAATCGATTTTCAAAGGTAAGGCTTGTTGCACGTTTTTTTAAGATTGTTAGTCGCTTAGGAGATGGCACATTCTGGTATGCCATGATGCTAATTACATGGTTAATGCATAAAAATAGTTATTATCGGCAAATTATTTATTTGATGGTTGCGAGTAGCTGTGCAACATTACTTTATAAATTACTTAAGCATAAAACAACACGACCAAGACCTTATCAGGTGCATCAAGTGATTGTGCTTGGGGAGCGTCCTCTCGATCACTTTAGCTTTCCATCAGGTCATACTTTACATGCAGTTTTATCTACAACGGTACTTGGTTATATTCAGCCAGTTTTATTGGTGGTTATGATTCCATTTACATTGTGCGTTGCACTTTCCCGTATGGTATTGGGCTTGCATTATCCAAGTGATGTACTTGTTGGTGCAATTTTAGGAGCAACAATCGCAGCATTGGTCATTAATCTTTCATTTTATTTTAATATTTTGTTATAGAAAGATATACAGTAATAAATTCCCCTCATTTTTTTGTTAAAGTACCGTTTAATGTGTGGCACAAATATAAGGAATAGGTATGGCTTTACGTTGGACAGATACCATTGATATTGCGATTGAGCTTTCAGAAGCACATCCAGATGTCGACCCACAATGGGTACGATTTACCGATCTGCATGCATGGATTTGTGCCTTACCTGAGTTTGGTGATGATCCAAATAAGTCGACAGAAGGGTTGCTTGAAGCAATTCAGATGGCTTGGATTGATGAAGCAGACTAAAAAACACATAAAAAACTAGACTTTTATAGATTCAAAGCTGATTATTTCGGCTTACACCGCTATAATGCGGAAAATTTTTCTCACTCTTGTTTAAGGAGCCAATCATGGCGATTGAACGTACATTATCGATTGTAAAACCTGATGCTGTTGCAAAAAACCACATTGGTGATATTTTTGCTCGCTTCGAAAAATCTGGTCTTAAAGTTGTTGCAACTAAAATGAAGCATTTGTCTAAAGCTGAAGCTGAAGGCTTTTATGCTGAACATAAAGAACGTGGTTTCTTTGCTGATCTAGTTGCATTCATGACTTCAGGTCCTGTTGTTGTATCTGTTCTTGAAGGTGAAAATGCTGTATTGGCTCACCGCGACATTTTAGGTGCAACAAACCCTAAAGAAGCAGCTCCTGGTACAATCCGTGCAGACTTCGCTGTAAGCATCGACGAAAATGCTGCTCACGGTTCTGACTCTGTAGAATCTGCTGCGCGTGAAGTTTCTTACTTCTTCGCACAAACTGAAGTTTGCCCACGTACACGTTAATTCGTCGGCCACTTCAAACCAGATAAGTGTTATAATGCTTATCTGGTTTTTTATGCTTTACATTTTTTATTTGAAAAGCAGTCTCTATTTTTCTTCTTTCGACATTATTAGGTAATACACATGGCTCATGAAGCAGTTAGTTCATCGTCTGTAACAGGTGAACACCATAACGCCACAGCTCAGCCTGAGAATACAACACCCAAAGTAAATTTAATGGGCATGTCGCGGGCAGAATTAGAGGTGTTTTTTGAAGGGCTTGGCGAGAAAAAGTTTCGTGCTGGGCAGGTGATGAAGTGGATTCATCAATACTTTGTAACAGACTTTGCCGAGATGACAAATATTTCAGCGAAGTTGCGTGAAAAACTAGAACGTATTAGTGAAATTAAAGCTCCTGAAGTTGTACATCGTAACTATTCTAAAGATGGTACACGTAAATGGGTCTTTCGTGTTGGTGATGGCGCAGGATCGTTGGTTGAAACTGTACTTATTCCAGCAGATGATAAAACAGGTGCACGTAAGACACTTTGTATTTCATCTCAAGTTGGCTGTGCGTTAGATTGCTCTTTTTGTTCTACAGGTAAACAAGGCTTTCAGCGTGATTTAACATCAGATGAAATTATTGGTCAATTGTGGGTAGCTAACCAATCTTATATGGAAGATGTTGAAATTGCAGAAAGAACTCGTTCTGTAACCAATGTAGTTATGATGGGAATGGGTGAACCATTACTTAATTTCAAGCCTGTAGTTAAAGCAATGTCTTTAATGTTAGATGACTTTGCTTATGGTATGTCTAAACGTCGTGTAACTTTATCTACATCGGGTGTTGTACCTATGATGGATAAGCTGTCTGAAGAATTAGATGTAGCACTTGCTATTTCATTACATGCACCAAATGATGAGCTTCGTAATGAACTTGTACCAATCAATAAAAAATATCCATTAGAACAACTTATTGCAGCAGCTCAGCGTTACATTCGTAAAGATGGTAATGAAAGTGCACGTAAACATGTCACGATTGAATATGTCATGTTAGATGGTGTCAATGATCAAGCTGAACATTCACAGCAACTCATCAAGTTATTAAAAGATTTACCAAGTAAAATTAATTTGATTCCATTTAACCCATTTCCACATGCACCTTACGGTCGTTCTAGTAGAAACCGTATTATTGCATTTCAAAAAGCTTTATCAGATGCAGGTTTTGTTTGTACAATTCGTCAGACACGTGGTGATGATATTGATGCCGCATGTGGACAACTCGTTGGACAAGTCGCCGATCGAACACGTCGTGCTGAGCAATGGAAAAAGAAAGTTGCGCAACAAGGCGAAATTATTCGATCTCAAGGATAAAATAATGTAGAGGCAAGTGCGTGAAAAAAATAGCATCATATGCAGTTGTAGGTCTAATATTGAGTTTAGCACTCCAAGGGTGTGAAACGACTCAGACGTTAAAGCAGAACCCAAAGAAGTCTGCTGAGGTCAGAACCCAAATTGCGGCAGAATATATTCGTTCTGGAGATTTGGACGCTGCGAAGCGCTCTCTTGACGAAGCATTACAAAAAGATGACCGTGATGCAACTGCAAATATGATGATGGGTGTGTTATTACAACAAGAAGGTAGCCCAAATAATTTAGTGAAAGCGGATCGTTACTTTAAACGAGCGATTTCACTAAACTCTGCAGATGCCCAAGTCCGAAATAACTATGGACGTTATCTATATCAGATTGGACGTTATAATGATGCAGAAAAACAGCTACAAATTGCTGGCTCTACATTAGGTTATGATCAACGTGCAATGGCTTTAGAAAATCTAGGGCAAACTTATTTGCACTTAGGGAATACAATAAATGCAGAACAGGCATTTTTAAATGCTCTGAGAGTTGATCAAGATTCATCTATTTCGATGATAGAGTTAGCAGAAATTTCGTACCAACGTCAGCAATACACTGCAGCTGCTCAATTTTATGAGAGTTATGTACGTGTTGTTGGCAGTAAAAACCAAAGCGCTCAAGCACTTTGGGTTGGGATTCGCATTGCGCGTGCGAATGGTGATAATATGAGTATGCAAGTCTTGGTTAATCAGTTACGCGCGCTATATCCAGATAGCCAAGAATATCAGCGTTATTTGCAATTACAGTACAGTACTGAGGCGGTATGGAAGTAAATCCAAATTCACAACAAACGGCGGGTAAACAGTCGACTCCGAATACATTAGGTAATGTTCAACGTCCTGGTGAGTATTTACGCCATGTTCGCCTAAATAAAAAATATGATTTATCAACTGTTGCTCAGGCACTCAATATTCCACTGCGTACCATTGAAGCTTTAGAAAAAGATGATTATAAATCATTGCCAGAAGCGGCTTTTATTAAGGGATATTATCGAAGCTATGCCAAGCATTTAGATGTAGATGCTTCTACAATTATTCAAAGATTTGATGAAATCTATCAGAATGATACGGGCATGCAGGCAAATCATGGTTTGAAAGATTCACCCATTAAAATAATGGGGAAACTTTCTGGTTCAAATCGTGAAAAAAGTCGTAAATGGCTAAAACGTATCATGATTATTGTTATTGCAGTTTTAGTTGTTTGGCTAGTTGTGGCAGGTATTCAAAGCTGGATGTCTAAGAAAAAACAAGCACAACCTGCAAATGCACAATCGAATGTACAAGTACTTTCTGTCGATCAAAGTCAACCAGTATCTGGTGATAAGCTAGAGCTTCATATATCTCGTCCGACATCACTAAATATTGTTGATTCAACAGGTAAAGTTTTAGCAACGGGTCGTCAGGCTGAAAATTTAACACTTAATGGTCAAACACCTTTTCAAATTCGTTTAAACGATGCGGGTGCTGTGTCATTAAAGTTAAATGGTGAGTCTATTTCATTGTCTCCATATACAGTAAACGGTAAAGCTGATTTTCGTTTATCACGTTAAAAGACAAAGTTGAGCAGTAATAATGATAGTAAACCCGATTAAGCGTCGTCCAACACGAAAAATTCGTGTTGGTTCTGTCTATGTTGGTGGTGATGCACCAATTAGTGTCCAGAGTATGACGAATACAGAAACATGTGATGTTGATGCAACTGTTGCGCAAATTCAACGTTGTGTGCAAGCAGGCGCAGATATTATGCGTGTATCTGTACCATCTATGGATGCTGCTCGTGCTTTCGCCGAAATTAGAAAGCAAGTAGATGTCCCTTTAGTCGCTGATATTCATTTCGACTATAAAATTGCGCTTGCTGTTGCTGATTATGGTGTAGATTGTTTAAGAATTAATCCAGGTAATATCGGTTCTGAACAAAAAATTCGAGAAGTGGTTGCAGCAGCCAAGCACAATGATATTTCTATGCGTATTGGTGTGAATGCAGGTTCACTCGAAAAAGATTTACAAAAAAAATATGGTGAGCCGACAGGTGAAGCCTTACTTGAGTCTGCTTTACGTCATATTGATATTTTAGATCGTCTAAATTTCCATGAGTTTAAAGTGAGTGTAAAAGCATCTAATGTATTTTTAACGCTCGATGCTTATCGTCTACTTTCGAAGCAAATTGATAACCCATTACATTTGGGTGTGACTGAAGCGGGTATTTACCGTACAGGAACCGTTAAATCGGCAATCGCACTTGGTGGGTTATTGCTCGATGGTATTGGCGATACCATGCGTATTTCTTTAGCAGCAGAGCCTGAAGAAGAAATTAAAATTGGTTTTGATATTCTTAAATCACTTACTTTACGCTCAAATGGAATTAACTTTATTGCTTGCCCGAGCTGCTCACGTCAAGAGTTTAATGTCATTAAAGTAATGCAATCTCTTGAAGAACGTTTAGAAGATATCCGTACACCAATGGATGTATCTGTGATTGGCTGTAAAGTAAATGGTCCAGGTGAAGCAAAAGAAGCAGATATTGGGGTAGTTGGTGCAAGCCCGCGCTCGCTTGTGTATCGTAATGGTGATAAAAGTCATCTTATCGATACTGATCAATTGGTTGACGAGATCGAAACGATGGTTCGTCAGCGTGTCCAAGAGCTTGAAAAAGCAAAGTCAAAAGAAATTATTCGTAGTTCATCATCATGAGTTCAATTGTTGCAATTAAAGGTTTTAACGATATTCTTCCAACACAAACGCCTGCATGGCGCCGCTTGGAGCATCACTTAGCATCACTAATGGATGCATACGGCTATCAGCAAATTCGTTTGCCAATTGTTGAGCAAACAGGTTTATTTAAACGTGCAATTGGTGATGCAACAGATATTGTTGAAAAAGAGATGTATACCTTTTTAGATAAAGGTAATCCGCCAGAGTCTTTAACATTACGTCCAGAAGGTACAGCAGGCTGTGTTCGTGCCATGCTTGAGCATAACTTATTACGTGGAGCAACGCCTCGTGTATGGTATGTAGGTCCAATGTTTCGTTATGAAAAGCCGCAAAAAGGACGCTATCGTCAATTTCATCAGTTTGGTGTAGAAACATTTGGTGTGGCAACACCAGATATCGAAGCAGAACTTATTCTAATGACAGCACGCCTGTGGAAACAAATGGGTGTTTTAGATAAGGTTCAGCTTGAGTTAAATACATTGGGTGAAATGGATGAGCGTACAGCTTACCGTAATGCTTTAGTTGAGTTTTTAACAGAACATAAAAATGATCTTGATGAAGATTCTCAGCGCCGTTTGACAACAAATCCTTTACGTATTTTAGATTCTAAAGATGAAAAAACGCAGAAGATTCTAGAAAATGCCCCAAAATTGCATGACTTTATGCAAGAAGAAAGCATGGCACATTTTGAGCAACTAAAACAGTATCTTACAGATGCAGGTGTTGCTTTTGTCGTGAATCAAAAGCTTGTACGTGGCTTAGACTATTACAATAAAACAGTTTTTGAATGGACAACCACAGCATTGGGTTCTCAAGGAACCGTATGTGCTGGCGGTCGTTATGATGGTCTAGTTGGTCAACTAAAAGGTAAAGCAAACCAGTCTGTCCCTGCTGTTGGTTTTGCAATGGGTATGGAGCGTTTACTTTTATTATTAGAACAAGTTGAAGAAGCACAGCCTATTCGTGACTGTGAGGTCTTTTTAGTTGCAGATCCAAATTATCAGGGGAAAGCACTTGTTTTAGCAGAAAAAATAAGAAATGAACTTGAAAGTGAAAATTCTAGCATTCGACTAAAAGTTGGCTCAAAAGGCAGTATGAAGAGTCAAATGAAGAAAGCAGACCAATCTGGTGCGACATTTGCAATGATTCTTGGTGAGCGTGAATATGAAGCACAGCAAGTTGGTTTTAAAACGCTTGCAAATGCAGAGCAAACGGAAGTTGAAATTTCAGACATCACTTCATTTTTACTGCAACAGTTTTCTTAATTTATCTAATTTAGTAAAAGGGATCGTCAGATGAGTAGTGCACTAACAGAAGAAGAGCAACTCGATAATTTAAAATCACTGACAAAGAAGTATGGGTCGACAGTTGTTAGTGGTGTACTCATTGCGTTAATTGCTTTTTTTGGCTGGAACTATTGGCAAAAGAAGCAGCTTGTAACAGGGCAAAATGAAACCGCTCGTGTGCAGCAATTGATGGATCAAGCTCAGTCAGCTTCTATGTCTGATAAAAATGCGATGGTTGGTTTAGTCACATCGGCAGATGCTATTGTAAATAATGGTATAGATACAGCACAAGCAATACAAGCAGAGTTGGTCGTTGCAAAAGCATATTCTGATCGTGGTGATTATGCTTCAGCAGAACGTGCTTTACTGAAAGTGCAAGGGTCTAAAGTCAGTGATGAAGGCTTAATTGCGCTGGTTAATTTACATCTTGCATATGTACAAATTGCTGAAAAGAAATATGATGAAGCAGTTAAAACACTTGATTTAATTAAGTTGCCTTCATTTAAGGCAACTGTAGATGAAGCACGTGGCGATATTTTTGTGTATAAAAATGATGTTGTGAATGCACGTACAGCTTATCAAAATGCATGGAAAGAGGCTGTTGAGCAGAAACAACAACCACAAATTTTACGTACTAAACTTGAAAGTGTTGGTATTGTTGTAAATGATCCAGATATTGAAAGTCCAATTTTGAAAACACAAGCGGATGACTCTTAAATGAATAAAAGATTTAAAATACCTTTTGTGTTGACTCTTGTTGCTGCTGCTTTAGTGGGCTGCTCAAGTAATAAGCCAAAAGTTGAAAAAATTAAACCAAATCCATTACCAAAACTTGTTCAAGCTAAAACCTTACAACAAGTTTTTTCTGAGCATGTTTCTGCAACAAATAAGAATGATCCCTTACGTCTACAAATTGCAGTGGATAATGGTACATTATTTTTCATTGATCCTAAAAAAGATACGGTTGAAGCTTTTCAAGGTAATAAGCGTCTTTGGACAACACGCATTTCTAAGCATGGAACATTGAGTGCGGGTGCAGTTGTAGGCAATGGTGTGGTCATTGTTGGTGATCAAAAAGGACAACTTTTTGGATTAGATGAAGCGACAGGTGCAGTAAAATGGACAAGTCAATTATCTGGCCCAATTATTACACCATCTTATATCCAACAAGGTCGAGTGATCACTGTCACTAATGACGGTAATGTGTACGCAAATGATGTAAACTCTGGTCAGCAGTTGTGGACATACCGTTTACCAACTGTGGCCTTAAGCTTACGTGGTCAAGCTGCACCAACACAATTAGATCCAAATACAGTACTTATTGGTACAGCAAATGCTTATGTCTATGGTATTGATGTCGTAAGTGGTATTCCGCGACTACAACGCCGTGTTGCGGTTGCTGAAGGTTCAACAGATGTTCAGCGTCTTAATGATATTGATGGTGACCCTGTCATGATGGGACAGTTCATGGTAACAACAAGTTATCAAGGACAAGTGACCGTAACGGATCTACAACAGCAACAAGTTGTATGGAGTGATAACGCAAGTAGTAATAAACGTCCAGAAGTGACACAAGATGCTGTGTATATTACGACAATGGATGGTAAAATTATTGCTTATGGCTTGTTGACAGGGGAGAAGTTGTGGGAAAATGATCAACTTCTACACCGTAACTTAAGTAATCCTGTATTGCTTGGCTCAGATCTTGTTGTTGGTGATTTTGATGGTGCATTAAGCTTACTTGATCCGAGTACTGGTAAAATTATTGGTCGTTCAATGACAAAAGGTGATGTAACTTCATTACGTGTTGTTGATAACCAACTCTATGTTTCAACTCAAAAAGGCGCGTTAAGCGTTTGGCAGAATCGTTAATTTATGAAACCCGTAATTGCGCTGATTGGGCGTCCAAATGTCGGAAAATCGACATTATTTAACCAAATCACTAAAAGCCGTGATGCTCTTGTTGCTGACTTTGCTGGTCTAACACGTGACCGCAAATATGGTGATGCCGTGTATCAAAATAAATCGTTTATTGTGGTGGATACTGGTGGTATTGGTGAAAGCGAACAAGGCATAGATAGCTATATGGCTGAGCAGTCTAAAACTGCCATCCATGAAGCTGATATGATTGTTTTTGTCGTAGATGCGCGTGCGGGTTTATTGGCTTCAGATGAACAAATTGCAAGAGATTTACGTGCTCTTGGAAAAAAAGTTTTCTTAGTTGCCAATAAAGTTGATGGTGTTCATGCTGAAGCTGCTGTTGTCGAGTTTTATAAACTTGGCCTTGGTGAGCCGATGCATGTTGCAGCAAGTCATGGTCGTGGCGTTGCACAAATGCTTGAAGACATCTTAATTGATGTGCCAGAAGATGAGAATCCAGAGACATTAGATAAACTTACAGGTTTACGTCTTGCGGTAATCGGTCGTCCAAATGTTGGTAAATCAACACTTGTGAATCGCCTTTTAGGTGAAGAGCGTGTTGTCGTTTATGATATGCCGGGCACAACACGAGACTCTGTTTATATTCCTTACGAGCGTAATGAACGTAAATATACGCTAATTGATACAGCAGGTGTACGACGTAAAGGTAAGGTGGATGAAACAATTGAGAAGTTCTCAATTGTGAAAACGTTACAAGCGATTAAAGATGCACATGTGATTGTTGCTGTTATTGATGCAAGAGAAGGTATTGTTGAGCAAGATTTACATCTTATTGGCTATGCTTTACAAGCAGGTCGAGCTTTAGTAATTGCGATTAATAAGTGGGACAATATGTCCGAATATGATCGTAAGCAAGTGAAGTTAGATGTAGAAAGACGTTTTGATTTTATTCCTTGGGCAAAAATCCATCTTATTTCTGCTTTACATGGCACAGGTGTTGGTGATCTCTATCCATCTATCCATCGTGCATATGAATCAGCAAATTTAAAAGTATCACCTTCAAAATTAACTCAAATTTTGAATGATGCGACTGATCAGCATCAGCCACCACAAATTCAAGGTCGTCGTATTAAAATGCGTTATGCGCATATGGGCGGACAAAACCCACCAACGATCGTGATTCATGGTAATAAAGTAGATAAAACACCTGCTGATTACCGTCGTTATTTAGAAAATATTTTCCGTAAAGTCTATAAGCTTGAAGGAACACCAGTGAGAATTGAATTTAAGACTTCAGAGAATCCATTTGAAGGTCGTAAGTCACAGTTAGATGAGCGTACTGCTGCACGTCGCCGTCGTTATGTGCAAAAATTCAAGAAAGCTGAGAAGAAATATAAGCGTTAATACTGCTTAAATATAAAAAAGCCAAGCATCTTTATGCTTGGCTTTTTAATTTAAATCAATTGCTTAGAAATGTATCTATGAAAATATTTGTTCACTATCTTTGTCTAGAAAAGCTGTTGAATACAGAGAATTACACACATAAAAAAGTACTGACTAAAATAGAAAAGAAAAATATTCAAATGCAACGTAATTTTTATTTAAAAGAATTTTTAAAGACGGATAAGTCAATAAATATTACAGAAGATCGGTATGGAAAACCATATGCAATTGACTATCCTTATTTATGTTTTAATCACTCACATAGTCAATCCTTCTATGCATTGGCATATAACAAACAGAATATTCATGTGGGTGTTGATATAGAAGATTTTTCAAGAAGTATTCACATGGATGCTTTAGCTAAAAGATATTTCCATATAGAAGAAGTACGAAAATGGGAAGAAATGGGAAAAAGTAAAAAAATTTGGTTAAAAATTTGGACGATTAAAGAAGCTGTGCTTAAAGCACATGGTTTGGGTATTCGACTCAGTTTAAAATCATTAAACACAAATATTGATGATCAAAGTAACATCGGTATGGTAAGACATGAAAAACTTGGTTTATTTCGCTATCAATGCTTTGATATGAAATTTTCTATGATGACGGTTGCTTATCAAGATGTTGGTATTGATGCAGATATTATTTTCAAATAAAAACAGCACCATATGAGGTGCTGTTTTTATGAAGAGAAATACTATTATGGAATATTGTGGTGTTCTTCATCAAATTCAGGTTTGACTTGTACAATGAAATCTTGGCGGTTTAAGCCTCTCCAAAGTGCAAATGCTGTACCAATATAAATAGATGAATAAGTACCTACAAAAATACCTACAAACATTGCAACAGAGAACCAATGTAGGCCATCACCACCTAAGAACATCATAGAAACAACAACAAGTGTTAGAGTCATAGAAGTATGTACTGTACGGCGTAATGTCTCCGTGAGTGCAATATCAATCACTTCGCGTGGTGATGCACCACGAATTTTACGGAAGTTCTCACGAATACGGTCAGAGACCACAATATTATCATTCAGTGAGAAACCAATAACCGCAAGCACAGCAGCTAAAACTGTGAGGTCGAAAGGCCACTGCATTAGGGCAAAAGCACCTAAAATTGCAATGATGTCGTGGAATAACGATAAGATTGCACCCATTGCAATTTTAAACTCAAATCGGATCGTTACATAAATAAGCATGAGTAGCAGAGCAAGTGCTACAGCACCCGCAGAGCGTACATAAAGCTCATTTCCTACTTGACCACCCACAGAGTCAACTTTATGCAATGTTGCAACATTATTTGGTACTTGGACTGCTTTTGTAAGCGATGCATTGAGGTCTTCAACTTTCATGTCTTGTACAGGCATGCGGATGAGCAAATCGGTGTTGCTTCCTAATGTTTGTACAACACTATGTTTAAAACCAGATTTTTCAAGAGATTGAACAACTTGGTCTTGATCGACACCTTTTTGATACGTTACTTCTGCAGCAATACCACCTGTAAAGTCTAAACCGAGGTTCAAACCTTTGGTACAAATGAAAAAGATACTTGCAAGCGTAATAAGCACAGAGATGATTGCTGCTGGTTTAGCAACCTTCATAAAGTGAATAATACGTTCGTTATCTGGGCGGCCGTATTGCTTCTCTGGTTGAGTTACTTTGGTCATATTAATCTCCTTAGATACTCAACTTTTGTAAGTTACGACGCTTGCCATAAATAAGTTGGACAATTGCACGAGTTACAGTAATTGCTGTAAACATTGAACAAATAATACCAATCATAAGTGTAACGGCAAATCCTTTAATAGGGCCTGAACCAATTGCAAATAGAATGAAAGCAACAATAAATGTTGTTAAATTCGAGTCGAAAATGGTGTTATAGGCACGATCATAACCTGCAACAATCGCTTGTTTCGGCGATGCTCCCCACTTCATTTCTTCTCGGATACGCTCACAAATTAGAACGTTTGCATCGACTGCCATACCAATGGTAATTACAATACCTGCAATACCAGGTAGGGTAAGAGAGGCACCAATCCAAGACATAATGGTTAGAATCATTGCGAGGTTAAATACCAACGCAAAGTTTGCAATCAAACCAAATAAGCGGAAGAAGACAATCATCCATAGTGCAACAAGAATAAAGCCAACTTCGGTAGATAAAATACCTTTGTCGATATTTTCTTGTCCAAGGCTAGGACCAACGACACGCTCTTCTACAAAGTACATTGGAGCAGCAAGTGCACCCGAACGTAACATGAGCGATAGCTCAGCAGCTTCTTGAGGTGAACTTAAACCAGTAATACGGAACTGTGAACCAAGCATTTGCTGAATCGTTGCTGCGTTGATAACTACAGATTCTGTATAAGGTGTGCGGACTTCTGTTTGAACACCTGTATGTGGATCGGTAACGTAGGTAATACGCTGTTTATTTTCAATAAATAATACAGCCATACGTTTACCAACAGCACTACGTGTCGCATCTGACATCAGCTTACCACCAGCACTATCAAGTGTGATGTTTACTTCCGCACCGCCAGAGTCTTGGCTTAAACCAGAAGATGCATTCTGAACACGTTCACCCGTTAAAATGCGGTTACGTTGTAGTAAGATTTGACGACCACTATTGAGTGATTGATACGCAAACAGTTCAGTACCTGCAGGTAAAGGTTGCCCATTATATTTCCCTGTATAAGGGTCAATATATTGATCATTTTGGTTTGCAACTAAGCGGAACTCTAAGTTTGCTGTACGACCAAGGACACGTTTTGCTTCTGCGGTATCTTGTACACCTGGTAATTCGACAACAATACGGTTGCTACCTTCTGTTTGTACAACAGCCTCAGCAACACCTAACTCGTTAATACGGTTACGAAGTGTCGTTAAGTTTTGGTTAACAGCGTATGATTGAATTTCCTGACGTCGTGTATCTGTATAGTTTAGGCGTAATGTTGGCCCTGTATCGGTTGCAAGTGCTTGTTGAGAAAACTCATTGCCATTACGACGTAAGAATCCCATTGCATTATCACGATCATTGTTGTCTGCAAACTGCACAGTAATAACATTATTATTTAAACTTATATTATTAAATTTAATATTATTATCACGGAACTGACGACGTAAATCTGTCGTAGATGTTTCCATGCGTTGCGCAATTGCTTTATCCATATCTACTTCAAGTAGAAAATGAACACCACCACGTAAGTCAAGACCAAGCTTCATTGGTTTAGCACCAATTTTTTGTAGCCATAGTGGTGTAGTTGGTGCAAGGTTTAATGCAACAACATAGTTGTCACCAAGACCGCGACGTAAAGCATCTTGAGCTTTTAATTGTGTGCTAGAGTTACTTACGCGTAGTAACGCAGCATTATTTGTAAAGCTATTGTTGTGACTTGCAATTTGTTCGCTTTGTAAAATTTGCTCTGCTTTTTGTAAGATAGACTGGTCAATCGTTGTACCAGCCTTCGCTCCCGAGATCTGAACAGCAGGTTCATCTGGGTACAAACTTGGCAGTGCGTATAATGTACTAATCACAAGAACAAAAATGATTAGTAAATATTTCCATGCTGGGTAACGCATTTGCTATCTTCTTAATATGAGAAAGTCGTGCATTGGCACGACTTGAAATAAAAAATTAAAGACTATTTAGAGTGCCTTTTGGTAGTACAGAAACAACGCTTGAACGTTGAATTTTGATTTCTACACCGCGACTTAGTTCAACGACTGCATAGTCACCCTCAATTTTTTTAATACGGCCCATTAGACCGCCTGCAAACACCACTTCACTTCCTTCACCTAAGCTCTCAATGAGGGTACGGTGCTCTTTGGCACGTTTAGATTGTGGGCGCCAAATTAAAAAATAAAAGATCGCAACGAAAACAACAATCATACCAATATTGGCAATCATGCTTGGTTGCTGTGCAGCGCCTTCAGCGGCGTGAGCAGTAGAAATAAACAGGCTCATTTAAATTTCCTAAATAATAAAATCAAAAAAGATACTTGATTACTTGAGCAATGTACCTTGTCTTGGCAATGAGCGCAAATGTATGCATATTACTCATCGGCAGGGCAAGGTGGTACTTCTAGACCACGGCGGGTATAGAAGTCTTCTACAAAGGCATCAAATGTTCCTTCATCAAGTGCATGGCGCATCGTTTCTGTAAGGCGTAAGTAATAACGTAAGTTATGTATTGTACCTAGCATAGAAGCCAGCATTTCGCCACACTTCTCTAAATGGTATAAATATGCACGTGTAAAGTTTTTGCAAGTATAGCAATCACAATGAGGGTCTAAAGGACCTTGGTCGTGACGGTATCTACTATTACGAATACGTACTAAACCATCGGTTACGAAGTAGTGTCCATTACGTGCATTACGTGTTGGCATAACACAGTCAAACATATCTACACCACGACGAACTGCTTCGACGATATCTTCTGGTTTTCCAACACCCATTAAATAACGTGGTTTGTCTTCTGGCATTTTTTTGGGTAGGTAGTCTAATACCTTAATCATTTCATCTTTAGGCTCACCAACAGAGAGGCCACCAATCGCATAACCATCGAAGTCGATATCAAGGAGACCCTTTAAAGATTCATCACGTAAGTCTTCATACATACCACCTTGGATAATACCAAAGAGTGCGTTAGGGTTGCCATTCTTAGTATGTGCTGTTTTACAACGTTTTGCCCAACGCAGGCTGAGTTGTAATGACTGCTGTGCTTGTTCATGGGTAGCAGGGTAGGGCGTGCACTCATCAAAAATCATTACGATATCTGAATTGAGTGTTTGCTGAATTTCCATTGAAATTTCAGGTGATAAAAATACTTTAGAACCATCGATAGGTGATCTAAAGGTAACGCCTTCTTCTTTAATTTTACGCATTGCACCTAAGCTGAAAACTTGGAAGCCGCCTGAATCTGTTAAAATGGGTTTATTCCATTTCATAAACTCGTGTAGACCGCCATGTTCTTTAATGACCTCTAAACCAGGGCGTAAGTAAAGATGGAATGTATTTCCTAAAATAATTTGGGCATTAATGTCTTCGATATCACGAGGAAGCATGCCTTTTACTGTGCCATACGTACCAACTGGCATAAATACAGGTGTTTCAACCACACCATGTTCAAGTGTTAAGCGGCCACGACGGGCACGACCAGACTGACCTAACTTTTCAAACTTCATATGTCATCCGAATCAAGGCGAAAAAACAGTTCGCTGATGCTGAGTGCATAAGCACTTCTTTAAAAGTGTTCTATTTTCCTAAATTATGCGTAGAGATGCCACCTTTTATTCAGGTGTTTTGTAAGGAAGTCTATGTTTTTTCCAAGATTTAGTTTTTTATTTTTTTATAAGAAAATTAACTATTTCAAATGAATGACAAGATGCTGAATGATGATACAAGAAGGCGATACCTATATTAGTATCGCCTTATATTTATACGGTTGCTTGGTCAATAAGCATGGCATCGCCATAACTAAAGAAACGATATTTTTCTGCTACAGCATGTTGGTATGCTTTTAGAATATTTTCACGATTAGAAAGTGCTGAAACCAGCATCAGTAAAGTTGATTCTGGGAGGTGAAAATTTGTAATTAAGCGATCGACCACACAGAATTTATATCCTGGATAAATAAAAATTTGTGTATCGCCTGTCCATGCCTGAAGTTTACCTTGATGCGCTTGAGCCGCACTTTCTACCGCACGTGTTGCGGTTGTACCCACTGAAATAACTTTATTTCCTCGCGCTTTGGTTGCTTGAATTAAGTCGACTGTTTCAGATGGCACATTACACCATTCACTGTGCATAATATGATTTTTAATATCAGTGGTACGCACAGGCAAAAAAGTACCTGCACCAACATGTAATGTCACAAATGTTTTTTGGATACCTTTTTGTTCGAGTTTTTTGAGTAGCGTATCATCAAAGTGAAGACTAGCGGTAGGTGCGGCAACACTTGCAAGTTTTGTTGGGTCATTGAAAACGGTTTGATAACGTTCGGTATCAATGTCTTCTGCTTCTCTGTTGAAATAAGGAGGAATTGGAAGCTGACCATATAAATCGAGTATAGTCAAAATAGGCTGTGAAAATTCGACAATATAAAGGTTCTCATGGCGGCCTTTGACTGTTACAGGCACAGCATCTTTACCAATGAATAATGTGGTTTCAGGTTTTGGTGAGTTACTTGCTTTAATATGACAATGAGCAATGAATTGATCTTGCATACGCTCCACTAAAACTTCGACAGCACCACCACTTTCACGTTTCCCTTTTAAGCGTGCTTTCATTACCTTGGTATCATTTAGTACCAATAAGTCACCTTCATTGAGTAAGTCTACAATGTCAGTGAATTGATGGTCATGATATACACCTGTTTTATCTATGTGTAAAAGACGCGAGGCACTACGTTGTTCGAGTGGGTAACGTGCAATGAGTTCATCTGGAAGGTCGAAGTTAAAGTCAGAAAGCTGCATAGTCATCATTAAAGCAAATTTTATCTATTATAAACATTTTCTGTTTTAAGCATACAAAGGCTTTAAATCGTATTTGCTTTAAAAAGAAACAACTCGAACACAATTTTATTGACAATGTAAGGAAATTGCGTAATATACATCAACACAAACCCATACTCTTCCCGAGGTGGTGAAATTGGTAGACGCGGTGGATTCAAAATCCACTATCAGAGATGATGTGTCGGTTCGAGTCCGACCCTCGGGACCAAGTCTTACATTCGTAAGTCTTCTTATAAAAAATTTTATCCCTTTCTTAACTATTCTTAATGATATTCGTTAATTTGAATTTCATGTTTATGCACGCCATGCTGACAATGCATTACGAGGTGTGGATGATCAGGTGCTAAATCATCATGTCTGTGTTCAATAGCAATTTCTTCACTTTTCCAAAATATGAGTGTGGTGATAAGCAAAATAAGTACGATAATTTAATCATTAAAAAGCAAAAAAGATATTTCCAAATGACTAATGTAACCAACTAATAAATAGCACATTAGTCAAAATTCATGACAAAAAGCAAACTGTGTACTGAATAAAGTTAGGCGTGTTTGATCTGTGCTTGAGCGCTTACTCTATAGGGGGTAATGGGTAGACTAATCCCTAAAATAAACCATAAGCATAGAAGCTCCCCTATAATTTTTGAATATATAAACTTAATATGAGTAGAGCTGCACGAATATTTCTATATTTGTATTTTTCAAGAATAGATGTAAGTGAAAAGTATTGAACTTCATCCAAAAAAGTATAGTCTCTTGTATATTCAAGAATTAGCCTATTAAATTTTATTTATTTTTACACCTCAAAAATTATGGGTAATCTGGCCTATTACAACATGGGGGTTGTATTTATTTGTTGTGTGGCTACGTTTACTTATTTTTCCCAAAAATTAGTGCAGTGGCAGAAAGTGCGAGTTCAGAAATTATTAAGAAAATAATAGTGATTCGGTTAGCTAATTTAAAAGAGATATAAACTGCTTACAACGAGATGGAACTAGCTTACAATATTTATTATAAGATAATAGTAAATCGTAGTCTGATAAAAATGAATGAATTTAATGTTGTGAACTGTACCTTTGCAAAACATGGTCAGAGTATCTTGGAAATATTTAATGAAGCAATTCTAAATTCGACGGCTTTATATGAGTATGAAGAAAGAACCTTAGCTAAGGTTGAACAATGGTTTAAAGTAAAAGAAGAGGGTGGTTTTCCTGTTATTGGCTTTGAAAATGCACAAGATGTATTAATGGGTTTTGTGACTTATGGTGCATTTCGAAATTTTCCTGCAAATGCTTATACTGTAGAGCACTCAGTTTATATTCATAAAGATTATCGTGGTTTGGGACTCGGTTTTAAACTGATGCAAAAAATTATTCAAGAAGCTACAAAAAATGGTATTCATACCATGATTGGCGCTATAGATGCTCAAAATGAAGGTAGTATACGTTTACACGAAAAGCTTGGCTTTCGTTGGGCAGGTACATTACCTGAGATAGGGTTTAAATTTAACCGCTGGCTTGATTTGGCTTTCTACCAAATTATTTTATCGAATGACAATAAAATGCTAAAAGGTTAACAAAAAATGGATGAAACTGTGGGTAAACTAATATTTACAGTAAATTAAAAATAAATTAATTAAATGTAACACTTTTATTCATTGTTTGATTTTTTTGTAAAAAAAGTTAACACTGTCTAAGTAAGGTTTCTCCGTCGTGAAAACTAGAACACAATGATATGAGAGGGACTCCATGGCAATATCATCATATATAGATCGTATTGAGCAATTCAGTGCATGCCATTTTGCACTTTTGCTTAATGCTTCTAAAAATAACAATAAATTAATGCGCTTTTTACGTCGAGTAAAACAAAAAACGTCGTTTGAGCATAGTATTTGTATATTTAAAGATGAGCCTTATATATGGAGGTATTCAGATCGCACAGAAAATGGTTTGGAAGTACAGCATACATGTGAATCTGTAGTTCAACTTCTAGTGTCCTATTTGCAAAAAAAACAATATATTGATATCAATGAGCCTTCTTATGAAGAGGTGAGAACGCATTTAGCAAATCATTTCTCCAATATAGAAAGCATGTTTATTTGTAGGATACAAATAAATAATATGCCTATTGGCTTTATGATACTTTTTGATGATAAAAAAAGAACGTTGGATACAAATGTTATTGAAGAAGTAACAGAGTTATGTACAGACTTAGGTGAGTATATAGAGCTAAAACAGTCAAATATACAATTGAAAGAAAAAAATGATGACTTTGCAGCTTTGACGTATAGTCAGACTAAATTTTTCCAAATTATAGCGCATGATTTACGTGCGCCATTTCATGGATTATTGGGTTTTTCTGAAGTCTTAGCAGATGAGATTTCTACTTTAGATACAGATAGTCTACACCGTATTGCTAGTTATTTAAATGATACAGCACAGTCTACATATCATCTATTAGAAAACTTACTAAATTGGGCTATGGCAGAAGGTGGACAGTTTGTATACCATCCTAAAGCATTTTGTTTGCAACGCTCAAGCCACATTGTAACGGGTGTGTTGAACAGTTTGGCTATGAATAAAAAAATTGAATTGGTTGACCAAATACCAGATCAACTTGAAGTATATGCCGATATGAACATGGTTACTTCGATCTTACAGAATCTTGTATCGAATGCGCTGAAATTTACACCTACAGATGGTTCGGGTAAGGTCGTGATTTTTGCCGAGAATGATCAGGATAATGTGCGTATTTCTATTACTGATACAGGCTTAGGAATGGATGACCAGCAACAGCGTGAAATCTTTCAGCCAAAAATAAAAACCTCATTGATAGGTACAGCAGGTGAGAAAGGTACAGGTCTTGGGCTGGTTTTATGTAAGCGATTTGTCGATTTAAACCATGGTGAAATTACAGTAAAATCGAAAAAAGGTTTAGGTACAACATTTGAGATTTTACTACCTAATATGCAGAAAGAATATAATGTAAAACAGCGTGTTGAGAAAATTGCTGTGTAAATAATTAAAGACAAAACATTTAAATTATTCTATGTTTGACTTGTATATTGGCAGAAAATGCAGGTTAGAGCATGAATGGCGAACAACTAGAAAAAACGTTAAGCGCAAGTGTATATGCCGAGAAAGTCTTTTCTATTTATCGTGAACAGATTGAAGAAGATTATAAGTTAGATCAGTATTTGAGCGTTCTTTCTCAGAAGGAAGTTGTATTAATAACGCAAAAGGCTTTGGAAGAAGTAGAAGATGAGCAACAATGGATGAAGTTGTTGCGTATTTTACGTGCAAGATTAATGTTTCGTTGGATATGGCAAGACGTAAATAAACTGACTAATGTTGTGCAACTAACAAAAGAGCTTTCTGACTTTGCAGATATATGTATAAGTGAAGCAAAAGACTTTGCAAAAAAACCATTACTGCAAAAATATGGCGAACCGATTGGTATAGACGGTTTAGTACAAGATCTGATTGTCATTGGGATGGGGAAACTTGGTGCACAAGAACTAAATTTATCAAGTGATATTGACCTTATCTTTGCATTTGATGAGCAAGGTGAGACCAATGGTAAAAAAGTCATTGATGTACAGCAATTTTGTATTTTATGGGGGCAGAAAATTATTTATTTGCTTGACCATATTACGGCAGATGGTTTTGTTTTTCGAGTAGATATGCGTTTACGCCCTTGGGGAGAAGGCTCTCCTTTAGCACTAAGCTATGCTGCACTCGAAAAATATTTAATTCAGCATGGACGAGAGTGGGAGCGTTATGCTTGGATTAAAGCGAGAGTGATTACTGGTATAGGCAAAGGGCAAGAACTTCTTGCCATGACACGCCCTTTTGTGTTCCGCCGTTATGTTGACTATACCGCTTTTGCTGCCATGCGTGAGATGAAAAGCATGATAGAAAAAGAGGTTGTTCGGCGCAATTTACAAGATGATATTAAATTGGGTGCAGGCGGTATTCGAGAAATTGAATTTATTGTGCAGGTCTTTCAGCTAATTTATGGTGGGGCAAAGTTAGAGTTACAAGATAGGCAATGTTTAGTGAGCTTAGCACATCTTGCTGAGATGGAACTCTTAACTACGTCTGTTGTGAAACAACTTAAAGAGGCATATCTTTTTCTAAGGTGTGTTGAACATGCAATTCAAGCACTTAATGATCAACAAACACAATCTTTACCAATAACAGATGATTTAAAAGCGCGCTTGCTTATTGCTTTAGGTTATAGCACATGGTCTGAGTTTATTAGTGACTTAGATATACATCGAAATATTGTGAAAGCACAGTTTAAATTGCTAATTCAAGAAAATATAGATATTGAAGTTGCCGAAAACCAAGAAAATTTACAGCAACATTTAAGTGAACATTTAGATGAATCTGCAAGGCAACTTGTTCATGAGTTTTGGTCAAGTAATGCCGTGAAGAAATTACCTGCTCAGGCATTGAAACGTTTAAAAGCATTTTGGACACCTTTTATTGAACTTGTCTTACAGTCAGAGAAACCACAAAGTGCATTGTTGCGGTTAATACCATTGGTCGAATCTGTTCTAAGGCGTACGGTATATTTGGTTATGCTTGTAGAGAGTAAAGGGGCATTGCAACGATTAATTAAAATGGCTGTGGTCAGTCCTTGGATTTGTGAAGAGTTAACACAATACCCTGTACTATTGGATGACTTTCTCTCAATGGATTTTGAGCTACCAACTCGACCCGATTTACAAGATGCGATGCGACATCAACTTTTGCGTGTAGAAGTTGATCAAATCGAAGATCAAATGCGTATTTTGCGCTTATTTAAGAAAAGCCATGTATTGGCAGTAGCAGCAAGTGATGTCTTGGCTGAAAGTCCTTTAATGAAAGTGTCTGATGCACTGACAGATATTGCAGAGGTGAGTGTGGAAACCACGTTACATTTGGCATATCGAGCAGTTGCTGATCGGTTTGGTTTTCCTGTTCTTAAAAATGGACAGCGATGTACTTTAGATATCAAGGGATTTATTGTTATTGGGTATGGCAAGCTTGGCGGTATAGAGTTGGGCTATGGGTCAGATTTAGATCTTGTATTTATTCATGATTTAGAGGAACAAACCGATACTAACGGCTTAAAGAAAATTTCAGGTTTTGAATTTGCTTTAAAAGTTGCACAAAAGTTTATGTCACTGATGACAACGCAAACTTTAGATGGTCGTGCCTATGAAATTGATACACGCCTTCGTCCTTCAGGAGAGGCGGGTGTATTGGTGACAAGTTTACGTGCATATAGTTTATATCAGGAAAAAAGTGCATGGCTATGGGAGCATCAGGCATTGGTACGAGCACGCTCTATTGCAGGTGATGAAGACTTACGTAAGGCATTTGAGAATATCCGTAGGCAAGTATTAACCCAAGCGCGTGATATTACAGTTGTTCAAGATGAAGTATTAAAGATGCGTCAAAAGATGAAAGCGCATCTTGGTTCAAATGAGACAGAAAAAAAATCTGGTATTTTTCATTTAAAACAGGATACAGGTGGTATCGTTGATATTGAATTTATGGCACAGTATATGGTGTTGGCATGGAGTGGGACGAAACCCGATCTCGCCCGCTACTCTGACAATGTTCGAATCTTAGAAGATGCTGCAAGACTTGGCAATTTATCCAGTGCCGAAGCACATGCTTTGATTCAAGCTTACCTGAGTGAACGAGCTGAAAGCCACCGTTTAGCCCTTGCAAATCATAACATGCAAGTTCAAGCAGCGGATTGGCAAGACACCCGCGAGATCGTTTGCAAATTGTGGCAAAAACTAATTGATCCAACTGCAGGAAGTGCGTTGGACAGTCAATAATAATGTAGAAATTTGGAGTGTGTGCCATGAATTTGGCTGATCGTGATGGTTTTATTTGGCAAGATGGAAAGTTAATTGATTGGCGTGATGCAAAAGTTCACGTCCTAACACATACACTACATTATAGTATGGGTGTCTTTGAAGGCGTACGCGCTTATGAAACACCAAAAGGCCCAGCAATTTTTCGTTTAAAAGATCATACTAAACGCTTACTGAACTCTGCAAAGATTTATCAGATGAAAGTCACTTATGACCAAGCGACTTTAGAACAAGCTCAAATTGATGTAGTCCGTGAAAATAAACTCAATTCATGCTACTTGCGTCCATTTATTTGGATTGGTTCTGAAAAGCTAGGTATTGCTTCGACAGATAACTCAATTCACGCGGCTGTTGCTGCATGGGGTTGGGGTGCATACTTAGGTGAAGAAGCAATGGCGCAAGGTATTCGTGTTAAAACTTCTTCATTTACACATCACCATCCAAACGTGACAATGTGTAAAGCAAAGGCTTGTGGTAACTATACGGTATCTATTTTGGCACACCAAGAAGTTGCTCAAGCTGGGTATGACGAAGCAATGCTGATGGATCCACAAGGGTTTGTATGCCAAGGTTCAGGTGAAAATGTATTCCTCATTAAAGATGGTGTTTTACATACACCAGATTTGGCAGGCGGTGCGCTTGAGGGGATTACTCGTCAGACAATTATTACCATTGCTAAAGATCTAGGGTATGAGGTTGTAGAACGCCGTATTACACGTGATGAATTCTATATTGCAGATGAAGCATTCTTTACAGGAACGGCGGCAGAAGTAACGCCAATTCGTGAATACGATGACCGTCAAATTGGTGAAGGTAAACGTGGTCCAATTACCACTGAATTGCAAAAAACATTCTTTGATGCAGTGCAAGGTAAAAATCCAAAATATGAACATTGGTTAACTTATGTGAACTAATTAAAATATTTGGAAAAGGCGAACCATGAAGTTCGCCTTTTTTATATCTGCCTTATGGGCTTTATGCTAAAATCGTGTTGTCGTCAGATGACTGGCTATGAACAATAGGTAGCGTAACATGTTAGATTCTCAAAAGTCAGATGCACAGGAAGTGCAAGAAAATATTATTTTGTGTATGAAATGGGGCACAAAATATGGTGCTGAATATGTGAATCGTTTATATAACATGGTGAAACGCCACTTAACCTTACCATTTAAAATGGTTTGTCTGACAGATATTTCTGAAGGCATTTTACCTGAAGTAGAGTGTTACCCAATCCCACCTTTAGATTTACCTGAAGGTAGCCCTGAACGTGGTTGGAATAAACTTTCTACATTTGAGCCTGATTTATATGGTTTAAAAGGTAATGCACTCTTCTTAGATTTAGATGTAGTGATTGTCGACAATATCGATTGCTTTTTTCAACAAGAAGGTGATTTTCTAATTATTCATGATTGGAAACGACCTTGGCGTATTACAGGTAACAGCTCAGTTTATCGTTTTAAAATTGGTGCATTTCCAGAAATTTTACCTTATTTTAGAAAAAACTTTGATGAGATTAGACAGAAGTTCCGTAATGAGCAGGCTTATCTATCATGGTTTATCGATCAGCATGGTACGTTAACATATTGGCCTGACAGTTGGTGTAAAAGCTATAAATATCATTGCCTACATAAAATACCCTTTGCTTATTTTAAGCCACCGATTAAACCTACAGGTGTAAAAGTAATTATTTTTCATGGGGAAATTAATCCACCAGATGCGATTAATGGAACGGGTGGGAAGTGGTATCGCTATGTTTTACCATCAGATTGGATTAAAGACGCGTGGCAGTAATGAAGGATTCAATCACTGCAATCAATCAGCAATCTCGACCATACCGTTTAAGTGTGGTTATGATTGTAAAAAATGAAGCTAAAAATTTAGAAAAAAGCCTACCTGCACTTTATGGTTGGATTGATGAGTTAATTGTACTCGACTCTGGCAGTACAGATCATAGTGAACAGCTTGTAAAGCAAGCAGGTGGGAAATGGTATTGTAATGCTGACTGGCCGGGATTTGGGAAGCAACGCCAAATTGCACAACAATATGCGACAGGCGATTGGATTCTTGCTTTAGATGCAGATGAGGAAATTACACCTGATTTACGAGATAGTATTTTAAAAGCAATAGATAATCCGCCTGAACATGTCGTTTATGGCATTAAACGGATCGACTGTATTTTTGGGCATAAGATAGATAACCCATATTGGCCATTAAAAGCACACTGGCGTTTATATCCTAAAAGCTTTCAATATAATGATAATCTTGTACATGAGTCTGTAGAACTCAACAATGCTGTATGTAAAAAGCTCGAAGGGTTTTTATTACATCACACAGCGGATACGCCGTTATTTTGGTTGGATAAAAGACTCTCTTATGCAAAGGCTTGGGCAGAAGATCGCTTTCCAAAAGGAAAAAGAGTATCTGTATCATCTATATTTATTCGTTCTTTTTGGGCTTTTTTTAAACAGTATATTGTAGATGGTCGTTTTCTAATGGGTAAATATGGGCTGTTTTATGCTGCATTATTTTCTCAGTATACTTTTAATAAATATGCCATTTTATATGATCTTACCGAAAATAAGGTAGAGCAAGCCTTTAAACAATCGCAAATCGAAACCAAACAACAAATATCTTTAAATACGCAGGTAAAGCAATCGACAGTATCTCTAGTGATGATTGTAAAAAATGAAGCACGACATCTCGCTGCGTGTTTAGATACAGTCAAAGATTTAGTCGATGAAATTATTCTATTGGACTCAGGCAGTACGGATAATACGCAAAAAATTGCAGAAAGCTATAATGCAAAGTGGTATGAAAATAAAGATTGGCAAGGTTTTGGTAAGCAACGCCAAATTGCACAATCTTATGCAACCTCTGATTATATTTTAGTATTAGATGCCGATGAGCGTTTAGATAATGACTTAAGACAAGCAGTTTTGCATGTACTACAAGGACCTGTAAAGAACGATATTGTTTATGCACTGAATAGAAGAGACTACTTTTGTGGTCGAGTCGTTCGTCAAGGATACTTTGATGCTTACGACCGTTTATATGCACGTACTGTATTTGAGTTTAGTCATGCAGAGGTACATGAATCATTAGACCGAAAATCTGCCAAAAGAGAAGTATTAGAAGGTGTTTTGTATCATCATACTAATGACAGCTTGTACCATTTCTTGTTTAAGAACATTCATTATAGTCATCAATGGGCACAGCAAAATGCTGCTCGAAAAAAATCAATTTGGCTTATTAGTGCATTTTTAAGAGCATTTATTTCATTTTGCAGAGAGTATATTTTTCGTTCTGCATATCGTACTCAAGGTTACGGGCTTATTTTTGCTATTGCAACAATGGGCTATACATTAGATAAATATCTCATGTTGTGGCACGAGCAGAATGATAAAAATAGTGTGGGGTAGTTTCATTGAATGTTTTAATTATTAATTTAGATCAGTGTGAAGACCGTCTAGAACAACAAAAACAACAGTTTAAGAACCTTGGTTTAACCTTTGAAAGGTTGCCTGCTGTTTCTATTAAAGAAATTTCTACGCAAGATTATGAAAGATTAGCTTTTAATGGTCAGCGTCCAATGAAGCAGTCAGAGTTGGCGTGTTTTTTAAGCCATAAGAAAGCTTGGGAAGTTGTTGTTGAGTTAGGGAAACCTTGCGTTATTTTAGAAGATGATGCTGTACTTGTGCGGGATTTTAAAAAAATAGTTGATGATATTTCACAGCTTAAAGATATTGATATTATTAATTTTGAAGTACATGGCAGAAAGAAAATGGTTTCTAAGGAAAGCATTGTAACCATTGCGAAAGATTATAATATATTTCAGTTATATCAAGATAGAAGTGGTGCAGCCGCATATGTTCTTTTTCCATCGGGAGCAGATAAGTTACTGAAGCGGTTAGAGCAGACCTACCCTAAGTTAGCAGATGAGTTTATATGGAACTGTTATAATTTAAATAGATTTCAAGTCGAGCCAGCCGTTGCATTACAAAGTGATAAGGCACAAATGTATGGTGTGGATGTTGGTATGATGCACAGTTCGGTAATAGGACTAATTAAAAATAACCATGTGAACAATCATGCTTTCTCTTTTTCTTCTCAATTGAAATATAAGAAAAATAGAGTGATACAACAGGTATTGTTGGGTGTACACCAGCTCACAGGTTTTTTGAAATATAAGCGTAGAGATATTGTATTAGATAAAGAGCGCTTCAAATTAGACCAGTTTAGAAATTAAGGTCTAATAAATAATCAAACAATGTATTAAGTACATAAAAGAAACACTCTATTCATACATAATTAGTTTTTTCTAAGGACAATATTCTGTTTAACTTTTTTGATGCAGTTGCATTGAATATTCTGATTCAATATATTTTTTCTAAATAAAGCGAAATAATTTTGATATTTAGATGAACATAAATATTTTGAGTTTTCCATTCTTTTATGGCATAGAGCAGTTATACAGAATCTAAAATACATTATGAATTTTGAAAATGATATTATTCATTCTGATGATGACTTGTACGGAAGAAAGTAATTGATGGTTATCCCTAAAATCATTCACCAGACTTATAGAAGTAAAAATCTTCCTCCAGAAATTTTGGAGATTGTTGATAGTCTTAAGAGTTTAAATCCAGATTGGGAATATAAGTTTTATACAGACGAAGATATTTTAGAGTATATCCAAAATAACTTTGATGAAAAAGTTTTAACAGCCTATCTAAAAATTAATCCAATTTATGGTGCAGCAAAGGCTGATCTATTTAGATATTTAGTCTTATATAAAGAGGGTGGTGTATATCTAGATATTAAAAGTACCTGTATATATCCTTTAAGTGATGTGATTCAGCCAAATGATAAATTTATTGTTACTCAATGGCAAAATGAATTAGGTCAGAAAGATGAGGGTGCAGGACTATTTAAGTGCTTAAGAGAAGATTTAAAGCTACAGAATGGAGAGTATCAGCAATGGTTTATTATTACTGAAAAACAATCTCCAGTAATGAAGCATGTTGTAGATACAGTTGTTAATAATATTTTGAACTATAGAGCATGGAAATATAAGTTTCATAGCTATGGGAAACGAGGTGTACTATTTGTAACTGGTCCTATTGCTTATACCAAAGCAATTTATAGTATTCAAAATAAATATCCGATTAGATTTGAACGTTATGATAGTGATATTGGTTTTGTTTATAATGCATTGATAAATAAATCACATACTAAGGTTTTATCAAACCATTATGCTAACTATAAAACACATGTGGTTGATCAAGGGTTTAGAATTAATTTTATTTCGTCTATTTATATCTTTTTCGTTCGTTTAATTAAAAACACGTTGAAAGCAATGGGTAAAATGAACCAGTAGATTATTTGTTTTAATAGATATAAGTTTTTATATAGTTTTAGGGGAAAATGATGCTTTGGGTAAATATCTCAAATATTTTAAAAGTTGATAAGTTTAGTGGTATTGCTCGTACCGAATATGAGTTGTGTTTATATGCATATAAGTTATTTGAGCAAAAATATGATATTAAATTCTGTACATTTGATGAGAGTTTAGGTTTTATTGAGGTTGATAGCCAAGAGTTGTCCCAAGTATTACATAATCTTAAAAGTGATTGTGTAGTTAAGAAACCAAGATTGACATTTCGTCCAAGGTTAAAGAGAAGTATTTTAAAGCGTTTAACATCACTTAAAATAGCTGTAGGAGTTGCTCATAGCGATTTTTGTGATGGTGACGTAGTCATTTCTGTTGGTCAAAACTTGGGTTCAAGTGAAATGGTCGCTTTTGAAATAGTAAAAAGAAAAGTCAATATTGAATTAAGACTACTATGTCATGACCTAATTCCTATCAATTATCCAGATTTTTTCCTAAGTCATAATACAAAACTATTTTCAAGATATATCCATCGAGCATTCAAAGTTGTAGATCATTTTTATTGTAACTCTGAATTTACAAAAAAGGAGTTATCTGAATATCAGGCTAAAGTTGGAGCTAAAAAGACTCCAATGACTGTAGTGACATTAGGCTGTGACTTATATATGAAACAAGTTACAGATAGTACAAGTGATTCTTTGAAAGACTTGATTAATACGCCATATGTTCTATTCGTTTCTACGATAGAAACTCGAAAGAATCATGATCTAATTTATCAAATGTATTTAAAATTGTTAGATCAAGGTGTTGAAAATCTGCCTAGAGCTTATTTTGTTGGTAAAAGAGGCTGGAAGGTAGAGAAACTATTACATGATTTAGATAATGATAGTCGAATTAAAGACAAAATTTTTATTTTGGATAACGTTTCTGATTCAGATCTTATACAACTTTATAAAAACTGTTGGTTTACGCTATATCCATCATTTATAGAGGGATATGGTTTGCCTGTTGCAGAAAGTCTATCTTTTGGTAAGTTTTGCCTTTCCTCAAATACAGGCTCTTTAATTGAAGTGGGTGAAAACTATATTGATTATGCTGATCCACATCAATTGGAACAATGGACTGAGAAATTTTTGTTTTTGATTAATCATCCAGATTATATTTTAGAAAAAGAAAAACATATTCATGAGCAATATAAACCTGTTTCTTGGGAAAGTTGTTCTAAAGAAATTTTGAATTCAGATGTACTCACTTGTAAATAAGACAGCTTTTCATAAATTTGGATAGAGATCTGGTAGTGGTTATAAGCTACCAAATCTTTATGTGTAACTCGAAATTATTTTATAATTAATTGGAATATAAAAATGATCTAAATCATGCTGTATCTACAGAAGAGAAGGTTGAATATTACTCTATATAAGTAATTTTTAAGATTTAATAACTAGCTAAATTGATTTTTTAGCTTTGGCCTTAACTAGACTATAAACATATCTAATGTAGTGGTACTCGACTTTTATAAAATAAAAAAGGTACCTCTACCTGATTATCGCAGTTGCATCAGCAAAAACCTATCAGATTTCAATATATCTTTTAATGTATTGAAAATACCATAGCTGTTTTTACAAATTAGTTTTTATAAGGGTATCTTCTTAGAAAAATATGTTTGTTTCAACCTTATCAAAATTATTTATTGCAATAAAATGCATATGCTTAAAAATTATTTTCAAAGTTCGCTATAGCTTAACTAGGGCAGGTCACTGCATAGCCAGTACAGTGTGTTTATATTCATGAATTCATTTTAAAGAATAAGAACGAGTGGCTTTTAGATCGAAATTGATTAGCTACTTGTAAACATCTTCAATGTCTGGGACATGGCGAAAACGTTTATAACCCCACATATAATCACTCGGTGAGCGGTTAATCATTTCTTCAATCGCTGTATTCATTGCTGTTGTTGCGACGTTAATGTTTTTATCATAAAGATTGGGATCATCTAGCGCATCACAATACACTTCAAATCCTGATTCGTTATTCATACGAAAACAACTTAATCCAACCAAATGGCATTGAGTCTTTTGAGCCATTTTACTTGCAAGTGTACTTGTGAGTGTATGTATGCCAAAAAATGGAACAATGATACCACCAGACGGATGTGGGACATGGTCTGGTAGAATTACACTAAATCCACCTTGTTTTAAATTTTTAAAAAGAAGCTTTACCCCTGTTGCATCTGTGGGTACGAGTTTAGATTTTAAAGCTTCTCTTGAATGAAGTACAAAGTCATTCATTATTTTTTCTTTAATTGGCTTATACATGATGGTTGGTTCACCATATTGGTGTACCCATGCATTCATAATTTCCCATGTCCCCAAATGAGGCGTAATGATTAATGCTCCTCTTGGATCTGCAAGTGCCTTTTTGAGTACATCTAAATTATGGACTTTCTTGACTTGATTTATACTCCATTGGGGAGGCATTGCCCAACATTTCATAAATTCAGCATAAGACATACATTGTTTTTGTACGCTTATTTTTGCAATATTTTCTCTTTCATTTTGATTTAACATTGGATATGCAAGTTTTAAGTTAATTAAAACTTTACGAAGCATTCCCTTTTTCGGTGTTTTATTAATCCACCATGCGCAGGCACGTGCAATACTTTGTAATAATGAAAGTGGAATATAGCGAAAGATCTTTAGTGGTTGCATGTAAGTTGATAGTCTATAAAGTAGAAAAGCAAACTACATGAATAAAAATTGATTTATTTTATAGTTGCTTTTAAAAATTACTTTTAATATAGATATGGAATCTATTTAGTTTTTATGTATATCTGCATTTCCTTTTAATACCATATAGATAAAGGAAACAAAAATGAGTAATGCTGCCGATAAGCTACTTACACAAAAGTATAGAATACGTTGGTAAGTGGTCATATTGAATAATTCATTATGAATAATATAGTTCATAATACACCACTGTACTAGAGAAAATACAATGATGACCAATGCACGGCGACGTACTGCTGGGCGCATAGCCATAGAATGAGCTCCCTATTAATTTATCAATATATTATGCCATTCAGAAAGATGAAGTACAATTAAATAAAAACCCTGCAATGCAGGGTTTTTATTTACTTTTTAAGATTCTTTTTTAGGTTGTTCACGTAAGCGAATACCCAAGTCGCGAAGCTGTGTTGCTTCAACAGGAGCAGGTGCTTCTGTCAGAGGACATTCAGCTGTTTTCGTTTTAGGAAATGCAATGACATCGCGAATAGAGCTTGCACCTGTCATTAGCATAATCAGGCGGTCTAAACCAAATGCTAGACCACCATGTGGAGGTGCACCAAATTTTAGGGCATTTAGTAAGAAGCTAAATTTATCTTCTGCTTCTTCATCAGAAATACCTAATGCTTCAAAGATGGCTTTTTGCATTTCTAGCGTATGAATACGTAGCGATCCACCACCAATTTCTGTGCCGTTTAATACCATGTCGTAAGCAACAGATAGTGCTTCGCCTGGGTTGTTTTTCACGTCTTCTACGCTGCTTTTTGGCAATGTAAATGGATGGTGTACAGATGTCCACTTGCCATCATCTGTTTCTTCAAACATAGGGAAGTCAACGACCCAAAGCGGTGCCCATTCACATGTTTTAAGATTTAAATCATGACCGATTTTAACACGTAGCGCACCCATTGCATCATTTACAACTTTTGCTTTATCTGCACCAAAGAATACAATATCGCCATTCTCTGCACCAACGCGTTCTAGTAGTTGCATTACAATTGGTTCAATGAATTTTACGATAGGGGATTGAAGCCCATCAATGCCTTTTTCGATTTCATTAACTTTAATATAAGCAAGACCTTTTGCACCATAGATACCAACAAACTTTGTATATTCGTCAATTTGGCTACGAGTGAGTGAACTTGCATTAGGTACACGTAGTGCAGCAATACGACCTTTAGGGTCTTTTGCTGGACCTGCAAATACCTTGAATTCTACTTCTTGCATTAAGTCTGCAACATCAACCAATTTTAACGGAATACGTAAATCTGGTTTGTCTGAAGCATAATCACGCATCGCTTCACTGTATGGCATGCGTTGGAATTTACTAAATTCTACATTTAGTAATTCTTTAAACATTTTAACAGTCATGCCTTCCATTAAATCCATGATCTCATCATCATTTAAGAATGATGTTTCAACATCGATTTGAGTAAATTCGGGCTGACGGTCTGCACGTAAATCTTCATCACGGAAGCATTTAGCAATCTGATAGTAGCGGTCGATACCACCAACCATGAGCAATTGTTTAAATAGCTGAGGTGATTGCGGCAATGCATAGAAACTACCATTAGATACACGACTTGGAACTAAATAGTCACGTGCGCCTTCAGGTGTTGCTTTAGTCAGAATAGGTGTTTCTACATCTAAAAAGCCATGGTTATCTAAATAGTTACGAATAAGATTCGTCACTTTTGAACGGAAACGAAGGCGTTCAAGCATTTCAGGACGACGAATATCTAAGAAGCGATATTTTAGACGTACATCTTCTGAAACAGTGATATTTTCATCATTTAGTGGGAATGGAGGTGTTTCAGAAGCAGATAAAACTTCAATCTCTTTACCTAGTACTTCAATCTGGCCACTCACCATATTGGCATTTTCAGTACCTTCATAGCGGCGACGTACACGACCTGTAACCTTTAATACAAATTCTGAGCGTGCTTTATCTGCTGTTACAAATGCTTCTGGTGTATCAGGGTCAATAACAACTTGTACAAGACCATCACGATCTCGCATATCAAGAAAGATGACACCGCCATGATCGCGGCGACGGTGTACCCAACCGCATAGTGTAACTGTTTGATCAATTTGGGCTTCTGTGAGTGAGCCGCAGTAATGAGTTCGCATCATGGCGTACTTAGTCCAACTTCTATTATTTAAAACTTGTGAAAATTATTTAAGTAAGTTAACACTTACTACTTGGAAACACTCAATTATGCCCACTTCAAGCCCTTGGCTCAAGGGGGTAGGCAAAAAACCTCATGTTAGTTTTATACGCACAAGTTAGTGAGATGTGTATTTATATGGGATCGTAATA
Source organism: Acinetobacter sp. N1-1 (assembly GCF_056711485.1). Lineage (NCBI taxonomy): Bacteria > Pseudomonadati > Pseudomonadota > Gammaproteobacteria > Moraxellales > Moraxellaceae > Acinetobacter > Acinetobacter sp. N1-1. Next base: position 59,676 of record NZ_JBWXUO010000012.1, on the reverse strand, counting down.
GTGATTTATGGTGTATTTCATATTTAACCGTCTTTAAAATTTATAAGATATAAGTAAGCTAGGTAAGTTATAAGAAGTTATTTTGAATGCTTTAACATGTTCTATGTTAGTCTTAATTATTAAAATGATTTTAATAATATTGGCAGTTTAGTTTTCTATGTGGAGACAATGAGTTTAGTTTTCCATGAGTATTTTTTCCATGCCCATAGTTTTCCAAGTTTTCCATCTACATATACCTTAGTATCTAGGTGAGCATCTTTAGGATTTAAGTTCGTGGGTTTTTTTTCAGAAAAAACGAATAAAAATTCTCCACCAACGGCTTGAATATATGCGACTTCATCTGTAACAAAGGTTGGACTTGTACTTAAAGTTATAGCTATCGTTTTCATATAATCACTGTGTTTTTTGTGTTTGTTTTAGACATCAAAATGTTACTGATTGCATCTTATTTTTACAATTAAATACTCAATAAAACAATAGTAAAATTATCGGTTTTTTCTTTCATAAGTTAGATCTTTATTGTCGTAATTAAATCTCATATTGATTTAATTCACAATATTATATTTAAGTGAGAAATTTATTTTTTTCAAGTAGTGTTTATCTTTTAAGAGCATTTAAAAGAATATTCTTTAAAAAAATCAAACTTGATAGAGTTTTAATCATGCTTAAAATCATGAATAATTTATATAATATTTATTATAATTATTTTATTTAAAAATATATTATTGTATTAAATTATAGATAATAAATATCTTGTAATTACTAAAATATGTTATAACATAACATTAAAATAAACTGGATAGTAGTTATGTATTTAAAAGGTCGTCTATTTGTATTTTCCTTTTTGTCTATTGCAGTACAAACTGTTATGGCAGAACAAATTAATAATGCTGTGGTAGATAAACTCCCATCTATTGAGTTGAAAGCTGAAAAAACACCTAGTTCACTTTTAGATATTGCTGCAGGTGATCATGTAGTTCCCCAAAAACAGCTTTTAGAAGGTGCGACTACGATTGGTAATGCACTTAATGGTCAATCAGGCATTTACTCTGCACAGTATACGGGTGGTGTAAGCCGTCCTGTAATTCGTGGACTAGATGGTGCACGCGTAAAAATTACAGAAAACGGTGGTGATGCTTTAGATGTGTCTTCAGTTTCTCCTGACCATGCTGTTACTGTCGATCCAAATTCAGCTCAGGAAATTCAAATTCTTAAAGGTCCTGAAGCATTATTATATGGTGCTGGTTCTGTAGGTGGGTTGGTGAATGTTGTAGATAATAAAATACCAACACAAATGCCTGAAAAAGGATATGAGGGGCGTGTAGGGGCACGTTACAACACAGGAAGTGACGATATGCTGTACTCAGGTAATGCAACAATTGGCTTGGGTAGCCAAGTTGTATTACGTGTGGGTGGTTTAACACGCAATGCGAATAACTACATTTTACCGCAAGATTTACAGAGTACAGACCGCCGTCAAGACAGTACATTTGCAAAATCACATGATTATAACGCGGGATTATCATGGATTTATGATCGTGGATTTACAGGTGTTTCTTATAGTGAACGTCATGATCGCTATGGTATTCCAGGGGATAATGCAGCATATGGTGCATGTGAGCTAAATGCAGCTAAAACAGGCTTTACAACAGATTCTTGTGGACATGCTGATGAAGACGATGATGGTGCATTGTCATGGATTAACTTAAAAGAGAAACGTTATAGCTTTAAGACAGAACTTAATAACCCATTTGCTGGCTTTTCTAAACTTGCAGCACAAGCGACTTATACAGATTACCAACATCAAGAAATGGACGGTGATACACCTGATACCACGTTTAAAAGCCGTGGTACTGATGCGCGCATAACATTAGACAATGAAGCATGGGCAGGCTGGAAAGGGCAGTTTGGTACACAATATACGCAGCAAAAGCTCACAATTGGTGGTGACGAAGCGTTAATGGACCCGACCAATACCAAACGTTATAGCTTATTTGCGCTACAGCAAAAACAATGGAATCAGCTTCATTTTCAAATTTCTTCTCGAATAGACCATCAAAATATTGATGTGAAGCGTGCAAGTATTAATCCTGATGCAAAAAACTTTGAAGGGACTGCATATTCGATTGCAGGCTCAACAGATTGGGAATTTATTCCAAACTATAAATTGTCTTTAACAGCATCGCATCAAGAGCGTTTACCTATGGCACAAGAGTTATACTCTAATGGTAAACATATGGCGACCAATACCTATGAGCTAGGTAGTGATAATTTAGATACAGAAAAATCAAATAATGTTGAGCTAGGTTTTCACTTTGACAATGACCGTTTAAAATATAATGTAAGTGTATTCCATAATTGGTTCGATAACTTTATTTATGCCAATACGTTAGATCGTTATCAAGATTTTCGCTTAATTCAATATACACAGTCACAAGCACGCTTCTATGGTGTAGATGGTGATATTAGTTATATGCTTTCACCTCGTTATACTGTTGGTCTGTTTGGTGACTATGTACGTGGTAAGTTAGATGATGCAGGCAATGCACCACGTATACCTGGTGGTCGTTTGGGTGCGCGTGTAAATGCAGACTTTGGCGATGGATATACAGGTTCGGCAGAGTACTACCATGTGTTTAAGCAAGATGATATTGCAAGTTATGAAACAGATGGGCAAAGCTATAATATGCTTAATTTAGGTTTTGCATACAGTGGTGCGTTACCAAAAAATACAGGGTATCGCTTATATGCTAAAGCAAACAACTTGTTAGATAGCAAAATTTACCAACATGAGTCATTTATTGCAAATGTACCTCAAATTGGCCGCAACTTTACAGTTGGTGTGGATTTTAGCTTCTAAAATTTCACGAAAATAAGCTTGAAAAAAATGATTAGAAAACCTAGCCTAAAAACATAAGGTTAGGTTTTTTAATATGCGTATTTTACAAAGAATTCATCATAAACTTCATTTTTCTAAAAAGCAGTATACATTATTGATTGCAGGTATTTTATTGGTGGGTTATGTCTCATCTGCTGTTTATCATACTGTAAAACCGATGCCTAATGGACTAGATTATACAGGGGCTTTACACCATACCGATGTACAGTTCTTATCTGATCAGACATATATAAATGAACAGGGGCAGCAAGAACAAAAGCATCAAATTTTTGATGAAATGCTAAAAATGATTAATAGTGCAAAAACAACAATTGTTCTTGATATGTTTTTGTTGAATGATGAGGTTGGTGAGTCTAAAGAGAAGCAACGAGCGCTTACGCAGGAACTGGTTGATGCTTTAGTAAGGAAACGAGCTTTACAACCAAATAGTTCAATTACGGTACTGACAGATCCGATTAACTCGATGTATGGCGGTTTTTTACCAGAACAATATGTAAAGTTACGCCGTGTAGGAGTCGATTTAATTGAAACGAATTTGATCCCGTTACGGGCTTCTAATCCTGCTTGGTCGGGGCTTTGGTATCTATGCTGTCAGAATTTAGGAAATAATAATCAAAAAGGGTGGTTGTCTAGTCCCTTTGGTCAAGAAAAGGTGACTGTACGTAGTTACCTCGATCTATTTAATTTTAAGGCAAATCATCGCAAAACCTTAGTTGTAGATACGCCAGAAGGATGGCAGGCTTTGGTAACATCGCAAAATATTCATGCGGGAAGTTCAAGACATGATAATGTTGCACTTGTTGTTAAAGGAGCTAGTGCTGTTGATGTATTAAATACAGAGCAGCCAGTTGCACAAATGTCTGGAGGCACTTTACCTGCTGTGCTTATCGGTGGTGAGAATAACAACTCTAATTTACCTCAGGTACAAGTACTGACAGAAAAAGCAATCTACGATGCAGTTCTTCATCTCATTAATAAAAGCCAAAGTGGTGATACGATTCAAATGGCAATGTTTTATTTATCTGAGCGTCAGATAATTGATGCATTGAAGGCAGCATATCAACGTGGTGTTCATTTAAATATTTTATTAGATCCGAATAAAGATGCTTTTGGACATCAAAAAGCGGGAATGCCAAACCGTCAAGTTGCAATGGAATTGCATGATGCAGGTATTAATGTACGGTGGTGTGATACGCATGGTGAGCAGTGCCATAGTAAACTCATTATTAGACAAGGTGCGACACAAAGTGAAATGATTTTAGGGTCGGCAAATTTCACAGCACGTAATTTAAAGAACTATAATTTAGAAACTGATTTAAGGGTGATTGGTTCTAATAAACTCCAAGTTTTTAAAGATGCGGAAAACTACTTTAATACTGAGTGGTCAAACCTAAATGGTCAAAAAATGAGTGTGGGCTATGAAACCTATCAAGACTCATCTAAGTTGAGGTATTGGCTATATCGTTTCTTAGAGTGGTCAGGTATTTCGACATTTTAAAGTATAAAAAAGCGGTATTTTTACCGCTTTTTTGTTGGTCTGATTTTATGCAAGTTCATCATCTTCAGGGTTTAAATGGCGTGGTGCAGAGTTTTTCTCTTTAATGATAGAAGGGTAGTGCCAAGATGCGTAGCGCACAATAAATATGGCAATTGCCAAAATGAGAATTGCACCTGAAACGATGAGCAATCCGAAATCTGCCTGATGGTCATGTTGAATAACGGAAATGAGTAATCGAGTGAGTGCGGTAATTGCAATATAAATAAGAAAACGTACTGGCATATGGTTTGTTTTAAAATAAATCCCCACCATTGCGCCAAGCTCTAAATATATGAAAAGTAATAAAATATCATCAATCGATGCATATGGTTTTTCTGTAAATATATTAATGGTTGTATGTACGGCTGACCATGCGATTAGGCAACCTATAATAAATAACGCAAGATAGTGAAATAACTCAACTGCAAAATTTCCGATTTTATCTAACTTGGTTTCTATACGATGCCGATTAGATATCTGATCGCTCATGGGTGAATTCTCTCATTTTCATCTTTCTAGCTATAGAATAAGTAAGTTTTTTAAACTTACCTAATATTAATTTAGCTATTATCTTAATGAAATCAAATATAGGCTTCATATTAAGCGCAATTTTATAAGTTATAATTAAAGAATTAATAAGATAAAAACTGTTGATGTGGATGTTAGTGTGTAGTCATGGCAAAGAAAGAAAATACCAAAAAATCATTAAGGAATAGTCGTATTCCTATTGCTTTACGTTTGTTTTTAACCGTACTGCTAACAACATTAATTATTACTACTGTCAGTTTAGGTGTCTTTCAGTGGACAATGAAACAGAACTTTGCAAAATACGTTGCTGATGTGGAAATGCAAAAGTTAGATCATTTAATTGAAAATTTAGCAGGTATTTATAGTGTTTATCATGATTGGGGTAATGCAATACAAGCACAAATTTTACAAGTTGAAGGGCATCCGGCACCAGATGACTTTGATCGGTTATCACGTACATGGCTAAGAAGACAATATGATATTGCTTTTCAGCAACGTTATTTTAAAGAAAATACAATTTTAAATATACCAACAGGACTAGAACAAAAAGCTCCGCATATAAAAAAACAGGCACTAACGGAAAATGAAATTCGACAAATGCAAGAAAATCTTCCATCGGAGTATCAGCCTTTTGAAGGATTGAAATTTCCTCTGCAGGATAACTTTATATTGTTTGGTCGCCCTAAAGATGGACCGCCCAATTTAGACGATAGTGGTGATCGAAGTATTCAAGACCAAGCCCCAAATGAGAAACAGGATTTAGTTAATAGTGAGCCATTGACTAAAAAGTTCATTCCAATGCCCGATCGATTAGGTTTGAGTTCTCGATTATCTTTATATGATGCTAAAAAAAGGTTTTTGGTTGGACAACCACCACAAGGTTCTGTGTCATATCGACCAATTTATGTAAATGATGTCATTGTTGGTTATCTTGGACTAAGACCTGTTCTCGATCAGGATGATATTTTAAGTTTAAGTTTCTTTAGTACCCAAAAAAGAGTTCTTCTTCTAATTTATGCGGTAACTTTCTTTGCTAGTTTGTTGTTGGCTTTATTGCTTGCGACTTATTTTAAAAAACCAATTCAACAGCTTTTACAAGCGACAAAAGAACTTACAAAAGGGAATTATCAGCATAAAGTAAAAGTGCAAAGAAATGATGAACTCGGTGATTTATCAAATCAAATTAATCGTTTAGCATCTATTCTAAATCAGCATGAGAATTCAAGAAGACAGTGGGTTGCAGATACTTCACACGAGCTAAAAACCCCCCTTGCAGTATTACAAGCTCAAATTGAAGCAATCCAAGACGGTATTCGTCAAGCTACGCCAACCCATTTAACAGCAATGATGAGCCAAGTTTCAAGTTTAAAAAAACTTACTCAAGATCTATCAGATTTAGCGCAAGTTGAGGCACAGCAGTTGAAGTGCTATTTTTCAGCAGTTGATCCGTGGAAAATTATTTTACAAGAGGTAGAAAACTTTTGGCCTAAGTTTGAACAGGCAAATCTACAGATTCGTACTGAGGGAATGCATACAACTTTAATGCTCGATCATGATCGTTTTAAGCAAGTGATTGTAAATTTATTAAGTAATAGTGTGCGTTATACTGAAGAATATGGAGAAATATATATACATGCTCATCAGACAGATACATATTGGAGTGTGATTGTAGATGATAGCCCATTAGGATTGACAGATGCTCAATTAAAAAGGTTAGGGGAGCGATTTTATCGTGTAGATGATTCGCGAACTCGGGCAACAGGTGGAACAGGTTTAGGACTAGCACTTTCTGCAAAAATTATACAAGCGCTTGGGGGGGAACTTTCATTTGATCACTCTCCTCTGGGTGGATTACGTTGCACTTTAACCTTTTTGAAGAAACAGTTGGATTAGGAAAAGTATAAATGAGACATATTTTTTTAGTTGAAGATGAAGTAGAACTCGCAAGTTTAGTAAAAGATTATTTAGAAGCAGCAGGTTTCGAAGTAAGTGTTTTTCATGATGGGCAAGAGGCTTATAATAGCTTCCTACACAGAAAACCTAGTTTAATGATTCTAGATTTAATGGTACCTAAAATGGATGGTTTAACCATTTGTCGTAAGGTACGTGAGCAATCAGATTTACCAATTATTATGGTAACTGCACGCACAGAAGAGATTGATCGTGTTTTAGGTTTAAATATGGGGGCTGATGATTATGTATGTAAACCATTTAGTCCTAAAGAGTTGGTTGCACGTGTTCAAGCAGTACTTCGTCGTTTAGCGCGTAAAGATGAGCCAGAAGATACTAATTTTTTTACAATTGATGCTTCACAGCAACGTATTTGGTATAAGCAAAAAGCACTTAATTTAACGCCGACAGAGTTTAGATTATTTGAACTATTTTTAGAGCATATTGGACAAGTATATTCTCGATCTCAATTGTTAGATCATCTTAATCCAGATAGTTTTGATGTTGCAGACCGAGTGATTGATAGTCATATTAAAAACTTACGCCGTAAAATTACTGACGTAACACAAGTAGATACACAGCATGAGTGGATTCAAGCTGTGTATGGTGTTGGCTACCGTTTTGAATACCCTGAACAAATGTAATTTAAGATGAACAACTGATTGAAATTTCAGGTTCGTCACTTGCAGGTGGTACTAAATCTGATTGTTTCTCAAGATGAGGCTGCTTTGTAAAAGGTTTTGCAAGCAGCTTAAATAAACGATCTACCTCTGAAAAATCATTACATTCTGCGGCTTTAATTGCATGTTGTGCCATATGGTTGCGTAAGATGTAATGAGGGTTATTTTGTTGCATCGTTTGATCAAGTAGCTCTGTATCCTGATGCTCACGAATCTGATGGTATTTATTTAAGAATTGGTCAAAACTTGTAATATCTATGCATTCATCACGGATATCTCTATATCTGTGTTCCTGTAATGCAATAAAGCTCTGTGTGTAATCGAGTTGTGCTTGTTGTAATATTCTTAAAAAATCTAAACTACACTCAAAACTGTCTTTATGAAATGTAGGTAAGCCCATCTTTTGTGCTAAGCCTTTTTTATATGCCTCTAAAAATGTTGGTTCAAATATTTCTAGACATTCTGCTAACTCGGCTTTAAATTTTTCTTTATTTCCCTCAGGGGCAAGAGGAATTAGCTGATTGAGCCATACCCATAAATTCCAATGTGCAATACTTGGTTGTTTTTCATAAGTATAGCGTCCTTGATGATCTGAATGGTTGTTAATCCAATTAGGGCGGAATCTTTCTAAGAAACCATAAGGGCCAAAATCTAATGTAGAGCCCGTAATATTTAGGTTGTCGGTATTCATCACGCCATGTGCAAATCCAACCAGTTGCCAATGTGCAACAAGGGTTGCAGTTTTTTGAATGACTGCTTTTGCAAATGAGAGAATAGGAGAGCTTTCCTTTAAACACTCAGGATAATGCCAAGAAATACAGTGTTGAGTAAAGTCTGAAAGTAAATCAGGTGCATATTGACTAATCCATTCAAAGTGGCCAAAGCGAATGTGGCTATCGGCACTGCGTAGTAACATTGCACCTGGCTCTAATTTTTCACGTTGTACGCCTTGCAGTGAGCTTGTAAAACCAACAGCATTGCTAGAGGGAACACCTAAAGCATTGAGTGCATGTCCTGCTAAATATTCTCGAATAACAGAGCGTAATACTGCGCGACCATCTCCCATACGTGAGTAAGGTGTTTCTCCTGCACCTTTTAAATGTAGGTCTATTGTTTGCCTTTTTTTATTAGATACTTGTGCAATAAGTAATCCACGTCCATCGCCAAGAGCACCTGCCCAATGCCCAAATTGGTGTCCTGCATATGCCATAGCAAGGGGTTGGAATAATGGTAATGTTTGCTGTCCACTACATAGTGCAACCCAATTTTGTTTTTCTTCGTTACTCCACTGTAATTCATCTGCGAGAGCCTCATTAAAATGACCTGCTTTTGCACCTTTTAAAGGGGCTGGCATTTGGTAGTGATACAGCTTGCTATTAAGCTGTGGGTAACGTGGATTTAGATGCATGGAGTTATCCTCTAGGTCATTTTATTACTATAACAAAAGTGTCACATTCATGCGATTTCTTGAGTTTTATACTGAATAAAAGAAAGTATATTTTCTAATGTATTTTTATAATAATCGATTAATATAGCCTTCACGTTTGTAGTGAAGAGATTGTGCGTGAGACTGAGTGAAAATATGCTAGGCTTGACATGTATAGGCATCGCATATATATTGTATATACGTTTTTTATTGGCTTTAGGGGTAAATACGCGATGACTGATCAACCCCAACGAAAAAAAGCCAGTAAAAAAGACAGTCAGCTTTTAATTCGTATTAATAGTGCTGAACGAGATCAATTTATTGATTTATGCGATGAGTTAGATACAAGTGCGGCACGCGAATTGAGAAAATTTATCCGTAGTTTTATTAAAAAACATCAGTCAACGGGTATGCATAACGAGGAGTAACTTATGTCTAAACAAGTTAAAACTTTGAAAAAAGAACTTAAAGCACGTCTTGCAAAAATTGCTAAACACGAAAGCAAAGTAAAAAAATTGCAAAAAGAACTTAAAAAACAAAAATAATTTAAATTATTTTTGTTAAGCATATAAATATATTTATATGCTGATGTAAAAAGGCTGAACTTATGAAAAGTTCAGCCTTTTTATTTATAAGAAACTATGTTGCTGAAGGTGGAGTAGTTTTGGGTAAGCTCTTTACCATAATTTCTAAACGTGCTCTATGATGTTGTAAGCGTTGCTCGATGAGCTGAAATTCAAGTTTTAACTTATCATCCATCTGATGTAGTTTTTCAGTCATACGTTGCTTTTTAGCAAGCATTTCTTGCTCTTTTAGCTTTGCCATATCATTGAGTGTATGTGTAAATGCTTCGTACTCTTGTGCAATACGGTCTTTCATATTATGAAAGTCTTCACTGACATCATGCCCATAAATAGCAAGATTTTGTTCTGCATACTTAAACTTCATGGCAAGCTCAGCTTTTTTAATATTTAAGCTTGGAATTCTTCTAAGATTTTTTGCGAGTCCAAATCTTGAACATGTCCAAATGAGCCATTTTGTTGGGTCATATTGCCACCATTTTACGCCGTTTCGATAGTCATACTGGAAAATATGATGATAGTTATGGTATCCCTCACCCCATGTAGCAATCGCCAACCAAAAGTTATCGCGTGCTGTATTTTCATCGGTATAAGGACGTTTACCAAACATATGACATAGTGAGTTAATGAAAAAGGTAACATGATGGCTAAGAACAAGACGCAATAAACCACCAAGTAGAATGACGCCCCAAATGTCACCAACCGCCCAGCCAACACCTAGTAAAATGACACTGTGTACAGCAATTACCAGTGGAACATAATATTTATGCTGAAACATCACCAGTTTGTCATTCATCAGATCTGGCGCATTTTTATAGTTGGCTTCTGCTGCTGGATAATCACGAATCATCCAACCTAAGTGTGCGTACCAAAAACCTTTTTTAATAGAGTAGGGGTCTTTTTCAATATCATCTACGTGACGATGGTGTGTTCTATGTCCTGATGCCCAATATAAAATACTATTTTGAATGGCAAATGTACCGCCAATCATTAAAATAATTTTTAATGGTAATGATGCCTCATAAGCACGATGTGCCCATAAGCGGTGATAACCTGCTGTAATACTTAAACTGCTAAAAGCCAATAAGAAGAAAAGGCTAATCCATGCTGACAATGAAAAATTATGATGGTACGCATAAAGCGGTATGGCAATCATAGACAGAATCGGTGTGCCGAGCAATGTAATTGCTGCTGTCCAATTGATCGGAGCTTTAAGCGTTTGGGACGAAGGAGTCATAAGAGACGCTCCCAAAGTAATAAGGTGGTAAGTTTCAAAGTTTACCTTTGAAAATACTGTGCGTAAAAGTTAAACGCCAAATATGAGTATATATAATAGAATACACTTGTATATTAGGGCAAATATAAATATAAAAATCTTTTAATTTAAATATTTATATTCCAAATACTATAGCGCATTTTTCATTCGTATTGGAATATCTGTAATAAGACCGTCTACACCAAATTGTTTCAATTCTTGTGCACGTTGAATATTATTAACTGTCCAAACACTCACATTTAGCCCAGCTTTATGGGTTTGAGTAATGATGTCTTGAGTTGCAAGAGTATCCATCCATCCAATGCGGTCACATTCTAAAGATAGTGCTTTTTCAATCGCTTCTTGTTGGATATTTTCTTCGATGAGCAATCCACGTTTAAAATGACATTTTTCTTGTTGTAGTACTTGAAGAATTTTTTCATCAAAACTGGTAATAGTGGCTTGTTGTTCAAAACCATTGAGTAGTTTAAGTAGGCTTTGGCACAGTCGTTTTGCTTCATTAATAGAAGTAACTGCTTTGACTTCAACTTCAATATGAGTAAAGTTTTGAATAATTTTGAGTGTTTCAGTAAGCGTTGGCGTGGGTTCAGCCTGTTGCCAATCTTTCCATTTTAAACGATGGTCATGCGATTTTAAATCAGCCAAAGTCGATGTATAAATAGACTGGGGTTGACCTGAAGTTCGTTCTAAACTTTCATCATGAATGACAACCAATGTCCCATCGTTAAGTTGTCTAACATCAAATTCAACAGCCGTAATACCAATTTCTTTTAAGTACTGAAATCCACCAAGTGTATTTTCAGGTGCTTCGTTTCTTGCACCACGATGACCAATAATTTGCATTGTTAGAGTCGTCTAAAAACAAAGATAAAAAGATTATATGAGCTTGAGATGTCAAAAAGTTTGCAATTCAGCATTGTTTTGCTAAAAATAATGATAAGGAAACTTATATATTATGCTTGATCAAGCATCATTTGGGGCAAGAAGAACTTATGCGAACTCGTGCTAAGATTTGTGGAATTACGCGTTTAGAAGATGCTCAAGCAGTAGTAAATGCAGGTGCAGATGCAATTGGCTTGGTATTTTACGAGCTAAGTCCACGATATGTTGCTATACCTCAAGCTGAAAAAATTGCAAAAATGATTCCACCTTATGTACAAATTGTGGGATTATTTGTAAATGCAGAAATTGATGAAATAAAAAATATACTTAATCATGTTACTTTAGATGTTTTGCAGTTTCATGGTCACGAAACCCCAGAGCAATGTATGTTTATTGCTCAACAATTTGGTAAGCGTTGGTATAAGGCGATTCAAGTTAAGCCTGAGCTAGACTTAATTGCTGAAATAAAGCGTTATCAAAAAGCAGGCGCAAGTGCTATTTTACTTGATGCTTGGCATCCTGAACTCAAAGGGGGGACAGGATTGCAATTTGACTGGTCTCAATTTCCTCGCTTAGATATTCCGCTGATATTGGCAGGTGGTTTAGCGCCTGATAATGTTACAGAGGCAATTGAAACTACCCAAACATTTGCAGTCGATGTAAGTGGTGGGGTAGAGCTAAGTAAAGGAATAAAAGACCATCAACTGATAGAAAAATTTATGCAAGGAGTCCATTGTGGATCAGCAAAATAAGATTGACTACACACAATATCCAGATGCAAAAGGGCATTTTGGTATTCATGGCGGACGATTTGTGTCAGAAACATTAATGGCAGCATTGGAAGATTTAGAATCTCTCTATGAGAGAATGAAAAATGATGCCCAGTTTCTTGCAGAATTCGATCGTGATTTGGCCTATTATGTTGGCCGTCCAAGTCCTCTTTATTATGCTGAGCGATGGTCGAAACATCTTGGTGGCGCACAAATTTACTTAAAGCGTGAAGACTTAAACCATACAGGTTCGCATAAAGTAAATAATACAATTGGGCAAGCACTGTTGGCCAAACTTTCAGGCAAAAAACGTATTATTGCTGAAACAGGTGCTGGGCAGCATGGTGTGGCAACAGCAACAATTGCAGCACGTTTGGGTATTGAATGCGTTGTATATATGGGTGCAGATGATGTAAAGCGTCAGGCAATGAATGTATACCGTATGCGATTACTCGGTGCAAAAGTCGTACCTGTGACCAGTGGTTCTCGTACGCTAAAAGATGCTATGAATGAAGCAATGCGTGACTGGGTAAGTAATGTAGATAGTACTTACTATGTGATTGGGACGGTTGCAGGTCCACATCCATACCCACAGTTGGTACGTGACTTCCAGTCAATTATTGGACGTGAAGCCCGTCAGCAAATTCAAGACCAAGCAGGTCGTTTACCTGATGCGTTAGTGGCATGTGTGGGTGGTGGATCAAATGCAATGGGCTTGTTTTATCCATTTTTAAACGATACCGATGTTGCAATGTACGGTGTTGAAGCCGCAGGTTTAGGTGTTGAAACGGGTAAACACTCGGCACCGCTTAATGCAGGTCATGTGGGTGTTCTACATGGTAATAGAACTTATTTAATGAGTGATGCTCAAGGACAGATTATTGAAACACATAGTATCTCTGCTGGATTAGATTATCCGGGTGTGGGCCCTGAGCATAGTTTCTTAAAAGATATGAAACGTGTTCAATATGTTCCAATTACAGATGATGAAGCATTACAAGGTTTTCGTGATTTGACGAAGATTGAAGGGATTATTCCTGCGTTAGAAAGTGCACATGCGATGGCATATGTTTCTAAACTTGCGCCAACCATGTCTAAAGATCAAATACTTATTGCAACGGTTTCAGGTCGTGGCGATAAAGATTTAATGACCGTTGCGCGTTTAGATGGTATAGAAATGGTTGATATGTAAAATATAGATTTATAAAAAAGGCGCATAATATGCGCCTTTTTTTGCTTAGTCTTTGAAGTTATTAAATTGCAATGGAATACCAAATTGCTCTTCACGTAAGAAAGTCATTAATTTTTGTAGAGTATCGCGTTTTTTGTCGCTTACACGAATTTTATCCCCTTGAATAGAGGATTGAACTTTAATGCCACTTTCTTTAATGGCTTTATTTACTTTTTTAGCAGTGTCGGAATCCAAACCATCTTTCAGTTTAATGACTTGAACAAAGTATTTACCTGAAGCAGATGCCTTTTGTGGATCCATTGCTTGAATATCAATTTTACGTTTAAAAAAATGGTTTTCGAGCATGCTATAAACTTGTTCACATTGAAAGTCATTTTCTGTAGAGATTTTAATCTCTTTTGACTTCTCATTGAGTTCTACAGTTACATCTTGACCACGAAAATCAAAACGTGTTGCGATCTCTTTCTGTGTATTTTGTACAGCGTGGTTGACTTCAAAAGTCTCAAGTTCGGAAACAATATCAAAAGAAGGCATATCTAGCACCTTTACAAGTGGATGAAATATCTGAGATGCTAAGAGGGTTTTCGTGATTTGCCAAGTGTTGTTTATATAAAAGGAGTACACAATGATCCGTAAACAAGAAATTACAACATTTGAGTTCCCAGATAACGCTGTTATTTGGGATGTTAGAGATGAAAATGCTTATGCAGAAGCACATCTAAAAGGTGCAATCAATCAACCGATTGACCATATCAATGAAAGTGCATTGGCAGAAGTTGCATCAGATCAACCGATTTATATTTTATGTGGTGGTGGTAGTAAAGCGCCCAGAGCTGCTGAGAAGCTAGAAGGCTTTGATAGTGGCAGAGAATACGTAGTGCTCATGGGTGGTACACGTGCAGCAAAAGCAGCGGGATTACCTATAGAATAAAAAAGCGCCTTAGGGCGCTTTTTTATTCTGATAGTAAGGTTTTTTAGGTTTAACTTTTTTTATGAATCTCTGGGGATTGAGTTTGTCTAAAATACTGATGGGCACAGGGCAAAGCTCATTAAGCACTTGAGCTGCTACAATTTCACTACATAGAGGTGCAAACAAGAAACCCTTAGAGCCTAATCCTGAACAGGTATATATATTTGTTTCTGCTTTACATTTTCCAAGGAGCGGAAAGTAATCGGCACTTTGCGCACGTATAGATGCTCGACCCTCCCAATTTTCTATATTTTCTAATGTGCTGGCATATTCAGGATAAATTTTTTGTATGAGTGCAAGGTTATGCGCATGATCTTCTAGAAGAACATCATTATCATCTCTTTGTGGATGAAAAGATGCACCTAAGATAAGCTGCTTTGCATTAAGTTGCATGGCATAGCCACCATAGCTAAATGCAAGGTTATGTGGCAATGGACGACTCTCATTCTTAAGCCAACTGACTTGTCCACGAATAGGTTTAAGTTTTGGTAAGTTCGAAATAAGCAGGTGGCTATCTTTAGCTGTGCATACAATGATGAGGTCGGCAGAAAATTTTTGTTGTGATATGTCTGTAAGGTAAGTCTGTTCTGCATCTTCTTCAATATGTGTGATTTCAGTCTTGATAAGCTGAATAAGAGGATGGCTTAAGATTTCTTCTGCTAGTACTTGGGGATTAACAACACCTGCATTCTTTAATTGTATAGATGTATATTCCGATTTCAGAAAAGAAGAAGTAGTATGACTGATTTCACTTTCAGGGTAATCGTTTACAAGTTTTTCAAGTTCCCCATTTTTTTTAATATCGGTTTGTTGGACAGTAATACTATTGAATGCTTTGAACTGTCGATAATATGAGCATGCATATTGCCAACTTAGACTCATTAAATGTTCATGGTTTTGTGTGGCAGGACACAGTTTGGGATTGAGTAATGCAAGTGGATTGCCTGAAGCCCCTGAAATTGCATCTGTACGGTCATAAATTTTAATATGGTGTCCACGCTTTGCAAATGCCCAAGCATGGCTTAAACCCGCAATTCCTGCGCCAATAATAGCAATATTAAGTGGCGTGCTAAGGTGTTTTGTATGATCAGCTTCTAAAGTTGGCCAAATTGCTTTGAGCATTTCTCGTTTATGGCCAAAACCCTTTGGTCTTGAAATTTCGATGCCATGTGCTTTAAGCCCACGTTTAATCATTCCTGCGACACTAAATGATGCAAAAGTTGTGCTAGGTGCAGAGAGCCTAACAATATGTTCAAGGACATTTTTTTGCCATAGCTCAGGGTTACAAAATGGCGCAAACCCATCTAAAAACCAAGCATTTACAACGCCTGTTTTAGGAATGATAGGAAAAACATCTTCAGCATCACCTAGCCATAAATCTATACTAAAGCGTGCATTCGGAAAATTCAGCCTATGACAACCTGAAATGGGTGTAGGGTATTGTGAAATTAACTGTTCTGCCAAAGGTTTAAGCTCAGGCCATGCTTTTAAGGCACGCACTAAATCTTCTTTTGAAAGAGGAAATTTCTCAACGGTCACAACATGCAAGTGGCTTTGATTGTGGGGTTGTACATCTTGCCAAAGTTGCCACAATGCTAAAATATTTAAGCCCGTACCAAAGCCTGTTTCACCTACACAAAAGTATTCATAACTATTGAGCTGTGAGAGTCTAGTTGATAAATCATTTCCGTTTAAAAAGACATGGCGTGTTTCTAGTAAGCCATTGTCTTTAGAAAAGTAGACATCTCCAAACTGTGTTGAAACTGGAATATCAATACCATCGACCTGTTGCCATGTAAGCTCGGCCGTTTGAATTTTACCAAACAATCTTTAACCCTTTATTTACCACTGACGACGACGTTTTGTATAAATGTATCCAGCAAGTACAAATCCTAAAATGACACCAATTGCAAGTGTTGCTGCACCGTACATAAATAGTTGTGCTGTGCGTTCACTTTGAAGAACTTGTACTTGAACGCCCAAATTATCATTTTTAAGTTGTAGTGCTTGGTTCTGTGATAAAGCATCTAAATTCGCTTTTTCGAGTTGTTGCATTCGAACTTCTTGGTTTTTTACCAATGCTTTCATTTTTAAATCATCTTCTGCTTTTTGTTGTGCAAGCTGAGCAGGCGAGTTTGGTTCGACCAACGGCGCACTTCCATTTGTTTTTATTACTTGCGGTGTTGGCGTTGTTGAACTATTGGGGGCAGGTTTAGTTGAATTTGCAACAGGCTGTGTCTGAGGTATTGGCGTTGTTTGTGAAGTTGGTTCAACTGCCCATGCAGATGCTGATAACAGCATAAGTAAGCCAAGTATACGAGATACAACACGTTGCATAATCTTCTATCCTTTAGGAAAAGCTTTAATAAATGGCTTCACATCAATATGACTATATACACCTGCTGCAAGATAAGGCTCATCTGATAGCCATTCATCTAAGGCTGCTCGTGTATCAAAGTCAGCAATTATGATACTTCCATAAAAACCTGCTTCTGGATTTCCTTGTTCTTTTGGCATAGGGCCTGCAGTAATTAAACGACCTTCAGCATCTAGTTGCTCAAGGCGTGCCAAATGAGCAGGACGAGCAGCAAGTCTTGCCGCTAAAGTTCCTTCTTTATCTGTGCAAGTAATAATAAATAAAGCCATAGTTTACTCTTGTTTTATATAAAAAAATATTCTTGTTATTCAGAAGCTTTAAAATGTTTTCTTAGAATAACAAATTGGATAATAATAAATGAGAACATGATGATCATGTCACCAAATAATGTAAATTCTCCCCAGTATTTTCCATGCATAAATAAAAATGCAAAGAATACATGTAGAAATGACATCAGCATGAACATACCTACCCATGCAATGTTTAAATTAAGCCAGCCTTTTGGAGTAAGTTCGAGTACTGTGCCAAACATTTTTTTAATAAGAGGGCTTTTATCTTTGGTAAAAATAGGTGAGAGCAAGAAAGCTATAGCAAAAAGAAAGTTTAAGAGAGCAGCTTTAAGTTTAATATAAAAGTCATCGTGTAGTAGTAGTGTAATACCACCAAAAACAACAGTCATAAATAAAATTAACCATTGTTGTTTGTCTAAACGAAACTTTTGAAAGACAAAGATAGCACCATAAACAACAATCATTGAAATAATAAGTGCTGCAGTTGCAACAAGAGTATTATTGTTATCTACACCGCCAGAAGAACCAATAAGGTTTAAGATCGGATGATGATTATTTGTAGGATCAACTGTTTTATAAAAATAGAAAAAGATGATAAGAGGGATAAAGTCCAAAAGTGCTTTCATGTTAAAGTGTTTAATCCTATCTCGCGAATGGTTCATTATAAAATATGCAGGGTATAGATTTACATACACATAGCAATATTTCTGATGGTGCGTTAACACCTGAGGATTTAGTGCAAAAAGCATTTGAGTCAGGTATCCATACTTTAGCATTAACTGACCATGATTCAATGGATGGCTTAAAAAGAGCTGAAATTGTTGCCAATGAAAAGCAGATAAGACTTATTTCTGGGGTGGAGATATCAAGCCAGTGGTCAAGACCATCGACAAAAAAAAGTTATGGTGTGCATATTGTTGGCTTAAACATGAAAGATCGTGACGGTTTAGAGCAAGTATTGGTTGAACAAAAGCAAGTGAGGGCACAACGTGCGATAGAAATTTGTCAGAAGCTTGAAAAGATACTCAAGCAGGATTTTTATCCTGATGTACTTGCAAAAGTAGATGGGGTAGCTGACAGAGTGACACGTAGCCATATTGCACAAGTCTTGCTTGAAAAACGTGTAGTAACCCGTTTACAGCAAGCTTTTGACCGCTTTTTAAAGACAGGCAAACCTGCGTTTGTTTCTTTTGAATGGTTATCTCTTGAAAAAACGATTCAAGCTATTCAAAATGCGCAAGGCATTGCTGTTCTTGCTCATCCGACGAAATATGATTTATCAGCGACAAATACGCGTTATTTAATTGAAATTTTTGCAAAATATGGTGGAGATGCAGTTGAGTTGCCACCGCCATCTGAGACTGCATCTACCCGTCAAATGATTGATCGTTTAATTGCGGAGCATGGGCTAAAAGTGTCTATTGGTAGTGATTTTCATGGTGAACATATGCCATGGTTACATTTAGGGCGTGTGCCTGCTGTAAAAGAAGGACAGCAGGGCGTATGGGAAAGCTTTATTTAGTAATTTTAAGATAAATTATGGTTCTTTATTGCAATTGCAGGTGGAAGCGGTTTACCAAGTGAGCTGAGAAGTTCACGCTCTATGAGACGTACAATAGAGTCGAGCGGTAAATCATTATTTTGTGTACCAAATGGTTCTTCAAGTTCAGCACTCAGTTTATCTAAGCCTAAAAACATATAGGCAATTAAGCCAACAAGAAAAGGTGTCCAAAGCCCAAGCGTAGAACCTAGACTAAAAGGCAGTAAAAAGCAAAAGCAATAGACAGCACGATTGAGTAAGACAGAATACGCATAAGGTAGTGGTGTGCTTGCAATACGGTCACAACCTGCTTGTACTGCGCCTAGCTCAATCGTATGGTTATTGACTTGAGTATATAAAATGTCTGTAATTTCTTTTTCTTTATATGCTTGTAGTAACTCCCATTGAATTAAACTGAGCATGTACTGTGGAGCATTGAGTTGATCATTTAAGTGCTGCACAGACTGCTCATCTAACTCGACAGTATCTATAAACTGTTCTAGGTTGGCAGTTTGATGGCGTAAGCGATCACGCAGTGTACTTGTAAACACCATAACATGGTTTAAGACTCGCTCACGGCGCGCATTTGAAAGGATTTTACTATCTCTATCAATATGTCTAGAGCTTGCAATAAGTGCACCCCATAATTTTCGACCCTCCCACCAACGCGCATAGCATGTATTATTTCTAAAACCTAAAAAAATAGAAAGAATAACGCCAAAAATGGTAAAGCCAATTGCAGGAACTTGGGGGATCGTAACAATTTGATGATAAGTAAGAAAACCAATCACTGTGGAAATGATTGTTAGTGCAATAAGCTCAGGCAAGACCCTAGGTAAAATTGTGCCTTGCCATGCGAATAAAATTTGAAAAATATTACTTTTATCACGAATAATCATAATTGCTATATCTTATTACTTTAATGAAGCCATAGATAATTAAGGGACTTCACAATTTATACAAAGTGGTTTTCTGCAAAAGAGAATGAACCTGTTGGAGAAATAATGCAATGATCAATGAGTTTAACTTCAATCAGTTCACAGGCCTGCTTAATTTTTTCGGTAAGGGTATGATCTGCTGATGAAGGTGTTGCTTGCCCAAAAGGATGTGTATGACAAATAATAATTTGAGAAGCGTGTTGTTGGATAATATGGCGTATCATTTGATTAATAGAAATAGTGCATGTATTTATTGAGCCAAAAAATAATTTTTTAAAATTAAGTTTACATAAATCTGTATCTAAGCATAGCACTGCGAAGACCTCTTGCTTCTCACCTTGTAATTGGTAGCGTAAGAAATCAATCACTTTCTTTGAACTGTCGAAAGCATTTTGCTGTTGCAGATAAGCATTGTCGACATAGCGCCTACCAAGTTCTTTTACTGCCATCAATTGTGCATATTTGGTTTCACCTATGCCATGAAAGGCCGTTAATTCATCAAGAGAACAGTCGAAAATAGGAGTAAGACCACCAAAGTGCAAAATTAGACGGCGTGATAGCTCGACAGCAGAATATTGTTTTGAACCTGATCTTAGAAAAATAGCTAGTAGTTCTGCATCTGATAGGCTTTTTGCACCTTGTTGAATGAGGCGTTCTCGTGGGCGTTCTTGAATAGGCCAAGACTTAATGGAAAAATGGTCTTCTTTCATGTAGAGATTTAAGTTTGGGAGAATATAGGTTTAGTGCTATTGTGAGCATCACTGCAAGGTAAAGAGTGTTCTATTTGTGAGTTCGAATGTCAATATAAATTTAAATAAAAACATTATCTTGGCGGTAACAGGAGGGATTGCAGCATATAAAAGTGCAGTTTTAGTCCGTCGCCTAAAAGACTATGGCTTTAATGTACGTGTTGTCATGACAAAAGGAGCGCAAGCTTTTATTACGCCGCTAACTTTTCAAGCCTTATCATCAAATCCTGTGCATACCACATTGTTAGACCCTGAAGCAGAAGCAGGTATGGGGCATATTGAGTTGGCACGCTGGGCAGACTTAATTTTAGTTGCACCTGCGAGTTGTGATGTCCTTGCAAAATTTGCGCAGGGTTTGGCAGACGATTTACTAAGTACACTATACCTTGCAACAAAATCACCTGTGTGGGTAGCACCTGCAATGAATCAGCAAATGTGGGCAGCAAAAGCAACTCAGCGCAATTTACAAACGCTGACAGCTGATGGTGTACATGTCATTATTCCAGACTCAGGTGAACAAGCATGCGGTGATGTTGGACGGGGGCGTATGCCTGAGCCTGAGGTATTGGCAGCGCAAGTATTTGAGTTTTTTAAAACACAAGAACGTATGCAAACGAAGCAGTTCGGTTTACTTGCAGGCAAAAAAGTCACGATTACCGCAGGGCCAACACGTGAGGCAATAGATCCTGTACGTTATATTTCTAACCACAGCACAGGAAAAATGGGCTTTGCTTTAGCAAGTGCATGCTATGCGGCTGGGGCTGATGTTACGCTCATTTCAGGGCCTGTAAGCCTTACTACGCCGTATGGCGTTGCACGCTGTAATGTAACTTCTGCCCAAGAAATGCTTGATGAAAGTATGCAAATGCTTGCAAATGGTTGTGATATTTTTATTGCAACAGCAGCGGTGGCAGATTATAGAGTGGCTGAAATTGCACCACATAAGATTAAGAAAACGGGTGATGAGTTAGAAATAGCACTAGTTAAAAATCCTGATATTGTGGCAACAATTGCACAGCAAGAAAAAAGACCCTTTATGGTCGGTTTTGCAGCTGAAACGCAAAATGTCGAAGAATATGCAAATGGAAAACTTATTGCTAAAAAATTAGATATGATTGCCTGTAATGATGTTTCAAGACAAGACATCGGTTTTGGGGCAGATGAAAATGCAATGACGGTATTTTTTGCCAAGAAATATGGGTTTGACCAACGTGATTTAGAAAAAGCATCAAAACTTAAAATTGGTGAACAGTTGGTTAAAGCAATATCTGATGCTTTAAATGCTAAAAATTAAAAAAGGGAGCATCTTCCCTTTTTTAATTTAATAGGAGCTTTTAGCGAGTCTTTTATTATTTAGATAAAGCCTAGAGAGCAATAAGGCACATGCAACACTCAGTCCAATAATTAAGCTAATCCAAATGGCTTGTGGTCCCATGGAAGCATAGCGTATCCAGTAAATACTTAGCGGAAGGGTAATAGCCCAATAGGCAAGCATTGTTGCCCACATTGGTGCTTGAGTGTCTTGCATGCCTCTTAAACAGCCTGCTGCGCTGACTTGCCATGCATCCATCAGTTGGTAAGCAATACAAAACTGTAATAGATAAGTTGCAATTTGAGCAACATGCGGATCTTGAGTATAAAACTCAATAATAGCATGACGAAATAGTGCAATAAATGCCATGGTTAAGCATGCCATTACAGTTGCAGTCATTAGACCAACTTTTTGAACTTTGTGCATCGCTTCCCAATTTTTTTCACCGTAATAGGTACCTACGCGTATGGTGAGTGCAATAGATAAAGACATTGGTAGCATAAAGAGCTGTGAAGTGATAGAAATCGCAATTTGATGTGCAGCAACCACGGTATCGCCTAAAGTACTTAAAATAATGGCTGCTGTTGAAAAAACACTTACTTCAAAGAAAATTGCTAAACCAATAGGAAAGCCTAAAAGTAGTAACTTTTTAGCAAGTTGAGTATTTAATTTTTCAAAACCTGAAAGTAACTGATCTTTCTTATAAATTTTGGCTTTAGATATATAAAAAATTAAACTAAAAAGCATGAGCCATTGTAGCGTTGCTGTGGCAAAGCCACATCCTGCACTTCCCATACGTGGAATAGGACCATAGCCATACATAAATAAGTAGTTTAGTGGAATGAGTACAAGTAAAGACAGTAAACTAATGACAGTAACAGGTCTGGGATTGCCAATCGCCTCAGAGTAACAGCGTAGAGAGGTATAAAGGCAAACTGCAGGCATACCTAGACCAATGGCATGTAAAAATAAAGCAGCTTTGGGTTGTAAGTCGGTAGGAACTTTAAAAATTGGCAGTAAATACGGCATAAACTGCAATAATATTAAAGCGAATACACCCAGTATAGCTGCCATCCATAATGACTGGCGTACAATGTGCCCAACCTGAGTACGGTTATGTGCACCAACTGCTTCAGCAACTAAAGGCGTTGTTGCAAGTAAAATACCTGTAAATAAAAGCATTATAGGTATCCAAATGCCGACACCTACAGCAATGGCAGCCAAATCTACAGCAGAAAATCGTCCAGCCATAATTGTATCTATGAGTCCTAAACCTGCTTGTGCAAATTGGGTAATAAGTATAGGAATCATAAGTGACAATAAGCGTTTAAGCTCAATGCGTGAAGAAACAACAGTTGCCATAAAAAACTACTCGGAGAATTTGTGCTATAAAAATGAATAAGACAGTGTTGCCATATGTATTTAGAAACGTCCTTTTTTACTGCATTTTTTAGAAACTAGAGTTATTGAAATTTGATCAGATAGTACAATAAATAAAAGCAGAAAAATACTTAAAATCACTATTTAAGTGCATTGCAATTTTAAGCTTTATTTCAAAGTCGTGTTAAAATTAGCATCTTCGGTTCGATGTTAAAGTTGAGTAGTTTCTTGAGTGATTTAGTGCCACAAAGTATACCCTTATCATTATATGTTCATATGCCTTGGTGTGTACGAAAATGTCCATATTGTGACTTTAATTCACATACTGTACCGGGTGGTAAGCAACTTTCATTAGAACTTGAAAATGAATATTTATATGCACTAGTTGAAGATTTTAAAACTCAGATAGATTTGGCTCAGGGGCGTAAAATTTCGAGTGTATTTATTGGCGGTGGAACCCCTTCACTTATTTCAGCTAAAGGTTATCAGTGGTTATTTCACCAACTAGCACAGCACATCGAATTTATTGAAGATTGTGAAATTACACTAGAAGCAAATCCAGGCACACTTGAACATCAGCCTTTTGAAGACTATTTACAAGCAGGTATTAACCGTTTATCTATTGGTGTGCAAACATTTAATACCGAGCATTTAAAAAAGTTAGGGCGTATTCATAGTGCAGATAATGCAATGTCTGCAATACAACAGGCAAAAAATTCAGGTTTTCAAAGAGTTAATGTTGATCTGATGCATGGGCTTCCTCAGCAGACTTTAGAGCAAGCTCTACATGATTTAAACATGGCAGTTGAATGTGGTGCTACACATATTTCTTGGTATCAACTGACGATTGAACCCAATACCGTATTTTTTAGAACGAAACCTGTTTTACCGTCAGATAATATTTTGTCTGATATTCAAGAGCAAGGTGAACAGTACTTAATTGATGCAGGGTTTATCAATTATGAGATTTCCGCATGGCGTAAAGAAAAGCCATCTACGCATAATTTAAACTACTGGCAGTTTGGCGACTATTTAGCAATTGGCGCAGGTGCGCACGGTAAAGTGACCAAAGAAGATGGTGTTTATCGTTTTCAGAAAACACGTTTGCCAAAAGACTACTTGGAAAACACTCCTGCACCTATGGTGAATTTTGAAAAAGTTATCGAAGATGACTTACCATTTGAATTTATGATGAATGCATTGCGTTTAAAAGAGGGTACACCTACGCAGTATTACTCTCAGAGAACAGGTTTAGATATTGATCATATTAAATCAGCATTATTGCATTTACGTCAGCAAGGGTTATTGCTAGAAAATGAAAAACAACTGGCATGTACTGAACACGGTTATCGTTTTCTAAATACTGTTTTAGAAAAATTTCTCTAGTAAATAATAGTGATTTAAAAATAAGCTCTAATATATATTTATATTTTAGGGCAAAATCTTAGGTGAATTATTGAGTTATCATAATTTATTTTGCATAAAATTATTCAGTTTAGATCATTTGAATGTAAACTAAATAAAGGAACTAGCCATAAATTACACAGCATTTCGGAGTTATGAATGACTGCTCAATCCGTGATTTTGCCACTTCCATCAGATCATGCGCGTTTTATTGCAATACGCTTAAAAACTTTATCTGTGGACGAGCTGAAACATCAAATCAAAAGTCTTATTTCTGAAAGAAATCGCCTGATTACGCAACATCCAAATGATCAAATAAAAATAGGTGTCGCATTCGGACCTGAAATGTGGACAAAACTATACGAGAATTCGCCTAATAACTTCAAACAGCTTGAAGCACAACAGGGCAACTTTGAAATGCCTGTTGTACCGGCAGATGTTTTTATACATGTCGCAAGTCAACGTACAGATATCTGCTTTGCATTGAGTCAGGCTTTCTTTCGTGGTGTAGAGGAGAAGGTAGAAGTTTTAGAGGAAAGACCGTGTTTCCGCTATTTAGATGGTCGTGATTTAACAGGTTTTATAGATGGTACAGAAAACCCTCAGTTTAAAGAAGATCGTGCAGAAACGACTTTGTTATCTGAAGACAACGGTGTCTTTGCAGACGGCACATTTCTTTTTGCTCAGCGTTATGTGCATGATTTAGACAAGTGGAATAAGCTAAAAGTCGATGCACAAGAACGTGTAATTGGGCGCACAAAGTTAGAGTCGATAGAACTTAATGATGATATAAAACCTGAAAATGCACATGTTGCTAGAACAGTTGTAGAAGATGATGAGGGTGAAGAGTTAGAGATTCTGCGCCATAGTTTGCCATATGGTGATGGTCATGGCGAAAAAGGGCTTTATTTTGTTGCATATACAAAAGAACTTAGCCGTATAGATGCTATGTTAAAGCGTATGTTTGGTACAAGTGGTGATGGTATACATGATCGCTTATTACATTTTGTAACGCCTGTAGACGGGGCATATTATTTTGCACCATCGGAAGAGTTACTAGAAACTGTATTGGACTAAATAGAACTCCCCATAAACTCTTATATATTTATGGGGAATATTCTTTATAAAAAATCTTTTAAATTTGGCTTTATACCATTCCAGATATAAAAAGATTCAATAGCTTGACCGACTAGCATACCAAAGCCATCAGTATAAGGAATACCACGTTTTTTTGCTTCATCTAAAAAATGAGAGGGTTTGCCATATGCCATTTCATATGCATGATCAAATGTAAGTTCTTTGGGAAGTGAAAATTGATCACCTGAAAGCGATGCTGATGTTGCATTAATAATAATATCGAAATGACCAGTTAGTTTTTCTAATGCAAGCGTACTGAGTTGAGTATGGTTAGCCATATGAGGAGTAAGATCATTTACAAGTTGTGTTGCACGAGCATGTGTGCGGTTGGCAATAACAATTTCCTTTACACCTGCTTGTGAAAGAGGATAAATAACCCCTCTTGTTGCACCACCTGCGCCTAAAATAAGAATTTTAGTTTGAGATAGTGACCAACCCATTGCTTCTATTGCATTAACAAGGCCTTGACCATCTGTATTGTCGCCATATAGTTTGCCATCTTCTTTCCATAGCGTATTGACTGCTTTTGCAATCTTTGCCCGTTCGGTAAGTACATCACAAGATTTGAATGCATCTTCTTTAAATGGAACAGTCACATTTAAGCCATTGCCATTCTCATTAAAAAAAGCATTGATACTTGTTTCAAACTGATCAATAGCAGCTAGTCTTTTATGATAAGTTAAATCAATGCCTGTCTTTTGAGCAAATGCTTCATGTAATTCTGGTGAGCGTGAGTGTTCAATTGGGTTGCCAATGACTGCAAATTTTTTACATGGTTGCATGAAACGTCTCTATATTTATCTATAATGATGATTGCACGTATTGGCAATATACAAGAAATATCATGGTGAAATATAGCTTTGTATTGTTCCTCATATAAGTGTGTTTACAGAAAAACATATGAAGATATTAGAAAAAAAAGTAAAATAAAATTAGTTTTTTCTCAAAAACACTAAAATAGTTATAGCAAATAAGAATGTAGAACAATACAGGTATGTATGTGGTTCTGAAAAGATATAACAACAATGACTATTCCCATGAGGAGTCTAACTATGTCAATAAATCCTATAGAGTTGCTGAAAGAAAAAGTTACACCAGCAATTGTTAATCAACAGCAATTAGCGATTGATGCAGATAAAAAAGCATCACTGCTCGCACAGTTTTATCCAATTTTATTGTCCGTTTTTCATAAATTTCCTGAACGTATTCAGTCAGGAACTAGTCTAGAGAATAATGGCTTAAATACTATTTTTGGTAATCAAGCATCTGCTATTCGTCAACTTATTGAAGGTTTTTCAGCGCATCACAGTTTACCTGAAAATGCAGTAACTTCTTTATTTAACCAAGCAATTCCACTCAGTGTAAAAGCTTTAAAAGATGAGGCAGGGGATGGGAAAATTGGTGCATATCTAGCAACTCATATTAAAGATATTGCAACTAGTTTTCCTGCATGGGGTGCAGGCTTGGTATCTGCACTTGGTTTAAGTAGTGCATTAGGTGCTCAGGCAGCTTCACAGCATATTTACAGTAAGGAGCCTGAAAAAAAAGCAGGTTTTTTTGGTAAGATACTACCTATTATTGCATTAATTATTCTTGCTTTATTGGTTATTTTCTTTTGGAAGTCATGCCAGCATAAAGCAGATACACCTATTCCGAAAAATGCAGATACGCCTGTGCCACAAGCAGCTTCAGATGTATCTTCTGAGCAAACAAATACAGCACAAGCTGAAATTAATCTTGTTTCAGGGACAGGAAATCATGTTCAAGCATGTCATGCAAACTTAGGTAATCAAACATTAGCTGAATCTGTAAAAGTTGCATTAAGCAAAGTATTTGGTACAAATGTGAAATGTGATGTTACGACAGATCAAGGTTATGCAACGTCATTGCCTGGATCTGAAAAAATTTCTGAAATCTTGGAATATATTAAAGCAGTGCCGAATGCAAGCATTGATTGGAAAGGTAATCAGTTAATTGTAAATGCACCAGATGCAAAAGCAGCAGCTGAATTGGTTACAAAGATTAAAGCAATAGCACCTGACTTGGAAGTTTCAGCGGCAGCACCTTTAAATGAAGAGCAATCGGTAAATAATAGTATTGATCAAAGTAAACAAGCGCTTTCATCTTTAGGAGCAAATGCACGACCTGAAGATATTGCACATGCTCTAAATCTACAAATTATTAATTTCCCAACGGCATCTAAAGTTCTACCTCAGAAAAATAAAGAAATTTTAGATGAAGCGGCAAAATTAATTAAGAGTGTTCCAAATGTAAAATTAATTGTTGAAGGCTATACAGATTCAACAGGTAATCCAGAATCAAATAAAGTATTGTCTAAACGCCGTGCACAATCTGTTTTAGATTATTTGGTTGAGCAAGGTGTAAATAGAGATCAACTTACAGCTGTAGGATATGGTGCTGAAAATCCAATTGCTGACAATGTGACTGAACAAGGTAAATTCCGTAATCGTCGTATTGAATTTAAAGTTGTGAATACATCGAATGGTGCGACGACTATAGTTGATGGGCAGCATCCTGTAACAACACAATAAATTGTGATCTATAAATAAAAAAGCAGTCTACTTGATAGGCTGCTTTTTTTATTTATATACGTGTGTCATTTGACTTACATATGATGAAGGCTTAAGAGGGGTTACAAATATCGCGAATTTTTTCAACGAGGCAAGATGATAACGTGAAAAAGAGTGAAATACCGAGAAGGACACTTGTCACAATAGATATACTGTCAGAAAATATATTGTTGTAGTTAATGGTTACACTAATAGAGCTAAACATAAGGATGGACAGAAGACTAATAATAAATAGCCATTTGTATTCGAAAAACAATTTAAACATAAAGTATGAGCCTGCTATTTTCTTTACTGGGTTGATTAAAGAAACAACAAGTATTGTAAAGGGTAATGATCAATATAATATGAAATGGTTCTTAAGAGATGAGGTTTTTTACTTATAAACGTAACGAGATGTATTTTTATACAAAAGAGCATTTGCTCTTTTGTATATTAGTAATCAATTATAGTTCGGCTAGCCAATCTCTTGGCTTCAAATAATAGTCTGTAAGTCGCTTTTCAATCGTATCATCTTCCCATTCAGGGCGATATGACCAACTTACAAGATTGGGTAGGCTAACTAAAATAGACTCTATACGCCCACCTGTTTGTAATCCAAAGATTGTACCTCTGTCATATACAAGATTGAATTCAACGTAACGTCCACGGCGGTAGAGTTGAAAATCTCTTTGAGCTTGGCTATACGGCTTATTTTTATTTCTTTCAAAAATAGGAATTATTGCATCAAGGTATCCATTACCCACAGCTTGCATGTATTCAAAACATTTTTCGAAACCCCAATGATTTAAGTCATCGAAAAATAATCCTCCAACACCACGTTGTTCATCACGATGCTTTAAATAGAAATAGTCATCACACCATTGTTTATGTTCTTTATATACGTCATGGCCGAAAGGTTGGCAAAGATCAAATGCATTTTGATGCCAGCCTTTAATATCTTCATCATTTGGGTAAAATGGTGTTAAGTCGAAGCCTCCACCAAACCACCAGATAGGATCTTTTCCTTCAGGTTCGGCAATAAATAAGCGAATATTGGCATGTGATGTAGGTACATTTGGGTTTTTAGGGTGAATTACTAATGAAACCCCTAGCGCTTGAGCCTTTGCACCTGCAATTTCAGGGTGTCGTGCAGTCGCTGATGCAGGAAGTTGGCGAATATTGATATGAGAGAACATTACACCTCCTTTTTCAATAACTTCACCATTCTGTAATACTCTAGATCTACCACCACCGCCTTCAGGGCGTTCCCAATCATCAATAATAAATTTTTCGTGACCGCCGCCTATTGTTTCTTGTTGTTCGAGTGCTGTACAAATGCGTTCTTGTAAATCGAGTAAAAATTTTTTAACACGTTCGATATCTATTGTTGATGGGTTTTGCATGAAAGCCTCATACATAAAATAAAAGTAATGTTATAAAAACATAAAACCATAAAAAAAGTAAGGGATTTTGTATGGAGAAAATCCCTAAATATGATTGATTTTTTATTTAGAAAAGTCATCTTCTTTATATAGGTGTGACATACGACTGACTTTGGTCTTTAGATAGGAAGCATTGAATGGATTTAGCCCAACTGTCAGCGGAACGCGATCTACAATATTAATATCTAAATCTTCTAATGCTTTAACTTTCAATGGATTATTAGTAATTAATTTAATTTCTTTAACATGAAAGTGATCGAGAATGATTTTACACATATCATAGCGACGTGCATCGGCAGGTAAGTTTAGTAGCAAGTTTGCATCTACAGTGTCATGTCCTTGATCTTGTAATGCATAGGCACGAATTTTATTGGTTAAGCCAATACCACGACCTTCTTGACGTAAATATAAAATAATGCCTTGTCCTACTTCATTGATAAGTTCTTGAGTAGCTTTTAACTGTGGTCCACAGTCACATTTGAGTGATGCAAAGGCATCTCCTGTTAAACATTCAGAATGAATACGAACTAAAACTGGTGCGTTGGTTGGAAATTCTAAACCTTTTGAAAGAGCAATATGCTCTTCTTTGGTTTCAGGGTCTTGAAATACACTAATGTTAAAATCACCAAAGGCAGTGGGTAATTTTGAAGTTGCGACAAATTTGATCGGCACAATTTAGCTCATTTATATAAAAAGAAATAGTAAAATTATAGCTTAATGATCTGCCGTAAGTTGTTTAAATATACAAAATTTAAGCCAAACTATTTATTTTTGTGGAAACATGCAGATAAGGGTTGATCATTCATAGCATTTTTTTAGATAATTCAATGCTTGTCTGAAACAAACAATGTAAAACTACAGATCTTTGACGTGGCACATTGAAAATAAGTACCGATAGGTTAAAATTATCGGTTTAACGCACTATCACTCAGCTTCGGATTAGCCAGGCTCTAGAAGGCTCTGCCACATATGTTGTATACAAAAATACCAACTCAGCGTCCTGTTACGCCATTGTTAGATGAAATTGATCATCCAAAGCAATTACGTCAACTCGATTCAAACCAACTTTTACAAGTGGCAGATGAGTTGCGTCAATACATTTTGTATGCTGCAGGTGTAAGTGGCGGTCACTTTGGTGCAAACCTTGGTGTTGTGGAATTAACAGTAGCATTGCATTATTGCTTTAATACACCACGTGATCGTTTAATCTGGGATGTAGGGCATCAAGCCTATCCGCATAAGATTTTAACAGGACGACGCGAGCAAATTACAACAATCCGTGCGAAGAATGGCTTAGCGGCTTTTCCTGCAAGAGAAGAGTCGGAGTTCGATACATTTGGTGTTGGGCATTCGTCTACTGCAATTTCAGCAGGCTTAGGAATGTCTTTAGCACGTCGTTATCAAAAAGACCCATGTGAAGTTGTTGCAATTGTAGGTGATGGTGCAATGACAGCAGGTATGGCATTTGAAGCAATGAATGATGCAGTTGCACATCAAGCAGATTTAATGGTCGTACTCAATGACAATGATATGTCTATTTCTTGTAGTACAGGTGGTTTTGCAAAACACTTGGCAGCGATTTGGGAAAAAGGGCATTTCGTTAATATTACTGAAAAGGGTGATGCTGTTATAGAGCCTCATCCAAACTGGTCTTATACATCACGCCTGCATAAATCTGCAACCAATGAAGCAGATAATTTATTTAAAGCGATTGGTTTTGAATATTATGGGCCATTTGATGGGCATGATATTAACCAGCTTGTACATGTTTTTGAATCTCTCAAAAAACGCAGTGGGCCACGTTTAATTCATATTTATACAAAAAAAGGTAAGGGCTTTTCTCCTGCCGAAAAAGATCCCATTAAATACCACGCAATTGCAAAAAAACCATCTATTGTTCCTCAAACATTAAGTTCTAAAAAATCTGCACCAAAATACTCTACAATTTTTGGTCAGTGGTTATGTGATGAGGCAGAGAAAGATTCCCGCTTATTGGCAATTACACCTGCAATGTGTGAAGGCTCAGGAATGGTAGAGTTTGCACAAAAATACCCAGATCGTTTCTTTGATGTTGCAATTGCAGAACAACATGCTGTAACGCTTGCAGCAGGCATGGCATGTGAAGGTTTAAAACCTGTGGTTGCAATTTACTCGACATTTTTACAAAGAGGGTATGACCAACTTGTTCATGATGTTGCACTACAAAACCTAGATGTTACTTTTGGTATTGATCGGGCTGGGCTAGTTGGCGAAGATGGGCCAACGCATGCGGGTGCATATGATTATGCATATATGCGTACAATTCCGAATTTGGTATTAATGGCACCTAAAGATGAAAATGAATGTCGTCAAATGCTGCATACAGCATATCAGTATTCAGGTCCTGCTGCGGTACGTTACCCACGTGGTGTAGGTGAAGGGGTTGATGTTACCCAAGAGCTCATGGCACTTGAAATAGGTAAGTCTGAGATTGTACTGCCAGTAGATGCTCAATATGATGAGCATATTACAATTTTAGCTTTTGGCAGCCGTGTTGCACCAGCAATACAAGCTGCAAAAAAACTAATACAGCAATTAGATGTTGGCATTTGTGTTGTGAATATGCGCTTTATTAAGCCACTCGATACGCAAATGATTCATGAGTTGAATATCAAAACAACAATGTTTGTGACTGTTGAAGAACATGCCGTTATGGCGGGTGCAGGCAGTAGTGTGAATGAGTACTTGGCACAAGCACAAATTTTAAAACCTATATTAAATATTGGTTTACCAGATGAATTTTTACCACAAGCAGATCATAAACAAATGTTGCATGATTGTGGTTTAGATGCAGAGGGTATCGCTACTTCAATTATACAAGCATGGAAAAAAAGCTTGGTACTTTGTTAAACAGGTTTAATTATTTTTAATAAATTCTATTAAAAAGCATGTCTATTTGTTAGAATAGCCATGCTTTTATGCATTATTCTTTGTCAAAATCTTCAATATTTTAGTGTGGGTGTTCAATGGAACCTATGGTGGTGATGGCTGCGCGTGCAGCACAATTAGTTGGTCAAGAGCTTTTAAAGGCACATAAAAATCGTCATAAGTTGGACCTACAAGTTGAAGAAAAAGGTATAGATGGCCCTGTAACACGTGTAGATCGTTACTTAGAGCAACTTGCAATTGATACATTACGTAAAAGTTATAAAAATCATAGCTTCTTAGGCGAAGAATTTGGCCTACAAGAAGGTACAGGTCACGATGCTGACTGGTGTTGGATTATTGACCCTTTAGATGGCACATTAAACTTTGTAAATGGCCTACCTCATTTTTGTATTTCTATCGCAGTACAGCATAAAGGTGTTACACAGCATGGTGTTATTTATGACCCTGTGCGTGATGAGCTATTTTCTGCGAGTCGTGGTCGCGGTGCAATGATGAACCAACGCCGTATTCGTGTGAATACGCGTGATAGTTTAGACAATACATTTATCTCTGTAGGGCATGCTTACCGTGCAAAACGTAACGGTGAAATTGTGTCATATGCAAAACAACATTTTGATGCAATGCTTGCAATTACAGAAGCCGGTTCTCAATTCCGTCGTGGTGGATCGGCTGCACTTGATCTTGCATATGTTGCGGCAGGTCGTTTTGATGGTTTCTTTGAGCTAGGCTTAAAACCTTGGGATATCGCTGCGGGTGAGCTAATTGTAAAAGAAGCGGGTGGTATTGTTGTTGATGGTCGTGGTGGTTCAGAGTCTATGGAAAATGGGCAAGTAATTGCATGTTCAATGAAAATGCTAAAACCATTTATGCAAGCAGTAATTCCTGCTTGGGCAAATGCAATTAAATAATTGGTAGAAAAATAGAGAAGAGTGATAAGCATCACTCTTTTTTGTTTTTTATTTCAGTAATATGAAAATAGATAAAGAATTTTATAAAAAGAAGGTGACTTTTTAAATTAACCTGATATAATTGTGAAAACGCACTTCATTTCCGTTCATTACCTGAACATTTCTCTCTTATTATTGTGTATGCGCGTACGGTCCATAGAGGACGAATTCTCGCGCCCCAATCGCTAAAAGCGATTCTTCAGGTTACTACCGTAATCATGCGTGCGTAATATTCACATCGTTATATTTCGGATTGCTGCTGAATTAAAGATTTCAGCTTTTGTTGCCGTGCCGCTTTTGCCGATGTTATTTTTTATTATTAAATGGAGCACCCTATTGGGGTGGAATTCTCTATGAGCAAAACTTTTGCCGATTTTTCATTACATGAGTCTCTTACACAAGCATTAGAGGCATTAAATTTTACAAACCCGACACCGGTTCAAGAGCAAGCAATTCCAGCAGCATTAGAAGGGAAAGATTTATTAGTTTCTAGCCAAACAGGTTCTGGTAAAACAGCGGCATTCTTATTGCCGACATTAAATACACTTGCTGAAAGTGATGTATTTGTTCCTTTTAAAGAACGTATGCGTGCAGTTACACAACCAAATATTCTTGTGTTATGTCCAACACGTGAACTTGCTCAGCAAGTAAGTCAAGACGCGATCGCTTTTGTTCGCCACATGAAAGGTGTTCGTATTGCTGCAGTTATGGGTGGTATGCCTTTTGGTAAGCAAATTCAACAGCTTAAAGGTGCTCAAGTTGTTGTGGCAACACCAGGTCGTTTACTTGACTTGGTTAACCGTCGCCAAATTAAATTAGATAAAGTTGATGCTTTAATTGTTGATGAAGCTGACCGCATGCTTGACCTTGGCTTCTCTGAAGACTTAGAAGCAATTAGTGATTTTGCTGCGAACCGTAAGCAAACATTAATGTTCTCTGCAACATTTGCAGGTCGTATTATCAGCTTGGCTGAGCGTATGATGAATGACCCACAGCGTATTGCAATTGAAACTGGTCATTCAACTAACACAGATATTACACAAACACTTCATTGGACTGATGGTTTTGAGCATAAGAAAAAATTGCTTACACATTGGTTAAGTGATGAAAAATTAGATCAAGCTGTTGTATTTGCAAGCACACAAGAAGACACTGATATGTTGGCTGAAGAGCTAGCTGAAGCTGGTCACTCTGTTGTTGCATTACATGGTGCAATGCCACAAACAGTACGTAACCGTCGTTTACGTAGTATTCGTGAAGGTCGTGCACGTATCTTGGTTGCAACTGATGTTGCTGCACGTGGTCTAGATGTTCCGACAATCTCTCATGTAATTAACTTTGGTTTACCAATGAAACATGAAGATTATGTACACCGTGTAGGTCGTACTGGTCGTGCGGGGCGTACTGGTCAAGCAATTACACTTGCAACTTATCGTGAGCGTGGCAAGATCCGTGCATTAGAAGATTATTTAGAAGCGCGTTTAAGTGTTTCTGAAATTGAAGGTCTAGAGCCATCTCCACCTCCTGCACGTTCAGGTCGCGATGGTGGTCGTGGTAATGGTAAGCGTGATGGTCGTCGTGGTGGCGGTGGCTTCGGTGGCGGTCGTCGTTTTGAAGGCGAAGGTCGATTCAAACGTAACAATGACCGTGATGGTGGTGATCGTCGTCGTTTTGATGATAAACCGCGTAAAGAAAGTAGCTTTGAAGACCGTCCACGTCGCGAATTTAATTCAGATCGTCCAAAGCGCGAATTTGGTTCTGACCGTCCACGTCGCGAATTTAACTCAGATCGTCCAAAGCGTGAGTTTGGTTCAGATCGTCCAAAGCGTGAATTTAACTCAGATAGCCCACGTCGTGAATTTAATTCAGATCGTCCAAAGCGTGAGTTTGGTTCAGACCGTCCAAAACGCGAGTTTAACTCTGATCGTCCACGTCGTGAATTTAATTCAGACCGTCCAAAGCGCGAGTTTAGCTCTGATCGTCCGCGTCGTGAAGGTTTTAACGATAAGCCACGTTTCGACATGAATGATGACAATCGTGGTAATCGTGCAGATTACAAACCACGTTCATTCCGTGGAAACAGTGAGCGCGGTTCAGATGATCGTGGACGTTCATCAGATCGCCGTCGTAAATTTAATGACTAATTAAATATTTATAAAAAAAGCCAGTATTTATACTGGCTTTTTTTATATGAGTGAATAAGTTGAGAGTAATACGTTAATTTACTTAAATTATTCAACGATTTTTAAGCTTGGTTTTTTCTTTTGAGGCTCAGATTTTTCCTCTACTTCTTTCGGTTTATGTGTCAGGTCTAAATTAATATTCTCATATTCATTTGGATCGAAGAAAAGTCCTTGACCATTTTCTTTAGCATAGATGCCAATTAGTGCATAAAAAGGCACAAATATATTTTTAGAAACACCGCCAAATCGTGCAGAGAAGGTAATTGCATCATTACTCATATAAAGCTGATGTACCGCATGTGGTGCAGTATTAAGTACAATTTGCCCATCTTTAACGAATTGTAATGGTACATCAGTATTGGGTTGTGTTGCATCTACAAGAAGGTATGGTGTGAGATTGTTATCACAAATCCATTCATAGATACCACGTGCTAAATATGGACGAGTTGGTGTGAGTTGAGGCTCTTTTTCAGACATGTGATTGACTCTCAAATTTTTTTAAAAGATGATTGTAGCGGTTTTTCTCTTGTAAAGTCATCGATTTAATAAAACTAGTACGATTAAAAATGCGCTGACAATATAGAAAAATCGCCCGACATTGTTGTGTAGGTAAACTTATTCCCATGCTATTTAATCGTAATAGCATTGGTGCAATCATGCAATCGAGTATTGAAAATGTCTCAGACATAAAAAAGGGAAAATGTTGAAATAGTGGAGTAAGAGAGATAAGCGTATTGCGAAGCTCTACTTGAGCATGCTTTTTATCTTTTTCATTTAAGCTGTCAGGGTGTAATAGCATTATATCTGCAAGTTTAAACCAGTCTTTTTCAAACCTCCAAAGATATTGACGTTGTTCAGCACGTTGAATTGGGTTATCCATAAATAGTTTGTTTTGTCGATAGCGATCATCTAAATATTCTGAAATGATCATAGGATTAAATAATTTTAAACCTTGATCTAGTAAAATTGGGAGAGTGTTATAGGGGTTAAGGGATGCAAGATCTTCATCTTCATAGTCTGTTAGCACCAATTGGTGTTTAATTTCTTTTTCTGTAAGAATAAAGCGAATCCAATGAGAACGGAAGTCATCGGCATGACTGAGTAAAGTGATTCCTTGGTTTTCAGAGATTTCTAATGCCATGAAAAAGATGTAGCTTTAAATGAATAAACTAGCATACTAAAAATATGTTTCAAACGCACGAAGAAGTTTGAATGAAGTATATTAAGAGATAAAAGGCATATTTGATATGGCATAAAAAAACCTCGGAAAATCCGAGGTTTTTTGTCCAATTCGTAAACGAATTAACGTTTAGAGAATTGAGGACGCTTACGAGCTTTACGTAAGCCAAGTTTCTTACGTTCAACTTCACGAGCATCACGAGTAACGAAACCAGCTTGACGAAGAGCAGATTTTAAAGATTCGTCAGAAGCGATAAGTGCGCGAGTGATACCGTGACGGATCGCACCAGCTTGACCACCGATACCACCACCTTTAACAGTGATGTAAAGGTCATATTTCTCAGTTGCTTCTAAAAGCTCTAATGGTTGACGAACAACCATACGTGCTGTTTCACGACCGAAATACTGTTCGATTGAACGGTTGTTAATAACGATTTTCCCTGTACCAGCAGATAGGAAAACACGTGAAGTTGCGGTCTTACGGCGACCTGTACCATAGTTTGTAGCCATGTGCTGTATCCCTTAGATGTCCAAAACTTGTGGCTGTTGAGCAGTATGAGGATGCTCGCTACCAGCGTACACTTTCATCTTCTTGATCATTGCATAACCAAGAGGGCCTTTTGGCAACATGCCTTTAACAGCGCGTTGGAAGATTTCTTCAGGTTTGTGAGCAACTAATTTTTCGAAATTAGTTTCTTTTAAACCGCCTGGGAATTCAGTGTGGCGATAGTATTTCTTGTTTAAAGACTTCTTACCAGTTACTTGAACTTGTTCAGCGTTAATTACAACGATGTAATCGCCTGTGTCAACGTGAGGAGTATAAGAAGTTTTGTGCTTACCGCGTAAACGACGAGCGATTTCAGTCGCTAAACGACCAAGAGTTTTGCCAGAAGCATCAACAACGAACCAGTCGTGTTGCGTTTCAGCAGGCTTTGCGCTGAGAGTTTTCATCTACTACATACCTATTATAGTTGGTTTGAACGTGAAAGTGTCCAAACGAAAAAGAGTCGCGATTCTATATGAAACAGTCTAGATCGACAACATCATCAATATAAAATTGAGCGCATATTCTACCCGAAGTAAAGTTTTTTAGAAAGTTATTTGAACAAAAAACTTGGGTTTTATTTATATAAATTCATAGACCAATTCATTGAAAATAATATCTTCGTATAATATGGTAAATGTATATCAATATTGGGAGTTCGAAGCAGGTGAATAATCATCTAAAACCATTGTATGTCACGAGTGGTGAGCCTGCGGGAATAGGCCCTGATATTTGCCTTACGTTAGCAAAACGTATAGATGAGCGACCAGTGGTTGTATTTGCAGATATTTTCTTGTTAGAAGCGCGTGCTAAAAAACTTAATATAAATGTCAAACTGACTTTATATGTGGGTCAAACGAGCCCATCTGAAGAAAATGAACTATATGTTGAACATATTGCACTCACAGAGCCTGTGGTTGATGGACAGTTAAATCCCAAGAATGCGGCATATGTCATAGAGCAACTGAAACGCTCAGCATTATACGCACTAGAGAAAAAGAGTGTTGGTGTTGCAACAGCCCCAGTTCAAAAATCTGTGATTAATGATGCAGGTATTGTATTTAGCGGGCATACGGAATACTACCAAAAAATAGCAGGTGTTGAACGTGTTGTGATGATGCTTGCAACCAAACAACTTAGAGTGGCATTGGTGACTACACATTTACCTTTAAAAGATGTTGCAAGTGCCATTACAGCCACGCGTTTAACGCAAATTATTGATATTTTAATTCAAGATCTAAAAGAAAAATTCAAAATTGATGCACCTCGTATTTTGGTTTGTGGTTTAAATCCACATGCAGGAGAGGGAGGATATTTGGGTACAGAAGAAATTGAAGTAATTGATCCTGTATTAAAAAGCTATCAAGAAAAAGGTGAAAAAATTAGCTTAACTTTGCCAGCGGATACATTATTTACACCATCACACTTAAAAAATGCAGATGCTGTTTTGGCAATGTACCATGATCAAGGCTTACCTGTGTTAAAATCACAAGGTTTTGGTGAAGCGATTAATATTACGTTAGGGCTTCCTTTTATTCGTACTTCTGTTGACCATGGCACTGCACTGACATTGGCAGGTACAGGTCTGGCAAAAGCATCGAGTTTACATGTGGCTGTAGACCTTGCTTTACAGTTAGCATCTTCAAAATAATTTGTCGGAATGAGTGTATGTATCAAATTAATGCCTTAAACCCAAAAGAAGAGGGGCATAAGGCACGTAAGCGTTTTGGGCAAAACTTCTTACATGATCAACGTGTAATTGCTAAAATTGTTCGTGCCGTGAACCCACGAACAGGCGATAACCTTGTAGAAATTGGTCCTGGTTTAGCGGCGCTTACCTCGCCACTTATTGGTGAGTGTGATGCACTGACTGTTGTTGAATTAGACAGAGATTTGGCTGCTGGATTGCCTGAGCGTGTTCCATATCCTGAACGCTTAACAATAGTAGAAGCAGATGCTTTGAAATATGATTTTAATCAACTTTTAAAAGATGATAAGCCGTTACGTATTGTAGGTAACCTTCCATATAATATTTCTACACCACTACTTTTCCACCTCTTGGAGTTTGGTGGTAAAGTTAAAGATATGCACTTTATGCTGCAAAAGGAAGTGGTTGATCGTATTACAGCAAAACCAAATACAAAAGAGTATGGTCGTTTGTCTGTGATGATTCAGTATTATTGTTCAGCAACCTTTTTATTTGAAGTGCCTGCGGGTTCATTTAACCCACCGCCAAAAGTAACAAGTGCTGTATTTCGTTTAGAGCCTTACGCTCAGAAACCTATTATTGCAAAAGATGAGAAAGCGCTTTCAAGACTAGTGAGTCATGTATTTACGCAACGTCGTAAAACTTTGCGAAATAGTTTAAAAGGCATGCTAAGTGATGATGCTTTTGAAAAAGTGGGTATTAATCCTATGGCACGTCCTGAAACTTTGACGCTTGCAGAGTTTGTTGCATTGTCTGATCAGACGGTGGCATAGAATGAGTAAAGCGAAGCGTTTTCATTATGTTATTGGTGATATTCAAGGGTGTTTTAGTGCATTAAAGAATTTATTGCAAACGATTCAATTTGATGAAAAAAAAGATTTCATTTGGTTTGCAGGTGATCTT
Source organism: Acinetobacter sp. N1-1 (assembly GCF_056711485.1). Classification (NCBI taxonomy): domain Bacteria; kingdom Pseudomonadati; phylum Pseudomonadota; class Gammaproteobacteria; order Moraxellales; family Moraxellaceae; genus Acinetobacter; species Acinetobacter sp. N1-1. Next base: position 19,454 of record NZ_JBWXUO010000012.1, on the reverse strand, counting down.
GTTGCACGTGGTGAAAACTCTCTAGAGACGCTTCGTTTTATAAAAAAAATGGTTGAAACAGGCTGTGCAGCAACAGTATTAGGTAACCATGACTTAACATTAATTGCATGTGCACGTGGTATTAAAAAAGCAAAAAGCAAAGACTATATTGATGATATCTTAGAAGCAGATGATTGTGCTGAGTTGATTGATTGGTTGAGGCAGCAACCTTTGTATTTGGTGTTGAATAATAAGTCAGTAATGACACATGCAGGTATTCCACATATTTGGGATATAGAACAAGTAGAAAAATATGCGGTTGAGGTTGAAAAGATCTTAAAGGATAAAAATTGGAAAAATGTAGATGCTTTCTTAAAGGAAATGTATTCAAATCAGCCAGATACATGGTCTGATGAATTAACAGGTTATTCACGTTTAAGAGTGATTGTAAACTACCTTACCCGAATGCGTTTGATTGGGGTAGATGGGCAGTTAGAGTTTCATTTTAAAGAAGGTTTAACAGACCCAATGCCTAAAGGTTTTTTCCCATGGTTTGATATTCAAGGGAAAGTGGAAAAAACGCATCAAATTTTCTTTGGTCATTGGGCTGCATTAGAGGGTAAGACCCATCACAAAATGGTTCATAATGTAGATGGTGGTTGTGTATGGGGTGGGCAGATGATTGCTTATCGTTTAGAAGATCAGAAAAAATTTAAAGTGGATAACCCTCTACAATAAAAAAGAGGAGCAAGCTCCTCTTTTTTATTAATGGTGTTCAAGTTCAAAAGCTTCCAATGGACGTTTAAACTGCTGTGCAGCCTGACCTAAGATTTCATCAATAGGTAAGTGCAATTGTTTAATGGTCTGCTCAAGCTTATTGGGTGCAATGATGACTTTAAGCAGTAAATCACCACTGTCGTTGTAGTCTTCAGATTGTATAACATTTAAGTTATAGAGTGCTGTACGTAGCTTACCGTAAGCGGGCTTTAGAATGAGTTCAAAGCTTTGAATTTGTCCTAAAAGGCTTTCTTGCACAGCTTGTTTTAACAAGTCTAAGCCTTGTTGTGTATGTGCAGAGACATAGACACGCTCTGGTATATTTGGTGAAGCATAAATAATTTTTGCCTCTTCACCAGATTGGTCAATTTTGTTATATACCCTAAGAATAGGTACATCTGCACCAATCTCTTTTAATACATCTTCTACAGCATCAATTTGCTCCATCATGTCAGGACTACTGCTGTCAATAACATGGAGTAAAAGTGTAGCTTCTAGCGTTTCTTCTAATGTTGCTTTAAACGATTCAACCAGTGAATGGGGAAGATCTCTTACAAATCCAACAGTATCTGCAAGAACCAATGAGCCAATACCATCCCAGTTTAAACGGCGTAGTGTTGGGTCTAAGGTTGCAAAGAGTTGGTCGGCTGCATAAACCTCGCTGTTTGCAAGAATATTAAATAGTGTCGACTTTCCTGCATTGGTATAACCCACTAATGATACAGTGGGGATAGCCGCTTTTTGTCGAGCAGCTCGACCTTGAATACGAGTTTGTTTTACTTTTTCAAGTTTATCTTTAAGCTGTCCCATTCTTACACGTAACAGTCGTCTATCGGTTTCAAGTTGTGATTCACCCGGACCACGTAAACCAATACCACCTTTTTGACGTTCTAAGTGAGTCCAACCACGTACTAAACGGGTAGAGAGGTGCTCAAGTTGAGCGAGTTCAACTTGTAATTTACCTTCATGGGTACGTGCACGCTGTGCAAAGATATCTAGAATAAGTCCTGTGCGGTCAATGACACGGCATTTCAAGATTTTTTCTAGGTTGCGTTCCTGTCCTGGCGAAAGTGAATGATCGAAAATGACAAGCTCAGCTTCTCGCTCTTCAACAAGTGCTGCCAATTCTTCAGCTTTACCTGAGCCAATAAATAGCTTGGGGTCGGGCCTTTGACGTTGGGCAGTCACATTTTCTAGAATGTCAGCGCCTGCTGACTTGGCAAGTAACTGAAATTCCTCGGCATCAAGATCTCTAAGCATTTGTACTGTTACATGGACGAGTATGGCGCGCTCACCGCCTTGATGACGATCAAAATATTCCACTTATATAATTACCTACGAAATGAGTTTAATGACAATGTTTTTGACATCTTAATGTAACATTAGCATCATTCAGAACGTACTTACAAGACTGATGAAAAAAACTTACATACCAGTAGAAATGAACCAAAATATAAGATTGAACAGCCTGCAATAATTCTAAGTTGATAAAATGCTTGTTTAGGTTTAGTTTTAAACTCTGCTTGATTGATTGTATTCATTGCCCATGTCTCCTGAATTTTATAGGATAATTTTATTTCAATTGGTAAAATAAATAAAATTGTAAAATATAATAGCTTTATTCGATTTATTAGATGACAGGACTAAGTTTTTTACAGTGTAGACCATCTGTACTTTATAATGGCTTAGATTTTATGAATAGTTAACGATGATTATGGAACAAAAGATTAATACAGTAATAAAGTCTAGTCAGTCACGTTTAGGGCAAGCATTCCATTATGCAAAAAAGATAGGTAGTGGTGTATCGGCAATCGGTGAGGGATTTTATGTTGTTTATAAAAATCAGCTTTATAAGTCACCGAATAACCCAGAAAATACACAGTATGTGCAATGGTTCTGTCGCAGAATGTGCAAGGTATTTAATGTTGATGTGCAAGTACATGGTGAACAACAGCATCATGCAGCATTATGGGCAAGTAATCATGTTTCTTGGTTAGATATTCCTGTTTTAGGCTCAAGTGCACGTGTATTTTTTCTTGCAAAAGCAGAGATTGAACAATGGCCAATTTTTGGAAAGTTGGCGAAAAGTGGAGGAACACTTTTTATTAAGAGAGGCTCTGGAGATTCATCTAAAATTAAAGAGCAAATTACCGATTTCTTAAAAAATGATGTTCCTGTTTTATTCTTTCCTGAAGCAACAACATCAGATGGTACACATATTCAGCGTATTCATGGTCGTATTTTAGGTGCAGCAGTTGATGCGCAGAAACCTATTCAAGTTGCTCTTATTTGTTATGTGAATCAGGATGGAACACTAGACAAAACGACACCTTATGTTGGTAAAATTTCACTTGCAGAGCATCTCAAAAAAGTTGTTGAAATGCCTAAAGTTACTGCACATGTGATGTTTTTACCTGAAATTGATGTAGCAGGCCATACTGTTGAAACGCTTACAAAGAAAGTGCAGGTTGTGATGAAAGAAGGGCTTTTACATTTACATCAACAAGTATTGAAAAAGTAAATTAGTGTTACATCATGCCTTCTATTGGCAGCCATGAAATCATTTGAAGCCCATCATGCTGCCACCAAGACATTTTAGGTTCTTTGGTAAATATGATTGAACCTGTTGGTATTTGCTTTGTCCATGTAATTTTATTATCAGGTGTAAGTTTTAGTTGATAGCTATAGGCATCAATATTTTGTGATAGGGTTTCATGAATTTCATTTGCAAGTGTTGGGCTATTGAGTAATACCCCTATTTCAGAGTTTAATTTGGCAGATCGAGGGTCTAAATTAAATGAGCCAATAAAGACTTGATCATCAACCGCCATCATCTTTGCATGTAGGCTAGAACGGCTTAAGCTTTTTAAACTAATTTTTGCTTCTCGAGATAGGCTTCTTGTATATGGTTTAAGGTCTTTATAGTTTAGAACAGGAAGAAATTCATACAATTGAACACCATTTTTGAGTAGTTCTTGTCTATATTTAGAGTAAAAGGCATGAACAAGCCAGACGTCATTGGCTTTAAACGAATTTGTGAGTACACGTACTTGTACACCTTCTTTAGACATTTTGCTTAGCATATCTGTTCCCTTTTGTTCAGGAACAAAGTAAGCAGATACAATATCTAAATGTTTTTTCGGTTGTTTAAGGTAGTGACTGAGTTGAGTTTGTAAATATTCATTGGGTTGTGCTGTACCATGAATTTTACTTGGCGCATCGCTTACAACTTCTGCTTTTACCCAATCAAAATTTAATTCATTATGCAGCCAATAGTTGAAGTCATCAGAATGGTTGGCAAGGTTTAAATAATTTTGTACAGAAACCTCTTTGTAGTAATTGGTAAGTTGACTTTTTAAACTGTCATATCTGAGGCTATGTTGTTGGGGGTTAACTAATTGCCGAACAGGATAGGCATATGAATCATTCCAATATTCATCAAAAGTATTTGAAATATTATCGACAGCTTGCCCAATAAGCATGACATCAATATCTGAAAATTGATAAGTATCACTTGTAAAATAATATTGATTACTCATGTTCCGCCCACCAATTAAAGCAATTTGGTTATCTACGACGAAACTTTTAATATGCATACGGCGATTAATTCTTTTTAAATCAAAAAGCATATCTAAAGGTCTGAAGTTACGGTATTTATATGGGTTGTAAAGTTTGACCTGAATATTTACGTGCTGATCTAGGGCTAGGAAAATACCCTCCATTTTTTTTGCATTATTGTCATCTATGAGTAAGCGAACTTTAACACCGCGGTCAGCAGCTTTGATAATATCGTATAATGCAAGTGCACCTATTTTATCATTGTCCCAAATATAGTATTGAATATCTAAAGTTTTCTGTGCTTTATTGATGAGGCTTAAACGTGCAGCAATTGCTTCTAATGGGTCAAATAAAACATGATAGCCAGTTAGACTGGGGTTTGCTTGACGTAGTGGTGTTATAAGTTTTGCCAATGCTGTATTTGATGTGTCAAAGTTCCGACTATATGTGGGCTGCGTTGCTTTGAGTGGTGGTAAAGTACTACATGCATTTAAACCAAATAAGATACTTAAACCCATTATCATTGTTCTAGTATGATGTAATTTGGCTAGGCAGATATGGGGTAAGTATTTTTTTATTTGTTTGCGCATGATATCAGTAAGTAGTTATTAATCAGTGGGTCTGTTCATTATAGCGAAAAGCACTTAAAGTGAACTGGTCTGAGAGTATATATGTGGAATTCTAATTCAATTCATGATTTTTTGAATATTATTTTTGTGATTGTTGCAATATGGGCAATTATTCAGTCTTGGAGAAGCCAAGCAAAAACAGAAACGATTCATCCGTTTAAGGCCTTTATACATTTATCAGTTTTTTATCAATCATATTTACTTTTTCCACTCCTATTATGGGTGTTTTCAGCTTTTTATTTGGGGCGTATTTCAATTGTAACGGCTTTAATATCTATAGTGGTTATTGGTATATTAATTTATGCACGTTTTATTGAGCCAAACTGGCTGTGTGTTAAGCATACAACGTATACTTTTAATGATGATAACAATAAGTATGAAAAAAAGCCTTTTAAAATAGCATTGATTGCAGATCTACATATAGGGTTGTTTTCAGGTCATGAAGCACAACTCCTTAAAATCGTTAAAATTATTAATACTGAAAAACCTGACATTGTTGTTGTTGCAGGAGATTGGACGTATGAGCCTGAAAGTAGTTTAAAGCAAGAACTAAATATCCTCAAAAGTATTAAAGTACCTGTTTACTCTGTCTGTGGTAATCATGATGAAGAATACCCAGGACCTCCTATTCAACAGCTATTAAGTGATGCATTAGTTCATAATGAAATCATGGATATTGAAGGTAAAGTAATTGAGTTCGATAATTTTAGACTTATTGGGGTAGGTGATTTATGGGCTGGTAAGACAGATATGAGTTTCATGCCTGATTTACCACAAGAAAAACCATGGATTATTCTTTCACATAATCCTGATACTGTTGATATGGTTCCTAAATTGTCAATTAAGCCATTAATGCTTTCTGGGCATACACATGGGGGACAAGTAGAACTACCATGGTTTACAAGTTATATGATGAGAAAAATATCTATTTTAGGACATAAACGTGGCTTATATCGACACAAACATGCCGATGTGTATGTGACTGTTGGAACAGGCATGGTAGGGGTGCCATTTCGGTTTCGTGTAAGACCAACGGTCGATATTATTAAACTTGTATAAAAAAAGGTCTAACTTCAGAAAGAAGAAAGACCATATAATAAAACTTATTGACTGGAGATTTATTCAATAAGCCGTTTCACTCAAGGCTGAGTTATAGCACAGTAACTGTGCTATATAATTTATCCTAACATAGGAATAGGTGAGCTGATTCTTTGTGCAATGTTTTGTTGCATTAAAAGTTGCTTAATGTGCTTCATCCCAGTTATTGCCTAAGCCAACTTCTACATCTAATGGTACAGAAAGTGTGAGTACAGATGACATCACTTCTTTAATCTGTGGAATAAGTTGATCGATGTATGCAGGGTCTGCTTCAAATACAAGTTCATCATGTACTTGTAAAAGTAGCGTTGCTTGTTCTTTAGGAATTTTTTTGTTCACTTCAATCATTGCAAGTTTAATGATATCGGCAGCACTTCCTTGTAATGGTGCATTAATAGCAGCACGTTCAGCTCCTTTTCGAACCATGACATTTCTCGCATTAATATCTGGTGTATAGAGTCTACGACCAAGTACTGTTTCAACAAAGCCTTGCTCTAAAGCGATTTGTCTTGTACTTTGCATATATTCATAAATACCTGGGTAGCGGTGGAAATATTGTTTTATATATGCACGTGACTCTTCACGCGTAAACCCAAGTTGGCGTGTTAATCCAAATTCTGACATGCCATAGAGGAGTCCAAAGTTAACAGCCTTAGCTTGGCGACGCTGATCAGATGTAACTTCATCTAGAGCAATACCTAAAACTTCCGCTGCGGTACGCCTATGAATATCTTGTCCATTTTTGAAGGCATCAATAAGTGCTTCATCTTGTGAAAAATGAGCCATTAGACGTAATTCTATTTGTGAATAATCGGCAGCAAGAATGACTTTTCCTTGCGGTGCAATAAATGCTTTACGGATTTGTCGACCAATTTCTCCACGAATTGGAATATTCTGTAAGTTAGGATCTGAAGATGAAAGTCGACCAGTTGCTGTATTTGCTTGGTGATAGCTTGTGTGAACACGCATCGTATTGTTGTTGGCTTGCTCAACTAAACGATCTGTATAGGTGCTTTTTAGTTTGGCTAAACCTCTATGCTCTAATATAATTTCTGCGATTGGGTGCTCTAATTTTTCTAGAACACTTTCACTTGTACTATATTGCCCTGAAGCTGTTTTTTTCCCACCTTTTACGCCAAGTTTATCGAATATGATTTCTCCAACTTGTTTTGGCGAGGAAATATTAAAGCTCTCTCCAGCAATTTCCATTGCTTTTTCTTCTAGAGATTGCATGGTAATTGAGAATTCACCACTTAATTTACTCAGAAAATCGGGATCAAGTTGAATGCCCATTTCTTCCATTTGAGTAAGTATCGAAGCAACAGGCATTTCTATATTGTGTAAAATATGAAGAAGTTCATGAGAGTCTTTTAACTTTTCACTGAGTACTTCATATAAACGCCATGTTACGTGTGCATCTTCAGCTGCATAGTGTCCAGCAATACTTAATTCGATTTGATTAAATGTTTTTTGCTTTGCACCTTTCCCTGCAATTTGCTCAAAAGTTATATTTAGGTGGCTTAAATATAAACGAGCGACATCATCCATACCATGTCGTGTTGCTGTTGCATTTAATACATAAGATGCAAGCATGGTATCAAAATACCACCCTTGTAAATGGATGCCATGATTAGAAAATATATGAGCATCATATTTTAGGTGATGACCAATTTTTTTAATGTTTGGGTTTTCAATAATCGGTTTAATTTCTTGTAATACTTGATTGCGGTCCAATTGTATTGGTACATTGTCATAGTCATGTGCAAAAGGAACGTAATAAGCATCTTTTGAGTCAAATGCGATAGAGAAACCAACCATTTCCGCAAAACGATAATCTAGATGAGTCGTTTCTGTATCAATTGCGAACTTCTCAGCATTTTGCATGCGAGTGAGTAGGGTGTTCCAATCATCTTGGGTCAATACAGTATGATAGGTCGATTGTCCTAGTTGATCATCTTGGCTTGTTATAGTTGCTTGATCTGTATTGGTCTGAGTTGCAACTGAATCTTGTTTTACAATTGCTTGAGTATTTTGTTTATAGGTTTTGCTATTTGGATTATTGGGGTGGTCTAAAGACTGCAATTGATTACGAAACTCTAATTCGGTATAGAGTTTACGTAACTCATTGGTGTTAGGGTTCTTTAGCTCTAAGTCATTCCATTCTAATGATAAATCTAAATCGCAAACAATGCTTGCAAGCTGATGATCAATAGCAATTGTATCTACATGCTCTTTTAGGTTTTTCCCTACACGACCTTTAATATTATCTACATTTTCTAAAATACGTCCTAAGCATTCATATTCATTAAGTAGTTTTGCAGCCGTTTTTGCACCAACACCAGGTACACCCAAAATTCCATCAGATGCATCACCCATAAGTGTTAAATAGTCGATAATTTGATGTGGCCATACACCAAATTTTTCAAATACGCCGTCTACATCAAGAACACGTTCTTTAAAACTGTCTTCAAGTTTGACACGTTCATTGACGAGCTGAGCCATATCTTTATCTCCTGTAGAGATAAGAACATGATGACCTTCTTTTTCAGCACGTTTAGTCAGGGTTCCAATGACATCATCGGCTTCTGCACCTGCAAGAGAATATAAAGGGATGCCTAAAGCACGAATGAGTGCATGTAAGTATGGAATTTGCTCTGATAAGTCATCAGGCATTGCAGGGCGATCACCTTTATAAATCGGAGAAAGTTGATGACGAAATGTTGGTTCAGGAGTATCAAAAATGACAGCCATATGCGTTGGTTCAATGCGGCGTATTAGTTTTTGAATCGCAGCAATCGCTCCTCGAATTGCATTGGTGTGCAGTCCTGTCGATGTCGTAAGAGGAGGAATAGCATGATATGCTCGAAATAAAAAATAAGACCCATCAACCAAAACAAAAGGTGGCATCATAACTTCCTTAATAAAATCTAATTATATTTTACGTGAAAAAGTTTAATGATGCAGGGGTATCTTGAATTAATACTTACAGGTCTGCACGTAAGTTTGTGTTCGCTAAATCAGCTTCATTGACAAATCCCATTTTAGGTACAGGTATTTCAATTTGATGTTCAATAAAACTATTACGAATCCGTTCTAAAATTTCATCTTTTACTTGAACATAGTGAGACTGATGACACCAAACAGTAAAGGTGAGCTCAATTGATGATTCTCCAAATTCTGTTACAGCAACATGTGGTTTAGGATCATCTAAAATAAGCGTATGATACTGTGCAGTTTGAGTGAGCACCTTTCTGACTTTTGATAAGTCTTCATGAAATGTGACAGGCAGTCTAACTGGGATACGACGAATAGGGTATTTAGAGAGGTTATATACAGGTGTTCGAATGAGCTGTTCATTAGGCACACGAATATAAGTATTATCCATGGTTAGTAATTTTACTGAAAGTAAATCAATAGAAATTACTTCACCTTCAATTATTTGCCCACGTATTAAAGACATCTGAATGACATCACCAATTTCAAATGAACCTTCACCAATCAAGAATAAACCACTAATTAAGTTTGTTGCGGATGTTTGTGATGCAAAACCTAATGCAACAGTTAAAATACCGGCTGCACCTAAAAATATACTGACTTTGAAGCCTGCTTCTTTTAAGGCAGCAATGATAAAGAAAATAAAGATTGTATAAAAAATACCGCGACGCCAAACCATTCTTTGATGAGCATTAAATCGCAAGCCAATGGTGCGAATAAATGTATTAGATACTAAGCGTGCTGAGATGAATCCAATAAGCCCAAGAATTACAGCAATAAACAGTTCACTAATTCTATCTAGATTAATTGCAGTAAAAATTGCTTTGAGACTTAATATAATATCCTGAGGGATTTGTGTCTTATCCATGAGATATCCTAGAAAAATGAGTCGAACATATTAAATAAGACACCACCAGGCGATCTTGGTGCATGCATATAAGTTACCTCGCCTGCACGAGGAGGGGTTCTATTTTCTATTTTGATACGTGGTGGACGGTCTGATGAGTCATGGATAACTTTTATATGGGAGGTCCATAGCCGATTCGTACTTTCACTAAAAAAGAGGGGGAGTGCAACAATTGGTATATTCATACGATCTAGACGTAATTGTTCATGGCTTGCATTGTGAAAAACAATAGGAGTTACAGCTCGAAACGCTTTAGGCTGAAGTCTTTCTAACTCCGTTCGACCATTGACTTCAGTTGCATAACAAAGTTCCCCCGTTCTTGTATCTGGACCAAACCAAGTTTCTTTGGGCTGAATGACAGGAATATCAAACAAAGGTTCCTTATGTCCCTCAGCAAAACCCACAATCCATATAGGAGTACTGATGTAAAGAAGTCCTTTTTGACCTGCTGGAATATAAATTGGTTCCACTGGGCGAATAACGACAGAATGATCAGCTAAGCGTGGCATGAGTTGAAATTTATTTTGTGTTTTTCTAAACATATAACGTTCTATATGTATAGGTTCAGGTAACGAAAAACTTGGGGCTATAATCTCCCCCCAAGTTTGTTCATCATCTTGTTGACGAATAGGGCGGTGATATTCCATACGCCATTCTTGTGCATGACGAGTAATTCTCAGGAGTAATGATCCCAACTGCCATGTTCGTGCTTGGTTAACCTCAAATTGGAATTCTCCCCACCAGTGAATGTCGGGGGAAGTTATTTCCGCTTCATCTAAAATGGCTGTCACAAGATTTCCTTTTAAGTTTTTGAAGCCCATTTATTTGATCATAAAAAATAATTTTAGAGGGGTAAATATTCTTGCATAACATGAGTCAAAACAAACGGATGCTTAAATTTAATAATACTGCATGTTGTAGATATAGGTATTCTCTCAGTTATCTAGATAAACCCCAAATGTATTATCTTTTACATTATAGGGCTTAGCTGAGATATTTTAATTGCATAATACACTTAAATTTTTTCTTGTTCTTTTTCTTGTTCAAGTTGTTTTACGAGAGGTTCAAAAATATTGTTGTTACTTTTGTTTAGTTTACAGAGTGCTTTATGTGCATCTAGTACAGTCGCTAGCATTGATTTTTGGCTTGCACTTTCATGGGGTAGCGCTTTTGTACAAACTTTTGTTTCCTCATTGCATGTTAAAATTGCAAACACCTGACCTAACCCCATGCTATTAGCTAAAGTTGTAATGTCTGGGTTTGTAGATAGCATAACACTTTGAATATTATGCATTTGTTTTAGTTTTAACCCTAGTTTTGCTAAAATACCAAGAACAGTACTATCAATAAATGTAGTTTGGGTTAAATCTACAACTGCACTGACGATATTAGTAGACTGTGTTTCAATCTTACCCAATAATTTGTCTAGACTTATACAAGATTGCGCACGCACTTCACCAATAATTTTAAAAAAGTGTGTGCCGTTCAGACTTGCATATTCAACATGACCAGTTGACATATATATGCCATTTCTTGAGAAGGATTGGTCAATTATCCCATAGCATATAAGGATACTCAATAGGGAGGTCTACTAAAGTAAAATTCTATAAATATAGACTACTGATTTGTAATAAATTTATTTCTTCCTGCGCAATGTCAAAATAGCAATATCATCTGCTACATGCTCAGGTGCTTCAAAAGTTTGGTTTTGTAAATGTTGAATAAGTTGTTGAAGTTGATCATTTAATCCACCCTCAAATGGTTCTAATGCACCATCAGAACAGACCATAAACCTTGCATTTTTAGATAAAGTACACTCGAACTCTTCAACTTCTAAATCTTCAGTTAAGCCTAATGGAAAACTACTTGTATTTAAAATAATGGGTGATTCATTTTCATTAAATAAAATGGCAGGTGGATAATGTCCTGCACTAGACCAGCGTAACTGATGTGTTTCAAAATTTAGAATACCTGTAATCATTGTAATATGTTTCTCAATATTCTCTTGAACAAGCATTCCATTCAGTTTTTTAATTAATGATCTAGGCTTTTTAGAGCGACCATGGAATGCTGCCATCCATGATGTTAAAAGACTACTTGCAACACCATGTCCTGATACATCAGCAAGATAAAACATGATTTCTTGATCATTAATTTTCCAGTAATCATACCAATCACCAGATAGATAGGCAGATGGTTGGAAAAATGACTCTATTTTATAGTTTGGAACATCAATGTTATCGGGAAGAAGTTTCTTTTGTAAAACAGCTGCAGAAGGTAGGTCTCTACTATCTTGATTTCTTTTATATTGAGCATCAATCTTACTCAATTGTTTTAATGGATCTTTAGGTATTTTATGCCATACCCAACCTGCTAATGCTCCAGCCTGCCATGCTTCTGCTAAAGCAGAGCCCTCATGTTCATAAGCAAGAACAATTGTAGGAAAACTCCATTTATATGTTAAAAAGTCTTGTACATCTGCAATGGCAAGAATATTCTCATCATACTGAGAAATCTCATCTATATGAATCATCTGTATATTAGGCAATGCCTGAATTACATTCTCTAGATGTGATACAGCGCGAGTAGGTTGAATAAAGTACATAATAAATAAAGATTATATGCCTAAATGATAAAAATGAAAGAAAGGTGTAACATCACATAGTATATGTTACACCTATCACTCTTACTATATATGAAACTTATATTAACTACTGCGCTGAATTTGTACTTGAATCGCTATCGTCACTTACAAAAGAAACATCTTGATCAGCTTTGCCTTGTTTCTCTGCAATAACAAATTTCTTACGTTGTAAATATAAATCACGAATTGCCGCATACTTATCACCTTGTAAGGTGCTATCTAAATCTAATAAACCACTTCTAGTATTAATTACGCCCAGTGCAGCATCAGACCAAAATAATTGATCTGAGTCTTTAAAAATATATTGTTGTAACTTTGCTTCACTATCTGCAATGAGTCCAATACCATCTCGTAAAGTACTTGGGCCAAAAAATGGCAACATTAAATAAGGACCAGATGGTACGCCATAATAGCCTAGAGTAGTTCCTAAACTTTCTTCATTATTATCTAAATTAAGTCGTCTAGCTGGATCTGCAAGACCTAAAGTGGTTAAAGAGTTAAATGCAAAACGGCCTAAGGTTTTTAGTGCAACTATAGGTTTCCACTGAATTGTTTGATTAACAGCATTCCAAGGCTCATTTAGATTACTTCTAAATTGAGAATATGATCCACGTACAGTTTCAGGTATTTTTAGACTATATTGCACAGCAATAGGGCGTAAAAAATGTGTATCTAGAAAATCATTAAATACATAAACTTTTCTATTAAGGCTTTGGAATGGATCTTTAACACTGTCAGGTTGATTAGCACTTGCATCAACTCTCAAATCCTTAGAAAAATGATGCAAATGATTTTTAAAACCGAGTAGATTGTTTTCTGATGAATATATATTGCTATGATCTTTAGTCAAAACCTCTGACTGTTCAGTATTTGTTTGTGCATATAAAGCTGAAGATACTGTTATAGATATAAGTAAGGACGCCCATAATTTATAATGCATGTAAATTCCTAAAAAAGACGCTATTAATATGCATATAGTGTATAACAAGCAAAACAACATGTGGGTAAAAACATAAGAGGGTTTAAAAATAAGCGAAAAACTCATATTTCGTTTAGATTTTATTCTATTGATAAATAAATATGAAATAAACTGGATTAGGGGGTTGCGTTTGGGAAGTATTGGTCTATAATGCGTATCCATCGGCGGTGATGTTGAGAGAAACTTCTTAATAAACAATAACTTAGTTGATTGGTTTGAGATTTAGTTCTTAGATTGATTGAAGTTTAGTTTGATTAAGTAGTTTAAAAAAACTTTCAGATTACAGTTGACTTTCTTTTAAAAGAGAGTAATATAGCCGACCTAGCTTGCTGATGACGAATCAGTGATGCGAATCATTAATAGAATTGAAGAACAACTTGTGTGGATTTTTACTGAGTGATCACTGAATATATTTAAGATTCATTGATCAAAAGTAGAAATTTACTCGAAGATTTATTTGAGAGCGAATATTTTTGCTAGTGATTAATGAGCCAGATTGATTCCCTTAAGGAATTAATGATTTTAACTGAAGAGTTTGATCATGGCTCAGATTGAACGCTGGCGGCAGGCTTAACACATGCAAGTCGAGCGGGGGAAGGTAGCTTGCTACTGGACCTAGCGGCGGACGGGTGAGTAATACTTAGGAATCTGCCTATTAGTGGGGGACAACGTTCCGAAAGGAGCGCTAATACCGCATACGCCCTACGGGGGAAAGCAGGGGATCTTCGGACCTTGCGCTAATAGATGAGCCTAAGTCGGATTAGCTAGTTGGTAGGGTAAAGGCCTACCAAGGCGACGATCTGTAGCGGGTTTGAGAGGATGATCCGCCACACTGGGACTGAGACACGGCCCAGACTCCTACGGGAGGCAGCAGTGGGGAATATTGGACAATGGGCGCAAGCCTGATCCAGCCATGCCGCGTGTGTGAAGAAGGCCTTATGGTTGTAAAGCACTTTAAGCGAGGAGGAGGCTTACCTAGTTAATACCTAGGATAAGTGGACGTTACTCGCAGAATAAGCACCGGCTAACTCTGTGCCAGCAGCCGCGGTAATACAGAGGGTGCAAGCGTTAATCGGAATTACTGGGCGTAAAGCGCGCGTAGGTGGCCATTTAAGTCAAATGTGAAATCCCCGAGCTTAACTTGGGAATTGCATTCGATACTGGGTGGCTAGAGTATAGGAGAGGAAGGTAGAATTCCAGGTGTAGCGGTGAAATGCGTAGAGATCTGGAGGAATACCGATGGCGAAGGCAGCCTTCTGGCCTAATACTGACACTGAGGTGCGAAAGCATGGGGAGCAAACAGGATTAGATACCCTGGTAGTCCATGCCGTAAACGATGTCTACTAGCCGTTGGGTCCTTTGAGGACTTAGTGGCGCAGCTAACGCGATAAGTAGACCGCCTGGGGAGTACGGTCGCAAGACTAAAACTCAAATGAATTGACGGGGGCCCGCACAAGCGGTGGAGCATGTGGTTTAATTCGATGCAACGCGAAGAACCTTACCTGGCCTTGACATACTAAGAACTTTCTAGAGATAGATTGGTGCCTTCGGGAACTTAGATACAGGTGCTGCATGGCTGTCGTCAGCTCGTGTCGTGAGATGTTGGGTTAAGTCCCGCAACGAGCGCAACCCTTTTCCTTACTTGCCAGCATTTCGGATGGGAACTTTAAGGATACTGCCAGTGACAAACTGGAGGAAGGCGGGGACGACGTCAAGTCATCATGGCCCTTACGGCCAGGGCTACACACGTGCTACAATGGTCGGTACAGAGGGTTGCTACACAGCGATGTGATGCTAATCTCAAAAAGCCGATCGTAGTCCGGATTGGAGTCTGCAACTCGACTCCATGAAGTCGGAATCGCTAGTAATCGCGGATCAGAATGCCGCGGTGAATACGTTCCCGGGCCTTGTACACACCGCCCGTCACACCATGGGAGTTTGTTGCACCAGAAGTAGATAGTCTAACCCTCGGGAGGACGTTTACCACGGTGTGGCCAATGACTGGGGTGAAGTCGTAACAAGGTAGCCGTAGGGGAACCTGCGGCTGGATCACCTCCTTAACGAAAAGGTGAGACTTGGTAAGAATCCACAACAAGTTGTTCTTCGGTATATTATCTGAGGGTCTGTAGCTCAGTTGGTTAGAGCACACGCTTGATAAGCGTGGGGTCACAAGTTCAAGTCTTGTCAGACCCACCAAAGACTAGAAGATAATGTACAATTCGAAATGATTTTAAGCTGGGGACTTAGCTTAGTTGGTAGAGCGCCTGCTTTGCACGCAGGAGGTCAGGAGTTCGACTCTCCTAGTCTCCACCATGATTTTAATCAGATTGATATTTCAATTTAATTAAAGTTAAGCTAATAAATAAGCAAACAGCTTATTTGCTTATAGAGCTTAATAGAAAGATTGTATATAATATGCGACCTTGATATTAACCTCTGTGAGTAATCACAGTACATGACCTGACGAAGGCATGTTAAATCATTAACAGATTATTCAATTTGAGTCTGAAATAAAATTGTTCACTCATACATTTTGAAGCGTTTTAATTGAAATTTTAACTAATTTAGATTGAGACAAATTGAAATGAGATGAGAACTAGCAAATTAACTGAATCAAGCGTTTTGGTATGAGATTGAAGCTGTACACCTTGAAGTTCGCGTAAGCGACTGTTTGGGGTTGTATAGTCAAGTAATTAAGTGCATGTGGTGGATGCCTTGGCAGTCAGAGGCGATGAAAGACGTAATAGCCTGCGATAAGCTCCGGGGAGGCGGCAAATATCCTATGATCCGGAGATTTCTGAATGGGGGAACCCACTTACCATAAGGTAGGTATCAATAACTGAATACATAGGTTGTTGAGGCGAACGAGGGGAAGTGAAACATCTCAGTACCCTTAGGAAAAGAAATCAATTGAGATTCCGTCAGTAGCGGCGAGCGAACGCGGATCAGCCCATTAAGTTATCTAAGTTTTAGTGGAACACTCTGGGAAGTGTGACTATAAAGGGTGATAGTCCCGTACACGAAAGGGCTTAGATAATGATATCGAGTAGGGCGAGGCACGTGAAACCTTGTCTGAATATGGGGGGACCATCCTCCAAGGCTAAATACTCCTGACTGACCGATAGTGAACCAGTACCGTGAGGGAAAGGCGAAAAGAACCCCTGTGAGGGGAGTGAAATAGATCCTGAAACCGCATGCATACAAGCAGTGGGAGCATACTTTGTTATGTGACTGCGTACCTTTTGTATAATGGGTCAGCGACTTATATTCAGTAGCGAGGTTAACCGTATAGGGGAGCCGTAGAGAAATCGGGTCTTAATAGGGCGTTTAGTTGCTGGGTATAGACCCGAAACCAGGCGATCTATCCATGAGCAGGTTGAAGGTTGGGTAACACTAACTGGAGGACCGAACCCACTGTCGTTGAAAAGCCAGGGGATGACTTGTGGATAGGGGTGAAAGGCTAATCAAGCCTGGTGATAGCTGGTTCTCCCCGAAAGCTATTTAGGTAGCGCCTCGGACGAATACCATAGGGGGTAGAGCACTGTTTCGGCTAGGGGGTCATCCCGACTTACCAAACCGATGCAAACTCCGAATACCTATGAGTACTATCCGGGAGACAGACTGCGGGTGCTAACGTCCGTAGTCAAGAGGAAAACAATCCAGACCGCCAGCTAAGGCCCCAAAATCATAGTTAAGTGGGAAACGATGTGGGAAGGCATAGACAGCTAGGAGGTTGGCTTAGAAGCAGCCACCCTTTAAAGAAAGCGTAATAGCTCACTAGTCGAGTCGGCCTGCGCGGAAGATGTAACGGGGCTAAAACTATGTGCCGAAGCTGCGGATTTACGCATTAGCGTAAGTGGTAGGGGAGCGTTCTGTAAGCCGATGAAGGTGTGTTGAGAAGCATGCTGGAGGTATCAGAAGTGCGAATGCTGACGTGAGTAACGATAAAACGGGTGAAAAACCCGTTCGCCGAAAGACCAAGGGTTCCAGTCCAACGTTAATCGGGGCTGGGTGAGTCGACCCCTAAGGCGAGGCCGAAAGGCGTAGTCGATGGGAAAATGGTTAATATTCCATTACTTCTGTGTAATGCGATGAGAGGACGGAGAAGGTTAAGTCAGCCTGGCGTTGGTTGTCCAGGTGAAAGACAGTAGGCATGCATCTTAGGCAAATCCGGGGTGCTCTATGCTGAGAGTCGATAGCAAGTAGGTTTACCTACGAAGTGGCTGATACCATACTTCCAAGAAAAGTCTCTAAGCTTCAGTTACACAGGAATCGTACCCGAAACCGACACAGGTGGTCAGGTCGAGTAGACCAAGGCGCTTGAGAGAACTCTGCTGAAGGAACTAGGCAAAATGGTACCGTAACTTCGGGAGAAGGTACGCTGCTGATGGTGATGGAACTTGCTTCCTGAGCTGTCGGCAGCCTCAGAAACCAGGCCGCTGCAACTGTTTATTAAAAACATAGCACTCTGCAAACACGAAAGTGGACGTATAGGGTGTGATGCCTGCCCGGTGCTGGAAGGTTAATTGATGGGGTTAGCGTAAGCGAAGCTCTTGATCGAAGCCCCAGTAAACGGCGGCCGTAACTATAACGGTCCTAAGGTAGCGAAATTCCTTGTCGGGTAAGTTCCGACCTGCACGAATGGCATAATGATGGCGGCGCTGTCTCCAGCAGAGGCTCAGTGAAATCGAAATCGCGGTGAAGATGCCGTGTACCCGTGGCTAGACGGAAAGACCCCGTGAACCTTTACTGCAGCTTGACATTGAACTTTGACCTTACTTGTGTAGGATAGGTGGGAGGCTTTGAAGTAGTAACGCCAGTTACTATGGAGCCATCCTTGAAATACCACCCTGGTAATGTTGAGGTTCTAACTCTGACCCATAATCTGGGTCGAGGACCATGTCTGGTGGGTAGTTTGACTGGGGCGGTCTCCTCCTAAAGAGTAACGGAGGAGTACGAAGGTGCGCTCAGCGTGGTCGGAAATCACGCGTAGAGTATAAAGGCAAAAGCGCGCTTAACTGCGAGACCAACAAGTCGAGCAGGTACGAAAGTAGGTCTTAGTGATCCGGTGGTTCTGTATGGAAGGGCCATCGCTCAACGGATAAAAGGTACTCTGGGGATAACAGGCTGATACCGCCCAAGAGTTCATATCGACGGCGGTGTTTGGCACCTCGATGTCGGCTCATCTCATCCTGGGGCTGAAGCAGGTCCCAAGGGTATGGCTGTTCGCCATTTAAAGAGGTACGCGAGCTGGGTTTAGAACGTCGTGAGACAGTTCGGTCCCTATCTACCATGGGCGTTGGAAATTTGAGAGGATCTGCTCCTAGTACGAGAGGACCAGAGTGGACGAACCTCTGGTGTACCGGTTGTGACGCCAGTCGCATCGCCGGGTAGCTATGTTCGGAAGGGATAACCGCTGAAAGCATCTAAGCGGGAAGCCTACCTCAAGATTAGATTTCCCTGTGATTTTATGTCACCTAAAGAGCCGTTCAAGACTAGGACGTTGATAGGTTGGATGTGGAAGTGTAGTGATACATGAAGCTGACCAATACTAATTGCTCGTGAGGCTTGACTATACAACACCCAAACAGTTGTATTTCTCTTCAAATAGCTTGATTTAGTAATAAACCTAGTTACAATACAGACCAATTGAATAACCTGTTAAGCCAAATTTGGTTGAACATAGGCAATAATATAAGACCTAACCGTTCTCCATAACAGTTATGCTGGCGACAATAGCGAGAGTGAACCACCTGATCCCTTCCCGAACTCAGAAGTGAAACCTCTTAGCGCTGATGGTAGTGTGGGGTTACCCATGTGAGAGTAAGTCATCGCCAGCATCTAATTCTAAAGCCTCCCATTAGGGAGGCTTTTTTTATGCAGAAATAA
>NZ_JBWXUO010000023.1:0-849 GCF_056711485.1 Acinetobacter sp. N1-1 | reverse complement strand
CTAACCGAAAAAAGTCCTCTCGCTCTTGTTTATTCTTTTCTAATGCTAAAATCTCAATTTCATTTTCAAGCAACTTTTGCTGATTTTTCTCTTTGAGTTTGATTTGTTCTAGTAATCCCTGTCTCTGTTGAAAGCGCAGTTTTTCTCGATCTGCTGATTTCAGAATTTTCATTTCAGCTTCATCAAAATCTTGTTCAGCTCTTTGTAATAGATCTAAAGCATTTTCTTGATTCTTCTTTCTGAAAGGCAAACTTCGGATAAAAAGAAGGAGTTCACTTAGATCAGATGATGAAAGTATTTTTGCAGGACGACCACGTTGAGCCATAATTTTCTCGAACACTGAAAGGGTAGAAAACTGATCACTCTAGACTAGCATATGCGATCGTGAGAATATTTAAATAAATGTGAGAACAAATTATTTAAATATTTAGTCGTTTCCGTGTTTCTAAATAAGCTAAAATAACTCTGTTATTTTAGCTTATTTAGAAACACTTCAACTTCGCTCTACGAGGTTTTTAAATTACTGATTATTAATATAAAAAAATATTAGCGTATTTTTGAGAAAAATGAGGAAACAGCTTTAAAAAAACGTGTTTCCTCATAAATATATTGCTGTTACATCACAAATGAAAATTGTTTCAACATAAACCCCGAGTTGTTTCAGAATAAAGTAGGGATTGTTTCAACATAATTGATGACTGTTTCATCATATTCGTGGGCTTTTATCAAAATATGAGCACTCTATTTTTTAAAATCGATCTATTATGCCGGGTATCGTAAAGCGAACAACTGAGTTAAATCGATGTTTTATTGCAATCTTGAGCACATCATCAAAACACAGTCGAGCAA
>NZ_JBWXUO010000010.1:0-579 GCF_056711485.1 Acinetobacter sp. N1-1 | reverse complement strand
GTAAAGGTTGAAGTACCTAGCTTTGTGAGCTGTTTATCTAATGAAGACTACAACAAGAAATATGGAACAGCCCTTCAGGACGTACCGATGATGAACAAAGCGATTCGCTATGCTCAACCGAGTGATTTAGAAAGATACCAACAAAAACAAGAAATGACCGCAGAAATTAATCGTATACGTGCAGAAAACCGCTATGAGTTATATAAACCGTACTATGAACTTGAGCTTGATAAACAAAGAAAATTAGAAAGAGAACAGCAGCATAATTATCAACAAACGCAAACTAGGGACAATGGTGGCCCTAGTTTTTAATGATTTTACGGTGCTTGAATAGTCAGTTTTAGGCCAATGGCATTCACTACACGATTAATTGTATCAAAGCGAGGTGCTGAGTTCTGGCGTAATGCTTTATACAATGCTTCACGTCCAATACCAGCGTCATTGGCGATTTGAGTCATTCCTCGTGCTTTAGCAATAACGCCTAGTGCATGAGCCAATTCAGCAGGATCATTGTCTTCAAGAACCATATTGAGATACATCACAATATCTTCTTCAGTTTTGAGGGACTCAGCCATATCA
>NZ_JBWXUO010000001.1:0-538 GCF_056711485.1 Acinetobacter sp. N1-1 | reverse complement strand
TTCAATATTAGTCTTATAATGTGATTTTGGTAAAATCTCCTCTCTCATTTCAGCAATATAATTTTAGAATGAATAAGCCCATACCTAAAATTTATCGTACAACCAATTGGTCTACACAACTGAGCTCTCATTAATCGTGGGAATATTGCGATTAGGTTTTCTTAGTTTTCCTAAAATTAACATAATATTGATTATGCGAATTTAATAGAATGAAAGATTTTTCTCTCATTCTACCTTTCTATATAAGACTAGGATGAGAGTCTAATATCCTAATTAAAGTCGCGGCTGGTCCTGTTGGATATCTTCTTCCTTGTTCCCAGTTTTGCAGTGTGCGA
Organism: Acinetobacter sp. N1-1; assembly: GCF_056711485.1. Lineage (NCBI taxonomy): Bacteria > Pseudomonadati > Pseudomonadota > Gammaproteobacteria > Moraxellales > Moraxellaceae > Acinetobacter > Acinetobacter sp. N1-1. The sequence continues at coordinate 203 of NZ_JBWXUO010000001.1, read as the reverse complement.
GGGCTAATATGAAGGCGTGCTGCGAATTCATTTTGACTCAAGCCAGTTTTTTCACGTACTTGCTTAATATCAGGTAATTCGAGCTTTATTACACGACTTGCTTTTATTTCCTGACGTTTAATTGCTCCAGCCTCTTTGATAGAAGCAACCAAATCATCAAATAAGTTATTTTCCATGAAATTGTTCCTTAACCAACTGTCGTA
>NZ_JBWXUO010000002.1:0-717 GCF_056711485.1 Acinetobacter sp. N1-1 | reverse complement strand
TCGAGCATTAGAATCTTATATGAAGATCCAAAAGGCGGTTTTAAATGATCGTATAAGGCTTGAAAATGAGCGTAGACGCGATGTTTTAAAGAAATCAGGGAAATCTATATCAGAAGCTCAAAAAAGGCGTAATGAGGAAAATAGACGTAAATACGAGATAGGAGCTGTTGTTTTATCTTTGATGAGTGAACTTTGTATTGATATACATCAAAAAACACCTGAAGAAATCAAGAATTTCATTAAGGGTTCTATTAAATTTCAAGGAAAACTTAAAAAGACCAAAATATTTAAAGAAGTTAAAGAACAGCAGGAAATTAGGTTTAAACAGCGAGATTTATTTTTTGATGTGATTGAAGGATTATCAATGTGGAAAAGTAATGGTGAACCACTATCTAGCATCGAAATTAAAAAATATAAAGACAAATACAATTGATAGGATTTTATCTAATTCAGTTTGATATTTACCAAGCGAGTGTCTACGAGCGACCCTACCATAGTTTGTGTCTAGATTACTTGAAAAACTGCTCTTTTGGGCTGTGAAAATAGGTTCAATGTATACTTATAATGAATGTTAGACGAGCTATAGCGAGTATAAAGTTTTATGAGTGAAGCGAATCCATAATTGATTTTGCTTTTACCCTTGCTTTTTTAAAATTAACTTTACGTCAACATAAAAAAGAAAATTGCCCCGAGAATCGAGCAAAGCGAGATTCAATG
>NZ_JBWXUO010000003.1:0-8908 GCF_056711485.1 Acinetobacter sp. N1-1 | reverse complement strand
GCTCATAAAAAAGCCGACTTATTTCCGAGTCGGTTTTTTTTGTGTTTTTCGTATTATGTAAAATATTTAAGGCACTGATAAACAATAATTAATTAAGAAAGAGTTCGGGTAATGTCCATTATGTTAAATATAGGGTTAAAAGCCATTCCTAGTTGGAAATAAAAGTTGAAAACTAATTTTTAATATTCAAAATTTAGGTCAAATTGTGGCATTTTGAATAAGATCCAATCCATTTCATGTTATGGCCAAATTTGTCTTGAGACTAGAGTAAACTCTAACCCTAGAATAATTGTCTCAGTTAGTAATCAAGACAGTTCTCACATGAAATTAACTTTTGCGATCATTACACTTCTTATCTTTTTGATATTTTTATTCAGACATAAAAGTATAGAAACAAAAGTTATTATAAATAAACCAGTAAAATATGTTTGGGATGTATTTACATGTACTTCATCTTATTCAGAGTGGAATACTTTATTTAGTATTGATGATTTTCCTACTCATATAGGCCAAAAAATTACTGTAAATTTGTATGATGAAAATATGAACGTAAAATTTCGAATGAACCCTATCGTAAAAAAGCTCAATGACTATCATTTAGAATGGGAGGGTCAGTTTTATATAAATGGATTATTTAATGGTCGACATCAGTTCATTTTGACTAAAATTGATGCCAAGACAACTCAATTAGTTCATAAAGAGGATTTTATTGGATTACTTGTGCCTATTTTCAATTATTTGATTATTCATCCAACAAAAGTAAAGTTTGAGATCATGAATAAGTCCTTCAAAGATTATGTTGAAGGGTACCACTAGATATAAAAAGATAGGATATAAAGGTGAATATTGGTCAATTCTCTAAGAAGCACGATCTTTCATTAGACACTCTACGTTTTTATGAAAAAATTAGGATACTCATTCCTGATCGACTAGCAAATGGTTATAGAAATTATAGCGATAAACATGAAAAAGCGGTGAAATTAATTATATGTTTGAAAGGAATAGGATTCAGTCTGGAAGAAATTAAACAGTTAATTGAGCTTGAAAGAAAGTCTCCCTCTGATAGGTGTAATCTTATTTCAAATCAGATAGTTGATTTAAAAATAGAAATGATTAGTCAGCAAATTAAGTTATTAGAATATGGACTATGTACTCTCAATGATATTAAAAAATATATTGAAGATAATAGTTTTGTCAAAAATCAGGAAAAAATAATGAATATGATTGAGAGTCTATATAACCTAACAAAATATAAGTCATAATAAAAATTATGCCTTTTTATGTAGATACCTACATGGGTCTGCATTAACTTCAACTTCTTGTATAAATCAAAAAATGATTAACATCAGTTTGAAAAATGAAGAACTTACTTAAGAAGATAGTTTTAGAAACTCTAAAATTAACATAATACAGCTTATCCGAAATGCTCAAAAGGGAGCTAATAGCTCCCTTTCCGTGTAACTTACCATTATGTTAAGTGAAGCAAGTTATCTAAGTATTTGTATATTATATTTAGAAAGTTCAATATTCGCTCAAACTTTCCTTAATGCGATAGAACCGTAATCTTGTACTAAAGATTCAATAATAACTACCACTATACGGGTACAGCCAAGAGAATTATTCTAAATTCTTTTGAAAGTTCAGTAGCTGCTTAATCTTTTTTATAAATGTACTTTGCATCCTCGCGAATTGCTGTAATGCCTTCACGTTTAGGAAGCCTACTTGGCACTTGAATATCCCATGCAAGTCCAAAAACTTCTAATAATCTAATAAAATGCCATCCAATATCAATTTGACCTTTATATAATCCATGTTTAGCTGATGCAGGAAATGCATGATGGTTGTTGTGCCAGCTTTCTCCAAATGTTGGAATTGCCATTATGGGAACGTCGTGACCTTGAACACCCGCACCATCAACCAGCCAACTTTGAGGTCCACTTGTATGCGCTAAATATGAAATATACCAATACATCGTTGTGCATGCAGCAACACGGACACATATACCCCAAATTAACCATGGTATGCCACCCAACATGTATAAAGCTAAAGCTATTGGCAGTTGCTGTAACATCCAGGTTTTTTCAAGGAAAAGAATAAACTTATCATTTAATATCTCTTTGCCAGGATTAAATTCAGGTGGTTTATCCAGTACAAATTTACAGTGTAGGTTGTACCATGCGTCTTTTAGCATGCTTTGTCGATGTGCCAAGAAGTCGTGACAACTTGGCTGCCGTTGAGCCCAATCTCGTATATCATGAGTTTTGATAGTCCAAAGCGGACCACCTATACCACCGATTGTTCCCATCCATAATAGAAAATATTCGACCCATTTAGGGCATTTAAAACTTCGATGAATGAGTTTACGATGAAAACCAACTGAATACCCCATACAAACTGTTAAGGCACTGATTAATAAAAATACAAAAAATGCAGGCCATGTAAAATAGATAGGAGCTAAGATAGTTGCAGTCAAAAAAATAAATGAGTTCCAGAGAGAATGCCATTTATCCCATATTATTTTTCCTGTTAAGGGACTAACATCTTCATTAAGAATTAGTGAATTAACTTTAAATGCAACTTCTGAAGCACCTCTATTTTTTTCCATCAAATCAAACCTTTTACTATGAAAAACATGGCTAGAAATGGAGTTAAAACAACTACTCCAGACAGAGAAATGAATCTAATTCACTTCTTAAAAATCTTCAATATTAGTCTTATAATGTGATTTTGGTAAAATCTCCTCTCTCATTTCAGCAATATAATTTTAGAATGAATAAGCCCATACCTAAAATTTATCGTACAACCAATTGGTCTACACAACTGAGCTCTCATTAATCGTGGGAATATTGCGATTAGGTTTTCTTAGTTTTCCTAAAATTAACATAATATTGATTATGCGAAATACAAAAAATGGAAGCTTAAGCTTCCATTTTTAATCATTAATCCGACTTTTTGCTTCATTATAAACTACGCTATCAGCTCGTTTCCCAACAGTAATTAGCAAAATAACTACCTGATCATCTTTGACCTGATAAACAAGTCGGACACCTGCCTTTAATAATTTGATTTTATAGCAACCTGCAAGATCACCTTTAAGCATATTCTTTGGAATATGCGGTTGTTCTATTATCTTAGCTAATTTCTTCTTAAATTGATCTCTTATAGCACTAGGAAGCTTTTCCCATTCAGCTGTAAAGTCCTTATGACGTAAAAGCTTATAAGTCATCTAAAGTAAATTCCTCAAACATTTCTTTAGGATCATTAATACGTTTACGAACAATTGCTAATAACTCGGTATCTTCTTCTGAAAGTAAAGCTTTTTGTACAGGAATTTTGCCAGTTGTAGCTATATACTCCAAAACATTTGTAAAAAGCTCTGTAGGCGCAATTCCCTGTTCACGTAAGATAGAATAAGACTTCTCTTTAAGAGCTTCATTAACTCTAAAGTTGACTGTAGCCATTAATTTTTCCTAATACACAGCTAAAGAAATTATTGTAATGCAAATTGCATTACAAATCTAATTTTTAGACCTAAAAATTTTTCGCCAAAAACCTACTCTCTCAGCTTTTGAATTATCTATTTGTATAGATTCAATATTCTCTGATCCTTCTTCTTTTCTCATATCTACTTCAGCTTCAGAACTTGAAGTATTGACCTCATTTGTATTTGATTTCTGAGTATCTTCGTTACTACTAGGCTTAGGAGCTTCTAATAAACGTTGCATCGCCTCAATTTGCGCTTGATAAAAAATTTCTCTTTCAAATGATTGGCTTTCTCTAGAAATAGCTTGATTAAGCTGTTTTTCTAACATGTCAACTTGACGTTTGAGAGTGTCAACTTCTGTCAATGTATTACTATCAATTGATTGACTAAGTTTAACATTTTTTTCCTGTTTTTTAGGTTCGCCAAATGCTCTCAAAGCCTCAGAGAAATCTATTAGACCATCAGATCCTTTAGATAAATTTCCTTTATTTATATGAGCATATATAGCTTGTCTAGAAATACCATATAACTTAGCTAAATCTGAAACTGATAGTTTTTTCATAGTGTTAATTAGGTGTTAATTTCTAGTTATATTTTACTGTTAATTTAACAATGTCAAATAAGGCATACTATTGAAAGCCAACTTTTTTAAGTAGAGGAGTTAATTCCTTTAATTTCGTAGAGTCTTCCAGCATCTTAGAAATTCTGACAGCAAACTCATCGTAAGTTTCAGTCCCTTCTGAGTACTTTGACATTTCTGGTAGTTGTGAAAGCTTTTTAGAAAAAAGTTTAATCTGTGAACTTGATAACTCTAAAGAAAGTTTTTTATATAAATTTGATGACTTATTCTCAGTATGCTTCTGTTTGAAAGAAAATGAAAAGCCTGTGATTGATCTACCAGTTTTATGTTGTTCAACAGCTACTATAATATCAGTGTGCTGATTTACCTGTTTTATCGCGATATCCAATACATATTTTTTAAAGTCATACATTCTTTTATATTCAGTATCTAATACTCCAATTTTTCTTCTAAAGTCATTTAGTAATATTAGTGAAGTTTGTCCCGTACTACGCCATGCAATTAATATTTCATACAACCTAACAGCATAAGCACTTGTTAAATTACTAATTTGTTGCATTTCATATTTTGTAAACTGTTCTTCTAACCTTGTAATTAGAGGGACAATAACTGGAGAAAATATTAATCTTACAACTGCTTCATTATCAACATAAGCTACTTCACTGACCCACCTTGATTTATGGTTTATTACATTCCCCTTTTCACTAAGGCTTTGGTAGCTGAATTGTCTTACAAAAAGATCTTCGCAAGCATCTTTTAGTGATTGATAAGCAGTATTCCTATGTACGTTAAATTGATTAATATAACTTTCAGCATGTACTTTAAGAGGATCATTTGCATTAATCCCTTTACCACTTTCTCTTGCCTCAACAATAGCTAAAAGAATTAATCTTTGCTCGACTAAATCAAGATTATAGCTTGCATTAATCAATGCATTATCTTTAACAATAATTTCTTTTTTCATACATCGAAAGTAGTTATATTTTTAGAATAAAACGAGGTTATAATACAAACTCGTTTAATGCAAGGTAAACCTCGTTTTAATGCAAGGTAAACCTCGTTTTAATGCAAGGTAAACCTCGTTTTAATGCAAGGTAAACCTCGTTTTATAGATCTTGAAAGCATTGATACTAAAGGATTACAGCCTGTCTAAAAGCTTTTAAAAGCATTTAAAAACAATAAAAACCTTTTTTTCTTTTTTTAAAGCTATTTTTTTATAAAAAATCTGTATTCAAGAATATGAATATTTTCATGAAATCAGATACTGTATTTTTAACTTAATTTGATATTTGGTATGGATTGATACTACAAGATAGGTCTAATTTTCATTCTAAGGCTCACTAAGGTGCTTATTTCTATTTTTATATGTCTATCTATATATTTTTATTTTTCGTTGCTTAGAACGCAAATGAGTGCGTTTTAAGATATATTAATTTATTGATTTAGTTTTATCTGCTGATAACAGATTTAATTGATTCATTTCTTTAGTAGACTGATCTGTCTATTTCTCCATAAAAAAATGCCCAACCAAAAGACTGGTTGAGCATATAAAAACTAAAATATCGCTAGAGGGTGAGCCAAATCACTTGACTGAATTCAGTATCGTTGATGAGATTCATATTTAAAAAGACTTTATATATATAACTAAAAACGCTTAATAAAATTATATAAAAACATATTTTGTGTGATTAAGATCATGTTTTTAGGCGATATTAGATTAATATTTATTCAATTTGTCAGCGTTTTTAGCTCTAAATTCATACAGATCGTTCTGATGAATTAATAACCATATAATCATTTTTTATCGCTAAAATAACTTATTTTTAAATCAATAATCGGACTTTTAACTTATTTTTTGCCTTATTTTAGTCAATTTCTAGTCCTTGATATTGATGGCCTTGATCATGAGATATTTTCGGTTGAGGAGGTTTTCTAAGTGTTGGTACAACCTTTTGTACATAGGCTTCATTTCTCATTTGTCTTTCTTTGCGTTCGACATCTTGAGCAAAGCTCTTTTCTCTGAGCATCTCTTCAGTTTGAATAACGCAGTTGCGTAAGATCTCTATCTTTTTATTTAATTCTGTACGTTCAGGCGGTAATTCAAACTGCCTTTGATATAAATACTGTTCTGCAAGACGACACATCTGGATATTCTCAGCAACGTGATCACGAACTCGTGCAAATACTTGTTCAGGTTTAAAGGTTTGTAGTGCCTCGGTTTGTTCATCTAAGAAAGCTTCATGACAATGGTTGTCAACCAATTGTTTAAGCAGCACGTAAAAAGGAGTACTTTTATACGTTTCAGAGATATCTTTAAACGCTTGCTTTACATCTGATGATTGACTGTTTTGCCAGTTGTCATAATTCTGTGTATAGACTTCCTTTTCAGCGAGATTATTCGCGTGTTCAATATTATGTTCAAAGCGTTGTCTGACAGACGCTATACGTTGATCCTCTGTCTTTTTTAATTGCTTTTGATGCATGAGACCAGACTTTGCAGAAGAACTATGTTGGTGATCTAATGCTTTTTGATGTTCTTGTAATTTAAGTTGGATATGCACCTCAAGCTGGGCATATTCTTGTGGGAAAAACTTCTTATACTCGCGAAAGACCTTGAGCTCTTTTTGTAACGCTTCAACTTTTAACTTTTCATCTTCAATTACTCGAATTGCACGATGATGCGCCTCTCGTTCTTTATCTACTTCTATACGGGCGACTTTCAATTGATGCGCATAAGCATTTTGCATATCTTGCATTGCTTGTTGATATTGGGCATGGATTTCATCTACCTGTGAAGCCACATCTTTATAAATTACAGATGCTATCCACGCTGGTTCAATGAGCTGACTGTCTAACGGTTTGGCTGGTATGGGTGTAGAAATCGGCTGAATCTGTGTTTGTACATGCTCAAATGCTTGATTCGGTAAGACAGGTTCTTGGATCTGAGAATAAAACTGCTGAATGGTTGTATGCTTAGCTTTTGAACCCACAATTCCTCGTCTTAAGCCAAAATATTGATCATGTTGGGTGACGGCTTGATGATAATCTGTTTGCAATTGAGATAGCTTTGTACGTCCGCCTAACCACCTTCTCGCATTTAGTTTATTGGTCTGAAGATCTAATGGCACAATATAGGCTACGAGATGCGGTGTTGTCTCATCCCGGTGAATACTGGTTGCGATCACATTCTCTGCACCAAACTTTTCAATCAACCACGCTTTAGACTTCTCAAATAATGCTGCTTCTTTACTCGGATCATGCCAACCTTGCCATTCCGGAGAAGCTGTCATTAACGTTTCAATACATAAGACACCATTCTTACGCACCTTTTGCGGGATACGATCTTTGATTCCAGATAACACTTCGTCTGCTGATTGATGAGAATGCTCATTTTTTGGTGTTTCTTGAGGATTGGCATTCAGAGTTTCTCGTGTGCGATAATTGTGAGAAAGGGAACCTGAGATTTCACCGAAAGACTTCAACTTCTTTGTTCTAAAAATTAAGAAACTCATCGAACCCTCCAATAAAGAATCATCGAAGAGATCACCATAACAGGCCGCTCGATCTTTGGGAGCCCCAAAAGAGTACTCACTACACAATTTAAAAAAATAAATTTTATTTAAATTATTCCATGAGCGAGGGGAGCTTCCCCTCGACCCCGAAAAGCGCATAAATCCGAGTGTTGAATAGAGTTAAAAGTAAATATAATCAAATAGATATATAGAAATAAAAAGTCATTGAGATGGATCAAACAATCCCTAGAAAAATATGAAAATAAAAACTGTTTCAACATTTTTTTATTGCGTTTTTAGTGATTCCTTGCATTGTTTCAGCATAAACTCGGTTTTGTTACATCATTTTTGATGCTGTTTCTCAATATTTGCTGAATTGTTGCAGCATAAAGTTTGATTGTTTCAACATAAAGTCATTTTGTTTCTTCATTTTTAGACACTGTTGCAGCATTTTTAAGTATTGTTTCTTCATTATTCGAATAAAAAAGCACTTAAATTAAAAAATAGAGTATTTGAATAGACGTGTTGATGAAATTAAATCACCCTTAAGGATTGATTATTCTAGAATACAAAGTAGTATTTGTATTTAAGGTATTGATATTAAATTAATTTAGGTCGTCTAAATAATGAAAAAAAATTTAAAATTTATAGAGCTATGGTTACATAAGCATGCAAAAAGAATTATAGGTCAATCATTAAATTCTCCTGTAGTAGTTTTAGATTTAGATAATTTTGAAAAAGAAACTAATTTGGAGCTACCTCAAGATTTTAAAGATTTATATCTTTGGCATAATGGCATGAATGATACCGAAAATTTAGGTAGTCTGTTTCAAGGAATGGAGTTCTTGTCGTTAAAAGATATAGAAAATAAAAGAGATATCGATTTAGAGAACCAGCAATTTTCACTTGATTATGCAGATCCTGAGATTAACTCCCATAATTCACATAATCAAAAGTGGATTGTTTTTGCTCACGATGGTGGAAGAACGGGGTTGTATTTAGATTTGGATCCTACTGAGAAAGGAAAGTTAGGACAAATTATTTTTATTGATCATGATTATGATGTTGGAATTTTAGTTGCTGACTCTATAGCTGAATTAGTTAAACAGTTCTCAACTGACTTAGAAGATAATTTATATTTTCTAAATGAAGATGCTTTAGAAGATGGAAATGAGTTTTTAGAAACTGATTCTACAATAGATATTATAAATTGGCATAACAGTAAAAGATGGGCTAGACCTGATTTCTCATAGTCACGATAAAATTAAGAATGGAAGGTATACCTTCCATTCTTAATTTACACTAACTACATTCTTGATATTTTTTAACCGA
>NZ_JBWXUO010000017.1:0-8781 GCF_056711485.1 Acinetobacter sp. N1-1 | reverse complement strand
AATACAGTGTTGAACAATCTCAACAAGCAATTACGAGATCAAATCAATACCTTGCTCAACACGTAAAAATAGAAAAAACAAAAACGATAAGTCGAGGTATGGAGCGCTAGACAATTTATATAATTAAGCGTACATTTGCTTTATAAAAGTAATTTAATTGTAAAATAGGTAATCCTATGGCAACGACAAATTTTAATATCAGACTTGATACTGAACTTAGAGATCAAGCCTTTCCAGTATTGGAAGGTTACGGACTCAGTGCTGCACTGGCATTTAAATTGTTCTTAAAGCAAGTAGCTGAAACAAAAACGGTTCCCTTGTCTTTTGACTATGCAAAAAATTCAATGCGTAGTGTAGAAGAAGGCTATATGGCAATGGCATCTGATGAAGAAAGAGAGAGTGAAGCTCTAGAGTGGTGTAATGCGTTGAGCGAGGATATTGCTCATGCAGAGGGGTGAAGTTTGGTGGGTAGAGTTTGACCCTTCTGTCGGTTCAGAAATTAGAAAAAAACGCCCTGCTGTGATTGTGAGTAACAACCTTGCTAATAAACACGTTGCACGAGTGGTTGTTGTCCCTCTAACAAGCAACACAGGGCGAGTTTACCCTGCTGAAGCTGTCGTTACAGTTGCAGGAAAGAGTGCGAAAGCAATGGCTGATCAGATTATGGCAGCAGATAAAAAGAGATTATCAAACAAACTAGATGCACTTTCCGTAGCTGATTTAATCGCTGTTGAAGATGCAATTAAGCTACATTTAGATTTAAATGATAATTAGAAACTAATATATATTTGTTAGGAAAATCAAATACTTTTAAAACATTTTAAACTGTGTTAGATTTCTTAAAGGCGAAAAAAAAGTAAGCTGGCAGGCTTACTTTTTTCTCATTGTTTAACAAATACTTAAAGCATCAGTAAACGCTAATTCGATACTAGTATTTTACTGATGTTTTGAGCATTTGCAACCAATAGGACGTTGCAAAACGTGAAAAACATTCAATTAAGCGATTTTTTTAACAATCTCGCACATAAACCGTACTGTTCAGATGAATTATTGTACGGATTAAAAATAAGACCAAAAACAACGGCAATCAAAATGCAGTACATACAAGGCAATCAACCTTGCATGTTGCACTATTTCTTTTTTGACTTAGATCGTCCAGAAGCTGTCATGGCTTGGCATGATGAGAACCTTCCAACTCCTTATTGGACTGCTCAAAATCCCAAAAATGGACATGCTCATATCTGCTATAAACTAGAAATTCCGCTATGTACCAGTGAGTTTGGTAGTCAAAAGGCAATAGCCTATGCCTCAAAAGTCCAAGCAGGACTTGCCAACAAGCTTGGTGCGGACGTTGGTTATAGCCACCTGATTACTAAAAATCCTTTCCATCAAGACTGGCGAATTGAGTTCTGGAGCGAACAAGCTTATACCCTCGATTATTTAGCTGATTTTGTCGATTTACCGAAGAAATTAACAAAGAAACAAGAGCAATTAGGACTTGGACGTAACTGCACCCTATTTAATACCTTGCGTAAATGGGCATATAAGGCGATTAGAGAGCATCGAGGAAGTATCTATGATAATTGGTATGCTGAAGTATTAAAATGCTGTCAAGAGGCTAATAATGCGTTTTTAGAGCCATTGCCATACTCAGAAGTCAAAGCGACTGCCAAGAGTATTGCAACGTATTGTTGGAAGAATGATGCATATTGCTATCAAGAGTTTATAGATCGCCAAAGCCGAAAAGGGCGACTAGGGGGGATTAAAGGAGGAAAGACACGTTCAGAACAATATGAACCTTTGAGAAAAAAAGCATTAGAGCTAAGAAAAAAAGGTTTAAGTATTCGTAATATTTCTAAAATGCTAAATATTAGTAATCCAACAATTCAAAAATGGTTAAAGACTTAATCAGAATAGGTTGGAACTTGTTCAGTTCTAATAATCCTTTTATCTTTTGAGAATAATAAAAGGGGTCTACTTTCTTCACAGAATGAAGAAAATAAACTTGAGAAAGCTTGATTAGCTAGTTTTTTATTACTTACTAATCCATTTTCTAGTAATAACTTTGATAATTCACTTTTAGTATATTCATGCCCAATATCATGATGGTGTATATAACTTGCTAGAGTATCTCTAATATCCCAAAAGCTAACTTTTTTAATTTGCTTACTAGCCATAATATTTATTTTGCCTTTTAGGTGTATAAAGTGAGCCTAAATCAGATAACAGCTTTTTTCCCCTTATTTATTCCACTTTTTGAGAATACTTTCTTTTGAGTTGTTCTTATTGCTCTTATCTGTATTTAACTCTTTTCCTAGTAATTTAGTTCCTAAGTCTACAGAGATTTTATTTGATTTCTCTATAATATCCTCTGCTAGTTTTTGAAGCTCTTTTGATTTATTCATTTTAAGTCTCCTTTCTATTAGATATTAGTTTTACAGTATACCATATTTCCAATTAATTTTTTGATCTGTCATTTTTAGATTATTATGATTGATAATTTTTTTATTAAAAAAAGGGCAAGGACACATATAGGGTACTCTATACAAAAACTAAAGTTTTCGCTAGAGTTACCCTAATATGCCTTGTAAGGGAAGAATCCCTTAACCCTCATTTCGACTTTTTACATCGGGAACATGGCCAGCTTTCAGCTAGCCGGTCCCTCATAAAAAGCCGACCCAATCCACGAATTGGATCTAGTCATGACGAAGAAACCAGTTATTAAAAGACAAAAAGAAATCAAAATACGCCTGACCGAAGAAGAACATCAGGCACTACTTGAACGCATGGAAGGGGCGGAACTGGCGACATGGATTAGAAACACATGCTTAGAAAAAAAACCGAATAAACAGCGTAAATACAAAGTTGCAGATCCTCAGCTACTTGCAGGACTAGGGCGAATAGGTGGCAACCTGAATCAAATTGCCCGACAAGTAAACACAGTAGTTTCAGATGTTGAAAAAATCAGAGCATTTGCAGAACTCGCAAGCATTAGAAACCAACTGCAACGGATATTAGATAACTATGATCGTTAAATTTCTTGCCAATAGGGGCGGTGGTAGTGCAGGAGCAACAATTGACTACCTGCTGGGTAAAGATCGAGATCGGGAAGGAGCATATCTACTTAGTGGCGACCCTGAACTAACCCAACGCATTGCCGATAATCTTGAATTTACCAACCGCTATACTGTAGGCGTACTTTCCTTTGAAGAAAAAAACCTAACGACCCAACAAAAACAAGACATCATGCAAAGCTTTGAAGAAAACCTCCTTGCAGGGCTAGACAAAGACCAGTACGACATCACATGGGTAGAACACACCGATAAAGACCGCTTAGAACTCAACTTTGTCATACCAAATGTAGAACTCAGCACAGGCAAGCGATTACAGCCCTATTATGACCAAGCAGACCGCCCACTAGTTGAGAACTGGAAACAAACCGTAAACTATGAATATGGACTGACAGACCCACACGCCCCTGACAAAGCCCAAGCCATTAAGACCCTAAATAGCCAAAATTTACCTAAGACCATCAAAGACATAAAACAGCAAATTGGCACAGCCATAGCCGAGCAAATCAGCACAGGCGCAATACAAAACCAAAAAGACGTTATTCATACTCTAGAACATGCAGGCTTTGAAATCGCACGGCAAACAGACAGATCAATCAGCATTAAAAACCCTGACGGCAGAAGAAACATACGATTAGAAGGCATCATTTATGAAAATCGACAATTTGATCAACAATTTGCACAAGAACACAGCCGAGCAGGACAGGAATATCAAGATACAAGCCGAGAACGTTACCAAACAGCACATGGCAAGTTACAACGCCTTACTACAAAAAAGTTTGAAGCAAACCGAGAACACTTTAGAAGAAAACCTACAGACCATCAAAGACCAACAGCCGAACATCAAAAAAGCTTTGCATTTGAATACACTCAAGGGCGTAGTTTTGGGCGTACTGGTGACGCTATTCCTGATTTTTCTAGGGATAACAGCATGGCTCGGCTATCAGATCAAAGAGAAGAAGCAGGAACTATACGAAATCAATCTCAGGATCGAACAAACCCCCTTAGAGAGACAGGCTTTACACAAAGTCAAAATAGTAGAAACACAGGACAAGAAATCTATCTTGATCATAGCGAGAAACAGCAAGAAAGCGGACGCATTCGAGAATACCAACGACCAAATGCTACTCAAACTAGAGAAGTAGGACAAACAGATGAACAACGACTTCATGAATCACTACAACGACACTTTGAACTTGTTAGAACAGCACTTGAACGAGCTAAGAGAAATCAATCAAAAACAGAGCGAGCAGATCGAAGCCTTGACCAATCAGAATCAAGCTTACAGCGAACAGAACGAGGAATTAAACAGAGCCAATACAGTGTTGAACAATCTCAACAAGCAATTACGAGATCAAATCAATACCTTGCTCAACACGTAAAAATAGAAAAAACAAAAACGATAAGTCGAGGTATGGAGCGCTAGACAATTTATATAATTAAGCGTACATTTGCTTTATAAAAGTAATTTAATTGTAAAATAGGTAATCCTATGGCAACGACAAATTTTAATATCAGACTTGATACTGAACTTAGAGATCAAGCCTTTCCAGTATTGGAAGGTTACGGACTCAGTGCTGCACTGGCATTTAAATTGTTCTTAAAGCAAGTAGCTGAAACAAAAACGGTTCCCTTGTCTTTTGACTATGCAAAAAATTCAATGCGTAGTGTAGAAGAAGGCTATATGGCAATGGCATCTGATGAAGAAAGAGAGAGTGAAGCTCTAGAGTGGTGTAATGCGTTGAGCGAGGATATTGCTCATGCAGAGGGGTGAAGTTTGGTGGGTAGAGTTTGACCCTTCTGTCGGTTCAGAAATTAGAAAAAAACGCCCTGCTGTGATTGTGAGTAACAACCTTGCTAATAAACACGTTGCACGAGTGGTTGTTGTCCCTCTAACAAGCAACACAGGGCGAGTTTACCCTGCTGAAGCTGTCGTTACAGTTGCAGGAAAGAGTGCGAAAGCAATGGCTGATCAGATTATGGCAGCAGATAAAAAGAGATTATCAAACAAACTAGATGCACTTTCCGTAGCTGATTTAATCGCTGTTGAAGATGCAATTAAGCTACATTTAGATTTAAATGATAATTAGAAACTAATATATATTTGTTAGGAAAATCAAATACTTTTAAAACATTTTAAACTGTGTTAGATTTCTTAAAGGCGAAAAAAAAGTAAGCTGGCAGGCTTACTTTTTTCTCATTGTTTAACAAATACTTAAAGCATCAGTAAACGCTAATTCGATACTAGTATTTTACTGATGTTTTGAGCATTTGCAACCAATAGGACGTTGCAAAACGTGAAAAACATTCAATTAAGCGATTTTTTTAACAATCTCGCACATAAACCGTACTGTTCAGATGAATTATTGTACGGATTAAAAATAAGACCAAAAACAACGGCAATCAAAATGCAGTACATACAAGGCAATCAACCTTGCATGTTGCACTATTTCTTTTTTGACTTAGATCGTCCAGAAGCTGTCATGGCTTGGCATGATGAGAACCTTCCAACTCCTTATTGGACTGCTCAAAATCCCAAAAATGGACATGCTCATATCTGCTATAAACTAGAAATTCCGCTATGTACCAGTGAGTTTGGTAGTCAAAAGGCAATAGCCTATGCCTCAAAAGTCCAAGCAGGACTTGCCAACAAGCTTGGTGCGGACGTTGGTTATAGCCACCTGATTACTAAAAATCCTTTCCATCAAGACTGGCGAATTGAGTTCTGGAGCGAACAAGCTTATACCCTCGATTATTTAGCTGATTTTGTCGATTTACCGAAGAAATTAACAAAGAAACAAGAGCAATTAGGACTTGGACGTAACTGCACCCTATTTAATACCTTGCGTAAATGGGCATATAAGGCGATTAGAGAGCATCGAGGAAGTATCTATGATAATTGGTATGCTGAAGTATTAAAATGCTGTCAAGAGGCTAATAATGCGTTTTTAGAGCCATTGCCATACTCAGAAGTCAAAGCGACTGCCAAGAGTATTGCAACGTATTGTTGGAAGAATGATGCATATTGCTATCAAGAGTTTATAGATCGCCAAAGCCGAAAAGGGCGACTAGGGGGGATTAAAGGAGGAAAGACACGTTCAGAACAATATGAACCTTTGAGAAAAAAAGCATTAGAGCTAAGAAAAAAAGGTTTAAGTATTCGTAATATTTCTAAAATGCTAAATATTAGTAATCCAACAATTCAAAAATGGTTAAAGACTTAATCAGAATAGGTTGGAACTTGTTCAGTTCTAATAATCCTTTTATCTTTTGAGAATAATAAAAGGGGTCTACTTTCTTCACAGAATGAAGAAAATAAACTTGAGAAAGCTTGATTAGCTAGTTTTTTATTACTTACTAATCCATTTTCTAGTAATAACTTTGATAATTCACTTTTAGTATATTCATGCCCAATATCATGATGGTGTATATAACTTGCTAGAGTATCTCTAATATCCCAAAAGCTAACTTTTTTAATTTGCTTACTAGCCATAATATTTATTTTGCCTTTTAGGTGTATAAAGTGAGCCTAAATCAGATAACAGCTTTTTTCCCCTTATTTATTCCACTTTTTGAGAATACTTTCTTTTGAGTTGTTCTTATTGCTCTTATCTGTATTTAACTCTTTTCCTAGTAATTTAGTTCCTAAGTCTACAGAGATTTTATTTGATTTCTCTATAATATCCTCTGCTAGTTTTTGAAGCTCTTTTGATTTATTCATTTTAAGTCTCCTTTCTATTAGATATTAGTTTTACAGTATACCATATTTCCAATTAATTTTTTGATCTGTCATTTTTAGATTATTATGATTGATAATTTTTTTATTAAAAAAAGGGCAAGGACACATATAGGGTACTCTATACAAAAACTAAAGTTTTCGCTAGAGTTACCCTAATATGCCTTGTAAGGGAAGAATCCCTTAACCCTCATTTCGACTTTTTACATCGGGAACATGGCCAGCTTTCAGCTAGCCGGTCCCTCATAAAAAGCCGACCCAATCCACGAATTGGATCTAGTCATGACGAAGAAACCAGTTATTAAAAGACAAAAAGAAATCAAAATACGCCTGACCGAAGAAGAACATCAGGCACTACTTGAACGCATGGAAGGGGCGGAACTGGCGACATGGATTAGAAACACATGCTTAGAAAAAAAACCGAATAAACAGCGTAAATACAAAGTTGCAGATCCTCAGCTACTTGCAGGACTAGGGCGAATAGGTGGCAACCTGAATCAAATTGCCCGACAAGTAAACACAGTAGTTTCAGATGTTGAAAAAATCAGAGCATTTGCAGAACTCGCAAGCATTAGAAACCAACTGCAACGGATATTAGATAACTATGATCGTTAAATTTCTTGCCAATAGGGGCGGTGGTAGTGCAGGAGCAACAATTGACTACCTGCTGGGTAAAGATCGAGATCGGGAAGGAGCATATCTACTTAGTGGCGACCCTGAACTAACCCAACGCATTGCCGATAATCTTGAATTTACCAACCGCTATACTGTAGGCGTACTTTCCTTTGAAGAAAAAAACCTAACGACCCAACAAAAACAAGACATCATGCAAAGCTTTGAAGAAAACCTCCTTGCAGGGCTAGACAAAGACCAGTACGACATCACATGGGTAGAACACACCGATAAAGACCGCTTAGAACTCAACTTTGTCATACCAAATGTAGAACTCAGCACAGGCAAGCGATTACAGCCCTATTATGACCAAGCAGACCGCCCACTAGTTGAGAACTGGAAACAAACCGTAAACTATGAATATGGACTGACAGACCCACACGCCCCTGACAAAGCCCAAGCCATTAAGACCCTAAATAGCCAAAATTTACCTAAGACCATCAAAGACATAAAACAGCAAATTGGCACAGCCATAGCCGAGCAAATCAGCACAGGCGCAATACAAAACCAAAAAGACGTTATTCATACTCTAGAACATGCAGGCTTTGAAATCGCACGGCAAACAGACAGATCAATCAGCATTAAAAACCCTGACGGCAGAAGAAACATACGATTAGAAGGCATCATTTATGAAAATCGACAATTTGATCAACAATTTGCACAAGAACACAGCCGAGCAGGACAGGAATATCAAGATACAAGCCGAGAACGTTACCAAACAGCACATGGCAAGTTACAACGCCTTACTACAAAAAAGTTTGAAGCAAACCGAGAACACTTTAGAAGAAAACCTACAGACCATCAAAGACCAACAGCCGAACATCAAAAAAGCTTTGCATTTGAATACACTCAAGGGCGTAGTTTTGGGCGTACTGGTGACGCTATTCCTGATTTTTCTAGGGATAACAGCATGGCTCGGCTATCAGATCAAAGAGAAGAAGCAGGAACTATACGAAATCAATCTCAGGATCGAACAAACCCCCTTAGAGAGACAGGCTTTACACAAAGTCAAAATAGTAGAAACACAGGACAAGAAATCTATCTTGATCATAGCGAGAAACAGCAAGAAAGCGGACGCATTCGAGAATACCAACGACCAAATGCTACTCAAACTAGAGAAGTAGGACAAACAGATGAACAACGACTTCATGAATCACTACAACGACACTTTGAACTTGTTAGAACAGCACTTGAACGAGCTAAGAGAAATCAATCAAAAACAGAGCGAGCAGATCGAAGCCTTGACCAATCAGAATCAAGCTTACAGCGAACAGAACGAGGAATTAAACAGAGCCAATACAG